>NZ_VKKG01000001.1:0-972367 GCF_007197885.1 Tessaracoccus rhinocerotis
GCCTCGCTACGTCCACCTCAGACCGATCCTGGACACCGGGCAAGACAAGCAACCCATCCCAGAGCCCGCCGATGCCGGCGGCTACGTCCGCGGCGCCGACTACTACGCAGAATCGAGCAGCCGATGAGCAGCTTGGACATCGAGACCAAACGCAAACTCCGTGAGATGGGCGCCACCCCGCTGCTGGAGGCCTTCCAAGCCCAGGACGAGGCCCTGGTGCTGGGTCTCGGGTTCGAGGAACGGATCCGGATCATCGTGGACGAGGCACACTCAGCCTTCACCCATTCCAAAGTCGACGGTCTCATCCGCCGGGCGGGGCTGCGCTATCCCACCGCTGATCTGCGCCGTCTCGACCTCGTCGAGGAACGAGGCCTCGACCGGGGTGTCATCTCGCAGTTGGCGACGTGTTCGTTCATCGAACGATCCCACAACGTCGTGTTCCAAGGCTTCACCGGCTCCGGGAAGTCCTACCTCGGCTGCGCCCTGGCGAAACAAGCCTGCCTGCACCGGATCCGCGCCCACTACATCCGCATGCCCGACCTCGCCGAAGCTTGGCACCTGGCCCGGGACAAACCGCAGGGCCAGATGAAGTTCCTCCGCAAATACGCGGCCTTCACCCTGCTCGTGATCGACGAGTGGCTCCTCGACCCACCCGACGAGAGCATGCGCAGCATGCTGCTGGAGTTGCTCGAGCGCCGCGACGACACCACCTCCACCGTCTTCTGCACCCAATACGCGAAGAAGGACTGGCACAGCCGCCTCGGCGGCGGAGTCCACGCCGACGCCATCATGGACCGCATCGTCCACAACACCATCTGGATCGACACCGGCAACCACAACATGAGAGAACACACCGCCACGACCCAGTGACCGACCGGCGCTGGTGGACGGCCCCCGGCCCCCACCAGCGCCACCGGTGGCCCCCAACCGCAATGTCACTGGCCCCCAGAGGCAATATCCAGTGGCCCCGTCAGCCTCGAATACTCACCAGTTGACCACCGCCCACTCCTTCCTGGCGTAGGTCGAGGCCCGCTGGTTGGCGGCGATGATGCCGAGCCAGTACCGCAGCCAATGCTCGGTGGGGATGCTGCCGCCGTTTTCGAGTTTCCCCATCTCGTGGTCTCGTTTGACCTGGGTGATCCTGTCCCGGAGCCCCGCCTTGGTCTTCGATGTCAGGTGCGGCCTGACGCGCTCACCGGTGATCGGGTCGTTTCCCAGGGAGACGTACGCGTGCCACAACCCGTCGGCCCGCAGCGTCATCCTCGTCTCGCCGTACTCGGCACGCCTGCTCATTGCCGTTCGCCTGTCTTGGCGACGCCAGCGACGTAGTCCTCGATCCAGCGAGTGGACACCTTCCTCGTTGATCCGGCGACAATGACGTCGACCTGGCCGGCATCGACCATGCGGTACATCGTGGCGGGTGAGACACCGATCTTGGCGGCCGCCTTCGAGATGGACAGCAGCTGGGGGCCGTCGGCGCTGCTGCGGCGGTATGCGAGGGCGGCGAGGCGAGCTTGGATGGATCCCATCCGTTCGACGAGCTCGGACATTTCTTGGTTGAGGTGGACGATCTCTCGGTCAACAGTCATGCCCACTGGGTGTGCGGCAAACGCGAATCCTCCTCTCACCACGCGGCTAGCTCTCTCAGGAGTCATCCGCAACCTCCACATTGCACCCATTTGTGGAGTCTGGTGGCAACTGGTGCGACCTGGTGGTGTGAAGGAGGGTGGGCAGGTACGGCGCAGGGCGCCGTTGGCGAGTGTGAGCATGTGGATCGTCTCCCGTGTCGGCTCGGTCGGTCATTGACCTGCCCGTTCCCGGTGAGAAACCGTGACGATGCAACGCCCAGAGAACGACGCTGCGCCGGCCGCGATTCCTCGCAACCGGCGCAGTAACTGGCGCAGTGTTTCTCACGCCAGATTCTCAAGTACCTCGAAACCCCCTTTGACTAGGGGTTTCTCGGTGGGCGATGCCAGGATCGAACTGGCGACCTCTTCCGTGTCAGGGAAGCGCGCTACCGCTGCGCCAACCGCCCGAGGTGGAGACGGGATTTGAACCCGTGTACACGGATTTGCAGTCCGTTGCCTCGCCTCTCGGCCACTCCACCCGGTGGAGGTTCAACTCCCCACCAGGGAAGCTGGGAGAGGATTCTCCGAGCGGACGACGAGATTCGAACTCGCGACCCTCACCTTGGCAAGGTGATGCTCTACCAACTGAGCCACGTCCGCATGCGCTTTTCGCGAACCTCCAGCCTATCAGCCAGGGGCCGTTTCCGGCGCGAGGAAAACTCTAGCGCAGCCCTTCGACGCATGCCAAATCGGCCCTGGAGAGGGCTCTTGCAGGACTCGGAACCACCCTCGGGAGGTGCTCGGAACCGCGGCCGTCGCGACCTCTCGGGACGCCGTCGGTGAACTGTCGCAGTGCCGACTTGGGTTTTCGGGTGGAGGTGCGCTAAGTTTTGTAGCCGCACGGGCGATTGGCGCAGTGGTAGCGCGCTTCGTTCACACCGAAGAGGTCGGCGGTTCGAAACCGCCATCGCCCACCGCAGTGCTGAAGCCCCCGGCAGGAAGTGCCGGGGGTTTCTGCTTTGCAGGCGGATTCTGCGCGCGAGGTTGCGCATTCTTCCGCCACGTCCCAAGATGTGGGACAGAAGTCTTGAGGAGCAGGACCGATCCGGGGAGGAGGCAGTCTGTGGCAGCACCCGCAATCGTGCTCGTGGCTCTCGGCGACGAAGACCCCTCGGTGGGCAGGGCCCTCAACTCCATCGTCGCCAAGCTGCGTGCCCTGCGTCCCGATCTCGACGTGAGCCTGGGCCTCCTCGGACCCGCGAAGGTCGGTGGCGTCGGCGTGATCGAGGTCGTGGAGCAGCTTGCCGGCAACGGCACCACAGAGATCGCCCTCGTCCCGCTCGACCTCGTCTCGGCGGCCGACCACTCCCCCGTGGTCAGCCAGGCCAGGGACGCCGTCGAGCGGATCAACCGCAACGTGCACGTGGTCATCGCGCGCCCGATCGGTCCCGCAACCGAACTCCTGAACGTATTGGACGACAAGGTCCGAGAGGCACTGCACCGCGTCAATGCGGTCGAGATCGACGCCCTGGTCCTGGCCGCGCCGGAGGGCGGCGACGTGCGCGGCACGTCCCTGCTCGCCCGTCGCGCCCGGCAGTGGTCGACGCACCACAAGCTTCCGGTCCAGCTCGCCGTCGGGGACGCGTCCGGCAGGGCCAGCGGCACCGCGATCAGTGCCCTCCGCGCACAGGGCCGCCGCCACATCGCGGTCGGGTCACTGTTCCTGAGTTCCGGGCCCCTCTACCGCGCCCACAAGGACGCCGCCCTGCGTGCCGGGGCCATCGCAGTCGGGGACCCGATCACCGACGACGCACGCCTCGTGGAACTGGTACTGGCCCGCTACGCGTTCGCGGCCATGGACCTGTTGGACGCGGAGCCGTTCGAGGACGTCGACGAGGACTGACTCACTCGTCGTCGGCTGCGGGCTTCCTCGCCCGCGACGGCTGCACCCTCGGGGGTTCGCCCTCCATCTTCGGGTACTCGGGCGGGTAGGGCATCTCACCCTCGCCATCGGCGACGTCCCGCTCGTACCACTCGAGCACTGCGCCGGGATCCCCCGGTTCCGCCTCGTGGTACGGCGCCCAGACGTCACCGCGCTCCGCGAACCGTTCCAGCATGGTGGGCACCGTGAAGTCCTCGGGTGACACGTCGGGGACCTCGTCCCAGTCCAGCGGCGCCGAGACCCTGGCCTGCGGCACCGGCCGGATCGAGTAGGCAGACGCCATCAGCCGGTCCCGCGCCATCTGGTTGAAGTCGACGAAGATCCGCTCCCCGCGCTCCTCCTTCCACCAGTTCACGGTCACCGCGTCCGGCATGCGACGGGCCAGCTCCCGGCCGATCGCGATTGTGGCGTGCCGCGCGTCGATGAAGTCCAGCGGTGAGACGGGTACGAACACGTGCAGGCCGCGACCCCCACTGGTCTTGGGGAACCCCTCGAGGCCGGCCTCGGCCAGCACCTGGCGCAGCTCCAGCGCAGCTGTCGCGGCGTCGGCGAAGTCCGTTCCCGGCTGCGGGTCCAGGTCGATCCGGAGTTGGTCGACCGCGTCGGGGTCGGATGCCCGCACCGGCCACGCGTGGAACCGCAGGGTGCCCAGGTTCACCATCCACACCAGGGTGGCGACGTCGGCGGGCGCGACGGTTTCGGCCACACGGCCGGAGGGGAAGGTGATGGTGGCGCGCTGGACCCAGTCCGGGGCGCCCTTGGGGGTGCGCTTCTGGTAGAAGGCATCGCCCCAGCTGCCGCGCCCCGTGGAGACCACCGCCCCCTCCACGACCCCGCCCGGCCAGCGCTCCATGGTGGTGGGACGGTCCTGCAGCGCCGCGAGCATGCCCTCGCCGACCGCGATCACGTACTCGGCAACGTCCCGCTTGGTCAGCCCGAGTTCGGGGAAGTAGAGCTTGTCGGGGCTGGACAGGCGCACCGCGCGGCCGTCGACGTCGATCTCCACAGCTTCTGTCTTCGCCATGGGAGGAAGCGTAGTCACACCTCCTGACGGGCCGCATAGACTGGGCGGAGAAGGAGGGATTCATGTCCACCGAGAGCACTGACCACATCGCCCCCATCAGCAAGCCGGATTCCAGCTGGCGCGAGCAGTTGAGCGCGCTGGAGTACCACGTCCTGCGCGAGGGCGGCACGGAGCGTCCCTTCGTCGGCGAGTACACCGACACCATCACCGAGGGCTCCTACGCGTGCCGCGGCTGCGGCACCGAGCTGTTCCGCAGCGACCAGAAGTTCAGCTCGCACTGCGGGTGGCCGAGCTTCTTCGAGCCGCTGGCCGAGGACCGGGTGCGCTACCTGAAGGACACCTCGATCCCCGGGCGTCCCCGCGTGGAGGTCCGCTGCGCCGCCTGCGACGGTCACCTCGGACACGTGTTCGAGGGCGAGGGCTACGACACCCCCACGGACCTGCGCTACTGCATCAACTCCGTGAGCCTCACGCTCACGCCGAAGTCCCAGTAGGGCGCCGTGCGGCGCGCCACACCGGCAATGTCGGTCCGGCGCAATAGTGTTCCTGCGTGGCCGAAACTCGTTCAAGCACCACGCCCGCAGCCTTCCGGAGGGCCGTGGCGGAAGTGGCTGCCATGACCTGGCGCAAGGGGATCACCGTCGAGGAGATCGGCTCCCCCCAACGCATCGCGCCCCACTCCGTCGCGCTGTCGGCTGAGTTCACCGAGGGCGAGGAGCAGGTCTCCTCCGGCCGGCTGATCCTGCTGCACGACCCGGCTGGCAACGACGCGTGGCACGGCACCTTCCGCGTCGTGTCCTTCGCGAGAGCCGAGGTCGACCTCGAGATGGTCGCCGACCCGCTGCTGCCCGAGGTGGCGTGGTCGTGGATGACCGACGCGCTCGAGCTCCACCGCGCCCGCTACGCCGCGCTGGCCGGAACGGTCACGGCCTCCTACGGCAAGAGCTTCGGCGAGATGGGCGACGCCGCGGACCAGGCCGACGTCGAGATCCGCTCGTCCTGGACGCCCGTGCTGGACGACAAGGAACCACTCACCGGCCACCTCTTCGCCTGGCAGGACCTCCTCGGCCATGTGGGCGGTCGGCCACCATTGCCGCCCGGCGTCGTGCAGTTCCCGGGGCGCTCGTGAGCGGTTACGTGGAGCGGTCCCGCGAGCCGCTGCGCCCGGTGGTGAACACGTGGGCGATGTACGACGAGTGCCTCAATGTGCTCGAGCAGGGCACTGGCCCGGTCGCATTCGACGCGGAGCGCGCCCACGGGCACCGCTACTGGCCCAAGGCCTACCTGCTGCAGATCCGTCGGGAGGGTGCGGGCACGTGGCTGATCGACCCCGTCGCGTTCGAGGAGGGCGGCCCGGCCGAGCTCGACGAACTCGTCGAGGTGTGCGGTGACTCCACCTGGGTGGTGCACGCTGCCAGCCAGGACCTCCCCTGCATGCGGGAGGTGGGCATCCGGCCTGCGCGGCTCTTCGACACCGAGTTGGGCGGCAGGCTGCTGAGTGAGCCGTCGGTGAGCCTCGGCGCCCTCCTCCAGACCAAGCTCGGGATCGCGCTGCGCAAGGCGCACTCGGCGCAGAACTGGGCCACTCGCCCCTTGCCGGAGGACTGGCTGATCTACGCCGCGCTGGACGTGGACTACTTGCTGGAGCTCGCCGAGGTGGTGCGTGCGGAACTCGAGTCGATGGGCCGAATCGAGTGGGCCGAGCAGGAGTTCGCCGCCACTCTTGAGCAGTTCAGCCGTGAGCCGGAGCCTCGGCAGGACCCGTGGCGCCGCCTCAGTGGGATCACGTCCCTGCGCACCTCCAAGCAACTCGCCATCGCCAGGGAGCTGTGGCTCGAGCGCGACCAGATCGCCCGGGACCGCGATCGGCCGCCCGGCCGCATCCTGCATGACTCGGCGATCCTCGAGATCGCCACCCGCGCCAAGGGCGACGCGCCGATCCCCGGCGCCGCGGAGGTCTCCGAGATCGGCGGCTTCCGCCATCGTGGGGCGCAGCGCTACCGGACCAACTGGGTCAGGGCACTCGAACGGGTCGCGGGGATGAGGGCGTCCCAGTACCCGGCTCGGCGGACGCCGTCGACGGGAATCCCCCACCCCAAGAACTGGGACCGCACCAACCCAGAGGCGGCTGAGTTGTGGGCGCGCGTCCGGCCGGCCGTTGACGAGCTGGCTTGCGAGATCAGCCTCCAGCCGAGTCTGATCGCACCGCCGGCGGTGCTCCAGGAGGTGGTCTACCACCACCGCGAGGACCAGGACCTGACTGCCTCACTGCTGCGTCGTGGCGCCCGTCCCTGGCAGGTCGAGTTCCTCGGCCCCCTGCTCGACGAGGTCATCCCCGACTGAGCCCTCGAGGCCCAGTGCGCGCTCCAGCACCTGGCGCGCGATCTCCCGGGCGTCCAGCCCCAGCCGGGACAGGACCTCGTCGCGGGAGCCGTGCGCGAGGAACTCCTGCTGGATGCCGAAGGCCATCACGGGAACCTCCGCGCCGTCGGCGGCTGCGGCGAGCACGCCGCGCAGGCGCTCGCCCAGGCCTCCCTGCAGCAGGTTGTCCTCGATGCTGACCACCAGCCGGTGCCCTCTGGCCAACGCCACCAGCTCGGGGCTGACGGGGACGCACCACAGGGGGTCCGCCACGGTCGTCGAGATCCCCTGCCGCGAGAGTCGGGCGGCCACCTCCATGCCGATGCCGGCGAACTGGCCGTGGCCGACCACCAGGACCTCCGGCTCCTGGTCGAGGCGAAGGATGTCCACCTGGTCGCGTCCGCTGCCGTGCTGCGTAACCGCCGGCAGCACGTCGGGGAGCCGCTCCTTCGAGTAGCGCACGACGGTGGGGCGGTCGTCGACGGTCACCGCACGGTCCAGCGCGTCGACGAGACGAAGCTGGTCTCGCGGGGCGGCGATCTCCAGTCCGGGCACCAGCCCGAGCAGGGAGATGTCCCACATGCCGTTGTGGCTGGCGCCGTCGGTGCCAGTGATTCCGGCGCGGTCCAGGGCGAAGGTGACGCCCTTCTCGTGCAGCCCCGCGTCCATCAGGACCTGGTCGAAGGCACGGTTCACGAAGGTGGCGTAGAGGGCCACCACGGGGTGCAGCCCCGCTGCGGCGAGGCCGGCGGCCGAGACGACGGCGTGCTGCTCGGCGATCCCGACGTCGAACGTGCGGTCTGGGAAGGCGGCTGCGAAGCGGCCCAGGCCGGTGGGGTTGAGCATGGCGGCGGTGATGGCCACGACGTCGGTGCGTCGCCGGCCGATCTGCACCATGGCCTCGGCGAATGCGTCGGACCAGGTGGCCTGCACGGAGGCCGAGAGCGGCTCGCCGGTGAACTCGTTGATCTTGCCGACGGCGTGGAACTGGTCCTCCTCGTTCTCCTCCGCCGCCCGGAAGCCCTTGCCCTTGCGTGTCATCGCGTGCACGATCACCGGACCGCCGTAGCTGCGTGCGGCCTCGAGGTGGGAGATGACCGCGGTGATGTCGTGGCCGTCGATGGGGCCGGTGTACTTGATGCCGAGGTCGGAGAACATGCCCTGCGGCGCCACGATGTCCTTGACGCCGGTCTTGACGCCGTGCAGGAGGTCGTAGAGCGTCTGGCCCATGAGCGGCAGGCCCGTGACGCGGCGCTTGATGAAACTCAGGGTGCGCTCGTAGCGCTTGTCGGTGCGCAGGTGCGCGAGGTGTTTGGCGAGACCGCCCACGGTGGGGGTGTAGGAGCGGCCGTTGTCGTTGACGACGATCACGATCTTCAGGTCCTCGTGGATGGCGATGTTGTTCAGCGCCTCCCAGGCCATGCCGCCGGTGAGGGCGCCGTCGCCGACCACCACGACCACGGTGCGGTCCTCACCGCGGAGCTTGAAACCCTTGGCGAGCCCCTCACCCCAGGACAGCGACGTGGAGGCGTGCGAGTTCTCGACCCAGTCGTGCTCCGACTCGGCGCGGCTCGGGTAACCGGACAGGCCGCCGGACTGCCGCAGCTCGTCGAAGCCGTCGCGTCGGCCCGTCACGATCTTGTGGACGTAGCTCTGGTGGCCCGTGTCGAAGATGATCGGGTCGTTCGGGGAGTCGAACACGCGGTGCAGTCCGAGCGTAAGTTCGACCACGCCGAGGTTGGGTCCGAGATGGCCGCCGGTGCGGCTCACCTTGGTGACGAGGAAGCTCCTGATCTCGTCCGCCAACAAGACCAACTGGCGCTTGGAGAGCGCTCGGAGGTCCTTGGGCGTGCGGACGTCGTCGAGGAGGGACATGCGTTCCATAGTAGGGCTTTCCTCCAGCCGTCACTCACAGCTTGGGCACGAAACGCACATCCCGCAGCGCCTGCTCCACCAGCGAGACCGCCCTCGCGACCCGCACGAGCCTGGCCTCCTCCTGCTGCAGCACGGAGGCCACGGCGTCGGCCGTCGAGGTGTCGACGACGCCCGCCAGGTCCGGTCGCAGGCCCGCCAGGTTGCCGCGCGTGGCAGCCAACTGCCCGGTGACGAACTCCTTCGCGAACCTGGCCAGCACCACGGGGTGGCGCAGCACCACCGGGTAGCCGCGGTACTCAGGCGGGCAGCAGTCCAGCAGGAACGCCGTCGCCGTCTTCAGCCAGCCGGGTGCGCCGGGCGGCCGCACCGCGGCTGGCCAACCTGGCGGGACGTAGACCCGTATCACTTCGTCTTCATCGAACATGTGTTCGATTAGACACCCTCTCCCCCGTCGCCGTCCAGTCCTCCCGGCGAGTCGTGTAGAAGACCTCCACGACGCGACACACCGCGCGGATGCGGGCAGAGGGGGCATGTTCCCCCTCCCCCGATCCCACGCGGCGTGTCGGGTCGTCCGGGCCGGCGGCGCGCCCCGAGGACGCCCCGCCGCCAGCTCTCAGGCGGCTGCTGCCAGGTTGCGCAGCACGTACTGCATGATGCCGCCGTTGAGGTAGTAGTTGCGCTCCCCGGGGGTGTCGATGCGGACCACGGCGTCGAAGGAGACCTCGCTGCCGTCGCCCTTGGTGGCGACCACCTTGACAGTCTTCGGGGTGCGGCCCTCGTTCAGCCCCGTGATGCCGGTGAAGGAGAAGGTCTCCTCGCCGGTGAGGCCCAGCGAGTCTGCGGTCTCGCCCTCCGGGAACTGGAGGGGCAGGACACCCATGCCGATGAGGTTCGAGCGGTGGATGCGCTCGTAGCTCTCGGCGATCACGACCCGGACGCCGAGCAGCGAGGTGCCCTTGGCGGCCCAGTCGCGCGAGGACCCGGAGCCGTACTCCTTGCCGGACAGCACGACGAGCGGGGTGCCCTGTTCGGCGTAGTTGATCGACGCGTCGTAGACGGTGTTGACGGGGCCGTCGGCCTGCGTGAAGTCACGCGTGAAGCCACCCTCGGTCCCCGGTGCGAGCTGGTTGCGCAGGCGGATGTTGGCGAACGTGCCGCGGATCATGACCTCGTGGTTGCCACGGCGCGAGCCGTAGGAGTTGAAGTCCTTGCGGTCCACACCGTTCTCGGTGAGGTACTTGCCCGCCGGGGAGTCCGCCTTGATGGCACCTGCCGGCGAGATGTGGTCCGTCGTGACCGAGTCGCCGAGCTTCAGCAGCACGCGGGCGCCCTCGATGTCGGCGACCGGCTCCGGCTTGGCCGGCATGCCCTCGAAGTACGGGGGCTTGCGGACGTAGGTGGAGTCGTCCTCCCACTCGAAGGTCTTGCCCTCCGGCGTGGGCAGGCCGCGCCAGCGCTCGTCGCCGCGGAAGACGTCGGCGTAGCGCTCGGTGAACATGTCCGCGTTTATGGAGGACCCGACGACCTCCTCGATCTCGGCCTGGGTGGGCCAGATGTCGCGCATGAAGACGTCGTTGCCGTCCTGGTCCTGGCCGATCGGGTCGTTGAACAGGTCGATGTCCATGGTCCCGGCCAGCGCGTAGACGATGACGAGCATCGGCGAGGCGAGGTAGTTCATCTTGACGTCGGGGTTGATGCGACCCTCGAAGTTGCGGTTGCCCGAGAGCACCGCGGAGACCGCGAGGTCGTGGTCGTTGATGGCCTTGGAGACCTGCGGGATCAGCGGACCGGAGTTGCCGATGCAGGTGGTGCAGCCGTAGCCGACGAGGTTGAAGCCGATGGCATCGAGGTACTTGGTGAGGCCGGCCTTCTCGTAGTAGTCAGTGACCACCTGGGACCCGGGTGCCAGCGAGGTCTTGACCCACGGCTTGCGGTTCAGCCCCTTCTCGACGGCCTTCTTCGCAACCAGCGCCGCGCCGAGCATGACGCTCGGGTTGGAGGTGTTCGTGCAGGAGGTGATCGAGGCGATGGTGACCGCGCCGTGGTCCAGCTCGAACTCGGAGCCGTCGGGCAGTTCGACTGGCACCAGCTTGCGCACGCGACGCTTCAGGCCGGAGTGGCCCTGGTCCGCCGGGGCCGGCGACTCGTCGACCAGGTGCGAGTCCGGGCCGGTGGGATCGGATGCGACCATGCTGCCCTCGACGGCGGCGTCGTAGCCGCTGTACTCGGTGTCGTGGTGACCGGGCTCGCCGACGAACGCAGCGACGGCCTCACGGAACGCCACGCGCGACTCGTCGAGCCGGATGCGGTCCTGGGGACGCTTTGGGCCCGCGATGGAGGGCACGATGGTGGACAGGTCGAGCTCGATGTACTCGGAGTAGACCGGCTCGACCGCGGGGTCGTGCCACAGGCCCTGCTCCTTGGCGTAGGCCTCCACGAGGGCCAACTGGTCCTCCTCGCGACCGGTGAGACGCATGTAGTCGATGGTCTTGTCGTCGATCGGGAAGATGGCGATCGTGGAGCCGTACTCGGGGCTCATGTTGCCGATCGTGGCGCGGTTGGCCAGCGGCACCTCGGTGACGCCCTCGCCGTAGAACTCGACGAACTTGCCGACGACCTTGTGCTCGCGCAGCATCTCGGTGATGGTGAGAACGAGGTCGGTCGCGGTGGTGCCCTCGGGGAGCTTGCCGGTGAGCTTGAAGCCCACCACGCGCGGGATCAACATCGACACGGGCTGGCCCAGCATGGCGGCCTCGGCCTCGATGCCACCCACGCCCCAGCCGACGACGCCCAAGCCGTTGACCATCGTGGTGTGGGAGTCCGTGCCGACGCAGGTGTCAGGGTACGCCTGGAGCACGCCGTCGACGGTGCGCGGGAAGATCACGCGGGCCAGGTTCTCGATGTTGACCTGGTGGACGATGCCGGTGCCCGGGGGAACGACCTTGAAGTCGTCGAAGGCGGTCTGGCCCCAGCGGAGGAACTGGTAGCGCTCGCGGTTGCGCTGGTACTCGATGTCCACGTTGGCCTCGAAGGCGCCGGCGATGCCGAAGACCTCGGTGATGACCGAGTGGTCGATCACCATCTCGGCGGGCGAGAGCGGGTTGATCTTGGCCGGGTCGCCGCCGAGGTCGACCATGGCCTCGCGCATGGTGGCGAGGTCGACCACGCAGGGCACACCGGTGAAGTCCTGCATGATCACGCGGGCGGGGGTGAACTGGATCTCGTGGTCGGAGTCGCCCGTCGCGTCCCAGGATCCGAGTGCCTTGATGTCATCGGCCGTGATGTTCTGGCCATCCTCGGTGCGGAGCAGGTTCTCGAGGAGCACCTTCAGGCTGAAGGGCAGCTTCTCGTGACCGGGGACCGCGTCCAACCGGAAGATCTCATAGGAGGTGCCGTTGACCTCCAGGTTTGACTTGGCCCCGAAGCTGTTGACGCTCATCGCTCTCCTCTGAATTGTCTTGACGTCAAGATATCATTTCCCGACTGCCGTTTCAAACTTTGTCAAGAGTCTAGGGGGACAAGTCCCTCAGCGCTGCAGGATCGCCACGCACTCCACGTGGTGGGTCATGGGGAACAGGTCCCAGGCGTCAATGCGGACCGCCGAGTACCCGAGCCCCGCGAAGGTGGCGAGGTCCCGCGCGAGGGCGGCCGGGTCGCAGGCCACGTAGGCCACGGCACGCGCCCCCAGCGCGGCCACCCGGGCGACGACGTCTGCGCCAGCACCCTTGCGGGGCGGGTCCAGGACCACCAGGTCCGCGTGGGTCGGGAATCGGTCCAGTGCGCGCGCGAGAGGCGCGGCGATGAACTCGGCCTCGGGCACGTTCCGCCTGGCGTGGGCGATCGCGTCGCGGCTGAGCTCGATCCCCAGCACGTCGCAGCCCGCATCCACCAGGGCGCCCGCGAACAGCCCGACGCCGCAGTACAGGTCCAGTGCGCTCTCCCCCGGCTCGGGCGCCAGGCCGGCCAGCACCGCACCGGTCAGCAGCTCCGCGGCGGCGGGGTGCACCTGCCAGAACCCGTTCGCCGAGACGGTGTACTCCCGGTCGCGGACGCGCTGGGTGACCGTCCGGCCACCGACCCTGGGACGACCGTCGGCGAGCACCGTCACCGCGCCGTCGGCGTTGGCCACCTCGAGTTCCTGGGCGCCGCGGGCCAGCCGACGCAGTTCCGAGACGTCCGGACCGGGAGCGGCAACCATGCAGCCGACCGGCGGGAGCGGGACGATCTCCCGGCTGCGG
This sequence comes from Tessaracoccus rhinocerotis, assembly GCF_007197885.1. Taxonomy (GTDB): domain Bacteria; phylum Actinomycetota; class Actinomycetes; order Propionibacteriales; family Propionibacteriaceae; genus Arachnia; species Arachnia rhinocerotis. The sequence goes on from NZ_VKKG01000001.1 coordinate 13,009, forward strand.
CGTCCGCGCAGGCCCACCGAGCCGTCGGGCGCCACGCCGTAGCGCATCCGTGACCGGGACCCCGTGGCCACGCCGACGGACTGCACCCGGCCGGTCCACTCGATCCCCGCCATCCGCTGCAGCAACTCCGCCACGACGGCGGTCTTCAGCTCCAGCTGCGTCTCCCCGGACGCGTGCTGCCAGTCGCACCCGCCGCACTCGTCGGCGATCGGGCAGGGGGGCACCACCCGGCCAGGGGCGGGCCTGAGGACCTCCACCACCCGTGCACGGTCGAACCGCTTGGAGGTGGACGTGACCTCCGCGCGCACCAACTCACCCGGAAGGCCGCCGGTGACGAAGACAACCTTCTCGCCCACGCGGCCGACGACGCTGCCGCCGTGCGCGACGCGCTCGAGTTCCAGTTCCACGGCGCCCACGCCCCACCTCCCAGTTCCGAGCCTCGCCCCGGCAGCGTACCCGCTCACTCCTTCCGCGACCCCATCCGCGGGCGCGAGGCCCTGCGGGCGCGTTCCCGCGCGGAGGTGGACGACCGGAGTTGGTAGGGGACGCTGATGACCATCACGCCTGCCATGAAGTGCAGCCGGGTACGGATGAACAGCGCGGTCTGGTTGTGCAGGATCGCCTCCCCCCAGTGGCCCACGACGTACTCCGGGATGTAGACCGCCACCACGTCGCGCGGGTTGGACGTGCGCAGCTCGGAGACGTACTTGATGAACGGGCCGGTGATCTCCCGGTACGGCGAGGCCACCACGGTGAGGGGGATGCCGAAGTCCTCCGACCCCCACTCCTGCACCAGTTGCCGGGTGGCGTCAGGGTCCACCGCGACGACCACCGCGCTCAGGCTGTTGCTGTGGCTTGCCTTGGCGAAGTTGATCGCCTTCGCCGTCGGCAGGTTCACCTCCTGGACGAGCACGACCGCCCGCACCCGGCTCGGCAGCGCACGGTCGGAGTCCTCGCGCAGTGCCACCTCCTCGGCGACGCTGCGGTAGTGGCGACTGATCAGCGTCATCAGCGTGTACATCGCGGCCATGGCCACGAGTGCCATCCACGCCCCGTGGGTGAACTTGGACACCAGCACCACCAGCAGCACCACTCCGGTCATCGCCGCGCCGACGGCATTGACTGCGCGGGAACGGAGCATGCGGCGTCGCAACGCACGATCGGTCTCCCCGACGAGTGCCCGGTTCCAGTGCCTCACCATGCCCGTCTGGCCGATCGTGAAGGAGATGAACACCCCCACCACGTAGAGCTGGATGAGTGCGGTGACGGAGGCGTCGAAGACCCAGACCAGGACGATCGCGGTGACGGCGAGGCTCACGATGCCGTTGGAGAACGCCAGCCGGTCGCCCCGGGAGTGCAGCTGCTTGGGCAGGAAGCCGTCCCTGGCCAGAATGTTGGCCAGGCTCGGGAAGCCGTTGAAGGCGGTGTTGGCCGCCAGGAACAGGATCAACATGGTGGCGGTGACCACGACGTAGAACGCGGGCATCAGCCAGTCGCCGAAGACGACGCGCGAGAGCTGTCCGATCACCGTCACCGCGGCCGCGTGGATGGTCCCGCCCTCGGGGTCAACGTAGTGTGCCCCGGTCAGTTCGTCGATCAGGTGCACCTTGGTGAGGTTCGCCAGCGCCATGATCCCCAGCACCATCACGACGGCAATCACCCCGAGCATCCCGAGCACGGTGGCGGCGTGTCGGCTCTTCGGCTCCCGGAAGGCCGGGACGCCGTTGCTGATGGCCTCGACGCCCGTCAGGGCGGCGCACCCGGAGGAGAACGCCCGGGCGATCACTGCCACCAGGGCCCACCCGACCGCCTCCCGCGCCCCCTCCGGCGCGACGACGACCAGGTGGGCGGTCTCGCTTCGCAACTCCTGCCCGAGGACCACGATCCGGAACAGCCCGATGCCGATCATCAGGAGCATAGAGGCCATGAACACGTAGGTGGGCAACGCGAAGAACGCACCCGACTCCCGCACCCCGCGCAGGTTCATCACGGTCAGCACGAGGATGACCCCCACCGCGATGACCACCTCGTGCCCGTCGATCCAGCCAAACATCGCCTTCGCGTTGATCACACCCGCCGAGACCGACACCGCGACGGTCAGGACGTAGTCCACCATCAGGGCCGACGCCACGGTCAGGCTGGCCGGGCGTCCGAGGTTGGCGGCCGCCACCTCGTAGTCACCGCCCCCGGAGGGGTAGGCGTGCACGGTCTGGCGGTAGGACCAGACCACGACTGCGACCACCACGGCCACCGCGACCCCGATCTGCCACGAGAACAGGTAGCCCGCCATCCCGGCCAGGGAGAGGGTGATGAGGATCTCGTCGGGTGCGTACGCGACGGAGCTCAGGGCGTCCGAGGCGAACACGGGAAGCGCGAGGCGCTTGGGCAGGAGGGTCTCCCCCAGCCGTTCGTTGGGGAGCCGTCTCCCCACCACCAGACGCTTGAGTCCGGACAGGATCTTCACCTGCACACGGTAGACCCGCTGCACCGAGCACGAGGAGTCCGGTGCTGGATAGGATGAGCACAGCCCCTCGCCGGGCTGGAAGGAGGCGGTTTCGTGCACATCGTCATCATGGGCTGCGGGCGCGTGGGCGCCATGCTGGCCCGCGGCATGGAGAAGCGCGGGCACAGCGTCGCGGTCATCGACGTCGACGTGGAGGCCTTCCGTCGACTCGGGCCGGACTTCCAGGGCATCACCGTCAAGGGGGTCGGCTTCGACCGTGAGGTGCTCGAGGCTGCGGGGATCCGCAACGCCGACGGTTTCGCGGCAGTCTCCAGCGGCGACAACTCCAACATCCTCGCCGCCCGCGTCGTGCGCGACGGCTACTCGATCGACAACGTCGTCGCGCGCATCTACGACCAGGGCCGCGCCACCGTCTACGAGCGGTTGGGCATCCCGACGGTGGCCACCGTCCGCTGGACCGTCGGCCAGGTACTGCGCAGGCTCCTGCCCGAGGGCAGCGAGCCGGTTTGGCGCGACGCGTCCGGAGAGGTCCGCCTGATCCAGGTGTTCGTCCACAGCGGCTGGGTCGGCAAACGGGTCCGGGACCTCTCCGCGGCGGCGCATGCCCCGATCCCGTTCATCTGCAGGATGGGCAAGGGGATGGTTCCCGACAGCGAGACCGTCTACCAGGACGGCGACACCATCTTCGTCGGGTGCGAGACCGAGCGCACCTCGGACATCGAGACCGTCTTCGCCGTCCCACCGGCGAAGCACCAGTAGGAGGACCCATGCGCGTCGCAATCGCCGGGGCCGGGAACGTCGGACGTTCCATCGCCCGTGAGCTCATCTCGAACGGCCACCAGGTCCTGCTCATCGACAAGGACCCGCACTCCATCAAGCCCGACTCAGTGCCCGGCGCCGAGTGGTTCCAGGCAGACGCCTGCGAGCTCGAGAGCCTCGAGAACGCCGAGATCGAGAACTGTGACGTAGCCATCGCAGCCACTGGCGACGACAAGGCCAACCTCGTGCACTCGCTGCTGGCGAAGACCGAGTTCGGGGTGCCGCGCACCGTCGGCCGCGTGAACCATCCCGGCAACGAGTGGATGTTCGACGAGGTCTGGGGGGTCGACGTCGCAGTGTCCACCCCGCGCATCATGTCCGCCCTGGTCGAGGAGGCGGTTTCCACGGGTGAGCTGGTGCGGCTGTTCACGTTCAACCGCTCCACCACGAGCCTCTCGGAGATCCGGCTCCCCGCCACCAGCCCCTTCGTCGGGCGCCGCGTTCGCGACCTCGAGCTCCCCGCCGACGTGGTTCTGGTCGCGATGATCCGCGACGGCGTCCCCATCGTCCCCGAGGCCGACGGCGCGCTCGAGGGCGAGGACGAGATGTTGTTCATCGTGGGCCAGGAGTCCCAGGCCGAGTTGGCCACCATGTTCGAGGACTCACCCCCGGAGCACCCCGGACGCTAGAGGAGCACCTCGAAGTCCGGGTTGTAGATGACCTTGCCGGACTGGTCACCGGCCAGCCGGCCGGAGACGAGAATCTCGGTGCCGGGTACCACGCAGTCCAGCCGGCGGTGGCCCATCCAGACGAGCTTCACCGTGCCGGACCCGTCGCTCAGTTCGGCCTCCAGCCAGCCGGAGTCCGGTTGCGCCGTCATGGCCGAGATGGTCCCGCGCAGCTTCACGACCGAACGCGGAACCGCCTCCGAGATCTGTTGGGCGCCGCTCTCGCGGGCGCGCTCCTGCTGGTCCTCCGCCTCGAGCTCCTCGGCGGTGGAGAGGATTCGACGAATCCGGGAGCCCAGCGACCGGCGGGGCTTCCTGGGACGTTCAGGCATCACTGCTCCGGTTGCTTCTCCCCGGTGGGCACGGTCATGGCCAGCAGGCTGCCCGGGGCAGCTGGGCTGGTACCGCGTCGCACCACGAGGTTGCTGAAGAACTCGAACAGGGTCAGCTGCGCCTCCTCGTTGTCGGGCTCGAGGGCCGCCCGGCCCATCAGCACACCGCGCAGCACCCATCCGGGCCCGCTGACGAGCCAGGTGCGGGAGACGTGGATCGCGGCGTTGCCCTTCGGGTCGGTGACCGGCAGGCGGCGGCGCAGCTCGGCACCGAACGGTCCGCGAACCACCTGCACCTTGCCCTTCTCCCGCTCGGTGGCGGAGATGATCTCGTCGCGGATCTCGGGCAGCAGCGAGGTGCGCATCGGTCCGGCGAACGCTGCCACCTCGATGGCGGAGGCGCCGTCGGCCACGAGGATGGCCTGCACCTTCTGCTTGGACTTGTCCACCTGCAGCTGCATCTTCATGTTGTCGAAGGGGGTGACCACGATGGTCCCGAGGTCCAGGCGCTTGGTGTCGTCCGCCTCGAGGTCCACCTCCTCGATGTCGAAGGGTCCCCAGTCGCGGTCGAAGGCGGCGTCCCACTCCTGCCACTTGCCCGCCTCGGGGTTGGCGCCGGAGCCCTCGCCGGCCGCGGCCTCCTCGGTGAGCTCCTCACCGGCGGAGGCCTGCGCGTCCTGCGTGCCGGCCTCTGGGACGTCGAGTGGATCCTCCTCCTCGAGGACCTCGTCGACCACCTCGAGGTCCTCGCGGGGCTCCTCGTCAGCGGCATCGTTGCGCTTGCGTCCGAAAATCACTTGTTTGGCCTCCCTGGCAGTTCATGGATCTGGTGACCCACACCTGTTGAACCATAACCACCCGAGCCGCGCTCCGTCTCGTCCAGATCATGCACAGGCGTGAAACTGGCGGTGACGAAGGGCATCACGAGCAGTTGCGCGATGCGGTCCCCCGCGGACACCTCGACGGGATGCCGGGGGTCCAGGTTGACGAGGCACACCAGCACCTCGCCGCGGTAGCCGGAGTCGATGACCCCCGGCGCGTTGACGATGCTCAGCCCGGTACGGGCGGCGAGCCCCGAACGGGGCGTGACCAGGCCGACGTGCCCCTCGGGCAGCGCGACCCGCACCCCGGTGCCCACCAGGGCACGTTCGCCGGGTGCGATGGTGATGTCCTGCGTGGAGCGCAGGTCCGCGCCCGCATCGCCCGCGCGGGCGTAGGTGGGGAGCTGTTCGGGCGAGTCGAGGACGACTGGGATGTTCACCGCTGTCCCTTCGCGATGTCGGTGATGGCTGCGGCCAGGTCGGTGGCGCGACGCGAGCTCACGAGCCAGTGCGGGTGGGGGTCTGCCGGATCCGCCAGCTTCACCCGGACCAGGTCCTTGACGTAGGGGCGGGTGTGGAGGAAGTCCCGCTGGTCGGCACCGACACCGACGGCAGTCGCAGCGTCCTCGCCGTGCAGTGCCTCGGCGGAGTCGATCCACTCCCCCTCCAGCCTGTACCGCCCGACCCACAGGGTGTCCCCGGCCACGCGCACGGCTGCGTGGCCGTAGGAGAACAGGACCACCCCGAGTGCCACCGCGATCAGGCCGACGACGACGCCCCCGAGCTCGATCGGGACGTAGGCCAGGACCGCGGCCGCGAGGCTCACGACCAGGACCACCAGGAGCAGCCACCACACCCAGGGCACGCGTAGACGTTCTTGATAAGCCACGGGTCCCAATCTAGCCCGCCGCGTGCACCATAATGAACTCAAGTCAGCCAACGCGAGAGGAACACCATGGCATTGTCCGAGAAGGTCTTCTGGAAGATCTACGCCGGCGTCCTGGGGGCCGCCACCCTGGTCATCTCCCAGAAGCTGGTCACCAAGGCGTGGGAAGCGGCCACCGGCGACGAGCCGCCGGACCCGAACGACCCCGAAACGCCGCTGGCGCCCGCCGTGTCATGGGCGATCGCGAGCGGGCTCGGGGTCGGGATCTCACAGCTCGTCATGAACCGCTTCGTCCAGCGCCGGTGGCTCAAGAACATGGGCCACCGGGCGCCGGGCGGTCTCACCAACAAGCTGGATCTGAAGAAGAAGTAGGGCTCAGACGCAGTCGACGCAGTACGGGAGACCGTCCTTCGTCTCCGCGAGCTGGCTCTGGGACTTCACCAGGAAGCACGAGGCACAGGTGAACTCGTTCGCCTGTCGCGGCAGCACCTTGACGGTGAGCTCCTCGTGGGAGAGGTCGGCACCGGGGAGCTCGAAGGATTCGGCCGCCTCGACCTCGTCCTCGTCCACTTTTCCGGAGTTCTTGTCGTTGCGCCGAGTCTTCAATTCCTCGATGGAGTCCTCGGAGAGCTCCTCGTCGGTCTTGCGAGGGGCGTCATAATCAGTGGCCATGTTCAGGTCCTTTCCCTGCGCACTGCGAATGTCGGACCCAGCCGACGGGTAACGGCGACATGGTACACAGCGGAGACAAGATTGGCGAAGAACCGCTCGCGCCGTGCCCACAGGGGCTTGTGACACGCTGATAGGTTGTCAGCCAACAGGAGTACAGGAGAGCCAATGGACAGTGCACTCAGCCCACGGGAGATCCAGGCCAGGATCCGCGGCGGCGCCTCGGTGACCGACGTGGCCGAGGAAGCCGGTGTGGACGTCGAGCGCATCGAGGGATTCGCGGGCCCGGTCCTCGCCGAGCGGGAGCACATGACCCGCACGGCGCTCGCCGCGACGGTCCGTCGCCGCGGTGACGGCACCGGGCACCGCAAGCTCGGCGACATCATCACCGAACGGCTCCGGGCACGCGGCATCGACGCGGACGACGTGGTCTGGGACTCCTGGCGGATGCCGGACAGGCGCTGGGCGCTCGTCGGCCGCATCGAGGACGAGGACGAGGCTGCCTCACGCAGCGCCGAGTTCCTCTTCGACCCCAAGGGACGCTTCAACGTCGCCGCGAACGCCGACGCACGTTGGATGATCGGCGAACAGCTGCCCGGACTCGAGACCCCGGACAACGAGAACACCGTGGACTTCCAGGACGAGTTGGCCCTCGTGCGCGCCACCCAGGACACGCCTGACGTGCCGGGCGACGACGTACCGCGCCCCGACACCTCCTATGATTCGGACGCCACCTCCGAGCTCGACGACCTCTACGACATGATGAGCGGCATCAGCGAGGACTCGGTGCGCATCTACGTCGGGCTCGACGAGGAGGGAGAACCCGTCCACAACGCTCCGACGGCACAGGCCGACGAGGCGGACACCAAGTCGGCCCCCGAAGGGTCACCAGCGGGCCCCCACGAGCCCCAGGGCGCCCAGGTCTCCCCCGCCGCACCCGATGTCCCCGCCGACGGCCAGACGGTCCTGGAGCCCGAGCAGGACGCACTGGTGGAGGCACCTGAGGAGAGCCTGCAGGAGTCGCCGAAGCCGAAGGGCAAGCGGCGCCGCGCGAAGATTCCCAGCTGGGACGAGATCATGTTCGGTGGACCCACCAAGGACGCTTGAACCGCCTCACACACTGGACAACCAAGAGGGCCGCCCGGGAGATTCCCCGGGCGGCCCTCTTCAGTGCTCCTGTCAGCGGAACTTCACAATGTTGTTGAAGACCCACCGGTCCACGAGGCCGTAGCTCCAGGACCCGTCGGGGTTCTGGAATCCGGCACCGAGGTTCTCCACCCAGATGTAGCTGCGGCAACCGTTGTTGCCGGTGGCAGGAGTGTTGCACTCGGTGCGCCACTTGCGACCGTCGGCCGCCTCCCACGCCCCGGGGTTCCCCAGCGGGTTCGACGCCCACAGGGACTTCGGTGAGGGCAGGTACGTCAGGTTGTTGAAGTTCCAACCGGTGCTCTGCGTGAAGACACCGTCGTCGTAGCTGACCTGCGTCGACCAGATGTCGGTGAAGCAGCGGAACGTCCGTGAGTACGGCTCACAGGCGGTGTGCCACTTGCGTCCGTTCACGTCATGGTAGCCCGGCGTCGTGTAGACGTCGGAGGCGTCCCAATGCTGCCCGTCGCCGCCCGGCGTGACCGTGACGGTAACGGTGGGTTCAGCGGTGGGCTCCTCGTTCGGCTCCTCACTCGGCTCCGGAGTGGGCTCGACGACGCAGCCCTCGGCGGGCGCCCAGACCTCCGGAACCACCGGCTCGACCTCCGGCTGCTCCTCCCCGGGGAGGAGGCCCCAGAACTCGACCTCGGCCGCAGTGGCGAACACGTGGGTGTCGTTGTGCGGGGCTGTGGCGGTGAGCCGGAAGTGGCGAGCCGTGACCTCGACCTCGGTCTGGAACGCCTCGGTGCCGCCCGTCGGGATCGTCACGCCCGCGGACAGGGAGGTCCAGTTCTCGCCGTCCTCGCTGGTCTCGACGTCGAACGTCTCGAAACGTCCGTTCGGGCTGTCCTGGCGGGGCACGATCACGATCGCGCTCACCTCGTGATCCTCGCCCAGGTCGAACGTCATCCAGTGGGGGTAGTCCGGTGCGGGAGCCGCCCACTGGGAGTGCCAGTAGGTTGCGTGGTTGCCGTCGACCAGGGCGTCGGCCACGCCGTTGGGCTCGGGCTCATTGGTGGCATCGGACGAGACCGCAGCCTCGATGCCGGTCAGCAGGCGGCCCGACGGTGCGAGCGTCTGCGATTCGACCGTGATGACCTTCTCCACGAAGCGGCCGAGCGAGTCCTGGACGCGCAGGAGGTGGTCTCCCTTCACCGTCTGGTACGGCGCGTAGTGGCTGTGGAAGGCGTTGCCCTCGGCGTCGGTGCGCAGGGTTCCCACCTTGTCACCGTCCCACAGGACGTCGACGTAGGCGTTGGGCTCCAGGCCCGCGAGGCTCACGGCCACGCGGGAGTCGTCGCGCATGGTGGTGGCGGCCAGTTCCATGCTGGGCGCCACGCACTCCTCGAACACCGGCTGCGCCGGGGCCTCGTAGTCACCTGAGGCCACGACGGTGGCGGTCAGGACGCGCCCGTCGGAGAGGGTGACGGTGACTTCGTGGCTGCCTGCCGCTGCGTAGGAGTGCTCGGCACCGATCCGGTACAGCCCGGCTGCGGCCACCGGTGTGCGCGGCGCGTCCGTGGTGAACGTGCCGGCCACGGGTGCAGAGCCGTCCCCGAAGTCGATCGTTGCCGTCAGCGGTGCCGCGAGGGCCGAGCGGCTGGCGCTGTCGGCGTCGTCGACCGAGTCCACTGCGATCGCGGTGCCGTCCTCGGAGACCTTCGTCCCGGGGGCGACCACGTGTGCGACCTCGATGCGGGCCGAGGAGCCCGTACCGGCCTGCGCGTCGGCACCGGCGGCGTCGGTCTCCCACTCGACCCGGTTCCCGTCGTAGAAGTTGCTGCCCATGACGGCAAGTCGGGGCCCGATGCCGGCCATCCGGTCCAGGTACTCACCGACGTCGCGCTGGGCGCGCGGCGTCCAGCCAACCTCGGCGTGCGAGATGGCACGGGGGAAGATCAGGAACTCGTTCTGGTCACCGCCGCGGTGGGTCTCGGACCACAGGGGCGCCTCGGGACCGAGGATGTCGGCCTCGTCGGCGTTGGGGACGACGTCGGCAGGGTCCCAGTTGTAGTAGTGGTCCAGATCGCCCTGGCCGGCCCAGGTGAGCCCGATGGGAGTCTTGGGGTGGTACTTCATGTCCAGGTAGGCGGCGTTGGCACGGGAGGCGATGACCTTCGCACCCTGCGAGACGGCGTTGGCGACGTGGCTGAGGTCACCGATCCAGTACTGGATGACGTCACCCTCGCTGAGCTTTCCGGAGTAGGAGATCTCGGTCCAGCCGATGGGCTTCTTGCCGAGGTCGCGCACCAGCGCGACGCTCTGCTCCACGAACGAGACGAAGCTCTCGTGGGGGGTCACGTGTGCCTCGTCCCCACCGATGTGGATGTACTCGCCGGGGGTGATCGCGGCGAGCTGGCCGAAGATGTGGCGCAGGGACACCCAGGTCTGCGGGTTGTCCACGTCGAGGGTGGACTCGCCGACGTCGCCGTCGTTCTGCTCCATGGTGGTGCCGTAGACGGTGGTTGCGGGCGCCGTGCCCTCGGAGTTCAGTTCCGGGATCGCGTGCAGCATGGCCTTGGTGTGGCCGGGCACGTCGATCTCGGGGATCAGCGTCACGAAGCGCTCGGCGGCGTAGGCGACGATCTCCTTGTACTCATCCTGCGTGTAGTAGCCGGTGCGGCCGAGTTCGGACTTGTAGGCGTTGCCGTGCGAGAGCATTGCCGACTGGCCGGAGATCTCGGTCAGCCTGGTGTAGTCCACCGGGTCGCCCTCGGCCTTGCCCTCGTTGGTGATCTCGATGCGCCAGCCCTGGTCGTCGGCCAGGTGGAAGTGCAGGCGGGACTGCTTGAAGGACGCGAGGGTGTCGATGATGGCCTTGACCTCGTCGACCTCGATGAACGAGCGCGCCGGGTCGAGCTGGACGCCGCGGTGCACGAACCGGGGAGCGTCCTCGATCTCGACGGCGGGGGCGCTCCACGTGGCGTTGACCGGGGTGTCGGACTCGATCATCGCCGGGAACAGCTGGCGAAGGGTCGTGGTGCCGTTGAACAGGCCGTGGGCGGCGGGGGCCGTGATCACGGCGCCGTCAGCGGTGACGTCCAGGCTGTAGGCCTCGTCGGGGCTGGGGCCGTCCGGGCTCTGGTAGGCCTCGTCGATGACGAGCCGGATGGAGTTGGTGGGTGCGTCCGCCACGACGGGCAGTGCGAAACCGGTCGAGGTGCGGAAGCGCTCCGCCAGTTGTTCGGCCACGGCGACGGCGTCGCCGGTTGCCTCCAGGCGGGTGTCGGCGTGGAGCACGAACGGCTCGCCGCCGGTCTCCACGACCTGACGCGGCAGGGGCACGAGCGGCAGCTCGGTCGCAGGTGCCACCACGGGCTCGGGTCCGTCCCAGACCTCGAGCTCGAACAGTGAGATGCCCCACTTCGAGCCACCGATCGGGGTGCGGTCGAGTCCCTGCATGCGCACGAACTTCCAGGCGGCACCCGTGGTCTCATCGTTCAGGTTCTGGGTGTCGGTGGTGTCGCAAACCGGCTGGATTTCGGCGGTGGCATCGACGAACGTCTCCCCGTCGGCCAAGACCTGCAGCTTGTACCGGGCGGCGCAGGCGGCCTCCCAGACGATGTTCACGTGGTCGATGACGGTTGCCTCGGCGAGCTCGACCTGGATCCAGGCGGTGTCGGAGTGGTTGGAGGACCACCTCGTGCTGGTGTCGCCGTCGTTGGCCGCGGCCACGGGCCACCTGCCGTCGGCGACCTAGGTTCCGCTGGCCGTGGCCAATCCACCTTCGGACTGGAGGGCGACATTCGCACCGTCCGCAGCCTGCGAGACGGTCGGCGCCCAAGTGGCCACCATCCCCGTCAGCAGGAGGGCGAGAGCGGAGATGATCGCCACGACACGTGACGTTTGGGAGCGCATCCTTGCACCTCTTCGTAGAGACTCGACTGCGGCCAGCACGTTGTTGTGCGGCCTCGCCGATACTCGCACAGCCCTCACGTCGTGGGGAACGGTCACGGGCCCTGAGGGGCGAGATGCGAAGCGACATGAGCGATTGCCGCCAGGACGACGGAAAACGCCGCGGGACCTCAGCTCTCGAAGGGCAGCGGGTCGGGCGACAGCGTCGCCTTGGCGCGGGTGGCGGTCACCCGCCGCCGGTGGTGGGCCCGGCACAGCACCTCGTAGCGCACCTCCGCGTCACCGACGGTGTCTCCGACCACCACCTGGGAGCCCTCGGTGACCATGATGCCGTCGATGGTGCGCGCGTTGTGGGTGCCCTTCTTGCCGCACCAGCAGAGCGGCCCGATGGGCAGGGTCTCCACGCGGTCGGCGAGTTCGACCATGCGCTTGGAGCCCGGGAACAGCTGGGTCCGGAAGTCCGCGAGGATGCCGAAGCCGTAGACGTCCAGCTGCAACTCGTCCACGATCCGCGCCAGCTGGTCGACATGCTCGGCCTCGTAGAATTGCACCTCGTCGCACACCAGGTAGTCGACCCGCTGGCCGGTGGTGAGCTCGCGGATGACGTAGGTCCAGAAGTCGAAGTCCTCGTTGACCTCGATCGCCTCGGTCTCCAGTCCGATCCGCGAGGTGACCCGGGGGGTGCCGGAGCGGTCCTGACTGGTGAACACCCGCCCGGCCCTCCCGTGGGTGGACTGGGTGTGGTTCAACTGGAGCGCAAGCGTCGACTTGCCACAGTCCATCGGTCCCGTGTGGAAGACGAGTTCAGCCACGCCGTCCCACCCCTTCCTCCAGCAGTTCCCTGTACGCGGCCTCGTAGAGCTCCCCCGTGCGGCGGGGGGTAAGCGTCGGCATCAGTTGCGACGCCGCGGCAGACATGGAGTGCCGCAGCTTCGGGTCCATCATCCGCCGCATCCCGGCGGCCAGGGCGGCCGAGCCCGGTCCGGTCAGCAGTGAGGACTCCTCCGACAGGCCGACGGTCAGCCTGTCATCGCACAGGAGCACCGGCAACCCGGCGGCCACACCCTCGGCGATCACCAGCGCCTGCGAGTCGAACCGGAAGCTGCTGAGCGCGAGCACGTCAGCGTTGACGAGTTCGTAGGCGATCGCGTCCAGGGAGCTCAGGTGGCCGCGCATGTCGATGTTGTCTGCTCCCCGTGCGAGCGATCGCAGGAGGTCGCGCTGGTCGCCGTCGCCGACGATGACGAGCTCCGCATCCGGCAGGTCGGCCCGGCGGAAGGCCTTGACCAGCACGTCGAGTCGCTTCTCCTTGGCGAGGCGGCCCACAGAGAGGAACCTGACGACCCCGTCGTCGCGGCGCTCCCTCTCGGCCTTCCCGATCGCCTCCAGCATCCCGCGGTTGACGCCGGTGGGGACCACGAAGGCCTTGAGGTCGCCGTCGGCCGCCTCTGTGATCAGGTCCTTCATGAACGGCGATGGCACGGTGTAGGCGTCGACCTTGCCGGCGATGTCCGCGAACGAGGCCCAGTCCATGCGGGCGGCCACTCCCCCGGTCTCGTGGTCCTTGTGCGGCAGGCGGGACCGCGGCGGGGACTTGCGACTCGCGCGCGTCAGGAAGGGGTTGATCAGGACCTGGTACGACAGCGTCCCGAAGATGGAGGACCGCACCGTCTGGTGCGTGCCGGCGATGTTCGCGTGGAAGGTGTGCAGGTGCGGGACGCCCTGCAACCGCGCGATCCGAGAACCAAGTACCAAGGCCCCACGGTCCGTCTGTGAGTGGATGATGTCGAAGCGGCCCTGGGCACTGATCAGCCGGGCCCGGCGCTCGGAGCAGTGCAGGACGCTCAGGTGGGCCGGGAGGCCCTCGACGTAGATGGTGGGGCACTCGATGATGCGGCACACCCGCGGCTTCTCGAGGTGCCGGTCGGGCGCCACCAGGGTGACCTCGTGGCCGAGCGCCGTCAGTTCCTCGAGCTGGGTCTGGACCGAGCGGGAGATGCCGCCCGACGACGGGAAGAAGTCGTCGATCAGGATCGCGATCCGCATCACCGCGGACCGATCGCGAACAGTGGCACCAGCATCTCCGCCGGCGTGAGGGACCCGTGCATCCCAACGAGACCGAACTCACCCGGGAAGTTGTGGCTCATCACCGCCCAGTCCTCGCGCATGGCCACCAGGACGTCCCCGATCCGTGGCATGGCCAGGGGATCCGGGTCAGCGCCGAACCAGCCTGCAGCGAGGGCGTCGTCGCGCAGCACCACTTCAGCCCGCTCCCCCATGAACCCGGCCCAGACCGCGGCGAGTCGGGGCGCGTCGTCGGTGTACAACTGGCGGAATCGGCCCTCGCCTGCGATGTGCCGGTAGCCGGCGAGCTCGGGGTGGTCGTCGGCGACGATCTTGCGGTCCTGCGGCACGTTGACCATGCCGTGGTCTCCCGTGACGAGCAGGCAGACGTCGTCGGGAAGGGCCTCGGCGAGGTGAACCACGAGGTCGTCGATGCGGGCCAGTTCGTCCAGCCACTGCCAGGACCCGACACCGTGACCGTGGCCGTGGTGGTCAAGCAACCGCTCGTAGGCGTAGACCACGTCGCTGCCCTGCAGAGCGGCACCGATCAGGTCGGTGAAGTGCTCCGGGTCCGACTCAAACTCCACCCCGTGGTGCCGGGTGCCCCCGAAGGCCATCCGAGTGAGCGCACTGTCGGCGAACCGGGTGAGGCTGACGGCGGCGCTCCGGTGGCCCTGACGCGCGAGGCGCGAGAAGACGGTGGGACGCAGCGTGAACGCCTCCACGTCCTCGGGGCCGCCGTCCCAGCTTAGGGCGTTCAGCACGCGGTCCGCGGCGGGGTCGAGGAACGTGTAGCCGACGACGCCGTGGTGCCCCGGCACCGCTCCGCAGCCGAGGCTGGTGAGCGAGGTCGCCGTCGTGGAGGGGACGGCGCAGGTGAGGGTGAGCGCCGAGGGCATCAGTGCGGCGAGGTGCTCGGCGTGGTCGGCGTGCTCGGCCAGCGGGTACCAACCCAGACCGTCGACCAGAAGGATGACGTACTTGCGGGCCCGCGGCAGGTCGATCACGGGTTCCCCGCCGGTGAGCCTGGCCTCGATGCTGGGCAGCAGGTTCGCGAGCGTGGCCCCGTCGTAGTCGGGCAGGACGAACTCGGGGACCATCAGCCGATCCGACGCTGCAGCAGCGCCCCGAACTCCAGGAGACGCCTGGTGTTGTGGTCGCCGTCGCCGGCAGGGCTCATGCGGAGGGTGAGGTCGTTGGGCACCTGCATGCCGGTGAAGCCGTGGTCCGCGTCGCAGTCCGGGTCCTCGCAGGTGGCCGGTCCGATGTCCAGGCGTCGGGCCGCGCCCCAGACCAGCGTGAGCCACGTCTCGACCAGTTGCGCGTCGCTGCCCGGGAAGACCTCCGGATGTGCGATGGAGCGCGTCACCACCACGGAGTCCACCGCCCGCAGGGCGACGACCTCGGCGGTGGTCAGCGCACGCCCGGGAACCCCGTTGTCGCCGTCGTCGGTGTGACAGATCAGCAACTGGGTCTCCGTGAGCACCAGCACGGTCATGTGCCGCTGCACCTCGTGGCCGGCGAAGGTGGCCTCGTGGTGGACCAGGTGACCCTGCACCTCGGCCTCCCCGAGCCCCCCGGCGATCGTGTCGCACACCAACTGGGGGTAGAAACCACACTCCGCGATCTCGGCGACCAGATCGGCGGGAAGCGGAGTTCGGGTCTGGTTGGAGTGGGTCACCCGGCCATTGTTCCATGCCTTCGCTAAGTTGTGGTCCATGAAGTCCCGCCCCTTCTTCGCCGCCCGCATCGAGGACAAACTGAACCGGCTGCTCAACCGGGCGTTGCTGCGCCTGGGCTGGCAGGAGTCGGTCGTGGCCTACACCGGGTTCGGGAACCAGGACCAGATCCGGGTCCTCGGCCGGGTGGTACTGCGCCCTCCGAGCCAACTCGGCATCGTCCAGGCGGCCACCGAACTGATCAACCGACGGGGCTGGCGCAACTTCATCAACGCCGCCCTGGTGGACTCCCCCATCACGGTCGTCATCGGCGAACAGCGGGCGGAGGTTTCCTCGGACCGGAGCGGCTACATCGACGTGCGCCTGCGCAACCCGGGGCTGGAACCCGGCTGGCACAACATCCAGATCGAGGGCTCCCGCGGCGCCTCGGCGGTGGCCCCGGTGCAGGTCATCGACAACGACGAGACCTTCGGCATCGTCAGCGACATCGACGACACCATCATCTCGACGTGGCTCCCGCGCCCCCTGATCGCCGCCTGGAACTCCTTCGTGCTGACCGAGCAGGCCAGGCAGGCGGTGCCGGGCATGGCCCGGATGTACCAGCAACTCCTGGAGCAGCATCCCGGTGCGCCCATCATCTTCGTCTCGACCGGCGCCTGGAACACCTACCCGATGGTCAGGCGCTTCATCACCCGGCACGGCATCCCCGATGGCGCGATGCTGCTCACGGACTGGGGCCCCACCAACACGGGATGGTTCCGCAAGGGTCCGGACCACAAGCGGACGTGCCTGCGCGAACTGGCGCGTGACCTGCCCAACATCCGCTGGCTGCTGGTGGGCGACGACGGCCAGCACGACCCCGCGCTCTACGCCGAGTTCGCCACGCTGCAACCGGAGCACGTCCGCGCGCGGGCAATCCGCCAGCTCACCCCCGGCGAGCACGCACTCGCACACGGCACCCTCACGGAGTCACCCGGGGACGAGCAGAACTGGTCCCCCGACACGGCCCCGGAGGTTCGTGCCCCCGATGGCGACGGTCTGGCCGATAAGCTGCGCACGATCATCTGAAAGGGGACCCCTGCCACATGGCGACCAAGACGCCCGAGGACGACACCTTCACCGAGCACATCCTTGACACCGATGTCACGGAGGAGATGCAGACCAGCTTCCTGGAGTACGCGTACTCCGTCATCTACTCGCGCGCCCTCCCGGACGCGCGCGACGGCCTCAAGCCGGTCCAGCGTCGCATCCTGTTCTCGATGGACGAGATGGGCGTGCGTCCCGACCGCGGCCACGTCAAGTGCGCCCGCGTCGTCGGCCAGGTGATGGGCGTGCTGCACCCGCACGGCGACACCGCCATCTACGACGCTCTCGTGCGCCTGGCCCAGCCCTGGGCCATGCGCCTGCCGCTGATCGACGGCCACGGCAACTTCGGCTCCCTCGACGCCGGGCCCGCTGCCATGCGCTACACCGAGTGCCGGATGGCCACCCCCGCCCGCGCTATGACACTCGGCCTCGCCGAGGACACCGTCGACTTCAAGGCCAACTACGACGGCCGCGAGTCCGAGCCCGTGGTGCTGCCCGCTGCCTTCCCGAACCTGCTCGTCAACGGCGCCACCGGCATCGCGGTGGGCATGGCCACCAACATCGCACCCCACAACCTGATCGAGGTGGTGGCGGCCCTCAAGCAGTTGCTGAAGAAGCCGGACATCGAGCTCGACGAGCTGATGCGCTACCTGCCCGGACCGGACTTCCCCGCCGGGGGCAAGATCATCGGCCTCGACGGGGTCCGCGACGCCTATGAGACGGGCCGTGGCACGTTCCGGATCCGGGCCACGGCCCGCATCGAGAAGGTCAGCCCGCGCCGGATGGGCATCGTCGTCACCGAGCTGCCCTACATGATCGGCCCCGAGAAGGTCATCGAGCAGATCCGCAAGGGCGTGCAGGACAAGAAGCTCAGCGGCATCTCCGACGTCAAGGACCTCACCGACCTGGCCCACGGCACCCGGCTCGTGATCGAGGTGAAGAACGGCATCAACCCGGAGGCACTCCTCGAGCAGCTGTACAAGCAGACCAAGCTCGAGGACACCTTCGCCATCAACGCCGTCGCGCTGGTCGAGGGCGAGCCCCGCACGCTCACCCTGAAGGAGCTGCTGCAGGTCTACCTCGAACACCGCCTCGACGTGGTGCTGCGGCGCAGCCGCTTCCAGCTGGGGAAGGCCTCGGACCGGCTCCACCTGGTGCGCGGCCTGATCACGGCGATCGCCGACATCGACGACGTCATCGCCATCATCCGCACCTCCGACGACGCCAGCCAGGCACGCAGTCGCCTGATCGCCGCGTTCGACCTCGACGAGGTGCAGGCGAACTACATCCTCGACATGCAGCTGCGCCGCCTCACCAAGTACTCCACCATCGAACTCGAGAAGGAGGCCGACGAGCTCAACGAGACCATCGCCGGGCTCCGCGAGATCATCGAGGACCCGGACGTCCTGCGCCGGCTCGTGGCCAGGGAGTTGGACGAGGTCGCCAAGGAGTTCGGGACCCCTCGCCGAACCGTCCTGCTCGCCTCCAGCGGCAAGGCGAGCACCGCCTCGGCGGCGCCGCTCGAGGTCCCGGACGACCCGTGCTGGGTGCTGCTGTCCGGAACCGGGCTGGTGGCCCGCACCGACGTCGACACCCCCCTCCCGACGGAGGGCCGCTCCGCGCACGACGTGATCATCTCCGCGTGCCGCACCACGGCCCAGGGCGAGTTCGGCGTCATCACCAACCTCGGACGGGTGATCCGTGCCCGCGCCATCGAGCTGCCCACCGTCCCCCTGACGGCCAGCGCGCCATCGCTGCAGGGTGGGTCCCTGGCCGCCGAGCTGTGGCCACTGGAACCCGGGGAGCGGCCGCTGTGCGTGACCACGCTCGATCCGGACTCCCTCGGGCTCGCCGTCGGCACCAGGTCCGGTGTGGTGAAGCGGGTCAGGGCCGAGCAATTGTCAAAGGACTCCTGGGACGTCATCCGCCTCGACGACGGCGACGAGGTCGTCGGCGCCGTGGAGCTGGCCTCAGAGGGCGTGGACCTCGCGTTCATCACCTCCGACGCGCAGCTGCTGCGGTTCTCGGCCTGGGGCGTCCGCCCGCAGGGCCGCACCGGCGGCGGCGTCGCCGGCATCAAGCTTTCCAGCGGCGCCCACGTGGTTTGGTTCGGCACCGCCGACCCCGAGGCCGACGAGGTGGTCACCATCTCCGGCAGCTCCACCGCGCTGCCCGGCACCGAGCCGGGTGCGGCGAAGGTGACGCCACTGTCGGAGTACCCCGCCAAGGGACGGGCCACCGGTGGCGTGCGCTGCCACCGCTTCCTGAAGGGTGAGGACACCCTACTGATGGCCGCGATCGGTCGCGCCCCGGTCGTGGCCACGGCCGCCAGCGGCTCCCCGGTGCAGCTGCCGCCCGCGACCGGACGCAGGGACGGCTCGGGTGTCGCGGTGCCGCAACCCGTCACCGCACTCGCGGGAAGGCACACCGGCGCCCCTGCGCAGGAGGGGTGACCAACGGACGGTCCAGGTTCGGGCCGGGGTCGGCCCAGGAGTAGCATCGCCCAGCGAAGGAGAGTGAAACATGAGCTTTGACGACCTGTTGGCCGCCAACCAGACCTACGCCGAGGACTTCCCTCACGGAGGCTTCGACGGCATCGCGCGCGCCGGTGTCCTGATGATCACGTGCATGGACTCGCGGATCGACCCGCTCGACATGATCGGCCTCGGCCACGGCGACGCGAAGATCCTGCGAACCCCCGGCGGCGCTGTCTCAAGCACCACCCTCACGGGCGTCCTGCTCGGTGTCCAACTCCTGAACGTCAATCGCATCCTGATCGTCCCCCACACCAAGTGCGCGATGGCCTCGGGCACGGACGCTGATATCCGCCAGGTGATCTCCGAGCGCAACGGCCTGGACACGACATGGCTGAACTTCGGCGCGTCACCCGACCAGTTGGCCAGGCTGCGCCGCGATCACGAGATGATCGCCAACCACCCCCTGGTCAAGGACCGCGCCGAGGTCGGTGGATTCATGTACGACGTGGACACCGGCCTCCTCGAACAGATCATCTGATCGCTGCTCGATGACCCCACTGGAGGTATTCGCACCCGACTCCGACCCCATGGGTGCGCAGTGGCTGTCTGCCCTGCTGGGCGCTGCCCATCGCCGCGATGCTGGTGACCCTGGGCGCCCTGCGCTGGAAGGCCCATGTCGCCGCAGTGTTCTCGTGGCTCGTCGCCGCAGCCGTCGCGGTTGCCGGGTTCGGAATGCCGCTGCACATGACCATGGCCACCAGTGCCCACGGCTTCGCGTACGGCATCTTCCCCATCGTGTTCATCCTGCTGTCTGCCATCTGGATGTACGAGGTGACGGTGACGTCAGGACGTTTCGACGACCTGCGCCGCACCTTCTTCCTGGTCAGTGACGATCCAAGCGTCGTCGGGCTGCTGGTCGCGTTCTGCTTCGGAGGCCTGCTCGAGGCGCTGGCGGGCTACGGCGCACCCGTCGCCATCACCGCGGCAATGCTGGTGGCGGTGGGTCACTCGGCGCTGCGCTCAGCACTGGTGGCCCTGCTCGCCAACACCGTGCCGGTCGCCTTCGGCGTCGTGGGGCTGCCCATCCTGATGGCGGCCCGCGTCGGCGGCTTCGACGACCCACTGGCCGTTTCCCCGATCGCCGGCCGGCTCACCGCGATCCTGTGCCTGGTGGTGCCCTTCTTGCTGCTCGCGGTGATGGACGGACGCAAGGGCATCCGGGAGTGCTGGCCCGTGGGCCTGGTGGTGGGGGCCACGTTCGCGATCACCAAGTGGATCGTCTCGGCCACCTCGTTGTTCCACCTGACCGAGATGTTCGCATCCGTCATCAGCGTGGCCATCGCCATCGCGTTCCTGCGGCTCTGGCGCCCGAGCGGGGCGGCCGCCGCCACGATTCGGGTGGCGCATCCCCTCGACCCGGATCTCGAGGCTGCATCGGCTGGGCCGGTGGATCCCGGAGACGCGGAAGCTGTCAATCGTGGCAGTCGCCACCGGGCTGGTGTACCGAATGGCGCTGGGTGAGATCTTCGGCGTGCTCTGGGCCCAGCTGAAGCGGATGCGCTTCGCGGCGCTCACGATCGGCTTCGTGGTCGCCCTCGCATTCGTGATGGGCGACTCCGGCCAGACCCTCGCGCTGGGCATGCTCGTCGCCGGCGCCGGCATCTGGTACGCGGCACTCGCCCCTGTTCTCGGCTGGATCGGGACGTGCGTCACGGGCTCCGACACCTCCGCCAACATCCTGTTCTCCGGGTTGCAGTCCAGCGTCGGGTACGAGATCGGTCCCGGCAGCCACCTGGGGACCGACGGCATGCGGGCACTGCTGGTCGGAGCGGGCGCCACCGGCGGGGTCGTGGGCAAGATGATCTCTCCCCAGTCGCTGGCCATCGCTGCGACGGCCATCTCGCTGCCCGGCGCGGAGTCGGTGATCCTGCGGCGCATCGTCTGGTGGAGCATCGGGCTTCTGGCACTGCTGTGCGCGCTCTCCGGCCTGATGGCCACGCCTTTGCTCAGCTGGCTGCTTCCTTGATGCCGGCGGAACGCGCGGCGTCCTCGGCGAGGACCACCAGCCGGCAGGCGCAGGCCTGCCGGATCGTCTCCTCGACCGTGTCGCGCACGCCCTGCCGCAGTGCCGGGTCCGTTGCCGAGACCACGGCGAAGTAGAACGCGGAGAACACGGCGAGGAACCCGGATACACGCAGCGTTTCCAGTGTGATGTCGTAGGTTCGCACCGACGAGGCCACCTCCACCACCACCGTCGCCGGCGCCCCCGTCCAAACCTCCACGAGCGCGCCGTTGACCGTGAGGACTCCCAACAGCACGAAGAACACGAAGACGCTGCCACCGACGATCGTGGCCACCACCAGCCGCGAGAGCGTGGCGATCAAACGCAGCGAGAGTCGTTGCTGCAGGCCAAGCGGGGTCCGTGACGGCGACGCGACGAGGTGGCCGTGGCCCTCCAGCGGGGTGCCGACGAGCGCATCGGCGAGGTCGTCGGCGGTCTCGAACCTGGCCAGTTCCGGCACCCTGGAGTTGCTCCGGGTCGACAGGAAGCTGAGCGAGAGCGCCACGAACAGCGCCATCAGGCCGAGGAACGGCCACAGCGTCAACGTCGCGACGGCCTGCCACATCTCACCTGTGAAGAAGAAGAACGTCACGACGCCGAGCAGGATCGGCAGGCTGCGTGCGAGCGAGCCGCTGGCCGCGAGGATCGCCGCCACCACCTCGCGCCCGAGGAACAGGAACAGGGAAACCACCCCGAACTCCACCAGGAGCAGCGCGATCCCGAGCACCAGCGCCTGCAGCACCGTCACCCCCGCCGCGGTCCCCAGCCGGCTCTCCATGGAGCTGATCGCGAGGTCGCTGAACCGCCAGCCCGTGTGCGGCGCGACCAGCGCCGTCAGGGTCGGGGCGAGGGTGAACACCACTCCTTCGGGCCAACCGAACCTGGCCACCGGGGCCAACAGACGGCGGCCGCGCCACCGGTTCGCGCCCACCCACGTGGCCAGGATCGCCACCAGGCCGATGGCCGCCGAGATGAAGGCGTGCCCGGTGATCACCGGCACCATGGCGACCATCACGAGGACGAACCAGACCAGCAGGAAGGGCAACGCCCTCAGGCTCGCCTCCCGCTTGACGGAGGTGTCGTCCACGAGCGCTGTGAGGCCCCTGTGGAAGAACCACTGGTCCACGGGCGTGCGGTCTGGCTCCACGGCGCGGCTCAGACGTCGATCCGATCGGACTCCAGCGTGTAGGCGCCGCGGACGATGAACTCCTTGCGGGGTGCGACGTCGTTGCCCATCAGCATCTCGAACACGGCCTCGGCCTCCGCGGCGTCGTCGACGGTGAGCCGCCGCAGCATGCGGTGGCGCGGGTCCATCGTGGTCTCCGCCAACTGGTGCGCATCCATCTCGCCGAGCCCCTTGTAGCGCTGGGGTTCCTTGAAGTTGACGCCCTTCTTGGTGAGTTCGGCGGCCTTGCGCTGGTACTCGGCGTCGCTGTAGGTGTAGAGGTACTTCTCCATCCCACGCTTGGGGTTGATCAGCTCGAACCGGTGGAGCGGCGGAACCGCGGAGAACACCCGGCCGGCCTCCACCAACGGCCGCATGTACCGGAAGAACAGGGTGGCGAGCAGGCAGCGGATGTGGGCGCCGTCGGAGTCGGCGTCCGCCATGAAGATGACCTTGCCGTAGCGGGCGTTGTCCAGGTCGAAGCTGCGGCCGGACCCGGCGCCGAGGACCTGGATGATGCTGGCGCACTCGGCGTTCTTGAGCATGTCACCCACCGACGCGCGCTGCACGTTGAGGATCTTGCCCCGGATGGGCAGGAGGGCCTGGAACTCGGAATTGCGCGCCACGTTGGCGGTGCCGAGAGCGGAGTCGCCCTCCACGATGAACAATTCGCTGCGTTCGCCGTCGGCGGAGCGGCAGTCCTTCAGCTTCGCGGGCAGGGTCGAGGACTCCAGCGCGTTCTTGCGGCGCTGGTTCTCCTTGTGGGCCCGGGCCTGCATCCGGGTGCGGCCGGCGGCCACGACCTTCTCCATCAGGGTCCGCGCGATGGGCTTGACGGCCGCCTTCGAACTGGTGAGCCAGGCCCCGAGCTCCTCTTCCACGACCTTTGCCACGAGACGCTGCACCGGCGGTGTGCCGAGCACCTCCTTGGTCTGGCCCTCGAACTGCGGCTCGGCGAGCCGCACCGTGATGACGGTGGTCAGGCCCTCGAGGCAGTCATCGCGGATGATTTCGTCGCCGTTCTTGAGGATGCCTCTGGTGCCCTCGAGCGACTTGGTGAACGCCTTCAGCAGGCCCCGCTCGAAACCGGAGACATGGGTTCCGCCCTTCGGTGTGGAGATGATGTTCACGAAGGACTTCAGCACCGTGTCGTAGCTGGTGCCCCACCGCACGGCGATGTCGACCTCGAGGTCGCGCTCCACGTCGGTGGCGGTCATCGAGCCGGAGGCGTCCAGCATCGGCACGGTCTCGGTGAACTTGTCCCGGCCCTGGAGGCGAAGCACCTCCGTGAGGGGTGCGTCGGGGGCCAGGTAGTCCGCGAACTCGGTGATGCCGCCGACGTGCTGGAACTCCTCGGAGGTGCGTTCGGCGGTGCGGTTGTCGTTGACGACGATCTTGAGGCCGGGGACCAGGAAGGAGGTCTGGCGGGCACGGTCCAGCAGGTGCTGGAGGGACAGCTGGGCGTCCTTGAGGAAGATCTGCTGGTCCGTCCAGTACCGGACCCGGGTGCCGGTCTTGCCCTTCGCCACCTTCCCCATCTTGCGCAGGCCGCCCTGCGGGGTGAAGGGCGCTTCGGGGCCGTCGCCGTCGAAGACCCCGGGGACGCCCCTGCGGAAGCTCATGGCCCAGGTGGCACCGTTCCTGTCCACCTCGACGTCCAGCCGGGAGCTGAGCGCGTTGACCACGGACGCGCCTACCCCGTGGAGGCCGCCAGTGGCGTTGTACGAGGAGTTGCCGAACTTTCCACCGGCGTGGAGCTTGGTGTAGACCACCTCGACGCCGCTGAGACCCGTGCGGGGCTCCTTGTCCACCGGGATGCCGCGGGCCTCGTCGACCACCGTCACGGAGCCGTCCTGACCCAACGTGATCTCGATGGTCTCGCCGAACCCGGACAGCGCCTCGTCGACGGAGTTGTCGATGATCTCCCAGAGGCAGTGCATCAGCCCCCGGGTGTCCGTGGAGCCGATGTACATGGCGGGACGCTTGCGCACCGCCTCCAGGCCTTCGAGCACCAGGAGGTTCTTGGCCTCGTAGTCGCGGTTGGTGTGTGGGACGTTCTTCGGGGACTGCACCCCGTCAGGCTACCGCGCGTAATGACAACTTTGTCGTTACGCCCCGGGAACATTCCGGCGACCCGGTACGTTGGTACGTGACAGAAGCAACTTGAGAGCGAGGCGAGATGACCGAAACTGCTGTTGACCCCGCCCTGACCGCCACGGACCGCTGTGACCGGTGCGGCGCTCAGGCCTACCTCAGAGTGATCCTCCCCAGTGGCGGAGAGCTCATGTTCTGCGCGCACCACGCCGCGGCACATCGTGAGAAGCTCGATCAGGTTGCGGCTCGAATCCAGGACGAGACGAGCAAGCTGCGGGCCTGACCCGCACTGGTTGAACATGACGGGCCCGGGAGCACCTCCCGGGCCCTCGTCATGCCCCGGGTCGCGGCAGCCTCCCGGCCGCCCACGAGTCGATCAGGTGGCGTGCGATCGAGACGCCGCCGGGCAGGGTCAGTTCCGCCCGCGCGACGGCCACCTGCAACTCCTCGCGACTCCAGTACCGCGCCTCGACGATCTCGACGCCGTCCACCGCGAGCCGGTCGTCGGGTGCTGAGGCCGCGAACCCCAGCATCAGGGACCTGGGCACCGGCCAGGGCTGGGACGACACGTAGCTGACCGCGTCCAGTTCCACGCCGACCTCCTCAGCCACCTCCCGCCATACCGCCTGCTCGAGGGACTCCCCCGGCTCGACGAAGCCGGCGATGACCGAGAACCGTCCCTGCGGCCACGTGGCCTGCCTGCCGAGCAGGAGCCTGTCGTCGGGATCGGTGATGGCGACGATGACCGCCGGGTCGTGGCGGACGAACGCCAGCAGGCCGCACGCCGGGCAACGGCGCCTGGCCGCTCCCGGTTCCGGCACCGTGGGCGTCGCGCAAGCCTCGCACAGTGGCCGGGTCCCGTGCCAGTGCACCAGCGCGACCGCTGCGGCGACGAGGTCCCAGTGGTCCGGATGACTTGCACGCCACGGTGTCGGGATGCCGGAGGTGACCTTGCCCGCCCGAGCGAACCAGACCCTTCCGCCGTGGCGTCCCAGCAGCACGTCGCCCTCGAGCATCGCGCCCGGATCAGCCATCGGGAGCGGGCGCCCGTCCTCGGCCGCGAACCTGCCCTGCTCGTCGACCTCCAGCACCAGCGCCTCCCGCCAGAGGTCGGCGAGCTTGCCCGGTGTGCGGGCCGCCTCGAGCCGGTCCAGGTGCGAGCGCCTCGCCCAGTGGTTCACATTCCTGCCTCCTCCTGCGGGCCAGTTGGTCCCGCCATGCGTCCCCGACGCTACCGCGCCGCCCGGGGCACTCTCACACGTGCAGTCGACGTTGCAGCGCCTGCCACAGCACCCGATGCCGCAGCACGAGGATGGCTGCAAGCATCACGACGCTGATGCCGACGCATACCAGCGAGGGTGTGATCACACTCACCCACCCCGTCAGGACGAAGATTCCCGGCACCAGCCCGAGGAGCACCACGAGCAGGCCCTTGCTGATGTGCTCGAGCGGGTCGAGCCTGACGACCCACCCGGCCAACCCGAGCGCCAGGTTCGCGGAGGTGCAGATCGCCGGCAACGCCCAGGTAACCGCCCAAGGGGGGCCGTCGGTCACCAACTCCCAGGCGACCGCTGCACCCGAGAGCAGCACCACCAGCCACAGGACCAGGCCCGTGAAGTGTCGGCGTCGGCGGGCCACGGCGAGCACCACCAGCCACAGCGTCGCGATCGAGAGCCAGACGGTTCGAACCGGCGCCATGAGGTCCGGCACCAGGACCTGCGCGGCGAACGAGGCGGCCACCGCCAGTGCCGAGAACACCAGCAGCACCTTGCGCAGCTGCCGGCGGTCGAAGCGCAGGGGCGGTGCCGGGTAGGTCTCGGGTTCGTCGGCCGCCTGGAGGACCCCCTCGAGGGGACCATGGCAGAGCGGGCAGCTGCGCCACCTGCCCAGCACGGTCGAGCCGCATCCGGGGCAGTGCTTCGTCGCCGTCATGCCGGGGCTCCCCCCGCCGAGATCTCGGCCTCGGTCACCCGGGTGGCGTCGACCTGGACCGGGATGCCGTGGCTGCGCAGGTGGCGCACGAACGCCGCGTGGTAGTCGGTCTCGACGAAGGGGCTGGTGAGTGTGATCGTCAGCCGCTCGCCGTAGGTGATGGCGCACAGCTGGGGACGGGCGGCCGAGACGTGGAAGAACAGGCCGCGGACGTGCTCGGAGGTGGGGCCGGGCAGGGCCACCCTTCCGAGGTTGGACATCGCCAGCGTGAGGCCGCGGTTGTTCAGCCAGTTCACGACTGCGAGGACCCGGTCCTTCAGCGGCCGCGGGAAGAAGCGCAGCACGGGGTGGCGCTCGAACGCCACCAGCCTGTGCATCTTCTCCGTCAGCCCCTCACGGGTGAGCTGTCGTGCGAACTGCTCGGCCAGGTCCTGGCACACGGCACCCAGCGACGTCATGCCATCGCCGCCGAAGGTGTGTTCGAGCCGCGTGGTGGCGAAGAAGTTGCGCCCGGACGACGTCGGGAAGAACTGCCTCAGGTTCACGGGGACCGAGACGGTCATGGTGTCCTCGCGACGTCGCGGCTCCCGGACCTCGCGGACCGAGGCGAAGAACAGCGCCGCGAGCAGGACCGTCATGGACACCCCCTCCGCACGGGCCAGCCCCAGCACGGGACCGACCGGCAAGGACAACTCCACGACCCGGCTGCGCAGGTCGGGCGTCGGCTCCCCCTGGACACTGACCACGCGTCGGCCCGGCGTCGGCCGGCGCCGGGGGGCGTCGGTGGCCTCGGCCGACGGTTCGTCGGGCAGCCCGGCGGTCTCGACGGCGGCGGCGGCCTGGTCCGCGAAGGAGACCCTCCCCTTGCGGGACCGGAACCAGTGCGTGAACGCGTCGACCGTGAATTCCTGCTTCACGGCCCCGGCGTCGTCAGCGGGTCGGTCCCCGCCCGCTTCCGGGTACCGGAGGGCGACGTAGGCGGTCAGCAGGTCCTCCAGGAACCACAGGGCACCGGTGCCGTCGGTCAGTGCATGGAACACCTCGAGCGAGATCCGCCTGCCCCGGTACAGGACGCGGAACAGGAGCTCGCGGCTGTCGCTGCGGTAGATGTGCGTCACCGACGGCTGGACGTCCTCCCCCACCCGTGGCTGAAGCGGGGACTGCTGCAGGTAGTACCAGAAGATGCCGTGGCGGAGCACGGCACTGAACAGTGGGTAGCGCGCGTACACGTGGTCGAGCGCCCGTTGCAGCACCTCGGGCACGATTGGATCGTCGAGGTCGGCCGCCAGCCTGAACACCTTGGTGTCGGCCTCGTTGCGGGCGGCGAGAAAGATGTTCGCGGCGTTGTCCAGCCGGACCCAGGTCCTGTGCGAGTCGCGCGCAGCCTTCGGACCCGTCATCGCCCGCCCCCGGTCCCCGCCTTCTCCGGGAGGCTGCGGCTGTCGACGAGGTCGCCGTCCAGGAAGTCGTTGATGTACTCGTAGGCGCTCGCGGGCCGGAGGAACCTGGGCAGGGCGATGAACCCGTGCAGGGCACCGTCGACCCGCTCCACCCGGGTCGGCGTGCCCGCGGCGCGCAGGGCACGTCCGAACGCCTCCCCCTCGTCGCGCAGGAGGTCGAACTCCGCAGTGACCACGAGGGTGGGCGGCTGTCCCGACAGGTCCTCGGCGGCCAGCGGGGAGACCAGTGGTGAGTCCCGCTGGCCCGGGTCGGGCTGGTACATCTCCAGGTAGTCGGCCACCTCCTGCGCGGTCAGCCGCAGGCCCGTTCCGTAGTCCGCCACCGAGGGGAACGGTGAGGTGGCCGGGTCGTGGTCCCACTGCGTCACCGGGTACAGGAGGATCTGCGCGCCCGGGAGTGCGCCGCCCCGCTCCCGCAGCGCCAGGGACACGCAGGCAGCCAGGTTGCCGCCCGCGGAGTCCCCGACCAGGGTCACCGTCGCCGGATCGTCCGCGTCGACGACCTCGGGGTGTTGCAGCACGTGCTCAGCCACCCGCAGGCAGTCCTCGAGGCCGGCGGGGAAAGGGTGTTCGGGTGCGAGCCGGTAGTCGACGGAACACACGAGGCGTCCGGTCTGGTCCGCCATCGTGAGGCAGGTGGTGGTGTAGGTGTCCACGTCCCCGGTGACCCAGCCACCGCCATGGAAGAAGAGCAGGACGCCGGGGCGCACGTCGCCCCGGGGGTGGAACAGGCGCACGGGGATCTCCGAACCGTCGGGGCGGGGCACCGAGCGGTCGAGGATCCGGGAACGGTCGACGGGGAGCCAGGACAGTGCCCGCTGGGCCCGTCGCACGAGCAGGTAGTCCTCGTGCATGTTGATCCGGGGCGCGGCGAACAGCCCGAGTACAGCCTGAGCGAGGCGTCCGACAGGCGCCTCGCTGTTCCCACGCACGTCCATGCCACCAGCCTACGGGGACTGGCTGCCCCCCGGCGCCCTCCCCGCCGTTGCCAGCGCCTCGTCGATCAGGGACGGCGGTGCCTCGACGAACGCGATCTCATCGGAGCGCACGTGGTAGAACGCTGCCCCTACCCGGCCCGGATCCAGCCCCCTGGCCCGAGCCCAGGCCTGCCGGTACACGGCCAGCTGCAGCGGGTCCGCGGCGCGATCGGATGTCTTCCAGTCGATGACGAGGTGGTCGAACCGGTCACCGTCCCACTCATGCACCGCGTCGATGCGTCCGCGCAGCACGTGCCCGCCCCAGTGCAACAGGAACGGGACCTCGACGCCGAGGGGTTGCCGATGGGCGAACTGCCCGGCCTCGAAGGCGGCCACCAGCGTCTTGAATCCAGGTGGCTCGGCGCCGCGCGGGACGGCGGCGAGTTCCTCGAAGGCGGCCGCAGAGGTGGCGAACCTGCGCTGCACCCAGTCGTGGAACCGCGTACCCAGGGATGCTCCCGTCGAGGGGTGGCGCGGCATCGGCCGCAGCAGCCTCGCCGCGAACTCCTCCGGGTCCCGGCCCATCGCCATCAGGGCCGTCGCGGACAGGCCCTCCGGGACTCCGACGTCGCGAGCGCGGCGCCTGCGGTGCTGGTCCACCAGCAGTGACGCATCGGCGTCCCACTCCGCCAACCGCTGCGCCGATCCGGCCTCCGCGGTGCCCGACTCCCAGACCCACTCCTCGAGGGCCCGCGGACTCGCTCCGGCCGCCAGCAGCTCCGCGGCACGGGTCACGTGAGCCGCCGCGTCGCGGCGCGCCGCAAGTTCTGCGCCGTCCGGCGACGGCGGCCAGGGTGCCACGGCCTCGCTGCGGGGCTCCGGGTTCTCCGCCGACACGTCCAGGTCCTGCGTGTCGACGCCCGCTGCCTCCGCGATGGCGACGAAGTAGTCGGAGAGCTCGTGCGGGCGCTTCAGCCCCGGCGTCCAGATGTGGCCGCTGGCCACGAGCAGTTGCTTGGCGCGGGTGGCGGCCACGTAGGCGAGCCGGTCCTCCGACCTCCTGTGCTCGGCCCTCGTCTCGGCCTTGTAGGCGTCCATGCCCTTCTTCGTGTACTCCCCCAGTTGCGGGATCCCGGGCGCGTCCCCGCGCAGCGGGGAGGGCAGGGCCTGCGCCCTGGTGGGCCAGATCCCGCCGCGGTCCTGGGACGGGAAGGTCTTGTCCGCGAGCGCGGGCACGAACACCGTGTGCCACTCGAGCCCCTTCGCGCGGTGCATGGTCAGGAGCTTCACGGAGTCGGCGTCGCTCGGCACCGCCTGTTCGAGGCCGACGCCGTGCCTGTCCTCCGCATCGAGGTAGGCGAGGAAGCCGCCGAGGCTGCCGTCGCCGTCGACGTCCACGTAATCGCTGACGGCGGCGAGGAACCTCGACAGCTGCGAGGAGTCGCCGCCCGGGCGGGACAGGAGCTCCACCTCGAGTCCGAGGCGCCCGATGACGCGCCTGACGAGGTCGACGACCGGCTCGGCGACGTGCCGACGCAGGTCTGCCAGCTCCGCGGAGAACTGCGCCAGCCGAGCACGCCCCTCCTCGCTCAGCCTTGCCTCGCCGGGGTCGGCCACCGCGTCGAGTAGGGACACCACCTCTCCCGGGTCCGCGTCGGTGACGGTGTCGGCCAGCAGCTCGGACAGCCCGGAGACCTCATTGGGCGTGCCCCGCTCCCCCGCCAGCTCCCGTGCGCGCCGCCCCAACACCTCGAGGTCGCGCAGCCCGATCCGCCAGCGGGGACTGGTCAGGAGGGTGGCGACGGCGGGATTGGCTGAGACGTCGTCGAGGATCCGCAGCGTCGCCACCACGGGGACCACCTCCGGCAGGTGCAGGAGGCCTCCCAGGCCGACGATCTCGGTGGGCACGTCGCGGTCCCTCAGCACTTCGTAGACCTGCGCGAGGGTGGCGTTGCGGCGCACCAGGACCGCGATGTCCGGCCAGGGCGTACCGGACTCGTGCTCGGCGATGATGCGTTCCGCCAGAGAGTCGAGCTCCTCGGCGAGGGTGTCGAAGCGCGCCGCGTCCACCCGCCCCGCCGGGGTGCCCTCCGGCGCGACCAGCTGCACCCCGTCGGCACCCGCGACGCCGGTGAGGTCGCGCGCCAGTCGGTTGCCGACGTCGAGGATCCGCTGCCCGCTGCGCCGGTTGGTGCGCAGCGTCAGCCGCGGCGAGTCGGACCCGTCCGGCAGCGGGAACAGGCGCGGGAAATCGATGATGTTGTTCGCGGCCGCCCCCCGCCACCCGTAGATGGCCTGGTGGGGGTCGCCGACCGCGGTCACGGGGAAGCCGTCACCGAACAGGGCCCGCAGCAGCACGGCCTGCGCGGCCGAGGTGTCCTGGTACTCGTCGAGCAGCACCACTCGGAACCGGCGGCGCAGGGTGGCTGCCACCTCCGGGACGGTAGTCGCCAGCTGGACTGCGCGACGCAGTTGGTCCGCGTACTCGACCAGCCCGAGGCTCATCTTGAGCTCCTGGTAGTCCGCAACGAGTTGCAGCAGTTCCAGCCGCTCGTCGAGGGCCGCGAGCGCAGCCGCGACGTCCTTCATGCGGTTGCCGCGGTACAGCGGGGCCTGTTCGAAGCCCTGCCGTGCCCGGCGAGTCAGCTCGACCACTTGTTCGGGGTCCACCAGGTGGCTCTGCAGTTGCGCATCCAGGTCCAGGACCCGCTCCGGGATGCTCAGGTGGGACAGGCGACTGATGCTCCGGAACGGTCCGGTGGCTGCCGCGACTGCACGGGCAGCGAGCCGGAACCGGGACGCGCCGGTGAGCATGACCGGATCCTGGTCGAGACCCAGCCGGAGCCCGAACTCCGCCACCAGCCTGGCGGCGAACGAGTCGTAGGTCTGGATCACCTCGGCCCCCTCCGAGTCGTCGCCGCTGAGCACGCCGGCGGCCGCGAGGGCGTCGGCAACGCGCCCGGCCAACTCCTGGGCGGCCTTGCGGGTGAAGGTGAGACCCAGCACCTGCTCGGGGCGCACCTGCCCGGTTCCGACGAGCCACACCACGCGGGCGGCCATGACCGTGGTCTTGCCGGTGCCGGCACCGGCGATGATCACCGCCGGCGACAACGGGGCCGTGATGGCTCGCAGCTGTTCCTCGGAGAACGGCACCCCGATGGCCTCGCAGAGGTCCTGCGGGTTCTCCAAAGTGGGGCTCATGCTCCCACCTCCTTGCCACTCGGGTGGAGTGCCGGGCAGGAGTCCGCGAACGGGCAGTAGGCGCACGCCTGGCACTCCGTCGCCGGGAACCGCTCCGACACGATGGTCTCGACGGCCTGCGCGAGCCGCGCATGCACCCAGGTGGGATGGTCCGCAGGGTCCTCGTCGTCGAGCAGGGGCTTCTCGTCGATGGAGGGCTGCTCCACGAGCTCGGGCCACTGGTCACCGTGCCTCAGCATGAGGAGGGCCGGTGGCGCCACACAGCGCACGCCGGGGGCGTACTCCTCGAAGGCACCCAGGCTGGCGGCAAGTTGGTAGACCCCCAGCTGCGGGTGGTCGACGACGTCGCGGGCCCTGAGGAGCTTGCGCCCCGTCTTGAGGTCCAGCACCCTGAGCCGCCCGTCGGCCAACTGGAGGCGGTCCACCGTGCCGGTGAGTTCGACGGTCCTACCGGAGACCTCGAGGCGGACGCTGAACGGCGCCTCCACCGCCAGGACCTGCTCCCGTGAGGCGTCGTTCCAGTTTGCGAACCGTTCGACGGCTGCCTCGATCTCGGCGCGTTCCGAGACCGAGAGCCACTCGGCCTCGAAGGGGATGCGGTCCCAGACCTGGGCCAGTTGCTCCTTGAGCGCCGCCGCGTCGAGGCCATCGGTCACGGCCCGCTCCGCCAGCAGGTGGACGACGTCGCCGACGGAGGCGCGGGACTGCCGCCCGGCTTCGGCGCCCACCCGCCTCGACAGGAACCACCGGCGCGGACAGGTGAGAAGTGTCTCCAGCTGAGAACCAGTGATTCTGATCACCCCAGGGACTTCGGGTGCGCCGGAGGAGTCCTCCAGGACACCCCACCAGGTGGCGGGGTCCGCGGCGCGGAAGGGACGGTGACCGTCCGCGTCGGTGACCTCTGCAAGTCTGGCGAGCCGCAGGGCGGCAGCCCGCCGCATGCCCTCGGTGGTGCCGGGATCACTCGCGACCGTCCGCAGCTCTGCAACCAACGCGGCCGCCGTCAGCCTCTGCTCGGGCTGGCCGTGGACACGCTCGGTGACCACCCCCAGCTCGTCCAGGAACCTCGAGGGCCGCCCGGCCTCTCCCTCGACGCCCTGCGAGGCCGAGACGTGCAGTTCCTCCTCCGCCCGGGCGCACGCCACGTGGAAGAGGCGACGCTCGTCCCCCAGCACCGTCGCGGGACTCACGGCATCCAGGTGGTCCGGGGCGAGTCGATCCGGGTCCAGCAGCAGGCCACGGCGGTTCAGTTGGGGCCAGCGGCCCTCCTGCACGCCCAGCACCCACACCCGGCGCCACTGGCCGCTGGCCGCTCGGTGGGCCGTCAGCAACCGCACGCCCCTTCCCACGAGTTCGAGCTCGCGTCCGGTGTCGGCAGGGATCTCCTGGCCCGAGACCTCGGTGATGAACGTGCGGGCTCCCGAGGGGCCGACGAGGTCCTCGCGCCGTGAGGCGAGTTCGAACAGTTCCACGATGGCGTCGAGGTCATGGTTGGCACGGCGGGACCCGGCCAGGGCGGCCTCACGGAGTCGCTCCGGCCACTCGGTGGCCTCCCAGACCCGCCACAGCGCCTCCTGGACGTTCCCGCCGTCGGCCAGTGTCGTGGCGGCACTGTGGAGGAGCCCCGACAGCCTCGCCGCCTGCTCCGCCTCCGGACCCTCGATGCCCTGCAGGAGCTCCGGCTCGACCAGGCAGCGCCCCAGCAGCTGGACCGAGTTGCCCAGGCCCGCGTGGGCTTCGAGCAGTCGACGTCCCAGCCGGCGCTGCCCGATGCTGTCGAGCCCGCTCAGGGGCGAGGTGAACAGGCGCCCGGTCTCGTCCGGGTCCGGACCGCCACCTCGCGCCGCCACAGCCAGCGCCAGCAACAGGACCTGCACGGCCAACTGGCCGGCCAACGGGATCTCGTCGCCGGCCACCTCGACGGGCACGCCGTAGCGGCTCAACTCACGCGCGAGCGGGCCCAGTTGCGCCCGGCCCGCCCTCACCACGACGGCCAGTTCCGACCAGGCAAGGCCGTCGGAAAGCACCGCTTGGCGCAGTTGCTGGGCCACGTGCGCCTGTTCGGCGCCCTCGTCGTCGTAGACCCGGGAAGTCACCCGGCCCTCGGCGCCGTCGGCCGGGGACGGCGAGGGTGCCGCACCGAGTGGCGACAGCCGGCGGCGAACCGTGTCCAGGGCGGCGGCGAGTGCCGGGGAGTTGCGGAAGCCCTCGGTCAGTTGGACGAGTTCGGCACCCGGGGCCGCGAGCAGCTTGGGGACGACGTCCGCCGTGGCCCCCCGGAAGCCGTGGATGCGCTGCTGCGGGTCGCCGAACGCGTGCAGTGGCACGCCTGCGGCGGCGCAGTCGAGCAGCAACGCCAGCTGGGCGGCGTCCAGCGCCTGCACGTCGTCGACGACGATCGCCTCCATCCGCGAGGCGATGCTGCGGGCGGCCGCCCGGTCCCCCAGCAGGAGGCGCGCACGGTAGACGAGCTCCGCATAGTCGAGCGAGCCGTCGAAGTCGCTGATGGTCAGGTACTGCTCGAAGAACTCGGCCACCCGGGAGAACAACACGTCGCCGCTCGCCGCCGCCACACGCGCGACGTCCTCGGGGTCCATCGACAGGTGGCGAGCCCTGGCGAGGACCTCGCGCACCTGGCGGGCGAACGCCCTGGTGGGTACGGCCTGCAGCAGTTCCTCCGGCCAGAATCCCGGGCCCAGCTCGGCCAGGAGCTCGCGGATCCGCAGTTCCTGCTCCGGGGCCCGCAGGAGGCGCCAAGTGACGTCGGGGTCCCCGAGTTCCTGCAGCCAGCCCAGCGCCAGTCCGTGGACGGTGGTGACCCGTGCCGAGACCTGGGCCCCGCCGGTGCGGCGCAGGATCTCCCGGCGCAGCCGCTGCGCGTCCGCCCTGGATGACGCCAGGACTGCCAGCCGCTCCAGCGAGGCACCCTGCCGGAGCCTGGTGACGACCGACTCGATCAGGGCCGTCGTCTTGCCCGTGCCCGGCCCGCCGACGACCACCCGCACGCCGTCGCCGGGACGGGCGGCGGCCAGTTGCGACGGCGTCGGCTCGGGGGTGGGGGCGGGCAGGCGCCGGACCAGTCGCCAGCCTCCGGAGGAGTGGAACTTCACGTCCCCCATGCAACCAGCACCCACTGACAACTTCATCTCCGCGGATGATTTTCGGTGTTTGACTCGCTCCTGACCCCTCTGCTGTGAAAGAGTGGGTGCACCGCGTCGGTGGAGAACAGACGACGGGCTCGGGGCACGAGGTGTGCACCGGGAGTTTTAAGAGGAGAAGCAGTAATGGCACAGGGAACCGTCAAGTGGTTCAACGCCGAGAAGGGCTACGGCTTCATCGCCGTCGATGGTGGCGAGAGCGAAGACGTATTCGTGCACTGGAAGTCCATTGAGGCAACGGGATTCCGTTCGCTGGAGGAGAACCAGCGAGTCGAGTTCGACATTGTCCAGGGTCAGAAGGGCATGCAGGCAGATCACGTCCAGGTGATCTGACCGAACCGTCAGACCAGAACTTCAAGAACCGCAGGGGCCTTCCAGATTTCTGGGGGCCCCTGCGGCCGTGTCCGGCTGGCCCCCGTGGCCGTCGGTGCACTCGACACGAGCTAGGACGCCATGCCCCACCCCAGCACGCCGACGCGCAGTGAGCGGAACCACTACGTCCGCGTCCCCGCGCCATGGCTCGCGGCCTGCAGCGATTTGGGCCTCAAGCACAAGACGAACCAGGACGCGTTCTGCCTGGCCGCCCGGCCCGGCACCGGGCGCACCGCGGTGCTGGCCGTCGCCGACGGCGTCAGCACCGCTGCGGGCTCGGAACTCGCCTCCCTGGTGGCGGCCGAGGCCGCCTGCACGCACCTCGTGAACCGCCTCGAGGAGGGCGCCGCCGCCAATCTCGCGCTGGTGCAGGCCTTCGCGGAGGCGCAGGACGCCGTCCTGGAGGCCAAGCAGGAGGGCGAGGCCTCGGCATGCACCCTGATCGCGGGCATCATGGCGCCCGGCAGCATCGCCGTCGGCAACGTCGGGGACTCGCGCGCGTACTGGTTGGGCGACGACGGCCTGTGCCAACTGCTGAGCACCGACGACTCGATGGCCCAGGCACGGATCATGCTGGGCATGACCCGCCATGAGGCCGAACAGTCCAACCAGGCCCACTCCATCACCAAGTGGCTCGGTCGCGACGCCACCAACGTCACCCCGTCGGTGATCACGCACCAGCCCACGACCAACGGCTGGCTGCTGCTCTGCACGGACGGGCTGTGGAACTACGCGAGCTCGCCGGAGGAGATGTACCACGTGGTGAAGGGCTTCGTCGAGAACTTCGGGACGCCTGCGGCCGTGGCCGAGGCCCTCGTCGAGTGGGCCAAGGAACAGGGTGGCCGGGACAACATCACGGTGGCGCTGGCCCGCTACGAGGCCTGAGGGCGCTTGCCACCCGGGTAGGGTGGCAGCAACTGAAATCTCGTAGTCTGGAGAACCTGAACCCATGGACGTGAAGATCGGCATCGCAGATGTTGCCCGCGAGCTCACCGTCAAGACCGAACTCGCCGCGGACGAGGTCGTCACCACCCTCGCCAGCGCCCTCGACAAGGGTGGCCTGTTCGAGCTGACCGACGACAAGGGCCGCCGCGTGGTCGTGCCGGCCGCGAAGGTCGCCTACGTCGACCTGGGGGCCGCCGACGAGCGTCCCGTGGGGTTCGGCGCAGTCTGAGTTCCACGCAGGCGGCGGTGGTGGAGTAGACTGTCCGACGGTAAAGATCCACGGCGCTTGCGCGCCGCTCCCCGCCGCCTGTGAGGCCTTCGGCCCGGGCCGGCCCAAACGAAGGTTTTACGCTGAGCGAACAAGAGCAGCCGGGCGAACAGACGTTCGCCGAACTAGGCATCAAAGAAGAGATCACCGCGGCGCTGGCCGAGTCCGGGATCGTCCACCCGTTCCCCATCCAGACACTCGCCGTGCCCCTGGCGATCGGTGGGACCGACCTGATCGGCCAGGCCCGAACCGGCACCGGCAAGACGCTGGCGTTCGGCGTCAGCCTGCTGCACCGGCTCGAGATCACCGCCGAGACCGCGGAAGAGCGACCGGACCATGGCAAGCCGCGCGCCCTGGTCGTCGCACCCACCCGCGAGCTCGCGCTCCAGGTGGCTCGCGACCTTGCCCTCGCGGGCAAGAACCTCAAGACCCGCGTGCTGACCATCTATGGCGGCACCGGCTACGACGAGCAGTTGGACGCGCTCGAGCAGGGCATCGACGTCGCCGTCGGAACCCCGGGACGCCTCCTCGACCTCGCCAACCGGCGCGCGTTGGACCTGTCCAAGGTTCAGGTCCTCGTCCTCGACGAGGCCGACGAGATGCTGGACCTCGGCTTCCTGCCCGACATCGAACGCATCCTCGCCAAGACCCCCAAGGACCGCCAGACCCTGCTGTTCTCGGCGACGATGCCCGCGCCCATCCTGGCGCTGGCCCGCGCCACGCTGAACCGCCCCATCAACATCCGCGCCGAGGGCCACGACGCGCAGGCCACGGTGCCCGACATCGACCAGTACGTCTACCAGGCGCACAATCTGGACAAGCCCGAGATGGTCGCGCGCATCCTGCAGGCGAAAGACGCCACCAAGGTGATGGTGTTCTGCCGCACGAAGCGGGCCGCGCAGCGTCTCGCCGACGAGCTGGTGGACCGCGGCTTCCCGGCTGCACCGATCCACGGCGATCTCAACCAGGCCGCCCGCGAACGTGCCCTGAAGAAGTTCCGTGCCGGCACCATCAGCACCCTCGTTGCCACCGACGTCGCCGCCCGCGGCATCGACATCTCCGGCATCAGCCACGTGGTCAACTACGAGTGCCCCGACACCGACGCCACCTACGTCCACCGCATCGGACGCACGGGACGAGCCGGCCACACCGGCGTCTCCGTGACGCTCGTCGACTGGGCCGACGTCACCCGGTGGAAGGTCATCGACAAGGCCCTGGACCTGAACCTCGGGACGCCCGAGGAGACGTACTCCTCCTCGCCCCACTTCTACGAGGAACTGGACATCCCGGAGGGCACGAAGGGTCGACTCCCCGGCGCCAAGCCCGTCGAGCGGGCCGAGCGCAAGCAGAGCAGCCGGGACCGCGACGCCGGTGACGGTGCGCGGCACCGTCGTCGCCGGAGCACCGAGCCGGCCGGGGACCACCCCCGCAAGGACGAGACGCAGGCCGCGGCCGCTTCCAAGCCGAAGCGGCGCCGTCGACGCAGGCGCGCCGGCGAGGACGTGACCCCGGCACAGCCCACGGACGCCTGAGCAGACCTCTGGACGACTCGGCCCACCGACCTCAGCGGTCGGTGGGCCGAGTCTTTGCTCCCTACGGGGAGCCTCAGTAGGACATGTTCATGGCGCGACGCACCTCGTCGAGGGTCGCCTCGGCCACCTCCGTGGCACGGCGGTTGCCGTCGGCGAGGATCGCGCTGAGGGTCCCCGGGTCCGCGATCAACTCGGCCCGACGGGCGCGGTGGGCGGCGAAGTGCTCGTTGACGGCCTCGGTGACCAGCTTCTTCAGGCCACCGCCGCCGGCGTCGCCGAGTTCCTCGGCCACGTCGACCGGATCCCGGTCCAGGCAGAGCGCGGCGATGTTGACGAGGTTGGAGACCTCGGGCCGGTTGACCGGGTCGTAGCTGATATGGCGGTCCGAGTCCGTGACGGCGCGCTTGAGCAGCTTGGCCGTCTCGTCGGCCGTCATGCCGAGCTCGATGGTGTTGTTCTTCGACTTGCTCATCTTGGTGCCGTCCAGCCCCAGGATGGTGCCGCTGCTGCTGAGCAGTGCATCGGGCTCGGGGAAGATGGGACGGTCGGCCTCGACGCGGCCGTAGCGCTCGTCGAAGCGACGCGCGATCACGCGGGCCTGTTCGATGTGCGGCAGCTGGTCCTTGCCCACCGGCACGAGGTTCGCCTTGCAGAACAGGATGTCCGCGGCCTGGTGGACGGGGAACGTCAGCATCAGCCCGGACATCGGTCGGGTGGAGCCCGCCAGCTCGTCCTTGACCGTGGGATTGCGGCGCAGCTCGGCGTCGGTGACGAGTGCGAGGAACGGCAGCATCAGCTGGTTCAGTGCGGTGATGGACGAGTGCGTGAAGATCACGGTACGGCTCGGGTCGATCCCCGCCGAGATGTAGTCGGCGAGGGCGTTGCGCACGTTGTCGGCGATCTCGCCGAGGCCGTCACGGTCGTAGATCACCTGGTAGTCGGCCACGAGCAGGAAGGTGTCGATCCCCATGTCCTGCAGGCGCACGCGGTTGGCCAGCGAGCCGAAGTAGTGCCCGATGTGGAGTCTGCCCGTGGGCCTGTCCCCCGTCAGCATCCTGAATGCGGAGGGATCCTTGGCCAGCTGGGCCTCGATCTCCCTGCTGCGTGCGGTGGCGCTCCGAAGCGATGCCTCGGTGTCGACGGTCGGTTCCATTCTTCAACTCCTGGGTCTCGTGCGCCCCTTACCCTAGCGCCCGGCGGTGCGGTGGTCATTCATCGCTCGGAGGAGTTCCTCGAACGCCGCCTCGGTGGTGGTGTTCACCCCCAGGGGATGGTCCTGCTTGCCGGTTCCGTGGTAGTCGCTGGATCCCGTGGCCACCAGTCCGAGCTCCCGGGCCAGGGCAGCCAGTTCGCGTCGCTGGGCCTCGTCGTGGTCGGCATGGTCGACCTCGATCCCGTCCAGCCCGTGGGTGCCTGCCAGGTCCGCGACGACGTCGGGCGTCAGGACTGCCGCGCCGCCCCGGCCCCAAGGGTGCGCCAGCACGGCGGCGCCACCGGCTCCGTGGACCAGGTCGATGGCCAGCCGCAGCGGCGTCGAGTAGCGGGCGACGTAGCCCGGTCGGCCCTCGGCCAGGTACAGGTCGAACGCCTCGGCGCGGTTCACGACGTGGCCCTTGGCGATCATCGCGTCGGCGAAGTGCGGCCGGCCCAGCGACGGGGCGCCGGCCGCTGCCGCGAGCACCTCCTCCATCGTCACCCCCACACCCGCCTCGGCCAGCCGGGCGCACATCAGCGGGAGCCTCCCGTCACGACCCTCGCGGTTGCGGACCAACTCCTCCGCGAGGGCCGGCTCACGCTCGTCGCACCCGTAGCCCAGCAGGTGCACGGACCGGCCCTCCAGTTCCGTCGAGATCTCGATCCCCCCGACCACGCGGATGCCCAGGGCCTCACCCGCGACGAACGCCTCGGGGAGCCCGTCGAACGTGTCGTGGTCCGTGAGCGCGACGACGTCGAGCCCCGCCGCCACCGCCTCGGCCACGAGCTGTGCGGGGGCGTCCGTGCCGTCGCTCACGCGGGAGTGGGTGTGGAGATCGATCCTCATGGGCCCATCCTAGGATCACGTGCGCGCGCGAGCGGTGCGGTTCCCGGCCCCAACGCTGGGTACATTTGGCACCATGCAGCTGACCTACAAGCACACTTACAACGGCACGCCCGAGCAGGTAGTCGCCCTGATGCGGAACAAGGACTTCATCATCGACGTCGCGCAGCACGCCGGCGCCACAAGCCACGACGTCCAGATCGACGGGAACGTGACGCAGTTGCGGATGTCGCTGCCGGTTCCCGGCGACGTGGCGAAGTTCGTCGGCAAGGACGTCGACCTGTCCCAGCGTTTCGAGTGGGCGGAGCCCGCCGCCGACGGCACCAGCACCGGCCAGGTGAACGTCTCCGTCAAGGGGCTGCCGGTCACGGTCGAGGCCACGGCCGTTCTGCGCCCCACCGGGGCCACCACCGCCGGTGAGTACAGCGGGGACCTGAGGGTGAAGATCCCGCTGGTCGGCGGGAAGGTGGAGAAGATGGTGGCACCGTTCATCGAGCAGGCCTTCGCGGGCATCGAGCGCCGCGCCCAGGAGTGGCTGGCGCGCGACCAGCAGGGCTGAGCAGTCAGGATGCCTTCTTGGCCCCGGCGCGCCGCTTCTTGGCGGCCTCCACCGAGGCCTTGAGGGTGGCCATCAGGTCCACAACCTCGCCGGCACCCTCCTCCTCGCCCGCAGCCTCGGGGATGGGTGCCCCGGCGAGCTTGGCCTCCACGACCTCCGTGATGGCCTCCCGGTAGGAGTCGGTGTACTGCTCCGGATCGAACGAGCCCTCGAGCTGCTTGATCAGCAGGTTGGCCATCTCCAGTTCGGCGTCGGAGACGGTCACCTCGTCCGAGGGCTTCGCGAATTCTCCGTCGCGTAACTCGTCGGGCCAGAACATCGTGTGCATGACGAGCAGGTCGTCCTTGGGACGGATCAGCGCGAGCGACTCACGCTGCCTGAGGGCCACCTTCACGACCGCCACCTTGTCCTGCTTGGCGAGGGCCTCCCGCAGCAGCACGTAGGGCTTCTGACCCATGTTCTGCGGCTCCAGGTAGTAGGACTTCTGGAGGTATGCGTCGTCGATCTCGGCCTCGTCGACGAACTGGACCACGTCTACCGTCTTCAGCGTTCGAAGTGGTAGCGAGCTGAAGTCCTCGTCCGTCAGCACCGCCATGCGACCGTCCGAAGCTTCGAAGCCCTTGGCGATGTCGCCCCACTGCAGCACCTCGCCGCACTTCTCGCACACACGCTGGTAGCGGACGCGCCCGCCGTCCTCGCCGTGGACCTGGCGGAAACTCACGTCCTTGTCGTCGGTGGCTCCGTAGAGCTTCACCGGGATCGTCACCAGCCCGAACGAGATCGACCCGTTCCAGATCGCCCTGGGCATGTCGTCCTCCTGCGGTCGGTTGCACTTGCCATCCCCATCATCTCACCGGGGGGTGCCGTTATCACCGGGTTCGACTTGTAGTATCTTCGTCCCGATACGTAGTGATCTGCAACAAATGCGGTCACACGCTCGATCCCAAAGGAGGGACTCGTCCATGAACATCACGCGTCGCCAGATTCTGATCGGCTCGACCGTCTCCGCCGCCCTCGCGGCCCTCACCGCCTGCAGTTCGGAGCGCGGTGGCACGCCGGCCGCCGACGACCCGACCGACGGCACCACCGACACCGCCACCGACCCCACCACCGGCACCACCGAGGAACAGGCCCCCGCGGAGGACATCCTGATCGGAATCGCCATGCCCACCAAGAGCCTCGAGCGTTGGAACCGGGACGGCGCCCACCTCGAGTCGCTGCTCAAGGAGAAGGGTTTCCGCACCAGCCTCCAGTTCGCCGACGACAAGCAGGACCAGCAGAACAACCAGGTCCAGAACATGATCAATGACGGCGCCAAGATCGTGGTCATCGCCTCCATCGACGGCACCGCGCTGGGCCCGGTCCTGCAGCAGGCCGCCGACAGGGAGGTCGCCGTGATCGCCTACGACCGCCTGATCAACGGCTCCGAGCACGTGGACTACTACGCCACGTTCGACAACTACAAGGTGGGCCAGCTCCAGGGCCAGTTCATCATCGACAACATGGAGGACTACCGCGGCGAGGACGGCACGATCAACATGGAGCCGTTCGCGGGCTCCCCCGACGACAACAACGCCCGCTACTTCTTCGCCGGTGCCTGGGACCTCGTCTCCCCCCTGGTCGCCAGCGGTGAGCTGACCGTGCCCTCCGGAAAGGCCCCGGCCGACCTCGACGGCTGGACCGGAATCGGCATCCCCGGCTGGAAGTCCGAGACCGCCCAGTCGGAGATCGAGAACCGCCTGAACTCGTTCTACACGGACGGCAAGAAGGTCAACATCGTGCTGTCCCCCAACGACTCGTTGGCCCTCGGCATCGAGCAGGGCCTCGACGGTGCGGGCTACACCCCCGGCGAGGACTGGCCCCTGGTGACCGGCCAGGACGCGGACCTCGCCAACGTAAAGAACATGCTGATCGACAAGCAGGCCATGACCGTCTGGAAGGACACGCGCAGGCTGGGCGACCAGGTGGCGGTGATGATCGAGCAGATCATCGGCGGCACCGAGGTGGAGGTCAATGACACCGAGACCTACGACAACGGCGTCAAGGTGGTCCCGACGTTCATGGTCGAGCCCGAGGTGGTCACCAAGGACACCGTGGAGGAGAAGCTCGTCGACTCGGAGTTCTACTCCGCCGAGGACCTGGGACTCTGATGGCTGCGGCCCTTCTCGAGATGCAGGGGATCGTCAAGCGGTTCGGTCCCGTCACCGCCCTCGACGGGGTCTCCATGACGGTTCACGACGGCGAGATACATGCCATCTGCGGCGAGAACGGCGCCGGCAAGTCCACCCTCATGAAGGTGCTCTCCGGGGTCTACCCGGCGGGGAGCTACGAGGGGACGATCACCTATGACGGATCGTCGGTCGAGTTCCGCGACCTGAAGGACAGCGAGGCGCGCGGGATCGTCATCATCCACCAGGAGTTGGCCCTCTCGCCCCACCTCTCGATAGCGGAGAACATCTTCCTCGGCAACGAGCGCTCCCACCGGGGCGTGGTCGACTGGGGCGCCACCCACGCAGGAGCCACCGAGCTCCTGCGGAGGGTGGGACTCCGGGAGAAGTCCGGCACGCGGGTCATGGACATCGGCGTGGGCAAGCAGCAGCTGGTCGAGATCGCCAAGGCACTGTCAAAGGACGTGCGGCTGCTCATCCTCGACGAGCCCACCGCCGCCCTGAACGAC
Source organism: Tessaracoccus rhinocerotis (assembly GCF_007197885.1). GTDB lineage: Bacteria > Actinomycetota > Actinomycetes > Propionibacteriales > Propionibacteriaceae > Arachnia > Arachnia rhinocerotis. Next base: position 56,355 of record NZ_VKKG01000001.1, read on the forward strand.
GAGGACTCCGCCCACCTGTTGGGCCTGATGCGGACGTTGAAGGAGGAGGGGGTCACCCAGATCATCATCTCCCACAAGCTCAACGAGATCATGGCCATCGCGGACTCGGTCACCGTCATCCGCGACGGCGCCGTGGTCGAGACCGTGTCCAGCGCCGACCCGGATGTCAGCGAGGAGAGCATCATCCGGGCCATGGTGGGACGCTCCATCGACCAGCGCTTCCCCCATCGGGATCCGGAGATCGGGGAGGAACTGTTCAGGATCGAGGACTGGACCGTGCACCACCCCTCCGACCCGGGCCGCGTGATCGTGGACGGTGCCAGCCTCGACGTGCGCGAGGGCGAGGTGGTGGGCATCGCCGGCCTCATGGGCGCGGGCCGCACCGAACTCGCGATGAGCGTGTTCGGCAGGCAGTACGGCAGCAGCATCACTGGCCGTGCCCTGAAGCGTGGGCAGGAGATCCACCCCACGACCGTGCAGCGCGCGATCGCGGCGGGGCTCGCCTACGTCAGCGAGGACCGGAAACGCTTCGGGCTCAACCTGATCGCGGAGATCCGGCACAACGTGACCGCGGCGGCCCTCCACAAGGTCTCGAAGCGGGGCGTGGTGGACGCGGGTCACGAGACGAAGGTGGCCCAGGCCTACCGGGAGCAGATGCGGATCCGCAGCGCGACCGTGCAGGCCCCCGTGGGCCAGCTGTCGGGCGGCAACCAGCAGAAGGTCGCCCTCAGCAAGTGGATGTTCTCCGACCCGGACGTCCTCATCCTCGACGAACCCACGCGCGGCATCGATGTCGGGGCGAAGTACGAGATCTACACCATCATCAACCAGTTGGCCTCACAGGGACGCGGGGTCATCGTCATCTCCTCCGAACTGCCGGAGCTGCTCGGGCTCTGCGACCGGATCTTCACGCTCTGCGAGGGGCGCATCACCGGGGTCCAGGACCGCGGGACCGCCACGCAGGAGTCACTCATGCGCCTCATGACGCAGGAAAGGACCACGACATGACCTCCTCCCTCACCACGGCGCCGCCCCGGCGACGCTTCGCCGGGATCGCAGGCGGGGCCAGACAGTACGGCATCGTCGCCGCCCTCGTGGTGATCGTCGCCTTCTTCCAGTTCACCACCGGCGGACGCCTCCTCCAGCCCAACAACGTCACCAGCCTGATCCAGCAGAACGCATACGTGCTGGTGCTGGCGGTCGGCATGCTGATGATCATCGTCGCCGGGCACATCGACCTGTCCGTGGGCTCGGTGGTGGCAGCCGTGGGCGGCGTGATCGGCATCATGTTGGCCGACCACGGGGTGTCCCCCTGGATAGTGGTGGTGTCCGCGTTGGCTGTCGGAGCCCTGATCGGGGCCTGGCAGGGCTTCTGGGTGGCGTTCGTAGGGATCCCGGCGTTCATCGTGACGCTGGCGGGCATGCTCGTCTTCCGGGGCGTGGCGCTCGTCCTGGTCGGCTACACCCGTGCGGGCTTCCCCGGCGGGTTCCTCGCCATCTCGAACGACGGCGTCGCCGGGATGACCGGCTTCGTCGGACAGCTGGACGCCTTCACCTTGGTGGCCGGTGCCGTCGGCATCGGCGGGATCATCGTCACCAGCCTGCGAACCCGGGCTCTTCGGGCCAGGCACGGGCTGGCGCTGGAGTCGCCCAAGGTCCTCGTGGCCCGGCTGGTCCTGATCTGTGCCCTGATCGCGGTCCTCACGTACTGGATAGCCCTGAGCGCACTGGGCCTGCCCTACGTGCTCGTGATCGTGGGCGTGATCATCGTGGTGTACGCGTGGCTGATGGGCAACACGGTCTTCGGCCGGCACGTCTACGCGATCGGCGGCAACCTGTCGGCGGCGAAGCTGTCCGGGGTGAACACCCGCAAGGTCAACTTCTGGCTGTTCGTGAACATGGGCCTGCTGTGCGGCGTGACAGCCATCATCGTCACGTCCCGGTCCGGCGCCGCGCTGGCAGCGGCCGGGGTCAACTACGAACTGGACGCGATCGCCGCCTGCTTCATCGGTGGCGCCGCGGTCACCGGCGGCGTCGGGCGCGTGCTCGGGGCAGTCGTGGGCGCGCTCATCATGGGCGTGCTCAACATGGGCCTGTCCATCCTGGGCGTCGACCCGTCCTGGCAGTTCGTGATCAAGGGAATGGTCCTGCTGCTGGCCGTCGCCTTCGACATGGTGGGCAAACTCAGGTCGTCTCAGACGTCCTGAACGCCCCGGCGGAACTCCTCCACGCCATTCCAGAGCATGTCGTTGGCGTGGAGGAGTTCCTGCACCTGCGGGAAGTCCCATGCGGTGTCCACGTCCAGACCGGACGCGGCCGCGGCCGCATCCGCGAAGTCGACGCCCTCGGCCTCCGAGAACCAGCACGTGATCGACTCCGGCGGCACGTCCGCGACCACCACCTCACCGTTGGAGGCATCGGTCCCCGGGCTCACCTGCGACGCCGGGACCTCGGCCACGAGGACAAGCCGCTCACCATGGGCCGCGAGTGCGGCGACCGAGGCGATCACCATGGCGGCGTACTCCGCGTCCTCGGTCTGCGCTTCGGTGTACTCCAGTGCCTCCAGCAGTTCGCTGGTGACCGTGTGGGCCTGGCGTCGCGTCAGGGTGGTGACTCCCGTGATCGCGTCCAGTTCGTCGTTGCGGATGGGGATGAATACGAGTTGGCGCTGCACGCCGCCAGCCTAATCGGGACGGCGCCCGGCCGTGGGTCCGCCGCGCGCTCCGCCGCACCCAGGTGTTGTCAGTCGCGGCGCAGGTGTTGTCAGTCCTGCCCGGGGTGTTGCCAGTGACGGCTCGCGTGTTGCCGATCCCGGCAAGGCCCTTCCTACGCGGCGGACGCGGCCCCTAGCGTCCAGCACATGACCAAGCTATCCATCCCCGCCACGCCACCGGGCACTCCCCGCCGCGAGGACAGGCGGGTGCCGTCGGCAGCACTGGGGATCGCCGTCGCCGTCGTCGAGGCGCTGTCGGGCCGCCGGCCGTTGCACCAGATCCGCACGCGCATGACCCGGGCGGCGTTCGAGTCCCTCGTCGCACTCCTGGGCACAAGCCGCTTCACGGCCGTGGGTCAGGGGCGCATCACAGCCCAGATGCCGAGCGCAGAAGCCGTGGAAGCCACGGCCAGCATCAAGGTCGCCGGCCGCTGGCTGGCCTGCGTGGTGCGCCTGGACCTCGGCCCGTACGGCTGGGCGTGCTCGGAGTTCGCCGTGGTGGGCGTCCCCGCGTGAGCCTTACGCAGCGGCGCCGCCGTGGCAGTTCTTGTACTTCTTGCCGGAACCGCAGAAGCACGGCTGGTTGCGGCCGAGCTTGCGCTCGGTCTTGACCTGCGTCGTGGTGGAGCTTGCCTCCCCCGACTCGTCGGGTGCCGAGTAGCTGAGGTTCTGCTGCTCCTGCGCCTCCAGGCCCTTGGCGAGCGGCTTGCGCGCCGCCGGCTCCGCAGGTGCCTCCTGCGCCTCCCCACCGGAGGTGGAGAGCCCGGCCTTGCCCAGCACGTCGACGGGGGTGCCGTCGCCCTCCGTGACGAGTCCGACGTTGACCGCCGGCTCGGGCTTGTTGACCTCGAGGTTGAACAGGAGACCAACGACCTGCTCGAACGACGCCTCGCGCATCGCGATGAACATGTCGCCGCCCTCACGCTGGTACTCGACGAGCGGATCGCGCTGGGCCATGGCACGCAGGCCGATGCCCTCGCGCAGGTAGTCCATCTCGTAGAGGTGTTCGCGCCAGTTGCGATCCACGACGCTGAGCAGCACCTGCCGCTCGAGCTCGCGCATGGTGTCCGCGCCCAACTCCTCCTCGCGGCGGTCGTAGGCCTCCTTCACGTCCTCGGTGAAGATCTCGATGAGCTCGGACTGGTTGGGCAGGTCCTCGGGGAGGTCGTCGGCGTCGACGCCCACCGGGTACAGCGTGCGCAGCTCGTTGAGGAGCATGTCGATGTCCCAGTCCTCGGGAACCCCGACGGTGTGGGTGCGCACCACCTCGGCCACGACGGACTCCGCGCGCTCCCTGAGCTGCTCCTCGAGGTCCGCACCGTCGAGGACGCGGCGGCGGTCCCGGTACACCACGTGGCGCTGGCGGTTCATCACGTCGTCGTACTTCAGGACGTTCTTGCGCATCTCGAAGTTGCGCGCCTCCATCTCCTTCTGCGCCGACTCGATGGTGTTGGTCACCGACTTGTTCTCGATGGGGACGTCGTCGGGCACCTTCAGCATCAGGAGTGCACGCTCGAGCAGTTCCGGACGGAACAGGCGCATCAGGTCGTCGGACAGGGAGAGGTAGAACCGGCTCTCGCCCGGGTCGCCCTGGCGCCCGGAGCGGCCTCGCAGCTGGTTGTCGATCCGTCGGGACTCGTGGCGCTCGGACCCGATCACGTAGAGACCGCCGGCCTCGACGACCTCCTCGTGCTCGGTACGGACCTGGTCCTCGAGCGCCTGCAGGGTGTCGGGCCACTGCGCCTCGTACTCCTCCGGCGTCTCGACGGGGTCGAGACCCTGCTTGCGCAGTTGCAGGTCCGCCAAGAACTCTGGGTTGCCGCCCAGCATGATGTCGGTGCCTCGGCCGGCCATGTTCGTGGAGACCGTGACGGCGCCCTTGCGGCCCGCCTGCGCGACGATCTCCGCCTCCTTCTGGTGTTGCTTGGCGTTCAGCACGTTGTGCGGGATCCCGGCCTGCTTCAGGAGCTTGGACAGCAGCTCGGACTTCGCGACGGAGGCGGTGCCGATCAACACCGGTTGGCCCTTCGCGTGGCGCTCGACGACGTCGGCGATGATGGCGTCGTACTTGGCTTCCTCGGTGCGGTAGACGAGGTCCTTGCGGTCCTGGCGGATCATCGGGCGGTTCGTCGGGATCTGGATGACACCGAGGCCGTAGATCTTCTGGAACTCCGACTCCTCCGTCTTCGCCGTACCGGTCATGCCGGCGAGCTTGTCGTACATGCGGAAGTAGTTCTGCAGCGTGACCGTGGCGAGGGTCTGGTACTCGTCGCGGATCTGGACGCCCTCCTTCGCCTCCAGCGCCTGGTGCAGGCCCTCGTTGTAGCGACGTCCGGACAGCGAGCGACCGGTGTGCTCGTCGACGATGAGGATCTCGCCCTCCATGACGACGTAGTCCTTGTCCTTCTTGAACAACTCCTTGGCCTTGATGGCGTTGTTCAGGTAGCTGATCAGCGGCGTGTTCGCGGACTCGTACAGGTTGTCGATGCCCAGCCTGTCCTCGACGTGCTCGATGCCGGAGGCGTTGATGGCCACCGTGCGCTTCTTCTCGTCGACCTCGTAGTCGCGGTCCCGCTCCAACTGACGGACCAGCTTGGCGAAGACGGGATACCACTCGTGCGTGTCCTGTGCCGGTCCGGAGATGATCAGCGGGGTACGTGCCTCGTCCACCAGGATGGAGTCGACCTCGTCGACGATGGCGTAGTGGTGGCCGCGCTGGACGAGGTCCTCCACCTTGAGCGCCATGTTGTCGCGCAGGTAGTCGAAGCCGAACTCGTTGTTCGTGCCGTAGGTGATGTCCGCCTTGTAGGCCTCCCGCCGCTGGGCAGGGGTCATCTTGGACAGGATCACGTCCACCGTTAGCCCGAGGAAGTGGTGGATGCGCCCCATCTGCTCGGACTGGTACTTCGCGAGGTAGTCGTTGGTGGTGACGACGTGGACGCCCTTGCCCGTCAGTGCGTTCAGGTAGGCCGGGAGGGTACCGACGTGCGTCTTGCCCTCACCGGTCTTCATCTCGGCGATGTTGCCCCAGTGGAGCGCTGCACCACCCATGATCTGGACGTCGAAGAGGCGCTTGTCCACGACGCGCACGGTGGCCTCGCGCACCACGGCGAACGCCTCGGGCATGATCTTGTCGATGTCCTCGCCGTCGTCCAGGCGGCGCCGGAACTCATCCGTCATGGCGCGCAGCTCGGCATCGGACATCGCCTTGAAGTCGTCCTCGATGAGATTGACCTGCTTGGCGATCTTGTCCAGCTTCTTCAACTGCGCCCCCGAGCCAAGATTGCTCAGGAAATCCATGAATCCCACGTCGTCGGTCCTTTGGTTGACGTCATATCGGCGCCTAGCACCACCTTTGGTGGTTGCACGCCGCTGACCATCCTAGCCAGCGGCGGCGAACCACCCAAGAACTGGACCAACTCTCCTCAGGCGTCGACGTCCAGGTGGATCACTCCGTAGTTGTAGGCCTTGCGGCGGTAGACCACCGACGGGCGACCCGTGGCGGCGTCCTGGTACAGGAAGAAGTCGTGCCCGACGAGTTCCATCTCGTCCAGCGCCTGCGCCAGGGTCAGCGGAACGGCCTGGAAGACCTTCTCCCTGACAACGAGCGGCCCGTCCCCGGTGACCACCATGCCCGCCACCTCGTGGGTGTCGTCATCGTTGTGGGACTCCGCGTCCGTGGGCAGCGGCGGGAGGTCCTTCGGAGGCAGGGCCGACCGCAGTCCGCGGTGGGTCTTGCGGCGATCGGCGGCCTTGCGGAGCTGTGCCTTGAGGCGATCGAAGGCAGTCTCGAACGCGACGGTCTTGTCGTTGGCCCTGGCCTCGGCCCGGATCACGGGTCCTCGGCTGCGCAGGGTGATCTGGACCTCGACGGCGTCCGCCGGGTTCTTGGTCCCTTCGCTGGCGGAGAACTCGACCTCGCCCCGAATCAACCTGTCCTTGAACTTCTCCACCGAAGTGAGGCGGTCATTGACCAGACTCTTCAGGTCCGTTCCAACCGTGCAGTGCCTGCCAGTTACGACGATGTCCATCGTTCCTCCTATTCGGCGCCGAAGCGCTACGGGGTAAACACAGACGCCTCCGAACGGGCCCGGATTCCGGGACCTGAGTTCGAAGGCGTCTCCATTCCCCAACGCTACCCGGTTACCCAAACGAGGTGTGGGATATCCGGGACTTGGCGGGGGTGGTTCGGTCCGCGTCGCCGATCACCGCGATCCCCACCACCTGGTCCCCTGCGCAGGTCACGGCACGGACCGCCTCCGCCAGCGACGCGCCGGTGGTGACGACATCGTCGCACAGCACCACCGGGGCCCCGCACGGGCGCGCCCGCATGGTGCCGACGACGTTGCGGCTGCGTCCAGTCCTGCCCAGTTCCCGTTGGTCCAGACCCGAGCCGGACCTCGCCAGCAGGGGCGCCCACCTCAGGCCCGTACGGCGGGAGGCCCCCGCCGCCAACCGGCGACCGTGGTCGTGGCCCCGCGCGCGGACCTTCGCCGCGAGCGACGGCACCGGCACCAGCACCGTCTCCGGGCCCGGCTGCAGGGCGGCCACGGCCACTGCGAGACGCGCAGCCAGGACCCGCCCGAGGTGGAGCGCACCGTCGTCCTTGAACGCGGGCACAAGGTGTTCGACCAATGGGCGGTAGTCGTTCGCGCAGACCACCGGCACGCCATCCAGCGTGGGGCGCCGGACCCGCCGTGGCACCGCTGTCACGAGGAGCCGCGAGCAGGATGCGCACAGGGACCAGGCGGGCAGCCGGCATCCCGGGCAGACCGATCCCAGGAACAGGTGCGCAGCGGCGTCGAGGAGGGTGACCATGCCCACACTCTGGTCGGCGCGGTGCCCGCCGCGTCACTTTCCACAGCCCGGGTCAGCCCGGGTAGCTGACCTCACTCATCGTCACGTCCAGCCCGGTCCAGCGGCTGCGAGCCTCGTATCGGCGCACCTCGTTGTCCTCGCTCCGGATCACGACGGCGTCGCCGCCCATCCGAGGCAGGGCGGAGATCTGCACCGGGTCCGCGCCGACCGGGCCGATGTGCTCGACCAGAGCACCGTCCGCGGAGACCAGGTAGACCGACGGGTCGTCCTCGGTGCTGGCGATCAGCGCCAGTTCCGTCTCGCCGCTCCAGCTGACGTCGAGGTAGTCGTGCAACTGGTTGGACTGGTCCGCGACGACTATCTCGGTCGGGTGCACGAGGGTGGGCCGACCTGCGGCCGAGATCGTCGCCACCACCAACGTGTTGCCCTCGTCGCCGGTGGTCACCAGGGCGATCCGGGAACCGGCCTGGGTCACGGAGAAGTCGACCAGTTCCGAGGAGACCAGGCTGATGTCCACGGACGTCACGCGCTCCTGCGCATCGATGATGATCAGCCGAGTCCGGCCCTGGGGGTCCTCCCCCATCACCCACATCTCGCCCAGCACGATCTGCGCGGAGCGCAGGTTGGTGAAGTCCGACTCCACCTCTGCGAGCTCGCCGCTGCGGGGCCCCAGCAGCACGACCGTGCGGTCCTCGCTGATGAAACCCACCAGTGACGCGTCGAGGGAGATCGCCACCTCGGACACGTCCCGGCCGCCGGACTGCATCTGCACGAAGGAGCCCGACGGGGCGACCTGCCCTGCGATGGAGCGTCGGACACCGAACAGGTCTGGGATGGTGGCGCGTGACAGCACCTGGTAGCCCTGCTGGGAGGCGAGCTCGAGCACCCCGTCCTCGTTCTGCCCGGGCAGCGCCAGCGGCACCGCGCCGTCCTCGACGCTCACCCCGCTCATGCGTGGGATGGAGGTCAGGGACCACACGAGCTGCGCCCCCAGGTCGCGCCGGCGGTCCTCGCTCAGGGCGTCGGGCAATCCCCGCAGCGACACCGTCGCGGTCCCCTCGGAGTCGAGGCTGGCGCCGCGCGGACCGAGCGACGCGCTGGTGGGGATGGCGTTGCGCACCGCCGGGGCGAGCCTCTGGCTCGGCCCGGCGATCTGGGACTCGACGATCCGGCTGGGGGTGAGGAGCGCCTCGGGCAGGTGGATCATGTCCGGCACCACGTAGTTGCCGGAGCGGGACAGGAAGTAGGTGGTCACGTGGGCGTAGTAGCGCTCGAAAATGAATCGGGAGACCAGGAGACCCTCCGGGGCGTTCCCGATGCGCCACTCCCCCTCCTCCTGGACCAGCTGGAACCCGAACGCGTAGGGCCGGCGCTCCGACGTGAAGCGGCCCCATTCGTCCAGCGACCCGGTCACCGTGCCCTCGACCGAGAACTGGCCCTCGGCCTCAGTCACCACGCCGTCGTAGATCACGGCCCCGATCCCCGGGTCCCAGTCGTCGCGCACGGACGTGGCGAGGTACTCGCGCGCCACCCGGTAGTCGGCCTCGGGGTCGGCCATGGCCTGCATGAACCCATCGACGAGCCGCTCCGGGGTCACGCCCGCCTGCGGCGGCTCGGGCGCGATCTCGATGCCGGGCGGTGGGGCGCTGGCCGGGATGCTCTCGACCGGCCCCGCCACGGGGACGGTGGTGCACGCTGCCATCCCCAGGCCGAGGGCGGCCACCACGAGGGCCAGCACGATCCTTCTCATGTGTCGGTCCTCCTGGCCGTTACGTCGGTTGGGATGATGGGCAGCGGCGAACTTGTGAGCGCGGTGTCGGTGTCCTTCGGCAGGGTGAGCCGGAACTGGGCGCCCTTGCCGGGACGCCCCCAGGCACTGAGCCAGCCGTCGTGGAGCCGCGCGTCCTCCAGCGAGATCGCGAGCCCCAGGCCACTGCCACCCACGACGCGGGTCCGGGACGGGTCAGCCCGCCAGAACCGTTCGAACACCTGGGCCGCCTGGGCGGCCGGGAAGCCGACGCCGTGGTCCCGCACCGTGACCGCTACCGAGTCCTCGTCGCCTGCGACAGTGACGTGGACCGGCCTGCCCTCACCATGCTCGATCGCGTTGACCAGCAGGTTTCGCAGGATCCTCCGGATCCGGCGCGAGTCCATCATCGCCGTGGCGTCCCCGCGCGCGGTGAACCGCAGCTCGGTCCCCTGCTGCTCCGCGAGTGCGGTGTGTGCCTGGACCTCGGAGCGGACCAGTGCGGCCAGGTCCACGTCCTCCAGCGAGAGCACCGCCGCGCCGGCGTCGAACCGGGAGATCTCAAGCAGGTCCTGGAGCATGACGTCGAAGCGCTCGATCTCGGAGAACATCAACTCGGCGGCCCGGGCCGTCTGGGGCGGGAAGGCCCCGCGCGACTCGTGGATGACGTCCGTGGCCATCTTGATGGTGGTGAGCGGGGTACGCAGTTCGTGGGACACGTCGCTCACGAAGCGGCGCTGCACCGCCGAGAGGGTCTCCAGCTCGCGGATGCGCTGCTGCAGGTCGTCGGCCATCTCGTTCATCGACTCCGCCAGTGAGGCGATGTCGTCGGTGCCGCGCACCAGCATCCGCTCGTCCAAGTTCCCGGACGCCAGGCGGAGCGCGGTCTGGCTGGCCTTGCGCACCGGGCGGACCACCGTGACGGTGACCATGTAGGCGATCGCCGCGAGCGCGCCGAGCAGCGCCAGCCCGGTGCTGACCACCGCCCCCTGGAGAGCGCGGATGGTGGCCACCTCGCTGGTCATCTGGAAGATGTAGAAGATCGGGTACCGCTCCCCGCCGGAGTCCACCAGGACCGTTCCGACAGCCCAGCCCGGGACCGGGGCCTGGTCGTCGTCGACGAAGACCACCTCGGTTGGGGTGACGAACATCCCGGTGCCGGACTCCACGGCCGCGCGCAGTTCGGCGGGGACGGACTCCGCCAGGATCTCCGATGACTGGTAGACCGAGGAGGGCCCCTGGATCAACACCTGGTAGCGGCCGGACTCGGCGCCGGCGAGGGCCGCCAGCTGGATCAGTTGCTCGTTGATGGCGACGTTGCGGGTCTCCGGGAGCCGCAGTTGCTGCTGCATGAAGCTGTGGATGCCGATGGCCTCCGCGATCGAGGCCTGCTTCTTCGACTCGACGATGCCGGCAGTGGCCTGGTTGAGCAGCAACAGCCCCGCCAGCACGAGCACGACGAACGAGGCACCGAGCGTGAGGAACAGCACCCGAAGCGGCAGCGAGCTCCCCCAGAGGCTGCCGAGGCTGAGCTGGCTCCGCTCAGGACGCCTGCGCTGCTTCACCGGCCCGGTACCCGATTCCGCGGACCGTCACGATGATCTCCGGGTGCTCGGGGTCCTTCTCCACCTTCGAGCGCAGGCGCTGGACGTGCACGTTGACGAGCCTGGTGTCGGCCGCGTTCCGGTACCCCCAGACCTCGTCGAGGAGTGCCTCGCGGCTGAAGACCGTGGCCGGCCGCTTCGCGAGGGCGAGCAGCAGGTCGAACTCCAGCGGCGTCAGCTGCAGTTGTTCGCGGCCCCGCTTGACGGTGTGGGCGGCCACGGAGATGGACAGGTCCCCGATGGTGAGCTCGTCGGCACCGGGTTCGGCACTGACGCGCCGCAACCTGGTGCGGATGCGCGCGATGAGCTCCTTCGACTTGAAGGGCTTGGCGATGTAGTCGTCAGCCCCGGCCTCGAGCCCGGCCACGACGTCGGCCGTATCGGACTTGGCGGTCAGCATCACGATCGGGACGTCGGACTCTGCACGGATGTCGCGGCACACGGACACCCCGTCGCGACCAGGCAGCATCAGGTCAAGCAGGACGAGGTCGGGCCGGCTCTCCCGCAGGACCGCCAACGCGTTGCTTCCCGAAGCACAGTGCACCGTCTCGAAACCCTCTTGCCCGAGAACAATCTGGAGCATCTCCGAAAGCGCGGCGTCATCGTCGACGATCAGGATCCGACTACGGGTCCTCTCGCTCACTTGTCCCTCCCCAACTGCTAGCCGTTCCCACCCACTCTAGCCGGTGGGCGACGCCCGGGAGGAGCAGCCTTCAGGCCCTCGCCACGGGTCGGGGCCAACCCCCCGGGGTGAGTTCGTCGCCGTCGGCCATCAGTTCCTCCACCTCGCTCCTCAAACCCGACGCCGCGGCCCGCCACGGTGCGCCGCCGGAGACGTGGGTGGCCAGGAAGCCTGCGGTGGCCCGCACCCTGACCACGGCGCCGCTGCTCCGGGAGAACAGCCCCCACATGCCGACGCTCACCGAGGGCGCCCGGTGCACGAAGCCGCTGAGTTGGGCGTTACCGCTGCTGACGCTCAGCGCGGCCGTGCTGAAGACGGACTCCATGAGCAGTTGGCCCTGCCGGGTCACACGCCCCAGACCCTGCAGCGTCTCAGCGAACTCCCCCGTCGCCACCCGCTGCCGTTCGACGGCCCGGGACTTTCCGCTGCGCGCCCGCCCCGACCAACCGGTGTCATTGCTCTCCATCCTCTCGATCCGTCGCGCGAGGACACCGACGTTGTCGGAGGCGGACAGCCACTGGTGCTGTGCCAGTTCCAGCCGGTCGGGCACCTCCCGGCTGCCCTGCAGGACCGCGAGCGACGCGACGACCCGTCCCATCTCCGCGTCCAGCTGCCACCACAGAGTGTCCCGATAGCGCGTCATGGCGGAGGCCGCGGCGCGGTAGGTGCAGGTCATGGCGCGCAGCACCTCCGAGTTGAGCACCAGGTGCATCTCCACGTTGTCCAGACTCTTCGCGACGGTCACCAGCGAGCGCATCCGCACGACCGCGTCCTGGACGTTCTCGAACCCCTTGCTGCTCATGAGTCGAAGACCTTTCCGGTTCGGTCGACCGCGGCCTGTTCGTTGGCCTCGTAGCCGGCGGCGGTCGCGTTCAGCTGGTGTGCGAGTTCCTCGTAGGCCTTCGCGGCCTGCGCGGACCAGAGCTGGCACTGGTGCGTCGCACGCGAGTAGGCGGCAGCGGGCTCCGACACGAGCCCGAAGCTCGAGTGGCCGTCACGGACCGTTCGTGTCACGCCACCGACGCCTTCCATCTCGAGGGCCAGCCGGCGCCACTGCTCGGCGTCGCGCGCCAGTTCGTCGCTGGTGACGTTGAAGTCTGTCCCCCGCGCGAAGCTGCTGCTGGTCGCGCCCCGTCCCCCTCCGGGACCGTAGTGGTCCCGGACGCCCTGCGCGCCCTGGGGACCGCGCCCGACGCCTGCGGAGAACCCGCCCCCGACCCCGGTGGTGGCAGTGCCGCCCGAGCTCTGGGTCCCGGCACCGCCGGGGGTGTAAGAGGTGCCGTCGACGCCCTGGCCCCCGGCCGCGTGCGCACCCGTGAAGCCACCGCCAGGGGCGTTGCCGGCGCTGGGATTCCATCCCCAACCGGAGGTGTTGGGCGCCCCGGGTGCCACCTGTTGTCCTGCGGCCGCGTTCCCGGACAGGGGTGCGCTGCCGGAGGTGGCCGAGCCGCCACCCCAGCCGGCGGCACCGGCCGCGGCGCCTCCGGCGGCGACCCCGGTTTCGCGCCCGCCGTCGCGGCGCGGCTCGTGCTGCTCGTCCTCCGGAGCTTCGTCCTCGGGACCGTGGACGCCGTCAACGCCGCCGGCGCCCGGACCGCCGGGCACCGTGCCACCGCCGCGCTCGTGCTCACGGAGCTGGCTGCGAAGCCACTGCTCGCTCGCAACGCCGTCGACGCCGTCGCCTCCCACGGCACCGAACGCCTGGACCACCGCGAGGGAAGGGTCCGCCATGTAGCCCTGGGAGCCGGAGGCCTGCACACCCGTCATGGGCGCGAACGCCGCCCCGCCCGCCCTGTTGTTCTGGAGATTCTGCAGTACGGACAGGGGGATGCCACCCTGCTGGGATCCGGGGGTCACGACCCCCGCGCCGGCACCCTGGGTACTCGGGATGCCGCCGACGCCACCGAGGGTCGCCCCCGGGATGGCTGCCCCGCCCACCGGGTCATTGCGGGAAAGGTAGGACCCCCTTGTGCCACCGCCGCTGCGGGCGCGCGGCGCCTCCGACGTGGTGGTACCGGCGAGGAACGCTCCAGGAACTTCGTCGGTGCTGCCCACACCCCAAGGGTCGTCGTCGGTGATCCTTCCGTAGCCGTCGACGCCGAGCCCGTCCCCTCCCGGGACCGCGGTCAAGGGCATCGCCGTGGGTGCGGCGCCGGACACGCCGGAGCGGGACCTTTCGTTCTCGGCGCGGGTCTGGCCCGCGTGGGCGCCGAGCACGGCAGCGCCCCCGGCGCCGGCACCCAGGCCGAGCAGCGGCCCCGGAGCAGGACCGGTCTCCTCGTCGTCGGGACGCAGCCGCGTGTCCGCGAGGATCGCCTCCTGGTCCTCGGCCGGCTCGGTCAGGTCATCGTCCTCGGCGCCGATCCCGGCGAAGAAGAGGCCGTCGTCCCCCCAACGCGGGGACTGCTCGGATCCGGTCATGCCATTCCTCTCGCCATCATCGCCTGCATGTCTGCCTGGACCTGCGCCAGCTCTGCGGCCAGCTCCTCGTGTTCGCCCGGCACGAAGACGGGGGCGACGTGGCGCTGGTACGCGCTCTGGTGGGCCGACATCACGGCGTCGGCGATCTCCGAGATCCGCGCCCTCTGCAACCAGGTGGAGGAGAACTCCACGGTCTCGGTGAGCCCTCCCAGGCCGAGGGTGACGCGGACGTGGCCGTTGCTGCTGAGGCCCGTGGCGCGGGTGCCCGTGAGGTCCGCCCAGCGCACCTCGTTCGGGGGGCGGAGCGCGAGTTCGTCGGAGCGTTCCATCAGCTCGGCAGCCCGCTCCTGGAGGTCCTGGAAGTTGTCCCAGGTGAACTCGAGGTCGGAGCTGGGCTCGGGCCGCGGAACGGGGGCGGAGGGCAGGTTGCTGCCGACGCGCGCATTGGCCAGGAAAAAGGCCTCGGTGAAGGAGTCAGCCAGTTGCCTGCCGGCGGTGCGTTCCCGCCAGCGGGTGGACAGCCGCACCCGCGTCAGGTGCCGGGTCTGTTCGTCCACCCAGATCCGCACGGCGCGACGGGTGCAGGGAAAACCCTGCGCGTGTTCCCACTCCTCGTCGTCGGCCTCCACCTCGGAGTCCGCTTCGGTTGCTTCTGGATCGTAGTCAACGGGTGCCAGGAACTCGTCGTCCATCACCGCGTCGGAATCCTTCATCTGGTGAAACCCCCAATCTCCGCTCCCAAGTCTGGCAGCAGGACGGGTCACCACCCGGGGTGCGGGACGGCCTCAGTTCAGCTCGGGGGTCTCGGTCCACGTGGACCAACGGCCACTCGCTCCACCGATCCGTCGCAGGCTCCGACGCCAGAGGTCCTCCGGCGTTCCGAAGATCTCCTCGACCCGGGCCGGCGCCCGGAACCAGGAGCCGCGGATCAACTCGTTCTCGAGCTGGCCGGCGTCCCAACCGGCTAGCCCTACGAAGATGCGCAGGTGCGAGAACGCGCCCGCGACCAGTTCGATGGGGGTCTCCAGGTCCAGGATGCCGACGTCGTCGAAGATCCTTCGCCAGCCCGGCGGCTCCTCCCACGGGTTGGCGACCTTCGCCAGCGAAACGGCTGCCTGCTGGGACACGGGGCCACCCTCGAACAGCGTGACCGGCGGGGACAGGTGCTGGGTGAAGTGCGCCAGTGGCTCCACCATCTCGACCTCGGCCACCTTGTGGAGGCACACGCCCAGGGAGCCGGAATCGTTGTGGTCCAGGAGGAGCACCACGCTGCGATCGAAGTAGCCACCCTTGCCGGGCTCGGTGGCGATCAGGACCTGACCTGCCGCTGGAGGGCTACCGCTGCGCATGTGACCATTCTGTCACGGACCCGGCTCCGCCCCAGGGAAGGCGGTGACGTCGAAGGACGGGCCCGGGAAAGAAGGCGGGGGAAACAAGAAACCCGGCCCACGGGGGCCGGGTTCGAGCTGAACAGGGGTGGTGGAGGTGGCGGGAATCGAACCATTCAACGCTGACAAGGCCGGACGTGGGAGCATTCGCTTCAGGTACCGCTAGGTACCCTTCGAGATGAGCTTGGCTCACCTCTCCCTGGCGTGTGTTTTCCGAGCGCACGCCGCAACCGAGGTGGGGCGCGGCCAACGGCGATTGTGACCTGAATCGAACGCACCTACCACCGCCGCCGACGACAGCCCAGACTCGGCCGCTTGACCCCCGTCGAATTCGAGACAATCATGATCACACCAGCCGACCTGGCTGCGTGACTAGGAACTGTCTCCTATCCGTGCAGCAACCCGTGGGGCGTCGCTGCAAGGCCGCACTGACGTTTGCGGTGAGAACCAGCACTATCAACTGTCGAATCTCCTCCGAATCTCACGCCCGCGCGAAGGGCGGCTCGGCTAGGCACCAGTGCTGCTCTTGAGTAGAACTTCTTCGATGACCCCGCTTGACGCTGACGGTCGGACCCGCATGGCTGCTACGTAGCGCGCTCGGTAGTCGTCGCCGACGACCGGGTCGGAGTCGTCCCACTCATAGAGGACGAACCGGATCGTGTTCATGAGTCGTCCGATCAGAACTGCGACAGGGAATGGGCATCGAAGCAGCAGATGCACCTGTGCGTTGCCGTTGTGGTTAGAAAGGGTTCGGATTCGCGCTGCGGCTTCGGCGGCGATGAGTCCGGCATCAGTGGGGTCAAGGAGACGTTCTCCCGCATAGGTGAGGTGCTCCCAAGCCGTGAGGAACGACCCGTTCTCTTCGAGGTGTCGGATGAATGCGTAGTCACTTCGGCCAGGCAGGAGGTCTAGGTAGAGAGCCACCGCCGGGCGGCCAGTCTTGGCTGAGTCGGAGGTGCGTTCTTCTTCGACCCTGAGGAGCGGTGCCGTCGTGACGATGGCTTCAGTGCCGCTCATCCATGTTTGTTGGCGTTGGTCGGTGACGTGAAGTGTGCCGATCCGCGACGACGGCAGCGCGGCACCGATCGCGAAGGCGACGGAGAGGTGCGCTCCTCCGTGTATGTGGACTGTCTGGGCCCCGGTTCTGGTTACGGCATCCGGCAGGAGATGGATGGTGTCTTGTAGGTCGCGTAGGCCTTCCGGGCTGGGAAGTCTCTCGTGTGACGAGGGGCGGACGCGCATATCGAGTTGATGACCGGTGCGGTCTAAGACCTGAGGGGCGTTCCTGGTCTGGATGCTGATATGGATCGTGCGGTTGTTGGAAGCCACTCGTGCTTGCTGGTGGGTGAGGCGGTGCCAAAGGAGCTTCTTGGTCAATACCAGTTGTCCGGCGCGGTCAACCGGGTGCTGATCAACGCCACTTAGAGTCTTCGGCTTGAGTTCGAGGAGCCTGTCTGGGGCGTCGTAATCAAGTTTCCCTGGTTCGCGTTCGACGGCGTTGGCGATGCAGAGTGCAAACTCCTCGTGGGCCTCGTGCAGGGCGATGAGCTTCGGTGCTTCGACTTCTCGGACGACCGTGCTGTTGGCGATGTCGGGAGTGATGGTGAGCACTCCCCCCGCGAGCCCATCGGCGATGGCCTGCTGCAACCTGGTCTCTGTGTCGCCGGGCGGTAGATCGTCGCGGTCGCGCCACACGGGGATGCCTGCTGCCCGAAGTAGCCAGGCGAGTTCCGTGGTGATTGCCGTGCCATCGCTCTGGCGGTAGGAGATGAACACGGGGTTGGTCGGCTCGGTATCGGATGCAGCCGCGCCGTTGGCAGTCTCATGCATGCTCCCTCCTGAGGGGGACTTCTTGTGCTCGGTGGCGTTCGATGAGCCAAGCCACAGCGAGGGGGGTTGTGTTGGCATTGCCGCTGACGATGATGGCGACGAAGTAGTCGAGTTGCAGGTCGGGATCGTGGAGGTGCCGCAGGTATGAATCGAGGTCGAGTTCGCTTGGGGTGAGGTCACCGAAGGGGTGGGTGTGCCACTCCCCGATCCATTGGCTTCCATCGCATGTCCACGCCTCATGCGCGACTTGTTGCGCGTGCTGAAGGTCGCGGAGAAAGTTCTGGGGCGCTCGACAGGCGTCTGGCCCCGGGTCTCCAGCGTGGCGTATCCAGATCGCGTGGGCCGTTTCGCTGCCAAGGAGAATGCCACCCGTTTCGAGACCGTCGGATGAGCGAGTCGATTCGGCGGCGATGGTGGCGAGTGCGCTATCAGTGATGGAGATGCTCGGAACGTTTCTGTGCTCTGTCATGCGGCACTACAGGTGGGACAGTCAGGGCGGGGCGACGGGACGGTTCTCCATCGGATGTCCCCCGCTTCCCGGACGTCGAACGGCGAGGCGAGGTCACCAGTGGGTCGGAGACCAAGGATGGCGTGTTCACCTGGGAGTCTCTGGGTGTGGTCGCCGTGGAGTGACTCCAGCAGTGTGGCTACGGCAGTTTTGGCTGCAAGCGTGCCGACGTACTGGAGATCGGGGGACACTGCTGTCATTGGCTGATGGACGCGCCCGATTCCGTAGTCGAGTTCCTGGTCTGCCTCGGCATCCATTGCCCCTTCGTCCTGGAGGTTCTCTCGGAGACACAGCAGACAACCGAAGCGAGGAGTCGGTCGAAGACGGATGATCTCTCCGACGGACCCGTGGTCGAGCACGCACGCCAGTACAGCGGGTTTCCCGGCCCGGCGTGAGAGGTGGCTGACGACACGGCGAGGAGCGATCCCGTCGGCCGCGCATAGGACGAGGTCGACCTTGGGGATGAGCGACCTGAGAAAGTGAGCGTCGGAGACCGCGTCGAGGCGATGGGCAACAAAGTCCTGGTCGGGCCAGCGCTTGTCTAGATGCGTCTTGAGCGCGTCAACCTTGTATCGGCCGACGCTTTCAGGTCCGAGGGTGTGCCGAATGATGTTGTGCCAAAGGAACCTGTCGGGGTCAACGAGTTCGACGGTGCCGACTCCGTATCCAGCGAGGGCTTCGGCAGCCACGCCACCGATGCTCCCGCAACCCACGACCAGGACGGCGTGGCGTGCGAGTTGTTCAATCGGCCACGCACCGGTGAGTTGTGCGAGCCCGACAGTCTCGGGCTCCACTTCAATATGGATCGGGCGCACGCCGCTGCGTTGGACGAGCCACCCGGCGAAGGTGCTCACGCCCACTTCGATCGCTTCTTGTGACAGGTCGGGGTCGTAGGTGATGAGAAGTCCGAGTTGGTTTCCTGGGTCGTTTACACCGGCCACCAAGCTCCGGAAGTCATGGAAGGCGAGAGAGATTCCGGGACGGCGGATCATTGCAAGGTGGTGAAGGTTGAGACCCTCGACCGGCTGACGCATCCATTGGGCGGCGTGGAGCGCGTCACCCCACTTTAGTGCGGTGTACTCGGGCGGGATTGCGACCTGAACGCGGACGTCCTTTGCCGTCTCAACTACATCGACGATGTAGGCGTCTTCGGATGGGGTGTGACGCATGGCCACGCGGCCCCCGCGCATCTCGGAGTTTGCAATCTTCGCGGCTCCGTCGTGGGTCAGGATGACGAAGGGGTCACTGCGGTACATCGTTCTCACGCTCTTCTCCCCGCTGTGTCGAGCCGTCGGTACCTCGAGTGACGGCCTTGGCGATCAGGTGATCCGATGTGGAGTCGGAGACGATGCCGTTGACGGTCATCCGATCGATGACTCCCGCCTTCATGAGCGCGTACTCGACCCGCCATCCCGATGCCTTGAGAAGGAGTTCCGTGATGCTCGCTTCCGGTCGCCATGCTCCATCGCTTTGAAGTAGGCAGAGGGAGCCGCCAGGAGCGACGTGCCACGTTGCCTGGGTCTGCTCTTCGACCTCGGGCTCGGGGCGAACCGGGTAGATGGTTGGCGGCAACATCGGGTGGGCCGCCGAATATTCCAGTACGAAGAGCAGACCGTGGTCACCGATCAGCTCGTCGAACCCAACCGGTTCAGGACGTTGGAACGGCCAGCGCGGCAGTTCTCCGGACCAACCTCCGTGGCGGAACATGGCACCCGTGTCTGGGTTGGGATCTTGGTAGACCACGTCAGGCGCGAACTGCTGCATCTCGGCACGGTCACGTTCGAGTCGCGACGGCTCGGCCTCACTCCACAAGACCCAGCCCGGCCCTTCCTCACCACGCGAGGTCGATGCTGATCCGCTGCTCATCCCTGCGGGGTGTCCTTCACTGGACGGGGCAAGATAGGAGCAACACCGGGCACTGGATTGGTCCCACTCTTCGGAGGCGGCGGGAAGTCGTCACCGAAGACCGTGCCCCAAAGCCGGATCGCGTAGGCCGGATTGCCGTTGGCGTGCGCCTGCACCGCTCGAATGGCATTGTCACGCGCCTCTCGGAGTCGGTCGCTCAACTCGTTGTATTCGAGGTCGGGCTGGATCGGACCGCAGATGCCTGCAGGGTCGACAACTTCGACGCCGCCACCGATAGCATAGGCCGCGCTCACGAAGAACTGCTCGATAGCCGTCGGCTGCGACCCTTCGATGGGCAAGTAGTTCAGCGCGAGGACCTCCATGACGAGGGACTTGATCTTGATGTCCTGCTCAGCCGCCCACCACTTGAGCATGCGGACCGTTCCGGCGAACTTATCCCACTCGGCGTGCTTCTTGGCGACGGCCGCGATGAGGTACTCGGGGTCGCAGTACACCCACTCGTTGGACATCGCTTCGGGAATGAGCAGCATGCCGTTCCGACGCAGCGCGGGCATCGCGTCCACTGTGAAGGCGTCCACGTCGTCAGGATCGTCCAGGAAGCACTTGACGGCGTGGTTGCGCCATCGTGCCAGCCGCACCGTCTTCTCGTAGGTTCCGCTGGTCGCACCGAGGAGCGTGTTGACACGTCCGCGCGTGTAGTCCAGCGCTTCTTGAGCCGACGTGCCCGGTTCACCCCAGTGGGGGTGCTTGTCACCGTCGAAGACGATCACAACGTCGACGTCGTGAATCGGGTCCTTGTGTGTACCGCGTGCGAGTGAACCGGATGCGATGACTTCGCTCACGTCGCCCTCCCCGCTGAAGGCTCCGTTGAACAGGTCTCGCCTCGACCGTGCCTCACGCACGTCCTCGATTTCAGCGTTCACGACGCCCTGGAAAATCTTGAAGGCGTCGGTCACGCTCATCTTGTGTCTCCTTGACGGGATCGGCTGCTGAGGTCAAATGTAAGGTCGCCCACCGACACTCCTGTTCGTCATTGACAGCCTCACTACATCGTCGTGAGGCGTGTCCCCGCAACGATGACTCGGGCCGTCGCTTGCGTGCGTGCATCGCCAGTGTGGCTGGGCCCGGGTGTTCCGGGCATGCAGGCTCGCCGAGGCCGTTGGCGTGGGGAAGAGGCGCCGGACGTGTGACGGCGCGGACGCGTCGCCACCTTGAATGATGACGGCTCACCAAGCCGTAGCAGCGCGCGACACGCCGTCTGCCCGCGGTCAATCTCCGGGACGGCGGGACCTGCTGACTCCCGCTCGGTGAGCCCGAGTTCGTTCTGCAAGACAGTCGGACTGACATACGCGTGCGGCTTGTTTCAGGGCGTGCTCGCGCGTAGGCAGGGGGCTGAATGAGGCGGGTGCGCCTTAGAAACTGCCGACCGAGTAACGTGAGGCAGGTACTCCGGCGTCGGCGAAGTCAACGACAATCACCTCATCGCCGACTTCGAACTCGTTATGTGTATAGCCGGGTATCCGTCGAATCCTGGCAGCTTGGTTGGCGTTGCCGACGCCGTAGTCGCTGCTGGTGTGCTGGTGTCGTCTCGTGCCGCATCTGGCGGCCACTCGGGCACGCGCAGAGCACTGGTTCGAGTCCTGTCGCCCCGACAAGTGAATCCCGTAGTCACAGCAACATTGGCGTTACTCGTCTCCGCTGTCGTGCCAGATTCGTGCCAGATCGATCGAAGGATCGAGGCGGAGCGCGGACAGTAAGCTCCTGCTCACGGGGTCGGGCGTCATTGGCATTCGAGGCAGCTTTCACCGGACCCTCGCTCTCCGGCGTATCCTGCCCAACGGGCTTTACGTTCAACCATCCACAGCCTTTGGCCGCTGGTTCGAGTCCAGTCCGGGGAGCCAATGAACCCCGCTCTGACTACGGCCGGAGCGGGTTCGTTGTTTTTTTTAGGCAGGATTTGGGCAGGCTTCAGGATTCGCGGGCCGGAATTCCCGGCCTTCCACCACCACGACCCCGCACCTCATACCTCGACAACACAACTTCTCCTTTCTGCCCCACCGTTGACGTCGGACTCAGGGTCGTCGCGGGCTGCCCAGCGGGAGCTCTGCCATCAAGGCGCGGACCTGAGTATTTGACGCTGTGAGAGCCGGGTGTTCGTGCGGGTCAGCGCCAGTGTTGGTGCGGGTGAGCGCCAGTGGTGGCGTGGTTGGGAGCCACCACCGGCGCTGTCCCTTGGGTGTCAGGCCTGAGCGGCGGTGTGTTCGCGCATGTTGTAGGTGCCGGTTTCGATCCAGATGGTGTTGTGGACGATGCGGTCCATGATGGCGTCGGCGTGGACGCCGGCACCGAGGCGCTGGTGCCAGTCCTTCTGCTGGTATTGGGTGCAGAACACCGTGGAGGTTTCGCCGTAGCGGCGTTCCATCAGGTCCAGCAGCATCCCGCGCATGGACTCGGTGGGCCGGTCCAGGAGCCATTCATCGATCACCAGGAGGGTGAAGGCTGTGTATTTGCGGAGGAACTTCCCGGCTCCGCCGGGTTGTTCCTGGGCCGCGGTCCAGGCTTCCTCAAGGTCGGGCATCCGGATGTAGTGGGCCCGGATCCTGTGCTCGCAGCCCCGTTTCGCCAGGGCGCATCCCAGATATGACTTCCCGGATCCGGTGAAGCCTTGGAACACGACGTTCTGCTGGCGGGTGACGAACTGGCAGGAGCCCAGGTGGGACAGCAGGCTGCGGTCCAGGCCTCGTTCCTCGAGCAGGTCGATCCTGCGCAGGTCCGCGTTCGGGTAACGCAGCCCTGCTCTTCGGATCAGGCCGGTGACTTTGGAGTGGGTGAATGACGAGTAGGCCTCATCGACCGCCAACCGGAGTCTGTCCTCGAACGGCAACCCGGCCGAGGCCACAGGGTCTTGGCCATCGATCGCGGTCAGCAGTTCGGTGGCGTTCATCTCACGGAGCTTGCGTTTGGTCTCGACGTCCAGCAGCGAGCCGATCATCGGGTTCCTCCTGCGTAGTAGTCGCTGCCGCGGACGTAGCCGCCGACCTCAACGGTGGTCTCGACGGGCTGGCCGGTCTTGTCCTGTCCGGTGTCCAGGATCGGTCTCAGATGGGCGTAGCGGATGTTGCGGACCGGTCCCCGCAGCGCCAGCTGGCAGGCTGCCTCCACCCTGGCCGGGGAGAATCGTCTGGTCAGGCGCAGGATCGCCAGCACCGGGTCATGGGCCTGTTCAGCGACCTGGACCGACTCGAAGACCCGGTCGGTCACCGCCCTCGTGGCCGGCCCCACCCGGTCAGCCCAGGCGTCGATGCGTGCCCGGTCCCACGGTTGCCAGCCCCGCCCCTCGGGCAGGTCAGCATCGTTGGTGCGGTACTTGTTCGAGGTGCTCGAGGGCAGCAGCAAGTGACTGGCCAGGCGTTCATCACCGCGGTGCTGCAGTCCGCTTGGGGCACCGTCCACGACGCCGTCACCGAACTCGGCCAACAGGTCCTGAGTCAACCACCCCGAACGGCTCGACGGGGTGAAGGTGATCGGAGTCGACGAGCACTGTTGGCGCCACACCCGCCACGGTGACAAGTTCGTGACCGTGGTCATCGACCTCACTCCCGTTAGAGACGATACCGGTCGATCACGGTTGCTGGACATGGTCGAGGGCCGCTCCAAGGAGGTGTTCAAGTCCTGGCTCGAGGCGCAGACCCCTGAGTTCAGAGCAGGGGTGGAGATCGTCGCGATGGACGGGTTCAGCGGTTACAAATCCGCCACTACAGAGGCCGTCCCGGACGCGACCACTGTGATGGACCCGTTCCACGTCGTCGCTCTCGCCGGTGACAAGCTGAACCAGACCCGACAACGAGTCCAACGTGAACTCACCGGCGGCCGTGGCCGCAAAAACGATCCCCTCTACAAAGCGCGCCGGCTCCTCCAGACCGGCATCGGTCTGCTCACCGGCAGGCAAAACACCCGCCTGGATGCCCTGTTCGACGTCGAGGACCACGACGAGGTTGAAGTCACTTGGGGTGTCTACCAGAACATCATCGCCGCCTACCGCGACAAGAACCGGGCGGCAGGCCGAGCAGCGCTTTCGAAGTTGATCGACTCGATCAAGGCCGGCGTCCCCAATGGCTGGCCGAACTCGCTCAGCTCGGCCGGACCCTGCACAAGCGACGTGATGACATCTTGGCGTTCTTCGACCATCCCGGTACCAGCAACGGACCCACGGAAGCGATCAATGGCCGTCTCGAACACCTCCGCGGCATCGCTCTCGGGTTCCGGAACCCGGCCAACTACCGACTCAGGTCACTCCTCGAAGCAGGCGGATTCAGACCCCAACTCCACTCATATCTGTGAAGAGCCATCAAGATCGCGCAACGTTTCCCGCGCGGGTGACGAGCAGCTTCAGCGCGGACAGCCGCAGGGCAGGTTTCAACACAGTCAGCGGTTCTTGAGTTCCGATGCGATCTCGCCGCTCATGAGCGCAGCGGAGAGGATCACGGTCAGAGCGATTCCGCCGAGCACTGAACTGACGACTGTGCGTGCTACTAGGGCCAGGATGCTCCAATCCAGAGTGGTGCCGATCACGTTCATCCCTGTCATGGTCAGCAACATCGCTCCGGCAACTGCTGGGGCAGTGAGAAGGAGACACTCAAACCCCACGATGGCCGTGCTCTGCATTCGCGAAGTGCCGAAGGCACGGTAAATGGCCCATTCGTTTCGACGAGTCCACGTGATGAGAGCTCCTACGAGCCCACTGAGGACCGCAGCGGGTACCCAAGGGCGCAAATGCGCAACTGCACTCCATTGGGCGAGCGGGGAGACCGAGTCTAGGAGTGTCACGAGCGGACCAATCTGAACAGAGTTGCCCGGAAAGGTAGCTATGAGAAGATCTGGAGCGCTCGCGATAGCCCCGGGCATCATCCTGACCCAGCATGTTCTCAAGGGAATGGCTGCGGTCGTCGGAATGCTTACTGACGAGCTAAGTTCGGGTACCGGCACCCCTGCACGCAGCTTTCCAACAATCTGCACTACGCGCTGGCCCGATTCATCATAAAGCCACCCTCCCTCTGCAAGGAGGTTAGTGGCTTCAAGTTCGGCACCGATCAGCGGGACACCGAGGGGTGCCTCAGGGTCGAAGACGCGTGATGTGCCGGACGTGACGTAGTACGCAGACACAGTCTGTCCGTTCGGAGTAAACGTCAACAGGGGGGGAGGGAGTTCACTGGCCACTCCACCCGACGCGGCCACCCCTGGGTTCCGCTGGAGGCTTTCGCAGTCGTGGCCGGAGAGCGGCACATCGAGCGCCTGCGCCACCCAAACATGGGACCCAGCCAGGCGATTGGCTCTTTCGGCCACCAGTGAACGCGCACCCGCGAGCCCAATTAAGCTCCCGGCAGCAGCGGCCGCGACGGACATGATCAGCGCCCAAATCAAGAGGCGAGGCGTGAGATTGTGCCACGCCTCACGCACCAAGGCTCGAGTAGTCCAAATGTCAATCACCCCTAGCTGGTGCGAGGTGCACTACCGTGTCAGCCATCTCAGCGATCATCGGATCATGGGTCGCGAGCAGGACCGACGTGTTCTGTGCGGCTGAGAGCAGCGCCGTCGCCACCTCCTGTGCCGTATCCCTGTCCAGGTTGGCGGTCGGCTCATCCGCAATCAGAACTGAGGGAGACGTGACCAAGGCCCGAGCGACCCCAGCTCGTTGCGCCTCTCCGCCAGATAGCGTTCGCGCCAAGGATGTGAGCCTGTGGCTCAAACCGAGTTGGGTTAGCAGCATGGTGGCCGTCGCCCTCGAGGAATCGAGGCTTGATCCATGGGCTCGACTCGGCAGTATTGTGTTATCGAGGACCGTCCTATGGGGCAAAAGGTTCACGCTCTGAAGTACCCACGACACCCGGTCTCCCAACAGCCGTTTACCGTCTTTAGGTCCTACATCTTTGCCGTCAATCTGTACCGTCCCACGATCCGGTTTGATCAGCAGTCCTGCAATGCTGAGCAAGGTCGACTTGCCTACTCCTGAAGGCGCCATAACCGCAACAGATGCCCCAGTCGGGACTTCCAACTCGACGCCCTGCAGAAGTGGTCTGTCAGAACGTGGATATCGATACCAGATGTCGCGAAGAATTAAGGACACGTGGCGTCCGGCGCGACAGTTAAGGGGTTCAACAGCACCCGAGATCCAACTTCCAGCACTGGGGCCAGTTGAGCCTTGCCGTCAATTGTGGAACCCAGAACGTCCACCGGCACTGCCGAGTACGGAGCGGTTGAGGGTACTACGCACGTACTACCATTCGACCCAACGACGAGGCTGGCCCCAGGCAGTTCTATACCAGTTGTAGGCGACGCCAAGCGGACACGGCCACCGATGCTCCTTACATCCGCACCTTGTTCTGGCGCAGCTACATCTGGGGACTGTAGAAGCGCCTGTGCAGCAGACTCATCCTGGATGCTCCATTCTCCCGATGCCCGGGCGACTTGAGCCTCCATCCCGGAACTCGCAAAGATGTACTCTCCATCAGGGCCCGAAACCTCGGCTTCAACCGTGATGTCGACAACGCTCGGTTCGCTAGTTGCAATCACCTCACCGAGTGGCGGAGCCGGCGTCCCGAGCTCGATGGAGATGTCTTCTATGACAAACGGCGTAGCGGGAAGGCGAACGAACCATGCGGGATCAAAGATATCGACCTTTGTCCCAGCTCCAATCGCCTCAGCGAACTCTGCGACCGCCCGGACTGTGCCCCGATCCATACGGCCAGTGTCGGGAACTTGTACGTCCGGCAACAGCTCCGCCAGCAACTTCTGCACCGTCCGGACATCTTGGCCCGACATTCCGCTGCTCAGATGACGATAGAGGACAGGTCCCGTGTAGGCCGTCACAGCGACCGGCCCGACCCTGTATGCGGCCACTCCGGGGAGAAGTTCCATTCCTTGCGTCAAGAAAACTTCCGTAACGATGCCTTCTAGGCCACTCCCCTGAAGCGATAGTCCAGATTGCAATCGACCAGAGACTACACCTGCGGAATTGAAGTCTACCGACGTTGCCACTACCTCGACGTCGACCAAGACCGGCTCTGGGTCCAAATCATCCAAGCCCCTCGGGATTCCGGCGGATGTGAACCAAGCGGTCAAGCACATTCCTGCGACCAAGATGAATGTGATAGAACCGAATAGCCAAGCGCGCATCATGGGTTATTGGCATCCCCGGGTGGCCACACGCCCCTGTGTGTTTCCATACACCCCATGGCTTCAAAGACTTCGTCTTCAGAGAGACTTCCGTCCATTATCGCCGCTACGAACACTCGGGAGTCGGTGGTTGAGTCCTGGAGTCCTGAGACCCCGATCCGCTCCAAGCAATCGATTAGCTGCGTCATCGCTCGATCTCGCTCATCACCGGTAAGGCGCTCCGGCTGCAAATAAGCGGCGGAAATCTCTTTGAGGTGCTCATCATAACAAGAGTCGTACGCTTCCTCGTTACCTGGTTTCGCCTCTACAGAGAATTGCAACTCTTTCGAGTGAGGAACTTCTTGCAGGCTCCCGGTTTCAAATCCTGCCCGCTGGACGCAAGTTCTGGCACTCTCCACGGCAGCACGGTACTCAGCGGCAGTAGGCGCGCCCTCAGCCTCCGCCGACGGTGAGCAAGCAGCCAATGCTGCGAGCGCGACGATCGAAACTGCCGACCATGCAAGGTTGATGGCTCTCACGTGAATCAAATCCTCTTGAATCGGGGCGGCCTCGAAACGTCCTGTTGGTTCGCGGCGAGCAGGTACTGCTGCCTGCCGCGAACCAATGAGGCGATAGCTTGGCCGATGGATGTTCTAGAACGCGATCAGCAAGTCAAGTCCCTTGCCGCAGAGGTGACAACACTGGTGCCTCCATAAATGTCCCACCCCTGCGCTCGGATCCTGTGCCCGCGGGTGCCCGTGCCGTTGCACGTCCACCAAGGATCAGTAATAATGCTCGTTGTGTTGGACACAGGGTTTTTTGGAAAATCGCCCTTATTGTCCCACAAGACAAATCTGACCTCCATCCGCCCTGTAATGCGATCAGCGTAGGCATTTCCCCCAGTGCATGCGATGCGGCCTTGCCCGTATGCCTTGACTCCATCCGTCCACGGGGTTGTAGCGGTCACTGAGCATGACGAGTGGACCGCCGCGTGAGCCGGAGACGCGGGAAGCATCCAAAGGGCCGCCATCGGGGCCACAACCATTGCCAAAAGTCTTCTACTGAACTTCATGTCACTCCCTTGTGTATGAGACAGATGGCCGCACCATAGCAGATGTGGATGTCTTCGAAGCAGACCCCGACAAGATCTCGCGCAGACCCGTGCCGTGGGCTCTCGGGCAAGCCCGGGGGTGTCCGGTGCGACGGTAGTAGCCCCCGCTCGGGTCTGAGTGGTCGGAGCCATCAGCCTGGTTCGCCTCCGGCGCCCGATCGTCTCTCGGCCAACTCCGGGGGAGTTGGAGCCGCGGCGGCGCGTCACTGCTGACGCGCGAGGGGGCTTTCGCGGTGCTTGGTACGCGGGAACGCCTAATTCGCGCGCCCGCGACTGCATCCGCCCACGGTCAGAGAGCGTCGGCCCATTGTCGGTGCCGGCGCCGGGCTTCGAGGAACCCAAGCTTGGTGTCGCCGGACGCCCGGACCGCCCAGTCTGTGACGTACCGAGCAATGGGCTCAGGCGTAAAGAACGCGCCCCGGGCCTTGCGCATCTCTGCCGTGTCGGCAGCCGTCACGGCAGTTTCGAACATGTGTTCATTCTGCCGTACGCGACTAGCAACCACGAGTTTCTCATTTCGCTTGGCGCGTCCGGGACCGCGTGTAGTAGAGCACCGGAGCGGCTGGTGACCCAGATCCCTCAAACGGATGATCCCAGGTGAGGTGAGCGTTCTCTTCTGAACCCTGCGACGTCGGCTTCGATCCGGTCTCGTCGGACTTGACTCAGCTCCGGTCCGACGTGGCGCTTGTGGGCGGGACGCCCGGGCCAAGGAGTGTGCTTGTCCTCGCAGCTGGATCGAGCGGCGCGGGTACGTTCGAGGAACGCTGGGGCGGAGTACTGGTGCCATTCATCCAGGGGTCTGCTTGTAGTGGCGTCGCCGGCGAGGCGGCGTTGGTCTGCGAGGGTGCCGATTTCTCTGATCAGGTGGGGGTGGTGGGTCCAGCAGGCGGGGATTTGCTCGTACGAGAACCAGGTTTGTTGGGCGTTGAACCAGATGACGAAGCCTTCGAGCCAATTCCAGGTGTCGCGGCGGAGGTTGGGGTCGTGGATGGTGGTGATGTCCCAGAGCCTGGGGAGGTTCTCGCCGCTGCCGATGATGTCGCTTGCCGCGGGGCCGCCCTGTTGCAGCAGTTCGAGTTGGTCGAGTGCCTTCTGCATTCGGGAGGTGACATCTGGGAACTCGACGAGAGCGGCCGGGGTGGGCTGGTGTGTGGGTTCTGTCATTGCGGTGTGAGTCCGAGTTCACGTGCGGTTTCGACGGCTGCTGCAGCTTGGTCTCGGACGGCCGGTGCTTGCCATGGGGTGCGGCTGCGGGTTAGGAGCTGGCTCTGTTGGTGAAGGAGTTGTTGACCTGTCTTGCCGTGGATGCTTCGTTGGAGGGTGGCGAGGATGGGTTTGCCGTTCTCGGCGATGACGAGGGCTGTTCCGGTTTGGAGTTCGCGGATTTGTTGTGGGCGGATGATGGGGGTGTCTTCGCCGTGGCTGCTGATGCTGGTGTGTTTGCCGTGTTGGTGGTTGCGTCGTGTGGTCCGGCGCGTTCCGAGGAGATCCGAGAGTTCTTTGTTGAAGGCTTGGTCTTTGGATCCGCCGAAGATGATGAGGGTGTTACTTAGACCAAGGATGGAGCGGGCTTGTTGGCCGTAGGCCTGTTCGAGTTGGGCTCTGGTTTGGGATGCCCACACGATGCTGATGCCCAGGGCGCGTTCGTTGGCCATCCTTGTTGCCAGTGTCGGCAGCGGTGCGGTGGATGGAAGCTCGTCCAGGCATGCCAAGAGTGGTGGGCAGAGGCGGCCGTGCGTGCTGCTGTTCGCAATCTTCAGGGCGGTGTCGAGGAAGTCTTCTGCGACGGCGGTCATCAGGGGGGCGGCCGAGATGTAGGGGTCTTCGCGTCCGAGGAGGTAGACGGTTCCGCCGCGGTCTATGACTTCTGCGAGGTCGGTTGCGGGTCGGCCGGGGGTTGGGATGCAGCGTTCGCGTCGGTCTCTTGTGGTGAAGAGTGCGAGTGCTTGTTCGACGGTGGTTTTGGTGTTGCCGGAGGTGCGGTCGTCGGCGTTGTTGATGGCGCCGTTGAGGAGGCCGTGCCAGTTGGGTTCGGCTGCGGGGTGGTTGAGGAGGATTTCTGTGGGGAGGGTGGTGTTTTTGGGGTTGGCGACCCAGTGGAGGATGTGTTCGAGGGTGCAGCCGGCGAGGGCGGCGGCGTGGAGGTAGCACTGGATGACTTTGGCTGCTTCGCCGGCGTAGAAGTGGCTGGCGGAGTCGTTGGGGCCGCTGGTTTTGGCGACGGTGCCTGCGCAGAAGGCTTTTGCGCGGCGTTCCGCCACGGATGCGTCGATGCATCCTGCGATCGGATCCCACACCAGTTGCGGGAGCCCGGGGGCGGCGTTGAACGGGTCCAGTACTAGGCATGGGCGCTCTCCTGTGGATCTGGCGGTGATGGTGAGGAGGAGGTCGTCGGGTTTGGTGAGGGTTACCAGGGCTGCGCCGGGTGCTTGCAGGAGGGCGGGGGTGAGGATGTCGAGGGTTTTGCCTGATCCTTGTGGTCCGATGACTCCGGCGGTGCGGTCCCAGGGCTGCCAGAGTTCAACTCCTCGAGGCAGTTTGCTGCGCCCGATCTTCCAGCCGACGTCGGCGGGGTTGAACCTCATCGGGGCATGCTTCCGTAGACGTCGGGCCGGATGATCCTGCGGCTCTTTCGGAGCCGGACCAGACCGAGCAGTTGCGTGGCCTGTTCAGTGCTCGCCATCCCCTTCGCAGAGGCGTGTCCACGTAGTCGCCACAGCAGCCAGCCCCCGCCGGCGCACATCACGGCGGCGAACAGCGCTGCCAGGATCCAGGCCAGCTCATTCTGCGACGTCGTTGTGACCGTGTTGGGCAGCCCGGCCGCCAGGTTGCCTTGGCTGATTCCCCACGTGCTGATGAGCAGTTGCTGCGGGGCGGGCCACCATATGCCTGCGCCTGAGACCAGTAGGGCGGTGCTGCGCCCGAGCTGTAGGGACAGCACCCCGATACATCCCAGTACTACCGCCGCTGCGGCTGCTGGTTCCCAGGTCCATGGGTAGGCGTCCTTGTGTTGGTAATCATCCATGGTTCAGTCCCTTGTCAGGTTTTGAGATCTGCATGTGTGGGATAGGCCCGCGCCCGCCGGCGCATGGCGCAGAATCCGAACCCAAGTCTTGAGACTCGCGGACGACGCCGGGCCCTGGCGCGGTCGATGTCTGTTGTCACTCCCCCGCGCCCTCACCTCGGTATGCCTCCTGTTTCGCAGTTCTGCCGGTTTGGCACGGTCTCGGATTCGCGTCATGGCTGAAGACCTTTGTTGTGGAGCCAGACGAGAGGGTCAGTGGTCCGACCGTTGGTGCGGACTTCGAGGTGGAGGTGTGGTCCGGATGCGTTGCCGCTCGCGCCCACTTCGCCGATATTCTGGCCGGCTGCGACCCGTTGTCCTTCATGGGCGGTGATTCGGGACTGGTGGGCGTACCAGGTTTCGGTGCCGTCGGTGGCGCGGATTTTGGTGAGGTTGCCGTAGACGCCGTGGGTGTTGTGGGCGGAGATGATGGTGCCGGCGGTGACGGCTCGGATGGGTGTTCCGGTGGGGGCTGCGAAGTCGAGGCCGGTGTGTCGGGTGGCCCAACGGGTGCCCGGCTGTCCGTAGTGGGCCGAGATCCGGTACTTGCCCTTGTCTATCGGCAACACGGCCCCTGAGGCGCTAGTGGCTGGAGAGTCGGTTCCTTGGTCTCCGGCGACGCTGACGTGGACGTGGTCCAGGTGCGCTGCGGATGGGTCGGGTCCGGCGTAGCAGCTGCCTTCGGAGCAGTCTCGCCAACCCTTGCCTGCGTGCGCGACACTCCAGATCTTGCGGTCCCAGATCACGTAGGTGACGCCCAGTGCGGTGGCGTTGGTTTGTGCCCAAGCAGCGATTTCGGTTCCGAGCGCGTGGCCGGTCGGGGTGTGCCAGTTGGGGATCATGACGTCGACGGCGCGGCCGGTGCCGTGGTCTCGCGGGTCCCCGGGACGGAGGCCGCCGATGGTGCGGATCTGGGGCCATTTCGCGGCGACGCATCGCATCGCCCGAACCGCGTCGGGGGTCTGACCGTTCTCATTCCCAATGCTGTTTGGGGTGGCGGGGCAGTCCAGGCTCAGGTCGTGCGGTTCGCAGGGGTCGTTGACTGTGGCGTTTGGGTTCTTCGCGAGGGCTGCGACGAGTGCGCTAGCGGCGGGTTCGTGTTTGGCGTAGGCGTCGGGGAGTGCCGATACCTGTACCTTCTGCGCAGCTTGGGCGATGGTGAGTTGTTGCCATCCGGGGATGTCGGCCAGTCCGGGGATGTGCCAGCCGTTGGTGGTGGTGTGCCCCTGGAAGAAGACTTGGGCTTGGTATCGGTCGTCGAGGAGGATCTCCATGTTTTCGGAGATGGTGGTGCCGTCGGCGTGCCAGCCAGGCAGGATGCGTTGTTGGAACAGGCCGATGTTGTGGTTGGCGTCGGGTCGTTTCGATCTGGGGTCGGCTCCGAGGCTGGATTCCCGCAGTGCGGTGGCGATCCCAACCACCGCCGCATGTGGGCCGAGGCCGACCTCAAGTGCAGTGTCATAGATGAGTGCTGCTCGTTGGAGTTGCCGTGGGGTCAGCCCACTTGTTGCCGGCAAATCCGCGTCCCAATTCTTGCAAGCCCCCGGTACTGCGGACTGGCGTTGGTCCGCCTGCGTGCCGCCGGCAATCATCGGGACCAGGATCGCCAGGATCAGTACGGGTGCGGTCACAAAGCCGATGAGAACTGCGGCGGTGGCGAGAAGTTTCATGTCAGGTCAGTGGAGGTTTTGGTTGGTGTGGGTGAGGGGTAGTTCGAGGTCTGGGTGGAGGGCGAGTTGGACTTTGTAGGTTCGGGGTCCGACGCAGATGAGGGCGCGGCCTTTGCGGTTCATTGCCCAGCCGGTGACGGTGTTGCGGGCGATGGCGCCGAGGTCGAGGAGTTGTTCGAGGTCGTCGGCGACGGCGGCGTCTTGGCCGTAGAGGATTTTGATGTCGGCGAGGTGGAGGAGGTCTTTGGCTATCTGCGCGGCTTGGGTGCCGGCGTGGCCGGCGCCTTCGTAGTCGGAGGGTTTGTGGGATACGGCGACTTCGATGTCGCCGTGGGCGCGGCTGAGGCGCAGGTCGGCATCGAAGGCGGCTACTGCGTCGGTTCCGAGGCGGAGTTGTTTCCAGGCTTCGTCGCGGACGTTGATCCGATTACCCCCACCGCTGGCTCGCATTGCTGATCCCCAAGAGGACAGGCAGGTCAGGGCCATTCCGGTGGCTTGGTCGCCGAGGTCTGCCAGTCGGGAAAGGGACAGGGACTGGATGGGTGCGGTCCAGTCGATCTGGATGGAGGTTTCGGAGTCGAAGATCCCTGCCAGGACTCCGGTGGACAGTTGCGCTGTCGCGTCCCGCAGCAGCCTGGTTTCGTCCAGGAATGCTTGCCGGTTGGGGAATCGGGTCTGGGTGATCAGGTCGGGGCTGGGTTCGTTGAGGGCTGCCCATATCTGCGGAAGCGCGATCGGCCGCAGCAGTCTCGAGTCGCTGGCGTGGTGGGTGAGGTGTTCGAGGACTGTCTTGAGGATTTGCTCTTGGCTGGGTCCGACGGGGACTCGGCGGTCCCCGATGGTTTGGGAGCCGATGAGGCTCCGGAGCAGGACCAACCACCGGCCGAAAATGGTCTGAGCGCGGGTTTCGCGCTCGGCGCGGCTGAGGCGGTCCCATCCGATGGCGGCGGGGCCGGGGTCGAGGGGGTTGAGGCGGGTGGGCATGCCTGGGCCGATGGCGAAGGGTTCGACGCCGAAGTGGCGGCACAGGAGCTGGTATTCGTCCTTGGGGTCGCCGAGGATCAGGGCGCGGTATCCGAAGGCGAACATCCGGTTCAGGAACGCCTTCACCCATGCTGATTTCCCTCGGCCGGGTTTGCCGAAGATGAAGATGTTCGGGTTGGTCACCGGCACTTGGTCGTCTTGGACCCAGCCGTGTGGGTCGACGTAGAAGGTGGAGCCGGACAGGACGTCGGTTCCCATCGGAGCCCCCGTAGGTGCGGTTGCGGCAGGGGCGACGAAGGGCCAGTAGAGGCCGGTCTGGTCGGATGTCATCCGATACTGCTTCACCGGGGCCCGCGCCGCCGCCCACCCGGCCCCGCGGCGGCGTTGCCCGCGCCAGGAGGGTGCTGTGGTGAATGGGCTCCGGACGGGTGTCTGGGGTGGGTTGTCGGGTTTCGTGGGGAGGGTGTGGCCGAAGTCGGACAGCAGTTTCCCGATTCCGCGGCCCATCACAGTCCCCGGTGGGTGAGTGAGATGCCGAGTGGGATGTTGGCGGTGACGAAGGCGGAGTCCTGTGCGAGGTCGAGGCGTTGTGGTGCGAATCCTGCTTGTCGGATGGACGCGTCGAGGCGTCTGCCGAACTCTGTTATGGGTGCTGTGGTGGGGACGGTGGTTGAGCACACGACGTAGGGGTGCGTGAGGGTTGCTCCGAGGGCGAGTTGGTCTTCGACCTGGTCGAGTTTGGCTTGTTGGCGGCGGTCCTTGATGCCGGTGCGGATCCCGAGCCGGTCCCGGAGTCCTTGGCCGAGGCTGCTGGTGAACTCGGCCTGCGAGGCCTTCCTGTCCGCGACCG
Source organism: Tessaracoccus rhinocerotis (assembly GCF_007197885.1). GTDB lineage: Bacteria > Actinomycetota > Actinomycetes > Propionibacteriales > Propionibacteriaceae > Arachnia > Arachnia rhinocerotis. The sequence continues at coordinate 90,763 of NZ_VKKG01000001.1, forward strand.
ACTGCCGCTCGATCGGGAACACCACCGTCAGACTCCGCCGCTCCGAGACACTCGAGGGAACCAGCACACCGGCCAGGGCTCCCAGTGCTGTTCCCCGCTCCGGGAGTTTCAGTGTGGAGGTTACGGAGTGCCAGGCGTCGTGGGTCCAGTGCCGCACCGCCGGGATCGCGTGCGAAGGCCCGGCCAGCGCCCACGGCACCTCCGTGCACGATCCCGCGGCTGTGGCTTGCTGGGCTTGGGCTTGGATCAGGGCGGCGCGGTCGGCGGGTGCGAACCCGGTCCGGACTGCTGCTGCCAGTTGGGGTGAGGTGAGCCACTCAACGTTGCTGGCTCCGACGGCGCCGGTGAGTGCGGTCTCGGTTTCGGAGGCGACCGCGAGAAGGGCGCTCATCCTGCCAGCCAGTTTCCCGCCCAGGTGTTTGGCTTCCCGCGCCAGCCTCGCCTCGGGAACCACGACCGTGATGAAGCATTCGCTGCGGGTGCCTGCCTGGCCCCAGCGCAACAGTTCGATGTTGGTGGCCACTGACGCATCCGGCGCCCCATCGGTGATGTTCTCCCGTAGCCACAGTTCCCGCTCGGCGCAGTCATCAGGGGTGGCGCGCACCATCACATGGAGCTCAGTGATCAGGTCCCCACGGGCGGCGGTGTCGACCAGATCCGTCATGCCAGCTGCGAACCGGGCCAGCTCGGTCTGGTCGGACATTGCGGTGCCCTCGTGTTCCACCCGTGCGGTGATCGCCCACGTCCTGGCCGCGGAGTTCTTGATCATCGCGATTCGGTGCTGCTCCAACCCCGTGGGTGGGCCCTCCAGCACTTCGAGGGGCTGCAGAACGCCGGGCATGTCCAACTCCTCCAAGCATCGCAGCCGACCACGTTCGGCCCTCGAGGTGAATTCTGACCAGCCGGTCAGGGCTGAGATCCCGAACCCAGTGGCTGCTGCCATCCACCCGATGCTGGAGCGGCCCCCGATGGGGACCACGGTCAGAACTACTACGAGTCCCCACAGGAGTAGGAAGACTCCCATGGCGGGCCAGCGTTGGGCGCTGATGGCGAACCAGATCGGGAAGGATGCGGCGATGATGATGCCGATCTGGACCGGGCTGAGGCCCAGCAGCCATCCGGTGCGGGTCTGGGTGAAGTTCCTAAACGTCGTTGTCACTGTGCTCCTCCTGGACGATGGCCGTTGGGGGTCGCTTCCCCCTGGTTCGGGTGGCGGTGTGGTGTGGGCGGCGGGTGTCTCCGGCTGGGTCATAGGGGTAGCTGGGATCCCCCGACCCCATACCGCTGGCAGAGTCCCCCACGATCCCCGACGTGACGGCTCCGGCGGCTTTGAATGCACCCACCAGCGCCTTCGCACCAGCGAGCGCAACCATCCCGACTCCACCCGCCACTCCCCCAGCAGCAGCCCCACCCGACGAGGCGGCACCACCTGCGCCCCCACCGACGGAGGATCCAGCTGCGCCGCCACCGGCGCCGGCGCGGTCCGTCCCGGCGGCAGTGGACCCGCCCGTGGCGGGGGCGGCGGGAGGCTTGGATGGTCCACCGGTTCCGCCCTGAGTTCCAGTAGATCTCGATGGGACGCTGCTACCGGTGGTTGTTCCTCCGAGGCTGCTGGTTTGGGCTCCTTCGGTGCGAGCCGTGGTGGCGGTTTCTGAGCTGCCGGTCTGGTTGGTGGCTTTGTCGGTGGCGTGTTCGGCGAGTTTGGTCTGCATCTGGCCCAGGCCGTGTCCTGCGGCGGTGGTGGGGTGGAGTGAGGCTCTGAAGTTGGCGCCTGAGGTGGTGCCGGGGTCGATGAACGCGAGCAGTCGGAAGAGTGCGAAGGGGCTCCAGGAGGCGACCAGGATCATCGCCACCGCTGGCACTGCCATTGCTGCGGCCTTTTGGACGTCGTCGGCTTGGCCGAGGACCACGCTGTTGGCGATCTGGATACCGATGCCCAGCATCAAGGTCATCAGGATCGGCGCCAACGCCGCGGCGTGGAACCAGCGGAACGTCTTCCAGAACCACACCTTCAACGGCTCGTACAGCAGCCCTGCAGCTGCGATCGGAGCGGTGGCGGTGAGGACCACCAACGCGACCGAGCGGCCCAGGAGCACGATGATGTGGCTGAGGGCGGCGAGCCAGAGCACGAGGCCGAGGACGAGGAGCACGGTTGCGACGACGCCGGAGACGGCGGTCTCGGCGAGGTCGAAGCCGGGTACCTCCAGATCGGACATGGTGGTGATTCCCAGCATTTCGCGCATCAGGGCTTGGTTGATTCCTGCGACGGCGGTGACCACCGCCGCGGCGTAGGTGAAGGCGATGGTGGAGATCAGCAGGAACTGCACCGCTCCCAGGAGCAACGACCCCAACGATTTCGCGTCGCGGCGGACTACGGCCACGATCAGGTGCACCACCGTCAAGATCAATGCCAACACCAACGCGAACCACGAGGTGGTGCTGTAGGCATACGTCAACGCGTTCGGTGATCCGTCGCGGTTGGCAGCAGACAGGGATGGGGTCAGGAGCCACTCCCCCATCTCGAGCACGATCCGGAACACCCACAGTCCGGCACCCCAAACGCCCATGCAGATGCTGATCCACAACGAGGCAACGATCCTGCCGCCGGCGGCAGCGAGGTCGGCGAAGATCTGGATAGCGACATCCCAAGGCATCACGATCAGTCCTGTTCCCAGGTCAGCCAACCGGCCTGCCGGGCGAGGTCGGTTCCGGGCCATGTCGACGGTGCGGGTGGTGGGTGGGATCCTTCGGCGATCAGCCAGCGGGTGCCGTCCCACGCCATCCGTTCACAGTGTCCGTAGGCGATCCGGGCGGTCTCGACGTTGGTGTAGGTGAGGTCCAGCAACACACACGCAACCACCCACCCGGGACCGTCGCTGCCTTTGATCTGCGCTGCAACGGGGACGACCCACATCGTGGCCGGCGACTCCAACCCCAGCGGCATCCCAGCCTGCTCCAGGAACCCTTGCACCAGCAGCAACACCGGCCACACCGGCTCGGCCTCTGGATCCTGAATCCAGGCCGCCTGCACCTGCCTGGCATGATTCAGATCCATCCACCCGAGTACTGATGCAAGGATCTCGCCCAGTTGCGCGGCCGCACCAGCCTCGGTTTGCGGGAACCCGGTAGGGATCCCCGCCGCACCCGTATCTGTGGGCGGCGGGATTATGATCTTCTCGGCCGGGGTCAGGGCTGGGGTGCCCGAGGTCGCGTCCTCAGGAGTGACCTGAAGCATCGGCTGGGCGGCGATCTGGTCTCGCACATTGGATCCGACTGACTGCATCGGTTCGACGACGACGTCCGTGTTCCCGGTGTTGGTGGTGTCGAAGAATGTGAAGTAGACGGCCAGGGCGAGGCCGGTGATCAGGATCAGTGCCATTGCGGTGGTGGCGGCGATGAGTTTCAGGGCTGCTTGTCTGGTTGATGTCATGTCGAGTCGGGTCCCTTGTTAGCGGGTGACGCAGCCGTCGCCGAGGAACCCGGCCAGGATGCCGGGGACCACGAGGTAGAGCAGGCCAGCTCCCAGCACCACGAACAGTCCGATCAGGCCGGCCTTGCCGACGTGGGGCATTGAGAAGATCTTCCCGAACAGGACCATCCCGACAGCAGCGAGGATCCCTGCTGGGAATGCCACCCACACCAGGAACCAGGCGAACCAGCCCAGGAACTGATCAACCAGCGGCTGCGCACCGGTTGGCGCCATCGGACACACCTTCCCGCGCGGCGGATCCGCATCCGCCGACACGAATCCAGTCATCTCCCAGACGCGGTCACCGGCCTGGAGGACGAAGAGGTTGAAGCGGGTCATCAGCAGGGCAAGGGTCAGCATGAGGGGTCGACCTCCAGGTCATCAACGAAACGAGCAACAGCACCAAGCAACGACTTCGGCAACACCGCCGTGGTGACACCTGAGCGGGCAAGGTCCGAACACTCAGGCACGGTGTGGATCAGGTCATCGGCGATGGCTGACCGCAGCAGTGGGCTGAGGGACGCGGCCACAGCCTTCGGCCATGCCCGCACCGGCGCCCCAACGACCACCACAACCGTGGGCGACTCCGGCAGGGTTTCGAGCAGGATCGACAATCGACGAAGACTCGGGACACTGCACCGCGCCACCACAACCAACGCGGCGCTGGCTGGAACCGGTGGGGCGTCACCGGTCCAGGAGCCGACGTCGACGATCGCGATTCCCGGGGAGTTGCGGATGGTGGCGGTAGGTTGCTCGCGGCGTTCGATCAGCAACCCGTCGCGGGTTCCCAGCCGCCACCCGTCCTGTTCACCGAGTTCTGACGTTGTGGCCTCGGCCAGGCCGGAGGCCCACGGCTGGCACAATTCCACCAACCTCGCAGCCCCGAGAGTTTCGGCGATGGCGAGGGCGGTGACTGTGGTGCCGACGCCACCCCCGAGGCCCATCACAGCGATTATCGAGCTGTCGCTGGGCCAGTCGGTGTTGGTGCGGAAGGTGCCGGCTTGGAGGCCGTGGACAGCGGCGCGGAGTTCTTCGAGAGCGAATGCTGGGGCTGTCATGGTCGTCGCCTCAGCGCATTCTGCAAGTCTTCGGGGTCGAGTTCAGCGAGGCGGGTGCGGGCCTCGTGCGCGACCCGCAGTGTCTCTGCCCAACGGCTGATCTGCCTGGCAGCTTCAGCATCCTGCTTCGCAGCTGCCAGCAACGCCTTCACCTCAACTTCGGCCATGATGTACCTCCTTCCCCCAAGGCAGGCCCCCCGAACACGGTCCACAGCGCAACCCATCGGGTCTCAGCGTCTGGTTCCGGCCGCGTGCCGCAGCGTCCCCAACGTCTGACGAGCCCGGTACTGCAGCTGGTTGACCGAAAGGCCACGCTCGGACGCAAGCCGGGCACACGCGGTGCGGGAAGTGATTCCGGCGTTGGATCGGGCCGTGATCCCCTCATCGGTGGCGATCACCGCAAGCTGCAGCAGCACGTCCAGATCGGACGCGCTCACCCCACCGCTGCGGATCGCCCACCAGTACAGGCCACTGGCCTCCAACGCTTGATCCCCCGAAGATGCTGATGGCATCCGTCCGAACTCTTCGGGCTCCAGGTGCATCCGCTCCCGCCACGCACGGTCCCCGCGGTCGCCCCAACCGAACTCCCGGTCCACCGAGCGACGCACCGACCGCAGGATCGCCGCCGGGATCCACGCATCCGGCGGCGCCTGCCACGGATAATCCAGGATTGTGGTCCACACATACCCAGCGACCACCGCCTCCACCTCACCCGAGGCCACGTCGCCCCGGCACCTGCGAGCCGTCAAAGCCCCAATTCCCGGCACCAACAAATGCACCATCACCGCCACAGCCCGATGCGACCCAACCTCGTCCTGCGTGAGACGCCCCAACGCGGCGAACAAGGTCTCGACCTCGTCATGGCTGGCGCGATCGCGCCACAGCTCCAGCCGCTGGACCGACCCGAAACGGCCCACTGCTTCTTCGCCGGCGGTCCACTCGGGCCAGGTGAGGTTCGCTTCCTCAACCAGATCGGCGATGCCCAATGCCTGTCGTACACACATGATGTCCTCCACGAAATCGGTGAATAGTTCGTGGCTGACACTCACCCCTGCACATCTCCCCTTCCGTACCCCCAACCGCATACCCCCAAGGGGGTACGCAAACCCAAACAACCTGTGACAAGGGGCAAGGAAACATACCCCAACTCACCAGCGCGCAAGCGCGTGCCAGCCAGCAGATCCATGACGGTTGGCTGTCCGCCAGCGAAGGCGACGGACGATCTGGAACACTCGACGACAGATGGATGGCCGACGAGGACCACCACCTCTGGCCTGCGAACTCAAAGGGGATGCGCGAACGATGACGAGCCACGTGTCATCTGGTGGCGTTTGGTCCACCTGTCCCGACCCGGGTTTCAGCAACGACCTTGCGGTGGCCATGCGCTGCGTAGCCCACAGATGTCCCGACGACGCACTACCCACCGGTCAGCTATGTGGCCCGCATCAGAAACGTCTCGATAGCGGCGGTGGGCTGCCAGGGTTTGGCGAACGAGTCAAAGGAGACCGCAGCGGATACGGACGCTACGGGATGAACGACGTCAACGACTTGGGCGTGCAGTGCCACGAGTGCGGTGAACGCTTCGCCTCAGTGAGTCAGCACTGCCGACGGACCCACTCAATCTCCACACACGACTACCTCCAGCGCCACGGCATCGACCCGATCAACGCACCAAAGCGAACAGACGGCCGGGTCCGCCGACGGGCCCATCCGTGTCGTCGATGCACCGTACCGATCACCACCAACGCCAAACTCTGCGACAACTGCAAGGCCGACTACCAACGAGAACGAGACGGGCTCCAACCACGCCCCACGCCACGCTCCGTCTGGCGAGACCTCACCGACACCGAACGCACCCACCTCACCGAAGCCGACGACGACCACCTAGCCGAACTGATCCCGGCACTGCAGGCTGACCGGGTCCCCAGCGTGCGCATCGCCAAGGCACTGGGCCACTCCACCGCATGGATGACCAAGTACTGGCCCAGCCCAACGTTCACCCGAGGCAAGCCCCACTGGCGAGCCTGATCCGCAGAACATCCGACGTGGCGGCACTCGACTCCGAGCACCACCAGCGGCCGCGTAACCACTCCTTGAGTCCGTCGGCCGACTCTCCACCAGTCGTGACAGGCCGTTTCAAGATTCCCTGGCAACGTCTCGCGGATCTCGTACGCCTCACCCGATCCCACGTACCCCCATTAGTACGGACCGGGGTACGTGGGGGTACATCGGATTGACAAGGGTGGATGCCCATACCACCCCGACACTTCTCCACAGCTCCTGCCGACTCCCGGAGCTCAATACCGGCGGTGGTGGTGCTCCACCAATGGAGCGACTCAGCGGGTCGGGGTAGTCCTGTGCGGTGTTGGCCGCCGTCGTCGATTCTCGATTTGCGCACGGCTGCTGACCGCCGGGGGTTGGGTCGACTCCGGGAACGGTCCGGCTTGTCGTAGGACCTGCAGACCTTCCTTGCAGTAACGGCGAGCTGTTGCCTCCGAGAATCCCAACTCCGCGGCGACCTGACCGAAGGTCCTTGGCGGTTGCCCGTCTAGCCCGTGCCGAGCTAGGAGCACCTGCGCGGTGACAGCCGTGAGTTCACCTTCGCCCTGCCGCTTGATCCACTCAACAAGATGCGCCGCCTCAGTTCGGGCCTCACTGCGCTCGGCCACCTCGGCTGGTGTGAGTCCAGGATCGGCGAGATTGGCAGGCATTGAGTCAGTATCGAACGGAAGCGGAAGGTTGGCGTCGTCACGGATCCAGTGTTTGGCCGCCCACCCCGCAGTAGCTGTCGCGTACGTGAGCCACCGGGACTTGTCCGGATTCCACCTGGCCGTGGCCTCCATCAGCTCCACCACGGCAGCCTGCAGCGCCTCTTCCTTGTTGAACCACAACACGCTGCGCTGCGCACCTCGTGAAGCAGGCAAGGCTGAAACCACCATCTGGGCCTGGGCCTGACGACCATCAGCAGCCAGCCCTCGCAGTTCACCCTCCGAGACACTCGACGTGATGCTGGAGGCGACCGGGTCACAGGCCAAAGCAGCATGGGCAAGGATCCCCACATCTCGGCGTTTCGCCAGTTCAATCTCAGACGCAGGCGTCAAGCGCACCGGTTCCACAAGGACCCCCGCCCCCGGCTCGTAGGAGGTCGGGACCTCACGGGTCGGTTCCGGCGCTGCTGCAGTCAGTACTGGAGCCGCTGGGAGAGGGACGTCCCGAAAGGGGTCGTCAGGCAGTGGGTCAACTATCTGCTGGAGTTGGTGGGCCGCGTTGATCACTGGGAGCGCCACATCCGGGGAAGAGCGACCGACGACGAGACCGGCAACCAGATTGCCTGCGAATCCTGACTGCAGGACCGCGTGCAGCACCTGTTCGGCAGACCGGTTGCTCACGAGAGCAGCATTTCGGCTGTCCACGGCGGCTGCAAGGCGACGAGTACTGAGTGCGTCGGCGTCATGGGGCCTCCCTCCGAAGGTAGCGAACTTGAAGTCGGCGCGGGCCTGACGCCAACTCTCTCTGCTGGCCTCCACCCCTGCGCGCAGCCTCGACATGTCCGTAGCCACTGAGATTGATTCCACACGATCAAGGAGCTGCAGGCAGTGGCTCAGGAGCAGTACTTGGTTCGTGGCGATCGCAGCCGACAAGTGCACTGAAGGGCCCGGGTGGCTCAGTCCACATGCCGCGACCGCGATCCGCCAGTCCGCCATCGCCGAATGCAAGGGTTGGTCGGGTGGTGGTGCGGGTGTGAGTTCCCTCTCAATACCCAGCAGGACAGCGAGCTTGACCCCGGAGGCATTCCTTGCGGCCGCGTGGGTGGCGAACCTCAAAGCGGTCCGCCCAGCCAGCCGGGCTTCCTCCCTCTGTACCGTCGTCAGAGCCTGGGAATTGATGGCTGTGAACTCGGCTGCCATCAGGTTCGCGACGGGATCGCTGACCAACCGTGCTGTAGCCGCCGTTGCGCGAACGGTATGGTCGACAATTCCCGCCGCGGCGAACGCGCGATCACACTCGATCACTGTTGCCGCCCACTGGTCGAACCACAGCGGCTCTCCCGTGACCCGGTCCATGGAAGCTCGCAGAGCACGATCGAACATCGTGCCGCTCACGGGAGCACCCAACGCGCACTCAGCGCCTCCGCGACCTCACGAAGAGTGACCGAAACCTCTACCGCTTCCGCCGGCAACTGGGCGTGGTCCCAATCGCTGGTCTGGTCGGCTGCCGAGCCGACAGATTCCACCACGCTGTCAGGGAGGCCTGCGTGTGGCAGGGGATTGCTTGGCTCGAGGAGTGCGAAGACTCGGAGTTCGAGACTGCCGATCGCCAACGCGGTCAGGGAGTCGATCTGTACTCCCCTGCCCTCCAGGATGAGATCTGTCGCGTGAGTCAACAGTTGGTACGTCCGTGCCACAGCAATTCGAGAAGCGGTCATGAGTGTTCCTTTCCCAGCGGACTTTCGAAGATCGGTTCTTGGGTGATGGTGGACAGCCAGTCGCTGGTCGCGTCACCATCCACAACCGACGGGGGCCAATGCCTGCCGGTCATTGGCCGGTCTGACTGAGGACTGCCCACCCAAGGCCCGCTGCCGCGCAACCCGATTTCACCTACCCAGCCCGACCGCGGGCTGTATCTGGACATGAACCAACAAGAACAACATCCCTGCGATGGGCCGTACGACGATGTCTACGTCGAGTTGGAGGACGTACTCCTGCAGATCGAGGAGATCCGAAACAGCCGGGGTGATCCGCAAGAGATCGCTGACTTGGTCGACTACGCCCTCACACTTGGGCCGCAGTCGTGATGACCAAAGTGTGGAGCGACGACGACAAGGCCAGGTTCACCGCCGAACGCGACGAGAAACTCACCCAGATGCAGGAACAACTCGCATCCGGGGTCCAGCACCTGATGGCCACTGACGGCTGGGTCGCGTGGCTCAAGATCGCCAGGCATTTCCATACCTACTCGTTGAACAACCAACTGCTGATCTCGGTCCAGCATCCGCAGGCGACCCAGGTCGCCGGCTACCGCGCCTGGCAAGCCAGCGGACGCCAAGTCCGAAGAGGCGAAACCGGAATCAGAATCCTCGCACCCATCACCAAACCCGCGACCACCGAAGACGGCACCCCCATCCTGAACCAGAACGGCAAACAGCGCCGCAGCATCGTCGGAGTCAAACCCGCAACCGTGTTCGACATCTCACAAACCGACGGACCATCCCTGGCACAGCAACCCTCCCAAGGCCGGCCCCTCCAAGGTCAGGCACCCGAGGGAATGTGGGACAACCTGCATCAGTACGCGACCCAGGCTGGCTTCAGCGTGACGATCGGGGCCTGCCAAGCCGAAGGCATGACCGACTTCCGCGACCGCAGCGTCACCATCAGGGACGGGTTCGAACAAGCACACGCCACCACCGTCCTGGCCCACGAAGTCGGCCACGTCACCATGCACAACCCCCAAGACGCACACGAACCGGCACGTGACTACTGCCGCGGGATGATCGAAGTGGAAGCCGAGAGCTTCGCCTGGCTCGTCAATGACGACTGGGGCCTGGACTCCAGCACCGACTCCTTCGCATACCTCGCCGGCTGGACCACCCAAGCAGCAAAGCAACAACACAAAACACCCACTGAAATCCTCACCGCGAGCGCCGAACGCATCCGAGGAGCCGTCGCCAGGTACCTGACCTTCCGACACGAACCCGGACCCGACCACCCATCTGCTGCGCTCCGTGAACAGATCAACTACAGCCTCACGCACACCACCCCGCCTACGACACCCGCATCAAGAACCCTGCGCATCCACGCCGCACTCCAGTCGCGCCATCGCAACGCTGCTGGCCCGACCCGTTGACATTCCCCACGGGTATGGCCCCACCCGTCAGGACGGATGACAGACCAACACCCCTGCAAAGGACACATGATGAATGACGACATCCACGATCAGCGCGAGCACCAAGAGCAGGTAGCCAACGAGGCCTCCGACGCAGTCCGAGATCTGGCCAGAGCCGTGAACACCGGCACGGTCACCGCACCCGCCGCCTACGCAGTCCTCGGCAACCAGAAACTGATGCTCCACCACCTCGAAGAAGTCAACGACCGCCTCATCCACGGTCTACGGTCTTCACTGACCGACGACAGGATCACCGTCGTGGACCGTCACTTCATCACCGGCACCGAACGAGACCCCGAAACTCAGATCTCCCACGCAACACAACTGCTGGAAACCGCACGCAACGCCCTTGCACACGCGGCCCACGCGGTGGCCACCGCCCAAGAGGTACTCAACAGCCAGGGCTTCACCGCAGCGGTAACAAACTGATGCCGCGGCCTAGACCCCACTCATCTGGACATCCCCGTCCGCCAAGGTTCAGAGAGACCCACAGCCACCAAGGCCGGGTGTTCAGTCAGCGACGAGTTCGAACTCGAAGCCTCGACGAACAGCGCCGAGCCGGCGTGCGGGTATTGCTCCCACGAACAGCTCCGTCCAAGCCATGTTGCGAGGACAGCGCGCGCAGGCAATCCAGCTGGTCCCGGTCGCGGAGCCCGGCGCCACATCTTAGGAGTTCGCGCCCGGGGCGTAGTCTCGATGGCTACAACGGCTCCAATTAACGAGCGCTGCAAGTCCATGGGTTGACGCCAAACTGAAAACGGCTCAGGAGACACGACAAACAAACGACGAGACGGTCGGCGAACCAGAGATGTTGTTGAGAGCCGACGACGCCAAGGCAGCGGCTGTATCGACTAACAGCGGCATGTCAGGACGTTGGGCCCCGGTCCTCTCCGCGAGGTTCAGGAGTCTCGCCGTTGGCTACCTCGTCTATCCAGTCGTTCGCCTCGTCCGACAGGAATAGCCCGGCTGGCCCGCTCTGGCCGACCCACCATGCATCAGCACTGATGATCGCGCCTGCTCCGGTGATTTCTTCGACCAGCTCGGCCGGGACCTCGTCACCGTTGTTTTCCATCAGATAGTCACGGGACTGCTGCCGCAGCTTCGGCCACCATGCTTCGATGCTCATGCCGACATCATCCATCACTGCGATGCGAGGCGCCAGACGCGGCAAATGGGTGCGTTCCTGATGTGGGTTTCCAACGTAGATGGCTGCGACAATCCCCGACACACCTGACGTTTCCTACTGGTCCCAGCTTATGATTCGCCGTGCAGGATCGGCGGCACCTCAAGTTTTGGATCTACCGGGCTTTTGGTCTTCACGCACAGCATCAGCCCACTGCTCCACGGCAGAAACTCGATCTCCCACCCCGGCATGCACGTGAGTTCCTGGATGAGCAGGTCCACGCTGTACTGATGTCCCTCAGGCCAGCCGGGCTGCGGATAGAGGTCGTCGATCACATACCAACCGCCCGGCTTGACCAGCTCCATTGCCAGCTCTCGGTCTTGGTACTTCCCTGGCCACGTATCCGCGAAGACGACATCGAAGCGTTCAGTCTGCTCGACTGCGGTGCGTAACCAATCGGAACCGTCACCAAGCACCCATTGCACTCTTTGGTCCCCGCGGAAGACGTGGCTTGCGACTGCTTGGAGCTCGCCATCCTGTTCCACGGAGACCAAGCGGGCTTCAGGGGTCATGCCTGCCAACATCCAGGCTGCGCCGAAGCCGACTCCCGTTCCCAGTTCGAGGAACCGGCCCCTTGGGCGTGAGCAGCACAAGAGCCGAAGGAGCCGACCCAACTCGCGGTCCGAGGACTGGACAAAACCCAACTTCGTCGCCGCCTCAGAAACTTGGTCCAGAGCCTTGGTCAGCTCCATCGCTGGCCCTCCTTGAATCGAATGGCGAGAGTGAAACCTATCAGTTAGCAAGCCTGTATCGCCGCTGCTGAGGGGACAACGCTCCGGTCAGGGCGCGAACACCAGCGGGAATTACTCAAGGCGGAAATGTCCGGACCAGCAGGGGGCTGCCGTCGCACACCGCGGCCGTCGACACGCGGCATGTGCGCGCAGTTGGCATCGGAGACGGAGCCAACTTGACCACGCTATTTGAGTGGCGCACTTGGCTGGCGCACTCGGCTCCGTATTCGGGCCAAGTGCACCAGTCAGCCTGAGGTCTCCAAGGGAGGGTGCGGCTGGGCAGTAAGTCAACCGCCTGGCTGCGGCATGTGCGAGCTATGTGCTGGTAACTGCGAGGACCTACGGAAACCGCTGTGCCGTCCCTTCCGGAGTTCAGTCCGCTGTGTGAATCACCCCGGCATCCTGAGACTCGAATCGTTGTCATATCATCCGCGAGTGGCCGTTCGTGTGGGTTGGCTGGATGCCAGTGGGACTACAGGATGATCCCGTAGTCCCCTGGGATACCGAGGGCGCAGCGGATGGAATGATCCGCGACTGAGGAGGTCGACAGGAACTCTTCGAAGAGGCTTGACGCGTATAGCGAATGCGTACTGTATTTTGGGTGCTCGCTAGATCGGTGCGTCAGAATGCTGAGGGCTTCGTCTTCTGATACCAACTCGACGGTAACTGCGGGCGTAGGACCCGGCGTTCGTATTCCGATTCCAGACATCTGGGCACGGTCGTGCCTCCCTGCGCGGTGCTGATAGAACAAGAGCCTCCAGTGGGCTGGCTGCAGTTCGGTCGCGTCGAGGACGAGCCCTGCCTGCAACAGAGCCTCGGCATCGAGGTACGCCATCTGCAGAGCAGAACTGGCCAAGGCTTGGAACTCGTCAAGAGTCGAGAAGGAGACCTCCTCGCCGTAGTCTCGGTTGAATCGGTATGCGCTGTCGGTGAACCGCTTGATGATCGCGGTCGTGGGGTGTTCGGGGGCCGTCGAGAGCGCGGACTCGACTGTGACGTAGCCAAACTCCGCTTCCATGGGCAGCCCGTTCTCCTTAGCCAACTCAAGGTAGTCCCAATGACGGGCCCAAACGTCGATGGATGCCGGCACGACGAGCGGAATGGCCTGTGGCTCTGAAGATGTGAACTCAGCCGTGAGAACCCCTCCGCCGGTGAGGTGGGCGAATCCGAGACTCATCTCGTCGTAGAGTGATGTTGCGAGGCGCTCGGTGAGGTTGAGGCGTTCCCTGATGACTGTGCGTGCGGCTTGCTGCATTTCTGCTAGTTCCTCAAGGGGTGTGGGACCCATGGGCAATGTGTGCACTCGGTCGAGATAACCAATAGAAGACTTCGACGCTAATTGCCAGGCACGAACGAAGCGGCGCTCTCGGATCACAGGCGCCGGGGTCTTCAGCACATACTCGACCACTAGTTCAGCATCATCGAAGCGAGGAGGGAGGGTGGTCAGATCCATGACGGCTTCGTCCCTCGACTCTCTGGTCGGGAAGCTTGCGTGGGCGAAGACTCGGTGTTGCGCGAGCCTCAGTCTCGTCGTGATTGTCCATGGGAGTGGATCCAGCGCATACCACGAAGCGTCATACTCATCGGGCAGTCCTGTGGTTCCCGCAGCGCAAACCCCGTAGCGGATGGCTTGGTGACCGTACAGTCTAGGGGCAAGGATTCCGCGCACGATCTGGGAGGCGATTGACTGCCATGGCATACGCCCGAAGGCCTGTTCGCACAGCCCTAAGAGGAGCGCGAACATCCCGGGGATGCGGATCGTCAGGGCCACGACTGAATAGCTCTCATGTGTCCCGATCACAACCAGTCCCGAGTCTCGTGCTAACTCAAGGGCCGAGCGAGCAGGGATCTTGGAGTCTAGATAGAGGCTGGCCCATCGCAACACGTTGAGAAGCGGTACGAAGCCGGGACCATCTTCCTGTGGTTCAGCCAGCTCGATCACTGCCATGAGGCATGCCAGCGTCTCTCTTGGCAGACCTATGATTTGGGCGGCATCAGCAAGTAGGCCATCATCGTGCGCGCAGGCTGCGGCCATGGCGTAGTCAAGGCAGTGCTCATAGCTAAGGAGGTCGGCCTGATTCCAGAGGGCTTCGACAGTTGCCCGTGCGGAGCTTGCCAACCCGGCACCGCATGCATTCTGCACAGCTTGGCGCTTGCGGTCGTGAAACCACACCTGACCGTCGTGTTGTTTTACGAGCAGTCGTGCCTCCTCTAGCTCGATCCGGACTAAGTCAAAGTCCTCGCCTGAGAGGCCACTCGCGACAATGGAAGCCGCTCGAGGCAGTGGAAAGGCGAAATGGGCGAGTCGTCGAGCAGTCCGCTTGGCTTCTCTGGATAGAGGGCGCCAGGTGCGTTCGACCTCGCTCTCCAAGGTTTCTGTTGGGGTCAGGTCCTTAAGCTCTCCTCCTTCCTCGAGGTGGCGGAGCGCCCCTTCGATCATCAGAGGGAACCCACCCGTGCTGCGCAGGAACTGGGTGAGGTTTGGCACACGCACGTTACTCTCACGGATCCAGTCAGCAACGTCTTGGGGGGCGAGCGGTAGCAACTCGTGGAGGACGGCTCCACAAAGGCCGAGAGAGGAGATCGCATCAGTCGCATCGCTGTTCGTCACGGCCATCGCGATCGTGACTTTGGCGCCAGGAGGCAGTAGTACGGGGAGAGCCTCCAGGACCTCCAGGTCTCGGGGGCTGAGCTTTGGACCTGAATCAAGAACGACGTGGAACTCGCCCATAGCGTTCACGACACTCTTGGCAAGTTCGGCGAAGGCCAGCGGAGCATCCGGCTGACTTGCTTCAGACAGGTTGTCAGCGATTGCGTCCTCAAGGGCATCGGCCGCACTCGCCCCGGCAGCTTCGACGATCTCTCCCAAAGCCACGCCAGATTGGGCCTTAACGACACTGGAGAGTGCCCGGGTGAAGAAGCGGAGTGTCTGGCCGAAGGTCACCCCCGTCGCTTTGGCCAGTAGGTCCCTAATGGCTGGACCCAATCTGACGGCCAGGTGACGTCGAGGTGTGCTGCTGATGACATCGCCGGTCGCCCGAACCAAGGTGTTGAGCAGTGACCCAGAGTATTGATACACCGTAGGAACGACGCTTTGGGCCGAGAGTGATCTGAGCACCGCAGATTTGCCGACCCCTGAATCTCCATGGATCACATGAAGACCACTGGTGCTCGCGTGTATGGCTTCGAGGAAGGCGTCTCGTCCAAACAGCATAGGAGTCCTCTCCCGCCCGTGGGAACCGCCTAGAGCCAACGGCGTGGCACTGTCTCGATTGAAGGTCGAAGCGCCCACTACGGTTCACTGTTCGCATCGGTGTCCTCAGTGGATTCCTCATCCTCCAGTGGTCGCGCCCATGAGGCACCAAGGCGTCGATTGTCCGCTTCGAGTGGTTGGCGCCCGGCGCGGCGGTGCCGAAGCTCGTCCAAGTCGGCAGCCGCCATGTTAAGTAGCGTCGAGGCCAAGCTGATCCACATCTCGAGGCTGAATGTGACAGATTGCATCATGTGGCGTCGTTGACGCCCGTCGTAGGTGGGGCGCGTCTCCCACTCGCGAATGGTGACTGTCCCATCCCCGTTGGGGACCACCTCAATAGCCATGTGACCGATGATCTCACGTCCTAAGTCTGTTTGCGCTGCGTCACGGCGGAACATCTCGTGGCGGGGGTTTGGTGAATCATCGGCGGTGCTACGGACGGACGCTGCTGTGACGCATCTCTAAGAATGGGTCTTTTCTGGGTGACTCCGAATTCTCTGAATGGGAGAAAGCGCTGTTGATCAGTGCGGCCTTTCCCACGAGCGTGGCAACTTGGATCGGGACAGAGTACGCCAAGACGATTCTCGGCCAGCCCTGCCTTATGGGCGTGGTTTTCATAGCCATGGTGGGCTCAGGGTTGCTCGCGTGCTGCGGTGGTGGCGGTGGCTCGGTCCATACATGCATTGTCCTGCAACCGGTGAGGAGGCGCCCGCAACATAGGGAGTTCGGCTCCCTTGAGGCCAGGCGCTCATCGGCATGAGCGGGCGTGGGTTTTCGTCGCAAATCGCATCTTGGCGAACAGTCGCGATTCGGGCTGATGATCCCAACCTGCCGGGCGCTATCGGCTTGGTGTCCGGCTCCGATTCGCCCGCGTCGCTCTCATTCTGGCGGCACGCCTTTCGCGGTCGGGGACCCCGGAACTCTTGGGTGAAGTTGGTGGTTGCTGTAGGCGTTGGCGCAGCTGTTGTGTCTGCTCATGAGCGCGGTCGCCAGCTGCGGACGGCCTTGAGGTCCATTCGGTGGCTGAGTCAAGCAGTTGCTTGAAGAAGTCAGCTCCACCATCGTTCCGGGCGAGCAGCTTGCCCAGCTCGGCCCATCGATGCCCGGGGCGAGCTGCGAGGATCTCGACCTGCTGGATCATGCCCTCGCGCCGCGCCAGGGAACTGCGGCGCTCACGGACCATGTGGTCTGCCTGCGGCTCGCCGTCTTGTAGGGCTTGATACAGATTGGCGGGTCCGTCGGTTTGGAGGAGCTGCGCAGGGTCGGTGCCTTCTGGGAATGCCGCTCGGGTTGGGTCGAGGCGTTGGGTTGCCAGGATCCAGTAGGCGTTCTCGGCGGCCAGCTCGCCGGCGTTGTCTGCGTCGGTGGCGATGACAGGGTGTTGGTGGTTGGCGAGGAGGAGCGCTTGGTAGTGGGTGAGGCTGGTTCCCAGTGGTGCGACTCCGATGTAGTGGCCTTGGCCGGCGAGGGTGATGGCGATCGCGTCGATAGGTCCTTCCGCGATGACTGGGACGGCTCCCTTGTCGAGTAGGTCTTGGCTGTAGAGGATGTCCTTCTTGCTGAACATTGGTGTGGTTGTGGTGTTGAGGTACTTGGGCCCAGCGTGGTCATCGTGACGGTCTGGGTTGCGGCGACCTACGAACCCTCGAACGACACCGTCGGTGATGACTGGCAGGACGAGTCGGTCGCGGAACTGGTCGATGATTCGGCCGTGCTTGGTGCGGGTAGCGACACCGGCGGCGAGCATCTCGTCATCATTGATCCCTTCGCTGCGTAGGTGGTTGGTCAGGTTGGTCCAGCCATCTGGGGCGTAGCCGGGGCGGAAGCGTGGGTCGCCGGCGAGGTCTTGGCCCAGACGCTGAATGAGGTGGCGTTCAGCCCAGGACGTTGAGAGTTGGGTGGCGTAGAACTCGGTGGTGAGTTCGTTGATGCGTGCGAGGCGTTCGGGAGTGTGAGGTGATGCCGCCCAGCGGTCGGCCCTTTCGAATGCCTGTTCGAGTTCGAGTTGGGTGTTGTCGGGATCGGTGAGTTCTCGTAGTTCGGCGGCGTGTTTGAGGGCGTCGTCGAGGGTTGGTGTTGTGTTCCAGTCGATGAGGTGAAGATCGTCGGGGGGCATCTCGTCGGGGTGAGACGGGTCGTCGGACGGCTCAGGTTGTGGGTTGATTTGTTGTTGTGCGCGCCACATCAGGGCTTGGCAGTCGTCGTCGAACGCCGAAGTGTCGATACTCGGAGCAACTAGATTCTCCAGCCGGTGGCCGGTGTCGATGCCCTTGTTGATGGTTTCAACGAGGAGGGGCCACCAAGGGCTGCCTTCAAGTTCGGCAAGCTTGGACTGGCCTACCAGTGCTTGTAGTGCTGGAGCCCAAGCCAGTGATGGCTCTGCGGCTGTCGGGACTGTTGTTTGATTGGGTTGGAGGTGGCGGGAAAGTCGCCACCACAGTGCTGCTGCCGGTTGGTCTGCGGGCAGGGGACCTTCGGCTGTGGCCTCTGCGAGGAGTGCGGAGACGGGGACACCGCTGTTGTGGAGTGCGGCGATGCGGTGGGTGAGCGCGGGCGCGTAAGGATCGTTGTGGATCCCGGGGTGGATGTCGCCCAGGAGATCGGTCCAGATTCCGACGATGCCGGGGTTGAGGCGCTGGTCCAGGGCGCGCTTCCATTCTTTGGCTGCACTGCCCAAGGGAGTTGGACCGGTGGCCCGTCGGTCGGTCACCTCGACGCCCGTTGCCGCGCGCCACGTCTCCACATCTGCGATCAGACTCGGCGTGAGTCGCTGCCCGGGGAGCGCCCATGCTGGCCGCACGGCCTGTGGGGTGGTTCGCAGTTCTTGGGTGCAGTGGTCGACGAGTGCTGCTCTGCGGGTGAGGTAGGGGCCCCAGTTTGGGTGCTGGGCCAAGGTTTTTGGGATGCCGGGGAGCCACGGCAGCGGTCCTTGGATTGGTGGGGTGTGGATGCGCCAAGTGAGGACGGCGGCTGGGTCGTGGGCGCTTTCGAGTTCGCGAGCAGCCACCGCTGCCCGGAGCTCCGCGAGGGGATCTCCGCCGTCTGCGGCGGTGAGGATCAGCATCGCGCGGAGGGTGGGCCACGCCGGACAGCTCGTCAGTCCGGCATGAAGCTGGTCTGCCTGCTGGTCGAGCATCTCGACCTTCTCGGCTGGGGCTAGTTGTTCGGCAGCGGCGTGGAGTGCGTCTTGGTAGCGGGCTGCCGCGTGGGCGAGTCGCTGGTGTGGGTCGGCTGCTTCCCGGGTTTCTGTGGTGGCGGAGCGGGCGGCGCCGTCGCAGGCGAGGATAGTTTCGAGGATGTCGCTGGCTGTCAGGGGGCGAAGTGTTGTTGGGTGGAGGACGCTGTGCTCGCCGCCGTCCCCGACGACTGGGAGGTAGATGTGATTGGCATGCTTACCGCGGGTGGCCATCACGTACAGCTGCTGCCTGGACTCAGACCCGGACAAGACCCCGCGTGTGACGTCGACGGTGAGACCTTGGGCGGTGTGGATGGTCACGGCATAGCCAAGCTGAGTGTGGTCAGCCACATACCTTGCGGGCAGATGCGCCGTCAGGCCAGTGTTTCGGTGCCTGACCACGAGACCACCGTCCGCGGTGATGTTGTGTACGGTCCAGCGGTCACCGTTCTTGACCCAGTCCGTCTCTGAGAACGCGAGCCTGCGATCGTTCATCCGGGTGACAATCACATCCCCAATCGAGGCCTGATTCCCATCAGAGAGCACCACCGAAGGCCCAACCGTATTCGGTGCCTGGGCTGCGAGGCGGTGCTCTCGGGCTCGGCGGTTGAGCTCAAAGACCGCTTCCTTGGTGCCCGCCAGCATCAGCGAGTCCATGCCCGCTGATTGGTCCTGGATCCAATGGCCGAAAGCTGTCTCGAGGCTGGTCTCCCCGGTTCCTACATGGATTCGGTCGGCGTCGAGGTAGAAACCGAGTGCCTCCGGGCGCCCGTCACGCAGCGCCAACGACGCGGCCGCCTCGGCCTTGTCCTCGAACCGCATCAACTCAGACAGTTCCACCGCCCCGTGGGTGTGGGCAAGGTCACGCAGCACTCCCCCAGCGCTGATCGCTGCCAGCTGTTGGTCGTCGCCAACCAGTCGAACCGATCCTCCCTTCGCGACGACGTGCTCGATGACACGGGCCAGGGAGTGGGTGTCGGTCATGCCGGCCTCGTCGATCACCACCATCGTCTCCGCACCAATCTTGGCCAGAAGGTCATTTTGGGTGTGGTGGTCGAGGTCCCAGACGAGTTTGGCGACCGTGGTGGCACCATCGACCTGCTCCCGCAGGATCCCAGCAGCAACGGCCGAAGGTGCCAGACCGATGACATTCCCGCCGCTGTCCCGCCACGCAGCAGCCAGCACCCTCAACGCGGTGGTCTTCCCCGAACCCGCCGCCGCCATAGCCAGCTGTACCCGGGATCCACTGGTAGCCATCTGCCTGACAAGGTTACTTTGACCAGCGTTAAGGGTCACTCCGTTGGCGACGGACTCCAGCAGCGCCAACGACACGAACTGCTCACCGATCCGTCGCCCGTCGCTCCGGCCAGCCAACTCAAGGATCCTGGTCTCAGCAGCAACCACGCTCCGGGAGGTGAATCGGGCAGCCCCAGAAACGGTGTAAACCGACGCACCGTCGCGGCGGCGCAGCTGCGCTGGCTCGGCGATGCCATCGCCGCCATGCTCTTCTAGGGGGAGACACAGTTCAGTTGCTTCGCGGAGCAGATCCTGAGTCAACCCTTCTACTTGCTCAGGGTTGGATGCGTGCTCCCGGGCCCGTCGTGAAGCCTCG
This sequence comes from Tessaracoccus rhinocerotis, assembly GCF_007197885.1. Taxonomy (GTDB): domain Bacteria; phylum Actinomycetota; class Actinomycetes; order Propionibacteriales; family Propionibacteriaceae; genus Arachnia; species Arachnia rhinocerotis. The sequence goes on from NZ_VKKG01000001.1 coordinate 111,127, forward strand.
GCCCTCAAATGCCACACCTGCCACGTAGCCCTGGACGACTCCACCGCAGCAACCACCTCAACTGCCGTGGCCGAGACCCAACCAGCAGGCAGCCTCAAGGGTCGTGACTGGTTGGAGGTCACTGCGTGCACCATCTCAGTGATGCCCCGCTCCCCCAGCACCGCCGCTGCCTCAGCGTGCCACGTGTTCCGTTGTTCGGTAACGGAGCGGGATTCGTGTTTCGCGTCCCGAGTCTCCAACGTTGCCTGCTGCGCCAGCTTCAGCGCCTCACCCGGGGACGGCGGTCTGCCATGACTGTTCTGGAACTGGGCCGCCAGCACTTCCTGTCGGGCCTCGATCGCCGCCCGGCGCGACGACCACCTTCGCATCAAGCCGGGCGCAACGCCAACAATTTCCCGGACCGGCCGCTTCGAGCGGTCATCACCCGGCCGTTCGGTGAAACGGATACCCAAACTGGCGAGGTGGGCTTCGAGTTGGGTGTTGTAGGTCTCCGACACCGACACCATCGCCTTGAAGATCAGCCGGCCATCGATCGCCAACCAACGCCCATCCAAGGTCTGGACCTTGTTCGCAATCGCAACATGGGTATGAAGATTCGGATCCCCAGCCCGAGAATCCCTGTGCACGAACCCGGCAGCCACCAACCCACGAACATCCAACTGCCGTACACCACCGGCTCCAGCGCGGGTGAACAACGCGTGCTCCTCCAAGAACCGCAACGCATCAGACACCGCCGCGTTGTGAGCCTCCTCGATCCTGGCCGCCAACCCCAACGGGGCGACAGCCCACAACGCTGAGACCGACTTCACCGGCGTAAAGGTCACGTCGTAGCCGGCACACGCCGTCGACGGATCCCGCGACAACCTCGCCACCTCGGTCGACAGCTCCAACCCACTCGGGATCCTGCCCAGCCGCCTATGGAATCTCTCGCTCGCGATCTGGCTGCGGATTTCCGCCTTCACACCAACCGGCACCTCCAACCCGTCATGACTGGACTGCCACTGGCTGCAGCGGACCGCGACTTCCTTCTGGAACTCGGTCACCGACGGCTGCACCCTGAACGGGTTCCCCAACCTCGAAGCATCCCGGATCTGTACCTCGGTGGCATCGCCAGGCAGCGCCGCCAACCGGGCGGCCATGTTCGGATGGAATCCCCCACCAAAGAGGGCACGCATCTGTTCAGCATTGACCCGATCCCCCACCACCAGGTCCCCCAACCCAGACATGCCACTGCCCAACCACGTGCCGGGGACTTCACCCTTCTCCGTGTAGTACGAGGCCAGAGTCGTGTGACCCTTCTCCGTCGAGTCCAAGGCAGCAACCTGCCGAGTCAGGTAGTCATACCCCGACCCGGCCGTGAGCTTGTGAACCGATGCAACCACACCAGATACAGCCCACTCACCAACCCCTACAGCGCTTCACCACGCACATCTGCATTCCCAGAAGACGCATTCCCCAGCCGTCTGCGGCATCGGGCACGCACGGACTACCCCGGACAGCACCACACCGGCCAGTGAATTGTCGGACGCAGTGCCTACGGTGTCTGGAATGACGAGCAAGATCTCGGCCTTCGGATCCCTGGCGCAGCGGCAGGCCAGAATGCGCGGCCAAACCGACCCCGGGACACGTCACGTATGGCTCGACGGCACCGTCCCCGCCCTGGTGACCGACCGACGTCAAGTAGACGGCAGATGGCAGGGGCTACTGCTCTACATGCACAACGCCGGGCCAGTGCATGAATGGGTTAACGGCGATCGCATCTCCAAGACCGCGAACTGATCACCGCCTCCCTCAACCCCAAGTCAGCCGCCCGCCTTCTCACCGAACCCCTGCTTGGTGTCGCGGTCAGTGAGCGGCGTTGTACTGGTCGATGACCCCGTTGGGGACTCGTCCGCGATCGGGAACAGTGATGCCCTGCTCCTTTGCCCAGAGCCTCACTGCCTGGGAAAAGCTGCGTCCCTCGACTGCGGGACGCTGGCCCTTCCTCGCGCCGCGAGTGACCTTGGATGCCTTATCGATGAACGGCGCCATGGCCTTCTCTAGCCTCTGCGCATTGGCTTCGCTCAAGTCGATTTCGAAGGCGGAACCATTCAGGCTGAACTGGATGGTGCGGTCAGCAGAGCTGCCGTCGAGGTCATCGATCAAGATGACTTGGGTCTTGCGCATCATTTCGGATCCTCTACTCGTAGCGGGTGCTTCTTCTGGTTCCTTGAGGCTGCTGTTCTGGGAATCCCCGACAACATTGACTCCAGTCGATCATCACCGAACAGGTCAACCCTCAACCCTACCGCCGAGCCAGGCAACCCCGTCTCCGATCGACGAAAAGACACCAGACCGCCATCCTCCAAAACCACGAGCGCGCTACAAGGACCTTCCGCCCACCACAGCCACTCCCCGCCCATCACGCTACGTAGCCGTACCCCCGGCGTACCCCCTGACCTTTGAAGTGGCACACACCTCTTGCACTCCCGGACGAAAGGCCCACGATTGGCATCCGCGTTGACCGATGCGTCACGCGCGTCTACCCCTGGCGCGAGCCGAGATCTCGTCGGCGCACAAGAGGTCCCCGCCGTGGTAACCAAGGCGTCCCCAGCTTCAGGCGATGTTCGAAGCCGTGCAGGCGGGAGCAGGAGCGCTGAGCCAATCGAACGACCTGCGGAACCACAGGTCTGGTCGACTGATACGCGGCCCATACTGGTCTCATGACTACTCTGGAAGAAAACCGTCCTCACGATTACCTGTCCCGCTTGGCTGTGTCCGACTTTGGTCAGGCCTATAAGCGTCTGGCACTTGACGAGATGGCTCTGAGGCCAGGACATGATGTTCTGGACCTCGGTTGTGGACCCGGTGCCGACTTGCCAGCCTTTGCCGAGGCCGTGGGCCACAACGGCACCGTACTTGGCGTTGATCATGACGCGGACGCTGTCCGAGAAGCGCTCCGCGCCACCGTGCGTTGGCCCCAGGTGGCTGTAGCGGAGGGAGACGCACACAAGCTCACGGTCGAGAATGACAGCCTCGATCGAGTGCACACCGACAGGGTTCTGCAACACGTCGAGGATCCAGCCCGGGTGGTCCGCGAGGTGTGTCGAGTCCTCAAGCCGGGCGGGATCGTGGGGTTCGCTGAGCCCGATTGGGAAACCTTGGTGGTTGACCACCCTGACAATTCGACCGTGGCATCCTACCGCGCGTTCATCGTTGACCGGGTCGTGCGTAACTCGCGGATCGGCCGGCAACTCCCAGCGTTGTGCACGACCGCAGGTTTGCTCGCATCCCGAGTGGTTCCAGTCACTGCGGTATACACCGATGTGATAGAGGCAGATCAGGTCTTCGGGTTTGCAAGGGTTACTGACCGCGCGGTCAAGGCGGGCTACCTCAAGACCAAGCAAGCAGATGCATGGTTGACACACCTCAGAACACAACCGTTCTTCGCATCCGCCACGCTCTTCCTCACTGTGGCAGAGCGGCCCCCGCGCTGACTACAGCGCCAATCCAAGGCGTCGCTATGCGCACCTTCGGGTTGCTGCGCAGGAAGGTGAAAAGATCCTAGTCACAAGGCCAGATCGGCTGCTGCGGCAGTAGGTGCTTTGGTCCTAGGCTTGACCGGGTTCCGAGGCTCTTCGAGGTGACCCGTGGGACTGAACGTCAGGAATCTCCCGCCGGTCATCCTTGGGATGAAGGGTCTCACCTGGAGCGGTTCAGACGGGGACCGTCCGAGTCGAACCGGTGATCCCAGAGTGGTTGGATGGATGGTCCGTATCAGGATTATCGTGGCACGCGGGAAATGACGTATTCCTCATATGGCCCGAAGGATCCGCGACGGCTCTCACCGACCGCGATGCGGTACCCGGCCTCGGCGGCCCCGCGATGCAGCTGCGCCACCACGACACCATCGTGGGAGATGAGTTGCGCCTCGCTGTACTCGGCCACTGTGTCCCCACTGACGGTGAACGCGAACGCCGGATCGTCCATCCAACCCTTCCGTTCACACGCCTTCACGAACTCAGCCGAAAGGTCATGCGCTGGATCGCCGGGGACGAGCAACGTCGGCCCCCAAGGCCACTTCTCACCATCCAAAGCCTCGGGGTCTCGGCTGGCGAGAATCTCGGTCAGGACCGCCTTCCAGTCCTGACTGGACACATCCTGAAGTCCGACTTCTGCCACGAACCGGGACTTGCGGCCATCATGGGTGTACAGGTATCGACCGCCGGCGCACAGCCGCAGCTTCATCCTCGTTGAGTCGTCAAGCGACGGCACCCAGGTGAAGAAGTGCCCGTCGTGGGAATAGTTGAACTCGCCGATGTTCACCACATGTGAGGGCCGCTTCGCTGGGGAAGGCGACTTCCCCTTAGGGACGAACCTGACAGGGGCGGGCCACCCGTGTTGGAAGTCCTCTATGGCTTGGACTAGCGCGCTCTGGGCTGCCTTGGTGAATCCTGACGACTCCACCAGGACGTCACGATCACCAATCTCACCGCCAGCCTCGGCGCCGATCCGGAGTGTGATGACAGTCCACCCCGACAGTCTCGAGGAGTTCGTTGCGGAGGCGGTCCTTCTCCTCCTCCCCGTGGTGGCTATAGCCGTGCCTCTCCACTGGATTGCAGGGATCCACCTCGACTGCCATCCTGTGCTCCGGGAACACAAGGCTGGGGTGAGGACCAGAGCCTGACCCTTCCGGTCCGGGTGATGGCACACAATGCCGAGCCGTTCCGCGCTTAACCCGTAGCCGGCGGACAGCAAGAAGTCCCGCACGGACTCTTCCAGCTTGGACGTCTCGGGATTGTTGGAAGGAACCGCATCCCCGAATGTGATTTCGTCAAACTCTGCCATGACCGAATCTTCTACCCCGCTGCCACTGACAGTATGACCCACGCCAGAGGCCTCGCGTGCGCTAGCGCCCGAGCCCCGTGCTCCAACAGCTAGTCGCGCTCAACCTCCACCAGCAGGCTTGACTATTGGATTCTGCTGGCGGACGAACGGTGACATCAGCTTCGGTTGGGCCCCTTCCCATCGCTCATCCCAGCCCTAAAGCATGGGCATAGGTGAGTCGCGCAGACGGGCGTTGGAGCACTTTGACCGTCCCTACTGGGCACACCAACGACGCAGACGACGTTGGGGTGGCCCACTGCCCCGGCCGGACAGGGGTGCTTGCCACTCGGTCCCGGGCCGAAGCAGGTTGGGAAACTGGTATGACATCACCGATCCATGCCCAGGCCCGGCGAGTCCTTGGCAACAATTGCTTTCTGGGCTCGATGATGCTCCTCAGTGATCGCGGCCCAGCGCTGTCGTAATGGCGCGACGAGGGCGCAAAGACGTTGTCGGCCAACGTCGATACGCTACTCCACAGACTGTGGACCACATCCATTGGAGGTATCGTGGACGAAACAAGCACGGAAGCAGAGCGGGCAGCAGCTGGGGCTATACGACAGGCCGGGCTTGACATGGTCACTGACCTAGATCAGAAGATCGAAAACCACGACCGGACGCACCGCGACTTCAAAGAGCGCCTCTGGCAATGGTGGTCGACGCCGCTGGCACTCTACTTCACCGCTTGGAGGGAACTCAGTGAGATCGGCGGCATGCTGAAGATGGATTCGGAAGCAGACCCGGACCTGAGAGAGGTACTCGCAGGGCTTCACGCCAAGGGCACACGAGTAGCACTGGAAGTCTTCCACCTCCTGCGCGACGGGCTCCCCAAGGCGGCCGCCGCACGGGCGCGGACCTTGTTCGAGCTCGCAGTCCATTCCGAGCTGATACAGGCTGATCCAAGACTCGCACCTCGGTTCCTCGCCTACTCCGAGCACCAGCGACACCTAGACGCAACCGGATACATGGACAGCGGCATCTATGAGAACGACTTCACACCGGAGGAGATGGCCAGTTTCAAACAGCGGGCCGACGAAGCGGAGGCCCGGCATCCGGGTATCAGCAAGCTCAACGGTTGGGCGAACCTTGATGGAAAGGGCTCCACGTTCCATCATCTGGTGCAACGGACCTCGCTGTGGGGTCAGTACCCGCACTATGTCTGGTTCAGCCACGAAGTCCACGGCAACGCCCGAGGTGGTGTGCTCAACACATTCCCCGGCCCTGACGGACACGTGTACTTCAGCGGGTACACCAACAAGGGATTGGCGGACCCCGGGCAGGCGGCGATCCTCTGCTACCTGCGAATCACCTCCGACCTACTCGAAGGGTGCGGCGATGACAGCGCCCCATGGGCTCGCTATGTCGCGGCTACGGCCATCTGCAACCGAGCCAATGAGCGCTTCGCTGACGTCGAGCAGGAGTTGAGTACAGAAGGGCTGAATCTGGAGCTGTCAGACATCTGGAAGCGGCCCATCTGATAGCCACTCCGCAATTGCCGGCTCCCTTGTCACGACAGACGGCGTCCGTTGAGCCGGCGGTTTTCTGTCACGTCCCCCTCATGCCGGAGTTCTCGGAACCTTCCAGGAACTCCTCAGGAGAAACCCTCGGTGCTGGAGGGGTGCCAATATGGACAAGTCCATGGATGAGCGCAATCTGCTCCGGAGTCACTTCTCTTCCTCCCCAGCTGACCAAACTGTCATTTAATGCCCTCAAGGCGCCGCTCCTACTCAGCCCCATGTTCACGTTAGGGAACTCCTACTTGAAGTACGCCAGATCTCTTGTGGTCCAGTCAGTTGGCACGGTCGGCATAATCGGGTAGCGCCATATCCTTGAATGAATCATCCCGAACTCCCATGCCTTCCACTTGAGACTTGGTTCCAGCCTTCACGCCCCAACTCGACCAAAACTCCGCCTACTTACGGGACCTTGTCCTTGGAGCTACTGCGAGGCACGACCGGCAGCGACTCTCGAGTGCAGAATGCAAATCCCCTCCAAAGACTCGTGCCAGCAAGACTGTGTCACCGAATTCGAGGTTGATACCTTGAAGCTCTCCAACCTCGTCGACCTCAAAGTTCGTCGCGAAAACAGAAAGCCCGACGATACCGGCGAGTCGCTCGTCCTGGACAGGCACCCACAGCCCAACCTCACGAGCAAGCTGCACAGACTCCTCCTCAGTCACCTCTGCATAGGGAGCCATGCACCGTCCTGAACATCCAGAGTCCAGTCGGTGTCCACGTCGATGCTTGTGTAGTCAGCCTCACTCCACGCTATCTCGAACGGACCTACGTCGGCAGAGTCGAGCGTGTTCCTAACCAAACTTCGCCACACATCGCCCCATGAATGACGCGTTCACTTAACCCGAACCTCCGCTGCCAAGAACCAAAAGTTCAGTGGAACCCAGTTGGCCGCGCCGACAAAGGGGAGGCCCCCGTCGAGATAGCAGTGGCTCCGAACTGAGTTCCTAAACAGATTCTCAATTCCCGACTACTTGGCAACACGGCATCATCTTGCCTCCCCTTCGCGACGCCAAACGCTCTTAGCTATCGACTCACCCGATTCGGTTACGTCGACCCAGAACAGACCCCCCAGTTGGTTTCCCGAAGTGCCTGGCTCGCTCCGCCATTCTCGGATCAAGCGCAGAATTGACTCTTCTGGTGTCAACTGCCAAGGATGATACTGTCCCGCCCTGAGGTCACCGAGAACGATCAGCCCGTCTACAACGAGACCCGCCAACAAACCGCAAGAGAGATCGCGCAATACTGTGCTATCCCTGATCCCCGTTTCTCGCACGATCTGAAGGACCCAACCTGGGTCGAGCCAATCCTCAGCCGCGTGAGACAACAGTTCCTCGCGCAGCGTACGTTCACGATCCATACTAGCCATCGTAGTGCACCCTCAGCCGAGGCCCATCTGGAACAGCGACGTCTAGGGTCTTTCCCCCCGTCTTGGAAGTGAGTCGCAGTCCAACGGTAGTACCGTCTGGGAGTAGGACCATGCTGCCGTCATAGGAGGGCTTATGCATTGGAGAGCCACCCCGGGAGAGGGCCTGTCGGGAACTTTGTGTAACTGGTGTGGCGTGATCCACGGTTTGGCCGTGGGGAGCGGAGCATTTGTTCATGAACAACAACAGCATCAGCAACGAGGCCGGTTCCGGCGTGCCTGCGGTCAGGGAGCCTGACTTGACCGGTCTGGCGGAGCAGCTGGTATCGGCGGCGGGTGAGCGTGGGATCGCACTCACCGGCGAAGGAGGGCTGCTCTCGGCGTTGACTAGGCAGGTGTTGCAGTCTGCGTTGGAGGCGGAGATGAGTCTCCATCTTGGCTATGACAAGCACGCCCCAGATGGCCGCAACCGCGGCAACTCCCGCAACGGGTCGTCTCCGAAGACGGTGACCACCGAGATCGGGCAGCTCACGGTCCAGGTCCCCCGGGACCGGGACGGCAGTTTCGATCCGAAGATCATCGCCAAGCACCAACGCCGGTTGTCAGGCTTCGATGACCAGGTGGTGAGTTTGTACGCCAAGGGCATGACCACCGGAGACATCGCAGCTCATCTGGAACAGATCTATGCCACCAGTATCTCTCGCGACACTGTCTCGGCGGTGACGTCGAAGGTGGCAGAGGACCTCAAGCTGTGGCAGAGCCGACCTCTGGACAAGGTGTATCCGGTGATCATCATTGATGCGATCGTGTTGAAGATCCGTGAGGGGCAGGTCGCGAACCGGCCCGTCTACGTGGCGATGGGCGTCAATCTCGACGGTGTTCGTGACGTCTTGGGCATGTGGGTCGGCCCCACCGGAGGCGAGGGGGCGAAACAATGGATGAATATGCTGACGGAGTTGAAGAATCGCGGCATCATGGACGCATGCATCGTGTGTTGCGACGGCCTCAAGGGCCTACCAGAGGCCATCTCGGCGATCTGGCCGCTCGCGGTCGTGCAGACCTGTGTGGTGCATCTGGTCCGGAACTCGCTGCGGTACTCGGCCAGGCAGCACTGGCAGACCATCACCCGGCAACTGCGGGGCATCTACACCTCCGCCACCGTCGACGAAGCGACCGACCGGTTCGAGGAGTTCGCGCAGCAGTGGCAACCCAAGTACCCGGCCATGATCGGGTCCTGGCGCAGCGCCTGGACCGAGTTCGTGCCGTTCCTCGACTTCCCCTCCGAGGTCCGGTCCCTGATCTACACCACGAACGCGATCGAGTCGTTGAACTCGAGGTTCCGGGCCGCGGTGCGGCGTCGTGGGCACTTCCCAGACGAGGCCTCCGCTTTGAAGGTCCTCTACCTCACCGTTCGCGAACGACGCCCGAACCGGGCCAACCCCACCGGCCAGATCGCCGGCTGGAAGAACATCCTCAACGTCCTATCACTGACCTACGGCGACCGCCTAGGTCTCAACTGAAGCCATGGCCACTTACACAAAGAATCCGACAGGCCCCAGGCTCGCCAGAGGGTGTGGTCTTGGTATCGGTGGCGCGCTCGGATTCCTCGGCGACGCTGGCAGCCCTCGTGATGCCCATAGTCCCTATATCCCGCCGACGGGTACCTACAGTGAAACCGAATCTCACAAATGCGAAGAAACCAACGATGGCCACCGCGCATCAGCATGGTCCGGGGAGATCCCAGCACCAAGGCAATCTACGTGAGCTGCTCTGCTCACCGTCGGAAACCCTCCCGACCCACCAGACCACGGTGCCGCTGGAAACCCTTGACACGGCCGGCTAGTCCTGCCACGGACAGTCGTTCCGGCAGTTTAAGCACACAAGGGGTCACTCCAGCGGGGCAGCCACTGCCAAACCACCACAGAAGGCTGATATCAAGCCCTTGCCCAACCCTCGGCACATCACCTAGCCTGCTCCCGCCCAGTTCAGAGGCGATCAGCGGCCGGCCTCGAGCGGCATGCGGAAGGAAGTCGCGCACAGGGCCGCATCCAACTCGTCCAGATCCACTATTACCTTCCTCCCCAGGCGATACCGACTCAAGGTCCCATCCCCGAAACGACGAGTGATCGTCCTCGGATGACAGCTCACGTACCTTGCCGCATCCTGCAACGTCGCCCACCTTCTGACCGCGCCGCGCGCGTGCCCAGCCTCCCGGCCAGAACAGCAAGGCGCAGATCGTGTTCGCGGAGAAGGGAACCAGGTTTGCGGCCTCGCTTGTTTCCATGGAACCGTGATTTGGCATCAGTTCAGGACTGGCGCAATCGGGTCAACGCCGCGGCCAACTCCGCAGAGGGGACGAACGCCGTCCGACCTCCGCCGTCGTTGAAGGCGTAGCCGCGGCTGCCGAGCCACTCGAGCGCAACGGCATCGCCGTACTGGTCCTCAAGCATTATGAACGCCTCGGTGTTCCAGTCCGAAGGGGCGGGATCCGTGGCTGTCCCAATTTCCTCCGAGATCTCATGCAGGACATCAGCCGGGATCGGGCTGCCCTGCAACCAGGATCCGCCTCCCCCCCGGGTTTCCACGGCCATGTCACGGGAACACCAGACGCCCCTTACGGCTTCGGTCGCTGCTGCTCGGATGAGGCTGGCGGTGGCGCACTCACCAACCTCCTCCTCAGGATAGGTGTACCCGGCTACACGTTGTGCCTCCCAAAGACCCAGCACATGTTCCAAGAATAATCCTCCCTCATCGCTGAGGGTGTGCCCGTCCCCGATCATGCCGCAAGCACCCAGATCTCCGTCAACCCGAGCTTCACGCCCGTCGTCGTACTCAAGGAGGAGAGTGAAGACCACTGTTTGCGTGCCTGCGCAGGACAGATCGTCGAGCTTCGGTAGAGACTGGTACTTGTCTACGGCACTCTGGACATCGTACACGAGTGGCTCTCTGGGACCCCTGTGGCCCATCGGGTGATGCAGGCCGACTGACCCCAAGTCGCCACACAACCAAGCCCTCACTGCACCTTCCTCCACGGGCACCGCAGCCCCTGCCGTGGAATCTCGTCCGGCAACGGCATCGCAAACCTCGACTGACGTCCTCACCGGCAGCGACTCCACCGGCGGGGGCGGTGAGTCGCTACGCGAATTCGGAGAAGTGCAGCCCCCGAGGAGTAACCCGACGACCAGTGCACCCACTGTTAAAGTGGATCGCAGTTCAGGCGCCCACGGTGATCGCCGGGTACTTGGCGCGGATACCATTCAGCTCCTGGATGTAGTAGGTGCAGTTGGTGTTGCTACTTGGCGTGGTAAAGCTCTGGAACATGCCGTAGCCCCACTTCTTTCCTGGTCTCACCGAGTCGTCGTAGAATGCCAAACCACCTGAGTCGCCGAAATACGGCCCCCCGCAAGTATAGACCCCGTTCCAGCCCGGGTCGTATTTTGCCTGAGTTAGACGGGCAACGGTGACGTTGACTGTGGGGTCCGAGTTACTGGGCGTGGTCTTGAAGGGCATGGTCTTGTAGACATGTCGCTGCAAGATCCGAAGCCTGCAACGGCCGCCGGTAGTACGCCCACTAGTACAGACTGATGCATTCTCGCCAACCGCGGCGAAGTCGGCCCCCGTCAAGTCGGAAGTGGCAGTGCTGCCTAATGCAGGTCCTGTGAACGCAGTGAGAGACGTACTTGCACGAATCAGGAGCCACTCTCCATATATCTGCGGCCCATATCCAGCCGTGTTCGAGTTGGCAAACACTGTACCCAGAGGAGAACCGTTCTCTCCCAGAAACGAGGTCGCCCACGGCTGGTTGAATACCCCGTATGCACAATGGGCCGTTGACGACACGTAGTTGACACCGTTTAGTCGCAAATTCGGCATACCCAAAGAGCAAAGCCCAGCGGTGCCATCTGGGAGCGTGCGTGTGGTGCGGATCCAAGCCCCTCCGCGGTACGGAGCACTTGAGTTTGTGCGCGTGCTGGCTGGAGTGACTTGCTCTCTCGGCTTGAGGGTAATCACAAAGTCCATACCGACACTGTTAGCGACTCCACGCAGATTGACCTCTGACACTCGAGCGGATCGTTGTTCGTCTCGGTCTTCGATGAAAATTTTGGCGTCGTCCTTGATCGTCACCATGTTCTCATCCAAGGTCATCATCACGGTCCCTGTGGCCTCATCGGCGTACATTTCAGTGAGCGCGGCAAGGAGCTGCTTAGAATGATCCCCAACCGCGAGACTGTCCATCTTACGGAGGATTTCGTCATCCGACATGGGCACCTCTCGAAGTTCGAACAGATGCGGACCATACTCTGAAATCAACTCGGCCAGTTCGTTCGCGCCTGGACCAGTTCGGTCCACAATGTTAACGATGTACTTGCCCTTGTTGCTCCAGTCCGCAACGAATCCGGCAAAATTCGAACTGTACTCATCCAGGATGTCACGCAGGGGGACCATAGCAGCTTCGAAGTCTTTGGCCGCTTCGGAACCAGGTTCTAGTTCAGACGCAGCACTTGCAAGAGCGGAAGACTCAGGAATGGGAAGTTGTTCGACGAAGCGAACCGAGTGGTTCGCGGCCCCTACGGGCTCAGCTGGGAGTACGAAACCGGCGAGGAGGGCAGCCATGACGACTCCCAGTACCACCATAGATTTCTTCATGCCCAAAGCCTATCCTGAGCTTGTGCCACCTCGACGGGAATCAAGAGAACTCCGGAATCGAGCCCCGTTAACTTGGTGCTAGCCCCGATTGGGGTCGTGGTCGTCGGCTGGGTATGACTTACTGCCCCTGTCCTGTGCCTGATCCGAGGGGGGTCGCCCAGCTTGGTGGCGTCAGGTTGACCGCTGACAGGGACATGGCCTCCTGAGGTCTCTTCGTAACGTGGGTGCCGGCAACTGACGCTTCACCATCACCGACGACCATCCAACATGGATGGGGAAGGATGGTGGCCGTAATGGACGGACCAGGGTTTGAGATTTGGTGCGGGCTGGATGTGGGTAAAACAGGCCCACCATGCCTGTGCTCTGGATGCTGCCGGACGCAAGATCCTGGACAAGCCCCTGCCGCAGCCCGGACTCAACTCTAGGGGCTGTTCAGCAAACTGCTCGCACATGGCCGGGTGTTGGTGATCGTCGACCAGCCCAACACGATCGGAGCGCTGCCGATCGCCGTTGCCCGATGGAAGGGCATCCCGTCGCCTACCTTCCCGGGCTGGCGCTGCACCGCGCCGCGGAGCATTATCCCGGCAACGCCAAGACCGACGCCCGGGATGCGTTCATCATCGCAGACGCCGCTCGGACCATGCCTCACTCCCTGGGCGGGTCGATGCAGAAGCACTGGCGTTGAGAATGGTAGGGCCTGCTTGGGGGGTGACTCTGGACTCTGACTGGCCCAGTTCACTGGTGTCTCTAATCTCATCTGTCCACTTCCCGAGTGGGTACGAACGTGACGCCGACCGGGCGGACATGACCTTATAGGAGCTTGGCCTAGAGGTCCCACCAACGTCTTGTCTGCCCGTCCGGTCGACGCTGCCACCAAACCTGTCGAACTCAGGAGGGTGAATCGCCCCAGGTTTGGTGGAGACTCCGTTAGTTGGTTCCGGTCTTCGTGAGAACCTTGTCTTCACGGTAGTGGTTGGTGTGGTGTTGGGACCAGTGGTTGGTCTCGAACTCGTTGGGTGGGACGTGGCCGAGTTCTCCGTGGAGTCGTCGGTGGTTGTACCAGTCGATGTCCTCGGCCACTGCGATTTCGACGTCGGAGACGTTCTTCCAGCCGCCTGCAGGGCGCATGGCTAGGTTGCGGATGCACTCGGCCTTGAACAGCGAGTCCAGGGCCTCGGCCAACTCCCAACTGGTCAGCGACCCGCTAGATCGCGCCACGACTCGTCTCCGGGTCCTTCCTCGCGTCCAACGCCATCCGCGTCGCCCGTTGCTGGAACTCGACGCTGTACTTCCTCGGTGGTGCCAAAACTCCCATCCTTCACTGGTTTGAGAGCCTCCACCAGCCTGTCGCAGCTCAGCTATGTCATCCAGCAACCGGAAGGCCTCGGCGAGCTGATCCGCCGTCGCACGGACCAGCACGACGGTCCTGTCGCCGAAGCCGAGATAATGATCGCTGGTTCGGAGCAAATGCGCCGCGGCGAAGGCGGTGAACCGCCCCAGTTCGCGGCCGTCACGCTTGCGCAGCCAGACCTCCCACCATCTGACCTCCCCCAGGCTCGTCCGGGTAGGCGTCATCCGCGTCCGTCCACAGCTCGCGGATCGTCGCCCGGCGGATGGATTGGATGCCCTCTACCAGGGTGGCGTTACGCGCCGTGTCCTCGTCTGCCGAGTCGACGTATTGGCTGAGCCGCTTGAGGAAGTACTCCTTCTTACCGTCGGGGATGTCTACGGTCGCGATCTGAACGGGCCCATTGGCGGAGTCCGCCTCCCGCACCGCGACCAGCTCCGGCTGTTCACCTAGACGCTGCACGTCCAGGCTCTCCAGCGCGAGTTCAAGGCCCGAGAAGGACAGGAAGGAGAGATAGGTGCCTTCGACCTCTGGTGCATCGGGTTCAGCCGCGACCGCATCTTCGTACTGTTGGACAAGTGCCGCGCCGTGCCGGCGCCGGTCGCCCGAGAATCCGGCGCCGTCGTTGCCGCCGCCGGTGGGGATGGTGAAGGGTTCGGGTCGGGGGTCCGTCGGCACGACTATGTGGGGACGGTCACGTTCAGCCATCCGCCCTACTCTCCCCGGCCACCCGAACCGGATCGGGATCTCTCCCCGAGAGCAGTGACCAGGTCGCCGGTAAGGACCCGCGTCCGGCCTGCGAGGACGCTACGCTTCGCCGCGTTCTCGGCGGCGGTGGCGATCTCGGCATGGCTGAGTCCGCGGGCGGCGTCCAGCACGCGTGGCCAAGTGAGGTTGCCGATGTGAAACAGCGTGAGCCGATTCCTGATAACCGCCTCGGCGCTGAGGTCGTCGGGAAACGTGAAATCCATGACGGTGTCGAACCGTCGGTACAGCGCGTTGTCCAGCAGCTGCGGATGGTTCGTCGCCGCCACGATCACGCTCTCCGAGATGTCCTCTTCGAGGAACTGCAGAAACGAGTTCAGCACCCGGCGAATCTCGCCAACGTCGTTGGCCGCAGCCCGGTCGCCAGCGAGGGCATCGACCTCGTCAAACAGGTATACCCCGCGTGTCTCGACGAGCGCGTCGAAGATCAGCCGCAGCTTCGCGGCAGTCTCCCCCATGAACTTCGTGATGATCGTGTCTAGGCGGATCGCGAACAGCGGAAGCCCCAACTCGCCGGCCAGCACCCGAGCGGTGGAGGTTTTCCCGGTGCCGGAAGGTCCGATCAACAGCAGCCTGCGCGCAGGACTGAGGCCGTGCCGCACGAGCATGTCCCGCTGACGCTGCTCAAGTAGGACGTGCCGCAGACGCTCCGCCAGTTGATCAGACAGGACTAGGTCACCCAGTCGTGCGTCTGGGTAGCTGACGGTCAGCAGCGAGCTCAGCTCGCCGCGGGGCTGAGTTACGGGGACCACCGACGCCACACGGGAGGGCGCGGCACTTCGCTTGCGCAGGCCGTCGACGAGGTCGCGGAGGTCCTGTGCGAACTTTGCCTGCCCCGATCGGGCCGCCTTCGCCGCGACCTGCATCGCGACCGAGTAGAACTGCGGGTCGTCACCGTCGGCGTGGCTCTTCACGAGCGCCTTGAGCTGATCGTTGGTTGCCACGGCCTGACCTCCTCCGGCGATGATTGTGGTCCTGACCGGGTCTGCCAGGTTCCTCTTTGAGTGTAGCGATGCGCATTAGGGCGGCACCCGGCGCCACGCCCCGCCCAGCGCCAACGTCGCCCACGCACCTGGACTCTACCCACTCTCCCGAAGCCCACTCGATGCCCCGAGTAAGATGTCATCAAGCCCGGACGTGTCAACAGCGTATGTTACCGCCAGAGCCGACCCTGGCGCTCTCGCGTAAGCCGCCTCGGGCGCATTGCCCGGGGGTGCATGCACCGTCGAGACTCAGTGGGGGCGCCGATCATCTGCCCGCAACACGAACCTGATAGCTGATGACCTCGAGAGCGGACCGGGGGTGATGGTGCAGTAAGCACCGGACTCATGCCGCTGCGGGCCCTGTCATTCAAGTGTCTTCGGTCGCTGCTTCGCGTGGTGCTTCGCGGTCCAGTGGTGGTCGTAGAAGCCGGAGCTGTTAAGGCGGTGCATCGCTGGGACGATCGTGGGCGAAGTGAGGATCGAGTCGCACAGAGGGGTTAGTGCGTCGACGACGACCTGCCCGAGGTATCCAACAATCTCGATCTGTCCGGTTGTGTTTCCCAGCAGCACGGGAGCCATACAGCTCATCGCTTCTTGACCATCTTCATCCGGATCGCCGAGGTGGACACCACCCTCGACGTGGGCGTAGTAGCGAATGACCTGCTTTACGGACAGGTCCCGGCCCTCGACCAGCCCGACTCTTGCCGCCAGGAACTGATCCACCGTCAGTGCGTCAGTCTTTGCATCGCCCACAAGCTCGGGGCCGCTCAGGCGGATCAGATAGTTGAGCGACTCGTCTGTACCGTCAGCTGCCTGCCACGGTAGAATTCGATATCTTGGTCTGATCTCATGTCGTGCCCGCCGGATGATTGTGATCAAGGGGGTCGCCGCGATCGGTGAGAAGCTTCCGAAGCAACGGTGCAATGCCTAGCAACTCGTACCGGCTTCGCGAGGCTGGGTCGTGACTACGGTCGCGCAGGTCGGCGACTGTCTCCACGAACAGCCATTCGACCAGCATCATGTGCGCACCAATTTCTCGTGCCACCGGGGCCTCCTTCTGTTCCTCCACAGAGTGGCGCACCGCCATATCGGTAGAGCCTCGCGCAGTACTCGGCACCTAACCAACGGGGTGAGCCGCGGAGCGCGACATAGGCCGCGCCTGATCCGTGCTTTCAACTGACGAACTATACTCGTGGAGCAGCAGGTACGCAGGGACGCGCACCGATCGGCTAAGTCAACATCAGATGCCTGACCGACAACGGACGAGAGGATCCTCAGAACTCCCACGAAAGCTTGGACCTTTGGTCGTTGACCGTGCTTGCGAGTGCGCCTCTTTCTGCTTGGATGTAATCATCGCGAACGCCGCGATTGCGGAGCCCGGTAAGAACTGGTCTCGAGGACGGCGTCCACCTCGTCCAAATCGACGAGGAGCCTCCGGCCAATTCTGTATCGGCTCAGCGTTCCGTCAGTCAATCGCCGAGAGATCGTCTTCGGGTGGCAGTTCAAGTATGTTGCCGCTTGATGCAGCGTTGCCCAGCGTCGGGCTCTTCTGACCACTGATCCCGCCTTGTCCATGCTGATGGCTCCCCTCAGAGTCGCGACCCACGCACTTGGCACTCGATTCCAGCTCAGCTGGAAGTCGCAGAGACCGTCGCGGAGCGTCGGATGATCGGATCTCGCTAACTACCTATGGCCCACGGACTCTGGGGTCGGCGAAACTTGGTTTCTGGACACGTGATGAACGTGGCGTCATTGCACAGCCTGTCGTGGCCAAGCCGCAACCGCTGTACATGCAGGCCGGTCTGAGCAATGCCCTCAGAGGCTGCAGCCAAACCTGTGGTCAGCAACACCGCCCACCGGCGCAATGGTCCAAGGCGCCACGTGCACTGAGGCATCTCCCCGGTCTTGATCGGGGCCAGGGATGCTCCGGATCCTTACTTATTCGTCATCGCATCCGCTACAAGGGACGCAAGACGAGTTCTCGTCGCGTGCTGGTAGCGCTGAACTGTGGCACTGTCGCGGTGGCCCGCGAACTTCTTTAGTTCTTCGAGCGTGGCCCCTCGCTGACCCAAGCGAGTGAGGGCGGTATGGCGTAGACCGTGGAACACGAACGTGTCTGGAATCCCGTGGGTCGACTTCACCGCCGCGGTGAAGTGCCGACGCAGCACGTTTGGGTGTAATGGCACATCCCCACGACCAGTTCGCGGGAACAGGGGCGCATCATCTGCATCGCCAACGTGACTCTCCAGATGCGGTTTCAAGGCCTGAGCCACTGCTGGGAAAATCGGAAGCTCTCTGATCCCCGCCTCAGTCTTCGGAATGTCAATTCGCAATCCCTGCCCGCGGCTCTGAAGTTGCCGTGCCACGGTCAGCCACTCACCTTGCACGTCACGACGCTGCAGCCCCAGGACCTCCCCGATTCGCAGCGCCTGCCATCCCCCCAGCAGAACGGCCAACCTTTCCAGGGCAGGCATGGCCTGGGCCAACTCTCCTAGTTGTGCGTCCGTGATGACCTTGTCGCTAGCCGCCCCGGGCCGGACCGGCTTGTGCTTCGTCGCTCCCACAACGCGGCACGGGTTTTCGGCAATCAGAGGGGTAAACCCGTAGGGCTGCCCCTTCGCCTTCCCGGCGGCGTAGGTGAACATCCCAGACAGCATCATGTAGGCGCCTCGGCTGACTCCGTTGCCGTGGTTTCGATCCAGTTCGTCGTACCAATCTTGAACGGCCTGGGGTGTCACGGCATCGACTGGCAGGTGTCCCAGCGTCGGTAGGACCTGAGCGTCGATGCGTTTCTGATACGTATAGAGCGTAGATTCCTTGCGTCCCATCCGCCTGACGTGTTCGACCCAGAGCTCTGCAAGGTCGGCAACGCTCGTGCTGTTGAACCGAGCCATGCGCGCCGCCTCCTCCTCGGCCTTCCTTGCCTCACGGATGGCGCGGGGCGGAGTGAAGACTCCGCGGAGGATGTCGGCCTGCGCGAGAGTTAGGGCGTGCTTGGCATCGGTGAGGTGATCATAGCGACCTACGAACTCTCGGCGTCCCAGCCACGTGACTCGGACTTGGTAGAGCTTCTTCTGGTAGGTCTCCGGAACCCCATTCCGTACGCGTCGGCGATTACGATAAACGATCGACACCCCCATCGGGAGCACTTCCAAAGGCACGCGACCCACCTCCTGAGTTGATCAGGAGTCTACGCGGGCCCTCAACTGGGTGGGGTACCTAGGTACCAATCGGATGGCCTTTTGAGTCCATTCGAGGGTGTCTATGTCCCCTTGGACAGAACGCCAAATGCACTCTGACAAGTAAAAACCCCTGCCAACGGATGTTGGCAGGGGCAGGGGTGGAGGTGGCGGGAATTGAACCCGCGTCCTCAAGAGGCGAACCAGGTCTTCTCCGGGCGCAGCCGACTAGGCGTTCTGCTTGGCTCCTGCACTCACGTCGGCATGTCGCAGACGAGCCCAGAATCTGTTGAGTCCCGAGTAGCCCCAGATCCCCGTGCTACTCAGCAAGCCTTCTGAATGAGGCCAGGTTACGAGCGGAAGGCGCGCCCGTGCTGACCCTTCGGTCGCTGATCAGGCAGCGAGAGCGAAGTTAGTGCGGTTGTTGTTGGCACTTATTGGTTTCCATGCAGCGTTAACGAGATAGGCATGGATCCTCGGCCCGCTTCTCCTGGAACTACCGTCCCAAGTCGAAACCAGTCACCCCCTGTTGAGTTGTTCGTCACCCATTCTAGCAGCGACGTGCCCCGATCCAATCATCGACGGGGCGGCAGCTTGGGGCGGAACAGCATCAGCCGCTCGAGGCCCCCGGTGCTGTCGTCACCGTTGAAGGCGCGGATCGAGAAGAACACCGTCCCGAGGAACCAAGCCAGGCCGGCCAGGAAGACCGGTGTCCCGGTACCCACGATGATCGACCCGATGAGCACCGCCACCATCGCCATCATCGCCGTCACCTGCCAGCTCAGCGCCCGACTGGCCTCCCACCAGATCCTGGAGCCCGGCGCCGACGCTGCCTTCGTGATCGCCGGCGCGATGAAGCCGGTGGGCAGACCTGCCAGGTGGACCAGGCCGGCCCCGACGTTCTGAACTCCCTGCGGCACCGGCGGCAGGGCCATCGGGGCCGGGGCGAGCGCACCGGCGTTCACGTCCGCGACCCGTGCGATGCCCCGCAGGGAGGCGTTCAACTCGCTGCGGTTGGTGGCGGTCAGCGCCTGCGCCAGCCTGTCGTCAAAGGCTTCCGCGTCCAAGGTCCCCTTGGCATAGGCCTGCTGGAGGTAGTCGACGGCGCGGTCGCGCTGTTCATCGGTCACCAGGTTGGGGCGCGAGGGGTCGTGGATCATGGACTCCATTGTCCCCTCCACCGGACGGTATCCGTACCGGGGACAGCCCTGAGCAATCCCGGAGCCGCAGCGACCCCATAGGGTGACGGGGTGGACTCCGGACCCACCCCTCGGGCTAGGGTTGCGACATGAATGACAAGCCAATAATTGAGATTCCCTCCGAAACCCCTCCGAAGGAGCTCGTGATCGACGACATCACCGTCGGCGAGGGCAACGAGGTCACCCCCGGCGACCTGGCCGACGTGCACTACGTCGGAGTCGCGTGGAGCAACGGCAAGGAGTTCGACAGCTCCTGGGGCCGCGGACCGCTCCAGTTCCGTCCCGGCACCGGACAGGTCATCCAGGGCTGGGACCAGGGCCTCATCGGAATGCGGGTGGGCGGCCGCCGCAAGCTGACCATCCCTGCGCACCTCGCCTACGGTGACCGCGGAGCGGCCGGTGTCATCGCACCGGGCGAGACGCTGGTCTTCGTTTGCGACCTCGTCGCCGTCAGCTGACCCTCTGACCGACGCGGGCCGCCTGCCAACCACCTCAGCGGCGCAGGCGGTTCCGCGTGGCGAGCGCTCGCTGTGCCTCGCGGTCCGCGTCCCGCTTCGCGATGGTTTGGCGCTTGTCCCAGTCCTTCTTGCCCGTTGCGACCGCGATCTCGACCTTGGCGTAGCCGTCGGAGAAGAACAACGAGAGCGGCACGATGGTGCGTCCGGAGTCCCCGACGGCCTTCTCGAGCTTCTCGATCTCCCTGCGGTGCAGCAGGAGCTTGCGCGTGCGCCGGGTGGCGTGGTTGGTCCAGGTCCCGAAGGCGTACTCGGGAATGTGGGCGTTACGGAGCCAGACCTCGCCGTCGTCGATGGTGGCGTAGGCCTCCTGCAGGCTGGCGCGTCCCTGCCGCAGGCTCTTGACCTCGGTTCCGGTCAGCACCAGACCGGCCTCGTACACGTCTCCGATGTGGTAGTCGTGCCGGGCCTTCTTGTTCTGCGCAATCAGCTTGCGTCCGGTCTCCCTGGGCATCTGACAATCATGCCACAGGGGCTCAGCCGAACCACTTCGCCATCGGGTTGGTCACCGAACCGTTCTGCCACACCATCAGGTGGAGGTGGCAGCCGGTCGAGTAGCCGGTGGTCCCGACGTACCCGATGACCTGACCCTTGCTCACCCGCTGGCCGACGCCGACGATGTACTTCGTGGCGTGGTTGTAGCCGGTGGTGACGTAGGTGCCGTTGATCCGGCCGTGGTCGATCATCAGGCGGTTACCGTAGCCGGCGTTGTAGTAGCGCTCAGCGACCGTGCCGGCCGCGGCGGCCTTGATCGGGGTGCCGCAGGCGGCCGCGAAGTCGGTGCCATCGTGCAGCTTGCGGTACCCGAGGACGGGGTGCAGCCGCATGCCGTAGCGGGAGCTGAGACGTCCGTTCACCGGCAGCATGAACCCGGTGGAGCTGGATGCGGCGGCCTTCTGCGTCGCCGCCTTCTGCGCCGCGGCCTTCTGTGCGGCGGCCCGGTTCGCTGCTGCGCGGCTCGCGGCTGCCTTGTCGGCCGCCGCCTTGTTCGCCGCCGCTGACTGGCGGGCTGCTGCCTCGCGCGCTGCTGCCTCGCGCGCGGCTGCCTCGCGGGCCGCCTTCTCCTCAGCGGCCTTGCGAGCGGCCTCCTCGCGGGCGATGCGCTCGGCGATGCGCCGGTCGACGTCGGCCGCCTCGGCCTCCAGTTCCGACTGCCTGGCCTGCTCGGCCTTCAACTCGTTCTGCGCGGCGACACGGGCCTTGTCCCGGGCAGCGACCTTGCCCTCCACGTCGGTGCGCAGCTGCTCGGCGCGGTCCTCCTTGGCCTCGGTGTCGGCGAGTTGGCGCGCCGCCTCCTCGCGCGCATCCTTCGCGGCGGCGCGGGCGTCGTCGGCGGCCGATTTAGCGGCGTCGAGCTTGAACCGCTGTTCCTGGAGTTCGTCGAGCTCGAGCGCGGAGGAAGTCAGGAGGGTCTCCCCGAGCTGGGCCCGGTGGTTCAGGTCCGCCATGGAGACGTCGGTCAGCAGCAGTGCGAAGTCCACGAGCGGGCCGCTCTGCTGGGTGATGACCGTGAGTTCCTCGGTGGTGCGGGCATCGACTGAGTCGAAGGCTGCCTGGGCGGCCGCGACGTCGGCCTCGGCCTGCTTCACCTTGTGCTCGGCATCCGCGAGTTCCTCGGCGCGCTGCTCGTCGAGCGTCCGCGCCTTCTCGGTGGCCTCCTCGGCCTCCTTGAGGGCGGCCTCGGCAGCTGCCAGCTCGGCCTCTGCAGCCTCGAGCGCGGCGATGGCGTCGTTCACCGCGGCGGAGGCGCCGTCGACGGAGGACTTGGCCTGCGCGATCTCAGTCTTGAGCTCTTCACGGCGTTCGTCGAGTTGGTCAGCACTGGCGCCGAGGGCACCCATGCTGACCACCAGGGCGAGCACCAGCGCGGCGACGACGACGCGAATGGGTGCTGTCCTGGGGTTCTCGGGCTGAGGGGGAAGGTCCCGATACACGATGTTTCTCCTTGCGGCTTCCTAGATGCGGAGGTACTTCCTGGTTGCCAGCAGGGTGGGGATCACCGCGAGTGCGACTCCCACCGCCGCCATGGCAAGAATGGCAGTTGTGACGTGGGACCAGTCAATCCAGGGTAAAGCTTGGATTGAGGTCTTGGCGTTGGTCTCGATGACGAGGTAGTAGCCGATTGCGAGTGTTCCGCCGGCCACGACGATACCGATCAGACCGGCGATCAGGCTCTCCAGCAGGAATGGCAGCACGATGTAGAAATTGGATGCGCCGACGAGGCGCATGATTCCGATTTCGCGTCTTCTGGTGAAAGCGGCCATGCGGATGGTGTTGGCGATCTGGAGGGAGGCCGCCAGCAGGAGCAGCACGCTCATTCCGATTGTTGCCCACTGCAGCGCGTTCAACCAGTTGAACATCGGGTCGAGGATCCGGTGCAGGTCCTGGACGTTCTGGACCCCCTGCAGGCCCTGGGCCTCGCTGACGACGCCGGAGTAGTTCTCGGGGTTCTCGAGCTTGATGCGGAACGAGTCCTGCATCTGGTCCACCGTGCGCGAGCCGAGGATCGGCGAGTCGGCGAAGACTCGCTGGAACTCCTCGAAGGCCTCCTCCTTTGACTCGTAGAACACCTCAGCCACCTCGGGGTTCGCCTCGAGGGTCTGGCGGATGCTCTCGCGCTGGGCCTCGGTGGTTCCCTTGCCCTCCTCGCACATGCCGCCCTGGGTGTGCTCGGTGCACAGGAACACCGAGATCTCGATCTTGTCGTACCAGCGGCCCTTGACGAGATCGACCTCCATCGAGGTCAGTAGGCCGGCACCGAACAGCGATAGCGAGACGGCCATCGTCACCACGACCGCGATGGTCATGGCAAGGTTCCGCTTCAGACCTGACCAGGTCTCCCGAAGTGTGTGTCGCATAAGTCTCTCCTGATCAGGCGGTGCCGTAGACGCCCTTGGTCTGGTCACGCACAAGTTCTCCCTGGCGCAACTCCAGAACGCGGCGGCGCATCTGATCCACGATCGAGGAGTCGTGGGTTGCCATGATCACGGTGGTGTCGGTCCGGTTGATCCGGTCCAGCAGTTTCATGATTCCCACGGAGGTCTCGGGATCGAGGTTTCCGGTGGGTTCGTCGGCGATGAGGATCTTGGGGCGGTTGACGAATGCCCGCGCAATTGCGACGCGCTGCTGCTCACCGCCGGAGAGTTCTTCGTTCTGCCGATTCTCCTTGCCCGCGAGTCCGACGAGTTCGAGAGTTTCCGGCACGATCTGCTTGATCAGTCGCTGTGGCTTTCCGATGACCTGCAGCGCGAATGCGACATTCTCGAAGACGGTCTTCCCCGGGAGGAGGCGGAAGTCCTGGAACACGGTGCCGATCTGGCGTCGCAGGGCGGGCACCTTCCACTGGTTCATGGTGGTTAGGTTCTTGCCCGCGACGTACAGGGTGCCCTTCGTCGGGCGGTACTCGCGCAGGATCAGCCGCAGGAAGGTGGACTTGCCCGACCCGGACTGGCCGACGAGGAACACGAACTCGCCCTTGCCGATCTCCAGGTTGATGTTACGAAGCGCCGCCCGGTCCTGACCGGGGTAGAACTTCGTGACGTCTTCGAACGTGATCAATGCCAGACTCCGACCCTTGGGGAAGTTTCTGAGGAATTCTCAGATGGTCACTGGCGAGTCTAGGGGCAGGAAACCCGTCCGCCCGCACAACACGCCGGGGCCGGCTACTCGGCTGCGGCCGTCTCCGTCTGCTTGCGCCAGCGGATGCCGGCGTCGATGAAGCCGTCGATCTCACCGTCGAAAACAGCCTCCGGGTTGCCGACCTCGTGCTCGGTGCGGAGGTCCTTGACCATCTGGTACGGGTTCATCACGTAGGAGCGCATCTGGGCGCCCCAGGAATTGCCGCCGTCGCCCTTCAGCGCGTTCATCTCCTTCTCGCGCTCGATGCGTGCCCGCTCCAGGAGGCGCGACTGCAGCACGCGCAACGCCGCCGCCTTGTTCTGGATCTGGGACTTCTCGTTCTGGCAGCTCACGACGATGCCGGTGGGCAGGTGGGTGATGCGGACGGCGGAGTCGGTGGTGTTGACCGACTGCCCGCCCGGTCCGGACGAGCGGAAGACGTCGACGCGGATGTCGGCCTCCGGGATGTCGACGTGGTCGGTCTCCTCCGTGACCGGCAGCACCTCGACGCCCGCGAAGGAGGTCTGGCGGCGACCCTGGTTGTCGAACGGGGAGATGCGCACCAGTCGGTGCGTGCCCTGCTCGACCGAGAGCGTGCCATACGCGTAAGGGGCCTTGACGGCGAAGGTGACGGACTTCAGGCCGGCCTCCTCGGCCCAGGAGGTGTCGTAGACCTCGACGCCGTAGCCGTGGCGCTCCGCCCAGCGCAGGTACATGCGCATCAGCTTCTCCGTGAAGTCCGCGGCGTCCACGCCGCCAGCCTCGGCACGGATGGTGATGAGGGCGTCACGGGGGTCGTAGTCACCGGAAAGGAGCGTGCGCACCTCGAGGGCGGCGATCTCCTTGCCGAGCCGCTGCAACTCCCCCGCCACCTCGTCGTGCACGGACGCGTCACCCTCCTCGTCGGCGAGTTCGAGCATCAGGCCCGCGTCGTCGAGCCGCGAGCGCAGCCCGTCGAGGCGGTCGACCTCGGACTGCTTCGCAGACAGCTGCGAGGTGACGCGCTGGGCGTTGTCCTGGTCGTCCCACAGGTCCGGTGCCGCCACCTCCTGCTCGAGTGCTGCGATCTCCGAGCGGAGCTTCGGGAGGTCGGCGACCGCCTCGATGGAAGTCAGGGACTTGTCGAGGTCGGCGATGGTTTGGGTGAGATCAACAGCTGCCACAATGTGACATCCTACCAACCATGGGAGCTTCCAAGGAACGACTGCGGGCTGATCTGGCCAGCGCACTGCGAGCCAAGGACGAGGTGGCCAAGACCACCATTCGGTCCCTGCTCGCCGCCATCTCCAACGAGGAGGTGGCCGGTGACACGCCCCGCGCCCTCTCGGACGCCGAGGAGATCAAGGTCATCACCAAGGAGCAGCGCAAGCGGCGCGACTCGGCGCAGACCTACGCAGACGCAGGCCGCCAGGAGCTGGCCGACCACGAGAACGTGGAGGCCGAGTTCATCGCCGCCTACCTCCCCCAGCCGCTCACCGCCGACGAACTCCAGGCCATGGTCGACGCCGAGGTCCAGGCAGTGCGCGACGCGGGCGAGACTCCGTCGATGAAGCAGATGGGTGCCATCGTGAAGGCGGTGAACGCACGCGCGGCGGGCCGTGCCGACGGCGGCACCGTTGCCGGCATGGTGAAGAAGGCCCTGGGTGCCTGACACCGCTCCAACCCTAAAGCTCAGGTTCCGGTCCTTGGGCGCGGAGGCGGCGGGGTGCCTAGAGTGCGGACCAACCCCGATCATCACTATTCCCCCCGGAGTTGAAAACGTGCGCGGCTCTTCCCGATTCATCCGCATTCTCCTGGTCCTCGCGGTTGGCATCGCCTGGACCCTGTCCATCACGCCCGGCCAGGCCGCGGCCGAGACCAAGAAGGCCTCCTCAGCGACGCAGGTCTACACGCAGACCGGCGTGTGGGCCTTCAACGGCCGCACCTGGGTGACCAACTGCACTCCGTACTCCAGCAAGGTGGAGCGCTGCGAGACCAAGATCTGGGGAACGCTGGTCACCTACGCCGCCGGCAAGTTCACCCAGAAGAACCAGTGGGTCTTCAACAACCTGACCTACAAGAAGACCCCCCGCTCCATCTGGGAGCCGGACAACCCGCTGATCACCCCCGGCGAGCACACGATCTCAGGGCGCAAGTGGAAGACCGAGTGCAACACCGCCTGGACCGGCCAGGGCGCCTGCCGCAGCCAGATCTGGGCGACCGTCGCAGGCCTGAAGGACGGCAAGTACCAGAACATCAACATGTGGGTGTTCAACAACATCGTGAACCTCTCGCAGATCAGCTGCCCGGTGACGGAGAAGCAACTCAAGGAAGACCTCAAGGAGCCGGCGGTCATCACGTTCTGCCTCCAGTCGAAGGTCAACTCGAACTGGTTGGCGCTGCAGTACCCGGTCCAGGACTCCAACGGCGCGTGGTACGACTCCACCGTCTTCTACCTGAAGAAGTCCGGCGGTTGGTCCAAGGAGGCCGACGGCACCCGGCTGAGCGGCGCTCCCCTGTGTGACTTCTACGAGAAGGCAGGCGTCCCCCACGACCTGGCCGACACGGTCAGCTACTGCTTCCCCGGCTGACCTCGAATCGTCCCTCGCCCCACCGGCCATCCCCGGCTGGGCGAGGACCATGCCCGGCGGCGACGAGCTGGCCCCGCGGCTGACTCCATGTCGGGCAGGATGTCGACGGGTCATCAATCATGAATGCCCCCGAGTTCGCGCACGGCGGGGTTGCTTTGCCACAATGGTCCCGCCGGGCGCATAGCTCAGTTGGTTAGAGCGCCTGCCTTACAAGCAGGATGTCGGGGGTTCGAGTCCCTCTGCGCCCACCACCGGTCGCCTGGCCAGCACGTCGCCGGCCACATGCCCGACCGCCGCGTCTGGCGCGGGGACACTAGGGAGCGCCGCGGTCCCGGGCGAAGGACTCCTTGAGCGCATCAACGGTTATGGTGCGTTCCCTGACGGCGAGCCATCGGAAAATGGGGGTGCCCAATCGCCACACCCCGTACGGAACCAGCCTGCCGCGATGGCGCACGAGCGTCTCGTCATCGCCGACGGAAGCAAGGCGATAGCTCGGCCAGCCCTCGAACTTCAGCTTCCCGGACCGGGACCTCTGCCACCAGTGGTACACGAGCGTGTGGGGGGCTTCCAACTCGACGATCTCCCCCGGTACGACGCCCGGGACAGTGTCGTCCTCGAACGTCGTACCAACGCGAGGCTCGCCCGGTGAGGTCTGCCGAGTGTGCTTCAGCATGCTCCCCGTGCCAGTCATCCAGTCGTTGTACCCCTCAATGTCGGCCAGGCGTGCGAACACCCGCTCGATGGGCGCACTGATCGTGCGCTCGACCTCGAAGTCGATGGGTTTCATGGGACTGAGCATCCTCCCCGGGAAGGGTGACCGCAATAGGCTGGACGCCCGATCATGGAATGCTGTCGAGGCTGTCAAAGGCTGCGTGCCCACTCGTGGTCCGGATGCATTCGGGCCACCGCCTCGCGCAGCCAGCTGCGGGCTCGGTCATCCAGCCTGGGCAGCGCCACCTCAGCATCCTTTCGGTCCTTGGCCCGTGACCGTGCGGCCTTGAACATCAGTGTCACCTCTGGGCGGGCGTACCGAAGTCCGTCGGCCGCGACCCAGGTGACGTCCTCCAGGTCCTCGGTGTGGGCGAGGTGGCGCTTGTTGGTCCAGCGGCCGTCGGTGTCCGGGGTGAAGGGCACGTCGATCACCCAGGGCGAGGTCGCGTTCCGGCGCACCCAGACCTGGCTGGCGGGCCTGACGTCCTTGAACCGCTCGTCGAACGGACGGAGCCAGCCCTCGTCGACGTTCCAGGGCGTCCACGTGTCCCCCAGGAAGCGCCTGAAGACTTCCGCGTCGCTGGACAGGATCGAAATGTCCAGGTCTTCGTGGTGACGACTGACGCCCGTGAACGCTTCGATGCTCCAGCCACCGACGATCCACCATGGCCGGTCGAAGCCCTCCATGAAGTCGGCCACCGTCGTCGGGTCGAGTGGGTCCCACCTGCCGTACCAGCGGTCGAACTCCTCGGGCTCCAGGGGCACGGCCGAAGCAGGTTGCCGAGCAGGAGGCTCTGCGTGCGTTGTCGGTGACACGATCACCAAGCCTAGGTCAGGATCACATCTCGTGCCGCCGGGACGACAAGAAGGCTGATTCGGCCCACCTCTACAGGGCCGCCACGGCCAACTCGGTCTCCTCGTTGACGAGGTGGAAGTTGATCTGGGCGGCGACCCTGGTGCCCTGCGCGGCAGCCGCCCCCACCTGGGCGGAGAGGTCGGTGGCGTTGCCGGCCACCCAGACACCCGCCACCGAGGTGCACCCGAGTTCGTCGGCCTCGATGAACGAGCCCATCGCGTGCTCGACCGTCTTCAGTCCCAGGGCTGCGAACGGCCCCAGGTTGGCCACCATCCTGCTCGCCACCACGGCGGCGTCCACCTCGAACCGGCGGCCATCTGCCATCCGCACGGCCTGCAGGGAGTCCTCGGCGACCTCGAGCCCCTCGACCTCTCCCTCGACCACCTCGACACCCCGGGCCCGGAACCGGTTCCTGTCCTCGTCCGAGATCTCGACGCCCCGGGAGAACAGCCGCAGGTTGTCGCTCCACTGACGGAACAACAGGGTCTGGTGCACCGACATCGGCCCGGTGGCGATCACACCGATCCTGCGGTCACGCACCTCCCAGCCGTGGCAGTAGGGGCAGTGGAGCACGTCGTGCCCCCACCGTTCCCGCACCCCGGGCAGGTCGGGCAACTGGTCACTGAGCCCGGTGGCGACCAGGAGCTGCCTCGCTCGCAGCTGCCGCCCGTCGGCCAACTCGACCATGAACCCGAGCGGATCGGTGTCCGCCCGTACCACCTCGCCCTCGAGAATCGTCCCGCCGTAGCCGCGCACCTCGTCGCGTCCCCGCGCGAGGAGCTCCAGCGGGTTCGTGCCCTCCAGTCCGAGGAGGCCGTGGACCCCCTCTGCAGGGGCATTGCGCGGCTGACCCGCGTCGACAACCACCACGCTACGGCGCGCCCTCGCCAGCGTCAGTGCCGCCCCGAGCCCAGCGGCCCCGCCCCCGACGACCAAAACGTCGACCAACTCGTTCCCTGTTCCCATCTTCGTTCCTCCTGTTCGAGAGGAACTGAGCTTGCGTCAACGACGGGGATTCCAGCAAGCGTTGTTGCCGAATGGCAAACTTGGGCGCATGGAAGAACTCGACGCCACGCTGGACGCAGTCGGACCGCGCCTCAAGGCGTTTCGGTTGGAGCGGCAGATCACGCTCGCCGACCTGGCCACCCAGACGGGAATCTCCACCAGCACCCTGTCACGCCTCGAGGCCGGCCTGCGCCGCCCCACCCTGGAGCAGCTGCTGCCACTGGCCAAGGCCTACGCCCTCACCCTCGACGAACTGGTGGACGCTCCCCCGACCGGCGACCCGCGGATCAACCTGCGCGCCATCAAGGGTTGGGGCGGCGCGACGGTCCTGCCGCTCACGCGCCGGGTCGGCGGCATCCAGGCCTACAAGTTCGTGCTCCCCCGAGGGGACGACGCCGTCGAACCCGAACTGCGCACCCACGACGGGTACGACTGGGTCTACGTCCTCGACGGCACCCTCAGGCTAGTGCTCGGCGAGCACGACCTGCGGCTTAGGCCCGGCGAGGCCGCCGAGTTCGACACCCGCACGCCCCACTGGTTCGGCGCAACGGGCGACGGCCCCGTGGAGTACCTCAGCCTGATGGGCAAGCAGGGCGAGCGGGCGCACATTCGCGCCTCGCAGCGCCCGCCGAACCGCTAGACGCCGTCGGGCAGCGGTCCGCCCACAGTCTTGCGGATGGTCCCGATCGCGTCCCAGTCGTTGAGGTGCATCCCAGCCACGACGACGTCGTCCTTGACCCAGTAGGCGCGCAGGCCCTGGGCTGCCTCCCCGGTCGTCACCACCCGGTCGTAGCCGTCGGCCCCCACGTGCCCGACGTACTCCATGCCCCAGTCGTACTGGTCGGTGAAGAAGTACGGCTCGGCATCGTAGGGGGTCTCGTCGCCCAGCATCGCCCGGGCGGCGTGCCGGCCCTGGTTGATGGCGACGTCCCAGTGCTCCACCCGGATCCGGCCCAGCCGCGGGTGGTCGTGGTTCGCGATGTCGCCGGCGGCGTACACGGCCGGATCGCTTGTGCGCAGCCGTTGGTCGACGAGCACGCCGTTGTCCACCTGGAGGCCCGCAGCCTCCGCGAGCGCCACGTCGGGTACGACGCCGATCCCCACCACCACCAGATCCGGCCACAGCTCGTGCCCGTCGGAGAGTCGGACGTGCGTCGCGTCGTCGGTTCGTGAGATCTCGGACAGCTGCGTTCCCATGCGGAGGTCGACGCCGTGGTCCCGGTGCAGGCCGGCGAACACCTCGCCGAGCTCGCGTCCCATGACCTTCTCCAGCGGTACCTCGGACGGGTCCACCACCGTCACCTCGGCGCCCGCCTGCCGCGCCGCGGAGGCGACCTCCAGCCCGATCCAGCCGGCGCCGATCACCAGGATGTGCCCGGAGAGGTGTTCCTTGAGGTTGCGTGAGTCCTCGAGCGTGCGCAGGTAGCCCGCGGGCGCCCCCGACTTGTCCACCGCCGCGAGATGCCTGGGGATGGATCCGGTGGCGAGCAGCAACTTGTCGTAGCCGAACTCGCGCTCATCCACGCGCACCAGCCGCGCCTGCGTGTCCAGGGAGGTGGCGGGACTCCCGACGACGAGCTCAACTTCGTGCCGTGTGTACCAGTCCTCGTCGTGCACGAAGACACTCTCCGGAGGGTCGTTGCCCAGCAGGACGCCCTTCGAGAGCGGCGGCCGCTCGTAGGGCAGGTGGTCCTCGGCCCCGATGAGGGTGATGGACCCCTCGTAGCCGCGCTCGCGAAGTTCCTCGACGGCGTTGGCGCCGGCGAGTCCTCCGCCCACGATGACGATGCGTTCGGGAGTGTTCACAAGTCCTCCTTGACAGGCGTGTCGACGTTGTCGCCACCGTAGCCCCGATGCCGTCCGGGTACGCTCGGTACGAGCAAGTCGCAGTTGGGGAGTAAAGGAGCGCCGAGATCAGCACCAAGCCGCGCCGCGCCCTCGTCACCCCCGAGGACCCAGAACCACGATCGCGCATCCCCACGGTCCTGCTCGCCACGACAGTGGTCTCAGCGCTGGTGGTGGGGCTCGCCTACCTCGTCTTCGGGCCCCGGACCAACATGACCGAACCATCCCCCGGCGTGACCTCCGCGCCGGCGCCGACCAACAGCACCAGCGCGGCCGCACCCACCTCCCCGCCCACGACGCCGCCCGCTCCGGAGCCCTCGCCCACCCAGTCCCCACCGCCGACGGACAGTGCGCCGCTCCCCAGCCCGAATCCCACCACCAGCTTGGCCCCGGGCGCCTCCCCCACCGACCCGACCGAACCCGCGAAACCCGAGGACGAACCGGGAGGGACGGCGCTCCCGGCCGGCACGATCGAGCTCAACGACACGACATTCCTAGCCGCCGACGGCTGGGTGCTGTACGGCGACGACCTGGTGGAGGGCGACCGCAGGGTGGTGCGACTCAGCGACCCCACCTCCGACACCCGCCTGCAGGTCCTGACGCTGCTCCAGGACCAGGACCTGGCCGCATCGTGCGAGGCGCTGGTGGCGGCCCAGAAGGGCCACTTCGTCGTGATGAGCGAGCAGCTGGCCCGCCCGGTCGGCGTTGCCCCGGAGGAGGGCACAGGAGTCAGCTGCGGCTTCGCTGGCGTGCGCACCAGCGACGGGTTGGCGAACTCCGTGTCCTTCACCCTGCTGCGCCGCGCCGCCGACTCGCACGTGCTGATGCTGCGCACCACCATCCCCGACGCCGTCGGCGTGGGCGACCAGCCACGCAGGGACCTCACCCAGATGACATGTGCCGCCAGCAGCGGCTTCGGGGTCCCACTGCCCCTGTGCTGATCAGCGTAGACACACGCCCGACCGGCCGAGCGGCACAGTAGGCTCGAAACCATGAACACTCTGGTCCTCGTGGCAAACGCAGGTGACGGCACGATCTCCACCCTCCGGCAGGCTGACGCATCGCTGGAGGAGGTGACGATCTCTCAGGTCGGCGACGGCTGCAACGCATTCGTCGTGGACCACGCTCGTGACCTCGTCTACGCGGCGGTCGGCGACGGCGTGGTGACGCTTCGCCTCGACCGCAACAGCGGCGCGCTCACCGAGGTCTCGCGCCGCGGGGACACCGGCCCGCTGGTCTCGCTGGACCTCGCCCACGACGGCATGGTGCTCGCAGGCGCCTCCTACCACGACGGCCACGCCACAGCCTGGCCGGTGGCTGACGGCTCCCTGTCGGACCCGGTCGGCCGGGCCGAGCACGCCAACGCCCACTGCGTCGTCGTGGTCGGCAGGTTCGCCTACGTCGCCTCCCTGGGCGAGGACCTAGTGGCGCAGTTCGTCATCGGGACCGACGCCGCCCTGACGCCGCTGGATCCCGCCACGACGGCCGCGCCGGAGGGCAGCGGCCCCCGCCACATCGCGGTCACGAGCCCCAACGCCTACCTCGTCACGGAGTTCTCCGCCGAGGCCATCCGACTCGACGTCGCGGGCGACGGCACGCTCACGCCGGCGGAGTCCGTCCGGTTCGACGACCCGGCCGCAGGCCTCGCCCACAGCCGCTTCGGCGCCGACCCCCGCGCGGAGCACCTGCGCTGGGGCGCCGACGTCCACGTCGCAGGCGACTTCCTGCTGTGCTCCGAGCGGACCGGCTCGACGATCACGTCCATCTCGCTGGACCAGCAGGGACGCCTGCGCGAGGTCGCGGCGGTCACGGCGGTGCCGACCCAGCCCCGCGGCTTCGGCGTCTCCCACGACGGCTCGCTCGTGGTGGCCGTGGGCGAGCGCTCGAGCGACGCCGTGCTGTTCCGGGTGGAGACTGACGGCAAGCTCACCGAGCTGGACCGTGCCCAGGTGGGAGCGAAGGCCCGCTGGGTGCGCTTCGTCTAGTCCTGACCGGGCCGGCGGCTGAGCCGGTGGAACACCGGACGCAGCTCCATCCACCACTGCTCGCGCGGTCGGTGGTTCTCCCAGTCCATGGCGTCGGTGATGTCCCGCAGGGGTGCGAAGAAACCGGGGGCGCTGGCTGAGGCCGCCCAGTAGCCCTTCTCCCCCGCCTTGAGCCGGGCGTCCAGGTGGCGCACCGCGCTCCAGGCCAGACGGGTGGCGTTGATCCGGTCGAACGGCGAGGGTGCGCCGCCCTGCTGCACGTGGCCGACCACGTTGGCACGGACGGTGAAGCTGCCGTCCCCCTCGGCGTCGAACAGCCGCCGCAGGACATCGGTCGTGTAGTGCTCGCTGGCCCCCTCGCCCATGACGGCGAGGTAGAAGTCCCTCCCCGAGGCGAACGAGTCCACCAGCGCTGCGATGTCCTCCTCCAGCCCTGCGAGGTTGATGCCCAGTTCGGGGAGGTAGGCCTTCTCCGCGCCGCCGGCGATGCCGCCCATCAGCGGCAGGAAGCCGCAGCCGCGACCCATCGTCTCGACGATGAACGCACGACGCGAAGCCGAGGCCGACATGCGCACCATGTCGATCGACCGGACAACCGTGTTCAGCGCGGTGTCCGCGCCAACGGCCATCGGCCATCCCGGCAGGTTGTTGTCGATGCTCGCGGGCACGACCGCGATCGGGATGTCGAAGGCCGGGTAGCGGTGCTTCTCGCGCTCCAGCAGGTCCACCGTCGCGTAGGCGTGGAAGCCGCCCACCACCATCAGGGCGTCGAGCTGCTGCTCCTCGATCCGCCGGGCGATGGTGTAGAGGTCGGATTCCTTCGGCACGTAGCGTCGTGTGCCCAGGTCCGCACCGCCCGTGTGGGCCATGCCCTCCACGTCGCCCCAGCCCAGCTGTCGGAAGCGCCCCTCCAGCAGCCCCGGCACACCGCCCTCGACGGCCACCATCAGGTAGCCCAGGTCGATGCCGGTGCGCACCGCGACCCGCACCAGCGGGTTCATCCCCGGCGCCAGCGCGCCGGAGTGCATGATGCCGATCCGTCTGGAGCCCACGGGCTCGACGACCGTCGGTCGCGCCTCGGAGACTGTGCGGTAGATGTCTATCATCGTCTCGAAACCGGCGCCGCGGGCACTGATCGCCGACGCGTAGTCGCCCTCGGCGATGTGGTCCGCGACGGCGTGGGTGTCGGAGACGGCCTCGATCAGCGGCACGGCCCGCACCCGGTCCCGGTGCACGCCAACGAGCACCGGCTCAGCGCCGACTTCCGCGTCGAGCACCTGCCGCACCGCCTCGACGCCGCACACGGTGGCCATCCAGCGGTCGTAGGCGCTCGGCACGCCGCCCCGCTGGACGTGGCCGAGGATGGTGATCCGCGCCTCCTCGCCCGCCTTCTCCGCCAGCACCTCGCTGATCCGTTCCGCGGTGATGGGGACGCCGTGGGTGTCCGCAGCCCCCTCGGCGACGATGAGGATCGAGTCGCGCCGACCGGCACTGCGTCCGTGGCGCAGCACCTCGACCATCTGGTCCTCCCAGCCGTCGCCCGGCGGTGACTCTGGCAGGAATGTGTAGTCGGCACCGCTGGCGATCGCGCTCATCAGGGCGAGGTAGCCGCACCGACGCCCCATCACCTCGACGATGAACGTGCGCTGGTGCGACTCGGCCGTCGAGCTGATCGCGTCGACCGCCTCAGTGATGCGGTGCAGCGCCGAGTCCGTGCCGATGGTCATGTCGG
Organism: Tessaracoccus rhinocerotis; assembly: GCF_007197885.1. Classification (GTDB taxonomy): domain Bacteria; phylum Actinomycetota; class Actinomycetes; order Propionibacteriales; family Propionibacteriaceae; genus Arachnia; species Arachnia rhinocerotis. Next base: position 145,828 of record NZ_VKKG01000001.1, read on the forward strand.
TGCCGACCATGTCGTTGTCGATGCTGCCGACCAAACCGGCTACGTACAGGGCGGGGTGGGCGTCGGCCAGTTCCTGCGTGATCTCGCCGGCGGCCACCAGCTCTGCCAGCAGCTCGCCCCAGCCGAGGCCGAGCTCGCGGGTCCCGGTCAGCGAGCCGTCACCACCGATGATGATCAGCCTGTCGATGCCGCGCTCCACCAGGTGGCGCACCGCTCGTCGCTGCCCGGCACGCTCGCGGAACTCCGCCGAGCGCGCCGTCCCGATCACGGTGCCGCCCTTGTTGAGGATGCCTGAGACGTCGCTCCATCCGAGCGGGACGATGTGGTCGCCACCGGCCAGGGCGCCCTGCCAGCCCTCGCGGATGGCGAAGACCTCTGCCCCGCTGTGGATGGCGGCCCGGGTGATGGCACGCACTGCGGCGTTCATCCCGGGTGCGTCACCGCCGGAGGTCAGGACCCCGATGCGCGGCATGGCGCTCCTAGTGTTGTCGTGTGGTGGAACCGGTCAGGACCGACGAACGCCCTTCGGGCGGACCATCCGGTGCGCCTGCCAGTCCGCGCTGACGTTGGCGGTACGGGTCAACTGCAACCCTGCCGTCGTCGCACCCTCGGCGATGGCTGCCGGCTCGATGAACTGCGGGCGCCCCACCTTGGGGGTCAGCAGCCAGATGTAGCCGTCGTCGTCGAGGTCGGTGCCGGCGTCCACGAGGCCGTCGACCACGTCTCCGTCGTCGTCGCGCCACCACAGGATCACCACGTCAACCGCCTCGACCGCATCCTCGATCATGTCGGCGTCGATGATGTCCATGATGTCGTCGCGCAGGTCCGCGTCAACATCCTCGTCCCACCCGAGCTCCTGGACAACCATGCCAGGTACCAGGCCGAGCGGGTCGGCTCCTTCATGGTCAGCCGTGCTCACCGTACGTTCCCTTCACAGATAGGTCCCACGGACACAAGCCTGCCAGATGTTGTGCTGATGGTGCACCCCGGGCCGGAGATCAGGCATCCCCTCCGGCATTGCCGGAGGTTCCAGCGGTGACGTCGTCCAGCTTGTACTTGGCTGCGGCCTCGATGGCCCACTCCTTGGGCACCTCGCCGTTGCGGGCGAGACGCTGCAGCACCGCGACGGCGATGGAAGGGCCGTCGATGTGGAAGTAGCGACGTGCAGCGGCGCGGGTGTCGGAGAATCCGAAGCCGTCGGCGCCGAGCGTGGTGTAGTCGCCCGGGACCCACTGGCGGATCTGGTCGGGTACCGCCCGCATGTAGTCGGACACGGCCACGACGGGGCCCTCGGTGGCGCCGAGCTTGCTCTCCACCCAGGTGTCTGGGTGCTCGCCGAACGGGTCCGCGTGGATGGCTTCGTCCTTGACCAGGCCCTCCCGGCGCAGCTCTCCCCAGGAGGTGACGCTCCAGACGTCGGCGACCACGCCGTAGTCCTGCTTGAGCAGTTCCTGCGCCTCGAGGGCCCAGGGCACTGCGACGCCGGAGGCCAGGACCTGTGCCCGGCGGGCGTCGTCCCCGACACCGTCGAAGGAGCCCGGCTTCAGCAGGTACATGCCCCGCCGGATGCCCTCGACGTCCACGTTCTCCGGCTCGGCCGGCTGGACGAGCGGCTCGTTGTAGACCGTCAGGTAGTACATGATGTCCTCGGGGTTCTCCCCGTACATCCGCTCCAGGCCGTCCTTGACGATGTGGGCGATCTCGTAGCTGTAGGCCGGGTCGTAGGAGACGACGGCGGTGTTGGTGGAGGCGATGATCGGCGAGTGGCCGTCCATGTGCTGGGTGCCCTCACCGGTCAGCGTGGTCCGGCCGGCGGTGGCGCCGATCAGGAAGCCCCGGGCGAGCTGGTCGGCCGCCGCCCAGATGAAGTCGGCGGTGCGCTGGAAGCCGAACATGGAGTAGAAGATGTAGATCGGGACCATCGGGACGCCGTGAGTGGCGTACGAGGTGCCGGCGGCGGTGAACGCCGCCACCGATCCGGCCTCGTTGATGCCGGTGTGCTGGATCTGGCCGTTCTTGGCCTCGCGGTAGCTCAGGAACAGCTCGTTGTCGACGGGCGTGTAGTTCTGGCCGTGCGGGTTGTAGATCTTGATGGTCGGGAAGAACGCGTCCATGCCGAACGTGCGGGCCTCGTCGGGGATGATCGGCACGACGTGCGGCGCGAACTCCTTGTCCCGCATGAGGTCCTTCAGCAGTCGGACGAACGCCATGGTCGTGGCGATCTCCTGGTTGCCGGATCCCTTGCGCACCGAGGCGTAGGCCTTCTCGGCGGGCAGCGAGATGAACTTGCGGTCCCCACGACGCTCGGGGAGGTAGCCACCGAGCTCGCGACGGCGCTCCTGCAGGTACTGGATCCTCGGGTCGTCGTCGCCCGGCTTCACGTACGGCGGGCGGTACGGATCGTTCTCGAGGACCTTGTCGTCGACCGGCATGTCCAGGCGGTCGCGGAAGGTCTTGAGGTCGTCCAGCGCCAGCTTCTTCATCTGGTGGGTGGCGTTGCGGCCGGCGAAGTGCTTGCCGAGGAAGTAGCCCTTGATCGTGTGGGCCAGGATCACGGTGGGGGCGCCGGTGAACTCGGTGGCGGCCTTGTAGGCGGCGTACACCTTCTGGTAGTCGTGCCCGCCGCGGGAGAGGCGCCAGATGTCCTCGTCTGTCCAGTCCTTGACCATCTCCGCGGTGCGGGGATCGCGCTCGAAGAAGTGCTTGCGCACGTAGGCGCCGTCGTTGGCACGGAAGGTCTGGTAGTCGCCGTCGCTCGTGGAGTTCATGACGTTGACCAGCGCACCGTCGGCGTCGTTGGCCAGCAGCGGGTCCCAGCCGCGGCCCCAGACCACCTTGATGACGTTCCAGCCCGCGCCGCGGAACTGCGCCTCCAACTCCTGCAGGATCTTGCCGTTGCCACGTACCGGCCCGTCGAGGCGCTGCAGGTTGCAGTTGACGACGAAGGTGAGGTTGTCGAGCTCCTCGTTCGCGGCCACCTGCAGGAAACCGCGGGACTCCGGCTCGTCCATCTCGCCGTCGCCAAGGAATGCCCAGACGTGCTGGTCGGAGGTGTCCTTGATGCCCCGGTTGTGGAGGTACCGGTTGAACTGGGCCTGGTAGATGGCGTTCATGGGGCCGATGCCCATCGACACCGTCGGGAACTCCCAGAACTTGGGCATCTGGCGCGGGTGCGGGTAGGACGGCAGGGCGCGCAGCTCGCCGTCGACGTAGTGGCTGTGCTCCTGTCGGAACCCGTCCAGGTCCGCCTCCTCGAGCCGACCCTCGAGGAACGCGCGGGCGTACATGCCGGGCGAGGCGTGGCCCTGGAAGAAGATGTGGTCCCCGCCGCCCGGGTGGTCCTTGCCGCGGAAGAAGTGGTTCATGCCCACCTCGTAAAGCGTCGCGGAGGAAGCGTAGGAGGCGATGTGGCCGCCGACTCCGATGCCCGGGCGCTGGGCGCGGTGCACGGTGATCGCGGCGTTCCAGCGCAGCAGCCGCCGGATCTGGCGCTCGAGGTTCTCGTCGCCCGGGAAGTTGGGCTCCTCGGAGGCGGGGATGGTGTTGACGTAGTCGGTGCCCGTCAGGGACGGCACACCGATGTGCCGTTCACGCGCACGTTCCAGGAGCTTGAGCATCACGTAGCGGGCCCGGTTCTGCCCGCCCTGCTCGATGACACCGTCGAGGGACTCCAGCCATTCGGAGGTCTCGTCCGGATCGGTGTCGGGGAGATTGGTGGGGAGCCCGTTGAGGATCGGCCCGGCCTCTTCAGTCACGTGAGTCCTCTCATCGATGTCAGTGCGCAGCGCACACGCGCGCGACAATCTCCAACTTAGCGCGCCAAGTCCTGTGGCAACAGTTGGTGGCTGAGTTGCCACGGTCAACCGGCTGTTGCCACAGGACGTGGGGCTCCTACTTCTGGGATCCGGCGAGCAGCGCCTGCACGAAGTAGCGCTGGAAGGCGAAGAACACCAGCAGCGGCACGATCATCGACAGGAATGCACCGGCCGACAGCACGTCGATGTTCGACCCGAACTGCCTCAGCTGGGTCTGGATCGCCACGGTGAGCGGCATCGACTCGGCGTTGGTGAAGATCAACGCCACCAGCATGTCGTTCCAGGTCCACAGGAACTGGAAGATCGCCAGCGACGCCACGGCGGGCAACCCCAGCGGGAGGACGATGCGGAAGAAGATGTTCCACTCCCCCGCGCCGTCGACCCTGGCGGCCTCCATCAGTTCACCGGGGAACTGCGAGTAGAAGTTGCGCAGCAGGAAGATGGCGAAGGGCAGCCCGAAGGCCGTGTGGAACAGGATCACTCCGAACACGCTGCCGAAGATCCCAAGGTCCCCGAACAACCGGGCCAGCGGGATCAGGGCCACCTGGATGGGGACCGCGAGCAGGACGATGACGGCGATCAGGAGCCAGTCCCTGCCGGGGAACTCGAGCCAGGCGAAGGCGTAGCCCGCCAGTGCCCCGATGATCACCACCGCGAAGGTGGTGGGCACCGCGATCACGACGGTGTTCCAGAACGAGCCGGTGATGGTCTCGTTGCTCAGCAGGTTCGCGTAGTTCTCCAGCGTCAGCTGGGCCGGTGCCGTGAAGACCGTCCACCAGCCCGACGACGCGTTGGCACTGGAACTGCGAAGCGACGTCAGCAGCAGGCCGAAGGTCGGGACGAGCCAGAAGATGGCCACGATGACCAGGACCACGTTGACGATGCTGTTGTTGAAGACCCTGAGGACCTTCTGGGCAGGGGTGAGCTTGCGCACTATGGTGAGTTCACTCATGCCCTACGCTCCTCTCGGAACCGCTTCACGTTGAGGATCATCGACGGCAGCACCAGGATCAGTAGCAGGATCGCCAGCGCGGACCCGAGCCCGTAGTCGTTGCCGCCACCGAACGAGACCGTCCACATCTCCACCGCGATCACGTTCGCGGCGGGTCTGGAGACGCCCGGTGGGATGACGTAGACGAGGTCGAAGATCTTCAGCACGTTGATGATCAGGGTCACCAGCACCACGAGCAGCACCGGGGTCAGCAGCGGGGCCGTGATCCTGCTGAAGACCTGCCACTCGGTGGCGCCGTCCATCCGTGCGGCCTCCTGCAGGGACCGGTCCATGGCGGACAGGCCGGAGGCGATCATCACCATCGCGAACCCGGCCCAGATCCAGATGTAGGCAAGGATGACGACGGCGTTGATGAACGTGGCGCTCAGCCAGGACACGCCCGTCGGACCCTCGGAGAAGTTCGACGCAGGCAGGGCGATCCGGTAGGTCTGGGCGGAGTCCAACCCCTCCAGGGTGAAGGTGCCATCTGAGGCCGTGATGGTGTGGGCCGCCACGTCACCGTCGACGGTCACGGCGTCGACCCTGATGCCCGGCAGGCCGCTCTTGCCCTCGTCGATCTGGCCCTGCTCACCACCACCGCCCGGAACGACGTCCAGGAAGACGGTGCCGGTCACCTGGTCCCCACCCGCCTCGGGTGCGGGGGCTGCCTGCGCTGCGTCCTCCGGCAGCGAGGTCTGTCGGACGGCGGTGAGCGGGAAGTTCACCGACGAGCCGGGCGCGACCTCGCCCTCGGTGACCATCACCGACTGCTCCATGACCACGCCGTGGCCCTCCCGGATCTTCGCGCCCGGGAAGTAGGAGCTGTCCTCGAACACGCTCTGGATGCCGACGATGCCGGCGTTGACCGCACCGAGCTGGGGGTTCTCCTGGAACAGCCCGCGGAAGATGACCCCTGCGGCGAGCATGGAGATGGCCATGGGCATGAAGATGATCAGCCGGAAGGCTGTCTTCCACTTCAACTTCTCCAGCAGGACCGCAAAGATCAGGCCCAGGATCGTGCACACCAGCGGCGCCACGATCACCCACAAGATGTTATTGCGGATGGCTGTGAAGGTGGTGTCGTTGGTGAACATCGTCAGGTAGTTCTGGAACCCGATGAACGCGTCACCCCCACGGTCGTAGAACGACCGCACCAGGGTGAACACGATCGGGTAGACCACGAGCGCACCGAGCACCACGAGCGCCGGTGCGAGGAACGAGATGATGATCAGTGCCCGCCGCCCACGGCCCGAGGGCGCGGCACGTTTGCCGGTCCTCGGGCTGTGGGGCGCGGTGACTGTGTCAGTCACGGCAAGTCCCCTCTACCTCATTCGCCGTATGCGGACACCGCAGCGGCCTCGAGGCGCTCCATCGTCCCGTCGATGTCGGTGGGATCGGTGTAGAAGTTGATCATCTCCTGCCAGAACCCCTGGCCCTGCGTGCCGCCGAATGCGCTGGGCGTCAGGTCGGACATGTCGAACCGGAAGGACTCGGCGTTGGTGAGCGCCTCGGCGATCTGGCGCGAGATGTCGTCCGGGTAGAGGGACGTGTCGACACCGCTGTTGGGGGAGGTCAGGCCGCCCAGCGGCACCCAGATCTCGGCCGCTTCCGGCGAGGCCAGGAAGGCCATCAGCGCCGAGGTGGCCTCGTCGTCGGTGAACTGGATGGCGACGTCGCCGCCACCCACGACCGCGGGTGCGGAGCCGTTGATGGACGGGAAGTCGAAGAACAGGGCGTTCTCGCCCACCACGGAGTTGCCGTCGTCGGTGATGTTGCCCGCGACGAAGTCACCCTCGTAGACGGTGCCTGCCTGGGGGCTGGCGCCGAAGACCTCGGTCACCGTGGTCGGGAAGTCACGCTGTGCGCCACCATCCTGGATCAGGTCGGAGTCGAAGAGGGTGGCCAGCACCTCGAGCGCCTCGCGGACCGACTCGTCGGTCCAGGGGATCTCGTGGTTGGTGAGCTGGTCGTACATCTCGGGCCCGGCGGTGCGGAGGTACACGTTCTCGAACCAGTCGGTCAGGGGCCACCCGACGTCGGCGCCGATGGAGATGCCCGCGTAGCCCGCGTCACGGATCAGGCCGAGCTGCTCGAGGAAGCCGTCCCAGTCCTCCGGCGGCGTCGCGCCGGCCTCGGACCAGATGTCGTCGTTGTACCACATCGTCGACTTGTTGGCGGCCTTGAACCAGACGCCGTAGAGCTCCCCGTCCACGCTGCCGAGGTCCAGCCACGACTGCGAGTAGTTGGCCTCGACCTCGGAGGCGATCTCGTCCGAGAGCGGGATCAGGTGGCCGTCGGTGGCGAGCTGCTGCATCAGCGCCGGCTGGCCGACCACCGCCACGTTCGGCGGCGTGCCACCCTCCAGCTGACCGGAGATGTAGGTGGGTCCGTTGTCGCCGAAGCTGGTGTAGGTCACCTCGGCACCGGTCTGCTCGGAGAAGGCGGCCAACACCTGCTCGAAGTTGGACTGCTCCGCACCGGACCATGCGGCCACGACGTTCAGGGTGGTGCCGGAGAAGTCCTGGTCCCCCGTCGTCCCCTCAGTGGTCTCGCCACCGGTGGTCTCCTCACCCCCGGTGGTCTCCTCCGCCGTGGTCCCCGTGTCCGGGCTGTCTGTGGCTACCGGGGTCTCCTCCCCGCCGCATGCACTGAGCATGGCCACACCGGCCAGGCTCAAGGCGGCGAAGAAGGCAGACACGCGCTTACGAGTTGTGAACATGCGACTCCTCCATCTACCGAGCATTGCCGCAGAACCACACGAGGCAGCGTTGCGGCTCGAACAGTTGAACATTTACAACCTAGTCACACGGGGATGCATTGGGGCAGCGCATAGGTCTCTTTTTGCTAACAATCCGCCCGCCCCCACTGCCCGAGTGTGGTCTCGACACGCGACCAGCGGGGCCGGCCCCAGTGGGCGGGCGGGGGCTAGCCTGATGGCGTGGATCCCGAGGTCAGGCCTGCGCAGGCGCACGAGTGGGAGCGCGCCCGACGCCTCCGACTTGAAATGCTGGCCGACGCCCCGCAGTCCTTCGGCGACCGGCTCGAGGACGTGCGCACGTGGGGCCGGGAACGCTGGCGAGCCAGACTGGCTTCCGCACTGATGGACGACTCCGCGCTACTGGTCGCCGTCGATGTTGACGGTGTCTGGGTCGGCCAGATGGCCGCCCGCGAGTACCTCCACCCCGCTCCCGCGAGGGTCTGGTTGCTGGAGGTGTACGTGACACCCGCACACCGGTCCAGCGGTCTCGCGGAGGTGCTGCTGTCGGGAATCGAGGCGTGGACACTCGACCGGGGCCACCACCGGCTCCACCTGGACGTGCACGAGGACTCAGGCGCCGCCCGCAGCTTCTACCTGCGGATGGGCTTCGTGGAGAGCGGCAGGACCCAGCCCTACCCCCTGGACACCACCCGGCGCGAGTTGGAGATGGTCAAGGATCTGCCCTGAGGAGCCGTCGCCGTCGACCGCGGTCAGGGGTCGGGACCGGGGTCGGATCAGGGGCAATCCCAATGGTGCCGGGGCACCGGGGCGACGAGAATTGAGTCCATGAGCACCTCGACCAACATGCGCGTCTCGGACCAGGAACGCAATGCCGCCATCACGGCCATCCAGGCCGCCTACGCGGAGGGCCGGCTCGACGAACCCAACCTGGAACGCCGTCTGGACCTCGCACTGAACGCCCGCACCCGTCTCGAACTGAACCAGTCCCTCGAGGGCCTCGTGCGCTTCCGTCCCCAGACCCCGTTCACAGCACCGACGATGCCGCTGGTCCGCGCCGGGCTCGCGGGCACTGCCCTCCAGCGGAGCCACGCCGACGGACCGGTGGCCGGTCTCACCCACCTCTCGGCACTCCCGTTCGGCCCCTTCGGTCCCGGAGCCGTCTGGCTGTTCGCCGGCCAGGGCACCGCAGTCAGGCGTGAGGCCGCCAAGGCACTCAACTTCCAGGTGATCGCCTGGGTGATCGGTGCCGTGCTCGGCATCGCCGCAGGCATCTTCAACCTCGGCTTCCTCGCCGGGATCTGGGGCGTGTCCTGGTTCGTGCTGACGATCGTCTCCGGCGTGAAGGCGTGGAAGGGCGAGGACTGGGAGAACCCGGTGACCACCATCGTCGACAAGCGCCTCGTCGACGAGGGGCGGGGCCACCGCTGACGCCTCCACACCGCGGCAGCCACTAGGGTGTCGGGATGGACTCGACGCAGCGCCCCAGGGCGGGCACCCTGCCCTCCCAGGTGGGCTCCACCCGGACCCGCGCCGCCATGCTGAAACGCCTGCGCGGCGCAACGTCCACCATGAACACCGCAACCCTCGCCGCGATGGAGTCCAGGCACGAGTGGTTCACGCAACTCGACGCCGAGTCCCGGTCCTGGATCAACCTGCTGGCACGCAGCGGCATCGACGGGTTCGTGACTTGGCTCTCCGGCGAGGACTTCGAACCCGAGTCGGTCTTCGCCGCCGCACCGCGCGCCATGGCCGGCAGGATCTCGCTGCAGCAGACCGTGGACCTGGTGCGGACCACCACCGAGGTGGTCGAGGAACAGATCCAGCACCTGCTCCCCCGGGGGGACAGGCAGGCGCTGCTGCTGGGCATCGTCCACTACTCCAGGGAGATCGCCTTCGGGGCCGCGGCCATCTACGCCCGCGCCGCCGAGGCCCGCGGTGCATGGGACTCGCGGATCGAGGCCACCGTCATCGACGCCGTAGTGCGCGCCGAGACCGACGAGTCCGTCCTGTCCCGCGCCTCGACACTCGGCTGGCCGAGCGGCTCGAAGGTGGTCGTGGCCATCGCCGCCGCACCGAAGGAGGCCCGGATCGAGGACCTGCGCCGCGCCGCCCGCCACCTCGGACTCGAGATGCTGGCAGCCCCGCAGGGCGACCGGCTCGTGTGCATCTTCGGGGGCGCCCGCATCACAGAGCCCGTCGAGACCTGCGACCTGATCTCGCAACTCGAGGACCACTTCGCCGACGGCAACGTCATCGTCGGTCCCATCGCCGACAACCTCGCGGGGGCGCCCTCGTCCGCCCGCGCCGCCGCCTCCGGGTTCCGGGCCGCGAAGGCCTGGCCCGAGGGACCCCGCACCATGCTCTCCGTCGACCTGCTGCCCGAGCGCGCCCTCGCCGGCGACGGCCACGCGCGCCGCACCCTCGCCCACGACATCTACGGGGCGCTGCGCGGGTCGAAGGAATTGTTGGAAACCTGCGTCGGCTTCCTCGACAGCGGGTCCTCCACGGAAGCCACTGCGCGTGCCCTGTTCATCCACCCCAACACCGTCCGCTACCGCGTGAAGCGCATCCAGGACGTGACCGGCTACAACCCCGCCGATGCCCGGGAGGCGTACGTGCTGCGCATGGCCATCACCCTGGGCCGACTTGTGGGAACCCCACAAACCGGTGCTTGAGAAATTCGTGCCATCCGGTCCGGCACCCGGGCGCCCCGACGGGCACAGTAGAACCGTGCTTGCAATCGTCGCGCCCGGACAGGGCGCCCAGACCCCCGGCTTCCTGGCCCCCTGGCTCGCCGAGTCCCGCTTCGCTGAGAAGCTCGCCGCGCTGGCCGAGGCCAGCGAGCTCGACCTCGCCCACTTCGGGACCGGGGCAGACGCGGACACGATCAGGGACACCGCCGTGGCGCAGCCGCTCCTCGTCGCGGCCGGCATCGTGACCGCGCTCGCGCTCGACGGCACGGCCGCATTCACGGCGGACACCCTCGTCGCCGGCCACTCCGTGGGCGAGTTGACCGCAGCCGCCCTCTCAGGTGTCCTCTCCGACACCGACGCGATCGTCGTCGTCCGCGAACGCGGGCGCGCCATGGCCGAGGCGTCCGCCGCCCGGCCCACCTCCATGACCGCGATCGTTGGCGGCGAGCCCGAGGACGTGCTCGCCGCCATCGACCGCGCGGGCCTCACGCCCGCCAACAACAACGGCCGCGGCCAGATCGTGGCCGCCGGCACGGTGGAACAACTCGCGGCACTCGCCGAGGACGCGCCGCGCCGGGCCCGCCTGGTACCCCTCAGCGTCGCCGGCGCCTTCCACACCGTCCACATGCAGCCCGCAGTCGCGCACCTGCAGCAGGTGGTGGCGGACGTGGCGGTGGCCGAGCCGGTCACCCGGCTGGTCAGCAACCGTGACGGTGCCCTGGTCGCCAGCGGCCGCGACGCCCTGGAGCGGATCGTCGCACAGGTGGCCAACCCCGTGCGCTGGGACCTGTGCATGGAGACGATGGCGGGACACGGCGTCACGGGGCTGCTCGAACTGGCCCCGTCCGGTACGCTCACCGGGATCGCCAAGCGCAACCTGAAGGGCGTGGAGCTCTTCTCCCTGAACACCCCCGACCAGATCGACGACGCCCGGGCCTTCGTGGCCGCACACGCCGGCGACAACCCCGCGCAAGCCTGAGGAGACCGACTTGACCATGAAGACCTCGCAGGGTGCGCAGTACGCGCGCATCATGGCCGTGGGCGGCGCCCGCGGCAGCCGTGTCGTCGACAACGCCGAGATGTGCACCATGATCGACTCCACCGACGAGTGGATCACGCAGCGCACGGGGATCAAGGAGCGGCGCTGGGCCACCGAGGACGAGTCCGCCCTGTCGCTGGCCGCCGCCGCCGCGCGCAAGGCCATCGAGCGCTCCGGCGTGGACCTGGCCGACGTCGACGGTGTGATCGTGTCCACGGTGTCCCACTTCCAGCAGACCCCGTCGCTGGCGACCATCGTCGCCGCGGAACTGGGGCTGACCGGCAACCCCGCGGCCTACGACATCTCGGCCGCCTGCGCAGGCTTCAGCTACGGCGTAGCCTCCGCCGAGGCGATGGTCCGCACCGGCCAGGCCCGTCACGTCCTGGTGATCGGCGTGGAGCTCTTGTCCCGCTTCATCGACATCAAGGACCGCTCGACGGCGTTCCTGTTCTCCGACGGCGCCGGCGCCGTGGTCGTCGGCCCCTCCGAGACGCCGGCCATCGGCCCGGTCGTGTGGGGTTCAAACCCCGACCAGCACGAGATCATCGAGATCGACGACTGGCGCGAGGACCGCGGCGGCGAGCCGCCCTACATCCACATGGAGGGGCGCACCGTGTTCAAGTGGGCCACCACCTACATCGCGGGCAAGACCCTCGAGGCCCTCGAGGTCGCCGGGCTCCAGCCCGAGGACCTCGACGTCTTCATCCCCCACCAGGCCAACAACCGGATCACCGATTCGATGTTGCGCCACCTGAAGCTGCCCGAGAGCGTCGTCGTCGCACGCGACATCGTGAACATGGGCAACTCGTCTGCGGCTTCCATTCCGCTGGCGATGGAGGCCCTGCTCGAATCGGGCGAGGCCACCAGCGGTCAGACCGCACTGATCATCGGTTTCGGCGCAGGTCTGGTCTTCGCCGGCCAGAGCATCGTCCTACCCTGATCACAACCACCACCACCTGAAAGGGAGCCAACATGGCAAGCACCGAAGAAATCCGCACCGACCTCGCCGAGATCGTCAACGACGTCGCCGGCGTCGCTGTCGAGGACGTGCAGCTGGACAAGTCCTTCGTCGACGACCTGGGCGTCGACTCGCTGTCCATGGTCGAGATCATCTACGCCTGCGAGGACAAGTTCGGCGTCTCCATCCCCGACGAGGACTCCAAGAACCTCAAGACCGTCGGCGACGCCGTCGCCTACATCGAGCGCGCCGCCAGCTGACCCGTACACCCCCAGCCGTTCACCCCTCCAGGAGCCAGACATGAGCGCGACCACCGTAGTCGTCACCGGTTTCGGTGCCACCACACCCCTCGGCGGCACTGCCAAGGAGACGTGGGAGGGCCTGCTCGCGGGCCGCTCCGGCGTCAGGACCCTCACCCAGGACTGGGTGGAGGGGCTGCCGGTGAGCATCGCTGCGCCAGCCGCCGTCGAGCCCAGCGAGCTGATCGACCGCGTGGAGGCGCGTCGTCTCGACCGCTCGTCCCAGTTGGCCCTCGTGGCCGGCCTCGAGGCCTGGCGCGACGCCGGCTTCGGGCTCGAGGAGGACAATCCCGTCGAACGTGACCGGCTGGGGGTGGCCTGCGCCACCGGCATCGGCGGCCTGCACTCGCTGCTCTCGCAGTGGGACGTGCAGAAGGACAAGGGCGCCCGCCGGGTCTCCCCCTTCACCATCCCGATGCTGATGGCCAACGCCCCCGCAGCGAACCTCGGCCTGCGGCTGGGCGCCCGGGCGGGGATCCACACCCCGGTGTCGGCCTGCGCCTCCTCGAACGAGGCGATCTCGCTGGGCATCGACATGCTGCGCCTCGGCCGCGCGGACGTGGCGGTGGTCGGTGGCACCGAGGCGGTCATCCATCCGCTGCCCATCGCATCCTTCGCGAACATGCAGGCGTTGTCCCGCCGCAACGACGAGCCCGAGCGCGCCTCCCGGCCCTGGGACATCAACCGCGACGGCTTCGTCCTCGGCGAGGGCGCAGTGCTGATGGTCATCGAGACCCTCGAGCACGCCAGAGCCCGCGGCGCCCGGATCTACGGCACCCTGGCCGGGGCAGGCATCTCCGCCGACTCCCACGACATCGTGCAGCCCGACCCGATCGGCTACGGCCAGTCGCTGGCCATGAAGCGCGCGCTGGCCGAGGCGGACCTGGCTGCCGGCGACATCGTGCACGTGAACGCCCACGCCACCTCCACGCCGCAGGGCGACACCACCGAGGCAGGTTCCATCCGCAAGTCCCTCGGCGACGACACCTCCGCGATCCTCACGGGCACCAAGTCCATGACGGGCCACCTCCTCGGTGCCGCGGGCGCGCTCGAGACGTTCGCAACAGTGATGGCCCTGCACGACCGCGTGGTGCCCGGCACCATCAACGTCGACGACCTCGAGCCCGGCCTGGGCGTCGACATCGCGACCGAGAACCGTGAACTGCCGCAGGGCGACCTCGCCGCGCTCAACAACTCGTTCGGGTTCGGCGGCCACAACGTCGCCATCGCGGTGACGAACCAGAACACCAACTGACAACCGCCCGCAGGACGTCCTCGGCCAACTCAGGCCGGGGGCGTCCTGCTCGTGTGTCGTGGCCGTCAGCGGCGCCGGTCGACCCGGAACAGCTTCTGGCCCACCGCCCACCACCCGATGCCGGCGGCCATCAGCACAACCACCATTCCCAGGCGTCCGATCGCGTTGCCGACGGTGATTCCGGCGACGATGAACGTCACCACCACCAGGACCACGGTGAACATGGTGGCCATGAGGGTGCGCATGATCGGTGAGTCCATGCCCACAGCGTAGCGATGCCGAGCAGGGGGTCCCGACCGGGTGAATGGCAGCGTGAAAAAAGGCACAGTTGCCAAGCTCGTGGACAACGGTGCTCCGGTGAGTGGTTGCAGCCGGCGCGGTGCGCATGCTGGCTAGGCTGTCGTACATGCCGGAGGAAGACCACCAGGACGAACCCGTCGTCGTGCTGCTGGGCGACGACGCCGCGACGGGGGCCGCAACTTCCCGGCCCCCGTCACACCGCCTGCTCATGGCCGGGATCATCGGCACTGTCCTCGGGGCGGGCATCACGGCGGCAGGGTTCCTCGCAGGTACCGGCACACCTGAACCGATCGCCGTCACGTGGGACACCTTCCCCGAGGAGGTGCTGGGACTGGCGCGCGAGGACATCGGCCCCGCGCGCATGGGCACCCAACTCCGCGATCGCTACGACGAGTACTTGCGGCGGCAACTCGAGCTCCACCGGTTCGCGCACGGCGGTGACGGGGCCGAGGTGGCCTACGGGGGTCCGAACGGCGAGGCCACCGTGCGCCTGACGATCGTCAATGGATCGCTCGCCCCGCCTGTCCCGTGGCTCACCGTCGGCGCGGATGGACTCCATGACCAAGGCCAGCGAACGGTTGTCATCGGCGAAGTCCGGTGCACTGTCGAGGTCTACTACTTCTCCTCCGCCGACGCCCAGGACACGGTCCGGGCGGAATCCCCGAACTGCGTCCTGAACGACGAGGCCCGAGGGCTGGGTCTGCGCCTCCGGGGCACCCTGGGGTCCTACTGGGGCGAGGGGCACGACGCCGGCGAGTTCGCCGAGGAACTCGTCGCCCTGCACTCGTGGCTGGTCGGCTGAACGGTCAGACCACCTGGTGCAGCCAGCGCACGGGCACGTCGTCGCCGGCATAGCGGAAGACGTCGAGTTCCTCGTCCCACGGCACACCGAGCAGGCCCTCGAGTGCGCGGTGGAGGCTCTCCCCGCCGAGGGCGTCGTTGGCGACGGCGCGCTTGATGCGGTCCTCGCCGACGAGGATGTCGCCGTGCACCCCCGTGGTGGCGCTGAAGGCCCCGAGCGTGGGGGTGAAGCTGAAGCGCTGGCCATCGGCCCCGGGGGAAGCGTCCTCGGTGACCTCGAAGCGGAGGCGCTGGAACGCGCCGAGCTTGCTGGCGAGCTCGGCCCCGGATCCAGCTCTCCCGACCCAGGACAACTCGGCGCGGCGCGACCCACGCTCGGCGGGCTGTTCGTCCCACTCGAAGGAGACCTGGTTGTCGAGGACGGCGCCGACGGCCCACTCGACGTGGGGGCACAGCGCTGCCGGCGTCGAGTGGATGAACACCATCCCTCGCGCCTTCGGCTGACTCACAGCAGACATGCGTGCGGTCATCTTCAGTTCCTCCTGGTCTCGGCGGGATTGCCTTCCCCTGCGATCCATCCGAGCCAGTCAGACCATCTTGCCCCAGCCCGGCAGCGAGTACAACTGCCCAGCCCTGACCTGCGCGGACCGCCGACGGCTTCACTGGCTCCGCGCTGACAAGCGGCAAGGGAAAAATCCGCCCCGGTCAGGTATACATGGGCTGGTGAGCGCACAGATCTCCATCGACGAAGCCCTGACCGGTACCGACCAGATCCGCCAGGTTCGGGCCTCTGCTTCCGGCGTCCACTGGCTGGCCAGCATCGCCACCGAGGACAACCGGACCACCATCCGCCGGTTCCACGCGGGCGGCACCACCGACCTCACGCCCGAGGCCAACGTCCGCTCGCGCGTGATGGAGTACGGCGGCGGCGCCTATGACGTTGCCGAGGACCTGGTGGTGTGGGTTGACGACACCACGAAGAGGCTGTGGCTCCTGGAGGGCGAGGCGCGCCGCCCGCTGACCCCCTCGCAGGAGCGGTTCCGCTTCGGCGGCCTGCACCTGGCGCCGCATCGTCGCATCGTCGTGGCCGTGCGCGAGGACCACGCCGCCGCGCCGGAACCGCGCACCGAGATCGTCGCGCTCGACCTGGACGGTGACAACGAGGACGGCGGCCGGGTGCTGGTCACCGGCGCCGACTTCTACGCCGGTCCCGTCGTCAAGGGCCATCGGCTGGCCTGGTTCCAGTGGATGCACCCCAACATGAGCTGGGACAGCTCCGAGGTGATGCTCGGCTCCCTCGACGACCCGTCCGAAATCCAGGTCGTCGCCGGTGGCGACGGCACCAGCGCCCAGCATCCGCTGTGGCTGCAGACCGCGCTGGCCTGGACCTCGGACATGAGCGGCTACTGGAACTGGTACCACGGCAACCAGGAACGCCACACGCACTTCGCGGTGGAGCGTGACTGCGACATCCCGACCTGGGTGCTGGACGCCCCGCCCGCGTGCGTCGTCAACGACGACCTCGTGGCCACCGTCGAGATCGCCGACGGCGCCGGGGCCCTCACCCTGTGGCAGCCGAGCACCGGTGGCATCACGCGGCTGCTGCCGGGCACGTCGTTCATCGAGTCCATCGCCAGCATTGACGAGGACCTCTACGTCATCGCCGGCTGGGCCAGGCGTCCCCAGTCGTTGGTCCACATCTCGCCCGACGGCCTGGTCGACGAGATCGTCGGCGGTGACCCACTCCCGGGTGCTGTGGCGCCGCAGGCCCGCTGGTCGGAGGGCGAGGCCGGGCCCGTGCACTCGTGGTTCTACGCGCCGGCCGAGGCCCTGAGCCCACCGCTGCTCGTGAAGACCCACGGCGGTCCCACCAGCGCCGCCCGCGCCGACTACGACCGCGAGATCCAGTTCTGGGTGTCACGCGGTTTCGCGGTTCTGGACGTCAACTACTCCGGCTCCACCGGCTTCGGCCGCGCCTACCGTGACCGCCTCAAGGGCCGATGGGGCCTGTTGGACGTCAGCGACGTCGTCGCCGCCGTCGGTGAGATCACCGCCGCCGGGCTCGCGGACCCCGCCCGGGTGGCCATCATGGGCGGCAGCGCCGGCGGGTACACAACCCTGCAGTCGCTCGTGACCACTGACGTGTTCGCGGCGGGCATGAGTTCCTACGGCATCGGCGACCTCCGCACGCTGGCCACCGACACCCACAAGGCGGAGTCCCGCTACCCGGACTCCCTGGTGGGGCCGTGGCCGGAGGCGGAGGAGACCTATCTGGCGCGCTCCCCCATCACCCAGCTGGAGAACCTCTCCACGCCGATGCTGATCCTGCAGGGCATGGATGACAAGGTGGTGCCGCCGAACCAGGCCTTCGACATGGCCGAGGCCGTCCGCGCCAAGGGGCAGCCGCTGGCGCTGGTCACTTTCGAGGGCGAGGGCCACGGTTTCCGCTCGATGGCCGCGAGGCGCACGGCCCTGGAGTCCAAGGTCTCATTCCTGCAGCAGGTGTTCGGGATGGAGCACAGCACCGACGTCCCCCGACTGGAGATCGAGAATCTGCCCCAGTGATCACACGTCTGATCACATGCAGTAAGCGATGCGTCGCAGAGCCCGGGAACTGACCCCACCGGGCACCTAACGTGCGAGCGCGGCACGGCCCGTCCAACGTGGGGCGGGAGCAGATGCCGTCGTCACACCGCGATTGGTGCTGGAGGAATCCTTGTCACTCCCCATCCGCAGGACCAGGACGCTGTACGCGTTACTGCTTGCCTGGGCGCTGTCGACCACCTTGGTGCTCGCCGCCCCCTCGGCCGCGAAGGCCGACCCCGTCATCCACTCCCGGACCCTGACCCCGCTGGCCGAAGGCAACGACGTCATCTCCCGACTCGGTACCAACCGGGGACGCGGGATGATGCGCGAGTCCCTCGGGATCTCCATCGACGCCGGTGCCGTCCTCGAGGCGCGAGTCACCAACGGCGTCGCCGACGTGAACATCGCACTCACCACCGACGACCACCAGCAGGACCTGCAGGGCGCCCTGCCCGTCGACGGCTCCTGGCGGGCGTTGACCGCCAACAAGGCCAGCGCCGTGTTCGCCCGCTCACGCGAATGGCCCACGGCCCCGCAGATCGAGTACCGGCGGCTAGGAGTTCAACCAGATCAACGTCCGGCTCCGGCTCGACGTACTGGCCCGCATCGCCGAGCTCACGGGCACCGACGGCTTCGTGGGCTTCAACCGCGGTTTGAGGGAACTGCGCGCCGACGAGTCCTTCAACGGCTGGCCCAGCCGCAACGACCTGGTCGCCGAACTCTGGGGGCAGGCACGCGGCTACGACCTCCTGCCCTGGTTCGACCAGTTCGGCCTCCCGGTAAGCGCCGACGTCGAGGCCGGTATCCGAGACCTGGACCGCCTGCCCGCCGTGCTGCCGCTGGGAGACTACTTCAGCGATCACACCGTGGCCACGGCCGCAGCCGCGAAACTCGGCCTCGACTCACCGGGCAGGTTGGTGGCCACCACTGACCTCCTGGGACTGGGCTACTCGGGGACGCTGGCCGTGGACGCCGAGATCGCCGACGCGTCCCGCATCTAGGCCGGTGGCGCCACCCTGTGGGCCGGCACCCGGCAGGTCGGCCAGGCAGCCTTCGTGGCGGGCCGGGCGGACTTCGGCAAGCTCCCGATCGGCACCTACACCCTCAGGTTCCCGCAGGACCGTGTCACCGGCACCGTGCCGCAACGCCTGAGCGTGCAGGTCAACCACGCCGCAGCCACCGTCGTGGACGTCTCCTACCCCGCGACGGCCGCGCCGAGCAACGTCAACGGCAGTCGGTTCGTGCTGCGCGGGCTGGGCGACGGCAACTTCGCCGAGGTCTCCCACGACCCCGCGACGGGGTCATTCACCATCAGCGACGGCCTCGGCGCACCGCACGTCTACTTCAACGACGAGTACGCGAGGATCACCGTGACCGACGGGGCCAGCACACTGTTCGACCGCAGCTTCGTCGGCGACACCGGGCGCCCGGAGGCCGAGCGTGCCACGACGGTGGCCGCCGGGATCGGCAGCATCCTCACCATCAAGCACCGGGAGTACTCGGGGAGGCTGCTCGAACTCGACGCCAACACGGGCGCCGACAAGGCCGGGCTCAACACGACCGCGGTGACCACCCAGTACGAGGTGACCGGCCACGGTCTGGTCAAGGTCGGGGGCGGCAACGACGTCGCCGACGAGTTCGCCGACGCGCTGGAGACGGCACTGACGCAGCTGCGGGCGACCGCCGTCGCGAATCCGGGAGCACGGCTCGAGGTACAGGCCTCGGCACTGCGCAACGCCATCGCGCAGGTGAGCGACGCAGCCCGGCGCACCGCGTTGTTGGAAGCACACGGCACGCTTCTCGAGGGACTCGTGCGTCCGGCCACCACCGCCGCCGTGGACGTGGTGCTGGCAGCGCCTCTCGCCTCGCAGTCGGGGCAGCCGTCGTCGAACCTGTTCGACGGCGACCTCGCCACGGCGTTCCACTCGCCGTGGGGCTCCAGCGTGGCGTTTCCCTACGACATCGACCTCGATCTGGGCCCCGTGCCCGTCGAGCTCGACTCGCTGGTCCTGGTCCCGCACGACCCCGGTGGCAGCGGCACCTCCAACGGCCGACCGGCCGCGTACCGCGTCCTGGCCGGTGACGACGCCTCCTCCCTCACGGAGATCGCGTCGGGCACCTGGGTCGACGACGCCACCTCGAAGTTGGTGCCACTGCAGGGGACAGCGAGGTTCGTGCGACTCGAGGTCATCGGCAGCTACGGCAACACCCTCGACACGTGGGTCTCGGCCCGCGAACTGCAGGTGTTCGGTACCGGGGTCGGTGCATTTTCCGTGGCGATGACCCGGACGGACACGACCGTCACGCCCAGCGTCGGGGACGTGCTCACCTTCGAGATCGACTACACCAACAACACCGCCTCGGCGCTGACGGTGTTCCCCCGCAGCAGCAACCTCAGTGGGGCGCTGACGACGGGAACGCCGAACTGCCGTTGGCAGGGCCTGGGTGCCGGGGCCACGCGCGGCTGTACCACGGCCAGCCACACGGTCACCGCCGACGACGTCGCCGTCGGCCGGTTCACGCCGGCAGTGGTGTTCGACGCCACCGCCGACCGCGACGGCACGGACGTGCTGGAGGCGGGCTTCGTCGCCACCGTGGGATCGGTGGTGATCGGCTGAGTGTGGTTCTCCGCCGGTCGGGTGGCGCGCCGCGCTGCCCGGCGGCGGTCTCAACCGCTCAGGGCCAGCGGGCGCCGAGTGAGATCACGCCGAGGGCAGCGCCGATGGCGAAGATGATCGCGAGGCCGGCGTAGCGGTCGGTGACCTCCATCGGGACGCGCTCGTAGCCGATGTCGGAGCGGATGGCCTCGTAGATCTCGCGCAGTTCGCTGGCGGTCTCGGCGGAGAACTTCTTGCCGCCGGAGCGCTTGGCGATCTCGGAGAGTTCGTAGTGGTCCACTGCCACGCGCTGGCGCTGGCCGTTGGACTCCACCCAGCCGTCCTGGGTCCCGTAGGCGATCGTGTAGATCGGAACGCCCTGCTCCTTCGACTTCTCGGCGGCCGTGGCCGAATTGCGTCCCATGTTGGTGGCGCCGTCGGCCAGGAGCACGATCGCCGCGGGCGGCACCGAGTCCGGGTCGTCCGGGTCCGGCGGGACCATCTTGAGCGCCTCCAGGCTGGCGTAGATGCCCTCGCCGGTGGCGGTCGAGGGGGCCAGCTTCAGCGCGTCGATCGCCCGGGTGACCGCGCCGCGGTCGATGGTCGGCGGGACTGCCACGTTGGCGGTGCCGGCGAAGGAGACGAGGGCGACGTTGAAGCGCTCGGGCAGGTTCATCACGAACTGCTTGGCCGAAGCCTTGGCGGCGTCGAGCCGGTTGGGGTCGACGTCGGTGGCCTCCATGGACCAGGAGACGTCGATGACCACGACGACGGAGGCCCGGTCGCGCGGCTGGTTGGCGTAGTCCTTGGGCATCGCCCAGGCGATGATCAGGGACGCCAGCGAGAGCAGCGCCAGCAGCACGGCACCGTGCCGCTTCCACGCGGCGTCCTTGGGCAGGACGAGCTTCAGCCGGTCGGAGACCCTGGCCTTGGTCTGTTTGCCCGACAGCACGAGGTACAAGACGGCCACCAGTGGGATCACCAGCAGCGCCCACAGGCGGTTGGGGGCGAGGAACTCGAGCGCGAGCAGCGTCATCGCGGCCACCTCGCGGCCATCATCACGGCGCCGAGTGCGGCGACGATCGCGAAGCCGAGTGCGCCGAACGCGTACTGGGCCGTGATCGGCTTGGCGACCTCCTCGTAACCGACGGAGGACCCGATCTCCTGGTACGCATCGGCGAGCGAGTCGGCGCTGTCAGCGTTCACTGCCGTACCTCCCGTCTCCTCCGCGATGGCCTTCAGCGTGGCGACGTCCGGGGCCACGTTCTCGCGGGCCCCGTCGACGTCGACGTATCCATTCTGCGTCCCGTAGGCAATCGTGAACACCGGCACCTCCGCCGCCTTCGCGGCCGCGGCGGGGCCTGAGTGTCCGGCACCGACGGTGTTGGTGCCGTCGGAGAGCATCACGACCATCGCGGGCGGCGACTCCTCGTCCTCGCCCACTGGGGCCTGCTCGATCGCCTCCAGCGAGACCGTGATGGCCTCGCCGATGGCGGTGCCCTCCTCGAGCTGCAGGGCCATCAGCGCCCGCTCGAAGGCGCCCCGGTCGGTCGACGGGGGCATCTTGATCTGGGGGGTGCCGTTCAGGGAAACCAGCGCGACGTTGTAGCCGTCGGGCAGCTCGTTGACGAAGTCCAGGGCACCCTGCTTGGCGGCCGCCAGCCGGTCAGGTTCAACGTCCTCGGCCTGCATGGACAGCGAGGTGTCGACCACCATGACGACGGTCGCGCGCTCGCGCGGCACCTTCTCGGTCCCGAGCGGCTGCGCCCACGCCAGGCCGAGGGCCACCAGCGAGCACAGGCTCATCGCCACCGCGAGGTGGCGCGTCCAGCGGCGCTGCGAGCCGACGACCGAGCCGAGCACCCCGGTGTTGGTGAAGCGGAACGACACCCTGCCCTTCATGCGCATCAGCAGGATGTAGAGCAGCACGAGGACGGGCAGGGTGACCAGCACCCAGAGCCGCTCGGGCGTCTTGAACTCGGGTAGCAGTAGGGGAACCAGCTGTGGGATCACTTGCTGACCCCCTGCGGCGG
The DNA here is from genome assembly GCF_007197885.1 of Tessaracoccus rhinocerotis. Classification (GTDB taxonomy): domain Bacteria; phylum Actinomycetota; class Actinomycetes; order Propionibacteriales; family Propionibacteriaceae; genus Arachnia; species Arachnia rhinocerotis. The sequence goes on from NZ_VKKG01000001.1 coordinate 167,914, forward strand.
CTGGTGCAGCATGCTCGCCACGCGGCGGTAGTTGAGGACGAAGCGGGCGATGTCGGTGACCCAGTCCCGGTCCGTGCGGAGCTGGATGTGGCCGGCGCCGGCACGGCGGATCGCCACCTTCACCCGCTCCCGCTGGGCACGGGTCGCGGCGTCCATGCGGGCCCGCGCCTCCGGGTCGGAGGTGTTGATGTAGCGGCGGAAGGACGTCTCCGGGTCCCGGATCAGCATCTCGCCGACGTCGGGGAACTCCATCTCGTGGCGGTCGATGACCTCGATGCACAGTACCTGGTTGCGCACCGCGAGGCGTCGGATGGCCCGTTCCCAGGAGGGCTCGACGTCGGGGTTGAGCTCGTGGTCGCCTGCGGTGAGGAAGTCCGAGACCACGACTCGCATGCCGCGGCGGCGCTGGGAGCGTGCGAGCTGCTCGATGCCGTCGGCGAGTTCCAGGCCGCCGGGGGCGTTGTCCGGGACGATGGGCTCGGTCAGCAGCTTGCGCAGCAGGGCGTACAGGGCGTTGCGCCCGGAACGGGCCTGGAGCCGCTTGACGCGGTCGGGCAACATCATCATCCCGCCGAAGCGGTCCCCCATCTTCTGGCTGAGGAACCCGATCGTCGCGATGGCGGCGATGCCCAGGTCGCGCTTCGTGATGCCCTCGGTGCCCCAGTTCATCGACGGCGTGACGTCCAGCAGGGCCCAGATCTCGAGCTCGCGGTCAGCCATCGTGTCTCGCACGTGCGGGACCGTGGTGCGAGCCGTGACCGCCCAGTCGATCTTGCGCACGTCGTCCTGCCCCGGCTGGTAGACCCGGGCGTCGTTGGTGTCCGACCCGGGCCCGGGCAGCAGCCCGAGGTGGTCGCCGTGGAGGAAGCCCTCCAGACGGCGCACGACCGTGAGTTCGAGCCTCCGGAGGGCGGCCTCGGGGGCGAGGCGGTTAAGTGGGATGGTCGGCCCCGCGGGGACCTTGAGCACCGACGTCGCCGCCCCGGCGTCACGGTTGCCCGCCGGGACCGCGAGCATCGGGGCGCCGCTCGGCGGCGAGAAGGAGACCTCAGCCAAGACGGTCCCCCTATCGACGCGCGGGCTGGTGGGAGTGCTGCTGGTGGCTGGCCTGGCGCTGCTCGGAGTTCCACACCGGGGTGGGTGCCGGCACCATCGCGAGGATGCGCTCCACCACGTCAGCGGTCTGGATGTTGTCCGCCACCGCGTCGAAGCCGAGCACCAGTCGGTGCGACATGACGTCGCGGGCGACGGTCTGCACGTCGGTGGGCAGCACGTAGTCGCGGCCGTTGATGAGCGCCAGGGCGCGGGCTGCGGCCACGAGGCCCAGCGTCGCCCGCGAGGAGCAGCCGATCTGGATGACGGACTCCAGGTCGGGCATGCCGAACTCCGCCGGGGTGCGGGAGGCCAGCACCAGCCGCACGATGTACTCGCTGACCAGGTTGTGGACGAACACGTTGGAGGCCATGTCCTGCAGGTGGCGCACGAGCTCCGGGTTCAGCACCGGCTCCGCCACCGGCGGCCGCACGCTCATGCGGCGCAGGATCTCGAACTCCTCGTTGCCGCGCGGGTAGGGCACGTCGACCTTCAGCAGGAAGCGGTCGCGCTGCGCCTCGGGCAGTGGGTACACGCCCTCGGACTCGACGGGGTTCTGTGTCGCGATCACGATGAAGGGGTCCGGCGCCGGGTAGGTCTGCCCGCCGAGGGAGACCTGCTTCTCAGCCATCAGCTCCAGCATGGCGGACTGGACCTTGGCGGGCGCACGGTTGATCTCGTCGGCCAGGACGAAGTTCACGAACACGGGACCGAGCTCGATCTCGAAGCTCTCGGAGCTCTGGGAGTAGATGCGGGTGCCGACGATGTCGGAGGGGACCAGGTCAGGCGTGAACTGGACGCGGGCGAAGTCGCTTCCGACGACGGTGGCGAACGAACGCACGGCGAGCGTCTTCGCGGTACCCGGCACCCCCTCGAGCAGGCAGTGGCCCTTCGCGAGCAACGAGACCATCAACTGCTGGACCATGTGTTCCTGGCCCACGATGACCCGCTGGACCATGCTGATCGCTGTGCCCAGCAGCTTGGACGCATCGGCGACGTTGGCCGGGAGGGCCGGGCTGACGGCTGGTGTGCTCACTGACTGACTCCTGGTGGTTCCTCGCTTGCGGGATCGTGGATCCCGGGACAACCCTACAGCCCGACGAATGCACCCGGCCGCGTCCGGAGAGCCGGTTGGCATCGGAATGTGGTGTCATAGGGGGTGATGAGCGAGCCATCCGGACCACAGCAACCCGCTGACCCCCTGTCGGGTCTGGCGGCCCACTATCCGTTGTCCCCCGAGGACCCGGTCCGGATCGGCGACTACTGGCTGGATTCCCGCCTCACCGCCACCAGGGCAGGCATGGCGTTCTCCGCCCACGAGGACGACAGCGACTCGGTCATGGTCATCCTCCTCAACGCCGGAGCCGCCTCCGACGCCGCCGCCCGCGCCCGGTTCTCCGGCGAGGTCAACGCGATGCACATCGACACCGTCGTGGCGCGCGGCGGTGAGGGGCAGGACGACGGCCGGATGGGGGTCCGGTTCCGCGACGAGTCCGACGACCCGATCGTCGCCGAGCACCAACCCCTGGCCCCCTGGGTGGCCATGGCCTTCGACGGGACGCTGCGCGCCGTCGGCGAGGCCGAACGGGTGCTGCACGCCGTCGACCTCGAACTGACTGCCCCGCTCGGCAAGCCCTCCGGCCCAGACTACAAGCTGCACTGGTCCGACAGGACGGAGCACGGCACCACCCGGCTGTGGCCGCTGCCGTGGCCGGGCCGCTCGGACCGCGCCGGCTGGATCTCGATGCTGGTGTCGTGGCTGCTGATGCTCCTGATCGCCGCCGTCGCAGTCCTGCTGGCCATCCTGGTGTTCCAGAACCAGCCCCCCGTGAGCCCGCCCCCGCCGATCCCGAGCGACGGTTCGGGAGATCCGCAGTCTGGTGAGCCCACCAGCGGGGAACCGACCGAGGGCGAGTCCCAGAGCGCCTCCCCGGAGGAGTCGAGCGGCAACGAGCCCCCGCCGTCGGACGACCCGTCGATGATGCAGCCCTCCGGCGACGAGTCCGGACCAGGGGACCCGTCACCGAACAAGAAGCTCTAGCCCGCCCCACCAGGGCCGTGGATCTAGTCCTTCTGCCGAGTGGATAGGCTCATGTCCATGAAGCCCGCCCTCGTAGCAACAGACCTGGACGGCACCTTCCTCGGCGAAGGTGGCCTGCCACACCCCGGAAACCTCGAAGCCGCCAGGCAGATCCACGACGCCGGCATCGAACTGGTGATCGCCACCGGGCGTCCGCGCCGCAACCTGGCACCACTGGACGGGCTGCGCGACATCAACCCCATCCTGATCGCCAGCAACGGCGCCTCCATCGGCCGCCTGGCCTCCCCCAGGCCCGAGATCATCCACCCGATCGCGCCGGCCGTCGTCCATCGTCTCGCCGGCGAACTGCCGACGGACCTCGAGATGTCCTACGGGGTCGAGTTCGAGGAGGACTGGGGCGTGGCCGACGACTTCCCCTACATCCCGGACCGCAAGCCCATCATCGGCACCCTCGAGGAACTGGTGGCACGGGAGCCGATCATCAAGCTCATCGCCCACACCCGGCGGGCGAACACCGAGGAACTTGCCGAGGTGGTCACCGCTGCGGCCGGCGAGGACCTGACGGTCACCTTCTCCTGGAGTGCCGAGCACGGCACCGTCGAGATCAGCGCGGCCGGCGTCAGCAAGGGCACCGCCCTGTCCGAGGTGATCGCGGACCTCGGGATCACCCCGGCCGAGTGCGCGGCCTTCGGCGACATGCCCAACGACCTCGAGATGCTGCGTCTCGTCGGCGGGCCGCACGTCATGGCAGGCTCGCACCCAACGATGTTCGAGCACGGCTTCACGGTCATCGGTCACCACCACGAGGGCGCCGTCGGCGACCTGTGGCGCACCTACCTCGCCTGATCCCCTCCGGGGGCGCTGCACCCGGCCAGCGGGCTCACCACCGCGGCGTCAGTTGGCGACCGAGTCCACGGCTGCCCAGTCGAGGCCCTGCGGCGCCTTGGCCAGGACCGTGGCGAGCAGCCCCAGTCGGGCTGCGCGCACTTCGGGGTCCTCGGCCATGACGAGGGTCTCGTCGAAGAACCTCGTGATCGGCGCCACCAGGGCCGCGCCCACCTCGGCGAAGCGACGCAGGTCGGCGCTGCTCTCCACGGCGGACACCGCGGAGTGGAGCTCCAGCTCGGCCGGATCGGTGAGCCTGGCCTCGTCGTAGGAGGCCTCGGTGCCGTCGGGCACGATCCGTGAGATGCGGACTACTCCCTCGACGAGCTTGCCAAAGCCCTCGTCGTCGGCGAGTTCCACCAGGGCCCGGGCGTGGGCGTCGGCCGCACCGGGGCTCCCGGCCGAGGGAGCCACGGCGGTCACGACGTCGGAGGAGAGACCCTCGTCGCGCTGGAACTGGGCGAAGCGGCCGATGATGAACGCCTCGGCGGCGTCGAGGGCGTCGTCGCCGACCTCGATCCCCTGCTCGCGCAGGCGGACCGCGGCGGCCTCCAGCCCGGCGCGGATCGTCAACGAGGACAGGGCCGGCAGTTCGCGCAGGATCCGCACGACGCCGAGGGCGGCGCGGCGCAGGCCGTAGGGGTCCGAGGAGCCGCTCGGCTTGGCGCCGAGTCCGAACATAGCCGCCAGCAGGTCGAACCGGTCCGCGAGCGCCAGCAGCCCGCCGGGCGTGGACGCCGGGACGGCATCCGCCGTGGTGTGGGGCTGCTCCATCTCGTAGAGCGCGTCGGCGACGGCCTGCGGCTCGCCCTTGCGGACGGCGTACTCCCGCGCGACGAAGCCCGCGAGGCTGGTCATCTCCGTGACCAGTGCCGTCGCGAGGTCGAACTTGGCGAGCCTGCCGGCGCGCGAGAGGGTGGCCCCGTCCTGCTCGTCGAGGCCGACTGCCTCGCCCAACCGGTTGGCGACGTCGGCGATCCGGTTGGCCCGCTGGCCGACCGAACCGAGCCGGTTCTCGAAGGTGAGCTGCTCCAGTCCGGGGACGAAGGACTCGACCGTCTCCGCCTCGAGGTCCTGGTTCCAGAAGAACAGCGCGTCCTCGTAGCGGGCGCGGAGCACCGACTCGTTGCCGGCGCGCACCACGGCGTCGTCGCAGTGCCCGTTGGCCATCGTGACGAAGTGCGGCAGCAGCGCCCCGTCCGCAGCCCGTACCGGAAGGTAGCGCTGGTGCTTGGCCATCACCGAGGTGGTGATGCGGTCCGGCAGTTCGAGGTAGCGCTCGTCGAAGTTGCCGAGGACGCCGTAGGGCTCCTCCACGAGGTTGGTGATCTCGTCGACGAGGGCCGCATTCGCCTCGAAGTCGACGGTGCCGTCGGCGGCGGTGGCCAGTGCGGTGGCCTGCTCGACGACGGCGGCGCGGCGCTGCTCTGTGAATGCGGCGATGCGGCCGGCCGCCAGCTTCCCGAGGTAGTCGGAGGCGGTTGCGACGTCGTGGTGGCCGACGACCGTGCCGTCGGGACGGGCTTGCGGGGACGCGGCGGTGCCGCGCTGCAGGTAAGTCCTGCGGCCGGTCTCGAGCCCGGAGATGCGGGCCGGGACCACGGTCTCGCCCCACAACGCCAGCACCCAGCGCACGGCGCGGCTGAAGGACAGCTCCGGATCGCTCCAGCGCATGTTCTTCTCGGCGCGCAGCCCGGTGACGGTGTCGGTGATGATGCTCGCGAGCACCTCGAGGACGCCGCGGCCCGGGGCGGGGACGCGGACGCAGGCGTGCTCGTTGCCGCCCACCTCGGCCTTCACGACGGCGTCGAGGTCGACGCCCTGGCCGCGCATGAAGCCCTGCAGCGGCTTGGTGGGGTTGCCGTCGGCGTCGAACGCGGCGGACCACTTGGGCCCCTTGCGCAGGTTCTCGGCGTCGGGCTCGCGGGCGGCCACGGCGTCGACGACCACGAACACGCGGCGCGGCGTGCCGTCGACGGTGATCTCGCCGTGCTCGAGGCGGGAGGCGGCCAGGCCGGCGGTGACGGCGTCCCGGACAGCGCCGATGGTCTGCGGGAGCACGTGCGGCGGCAGCTCCTCCACGCCGATCTCGAACGCGAACGTCTCGGGAGCCGCGTCGGAGGCGACCTCCGGCAGCGCGGGTGCGACGGGCTCGGTCGCCTCGGCCTGCTTGAGCAGCGGGAAGCCGAGCTCCTCGCGGCGCTCGATCCACAGGGCCGCCGTGTCGCGCATCAGGCGGCGCATCGTGCCGAAGGCCTTGGCGCGCTCGGTGGTGGAGATTGCGCCGCGGGCGTCGAGCACGTTGAACGCGTGCGAGGACTTGAGGATGTACTGGTGGGCCGGGACGGGCAGGCGGGCCTCGACCATCCGGGTGGCCTCGGAGACGTAGGCCTCGTAGAGCCGCTGGTTGACGTCGACGTCGGCGTCATCCAGGTAGTAGCGGCTCATCTCGTACTCCTGCTGCCCGAGGGCCTCGCCGTAGGTGACGATGCTGCCGTCGGGCTTGCGGGAGTAGGCGATGTCCTTGAAGTGCGTGACGCCCTGCTGGGCCATCAGGATGCGCTCCATGCCGTAGGTGAGCTCCACGGGGATGGGGCCCAGGTCCTGGCCACCCACCTGCTGGAAGTAGGTGAACTGGGTGATCTCCATGCCGTCGAGCCAGACCTCCCAGCCAAGGCCCCAGGCGCCGATGGCCGGCTGGGCCCAGTTGTCCTCGACGAAGCGCACGTCGTGGGCGTCGAGGTCGATGCCGAGTGCCTCGAGCGAGCCGAGGTAGAGCTCCTGCGGGTTGCCGGGCTCGGGCTTCAGGATGACCTGGAACTGGGTGTGCTGCTGCAGCCGGTTGGGGTTCTCGCCGTATCGGGAGTCGTCCGGACGCACCGAGGGCTCGACGTAGGCGACGTCCCACGGCTCCGGTCCCAGCACCCGGAGCACGGTGGCGGGGTTCATCGTGCCGGCACCGACCTCGGTGTTGAAGGGCTGCCAGGTGAGGCAGCCGCGCGAGGTCCAGTAGTCGGACAGGGTACGGAGGGCATCTTGCATCGTCAGCACGCGGGCGAGTCTATCGCCAACCGCCGCGGTGGCCATCCGGCGGGGATGTCCGGGGCGGCTCAGGTGAGCACCGCCCCGATCACCTGGACGGCGAGGATCTTGGCGATGATGCCGAGTGCGAACAGCGCGGCGTACCCGGCCTCGACGCGCTCGTCGTTGACCCGAGCCTGGGCGAAGGAGAGGATGGCGGGCTGCCCCACATAGCCGGCGAAGCCGCCCGAGGCGCGCGGGGCACTCAGCCCCAGCAGCCGCGCCCCCGTCAGGAACACGACGGCGGACACCACGACGACCAGCGTCGCAAGCAACACCACCTTGCCGCCGGTGGCGGTGAGGACCTGCGAGGCGAACATCGGGCCGGAGGCCAGGCCGACGGTGGCCAGGAACAGCAGCAGGCCGAGCTGGCGGATGGTGAGGTTGGCCGAGTGCGGAACGTCCCAGTTGAGCGGGCCCGTGCGATGGACAGCGCCCAGCACCATGCCGACCACCAACGGCCCGGCAGCGGCCCCGAGCGAGAACTGGATACCGCCCGGGATGCCGATGGTGATGCTGCCCATCAGGAGGCCGAGGGTGACTCCCAGCCCCAGGGCGAGCGCGTCAACCTCGGAGACCTTGCGCTCCGAGTCCCCGAAGAACTTGCCCGCACCCGCGAGCTCGTTGCGCGGCACGACCGCCAGCACCCGGTCCCCCAGCTGCAGGACAAGGTCGTCGCGTGCCAGGAGGTCCGAGTCGCCGCGCCGGACCCGGGTGATGACTCCCCCGAACCTGCTCGGCAGGTTCAGCTGGGCGACGGTTCGGCCGGCCACGTCGGGCTCGGAGATCACGAACCGCTTGAAGTCCACGTCCTCGCGGTCGTTGGTGAGTTCCTTGCCCAGCGGCGTGCCGAGGAACTCGACCGCGCGGGTCGCCGCGCTGTGGGAACCGACAATCAGGACGCGGTCGGCGGGCTGCAGGTCCTCCCCCGGGGAGAGGACCCGCGTGTGCCCGTGGCGGATGAGGTAGCTCATCTTGATGGCCTGCTCCCGCCAGCCGGGGACCTCGCGCAGCGGAGTGGGGCGGTCCACCTCGACGGACTGGGCGACGATGGCCTCACCGTCGGCGGAGGCCTCGTCCCTCCTCGCAGGCCACTTGCGCCGCACCACCACCGAGACGGCGAGGATGGAAAGCACGACTCCGACGGGGTAGCCCATCGAGTAGCCCACCCCCGCCTCGCCGCTGCCGGTGGCGGCCGTCGCCGCCGCCAGGGCCGGGGTGGAGGTGAGCGCGCCGGCCAGAGTGCCGGCGATCAGTCCGGCGTCCAGGCCCAGGGCCAGGCCGACCAGGACGGCGAGGACCGCGACGACGACGATCACGCCCGCGCCCAGGCCCATCAGCGGCAGCTGTCGCCCCAGGTCGGCGAAGAAGGTCTCCCCCGCCGCGATGCCCACCATGTAGACGAACAGCGCAAGCCCAAGGTTGGACACCAGGGTCAGGCCCTCGCCGAGCGCCGGATCGAGCGCCCCGACGGCGAGGCCGACGAAGAGGGCGCCGGCAGCGCCGAAGCGCACGGGCCCGAACGGGATGATGCCGATCGCGGCGCCGAGGGCCACGACGAGCATGATCGTCAGGAGCGGCGAGGCCGCGAGCAGTTCGAGCACGCCCCTTACGTTAGTCGGCTGCCGCCAGCGCTGTCGGCTGCCAGCTGCAGGTCGGGTCGCTCGCGAGCGGGTCGCCGAGCATGGCGTGGGCCCGCGCCCTCGAGCCGCCGCAGATCCAGTTGAACTCGCAGACACCGCACTTTCCCGAGTAGGTGGAGGGGTCACGCAGGGCCTGCATCATCGGGGACTCGGCGTAGATGGCGCTGAAGGGCTGTTCCCGCACGGAGCCGCACTGGTACGGCAGGAAGCCGGAGGGGTAGACGTCGCCGACGTGGTCGACGAAGGCGAAGCCCCGGGCGGAGTTGACGCCGATCGGCGGCCGCGGAGGCCGACGCTCCCCGGCCTCCCCCAGCAGCGCCGCGGTCTGGGCACGCAGCTGGGCGTGCAGTTCACCGGTGGGCGGCAAGGGCAGTCCGGCCGCGCGGGCGTCGTCGCGCTGGAGGGCCACGCGTCGGTAGCTCGGGCCCTCCGTCACCTTCACGGCGATGCGGTCGGAGACGTCGTGGATCCAGTGGAGGACGTCCTCCATCTCCTCCGCGTCCAGGGGCTCGAGGTTGGAGCCGCGACCCATGGGGACGAGGAACAGGAGGTACCACATGCCCGCGCCCATGCCCAGGACCGTCCTCAGGATCTGCGGCAGCTCATGGACGTTGTTGCGGCAGACCGTGGTGTTCACCTGGAACCGGAATCCGTGCTTGAGAACCAGCTCCGCGGCGCTCAGCGAGTCCGCGAACGTGCCGTCGATGCCGCGGAAAGAGTCGTGGGTCTGGGCGGTGGCGCCGTCGAGCGAGATGGAGAAGGCCTTCACCCCGGCCTCGCGGACCGAGCCGAGCCGCTCGTCGGTCAGGAGCGGCGTGACCGACGGGGACAGCGCCATCGGCAGCCCGAGCGAGGACCCGTGGGCGATGAGTTCCTCCAGGTCGGAGCGCTCGAAGGCATCCCCGCCGGACAGGACGACGATGGGGTGCGGCGTGCCGTAGCCGGCGAGGTCTTCCAGCAGCGCCTTGCCCTCGGCGGTGGTGAGTTGCCGCGGATCGGCCTTGGTGAACGCATCTGCACGGCAGTGCCGACACGCCAACTGGCAGGCCCGCGTCACCTCCCAGACGACGACATGGGGACGGTCCCCGGGATCATGGTGGAGCGTGCGGACCACCCCCCGCCTGGCCTTGCTGGGACTGGAGGGGGCGGTGCTGGTGGTCATGCCCGGCATCCTACGAAGAGCCCGACGGCCGTCGGCGGCGGGGTGGCCCAAAGGCGTCAGCGGTCGACGCGCGCGCTGCCCCCACCTGCGAGGTGGACCACGTCGGCGGCGGTGACCATGGACGTGTCGCCGGGGGTGGTCATGGCCAGGGCGCCGTGGGCGGCGCCGTACTCGACCGCCGTCTGGAGCGGCTCACCCGTCATCAGCCCGTAGATCAGGCCCGAGGCGAACGAGTCGCCGCCACCGACCCGGTCGAGGATCTCGATGCCCTTGCGGTCGGCCGCCTGCACGACGCCGGTCTCCCTGGACCAGGCGATGGCGCTCCAGTCGTTCACGGATGCGCTGGTGACGCCGCGCATGGTGGTCCCGATGACCTGGAAGTTGTCGAACTCCTCGGACACGTTGGCGATCATGCGCTTGAAGCCCTCGATCGGCAGCTCCGTGAGGTTCTCGTCGACGCCCTCGATCTCGAAGCCGAGCGAGGCAGTGAAGTCCTCCTCGTTGCCGATCATGACGTCGACGTGGCGTGCGAGCTCGCGGTTCACCTCCTGCGCGCGGGCCTGGCCGCCGATGGCAGACCACAGGCTGGGCCGGTAGTTGAGGTCGTAGGACACCACGGTGCCGTGCTTCTTGGCCGCCTTCAACGCAGCGAGCGCCGTCTCGGCGGACTGCTCGGAGAGCGCGGCGTAGATGCCGCCGGTGTGGAGCCAGCGCACGCCCAGTTCACCGAAGACGTGGTCCCAGTCGACGTCGTCGGCACGCAGCTTCGAGATGGCGGTGTTGCCGCGGTCCGAGACGCCCTTGGCCTTGCGGAGCCCGAAGCCACGCTCGGTGAAGTTCAGGCCGTTGCGCACCGTGCGTCCGATGCCGTCGGAGGGGACCCACTTGAGCAGCGAGGTGTCCACGCCACCGGCGAGCATGAAGCCCTCGACGAGGCGGCCCACCTCGTCGTCCACGAAGGACGAGATTGCGGCGGAGCGCAGGCCGAACACCCGCGAGAGGCCACGCACGACGTTGTACTCGCCGCCACCCTCCCAGGCCTCGAAGCGGCGCGCGGTGCGGATCCGGAACTCCCCCGGGTCCAGCCTGAGCATGATCTCGCCGAGCGAGACGGCGTCGTAGCGGCATTCCTGTGCGGGGCGGAGCTGGATGCTCATGCGTTCTCCTTGATCTTCCTGGCAGCCGCGACGGCCGCCTTCGACAACTCGGTGACGGCGGTGAAGTCGCCGTCGGCGAACAGGGACGGCTTGACCATCCAGGAGCCGCCGGCGGCGATGACGTTGGGCAGGGAGAGGTAGGTGTCCAGGTTCTCCGCTGACACGCCGCCCGTGGGAACGAACCGGACCTGGCCGAAGGGCGCGCCCAGTGCCTTGATGGCCGACGGCCCGCCGTAGACGTTGGCCGGGAAGAACTTGACGGTGTCGAGTCCGAGGCTGAGTGCCGTCATGATCTCCGACGGCGTCACCGCCCCGGGAACGATGGCCACGTCGTGCTCCTGCGCCCGCCGAACCACCTCGGGCAACAGCCCGGGGCTGACAATGAAGCGCGCGCCTGCGTCGACCGCCCTGTCCACCTGCTCGGCGCTGATGACGGTCCCGGCACCCACCAAGAGGTCGTCGCGGCCGGCGAGCGCCTTGATCGCGTCGGGTGCCGCCGCGGTACGGAACGTGACCTCGGCCACGGGGATCCCGCCGGCCACCAGTGCATCGCCCAGCGGGACGGCGTCCGCCGGGTCCTCCAGGACCACCACCGGCACCAGCAGCGCCTCGACCATCGTGTCCAGAACAGCCATTCCAAACCTCCAGCGTTTCATCCATTGAAACAGTAGTTTTCGTCAGTCGCAATCTAGCATGTCGGGGACGGGCCTGCCAGACTTGGGGAATGACCGACGCACCACGGATCGAGGCCATCGACCGGGCCCTCGCGCTCCTCACCGCCCTGGCGGAAGCGGGTCCGGCCGGGACCAGTCTCGGCACGCTGTGCGAGCAGACCGGGGTCAACAAGTCGACGGCCTACCGGGCCCTGTCGACGTTCCGCAGCCGCGGCTACGCCACCCAGACCTCCGGCGGGGGCTACCGGCTGGGCCCCTCCGCCGTCGCCCTCAGCGACCGGTTCCTCGGAGGCGACAACCTCGTCGCGGTGCTGCACCCGGCACTCGTGGAGGTGTCCCGGAAGTCCGAGGAACTCGTCCACCTCGGCTCGTGGTCCGACGACGAGGTGGTCTACCTGGACAAGGTGGAGCCCGGGACCCGGGCCATCCGCGTCTGGTCGGCGGTCGGGCAGCGGGTGCCGATCGCGGCCAGCTCCCTCGGGCGCGCGCTGCTGGCTGCCCGCGGCGTCCCCGACGACCAGCTCGGCACCTACATCCGCAGCCTCCCGGCCGATCGGAAGGTCACGTTGGAGCAGCTGCGCGAGCAGATCGCCCTCGCCCGGAAACGGGGCTACTCCGTGGAGAACGAGGAGAACGAGCCGGGCGTCGCGTGCATCGGCATGGCACTGATGCGGGGGGCCGACGCCGTGGCGGCGCTCTCGATCACCTCACTCGCGAGCCGGATGACACCCGCGCGCCAGGCGGAGCTGGCCGACATGGTCCACGAGGAGCTGCCCAGACTGCTGCCCGAGGGGATCTCGCTGTTCCGCGGCGACCGCTGAGCCGACAAGTTCCGACATGGATCTGACCACCGGCACCATCGGGGGTAGTATCGCCAACACATTCCACTACGGGGGCGTTGGCGCAGCCGGTTAGCGCAGGTGGCTCATAACCACTCGGTCGCGGGTTCGAGCCCCGCACGCCCCACCGTGGGCACGTCAGTTCGAGCCCGGCTTGATGATGATGGTCTCCGTGTACTCGACCGCCGGGCACTCGGCAGTGCCAGTGCGCCCGTCGTCGGTGACCACCGTGATCGAGGCCAGGTAGGAGGTTCTCGCCATCCGGCTGGTCACGCCATCCAGGAACTCGGATTCCGTCTGGCGGGTGCCGCTCCGGGCAAGGTCGACGGATATCCCCAGGTCTGCGACCACCGCCTCCGTGGTCAGGTCGACAAGCCCGGCACCAGCGTCGCCAGATCCTCCCCGAAGCTGAATGGTCCCGCTGGCCTTCAACGGGGTGACACCGTCGTCGATGACCACCTCGAACACAGGGTCCTTCACTGCCCCGCTCAACTCACCTCACCGAACTCGATGCCCTCAAGCTGGCAGATCTCCGAGTCGAGACCGCTGTCACCGTACACAGCGCCCGCGGGGTTGGTGGTCCGGACGTCGAAGGCCAACTCCTGGGAGGTGCAGTCGTCCTCCCCCACCAACACGTCATAGCCGGGTACCGTCACCGAGCGCACCTCAACCCGGTAATCGGTGGTCGTCACGGTGCCCTTCTCAGCCCAGCTGTTGCCGGAGCGGCCTCGCACCTCCTCAACCACCGGAGCACCTGCCGCGGTGAGCAGGGCGTCCACGGTGGCCGTGCCGACGGGCTCGCCGGTCTCAGCGCTGACGAGGTCGACGTCGGCGGAGAAGCTCCCTTCGGCACCGAACTCGGCGGTGCCGACCACGCTCGTCAAGACCGTCTCGAAGTCCAGGCACGATGTGTTCGCTGGGGGCCGCCGAAGCAGTGGGGGCGACGGCCACTCCGGCCAGGATGAGGCCTGAGGCCAGGGTTGCGGCGAGCCGCCGCGAGGAACTGGTTGCCATGATGGGTCCTCCCCGGTTGGATTTTGCTCAGCGAAAGTCGGCCTCGCCCGCGGCGCTGCCAGATCCCCGAGAAATCCCGTTCCCCCGTGATGCGCGAATGGTCTTCGCCTCAAGCGCGCCCAGGGGGATGCTCTCGCCTGCAAGCCCGGATCAGGACTTGACGAGCCTCGCGATCGCGGCCGAGGCCTCCTGCAGCTTGGCGTCGGCTTCCGGGCCGCCGTTCTTCGCGGCGTCCACGACGCAGTGTGCGATGTGGTCGTCGAGCAGGGCGAGCGCGACGTTCTCCAACGCGGAGCTGAGGGCACTGATCTGGGTGAGGATGTCGATGCAGTAGACGTCCTCGTCAACCATCCTGTGCACCCCGCGGACCTGGCCCTCGATCCGCTTCAGCCGGGTCAGGTAGCGGGCCTTGTCGCTGATGTAGCCGTGCTGGTGCGGGTGCTCGTGCTCGTGGACGCCGTCGGTCGCCACCGTGGTGATCTCGGTCATGACACTCTCCTCGCGAGTTCCGTGAGCCAGTCCGCCACCCCATCGGGCCCGTCGCACACGACGTCGGCCACCTCGGTCAACGCGGGCTGCTCCTGAGACGAGGATACGACGGCGCAGCAAGCGATCCCGCGCTCCCGCAGCCGCGGCAGCAGCTCGAACGCCGGCAGGTCCCCCAGGTCGTCACCCACCATCGCCACCAGGCCCGGCGAGAACTCCGCGACCAGGTCCGCCAGGGCGTCCCCCTTGGAGCGCGTGGAGGAACGCAGCTCGATCACCAGCCGCCCGGGCTCGGCGTGCAGCCCGTGCCGCTCCCCGATCCCGCGCACGCCCTCGTCAAGCAGGGCCAGTGCCGCCTCCGGGTCCTCCGCACGTCGCGTGTGGACCCCGATGGCGCGCCCCTGCTTGTCCTCGAGGTGCACTCCTGCCACAGGGTGGCCCGCCGCTGCCAGTTCAGCCAGCAGCTCGACGAGTTCGCGCTTGGCGGCTGCCACGGCCCCGCCCACCTCGGGTTCGCGCAGCTCGCCCGTCGCGGCGTCCCAGCGCTCCACGCCGTACTGGCCGAGCACGACGAGTCTCCCCAGACCGGGGCGCCCTTCGAGTTCGCCCAGGCGCCGCACGGCGTCCACGGCGCGACCAGTGATGATCGCCACCTGGCCCAGCCGGTCCCCGAGCTGGGCGAGGGCCGCGGCGGAGCCTGCATGCATGCGGGAGTCCTCGGGATCGGGCACCAGGTGCGCGAGAGTGCCGTCGAAGTCGAGGGCGAGGAGCACCTTGTCGGGTTCGGCTGCGGCGAGGTCGGCGAATTCGCCGCCCGCCTCGGTCACGGGATGCCAGGTTGTGGGAGCCATGGGATCAGCCTGCCACGTCCCGGCGGTAGGGTGGTTCCGACAATGGAGGTAGACGTGGCTGACGAAGTGCCCATCGCTGAAGCTGGTGCAACGTTCCTTGTCGTTGCGAATCGACTCTCCGTGGACCGGGTCACCGGGCCGGAGGGCGAGGTCTCGTGGCGGACGGCACCCGGAGGGCTGGTGACCGCCCTGGAACCCGTGATGCGCAAGCGCGGTGGAGCCTGGGTGGGCTGGCACGGCGCCCCCGACGAGGTGGTCGAGCCCTTCGAGCACGACGGCTACGAGATCAAGCCGGTGTCCCTCAGCGCCGAGGAGATCGAGGAGTACTACGAGGGCTTCTCCAACGCGACGCTGTGGCCGTTGTTCCACGACGCAGTCGCGTTCCCGGAGTTCCACCGCGAGTGGTGGGACTCCTACAAGCTCGTCAACCAGCGCTTCGCCGATGCCGCCGCCGAGGTGGCCGCGGAGGGGGCGACGGTGTGGGTCCAGGACTACCAGCTCCTCCTCGTGCCACAGCTGCTGCGCGCCGCGCGACCAGACCTGCGGATCGGGTTCTTCCTGCACATCCCCTTCCCACCGGTGGAGCTCTACCAGCAACTGCCGTGGCGCAAGGAACTGCTCGAGGGGATGCTGGGCGCAGACCTGGTGGGTTTCCAGGTGCCCGGCGGCGCGAGCAACTTCCTGCGGCTGGTCAGGACGCGCACCAGCCACAAGGTGGACCGGGACCGGGTCCAGGTGGGGGGCACGCACGTGTGCACCGCCAAGGCGTTCCCGATCTCGATCGACACCGAGGGCTTCCGGGAACTGGCCGAGAGCCCGGAGGTGGTCGCCGAGGCGGAGGCGCTGCTCACAGAGCTGGGCCACCCGAAGGTGGTCTTCCTGGGGGTGGACCGGCTCGACTACACCAAGGGCCTTCGGCAGCGCGTCCGCGCCATGGGCGAGCTGTTCACCGAGGGCAAGCTTGACCCGGAGGACGTGGTCTTCTTCCAGGTGGCCACACCGTCGCGCGAACGGGTGGACGAGTACCGGCGCCTTCGCGACGACATCGACCTGCTGGTGGGCCGGATCAACTCCGAGGTTGGCGGCGTGGGCCGCCCGCCCATCGTCTACCGGCACTCCTCCTTCCCGCGAAACACCATGGCGGCCCTCTACCGGATCGCCGACGTGATGCTCGTCACTCCCCTGCGCGACGGCATGAACCTCGTCGCGAAGGAGTACATCGCCTGCCACCCCTCCGACCGCGGCGCGCTGGTGCTCAGCGAGTTCGCCGGCGCCGCCCGGGAACTGCGGCAGGCATACCTGGTCAATCCGTACGACCTCAACGGCATGAAGGACGTCTTCATGAAGGCCCTGAACGACACCCCGGCCGCCAAGGGCCGCCGGATGCGCTCACTGCGCAAACAGGTCAACGAGCACACCATCAACGACTGGGCGGACAGCTTCCTGGCCGCGCTCGACTCGGGCGGATCCAGGGCTCCCGGCAACGAGGGCTGATTTCTCAGCGCGCCGAACTCTCTGGTAGTGTTTCACCTCGCGTGGTTGGCAACAGCCACCGATCCCTGGTAGCTCAATTGGCAGAGCATTCGACTGTTAATCGAAGGGTTACTGGTTCGAGTCCAGTCCGGGGAGCCCATGAACCCGCTTCTGACTACGGTCGAAGCGGGTTCGCTGCATCTCGGGGACTGTTTGGGGACTATCCGGCTCTCGCGCGTGCGGCCAGAGACGTCTAATGAGCGCCGACCTTCATCTCGACCCGTCCCTGGAACGGCCACCCAAGTGGACGCTTCGCCAGAGGTGCTCACCATCTGACGCCATCTGCCGGATCGGGCCATCAGAAGTCGGCACCGGCGTAAAGTCAACGTCCCCACGGGTTGTCTCGAGGAAGGTGCTGCCATGTCTGACCATCCACACCACCACCCGGGCGAAGAGCCCTCGGAGGCCCCGCACCCCGAGGACGACCGCAAGCCCGACACCCCGGCCCAGATCACCCGGCCCTCGTGGCGTCACATCCTGCGCACTACGATGCGGGAGTTCTCCGGCGACGGCTGCACGGACTCGCCGCCGGGCTGACCTATCGCAGCGTCCTGTCACTGTTCCCCACCCTGATCGCCCTCGTCTCGATCCTGAGCCTGTTCGGGCAGAGCGGGCAGGGCTTGCGTGCCGTGCTGGACGAGGCCGGTGACGTCGTCCCCGCTGAGACATGGGACACCATCAGCCCCGTCCTGGAGTCCCTGCTGACCGCGCCCGCGCCAGGCATCGGCCTGCTGGTCGGCCTCGTGACGGCACTGTGGGCCGCCTCCGGCTACGTTCAGGCGTTCGGCCGCGCCATGAACACCGTCTACGACGTCCCCGAGGGCCGCGGCCCGGTGAAGCTCACGGCGCAGATGCTCGGAATCACCGCACTCGTACTCGTGCTCGGTGCCGTCGCGATCATGATCTTCGTGCTCTCGGGTCCGGTGGCCGAGGCGGTGGGCAACGCCATCGGACTGGGCTCCGTCGCTGTGACGGTGTGGAACGTGGGCAAGTGGTTCGTCCTGGCCTTCATCGTGGTCTTCGTGATTGCGCTGCTCTACTACGCCACGCCCAATGTGCGCCAGCCCAAGTTCCGCTGGGTCAGCATCGGCGCGCTGATCGCCATCCTCGTCTCCGTCGCAGCCACACTCGGGTTCTTCTTCTACGTGTCCAACTTCGGCAACTACGACGCCACCTACGGGGCACTCGCGGGCGTCATCATCATGCTGCTGTGGATGTACATCATCAACGCCATCCTGCTCTTCGGGGCCGAGGTGGACAGCGAGATCGAACGTGCGCGGCAGCTGCAGGCGGGAATTGAGGCAGAGGAAGAGCTGCAGCTCCCCGCCCGGGACACGAAGGCCAGCGACAAGCGGGCGAAGAAGTTCGAGGAGGACCTCGAGCGGGGCAGGAACCTGCGGCTGTCCCACGGCGAGAGCCTCGACGACCCGCCCGCTGGTGACGGGGAGACAGACGAGTCCAGTCCGGGGAGCCGAACCAACAGACATCCCTGACAAGGCACAGCGCAGGGTCAGGGATTTCTTGTTCCCGCACTCGGGTCCCCTGCGCGGGATGCTGAATCCCGGCGCTGGAAGCGGTACCCTCGCCGACGGAAACCGTCCTCCAGGGGGAACCAGCAATGCAAGAGATCACACGGCGTCGTGCGCTCGGAGGCGCCCTCGTCGCCGCGGCCGCGGGTGTGACCGCGTGCGCACCCAGCGTCGCGGCCGAGAGCGCCAGCCCCTCGCCCACACCCTCGCCGAGCCCGACGCCGTCACCCACGGTCGACGACCGGCCACGGTGGCCACTGACCGGGAGGTTGATGTCGGACCAGACGCTCGGCGGCCACCCCGCCGTTGCGGTCAAGGTTCCGGACAACCAGAACGAACACCCCCAGGAGGGCATCAACGAGGCTGACATCGTGTTCGTCCAGGCGGACGGGTACCGCAACCCCAACGGGTACGACGGGACACGCCTGATGCCGGTCTACCACTCCAACATGGCGGAGAACTCGGCCCCGGTTCGCTCACTGGCGCCCCGTCGACGTGCCCCTGCTCGCCCCGATGCACGCCGTGCTCGGCAGCAGCGGCGGCGCCCCATGGGTGGTGAACTACCTCGAGAGCTTCTCCGAGTCGATCTCCAGTGACCTCGTCTACATCGACATGAAGGGCACTGGGGCCTACTCGGTGAACCGGGAGCGGGTCCGCAAGTACCAGGGACAGACCTACTGCGACCGCGCCCTGGTGTGCCACCCCGGCATACTGGCCGAGGTCTCGGGCGTGTTCCCGGACGGGCCGCCGATCGCCTACCTGCCGTTCGCGACGGACGTCGACGAGCCCAGCATCGCCAAAGGCACCTTCGTGTACGCCTCCGGCGGCCGGCACGTGAGGGGCAACTGGTCCAAGCGCGCCGAGGACTCGGCTTTCGTCTTCACACTGGATGATGGCGCGCCGCTGCTCATGACCCCGGGACGAACGTTCTTCGAGCTCGTCGACGAGGGCACCGAGGTCACCATCTCCTGAGGGTCACTACCGGTCCCGGTGCGACGTGGCCGGTCCGGCCCCGGACCCTCGGCAGGCGCCTAGGAGCGGTCCCACTCCTGCTTGAGCGCGTCGGTCCGCTCGACGATGAACGCGGCCGTCGCCGGATCGGCAAGGCTGGCGCCGCCGCTGGCCGAGGTGTACCAGGTGATCTCGTCGCTGCCGTCGAGGCGACGTCGCCCCACGATCTGGATGCTGCCACGGGGGAGATCGTGTGCCTCGGTCGCGACGGTGGAGGCCTGCACCCGCTCCCGGAAGACCTCCGGGAGCTTGCCCACCTCGTCGAGCTTCGCCTCGACCTTGCGGTTGCCGCCCACGGTCCAGGTGAACGTGGATTGCTCCGCCCGCCACGCGCCCTTCAGCACCTCGTCCCAGCCCCAGGTCTCCCACTCACCCAGGTGCCTGAGCGCGAGCAGCTCACGGGTCGCGAACACCGTCGCCTCCGGGCCGGAACCGTGCGCCAGTACGGCTACCTTGCGGCCGCTCACCTGCTCCAGTTCGTGCAGGAGGGACTTGTCCGGGCGGGGCGCGATGAAACTCATGGCACCCATTGTGCCCGGCCTGGAGGCCCGCACTAGATTGGCCGAAGCTGAAAGGACAGACCGTGCTGCTTGAGACCTCACTGGCGTGGTGGACAGTGCTTCCGTTCGTCGTGTTGCTGCTGTGCATCGCCATCCTGCCGCTGATCCCGGCAACCGAGCGCTGGTGGGAGCACAATCGAAGCAAGCTCATTGTCGCCCTGGCACTCGGGATCCCGGTCGCGGTGTTCATGAGCATGCTCGAGGGCCCCTCCCCCGTGGTGCACGCGCTCGTGGAGTATGCGCAGTTCATCATCCTGCTGCTCGCCCTGTTCATCATCTCGGGAGGAGTTCACCTTGGCGGCGACATCGCCGCGCGACCGCGCACGAACGCCGCCTTCATCGGCTTCGGCGCCCTGATCGCGTCCTTCATCGGAACCACCGGCGCCGCGATGCTGCTCATCCGGCCGCTGCTGCGGACCAACCACCAGCGCATGTACCGCGCCCACACCGTCGTCTTCTTCATCTTCACCGTCGCCAACGCGGGCGGCCTGCTGACGCCGCTCGGCGACCCACCCCTGTTCCTGGGAATGCTGCGTGGCGTCCCGTTCACGTGGACGTTCAGCCTGTTCCCGCAGTGGCTGTTCGTCAACGCCCTGCTCATCCTGAGCTACTACGCGCTGGACAAGGTCCTGCACGCGAAGGAACCGGCCGCCAACATCATCTGGGACCTCTCGGAGGTCAAGCCGCTCTACGTCGTCGGGCGCCGCAACCTGGTGTTCCTGGCCATGGTGGTGCTCGCCGTGGCACTCGTCCCGTCCATCGACCTGCACGGCATCGAGGCGGGGCACCCACTCTGGTACCACTACGTGCCCTGGCGGGAGATCATGATGCTGACGGCGGGCGCGCTCTCCCTGCTCGCTGGCAGCCGGGACGTCCGCTACGTCAACAACGGCTTCAGTTGGGGGCCGATCCTGGAGGTCGCCGCCCTGTTCGTCGGGATCTTCCTGACGATGATCCCGGCACTGCGGGTCCTGGGGCAGCTGGCACCAAAGCTGCCCCTCAACGACGTGACCTTCTTCCTGCTCACCGGTGGCCTCTCCGCGGTGCTGGACAACGCCCCCACGTACGCGACGTTCTTCGAGATGGCCCACACCCTCGGTGAGGGCACCACCGGCGTCGAACTCGTGGCCGGGGTACCAGTGAGCTTCCTGACCGCGATCAGCCTGGGTTCGGTGTTCTGGGGGGCGATGACGTACATCGGCAACGGCCCCAACTTCATGGTGAAGGCGGTGGCGGAGGAATCGGGGGTCCCGATGCCGAGCTTCGGCGGCTACATCGTGTGGTCGGGCCGCTACCTGCTGCCGATCCTGATCGCCATGATGTGCATCTTCGTCGCGGGCCAGTGGTGGGCGAAGGGGCTCGGCGTCGCCCTGACCCTCGCCATCGTCGGCGCTGCGACCGTCAGCCTGCGCCGGGCGAGGCAACTGGAGACCACCACGGCGGCCTGAGTGTTGCCCAACCGCCGCCGGGTGTTGTCACCGGAAGGCCTGGTGTTGGCACCCCTGGGGCTGTTGTTGTCGGTCCTGCCGCAGCGCTGGCGGGGCACCCGTCCGCCCACGAGACTGCGGTGCATGGCCTTCCTTGACAACCACCTGAACGCACCCCTGCTCACCGCTGACGAGGAGGTCCGGCTGGCCCGAAGGATCGAGGCCGGCGTCTATGCCGAGCACCTCCTCGCCACCGAGCGGGCGGGCGACGTGGCGCTGGTGGCCGTTCGAGACGACGGCCGGGACGCCTGGCAGGAGCTCTGGACGGCGAACCTTCGCCTGGTTCGTAGGCACGCCATGGACTTCGCCAAGCGGCAGTCCCTGCCGGTGGACGACCTCTTCCAGGATGGCTGCATCGGCCTCGCCGACGCAATGCAGCGCTTCGACCACGGACGGGGGTTGCGCTTCACAACCCTCGCCCATGACTACGTCCGGCACGCGGTGGCCGCCAGCGCGGCCCGACGCGGCGGGATGCTCGAGGGACCGCTGCACCGCCAGCGCATCCGGCAGCGCATCCGACGGGCCGAGGCCGATGGGGGCCGGGTCGGCCGCCGAGAGTTGGCTGACTTGGTGGGGGCCAGTCCCCTGGCCGTCGAGATCGCACGGGGACACACGGCGTCGATCGACGAGGTACCGAGTGCGCAGGTGGTCTTCGTCGACGACTTCGACAGGGTCGAGCGGGTGGGGACCGACTTCCTGAACCTGCTCTCGACGGAGGCCGCGGAGTTCCTGCGGCTGCGCTTCGGCATCGGACGGCCCACGCACAGCCTGCGCCAGCTGGCGGCGCGACTGAGCATCTCCGAGTCCACTGCCCGCAGACTGGAGGCGGTCGCCCTCGAACTGGCACGCCGCGTGCTGGCCGGCGACGACGAGCGCTGCGTGCTGCCGTCCGAGACGGAGCTGGACCCGACGATGCAGGCCCTGGGCCCACGGCTGCTGGCGCTGGCAGCGGCCTGAGCGCCTACTCCCCGGCGCTCGCGACAAGCAGTTGCTTGCGCTGCATCTCCAACTGGGTCAGCTCCGCGAACTGGCTGCGGTGGGCCGTGGGTTCCTTGACCGGGTCCGTGCGCTGCAGCTTGGACTTGCAGTCGGCGATCTCCCGCACCACCCGCGCGAGCTGCAGGCGGCTGGAGTGGGCCAACGAGTAGTTCTCGCTGGCCTCGCGCACCAGCGGCTCCACCAGCAGCGCCACCAGGAGCTGGGTCACGAGCTCGTTCGGGGCCGCGGACCTGAGCCGCTCCACCCAGCCGTCGGCAAGTGGCGTGGCGCTGATCACCCGGAACACCGCCGCGTAGCCGGGGTGGGTGAAGTCCCCCTCGACGACGCCGTTCCAGGCAGCGTCGAACGTCAGCGGGTGCTGCAGCATCAGTTTCAGGGTGTCGCGCTCCAGCCGCAGCGACCGGTCGTCCGGGTTCGGCCAGCCGACGTCGCCGTCACGGAAGGACTCCTCAGGGGGCGCCTCCGACGGGGACGGGCCACCGCGCTGCCGGCTGGACACCTCGCGTCGCACGTCCTCGATGTCCATCCCGAGCATCCCCGCAAGCTCGCGCAGGTACTGGCTGACCAGGGAACCGTCGCGGATGGAGCTGACCAAGCCCGCGCACTCCCGCAGGGCGCTCAGTCTGGCGTCGGCACGGTCCAGGTCGTAGCCCTCCAGCACGTTGGCCATAACGAACCGGTACAGCGGCACCCGGCGACCCACGAGCTCACGCACCGCAGCCTCGCCGTGCTCGAGGCGCAGGTCGCACGGGTCCAGCCCGGTGGGCTCGACGGCGACGTAGGTCTGCGCGATGAAGTTCTGGTCACCCTTGAACACCTTGAGGGCTGCCTTCTGGCCCGCGTCGTCCCCGTCGAAGGTGAAGATCACCTCGCCGTGCAGCCCGTCGCGCGTACCCATGAGCCGCTGCAGCAACCGGGCGTGGTCATCACCGAAGGCGGTGCCGCAGCTGGCCACCGCGGTGTCCACGCCCGACAGGTGCGCGGCCATCACGTCGGTGTAGCCCTCGACGATGACAGCCTGCGAGCGCTTCCCGATGCTCTGGCGGGCGAGGTCCAGACCGTAGAGAACGTGGGACTTCTTGTAGACCGGGGTCTCGGGGGTGTTGATGTATTTCGCCGGCAGCCTGTCGTCGTCGTGGATCCGGCGCGCGCCGAAGCCGAGAACGGACTGGGCCGAGTCCCGGATGGGCCACAGCACGCGGCCGGAGAAGAAGTCCCAGCCGTTGTCCCTGACCAGTCCCGCCGCCTTGAGCGTGGCATCGTCGAAGCCCTTGGCCCGCAACGTCTGGCCCAGCGCGCGGCCGTGCTTCGGCGCGTACCCCACGCGGAAGTGCAGCGCGGCCGCCCTGTCGAAGCCGCGTCCGTCGAGGAACTGCCGGCCCGCCACACCCTCGGGGGTCTCGAGCTGCGCCGCGAAGAACTCCTCGGCCGCCTGGTTGGCCTCCAGGATGCGCTTGCGCCGCCCCGGGGGCTGGCCGGGCCCGGTGCCGTCGTCGGTGACGCGCAGCACGATCCCGACCCGGTCGGCGAGCACCTGGATGGCCTCGGTGAAGCTGAGGTTCTGCTGGCGCTGGAGGAACGTGATCACGTCGCCGCCCTCCCCGCACCCGAAGCAGTAGTAGAAGCCGCGCGACGGCGTCACTGTGAAGCTCGGGGTCTTCTCGTCGTGGAAGGGGCACAGCCCCTTCTGGGAACCGCCGCCCGCGTTGCGCAGTGCGACGTACTCCCCCACCACATCGTCGATCCGGACGCGTTCACGGACCGACGCGATGTCGTCCTCGTTGATGCGTCCAGCCATGGCGGGAAGTCTAGCCCTCCCGGGCGAGTGGTTGCGCAGGGCCCCACCGGGGCTGTGGAGAGGTCTCAGGCGCCGCGGCCGATCCCCCGTGGCAGTTGCGTCGGGTCCCAGCCGAGGAACTCCTGCGCGCGGTCGAAGGCGAACCGGTCGGTCATGCCGCCGACATAGGTCACCGCGCCGCGCACGGCGTCCTCGGTGCGGTAGTCCGCCGGCAGGATGTGGGGGTGCTCGAGGTAGAACTCGACGAGCCCCCTGAGCACGCGCACGACCGTGCGCGACTGTTGGATGGACTCGGGCCGGGTGTAGATGCGCTCGTAGTTGAAGCGACGCAACTCCCCGAGCGCCTCGCCCGTCACCCGGTCCATCCCCACCACCCCGCCCGAGGAGGTGGTGTGGATGACCGCGTTGATGAACGTCGCGAGCTGCCGGCGCCGGGTGGTGCCCGCCACCTCGCGCACGATCTCGGGAACCTCCGCCTCGTTGACGATGCCCGCGGCGATGGCGTCCTCGAGGTCGTGGGCGCAGTACGCGATCCGGTCGGCCCAGCTCACCAGTTCGCCCTCCAGCGTGGCCGGCGCCGGTCTGGACCAGGAGTGGTTGCGGATGCCGTCCAGGGTCTCCAGGCACAGGTTCAGGTCCCGCAGGACGACGTCGGCGCCCCAGGGCCCGTGGTCGTAGCCACCGGCGATGAACTCGTCGAAGGCGTCCTCGGAGGCGTGCCCGCCGGGGCCGTGGCCGCAGTCGTGCCCGAGCGCCATCGCGTCGACGAGCGTGACGTTGGCGCCCAGGCCTCGAGCCATCGCGACGGCGCACTGGGCCACCTCGATGGCATGGGTCAGGCGGGTGCGCTGGTGATCCGTGGGGTAGACGACGACCTGCGTCTTTCCTGCCAACCTGCGGAAGGCGGCCGAGTGCACGATCCGGTCCCGGTCACGCTCGAAGCAGGTGCGGAACGGGTCCGGATCCTCCTCGCGGGCCCGGTTGCCGGCGCCGAGCGCGAAGGTGGCGTTGGGGTCCAGCAGCGCCCGCTCGGCCTCCTCGCGTCGCTCCCGCACGCGCCGGCCGTCGCCGGCCAAGGTCGCGCTCGAGCTCTCGTGCGCGGTTACGACCTCGTCGCCGTGGCCGTGCATCGTCTGGGCCCAGAGCTTTGTGCGGGGCAGGAGGCTGTCATTCATGTCCCCGCAAATCTAGCGAACCTCAGCGCTCGTCCCGCGGCAGCCACTGCGTCAGCGGGTTGCCGACGTAGAGCTGGCGGGGGCGCTGGATGCGCTGGGCGGGGTTGTCGTGCACCTCCTTCCAGTGCGCGATCCAGCCCGGGGTGCGGCCGATGGCGAACAGCACCGTGAACATGTCCTTGGGGATCCCGAGGGCACGCAGGATGATGCCGGAGTAGAAGTCGACGTTCGGGTAGAGCCTGCGCTCGCGGAAGTAGTCGTCGGCGAGCGCCAACTCCTCCACCTCCCGGGCGATGTCCAGCAGGGGGTCCGTCACGTGCATCGACTCGAGGAGGTTGTACGCCGCCTCCTTGAGGACCCGGGCACGGGGGTCGAAGTTGCGGTAGACCCGGTGCCCGAAGCCCATCAGCCTCACTCCGGACGACCTGTCCTTGGCCATGGAGATGTAGCGCTGCGCGGGGATCCCTTCGTCGTGGATACCCTCGAGCATGTCCAGCACCGCCATGTTCGCCCCGCCGTGCAGAGGACCCCACAGCGCCGTGACGCCGGCGGAGACCGACGTGAACAGGTTCGCGCCGCCCGAGGCCACCATCCTCACAGTGGAGGTGGAGCAGTTCTGCTCGTGGTCGGCGTGCAGCACCAGGAACATGTTGAGCGCGTGCGCCATCTCCGGGGTGGGCTCGAAGTCCCGGTAGGGCACGGAGAACATCATGTGCAGGAAGTTCTCGGCGTAGGCGAGGTCGGGGCGTGGGTAGGCGATCGGCTGGCCCACGTGGCTCTTGTAGGTGGCCGCCGCGATGGTCCGCGTCTTGGACAGGAGCCCGGCGGCCGCTCGTCGGAAGCCCGCCTCGTCGGTGATGTGGATCTCGGGCAGGTCGTAGGCCTGGATCGCGTTGATCATCGCGGAGAGCACCGCCATCGGGTGGGCGTCAACGGGGAAGCCGTCGAAGTGCTTGCGCATGTCGCGGTGCAGCGCGGCACTGTCGGTGAGCAGTGCGCGGAACTCGTCACGCTCGGCCGCGTCCGGCAGTTCGCCGAAGATCAGCAGTTCGGCCGTCTCGATGAACGACGACCTGGCCGCGAGGTCCTCGATGGGGACCCCCCGGTACCGCAGGATCCCCTGCTCACCGTCGATGAAGGTGATTGCGGAGCTGCACGAGCCGGTGTTGGCGTAGCCGTCGTCGAGGGTCACGAGGCCGGTCTCGGCCCGGAGGTGGGAGATGTCGATGGCGCGTTCTCCCTCGGTCCCGGTCAGGATGGGCAGTTCGTGACTCACGCCGTCGATGGTGAGTGTGGCCGTGGTTTCCAATTCGGTGCCTTCCTCTTCGGTGCTGGCAGCCTAACCGCCAGCTGTCCGGAGCGAACGGGCACCCCCGCCCAACGGCTAGCCGCCGCTGGTGTCCAGTTCCGCGTCACCGAGCTCGAGGTCCATGCCGGAGGTGTCGTCGTACCAGCCGTGCGGCACGACCACCTTGGACCGTGGCGTCCCCTG
Source organism: Tessaracoccus rhinocerotis (assembly GCF_007197885.1). GTDB lineage: Bacteria > Actinomycetota > Actinomycetes > Propionibacteriales > Propionibacteriaceae > Arachnia > Arachnia rhinocerotis. The sequence goes on from NZ_VKKG01000001.1 coordinate 194,423, forward strand.
CCTGCCGCGCGGGGTGCCGAGCTCCGACTCCGGGAAGGCTGCCCCCGAGTCGAGCTGGCCGACGAGGTCCTCGAGTTCGGCCATGGAGGAGACCATGGCGAAGCTCCGGCGCAGTTCGCCCACGGGATAGCCCTTGAAGTACCAGGCCATGTGCTTGCGGATGTCGACGATGCCGCGCTCCCCCATGATCCCGGTGAGCAGCTGCGCGTGCCGGATGATGGTGCGCCCCACCTCGCCGAGCGTCGGGCGGCGGCGGTACTCCTGGCCGGTGAAGGCTGCGGCGAGGTCGCCGAACAACCACGGCCTGCCGAGGCAGCCGCGGCCGATGACGACGCCGTCGGCGCCGGTCTCGCGCATCATCCGAAGGGCGTCCTCGGCCTCCCAGATGTCGCCGTTGCCCAGTACCGGGATGTCCACCTCGGCCTTGAGCGCGGCGATGGCCTCCCAGTCCGCCTCTCCGGAGTAGGCCTGCTGCACGGTGCGGCCGTGCAACGCGATCGCCGCAGCGCCCTCCTCCTGGGCGATCCGCCCTGCATCTAGGAAGGTGTGGTGGTCCTGGTCGATGCCGATGCGCGTCTTGATGGTGACGGGCACTCCGGACTCGTCGGCTGCCCGCACGGTCTCGCGCACGATCGCGCGCAGCCGGTCACGCTTGTACGGCAGCACGCCCCCGCCGCCCTTGCGGGTGACCTTGGGCACTGGGCAGCCGAAGTTCAGGTCGATGTGGTCCACGGAGAAGTCCCGCACCAGGATGCGGGCAGCGTCGGCCATCACGTGCGGGTCCACGCCGTAGAGCTGCACCGAGCGGGTGGTCTCTCCGGGATCGAACTGCAGCATGTCGTGGGTCTTGTGGTCGCCGACCACCAGCCCCCGTGAGGTGATCATCTCGCAGACGTAGAGCCCTGCACCCTGTTCACGGCACAGTTGCCGGTAGGCGGCGTTCGTGACCCCCGCCATCGGCGCCAGCACCACGGGCAGGTCCACCACGACGGCGTCGGCGCGGCTGGGCGCGCTCAACCGCAGCGGGGCGTAGCTGGTGACTGTCTCGGTGGTCATGGTCCTCCAGGGGTGAGCAACCCGTCGATTCTACGACGCCCGACCGGTGGGTCCGAATCCCTTGTGGCTAGGGCGCGGTGGTGCCACGGTGGGGGCATGACCGACGACGCGCCACGCGAACCCCTCAACGTCCACCGCTTCGGCAACCCCGATGCCCCGCCACTGGTGCTCGTGCACGGACTGACCGACGACGGCACCAACTGGCCCGACGCGGTGTTCCGCTGGTCCTTCCACTGGGACATCCACGCCCCCGACCAGCGCGGTCACGGCCACTCACCGCGGTTCACGCGCGAGGAGGTCACCGACAGCCAGGGCATCTGGGTGGCAGACCTCCTGGAGCTGCTGCGTGGCCTGGAACAGCCCGCAGTGCTGGTGGGTCACTCGCTGGGGGGCCTGGTCTGCCTCCGCGCAGCCCTCGACGAGCCCGACCTCGTCCGCGCCCTGGTGCTCGAGGACCCGGCGGCACCCACCGACACCGACGCCGCCGATGCGCAGTTCGTGGCCCACCAGCAGCGCTTCCTCGCCGCGTTCCCGGAGCACACCCACTCCGAGATCGGGCGGATGCGCGCAGAGACCCCCTGGTCCGAGACGGAAATCCTCGCGTGGGCGCAGTCGAAGGCGCTGGTGGATCCCCTGATGGTCGAGCAGGGCCTGCTGCTGCGCGGTCACGAGTGGGCCGGACTGTTCGAGCAGCTCACCGTCCCGACGATGCTGGTGCTTCCCGGCGACGGCGGTATGGGCCCGGACGCGGCCGACTACGACAACCCACTGGTGGAGCGGGTCGAGGTGCCAGGTGCGGGACACTGCGTGCGCCGCGACCGCCCGGAGGCCTTCCACGAGGCGGTGGATGCCTTCCTCGCGGCGCACCGCCGGTCCGTCTGAGCGAGGGCGATCGGACGACGAGATCCTGACGTTGCCCTGCGGATGCGGTTGGATGGTTCCATGACGAATCCGCTGCTGCAGCCCTCCGAGCTCCCGTTCCAGCTGCCCGACTACGCCAACCTCGGCGACGACCAGGTCCGTGAGGCGATCAGCATCGGCATGGCCGAGCAGCTCAACACCCTCGACGCCATCGCCACCAACCCGCACATCCCGACGGTGGCCAACACTCTCGAGGACTGGGAGCGCAGCGGGGCCACCCTGACCCGGGCCATGAACGCCTTCTGGGTCGCCAAGGCAGCCGACACCAACCCCGTGCGAGACGCCATCGAGGAGGAGTTCGCGCCGAAGCTGGCCGCCCACGGGGACGCGATCCTGCTGGACGCGCGCCTCTACGAGCGGCTGCTCCAGCTGAAGGACCGGGGCGAGAGGGGCGAGATCGAGCTCGACGCCCAGGACTCCCACCGGATCGAGGAGCACCTGCGCGCCTTCCGCCGCGGCGGCATCGCCCTGCCCGAGGCGGAGAAGGAACGCCTCCGGGCCCTCAACGTGGAGCTCGCCACGCTCTCGGCCCAGTTCCAGGAGTTGCTCGTGGCCGGCCGCAACGCCGCCGGAGTGCACGTCACCGACCCCGCCGAACTGGACGGCCTCTCAGACGACGACCGGGCCTCGGCCAGGTCCTCCGCGGAGGCGGCCGGTCTGGACGGATGGCTCATCGACATCGTCAACACCACGACCCAACCGGCCCTCGAGGACCTGACCGACCGCGGCCTGCGCGAGCGCATCTTCCGCGCCTCGGTGGCCCGGGGCCTGGCCGGGGAGCACGACACCCGCGAGCTGGCGGTCCGCACAGCCCACCTCAGGCACGAGCGGGCCCAACTGCTTGGATTCGAACACCACGTTGCCTACGTCGCCGGCGACGGCTGCGCCCGCACCACCGGGGCGATCAACCAGCTGCTCGCGCAGGTCGCCCCGGGTGCGCGGGAGCTGGTGGAGCGGGAGGCCGTCGAGCTCCAGGCGCTGCTCGCCAAGGATGCTCCGGATGCCACGCTGGAGCCGTGGGACTGGCAGTTCTACGCCGCCCGCGCCGCCGCGGCCAACTCCGTCGACCAGCAGGCCCTGCGCCCGTACCTGGAGTTCGAGCGCGTCCTCCACGAGGGGGTCTTCGCCGCAGCCACCGCCCTGTACGGGATCACTTTCCACGAGCGGCCGGAGCTGGTCGGCTACACGGCCGACGCCCGCGTCTTCGAGGTGCGCGAGGACGACGGTGCCGTCCTGGGGGCCGTCGTGATCGATCCCTTCACGCGCCCCACCAAGCAGGGCGGCGCCTGGATGACCAGCATCGTGGACCAGTCCCTGCTGTTCGGTGACCTGCCGGTGGTCACCAACACCTGCAATTTCCCCAGGCCGGCCGCCGGCTCCCCCAGCCTGCTGACCTGGGACAACGTCATCACGCTGTTCCACGAGTTCGGGCACGACCTGCACGGCCTGCTCTCCCACGTGCGCTACGCCTCCCTGTCCGGCACCGCGGTGCCGACGGACTTCGTCGAGTTCCCCTCGCAGGTCAACGAGATCTGGGCATGGGAGCCCGCGCTGATCGCGAGGTATGCCGTGCACCACGAGACCGGTGAGCCGATCCCCGCCGAGTGGATCGATCGGCTCGTCGCAGGCCGACGGCAAGGCATCGGGCACCAGACGTTCGAGACCGTCGCGGCGCAGCTGCTGGACCAGGCCTGGCACCAGAGCGCCGTGGAGGAACTTCCCGGCGGCGCCGAGGAGGTCGAGGCGTTCGAGGCCGGTGCGCTGGAGGCGGCTGGGGTCAGCTTCCCCCTGGTGCCGCCGCGGTACCGCAGCGCCTACTTCGCGCACATCTTCTCCGGTGGCTACGGTGCCGCCTACTACTCCTACCTGTGGTCCGAGGTGATGGACGCCGACACCGTCGCCTGGTTCCGGGAGGCCGGCGGCCTGTCCCGGGAAACCGGTGAGCGGTTCCGGCGCCGCCTGCTCGCCCCCGGCGGCTCGGTGGAGGCGATGGACTCCTACCGCGACTTCCGCGGAGCCGACCCCGACGTGCGCCACCTGCTGGAGCGCTTCGGCCTGGGGTGAACGGCTCAGCCCCGGCAGGCTGCGACGGAGTGGGTGAGGCGCTCGAACACGGCGGCGTCGACGTCCACCCCGAGCCGCCGGAGCGCCAACACCGCTGAACCGACGAGTCCGTCGACCACCGGGACCAGTCCCTCCGGCGGCAGCTCGTCGCCCAGCACCCGCTCCAACCGCTGCCTGAGCCCGTGCGCGCCCGTCAGCAGTCCACCGGCAACCACCACCGGTCCCGGGGCCCCGTCGGCCAGCGCCGCCCGCAGCGTGACCGCGAGGCCGGCGGCCGCCTCGTCGAGGATCTCCCGGGCGACCTCATCCTCCGGCACCGCGAAGACCAGCGATGCGTACCGCGCGAGCCGCACGGGCAGTTCCGAATAGCTCGTGATCCCGATCTCGTGCACCAAGCGGGGCCTGCCGTTCAGGGCGTCTCGCTCGTCGACGAGGTGCTGCAGGCCCATCGCGGACACCAGCAGCGGGGTGAGCCCGGTGCTGGGGCCAGTGCCGTCCAAGTCCGCCAGCACGGCCCGCACCACCCGCTGGCCCACCCAGAAGCCGGAGCCGATGTCGCCCAGCAACCAGCCGAGGCCATCGACGGACCGGATGCTGCGACCACCCTCGACGCGGTGCGCGACGGCGCCGGTTCCGGCGACCAGCACGTACCCGTGCCCGAGGTGGGTCCCGGAGCAGAACGCGGCCAGGCCGTCGGCCTCCATCGCCACGGGAGCGTGCACGCCGCGCAGGCCCAACGACGTGCTGATCATCTGCATGAAGGCGGGCCGGTGGCCCCCACCGGCGGCCGCCAGCAGGACGAGGCGGACGTCAGCCGGATCGGCTCCCGCCATGTCCACGGCCCCGAGCGCACTGGTCACGATCGCCGCGGCGGCATCGCCGTCGTCGGTTGCCAACGGATTCGCGGAACCTGCGAGGCCTAGCCCCCTACAGGTTCCTCCGAAGTCGACGAGCGCTGTTCTGCAGGAAGTGCCTCCGGCGTCGACGGCAAGCACTAACGTTCCCTCGGGCAACCGTTCGCCCATCAGGTTGACACCCCCCAGCCACTGAAAGTATGTTTCACGTAGTCAGCCTACAGACGAACAGGAATTTCCGCCATGGAATCCGAACCCGCCGTCACCGGGGTACCGAGCCCAGAGTTCGGACTGCTCGCGCGGGTGCAGGCCGCCCTGCCAAGTCTGTCACCATCCATGGCCAAGATCGCCCGCCTCCTGCTGGGGAACCCGGAGCTACCGCTGACGCTGTCCATCACCGAACTCGCGGATCGCGCGGGCACCTCGCCGCCGACGGTGACCCGGTTCTGCCGCCAACTTGGCTACGGCGGCTACGTCCCCCTGCGGGTGGGGGTTGCCGCCGACCTCGGCCGCTCCGACGCCCAGACCGAATTCGTGCACGAACTCGGCCGGACGTTCGATCCCGACGAGAGCAGCACCGCATTGCTCAAGACGCTGCGGCTGAGCCACATCAACAGTATCCAGGCGGCTGCCGACCTGATCGCCCTGGACGACTTCGAAACCGCGGCCGGCGCCATCGCCGCCAGCCCGCGCGTGGACATCTACGGCGTCGCCGGGAGCGCAACCGTGGCCCACAGCCTGCACGACAGGCTCTACCGGATCGGCGTGCACACCCACTCGTGGTCCGAGGTCCACCACGGCCTGATGAGCGCGTCGCTGCTCCAGCTCGGCTCGACAGCGATCGCCATCTCCAACTCAGGCAGGACCTCCGAGGTGGTGGAGATGCTGGCAGCAGCCAGGGACACCGGTGCGACCACCGTCGCGATGACCAGCGACCCGCACTCCCCGCTGGCCGAGCTCGCCGACACGCACCTGCGCACCTCGCCGCCGGACCAGTTCTTCAGCGCCGGCGGAATCGCAGCACAGACGGTGCAGATGTTCGCCTGCAACGTCTTGTACATGCTGGTGGCCAAGGCCACCTACACCAGGACGCAGGAGGCACTCGCACTGAGCGCCGCCGTCATCGACAACCACAACAACCCCCGCCGTCGCCAGCAGTCGTGACGGCCAGGAACAACAGGGAGAACAGAATGCACGAACTCGCCACCTCCTTCTCCGAAGAGGTCACCAAGCGCCTGCGGGCCCTCGATGAGGACGCTGCCGCCGGCCGCTTCGACGACGCGGTCACGATCATGGTGGAGACCTTCGCCCGCGACGGCGTCCTGCACGCCTTCGGAACGGGCCACTCGGAGGCGTTCGCCATGGAGATCGCGGGCCGCGCCGGCGGGTTCATCCCCACGCACCACATGACCCAGAAGGACCTGTTCTTCCTCGGCGGCCGCACCAGCGTCTCCGAGATCGGGGGCGCGGAGCTGGAGCGCGACGACTCGACCGCCGACCAGCTCTACGAGCTCTACGAGATCCACCCCACGGACGCCCTCATCATCGCCTCCAACTCCGGGGCGAACGGCTCCACCATCGGGCTGGCGCTGCGCGCACAGGCCGAGGGCCTCCCGGTCATCGCGGTGACCAGCCTGGACCACAGCTCCCGGGTCACCTCCAAGCACCGTTCGGGCAAGCGTCTGTTCGAGGTGGCCGACGTCGTCATCGACAACCACGCACCCTACGGCGATGCCACGCTCGAGATCACCGAGGGCCTGAAGGTGGGGCCGGTCTCGTCGCTGACCGCCGCCTACATCGCGCAGCTCCTCACCATCGAGACCGCCGCCCGACTGCAGGCCTCCGGCACGCTGCCGCCGATGTTCATCTCTGCCAACATCCCCGGCGGCGACGAGCACAACAACGTGCTGCAGGACCGGTTCGGGGCGCGCATCCGGCCGCACCTGTACCAACGCTGAGCCGCTCAGAGCCCCCGGGGCAGGTTCTCCCCCAGCTCCTCGGGGGCCAGGTAGGCCGACGGTTCGTCGATCGCACGACTGAGGACCGGGGTCAGGACCACCTTGGCGTCGTAGCCCCCGAACGAGCGGCGGTAGGCGCCCACTGACTCCCAACGGCTCACGATGGCCCACATGGACTGTTCGTCCAGGTTGCGGACGAGCTCGACCGACAGGCATCCGTCCCGCTGCTGCCAGAACTCGACCACGGCGCGGGCCCCGGCCTCGAAGTCTGGTCCGGGTTCGGAGAAGCGGGAGATCGCGAGGAGCATGGCCGCAGCCTAGCCGAGCTGAGTTGACACCGGACCACCAGGTTATTGATACTGATTCTCATGACATCTCGTGCACTCGCCGCCGTCCTGACCGCCGGAGCCCTCGCGCTGACCGCCTGCGGCGCCAAGTCGCCCGCTCCGGGGGACGGCGACGCCGAAGGGCTCCGGGTCGCAGCCGCCTTCTACCCGCTGGCGCACGCGGCCGAGCTTGCAGGCGGCGACGCCGTCGCCGTCTCCAACCTCACCACCCCCGGGACCGAGGCCCACGACCTGGAACTCTCCCCCCAGCAGATCGTCGCCCTGACCGAGGCCGACGTCGTGGTGTACCTGGCCGGCTTCCAGCCCGCCGTCGACGACGCGATCGCCCAGTCGGGGGCCCAGAACGTGATCGAGGTCTCGGAGGTGGCCCGGCTGACCGAGCACGCCGCCGACGAGCCCGGGCACGCGGACGAGGGCCACGAGGACGAGGGGCACGAGGACGAGGGCCACGACCACGGGGAGGCGGACCCGCACTTCTGGCTCGACCCCACCCGCCTGGCGGACGTCGTCGAGGCCATCTCCGAGGAGCTGGCTGCAGTGTCCCCGGAGGATTCCGAGGCCTTCAAGGAGAACGCCGTCCGGTCACGGGTCGCGCTGGTTGCGCTGGATGAGGAGTTCGCCACCGGACTCGCCGAGTGCGAACGTCGTGAGATCTTCGTCTCTCACGCCGCCTTCGGCTACCTGACCGAGCGCTACGACCTCGAGCAGGTCGCCGTCGTCGGCCTCACCCCCCACGCGGAACCGTCGCCCGCGCGCATCGCCGAGGTGCAGGAACTGGCGCGGGAGCACGGCGCCACCACCATCTTCTTCGAGTCCCAAGCATCTGACGCGGTCGCCGACTCCATCGCAGGAGACCTCGGACTGCGGACCGCGGTGCTGGATCCGCTGGAGTCACTCACAGAGGAGTCGGCCGGGGAGGACTACTCTGCTGTGATGCGCGCAAATCTCCAGGCCATCCGGGACGCCAATGGCTGCTCCTGACAACGAACTGCTGGCCGCCGACGGGGTCTACGTCTCCCTCGGCGGCCTGCCGATCCTGCGCGACGTCTCCCTGCACGTGGGCCGGGGGGAGGCCGTTGCCGTGCTCGGCGGAAACGGCTCCGGCAAGTCGACGCTGGTCCGTGCGGTCGTGGGGCTGAACCAGGTCCAGGGGGGAACCGTGAGGCTGTTCGGGCAGCCGTTGCAGGACTTCAGGCAGTGGTCGCGCGTCGGATACGTGCCGCAACACTCCTCGCTCAACGTCTCCAACGCGACCGTTCAGGAGATCGTCGCCTCCGGGCGCCTCCCCCACCGCCGGCCGTTCCGCTGGTTCCGCCGCGCCGACCGCGCCGCCGTCGCCGACGCCCTGCAACTCGTGGGCCTGGCGGACCGTGCGAAGTGGCCCTTCCGCAGCCTCTCCGGCGGCCAGAAGCAGCGCACCCTGATCGCGCGCGCCCTGTCCACCCAGCCCGAACTGCTGGTGATGGATGAACCCTTCGCCGGTGTCGACCTGCACAGCCAGGCCGGGCTGGCCAACCTGCTCGCCGGCCTGCGCGCCGACGGGCTCGGCCTGGTGATCGTGCTGCACGAGCTCGGCCCGATGGCCGAGGTGCTCGACCGCACCATCACGCTGTGCGACGGCCGCCTCGCCGACCACGACGCCCCAACCTCCACCATGGACTGTGACCCCGAGTTGGCCGAGCACTCCGAGATCGGCCTCCTCGACCCGGTGGCGGGGGGCGAGTGATGGAGATCCTCGCCTATCCGTTCATGCAGCGCGCGCTGCTGGCCGCCCTCCTCAGTGGCCTGATGGCCCCGGCCATCGGCATGTACATCGTGCAGCGCAAGCTGAGCCTGCTGGGCGACGGGCTGGGCCACGTCGCCATCATGGGCGTCGGCCTGGCGTTCCTCACAAACACCGCACCGCTGCAGATGGCCATCGTGGTCAGCGTGCTGGGCGCCGTCGCCGTCGAACTGGCCCGCCAGCACGGCAAGGCCTCGGGCGACCTGGGGCTGGCCATCCTGTTCTACGGCGGCCTGGCCTCCGGCGTGATGATGGCCGGCATCTCGGGACAGGGCCCTGCCGGGCTCTCGGCGTTCCTGTTCGGTTCCCTCACCTCCGTCAGCGGACCCGACCTGTGGGTGATCCTCGTGCTCGCCGTGGTGGTGCTCGTGCTCACCGTCGGCCTCTCGCAGCGCCTGTTCGCCGTCGCCGTGGACGAGGACTACGCAAAGGTCCTGGGCGTGCGGGTGAACCTGCTGAACCTGATGATCGTCGTGGTGGCTGCCGTCACCGTCAGCGTGTCGATGAGAACCGTCGGTCTGCTGCTGATCAGTGCACTGATGGTGATCCCGGTTGCCACCTCCCAGCAACTTTTCGTCGGCTTCAAGGCCGCCTTCTTCGGCGCCATGGGCATCGGGATGCTCGCTGCGCTGCTCGGCACGGTCGGCTCCTTCTACCTGGACACCGCCTCCGGCGCGACGATCGTCGTGGTCGCCATCCTCCTGCTTGGTGTCTCGTGGATCGTCGCCGGTCCATTGCAGCGCAAGCGTAGGTTCATCCCCTATGTCGAGGACCATGGGGACCACGAGCACGAGCGGGCTGAGGGCCACGCCGCCTCCCCGCCCGCCGGCGCCCGCGTGATCCAGCACGGTGACCACCTCGACTACGTCCACGACGGACACAGACACGCCCGCCACGGAGACCACTATGACGAGCACTGAGCAGCCCACCAGCCCACCCACCCGCCACACCTGGCAGCGCGCCGCGGTGCGGGACCTGCTGGCCCGGATGGGCGAGTTCCGCACGGCCGCCCAGGTGCACGAGGACCTGCGCCGGCTCGGGGACAAGGTGGGCCTCGCCACGGTCTACCGTGCGCTGCAGGCAATGGCCGACTCCGGCGAGGTCGATGTCCTGCGCACCCCCGACGGGGAGGCCGCGTACCGTCGCTGCTCCACCGGGCACCACCACCACCTGGTGTGCCGGGAGTGCGGCGCCACCGTGGAGATCGCGGCCGTCTCCGTGGAGCGGTGGGCCCACGACGTCGCCGCCGAGCACGGCTTCACCGACGCCGGCCACGAGATCGAGATCTTCGGCCTGTGCGCCGAGTGCTCAGCGCTCGAGGAACGGGATTGAGCGCAGGCCACGGTCCATGTGCCAGCTCGCGAACGCCACCACGAGCCCGTGGCAGCGCCTCGCCACGCCCGGCTCCGTCCGGGAGACCGTCTCCCAGTCTCCTGTGAGCAACGCCGTCAGGTGGCGCAGGGAATCCTGGTCGACCCGGGCCGACGACGGGGGCCGGCAGCGGACGCACACGGTGCCGCCGCCCTGCGGGTTGAACCAGCCGACGTCGTCGACCGACCCGCAGCCCGAGCAGCTCTCCAGCACGACGGCCCAGCCCGCGATCGCAAGCGACCTCAGCAGGTAGGAGTCCACCACCGCGTTGGGCGACATGTCCGCACGGTTCATCGCCAACAAGGCACCCAGCAGCAGCCGGTACTGCTGCAGCGCAGGCACGCCGTCCTCGGCGACCAGCCGCTCCGCGGTCTCGACCAGCACCTGGCCCGCGGTGAAGCGGTCGTAGTCCAGCCCGAGCTGGCTCGGGTGGAGGGTCTCGACCTGCGTGACCACCTCGAGGCTGCCGCGACCCTCCGCGAACTGGATGTCCACGTGGCTGAACGGCTCCAGCCGGGAGCCGAACTTGCTGCTGGTGCGGCGCACCCCCTTCGCGACGGCGCGCACCTTGCCATGGGCGCGCGTGAGGAGGCAGATGATGCGGTCGGCCTCACCGAGTTGGTAGGTGCGCAGCACAACTGCCTCGTCACGATAGGTCGCCACGCGCCCCAGTCTACGAGCCGGCGCCGACGGCTCCCGGTAGGCTCGCAGGGTGGCAGACTCCTACCGGCTCCCGCCCCCTCACCCGAGCGGCGCGACCGCCCCGAAGATCCCGGCGAAGGCGCTGCCAAGGCACGTCGCGATCGTGATGGACGGCAACGGGCGCTGGGCCAAGCAGCGGGGCATGAAGCGCACGGAGGGCCACGCCCGGGGTGAGGGAGCCCTGCTGGATGTGATCCACGGAGCGCTGGAGATGGGCATCCCGTACCTCTCCGCGTACGCCTTCTCCACGGAGAACTGGAAGCGCTCCCCCGACGAGGTCCGCTGGCTGATGGGCTTCAACCGCGACGTCATCCACCGCCGCCGCGACGAGCTCGACGCCATGGGTGTTCGGATCCGCTGGGCCGGCCGTCGTCCCCGCCTGTGGGGCTCCGTCATCAAGGAGCTCGAGTCCGCCGAGGAACAGAGCAAGGACAACACCAAGCTGACCCTGCAGTTCTGCGTGAACTACGGGGGGCGGGCGGAGATCGTCGACGCCGCACGGGAGATCGCCCGGCAGGCCGCCGCCGGCAACCTGGACCCCGAGCGACTGACCGAGGCCCGGTTCGCCAAGTTCCTCGACGAGCCCGAGATCCCCGACGTCGACCTGTTCCTGCGCAGCTCCGGTGAGCAGCGCACCTCCAACTTCCTGCTGTGGCAGTCCGCCTACGCAGAGTTCATCTTCCTCGATCGGCTGTGGCCCGACTTCGACCGTCGTGACCTCTGGGCGGCCGTCGAGCAGTACAGCTCCCGCGAGCGCCGGTTCGGCAGCGCCTGAGCCCGGCCCCGGCCCGTCTCGCGCGACACGGCTGGGGAGTTGGCGCGGAGTCCTTGACGCCCCTCGTCGGGGCGGAGTAGTGTCAACCCCCGATCGACCTGACCGGGACGGTCGCGCACCGCGAGACGAGAGGAGGGGATCCTGATGGACATCACCCAGGCTCCCACCACCAAGGCCACCGCGTCCGGCCCCGTCCGCAATGCCGCCACCGTCTCCACCATTTGCATCTCGGTCCTCGGCGTCCGCACCTCCGGTACGTACCAGGCGTAAGGCCGCGCCACCGCCGCGTCTCTGAGGAGACGCACCACTCCATGTGAACAGATGGGCTTCGTTGCCCGTCGTCTCCCACCCCCTGCATGCCCCGAGGGCGACCCGGAGCGATCCTGCGTCCGTCCGTCGAGCATGCGCGTCATCTCCCCACGTCTTCCGGTGACGACTGGCGTCCCCGGCAACCAACACCAACCGAAGGAAACATCGTGAACACGATGCACGTGCCCGAAACCGCCCACCCTCCTGAACAGCTCGTGACCGCAGCCGCGCTCACCGAGTTGCCCTCGATCCCTGGTGCCACGCTGACTGATCGCATCTCGATGCGCATCGGCCTGTGGCTGCTGCTGCGCGGGGCCCGCAACGCAGCCCGGGACGAGCAGGACCGACGAGAAAACGAGCTCGAGCGCATCTCTGATGCGGCCCGGGCCGAACACACCGACGGGGTCGCCCGCGCCTGGCTCCAGGGCGCCCAGTCCCCCGAGCCGCGATGAGCACCGGAATCGTGTCGGGGAGTGCAGCAGCACTCCCCGACACCCCCAGTCGAGCGGAACCTCGGGCCGCGACTACGATCCCGTGGTGACAGCGGTCCGCGACACGCCGACAACCGGTTCCAGTAGCGCTCAGAAAGCGTATTCTCGCGGAGGCTGGTCACCACACCACGGCGCGCGCAGGACCGGTCGAAGTGGCAGCGGCCGCCTCAGGACTCCCGGCGCGCCCTGTTGATGGCGCTCAGGATGGCCTTCATGGAGGCGCTGGTGATGCTCGGGTCGATGCCGACGCCCCAGAACACCTGCGCGTCCTCGCCCTCGCCCACCTCGCACTCGACGTAGGCCGCGGCAGTCGCGTCCCCGCCGGAGTCCATCGCGTGCTCGTGGTAGTCCAGCACGCGGACGTGGGCCCCGGCCTCGACGAGCGCGTCGACGAAGGCGGACACCGGTCCGTTGCCCTCGCCCTCCACCTCGAGCTCGCCGTCGGGTCCAGCGACGGTTGCCGTGATGTGGAACTGCCCGTTCTCGGAGGTGGACCCGGCCCTGGCGAGTGACCAGACGCCTTCGGAGAGGTACTCCCGGTTGAAGAAGTCCACCATCTCCTGGGCGGTCACCTCCCCGCCCTCGTTGTCGGTGTGGGCCTGGACGACGCGGCTGAACTCCATCTGGAGCCGACGGGGCAGGTCCAGCTTGGCCTCGGACTTCATCAGGTAGGCCATGCCACCCTTGCCTGACTGCGAGTTCACGCGGATGACGGCCTCGTAGGTGCGGCCGACGTCGTGCGGGTCGATCGGCAGGTACGGGGCCTCCCACTCGATCTCGTCAACGCTCTTGCCCTGCCTGCCGGCCTCAACCTGCAGGTACTCCAGGCCCTTCTTGATGGCGTCCTGGTGGGAGCCGGAGAAAGCGGTGTAGACCAGGTCGCCGGCGTAGGGGTGGCGCGGGTGCACGGGCAGGCCGGTGCAGTACTCGACGGTGCGGCGGACGTGGTCGATGTCGGAGAGGTCCAGCTGCGGGTCCACGCCCTGCGTGTACAGGTTCAGGGCAAGGGTGACCAGGTCGACGTTGCCGGTTCGCTCCCCGTGCCCGAACAGGCAGCCCTCCACGCGGTCGGCGCCGGCCATCTGGCCCAGTTCGGCGGCCGCGACGGCCGTGCCGCGGTCGTTGTGGGGGTGCAGCGAGACCGCGACGTGCTCTCGGCTGCGGACGTTGCGGCAGAAGTACTCGATCTGGTCCGCGTAGGTGTTCGGCGTTGAGCGCTCCACGGTGGCGGGCAGGTTGAAGATGATCTCTCGCTCAGCGGAGGGCTGCCACACGTCCGTGACGGCGTTGCAGACCTCGATGGCGAAGTCCGTCGGCGTCTGGGTGAAGATCTCGGGGCTGTACTGGTAGCCGAACTCGACGTCGCCCAGGTACTTGTCGGCGTACTTCATGACGTGCTCGGTACCGCGCACCGCCATCTGCACGCACTCGGTCTCCGAGATGCGGAACACGACCCGACGGAACAGCTCTGCCGTCGCGTTGTACATGTGGATGGTTGCGCGACGCGCCCCCACTAGCGACTCCGCGGTCCGGCCGATGAGGTCCTCACGGGCCTGAGTCAGCACCGAGATGGTCACGTCGTCGGGGACCTTGTCCTGCTCGATCAGCTGGCGGACGAAGTCGAAGTCGGTCAGCGACGCCGAGGGGAAGCCAACCTCGATCTCCTTGAACCCCAGTTCCACGAGCATCTCGAACATGCGCAGCTTGCGGGCGGGGGTCATCGGGTCGATCAGGGCCTGGTTGCCGTCTCGCAGGTCGGTGGAGAGCCAGCGCGGCGCCTTGGTGATGTTCTGGTCCGGCCACGTGCGGTCCGGCACAGTGACTGGCCGGAAGGGCTTGTAGCGGTCCACCGGCATCGGGGTGGGCTGCTGCACGGGCTTGGGCTGGATGCGGGTGTTGATATCCATCGGTTCAGCTCCTCAGCTGGTGTGGTGGGCGCCAGGCACGACGAGACTCCGCAGCGAGGGGGCTGGCTGTTCCATTCAGGAGCGGGCCCCGCTGCGGCAACCAAGGAGCAGGAACTGCTGTGCCACGAACGCGACTTTAGGCCCCGAGGGGGCCATCGGCAAGCGCGACCCGCGATGTGGACGCCACCGCGGCCGCGGCAGCCGCGTCGTTTGCTCAGAAACCGAGCCGGTTCAGGTACTTGGCGTCGCGCTGCCATTCCTTGAGGACCTTCACGTGGAGGCTCAGGTGCACCGGGGTGCCCAGCAGCCGGTTGATCTGGTGACGAGCCTGCGTGCCGATGTCCTTCAACCGTGCCCCGCGGTGGCCGATCACGATGCCCTTCTGGGAATCGCGCTCCACCACGATGGTGGCGAAGACGTCCAGCAGGGGCTTGTCCTCCGGGCGGTCGGCACGGGGCAGGATCTCGTCGATCATGACTGCAATGGAGTGCGGCAGCTCGTCACGGACGCCCTCGAGCGCCGCCTCGCGGATCAGTTCCGCGATCAGCGTCTCTTCGGGCTCGTCGGTGATCTCGCCCTCCGGGTACCAGGCCGGCCCCTCGGGCAGCAGGTCCAGCAGGACTCGCTCCACGTCGTCGAGCTGGTCGCCGAGCTCGGCGGAGCAGGGCACGACCGCCGCCCAGTCGATGCCGAGCTCCTCGCCCAGCTTCGCGATGTCCACCAGGTGGGAGAGGACCCTGTCCTTGGAGACGAGGTCGGTCTTCGTGGCGATCGCGATGACCTTCGGCTTGTTCTCGAGCTCGGCGATCTGCTTGGCGATGAAGGTGTCTCCGGGGCCGATCCGCTGGTCGCACGGCAGGCAGATGCCGACGATGTCGACCTCGCTCCAGGTGTCCTTCACGAGGTCGTTGAGGCGTTCACCGAGCAGTGTGCGCGGTTTGTGCAGGCCAGGGGTGTCGATGAGCACCAACTGCCCGTCGGGTCGCGTGATGATGCCGCGGACCACGTGGCGCGTGGTTTGCGGCTTCGACGAGGCGATAGCGATCTTCTGGCCCACGAGCGCGTTGGTGAGGGTTGACTTCCCGGCGTTCGGGCGGCCCACGAAGCAAGCGAAGCCCGATCGGAAGCCCTGCTCGGGGGTCTGGTTCTCAGTCATGATCCGCCGAGTCTATCGGACCCGTCATCCCGGGGGCTTCGTGGCAACCGGTGCGATGTGAGGTGTTTCGACGATCTGCCTGTGTCGGCACCCGTCGGGGTCTAGTGTCGGAAGAACCACTGATTCAGATGGACGGAGGATTGTCATGCCGGACTGGCCGATTTGGGTGTGGGTAGTGATTGCGGTGGTGGTGCTTGCCATCATCATCGCCATCGTCGTGGCCGCGACACGCGGCAGCAAGGGCGCGAGGATCGAGCGCGCCGAGCAACTCCGCGCCAGGGCGCACGAGGACGACAGGATCGTCTCCGCCCGCAAGGAAAGGGCGGACGGACTCGCCGCACGAGCCGAGGCCGTGCGCGAGGAGGCGCGTTCCGAGGGTGCGCGCGCCGACAGCCTCAGGCGGGAGGCCGAGGCCGCGGAGGAGCGCTCTGCCAGGGCCGCGGAGGAGGCTCAGCTCCGCGACGAGGAGGCCCAACACAGCAACGAGAAACTGGGTGAAGCAGTCCAGGAGCGGGACCGGAGACTGCACCGGGCCGACGAGCTCGACCCGCGCACCGACGCCGACGACGGGCGTCATCGACGCGATGACCGCGACTCCACCCTCGGGGGGCGCGACGTCCACCGCGGGGACGACCTCCACGGCGACGACAACCTCCGCCGCGACGACGACATCCGCCGTGACGACCTCGGTCGCGACGACGAACTCCGCCGTGACGACCGGGACGTCCTGCCCGATGACCACGACGCACCCCGCGACGAGCAGGGCCGACGTCTGGACCCCTACGGGAACCCGATCGACCCCGACCAGAGGAACTGACAGCTCAGTCCGCGTCTGATCCGGCCTCGTCGGGCGTCGGCTCCAGGTCCTCCTCGGTGAGGCGACGGACCAGCACGGTCCCCACCTGGTGGCGGCGCCCGACGGCTCGGTCGGCGACCATCTCGATGCCGTCGTGGACCACCATCGAACCGGGGATGGGCACGAGGTTCAGCAGCTTGGCCATGAGCCCGCCGACGGTCTCGACGTCCTCGTCGTCCCAATCACGGTCGAACAGGTCTCCGCACTCGTCCAGCGGCAGGCGGGACGAGACGCGGTACCGGCCGTCGTCGAGGGGGACGACGGCCTCGATCTCGTCGTCGTACTCGTCGACGATCTCGCCAACGATCTCCTCGACGATGTCCTCCATGGTCACGAGGCCAGCGGTGCCGCCGAACTCGTCGATGACCACCACGAGGTGCGAGTGGGTCACCTGCATCTCCCGCAGCAGGTCTGCGGCCGGCTTCGAGTCGGGGACGAAGGAGGCGGGCCGCATGTGGTCCCCCACCGTCTCGAGCTTCTCCGCGTCTGGGTAGTCGTAGATGCGGCGCATCACGTCCTTGAGGTAGACGATCCCCTGCACGTCGTCGATTCCGCCCTCGCCCACGACGGGGATCCTGGAGAAGCCCGAGCGCAGGGACAGTGACAGGAGCTGGCGCAGGGTCCGCTCCAGCGGCACGAAGACCATGTCGGGGCGCGGCACCATCACCTCCTTCACGAGGGTGTCACCGAGCTCGAAGACGGAGTGGATCATCTTCGACTCCTCGGCCTCGATCAGGTCGTTCGCCTCGGCCAGGTCCACGTACTCACGCAGCTCCGCCTCGGAGGCGAACGGCCCGTCGGCGAACCCACGACCGGGAGTCAAGGCGTTGCCGATCAGCACCAGGATCGCGGTCACCGGCCCGAGGAGTGTGGTGAGGACGGAGACCGGCAGAGCGAAGGCACGCATCACCCCCTCGGGGCGCTGCCGCCCGATGGTGCGCGGCGCGACCCCCCAGAAGATGAAAGAGACCAGCAGCATGCTTCCGATCGTCAGACCCAGCCTGGGCCACAGGCCCTGGACGTTGTCGAACACGACCAGCGCCACGAGCAAGACGGTTGCCGTCTCGAGCAGCATCCGCGTGAACATGACGGCGTTGATCGACGGCGCCGGGTCCTGCGCGATCTGCTGGATCCGTCCGGCGCCCGGGACCGCCTCCTCGACCATCTTGTCCGCGCGTCCCCGCGAGAGGGTGGACAGTGCCGTCTCAACGGCCGCCAGGCCCGATGCGAACACTGCGCTGACCAACGCGACGACCAGTGTGGTCCACTCCGCCTGCGTCACGGTGGGTGATCAACTCATCTCTGCCGAGAGGGAAAAGGGCTGCCCCAGTCTATCCGACCGGGGCAGCCCTTCGGGGATCACCTTCAGGAGAAGCGGACCATGTTGTTCAGCACCCACTTCTGGACCAGCTCGAACTGGCTCGACCCTGCGGTCACGGGCTGCCAGACGTCGGCCCACACGTAGCTGCGACAGCCGCCGCGACCAGTCGTCGCGTTGTCGCACTCGGTGGTCCACTGGCGGCCGTCCTCCGCGGTCCAGGCGCCGTTGCGGGCGAGCGGGCCCACAGTCATACTTGCCCCGGTTCCACCGGGCAGGATCTCGCGTCGGGGCACGGGAGGATTGGAAACACTGGCCGGGTAGTACCAGGTGCAGCTGTCTGCGTTGGAGAGAGTGTCGGACGTGGTGACGATCTCGCGATTGGGTGCCGTGGCGTCCGTGGTCTCGAAGCGGAACTTAAGGGTGACCACGTCGCCCACCTCGTACGCCGACTTCTGGGGCGCCACCGAAGAGATCCGATACTGGCCGTACTGCCCGGGGACCCATTCACCGACCTCTGCCGCCCTGGCCAAGCTCGGCGCCCCGAACGGGACGGCAAGACTGATCGCAGTCACGACTGCCGTCAGTAGAATCAGTAATTTCGGCGTTCGCCTCGTAGCACGCATGCAAGACCTCCGTGTCTCCCCGCCCACTCTTCATGTGCGGTTCCCGCAACTATGGGTGGCCCGTTTCGGGCGGGTCAAGCGTCAGACATCAGATGAGCCCTAATGCGCATCAGGACTGCGCGGATCGTCCCGAAATCCGGAGTCCGAGCCCGCGCAGGAGGAGGCCGACCGCAACCACGGCCACGCCCGTGACGACCGATTGCCACGGAAGTGTCACGACCAGCGTGAGGCACGCCACGGCGCCTGCCACCTGCAGCCAGCGGGGGAACCGGCGGTGCTCGACCCCCTGCCGATGGGCCGCAACATTGGCCACGAAGTAGTAGAGGAGCACGCCGAAGGACGAGAAGCCGATCGCTCCCCGCAGGTCCACGAGCGCGATCACGACTGTGAGCACGATCCCCAGCGCGATCTCCACCCGGTGTGGCACCTTGTGGACCGGGTGCGTGACCGCGAACCACTGCGGCATGTCGGACTCGCGCGCCATCGCCAGCCAGGTCCGCCCGATGCCGGTCAGCAGCCCCAGCAGGGCACCGGCGCTTGCGGCCACGGCGCCAACCACCAGGACAGCGGTGGCCACCGGAGCGCCCTCGACGAGCAGCGTCAGCGGGGCGCTCGTCGCAGCCAGCCTCTCCGGTCCCACCAGCGCCAGCAGGCTGACCGCCACGGCCGCGTACAGGACCAGCACCACGCCCAGTGCCGCGACGATGGCTCGGGGGATCGTGCGGGCGGGGTCCCTGACCTCCTCGCCCATGGTGGCGATCCGCGCGTATCCGGCGAAGGCGAAGAACATCAGACCCGCCGACTGCAGGACTCCGTACCAGCCGCCCGGGCCCTCGGGCAGGGCGACGGCCGGCGAGCCGACGGCCATGGTCCCCCAGCCCGTCCCCAGTGCCACCAGCAGTCCCGCGAGCGCCACCAGCACCAGCACCCTGGCGACCTGCGCCGTGCGCGTCACTCCGAAGTAGTTCACCGCGACCAGCACCCAGACCAGGCCGATCGCCACCGGCTTCTGCCAGGTCTCAGGCACCCAGTAGGCCGCGAAGACCATGGCCATGGCCGCGCACGAGGCGGTCTTACCGATCACGAAGCTCCAACCGGCGAGGTAGCCGGACCACGGCCCCAGCACCTCACGGCCGTACAGGTAGGTGCCACCGGCGCCGTGGTACTGCGCGGCCAGCTGGGCCGAGGAGGTCGCGTTGCACCACGCCACGAAACCGGCCACCAGCAACCCGATCAGCAGGGCGCCCCCGGCCACCGCGGCGGCGGGCGCGAAGACGGCGAATACGCCGGCGCCCACCATCGAGGCAACCCCGATGAAGAATGCGTCCCATACGCCCAGGCGGCGGCTGAGCTGCGACTGGGTCACGGGTACTCCTGTCGGCAGATTGATCCGCCCACCGTCCGGCGGGCGGCTGGGGACGGCTGGTGGGAGCTAGCTGGTGCGCTCGGCCCGGGCGATCTCCCAGGCGGCGATGATCTTGTCGTTCAGCCCGAACATGACTGCCTTCTCCTCGGGCTCGGCGTGGTCGTGCCCGAGCAGGTGGAGCAGGCCGTGGATGAGCAGGTACTCGGCCTCGGCGTTGGGTTCCCGGCCGTTCTCGGCTGCCTGCGCGCGGGTCACCTGCGGGCAGAGCACGATGTCGCCGAGCAGCCCCATGGGCGGGTCCTCGTCGTCGGCCGGAGCGCGGAGCTCGTCCATCGGGAAGCTCATGACGTCGGTGGGTCCGGGCAGGTCCATGAACCGCTCGTGGTAGCCGGCCATGGTCTCGGAGTCCACCAGCAGGATGGACAACTCGGCCTGCGGGTGGATCCGCAGCTTCTCGAGAGCGAAACCGGCCAAGGCCACGAGCCCCTGCTCGTCCGCCGTCTCGCCGGACTCGTTGTTGATGTCGATCATCTCGTCCTCGGCCTGTGCTCGTTGGGTGCGTTGTTGACGGAGTCGAACTGGTCGTAGGCGGCGACGATGCGGCCCACCAGGCGGTGGCGCACCACGTCCCGAGAGGTCAGGGTGCAGAACGCGATGTCGTCGAGGCCGTCGAGGATGCCCTGCACCTGCCGCAGGCCGCTGCGCACGCCCCCCGGGAGGTCCACCTGCGTGACGTCACCCGTGACCACGACCTTGGAACCGAAGCCCAGGCGGGTGAGGAACATCTTCATCTGTTCGCTGGAGGTGTTCTGCGCCTCGTCGAGGATGATGAACGCGTCGTTGAGCGTGCGGCCGCGCATGTAGGCCAGCGGTGCCACCTCGACCGTTCCGGAGGTGAGCAGCTTCGGCACGGCGTCGGGGTCGACCATGTCGTGCAGCGCGTCGTAGAGGGGCCGCACGTAGGGGTCGATCTTGTCGTTCAGCGTGCCGGGCAGGAACCCGAGCCGCTCCCCCGCCTCGATCGCCGGACGGGTGAGGATGATGCGGCTCACCTGCTTGGCCTGCAGCGCCTGCACCGCCTTCGCCATGGCGAGGTAAGTCTTGCCGGTGCCGGCCGGACCGATGCCGAACACCACGGTGTGCTGGTCGATGGCGTCGACGTAGCGCTTCTGGTTCAACGTCTTGGGCCGCACGGTCTTGCCGCGCGAGGAGACGATGTCCGCGGTGAGGATCTCGCTGGCCGTGGCCTCGGGATCCGAGGCCATGCCGACGACGCGCTCGACGTCTTCACCGGTGAGGCCCTGTCCGGTCCGGATGATCGTGATGAGTTCGGTGAGGACGTCGGCTGCGTGGGCGACGTCGGCGGCGCTGCCGCTCAGCGTGATCTGGCCGCCGCGGACGTGGAGGTCCGCTCCCAGTTCACGCTCGAGGATGCGCAGGAAGTCGTCCCGTGGGCCGAGCAGGTTGACCATGTCCATGGAGGCAGGAACCTGCACCACACGGGTGCCGGGCTGCGCCTCCAGTGCGTGCGAGGGAGTCAGGGTGAGCCTTCTTCGTCTCCGAGCGGGCGCCGTTCGCCCACGTCGTGGGCAAGTCTAGGCCAACGCCGGAGCGGACCGGAGGGATCAGTCGAGCTGGTCCTCGTCCTCGTCCGAGATGACGTGCATCGCGGCCTCCTCGGCGCTGGCTGCGCCTCCCGAATAGCCGACGTCGACCCCGAGGGTGTGCTGCCGGCCTCCCGGCCCCTGCACCCCCATCAGGCGGCCGGCGCGCTCGCCGCCCACCTGTCGCTTGTCGCCGTCCTTGTTCCAGCGCTCGCCGTCGGACTGCTGGTCCGGGTCCGGCTCAGGGACCTCCTGCTTGACCCTCTGCTCGATCGTCTCGCCCTGGCGCATCTCGGCCGGCGTGTTGCCGAATCGTTGCGCCGGTGACCAGCCCTCGGGGGTGGTGTACCCCTCGTCGAGGACGTCGGCCACCCCACGGTTGACGAGCGAGTCCCCCTCCTGCAGCTGGTCCAGCTGCTCTGACTCGTCCGGTACCTGCTCGTTCATGAAATCGTCGGTGGCTTCCATGAAGCAATCTTGCCACCCCCTTATGGTTGACCGGTGACAAACCCCACCGATTCCCGTTTCGCGCGCCGCCCGGGCGGCAACTACGACGTGATCGTCGCGCTTTTCTGCGCCTTCCTCCTGATCTCCAACGTCGCGGCCACGAAGCTGATCCAGTTCGGCCCCGACGTCGAGGTCCTCGGGTTCCCGGTGCTGCCGATCATCACCGACGGCGGAGCGTTCCTGTTCCCCATGACCTACATCCTCGGCGACGTGCTGGCCGAGGTGTTCGGCCTGAAGGGGGCACGCCGCGCGATCCTCCTCGGCTTCGTCGTCTCGGCGCTGGCCTCGGTGGTTTTCCTGGCGGTGGGAGCCGCACCTCCCGCCGCCGACTGGGGCGGGCAGGAGGCCTTCACCACCATCCTGGGGTTCGTCCCGCGGATCGTGCTGGCGAGCGGCCTGGCGTACCTCGCCGGGCAGTTCCTCAATGCCTACGTGCTGGTGAGGCTCAAGGAGAGGTCCAAGGACGGGTCGCTGTGGACACGGCTGCTGGGATCCACGCTCGTCGGCGAGGCGGCCGACACGGTGATCTTCTGCGTGGTCGCCTTCGGGGGCGTCGTCGGCCTCGGCACCCTCGGCAACTACATCGTCGTCGGGTACGTCTACAAGGTCCTCGTCGAGGTGGTCATGCTGCCGGTAACCTACCGCGTCATCGCGCTGGTGAAGCGGCACGAACCGACCTACCAGCCGGCCGCCTGAGCGCCACCGACCCGACACGCCGCACGGAATCGCGGCAGGGGGAACCCGCACCCTCCGACTCCGTTCTGAACGGCGTGTCGGGTCGCCCCGGTGAGCGGCTCAGCCCGGGCCGAGCAGCGCGGCAATCACCAACAGCGATCCCACCGAGAGGATCGTGGACCAGAACACCGAGTCCCGCGCGAGCAGCTCGCTCTCGCCGTAGCGGGTGGCCACGACGTGCACGTTCTGCGCCGACGGCAGCGCGCCCAGCACGACGACGGCGTACAACTCGGCGCCCCCCAGGCCGAAGGCCCGCCCCAGCAGCCACGCCAACAGCGGGTGCCCCACCACCTTCAGTGCGACCGTCAACCACGAGTGGGGGCTGTGCGGGCCGCCGCCGGGCAGCGGGTCCAGCCTGAGCGAGACGCCGAACGCCATCAGCATCAGCGGAACGGCAATGCCGCCGACCATCTCGACCGGCGCCCAGACCGGCTGCGGGATCTGCACCTCCAACAGGTTCACGGCAAGACCGGCGAGGATCGCGACGGTGATCGGGTTGCGCAGGGGCAGGGTGAGGTAGCGCACCAGCCCGAGTTCAGCGCCGGTGGCTCGCGCCCCGGCGACGTCGAGCAGGGCCAGCCAGACGGGCATGATGACCGCCACCTGCATCAGCAGGATGGGCGCCATCCACGTGGCGTCGCCCAGCAGCGCCAGCGCCACGGGCAGGCCGAAGTTGGCGGCGTTGGTGTAGGAGCTGGCGACGAAGCCAGTGACGGCGGCGCCGAGACCGGGCCTGACGAACAGCCTTGCCAGCAGCAGATAGAGCGTCCCGGTGGCCAGGATGGCCAGGCCCGAGACCACCACCGTCATGGAGAAGACGTGGTCCAGCGACGCGCGGGCCACCAGCACGAACAGCAGGGCGGGCGACCCGACGTTGAACGCCAGCAGCGCCATCAGCTTGCGGCCCTTGTGGTCGGCCAGTCGCAGGTGCGCCACCAGCCAACCGACGCCAATCACCACCCAGATGGTGGAGATTCCTGCGAATGCGTCGGTCACGACGCGAGCCTAGTGCCCACCATCATCGCCGGGCGCCGGGACTCTCACCCTTCGTACCGGAGTGAGTCGATCACCTCTTCGACGTCGGCGACCCTGGGTGCCTCCTCCGAGTTCACGACGCCATGGAAGGTGGGCAGGCGTTCGCCGTCGTCGAGGACGATGACGTCCACCCTGTCGACCAGGCCGGAACCGGAGTGGATGAGCCCCTGCACGCGCCAGCCCTGCAGCCCGTCCACCTGGACGGACTCGTCGAGCACCACCTCGACCTTTCGAACCGACGTGTAGTAGGTCTCCGAGGCCTGGCAGTCGAAGACGGTGTGGGCCGAGTCCCGCGGGTCCGTGAACCCCTCCCCGGGGCGGAGCTCGGCCACCATCACCACGTTGTACCAACGGTCCCCGTCATTGCGGAGGCCGTCGGCATCGTGTGCCCAGGGGATGTTGACCTCCGTGGACACCGGCTCCCATTCAGGGCCCGGGTGCCGGAAGGAGAGGCCACCGCCCCGGATCCAGTCACCGTCGGAGTCCGAGCTCCGGGCCTCCGGGTCCCCGCTCGGGCACACCGTCTCCTCCCCCGACGACGGCGCCGTGTCGGAGGTGGGCGTCGGGGACTGCGTGACAGGCAGTTCGTCCCACTGGCTCTGCGTGGGCCGCGGCCCGGTAGGTTCGGGGTCCGGCTCGGCGATGGCGTCACCGCCGAATACCCGGGACAACAGCAGTGCCACCGCGACCACGAGGACCGCCAGGACCACCAGCAGCACCAGCCAGCGACGCGTCCTGCGGGACCCGCCACCAGCCGCGGCCGGGGCGTCGGCCCAGGAATGACCGTCCCAGTAGCGGGCACGGTCCGGGTCCTGCGGGTCCGGGTACCAACCGGGGGCTGCTGACATGGGGCCAGCGTAGTCCCCGCGTGGTCCCGCCTCAGCTCTGCGGCACAGCCCGGGCGCGGGCCTCGGCGTTGCGACGGACGTGGCTGCGCGCGTGCTCCACCGCCAATGCGAGGTCGTCGAACTGGTGCTCGCGGTGGCGCAGCGCGCCCACAACGCCCACGCGTTCCACCAGCTGGGTGTGGACCGAACGCACGCCCTTGATGAGCACCGTGACGCCACGGCTCTCCAGCTCGTCGATGGTCTCGACGAGGGTGTGGGCGCCGGTGGCGTCCAACAGGTCCAGGTGGCTCATCCGCAGGATCACCACCTCGACGCCCTTGACCGCCGAGATCTCGGTCATGATGCGTTCGGAGGCACCGAAGAACATGGAACCCTCGAGCCGGAACAGCGCGATCCGGCCGTCGCCGTCCTCCCGCCTCCCCGGGAGCTGTTCGCGCCGCGCCCCGGACATCTTCGCCACTGCGCGCAGGGCGAAGAAGGCGGCGGCGAGCACGCCGATCTGGATGGCCTCGATGAGGTCGAAGGCCACGGTGACGAAGGCGGTGATCGTGAAGAGCGCCGCGCTGGAGCGCGACGAGCGCAGCACCACTTTCGCCGTGGAGGTGAACACCATCCTGGCCGCGGTCACCATCAGCACCCCGGCGAGCGCGGCGATCGGGATGCGCGAGACGAGTCCGGAGCCCGCATAGACCACCAGCAGCAGCACGAGCGAGTGCACCACGACCGAGAACCGGGTCCGGCCGCCGCTGCGGACGTTGACGGCCGTGCGGGCGATCGCGCCGGTCGCGGGCATCCCCCCGAAGAGCCCCGCCGCGACCGAGGCGAGTCCCTGGCCGACGAGCTCACGGTCCGGGTGGTAGGGACCGGTGGTGGTGCCCTCTGGTCCACGCAGGCCGGAGGCGACCCGGGCGGACAGGAGCGACTCGATGGCCGCCAGCAGGGCCACTGCCACGGCCGGCCCGGCCAGCTGGGTGACCAGTTCGGCGCTGATGGGCGGTATCGACGGTGCGGCCAGCGACTGCGGGAGTGCCCCGATGCGCGGTACGTCTATCCCGAGCACCTCCACCAGGACAGTGGCCAGCACCACGCCGATGAGGCTTGCGGGCAGCGCCCGGTGGATCCTGGGCACGAGCAGTTGCACGGCAACCACCAGCAGGATCAGGCCGAGTGCCAACAGGAGGGTGGAAGTTCCTGCCCCGGAGACGGACAGGTATGCCGCAACCACGGCATTGATGCCCTCCACTCCCTCGGCGGCGAGCGCGAGCGGCACCTGTTGGAGGAAGATGATGACTCCGATGCCGAGCGTGAAACCCTCCACCACCGGCCATGGGATGAACGCGACGGCCCGACCCAGCTTCGTTATCCCGAGTGCGAGCACGATGACACCCGCCATCACGCTCAGCAGCGCGACGCTCCCCACGCCATGGCTCGCGACGATCGGGGCCAGGACGACCACCATCGCGCCCGTGGGTCCCGAGACCTGGACGTGGCTGCCGCCGAACACGGCCGCGACGATGCCGGCCACCACTGCGGTGGCGAGACCGGCGGCGGCGCCGACTCCGGAGGAGACCCCGAAGGCCAGCGCCAGTGGGAGTGCCACGATGCCGACCGTGACCCCCGCGAAGATGTCGACGCGCCAGGAAGTGGGAAGCTCGGCGTAGTCATTGCGAACGGGCAGGAGCTCCCGGACACCGCGCAGCAACTCAGGATCCTTCGGGCCAGGAGTCGCGGACGGTGGCGCCGCCCTCGACCACGTCCTCGGAGGCACCGCGGAACTCGGTCCAGGAGTCCGCGGGCCGGTAGCCCAGCTCCAGCAGTGTGTTCGTCAGGTCCCACCGCCGGTTCGGGTTGTCGGAGATCGCGTAGAACAGCCCGTAGGTGGTCTCGGCCTCGATGGCCCGGCGGATGACCTGCTCGGCGTCGTCGGGGCTCAGCCACATCGCCCGCAGGAGTTCCTCGTCGGCGCTCATAGGGTCGTCGGTGACCCAGCCGATGCGCAGCGAGATGAAGTCGAGCCCGTACTCGTCGTGGTAGTAGCGTCCGAGCAGTTCCCCGAAGCCCTTCGAAACCCCGTAGAAGGAGTCGCCCCGCGGGAGGTGGTGCGGGTAGACCGGCCACTGCTCGCGCCTGTCGTACATGCCCATCGCGTGGTTCGAGGAGGCGTAGACGACGCGGCGCACCCCGGCCAACCGCGCGGCCTCCAGCACGTTGCGGGTGCCCACGATGTTGGCCTCCAGGACCGTGTCCCACTCGGACTCGGGCGAGGCGGCGCCGGCCAGGTGGACGACGGTGTCGACCCCCTCCATCAGCGGGGGCCAGTCATCGAACTCGCCAAGGTCGGCGATGCGGAGCTCCGCCTCCTGCCGCTCGTCCTTCGGGGTCCGGCCCTGCTGCACGAGGTCGTAGTCGTCCCGCAGTCGCAGGGCGAGCATTGCGCCGATGCCGCCCGTGGCCCCGGTGATCAGTACGCGTCGCTTCCCCATCGTGTTCCTCTCCTCGGCTCGCCTCCACACTAGTGGAGGCCATCCGACGGCAAGGACGGGCCCTCGTCAGGAGCGGGAGCGCTCGGCGTAGAACCGGCCGAGGAACTCGGTCCGGAAGGCGTCGAAGTCTCCCGCGCGCACAGCGGCGCGGATGTCGTCGACGAGCCGGACCGTGAAGCGTTCGTTGTGGATCGTGGCCAGCGTGGAGGCGAGGATCTCCTTGGCCTTGAACAGGTGGTGCAGGTAGGCGCGGGTGTAGTGCGCGCAGGTGTAGCAGTCGCACCCGTCATCGAGCGGCTTGAACGCCCTGCGCGAACTGGCGGTGTTGACGTTGTAGCGGCCGTCGGCGGTGTAGATGGCAGCATTCCGGGCGACGCGGGAGGGGTTGACGCAGTCGAAGGTGTCGGCGCCGGCCGCGACCGCGGCGAACAGGTCGTCGGGCTCGGAGATGCCGAGCAGGTGGCGGGGCTTGTCCTCGGGGAGTTCGTCCGCCATCCAGCCGATGATGGTGCCCAGGTTCTGCTTCTCCAGGGCGCCGCCGAGTCCGTACCCGTCGAAGGACTGCCCGTCCACCTCGAGCTGGGCCAGCCCACGAGCCGCGCTTCGGCGCAGGTCCTCGTACTGGGCGCCCTGGACCACTCCGAACAGCGCCTGGTACGGCTTGTCCGAGCGCTCGCGGGTGAGCCGTGCGTGCTCGGCCAGGCACCGGACGGCCCAGGCATGGGTGCGCTCCACGGAGAGTTCCTGGTAGGCACGCGTGTTCATCAGCGTGGTCAGCTCGTCGAAGGCGAACATGACGTCTGCCCCGAGCTGGTGCTGGATGCCCATCGAGACCTCCGGCGTGAACCGGTGCCTGTCCCCGTTGAGGTGGGAGTGGAAGGTGACGCCGTCGTCGTCCACGTGCGCGAGCCGCGCCTTGCCCTCGGCCACGACGTCGTCGTCGGCCAGTCCCGCGGTGTCCATCGCGAGGACCTTCTTGAACCCGGAGCCGAGGCTCATCACCTGGAAGCCGCCGGAGTCGGTGAAGGTTGGGCCCTGCCAGTTCATGAACGCGCCGAGTCCCCCGGCCTCGTCGACGATGTCCGGCCCCGGCTGCAGGTACAGGTGGTAGGCGTTGGCGAGCACCGCCTGTGCGCCGAGGTCGGTGAGTTGCTCGGGCAGCACCCCCTTGACGGTCGCCTTGGTCCCGACGACGACGAAGGCAGGCGTCTCGATGCTGCCGTGCGGGGTGGTGATGGTGCCGGTGCGGCCGTGGCCCTCCAGCCGGCCGGTGATCTCGAAGCCGAAGCTCATCGTGGTCTCCTGGCCAGGGCCTCGAGCTGTCCGACGGCGACGGCGCCGGCCGTCGAGGTGCGCAGCACGCCGTCGGAGATCAGCACGGTGCGGGCTCCGGCCTGCCGGAACGTCTCGAGTTCTTCCGGGGAGATCCCGCCCTCGGGTCCGACGACCACCGCCACCCGGCCCTCCTCGGGCAGGTCGACGGCGGCGATGTGCTCGGTGGCGTCCTCGTGTAGCACGAGGGCCAGGTCGACCGCGGCGAGCAGCTCGGCCACGT
This sequence comes from Tessaracoccus rhinocerotis, assembly GCF_007197885.1. Classification (GTDB taxonomy): domain Bacteria; phylum Actinomycetota; class Actinomycetes; order Propionibacteriales; family Propionibacteriaceae; genus Arachnia; species Arachnia rhinocerotis. The sequence continues at coordinate 223,050 of NZ_VKKG01000001.1, forward strand.
CCTTCGTGCCCGCTGCCGTGACCTCGGGCAGGAAGGTGCGGCGGGACTGCTTCATGGCCTCGCGGGCCGTGGACTGCCACTTGGCGAGCGACTTCGCAGCCCTGTCCCCCTGCCACCGCACGATCGAGCGAGCGGCCTGCCAGGCGAGGATCCGGCGAACGCCCACCTCGGTGAGCATCTCGACGGCCAGCTCCGAGCGCTCACCCTTGGCGAGCGCCTGCACGGCGACGAATTCCAGGGCCGGCGGCGGCGCGTCCTCGACCTGGTCCACCCGGACCACGAGCTCCTGCTTGCCGGCGGTGACCACCTCACCGGTGACCGTGCGGCCGGCGCCGTCGGAGAGCAGCACGTGCTCGCCCACCTGGATCCGTTTCACCGCCACGGCGTGGCGCGCCTCGTCCCCCGTCACCGTGGCAGTGCCACCGACGACGACGCCGGCCAGCTCGGCCAGGAACAGGGGCAGGCTCACTTGAACGCCTCGCGCAGCCAGCCGAGCACGCCGCCCTTGCCGCCGCTGTGTGCCTCGACCTCGTCGAGACGCTCCTTGCGGACGTCTGCGAACTCCCGGAGCAGCTCGCGCTGGCGGTCGTCGAGCTTGGTGGGGGTCTGGACGAGGAAGGTGATGCCGAGCTCTCCCCGACCGCCGCCGCGCAGCCTCGGGACGCCACGGTTCTTGATGACGATGCGGGTGCCGGACTGGGTTCCGGCGGGAACCTCGACGGCCACCTTGCGGTCGGCCACGTCGGAGTTCTCCCATTCGGCCTCGAGCGTGGTGACGTCGACGGTGGTGCCGAGCGCAGCCGCCGTCATCGGGAGCTTGACGACCATCTCGAGGTTGTCGCCGTCGCGCCTGAAGGTCTCGTGCTCGGCCACCTGGACCTCGACGTAGAGGTCACCGGCGGGTCCTCCGCCGGGGCCGACCTCCCCCTGGCTCTCGAGGTGGATGCGGATGCCGGTGGAGACGCCTGCGGGGATGCGGACGGAGATGTTGCGCACGGAGCGGACACGGCCCTCGCCGGAGCACTCGCCGCAGGGTCGCGGGATGGTGGTGCCGTAGCCGCGGCAGGTGGGGCAGGGCTGGGACGTGCGGATATCGCCGATGAAGCTGCGCTGGATCTGCGAGACCTCGCCGGCGCCGTCGCAGGTGACGCAGGTCACGGGCTCGGAGCCGGGCTCGCCGCCGCGTCCTTGGCACTTCGGGCAGACGACGGCGGTGTCCACCTTGATGGACTTGGTGACGCCGAAGACGGCCTCGTGCAGCTGCAGCCGGACCCGGATGAGCGCATCCTGGCCCTGGCGCACACGAGAACGGGGGCCGCGGGTGCCTTGGGCGCCGAACATGGCGTCGACGAGGTTGGAGAAGTCGAACCCGCCGGCGAAACCACCCCCGAAGCCGGAGAAGCCGGCGCCCTGGTTGGACATCGGGTCGCCGCCGCGGTCGAAGACGGCGCGCTTGTTCGGGTCGCTCAGGACCTCGTAGGCCTCGTTGAGCTCCTTGAACTTGTCCGCTGCGTCGTCGCCCTGGGCGACGTCGGGGTGTACCTTCATCGCCTGTCGGCGGTAGGCCTTCTTGATCTGCTCGGCCGTCGCGTCCTGCTCGACGCCCAGGATGCCGTAGTAGTCCTTGCTCATGCGGGTGGGTTCAGCCTTCCGTCAGGAATCGGCTCACGTACCGCGCGACGGCGCGGACGGATGCAATGGTTGATGGGTAGTCCATGCGGGTGGGACCGACGATACCGAGGCTGGCCGTCAGCTCGCCCTCGGAACCGTAGCCCGAGGCCACCAGCGAGGTGGTCTGGAAACCCTCGGCCCGGTTCTCCTGGCCGATCCGGATGGTGACGTCGTCACCGGCCGCCTCGTCGAGGAGCCGCAGCAGCACCACCTGCTCCTCCAGCGCCTCGAGCAGCGGGCGGAAATTGCTCTGGAAGCCGGAGTCGAACGACGCCAGGTTCGGAACCCCAGCCACGACGACGTGCGCCGAGTGGCCAGGCCCGAGCAGCTCGAGCAGGGTGGCGACGAGGGGCGCGGCCAGGGCGCGGTCGGCGGGCGGGAACTCGTCCAGGATCCTGCCCAGGACCTGGGCGGCGTCCGGCGTGGACTGCCCCACTAGGCTCTCGAGGAGCTTGGCGCGGATTGGCGCGAGGATGCGCTCGTCCGGTACGGGCAGCTCGACGACCGTCTGGTCGACCTTGCCGGTGGAGTTGACCACCAGCACGAGCAGCCGCTCGCCGGTCAGCGGCACGAGCTCGACGTGCCGGATCACCGCGCGCTGGGCCACCGGGTACTGCACGATGGCCACCTGCCGCGTGAGCTGCGCCAGCAGCCGCACGGTGCGGGTGACGAGGTCGTCCATGTCCAGCGCGCCGGAGAGGAACGTGGAGATGGCCCGACGCTCTGCCGCCGAAAGCGGCTTGACGCTGGCGAGGCGGTCCACGAACAGGCGGTAGCCCTTGTCCGTGGGGATGCGGCCGGCGCTGGTGTGGGGCTGGGTGATGTAGCCCTCCTCCTCCAGCACGGCCATGTCGTTGCGCACGGTGGCGGACGAGACGTCGAGTCGGTGGCGGTCCACCAGCGCCTTGGAGCCCACCGGTTCCCGCCGGTCGACGTAGTCGGTGATGATGGCTCGCAGCACGGCCAGCTTGCGGTCGTCGAGCATGTTCACCTCCGGGATTCGATTCTGGCACTCAGGGCATGCGAGTGCCAGTGTAGTTCCGCCGCGCGGGAGGGGCGAATCGCGGAGGGCATAAGCTGGCGGGCATGCCTGACAGCGAGACCATCAACTGGCGCGAACTCACCCCCAACGTATTCCTCACCACCCTGGAGCCGGCCTCCGTGAACGTCGGGCTGGTGGTGGGCGACGAGAGGGCACTGCTCATCGACGCCGGCTCGTCGCCCGCACAGGGCGCCGCGCTGCTGGCGTCCGCGCGCACACGCGCCGGGGTGCCGGTCACCCACGTCGTGGTGACCCACAACCATTGGGACCACTGGTTCGGGATCGCCGGGATGCCGGAGCTGGTGAGCATCGCGCACGAGAACCTGCTGGAGACCGCTCCCTCGGGCGAGACGGCCGCCCGGGCCACGGAGCTCGGGCTCGCGGAGCTTCCCCGTCCCACCGTCACCTTCTCGATCGCGAAGGCCGTGGACCTGGGCGGGCGCCGCGTCGAGATCGTCCACTTCGGCGGCGGCCACACCGGGGCAGACGCGTTCGTGCTGGTACCCGACGAGGACCTCACCTTCACCGGCGACATGCTGGAGCAGGGCTCCGACCCCCAGTTCGACGAGACCTCCAACATCAGCAACTGGCCCACCGCCCTGGACGGGGTGCTCGGTGCATCGCGGGCCTCGACGCGGTTCGTCCCGGGCCACGGCGACGTCGTGGAGCGCAACTTCGGTTTCATCCAGCGCGCCGAGGTGGGCATGCTCTACGGCACCACGGAGGCCCTGATCCAGCAGGGCACCAAGCTGGAGGATGCCGCGGCCGCGGCGGAGTGGCCGTTCAGCGAGGAGACCCTCGCCGTCGCGCTGCCGCTGATCTACGCGGAACTCGAAGCCAAGGGCGTCAAGCCCCGCACCCAGCTGCCCATCATGGGGCTCTAGGTCACAGGCGCCAGTTCTGCTGCGCCGTCATCCACACGAGGATGTCGTTGGCCACGATGAGGCCCTTGCTGCGCGAGAGCACGGTGTAGGCCAGGCCGTCCATCGTGCGGCTCACCCCGCCGTTCTCGGTCAGCATCAGTGCCCCGGCGAGGTGGTCCCACGGCATGATGTTGGTGTAGTAGATGAAGTCGTACTCGCCGTGCAGTGCGGCCGGGTAGTCGAAGCAGCAGGCGAACTTGGTGTGCACGGTGGGGCTCAGCCGGCCGCCACCGTCGAAGCCCTGCAGCGCGTCCTTGGAGGTGGCGCCCTGGGGCAGCCGGTCCGGCCTGTCGGGGATGATGACCTCGTCGTTCATGCGGACCCCCGCGCCCCGCTCGGCGACGTAGGCACGTCCCGTCTGGGGCTGCCAGATCCATCCGCGCGTGGTGATCCCGGCGCGCGTCTCGGCGATGATGATGCCGTGCTCGTCCTTGCCTCGCACGAAGTTCGCGGTGCCGTCGATCGGGTCGATGATGAAGGCGTGGTCGGCGTTGTTGAGCTTCTCGCGGAGTTCCGGCTCGGCGAAGATCGCCTCCTCCCCCACCACCACGGCGTCCGGGTTGGCCGCCCTCAGCCGCTCGGTGAGCATCACCTCCGCCTCCTTGTCGGCGACGGTCACGAAGTCCGACGCGTGGCTCTTGGTCTCGACGTCGGTGTCGGCGAGCGCGCGGAAGCGGGGGTTGATCACCTCTTCGGCGGTCTCCTGCATCAGTTCGAGGACGGCGGCGGTATCCATGTTGCAACCCTAGCGTCGGGTGCCCGGTGAGGGCATTTCGGTTCAGCCCATGGTCCGCTGGCCGTCGATGGTCTCCCGGATGATGTCGGCGTGGCCGGCGTGCTGCGCCGTCTCCCCGATGAGGTGCAGCAACACCTCCCGGTTGGACCACTGGGCGCCGGTCTCGAACCAGGGAGCCTCGGGCAGGTCGTGCTTGCGGTCCAGGTCTAGGTCGGTCACGACGATCCGGGTGTGGGCCGCCTGCTCGTTCATGGAGCCCACCAGATCTGTCAGGGTCTCGCCGTCGGCGAGCCGCCACTGGGCCTGCTGCTCGGCCAGCCACGCGGGCATCTCCTGGCGGCCGTCGGCGATGGCGTCCCAGTCGATCGCGCCCCAGTCCTCGTCGGCCTTGGCGGCGGGGCCGTGGCGCATGAAGTCCACCCAGCCGGCCTCGTTCGCCGTGACGTGCTTGACCAGGCCCGCGAGGCAGAGCGTGGAGGCCGTGGGGGTGGCGGAGGCCTGCTCGTCGGTGAGGCCCTCCACCGTCCTCAGGAGGAAGTTGCGGCGCAGGTCCAGCATGTCGAGGAGTTCGGTCTTCTCCTGTCCGAGGTCGGTCATCTCGGGCTCCTTCCGGTCGGGGCCCCAACAATGCCACCCGGCGGGATCAGGGACCGACGTGGTCTTGGGTCACGAAGTCGATGAGCTTCTCCACCAGCGTGTTGAAGCGCGGCTCGAGGTCCCGCCAGGACTCCACCCGCGCGAGGATTGCCTGCCAGCCCTGCGCAATGTCCTTCTGGTCGGCGTGTGGGAGCCCGAGCACCTTGAGCGTGCCCTTCTTGAAGTCGACGTCGCGTGGGATGTCCGGCCACTTCTTGAGCCCGACGCGCGCGGGTCGGACGGCGTTCCAGACGTCGATGTACTCGTGGCCCTCCACCAGCACGACGTCGCGGAACCCGGCCTTGTGGACCTGAGCCACGATGCGGGACTCCTTGCTGCCGGGCACGAGGTGGTCGACGAGCACGCCCAGGCGACGGCCGGGCTCGGGGCGGAACTGGGCCACGACGTCGGGGAGGTCGTCGATCCCGCCGAGGAACTCGACGACCACGCCCACGTGGCGCAGGTCGTCGCCCCAGACCTTCTCGACGAGCTCGGCGTCGTGGCGGCCCTCCACGTAGATGCGGCTGGGCAGCGCGGTCCGAGCGGGTTCGGGCGCGGCGGAGGCACGGGAGCCGGACGCGGTGTACTTCTGCTTCTTGGGGACGTTTCGCAGCGGCGGGCGCAGCGCCACGGGTTGCCCCTCGAGCAGGAAGCCCGGCCCGAACGGGAAGCTGCGGCGCTTGCCCCTGCGGTCCTCCAGCACGACGATGCCGTTCTCCCAGCCGACGACCGCACCGACGAAGTCGTCGAACTCGACGACCATGTCCTTCTCGACACCCACGTCGCGGGTCTGCTTGAGGTGCGCCTTCTGCCAGCCGGGGCGCAGGACGTCTTGGGAGTAGCGGTTCACCCCAAGAAGGCTAGGCCCTCGGGAACGGTATTCGGCGGAACGCCACCCCGCCTCCCGTGATTGCCGCGACTTGGGAGCAGACTGGGGCCCATGAGCGTGCACGACCTCAGGAACCGCCGGATCAACTACGACTCCTCGACCCTCGACGACGGCCGTGCCGCCGACCCGTTCGAACTCTTCGCGGACTGGATGGACGAGGCCACGGACGCGCAGGACGCGGGGAAGCTGTTCGAGGCCGCAGCCATGACGCTGGCGACCGCGCACCCCACGGCCGACGGCACGTGGCAGCCGCGCAACCGGGTGGTCCTGCTTAAGGGCTGGGACACGGCAGGGTTCATGTTCTTCACCAACTACGACTCCGCCAAGGGTCGCGACCTCGACGAGAACGCCCGCGCCAGCCTGCACTTCCACTGGCCGGAGCTCCACCGTCAGGTGCGCATCGACGGGACGGTGCGTCGGACCTCGGCCTCGGTCTCCGAGGAGTACTTCGCGATGCGGCCGAGGGGCTCCCAGGTCGCGGCCTGGGCGTCGCGACAGAGTTCGCCGATCCGCTCCCGGGAGGAGCTGGAGGGCAGGGTCGCGGAGGCGGAGCGACGCTTCGAGGGCAAGGAGGTGCCGTGCCCGCCGAACTGGGGCGGCCTGGTCGTCGTCCCGCAGGAGATCGAGTTCTGGCAGGGGCGGACCTCCCGCCTCCATGACCGGATCGTGTTCACGACGGTCGACAGGGGCTGGGAGGTCACCCGGCTGTGCCCGTGAGTGCCGAGCGACCTCAGACGAGCGACACCTTTCCGTTCCAGGACACCACTGTGCGCCACACCAGCACGGCGGCCGCCACCAGGAACCCGGGCAGGAACCCGATGGGCACCGTGGCCGGATCAGCGCCGTCGAGCACCATCGCGAGGTAGTTCTCGGAGACCAGCGCGAGGGCGCCGCCCTCGACACCGAGCCCGATTGGGATCAGCATGAATCCGATCAGCACGATCTGGAGCACCACGTACAGGACGAACCAGACCAGTACGGGGCCACCGAGGCCGAGGGAGCCGAAGCGCTTCTCGCTGCCCACGGACGCGGCGAAGTAGTACTGGAGCAGGTTGAAAGTCGCCAGCAGTAGCAGTGCCGGCGGTGCGGCCATCCAGCCCCACCACGGCATCACGGCCGCCATGTCAGTCCACCACTGGCCGACCATGGAGAACAGGTCCAGCGGTGCGTGGCCCAGTGAGCCGGCGTTGCCCATGAACGTGATCGCGCCGAGCAGCAGGGCGAGGGCCACCGAGGCGACCACCACCAGCGTCCCCCACGCCAGCTTGGCCCAGTAGATGGTGGAGCCCTTCACGGGCAGCGTCTGCGTGAAGTAGCCGATCCGGCGGTACCCGGTCTGCCAGTAGTCGAAGGCGAGTGCCAGCTGCGTCGCGGGCACGACCCCGACCGCACCCAGCACCGAGACGACGAGGCCGAACTGGGCGACCACCGGCCACTGGGTGGCGGCCAGCAGCGCCCCCATGACTGCCAGCAGGGTGGCGGCCCCGAACACCGTGGCGAGCATGCCCCTGGTGCGGATGGCCTCGTGCTTGATCAATTTGCCGACCATGAGTAGACCTCCTTGAAGAGTTGGTCGATGGACTTGTTGTGCCGGGCGCGCAGGTCGTCGACCTGGCCGGTGAGCAGGACCTTGCCGTGGCGCATCATCACCACGCCGTCGAGCACCGGCTCCAGGTCGTGGACCAAGTGGGTGGAGATGAGCAGCAGGGAGTCCTCCCGGAGGTTACGGAGGATCCCCTGGACGATGACGTCCCGGGCTGCGGGGTCGACGCCGGAGATCGGCTCGTCGAGCAGGTAGACGCGCGCCTTGCGTGACATGGCGAGTGCGATCTGGACCTTCTCTCGCATCCCCTTCGACATCTGCCCCAGCCTCATCGACCGCTCGAGACCGAAGAACCCGATGAGGTCCTCGGCGCGGGCGCGGTCGAAGTCGGCGAAGAAGTCGCCGTACAGGTCGAGGCAGTAGGCAACCCTCGCGCCGTCGGGGAGGAAGCTCACGTCGGGCAGGAAACTGACCCGGGCCTTGGACTCCGGGCCGAGCGGGGCCCCGGCGATCTCGACGCTGCCCTCGTGGTCCTGCAGGAGACCGGCCAGGACCTTCAGCAGCGTGGTCTTGCCGCAGCCGTTCTCGCCGAGCAGCCCAACCACCTGCCCGTACGGCAGGCTCAGGTCCAAAGCGTCGAGCGCGCTCAGGGATCCGTAGGTCTTGGTCAGCCCCCGGACCTCGATGGCGTTGCCGGTCATGGCGTCATCGCTCCCCTCCGGTACTGGGCGGGTGATTGTCGAAGTCATTGCTCCACCTCTGTTCAAGTAGTGCGCGGGCGTCGTCGAGGCTCATCCCGAACCCCCGCCCGCGTTGTACGAAGTCGTCGGCCGCCGCCGTCGCGAGCCGCCGTCGCAGGCCGGAGACCAGTTGCTGGTCGTCCGAGACGAAGCGACCCGCGGTCCGCTCGGAGCGCACGAGGCCGTCCCGCTCGAGCTCGGCGAACGCGCGCTGCACCGTGTTGGGGTTGACCCCCAGGTCCGCGGCGAGTTCACGGACGCCCGCGACCCGCTCCCCCGCCGGCCACACCCCGACGGCGATCCGACGCGAGAACTCGGCGACCAGCTGGAGCCAGATCGGTTGGGTGCTGTCGAAGTCCACGGGGCACCTCCTCGCGTGTTGTGTTGCTGTACTAGGTACTTAATACAGTAGCACGCGGCGTTGATCTGTTCAACGGTCCTGCGACCCGGGCGGGCGCGAAGCACCCTTGCGCCATCGAGCCAGGACGGCGATGATCGACCCGATCGCCAGTAGCAGGAAGCTGGCCGACAGGGCGAGCCACTTGCCGGCGGTGAAGATCGGCGCCAGTTCCGCGAGCACTGGCGTCCGGGCCGGATAGCGCGCCATCACCGTCGCGGTGCAGACGTTCTCGGCGTAGTCCAGAGCCACCGCCACGACCGGCAGCAGGCCCACCGCTCGCCACCGGCTCCCAGCAGCCGTCCCTCGCGCCCAGGCCCAGGCGAGCGTCGTCAGCAGGAAGAACCCGTACACGATCGGCCAGACGACATCGAACGTCACGCGCGCCTGGACATAGGCGGATCGACCATCTCGCCCCCAAGCCTCGGCGGCTGCGTAAAGATCGTCCGGGGAGTACCAAAGGGACGTGTCCGGGGCGGCGTGGCGGACCGTGTAGAAAGCCCCCAACTCAGCCTGTGCCGGCAGCACCAGGTGCCGTAGGCGAATCCCTTCCGGTGTGGCTCATCCATGACGTACACGACACGCACTGGTGCCCTCCAGGCTCAGGCTGCCCCGGCCCAGCAGAAGGACGGCTACGGCCCCGGGGACCGCGTGCTTGCTGGAGGTGCGAACACGAATTCCCGCTATGCGATGCATGTCCCAAGACATCAGGATGCGAACGGCCTGTTCGAACCGATCGGCTCCGGTCCCGAGGATGCGAACGCGGCGAAGGTGATCGTAGTTGCCGGGCAGGGTTTCGCTCTGGGTGGCGCCGACTTCGCCGTATGTGAAATCGGCATCGCCCAGCCTCTTGGTCTCCTTGCTGGACAGGGCTTCGTCGGTCACGGACAGCATCGTTACACAACAGCAAGGGCATCCGTTACTGACACGGTTGACTGGCTCACCGCGCGGCAATTGAGGGCGGTCGTGCTCGGGCGCCAGGCAGCCGAAAGGCTACCCTCGCACACCGCGGCATGTGCGCGCATCCCTGCGGGCGGCTCTGTTCAGAGCTCGGAGCGGGCATGCGTTTCGAGGGAGGTGGCATTCGTCTGCAGGTGCCGACGCCAAGGGACCACGACCGCAGCACTGATCCCCATGGCGATCGGCGCCATCAGCGCAATCCAACCGGGGCTCCCAAAGACCCAAGAGCCGAGCAATGGCAACGCAGCCGATGCGACGAGGAAGCCAACGGCCAACCTTGAGGGCAAACCCCGTCGGACACTCCCACCCAGCCGCAGGACTCCCGTCATTCCTGCCAAGAGCGCCAGCGGTGCATCAAAATGGCCGCAGCCGGGCAGAATCGGGTCGAACCAAGAATGCCTCGACACCGGTGGATCCACTCCCAGAGCAGGGTCAACACCCCAGTGCATCTCCATCGTCGGGAGCAGCATCACGCCGACACCCACCACCGCCACCACTAGGGCGACTATGCCTGGCCAGCGCTTCATTGTTCGATCCTGCCACTACGGCACACCAGCCGGGGCGGCCCTTCACTTTCCTAGGCGGAAGCCCGCTCTGGATGCAGCAAGTCCGGACGTCCAAATAAAACAACCCCGCCCGAATTGAGGACTATCCAGACCCAGGCGCCGGATGACGACGGTGCTGGCTTATCGTTCGCTTATGAAGCAGGGGAAACTGATCCGCATCCTCGAGTGTGTCACCGTAGCACTGGTCCTCGCTGGCTGCACCGGAGGCGCTGCCGTCCTTGCAGTTCCAGATGGCACCAATGCGGTATGCGCAGGGGTTCTTCCCGGGAAGGCTGAGCCGTACTGGTTCGGTATCCCGGTTTCGAATCCGGGGCAAAGCCCGATCACGCTGAAGGACGTCCGCCTTGGGGAGCATGATCACATCATGATGAGCGATGCCTTCGCCGTGCCTGCGGTGCAACTCGATGACGGAACCATGCTGGGAGTGGGCGTGATGCGCGCTCCGGCGGAGGAGAGTCCCGAGTTGTGGTCCGGTCGGCAATCGGTGGCCGGGTACGTCATCGCGCCAGGGGCCGATGTTCATCTGGCGCTCGGTCTGTCTCGTGACGGGGCCGAGACCGGACGGGTCCACAGCCAGACCATCACATATCGGGTCGACGGTGAACTCTACGATCGCAACGCGACCTCCGGGCTGAAAATGGCCCTCACAAGCGACTGCCAGACCCTCGAAGAAGACAAGTAACACTTCCTCACTCTGCGCGGCAATTGAGGGCGGTCGCGCTCGGGTGCCAGGCAAGCCGGAAGGCTACCCTCGCACACCGCGGCAAATCCGGATGCTCGAAGCTCGCTTGGAAGCATGTTGCGCCGGCGCGGGCATTCGGAACGTCTGCGGCAGCTTCGGTGGTGCGGTCGCGCATTTGGGCATGACGCGCGTGGAGTGCCAAGGTCCAAGTCAACGGCCGCTCCGGTCTCCGTATCATGGGTGGACACTTGGCCTGCAAGCCCTAGAGAGCCCGACGCGCCAGGCGAAATCAATCGAGTTCCGCCCGCAGGTCCCGCAGCCAATCGGGGGCCGGGTTGTGGGTGGACCGTTCGGTAGGCCAAGTGTCCAGTGCGTCACCTCGCCACCGAGGCACGACGTGGAAGTGCAGGTGGGGCACGGACTGGTCTGATCCCGGGCCGCTGGCGTTCAGCACATTCACGCCCAGTGCGCCCATCGTCGTTGCCATGCTTCGGGAGACACGCCGCACCAGGGACATCGTCGCGTGCAGGTCCGCCAAGGAGGCGTCCTGAACTCCGACCGCGTGGGCGTTGCTGATCACAAGGGTGTGCCCAGGAGCTAGTCGAGTCTCGGGCAATGGGAGCAGCGCTGCTGCCCGGTCTTCTCGGACAAGCCACTCTGCTGGTCCCTCCCCAGCTAGGAGACCGCAGAACACGCACGACCCAGCAAACATGCGCGAGAGCCTATCCCACCGCTGCGGCACCAATCCCGGTTTGGTGAACTGCTGGTGGCGTAGTCGACCCCCGGGTGATCGCGACAAAGCTGCGCAACGCTTCGCGGCTTGAGCGCGCGTTCGCGTGACGGCGATGTGGAACGAACTCTCTCAAAAAGTGTACGGCGTCCATTTCTGGCCATCCCAGATGTTTCCGTTTGTCAGATCGCCACCGATGAAGAGGAAGGGGGCGCCTTGGTCATTGACCTCTACGTACTCACGTGTGCCATCGATGAGTACTGGCAGGCGGGCGTGCCAGGAATACTGGTAGGGGTTCGCAGATTGAACACGAAGCAGGAACTGCTCCACCCCATTGCGTCCCAGCGAGAAGGACAGCGGGTCGTGCCGAACCGAGCCAGACTGATCCTCCAGGTTCACAACTGGATTCCGGTGGCCGAAACTGTCTAGGTCCACGGTGTAGGCCCGAGGGGTAATGTCTGCCCCTCCGACTGGTCGCACAACCTTGACGCATGAGTGGTGCGGTTCGGAGGTGACCGTTACAACTGGCGTCTCGACCACCACGGCGACGGGCGCCGTTCCCACCAGGGTGAGACGAACGACACTCTCCCAAAGGTCATAACCTCCGTGGCTGGACGCCCACCGACGCCACTCCCGCGGACTCGCCAGGCGGCGGCTCATCAGGCAAGCCAGTGGGGAAACAGAACTGAAATGGAACCCAGTCCGGCGTGCCAGCCCAGATCACTGCAGGATCGGTCTCGACGTGGACTGCTAGACCACGGTCCCGCGCAGTCTTGCGTCCAACGCGACCGACCAAGCGGTTCAGAGGCTCGACGAGCGTCGCAGCAAGGCCGGCCAGCAGTCCCACCGCGAAACTCGCAACCTCAGCCCACATGGCATCACTCTAAGGCGTATTGATGAACGCCACGGCGGTCACCCAGAAGCAGTCTGGATCCGCCCGCTCGTGGCCGATTGCTAGTGAGTGCCGCCCACGCTGCGGCATGTGCGCGCGTTTAATAGAGTGCATGTCCGCTCAGGGTTCGGAGCGGAGATGTTGTTGGAGAACGGTGGCTTCAGCCTCGGCCAAGCCACGGGAGATAATCGCCGCCGCGGCACTGGCTGCCATCGCAGTTGGCGCCAACAGCGCAATCCACCCGAGACTCCCGAAGGCCCAGAACCCGAGTAGAGGCACGACCGTCCCCGCGATCAAGAATCCAACCGCGAGCCACGAGGGCGGGCCCCTGCGCACACTCAAGACGAGCAGGAAGAACCCCGCTATCCCTGCCAACAGCGCAAGCGGCGCATCGAAACGAGCTACGCCGAAAAGAAGTGGGTCGAACCACGAGTGCCTCGTTACCGTCGGCTCGAGTCCGAGTGCGGGGTCAACGCCCCACCGCAGTTCCATCGTCGGGAGAAGCATCACCACGACGCCCCCTGCCGCGACGATTAGGGAGGCCATGCCCAGCCAGCGCTTCATCGTAGGATCATCTCAGAACGCCGCACCCACCGGGACGGACCCCGCACTGCATAGAAGGGGTATGCGGCAGTTCCGGACGTCCGTAGATCGGCACGGCTGCGGCAGATCCGCGCTTTTCCAGATTATCCGGCGGGGCTGGATCGACATCGCCCCCTGGAGAGACTCTCGGATCCCCGGCTGCAAACACCATGGAGTGCTCGCCGGACGCAGCAACCACCGATCCTGCTAGTTCGAAGCGCGCACCGGCCTGCGTAAGCGCAGGCCGTGACGGCCATGGAGCACGATAGCCGCAGTCATCAAAGCCGGGACGATTGCGAAGTAAACCCCATAGACCACAAGGTAGAAAACGAGTGCTCCCCACCACCCTCGATCATCCCACAGCATGCTGATCGGAAGTAGAGTCATCGCCGCAGCCGTCACGCCCACGGCCAAGACGGTCGCCCATCCAGACGGCGGACGCCAAGCCAGCAACGTGACCCCGGCTACAGCTGCCAGAGCAGTGCAAGCCAGCGAAAGGCTGGACCACGCCAACGGCGTCTCGTTAGGGCCTCCGAGGAGTAAGTGGGAGAGGGTAGGGACCGTCAGCATGATTCCCGCTGCGGCCAAGAAGGCTACAGCAATTCGGGCGGGGAAGGGGGAAGGCTTCTTCATGCCTACAGCATGGACCATCCCGTCACCGAACAAGTAGAGCCCCGGGAGTCCGTCCCCGCCAGCCGCACCGCGCCTCGTTCCAAGCGCCGGACTGGTTGAGCGTGCCTTCTTCACCCTTGGGAACGCGGCATGAGCGAGCGTGCTTCTGTGCCCAGCTAGTCATGGCAGTAGGTCCCAGTACTGCTTGCGGGCAGGCATGGCGTGGATGACCATCTCTTCCCCGCTCTCGAAAACCAGGACAACCGTCTCCAGCAACCGAGCCGCGGTATCGAACCCGAGCCGCAGTTCCCGGTGCGGCCACTCATCCTCGTCAAGGGGCTCAATCCACAACGACCAGTACGCGGCCTGCACCGCATCCTCCTGAGCGATGCCGTGCTTGAGTGCGCTCGGGTGAACCTTCACGCGGCGTAGCCGGCCAAGGCGCGACGGATCGCCTCCGAGCGCGACACGTGATCCCGCTCAGCTGCCGCGTCCAGCTCGGCGAGCTCCTCGGGCGTCAGGCGCACCGCGATCACCTGCGACGGCTCAGCGCCGCGACCCGGACGGCCGCGTCCTCGCCGCAACAGCTTCTCCGGGTCGTAGCCAGCTTCTGCTTCGTCGGCCCACTTCTGGATCTGCTCGTCACTGACCATGCACAAATCGTATAACGAAAAGGGAGCGCGGGGAAGAGTCCCCTGGAACTTTGCGCAACTCGGCAGTTCCCGACGTCCGCTCGTCGGCAGTTGAGGACGTTCCCGGAGTCAGGCCAGATGAATCTCGTACGTGTCGAGGAGCTTCCGGAGCCTCTCCATCCCGTCACCATATGTCCAGCGTTCCGCGTTCAATCCCGCGGACCGAGCTCCCGAAACGTTCGCAGGCTGATCGTCGATGAACAGCAGCTGCTCGGGGGCAAGCCCAAGATCCGACGCGATGTGTTCGAAGAACACCGCCGACGGCTTTGCCGAGCGGATGTCGCAAGAGTAGTACGCGCCGTCGAGGATCTCCTCGTAAGGCGCACGGTTTCGCATGCACGTCGCGCGGTAGGAATCCTGGTTTGTCGCGAGATAGCAGGAGACCCCGGTGGCTCGCACTCTAGCGACGATCTCCAACGCGGGCTGCAGGACGTCGAAGGTCCACCAGACGGAGAGAACATCATCAATGCGATCGCCCAAACCCATGGCGTCAGCGACGGCCCGAATGCCATCTTCATCGATCGCTGCTCCGGTGAGCGCGCCAGGGAACTGAGACACGACCGAGGCCGCGAGGTCCCAGGTGCCAGCAGGCGTGCCCTGTAGCACGCCGTCAGCGTCCCAGAGGACGGCACGGACGGATTGCATAGGGATGTGGGCCTCCGACTCTTGACGTGGGCGAGTGATTCGATCATAGAAGCGATGGATGTCAGGTCGCCGCTTTCCTCTGGATGATCCTCGCAGGCTCCGCTACGCCCCAACATCGGCAGACCCGGTCAGTCCAGCAGGTCGCGGACCACGCCGTCGGCCAACAGCCGCCCCCGCAGGGTGAGGACCAGGCGGTCCCCTTCCACGACGGCGAGGCCTGCGCCAACCACGTCGCCGACCTTGGCACGCTCGGACGGCGTGAGGACGTCCAACGCGAGGCCGTCGGAGAGGCGCAGCTCCAGCAGCACGCGCTCCACCCGTTGGTCCTCGGGCGCGAGGAACTCACCCGCCTGCGCTGGCGAGCGTCCGGCGTCGAGTTCGGCCACCCAGGACCGGGGGTGCTTGCGGTTCCAGAACCGGACACCGCCCACGTGGCTGTGAGCGCCTGGCCCGATTCCCCACCAGTTGGCCCCCCGCCAGTAGGCGAGGTTGTGCCGGCAGCGGCCTGAGTCCCGGCTCGCCCAGTTGCTGACCTCGTAGTTCGTGAACCCCTGGCCGGTGAGGTACTCCTCTGCCACGAGGTACTTGTCTGCGAGCACGTCGTCGTCGGGCATCGGGATCTCTCCCCTGCGGACCTGGAGCGCCAGTCGGGTGCCCTCCTCGACGATGAGCGAGTACGCGGAGACGTGGTCGACGGGGGTGGCCGCGACCGCCTCGAGCGAGCGGCGCCAGTCGTCGAGGGACTCCCCCGGCGTGCCGTAGATCAGGTCCAGGCTGACGTGCTCGAACCCAGCCTCGCTGGCCCAGCGGGCGGCGTCGAGGCCGCGACCGGCGGTGTGGACGCGCTCCAACACCTGCAGGACGTGCGGCACAACGGACTGCATCCCGAGCGAGATCCGCGTGAAGCCACCCTCGAGCAGCTCCTCGAAATAGGCGGGAGTCACCGTGTCCGGGTTGGCCTCGGTGGTGACCTCGGCCCCGGGCAGGAGTCCGAACTCGTCGCCGATGGCATCTAGGAGGCGCACCAGTTCGCGGGCGGGCAGCATCGTGGGGGTGCCGCCGCCGAAGAAGACCGTGCCGACTGGGGGCGCGGCATCGCCGAGGACGCGTCGCGCGAGGCGGATCTCGGCCAGCGCGCCCGTCAGGAAGCTGGAGGTGGACATCCCCGGCAACTCGGAGGCGGTGTAGGTGTTGAAGTCGCAGTAGCCGCACCGTGTCCGGCAGAAGGGGACGTGGAGGTACAGCGACAGCGGCCGCGCCGACACGTCCGCGAGGGCGGAGGCAGGCAGGGAGCCGTCGGCGGGCAACTCGACGCCGTCTGGGAGCTGGGAGGGCACCCCACGAGCCTACGTTCCGCGTCCTCCCTTGGCGAACGCGCGTGGCGGTGACCCAGGAGGTGAGCGGCCCAGTGGGATGCTTGGACCCATGAAGCTCAATCGACGAACCCTGCTCACCCTGGGCGGCGGCCTCGCCGCCACCGCGACCCTGGCCGCCTGCGGCAGCAACAACCCGCTCGCCTCCGAGGAGCCCACCACTTCAACAACCGGGGAGGACACGGCCGCTGCGGGCATCACCCTGCAGCAGTGGTACCACGAGTATGGCGAGGCCGGCGTCAAGGAGGCGGTCGAGGGCTACGCGGCTGATTACCCCGACGCCACCGTCGAGGTCAAGTGGACCCCCGGCGACTACGGCAGCATCCTGGCCGCGCAACTGCTGACCGACGACGTCCCGGACGTGTTCGAGGTGGAGCAGGGCGGCTCGCTGGACATGATCCGCAGCGGCCAGCTCGCCGACCTGACCGACATCATCGAGCCGGTCCGTGACCAGTTCAACGCCTCGGTGATGGAGCGCTTCACCTTCGAGGGCAAGGTCCACGGCATCCCGCAGACCATCGACATGCAACTCCTCTACTACCGGCCCTCGCTGCTGGAGGCCGCAGGCGTCGAGCCGCCGCAAACCTTCGACGAGCTCGTCGCCGCGATCGAGGCGGTGAGGACCGACGACATCGGCGGCCTGTTCGCCGGCAACGACGGCGGCGTCGGCGTGCTCGGCACCCTGTTCATCTGGGCCTCCGGCAACGACCAGCTCAACGCCGAGCGCACCGAGGCGGCCTTCCTGAACGAGGACTTCTACAACGCCCTGGTGGCCTACCGCGAGCTCTCCGCCTCCGGCGGCGTCGTGCAGGCGGCCTCGGCCGAGTGGTACGACGGCGCCGCCTTCATCAACGGCGAGGCCGCGTTCCAGTGGGGCGGCCTGTGGTCTCTCCCGCAGATCATCGAGGCCCACGGCGACGACGTCGGCGTCCTCCCGTTCCCAGCCATCGGACCCGGCGGACGTCCTGCGGTGCCTTTCGGGGCGTTCGGCGCCTGCGTCGCGGCCGACGGCCCCAACGTCGAGGCCGCGAAGGCTTTCGTGAAGTGGCTGTGGATCGACCAGGAGGACAAGCAAGTCGACTTCTCCAACTCCTACGGCACCCACATCCCGGCCAAGGACGCACTCGTGGCGAAGGCGGACAAGCTGTCGGGCGGTCCGGGCGCAGAGGCTGCCCGCTTCGTCGCCGAGAGCGGCTTCGCCAACGACATCATGTGGTCGGGGACCCTCGGCGACGCGTTCGGCGCCGCGGTGAGCAACGTCATCAAGCAGGACGCTGACCCCGCCACCGAGTTCGCCGACTTCGCGGACCTGGCGGCCACCGAACTGGAGAAGCTCCAGGGCTGATGTCGACGCCGCACGCCACGGTCCCGGCCCGCCCCCAGCAGGGGCGGGCCGGGCTCTGGCGTCGCCTGAAGGGCAGGCAGGGCCGCAACCTGTGGTTCGCAGCGTTCGTGGCGCCGTTCTTCGTCGGCCTCGCGGTGTTCGTCTACCTGCCGATCGCCTGGAGCGGTTACCTCTCGTTCTTCGAGGCCCGCAACACGGTCAGTCCCACCCGCTTCGTCGGCTGGGACAACTACGCGCGACTGCTCAACGACGACCTGTTCATCGACTCGCTGCTGGTCTTCGTGGTGTTCGCTGCCTTCATCGTGCCCGTGACCTACGTGTGTTCCTTGGGGCTGGCGCTGCTGCTGAACAACCTGAAGCACGGCCAGGCGTTCTTTCGCTCGGTCTTCTTCATCCCGACGGCGGTCTCCTACGTGGTGGCCGCGATCGTGTGGCGCTTCGTGTTCTTCAACGGTGCCCGCTTCGGCTTCCTGAACTCGATCATCCGCTCGCTGGGCGGCGACCCCGTCAACTGGCTGGGCGGCACCAACGACCTCTACTGGGTGGCGCTGGTCACCGTGCGGCTGTGGCTGCAGGTGGGGTTCTACATGATCCTGTTCATCGCGGGGCTGCAGCTGATCCCGCACGAGACCTACGAGGCGGCCGCCCTCGACGGCGCCTCCGGCTGGCGCCTGCTGCGCTGGATCACGCTGCCACAGCTGCGAGCCACCAGCGTCGCAGTAATCATGCTGCTGCTGATCAACGCGTTCCAGGCCTTCGACGAGTTCTACAACATGCTGGGATCCATCGGCTCCTACCCGCCGTACGGCCGACCACCGCTGGTTCACCTCTACATCACGGCGCTCGGCGGCGGCCAGCAGGACCTCGGCGTCGGCGGCGCGGGCACCATGATCCTGACCAGCATCATCGTGCTGTTCGGCCTCGCCCAGAGCTGGGTCCTGAACCGGGGACGCGACAAATGACGACCCGACGCTCAACGACTGTGTTGCGCTACGTCGCACTCGTGGTACTGGCAGCACTCTTCTGCCTGCCCTTCTACGTGATCGTGCGCAACGCGTTCTCCACCAACGCCAACATCACCTCCGCGCAGTGGAACTGGCTGCCCGACCAGTTGGACCTCACGAACCTGGACTCGCTGCTGGCCAACGACTCCATCGGGATCCTGCGGGCAATGTTCAACTCGGCGGTGATGGCCGTGCTGCAGACTGGCGGCACCGTCGTCGTCTCCCTGCTCGCCGGGTACGCCCTGGCCCGTCACACGCACCGGCTCTCCCGGTTCCTGCTGGGGTTGACGCTGTTCACCCTGATGGTTCCCGCCGCCACGACGTTCGTCCCGATGTTCATCATCACCGCCCAGTTCGGGTGGATCGACACCTTCCGCGGCCTGGTGGTCCCGGGGATGTTCTCAGCGTTCGCCACCTACCTGTTCCGGCAGTCGTTCCTGGACTTCCCCACCGAACTCGAGGACGCGTCGCTGATCGACGGCTGCAACCCTTGGAGCAGCTTCTGGCGGATCGTGGTGCCGAACTCCAGGGGCATCATCGCCGCCGTCGGCACCATCGTCCTGATCGGCTCGTGGAACGCGTTCCTGTGGCCCAGCCTGGTCGGCCGCGACGCGACGCGCACCCTGCAGGTTGCGCTCAGCCAGTTCATGACCAGCCAGGGCGTGCGCTACCCGGAACTGTTCATGGGCTCGCTGGTCGCGATCGTGCCCATGGTGTTCGTGTTCCTTTTCCTGCAGCGCTACCTGGTGCGTGGGCTGACAACTTCCGGCCTGCGCTGAGGCGGGGCATCCACCGCCGCTGCGTCCCGACGCTACTCGTCGCCCAGGACGTCGGCGAGCCCCCATGCCGACGCCGCGGCCCAGGCCGGGGGCCGGCAGCTGGCCGGGTACGGCAGGGGCGGCCAACCCTCGTCGGCCGACAGCCAGCCGAACCCGGTGGCCGTGGTGTTCATCATCTTCCAGAAGCGGATCATGAACGCCTCGTCCGGTGCCGTGAACGAGTGAGGGCTCACACCGTCGAGCGGTCACCCTGCACGTAGTGGAAGAGCTGGTTGGTCTCCTCCTCAAGCTCGTCCAACCGGTTCTTCACGACGTCGCCGATGGACACGATGGCCAGGAGGTGGCCGTCCTCGTCCAGCACCGGCATGTGCCGGACGCGGTGCTCGGTCATCCGCACCGCGAGGCTCCGGAGCTCGTCGTCGATGGCGCACGCCTGCACCTCCGGTGTCATGATCGAGCTGACCGGTTTCTCCAGCACACCGGTGCCGCGTTCGTGCAGGGCGATGACGACGTCGCGTTCGCTGACGATCCCCGCCACCGTCGAGCCGTCGTCGAGACTGACGACGCAGGCACCGATCTTGTTGTCGTAGAGAGACTTGAGGAGATCCGCCACGGACGCATCCGGGGCGATGGTCACCACCTTGCTCCCCTTGCGCTTGATTACCTCTGAGATCCTCATGCCCAAGCCTAACCCCGCTGCCCATGCCACGGGCGGAACGGGACCGTTCCGCAGGGGCGGGACCTCAGGCGCCGCGGAGCCAGCGGCGCATCACGAGGATGCGCTGGTCCACCTGCTCCTGCGACGCCTCCGGCACCTTCGGGCCGCCGGTCTCGCGGCGCAGGTTGGCGTGGACGTGGCTGTGAGGCACGCCGTTGGCCCGGGCGAACTGGGCCACCAGGGAGTTGAGCTCCTTGCGCTTGCTCGCCAGCGCCCGGTGGAGGGCCACGGCCGGTTCGGCACGCTCCTTGCGGTCCTGCCGCTCGCGACGGCGCAGCTGGCGACTCTGGCGCTCCGCGAGCAGCGAGTGCACCTGGTCCGGCTCCAGCAGCCCCGGCAGGCCGAGGTAGTCCTGCTCGTCCTCGCTCAGCGGTTCGGCGTGCATCCCGAAGGCCTGAGAGTCGAACAGGACGTGGTCGAAGGTGGCCTGGGACTCGAGCGCCTCGAACTGCCCGAGGAGGTCGTCGGCGGCGGAGTCGTTGGAGTTCGCGTCGGCCATCAGCGCCTCGGACTCGCTCCAGAGGTCGTCGGCGTTGCGGGGGCGGCCCAGGACGTGGTCGCGCTGCCGCTCCAGGTTGGCGGCGTGGCTCAGGAGGATGGGCACCGTCGGCAGGAACACGGTGGCCACCTCGCCGCGGCGGCGGGAGCGGACGAACCGGCCCACGGCCTGGGCGAAGAACAGGGGCGTGGAGGTGGCGGTGGCGTAGACCCCCACCGCGAGCCTTGGGACGTCAACGCCCTCGGAGACCATCCGCACGGCCACCATCCAGCGGTCCTCCGACTCGGAGAACTCCTCGATGCGGGAGCTGGCCTTCTGGTCGTCCGACAGCACGACGGTGGGTTTCTGGCCCGTGAGCGAGTGCAGGAGGCGGGCGTAGGCACGCGCCTGGGTCTGGTCCGTGGCGATCACGAGACCACCGGCGTCGGGGACGTGGCGCCTGGCCTCGGTGAGCCGGGTGTCTGCGGCGCCGAGGACCGCCTGGATCCACTCCCCCGTGGGCGCCAGGGCGGTGCGCCAGGCGTGGGAGGTGAGGTCCTTGGTCAGCGGCGTGCCGAGGTCGACTGCGAGCTCCTCCCCGGACTTGGTGCGCCAGCGCATGGGGCCGCCGTAGTTCATGAACAACACGGGCCGCACCACGTGGTCGGCCAGGGCCTCGGCGTAGCCGTAGGTGTAGTCGGGACGGGAGGTCTTCACCCCGCCCGCGCCCTCCTCGTAGGTGACGAACGGGATGGGGTGCTCGTCGGAGCGGAACGGGGTTCCCGTCAGTGACAGGCGCCTGGCCGCAGGCGCGAAGGAGTCGGCGACGGCGTCGCCCCAGGAGCGGGAGTCCCCGGCGTGGTGGATCTCGTCGAAGATGACCAGCACGTCCGTGCCGTGGCAGATGGCCTCGTAGGCGTAGGCGCGCATGGCCACCCCGGCGTAGGTCACCACCGAGCCGTCGTACTCCTTGGAGCGGCCGCGGCGGGTGCCGCCGGTGCCGGGGTCGAGCTGGATGCCAACGCGGGCCGCGGCGTCGGCCCACTGCACCTTGAGGTGCTCGGTGGGGGTCACGACGATGATGCGCTTGACCGTGCGCCTGCTGAGCAGGTGGTGCGCCACGCGCAGCGCGAAGGTCGTCTTGCCGGCGCCGGGGGTTGCGACGCAGAGGAAGTCCCGGGGCTCGGTTTCGCAGTAGAGGTCGAAGGCCTCCTGCTGCCAGGCGCGCAGGCTCGAGGCGGTTCCCCAGGGTGCCCGCCTGGGATAGGCGGGGGGCAGGGACTCGAACGGTGAAGCGCGCATACGGCTTGGGATCATACCGGGGTTCACCGGCCCTTCCGAACCCACGACATCCGGCGCGCCGACCCCGATCGCGGGGCCGGCGCACCGTCGGTTGTCAGTACGCCGCCAGGATGTCGACGACGAAGACCAGCGTCGCGTCCGGCGGGATGGTGTCGCCACTGCCGGTGGCTCCGTAGCCCATCTCCGAGGGGACGACGAGCAGGAGGCGGCTGCCCACCTGCTGCCCGAGGACGCCCTGGTCCCAGCCCTGGATGACGCCGCCGGTGCCGGCCTGGAACGTGAACACGTCGTTGGGGGCCTCGCGCTCCCACGAGGAGTCGAACGGGGTGCCGTCGGTGAGCCAGCCGCTGTACTTCACCAGTACCGTCTGGCCCGCCTCGACGGTGGCACCCTCGCCCTGTACGAGCGGCTGGACGACGAGTTCCGTCGGGTCGGTGAAGGACTCAGGAACCGTGATCGCGGGCTTGCCGTCGACGATCTCGACGACGGGGAGCGACTCGTCGGTGACGGGCACGTCCGCGCCGGTCGCGGAGTCGGCCACAGCCTGCGAGCCGGTGATGGTCATGGCGTAGAGGAAGCCGTTGACGGCCTGCCCGGTGGAGCTCTCCTCAGCCGTCAGGCCGGGCTGCGCCCACAGCAGCTTGGCGCCGGTGCTGACGCCGTCCATGGTGGCCGCGAGCGACTCGCCGAAGTTGGCGACCGACAGCACATAGGTCTCCGGAGCGTCCTCCTCGGCGGTGAGACCCCAGGTTGAGTAGAGCTTCTCTCCGGTGACCGTGTCGCAGACCAGGTAGTTGAAGGTGACCAGGTGGCCGTCCGCGAGGTCCTCGCCGTCACCGTCGGAAGCCACCCGCACGGCCTCCTGACCGATGGACATCGGCGCGTCGAAGGTCACCGTCGGGGCAGCGTCGTCGCTGATGGTGACCGCCTCGAGGGCGGCGAGCGAGGCTTCGGCGTCGGCGGTGGTGTCGGCCTCGCCCTCGCCCATCGTCGCGTCGCAGGTGCCGCCGCTCTCGGGTACGGGGGCCTCCGTGGTGGCGGTGTCCGCGGCGGGCGTGGTGGCCGGGGCCGTCGCCTCGGACGCGGCATCGGTCTGGGTGGCGTCGGGGCTGGAGCAGCCGGCGACCAGGAGTCCGGCGACGGCGCAGAGCGCAGCGAGGTTGCGGGCAGGCAGTTTCATGGGGTGGTCCTCAGGTCGGTGTTGCATTCCGGGAGCTCCCGGAGCAGTCTCCCCGGCGACGATACCCGCCGAACCTGTGACGCGCCTTTGGGTCCGCTGCCGGTGGTCCGCTACTTCTTGGTCGGCTCCGAGGTGGACAGCGCGGCGACGAAGGCCTCCTGGGGGACCTCGACGCGGCCAACCATCTTCATCCGCTTCTTGCCCTCCTTCTGCTTCTCCAGCAGCTTGCGCTTTCGGGAGATGTCTCCGCCGTAGCACTTGGCGAGGACGTCCTTGCGGATGGCGCGAATGGTCTCGCGGGCGATGACCCGGGCGCCGATGGCGGCCTGGATGGGCACCTCGAACTGCTGGCGCGGGATCAGTTCCTTCAGCTTGGCGGCCATCGACAGACCGTAGCTGTAGGCGTTCTCACGGTGGACGATCGCGGAGAAGGCGTCGACCGGGTCACCGTGCAGGAGGATGTCCACCTTCACGAGGTCCGCCGACTGCTCGCCGTCGGGCTCGTAGTCCAGCGACGCGTAGCCCTTGGTGCGGGACTTCAGCGCGTCGAAGAAGTCGAAGACGATCTCGGCCAACGGGAGCTGGTAGCGGATCTCGACGCGGTCCTCGCTGAGGTAGTCCAGGCCCAACTGGATGCCGCGCCGGGTCTGGCACAGCTCGAGGATGGTGCCGATGTAGTCGGCCGGCGCCAGGATCGTGCTGCGCACGACCGGCTCGTAGACCTCGGCGATCTTGCCCTCCGGGTACTCCGACGGGTTGGTCACCGTGTGCTCCGTGCCGTCCTCCATCACCACTCGGTAGACGACGTTGGGGGCGGTGGAGATCAGGTCCAGGTTGAACTCGCGCTCCAGCCGCTCCCGGACGATCTCCATGTGGAGCAGGCCGAGGAAGCCGATGCGGAAGCCGAAGCCGAGCGCGCCGGAGGTCTCGGGCTCGTAGGTGAGGGCGGCGTCGTTGAGCTGCAGCTTCTCGAGCGCCTCGCGCAGGTTGCCGAAGTCGTCGCCGTCCATCGGGTACAGGCCGGCGTAGACCATCGGATTGGGGTGCTGGTAGCCACCGAGGTCCTGCTGCGCGGGGCGGGACTGGGTGGTGACCGTGTCACCCACGCGCGACTGGCGCACGTCCTTCACGCCGGTGATCAGGTAGCCCACCTCGCCGACGCCGATGGCGTCGGACTTGATCGGGTCGGGCGAGATCACGCCCACCTCGAGCAGTTCGTGGGTGCCCTTGGTGGACATCATCTGGATGCGTTCGCGGTGGTTCAGCTCGCCATCGACGACGCGGACGTAGGTGACCACTCCGCGGTAGGTGTCGTAGACGGAGTCGAAGATCAGCGCGCGTGCCGGGGCGTCGGCGTCGCCGACGGGGGCGGGAATCTGCTCGACGATCTCGTTCAGGAGCTCGGGGACGCCGACGCCGGTCTTCGCGGAGACGCGCAGTACGTCGTCGGGGTCGCAGCCGATGATTCCGGCGAGCTCCTCGGCGAACTTCTCCGGCTGAGCGCCGGGCAGGTCGATCTTGTTCAGGACCGGGATGATGTGCAGGTCGGCCTCGAGCGCGAGGTACAGGTTGGCCAGCGTCTGGGCCTCGATGCCCTGGGCGGCGTCCACCAGCAGCAGCGCACCCTCGCACGCCTGCAGGGACCGGGACACCTCGTAGGTGAAGTCAACGTGGCCGGGGGTGTCGATCATGTTCAGGACGTGGATCGTGCCGTCGACCGTCCACGGCATCCGCACCGCCTGCGACTTGATGGTGATGCCGCGCTCGCGCTCGATGTCCATGCGGTCCAGGTACTGCGCCCGCATGCTCCGGTTGTCGACGACTCCCGTCAACTGCAGCATCCGGTCCGCAAGGGTCGACTTCCCGTGGTCGATGTGGGCGATGATGCAGAAGTTGCGGATGATCTCCGGCTCGGTCCGGCCGGGGCTCGGTGCGCGCATTCACATTCCTCGTGGGTCTCAGGGAACACACATTCTCGCACGGAACCCCGGACCGGCGAAACGGCAGCGGGACCGGGCCGACCCGACACGCCCGGTGGAATCGACGCAGGGGGGACGGGCCACCCCTGCGCTTGATCCGTGCGGCGTGTCGGGTCGGAGTGGGATTGTGGACCCGACGGCCGTCAGGCCAGGGCCGCGCACTGATCCTCGGCATCGCCTGCGACGACGTTGCCGCCACCGGTCGGCGCCGGGTCGTTGCCCTCGCACTGGAGGTTGCCGTCGATGGTGTTGCCGCTGAACTCCTGCGCACCGGTGTTGTCCTCGGACTGGATGTCCCCGTCGACGTCGGTTCCGGTGACGGTGGCGGCGCCGCCGCCGTTGAGCTGGATGTTCCCGCCGACCCGGCCGTCGACGAACGTGACGGCGGCGTGCCCCTCGCCCTGGACGTCGCCATCGACGGTGACCTCGTTGGCCACGAGGGTGCCCCCTCGCTCGATCTCGAGGTTGCCACCGATGACAGCCCCGTCGAGCTCGCAGACCTCGCCGTCGCGGATCACCAGGTCGTCGTCGCTCGAGGCGCAGTCCCCCGCCGGGCCGGTGGTGGCGGCGTGCGTGGGTGTGCCGGCCTCGGTGGTCTCCGGGGACGTGGTCGCGGAAGCACCGTTGTGGGTGTCGTCCGACGCAGCGGTGGCGACCGGCTGCCCGGAGACCGTGGTCGCGGGCGTGGCGGACCCGTCCGGCCCGGTCTCACCCCCGGAGCATGCGGCCAGGAGCAGGAGCGGAACGACGGTCAGGGTGATCAAGGACTTTCGCATGGTCCAATTGAAGCGCCGTAGTATGAGAAGCCGATGAGAGACGCGGGAAGATCCTCTCACGCATGATTTGGCCGCTCAGGCCAAGCGACAGTAGTATGGGTCGTCGCGCCGAGTGCGCGACTGAAAAATCCGAGTAGACATTTAGTGAGGCGAGCCCCAGTGGCGAACATCAAGTCCCAGAAGAAGCGCAACAAGACCAACGAGAAGTCGCGCCAGCGCAACAAGGCCATCAAGTCCGAGCTGCGCACCCACATCCGCTCGTTCCGCCAGGCTGTCGCCGCCGGTGAGACCGAGAAGGCCGTCGAGCTCTCGAGGGTGGCCAACCGCTCCCTGGACCGGGCCGTGAGCAAGGGCGTCATCCACAAGAACAACGCCGCCAACCGCAAGTCGGCGATCTCCGCCACTGCGGCCGCCCTCTCCTGAGGCACCCACAGCGCTGAACGTGACCAGCGCCCCGACCCACTCGGTGGTCGGGGCGCTGTTTCGCGTTCCCGTGCCCGGTCAGCGGGCGGCGTTTCGACGCTGCGCCAGCACTCCCAGCACCATCCGCTCCAATGAGTACTCGGCGCTGGTGGCGGCGCCCTTCACGTCAGCGTCCGCAGCGGCAACCAGCTTGATCGCGGCGGCCACTCCCCCGGACTGCCAGTGCCGGGAGTTGCGGGAGTAGTCCTTGATCTTCCAGGGCGGCACCCCGAGCTGGCGGGCCAGGTCGTACTCGTTCATCCGCATGCCTTGCGCGTCCAGGTACTTGCCCATCCCGCGAAACGCGGCCGCCATGGCGCTGGTCACGAGCACCGGCGCCGCACCGGTGCTGAGCGCCCAGCGCAGCCGCTCCATCGCGAGGGACGAGTTGCCGGCGAGGACGGCGTCGGCGACGGCGAACGACGTGACGTCGGCCCGGCCCGCGAAGTAGCGGCCGATCAGCTTGGCGTCGATCTCCTCCCCGCCGGCGTCGTCGGCGAGCTGGGAGATGGCCGAGACCAGCGCCCGCAGGTCAGTGCCGATCGCGGCGACCAGCGCATTGGCCGCATCCGTGGTGAGCCCCACCCGCTGCCGCTTGGCCTCGGCCTGGCAGAACTTCGGGACCTCCCAGCTCTTGATGGGAGCCACGGTCTCCAACTCGATCCTGGCCTTCTTGAGCTTGTCGATGAGGCCCTTGCCCTTGTTGCCGCCCTGGTGGACCAGTACCAGGCACAGTTCCGGGCCCGGGTTCTTCGCCGTCGCCACCAGCTGGTCCACCACCTCGGGCGGTGTGGCGCCGACGTCGTCGATGATGGCGATGATGTGGCTCGCGAACAGCGATCCGCCGACGACCTCCGCCAGCATGGAGCCCTGGAGTTCCGAGGCGTCCAGCCGGTTGACCTCGGCGTCGGGCTGTTCGGCCAGCGCCTCCTTGCGGCGCGCCTCCACGGCGCGAGCGGCGAGCAGCTGTTCTGTCCCGCTGACCAGCAGCGCGGTTCCGAAGGCGGTCATGGGTGCAAGTTTGCCAGTTGACCCCGACATCGCGCCCGTCTGCGCGGCCCCTAGACTGGCAGACAGACCACGATGCACCACTGGAGGACACAGATGTCGCAGGCTGAACCGTTGAGGATCGGGATCCTCGGAGCCGCGGGGATCACCCCGCCGGCGTTGATCGAGCCGGCCGCCGGCAACCCGGACGTCCGGCTCGTCGCCGTGGCAGCCCGTGACCGGTCCCGGGCCGAGGAGTTCGCCGCCGAGCACGGCATCGAGCGGACCTGCGACTCCTACGGGGAACTGCTGGCCGACGCTGAGGTGGAGGCCGTCTACAACCCGCTGCCGAACTCGCACCACGCGTACTGGACAATCCGCGCGTTGGAGGCCGGCAAGCACGTCCTGGTGGAGAAGCCCTTCGCCTCCAACCTGGCCGAGGCGCAGCAGGTGGCGGCCGTCGCGGCCGGCCATCCCGAACTGGTGCTGATGGAGGCCTTCCACAACCGCTACCACGCGCTGACCCACAAGGTCCTGGACCTGCTCGCCGACGGCGCGATCGGAGACGTGCGCACCGCGGACGCTGAGTTCCTCGTGCACCTGCCGGACCGCAGCGACATCCGCTACAACCACGACCTCTCGGGCGGGTCCACCATGGACCTCGGCTGCTACCCGGTGCACTTCCTGCGCACGCTGTTCGGCGAGCCGTCGGTGCTCTCCGGCTCGGCGCGCACCACTGACGACCCTCGCCTCGACGAGGCGATCACCAACACCCTCGAGTTCCCGGGTGGAGTCCGCTCCACCATCACCAGCTCGCTGTTCGAGCCCGAGGAGGTGCAGCACGTCCTCATCACAGGCAGCCGTGGCACCATCGAGGTCAACGGCTTCGTCAAGCCGCAGCAGGGCAACCAGGTGCTGGTCACCGTCGACGGCGAGACCGTGGACCACTCGGTGCCGGGCACGCCGACCACCTACGAGGCCCAGCTGTCGGCCTTCGTGGCAGCAGTGCGTGGCGGCGCCCCGGTCCTGACCGGACCCGACGACTCTCTGGCAACCATGAAGGTGATCGACGCGATGTACGTCTCCGCGGGTCTGGAGCCGCGGCCGACGGTTGCCGTTGCGGAGTGACACCGCACGCGGGGGTCCTGAGCGTTACGCCGCGCAGCACGTCTGACGCGTTGGTAGTGGCCAGGCGCAACCACGTCGGGAAACGGCGCTGACACGGCGACTCCACCGACCAGAAGGGGCGCCCCGGACTTCGGTCCGGGGCGCCCCTTCCTTCTGTTCTGGATTCGGGCGTTGTCGAGTCAGCCGAAACGGACCATGTTGTTGAGCACCCAGATCCGGTCCCAGCGGTAGGTCCACCTGCCGTCGACCTGCTCGGAGACCACGACGTCGGACCGCGTGTAGCTGCGGCAGCCGTTGGCCCCCGTCACCGCAGTGTCGCATTCCGTCCGCCATTCCCGACCGTCAGCTGCGGTCCAGTGCCCCGTGCGTCCGAGTGGGTTCGCGGCCCACTGCTCGCGGGACATGTGGGGCAGGTAGGTCAGGTTGTTGAACGTCCAGTCGGTCTTCCCGACGAAGGTCGCACCCACCTGCGACACCGTGGTGGCCCAGATCTTCGTGGTGCAACGGAACGTCTGGGAATACGGCTCGCACTCGGTCCACCAGTGCCGGCCGTTCACGTGATGCAGGCCGGGCGTGGCGTAGACGTCGACGGGGCCAGCGGTCGGCTCCTCACTCGGCTCCTGCGAAGGCTCCCCACTCGGCTCCTGCGAAGGCTCCCCACTCGGATCCTGCGAAGGCTCCTCACTCGGCCCGGGATCGGGCGCATCAACTTCGGGGGCAGGGATCGTGATCTCGTAGATACTGAGGTAGGGGTTGATCGACTTGGCGCGGACTGTGATCCTCACGTGCCGGGCGGTGACCGGCTCCGTCA
Organism: Tessaracoccus rhinocerotis; assembly: GCF_007197885.1. Lineage (GTDB taxonomy): Bacteria > Actinomycetota > Actinomycetes > Propionibacteriales > Propionibacteriaceae > Arachnia > Arachnia rhinocerotis. The sequence continues at coordinate 252,310 of NZ_VKKG01000001.1, forward strand.
GGACCACCTCGTCGGTGCGGGCGCCGGTCGGCTGGTCGCTGAGCGCCTCGACCTCGGCCCAGGTCTGGCCGTCGTCGGAGACCTCAATCACGCATCCGGTCGCGGAGGCGGACTCCCAGGCGATGTCGATCTGGCTGAAGGTACTGGGCTCACCCAGGTCCAGCGCGATCCATGGGTTCTCCACGTAGTTGGCGGACCAGCGAGTGGCCAGGTTTCCGTCCACCACGGCCTCCGGAGGAGTCGATGCTGCCTCCACGCCCGAGGCCGTGACCACGGCACCTGCGGAGAGCGGTTCAGGGGCGAACACGGCCGCGCGCCAGGCAGTGATCGAACCTGCCGTCGAGGCTGCGGTCACGCGGACGTAGCGGGCGGAGTCGGCCTCGAAGGCGATCTCGTTGCCTTCGGCGCCCGATGCAACGGTCCGCCAGACGTCCCCGTCGTTGGACACCTCGACATCGATCCCCGTCGGCGCCGGGGTGGCCCAGTCAACCTCGACACGGCCGACTGTGCGGTCAGAGCCTAGGTCGACCGTGAAGGAGGCCTCGCCCCGGCCAGTGGACCAGCGGGAGAACATGTTGCCGTCGACAAGGTTCTCGGGTCCGTTGCCCGCGGTGCTGCTGGAGGCGGTGACGTCGGCCCCGAGGCTGAGCTCGCCCGTGTCGGCGACCGGGTCCTGCTCGATCACCCGTAGACCGGGACCTCGGCCGACAGCCTGAAGGGCGTCGGAGAACTGCGCGTAGCTGATGGCCGGGTCCTCCGCCTTCCACGACTTCTGCGCGATGACCGGGAAGGAGTCCCTCACCAGGCCGTGCACACCGAGCTCGGTGTAGTCGTCGTGGACCAGGTCGTTCCACACGGCGAACATCGCGCCGGCCGGCGCACCTGCGGGAACCACGTCCTGGTCGCCGCGGCGATTGGGTAGCCAGCTGCTGTAGAGCCACTGGTTGTTGAGGCCGCTGCCGTGGTAGTAGTCGGCGAACGGCACGACGTAGAGGGTGCCGTCGTTCATGCTGATGAACTCATAGCCGTCCTCGTAGGCGCTCTCCATGCTGTACCAACCGCCGTCCCCGGCACCGTTCCAGGCGTTGATCGTGACATCCCGGTCGTAGCCGTCGGCGGAGCCGTGCATGTGGGTCATGCTGCCCCAGGCGCGGGCCTCCTTGCCGAGGTCATCACGGACGAACGCGGCCATGGCGTTGAAGAAGTTGCGGTAGTCATCCTCGTTGCCGGGGTACTCATCGGCGCCGAAGTGAACTGCCGGTCCTTCGAACCAAGATGCGAACTCGGAGAAGACCCGCTGGATGACCTCGGTGGTTTCGGGCTTGGAAAGGTCGAGCCGATCCGAGTCACCGCCGTTGAGGCCAAGTTCCGGCTTCCACTGGATGAAGGAGCGCGAGTGGGCCGGGACGTCGATCTCAGGGATGATCGTGACGCTGTGGGCGGCCGCAGTGTCCTCGAACGACTGCCAGTCCTCGCGGTCGTAGGCGCCGTCCTCAGCGGCCAGGCCGTCGAAGTACGGGTCTTCGGACACCAGCCGGAAGCCCTGATAGGCGTTCTCCCAGCCGTTGGAGGGGTAGATCTCGTTGTCATTGAGGTGAATCTGGAACTCGTTGAGCTTGTACCAACTCATCATCGAGATGTAGTCGCGGACGAACTCGGGGGTGAAGAACCGCCGCCCGACGTCGAGCATGAAGCCGCGTACCTCGTAGGAGGGCCAGTCGGTGGCCTCACCTGCAGGGAAGCTGGTTCGCCGTCGGACTGGACGAGTCCCTGCAGCGCCGTCCTGGTGCCGTAGAAGACGCCGGCCTCGCTCGGGGCCGTGATGGTGAGCTGCGATGTGGTCGCCTCCAGGACATAGCCCTCCTCGGCGAAGCGTTCGGCGTCCCCGTCGTCGGTCAGTGCTGCGTCCTGGTCCAGCACCACGTCGCCACTGGCCGGTTCGGACTGCGTGACCTCGAGCTCGAGACCGGTGACGGCGGCCAAGTCTGATGCGAGCTGCTCGCCGACCTCACGGAGCGCGTCCTCCACCACGATCCTGGACGTCGAGGAGAGCGCGAAGCTCCCCTCCCCGCCGGTCCATTCCTGGAGGGCCGGGATGATGGTGGGTGCATCGTTGGGCGCCGCGTTGGCCTCCTGGGCGGAGGGGGCGAGCGGGGCGAGTGTCACCGCCAGCGTGGCGGCCGTAATGGTGGCCACCGAAGCCAGTCTGGATCGTGGGCGCATCTGGGACATGGGTCATCCATCCACTTCGTTGTCGGATCGACTGCACGCCGTGGCAGTCACGCGTCCGAGTATGGTCAGCACCGTCATCGGAAATCGAGCTGTGGGGCGTTTCAGACAACGCGATTGCGCGTTCTCAGGCTGGCGCGGTGACCGTTCCCGTTATCCGGACGCTCAGTTCCCCGTCCTCGACCGCGACAGCGATCGCTCCATCCTCATCGGTCCGCGCGACCACCATCCCGGACCGGGCTGCCAGATCCAGCGCCCCGTCGGACGGGTGCCCGTAGTCGTTCTCCCTGCCCGCGGACGCTACCGCCAGCGCAGCTCCCGTGGCGGCGAAGAACTCCTCGTGCTGCCGCGAGGATCCGTGGTGCGGGAGCTTGAGGACGTGGGCCTTCAGCGAGAGGCCGAGCCGCGCCGCATCCGACATGGTCCGCCGTTGTCCGTCGGGTTCCAGGTCCCCCGGGAGCAGCACCCGCAGGCCCGCCACCTCCGCCACCCCGGCCACCGACGAGTCATTCTCGTCCCCGCTCTCCCCCATCGTGTCGCTGTCGACCCGTCCGGGCTCGTGCGCACCGATCGTGGTCCAGGAGACGTCACCCACCCGGAACGTCTGGCCGGGCACGGCCGCCACCACACGGGCGCCAACCCTCGCAGCCGCGCTCGACACCGTCGCGACCTGCGGCTCGGGCGAGGCGAGTGGACTCACCAGCACGAGTTCGGGCCGATATCGCTCCAGCAGTTCGGCCGCGCCCCCGACATGGTCCGCATGGTAGTGCGTCAGCACCAGCAGCGGCACGGCGGTCACCCCGAGCGACTCGAGGCAGAACCGCACACTGTTCGGTTCCGGACCCGTGTCCACCACCACCGCCGACCCCGCCGCCGCACGGAGCACGGTGGCGTCCCCCTGCCCGACGTCACAGAACACGACGCTCCAGGGACCCGGCCAGCCCAGCGGGTGGGGCCGGACCAGGGATCCCAGCACCATCACCACGACCATGGCCCCGACTCCCAGCGGCGTCCGCAGCAACTCGCCCGCGAGTAGGGCCACCAATGCGCACGCTACGACGCACAGCGCCACTCCCAGCACGTCGGCCGGCCACGCCAGGGACGCGGCCGGAAGCCGCGATCCCAGGTCCGCCACCCACAGGATCGGTTGCACGCACCAGCCAGCGAGCCACGCCACCGCCGCGGCGGCGGGTGGGAACCAGATCAGGCAGGTGGCAGCGAGGCCGAGGGTGGTCGCCGGCCCGACGAATGGTCCTGCGGCCATGTTCGCGAGGACTCCCACCACCGAGACCTGACCGCTCAACGCGGTGATGAGCGGCTGCGTCGCGAGCTGGGCCGCAAGCGGGATGGTCAGGGCCTCGGCCAGCGGACGAGGCAGCCAAGCCATGCTCCTGGCCCAGGCGGGGGCCAGGAGGGCGATCCCGCAGCACGCCGCCACCGACAGGGCAAACCCCCAGGAACGGGCCAGCCAGGGGTCCAGCAGCATCAGGCAGAGGACGGCGAGGCCGAGGTGGCGCATCGACCGCCTCCCCCTGCCCAGACCGATCGCGGACAGGCTGACCAGCCCCATGGCCGCCGCCCGCACCACCGAGGGCTCGCTCCGGCAGACCAGCACGAACAGCACCACGCAGGCAACAGCGATGCCGCGCACCGCCCAGCCGCGCACCCCCACCAAGCGGGCGAGCGCCAGCACGACCGTCAGCATCAGCGTCAGATTGGCCCCCGACACCGCGAGCAGGTGGCTGAGGGAGGTGGCCTTGAAGTCCGTCGTCATGTCCTCGGTGATGGCCGATGTGTCCCCCACCACCAGCGACGGCACGAGCGCGGCCTGCCCTGGTGGCGAATGGGTCGCGGCCGCGCGTCGAAGCCCTGCGCGCAGGCGATTCACCAGCGCATCGACGGGGCCCGGGCCCTCGACGACCCCCACCATCTGCCGGGCCCTCACCACGACCGCCTCGGGAGAATCGGGATCGGCCGGCGTGAGCGTCCCCCGGAGGTCCACCACAGAACCCGGTGCCACACGTGTCAAGGCCTCCCCGACGTCGTCGGCGGCGAAGATGACCACCTGCTGGGAGGTCTCGACGGCCATCCCCGTGGCCTCCAGCCGGAGGAGGCGGGCGTTGGCCACCAGGAGCGGTGGCCGTGGACCCTGCTCGACCAGCCGCACGTCCCCGACGAGCCGGACGCGGACCTGGGCGCTCACCCCGTCGGCCGCCAGCCGGGCGGGCAGCGAGTCGTGGAGCTGGAGCTCCCGTGCACCGGAGAGGAGGGTCGTGGCGGCGAGCACGGCCACGAACAGGAAGGTCCAGTGCCGGTGTGAGCGCGCCGCCAGCACCGCCGCGATGCCGAGGGAGGCGAAGATGCCAAAGAGGACGGGAGCCTCGGGCCGGAAGCCGCCGGTGCCGAGCCAGGCGCCGGCCCACGCCGCCGCGGCCAGGGGCAGCAGGCGTAGGTCGTGCCCGTCATCCCTCATACCGTCACCAGGGGCTCCAGCGTCTCGTAGGTCTTGGGGCCGATGCCGGAGACCTCCTGCAGGTCCGCGACCGAGCCGAAGCCGCCGTTGCCGTCGCGCCACGCGATGATCTCCCCGGCCAGGACCGGGCCCACCCCTGGCAGCTCCTCCAACTGGGCCTGGCTCGCGGTGTTCAGGTTCAGCTTGCCGGTGGTCTCCGCTCCGCCGTCACCGGGCTGGGACGGCTGGCCCCGCACGTCTCCCTGTGGCCGCTCCCGGGTTCCCACGACCACCTGCTGGCCGTCGGCGAGCCGCGCGGCGAGGTTCAGCTGGGCAGGGTCCGCGTCCGGGAGCAGCCCGCCCGCTGCAGTCAGGGCGTCCGCGACAATGGCACCCTCGGGAACCGAGACGACCCCGGGGGACGCGACGGCACCCAGGACGTGCACCCGCAGAGCCACCGGTTCGGGCGTTGGACTGGAGGGAGCCGGCGGTGGCGCCTGCGTCTCCACCCCAGGGGGCGTCGCGAGCGGCACCTGGGAGGCCGAGCTCTGGCTGAGGACGGCCATGGTGATGCCGAGCCCCACCAGCAGCAGTGCCAGGACGGCCACCACGTAGCGCCGGCGCAGGGCCTGCTCGAGGATCCCCAGGCCGGCGGTAGGCAGAGCGCGGAGAGCCGCTCCGGGATCGGGAGCTGGCTCGCCGAGGGCCGACGACGCCGCGTCGTCCGCAACCGGGGCCGCTAGGCCTGGCTCACTGCGGGTGGGCTCTTCCGGCAGCGCATGGCGGGGCGCGGACAGGGCCGGCTGGCCGGCGCTGATCCAGGCCAGCCGGGCACGTGCCAGTTGGTCGTCGGGGATCCCGGAGGAGGTGGGCATACCCACACTCTGGTTGCCGGGACCCCCGATCCGTCACGCTTCGTCGGGGCTGTGGATTACTTCCCGGGGACGAGGCTCAGCATCTTGGGCAGGCGCGCGATCACCTTGACGACGCTTCGGCCGTCGAGTGACCGCTGGACCCCGGCGTCGGCCATCGCCAACTCGAGCGCGGCCTCCTCGGTGATGTCGGTGGGGACCTCGAGCTTGGCGCGAATCTTGCCCTGGATCTGGACGACCATGGTGACGGAGTCCTCCACCAGCAGCGTCTCGTCGGCGGTGGGCCAGGTGCTGTTGGCGACCGAGGGCGGCAGTCCGAGCGTCTCCCAGATCTCCTCCGCAACGTACGGGGCCACCAGGCTGAGGGCCTGCGCGACGAACATCACGGCCTCCCGCACTGCCGGGTCAGCGCCACCGGGACCGCTGTCGACAGCCTTGCGGGTGGCGTTGACCAGTTCCATCGTGCGGGCGACGGCGACGTTGAAGCGGCCGGACTCCACGAGCTGGGTGATCTCGGCGATCGACTTGTGCGTGACGTGGCGCAGGGCCTTGTCACCGTCGGCGAAGTCGACCTCGGGTTTGCTGGCGACGTCGTGCGCCAGACGGAACGCGCGCTGCAGGAACTTCAGCGAGGAGGCGGGCGAGACCTCGGCCCAGTCGATGTCGTCCTCCGGCGGGCCGGCGAAGATCATGGTCAGCCGGACGGCGTCGACGCCGAACTCGTCGATCTGCGCCCCGAGGTCGATCCCGTTGCCGAGCGACTTGCTCATCGCCCTGCCCTGGTTGATGACCTGGCCCTGGTTGAGCAGCTTCAGCATGGGCTCGTCGAAGGACACCATGCCCATGTCGCGCAGCACCTTGGAGAAGAACCGCATGTAGAGCAGGTGCAGGATCGCGTGCTCCACGCCACCGACGTACTGCGCCACGGGCATCCAGTTCGCGACGTCGTCCGGGTTGAACGGGCCCTCGGTGTAGCCGGGAGAGCAGTAGCGGAAGAAGTACCACGAGGAGTCCACGAAGGTGTCCATGGTGTCGGTGTCGCGCTGCGCGGGACCGCCGCACTTGGGACACTCGACGTTGACCCAGTCGGTCGCGCCGGCCAGCGGGGACGTGCCCTTGGGAGCCAGCTCCGAGCCGCGCAGGTCGGGCAGCCTGACGGGCAGCTGCTCGTCGGCGACCACCACCTCGCCGCAGTCGGCGCAGTGGATCACGGGGATCGGGCAGCCCCAGAAGCGCTGGCGGCTGAGCAGCCAGTCGCGCAGCCGGAACTGCACGGTGCCGACGCCGTTGCCGTCGGCCTGCAGCTGCTCGGTGATCCTCGCGACGCCGGCCGCCTTGTCCGTCAGCCCGTCGAGGGGGCCGGAGTTCAGGTAGGTGCCGTCGCCGCTGGTGGCGATGCCGGTCTCGGCCGGGTCGGTGCCGTCGACGTCGATGACGTTGCGGACGGGCAGGCCGAACTTGCGGGCGAAGTCCAGGTCGCGCTGGTCGTGCGCGGGCACCGCCATCACCGCGCCGGTGCCGTAGTCGGCCAGCACGTAGTCGGCCGCCCAGATCGGGACCCGCTCCCCGTTCACGGGGTTGGTCGCGAAGGCGCCAAGGGGGACGCCGGTCTTCTCGTTCTCGGTGGACTGGCGCTGGATCTCGGTCTGGCGCTTGGTCTGCTCGACGTAGGCCTCGAAGGCCGCGCGGTGCTCGTCGGTGACCAGTTCGGCGGCCAGGGGGCCGTCCGGGGCAACCACCATGAAGGTGGCACCGAAGAGGGTGTCGGGCCGCGTGGTGAACACGCGGATGGGGGTTTCGCGGCCCTCGACCGCGAAGTCGACGTGGGCGCCCTCGGAGCGGCCGATCCAGTTGCGCTGCATGGCCAGCACGTGGTCGGGCCAGCCGCCCTCCAGCTGTGTCATGTCGTCGAGCAGTTGCTGGGCGTAGTCGGTGATCTTGAAGTACCACTGGTTCAGCTTGCGCTTGGTCACGTCGGACCCACAGCGCTCGCAGCGGCCGTCGACCACCTGCTCGTTGGCGAGCACGGTCTGGTCCTTCGGACACCAGTTGACGAACGAGTTCTTCCGGTAGGCGAGGCCGCGCTCGTGGAACCGGGCGAACAGCCACTGGGTCCAGCGGTAGTAGTCCTCGTCGGAGGTGTGCAGCCGGCGCGACCAGTCAAGGCTCAGTCCGTAGCGCTTGAAGGAGCGGGCCTGGGTCTCGATGTTGTTGTAGGTCCACTCCGCCGGATGGGTGTTGGCCCTGATGGCGGCGTTCTCGGCGGGCAGGCCGAAGGAGTCCCAGCCGATCGGGTGCATGACGTCGTAGCCGCGCAGCCGCAGGAAGCGGGAGACGACGTCGCCCATGGCGTAGGCCTCCGCGTGGCCCATGTGGAGGTCACCGGAGGGGTAGGGGAACATGTCGAGGACATAGCGGCGCTCGCGGCTGCCGTCGTCGAGCGGCTCGAAGGTCTTGTCCTGCTCCCAGAAAGCCTGCCACTTCTCCTGCGCCGCCTGGCTGTCGTAGTGCGCAACCGTCGGCTCCACGTGACTCGTCACGAGATCGCTCCTCTTGTTCCCGCGCGCCCCACGGCGCACGGTCATTCAATATAGCGCCGCGGCCCCGGCGCGACCGAGTCAGCCCCGGAAGGCAGCGACCTCCTCGGCCGTGGGCGGGTTGGCCCCGCTGCGGGAGCACACCAGCGCCGACGCCGCGATTCCGTTGTCCAGTGCTGCGGCCACGTCAGTGGGGTCGAGGGCGTAGGCGGCCAGGAAGCCGGCCATGAAGGTGTCGCCCGCACCGACGGTGTCGACGAGCTCCACCTTGCGTCCCCTGACCCCGATCTGGCGTCCGTCCGCCTTCACCGCTACAGCACCCTCGGGGCCGAGAGTCACGATGAACATCGACAATCCGTACTCGGCGGCCCAGGCCTGCGCGTACGAGATCGGGTCCTCGTCGTCGACGAGCCAGTTGATGTCCTCGTCACTGGCCTTGATGATCCCCCCGGATCGCCCGACGGCCTCCATCAGCGGATTCACCAGGTCGAAGTACTCGACGCGGTCCGGGATGACCGTGGGTCGGATGTTGAGGTCGTAGCTCACGGAAGCACTGGTGTGGGACACGAAGTCCAGCAAGGGGCCGGTGCCCGAGCCGGCGACGAACCCGATGGACCCGAAGTGCAGCCAGTCAGACTCGTCGAGTTGCGGGAACTCCCCGGGCTGCCAGCTGAAGCCGGCGGTACCGCGCAGGTGGAAGTTGTAACTGGCCTTGCCGCTCTCGTCCAGGGACACGATACCGAGGGCCGTCGGGTCCTCGGAGCGCACTGCCAGGTCCAACTGCACGCCGTTGGCGCCGAGATGCCCCTCGATCTGGCGCCCGAAGGCATCGGCCCCGATCCGGCCGAGGAAGTGGGTGTCCGCGCCGAGCTTGGCGAGGGCCACCGACGTGTTCATCGGGCCTCCGCCCGCGAACGCGGACCAGCGGCTCTCGATGGTGGAGACGGACTCACCGGGAATGAGGTCGATCAGGTTCTCACCGCACACTACGAAGCGCATGGCAGCACCCTATCGTCCTCACCAGCTGTCCCAGCGCGAGGGCGGGACCGCGTCGTGCAGCAATTGCCTCAGCAGCCGCAGGACCGGATTGCGCGGCGCCACCTCCTCCAACTGCGCGACGCACTCGTTCATCTGAGCACCCTTGCCGGCGAGCCAGCAGGCCAGGGCGAGCGGCCCCAGCACGTCCGCCTCGCATTCCTCGTCCGAGGCGGCCCGGGCCTCGACGAGGCGGGCGTGGAACCGGGCGGCGGTGGCGCTACTCAGCTGGCAGAGGAACTCCCCCTGGCAGTCCTGGACCTGGAGGAGGGCCGCCAACTCGGCTGCGTCATCGGACGCAAGGACGTCCCCGGAGTCGATGAGGTGACCGAAGAGCTGGATGCGGTCGTCCGGATCCATGGGCAGGACACGTTCGAACGCCGCCTCGAGGCGGACCGAGATCTCGGCGCGCAGGTGCGCCGGCGGCCGCTGGACCGCGGCGACCGCCTCCGCCCTCGTACGCCTCAGCGACACTCCCCTGTAGACCGCATGGGCAGCCACCCCGCTGTTCTCGACGGCGTAGGGCTCACCCGCGTGGGCCGGGAGCTCCCCGTCCTCGAGCCGCCAGAAGCGCTCGTGGTTCGTGGCGACCATCATGGTCACCACCGGCCCCAGCCGGGCGCCGAGCGCGACCATGGCGTCGCGCACTCGCAGCATGTCGCGCCCGTAGCCCAGGAGGATGAACTCCCTGCCCCGGGTGTTCTCGAACCCTCGCAGGAGTTGTGCCGCGGTGGCGTCCAGGGCATCGTCGTCCATCCCGAGGTCCGAACGGGCGCAGAACTTGACGGTGTCCCCACGCATGCAGACCGACACCACGGATTCGTCGGGCTGGAACTCCAGCAGCAGGGAGGCGATGGTGAGCAGGTCGTGGGGGCCGGAGCAGCGGAGGCGGGTGGGCTGGTGCATGCCCACACTCTGGTTGTCGGGCCGCCGGATCCGTCACGGCCGGTCGAGCCTGTGGAGAACTGCCCCGCTTGTATCGTTGTGGCCACCATGAGCAACGAAGACTCCCCCTGGGCGCACGAGGATCCCCGCTGGAAGCCGCAGAGCTACCACGACGCGGTGGGCCGCGACCCCCGGCAGCCGTTCGGGCAGCCGAACAGGCAGGCGGGGCCGGCGCCGCACGAACCCTCGATCGACGACTACCGGGAACCGCGCCGCGGCGGTCCCCCGTGGTGGCTGGTCGCGGTCGGCGTGGTCGCCGCCATTGCGCTGGTCCTGATAACGCTGCAGGTCGTCACGGGCGAGGGCGAGCCGAGCGTGTCGCCCAGTCCGACGCCCGCCACCACCGCCGGCGAGTCGGAGACCCCCAGTTCGAGCGCCACGGGCGGCAACTCCATCCCGTTCGAGGGGAACGGCACGGGCGTCTTCGAACTGTTGGACCAGGACTGGACGGCCGACGGACTCGTGGTGCGTTTCCGGGTCACGCTCGACGCGGGCCAGCAGAGCTTCGGCGTCTACATGTTCAGCAACACGACGATGGAGGTCTCCGACCCCCTCGACACCACCCCGTTCGACGTGATGGCGGGGCAACCCCACGAGGGCACAGCCACCTTCGCGGTGGAACAGGGTGAGGCGACCTTGGTGCTCACCTCGGCGTTCGGCAGCGCGGTCACCGCCCTGCCGATCAAGGGATGAGGCGGGCCCTGTCCTTCTCCTCGGCGTCCTTGCGACGCTCCTCGAGGGCGTCGGGGTGGTCCCGGGAGAGCAGCACGACCCCGTAGACGGCGATGGCCCCGGAGACGGCCATTCCGATGGCCGGCAGCGGGCCCATGCCCGAGCCCTCACCGAGGATGAACAGGCCGAAGATGACGGCGACGAACGGGTCCACCGTCGTCATGGTGCCGACGGTGATCTCGGCCGGGCCGGACGCGTACCCCTGCTGGATCATCCACACGCCCAGGCCGTAGCAGGCGAGCATGAAGCCGATGACCACCAGCACCTGCCAGTGGAACAGGTCGAACTCGCCACCCTGGACCAGATTCATGGCGGCCTTCATCATGCCGGAGGCCAGGCCGTAGAAGATGGCGCCGACCGAGGACCAGAGCATCGCCTTCGCCCAGGCGGCGGCACGCGCCGCGAACAGCGAGAGCACCGCGCAGATCACGCACACGACCAGGAACGAGATCACCACGCCCTGGAAGCTGAACTGCTTGTCGCCCCTGGCGAAAACCGAGGAGAAGATGGTGAATCCGACGACGCCAACCACGGTGATCCCGACGGCCCCCCAGATCCGCAGCGGCACCTTGTGGCCGTGGATCTTGGAGGCAAGGATGACCGACCACGGGACGGCGAGGATGCCGACGGGCTGCACGACCGCCACCGGGGCCATGCTCAGCGCCACCAGGTGGAGCCCCGCGCCGGCCAGGACGCACAGCAGGCCGAGCAGCCACTTCGGGATCAGGAACAGCCTGAGCATCCCCTTTATCGTCAGCCGATTCGACGACTGCCGACCGGTCGGGTCGAAGGTGGACTTCACCCCCAGGTGCTGCAGGGTTGCCCCGCTCGCGAAGAGGAACGAGGAGATGACCTGCAGGCCGATTGCCAGAGCGATTCCCACCAGATACGCCTTTCGAGTGACTCCCGGAAACGATATCCCACAGCCATGCCACTGCTGATCAGACCATGGTCTGGCTCTGGCCCGGGGTCAGCCGGTGTAAACCACGACCTTGTCCCCCACCTTGGCGGCGTCGAACAGCGCCGAGACCGCAGCCTTGTCACGAACGTTGACGCAGCCGTGGGATGCGCCGTTGTAGCCACGGGCAGCGAAGTCGGCGGAGTAGTGAACGGCCTGGCCACCGGAGAAGAAGAGTGCGTAGGGCATGGCGGTGTCGTACAAGCTCGAGACGTGGTCCCGTGACTTCCAGTTCACCGCGAACACACCGTTGCGCGTGGGCGTCATCTCCGATCCGAACCGCACGTCCATGGTCATCTGGATCTGTCCGTCGACGACCCACGCGAGCTTGCGCTGGGCCTTGGAGATGCACACCACGCGACCCTGCAGGCACCTGTCGTCGAGGACCATGGCGCCGGCGCCGGGCTTCGGGGCGACGTTGTTCAACTCGTCGGTGGTGGGCTTGTGCGTCATGCCGTGGAGGCGGTCGAGCGTGCGCTGGTCGACCTCTCCGGTCACGGGGATCTCCCGCTTCTCCTGGAAACCCTTGACGGCCTCGACGGTCTTGGCACCGTAGATGCCGTCGACCTTGTCGAAGTACCAGGCGATCTGCTTGAGCCGGGCCTGGAGGTCCTTCACGTCGTCGCCCTTCGAACCCTCGCCGAGCAGTGCCGGCCCGGGGGTGAGGATGTTGTGCATCTCGTCGTGAGTGGGCATCCGTGTCATGCCGAGGAGCCGGTCCCAGGTGACCTGGTCGACGTAGCCGAGCACCGGGATCCCCCGCTTCGACTGGAAGCCCTCCACCGCGAGCCGGGTCTGGTCCCCGTAGTTCGGTGTGATCCTTCCCTCGAACCACTCGATCTGCTGGAGGCGGCTCTGGAGCTCGCGCACCTTGTCGCCCTCGTCGCCGACGTCGATGATCGCAGGCGGCGGGGGCGGGGTGGTGGGATCGGCGGGGGCGGGCTCGGGCGAGTCGGTCGGGGTCTGCGTCGGCTCCTCCGGCTCGTGCGGAGCGGGCTGCGGGGCCGGGGTGTCGACGTCAGTGGGGCTTGGCGAGGACTCCGGGGACTCCTCGGTCGTGGGCTCCGCCGACGGGGTTGGAGTCGGGTCCGCGACGACCACGCTCGGGTCGGTCGGGGGCACGCCTCCGGGATGCGCCATCACGTCGGGGGCGCAGCCCCCGAGGGCGAGCACGAAGACCGCCACGGCGGCGGGGATGATGCGTCGGTACTGCGTTGTCACGGGGGAAGCCTTCCGTCGGGTTCAGCCGTTTCGGTGACGGTGACGCGCACAGCGTATGTTCCGCGAGCCGTCTTCTACCCCTGTACACGCCCTGTAGTGACGGATTCGTTGCCAAGTTCCTCGGTTCCGAGCCGAATCAGTTCGGTGGTGACCTCGACGAGGCGCTCCCGGACCGGCATCGCGCGTTCCGCGAAGCCGCGCTGCAGGGCCGCGTACTCGGCCCTGCCCTCGGGCGTTTCCACCCTGATGGGTTCATAGCCCCAGTCGGCCAGGTCATAGGCCGAGGCACGCATGTCCACCTCGCGGATGTCGCGGGCCAGGAGGAACGAGTCGAAGAGCAGCTCGGAGGAAACGGCCGGGACCAGTTTGCCGGCCCATTTGTAGAGGTCCATGTTGACGTGCAGGCAACCGGGTTGGTCCAGCTCGGGCTGCAGTTCGCGGGTGGGTTGCAGCAGGTTCAGCGGACGGGCGGGCGGCGTGAAGAACCGGAAGGCGTCATAGTGACTGCATCGGCAGCCCACCTCCTCCACCGTGCGGGCCGTCTCCTCGGGGGAGAACCGCAGCTTGAGGTAGGGGTGACGGGTCTCCCCCTCGTCCAGGCCGTAGACCATCGCCCACTCATGCATCCCGAAGCACCCGAAGCGTGGCTTGGCGGCCATGGTCGACACCAGCAGGCGGTGGGCACCCTCGATGGTCCTCGACCGCTTCCGCCAGAAGTCCACGGCGTCGAAGGGCTCGCGCCCCTCGCCGACCCAACCGACAGGTTCCGGCCCCAGCCCGGGATGCCACCTCAGCAACTGTCCGGGGCGCAGGTTGTAGTAGTGCCACAGGAAGTCGTCGACGGGGTGCTTCTCCCCCCGCTCGCGGCGTGCCATGGCGTCGGCGAGCTCGCGGCGGACACGGGCCTCGTGCGCGGCGGCCCGGGCCCGCCACTGCTCTGGCTGGAGCGGCGTCAAAGTCTCCCCTTCAGCCCGGCGTCGCGGCTGCGCCAGTCCGGCAGCATGGCCGTGAGGTGCTGCTTGAACGCGGGACCGTGGTTGGCCTCCAGCAGGTGACCGAGTTCGTGCACCACGACGTACTCGAGCTCCGTCTGGGGCCGCTCGGCCAGTGCCACGTTGAACGACATCCGACCCGTGACGTGGTTGCAGCTCCCCCAGCGGGACCGCATGCGCGCGAGCCGCACGTGGCTGGGACGGCGCCCGACGTAGGGCGAGTGGACGTCAAGGAAGTGCTCCACGGCAGGGAGGAGCTCCCTGCGGTGCAGCGCAGTCAGGGCACGTCGTGCCGCCTCCTCGTCGCCGTCGGGCCGGACGATGTGGATGCGGCCGTCCTCGACGTGCGCCGTGGAACGGCCGCCGTCGCTCACCACCAGTTCGCGCCACTGCCCCCACAACCTGGCACGTCCCCCGGAAACCAGCCGCTCCGGCACGTTCATCCGGGCCCGGGTCTGGGCCTCCACGACCCACTCGAGGTTGCGGGCCACGAAGGCCGCGATCTCGGCCTCGTCGGCGTGGTGCGGAGCGGACAGTTGGACGCTGGCATCTCGCGGGTCCACGCGCATCCGCAGGTTCTTCATCCGCTTGCGCGTCACGAACACCTCGACGCCGGAGGTCCGCAGGAGATGGCGGGAACCGGTGCGGGGCATGTCTGAAATGCTATGCCACCGCTTCGGGGACTCCAAGGTGTCGCGGGCGGTCTCGTAGTTGGCCATGACTTCTCCGTCCTGGAACGGGCCGGGCCATCCGCCCGAACCCTCGCTGCCTCCCAAGATGTCACCGGGCACTGACACACTGGGCCCTGAGACCAGCCACCCACACACAGGAAGCACCGATGAAGATCCTCCTGCCGGATTCCGTCCCACTGTCCCCCGAGCTCCCAGAAGGCGTCACGGCGGTCACCTACGCCGTGGCCGAACCGATCCCCGAGGAGCACCTCGACGCGGACGTGCTGGTGGTCTGGACCAACTCGCAACAGCACCTCGATGCCACCGCGGCGGCCATGCCGCACCTGCGGCTCGTGCAAGGGCTGATGGCCGGGCCCGAGACGATGATCCGCGCCGGCTTCGCCGACGGCGTGGTCCTGGCCAACGGGATCGGACTCCACGACGCGACGGTGGCCGAGCACACGCTTGCGCTGCTCCTGGCGCTCGTGCGTCGTCTGCCCCTGGCGCTGGCGGCACAGGCCGAGCACGACTGGTCGGCAGAACTGAGCGGCCCCAAGCCGCTGCATCCCGACGGGCCGATCACCACGCTGCTGCGTGCAAAGGTCCTCGTGTGGGGCTTCGGGAGCATCGCCAAGCGCCTGGCCCCGCTGCTCACGGCCCTGGGCGCGGAGGTCCGCGGCATCGCCCGCAGCGCGGGCACACGCGACGGCTACGACGTCGTCGCGGAGTCCGAGCTGTTGCGGGTGCTGCCCGAAGCGGACCTGCTGATCAGCATCCTGCCGGACACCCCCGACACCCGGAACGCGCTCGGCCCCGTGGAGATCGACGCACTCTCGGACGACGCGTACTTCGTCAACGTTGGGCGCGGATCCACCGTGGACGAGCGGGCCCTGCTCGCGGCCCTGACTGAGGGTCGGATCGCGGGGGCCGCGCTGGACGTGACCGCCGTGGAGCCGCTGCCCGGCGACTCCCCGCTGTGGGACGCGCCGAACCTCCTGATAACGCCGCACGCCGCCGGCGGACGACCGGTGGACCCGGACGCGCTGATCGCGCACAACGTCGCCGCCCTTGTCGCCGGAGCGCCACTGAGGAACGTCGTCGAGCGCTGAACCATCGGTTCGGGGTCTCGGACGTAGGTCGATATGGTGCGGGAGTGACACCTGTTCAGACGGCTCGAGGCGGGGAGTTCCGGGCAGGTCTCCGGATCGCACTGCCCGCCATCTTCGGCACCGCCCCGATGGGAATGGCCTTCGGCGTGCTCATCGTCCAGGCAGGACTGGAGTGGTGGTGGGGTCCGGTGTTCGCGGCGGTGATCTTCGCCGGCTCGCTGGAGTTCCTGGTGCTGGGCCTGGTGACCGCAACCGCGCCGCTCGCCACCATCGCGGGCACAGCCTTCCTGGTCAACTTCCGGCACGCGTTCTACGCGCTCTCGTTCCCGCTCCACCGCGTGCAGGGCCGGGGGCGGCGCGCGTACAGCACGTTCGCCCTGACCGACGAGGCGTGGGCCCTGACGTCGTCGTCGGTGGCGCAGGGCTGGTCCAGCCGCCGGATCTTTGCGCTGCAGTCGACGTTCCACCTCGCGTGGGTGTCCTCGGTCACCGTCGGTGGCCTGGCCGGCAACCTGATCCCTGACAGCGTCGTGGGCCTGGACTTCGCGATGTCGGCCTTCTTCCTGGTGCTGGCGCTGGAGGCGTTCGTCGTGCGCCGCTCCGCCCCGCTGCCGATAGTGGCGCTGGTGTGCTCACTGGTCTCCCACCTGCTGTTCGGGGACGGGATGCTCCCGGCGGCGATGGGCTCGTTCATCTTCCTCGTCATCCTGGACTTCTACGCACGGAGGCGTCGTGCCTGACTGGCCCTACATCCTCGCCGCGGTGCTGGTGAGCGCCGCCATCACCTGGGCGCTGCGAGCGCTGCCGTTCCTGTTCATCAGTCGGCTTCGAGAGAGCGAGCTGCTGCCCCACCTGGCAGCGGTGATGCCCGTCGGGATCATGACGATCCTCGTGTTCTACACCCTGCGCAACACCGACGTCGGCACCAATCCGGCAACCCTCGCCGTCGCCGCAGGGCTGGCCGTGACGGGTGCGCTGCACCTGTGGCGACGCAACGCGGTCCTCAGCGTGCTCGGCGGAACCGGCGTCCACGTGTTGATAATGTCAATCAGTAGTTGACAAACTATGCAGAATTCCGGCAAAGTAGGTTAATTTGCCTTCTCGATTGGGTGAACTCAGGGTTAACGATGCACACTATTGTGCGTGACCCCGGAACTGTTGATCCTGTCCCTGGTCGTCGTCACGGCACTCGCGTTCGACTTCACGAACGGCTTCCATGACACGGGCAATGCGATGGCTACCTCCATCGCGACGAAGGCTCTGAAGCCCAAGTCTGCGGTGACCCTCTCCGCGATCCTGAACCTGATAGGCGCGTTCCTGTCCGTGGAGGTGGCACTGACCGTCACCAACGCCGTCGTGAACATCCAGGACGCCTCGGGCGCCCCCAAGCCGGAACTGATCGGCGACGGTGGGCTCGCGCTCCTGCTGATCATCCTGGCCGGCCTGGTGGGGGCCATCGTATGGAACCTCCTGACCTGGCTGCTGGGCCTGCCGTCCAGCTCCTCCCACGCCCTCTTCGGCGGCCTCGTCGGAGCGACGATGGCCGGCCTCGGGGTCGAGGGCGTCAAGTGGGTCGGGGACGGCACGAAGCTCGACGGCGTTGTCGGAAAGGTACTGCTGCCCGCCTTGGTCTCCCCCGCCATCGCGATCGCCGTCGCCTCCGTCGGCACCTGGCTGGTGTTCCGACTCACGAAGGGCGTCGCGAACAAGTACCGCGAGTCCGGCTTCCGCTGGGGCCAGATCGGTTCCGCGTCACTGGTGTCCCTGGCCCACGGCACCAACGACGCACAGAAGACCATGGGCGTGATCACCCTCGCCCTGATCGCCTCCGGTCACTGGACGGACCTCACTGCGGTCCCGTTCTGGGTGAAGTTCACCTGTGCCGCGGCCATCGCCGCCGGCACCTACATCGGGGGGTGGCGCATCATCCGCACCCTCGGCAAGGGCCTCGTGGAGATCTCCGCTCCCCAGGGCATGGCGGCCGAGTCG
Source organism: Tessaracoccus rhinocerotis (assembly GCF_007197885.1). Lineage (GTDB taxonomy): Bacteria > Actinomycetota > Actinomycetes > Propionibacteriales > Propionibacteriaceae > Arachnia > Arachnia rhinocerotis. Next base: position 270,052 of record NZ_VKKG01000001.1, read on the forward strand.
TCCTCCGCGGCGGTCATCCTTGCCTCGAGCCACATGGGCTTCGCACTGTCCACCACGCACGTGGCAACCGGCTCCATCCTCGGCTCTGGTGTCGGCAAGCGCGGCGCCAAGGTGAACTGGCGGATCGCCGGCCGCATGGCCATGGCGTGGCTCATCACCCTTCCCTCCGCGGGGCTGGTCGGCGCCGTGATGTGGTTCCTCGGCCACTCCATCGGTGGCGTCTACGGCGCCCTGGTGATCTTCGCGATCCTGCTCGCCGCCGCTGGCTGGATGTACGCACACTCGAAGCGGACCCGGGTTGACCACAACAACGTCAACGACGACTGGGCCGACCAGATCGCAGCCGTGCCCGACAAGCCGATGGTCTCCGGACCCAGGAAGAAGTCGAAGAAGAAGGCCAGGAAGAAGAAGGCGGCCAAGAAGCTGAAGGCGGAACTGTGAACATCTTCCTCAACCTCCTCGAGGGCGCCTGGCACGTCCTGCTCGCCGGACTCATCCTGGGCGCCGGGCTGCCCGCCCTCTTCGCGCTCGGTATCCGCGCCCTCTCCTACGGGGCCGACGACGGGCAGAAGGACTCAGACCACAAGCCCCATCCCGGCATGCGCGTGCTGGCCTACGCCTGCTTCGCCGTCGTCCTGGCCGCCATCGGACTCGGCATCGGCGTGATCGTCGCCGGAGGGTTCGGACTCGAGGTCCAGCTGGGCTGGCCGCTGTTCGTCAGGGAGTAGCCGGGATCACCCGGCCTCGGGGAGCGGCGTCTGCTGGTAGAGCGCCAGCCGCCACTGGTCGCCCGTCCGCGTGTAGACGCTCGACATGAGCGCGCGGAACTCGCCGTCCTCCCGGCTCGCGGCACCCGTGTAGACCAGGATCGCCGAGCGCTCGTCCAGCTCGACGAGGCGCGGCTCCTCGATGCTGTACTCGCGCCACGGGGGCGCCTTGTCGAGTGAGGCGGCCACGGCTTCACGGTCCAGCACCATGCCGTTGGCGAGCACCATCACAGCTGTCGGTGTCATGATCCGGCCGTAGAACTCGCCACCGGTGCCGCTGCACAGTGAGTCCCAGCCCCGGCGTTCGAGCTGCAACAGTTCGTCGATGTCCATGCTCGACACCATAGTTGCGGGCCACGTCATGTGCGTGCCCTTTATCCGGGCGCCCGGGGAACGACAAAGGCCCGAACCAATTCACTGAGCGTGGTGAACCGTTCGGGCCCTTCATCCGGGGTGGAGCTAAGGGGATTCGAACCCCTGACCTCTTCCATGCCATGGAAGCGCGCTACCAACTGCGCCATAGCCCCAGTTCCCGCTACCAGCGGGGCTTCGCAATGTTATCGCAAAGCCGAGCCCCGACGCCAATCAACCCTCGGCCACGAGCTCCCGCAGCAGCCCCACCACGTCCTGGGGACGGTACGAGTGGGAGAACTTCGCCACCGGCACGTGGGCGCGGCGCAGGACGGCCTGCGCGGACTCGCCCACAGCGACAACGGGAACGTCGGAGTTCCAGCCCAGCAGTTCCCCCACGGCGAGCGCGTTGGACCCTGAAGCGATGATGACGGCGTCGTAGAGGCCGGCGTGCCACGCTTCGGCCACCTCGGGCGGCGCGCTGGGCAGCGTCTCCATCGTGTAGACGGGCACGAGGTGCGTGGTGTAGCCCTTGCGCTGCAGCTTCGCGAGGAAGCTGGGGGCCAGCAGGGCCGAGCCGGGGACGTAGACGGTGCCGGTGCCGTCGGGCCAGACATCGAGCAGCGCGTTCACGCCGGCGGCCTTCTCGGGGACGAGTTCGACGTCGTAGCCCATCGATTCGAGGGCATCAGCGGTGCCGGGTCCGACCGCGGCGATCCTGGCCTCCCGCGGCAGTGTCCAGCCGAGCTCGCGGATGGAGGCCACGGCCCGGGTGGAGGTGAACACGATCCAGTCGGCCCCGTCGAGGGTGCTGCTCACGTTCAGCAGCTCGCGTGTCTGGAGGGGGACGGCGTCCACCTGGAGTCCCGCGGAGCGCAGCCCCACGGACATGCGACCCTCCTCACGGGCGACGAGCACCCGCATCTCGGTGACGTCGGAGAGGCGGCGCTTCTCGGGCGGGGCGGGTTGGGGCTTGGGGTCGCGACCGATCTCCTCCACGCCGCGGCTGCGCAGCAGCCCCGCAAGGCGGTGTCCGGTGCGCACCGCGTGGAACTCCGAGGTGGGCATGCCCAGCGTCAGCGACACGACGGGACTCCCGTCGAGCGGAAATACGTCGGCACGCAGCGACAGCACGCCTTGGCGATGGGCACGCACTCCGAGTACGGCTTGGTCGGAGAGGTCGAGCGACTCCTGGACGGCGCGCTCGGCGGCGACGCAGATCCTGGTGTCAGGGTCGTCGAACTCTGCCAGGACCTCGATGATGTCCTTGTCGTCCTGGCGGCACTCGTAGCCGAGCGCACCCTGCCCGGCGGTGGGTGGCGTCTCCAGTCGTTGGGTGATCTCCTCGGCGCGCTCCAGGTAGTCGACGTCGGCCGCACCGCAGAGCACGCCGTCGAGCTCGCCAGCCGCCACGCGGTCGAGGCACTCGGCAAGGTTCGGCTTGATGTCCTCGTACTGGATGCCGGGACGCAGCCGCGTCAGCTTGGCCCGACGCAGCGGCGTGGCCGTTGCGACGCGGGCGCCGTCGGGCAGCGCAGAGATGGTCATGCCGTCGCGGCCGACGAACACGTCACGTCGGTCACCGCGGACCGGGACGGCAGCGAGCTCGGTGCCGGGCACCTTGCCTTCGGGAAGGCGGTTGATGCGGTGGATCACCACGTCGAAGTCGTCTCGGAGCAGCCCCAGCCGCAGCTGGCCGATGCTCTCGAAGTCCCCGACGTTGGGGAGCCTGAAGATCTCGACCTCGTGGCCGCGTTCCTCGAGTTGCTCGATGAGCGCCTCCGCGCGCAGCATCGCAAGGGTGGAGTCCTTCGTACCAAGCCTGATTCTCACCTTGCCACCATATCCACTCGGCGCCCACGGTGCGGACAGGGGGACTGACCGGGCCCAGGGGCGGCGTCGCGCTACCCGACGGCAGCCGCCCGCGCCGCGGCCGGGAGTGCCGCCACGACGCGGTCCAGGACGGCATCGTCGTGCGCCGCGGACAGGAACCAGGCCTCGAAGGCGGACGGTGGCAGGGCCACGCCCGAGTCGAGCATGGAGTGGAAGAACCGTCCGAACGCGGCGGTGTCCTGGGCCTTCGCGTCCGTGTAGTTGGCGACGGGCCGGTCGCGGAAGAAGACGGAGAAGAGGCTGCCTGCGCGCTGGATGACGTGCGGCACGCCCGCAGCCGAGAGCTCAGCACCGACGGCCTGTTGCAGCCGGAGCGAGGCCTTGTCGACGTGCTCGTAGACGGCCGCGTCGGCCAACTGCAGCGTGGCGATCCCGGCCGCCGTGGCCAAGGGGTTCCCGGACAGGGTCCCTGCTTGGTAGACGGGCCCGACGGGGGCGAGCAGTTCCATCAACTGCGCGCGGCCGCCCAGGGCGGCCAGCGGCATCCCGCCGCCCACGACCTTCCCGAAGGCAAACAGGTCTGGGGTCCAGGCAGGCTCGGTGGTGCCCGCCTCGAGGCCCCACCAGCCTGCGGGCCCCACGCGGAAGCCGGTCAGCACCTCGTCGAGGATCATCAGCGCGCCATGGTGGGCGGTGAGCGCCCTGATCTCGGCGTTGAACCCGTCCGACGGCGCCACCACACCCATGTTCGCCGCAGCGGCCTCGGTGATCACGGCGGCAACCCGGTCCCCCAGCTCGGCGAACGTGGCCCGGAGCGCCTCGAGGTCGTTGTACTCGAGGACGACGGTGTCCGCCGTGGCCGCGGCGGTGACGCCCGCGGACCCCGGCAGGCCCTGGGTCGCCACGCCTGATCCCGCGGCGGCGAGCAGCGCGTCGCTGTGGCCGTGGTAGCAGCCGGCGAACTTGATGACCACGTCGCGGCCGGTGGCGCCACGGGCCAGGCGGATGGCGGTCATGGTGGCTTCGGTGCCGGTGGACACGAAGCGAACCCGTTCCGCGGCGGGGACGCGCGAGCGAACCAGCTCGGCGAGGGTGACCTCGGCCCGCGTCGGGGCACCGAAGGAGAGTCCCCGAGCGGCAGCCGCCTGGACGGCCGCAACCACCTCGGGGTGGGCGTGGCCGAGCAACGCGGGCCCCCACGAGCAGACCAGGTCCACGTAGGTGCGGCCGTCCTCGCCGTGCACGAACGCGCCGTCGGCCGACTGGACGAACACCGGCGAGCCGCCGACCGCCCCGAAGGCCCGCACCGGGGACGAGACGCCACCGGGGATCACGGCGGCTGCCTGCGCCATCAGCCGGTCGTTCACGTTCAATTCAGCCATGCGGCCAGCTCCTCTGCGTAGTAGGTCAGGACGATGTCGGCGCCCGCACGCATGATGGCGGTGACGGACTCCCGCACCGCGGCCTCCCTGTCTATCCAGCCCTGCTGGGCCGCCGCCTCGATCATCGAGTACTCGCCGGAGACCTGGTAGGCGGCCACGGGGACGTCGGAGACCTCGGCGACGTCGGACAGGACGTCGAGGTAGTGGCTGGCGGGCTTGACCATCACCATGTCGGCGCCCTCGGCCAGGTCGAGGATCGCCTCCCGCATGCCCTCGCGGCGGTTGGCCGGGTCCTGCTGGTACGTGCGGCGGTCGCCCTGCAGCGAGGACGCGACCGCCTCGCGGAAGGGCCCGTAGAAGGCGGAGGCGTACTTGGCCGAGTAGGCCAGCACGGAGACGTCGGTGAAGCCGTCGCCGTCGAGCGCGTCGCGGATGGCGAGCACCTGCCGGTCCATCATCCCCGACGGCGCCACCACGTGCGCGCCGGCCCGCGCCTGCGCGAGCGCCATCTCCCGGTAGGCGGCCACGGTGGCATCGTTGTCCACCAGGCCGGCGGCGTCGAGGAGGCCGCAGTGGCCGTGGTCGGTGAACTCGTCGAGGCAGGTGTCGGCCATCACGACGATGTCGTCGCCGACCCGTTCCCGTACCGCCGCGATCCCCCGCTGCAGGATCCCGTCGGGCGAGAACCCGGCCGAGCCGATGGCGTCCTTGTCGGCCTCCTCCGGGACGCCGAAGAGCATGATCCCGCCGAGGCCGGCGTCGACGGCGCGTGCAGCGACGTCGCCGATGCCCGACAGCGGGTGCCTGCTGACGCCGGGCATGGAGGAGATGGGCGCCCCGGTCGCGCCGACGAACACCGGCAGCACGAGTTGGCGGGCGTGGACCCGGGTCTCGCGGACGAGTTCACGCATGGCGCCGGTGGTGCGCAGTCTGCGGGGGCGGTGGGTCATTTCTCTCCTTCATGCCGACGCGTGGCCAGCAGGTGCTTGAATGCGGCGAGCACGCCGGCCGCGTCCTGGGTCTCCGCGACGGCTGCCGGGACGCCGAGGCGTTCGAGGACCTGTCCGCTGGGGCGGCCGAGTGCCACCACCATGATGTCCTCCGGCCAGCCGAGCGAGGAGTCGATGACCTCGGCGACCGACCCTGACGTGACCAGGACCGCATCGATCTCGCGGCGGTTCCATGCGAGCACGAGCGAGCCGGTGTGCTCCACGGGTTCGGTGGTGTAGATGGGCAGCGCGCGAGCCTCCCAGCCGCGCTCCCGCAGTCCGACGGTGAGCACCGGTCGGGAGCGGGCAGAACCCGGCACCAGCACGCTTCCGGTGCCCTCGGGCCAGGCGGCGAGGAGGTCCTCGGCGCTGGAGTTCGCCCCGGGCACGAGGTCCACCCGGTATCCGTCGTCCTCGAGCGCTCGTGCGGTGGCGGGGCCCACGGCGGCGATCCGGGTGCCCTCGGGGATCCTCCAGCCGAGATCGCGCAGGACGCCGACGGTGCTGGCCGACGTGATGGCCACCCAGTCGGCCGCCGGCAGTGCATCCAGCCTGGTGCTGAGGGCAACGATCCGTTGCACGGGTTCGCACCACACGGTGGCGCCCGCGTCCTGCAGTGCCTCGGAGAGCGGGCCGGACGGGCGCGGGACGAGGACGGTGAGGCCGTCCAGCGGTTCGACGCCCCAGAGGCTCGCGTCGTCGTGGAACTCCGCCAACCGGGACTCGCGTGACTCGTCCAACCGGGTGATGGCAGCGGCGCCGTCCTCGAGCAGTCGGCGGGCCAGCCCACGCCCGGCACCGACGGCATCGGCCGCCTCGAAGGTGGCGTGCTCGGTGACCGAGGACACCCCGTCGGCGGCGAACACTCCTGCCTGCAGGACGAGGATCCCGCCGTCGGCCTCCGCCCTGGCCCCGATGGGCGCAGCACATCCTCCTCCGAGTTCCGCGAGCACCGCGCGCTCGGCATCGGCCGCGGCCCGGGTGGCGGGGTGTTCGAGCACTGCGAGGGCCTCGCGGGTGGCGTCGTCGTCGGAGCGGCACTCGACGGCCAGGGCACCCTGCCCGGGTGCCGGGAGGATCTCGAGGTGCTCGGTGATCGCGCCGGCCAGGCCCAGCCGGTTGAGCCCGGCCGTGGCCAGGACCACGGCGTCGAGGTCCCCGGGTGCTACGCGGGCGAGCCGGGTGCCGACGTTGCCGCGGATGTCCACGAACTCGCAGTCTGGACGCAGTGCGCGCAGTTGCGCGACCCGCCGCGGCGAGCCCGTCCCGATGCGCGAACCGGTGGACAGTTCGGCCAGCGCGAGCCCGTCCCGGGCGCACAGCGCGTCGCGGGGGTCCTCGCGTTCGGGCACTGCCGCGACCACGAGCCCGGGGACGCCCGCCACGGGAAGGTCCTTGTATGAATGGACGGCGAGGTCACACTCCCCCTCAAGCAGCGCGGTGCGCAGTTCGGCCGCGAACACGCCGAGCCCGGCAAGTGCGGTGAGCGAGCCGCGCTCCTTGTCGCCGCGGGTCCTGACGATGACGATGTCCACCTCGTGCCCGGCTGCGCGCAGCGCCTCCGCCACTGTGTTGGACTGCGTCACCGCGAGGTCGGAGCCGCGGGTTCCCAGTCTCAGCCTCATGCGGTGGCCTCCTTCGCGGACGCGACGACGGCGGCCAGGCCGTTGCCGGCCAGCCACGCCCCCGCGACGGTCAGACCCTCCAACCGGCGCACTGACGCGATCAGCTCCTCGCGCTCGGGCGGATGGATCACTCGCGGCATCTCCGTCCAGGTCACCTGGTGGGAGTCGACGACGTGCTCGGGGCCCAGTTCGAGGCCCAGGATGCGGGACAGGTCACCCAGCACGTGGGCGAGCTCCGGCTCCCCCTCGGGGGGCAGGGCCACGCGGAACACCTCGACGCGGTCCCTGCGCGCCCACGGCCACTTGGCCGAGTAGTGGGTGACGGAGCGCGCCACCATGCCCTCGGGGCGGGCACCGAGCAGCGCCCCGGAGCCGATCGGCTCGACGGCCAGTCCGGGGTGGCGCAGCGCGAGCAGCAGGTTGCGGGTCACGGAGGTGCGGGGCGGGGTGAACCTGATCCCCTGCGGCCTGAGCAGGCGCGCCGTCACGCGGGCCGGCGTGGCGAGGACGACGGTGCGGGCCTCCGCCTCGCCGCCCGGCACCTCCAGGACCCAGTTGCCGGACCTGCGTCGGATGGCGGCGACCCGGGACTCGGTGCGGACGTCGACGCCGGACGCCCGCAGCGAGGTCTTCAGCGCGGTCACCAGTTGGTGCATGCCGCCGAGGGGCTGTTCGACCGCGTGGCCCGTCCCGGCCCGCTCGGCGACGGCGCGCAGCAGCGAGCCGAGGCGGCGGGTGTCCTCGGCGAGACCGGGGGCGAACTGTTCGGCGGGCATGTTCTCGGGCGCGAGCCCGTGCACCCCGCGGGTGAGCGGTGCCACGAGCCGCTCCAGCACGGCGGGGCCAAGGCGCGCCGTCACCAGGTCTGCGACGGTGCTGCCGAGGTCCCCCACGGGTGCGGTCTCGTCGGCGCGGGCCCGCTCCAGCTCTTCGGGGCCCAGCGCCGCCAGGGCGGCGTCATCCAGGCCGGCCGGGATGCCGAGGAATCCCCTGGCCAGCGGCAGGGCGCCCCTGTCGGGCCACCAGACGTGGCTGCGTCCTGATGGCTCGGCGACTGCCAGGCCGAGTTCCGCGCACAGTTCGCGCACCAGCGGGGTGCGGGTGGCGTAGGCCTCGGCGCCGGCGTCGACGTCGATCCCGGCCAGGCGGACCGCGTGCACCATGCCGCCGACCCGCTCGGCGGACTCGAGAAGCGTCACCGACGTCCCGCGCAGCGCCAACTCCCGGGCCGCCACGAGCCCGGCGATGCCTCCACCGACGACGACTGCGTTCACAGTTCGTGCACCAGCGCTACCAGTTCGGTCAGGATGCCCGGGTCGGTGGTGGGTGGCACGCCGTGCCCGAGGTTCACGACGTGGGAGGGGGCGGCGCGGCCGCTCTCCACCACCTCGCGGGCGTGGCGGGCCAGGGAGTCCCAGCCCGAGGCGAGGCGGGCCGGGTCGATGTTGCCCTGCAACGGCAGCCCGGGCAGCAGCGCGGCGGCCTCGTCGAGGGGGGTGCGGTAGTCGACACCCATCGCCTCGACCCCGCACGCGGCCATGTCGGCCAGCAGGTGGCGGGTGCCGGTGCCGAAGTGGATCCTGGGGACGCGTCCCGCGACGGTCTCCAGTGCGCGGCTTGAGTGCGGGGCGACGAACTCGACGTAGTCGTCGCGGCGCAGGGAACCCGCCCACGAGTCGAAGAGCTGGACGGCGCGCGCGCCTGCGTCGACCTGCACCTCGAGGAACTCGGACGACAGCTCGGCGCACCAGCCCAGCAGGCGGTGCCAGGCTGTGGGGTCGGAGTGCATGAAGGAGCGGGCCGCGAGGTGGTCGCGGCTGCCGCGTCCCTCCACCAGGTACGCGGCCAGGGTGAAGGGTGCACCGGCGAACCCGATCAGCGGGATCGCGTCGCCGAGTTCGGCGACCACGATCGCGGCGCCGCTGCGGATGGCCTCGACGTCGCCGAGTCGGTGTGAGACCAGGCGTTCGACGTCGGCGGCGGTGCGCACCGGTTCGGCGACCACGGGCCCGACACCGGACTGGATGTCCACGTCCACGCCGGCGAGCACGAGCGGCACCATGATGTCGGAGAAGAAGATCGCGGCGTCGACGCCGTGGCGGCGGACGGGCTGGAGGGTGATCTCCGCCGCCAGCTCCGGGATCAGGCAGGCCTCCAGGATGGTGGTGCCCTGGCGCACCTCCCGGTACTCGGGCAGGGAGCGGCCGGCCTGCCGCATGAACCACACAGGAAGTCGTTCGGGGCGCGTACCGGAGAGTGCCTGCAACAGGCTGGGCTGGTCGGAGTCGTTCACAGTTGCGATTCTGCCCCATCCGGCAAACGGTGGTTGAATGGACGTCACTGTGAACCTGCGCATCCTCTCCGTCCAGCACCGCCACCACGGACTCGTGGAGGTGGAGCGAATCGTCGACTCGGCCGAGGAGATCGCGGCCCGCCTGCGCGGCGTTCCGGGCGTCGAGGCCGTCCTCCCGCTGACCACCTGCAACCGCGTCGAGTTCATCGTCGACGCACCCGAGGGGACCAGCGAGCAGCTCGTGGAGGCCATCGCCGACGAACTGGACCTTCCCCCGGCCTGGGACCGCTACGACGCCGACGAGGCGATGCAGCACCTGTTCCGGGTCTGCGCCGGGTTGGAGTCCATGGTGGTGGGCGAGCGTGAGATCGCGGGCCAGGTCCGCCGCGCCCTCGGCGAGGCCCAGGACGCCGGGCTTGCCTCCCCCGACCTCACCCTGATCGTCGACGAGGCCCTGCGCGCCTCCCGCCGGGTAGCCCGCGAGACCTCGTTGGCGGACGCGGGCCGATCGGTGGTGTCGGTGGCCCTCGACCTGCTCGGGGACCAGGACTTCGCTGCGATGCGCGTGCTGCTGGTGGGCACGGGCGCTTTCGCCGGGGCCAGCGTGGCCGCCCTCCGGGCGCGCGGCGTGACCGACATCCGAGTCCACTCCGCCAGCGGCCGGGGCGACTCCTTCGCGCTCAGCCACCGGCTCGGGCTCGCCCAGGACCTGCCCGACGCCCTCCGGGACGTGGACGTCGTGGTCGCGTGCCGCGGCACCGGTGTGCCCGCCATCACCGGCACCGACGTCGCCCCCGACGCCCGGCTCCGCATCCTCGACCTCTCACTCCACAGCGACGTCGCGCCCAGCGTCGCCGACCTCCCGGGGGTGGAGGTCATCAGTCTGGCCACCCTGCAGCAGACCCTCTCGCCGAGCCTCAGCCCCGACACCACCCTCGCCGAGCGGATCGTCGCGGAGGGTGCCGACGAGCTGCGCGCCAAGCTGCACCGCCGCGTGCTCGACCCAGCCGTCGTCAGCCTGCGTGAGACCGTGCTGGAGCTCGTGAACGACGAGGTCGAGCGCCTGCCGGCGGGGCGACCCCTCAGCCATGACGACGCCGCCCGCGCACTGCGCCGGCTCGCGACCCGCCTGCTGCACGTCCCCTCCACGCGGGCCAAGCTGGCCGCCGCGGCGGGACGCACCGACGAGTACCTGTCCGCCATGGCCGAGCTGTACGGCATCGGCGGCACCGATGAGTCCCTGGACCGGGCCGAGTGCCCGGTCACGGGGTTGGGCGTCGACGCACTCGCCGACGACCGGGACGAGGAAGAAAGACAAGGCCGAGCTGGATGACCCACTCCCTGCACCCGTACACCGCCATCCTGGTGGCCTCCTACGGTGGCCCAGACGAACCCGACGACGTCCTCCCCTTCATGCGGAACGCGACGGCCGGGCGCGGGGTCCCGGACGAACGCCTGGTTGAGGTCTCGAAGCACTACATGCTCTTCGGGGGCAGGTCCCCCATCAACGAACGCAATGCGGAACTCCTCGACGCCCTGCGCACCGAGCTCGCCACCCGCGGCATCAAGGTGCCAGTGGTGATCGGGAACCGCAACTGGCATCCCTACCACGCCGAGACCGTGCCGGCCCTGGTGGCCGACGACCACGAGCAGGTGCTCGCCGTGGCAACCTCCGCCTACCACTCCTACTCCAGCTGCAGGCAGTACTCGGAGGATCTGGACAAGGCCGTGGCCGACGTCGGCGGCGCCATCCGGATCGACAGGATCGACGCCTACGCCGAGACCGACGGGTTCGTCGAGGCCAACGCCGACGCCGTCGTCGCGGCACTGGCGGAGCTGCGCGCCAGGGAGTTCCACGGCGACACCCGCGTGCTGTTCGTCACCCACTCCATCCCCACTGCGATGAACGACGCCTCCGGGGACGGATCGCCCAGCGCCACCTACGACCAGCAGCACCTCCGCGTGGCCGAGCGCGTCGCCGCCCGTGTCAAGGAGCTCACCGGCGAGGACATCACCTGGGAGCTGACCTACTGCTCGCGCTCCGGCTCGCCACGCACGCCGTGGCTCGAGCCCGACGTCAACGACCGGCTCGAGGAGTTGCGCACCGAGGCCGTCGGCGGCGTCGTCGCCTCCCCCATCGGCTTCATCACCGATCACATGGAGGTCGTCTACGACCTTGACACGGAGGCCGCGGCCACCGCCGAGGAGCTGGACCTGGCGTTCGTCCGCGCCGCCACCGCCGGCACCCACCCCGCCTTCGTGTCGATGCTGGTCGACCAACTCGAGGCCCGCACGGCCGTGGCGCGGGGCGAAGCCGACGCGGCCACCACCGCCACCCACCTCGGGGCCAGATCGTGTTGCCACGCCCGTCCCGACCAGGAGAAGGAGTCCGCATGAGCCACCCGTCCAGAGACGCCCGCGACGCCACCGACGTCGACCTCGAGGCCATCAACGAGCAGACCCTCTACGCGATGTACTCGGTCTTCGCGACCCCTGGCGGGCTGCCGTCGATCCTCGACGTCAACACCATCCAGGTGGAGCTCGCCGAGATCGGCGTGGAGGTCCGCGGTTTCTACGACATCGGTGGCTTCCGCGCCGACGCCGACCTGATGGTCTGGGCCACCGCCGACGACGCGGAGAAGCTGCAGGCCGCCTACCACGCCCTCCGCAGGAGCGAGCTGGGTACGCACCTGGAGCCGGTGTGGTCCGCGATGGCAGTGCACCGCCCCGCCGAGTTCAACCGCGCCCACGTGCCCTCCTGCTTCGCCGGGTTCGCGCCCAGGCCGTGGGTGTGCGTGTACCCGTTCGTGCGCAGCTATGAGTGGTACGACCTGCCGGAGGAGGACCGCGCCAGGATGCTGCGCGAGCACGGCATGGCTGGGCGCGAGTTCCCGGAGGTGGTGGCCTCCACCCTGTCCAGCTTCGCGCTGGGCGACTACGAGTGGATCCTGGCGTTCGAGTCCGACGAACTGCACAGCCTCGTCGACGTGATGCGCCGCCAGCGAGCGGTCGAGGCTAGACGCCACGTGCGCGAGGAGATCCCGTTCTTCACCGGCCCACGCGTGGACCTCGCCGAGTGGGCCGCCCGGCAGCCGCTCGCCTGATCCTGCCTGCAGCCGGGCTGGGTCGGGTGTCCGGGCCGGCCGTCGTCAGGGCCGCGGGTAGAAGATGCCCTCTGCGTCGATCCGGTCGAGGATCTGGGCCGAGATCTGCGCCACCTGGCCGACCTGCTCGGCAGTGATCGCGTCGAAGATGGACTCCCGCACGGTGCTGACGTGACCGGGGGCGGCCTCGACCACCTTGTCCCAGCCAACTTCCGTGAGCTGTGCGTTGGTGGCCCGCCTGTCCTCCGGGCAGGGGAACCGATGCACGAGACCTCGCTGCTCCAACCGATTGACGACGTGCGACAGCCGCGACAGCGTCGCGTTGGTGCGGCCCGCGAGTTCCGTCATCCGAAGCGTCCGATCAGGCGCCTCGGACAGCATCGCGAGCGTGAAGTACTCGAAGTGGGTCAGGTCGGAGTCACGACGCAGTTGCGTCTCGAGCACGCCTGGCAGTAGCTCGACGACGGCGATCAGCCCCAACCACGCCTCGCGCTCCTGCTCGCTCAGCCATGCAGTGTCCATGGGAAGAGCCTACCAAATCGCTTGACACATCAACTAAAGCGCGTAGAGTGTTACTTGAAGCATCAACTAAACCCTCAAGGAGCAGCATCGTGGCAACCATCACCATTCTCGGCAAGGGCAACATGGGCCAGGCCATCGCGCAGATCGCGACCCGAGGCGGCAACACCGTCGAGGTCCTCGACAGCACCGACCAGGCCCGCCCGGTCACCGGCGACATCGTCGTGCTGGCCGTCCCGTACCCGGCGGTCGCGCAGATCCTCGCCGAGCGCCCCGGCCAGTTCGACGGCCGCATCGTCGTCGACATCACCAACCCGCTGAACTTCGAGACCTTCGACTCGCTGGTCGTTCCCGCGGACGGCTCGGCGGCCTCCGAGATCGCCACGCAGCTTCCGGGAGCCAAGGTCCTGAAGGCGTTCAACACCAACTTCGCCGCCACCTTGGCCTCCGGCACGGTGGGTGACCAAGTCCCCACCACCGTCCTCGTGGCCGGTGACGACGCCGACGCCAAGGCCGCGCTGATCGGCGTCGTGTCCGCCGGTGGCGTCAAGGCCATCGACGCCGGCGCCCTGAAGCGCGCCCGCGAGCTCGAGGCCATCGGCTTCCTGCAGCTGACCCTCGCCGCGGGCGAGCAGCTGCCCTGGACCGCCGGCTTCGGGGTCATCGCCTGAGGCAAGCACGCCCACGACCCGACACGCCGCGCGGAATCGCAGCAAGGGGAGCCTGCCCCCTCTGCCCCCGATTCGCGCGGCGTGTCGCGTCACCCAGGGGTAGTGTGGTGCCGATTTGGTCACAGTTTCACAACTTCGCTCTGGACTCACCGGTCAACATCCGGGCACCGGAATGCGCTCCCAGCCAAAAGCTGATTAGGTTACCAACCATGGAGGCGACCCGCGCATGCGGTCGCACTGTTATTTCTTAGGAGAGTCAACATGCAGTTCTCGCGTCGTGCGCTTTTCGGAACAACCGCTGCCGTGGCGGTCGCGGGCACGCTGGCCGCCTGTAACGCTTCACCGTCGGGCACCAACGGCGCCGACGGCGACACCATCAAGCTCGGTGTGAACTACGAGCTCTCCGGCGACGTCGCCACCTACGGCCAGGCCTCCGTGGCCGGCATCAAGATGGCCATCGAGGAGGTCAACGCGGCCGGCGGCATCGACGGCAAGCAGATCGAGATCGTCGAGGTGGACAACAAGTCCGACGCCGCCGAGGCCACGACCCTCGCCACCCGCCTGATGTCCCAGGACGGCGTCATCGCCTGCATGGGCCCCGCCACCTCCGGCAACTTCAAGGCCACCATCCCCGTCGCCCAGGACAACCAGGTCCCCGTGGTCTCGGGCTCCGCAACGGCCGACGACGTCACCGTCGACGCCGATGGGGTCAAGGAGTACGCGTTCCGGATCTGCTTCAACGACTCGTTCCAGGGCACGATCATGGCGCAGTTCGCCGACGAGAACCTCTCGGCCGGCACGGCCGTCATCATCCAGGACAACAGCTCCGACTACGCAACCGGCCTGGCCGCGGCGTTCACCGCCGAGTTCGAGAAGCGGGGCGGCAGCATCGCCGCGACCGAGGGCTTCACCGCCGGCGACACGGACTTCAACTCCATCCTCACCCGTCTGCGCGGCGAGACCTTCGACGTCATCTACCTGCCGGGCTACTACTCCGAGGCCGGCCTCATCATCAAGCAGGCGCGCGACCTCGGCATCGACGCACCCATCCTGGGCGCCGACGGCTTCGACTCCCCCACGCTGCTCGAGCTGGCCGGCACCGGGCCCCTGAACGAGGTCTACTTCACCAACCACTACTCCTCCATCGACGAGGACCCGGCAGTGGTCGACTTCATCTCCGCCTTCCAGGAGGCCAACGGCGAGGAGCCCAACGCGTTCCACGCCCTGGGCTACGACCTCGGCAAGTTCGTCGCCGACGCCGTGAGCCGTGCCTCAGAGCTGACCGGCGAGGCCGTCAAGACCGCGATGGCCGAGACCCAGGGCTTCACCGGCGTCACCGGCACCTTCGACATGGACGAGAACCACAACCCGGTCAAGTCCATCGTCGTGATCGGCCTCGCCGACGGCGTCCAGGCCACCAGCGAGAAGATCGGCTGAGTCGAAGCGTCGACTTGATCGGAGGCGGTGGGCCCGGGAGACCGGGCCCCACCGCAACCACAGGGGAGGTGAACGGGTGACGGAGTTCCTGCAGCAGGCCATCAACGCGTTGTCGCTGGGCAGCATCTATGCGCTCATCGCGCTCGGGTACACGATGGTCTACGGAATCATCAAGCTGATCAACTTCGCCCACGGCGAGATCTACATGATCGGCGCGTTCGTGGGCTACTGGACGATGTCGGTGTTCCACCTCGGGGTGTTCGAGGCGATCCTCGCGGCGATGATCGTTTGCACAGTGCTCGGTGTCCTGATCGAGCGCGTCGCCTACCGCCCGCTGCGCAGGTCCACCCGCCTGGCCTCGCTCATCACCGCCATCGGGATGTCGCTCCTGCTGCAGTACACGATGATGTACTTCGTCGGCGCCGATCCCCGCGCCTACCCCGCGCTGCCCGACTACATGAACGCCTCGTTCAGCCTGGGCGGCGTGGTGGTCAAGAGCCAGCAGCTGGTGATCATCGGCATCTCGGTACTGCTCATGATCCTGCTCCAGTTCGTGGTCAAGACCACCAAGATGGGCAAGGCGATGCGGGCCGTGTCCCAGGACCCGGAGGCCGCGCAGCTGATGGGGATCAGCGTGGACCGGACCATCTCGTTCACGTTCGCCATCGGTTCGGCGCTCGCAGGGGCGGCCGGCGTCCTCGTGGGTATCTACTACAACTCGATCAACCCCCTGATGGGCATCATGCCCGGCCTCAAGGCGTTCGTCGCGGCCGTGTTCGGCGGCATCGGCATCATCCCGGGCGCACTGATCGGCGCGTTCGTGATCGGTGGCGCGGAGACCGCGGTCTCGGCCCTCGGCTACTCGCTGTTCCGCGACGGCGTGGTGTTCGCCATCCTGATCGCCATCCTGATCGTGAAGCCCACGGGTCTGCTGGGCAAGAACGTGCGGGAGAAGGTGTGAGCATGGGCGCCGTCAGAAACATCCTGCGTTGGCTGGTCCCCCTGGGCCTGGCCTACGGCATAGTCCTGGCGCTGATCCAGGTGGGTGTGATCAACAACTACCTGTTCGCGACGATGATGACGATCTGCATCAACATCATCCTGGCCACGAGCCTGAACCTGGTGGTCGGCTTCACCGGCCAACTGGCGCTGGGCCACGCGGGCTTCATGGCCATCGGCGCCTACACCTGTGCCATCATCACCATGCGCGTCGACGGCATCGTCGGCTTCGTCCTGGGTGTGCTGGCGGGCGCGGTCCTGGCAGCCGTCGTCGGCTTCCTGATCGGCCTGCCGGTGCTGCGGCTGCGGGGCGACTACCTCGCCATCGCAACCCTCGGCATGGCCGAGATCATCCGCGTCTTCATCAACAACATGGGCATCACCAACGGCGCCGCCGGACTGTCCGGCATCCCCCGGCACGTGGACTGGAACTGGATGTTCTTCTTCCTCGCCCTGACGCTGGTGTTCTTGTGGCACTACATCCGCAGCGCCCACGGCCGCCGCGCCATCGCGGTGCGCGAGGACGAGATCGCCGCCGAGGCGATCGGCATCGACACCACCCGCGTGAAGGTGCAGACCTTCACGATCGCCGCGTTCTTCGCCGGCATAGGTGGCGGACTCTACGCTTCCTACTTCTACGTCCTGCAGCCCAGCCAGTTCGGGTTCCTGAAGTCGATCGACATCCTGGTGATCGTCGTCCTCGGCGGACTCGGCTCCATGTCCGGCTCGATCATCGCGGCCATCGTGCTCGCGGTGCTCTCGACGTTCCTGGCGCAGTTCACCGACCTCCGGATGATCATCTACTCGCTGCTGCTGGTGCTGATCATGATCTTCCGACCCGGCGGCATCATGGGCTCCCGCGAGGTCAGCCTTGGCATCCTCGGCAAGGTCTTCGGTGAGCGCAAGGACCCCGCAGCCATGGTGGCCCCGCCCATCGTGAAGCAGGACGACGAAGAGGTCCCGAGCGACGAGGAGGTCAAGTGATGAGCCTGCTCAGCGTGAACGACCTGACCCGCAACTTCGGTGGACTGACCGCCGTGTCCAGGGCCAACCTGCACGTCGACGAAGGTGAACTGGTGGGCCTCATCGGCCCCAACGGCGCCGGCAAGACGACGCTGTTCAACGTCCTCACCGGGGTCTACCCGCCATCGTCGGGAACCATCGAGCTCAACGTCGACGGCACCACGACGTCGATCGGCGGCAAGCGGCCCAACGCCATCTGCCGCGCCGGCGTGGGGCGCACGTTCCAGAACATCCGGTTGTTCAAGGACCTCACGGTGCTGGACAACGTCCGCATCGCGATGCAGCAGAACATCCCCTACTCGCTGCTCGCGGCCTTCACGCATGCCGGGACCTTCGGCGGCAAGGAACAGCAGATCCGCGACGAGTCCGAGCAACTGCTCGCCGTCATGGGTCTTGCCGACAAGGCCGACGAGCTGTCCCGCAACCTCTCCTACGGTGACCAGCGCCACCTCGAGATCGCGCGCGCACTGGCGGTCAGGCCCAAGCTGCTGTTGCTCGACGAGCCCGCCGCCGGCATGAACCCGAACGAGACCCGGGACCTGACGGACCTGATCTCCCAGCTGCGACGGGACTTCGGCCTGACGGTGGTGCTGATCGAGCACGACATGAGCCTCGTCATGCGGATCTGCGAGCGCATCTACGTGCTCGACCACGGCTCCATCATCAGTGAGGGCACGCCCGAGCACGTCCGCAACGACCCATTGGTGATCGAGGCCTACCTGGGAGAGGAGGCGCCCAATGCTTGAGGTCAAGGACCTGAACGTCCATTTCGGCGTGATCCACGCCATCAAGGGCATCTCGTTCGAGGTCAACGAGGGTGAGATCGTCTGCCTCATCGGGGCCAACGGCGCGGGCAAGACCACGACGCTGCGCTCCGTGTCCGGGCTGAAGAAGCCCACGTCCGGCACCATCACCCTCGAGGGCGCCGACATCACCTCCACCACCCCGCAGAATCGCGTCTCGCGTGGGCTGTCCCAAGTGCCGGAGGGACGCCGGGTGTTCCCGGAGATGACGGTGCAGGAGAACCTGGACCTCGGCGCCTTCCAGCACCGGCGCATCTCCCAGGAGGACCTCGACGAGGTCTTCGGCAGGTTCCCGATCCTCGCGGAACGCCGCCGCCAGCTCGCGGGCACACTGTCCGGCGGCGAGCAGCAGATGCTCGCCATGGGGCGTGCCCTGATGGCTCGACCCAAGGTGCTGCTGCTCGACGAGCCCTCCATGGGGCTGGCGCCGCTGCTGGTGCAGGAGATCTTCGACATCATCGTGCGGATCAACGAGGCCGGCACCACGGTGCTGCTCGTGGAGCAGAACGCCAACATCGCCCTGCAGATCGCGACCCGGGCATACGTCATGGAAACCGGATCGATAGTCTTGGCAGGAGATGCGAAGGAGCTCGCGCAGACCGACGAGGTGAAGCGCGCATATCTGGGAGGTTGACATGTTCGTGCACCAGCGGATGACCGCCAACCCGTTCACGACGACGCCCGGGACCAGCATCCCCGACGCGGCCGAGGTGATGACCACGCGCGGCGTCCGACACCTCCCTGTGGTCGACGACGGGCGCGTGGTGGGGGTGATCTCCCTCAACGACATCCGGGCGGCCCTGCCGTCGAAGGCCACGACGCTCAGCGCACAGGAGGCCACCTACCTGGTCGCCAAGCTCAACGTGGCGAAGGTGATGTCGAAGCCTGCGATGACCATCGCTCCCAGCGCCCTCCTCGAGGAGGCCGCCGTGCTGATGCGCGACGAGAAGATTGAGATGCTGCCCGTGGTCGACGGCGGACGCCTGGTGGCTGTCATCACCGAGAGCGACCTGCTGGACGCGTTCATCGACGTGCTCGGCTTCCGCGACCACGGCACCCGGCTCACGATCGAGGCCCGGGACGAGCCCGGGGTGCTTTCCAAGCTGACTGGCATCATGGGCACGCACCACGCCAACATCCAGCACCTGGCGGTGCACCGCGGACACCTGGAGACCAGCGTCGTGGTGGTCGGTGTGAACACGCTCAACACCGACGCGATCGAGGCAGACCTCGCCGCGCAGGGGATGCGGGTGGTCGGCCGCAACATCAATCGGTAGGCCGCGGCATCAGAGGTCGACGACGACCGTCAGCAGCACCAGCGAGTCCTCCTTCGCCTCCAGTTCGTGGCGCTCCGGCGGGATGATGCCCAAGCTTCCCTCGCTGCCGCTCCAGTCGTGGTTCGTCGAAGTGAGGCGGACCGATCCCCGCAGCACCTGGATCGTCGCCTCGCCCGGGGAGTCGTGCTCCCCCATGGCCCGGCCGGCCAGCAGTGCGATAAGGGTCTGGCGCAGCCTATGGGTGTGCCCCCCGAGAATCGTCCGCGCGGCGCGGCCCGCGTTGGCGCTCCGGGCGCTGGCGAGCAGTTCCTCGCCCAGCGTCGTCAACGACTCTGATTCCATGTGGTGCCTCCTTGACTCGGCCTCCATTCAAACAGGCGCTGTGCGCCACTACCGGGAATCGCGCCGATTCGCCCGGCGCGAGGGACCGCCCACCCGCGCAGCAACCACCCGCCCAGTCGCTCACTTGTCTGGAACGGGCAGGAGGAGCGGCATGAGCCGCACCAGGAGCACCATCACGAGCAGTTCCACGAGGGTCTGGGTCACCACCACCAACGGGGCGAGCTCGTAGCCGGGCGGAAGCGCCAGCGCCAGCGGCAGGATCACCAAGGAGTTGCGGGTCACACCGGTGAACACGACGGCCCGTCTCGCGGGCGTGTCGAGCCGGGCAGCGCGTCCAACTGCGACCCCCACTGCGACCATCACGGTTGCGAAGGCGACGAACAGCGGCACCACCCGAACCAGCCATCCGAGTTCCCGGCCAACGTCGTGGACCTGCGAGGCCACGACGACCCCCAGGACCAGCACCATGAGCGGCACCATCGCCGAGGCCGATGCACCCTCGATCCGCCTTCCTGCCCGCGTGCGGGACGCCAGCTGCGTCACGACGGCAGCTACCAGCGGCAGCGCGATGAACAGCACGAAGGCCCTCGCGAACGGGGCCACCCCCACCACCGCAGAGACGCCGGGACCCGCGACGGCCCGGAGGAACAACGGCAGCAACACCAGTTGCAGGACCATGAGCAGTGGGGTCGCGGCCAGCAGCCGTTCCCTCGCCCCACCCGCCAGTCCCGTGAAGGCGATCACGTAGTCGACGCAGGGAGCCAGCAGCACGATCGCCACCCCGACAAGCAGCACCGGGTCATCCACCACCGCGCGCGAGAGCCCGAGCACCACCAGCGGCACAGCCACGAAGTTCACCAGCACCACCGTGACGAGGAACCGGGTATCGGTGAGCGCCGCCCGGAGCTCTCCGAACGGGACACCCAGGAATGTGGCGTAGAGCAGGAGCGCGATGGCCGGATCCACCAGCACCGCCAGCGGTCGTGCCAGCCCGGGGGCCGCGAGCCCCAGGGCCGCTCCGCCGGCGAGCGCCCCGAGGAACAACGGCACCTGGAATCGCTCCATCCATGAGACCGCTCGCACGGCGCCAAGTTTGGCAGACGCCGCCAGGCGATGTGCGAACCGCATGACGCGGGAGCTGCGAGGTGGAAAACTCGCACCATGGAGATCAAGCAGCAGGTGGTCGTCTTCGACGCAGCGGACATCGCGGCGGAGAGCAGCTTCTGGGCCGAGGTGCTGGGGGGTGCGGTCAAGGGCGATGACGACTGGCACAGCGTCCTGGACGGGCAGACCCGGGTGGGGGTCCAGCACGCACCGGATCACGTCCCACCCGAGTGGCCCGACGGCGAACAGCAGCAGATCCACCTAGACCTGTACGTGGAGGACATCCGTTCCTCTCACGACGAGGTCCTGGAACTGGGAGCCAGGGAGCTGAAGGCGGCCTACGCGTTCGACGCACCCGAGGGTTTCCGCGTCTACGCGGACCCGGCAGGACATCCGTTCTGCCTGTGCTGGTGAACGCGCCGAGCGTCACAGCCATCCACGGCGACATCACCCGGCAGGCCGTGGACGTCGTGGTCAACGCCGCCAACAACGCGATGCGCGGCGGGGGCGGCGTGGACGGCGCCATCCACCGGGCCGGCGGTCCGGCGGTGCTCGAGGACTGCATCAGACGCTTCCCCGACGGTCTCGCGACCGGGGACGCGGGTTGGACCACCGCAGGCGCCATGCCGGCCCGTTGGGTGGTGCACACCGTCGGGCCCAACCACCGGGCCGGGCAGAGGGACCGTGGCTTGCTGGAGTCCTGCTACCGCCGCAGCCTGGAGGTGGCCGATGAGCTGGGCGCGCGCAGCGTCGCCTTCCCGCTGATCAGCGCCGGCGTCTACGGCTGGCCGCTGGACGACGCCATCGACGCGGCGATCACGGCCATCAGCGGCTCGGGAACCTCCGTGCCGGAGGTGTTGATCGTCGCTTTCGACGGCGCCACGCACGCGCGGGTCCGCAGGGCGCTCGATCAGCGAACCACCTCGTAGACGAGCCTGGCGAACTGCCCGTGGGCCTTGGCCGAGACCAGGCGCAACCGGTCGGACTCGACGCGGCGCGGCAGGAGCGGGGCGCCGCCGGTGAGCGCGACGGGGGCCACGGAGACGGCGATCTCGTCCAGCAGCCCGGCGTCCAAGAACTGGCCGGCCAGGTCTCCCCCGCCGACCACCCAGATGTCGCCGTCGGCGGCGGCCTCCCGGATCGCGTCGATGTGGTCAGTCACTGCCCCCGAGACGATCCGCACGTCGGCCCCCTCGGGAACGGGCAGGTCACGCGCGGTGAACAGGAACGTCGGCCTCGTGCCGTGGAAGCCCTGCCACTTCTCGGGGTGGTTGAGGATGTCCTCCTGCGCGAGCATCCACTCGTAGGTGGTGGAGCCCTCCACCATCACGGTGATCCCGGTGGGGAACAGGCCCTCGTCGGGGTGTTCTCCTCCCTCGACGGCGAACAGCCAGTCGAGGGAATTGTTCTCGTCGGCGATCCAGCCGTTGATGCTGGTTGCGGTGTCGAAGATGATCTTTCCCATGCCCCGGACGCTACCCCTCGGCACTGACAACGTCCCCGAGGCGCCCGCGCCGTGCGCGTGGGAGACTCGAAACCATGCTGCACTCGTTCCACCTCGCCCGCGTCGGTGTCCCGGCGGCCGTCGGCGCGCTGTTGCGCCCACCGTCGCCCGGCGCCGTCACGGGACTGCGCCGCCTCGAGCCGATGGCGGGGATGCGGCTGGGTGCACCCGTGGTCTCGGCGGCGCGGATACAACTGCACCGGATGGCGGTCCTGGCCGAGTGGGACGACGCCGACGCGCTCGACTGTTTCCTCAAAGAGCATCCGCTGGGGCGACGGCTGGCCACCGGCTGGCACGTCCGGCTGCAGTTCCTGCGGCGGTGGGGCAGCGTCGCTGCGTTCGCCCACCTGCCGCAGGAGGCGGCCCGCAGCCGCCCCGGCGAGCCGGTCGTCGCCGTCACCCTGGCCCGGACGAGGCTGCTGGGGCTGCCCCGGTTCATCCGGTGGGGCCGACCGGTGGAGGAGCAGGTGCGCGACCATCCGGGCGCGACGCTCGCCCTTGCCGCGGTCCGGCCGCCCCGCACCGTCTCGACGTTCTCCGTCTGGGAGTCGTCGCGGGCGATGACCGGCATGGTCTGGGGCCGCGATGCGGGACCCGTCGGCGAGCGCCACGCGGGTGCGATGGTGGAGCTTGAGCGGCGCGACTTCCACCACGAATTCACGACGCTGCGGTTCCGGCCCCTTTCCGAGCACGGCTCCTGGGAGGGTCGCTCCGACTGGGTGCCCCCACTGCGGTGACGAGGTCCACGCGGGTGGGTGGATGCCGATCGCGTCGCCAGCACACCGGGGTCAGTGGGCGAGCACCTCGTCGGCGGTCCTGCTCTGCCTGCGCAGCACCTCGACGAGGACCGCGGAGATGATGCACAGCACCATCACAAGGATCAGGGCCCGACGCAGCCCGGCGGCCTCACCGAGGAGTCCCAGCACCGGCGGTCCGGCCAGGAACGCGATGTAGCCGATGGTGGCCACGAAGGAGACACGACGAGCTGCGTCGGGTCCCGGCTCGCCGGCCGAGCCTGCCGCCGACACGGCCACCGGGAAGCCGAGCGCGGCGCCCAGTCCCCAGGCGATGACCGCGAGGCCTGCCACCAGCTGGTTGTCGACGAAGATGACCAGGGCCAGGCCCACGGCCCCGGCGACGGAACTGACGAGCAGCACGTTGCGCTGTCCCAGCTTGGTGACGAGCGGCCCCCCGAAGAGTCGGCCCACAGCCATGCACCCGGCGAAGATCGCGTAGGACGCCGACCCGAGGGCGGGATCGAAGCCGTGGCCGTCCACCATCACCAGCGGCAGCCAGTCGTTTGCCGATCCCTCGGCCAGTGCCAGGGCCAGCATGATGACGCCGATCAGCAGCAGCCGGGCGTCGGTCAGCAGCGGCCCACGCGGCGCGTCGCCGGCGGTGCGCGGCCCGGACAGGCCCACCCCACGCGGGATGTGACCGATGCACAAGGGGACGATCGCGAACGTGACCAGGGCGATGCCGCCCAGGTGCCACTCGACGGGGACGCGGAAGTGCGTGAAAGCGATCCCCAAGGTGGCGCCGATCGTCGCGCCGATGGAGAAGAAGGCGTGCAGCTTGGGCAGGAAGGGCCGCCCCGCCAGCACCTCGACCTCCGCACCCTCGACGTTCATCGCGACCTCGCCGCCACCCATCGCCAGTCCGCCGAGGCAGAGCCCGAGGGCGAACAGCCAGGGCGACGCGAGCCCGGCACCGATCGCCAGGACCGGCACGCTGAGCGCCGTCATCGTCGCGGCGACGGCGATCACCTTGCGGGTGCTGAACCTCGCGACGAGCGGACCCGAGGCAAGGATTCCCACCATGGACCCGACGGACAGCCCCATCAGGACGAGCCCCATCTGCGCGTGCGAGGCGCCGAACGCGTCCCGGATGTCCGGGGTGCGGCTCACCCAGCTCGCCAGGACGATCCCCGGGACGAAGAACAGTGCCATGAGGGCCCGTCCACGGGCGCCGGCCGCCGCCCCAACCTTGCCTTTGTACACCGCGCAAGCCTACGGGGCCGGCCCGGGCGCGGCGAATCACCACCGTCGGCGCCTGCCCGGACAACCGCTTGTCACAGCCGGGACCGGGTTAGTGTGGAATCACGGCAGAGCGCCGTCGACGGGGACCAACGCCCGTCGAACGTTCGAAGGAGTCGTACATGCCCAACCCGATCGTCAATTCCGCCACCGCCAAGTGGCAGGGTGACCTGCCCACCGGAACCGGGTCCGTGAACCTGGACACCTCCGGCGCCGGCTCGTTCGAGGCCAGCTGGAAGGCCCGCTCAGAGGAGTCCGGCGGCACCACCACACCCGAGGAACTGATCGCCGCCGCCCACGCCACCTGCTTCTCGATGCAGTTCTCTCACTTCCTCGCCGAGAACGGCACCACGGCCACCCAGCTGGACACCAACGCCAAGGTCACCTTCGTGGCCGGCGAGGGCATCACGCGGATCGACCTCACCGTGACCGGACAGGTTCCGGGGATCTCCGCCGAGGCGTTCAACGAACTGGCCGAGAAGGCCAAGGACAACTGCCCCGTGTCCCTCGCGCTGGCCGCCGTGAAGGAGATCACACTGGAGGCCAAGCTCGCCTGAGTCGACACCGGCCGCGACGCCGCCGACCCCGGAGGTCCCATGGTTGGACCTCCGGGGTCGGCGGCTTCCCGCGCGTCAGAAGGTGAGTTCGTAGAACCGCCAGAGGCCGAAGCCCTCGATCGGCAGCACGGACACCCCGTCGAAACCCGCCGCCAGTGCGTAGTCGCGCAGGGTGCCTGCGCGCATCACGGTGCCCGTCGCCGCGCTCGGTGCGTGCGACATGCCGTCGGGCAGGCAGACGAACAGGCTGAAGGCGTAGAACAGGGCGTCGAGTTCGCCCGGCCGGTCGAAGCCGTCGCCCACCCGCTCATCCATGACGACGACGACGCCGTCGTCGGCCACCGCCTCCCGCATGGCGCGCAGGACGTCCACGGGTCGCGGCATGTCGTGGATGCACTCGAACGCGAACACTGCGTCGTAGCGGCCGTGGGAGACGATCGAGTCGCCGTCGGCGAGATGGAACCGCACCCGGTCGGACACCCCGGCCTCCCTGGCGTTGGACCGGGCCAGGGCCACCGACGGCTCGTCGACGTCGAACCCGTCGGCCTGCAGGCCCTCGTGCGCGCCCGCCAGGGCGATCGAGGACCAGCCTCCCCCGGCGCCGACGTCGGCGATGCGCGCCCCGGGCCTGGTCAGGGCCGCCTGGACCTGCGGGACCTGGGCGAAGACGTGGGGCAGCTGGGCCAGCCATGGCCGGTTCATCTCGGCCTGGCCCTCCCGGGCGTCGGCCCCGAACCTCGCCCAGCTGACACCGGTGCCCGCCCGGTAGGCCTCCAGCAGTGCGGGCAGTTGCGGCCCCACGGCCCCGGCCATCCGGGCGAACGGCGCGAAGTAGGCCAGGCTGTGCTCGTCGGTCAGCGCCTCCCTGGGGCCCGGTGCAAGTGCGTAGCGGCGATCCCGCGCATCGATCTCCCCGTCGGCGACGAGGATGCCGGTGAGTGCCTGCTGCTCGAGCCACTCCCGGGCGTAGCGGGACGAGGTGTTCGTCCGTGCCGCGAGCTCCTCGTGGGTGCTGGGTCCCTGGTCCGCCAGGTCGCGGTACCAGCCGAGCCGGTCGCCGAGGTGGATCGCGTTCACCTCGGCCCAGCCGAGGGCCGAGCCCATCAAGCGGTCCACGAACTCCTCCGCCGACGGTCCCGACACCTGCTGGGTGACCTCGACCGCGGGGCTGTCTGTGATGGTGCTCATGATGTTTCCCATTCTTGTCCGGCACCCCCGATGGGTGCCCCTGAAGGAAAACTAGGCGTCCCGTCCCGCCCGCCACATCGGCAGGAAAGTGTAGTTCGGCGGGCACCCGTGCATGGTCCTATGCACGCTCGCGCCACCATGCGACAGCGGCGGTCCGGCTCCCCACCCCGAGCTTCAGGTAGATGTTGGCGAGGTGGCGGCCCACCGTCTTCTCGCTGATGAACAGCTTCGCGGCCACCTCCCTGTTGCTGGCCCCGACCGCGACGCACTCGAGCACCTCGACCTCCCTTGCCGTCAGCGGCCCGGCAGCTGCACCGCCCGGGGCCGGTTCGTCGCAGGCAGAGAGGACCTCGAGGATGCGGCGCGACTCCGCCCGGCACTCCTGCGCGACGGCGTGGTTGCCGACGCCGTCGTAGGCGGCAGCCAGGTCGACGAGCACCGTGGCGGTGCCGTGGGGCTGGCGCTCGGCACGGAACGCCGCTGCGGCCTGCTCCAGCAGCCCGACCGCTGCCGAGTGCTGCCCCGCGGCGAGCGCCACGATCCCGTCGGCGTGGAGCGACCAGGACCGCAGTCCGCTGGTGCCGTAGCGCGCGGCGGCCCCGCGGAGTTCCTCGGCCATGGCGGCGGCGGTCTCGGTGCGCCCGACGGCGACCGCGACCTCTACCGCGGCCCGCAGCAGCGCGGCCCTGCGGGCGCCACCACTCGTGCCCAGCGACGTGCTGAGCGCCTGCCAGGCGACCTCAGGCCGGCCACCGGCCAGGTCCAGCAGCGCCAGTCCGGGCTGGGGGTCGATCCCGGCAGCGCGGGCCGACTCGTAGGCCTCCCGGGCGCCCGCCTCGTCGCCCCGGAGCCGGCGGATCTCCCCCAGCTGCCGGAACCCCTCCCCTGCAACCCAGGAGTTCCCCGCCACCAGTGACCGGCTCTCGTCGAGCAGGCGCGTCTCGAGTCCCTCCCACTCCCCGTGGACGGCGAGTAGTTCCATTCTGTGGATGCGACAGATGCCGCCGTAGATGGTCTCCCCGGCGAACTGTTCGCACCAGCGCTCGATGGCCCTGGTCCAGTCGGCCATCCGTCGGTAGTCGGAGATCTGGTGGCAGGCGTGGATCACGGTGCAGTAGATGTCGCCCGCCCACTCGAAGGGGACGCGACCTGCGATCACGGGCAGCATCGCCTCGTCGAGGCGTGCGAACCCGGCATCGACGTCGGCGGCGCGCAGGTCGAGCAGGCCGCGGATGACGAGTTCGAACGACTCGAGCGCGGGGTCCGCGAACCGCTCGGCGGAGCGGCTGAGCCGCTCCAGGCTGTCGGCCACCTCCCCACCGAGTTCCATCGCCACCATGGCCTCCACGTAGGCGAGGTAGCCGTGGACCACTGAGTCCTCATGGTCCGCGAGCAGCCGACGGGCCCGGCTGAGCCAGGCGGCCCCGACCGACGGCTCACCGCGCGTCACCCACAGCAGCGTCAGCAGGATCGCCGTCGACGCGGCGTCGGCGGGGCGGCCCTCCGCGCGGTAGCGGTGGAACAGCTCCTCGGAGG
Organism: Tessaracoccus rhinocerotis; assembly: GCF_007197885.1. GTDB lineage: Bacteria > Actinomycetota > Actinomycetes > Propionibacteriales > Propionibacteriaceae > Arachnia > Arachnia rhinocerotis. The sequence continues at coordinate 297,392 of NZ_VKKG01000001.1, forward strand.
CGGCGAGGCTCTCGGGCACACGGGAGCGCATCCACTCCGCCCGGGCCAGGAGCGCGAGGTCATCCACCTCGAGGGCCGACCGCAGCGGTCCCAGCGCCTCGAGGACAGTGTTCCAGTCCGCGGCCGCGAAGGCTGCGCGGCCACGCTCCACAGCACCCCCTGCTGCTGGCATGTGACCAGCCTAACCCGGTGCGTCCGGGTCTCCCCGGGTCAGTCAGGAAGCTGCAGCGACGAGCCCTCGGCGAGTCCGTGGCCCTCGGGGCGCGCGTACGCACCCGTCCCGCCGGCCTGCCAGGGGTGCGGTCCCTCGAGAGGTCGGTAGTTCACGCCGGCGGCGTCGAGGCGCCGCAGGTGCGCGCGGAGCCGGGGTTCCAGTTCCTGCGGGTCGATCGGGCCGCTCCAGCCCACCTCCGCGAGCACCGCCGCGCGTGGGAAGGCCATGTACTCGACGTGGGCCGGGGTCCGGATGAACTCGGTCCACAGTTGTCCCTGGACGCCCAGCAGGTTGGGGACGTCCTCGGACGCGACACCGGCGGCCGGGTCGAACGCGGCGACGGCCTCCCACGTGCAGATCGCGGGCTGCGCGAACGGCTCGTCCGGGGACTCCGACTGGTAGTAGTCGAAGTAGTAGGGAACGTTGGCGCTCATGATCACCTGGTGCCCCGTGGCGAGGGCGCGGCGGCCGGGTTCACCACCGCGCCACGACATCACCACGGCACCCGGCGACGGGCCCCGGTCGATGATCTCGTCCCAGCCGATGACGGTGCGGCCGCGCCGGGTGAGCCAGTTCCGCAGGTGCGCGGTGAACCAGGGCTGCAGGTCCTCGACGCCGGCCAGGCCGCGGTCGGTCGCGAGGCGCGCCGCGGCGTCGCTCCCCTCCCACTGGCTGGTGGGGCACTCGTCGCCGCCGATGTGGATCCATGGCGAGTGGAACACCTCGAGGACCTCACCCAGGACGTCCTCCACCATCGCGACGGTCTCGTCGGTGAGGTGGAGCACCTCGGGGAAGATCGTGAAGGTCACCGGGACGTCCGCGGGCGCCCCCTCCCCGAACTGCGGGTAGGCCGCGAGCAGCGCACGGACGTGGCCCGGGAAGTCGATCTCGGGAACGATCGTGACGCCGCGGCGCTTCGCGTACGCGTCCAGCGCCCGGAGCTGGTCCTGGGTGTAGAAGCCGCCGACCGGGGTGGCGTCGTCGGTGTCCCAGTGGTGGAACTGCGTGCCGCGTCGCACCGCGCCGACCTCGGTGAGCCCCGGGTACTTCCTGACCTCGAGGCGCCAGCCCTGGTCGTCGTTGAGGTGGAGGTGGAAGCGGTTGAACTTGTGGGCCGCCAGCAGGTCCACGAACCGGTACAGGAAGGGCAGCGGCATGAAGTGCCGGCAGACGTCGAGGTGCATGCCGCGCCAGCCGAAGCGCGGCTCGTCTGCGATCGAGACGAACGGCAGCGTGAGGTCCACACCCGGCAGTGGCGCGGGCCCGAACACGTGCTCGGGAAGCAGCTGGCGCAGGGTGGCGACGGCGTGGACGAGGCCGTCCAGGTCCGCGGCCTCCACCGTCACCCCCTCGGCGCGGGTTTCCAGTCGGTATCCCGACGGTTGGCCCTCCCCCTGCGTGACGGTCATGAAGGCGTCCCCCGCGACGTCGACCACCCGGATGCCGGTGCCCGGCGCGAGCAACTCGGCCACGATGCCGGCCCACTCCCCGGGCGCGCTCACCGTGAAGGGGACGGGGACGGGTAGGACCCCCTCCGCGGTGACCACCAGCGAGCGGGGCTGGGGAACCAGCTGCGGGCCGGTGGCCCTCACCTGGCGATCCTGGTGTTCTCGGCCCACTCCACCATCCAGTCCGGCAGTTCCAGGTGCTCGGGGAAGCCGCCCACCAGACCCTCCAGTTCGTCGTGCTCGACGGACCCGCCCCTTCGCTTCAGGAACCGGGCGCGAACGGCGGCCCGGGCGTGGACGACCTCGCCCACAAGGAAGGTCTGCTCCAGGAAGATCCAGCGGTCGTCGAACCCGACCACACGGGTCCGCAGGTCGAAGCGCTGGCCGAGCTTGAGCGAGCGGCGGTAGGTGATGGTCTGGCCCGCGACCACCGGGTACCAGCCCCGCTCGTTGAGGCCTTCCCACATGCCCGACCGCTGCATCAGGTCGACCCGGCCGAGGTCCATGATCGTCAGGTACTTCCCGTTGTTCATGTGCAGCAGGACGTCCAGGTCGCTCGGGGCGACCCGGAAGGGGGTGGTCACTGTGTCCCACACGCCCGTGCGGGGTGCGCGTCGGTTGCGCAGCCACAGCATGAGCATCCGGAAGTAGAGGTTCATCATCCTCCTCGGCGTCGATGACCCGGACCCGGGCAACGGGACCAGCCTAGGACCAACCCTTGCGCAAGCCCAAGACCTCTCCAGCCACACGTACCACTGCTGGAAGGGCCCGCGCGGCGGCGACATGAGCGGGATCAGGTTAGTGTGGCAGGCACCGACAGCGAGGAGCGGACACGGACATGGCGGCGAGGACACCGGCGACGGGGAGGGACCCGCACCCGGTGACTGGTGAGCTCTTCGAATCCCCTGTGCCGCCGGGCACCGGTTGGCCCGGGGATCCCGCGACGCCGGCTACGCCCGTGGCAGGATCCGCCCCCGACGTCGTGCGCCTGGCCGCGGCCGCCTCCAGTGCCACCGGCCTCGACGCCCTCGTCTCGGTGTGCCGCGCCTGTCCCCGGCTGGTGGAGTGGCGCGAGCGCGTCGCCACCACCGGGCGTCGCGCATCCTTCGCCGACCAGCCCTACTGGGGCCGCCCCGCCCCCTCGTTCGGGGACCCGGACGCGCCGGTCCTCGTGGTTGGACTCGCCCCCGCGGCCAACGGCGCCAACCGGACCGGCCGGATGTTCACCGGGGACCGATCCGGCGACTGGCTCTACGCGGCGCTCTTCCGTGCCGGGTTCGCGAACCAGCCGACGGCGGTCGCCGCCGGCGACGGCCTGGAGCTCCGCGGCATCCGGATCGTCGCCGCCGTGCGGTGCGCCCCACCGGAGAACAAGCCCAGCACCGCTGAGAAGGCCACCTGCTCGCCCTGGCTGGACCGGGAGCTGGCGATGTCCGAGCCCGGCCTGCGCTCCATGCTGGCCCTGGGGTCGATCGGTTGGGACGCCGCCATCGCAGCCGCCCGTCGCCTGGGCTGGTCGGTGCCGCGGCCCAAGCCGCGGTTCGGCCACGGCGCCGCCGCCGAACTCACGACCCCGTCGGGCCGCGTGGTCGTGCTGCACGGCAGCTACCACGTCAGCCAGCAGAACACGTTCACCGGCAAGCTGACCGAGGAGATGCTCGACGAGGTGCTGGCGCGGCTCTGAAGCTGCCGGCACCGACGGCTCCCGGCATGGCGCCCCTCACAGTCCCAGGCGCTCGGCCCCCGTGTAGACGTTGAACCTCGGCGCACGCACGAAGCCGAGCAGCGTCATCCCGGCCGCGGCGGCCATCTCCACCGCCAGCGACGACGGCGCCGAGACCGCCACCAGTGCAGGGACCCCCGCCATCAGGGTCTTCTGGGTGAGCTCGAAGCTGGCCCTCCCCGAGACCACCAGGACGTGTCCGCGTGCGGGGAGCAGGCCCTGCAGGAGCGCCCAGCCGAGCACCTTGTCGACCGCGTTGTGCCGGCCGACGTCCTCCGCGGAACGCAGCAGTTGCCCGTCGTGGGTGAACAGTCCGGCGGCGTGCAGTCCCCCGGTGCGGTCGAATGCCCGCTGGTGCTCGCGCAGCGCCTCGGGCATGCCGACCATGACCGCCGGGTCCAGCCTCACCGCGTCGTCGGCGACGGGCCAACGGGTCTGCTGCTCGATGGCCTCGATGCTCGCCTTCCCGCAGACCCCGCACGAGGAGGTGGTGTAGAAGTTTCTGGTGGGGTCCACCAACGGTGCCGGCACGCCGGGTGCGAGCGCGACGTCGAGCACGTTGTAGGTGTTCTGCGGCACGCCGGTCTCGTCGGCCACCACGGACCCGGCACAGTAGCGGGCGGTCACGACGTCGTCCGGGGAGCCGATCACGCCCTCGCTGAGCAGGAACCCGTGCGCCAGGTGGACGTCGTCGCCCGGCGTTCGCATGGTCACGGCCAGTGGCGCGCCGTTGAGCCTCACCTCGAGGGGTTCCTCGGCGATCAGCACGTCCGGGCGTCGCGTCGCCTCCACGCTCTCGCCGACCACCACCCGCGTCACAGGGCGCGGGACCGTCAGGCGTCCCACTCAGGCCTCCTCGCGCTCGAGGCGGACGATGACGGACTTCGAGGTGGGTGTGCCCGAGGTGTCGGCCACCGAGTCGAGGGGCACCAGGACGTTGGTCTCCGGGAAGTAGGCGGCCGCGCAACCCCGGGCCGTGTCGTAGGACACGACGCGGAAGCCAGGTGCTCGCCGCTCCCCGGACTCGTGCACGGAGACCAGCGTGACGTGCTCGCCGTCGGAGATGCCCAGCTGGGCCAGGTCGGCGGGGTTGACGAACACGACGCGCCGTCCGCCCTTGATGCCGCGGTAGCGGTCGTCGAGGCCGTAGACGGTGGTGTTGTACTGGTCGTGGCTGCGGACCGTCTGCAGGATCAGGTGGCCCGGCGGCGGGCGCAGCACCGTGAGGGGGTTCACCGTGAAGTGGGCCCGGCCCGAGGCGGTGGTGAAGCGACGTTCGCGGGGCCCGTTGGGCAGCGCGAAGCCGCCCGGGTCCTGGATCCTGCGGTTGTAGTCCTCGAAACCGGGGATGACCTGCTCGATCCTGTCCCTGATGACGCTGTAGTCGTCCCGGAACTGGTCCCAGTACGGGTCGCCCAGGACACGCCTGCCGAGCTCGGTGACGATCGCCACTTCGGACAGCACGCCGTCGAAGCTGCCGCGCCCGCGGGAGGCGTGCACCATGCCCATGGAGTCCTCGACGGTGACGGCCTGGGGTCCAGTCGCCTGCAGGTCGGCGTCGGTACGGCCGAGCGTCGGCAGGATGAGCGCCTCCTCGCCGGTGAAGGCGTGTGACCCGTTGAGCTTGGTGGAGACCTGGACGGTGAGGTCGACGTTGGCGAGGGCCTCCTCTGTGACGACCGAGTCGGGCGTGGCGCGCACGAAGTTGCCGCCCATCCCCATGAAGAACTTGACGCGGCCGTCGCGCATGGCGCGGATGGCCTCGACGACGTCGTAGCCGTGTTCCTGCGGCGCCTCGAACCCGAACGCCTCCGAGAGGCTGTCGAGGAATTCCCGGGGCGGCTTCTCGTAGATGCCGACGGTGCGGTCACCCTGGACGTTCGAGTGGCCGCGCACCGGGCAGGCCCCGGCGCCGGGGCGGCCCATGTTGCCGCGCAACAGGAGGAAGTTGATGATCTCCTTGATGGTGGGAACCGAGTTCTTGTGCTGGGTCAGCCCCATGGCCCAGCACACGATCGCGGAGTTCGACTCGCACACCATGTCCGCCACCCGCTCGATCTGGCTCCAAGGCATCCCGGTGGCGAACTCGGTCTCGGCCCGGTCCACGGCCAGGGCGGCGACGTAGTCGTCGAAGCCGGCGCAGTACCGCTCGATGAAGTCGTGGTCGACGGCATCACGGTCGATGAGGATCCGGTTGAGCGCCCGGAACAGGGCGAGGTCCCCGTTGACGCGGATCTGGCAGTATTCGTCGGCCAGTGGCACCCCTCCGGTCACGGCACCCAGGTTCTGTGGGTTCTTGAAGTTGATCAGCCCGGCCTCGGGCAGCGGGTTGATGGCGATGATCCGGCCGCCGTTGGCCTTCTGCTTCTCCAGTGCGATGAGCATGCGGGGATGGTTCGTGCCGGGGTTCTGGCCGTTGATCAGCAGTAGGTCGGTGGTCTCGACGTCGGTGAGGGTGACGGTGCCCTTGCCGATGCCGATGGTCTCGGTGAGGGCGCTGCCGGAGGACTCGTGGCACATGTTCGAACAGTCGGGCAGGTTGTTGGTGCCCAGGCGCCGCACGAGGAGCTGGTAGACGAAGGCCGCCTCGTTGCTGGTGCGGCCGGAGGTGTAGAAGACGGCCTCGTCGGGTGCCACCGACTTCAGCTTCTCGGCGATCAGGTCCAGGGCGAACTCCCAGGTGACCGGCTCGTAGGTGGCCGACCCGCGCCTCAGGTACATCGGCGTCGTGAGCCGCCCCTGGCGGCCCAGCCAGTGGTCGCTCCGGCCACGCAGGTCCGCGATGGGGTGCTCCGCGAAGAAGTCGGGGCCGCAGCGTCGGTGTGTGGCCTCCTCGGCGACGGCCTTGGCGCCGTTCTCGCAGAACTCGGCGACGTGGCGGTGCTCGGGGTCGGGGTCGGGCCAGGCACAGCCGGGGCAGTCGAACCCGTCGGTCTGGTTCACCTTCAACAGGGGCAACAGGGCCCTGTCGCGCGCCGCGAAACCCAACGCGTGCAGCACTCCCGGGATGCCTGCGGCGCTCGTCTTCGCCGGGCCAACCCTCAGCTTGTCCTCCATGGCGGGAAGGCTACCCGCTGGAGGCCGCGATGTCTGGCCTGGCGAGTTCCACGTCGAGCACCTGGAACTCGGCAGGCCGGAGGGCGGAGAACTCGCCGACGACGTGGACCCGCCCCGCCTCGACGTCGGCCTCCGACGTGGTCTCGACGTCACAGCTGACGAAGTAGGCCTCGTTCGGTCGGCTCCCCTGGAAGGCGCCGGCGCGGAAGAGTTCGTGCAGGAACTGCGCGGCGGCATCGGCGATCCACGGCGGCGGGTCAAGCAGCAGGATGGCCCGCCGGTCCGTCGCCGACCCGGTCCACGAACGCCGCCACCCCCCGTCGGGGCCTGCCGGATCATGCCTCCATTCAACGCCTCATGGACCACCGGTTTGGCCAGAGGTCAATCGTTGCCGCTGGCCGGGGGCGGGCCCAACTGCTCCACCGCGTCGAAGAAGTCATCCGGGACCTGGGTGGCCAACAGCTGCCCGAGCTGCTCGAGGCGCTGGAGCGTGGAGACACCGACGACGGTGGTGTCCACGAGCTCGCTGCGGGTCGAGAACCGGACGGCCGCGGCGGCGAGGTCCACCCCCATCCGGTCCGCCAGGTCGCGCACCCGCTGGAGGTGGGCCGCGAACTCCGCCGGCATCTCTCGGTAGCCGTAGCTGGCCTGGCCGTTGGCGAGGGTGCCGCCGCCGAACGGCGCGGCGTTGAACACGGTCATCCCCAACTCCCGGGCGCGACGGAAGGTGGGCTCTGCCATTCGATCAACGAGGGTGAAGCGGTTGTGGCTGAGCACGGCGTCGAACAAACCGGTGTTGACGTACTGGTCGGTCTGGGCGATGGGGCCGGTGGCGATGCCGATGGCGCCGATCACTCCCTCCTCTCGCAGCCGCACCAGCGCCGGCACGCCGCCGTCGGGCGCCATTGACTCCTCGAAGGTGACGCTGAAGGGGTCGTGGAAGAAGTAGATGGGCAGGCGCTGGAGACCGAGCCGCTCCAGTGACTCCTCCAGCGAGCGTCGAACCCGGTCCCCGTCGAAGACGCCCTCGTCGGTCCGGTCTGCCTTGGAGTAGACGAGCTTGCCCTCGGGCAGGCCGCCGACGCGACGGATCGCCTCTCCGAGGAGCTGCTCGCTGCGCCCGTCCGCGTAGTTGTTGCTCGTGTCGACGTTGCCGAGCGGGGACGCCAGGAGAGCGTCGGCAAGGGCCGCGGCGTCGTCGCGTTTGCCGAGGTGGGACGCACCCAGGGTGATCGGCGTGGTGGCTACGGGTTGCATGTGTCCTTCCGGGTGGATCAGCAGGGCTTGGGCGTGGCGACGCTGCCGCCGGGTCGCTGCCGCAACCCTATCGCCGCGGGAGTGCTGCCGGACGGTGGTGCGGCAGCGGGCCGAGGTTCACCGCAGCAGCGGCCAGAACTCCTCGAAGGCCTCGGCGGTGCCGGGCGCCTCGAAGGACTGCGCCGTGAACAGTGCCGCTGACTTCCCCGTGAGCGGGTTGGTGTAGCCGATGGTCCCCAGACCGCCGGCCCAGCCGATCGAGCCGTCGGGCCGGACCTCCACGTGGAACCCGTAACCGCAACCGGTCTCGAGCAGACCCGCCGCGGTCTCGCGTTGCCCGGCGGTGAGCTGGTCGCTGCCCAGCTGGATCACCGAGCCCCGGCTCAGCACCGGGGCGCCGTGCGACAGCGCTGACAGGAACCGCAGGTAGTCGCGCACCGTCGAGACGAGTCCGCAGGCGAGGGACTCGAACCGCGGTGCGGTCCGGAAGACGTCGTCGGGCAGGTTCAGGGCCTCGAGATTCCCGTCGGCGTCGGCACCGTAGCTGGTCGGCATCCGCGCCGGGTCACCGATGAAACCGGTCTCGGACATCCCGAGCGGACCGAGGACGTACTCGTCGAGGAGTTCCGAGACTGGCCGACCGGTGGCGCGCGCGAGGAGGACCCCAATCACGTCGCTGCTGTTGTGGTAGCGCCAGTGCCGCCCCGGCTGGTCAGCCAGCGGCAGCTCGCCGAGCCTGCGCAGGTACTCGTCGTGGCTCATCGGCGGCGGGTAGGGGCCGGGCGAGATCCGTCGCTCGTCCATCGCGGCGGACAGCGGGCCGTTCTCGTTGATCCAGCCGAACCCGGGCGTCATCGTGAGCAGGTGGCGAAGGGTTATGGGCCGCTCGGCCGTCACCACCTCGTCGAGCGGTCCGTCGGGGCGCGTCAGGACGCTGGGATGTGCGAGTTCGGGGAGGTGTTCGTCGACGGGTGCGTCCAGCGCGAGCACTCCGAGCTCGACCAGCCGCATCGCCAGCACGCCGCCGATGGGCTTGGTGTTGGAGCTGAGGGGGAACTGGGCGTCCTCGCCCATCGCCGGGCCGCCCAGTGCCGACGCGCCCCCGGCGACGACGCGGGTCCGGCCATCCGCTGCGAGCCCGAGGACGTAGCCGACCACCCTGCCCTCGGCGACGAGTCGGTCGAGGGCTGCTGCGACTTGCTCGATTCCGGTCATGGCTCCAACCCTATGGGCAGGTGGTCGCAACCACGGGTGACTGCCGCCACGTCGCGCGCGCAGGTGGCGGCGCGGCAGGTCTCACAACTCCGTGACGGTGCCCTCCACCACCCGCCAGTGCCTGTCGGTCCTCACCGTGGCGAGCATCCTGCGGTCGTGGGTCACCAGCAGCAGCGTCCCGTCGTAGGACTCGAGCGCCTGTTCCAGCTGCTCGATGGCGGGCAGGTCGAGGTGGTTGGTCGGCTCGTCGAGCACCAGCAGGTTGACGCCGCGCGCCTGCAGCAGCGCCAGCGCCGCCCGGGTGCGCTCGCCGGGTGACAACTCGTCCACGGGACGGTTGACGTGGTCGGCCCTCAGCCCGAACTTGGCCAGCAGGGTCCGCACCTCTCCCGACGCGAGCTCAGGGATCAGTGCCTCGAAGGCCGCGGCGAGCGGCTGGGCGCCGGCCAGCAGTGAACGGGCCTGGTCGATCTCCCCGACGCGCACGCTCGCGCCCACGCTGGCGGTGCCCTCGTCGGGCAACTGTTGGCCCAGGAGTGCACGTAGCAGCGTCGACTTCCCGGCGCCGTTCGGTCCGGTGATGCCGATCCGCTCGCCCGCGTTCACCTGCAACGACACGGGTCCGAGGGTGAACGTGCCCTGCCGCAGGACCGCCGCGCCGAGGGTGGAGACCACGGTGCTGGAGCGCGGCGCCGCACCGATGGTGAACTCGAGTTGCCACTCCTTGCGAGGTTCGTCGACCTCCTCCAGACGGGCGATCCGGCTCTCCATCTGGCGCACCTTCTGGGCCTGCTTCTCGCTGGACTCGGTGGCGGCCCGGCGTCGGATCTTGTCGTTGTCGGGCGCCTTCCGCATGGCGTTGCGCACTCCCTGGCTGGACCACTCGCGCTGGGTCCTGGCACGGGCGACGAGGTCGGCCTTCTTCTCAGCGAACTCGTCGTACTTCTCCCGTTGCTGGCGACGCAGGGTGGCGCGCTCCTCGAGGTAGGCGTCGTATCCGCCGCCATAGACGCGGTTGGAACCCTGTGCCAGGTCCAGCTCAAGCACCCGCGTCACGCAGCGGGCGAGGAACTCGCGGTCGTGGCTGACGAGCACCACCCCGCCGCGGAGGCCCTGCACGAAGGCCTCCAGCCGTTCGAGGCCGTCCAGATCGAGGTCATTGGTGGGCTCGTCCAGCAGGACGATGTCGAAGCGGGACAACAGCAGGGCGGCGAGCCCGACGCGGGCGGCCTGCCCGCCGGAGAGTGCGGTCATCAGGGCCTGGTTGGCCGACGCACCGCCCAGGTCCAGCCCCAGGTCGGCGAGCACGGCGGGCAGGCGGTCCTCGAGGTCGGCCGCACCGCTCGCCAGCCAGCGCTCCAGCGCCGAGGAGTACACCTCGGCGGGGTCGCCGTCGGCGCTCGGCGACGTGTCGGCGAGGGCTGCCGCTGCGGCGTCGAGGTCCCTGCTCGCCCCGGCGCACCCCGTGCGGCGGGCGATGTAGTCCGCGACCGTCTCGCCGTCGATGCGCTCGTGTTCCTGTGGCAGCCACCCCACGAAGGCGTCGGACGGTGAGAGCATGACGGTACCCGCCAAGGGTTCGGCCATGCCTGCAAGCAGCCGCAGCAGGGTGGACTTCCCCGCACCGTTGGCCCCCACCACCCCGACGACGTCCCCGGGGGCGACTGTGAGGTCCAGTGAGTCGAACAGGGTGCGGTGGCCGTACCCGCCTGCCAGGCCCTGGGCCACGAGAGTTGCGGTCATCCCCTCATTCTCCCATCCTCCGGCCGTGAACCTGCTCCCACGTAGCCTTGGACGATGAGCACAGGACACGACAGCGAGAAGCACGAGAGCAACAAGAACACCGCATTCCTGCCGTTGGGGATCACCTTCCTCGCCGTCGGGACGAGCATGGCCCTGACCCAGGACAGCTGGGTCATCGGGTTGCCCTTCCTCGCGGTCGGCGCCACATTCCTCGTGCTCGCGCTGCAGAAGCGTGGCCAGGGCAACGACGAGCCGCTCGGAGACGGCAGCTGAACATGACGGAATCCAGCGAGCCGGAACTGCTCGTCGTCACGGACAGCGCCGCCTGGCGAGTCTGGCTCGACGAGAACGAGGACGCCTCCGACGGCGAGTGGCTGCTGCTCGCGAAGAAGGGAACCACCTCCCCGACTTCTCTCACCTACGCGCAGGCCCTCCAGGAGGCGCTCTGCAGCGGCTGGATCGACGGCCAGTCCAACAGGATCGACGACGCCACCTACCGGCAGCGCTTCACACCGCGCCGCACGCGCTCCCTGTGGTCCCTGCGCAACATCGACCACGCCGAGCGCCTGGTGCGCGAGGGCCGGATGCGGCCGCGCGGGCACTCCGAGATCGAACGGGCCAAGTCCGACGGCCGCTGGGAGCGCGCATACCCCGGGCAGGCAGACGCCGTGGCCCCCGAGGACCTGACAGCCGCGCTCGAGGCCGTGCCCGCGGCGCGCGAGCGGTTCGGGGCACTTACGCGACAGGAGCGCTTCGCCGTGCTCCACCAGGTCCTGACGGCACCCAACGACGCGACGCGGGCGCGCCGGATCGCCAAGTGGGTCAAGAAGCTCTCACAGGAGGAACAACCATGAACGACAGCTCCGAACACGCCAGGAAGCACGCCGCCGGGATCGCCCGGCTGGCGATGGCCAAGGGCCTCACCATCGGTGCGGCCGAGTCACTGACCTCGGGCGCGATCGCCTCGGCCCTGGGAGAGGCCGAGGAGGCCTCCTCCTGGTTCCGCGGCGCCGTGGTGGCCTACTCCTCGCAGGTGAAGTTCGACGTGCTCGGCGTCGCGCCCGGTCCCGTGGTCACGGCGGAGTGCGCCGCGCAGATGGCTCGCGGAGCGCGAGAACTGCTTGGAGCGGACTGGGCCGTCGCGGTGACGGGCGCGGGCGGACCGGGCACCGAGGAGGGGCAACCCCCGGGGACGGTCTACTTCGCGGTGGCGGGACCCGATGGGGCACAGGTGCAGCACCGGCTCCTCCACGGCGATCCGGGCGATGTCGTCGTCGAGACCGTGGAGCGGGCGCTGGAGATGCTGCTGGGCGAGTTGTAGGGCCCACAACCCGCCCACTGCGTCGACGCGGCGTCGCTAGAGCAGGTCGGGTGTCTTCGGCGACTCGGGCGAGTCCGGGGAATCGGGGCTCGGCGGGGAGTCCGGTAGGTCTGCAGGGCCGGGGTTGCCCGGTTCCACTGGAACATCAGGCGGTACGGGATTGCCCGGGGTGGCTTCCGTGTGGCCCGTCGGGTGCTGCGTCATGGCTTGCCTCCTGGCTGTAGGGCCCCGGGCCAGGACGACTTCGTCGCCGGCCCGGTTGCGCTCGGTGGAACCACCGTACTCCCGTGGGTGGACCGAGGTGCGGCTTCCGGTGGTTTCCTCCGGTCGCCGGACAGTTGATTCCGCCTCCCCGTGATCTCCTGGGGGCGTAGCGTCGGATCAGGCGCCGATACCCGGCGCGCACGACACCGAAGGGCGGTTACAAGATGGCTGACAAAGGCCTGGAACACCTGTTTTTCGACACCCTGCGCGACATTCACTACGCGGAGAAGCACATCCTGAAGACGCTCCCCCAGCTTGAGTCCAACGCTGCCTCCGACGAGTTGAAGGCCGCCTTCAGGACACACACCAAGGAGACCGAGGGCCAGATCCAACGGCTCGAGAAGGTCTTCGCACTGATCGGCCGCCCGGCGACGTCGAAGCGCTGCGAGGCCATCGACGGCATCCTCGCGGAGGGTGACGGCGTCCTGGAGGACTACAAGGGCACCACTGCACTGGACGCCGGTCTGATCTCGTCGGCCCAGGCGGTGGAGCACTACGAGATCACCCGCTACGGCACCCTGCGCCGGTGGGCGAAGATGCTCACCATCGGCGACGCCTACGACCTCCTCACCGAGAGTCTCGAGGAGGAGAGCCGCACCGACGAACTCCTCACCAAGATCGCGGACGCCGAGGCGAACGCGCGCGCCGCGAAGGTCCCCAAGGAGGACTGAGGTCGCCGATCCGTCGCCCCGGGCCGTCCCGCACGGTCCGGGGCGACGCGGTTCCCATCGAGTCCCGGTAAAGTACTCCCCATGCCCCCGTCCCCGGCCTACCGGCGTCCTGCACGCGCACTGGTCTGTGCTGCGACGGTGCGGCCGTTCCTGAGCACGGGACGCCACCCGGGGACCAACGGCTGGGACAGCTCCTGGGGGACCAACGCCCACGGCGAGATCGCAGGATGTCCACCGCCGGCACGCTGAGACGCATCCGCTCCACCGCGGGTGCACGTCCACCCTGTCGACCCGCCCATTGAGAGCAACGCACATGTCCCAGTCCCGCCGTTCCCCCCGCGCCCGCATCCTGCCCCACGAGCTCTGGCGCGGCATCCACGAAACCGCCCGCAGTGACGCCTTCGGCGGCATCCTGCTGCTGGTGGCCACTGTCGCCGCCCTCGTCCTGGCCAACTCCCCGGCCGCCGGCTGGTACGAGGCCCTGCGGGACTTCCGCTTCGGGTTCTCTGAACTCCACCTGGAGCTGAGCGTCGGAAGCTGGGCTGCCGACGGGCTGCTCGCCATCTTCTTCTTCGTCGTCGGCCTGGAGCTCAAGGAGGAGTTCGTCGCGGGCAAGCTGCGTGATCCCCGCAAGGCCGCCCTTCCCATCGCCGCCGCCGTGGGCGGCGTCGTCGTCCCCGCGGTCATCTTCCTCGCGGTCAACGCTGCCTCCGGGCCCGAGGTGATGCGCGGCTGGGCCATCCCCACCGCTACCGACATCGCCTTCGCCGTGGCGGTGCTGGCGGTCGTGGGGCGCTTCCTCCCACCGGCGCTGCGCGTCTTCCTGCTGACGCTGGCCATCGTCGACGACCTGATCGCCATCACCATCATCGCCCTCGCCTACACCGAGAGCATCGAGGTCCAGTGGCTGCTGCTCGCGCTGTTGCCGCTGGGCCTGTTCGCGCTCGCCGTGCAGCGTGGGATCCGGGCCTGGTGGCTGCTGGTGCCGCTGGCATTCGTCACGTGGGCCCTGGTGCACGCCTCGGGTGTGCACGCCACGGTGGCCGGCGTGGTGCTCGGGTTCACCGTCCCCGTCGTGGCCACCGCCAGGGCAAAGGTGCAGGTCAGGACCGACCCCGACGGCTCTCCCGTCTACGACGGCCTGGCCGCCCACTTCGCCGACCGTTGGGGGCTGGTTGCGACCCTGTTCGCGGTCCCGGTCTTCGCCTTCTTCTCCGCGGGCGTGGCCATCGGAGGGCTCGACGGCCTGCGCTCGGCCCTGGCCGACCCGGTCACGGTCGGCATCATGGCCGGTCTCGTCCTCGGCAAGCCGATCGGCATCCTCGGCGTGACCTTCGCCCTGACCCGGCTCCCCTCCCTCGCTCTCGACCGGTCGCTGCGCTGGCCCGACCTGGTGGGGATGTCGTTCGTCGCCGGCATCGGTTTCACGGTCTCGTTGCTGGTCGGGGAACTCGCCTTCGTCGGTACGCAGATCCCGATGGCGCACGTGAAGATCGGCGTGCTGGCGGGCTCCCTCCTGGCCGCGCTCGTCGGTGGTGCGCTCCTGGCCGGCAGGAACCGGCGCGCCCGGGGCACCGCCGAGCACGTCGGCTAGCGCGTCCCCGGTACCGTTGCTGACGTGCCCCCTCGCCGCAGGTTCCCGACGAAGCAGTCAGCAGCCGCCCGCGGCCGCTACGCGAAGCGGCGCCAGCGTCGGCTCCAGCGCGTCGACAACGACCTGACGGCGGCGCAGTGGGCCGCCCTGCTCGAGGCGTGGGGCGCCTGCGCGTACTGCCAAGGGGTGGGGCCCGCGCTGCAGCGCGACTGCGTGATGCCGGTCTCGCGCGGCGGTCGCTACACCCTGGAGAACGTGGTCCCGGCGTGCCCGTCCTGCAATGCGAGCAAGCACAACAGCGAGGTCACCGAGTGGCTCCGCCGCAAGAAGCTCGACGAGAGCACGTTCCTGATCCGGCACGCGACGATCCTGCGGTCCCTGCTCCCGGCGGCCGGCGCGGGACCGGAGCCGGAGTAGGCCGCCGGCGGTCCCGAGGCCTGTCACGGATCCCGCCTGGCCGGTGTCGGAGATGGTGAGGGCACCCGGGTGAGGTGCCCCGGGAAGGCATCGAGATGACCACCACAGTGCGCCTCAGTCGCTTTGGTCCTGCAGCTCCCGGTACCAGGCCAACCTGCGGCCGAGGGAGAGACCCCGCAGCGGATCCAGGACCTCCGCGCCGGACTGCAACAGCGCCGGACGGAGGGCCTCCACGTAGGTCCTGCCCGCATGGATCTCGACGACAGTGCCCGGCAGCGGCCCCCAGCGCTGCTCAAGCTGGGCGGCCACGCGGAGTCCGAGGGCGCGCCGGGACGAGACGTCCTGGTCGGCGAGGCAGAGGCTGTAGGGCTCCAGCCACTGGTCCGGGGCAACGAGGCCGTGCTCCGCGGTGACCACGTACCAGTCGAGTCCGGTGGCCTCGGCGTGGGCCCGCATCTTGTGGAAGTAGTCCGACGTGAACAGGTCCTTGGCGAGTGCGGGTTCGCTGCTGCGGCTCTTCACGCAGCCGACCAGCAGCAGGTCGGGGTCGCCAACGTCAGCCCCGGTCCGTGGCCTCGACATGCGTCGCTCGTTCCTCGCGGCGCTACTCGACCGACGCGGGTTCAGCCGGTTGAGTGGGTCGCGCGGCTGTGCCGATCGGCCGTCCGGGGGTGTTGCTCCACTGCGACCAGGACCCCGGGTACAGCGCCGCACGCAACCCGGCGGACTCCATCGCCGCGACCGCGTGTGCGGCGTTCACCCCGGAGCCGCAGTAGGCGGCGACGGGGCGGCGGCCGTCGACCCCGAGCCCGCCCAGGAGGTCCCGGATCTCCTCCGGCGTGCGGAACGTGCCGTCGGGGCCAAGCAGGTCGAGGTTGGGCGCGTTGACGGCCCCGGGGATGTGGCCGGCGACGGGGTCCATGGGTTCCACCTCGCCTCGGTACCGCTCGGGGGCACGGACGTCCAGGAGGATGCCGCCGCCTGGGAGTGCGGCGGCCTCGTCGATGTCGACCACCGGCATGTGTCCCCAGCCCAGCCGCACGTTGCCCGGCTCGGGCTCGACGGTTCCGGACTCCACCGCTCCGCCGACGGCCCGCCAGGCCGCGAGTCCGCCGTCGAGGATGCGCACGTCGGCCATCCCGGCGTGGCGCAGCAGCCACCAGGCGCGAGCGGCGGCGACGCCGGTGTCGGCGTCGTGGACGACGACGGTGTCGCCGTCGTCCAGACCCCAGCGGCGCGCCGCCTGCTGCAGTTGTTCCGGTGTGGGCAGCGGGTGGCGTCCCTCGCCCGGTTCGCCGTGCGAGGAGAGTTCGTTCTCGAGATCGACGTGGATCGCTCCCGGCAGGTGGGCGCGTTCGTGCTCCGCGCGGCCGTCCGGCTGGGCGAGCGACCAGCGCACGTCGAGGATCTTGGGCGCGTCGCCCGAGCTGGTCATGGCGAGCAGTTCCGTGGCGGAGATGATGGGGTGCACGTCAGCCGATGCTACCGGCCCCGGGGTGCCCAGAGCCTCAGGCCAAAGGGGCGTCAGGGCAGGGCCACCTTCGGCTTGGCCCACGAGCGGCCGCGGGTGTCCTTCAGGATGTCGTATTCCACCTCGACGTGCGGCTCGATGGCGCTGTACTTGTCGTTCGGGGCGCCGATGACCAGCTGGAACCCGAGGCCCCGCCAGGCGCCGATGGCGCGGCGGGTGAAGTGGGCGTCGGCCTTGATGAGCGCCTCGTCGAGGAACACCGGGGCGTAGCGGGGGCGCTCCGAGCCGGGGTCTCCCAGCTGGTAGCGCAGCGCGGCGCCGACGATGAAGGCGATCAGCTCCTGCGACTCGCCGCCGGACTTCTCGCCGATGTGGTCGTAGAGGGAGACGTGCTCGCCCGAGCTCGCCCGTACGCGCTCGGCCGACACGCGGACGTGGTTGCGCACGTCGACGAGGTCGGCAAAGTCGGGGGCGGAGCGGCGCAGCCTGTTGATGAGCCTCGCCATCCGGTGGTAGACCGACTCGCGCTCCTCGTCGGTGCTCGCGGCCTCGATCAGGCCTCGAACTTCGCGCAGTTCCTTGCGGAAGCGCTGCCGCACCGCCGACTGGTTCTCGCGGGTCATGATCTGCAGGCGGTGGTGGTCGTCGTAGAACGGCAGGTCGGCCATGATCTGGTTGATCGGCTCGATCCGCTCGCGGATCTCCCGCAGCGCCCGGCCCAGGGTGGAGTCGAGGTTGGTGAGGTCGTTGCCGGAGAGCTTGAGCAGCGAGTCGCGCCACTCCTTCTCCAGCTCGTGCAGGCCGCTGGCCTCCAAGTCCTCGAGGATGCGCTCGAAGTCTCCCACCGAGTTGTCGGGGTCGGGGAGCAGGTTCGGGTTGGGCCAGCGGTCCAGGAACGTGGTGAGCGTCCGCCGAAGGGTTTCGCGCTGTTCCACGAGGGTCTCCTGGGCGGCGGCGCGGTCGGCGTCGAGCCGCTGCGAAGCCATGGCCAGCGCGGCGTCGAAGCGTGCGAGGTCCTCCGACGGCCGCTCCCCCCGCTGCTCGTCCGGGACTGCGAACTGGGCGTCGAGGTAGGCAGCCTGCTGCTCACCGAGCTCCCGCTCCTGCTCCTCGGCCTCCTCGAGGATGGCACCGGCCTCGTCGACCTCGTCCATCACCCTGGCCCAGTGCTCCTGGACGGCGTCGCGGTTCTCCATGGCGCGGCCGATGTCCTGGTTGAGCGCGCTCATCCTGGCTCGGGCCTTCTTGATCTGGGCCTGGATGCTGGCGATCCTGGGGTTGCCCTGGGTGACCTCGTCGATGACACCCAGCCAGCGGTCGCGCTGGGCCTCCACGCCGTCGACGTCCACCTGCTCCCAGCCGAAGGCCAACACGCCCTGGTAGGCGGTTCGCTGGTCGTCGAGTGCGTCCAGGGCGGCCTCGGCCCTGTCAACTGCCTCGATCGCGTCCAGCAGCCTGACGCGCGCGTCCTGGATGTGGGCGGCGAGGTCGGCGAGGCGGCGCTGGTTGGAGAAGCCGAGGACGTTGGCGCGGCCCTGTCCGCCGTGGGCGCCGCGGTTGCCCTGCGAGACCTGGCCGGTGATGGTCAGGGCCTTGCGATGCCGGTTCAGCTCCCCGGGGTTGTCGACGCACACGAACTCGAATCGCTCCTCGAGCCGCTCCTGGAGCCACCCGGTGAACTTGGTCCGCCGGAAGTCGAGCCTGCCGGGCAGGATCCTGTCGTCGCGCAGCTCGCGGATGGTCATGCCGGTGGGCACGCCCTCGTAGTTGAGGCGCACGGGCACCCGGGTGGCGTTGATCGCCGCCCGGAATCCTGCGACGTCCTCGGCGTCGATCAGCAGTGTGGTTGCGAAGCCGCCGAGAGCCAGGTTGAACGCCTCGCGCCAGGGCTCGAACTCGGTGCGGACCTCGATGAGCTCACCGACGAAGGGCAGGTCCTCGGCGCTGAGCCCGGCGGCCCTGGCCAGGACCTCGCGGGCGCGGTGCAGGTGTTCGGGCACGTTGTCGCGGCGCCCCTCGGCCTGGCGGTGCTCCGCCTGCAGTTCGGCGACCTCCGCCTCGAGTCGCCCCCTCGCCGCCATGGCTGCCGCGTAGGCGTCTCGGGCGCTGGCCTTCGCGTCGACGTCGTGGAGGCTGACCCGGGCACGCTCGGCCAGCGCGTTGAACTGCTTGGCGCTGCGGACGTCGGCCTGCAGCACCTCGAGGGAGCGCTCGAGCTTGTCCCGGTTCCCCTGCACCTGCTCGAGGCGGCGCTCGGCCTCCCGGAGCTCGCGCTGGGCGGTCTCGAGCCGGTCCCCACCGGAGGCGCGCAGCACGTCGGTCAGGCCGTCACGCTCGTCCTCCGCGGCGCGGGCGAGGGCTTCCTTCTCGGCCACTGCCGCGTCGGCGGCCTGCTTGCGGTCACGCAGTTCGGTCTCCACCTCGCGCAGCAGGTCCAGGCGACGCCCGGCCCGCCACAGGCTGGCCAGTGACGAAGGGTCACTGAACTGCCCCACCTCGTCGATGACCCGCAGCCGCTCGGCGGCTGCCGCCATCCGGGTGCGCAGGTCCCGGACGGGCTCGAGGGTCGAGACCTGCTTGCGGGCTGTCAGCATCCGCTCGCGGGTGCTCTCCAGACCGTCGAAGTGCTCGACGACGGCGTCGGCGGCCGCGAGCGTCTCGGGCTCCTCGAGCACCATTCGCTTGTAGAGCTCGTCGACGGTGGTGATCTGCTGCCCCGCCTGGATCCGGGCGAGCAGGCTCATGGCCTTGGTCCCGGCTCCCGCCGCACCGATGCCCAGCACCGAGTGCAGGCGTGCGGAGAACTCACGATCGGTGGGAACCGTGTCCAGGCCGGTGGCACGGACGGCGGAATCCGTCAGGCGGCGGCCCGCGGCCTGCTCGAGGGCCAACAGGTCGAAGGGGCCGTCGACGGTGGCGCGCACCCTCACGGTGTCCTCCAGGACGCGGGCCGAGGCCGGGATGTACCAGGCCCGCACGGCAGTGAAACGGGAGCCGTCGTGGTCCGCCCAGGTCATGGCGATCGCGGTCCAGGTGTCTGCACCGTCGCCGCGCAGCACGCGGGTCCTGGTGGTGCCGGTCTCGGTGCGAGCCTCGTCGAGCTTGCCCCGGCCGTAGGAGAGGATGTTGCGCTGGTCGGTGCCGCGGGGCCTGCCGACGACGCCGCCGTTGGACGCGCCGTTGAAGGGGGTGGTGTGCGGCATCATCAGGGCGATGTAGGCGTCCATCAGGGTGGACTTGCCGGATCCCGAACCACCGCACAGCAGCGTCGAGGTGGGTGAGAAGCGCACCCGGTGGGGGCCGTCGTAGCCGCCCCAGTTCACCAGCTGCAGTTCCTCGGCGACCCACTGCTGCCCGCGGGAGGCGGCAGGGATGAGCCCGAACAGGGTGTCAAGCATCGTCACAGCAGGTTCTCCTGGTACTCGTTCGCGTCGTCGTCGGTGGTTCCGGCCTCGCCGGTCGCCTCCCCGTCGGTGACGTCGCTCTCCTGCGGGTCGGCGAGGTCGACCACGCCGGTCTCCTCGTCCTCGTCGTCGGCGTCGTCCGCGTGGGCGAGGTCGGCGTCGCTCACCCCGGAGCCGCGTGCCGTCTGCTCGCGCAACCACGCGCTGAGCTCGAGCAGGCGCTCGGAGCTGAGGACGATCTCCACCAGTGGGCTGATCCGGTACCGGCCCTCCGACTCCTCGTCGATGATGCCCTCCTTGCGGAGGCGGGCCAAGGCGTTGCGGATGTGGGTCTGGCGGCGCAGGACGTCGCCGTCGGACTCCGCGAAGTAGGTGAGCACGGTCTGCTCCACGTCCTCGACGTCGACGCGGGCGGCGCGCTCACCGGCCGTCGACTCGCGCTGGTAGATGGTGCGCAGGTGCACCAGCACGAGGGTCTCCGCGCGGGTGTAGGCCTCATCCTTGAGCAGGATCGGGACCTCGAGCTCGTCGGAGCGGACCTGCTTCTTGTAGGCCACGCCGCGGTCGTGGTCGACGACGAGGCGCACGTACAGGTCGTTGAGGCGGGACTCGATCACCTGCTGGTTGTCGACCAGCGTCTTCCAGTCATCCCGGTGGCGCTCGCGCTGGAGGAAGCGGCGCTGCAGGAGCCGCACGAGGGCTCGGCGAACGTCGTGGTCGAGGACACCGCGGTCGCCGGCGAACAGCTCGTCGGGGTCGTCCTCCATGGCTACGGGTCGGATGAAGGGCCCGTCGGCACCCTCGTCGGTGGACGCGTCTGCGGTCGTGGTGTCAGTCAAGGGGGTCCTCCCTGGTGGTGCGCGCGGTGACGGCGCCGAAGGCGAAGCGTCGGGTGGTGCCGTCGGGGCGGACGGCACGGGCGACCGAGACGTCGTCGGACTCGGTCATGCCGTTGCGGTGGGCGATCTCGAGCAGCCCGAGGAGGTCGACGGGGCGGCGGGTACCGGCGGGGGCGTCCTCGAAGGCGGACCCCAGGTCGAAGCTCTCCCCCAGCCCGGCGAGGTGGGCCTCGAGTTCCCGGTAGTGGGGGCCTCCCCAGTTCCTGGTGTCCGTGTCCACGAATTCGACGTCGTCGGCGTCGCCCAGCGGTGCGGGGGCGCCCGGTGGCCGGATGTCGCTGACGGACTGGCGCAGGTGGCCGGCGTCGGCGACGGGGAAGCTGCGCAGGGGGTCGACCGGGTCGTTGCCGCGTCCCCCGTTGCCCATCCAGGCCTGCAGGCCCGCCATGACGTCGCGCAGGAGGTCATCGACCTGGCGGTCCCGGACCGGGTCGTGGGTGCGGACCTGCGCCGTGATCACCTGGGAGGCCCGACGCTGCGCGGTCAGGACCTCCTGCACGCCCTGCTCCACGCGGCGGCCGATGGCCCGGAGCTCGCCCCGTTGCTCGGCATCGAGCAGTTGGGCGAACGGCTGCACAAGGACGGAGTGGAGCTGGGTGGCGAGCTGGTCGATGTGCTCCGGGCTTCCGATCAGGCGCAGGGCACCCGCGAAGGCCCGACCCTCGGGGGTGGCCTCCATGACGTGCTGGCCGCGCTGGAGGTACTCCCGCAGCACCTCGCCGGTGGGGCGGATGTCCTGCCGGAGGTCGGAGACGACGTCGCGCTGCATCGCCTTGATGGACTCGGCGACGCGCGCGAAGTCGGCGGGCAGTTCCCGGGCGAGGTGGAGGACGTTCTCCGACTCCTCGATGAGTTGCTCGTCGTCGACGGGTTCGGGCACCCCGCCCGCCAGGAGTCGGTCGATCTCGGAGTCGAGGGCAGCGCGCTCGGCCTGCAGCCGGGCCAGGCGGGCTGCGGGATCGGTCTCGGCGTCGTTGGCGAGCCGCTCGACGGCGTCGAGGAGCGTGCGGACGCGGGAGCTGGAGACCCGGGCCCCTCCCCCGCTCGTGCGGCCGGCGATCTCGAGCGCGCCGACTGCGTGGGCCGAGAGCCGGTAGACCTCGGCCTCGCCGTCGATCTGGCGCACGAGCCAGCCGAGCCTGACCCACTGGCCGCAGACCTCACGGGCAGAACCGGTGGGGAGCCTGTGCTCGTCGTCGTCGAACCCGGCGGCACGGAGCTGCTCGATGGCCTCCCCGATCTCGGCGTGGGCGTCCGCGATCGTCACAGCCGGCCGATCCGCGGTGAACACCATCGACAGTGCCGTGACCACGAAGGGGGCCTGACGGCCGTGGAGGAGTTCGAGCGTGGGGTTCCTGAACGCTGCGACGGAACGACGATAGGCGGCTTCGGCGCGGCTGTTCGTCATTCGTCCAAGACTAGTGGGAGCCCGCTCGGGTCCTCCAATTGGCGGCCAGCGCGAACCAGCGCGCGACGACGCTGTCGTTCGATCCCGGACATCGGCCGAGGCAGGAGCGGCGCCCTCGCGGCCCGGCCCCGACCCGACACGCCGCACGGATTCAGGGCAGGGGTGGCCGGCCCCCTCCGCGGCGATTTGGTGCGGCGTGTCGGGTCGACGGCGAGCCGGGATGGCGCATCTGGTGCGCCGCAATCCGCTCGTGACAATGCGAAGAAACCCTTCTCCCGCGGTCGCGGAGGCAGGGTTCTGATCCAACCAACTGTGGAGCTAAGGGGATTCGAACCCCTGGCCTCTTCCATGCCATGGAAGCGCGCTACCAACTGCGCCATAGCCCCAGTCACCCGCTCGTGGAGTGGGCTCGGTAATGCTAGCGCATGGTTGTCCGCCACCGCCAACTGGAGCTGTGGGCCCGCCGGCCCGGCATGCGACCCGTCAGCACCACTTGTGGGCGATGGTCCTGACCACGTTGAAGTTGCGGTTGGTGGAGGTCCCGATCCTCCGCGCGACGGCCGCCGGCACCGCGGCGCCCGGTTGGGCATCCGGGCCGAGCAGGACGTGGATCGCCCGGCCACGGGCCACGATCCGATTGTCCCCGCTGCTGAGGGCCTCGGCCGCGCGGGCATCGGCGGGAGGCATTCCGTCGCGCAGCAGCTCGACGTAGTGCCTGGTCATCCCCTCGTTCCCGGCAGCCACCTCCGCGCCGACGCGGACGATCTCGGCGAACTCCGAAGGCCGGAACACGATGGTCGGTACCTCGAACCCGCGATCGGCCAGAAAGGCCCGCTCGAGCGCCTCCTCGATCCGACGGATCGAGCGCATCGACGTGTTGAGACGGACGTTGCCGGTGTTGATGTGGGTCTCGGCTTCGGTGAAACCGGCCTCGCCGACGACGCGCAGGATGTCGGCCTTCGGGAACTTGCGGTTCCTCCCCAGGTTGATCGCCCTCAGGAACGCGAGGTGGGTCGCCATGTTGCCGGCTACTGCGGGGCGACGTTGTGGCCGATGATCCAGGCGTTGCCGTCGGCGGCGATCCCCAGCTCGGTCCAGTGGGCGTTGGACAGTCCACCGAGGATGCGGGACTCCGCCCTGATCCCCACCAGGTGCTGGGCTATCTGGGACAGCATGAAGCCGTGGCCGACGACGAGCACGTCGTGGCCCTCGTGGCGCTGGATGATCTCCGTCAGTGCGGGCATTGCCCGCTCCACCATCTCGGCGATCGTCTCCCCCTCCGGGGAACGGCGGAAGTCCTTGCCCTCCCAGTAGAGGCGCGCGAAGTCGGGGAACTCCGCCTCCACCTCTGCGCGGGTCTTGCCGCTCCAGGAGCCCATGTGGATCTCCTGGAGGCGTGGGTCGACCACCACGGGCAGGTCGAGGTCCTTGGCGACGGTCTCGGCCGTGACGCGAGCGCGGGCGAGGTCCGAGGAGTAGACGGCCCGGAAGTCGCGCTTGCCGAGGGTGCGGGCGGCCGCGTGCGCCTGCTCGATCCCCACGTCGTCGAGGTGGACGTCGTGCTGCCCCTGCATGCGGTCGGTGTGGTTCCACTCGGTGCGGCCGTGGCGCAGCAGGACGAGTCGCGTCAGATTCACCATCGCGTCACCAGTTGTCGAGCTCGTCCTCGAACGGGTCGGTCTCCGGCTGCTCCGGCAGGTCGATCCCCAGCTCGATCTGCGGGCAGTCCTTCCAGAGCCGCTCCAGGTTGTACAGCGAGCGCTCCTCGGTGTGCTGCACGTGGACCACGAAGTCGATGTAGTCCAACAGGACCCATCGGTTCTCGCGGTCCCCCTCGCGGCGGACCGGCTTGACGCCGTCCTTGAGGAGGGCCTCCTCCACCCCGTCGACGACGGCGCCCACCTGGCGCTCGTTCCGGGCGGAGGCGATGATGAACACGTCCGTGATCGCCAACTGCTCGCTGACGTCGAACGCGACGATGTTGGTGGCGAGCTTGTCGGCCGCCGCCTGGGCCGCGGCCCGGACGGGAGTGAGGACTTCTTCGGATATCGGCAAGGGCTTCTCCTATGCGTCTGGGTCAGCGGCGAGCCTGTACAGGCCGCGCTTCTGGATGTACTGGACGATACCGTCGGGGACGAGGTACCAGATGGGTTCCCGCTCCTCGACGCGCGCGCGGCAGTCCGTCGAGGAGATCGCCAGCGCGGGCACCTCGAGCAGGGTCACGCGATCGCCGGGGAGGTGTTTTATGTCGTCGACCGTCATCGGGACGCCCGGCCGGGTGACCCCGACGAACTGTGCCAGGTCGAACAGCTCGTCCGCCCCGCGCCAGGTCAGGATCTGCCGCACGGCGTCGGCACCGGTGATGAAGTACAGGTCGGTGTTCGGGCCCCGCTCCTCGCGCAGGTCCTTCAAGGTGTCGACCGTGTAGGTGTTGCCGGGCCGGTCGATGTCCACCCGAGAGACGGAGAACCGCGGGTTGGACGCCGTCGCGATCACCGTCATCAGGTAGCGGTCCTCGGCGGCCGAGACGTCGCGGTTGGCCTTCTGCCACGGGATTCCGGTGGGTACGAACACCACCTCGTCGAGATCGAACTTGGCGGCCACCTCGCTGGCGGCCACGAGGTGCCCGTGGTGGATGGGGTCGAAGGTTCCACCCATCACGCCGAGGCGGTACCGCTCCCCAGAGTGCAGGCGGTCGCGCCGCAGCTGCGTACTGGTCACTTCGTGTTGGGCCGGCCCGAACCCATGCCGGTGACCCAGATGAGCAGCCCCATGGCGACGGCGAACACGATGATGCCGGCGGCGATGCTGGGCAGCCCGGCGGCACCGGTGGTTTCCAAGAGTGTTGCAAGCATGAAGGGGATCTTAGCGGTTCGGGTCGGGATCAGGCGCGCACTTGGCCGTCGCCCTCGATGATGTACTTCGTCGAGGTCATCTCGGGCAGCGCCATCGGGCCACGGGCGTGCAGCTTCTGCGTCGAGATGCCGATCTCAGCCCCGAACCCGAACTCGCCGCCGTCGACGAAGCGGCTGGACGCGTTGACCAGGACCGCCGCGGCGTCCACCTCGGCGACGAACCGGTCGGCGGCCGCCCTGTCCGAGGTGACGATGGTCTCCGAGTGGCCGGTGCTGTAGGTGCGGATGTGCTCCAGCGCCTCGTCGAGGGAGTCGACCACCTTCGCCGACAGGTCCATGCTGAGCCACTCGCCGGTGAAGTCCTCGAGCTTGACGGGCAGCACGTCGTCGGAGGCGCGGACGAAGGCCTCGTCGCCGTGGATCGTCACGTCGTGCTCGCCGAGCGCGGCCAGCGCCTTGGGCAGGAAGGCCTCGGCGACGTCCCGGTGCACCAGCAGCGTCTCCAGGGCGTTGCAGACGCTGCAGCGCTGGGTCTTGGCGTTGACCATGATGTCCACGGCCATGTCGAGGTCGGCGGAGGCGTCGACGAACAGATGGGTGTTCCCGGTGCCGGTCTCGATCACGGGCACCTTCGAGCCGTCCACGACCGCCTGGATCAGGCCCGCCCCGCCGCGCGGGATCAGGACGTCCACGAGGCCTCGGGCCTGCATCATCTCGGTGGTGACCTCGCGGCCACCCTCCACGAGGTTGACCGCATCGGGGTTGATCCCGACGCCCTCGAGCCCGGCGCGCAGTGCGGCGACGGCGGCCTTGTTGGTGTTGAAGGCGGAACTGGATCCCCTCAGCAGCGCCGCGTTCCCGGACTTGAGCGCGATGCCGGCGGCGTCGGCGGTGACGTTGGGCCGGGCCTCGTAGATGATGCCCACCACACCGAAGGGAACACGCACCTGGGTGACCCTGACCCCGTTGGGCAGGCGCCAGCCACGCACCACGTCGCCCACCGGGTCCGGCAGCGCGGCGAGGTCCCGCAGGCCCTGCACCATGCCGGACACCCGGCCGGGGTCGAGGCTGAGGCGATCAACGATGGACTCGGGCGTACCGTTCCCGCGGGCGGTGGCGACGTCGATGGCGTTCGCCTCGAGCAGGCTCGGTTCCGCGGCGGCAAGGGAGTCGGCCATCGCGTGGAGGGCGGCGTCCTTGGTGGCGCGGTTGAGGCTGACCAGTTCGATGCTCGCTGCGCGCGCGGCGCGGGCCTGGGTGTTGAAGTCCATGGCGCGAAGTCTAGGCGACGGCCTCGATGCCACCGGGGGCCATCTCGACCACCGCCGCGACGGGGCCCGCGGTTCCCCGGAGGCGACGCTGCAGGTAGTAGGCGACGTTGAGGGTGCACAGCACCAGCATCACCGTGGCGGTCACCATCATGGCGCGTTCGGTCACCCCGAACGCCCAGACCACCCAGCACACCTGGCAGACCATCATCACCAGCAGCGTCGGCACCGAGATGCCGGAGAGGTCGGGCGAGCGGCGCATGAACTGGAACTGGCTGAACTGGGCGTAGGCCGACGGCAGCGACATCACCAGGCCGAACACCACCGCACCCAGCCAGAGGTCGAGCCCGAACAGCAGCACCCCCGAGACGGCCGGCAGCCAGAGGCTGCGCAGGAAGCTGGTGCCGCGGTCCCGTGCGATGAACCACAGGATGGCCACTGCGAGGGAGGCGCACACGAGGTTGGGGACCTGCATCTGGACGGCGCCCACCCAGAACGCGTGAGCCGCCCATGCGGCGGTGGTGCCGGCCGTGATCTGCCACATCAGCACCGACAGCCCGGCGGAGACGCCGGTGCGCCAGAGCCGCACCAGTTGCGGGACGGCCGCGGACATGCCGAAGCCGGCAGCTATCCAACCGAGGATGTCGAACACAAGCACAGCGGTCCTTAGGGTGAGTGCCCGCGGGTCGGCGATGGCCGGACACCCGCTGCGCCCAATACTAGGCCGTCGGTTGTACAGCGCCAACATTGTCCCGGCGGCTTGCCGCCCGGAACAGGCTGATGAGCATCGAGACCAGGATGATGGCCCACACCGCGAGCGCCACCCAGAGGAACCGGCCGCCGATCCAGCCCACGATGGGAAGGTCGTCCGCCCTGCCGAGGTAGATCCCCGCCACCGCGTACATGCCGAGCGGGAAGACCATGCTCCACATCGCGGCTTCATAGCGCAGCGGCACCTTGTGGATCAGGTGACGCCAGATCCCGATGCCGATCAGCGCCGGGATCAGCCACGTCGCGAACGCCCAGAACACCACCGCCGCGGCTGCCACCGGGGCCCGCATCACGCTGACCATGGCGGTGTCGCTCATCTCCACGATCCGGGAGCCGGCGAGCACCGTGATGGCGCCGGCACCCATGGTCACCCAGTAGGGCGGCCCCATCTGCTCGACCGGGATGCCGCGTGTCAGGACGCGGATGATCAACGCGCACCCGATGACCGCGTACAGGATGACGCCGATCCCCCAGGAGAGCACGGCCATGATCGACAACCCGTTGCCGAACTCCCCCGCCGAAGGCTCCAGCGACGCTGCCAGCACCGCCACCGACTGGCTGGCGACCGACCAGATGAACCACGTGCCATTGAGCCCCGCGAGGATGTCGTCGCCCTGGTTCTTGCTGACCACCAGTCCCGGGATGACGTAGCCGAGCACCAGCCACGCGAGGAATGAGACCACCAGGAGCACGTACGGGACCATAGGCACTCCGGCCGCCGCCAGCCGCGCTCCCAGGACGTTCGTCCCGGCCACGAAGGTGAAGAAGGAGAAGCCGTTGCGCGGCCCCGAGAAATCCGCGACGACGTCGCGCGGGAACCCGACGGCGCGCCACACCGTGAGGACGAGCAGCACCGCGTAGGCCACCGTGGCGATCGCCAGCAGGAGGTTCGACGAAGCATGGAAGCCCTCGAGTTCGAGACCGAGCGAGATGATGCCGGTCGCCATCACCAGCGCGAAGTACCCGGGCGGGAGCCGGCGCACCGCCGAGACCAGAAGGGGTTCCTGCGCTGAAGTCACACCAGCGAGGGTAGCGAGGTCGAATCCCCCGCCGCAGCGTCAGAGCAAGATCAGGCGGTCCCTGTGGATCACGGCACGGGTCTGGTCACTCGGGCCGGTCAGCTCGGCGGACCCGTAGGCCACGAACCCGCGCGCGAACGGCAGTCCGTCCGGCCCCACCACGGCCACCGGATCACCTTCGTTGAACGCGCCCTCCACCCGCACCACCCCCGCCGCGAGGAGGGACGCGTGGGTGTTCCGCAGCGCGCGGACCGCGCCCTCGTCGACGTGCAGCGAGCCCCGGGTCCGCGCCGCGTGGGCCAGCCACAGCAGGCGACGCGGGCGGCGCTTGCCGATGGGCGTGAAGTGCGTGCCCACCTCCTCGCCCGCGAGGATCCTGGGCAGCTGGTCGGCGTGGCCGAGGATGACCTGGATGCCGGCCTGAGAGGCGATCTTCGCCGCCTCTAGCTTGGTGCGCATGCCACCGGTGCCGACCTTGGAACCGACCCGGGAGGTGTCGACGGCGAGCCGCTCCACGTCGGCCACCTCGGTGATCAGTTCGCTGCCCGGCTCGCTGGGGTGCGCGGTGTAGAGCCCGTCGACGTCGGTGAGCAGCACCAGCGCGTCCGCGCGCACCAGGTGCGCCACCAGCGCTGCGAGCCGGTCGTTGTCCCCGAACCGGATCTCGTGGGTCGCGGTGGTGTCGTTCTCGTTGATGACGGGCACCACACCCAGCCGGAACAGTCGCGAGATGGTGTTCAGCGCGTTGCGGTACGTCGTGCGGCGCAGCACGTCGTCGACGGTCAGCAGCAGCTGGGCCACCAGCACGTCGTGCCTGGCGAACGCCTGCCGGTACTCCTGGACGAGGATCCCCTGCCCGACGGCGGCTGCCGCCTGCTGGGTCTCGAGGTCTCCCGGGCGCTTGTCGAGTCCCAGCGGCGCCAGGCCGGCCGCGATGGCGCCGGAGGTGACCAGCACCACACGGCAGCCGTTGTGGTGCAGTGCGGAGAGCTCGGCCGCGAGCGTCTCCACCCGTTCGACGTCGAAGTTCCCGTCGGGCGTGGTCAGCGAGGACGAGCCGACCTTCACCACCAACCGAGAGGCGTTCCTGACCTCACTCCTCATCTTCGGCGGCCTTGCGGGCGTGGTACTCGGCGTCGATCCGACGGCGCCTGGTCACGGCGGGACGTTCCTCCTCCAGCCTGGCGTCCTCGCCACGACGGGACAGGATCTCCGCGCCGATGTCCACCTGCGGGGCGAAGTCGAACACGACGGCGTCCTCGCCGCCGATGGCGACGGCGTCACCGGGTCTGGCTCCGATGCGCAGCAGCTCGTTCTCGACGCCGAGGCGGTTGAGCCGGTCGGCCAGGTAGCCGACGGCCTCGGGATTGTTGAAGTCGGTCTGACGGATCCAGCGCTCGGGCTTGGTGCCGCGCACCCGCCACAGGAAGCCGCCCTCGCCGTCGCCCTTCTTGACGATGGTGAACTCGGGCTCCTTGGCGACGCGGCCGACGGCCTTGGGTCGCAGTACGGGGCGCTCCTCGACGGGTTCGGGCAGGGATGCCCGCCGCGCCTCGACGATCTTGGCCATGGTGAACTTCAGCTCGTTCAGGCCCTCGCCGGTCTTGGTGGAGATCTCGAAGACCCTGTGGCCGTGCTTCTCCAGCTCCGCCCGGGCCATCTCGGCCAGCACGGGGGCGTCGGGCAGGTCCATCTTGTTGAGCGCGACCAGCCGGACGCGGTCCTCCAGCCCGCCGTGGGCGGCGAGCTCGGCCTCGATGACCTCGAGGTCCGCGACCGGGTCGCGGCCGGGCTCGTAGGTCCCGAGGTCGATGACGTGGACGATGGCCTGGCAGCGCTCGATGTGGCGCAGGAAGTCGAAGCCCAGCCCCTTGCCCATTGAGGCGCCCTCGATCAGGCCGGGGACGTCGGCGACGGTGTAGGTGACATCGCCCGCGACGACAACGCCCAGGTTGGGCACCAGGGTCGTGAACGGGTAGTCGGCGATCTTGGGCCGGGCCCGCGAGATGGCGGCGACCAGTGAGGACTTGCCGGCCGAGGGGAACCCGACGAGGCCGACGTCGGCGACCACCTTGAGCTCGAGCTGCAACAGGCGTTCTTCGCCCTCCTCGCCGAGCAGCGCGAAACCGGGGGCCTTGCGGGAGGACGACGCCAGTGCGGCGTTGCCGAGTCCACCGTGGCCGCCCGCCGCCGCGACGAACTCCTCACCCTCGGCGGTGAGGTCCGCGAGCACCGTACCGGTCTCGGCGTCGGTGATGAGCGTGCCCGGCGGCACGGTCAGGACGATGTCCTCCCCGTTGGCGCCGTGCTGGTTGTCCCCCTTGCCTGGCTGCCCGTTGGTGGCACGCCGGACGGACTGGCGGTGGTACTCCACGAGCGTGGTGACGGCCTCGTCCACGCGGAACGTGACGGAGCCGCCGCGGCCACCGTTGCCACCGTCGGGACCCCCGAGGGGCTTGAACTTCTCACGCCGGACCGAGGCGCAACCGTGCCCGCCGTTGCCGGCCTGCACGGTCAGCTTGACTCTGTCGACGAACGACGGGATGGCCATGGGTTCCTCCTGGGAAGTCTTGCGGCACAACGCTACCGCGTCCGCCGCAAATGAAAGGAGAGGCAGCCATCAGGCTGCCCCTCCCGGTAAAGCTGTTCGGTTGTGCTCAGGCCTCGGCCGGAGCGATGTTGACGACGCGACGTCCACGCTTGACGCCGAACTCAACGGCGCCGGGAACCAGCGCGAAGAGGGTGTCGTCCTTGCCACGGCCGACGCCGGTGCCCGGGTGGAAGTGGGTGCCGCGCTGGCGCACGATGATCTCGCCCGCGCCGACGACCTGTCCGCCGAAGCGCTTCACGCCGAGACGCTGTGCGTTCGAGTCGCGACCGTTACGAGTAGAGCCAACGCCCTTCTTGGATGCCATCTCAGCTACCTCAGCTCTCGATGCCGGTGATCTTCACCTGGGTGTACCGCTGGCGGTGACCCTGGCGCTTCTTGTAACCGGTCTTGTTCTTGTACTTGATGATCCGGATCTTCGGACCCTTGGACTGGCCGACGACTTCGGCGGTCACAGAGACCTTGCCGAGGTCCTTGGCTGCAGAGGTGATGGAGTCCCCATCCACCAGCAGCAGGGGCTGCAGGTTGACGGTACCGCCGACCTCTTCGGACACCAGATCGATGTCCAGGATGTCGCCAACAGCAACCTTGTGCTGGCGTCCGCCGTTGCGCACGATCGCGTACACGCCTGACCTACCTTCTCAGCTCATATGACTTCATGAATCAGCGTCCCCTGGTGAGGACCGATTTCGTCTTTGGCACAGGCCGCACGCGGTAACCGCGGAGCCAAAAGCACCGATGGACAACTTTACGTGGTGGGACCCACCGGGTCAAACCGGGAGCGGCCGGAAGCCGCCCCCGGCAGACCGGGTCTTTCAGTTCGAGTGGCTCCCGTTGCCGGAGCCGCCGTTGGAGCCACCCCCGTTGGAGCCGCCGCCGTTGCCGCCGTTGCCGCCGCGGCGACGCCCGCTGCGACCGCCACGGCCGCGGCCACCGCGATCGCCGCCGTCGGCCTGCTCCTGGGAGTCCACCGGCTCGTCGAAGCGCACATAGCCCGAACCGTGGCAGTGCTCGCACTCCTCGGTGAAGGCCTCGGCGAGGCCGGTGCCGATGCGCTTGCGGGTGAGCTGCACCAGGCCGAGGCTGGTGACCTCCGCCACCTGGTGCCGGGTGCGGTCGCGTCCAAGGCACTCCACGAGGCGGCGCAGCAGCAGGTCCCGGTTGCTGGGCAGCACCATGTCGATGAAGTCGATCACGATGATGCCGCCGAGGTCACGCAGGCGCAGCTGGCGCACGATCTCCTCGGCCGCCTCCAGGTTGTTGGAGGTGACGGTGGCCTCGAGGTTGCCGCCGCTGCCGGTGAAGCGGCCGGTGTTGACGTCGATGACGGTCATGGCCTCGGTGCGGTCGATCACGAGGGATCCGCCGGAGGGCAGGTAGACCTTGCGGTCCAGCGCCTTGGCGATCTGCTCGTCGATCCGGAACTCGGTGAAGACGTCCTTGCCGTCGTCGGAGGGCGTGTACTTCTCGAGGCGCTCCGCGAGGTGCGGCGCGACGTGGGAGACGTAGCTCTCGATCGCGTCGTACTGGTCCTCGGGACCGCCGTTGCCCTGGACGATGAGCTTGCCGAAGTCCTCCGTGAACAGGTCGCGCACGATGCGCAGGGTGAGGTCGGGTTCGCTGTAGAGGGCCTGCGGGGCCTTGCCCTGCTTGACCTTCTTCTCGATGATCTCCCACTGGGCCTTGAGGCGGTTGACGTCGCGGACCAGCTCCTCCGAGCTGGCGCCCTCGGCGGCGGTGCGCACGATCACGGACTCGTCGTCGGAGATCAACTCACCCAGGATCTCACGCAGGCGCGAGCGCTCGGCGTCGGGGAGCTTGCGGGAGATGCCGGACAGGTGGCCGCCCGGCGAGTAGACGATGTAACGGCCCGGCAGCGAGATGTGGCCGGTGAGGCGGGCACCCTTCGCGCCGACGGGGTCCTTCGTGACCTGCACGAGGACGCTCTGGCCGGACTTGAAGACCTTCTCCACCTTGCGGTTCTCGGCGGAGACGCCGAACGAGGCCCAGTCCACCTCGCCCGCGTAGATGACGGCGTTGCGGCCGCGACCGATGTCGATGAATGCCGCCTCCATGCTGGGCAGGACGTTCTGCACGCGACCCAGGTAGACGTTGCCGATCAGCGACGTGGCCGAGGCGCGGTCGACGTAGTGCTCGACGAGGATCCCGTCCTCGACGACAGCGAGCTGGGTGTACTCGTCGCCCTGTCGGATCACGAGCTTGCGGTCCACCGCCTCGCGGCGGGCCAGGAACTCAGCCTCGCTCAGGATCGGCGCGCGACGGCGCCCGGCGGCACGGTTCTCCTTGCGGCGCTGGCGCTTGGCCTCCATGCGCGTGGAGCCCTCGATGCCGGTGATCTCGTCGTTGGAGGTGCCCCCCTCCTTGCTGTCACTGCGGCCCCCGCGGCGGCGACGGCGGCGGCGACGCGTCGTGCCGTCGCCATCCGAGCTGTCGTCGGTGTCCCCGCGCTCGCCCGAGTCGGAGTCGTCGTCGGAGGAGGTGTCGGTCTCCGAATCGGTTCCGGACTCGGAACCGCCCGACTCCTCCGAGCCTGACTCCGGGTCGTCGGAATCGCCACGGGCACCCCCGCGGCGGCGACGACGGCCTCCGCGGCGACGACGGCGACGCGAGGGCCGCCCGTCCTCACCTGCTTCGTCGTCGCTGTCCGAGTCGTCGTCGGAGGACTCGTCGTCCGAGTCGTCCTCGTCGGGGTCCTCCTCGTCCGTCTCGTCCTCGTCCTCGTCGGACTCGTCGTCGGTGTCTGCCTCGGCGGCCGCGATCGCGCCGGCGAGCTCGTCGAGCACACCCTGGCGGTCCTCGGCTGCGATGTTGAACGGGTCGCTCACGAGCGCCTTGCGGGCCAGTGCGGCCTCCTCAGCCATCCGCAGCGCTGCGCCGATGGAGTCCTCCTCGACGTCCTCCTCCTCGACCTCCGCCGCGGGCTCGGGGGCTGGCGCGGCGGCGCGGCTGGATCGGCGACGGCGCGTTGCCGGCTTCTCCTCGCGCTCCTCCTGCTTGTCCTCGGGCGCCTCGACCTGCGTGTGCCTGGCCTTCGACTCGGCGGCGGCAAGGTCCAGGGCGGCTGCGATGGGGTCGGCTGCGGGCTCCTGCGGCGCGGACTCCTCGACCGGCTCGGCCGGGGCGGCGGCGCGGGTGTCGCGGCGACGGCGGGTGGCGGGCTTCTTGTCCTCGACGGCGGGCTCGGACTGCACGTCCGCGTGCGCCTTCTCGAGCGCGGAGGCGATCGGGTCGACCTCGAGCTCGCGCTGCGCGGGCGAGGCCTGCTCGACGGGCTCGGCCGGGGCGGCGGCGCGGGTGGCGCGACGGCGGCGGGTGGCGGGCTTCTTCTCGGCGGCGTTCTCGGACGCGGGGGGCTGCGTCGGATCCTCCGGCGCGGACTCCTTGGGGGGCTCGGGCACTGCGGCCGCGGCCTCGGCGGTCTCGGCGGCCATCTCGACGATGGGGTCGGCGGCGGCGGTGTCACGGCTGGCGCGACGACGGCGGGTGGCCGGCTTCTTCACGGGCTGGGAGGCATCCGCTGCATCGGCAGGCTGCTCGGGCGCGGTTGCGCCAGCGCTCGCCTTCGCTGCTGCCGGGGCCTCGGACTGCGTCTCGACGGCGGCAGCCTCTCCTGCGGGGCGCGTGGCGCGGCGACGCCTGGGAGCGGTCTGGGTGGTGGCCGGCGTCTCGGCCGGGGCGTCGGTGGGGGCGACAGTGGCCGCGGCGGCGGTGGTCGTCTGCGGCACCTGGAATGGTGCGGCGACCTCCGGGGGCGGCCCGGCCGGGCGCGATGCCGCACGGCGGCGGCGGGTGGTGGGCTGGTTCTGGGGCGATTCGGCTTCTGTTGTGTTGCCGTTCTCGTTCTCGACCATCAGGCTCCTCATGCGCAGGGTGCGCGGAAGTGGGCGCAGCCGAGGCTGCAGAAACCCAAGTTCAACGGTCTACGGGGACCAGCTCAGGAGCAGCCGCGGTCGAATTCTTCGTCGCGGTACAGACTCGAGCGGCCTCCGGCGGCACCGGCGGTGCGTGACCTGGACCCATTCTCTCACAGACGACGCCATACCCGCGCATCCCACCCCCTCCAAGCCACCGGCGTTGACAATCGGATCCTCTTAGTTTTAGGCTTCGTTAAGTCCTAAACAAAGAGGTTTCCCAAGTGTCCACAGCATCGTCCCAGTCCGACGTCAACCGGTCGGCCGTGCTCGCGCAGATCGGGGCCAACGGTCCTGCATCCCGCGCAGAACTGGCGCGGCTGATCGGCGTGTCACCTGCACTGGTGACCCAGATCACCAAGCAACTGCTGGCTGACGGGCTCATCGTCGAACTCGAGTTCACCCCGTCGAACGGCGGGCGGCCGGCGCGCCAGTTGGGTCTGGCCGCCGATGCAGGGCACGCCATCGGCGTGAAGGTCGCTCCTGACCACGCCACCTTCGTGGAGGTGGGGATCGACGGCTCGGTGGTCCGCTCGGCCACGGAACCGTTCGACACCGCCGCACTGACGGCCGTCGCCACGCTGGCCGGGATGCTGCGAGGGTTCATCGACGGCGGCGGCGACCGTCCACTGCTTGGCCTCGGCGTCGGCCTTCCCGCGGACGTCGACGACCAGAGCCTCGGCAACGTCAACTCCACCCAGCTGGGGTGGAGCCGTGCGCCGCTGGGCAACGTGCTGCGCCAGGAGCTGGAGCTGCCCGTCCTTGTGGAGAACAACGTGAACGCTCTCGCCATGGCCGAGATGTTGCACGGCCAGGCCCGCGGTCACGAGGACGTCCTGGTGGTGACCATCGGAACCGGCATCGGAGCCGGGATCATCGCCGACGGCGTCATCGTGCGGGGCCACGGCGGCGGAGCGGGCGAGATCGGCCACTTCCCCGTCGACCGGGAGGGACCGCAGTGCCAGTGCGGGGCCCGCGGCTGCCTGGAGGCCTTCATCGGGCAGGACGCCCTGGTCCGGCGCGCCAAGGAGCAGGGCACCATCCCCGCAAGCGGCACCATCACCACGCTGCGCACCCAGGCCGATGCCGGCGATGCAGCGAGCGTGGCGATGTTCGCTGAGGCGGGGGGCATGCTGGGGCGCGTGGTCGCCGGCGTGGCCAACGTCCTCGACCCCGAGATCCTGATCCTCCTCGGTGAGGGCATCGAGGCCTGGGCACACTGGCGGGACGCGTTCGACGAGGCCTTCCGGTCCGCCCTGATGCCCCGCAAGCGCGGCCTTGAGGTGGCCGTCGAGACCTGGCAGGACGACCGCTGGGCACAGGGTGCCGCCAGCCTCGTCCTGGCCACCCCGTTCGACGCCGCCGGCCTGGCCGGTGAGCAGGGTCGGCTCGTGCGCGAACGCCTCACAGGCTCCGGCGGCGCTGGCAGGGGCGGGCGATGAGCGTCACCGACCAGCCCCGACGTCGCATCCCGGGTCGGGCGGGCAGGCGCCTGCGGTACGCGCTGGTGGTGCTCGCGTTCCTGCTCCCCAGCGCGGTTCCCATGGCGATGTTCACCATCTACCCGATGTTCGGGGCGCTCTGGGTGAGCCTGCACAAGTGGAACCTCCTGTCGCCCATGGAGTGGGTCGGGCTCGGCAACTACGCAAAGCTGCTGCAGGACCCGGACACCCTCAACGCCTTCGGCAACACCTTCTATTACATCCTCGGCTACCTGCCGCTGGTGTACGTCGGAGGCCTCGCGCTGGCGCTCGCGCTCAACCAGGCGCTGCCCCTGCGGGGACTCCTGCGGAGCGTCTACTTCCTGCCGGTGGTGACCAGCTGGATCGTGGTGGCCCTGATCTGGCGGTGGCTGCTGAACCCCGAGGTCGGGATCGTCAACGCCGCGCTCGGCCTGTTCGGAATCGACGGGCCCGGCTGGTGGACCGATCCCACCTGGGCGATGCCGTCGATCATCCTCGCCTCCGCCTGGAAGGACCTGGGCTTCGTCATGATCATCCTGCTCGCCGGGTTGCAGGCCATCCCGCAGGACCTCTACGAGGCCGCGACGGTGGACGGGGCCGGCTGGTGGCGACGCCTGTTCAACATCACGCTGCCGATGCTCACGCCGTCGACGTTCTTCGTGATCGTGATCTCCCTGATCAACGGATTCCAAGTCTTCGACCAGGTCTACGCCATGACCGGCGGCGGCCCGGCGGGTGCCAGCACCGTGGTGGTGCAGCAGATCTACGACCTCACGTTCCGCTACTCCCGCGCAGGCGAGGCCGCCGCGCTTTCGTGGTTGCTGTTCGTGCTGGTGCTCGTCGTCACCATCATCCAGATCCGCGGCCAGAAGCGGTGGGTCAACTATGCGTAGGAGGCGAACCAACCCCCTGCTGCTCCTGGTGGTGGTCCTGGGCGCGGCGGTGATGTTCTTCCCGTTCCTGTGGACCGTGATCACGTCGGTCTCCCCCGGCGCCGGCCTGTCCGCCACCCCCTCGCTGCCGGAGAACCCGTCCATGGCGGCCTACGCCGAGCTGTTCGAGAACACCCCGTTCGCGAGGGTGATCGCGAACTCGGTGGGCCTGGCCGTCGCGCAGACGCTGCTGCAGCTGCTGACCAGCTCACTGGCCGCCTACGCATTCAGTCGGCTGCAGTTCCCCGGCCGCGGTGTGGTGTTCGCGATCTACCTGGCCACGATGATGGTCCCCATCCAGGTGCTCATCGTGCCGCTGTTCGTGCAGATGCGCGACCTCGGCCTGGTGGACACCTACCTCGGCGTCCTGCTGCCCGGCATCGCCAGCGCGTTCGGCGTCTTCCTGCTGCGGCAGGCCATGAACCAGGTGCCGCGTGAGCTGGACGAGGCCGCGACACTCGACGGCGCCGGCCACTTCCGGATCTTCAGCACCATCGTGCTGCCGCTGGTCGGCCCGACGCTGGCCACGCTGACCGTGTTCTCGTTCATGAGCAGCTGGAACAGCTTCCTGTGGCCGCTGATCATCCTCCGCTCGGAGGAACTCAAGACCCTCCCACTCGCGCTCGCAGGCCTCCAGGGCCAGTACACGACGCAGTGGGACGTGATGATGGCCGGCTCCGTCGTGTCCATCATCCCGATGCTCGCCATCTACGTGTTCGCCCAGAAGTACGTCATCCAGGGCGTCGCGAGTTCGGGCATCAAATGAAGCAACCACCGATCCGGTCCACCGGGTATCGAAGGAGATACGACATGTCCACCAAGAACTGGCTCAGGGCCGGCCTTGCCGCGTTCCTCGCCCTCACCGTCGCGGGCTGCTCCGGCAGCGCCGAGCCCGAGGACACCACCGGGGCCACCGACCCCGCTGCACCCACCACCGCCGCCGTCGACCCCGGCACCGGCGGCGACGAGGTGACCATCAGCTACACCAACTTCATCTCCAACGGCGGCAACGAGGAGAACCTCGCCACGATCGTCGACGCCTTCGAGGAGGCGAACCCCGGCATCACCGTGGACGTCACCACGCTGCCCTACGCCGACTACTTCACCGCCCTCCAGACCGACCTCGCCGGCGGCACCGTCTCCGACGTCTTCGACATCGAGTACGGCAACTACGCGGCTTACCAGGCCAACGGGGTCCTAGCCCCGCTCGAGGGCGTCGACACCAGCGTCTACCAGGCCAGCCTGGCCGACGCGTACGCCACCGACGGCACCTCGTACGCGCTGCCGAGCTCGTTCTCCACCGTCGTGCTGTTCTACAACGCGGACCTCTTCGACGCCGCCGGGGTCGAACACCCCACCGCCGAGTGGACCTGGGCCGACGAGCAGGCCGCTGCAGAGCAGCTCACCGACGAGGCGGCCGGGGTCTGGGGCGACTACCAGCCCATCAGCTTCCACGAGTACTACAAGACCGTGGCGCAGGCCGGTGGCGAGTTCCTCAACTCCGACGGCAGCGCAGCCGCATTCAACACCCCGGAGGGCATCGCCGCGGCGGAGTGGCTCGTCAGCAAGAGCGGGACCACGATGCCGACGGCCGAGCAGGGCGCCGGGACCCCGGACTTCGACACCAACCTGTTCACCGAGGGCAAGCTCGCCATGTGGCACACCGGCATCTGGATGTTCGGCGCCGCCGCGGACGTGGACTTCGCGTGGGACATCGCCGTCGAGCCGAGCGACGCCGAGCAGGCCAGCGCCATGTTCTCCAACGCCGTGGCCGTCTCCGCCGGCTCTGAACACCCAGAGGCCGCCCAGGCCTTCGCCGAATTCCTCACCAGCTCCGACGAGATGGTCGACGTCCGCCTCGCCAGCGGGTGGGAACTGCCGCCGATCAGCGACGAGGCCAAGCTCGACGCCTACCTCGAGCAGGACGCCCCCGCCAACCGGCAGGCCGTCTTCGACTCCCTCGACGGCGTCGCCCTGGCCCCGTCCATCGGGGACGCCCAGGCCGAGATGCAGGACATCGTCACCGAGGAGCTGACCGAGGCCGCCGCCGGACGCAAGTCCGTCGCGGACGCCGTCGCCTCGGCCGAGGAACGCGTCAACGCGCTGCTCGGCTGACCCACACCCACCTCGTGGGGCGGGCTCCGGCCCGCCCCACCCCACCAGGAGGACCTGTCCATGGTTTCCAACACGGCTGATCTCGACGCGCTGCTCGCGCACTCCCGGGAACTGATCGTCTCCCTGCAGGACGAGGGTGGCGCCTACCCGGCGAGCCCCACCTTCTCGGCCTACAAGGGCTACTGCTGGTTCCGCGACGGGGCGTTCATCGCCGACGGCGTCTCCTCGTCCGGGGAGGTGGCTTCCGCCACCGCCTTCTTCGAGTGGTGCGCCATGGTGCTGGACAAGCACCGGGACCGGATCCGTGCGGTCGTCGCCGCGGCAGCCGCGGGGACGCCCCTGTCGGGCGACCAGATGCTCCCGGCCCGCTACACCTTCACCGGCGAGCTGGGTGAGGACTACTGGTGGGACTTCCAGCTCGACGGCTACGGCACCTGGCTGTGGGCCCTGGTGGAGCACTGCGAACGGCACGGCATCGACGTCTCGCCCTGGCGGGACGCGGCGGAACTGACGGTGGACTACCTGGTCAGCTCGTGGGACCGCCCCTGCTTCGACTGGTGGGAGGAGAACAGCGCCCACGTGCACGTCTCCACGCTCGGTTGCATCGCGGCGGGTCTGTCGGCGGCCGTGGACGCGGGACTGGTCGACGGCGATCGTGCGGCCCGGGCAAGCGAGACGCGCACCCGGATCGATCGCGTGCTGGCCGACGAGGGCACCGTTGACGGGCACCTGACGAAGTGGCTGGGGAACCCCGCCCTCGACGGCAGCCTCAGCGCACTGGTCGCGCCGCTGCGCGTCCTCGACGCGGACTCGCCGGTGGCCATTGGCACCCTCACCGCGGTCGAACGTGAGCTCGCCGTCGACGGCGGCGTGCACCGCTTCCGGGCCGACACCTTCTACGGCGGGGGCCGTTGGCCTCTGCTGACCTGCTTCCTCGGCCTGGCGCAGCTCGCGGTCGGCGACCGCGAGGCCGCCCGCCGGGCCCTGGACTGGGCCGCCGCCACCGCCGGCAATGACCTGATGCTCCCCGAACAGGTCGAGGAGCACCTGCTGGACGAGTCGTTCCGCCAGGAGTGGCTCGACCGCTGGGGCACCGTCGCCACCCCCCTGCTGTGGAGCCACGCCATGCTGCTGCGGCTCGCCGTCGAGATCGAGGAGACCCGATGATCCGCCACCGCCCGCTCGGCTCTGGCCACCCCTACTCCGAGGACACCGAGCAGCGCTCCCCCGTCCATCCCGTCGCGGGCCAGCCGCTGCGCCTGGGCGTGCGCACCTCCGGCGACGTGGCCTCGGTGGGACTGGAACTCGAGGTGCGCCTCGCCGGTGACGTCCGGACCGAGCACCACCGGTTGTCACCGGTCCCCCGCTCCTCCCGGGGCCAGGACGTCAGCGGTGGCCACCTCGCCTCCGCGCAGGCGAAGCAGGGACGCTCCGCGGGCGGCTGGGAGGTGGTGCTGCCGGAGGTTCCCGCGGGGGCAAGCCTGCGCTACCGATTCAGCGACGGGACCACCACCACGCGCTGGTTCGAGTGCCGGGTGGCACAGTGGCGCCCCGCGGACCCCGACACGCTCGAAGTGGTCGGGGCCGTCGACGGGATCGTGCCGTCGGACCTTGAGGTGCTCGACGACGGGGAGCGGGCACTGAGGATCAGGTTCGCGCTGCCGCTGGCCCCCGGCGAGCACGTGGCCGGGTTCGGGGAGCGCTTCGACGCCCTCGACCACCGCGGCGCGCACCTGGACTCCGTCGTCTTCGAGCAGTACAAGTCGCAGGGCGCGCACCGGCGCACCTACCTGCCCATGCCCTTCGCCCACGTCGTCGGCGGCGCAGGCTGGGGCTTCCACGTCCGCACGTCGCGGCGCGTCTGGTTCGACGTCGGCGCCTCGGACGGCACGCGGCTGGTCGTGGAGTCCGAACTCGGCGACGGCCAGCTGGAGCTGGCCCTGTACCCGGGGACGCCGACCCAGGTGCTCGACTCATTCCTGGCCGAGGTCGGTCGCCCGAAGCAGATGCCGGACTGGGTGTTCCGCCTGTGGGCCAGCGGCAATGAGTGGAACACCCAGGCCGAGGTCGAGCGACAGATGGCGCTCCATGCCGAGCACGACATCCCCGTCGGGTCGGTCGTGATCGAGGCCTGGAGCGACGAGAGCACCTTCACCGCCTTCCGGGACGCCACCTACGACCTGCGAGCCGACGGTGGGCCCCTGCGGTTGGCGGACTTCCGGTTCCCGGCCGAGGGCGCCTGGCCCGACCCGAAGGCGATGGTGGACGCACTGCACGCTGCCGGGACGAAGGTGCACCTGTGGCAGATCCCTCTGCTGAAGATGCGTCCGCACCCGCAGGGGCAGGCCAGGGCCGACGCCGAGGCTGCCGTCCGCGAGGGCGTCCTGATCCGGGAACAGGGCCCCGACGGCAAGCTCCGGCCCTACCGGAACCGCGGGTGGTGGTTCCCGCTCGCCCTGATGCCCGACCTCACCGACGAGCGTGCTGCCGAGTGGTGGACGGACAAGCGCCGCTACCTGGTCGAGGACCTCGGCATCGACGGCTTCAAGACCGACGGTGGCGAGCACGCCTGGGGTGCCGACCTGCGCTACCTCGACGGCAGCACCGGCGCCGAGTCGAACAACAGGCTCCCGGTCGCCTACGCGGCGGCGTACGGGAAGCTGCTGGAGTCCGCCGGCAAGGCACCCGTCACCTTCAGCCGAGCCGGGTTCACCGGCTCGCAGGCGCACGGCGCGTTCTGGGCCGGCGACGAGAACTCGACCTGGGAGGCGTTCCGCTGGTCGATGCTCGCCGGGCTCTCGGCGGCCGCCTCCGGCATCGTCTACTGGGGCTGGGACGTCGCGGGCTTCTCCGGGCCGGTGCCGGAGCCCGAGCTCTACGTGAGGGCGATGGCGGCGAGTGTCTTCGTGCCGATCATGCAGTACCACTCGGAGTTCAACCACCACCGTCGCCCCGCCAGGGACCGCACCCCGTGGAACGTCGCCGAACTGACGGGGGACGATGCCGTTGTCGGCGAGGTCAGGGAGCTGGTGCACCTACGCGAACGCCTGGTGCCCTACCTGGCGCGCCAGGCCGCCGCGACTGTCGCCACCAGCGCGCCGCTGATGCGGCCACTCTGGTTCGAGCACCCCGAGGACGCGCGTGTGTGGGAGCACGTCCAGTGGTTGCTCGGCGACCTGCTCGTGGCGCCCGTGCTGGAACCGGGCGGCGACTGGCCGGTGTTCCTCCCCGACGGCGACTGGGTCGACGTGTGGACGGGCGCCCGTGTCGTCGGCGGTGGCGTGGTGGCTACCAGCACCCCACGCGCCCGGGTCCCGGTTTTCGCACGGGCGGCGGCCTGGGAGGATCTGGAACAGGTGTTCCACCCGTCGACCCAAGGGCCCTTCCGGCCGGCATCAGTGGTTGAGGAGCTCCTCGAGGAAGGTCCGTCCGCGCTCGCTGCTGGGTGAGTCCAGCACCTGCTCGGGCGGGCCCTGCTCGGCGATGCCGCCGTCGGCCAGGAGGACGATGCGGTCGGCGACGTTGCGCGCGAAGCGCATCTCGTGGGTCACCACCATCATGGTCATGCCCTCGTCGGCGAGGGTGCGCATCACGTCGAGCACCTCACCCACCAGTTCCGGGTCGAGGGCCGAGGTGGGTTCGTCAAAGAGCATGACCGTGGGGTCCATTGCCAGCGCCCGGGCGATCGCCACGCGCTGCTGCTGACCGCCGGACAGGTTGCCCGGGTAGGCCTTCGCCTTGTGCGCCAGTCCGACGCGCTCCAGCAGGGTCTCGCCGCGCTCCCGGGCCTCGTCCGCGCTGCGGCCGAGCACCTCACGCTGGGCCACCATGATGTTCTCCATGACGGTCATGTGCGGGAAGAGGTTGAACTGCTGGAACACCATGCCGATGTGGGCGCGCAGGCGGTTGATGTCCGCCTCCGAGTAGGAAAGGCGCTGCCCGTCCACCTCGATGCGGCCGTCGCTGATGCGCTCCAGCCCGTTGACGCAGCGCAACAGGGTGCTCTTG
Source organism: Tessaracoccus rhinocerotis (assembly GCF_007197885.1). Classification (GTDB taxonomy): domain Bacteria; phylum Actinomycetota; class Actinomycetes; order Propionibacteriales; family Propionibacteriaceae; genus Arachnia; species Arachnia rhinocerotis. The sequence continues at coordinate 340,469 of NZ_VKKG01000001.1, forward strand.
CCGGCGCCGGAGGGCCCGATGAGGGTGACCACCTCGCCCTGGTGGACGTCGAGATCGATCCCGTCGAGAACCGTCGTCCGGCCGAAGCGTTTGACGATGTTCTCCATGTGGACGATGACCTCTTCGCCCACGGGCGGGTGGGTTGCGTTGTCACTCATGCTGCTGCAGGCCTCCTGTGTGCGCTGAGCCGGTGTTCCAGCCAGCTGACCAGAGCGGTCAGGGCGAGCACGATCACCAGGTAGTAGACCGCCACGACGATGTAGGCCGTCAGTGGCTGGTAGGTGGATGCCGCCATGTTGCGCGACGTCTGGAACAACTCCGTCATGCCGATGAAGGAGACCAGCGAGGAGTCCTTCACTGCGATGATGTACTGGTTGCCCAGCACGGGCAGAGTGGTCCGCAGCGCCAGGGGCGCCTGCACGCGCTTGAGGGTCTTGGCCCGGGACATGCCGAGCGATCGCGCCGCCTCGACCAGGCCCTTCGGGACCGCCTGGAAGCCGGACCTGATGATCTCGGCGATGTAGGCGGAGTTGTGGAAGGCCAGCGCCAGCGCACCCGCCCAGAAGGCGGGGAGCGTGATGATGTAGGCGAGCCCGAAGTAGATGATGAAGATCTGCGTGATCAGCGGCGTGCCCCGGACGATCCCGATGTAGACGGTCGCGATCCACTTCAGGATGCGGACCCGGCTCATGGCCAGGGCGGAGACGAGCGCGCCCCCGACCATGGCCATCAGCAGCGCCGCGGCAGTCAGCCGCAGGGTTACCCAGGACGCCTCGAGGAACAGCGGTGCGTACTCGGCGAACAGCTCGAAGAATCCGTCCACGGCAGTCCTCAGCCGTCGGTCTCGGCGGTGGAGATGTCCTTGCCGAAGTACTTCTCGGAGATCTCCGCGTAGGTGCCGTCCTCCTTGATTGCGGCAAGGGCCTCGTTCAGCGCCTCCTGCAGGGCAGAGTTGCCCTCCTTGACGGCGAAGGCGGGCTCCTCGGTGTACAGCGGGCCGCCGCACTCGACGATGTCGAGACCGGACTCCTGGATCTGGTGCAGGCCGACGTTGCGGTCGGTCATCGCGGCGTCGAGGCGCCCGGTGGCCACGTCCTGCAGCGCGGTGACGTCGGAGGAGAAGGTACGCACCTCGCCCACCCACTCGCCGCCCTCGTCCTCCAGGTAGGTCTGGTAGGTGGTGCCACTGGCGACGCCGATGACGGGCGAGTCCATCTGGGTGATGTCGGTGCACTCGCTGTCGGAAGACACGAAGGCCTGTGCGCCGGAGACGTAGTAGCTGTCGGTGAAGTCGACGGCCTGGTCCCGTTCCTCGGTGGGTGTCATCGAGGCGATCAGCACGTCGTAGCGGTTCGCCTGGACGCCGCCGATGAGCGTGTCGAAGGCTCCGGTCTGGGGGTCGGGCTCGAGGCCGAGCTCTTCGGCGATGGCCACCCCGATGTCGTAGTCGAAGCCGGTGAGCTCGTTGCCTTCGAAGTAGCTGAAGGGCTGGAACTCGCCGCTCATCGCCACCACGAGGGTGCCGTCGTTGATGAGTCCCAGGTCCTGACCGCCGGTGGTCTCCTCGCCACCGTCGCCGGAGCAGGCGGTCAGTGCGAGTGCGGTGGCGCCCACGGCGGCGACGAGTGCGCGGGCACGGCGGCGTGGGTTGAAGGTGTTGAACATGAGGGGCTCCCCTGAAAGTCGGCTTGGATCTCCGCCAACCTAACGAGCACCCCGGATCATCCCCAACCCCTTGACGGATCGCCGGGGATCGTTTATCGCGCGCACGCACGCGCAGTGATCAAAGCGGTGCGTGATCCACCCTGCCTCCCCGGGCAACCCGTCGAGGTCGTTACCGAATCGTTATCTCCGGTGCTGCAAGCCGCGGCGGCGGGTGGGTCAAGGACGCAGTGGATCAGCGACCTCGTTTCCCTCGAGGGGGCCCTGCGCGAGTCGCGTCAACAGCGGCAGACCCTCGGGCACGCGCGGTTCGAGTTGCCGCAGCGCCGAGACCACGTCGTCTGGTCGCACGAGCGGCTGCTGCTGCAACGAGCGCAGGGCGATCACCTCGTCGGAGACGGCCCGAATCGCGACGACGGCACCGCGGACGTCGAAGCTGCGCATGCCGTTCTTCGTCATCCGCTCGACGGTGAGTTCCTCCCGCTCCAGGAAGGCGGCGACGGCCACGGCGAGCACTCCCGGTTCGGCGCCCTGGAGCCGGATCTCCCAGTCGGAAGCGGACAACAGGTCACCGAGGGAGGCCTTGACCGCCTCCGCGGCGTCGAGGACGACGAAGCCCGTCGGCAGTACCTCGTTGAGTGCGGCGACCAGCTTCTGCGGGTCGCAGCGCTCATTGAGGCCGAGCTCGACGTACTCGGCCTCGGAGGCTGCCGACGTGGGCGCCGCGCTGCCGTAGGAGATGCGGGGGTGGGGGGTGAACCCGGACGAGTAGGCCATCGGAACCTCGGCCCGGCGCAGGGCGCGCTCGAGCGCGCGGCCAAAGTCGCGGTGCGAGGTGAAGCGCGCCACTCCCCGCTTCGTATAGCGAAGGCGCAACTTCTGCACCGGGGGCGGCTGCTGGACGGGGGGCTGGCGACTCATCACGGGCGTGAGTGTACGCAAGTCCGCGGTTGCACGGCATCGCCGGGAGCGGACGTCGGAGGGCCTCAACCCCTGACCATTGCGACGATCGCGTCTCGGACCTCCTTCGGGCTCTCGAGGTGTGGCGAGTGGCCCACCCCCTCCAGCAGCAGTTCGGTGACCCGTCCGCCCCGCGCCCGGTAGCCGTCGAGGACGTCGCGGGTCTGCGCCACCATCTCCTGCGCGGGCGCGACGTCGCCGCCCGGCCAGCCGGGGACCACGCCCAGGGCTCCCAGGTGGTTGAGGTCGAAGAAGGACGCGTCGGAGACGATGGCGTCGGCCGTACCGTGGATCCACAGGATGGGCGGCTTGGGCTCGAGGGCAACGATGCCGGAGGTGTTGAAGTACCCGGGTGCCATCGTGTTGAGGAAGCCGTCGGTACCGGCGGCGAAGCCGGGCCAGCTCTGGCTGGGGACGGAGTTGCCGGGTAGTTGCCCGGCTCGGTGGAGGTGGTGAGCATGGACTCCACCCAGAGGTCCTCGAGCTCGCTGCGGTGGCCGGCTGCTACGTAGCTGGACCGGAAGACGCTGCGTGCCGAGGTCGGCGAGTCCGCGGTGGTGTCGCCCGAGCGCAGGCTCGCGATGAAGTCGGGGTTCGCGCCACCACCCCCGGTGCCCGCGTCGTCGTCCGAGAGGCGGGTTCCGTCGCGGCGGGTGCCGCCGAACCCGTAGGGCGAGACCGGCGCCTGCAGGGTGATGCTCTCGACCGGGTGGTCCAGCGCGTACTGCATCACCACTCCCCCGCCCATGGACCAGCCGACCAGGTGGGGCGATCGGATGCCGAGCTCGGCCAGGGTGGCGTGCAGGTCGTCCGAGAAGTCCCGCACCCCGCGCGTGGCGTCCACCGGTAGTCGGTCCGTGCCACCGAAGCCGCGCAGGTCCACGGCGATCACGCGGAGGTCGTCCGGCAGGTCCAACATCAAGGGTTGCCAGAACAGGGACGAGGAGACGTTCCCGTGCACCAGGGCGACCGTGCGCTCCGGCGGGGCCGCTTCGTCGTCGCCGTCCCGCTCGAGGACGTTCACGGTCAGCCGCGGGGTCCGGACCCTGCGCGCGGCGATGCCTTCGAGAGTCGTCATCGGGTCTCCTCCGGACTCAGGTGCGGGGAGCCACGTCGCGCCCCGGTGGCAAGAGCATAACCACAATCCGAGCAAACCTGAACCATCTTTCAGGTTCTTGCTGGCACTAGTGTTGCGCCCATGACTTCGTCCGGGTCCTCGCCGCAGGGCCGCACCCACTGGCTCGTCCTGGTGGCGGTCCTGGTGCTGGCGTTCAACCTGCGGCCCGTGGCCGTCTCGGTCGGGCCCGTCCTGACCGACATCACGGCCGACCTGTCACTCGGAGCCACCACCGCCGGTCTGCTGACCTCGCTGCCCACGGTGTGCTTCGCCGTCTTCGGGGCGCTGACGCCCGAGATCTCCCGCCGGATCGGGATGCACTTCACGGTGGCTGCGGGCCTGGTGGCCCTCATCACCGGCCAGTTGGCCCGCGCCTGGGTGGAATCCGGCTGGGCCTTCCTGCTGCTGTCGATCCTGGCGTTGGGCGGGATGGCCACCTGCAACATCCTGCTTCCCAGCCTCGTCAGGCACCACTTCCCGGGCAGGGTGGGCCTGGCGACGGCGCTGTACTCGCTGCTGATGTCGGTGGGCGTGACCGCCGCCAGCATCGGCACGGTGCCGCTGGCCAACGCGCTGGGCGGCTGGCGAGCGGCCTTCACCGCCGGGGTCGCCGTCGCCGTGGCCGCGGCGGTGTGCTGGATCCCCATGCTGGCCCACAACTCCGGCAGGCACGCCCGCGCCAGCGCCACCGGTCACATCGGTTTCGGTGCCGTCGCACGCACCCGCATGGGGTGGGCGATGGCCGTGTTCTTCGGGCTCCAGAGCACGTACGCCTACACGATCTTCGGGTGGCTGCCCACCGTCTACCAGGACGCCGGCATGACCCAGGTCAACGCCGGGGTGATGCTGGGGATCGCGACCGGCGTCGGGATCCCGCTCGCGTTCTGGGTGCCGCGATACGCGGTCCGCAAGCAAGCCCCCGTAGGGCTGTTCCTGACGATCATGGGATGCCTGGCGGTTGGGCTGTTCGGGCTGCTGTACGACCCGATGACGCTGCCTTGGCTGTGGGCGGTCTTCCTCGCACTCGGCACGGCGTCGTTCCCGCTGATCCTCGCGCTGCTGGGCATGCGCTCCAGGTCCTCGGGCGGCACCACCGCCCTGTCGAGCTTCACCCAGTCCGTCGGCTACCTGATCGCAGCCTTCGGGCCCGTGGTGTTCGGCGCTCTCGGCGGCCTGACCGGAACCTGGACGCTCTCGCTGTGGATCCTCGTCGCGCTGATGGTCCCGATGACGGTGGCCGGCTACTTCTCGTGCCGAGTGTGGTTCATCGAGGACCACATGGTGGGCCGCTCAGGCCAGTGATGAGTTGACCACCGTGAGCGGCAGCAGCTTCGCCCCGGTGGGACCGATCTGGATCTCCGTGTCCAGCTCCGGGCACACGCCGCAGTCGAAGCACGGCGTCCAGCGGCAGTCCTCCACGGAGACCTCGTCCAGCGAGTCCTGCCAGTCCTCCCACAACCAGTCGCGGTCGAGCCCGGCGTCGAGGTGGTCCCAGGGCAGGACCTCCTCGTAGCCGCGCTCGCGGGTGGTGTACCAGTCGAGGTCGATCCCGAACGCAGCCAGTTCCTCCGCGGCGGCCTGCGTCCAGCGCTCGTAGCTGAAGTGCTCGCTCCAGCCGTCAAACTTGCCGCCCTCCCGCCAGACACGCTCGATCACCCGGCCCACGCGGCGGTCGCCGCGCGAGAGCAGGCCCTCGATGATCCCGGGCTTGCCGTCGTGGTAGCGCAGCCCGATGGCCTTGCCGTAGTTGCGGTCCTGCCGGATCTTGTCCTTCAGCAGCTGGAGCCGGTTGTCGATGGTCTCGACGTCGGCCTGCGCGGCCCACTGGAAGGGGGTGTGCGGCTTGGGCACGAACCCGCCGATGGAAACCGTGCAACGGATGTCCTTGGTGCCGGACTTCTCCCGGCCCACCTGGATCACCTTGGAGGCCAGGTCCGCGATCTCGAGGACGTCCTCGTCGGTCTCCGTGGGCAGCCCGCACATGAAGTACAGCTTCACCTGCCGCCAGCCGTTGCTGAACGCGGCCGCCACGGTGTTGATCAGGTCCTCCTCTGTGACCATCTTGTTGATCACCTTGCGCATCCGCTCGCTGCCACCCTCCGGCGCGAACGTGAGGCCGGAGCGTCGACCGTTGCGCGACAACTCGTTGGCGAGGTCGATGTTGAACGCGTCGACCCGCGTGGACGGCAGCGATAGGGAGACGTTGCTGCCCTCGTAGCGGTCCGCGAGCTGCTTGGTGACCTCGGCAATCTCGGAGTGGTCCGCGCTGGAGAGGCTGAGCAGCCCGATCTCCTCGAGGCCGGTCGACTTCAGCCCGCCGGCCACCATCTTGCCGATGGTCTGGATGTTGCGCTCCCGCACCGGCCGCGTGATCATGCCGGCCTGGCAGAAGCGGCAGCCGCGGGTGCAGCCCCGGAAGATCTCCACCGAGTAGCGCTCGTGGACGGTTTCAGCCATGGGCACGATGGGCTTGGCGGGGTAGGGCCACTCGTCCAGGTTCATGAGGGTGTGCTTGCGCACCTGGAAGGGGACGGTGGGGCGGTTGGGGGCCACCCGCTGGATGCGTCCGTCGGCGAGGTAGTCGACGTCGTAGAACTTCGGGACGTAGAAGGCGCCCGTCTCCGCCAGCCGCAGCAGGATGCCGTCGCGGCCGTCGGGGCTGCCCTCGGCCCTCCACTCGCGCATGATCTGGGAGATCAGCAGGCAGGCCTCCTCGCCGTCGCCCAGCACGGCCAGATCGATGAAGTCGGCGATCGGTTCGGGGTTGAATGCGGCGTGCCCGCCAGCCACCACCAGTGGCTCGTCGTCGCCGCGGTCGGCGGCGCGCAGGGTCATGCCCGCCAGGTCGATGATCTGCAGCAGGTTGGTGTAGCCGAGTTCGGTCGCGAAGGACACCCCGAGCAGGTCGAACGATCCGACCGGGCGGTGCGCGTCCAGCGTGAACTGCGGGATGCCGTGCTCCCGCATCGCCTTCTCCATGTCCGGCCACACGCAGTAGGTGCGCTCGGCCAGGATCCAGTCCTGCTCGTTGAGGATCTCGTACAGGATGGCGACGCCCTGGTTCGGCTGGCCCACCTCGTAGGCGTCCGGGTAGGACAGGCACCAACGGACCTCGGCGGCGTCCCAGTCCTTGACGACGCTGTTGTGCTCCCCTCCCACGTACTGGATGGGCTTGCTGACGCTGGCGAGCAGGGGCTCGAGCTGGGGGAACAGGGAGTGCTTCGGCGCGGTGACAGTCATGGCGGGATCAGGATAACCCGGGTGTGTGGAAATGCCCATGACCCCGCCCACGAGGCCTACGGTTGGGCAATGGCCGAGATTCCAGACCCCGTCGCAAAACTCCGGCGCTGGGAGGCCGCCGGCGCCAACTGGCGCGTGGCCTCCCGGGCCGAGGGCACGCTGAGGATCGAGCTCGTGACCTGCACGGGCGACGAGGTGGTCGAGGTGCTGGCCTCGGCGGACCCGAGGCTGTTGGAGTTCGTGGGCGAGCGGATCTCGAACCAGGGCTGAGGGGTGCGTGCGACCCGGTTCGGACGTAGCGTTGCACCATGGACGACGAAGAGGTCGTGGAGTGGCTGCTGGACTCCGATCCCGCACTGCGCTGGCAGGTGGAGCGGGACCTGTCCGGCGCACCGGAGGAGACCTGGCGGGCAACACGGTCCCGTGTCGCGACGCAGGGCCACGGCGCGGAACTGCTGGCGAGACAGGATCCTGACGGGCAGTGGGCCGGGGGCGCGTACTTCCCCGCCGACGTCACGGAGGCGGACTTCGCCGACGACGGCCAACCCTGGACCGCCACCACCTGGTCCCTGTTCTCCCTCAGGGATTGGGGGGTGGAGCCCGAGGCCCTCGGGGACACCGCGGAGCGGCTGGCGCGCAACTCCAGGTGGGAGTACGAGAACCTGCCCTACTGGGACGGCGAGGTGGACGTCTGCATCAACGCGTTGACGCTCGCCAACGGTGCGTGGCTGGGGGTGGACGTCACAAGGATCGCCAGTTGGTTCCCCGAGCACCAGCTCGACGACGGCGGCTGGAACTGCGAGTGGGTGCAGGGCTCGCGGCGATCGTCGTTCCACTCCACACTGAACGCGTTGAAGGGGCTGCTGGACCACGAGCGGATCACCGGTGGCAGCGACGAGCTGCGGGCGGCGCGTCGGCGGGGGGAGGAGTACCTCCTCGAACGCGGGCTGATGCACCGCCTCTCCGACGGCGAGGCCGTCGGGCCGTTCGTGGCCCGGTTCACCCACCCGCCGCGGCACGTCTACAGCGCGCTGAACGCGGCCGACTACTTCCGGGACGCCTCGCTGCTGGCGGGCAGCGCCCCCGACCCGCGGCTGGCGGGGGCGGTGGACCTGATCGCCTCCAGGCGTCGCCCGGACGGGACCTGGGCACGCGACTACGTGCTGCCGGGGCGGGTCTGGTTCGACGTCGACGGCCCGGCCGGGGAGCCGTCGAAGTGGGTGACGCTCAGCGCGCTGCGTGTGCTGCGCTGGTGGGAGTCGGCCCTGTGAGGCGCGCCTGCGCGGCGTGCCGCGGACGGCCTCGCCCGCGGTGGGGCTCTCAGATGGCGCGGTCGGCGGCCGGGGCCGAGCGCCTCACGATCCCACGTCGTCGGGCGAGGACCTCGATGACCACGCCTGCGGCCACGAGCAGCACCAGCTGGATCAGCACCTCGGGTCCGGCGACGCCCTCGCTGCGGTCGAAGATCCCGCCCCACTCCTGGAACGGGACGAAGGCCAGCCCGAGGAGGTTGTTGGCCGCGTGCATCGCGACGGCGGCCTCCAGGCCACCCGTGCGCCAGGTCAGGTGGCAGAACAGCAACCCCATGCAGAAGTAGACGAGGTTCAGCCATGGGTCGGCGGCGCTGTGGAGCAGCACGAACACGAGGCTGCTGACGACGGCGCCCAGCGCGAGCCCCAACAAGCGGTGCGGGAGCAGGGCACCCACTGCCCGGAACAGGACTCCTCTGACCAGGTACTCCTCCCCCGCCGCCTGGAAAGGCGTCACGAGGAGGATTGCCAGGAGGAGCAGCGGCCAGCCCGGCTGCGGGGCGAGGTTGAGTCCGTCCCAGCCCACGAGGGCCAACTCGACGGCGGTCAGGAGGCCCACCGCGACGATCGAGATCCCGAAGCAGGTGAGCATCCAACGCCACCGGACCCGACCGACCACCGAGCTCAGGAAGCCCGGCGGCTGCCCGACGATGCGTTGCAGCAGGAACGACAGCGCCACCATCAGGCCCAGCGCCACGCTGTTGGCGACGAACACCGCCTGCGAGATCTCGCCCTCGAGGAGTCCCGCCAGCACCTCGTCGATCGTGGTGCCGGAGGTGGCGATGTCGTAGAAGATGCCTGCGGCCGAGACCAGGAGCGAGATCAGGAGGAAGCCGACCGCCCCGAGCAGCACCGCGACCAGCGGCTTCCACACCGGGACGCCCGGGGTCCGCCAGAACTCCTGGTACTCCCGCGGCTGCGTGGGCAGTGCGGGTGGACGCACCGCGATCGGCCGCTGGTACTGCACCGGCGGCGGGAACCCGGCGCGCAGCGGTTGCTGCACCGGGGGCGGGAACCCGGCGTGCGGCTGCTGCGCCGGCGGCCGCCACGTCCCGGGCGGTGCCCAGTTGCCGCCCGCCGGTGGCGGCGGCCCCGGCACACCACCGGGACCCGTCTCGGGGCCGGGTCCGGTCACCGGCCCGGGAACCAGAGCGCGATCTCCTTGGCCGCGGACTCGACGGAGTCGGAGCCGTGGACGCAGTTCTCGCGGGTGGAGGTGGCGAAGTCGGCGCGGATCGTGCCCGCCGCAGCCTTGCTCGGGTCGGTGGCGCCGTTGATCTCACGGACGCGGGCGACGGCGTCGTCACCCTGGAGGATCCCTGCGACCAGCGGCCCCGATGTCATGAAGACCCGCAGCGGCGGGTAGAAGTCACGCTCGAGGTGCTCGACGTAGTGGCGGTCGGAGAACTCACCGTCGATGGTGCGCTGCTCCAGCGCGACGATCCGCAGGCCGGCGTCCTCGTACCGGGCGAGGATGTTGCCCACGTGGCCGCCGGCTACGGCGTCGGGCTTGATGATTACGAAGGTCTGCTCAGCCATTGCGCTCCTCACGCTCCATCGCCGGCGGGGCGATTGTCCAACCGCTTGCCCAGCACGAACGACATGATCCAGATCAATGCGAACACAATACCCATGGCATACATCCAGGGCGTCAGCAGCCCCAGCGCCACGGCGGCCGCCTGGGCTGCCCAGCCGAACCAGTAGCCCCAGCCCCTGCGCAGTCCCATCGAGCCCAGGAGTGCGAGCACCGACGCGGCAGTGGTCCACGCCACGGCCGCCGCCACCGAGACGCCCGAGATCTGGACCATCCCCGCGAACGCGAGCCAGAACACGATGATCTCGAAGACCAGGACGGACATCAGTGCCGAGCGGATCGGATTGTTGGGTGAAAGCGTCACAGCACGTCCACCGCCCGGTCGTCGCCCTCGGAGACCAGCAGGTCACGCGCCTCGCCGGCGGCGATCACGGAACCCGCGACCAGCACGCCCGAGTGCGAACCCGCAGAGTCAGCAAGCATGGTGGCCAGTTCGATGGCGTCGGCCATGCGCCCGGCGCGGTGGACGCGGGCCGGGTTCCAGATCTCCTCGGCCAGCTCGGCCAGTTCGTCAACGTCCATGGCCCTCGGCGAGTTGGCGGTCCGGGTGATGACCACCTGCTCCATCTGCTCGGAGAAGATCTTCAGGACGGCCTCCGCGTCCTTGTCCTGCATCATCGCAACCACTCCAACGAGCGGCGCGAACGCGAACGACTCGGCCACGGCGTCGATCGTGGCGCGGGCGGCATGCGGGTTGTGGGCCGTGTCCACCACGATGGCGGGCGAGCGCCGGACGAGTTCCAGGCGGGCCGGCGCCTCAACGGCCCCGAGTCCTTCCTTGACGATCTCCGGGTTGAGCGGCTTGCCGCCGAGGAACGCCTCGACGGCCGCGACGGCGAGCGCCGCGTTGCGTCCCATGTGCTCGCCGAACAGCGGCAGGAACACGTCCCCGACCGCGCCGCTGACCGTGTCGATGCGCAGCAGCTGCCCACCTACGGCGACGGCGCGCTCGAGCAGCGAGAAGTCCACGCCCTCGGCCCGCACCTGCGCCCCGACCTCGACGGCACGGGCCAGCAGCACCTTCGCCGCCTCCGGATCCTGGCCGGCGAGGACTGCGGTGCTGCCCTGCTTGATGATGCCCGCCTTCTCCGCGGCCACCTCTGTGAGGTTCTTGCCCAGGATGTGGGTGTGGTCCAGCGCGACCGGACAGATGACCGAGACCTTGGGCGTGACCACGCTGGTGGCGTCCCAGCGCCCGCCCAGGCCGACCTCGACGACGGCGACGTCGACCGGTGCGTCGGCGAAGGCCGCGTAGGCCATGCCCGTGATGACCTCGAAGAAGGTCATGTCCACGCCGTCGTGCCCCTGCTGGTCCACCATCTGCACGAACGGCTCGATCTCGTGCCAGACCTCCCCGAAGCGCTCCTCGCTGATGGGTTCGCCGTCGATGCTGATCCGCTCCCGGGCATGGCTCAGGTGCGGGCTGGCGAAGCGCCCGACGCGCAGGCCGGCCGCGCGCAGGAGGTAGTCGATCATGATGGCGGTGGAGCCCTTGCCGTTGGTGCCCGCCACCTGGATCACCGGGACCGTGTGCTGCGGGTCGCCCAGCAGGTCCATCAGGGCACTGATGCGCTTGAGGCTTGGGGCGACCCGGTGCTCGGGCCAGCGGCTCGTGAGTGCGGCGACGAGGTCCGCGTGAGACTGGTTCATGATGGAGGCAATCGTACCGGTCGGGGCGGGGAACCACTTCGGGCTGCCGCGCGTTGTTACTGGTGGTGCGGGATACTTGTTCGGACAACTATCCTGTCGTGGGTGCGCGGAACCGTGGCGCACCCGGTACGGCCGAGCAGCAAGGAACAGGAACGAGAACATGGCCAACAACTCAGGCCTCAGCAAGCGGGCGGCGCTGCGTCAGCAGCAGGAACTCGAGGAACGACGCAAGCGCAACTCCAGGATCCTGGGCTTCAGCCTGGGCGGCATCGGCCTCGTGGTCATCGTCATCCTGGCCATAGTGATCGTCCAGACGCTCGGCCAGAACCGCGAGCAGACCGCCAGCCAGCAGACGCCCCCGAACGCCACCGAGGGCTTCGGCATCGAGATCGTCAGCCAGGACGCCGAGCCAGCCGAGGACGCACCCCACGTCGTCGTGTACGAGGACTTCCAGTGTCCTGCCTGCGCGGCCCGCGAGGAGGCATACGGCCCCGCGTTCCACGAACTGATCGACCGCGGCGAGATCACCTTGGAGATCCGCTACGCCACCTTCATGGAGATAAACGCCATGAACGACTCCTCAACCAACTCCTCCATGGCTGCGGCCGCGGCGGACGCCGTCGGCAAGTTCCGCGAGTACCACTCGCACGTGTACTCGCAGCAGTCCTCCAACGGCGCCGGCTACAGCGACCAGCAGCTGCGGGTCGACTTCCCCGCGGCCGTCGGCATTGAGGGCGAGGACCTCACCAAGTTTCAAGAACTCTACGACAGCAAGGCGTTCGCTGAGTTCGTCAAGAACTCCAACGAGATGTTCAACGAGGAGCAGATCGGCTCCACGCCCACGTATCTCGTGGGTGACCAGCGGCTCGAGTTCTTTGACCAGGACACCCAGGAGGTCTTGATCCAGCCCACCCCCGATGACATCTTGCGCGCGATCGAGGAAACCATCGGCTGATCCGTCGCCGCCACCTCAGCCGCCGTCCCAGACCGGGGCGGCGGTTTCGCTTTGCCCTTGCCGCGTTCACTAAGATCGCACGCATGACTGCACACGACCAGCGCGGCCTGCCCGACAAGCCTGTCCTCGAAGGACTAGAGGCGAAGTGGAGCAAGGTCTGGCGCGACGAGAAGACGTACGCCTTCCAGCGGCCGGATTCCCGAGACGACGTATTCAGCATCGACACCCCGCCGCCGACGGTGTCGGGCTCGCTGCACGTCGGCCACGTGTTCAGCTACACCCACACCGACCTCGTGGCCCGCTACCAGCGCATGCGCGGCAAGCAGGTGTTCTACCCGATGGGCTGGGACGACAACGGCCTACCCACCGAGCGACGCGTCCAGAACTTCTACGGAGTGCGCTGCGACCCGAAGGTCCCCTACGAGCCGGACTTCACTCCCCCGGCCAAGCCGGACCCGAAGCGCCAGGTCCCGATCAGCCGCCGCAACTTCATCGACCTGTGCCACGAGCTGACGCAGGTGGACGAACAGGCCTTCGAGGACCTGTGGCGCACCCTCGGCCTGTCCGTGGACTGGGACACGCTCTACAGCACCATCTCCGCCGAGGCACAGGCCGTCGCGCAGAAGGCGTTCCTGCGCAACTGCCAGCGCGGCGAGGCGTACATGTCCTATGCCCCCACGATGTGGGACGTCACGTTCCAGACCGCCGTCGCGCAGGCCGAACTCGAGGCCCGCGAGTACGCGGGCCACTACCACCGCGTCGCGTTCCACCGCGACGGCGCCGACCCGGTCCACATCGAGACCACGCGCCCCGAGCTCCTCGTCAGCGTGTGCGCCCTGATCGCGCACCCCGACGACGAGCGCTACCAGGACATGTTCGGCACCACGGTGACCTCGCCCCTGTTCGGCGTGGAGATCCCCGTCCTGGCGCACCCCGACGCCGAGCCCGACAAGGGCGCCGGCATCGCGATGTGCTGCACCTTCGGCGACCTCACCGACGTCACCTGGTGGCGCGAGCTGGACCTGCCCACGCGCACCGTGATCGGCCGCGACGGCCGCTTCACCACCGAGACCCCCGAGTGGGTCGTCAACACCGAGGCGTACGAGCCGCTGGCCGGCAAGACCGTCTTCAGCGCCCGCGCGGCCACCGTCGAGGCCCTCAAGGCATCGGGTGACCTGGTCGGCGACCCCAAGCCCACCTCGCGCATGACGAACTTCTTCGAGAAGGGCGACAAGCCACTCGAGATCGTCGCCACCCGCCAGTGGTACATCAGCAACGGTGGCCGCGACGAGGACCTCAAGGCCAAGCTGCTCTCCCGCGGCGGAGAGCTCGAGTGGACCCCGGAGCACATGCGCCACCGCTACGAGAACTGGGTGGGCGGCCTCAACGGCGACTGGCTGATCTCGCGGCAGCGCTTCTTCGGCGTGCCGTTCCCGCTCTGGTACGCGCTGGACCTGGAGGGCGAGCCGGACTACGAGTCCCCGATCCTGGCCGACGAGTCCCAGCTGCCGATCGACCCGATGAGCCACGTGCCCCCGGGCTACTCCGAGGAGCAGCGCGGGGTCCCCGGCGGCTTCATGGCAGACCCCGACGTCATGGACACCTGGGCGACGTCGTCGCTCACGCCCCAGATCGCCGGCGGCTGGGAGCGCGACCCGGAGCTGTTCGACCTGGTCTTCCCCATGGACGTCGCACCGCAGGCGCACGACATCATCCGGACCTGGCTGTTCAGCCGCGTGGTGCGCTCCAACTTCGAGCACGACTCGCTGCCGTGGAAGCGCGCCACCATCTCCGGGTTCGTCGTGGACCCCGACCGCAAGAAGATGAGCAAGTCCAAGGGCAACGTGGTGGTCCCCACCGACATCCTGGACAAGTTCGGCTCCGACGCCGTGCGCTGGCGCGCCGCCATGGCACGGCCCGGGCTGGACTCACCGTTCGACGAGTCCCAGATGAAGGTCGGCCGCCGGCTCGCGATGAAGGTGCTCAACGCCGGGAAGTTCGTGCTCTCCATGGCCTCGGGATCGCCCGACATCGAGGCCGTGACCAACCCGGTTGACAAGGCGCTGCTGGCGGCGCTGGCGGGTGTGGTCGAGGCCGCCACCCAGGCGTTCGAGGCGTTCGACTACACCACCGCGCTGGAGCGCACGGAGACGTTCTTCTGGGCGTTCTGCGACGACTACCTCGAGCTGGTCAAGGAGCGCGCCTACGGCGCCCAGGGCGAGGCCGAGCAGGCGTCCGCCCAGGCGGCGCTCGGGCTCGCGCTGGACATCCAGCTGCGGCTGTTCGCACCGTTCCTGCCGTTCGTGGCCGAGGAGACGTGGAGCTGGACCCACGAGGGTTCCATCCACCGCGCCCAGTGGCCGCTGCCGTCGGAGCTCACCGTCGACGGCGATCCCGCCCTCCTCGACGACGTCGCCGCCGCCTTGGTGACGGTGCGTGGCGCCAAGTCGAACGCCAAGGTCTCCATGAAGACCGAGGTGACCCGCGCCGCCTTCTCCGGGCCCGCCGACGTCATCGGACGGCTGCAGGAGATCGAGCCCGATCTGCGCGCCGTCGGCCGCATCACGGGCGAGGTGACGTGGGCCTCCGCCGACGGCAACCTCGCCGTGGACGTCGACCTGGTGGCCCCCGAGGCCTGAGGGCCGCCGTCGGGTGCCGAGCTTCCGGGTTACCACCGAGGTCCGCGACGTCCGCCCCGAGCACGCTCCCGAAGACGTCATGGAGGTGGGCCGCCGCGCCGTGCGCGCGCTGGCCCACCTCGACGACTCCTTCGTCGACGTGGCCCACGGCGTGCCATACGTCGCGCTGCGCTTCACAGTCCCCGCGAGCAGCCGGGACGACGAGCACCGCGCAGCCCTGGCCGTTGCGAAGTCGGTCTGGGACTCGATCGAGGGCCTCGCAGTCCTCGGCGGCGGACGACTGCACCGACGCGTCGGTGGCCGCTGGATCCCCGTCGGAGCGTCGGCCACCTGATCGGCAAGTAACGCTCACTTGCCTTGATCGGTCCGCGGAATCACTTGTACGCGACCCCGCTCGACGCCTAGCGTTCCGTCCCAGCCAGCAATCGCACACGGACGTGCGCAGCACCAGGAGGACCCGAATGCAACACGGCAGTGTTTTGAAACGCTTCAGGACCGGAATGGCGGCGACGCTCGGCGTCGGGCTGCTCCTCGGCCTGACGGCCGCCCCGCTACCGGCCCACGCGGCCGACATCGACATCTTCGACTCCGACCCGCACCTGCCCGCCGGACTCGTGAACCTCGCCGAGGGCAAGCGCGCGACCAGCTCGTCCGCGTACGAGAAGGCCGACGAGGGTTGGGCCACCGCCTTCGTCAACGACGGCCGCATCGGCACCGGAGCCCTTTCGTACGGCTGGTCCACGAACCCGATCGGCAACACCGCCACCGAGACGACGCCCGCCTGGGCCGAGCTGGACCTGCTCGCACCCAGCACCATCGAGTCGGTCGCGGTCTGGCCCCGTCTGGACGGGGCGAACGCCGGGCAGAACTTCCCTGTGGACTACGCCATCGAGGTCTCCGACGACGGCCGGGAGTGGACCACCGCCGCCACCTCGAGCGGTAACACCTCGGTCACCGAGGCGCAGGTCCTCGCATTCGAGCCCGTGACTGGCCACCTGGTCCGGGTGCACGCCACGCGTCGTGCACCCGGCGGCGCCGACGGCGCCCTCGTGCAGATCGCGGAGCTCGCGGTCTACGGCACCCCGCAGGGCTCCCGGCTGGGGGTCGACAAGCCCGCGCTCGAACTGCTGCCCGGGGAGAGCGACCAGCTCACCGCGCTGGTCAACGGCTCCCCGGTGGACGGCGCCGAGGTGACCTGGACCAGTGCGGACCCGGACGTCGCCACGGTGGACGCCGACGGCGTCGTGACCGCGGTGGCGCTGGGCGGGACCGCCGTCACCATCGCGGCCGACGGCGCTGAGGCACTGGTCGTGCCGGTCGAGGTCATCGCCGAGCGGACCGACACCGACGCCGAGTTCATGATCTCCGCGTTCTGGCCCCCGACCGCGGAGCACACGAACGCCGAGCAGTACGACTACCTCGCCGAGGCGCACGTCGACTACGTCCAGAACGTCGACAGTACGGACCTGCAGGGGCGTTCGCTGAACCTGGAGATGGCGGCACTGGCGGCCGAACGCGGCATGCGCGTCGGCATCTCGGACCCCCAGCTCAACGAGGGGCCATCGCTCAGCGACGAGGAGATCCGGGAGATCGTGGCCTCCTACGAGAACGTGCCCGGCGTGGGCGGGTTCTACCTGAAGGACGAGCCCTTCAACGCCAACCCCTACGCCCGGGTGCACCGGGCGGTCAAGGACGAGGCGCCCTGGCTCTACCCGTACCTCAACTTCCTGCCGATGTTCGCCTACCCGGACCGCGCCACCTACGAGAGCCAGATGGACGACTTCCTGGAGCTCTCCGGCACCGACGAGGTCGACTACCTGATGTATGACCACTATCCGTTCGGCAACGCCCCGGACTCGCTCAACTACCACTCGATGCTCGAGAACATGTCCGCCGTCCGCACCGTCGGGATCGAGAACGACGTCAAGACCGGGCTGTACCTGCAGTCGATCGGGCGGGTCAACGCGGACGGGAGCCCCGCCGGGTTCCGCCGCACGAACGAGGCAGAGCTTCGCTACGAGATCAACGCGGCGCTCGCCCACGGGTTCAAACAGATCTCCTACTTCACGTGGTTCACCCCGACCGGCCGCCCGGAAGCCTTCACCGACGCGATCATCGCGCCCGACGGCACCCCGACGGACCTCTACGAGCCCGTGAAGCAGCTCAACGCAGAGGTGAAGGCACTGGGCCCGACGCTGATGGGGCTCGACGCCGTCGAGGTCTACCTGAACGGCCCCGACCTGCACGGGCAGCCGGGCATCCCGGACGGGTTCATCGGCCAGGTCGGCGCCGACGACGACGTCATCGTCTCGCGCATGGTCAATGGTGCGACCGGGCGGCAGTACCTCATGGTTGTGAACAATGACTTCACCGCGGCGCAGAACATCGACCTGCACGTGCTGCGCGGGGTGAAGCAGCTGGAGGAGGTCAGCCGCACCGACGGATCCACCCGGACGCTCACGTCCCGGAACGGCAAGTTCCAGCTGGAGCTCGGCAAGGGCGACGCCGTCCTCCTGGCGCTGCCGGCCGACCTGAACTACCGCGAGACGCCCGGCTTCGAGGACCCCGTCAACCTCGCCCTCAATGCGGACGTCACCGCCGCCACCTCCGAGGGTGCCGGCGGCTGGTACATGGACAAGCTGACCGACGGGGTCCGGGTCCCGACCACCCAGAGCCGCGGCTGGCGCGCCACCGAGGTCGATGGGGCCGTCCCAACGACCGTGGACCTCGACCTGCGCGAGTTGCGGAGCATCAACCGGATCGACCTCTACCCTGCCGGCGGCGTCTTCAGCCTCGGGCGCGGCTTCCCCGGCGAGGTCTCCGTCTCGGTGTCCACAGACGGGGAGACCTGGACCGAGGTGGCCTCGGCCGAGCTCTCGGTGGTCCTCGGTGAGCCCGTACCGAGCGTCACCTTCCCGGAGGTTACGGCGCAGCACCTGCGCTTGGCCTTCCACGACTACCAGCAGGGCGCCTCTGGTCCCACGCTGGAGTTGGCCGAGATCGAGGTCTACGACGACGACGGCACCCTGCCTCCCCCGGACAGCGTGGACCCGGGCGTCGACGACGAGCCCTGGTACGAGGGCAAGAACATCGCACAGGGACGCCCGGTCGACACCTCCAGCACCACCGAGGCCGCGGTGTGGGGATGGTCCGCGGGCTTCGTGGTCGACGGCCAGTTCGGCCCCACCGCCACCACCAACGGCTGGACGTCGCAGACGGGCGCGAACTCGTCCCCGGACGAGCAGGAGTGGGTCGCGGTCTACCTGGGCGGCCCGTACGCGCTCGAGGAGGTCGTCGTGCATCCCCGCAACGCGGCCTCCGACCAGGCCAACGCCGGGTTGGGCTTCCCCACCGACTACCGGGTGGAGGCCTCCGCCGACGGCATCACCTGGACCGTGGCGGCAGAGGTGACGGGAGACGTCGCCGTCTCGTCCGAGCCGCGCGTCCTGGCCCTCGACGAGCCGGTGAGTGCCTCCTACGTCCGGCTCGTCGGCACGCGCCTGAAGCTGAGCCAGCACGCGTCGGACGGCTACCTGATGCAGATCGGAGAGCTGCAGGTGTACGGGACCCCGGGCTGAGACGGGGGTGCGCAGCCACCCGCTACGGCAGAATTGACCGGGTGAACAACCTGATCCCCCTGCCGCGGTCCTTCTTCCAGCGCCCGGCGCGGGAACTGGGACCGCGGCTCCTGGGGTGCCACCTCGTGGCCGGCGAAGTGGTCATCCGCATCACGGAGGTGGAGGCCTACGAGGGGCACACTGATCCCGGTTCGCACGCCTACGGCGGGCCCACGAGGCGCAACGCGACGATGTTCGGGGAGGCGGGCCACCTGTACGTGTACCGACACATGGGCCTGCACTCGTGCTGCAACATCGTCGCCTCCACGCTGGAGCACGCCAACGGTTGCCTGGTCCGGGCGGGCGAGGTGGTGCGGGGCGCGGGCGTCGCGCGCGCCAGGCGCAACGCCGCAGGCGTGACACGCAGGGACACCGACCTGGCCCAGGGTCCCGGCCGGATGACCGTGGCGCTGGGCATCAGCTGGCTCGACGACGGCCTCGACCTGTGCGATCCCGACAGCGGGATCTTCGTGGCGGACCGGATCGGCCCCGCACCGGAGACGGTGGCGGGGCCGAGGATCGGACTGCGCCCGGAGGCGACGGACCCCGAGCACCTGTGGCTCAGGTTCCACATTCCTGGGGACCCGACGGTCTCGGGCCCGCGCTCGCTCAGAGGAAGGCCGGGGCCCAGCGGAACACCTCGAGGATGACCACGAGGGCCAGCCACCCGATCAGGGAGATGGTGATCCACCCACCCTTGGCGAAGGCCACCGCCCTACGGTGTGCCTCGGGCTTGAGGTAGAGGTTGTTCTCGAGGATGTTCCAGTGCGTCATCGACACGAACACGAACGTCGTGGAGATCGTCACCAGGATGCACCACGGGCACAGCGCGCCGATCTCGTAGGTGGACTGGAACAGTAGCCAGTAGGCGAAGATCACGCCGAGCAGGTAGACGAGGTTGGCGGTGAACATGAACCACCGCGGGAACCGGACGCCGGCCAGGGAAGCCACGGCGATCGTGATCACCACCGGCTCCGAGATCAGCCCCAGGAAAGCGTTCGGGAAGCCGAAGAGATTGGCCTGCCACGTGAGGCCCACCTTGGCGCAGTCGAGGAAGGGGTTGATCGAGCAGGCCAGCGTCGCCTCCGGGTCCGCGGCCAGGATGATGGCGTCGTGCGAGAGCACGAACGACGCGATCAGGCTGAGAAGCGCGAACAGGAGCATCTCACCGAACAGGAACCTGCGGGCTCGCAGCCACTCCCACTCGCTCAGGAGTTCACTGGGCTTGTCATCGGCCTCGACCGCAGCGTCGGCATTTCTCATCGCTGTCCCTTCTGGTCATGATCGGGCCCTCGGTCGAGCCGCTCCAACGGTACCTTGAGCACCTCCCGCCCCGGGACCCGGGGCGCCGTGGTGAGCGGCCCACACATCGAAACGACCGGGACCATGGATCAGTTCCCGATCACTGCCGCCTGCGCTCGGCCGCCGCAGCAGCCAGCCGCTCCAGCACCCCCTCGGTCACCTCCCATGCCATGCAGGCGTCGGTGACGGACTGGCCGTAGGTGAGGCCCGTGGGGGCGGGCTCCTGGCGCCCCGCCACGATGAAGCTCTCAAGCATCACGCCGGAGATGCCCCGCTCACCGGCCGCCACCTGGTCGGCGATCTCGGCGGCCACCACGGCCTGGCGGATGTGGTCCTTGCCAGAGTTCCCGTGGCTGGCGTCCACCACCACCGACGGCGCGAGGCCCGAGGCGGCCAGTTGCCGGGCCGCCGCCCGGACGTGTTCGGGGCCGTAGTTGGATCCGCTCTGTCCCCCGCGCAGGATGACGTGCGAGTCGGGGTTTCCCGAGGTCTCCACCAGCGCGGCCCGGGCCTGGTCATCCACGCCGAGGAAGGCCTGGGGCGCGGCGGCGGCCAGACAGCCGTCGATGGCCACCTTCACGTCGCCCGAGGACGAGTTCTTGAACCCGATGGGCATGGACAGGCCGGAGGCGAGTTGCCGGTGCACCTGGGACTCGACCGTGCGCGCCCCGATGGCGCCGTAGGAGACGGTGTCCGAGATGTACTGGGGAGAGGTGGTCTCGAGGAACTCGCAGCCCGCGGGCAGGCCGGTGTCGAGGACGTCGAGCAGGACGCGGCGAGCCAGGCGCAGTCCGCGCGGGATGTCGTAGCTGCCGTCGAGTCCGGGGTCGTTGATGAGCCCCTTCCACCCGACGGTGGTGCGAGGCTTCTCGAAGTAGACGCGCATCACCACGAGCAGGTCCGGGGACAATCGCTGCGCCGTCGTGGCCAGGCGCTGGGCGTAGTCAATCGCGGCCTCCGGGTCGTGGACGCTGCAGGGCCCCACCACTGCGAGCAGGCGGTCGTCGCGGCCCGAGAGGACATCGGCCACCTCGTCGCGGGAGCGGGACACCAGGGCGGCGGACCGGTCGGGCAGTGGCAGGTCGGCGATCAGCTCGGTAGGTGTGGGAAGCGGGTCCATGCGGACGACGCGCAGGTCCTGGGTGCGTTCGGCGGTCGGTGTTGCGGTGGTCATGCTCGGGTCCTCGTCAGATTTGCGGCGGACCCACCGACGCTTACCGGAGCGCCCGCCTGGAATGGCAGGGGCGTGACCGTTCGGTCACGCCCGGTCGGCTCCGTTCGCGCGCGTCAGCAGGTGCCCGCGGCGGCCGGAGCCGACACGAAACGCCAATACCAACGAGCGGAGTTCATGGAGCCGAGCATACACACCCGGGGCCACCGTCCCCGGTGTTCGTCTCGCGGCACCCGTGGACCGTCCCGGCCCGGACCGTGACCAGCCGCCGCGACATGCCCTGTGAACCGTCCGCCAGAGCACGATCCCCGGCCAGTCGCGAGGGCTGGTCACCGCTCGTCCGGGGCACCTTCCCCCAGCACCTCGATGAATGCCCGCGCCGCGGGGCTGGGGTTGAAGTCACTCCACGCGAGGTACTCCACGCGCTCGGGTCCATCGGCCACCGCGACCGTGACCAGCCCTTCGCCCTCGGGAACCACCCCGGGCGGCAGCAGGGCGATGGCCAGGCCGGCCCGGATCAGGTCCAGCACCAGGTCCACCGCCATCGCCTCGAACGCGACTTCGCGGTGCAGGCCCGCCGCGGCGAACCCACCGTCGCTCTGCGCCCGTCCCGGGGTGCCCGCCGGGAAGTCGGCGAAGGCCTCGTCTGCCAGGTCGGCGAGCCGGAGCCGACGACGCGGCGCGAGCCGGTGCCCCTCGGGCAGCACCGCCACCAACCGGGCGCGACGCAGCTGCCTGCGGGCGACGCCCTTGGGCGGGTCGCTGGCAGCCAGACCCAGGAACGCGACGTCCATCTCGCCCGCCCGGATCAGCTCGATGGAGCGCGTGCTGCCGCCGCCGCGGACGCTCACGCCCACCTCTGGGTGGGCGGCCCGGAACCTGCTGAGGGCAGCGGGGACGTCGACGGCGGTGACAGTGGGAATCAGCCCGATCACGAGACGGCCCCGGACGTGGCCGGCGGCTGCCGCAGCGTCCACGACCGCCCGCTCGGCCGCCTCGAGACACGCCCGCGCTCCCGGCAGGAAGGCCTCGCCCGCCGCGGTGAGCTCGACCCTCCGGCTGGTTCGCGCGAACAGGGTGAGGCCCAGCTCTCGCTCCAGCACCTTGATCTGGTGGCTCAGCGCGGACTGCACCACGAAGCACTCCCCGGCCGCCCGGGTGAAGCTCCCCGTCCTCGCGATGGCCAGCACGTAGCGGAGTTGCTGCAGTTCCATGGATCCATCGTGTATCACGATCGATTCGATGACAAGCATGTGTTGGACTCATGCCCAGGTCTGGAGCAGGCTGGTGACATGACCCTCTCCCAGCAGGACACGCAGACCGCGCCGGTGGTGCGCCGCCGCACGGGCATGATCCTCACCACTGCGATCACGCCGATGGTGTGGGGCACCACCTACGTCGTGACCACCGAACTGCTCCCGCCGGGTCCCATGTTCGCCGGGCTGATGCGGGCCCTGCCCGCCGGCCTGCTGGCGATCCTCCTGTCGCGGACGCTGCCCCGCGGCTCCTGGTGGTGGCGCGCGTTCGTGCTGGGCACCCTGAACATCGGAATCTTCTTCCCGATGCTGTTCATCACCGCCGAGCGGCTTCCCGGGGGCGTGGCCGCGACGCTCGGGGCCACGCAACCGATCATCGTGGCCCTGCTCGCCGTGGTGGTCCTCTCGGAGCGGCTGTCCCTCGCCCGGTTGGGCTGGGGCGTCGTCGGGGTGCTGGGGGTGGGGCTGGTGGTGCTCGGCCCCGGCGCCGCAATGGACGGGGTCGGAGTGGCCGCGGGCCTGGTCGGCGCCGCGAGCATGGGTCTGGGCGTCACCCTGACCAAGCGATGGGGGCGGCCGGACGGTGTCGGCCCCATGGCATACGCCGGCTGGCAGCTCGCGGCCGGCGGCCTCGTCCTCCTGGTCCCGACGCTCCTCATCGAGGGCGTCCCGGGGGGCATCGACGCCCCGGCCGTCGCCGGCTACGCCTGGCTGGGCCTCGTCGGAGGGTTGCTCGCCTACACGCTCTGGTTCCGCGGCGTGCGTGCGCTCCCCGTGGCCCCGACGGCACTCCTGGGGCTGCTGTCACCACTCGTCGCGGCCGCCATCGGCGCGCTCGTGCTCGGCGAGACCTTCGCCCTCCCCCAGCTGCTGGGCTTCGCCCTGGCGCTGACCGCCTTGGTGGCGGGCCAGCTGGCGGGACGCCCGCGGCCCTGACGCCCGAGCCCGCAGCGTCAGCCGAGCGGCGTCGCCTCGTGGATCTCGTTGCAGAACACGCTCAGGCTCCGGTCCCCGTCGAGCGGCTCGACCGAGACCACGACCCCCGTGGCCACATCGAGGGACACCCGGTGGCCGGACGGGTATCCGGCCTCGGGCTCCCGGGCGCGGACCGCCGCCGGGTCGTCGAAGTCCATGGCCATGCTGACCTCGCCGAAGAGCAACGGACAGCACGAGCAGCGGGGCTAGTAGCCGTCGTCCCCCTGCAGGGGGCGGCACGTGGCGGTCCAGGTTGGACGTCCGAGGCGGATGCCGGGCTCGACGTCGGTGACCTCGACACCGTGCGCCAACTCCACCGGGTCGAGCATCGCCACCCAGCGATAGTTTTGCCACATCGGGTCGTCGTACTCGATCTCGGGTTCATCCGGCGGCTTCAGGACCAGTCCGTCGGACCGAAGCGAAGGAGCAACGGCCTGAGGTGTGACGGCGGCGAGGACCCTGGGCTGCGTCGGTTCCCCGGAGGCGTCCCAGCCGAACACGGCGCTGCGCGTGTGGGGCACCCCGGACTCGACGTGGCGCGCACCATCGACGACCACCTCGAGGGATCCCGGCCGGCGCAGCCACGCCTCCACCGGTGCCTCGCCGGGGACGGTGTGCGTGAAGTGCAGCATCCCGAATCGCCAGGGCGAGGACCGGGCCAGGGCCCGGAAGTCGTCGGGCGTTGGCGAGGCGGGCAGGGAGTCTTCGAACATGACCCCATCGTGCCGGACGCCCTGACAAGCCGTTGCTGAATCGTTACAGAAGAGGATTGCGCAGCCCTCGTAGATCGGTCTACATTTGTGCAACCGGGACCGATGGTCACGGCAGCCGGACCACGAGGAGGTGGGACAGTGACTGACACCAAGGCGACGATCGCAGACGTCGCACGCGCAGCAGGCGTCTCCCGTGCCGCCGTCTCAAAGGTCCTGAGAAGCGCCTACGGCGTCAGCGACGCGATGCGGACGAAGGTCCAGGCCGCGATCGACGAGCTGGGCTACCGCCCGAGGGTTGCTGCCAGGGCGATGCGAGGCTCCAGTTACATCCTCGGCATCGAGATCCCCAACACCGCGAACATGTTCCTCGACCGCGTGCTGCGCAGCCTGGCCTCCGCGTTGGTGGGAACCCCCTACCGCGTGATCATCGCTCCCGCCGGCGAGGACGAGAACAGCACGAAGGCCATCCAGGAGCTCGTCGACTACCAGGTGGACGGGATCCTCGCGATCGGCGCCAACGCCTCGCCCGACTGGCTGGAAGAACAAGGCAGGATGCGGCCTCTGGTCATGCTCGGCCGCCACGAACCCTCCTCCAGCTACGACACGATCGGCGACGACGACGTGCTGGGCACGCGACTGCTGATGGGGCACCTGCACGAGCTGGGCCACCGTCGCATCGCCCACCTGTCGATCACCACGGCCAACCACCCCCACATGTGGCACTCGTCGCATGCGGTTCGATCCCGGACCTACGACGCGATCATGCGGGAGTTCGGACTCGGCGAGCAAGCGCGAACCGTGCTCGTCACCCCCACGGAGGAGGCTGCCTACCAGCGGACCCTCGTGCTGCTGGAGGAGCCGAACCGCCCGACCGCCATCTTCGCCGGCCACGACGAACTCGCCCTGGGGGTCCTGCGGGCCGTCGTCGAGAAGGGCCTGTCCCCCGCCGACGTCTCCGTCGTGGGCTACGACGACAGCTCGATCGCCTCCCACCCGCTCGTCTCGCTGACCACCATCAGACAGTCCGCCGACGTGATCGGCAGCCTGGTGGCGCAGATGCTCCTCGAACGCATCGCCGGACGCACGGAAGCCGTCCACACGGTGCTCACGCCCGAACTGCGGGTCCGTCGCTCGACGGCGCCGCCGCTCCACTCCGGAACCTGAAGAACCCAACAATCGCCCACAGGGCACCCCACAGAAAGGCAACAACGAAGTGTCTATTCACAAGAAGGCGAGCTCGACCATCGCGGTCGGCCTCGTGGCAACCTTGGCCCTCACCGCCTGCTCGTCCGATGGACCCAGCGCCGAGAACGGCGACGCGACCGGGACAGTGAACCTCACGCTCCTCGTCGACGTCAGCGATCAGAGCATGAACATCGCGAACGCCGTCGTGGACGCATTCAACGAGTCGCAGGACGGTATCGAGATGGAGATCGAGAGCCGCCCCGGCGGCACCGACGGCGACAACCTCATCAAGACCCGCCTTGCGACGGGCGAGATGAACGACGTCTTCAACTACAACTCAGGCTCGCTCTTCGCTGCCCTGGACCCCGCCAACAACCTCGTCGCGTTGACCGACCAGCCGTTCATGGAGGGGATCGACGAGACCTTCAAGACCGCCACCAAGTCCGGCGATGACTTCTACGGCGTGCCGTTCGAGCAGGCGATGGGCGGCGGAATCCTCTACAACAAGAGCGTCTACGCAGACCTCGGGCTCGAGGTTCCCAAGACGTGGGACCAGTTCATGGACAACAACGCGAAGATCAAGGAAGCCGGGATCGACCCGGTCATCCAGACCTACGCCGACACGTGGACCTCACAGCTGTTCGTGCTGGCCGACTTCCACAACGTCTCCGCGACCCAGCCGGACTGGGCCGAGAAGTACACCGCCAACGAGGCCAAGTTCGCCGAGGAGCCCGCGCTGAAGGGCTTCGAGCGCCTCCAGGAAGTCTACGATGCTGGCTACCTGAACAAGGACTTCGCCTCCGCGACGCAGTCGCAGGGCATGCAGCAGCTCGTCGACGGCACGGGCGCGCACTACCCGATGCTAACCTTCGCGATCTCCTCCTACGTCGACCTGGCGGAAGACGCCGCAGAGAACATCGGGTTCTTCGCCCAGCCCGGCGACGACGAGGGCAACTACGGTCTCACTGCCTGGACCCCCGGCGGCTTCTACGTCCCCAAGAGCACCGAGGGGCAGCAACTCGACGCAGTCATGACCTTCCTCGAGTTCGCCGCCTCCCCCGCGGCCTGCGACGCGGTGAGCGACGCAACCACCCCCAACGGGCCGTACATGATCACCGAGTGCAAGCTCCCCGACGGTCTGCCTGCCGCCGTGGGCGACCTGCAGCAGTACTTCACCGACGGCAACGCGAGCCCGGCGCTCGAGTTCCTCTCCCCCATCAAGGGCCCGAACCTGGAAAAGATCGCTGTCGAGGTCGGTTCCGGGATCGCCACGGCCGCCGACGGCGCCGCCCGGTACGACGAGGACGTCAAGAAGCAGGCCCAGCAGCTCGGACTCGACGGCTGGTGATGCAAAGCCGGGGGTGGGGGGCCGCCCCCCACCCTCGGCCCGCACCCGCAGCACCTCGGTTAGGACCCTCATGAGCATTGACGCCTCCGCCAGTCCTCGTCCCGACAGGACCGAACCCGGACGGACCGGCAGCCACCTCCGCAAGCCCAAGGACCACGTGGGCAGCCGCTACCCGCTGTGGTTCTACGTCCCGGGCGGCCTGGTGTACCTGGTCTTCTTCATCATCCCCACCGCAGCCTCCTTCTACTTCGCGTTCACGCGCTGGACGCTGTTCGAGTCGGAGTTCATCGGCTTCGACAACTTCGTGACCTTCTTCAACGAGCCCGGCCTCATCGGCTCGCTGTGGAACACGCTGGTCTACGGCTTCGTCACCTCGGGCTCGAAGGTGGTCCTGGGAATGGCCCTGGCCGTCGTCCTGTCGCTCCCGGTGATCGCGCGGGGCTACCTACGATCAGTGACGTTCTTCCCCGTACTGCTGAGCACCGTGGGCGTCGGCCTCACGTTCCAGGTGCTGCTCGACCCCTTCAACGGCATCGTGAACAAGGCGTGGACCGCACTGTCCGGCATGGACGGCCCGGGATGGCTCACCAACCCGGACTTCGCCCTGCTGAGCGTGGCAGCCATCGACGTGTGGAAGGGCCTCGGCATCGCCACGCTCATCTACATCGCCGGCATCGCAGCCATCCCCAACGAGTACTTCGAGGCCGCCCGCGTCGACGGAGCCAGCGGCTGGCAGACGTTCCGCAGCATCATCCTGCCACTGTCCTTCCCCGCCACCTCAACCGTGATCCTGCTGTCACTGATCGGTGGTCTGCGGTCCTTCGACCTGATCTGGACCACCACCGGCGGCGGCCCGGGATTCTCCTCCGACGTCATCGCCTCGGTCATCTACAAGCAGTACCAGGCCGGCTTCTACGGGCTGTCGACGGCTGGCAACGTGATCCTCTTCATCGTCGTCACAGCGATCGTCTACCCCCTCAACCGCTGGCTCAACTCGAAGGAGACCGACCTGTGAACACCACACGAAAGTCCACGAGCTGGATCGTCGGCATCGTCGGGATCCTGGTCACCACCGTGGTGTTCCTGGTCCCGTTCGCCTTCGTCCTCACCCAGGCCTCGAAGTCCCCGCAGGAGGCGGCCCGCCTGGAGTTCACCTGGCCCGAGCAGTTCATGCTCTGGAGCAACGTGGTCCAGGTCTTCGAGACCCGCGACTTCATGCTGATCACCGCGTTCGTCAACTCGACGATCCTCACCGTGGCCAGCGTGTTCCTGATGGTCCTGTTCGGCTCGATGATCGCCTACGTCCTGTCCCGCCGCAAGAGCAGGATCAACGGGCTGATCAACGGCCTGGTGCTCGCGGGACTAATCGTCCCGCCGGCGGTCGTGCCGACGATCTGGCTGCTGCAGGGCCTCGGCCTGTTCAAGACTCTCCCCGGACTGGTCTTCATCGAGGTCGCCTTCGGGCTGTCGTTCACCGTTCTGATCATGCGCGCCTTCGTCCGGACCATCCCCCGGGAGATCGACGAGGCCGCCATCATCGACGGCGCCGGCCCCGTCCGCCTGTTCTTCCAGATGATCTTCCCGCTGCTGCGCTCGGTGATCGTGACCGTCGTCGTCGTCCAGTCCGTGACGGTCTTCAACGACTTCCAGAACCCGCTCTACTTCCTTCCGGGGGACGACAACGCCACGGTGCAGCTGACCCTGTTCAACTTCCGCAGCCAGTTCAGCACCGACTACAACCTCCTGTTCGCCAACATCCTGATCATCACCGTCCCCCTACTCGTCATGTACCTGGTCTTCCAGCGGCAGATCGTCTCTGGCATGACCTCCGGCGCCGTCAAGGGCTGACCGGACAGTTCTCCCCACAAGTCCACGAAAGGCACGATGCAGATGTCCACCGTCGTCACCCCGCCCCGTCTGGAGCACGGCGACAGCCAAGCCGGCAACGTGGCAAGCGCCCGGCCCCGACTGTCCTGGCGCACCACCACGGACCAGGACGGCTGGCACCAGCTGGCCGCCGAGATCTCCCTCACCGGCCCTGACGGCCACGGCCAGGTGGTCGCCGTCGACGGCGACGCCTCGGTGCTGGTCGACTGGCCCTTCGAGGACCTCAACCCTCGGCAGCGCGGCGAGGTGAGGGTGCGCGTGCGCGACGACGCCGGCTGGTCCGATTGGAGCGCGGCCACGTCCTTCACCGCGGCGTTCCTGGGCGAGGGCGAGTGGGCCGCGGAGTTCATCGGACTGCCGGAGCCACAGCACCAGGGGCACCCCTTCCTGGCCCGACTCGAGTTCGAGGTGCGCGACGGTCTGTCGCGTGCCACTTGGTACGCCACGGCCCACGGCACCTACCAGGCGAGCTTCAACGGGACCGACGTGGACGACCAGATCCTCAAGCCCGGCTGGACCCCCTACGAGTTCCGGCTCGTGCACGAGACCACCGACGTCACCTCCCTCCTGTCCCCCGGCAAGAACGCCGTCGCTCTGAGCGTGACCGGCGGTTGGTACACGGAGAACTTCGGCTTCCAGGGCCATGCGGGCCCCGTCTACGGCGAGCAGCCCACAGTCGCCGGCCAGCTCCTCCTCGAGTACGCCGACGGCAGCACTGAGTGGCTGGTCACGGGTGGACACTGGCGCGTTACGGGCGAGTCCCCTTGGGTCGCCGCAGGCATCTACCTCGGGGAGGACTACGACGCCCGCCTCGAGCAGCCCGGCTGGGACCGGGCCGGGTTCGACGACTCCGGGTGGGGCGACGCACAGCTGGGCAGCGCAGGCGTGCTGCCGGGTGCCAGGACGTCGCCGGAGGTCCGCGTGACCCAGCTGCTCGAGGTGGCCGAGGTGCTCACGTCGCCCTCGGGCAAGCTGGTGCTGGACTTCGGCCAGAACCTCGTGGGCCGGCTGCGGATCCGCGTGTCCGGGGAGGCGGGCAGCACCGTCACGCTCCGCCACGCCGAGGTGCTCGAGAACGGCGAGCTCGGGGTCCGGCCACTGCGGAGCGCCCGCGCCACGGACAACTTCACGCTCGCCGGCAGCGGCACCGAGGAGTACGCCCCCACCTTCACCTTCCACGGCTTCCGGTTCGCGGAGATCACCGGTTGGCCGGGCGAGTTCGACCCTGGCGCCGTCACCGCCGAGGTGATCCACTCCGACATGCGCCGCACCGGCTGGTTCGACTCCTCACACGAATTGCTGAACAGGCTGCACGAGAATGTCGTGTGGGGCATGCGGGGCAACTTCCTCTACCTGCCCACGGACTGCCCGCAGCGCGACGAGCGGATGGGCTGGACCGGAGACATCCAGATCTTCGGGCCGACGGCGTCGTTCCTCTACGACTGCGACGGCTTCCTCGCCTCCTGGCTCGAGGACGTCTGGCACGAGCAGCAGGCCGCCGGCGGGGGCGTCGCGTTCGTCGTCCCCGACGTCCTGCGCTCGGGCGACGTGCCCGCCGCCGCGTGGGGCGACGTGGCCACGGTCCTGCCCACTGTCCTGCACGAGCGGTTCGGCGACCTGGGTGTCGTCGAGCGCCAATACCCCTCGATGAAGGCTTGGACCGACCTGCTCCTCGGCCTCGCCGGGGACAGGTACCTCTGGGAGGGTGGCTTCCAGTTCGGTGACTGGGTGGACCCGGACTCGCCGCCTGAGAACCCCGCCAAGGCCAAGACTGATCCGGACATCGTGGCCAGCGCGTTCCTCTACCGCTCGACCGACCTCCTGTCACGCGCCGCGGAACTGCTCGGCGACCACGAGGACGCCGACCACTACTCGGCGCTCGCGGAGAAGGTCAGGCAGGCGTGGCTCGCTGAGTACACCACCCCCGCCGGCAGGATCGTCTCGGACGCGCAGACGGCCTACGCGCTGGCCATCGAGTTCGGGATAGCGGAGGGCGAGCTCGCCGCCGTCCTCGGTCGACGCCTGGCAGAGCTGGCGCGTCGGGACGGCTACCGGATCAGCACCGGCTTTGTCGGCACACCGTTGGTGAACGACGCGCTCACCCGGACCGGCCATGTCGAACCCGCGGCCCGGATGCTGCTGCAGACCGAGTGCCCGTCCTGGCTCTACTCGGTGGGCATGGGCGCCACGACCGTCTGGGAGCGCTGGGACTCCCTGCTGCCCGACGGGTCCATCAACCCCGGCGAGATGACGTCCTTCAACCACTACGCCCTTGGATCGGTCGCGGACTGGATGCACCGCGTCGTAGCCGGCCTGGCTCCCGCCGAGCCCGGGTACAAGAAGGTACGGATCGCGCCGACTCCCCTCCCGGGTCTCCACCACGCCAGGGCACGCCACGAGGGACCCTACGGGACCATCGAGGCCGGTTGGCGACGTGAGGGCTCGACCGTCACCGTCGAGGCCACGGTGCCGCCCAACTCGACCGCGGTGGTGGAGCTGCCGGACAGGGCACCGTTCGAGGTGGGCTCGGGAACGCACATCTGGCAGTTCGAGGCCCCCGGCACCGACTCCCCGGCGACACCCATCACCCTCCTCACGACCCTGGCGGACATCATCGACGACGCGGAGGCGCACGCCGAGCTGCTGGCGGCATGGGACCGGGTCGACCCCGTGCTCGGGGCCGACTTCCGGGCCCGGACGCGGTGGATCCAGAGCCAGACGCTCTCGGCCGCGTTCAGCATCGTCAGTCCCGTGGTTGCTGACAAGGTCATGGGGCAGCTGGAGGACTTCAACGCCTCCCGCGAGGCCTGAGGTCTCGACACGCCGCCTCGTTCCTCGGCGGCTACTCGACCAACGGAGATGCGAGGGTCACCACTCGACCAACGGAGATGCGAGGGTCGCTACTCGACCCGCGGAGATCCGTTGGTCGAGTAGCGCCGCGAGGAACGAGCGGCGCGTGTCGAGACCCCGGCCGGTCTCGTCACACCCGCGGGGGTTCGATCCTCGGCGGAGTGGCGGCAGGGGTATCCTCCAGCCGCCGCAGGGCCTCCTCGATGGCGCGGTCGAGCTGGACGTCGCCGTCGGACTCCCAGTCGGCCGGGCCGACGGGCACGACGATGTCGGGTTCGGTTCCGTGGTTCTCGAGCCCGTAGCCGAGTTTGTTGAAGGCGTGGGCGTAGCGCGGCTGCGTCACGTCGGTGCCGTCGACCAGGGTGAACCGGCCGTCGATGCCGACGACGCCACCCCAGCTGCGCTCACCGACGACGGGCCCGAGCTCGAGCTCCTGGGCCGCTGCGGTGACGATGTCGCCGTCGGAGCCCGCGTACGGGTTGGTGACGAACACCAGCGGGCCCCTCAGCGCCTGGCTCGGGTACGGCATGGCCTGGTCGTAGTGCCTGCCCCACGCCCAGCCGGTGACCTTGCGGGCGAGCCGCTCGATGACCAGTTCGGAGGTGTGTCCGCCGCCGTTGAAGCGGACGTCGGCGATCACGGCCTCGCACCGTACCGCCTCGCCGATCAGGCGGTGGAACTCGGCCCAGCCGTGTGCCGCCATGTCGGGCACGTGGACGTAGCCGATGCGACCCCCGGACTGCTCACGCACGTACCTGGTGCGGCTCGACACCCACTCGTGGTAGCGCAGGCTCGCCTCCGAGGCGACGGGAACCACGGCGACCCGGCGCTTCATCCGTCCACGGGCGAGGGTGAGCTCGACGACCTTCTCGGCCGAGCCCTGCAGGAGCACCCCGATGTCCGCCACCTCTGCGGTGGAGCGCCCGTCGACGGCGAGGATGACGTCACCCGGCTGGGCCGCGACACCGGCCGCGCGCAGTGGGGAGCGGGCAGACGGGTCCGAGGTCTCACCCTCCAGGATGCGTGCGATGACCACCTCGCCCTTGGCGTTGCGGGTGAACTCGGCGCCCAGCCAGCCGACCCGGCCTGACTCCTCGCCGTGATCGGGCGGGATCACGTACGCGTGGGACGTGTTCAGTTCGCCCACGGTCTCCCACAGGACGTCGACCAGGTCGTCGTGGCTGGCCAGCTGCTCGACCAGCGGCCGGTAGCCCGCCGCAATGGCGTCCCAGTCGTTGCCGTCCATGTCCTCGCGCCAGTAGTGGTCCCGCATCAGCCGCGCATTCTCGTCGAACATCTGGCGCCACTCGTCGCGGGGGTGGATCTCCCGGCGGAGGCGATGCAGGTCGACATTGATTCGGGAGTCGTCGTCCTCACCGGGCTTCGCCTCCGCGGCCTGCACCCAGATCTCGTCGCCGTTGCGGACGACGAGCTGCTTGCCGTCGCCACTGGCCCAGGCCGAGTCGCAGGCCTCGACGACGACGCTCAGCTTGCGCTTGCCCACGTCGTAGAACTCGATGGCATCCTTCGCCTCCTCACCGGGGATCCTGCCGGCTCCGAGCTCGCCTGTGTAGGCCGAGAGCCGGCGCCACAGGACGCCGTCCTTGCACGCCTGCAGGTCGACGTAGCGACCCGAGGGCACGGGGAGCGGAACCATGCGGCTCTCGGCGCCGTCGAGGGCGAACAACACCGTCTCGGGCTTGGACTCCTCCTCACCGTCCTTCTTCGGCTCGTCGTCCTCCTCGCTGATGTTCCAGCCGTCTGCCGACGGCCCGAAGGGGGCCGGGTCCTCAGCGCGCAGCGGGATGACGAAGGGACGGATGGTGTTGGTGAACGACAGGTCGAAGACCAGCTCGTCGTAGGTTGGGTCGATGGTCCGTGACGACAGGAAGTAGAGGTACTTGCCGTCCAGGCTGAACACGGGGCTGAAGTCGTTGAACTGGCCGCGCGTCAACGGGACGGACCGGTCATCGGTCAGGTCGTGGGCGACGAGGCGTCCCAGCATCCCCTCGTTGGCGATGGCCTCGCGCCACACCAAGTAGCGCCCGTCGGGCGAGAACACGAGCCCGGTGGCCTCACCCTCGGCGGAGCGGCCGATCCTCCTCACGGTGCCGCGGGCCACCTCGACGACGTTCACCGTGCCGTCGTGACTGGCGACGGCCACCTTGGTGCCGTCGGCACTGGGCGCAAGTGCCAGCACCCGCCCGAGCTTGCCCTGGGCGATGCGGCGGGGGTCGCCGTCGCCGTCGAGCTGCATCACCTCGAGGCAGTCCTCACCCTCGGCGTCGGTGACCCAGATGGCCTTGCCGGAGTCACCCAGGATCTGCGGCTCCCGGATGCGGACGCCGGGCAGCTCGCTGAGAGCGCGGGCGGGACCGCCGCGGTGCGTCAGGAACCAGGCCGAGCCGCGCCAGTCGAGCAGCGAGCCGTCCCCGCCGTGGTCGGGCACGATCGCCTCCAGCCTGTCTGTGGGCGACGGCGCGAAGGGTGCCGGGTCGGCCACGGCCACCTGCACGTCAATCCGCTTGGACTTCCCGTCGAGTCCCTTCATCCGGAACAGCTGGCCGCGTGCGTGGTAGACGACGGTGGTCCCGTCGGTCACGGCGTCGCGGACGTAGCCCTGCTCGAAGGTGTGGTGGGTGTGGCTGCGGAGGTCGCTGCCGTCCGGGTTCACGGACCAGACCTGGGCCTGCTCGCGCGGGTTGCCCGGCAGCGAGGCCCCGAGGTCGGAGGTGAACATGATGCGGTCGCCGAACCAGGACGGGGCGTTCAGGCTCGCCGTCTGCTCGGGCAGGAGGCGGGTCCACTTCTTGCGCTTGGCGTCGGACACCCACAGCCGCACCGCCATGCCGCCCCGGTAGCGCTTCCACATCTCAGGTCCTCGGAAGTTCGGGGACGAGACGACGACGCGGCCGTCCGGGTGCACGGCTGCGGCCATGGCGGGGCCCCATGGCATCCGCTCCAGGTCACCGTCCAACGACACCGAGTAGAGGCTGGTGATGGCGCGATTGCCGTCGGCATGGTCCGAGGCCAGCAGGACGTGCTCGTCGTCGAGCCAGCCGGAGACCTGCATGCGGCGGGCACCCACCCAGGTGAGGCGGCGACGGCCGCCGTCCAGGTCGACGACGTGGAGGTCCAGTCCGCCGCCGACGTCGTTCACGAACGCGACGCTGCCCCCCGAGGGCGAGAACCTTGGGCTCCTCGGCGGGTGACCGTCCGCCGTCAGTCGGTGTGCTCGTCCGCCATCGGTGGAGGCCAGCCAGACGTCGTCATCGGCGACGAAGGTGAGCAGGTTCCCCAGGACGTGCGGGTAGCGCAGGTAGCCAGAAGTCATGGGCACAAACCTACTCGTCCCGGGCAACGGTTTCGAGCCCGAGAATGTCTCAGGCGGACAGGTCCCTGCGGCGGGCCAGCTTGGCCCTCGGGACGAGTTCGGGGGCGCCTCCGCCGGTGACCGCGTCGCCGTTGATGACCACCTGTGCGATGTCCTCGTCGGAGGGGACGTCGAACATCACGTCGAGCAGCAGTTCCTCGAGGATGGCGCGCAGCCCTCGAGCACCGGTGCCCCGTTCCAGCGCGAGCTCCGCGATGGCCTCGATGGCCTCGTCGGTGAAGTCCAGACGGACGCCGTCGAGCTCGAAGAGCCGGGCGAACTGCTTGGTGAGCGCGTTGCGGGGCTCGACGAGGATGCGAACGAGCGCCTCCTTGTCCAGCGGCGAGACGCTGGAGATCATCGGCAACCGGCCGATGAACTCGGGGATGAGACCGAACTTGTGCAGGTCCTCCGGGCGCACCATGGACATCGGGTCCGTGGTGACGACCTGCTTCTCGGCGCTCTTGTTGAACCCGAGGGGACGCTTGCCGATGCGGGAGTCGATGATGTCCTCGAGACCGGAGAACGCACCACCGACGATGAACAAGACCTTGGTGGTGTCGATCTGGAGGAAGTCCTGGTGCGGGTGCTTGCGGCCGCCCTGCGGCGGCACGGAGGCGACGGTGCCCTCGAGGATCTTCAGCAGCGCCTGCTGCACGCCCTCGCCGGAGACGTCGCGCGTTATCGACGGGTTCTCGCTCTTGCGGGCCACCTTGTCGATCTCGTCGATGTAGATGATGCCGGTCTCGGCCTTCTTGATGTCGAAGTCCGCAGCCTGGATGAGCTTGAGCAGGATGTTCTCGACGTCCTCGCCGACGTAGCCGGCCTCCGTCAGGGCGGTGGCGTCCGCCATCGCGAAGGGGACGTTCAGCATCTTTGCGAGCGTCTGCGCGAGGTAGGTCTTGCCGCAGCCCGTGGGACCGATGAGGAGGATGTTGGACTTGCCCACCTCGACCGGCTCGCTGTCACCGCCGTGCCTGGCCGGCACCTGGGAGTCGGACTGGATCCGCTTGTAGTGGTTGTAGACGGCGACGGAGAGGGCCTTCTTGGCCGGCTCCTGACCGATGACGTAGGTGTCCAGGAAGTCACGGATCTCGCGGGGCTTGGGCAGTTCCTCCGCGATGCCGTGGTCCTCGTTCTCGGGGAACTCCTCCTCGATGATCTCGTTGCACAGGCCGATGCACTCGTCACAGATGTAGACGCCGGGCCCTGCGATCAGCTTCTTGACCTGCTTCTGGCTCTTGCCACAGAAATTGCACTTGAAAAGTTCGCTCGACTCCCCGATGCGTGCCATGCCCTCACCCCCTCGATGAGTCTGTCCGGATACCTACGGATACTGTTTTGCCGCCACCCTACCCGTCACCGGGCCAGCTGACGCGCGAACCGTCGGCGCGTCAGCCGACCCGAGGTAACGATTAGGACTCGGCGTTCTTCAGCGACGTCAGGATGTCGTCGACGATGCCGTACTCGACCGCCTCCTGGGCGGTGAGGTACTTGTCGCGTTCGATGTCCTTGCTGATCTTCTCGAGGCTCTGGCCGGTGTCGGTGGCCAGCATGTTCTCCATCAGCTCTCGGATGCGCATGATCTCACGGGCCTGGATCTCGAGGTCCGAGGACTGGCCGTAGCCGCCCTCGGTGGCCGGCTGGTGGATCAGGATCCGGGAGTTCGGCAGCGCGAGACGCTTGCCGGGCGTGCCGGCGGCCAGCAACAGGGCCGCGGCGGAAGCGGCCTGACCCAGGCAGACCGTCTGGATGTCCGGCTTGATGTAGCGCATGGTGTCGTAGATCGCCGTCAGCGCGGTGAACGAGCCACCGGGAGAGTTGATGTAGATGGAGATCTGGCGCTCGGCGTCCATCGACTGCAGGCAGAGCAGCTGGGCCATCACGGCGTTGGCGATGTCGTCGGAGATGGGCGATCCGAGGAAGATGATGCGGTCCTCGAACAACTTCGTGTAGGGGTCCACACGGCGCACGCCGTAGCTGGTGCGCTCCTCCCACTGGGGGATGTAGTAGTCCATGGAGGGTCCGGCCGGGGCCAGGCCACCGGGCATCATGGGCATGGTGTTGTTGTTCACTGGTTCGGAGCCTCCGAGTTGATCTGGGACGCACGCTCGTAGACGTGGTCGATGAAGCCGTACTCCTGCGCCTGCAGGGCGGTGAACCAGCGGTCACGGTCAGAGTCGGCCTCGATCTGCTCGACGGTCTGGCCGGTGTGCTGGGCGATGAGGCCCGCCATCGTCTTCTTGATGTGCAGGGACTGTTCGGCCTGGATCCGGATGTCCGACGCCGTACCACCGAGACCGCCCGAGGGCTGGTGCATCATGATGCGGCTGTGCGGGAGCGCGAACCGCTTCCCGGGGGTGCCGGCGGAGAGCAGGAACTGCCCCATGGAGGCTGCCAGGCCCATCGCCACGGTGGCCACGTCGTTGCTGATCCACTGCATGGTGTCGAAGATCGCCATGCCGGAGTCGACGGAGCCGCCGGGAGAGTTGATGTAGAGGTAGATGTCCTTGTTCGGGTCCTCCGCGTTCAGCAGCAGCATCTGCGCGCAGATCGCGTTGGCGTTCTCGTCACGTACCTCGGAGCCGAGGAAGATGATCCGGTTCGCCAACAGGGAGGAGTAGACATTGTCGTTAAGGCCGAAGGGGGACCCGGAGGGGCCAGCCATCGTCACTTCGTTGCTTCGCTTCTCGGTCACGTCACAAACTTACCGGGTAGTTCCGACAACCGAAGTGATCCCCGCGCTGTTCGCGCACCGAGGAACACTCAGGACCTGCCCGGCACCGGCTTCGCGGGGTCCTCGACCACCGCCACGGGCTCCGGTTCGGGCTCGGGTTCCGGTGGGTCCTCGCCCCCGAGCACCTGCCTGGGGTTCGAGGCGATCAGGGCGTTGACCCAGCGCAGCCTGGGGTCGTTGTCGATCAGCATCGCCTTGATCATGAGCGTGAACGGCAACGCGATCAGGGCGCCGAGCGCACCGAAGACAGCGGTCCACAGCAACAGCGACAGGAACGACACGATCGGGGTGATGCCGACCGACTCACCCGTGTACTTGGGCTGGATGATCGACTGGATGACGAAGTTCAGCACGCTGTAGGCGATCACGACGACAAGTGCGGTGACCGGCCCCTTCTCGAACAGGGCGAGGAGGGCGGGCGGCACCAGGCCGATGATGAACCCGACGTTGGGGATGTAGTTGGTGATGAAGCTGAGCATCACCCACACCAGCGGGAGCGGGATGCCCAGCACCAGCAGCACCACGCCGTCGAGGAGGGCGACGATCAACCCGAACACCGTGGTGACCAGCCAGTAGCGGCGGATGCCGAGCGCGAACGACTCCAGGGTGTCGGTGAACGCGGGGTGGAGGCGGTCGGTGATGGCGAACCGGGTGGTCATGGACGGCAGGTCCATGACCATGAACACCATGATGACCACCACCACGACGATCATCCCCGTGACACCGGAACCGGCGGAGGCGATGTTGCCGAGCAGCCCGAGGATGCTGGTCGGGCTGATGCTGCGGAGCTGCTCGAGGAGGGTTGCCTGGTCGAACCCGAGTCCGGCGAGGACGTCGATGCTCTGCTCGTACATCTCCTGGAACTCGGCCGAGTAGTCGCTGAGCTTGCGCACCATCGAGGTGACCGACCACACGATCATCCCCACCGCTGCCAGCAGGACGAGCAGCACGGTCCCACCGGTGGCCAACGCGCCGATCCAGCGCGGGACGCGGTGCCTGGTGAGCCAGGTGTGGATGGGATAGGCGGTGACCAGCAGGTTCACGCCGAGGAACAGCGGCGCGATGATGCCGCTGTACTCCCGCAGGAGCATGAGCGACAGCGCGACCGCCGCCAGCACGATCGCCACCTTGGCGAACTGGCTGAGCCTGGGCTCCTTGCGTCGCTCCCCCGGGCCGATCTCCCGCATGGGTACGTCGTCGGTCTGCTCGGCCACCGGCCGGCCGCCCTGGGGGTCCTGCGTCATTCGATCCTCCACGGTGAAGTGCCCGGCGGGGTCCCGGGCCGTGGCAAGTCTAGGGCCGACGCCGCCCGCAGGAATCGGGTGTCTCCCCCATCAGTCCCCCAGAAGCGACGACGCCGCCGGGAGTGATCCCGGCGGCGTCGTCAGTCCTCGGCGGACCCTGGGCTCACTCGCCCTCGGTCTTGGCCGCAGCCTTCTTCTTCGGGGCAGCCTTCTTCTTGGCGGCCTTGGGCTCCTCGGCGGCCTCCTCCACAGGGGCCTCCTCGGGCTCGTCGGCCGCGACGACGGACTCACCGGCGACGTCGGCGGCCGACTTCTCGGCCTGCTCGACGATCTGCTGGATCTGGTCCACCTCGTCGGAGGTGGGCTGGGGGAACTCGACGACGTTGCCCTCGGAGTCCTTGACGGTGGCAGCCAGGCACATGGCGGCGAGCGCCTTGCCGCGACGGATCTCCTGCATCCAGTCGCCCATGTGGTTGTGCTCCATCATGTGGTTGATCTCGTCCTGCGGCGTGGTGCGGTTCTCCTGCGCCTTGCGGAAGATCAGCTCCGTGAGCTCCTGCTGGGAGACGTCGAGCGAGTTGTCGTCGGCGTACTTGTCCAGCACGATCTGAGCGCGCACGGCCTGCTCGGAGCGCTCGTCGATGGCTGCCCAGAACTCCTCGGGAGTCTCGGCATCCTCCTCCTCGGCGGTCTCCAGGTAGTCCTCCACGCTCAGGCCGCCGTTGGCGAGCTGGCGCTCGATCTGCTGGCGACGGGCCTCGAGCTCGGCGGACAGGAGCTTCTCCGGCACCTCGAACTCGGTCTTCGCGATGATGGCCTCGAGGACCTTGTCGCGCGCGTCGGCGAGCTGCTCGGCCTCGCCCTGCTGCGCGACGGCCTTGCTCAGGTCCTCGCGCATCTCGGCGACGGTGTCGAACTCGGAGACGAGCTGGGCGAACTCGTCGTCCACCGCGGGCAGCTCCTGCTCCTGCACCTTGGTGACGGTGACCTCGATCTCGGCCTCCTGGCCGCGGAAGGCGCCGCCCACGAGGGTGGAGGTGAAGGTTTTGGTCTCGCCGGCGCTCAGGCCGATGACGGCCTCGTCGAGGCCCTCGAGCATGCCGTTGCCGTCACCGATCTTGTAGGTGACGTCCTCGGCGGTGGCGTCGGCCAGCGGCTCGCCATTCTGCGAGGCGACGAGGCTGATGGACAGCACGTCGCCGTCCTTGGCGGGGCGGTCCACGACAGTGTTGGTGGCGAAGCGCTGGCGCAGGAGCTCGATCCGCTCGTCGACGGCTTCCTCACCGGTCTCGACCTTCTCGACCGTGGCCTCCACGGAGGACAGCTCGGGGAGCTCGAACTCGGGGCGCACGTCGACCTCTGCGGTGAACTCGATGAGCTCGTTGTCCTCGAGCTTGGTGACGTCGACGTCGGGCTGGCCCATGGGCTTGATGTTCGACTCGACGACGGCGTTCTGGTAGGCGTCGGGGAGCGCCTCGTTGATGGCTTCCTGCAGGACGACACCACGGCCGAAGCGCTGGTCGATGACGGCAGCCGGCACCTTGCCCTTGCGGAAGCCCGGGATGGTGACCTGCTCTGCGATCTCCTTGTAGGCCTTGTCAAGGTGGGGCTTGAGGTCTGCGAACGGGATCTCGACGGTGAGCTTCACCCGAGTGGGGCTGAGCTGCTCTAGGGTGCTGGGCACGAAAGTTGTCTCCTGGTGAGTTGGCGGTTCCGCCCAATCCTAGCGACGCGGGCCCCTCGGGCAACAATCGCCGTGATCGGCCGGGCCGCCGCTGCGGCGCGGCGATTGGTCCCCGGCCGCCGGATACATATAGAATGGTGGGCGGTTCTGCGGATGTAGCTCAATGGTAGAGCCCTAGTCTTCCAAACTAGCCACGCGGGTTCGATTCCCGTCATCCGCTCCAGCAGTGCAGGGCCCCCGCCTAGTTGGCGGGGCCCTCGCGCTTTCCCGGCACGCAGTGATATGTTGCGCGTGAAACGATTCACCTCCCCGACGACGATGAGGACCCGATGGACGCCGCCGCCCTCCACGAACAACTGATCCGGCTCTCGAACCACTACGGCTCCCAGGTGGAGCACGCCCGCGCGGGCGGTGGCAACGCGTCGGTCAAGCACGACGGGGTGCTGCACATCAAGCCGTCGGGAACCACGCTCGCCGCGTTGCGCGACGAGGACCTGGTCCCACTGCGCATCGACGTGCTGCTGGAAGCACTCGCCTCCGACGCGCCGGTCGAGGGCGACCCTGTGATGGCGGCCGCGAGCGCCGCCCGGATCGGCGAACCCGGTGGGCGCCGGCCCAGCGTCGAGATCCTGTTCCACGCCCTCATGCCGGAGGCCTTGGTCCTGCACCTTCACCCCCTCGTGGCAAACGCGGTCACGTGCAACCGGCACGGCCGACGGTTGGCGGAGAAGCTGTTCGCCGACGACGTGGTCTGGGTCGACTACATCGATCCCGGCGTCCCCCTCGCCCGCGGCATCGCGGCCGCCCGACGGGAGCACGAGGAGCGCACTGGTCGACCCGCCCCCGCAATCACGTTGCTGGGCAACCACGGCATCATCGTCGCCGGCGACTCGTACGACGAGGTGGCCGAGCGCATCGACCACCTCACCCGCACCATCAGCGACGCCATCGAGGCCGCACCCACTTCCCGCTCGGCCCCTGCCGCGCTGACGGTGGACGTCGAGGCCGTCGCGAACGCCCTGCGCGAGGCCACCGGCGCCGAGGCGGTCGCCTCCGCCTCCGACGACTTCGTGCGCTCCAATGCCGTCCTGGGAGCCGGGCCCGTGTGCCACGGACCCCTGATCCCCGACCAGATCGTCTACGCCGGTTCCCTGCCCGCGCACCTGCCCGACGACGCCTCCGGCGTCGCCGCCACCGTCGAGCGTTTCCGCTCCGAGCACGGGCGCGCTCCCGTCACCTGCGTCGTGCCAGGCCAGGCGGTGTTCGCCGTCGGCGCCTCCCAGAAGGCGGCGCGCAACGCCCTGGACACCTTCCTGGACGCGCTCCGGGTGGCGCGCGACGCGGACCGCCTCGGCGAGGTGCGGGTCATGGACGAGCGGGAGCGCCACTTCATCGAGAACTGGGAGGCCGAGGCCTACCGCCAGTCGGTGGCCGCCGAGTCCTGATCAGCCGATCCTGCCGGCCGCACGCTCCCACTGGGCCGCGTCACCCGAGGGCAGGTACGTCCTGGGCTCCGACGACGCCCGCACCACGGCGCGCAGCTCCGGCAGCCCGCCCGCGAGGAGCCCGACGGCTCGGGCCTGCACCACGAGGTTGCCCAGCGCTGTGCCCTCGTCGGGCCCGGCCACGACCGGCAGCCCCGTCGCGTCGGCGGTGAGCTGGCACAGCAGCTGGTTGCGGACCCCACCACCCACGATGTGGACGACGCCGACCTCCCGGCCGCTGATGTCCGCCGCGCGCCGGATCGCACGCGCGTAGGCGATGGCCAGGGAGTCGAAGATGCAGCGCGCGAACTCGGCGGGGGTCTCGGGCTGCGGCTGCCCCGTCCGGCGGGCGGCCTCGGCGATCCGCGAGGGCATGTCACCGGGCGGGAAGAACGCCGCGTCGTCGACGTCGACGACCGTCCGCAGCCCCGGCACGGCGGCGGCTCGGGAAACCAACTCCGGCACGTCGACGTCCATGCGTCGCTCGCGCCAAGTCCGAACCGACTCGTTGAAGACCCACAGCCCCATCACGTTCTTGAGGAAGCGGACGGTGCCGTCCACCCCCAGCTCGTTGGTGAGATTGGCGGCCCGGGCGTCCTCGCCCAGGACGGGTTCCGGGAGCTCCAGCCCCACCAGGGACCACGTTCCGCAGGAGATGTAGGCGAAGTCCGGCCGCTCAGCCGGGATGGCGACGACGGCCGAGGCCGTGTCATGGGTGCCGACGGCGACCAGCGGCGTGGGCGCGCCGACCGCCGTCGTCAGACCGAGCCCCTCGGTGTTCACCGGTCCCACGACGTGGCCGGGCTCGACGAGCTCGGCGAGCAGCGGCGAGACGTCACGGCCGAAGCGCTGCGCCAGCGTCTCCAGCACCTCCGGGCGCCA
Organism: Tessaracoccus rhinocerotis; assembly: GCF_007197885.1. GTDB lineage: Bacteria > Actinomycetota > Actinomycetes > Propionibacteriales > Propionibacteriaceae > Arachnia > Arachnia rhinocerotis. The sequence continues at coordinate 383,304 of NZ_VKKG01000001.1, forward strand.
GCGCCGGGTGCGCGGGTCGAGCATGCCTGTGGTGGAGGCGTTGGTCACCTCGGTGACACGGCGGCCGGTGAGCCAGTAGCCCAGCAGGTCCGGGACCAGCAGCAGCCCGGCGGCACGCGCCAGCCGCTCCGGAGCCTCGGCCACGAGTTGGAAGACCGTGTTGAACGGCTGGACCTGCAGGCCGTTGAGGGCGTACAGCTCGTCGGCAGGCAGTTCCGCGAAGAAGGCCTCCGGGGCACCCACGGTCCTGTCGCAGCGGTAGCTGGCCGGATTCCCGAGGAGCTCGCCGTCGGCGTCGAGGAGGCCGTAGTCGACGGCCCAGGTGTCGATCCCGACCGCTTCCAGGGGGCCGACGTCGTGGCTGGCCGTGCGCAGTCCCTCGGAGACCGACTGCCACAGCCGCAGCACGTCCCAGTGCCGCCGCTGGCCCTTGGGCGTCGGCACCTCGACGGGTCCGTTGGGGAAGCGGGCGGCCTCCCTGAGCTCGAGCCGACCCCCGGACAGGGTGCCGGTGATCACCCGACCGCTCGAGGCGCCCAGGTCAACAGCAGCGAATGTCGTCATCGACAGAGCCCTTTCGTGAAACGTTTCACGTATTCTAGCGCATGCGCCCTCACCGCCCGATGAGCGATCCGGGCGACCCGCACGTCAGAGCGCGGCGCGACCCGCGGTCGAGGCGCGCACCACGAGCCGGGGCTGGTGCACGACGTCGCGGTGTTCGTGGGCCTCCCCCTCGAGGATCTCGGCCTCCAGCAGCTGGAGAGCCTCCCGCCCGAGTTCCTCGGCCGGCTGCCGCACGGAGGTGATCGGCACGACCGCGCTCTCGCAGAAGTCGATGTCGTCGTAGCCGATGAGGGCGATGTCGCTCGGCACCTCCAGGCTGCGGCCCATCACGAGGGACTGCAGGACCCCAGTGGCGAGGAGGTCGTTCATCGCGAAGATGGCGTCGGGACGGTCCGGGCCGCTGAGCACCTGCTCCCCCAAGGCGCGACCCGCGAGGATGCTCATCTCGGGGGGCTCCACGTACTCGACCTCGACGCCGGCACCCTCCGCCGCACTCAGCGCGCCGGCGCGGCGACGGCCGATCTGGCGGTAGTGGCCGGGACCACCGAGGATGGTGATGCGCTTGCGACCCAGGTCCAGCAGGTGCTGCATGGCGAGTCGTCCGCCATGGAAGTCGTCGGCGGAGACCGTGCAGAAGTCTGGCTCCGGCTCGACCGAGTCGACGAGGACGACGCGGGTGCCGCGGGCGGCGACGGCGCGGTGCTGCGAGAGGTCGGCCGCTCCGGGCGTGACCAGGATCCCCCTGGCCCGTTGCTGCTCGAACTGGGACAGGTAGTACTGCTCCTTGCTCACGCGGCGGTGGCTGTTGGCCACGAACAGTCCCAGCCCTTGCTCCTCGGCGGCCTCCTCCGCGGCCAGCGCGATGCTGCCGTAGAACGGGTTGGAGGTGTCCACGACCACCAGCCCGACGGCGCGGCTGACCCCGGCCTTCAACTGGCGGGCAGCATTGTTGGGGACGTAGCCCAACTCCGAGATGGCGTCGAGCACCCGGCGCCGCTTGGCCTCGGAGACGGTGCTGGGCTTGTTGAGCACGTTGGACACCGTTCCCACGGAGACGCCTGCCTCCCGGGCGACGTCCTTGATCCCCGCTCCGCCTTCTCGAGCCACCCTGACACCTCCATCACCGCCACCGGGGCGGTTTCGACACGTTCGGCCTAATCCTCCCATAGCATGAATCGTTTCACGGAGATTCCGGGACGATTCGCGCAGAACTGCTGCGAGGTCGACCACGGAATGGCGACCGACGTGTCGCGGCCGATTGACTGGGACGCGGGTGTGTGGAAACATCAGGACTACTGAATCGTTTCATCCTCATTGTGGAGGGCAGATGTCCGAACTTCGTCGCTACTGCATGCACGCCCAGGTCGACCCCGCGCGTCTGGACGAGTACAGGCGTCGCCACGCCGCGGTGTGGCCCGAGATGCTTGAGGCCCTCGCGGAGTCGGGATGGCACAACTACTCCCTGTTCCTGCGCCCCGACGGCCTCCTGATCGCCTACGTCGAGAGCGAGGACCTTGCGGCAGCGCAGGCCGCCATGGCCGCCACCGAGGTCAACGCCCGTTGGCAGGCAGAGATGAGCGACTTCTTCGTCGGCCTCGACTCCACCCCCGACGTCGGCTTCCAGCCGATCGAGGAGGTCTTCAACCTCGAAACCCAGCTCGCGGCCGTCCCGGCCCGGAAGGAGAACTGAGCACCATGACCATCCCCCAGGAGACCCTGGACGTCCTCGCCCGCCAGCGGATCGAGGTGCCGAGCTGGGCCTACGGCAACTCGGGAACGCGGTTCAAGGTGTTCGGCACGCCCGGCACGCCCCGCACCGTGCAGGAGAAGCTGGCCGACGCCGCACAGGTGCACAAGTACACGGGCCTGGCCCCCGACGTCGCGCTCCACATCCCGTGGGACAAGGTGGACGACTACGCGGAACTGCGCCGCTTCGCGGAAGACCTGGGAGTCGGGCTGGGCACCATCAACTCCAACACCTTCCAGGACGACGTCTACAAGTTCGGGTCCCTGACGCACTCCGATCCAGCCATCCGCCAGAAGGCTGTCGACCACCACCTGGAGTGCATCGAGATCATGGGCGCCACCGGCTCCCGCGACCTCAAGATCTGGCTCGCCGACGGCAGCAACTACCCCGGCCAGGTGAGCATCCGTGCCCGCCAGGACTGGCTGCACGAGTCTCTGTCCAAGATCTACGCCCAGCTCGGCGCCGAGCAGCGCATGGTGCTGGAGTACAAGTTCTTCGAGCCGGCCTTCTACCACACCGACGTCCCGGACTGGGGCACCTCGTACGTGCAGGTGGCGGCACTCGGCGAGAAGGCGATGGTCTGCCTCGACACCGGTCACCACGCCCCGGGCACCAACATCGAGTTCATCGTCGCCCAGCTGCTGCGCCTCGGCAAGCTCGGCTCCTTCGACTTCAACTCCCGCTTCTACGCCGACGACGACCTGATCGTCGGCGCCGCGGACCCGTTCCAGCTGTTCCGGATCCTGTTCGAGGTGGTCGTCGGTGGCGGCCTCGACGAGGACTCGCCCGTCGCGTTCATGCTGGACCAGTGCCACAACGTCGAGGACAAGGTCCCCGGCCAGATCCGCTCCGTCCTGAACGTCCAGGAGATGACCGCCCGGGCGCTGCTCGTCGACCGCGACGAGCTGCGGACCGCGCAGGAGGGCGGCGACGTGCTGGGCGCCAACTCGATCCTCATGGATGCCTTCTACACCGACGTCCGCCCGGCGTTGGCCGAGTGGCGTGAGAGCCGGGGCCTGCCCGCCGACCCGATGCGCGCGTTCGCGGAGTCGGGCTACCTGGCCAGGATCGCCGAGGAGCGCGTCGGCGGCAGCCAGTCGAGCTGGGGCGCCTGAGCCGTTGCGCCCCGGGTCACTGCGAACAGTGGCCCGGGGCGCGAGGACGCCGCCGTCCCGAAGGGGTCAGTGAGTGCTGCGCAGCCAGGCCGTCGCCACTGAGGCGAGCGTCTCCGGGTCCGCCGAGACGTCGAACACCCGGCCGTGCTCCTCGCCCTCCAGCATCTCCAGGGTTGCCAGCTGCGAGTCCAGCAGGCTCGCGGGCATGAAGTGCCCGGGGCGCACCTGCATCCGCTCCCACAGCAGGTCGCGGCTGCCGTGCAGGTGCACGAAGACCGTCTCGGGTGCGCCGGCCCGGATGACGTCGCGGTAGCTGCGCTTCAGCGCGGAGCACCCGAGCACCAGCGTGCGGCCCTCGGCCCGGGCAAGTTCGAGGCGAGCGCCGACCTCCTGCAGCCACGGCCCACGGTCGTCGTCGTCAAGGGGGATCCCCCGGCTCATCTTCGCGATGTTCGCCGCCGGGTGGAGGGCGTCACCGTCCACGAAGTCACCACCGAGGTCGTTTGCGATCAACTCCCCCACGGTGGTCTTTCCGCTGCCGGAGACCCCCATCACGACGACGCGGTAACCCGCGGCCTCCGCCGCGGGTCCCGCACCATGGTTTCCGGTCACCAGTCGTGGACCGTTCCGTCGACGAGGCGGTTGTACGGCAGGTAGGCCTGCTGGTACGGGAACGCGTTCGCGGCCTCGACGTTGAACTCCACGCCCAGGCCGGGCGCCTCGCCCGGGTGCAGGTAGCCGTCGATGAAGGTCATCTGCTGCTCGAAGACCTGGTTGGTGGCGGCGGAGTGCTGCATGTACTCCTGGATGCCGTAGTTGTGGATGGACAGGCCGACGTGCAGCTGGGCGGCGAAGCCGATCGGCGAGATGTCGGTGGGGCCGTGGAACCCGGACTTGATCTGGTACTGCTCGGCGAAAGCCATGACCTTCTTCAGCGGCGAGATGCCGCCGAAGTGCGTGGAGGCGGCGCGCACGTAGTCGATGAGCTGCTCCTTGATCAACAGCTGGAAGTCCCAGATGGTGTTGAAGATCTCACCGATCGCCAGCGGCGTGGTGGTGTGCTGGCGCACCAGCCGCAGGCCCTCCTGGTTCTCGGCGGGGGTGCAGTCCTCGAGCCAGAACAAATCGTAGGGTTCGAGATCCTTGCCCAGCCTGGCCGCCTGGATCGGCGTCATGCGGTGGTGGCCGTCGTGCAGGAGGGGCAGCTCCGGGCCGAACTCGTTGCGCACGGCCTCGAAGACGGTCGGCAGGTGGCGAAGGTAGGCACGGGTGTCCCAGTCCTCCTCGGTCGGGAACGCCCCGCGGCCCGCGGGCTCGTAGTCGTAGCGCTCGCCGGAGGCCTGGGTCTGGGCGGCTACGCCATAGACGGCCTTGATCCCCGGGATGGCGGTCTGGACGCGGACCGACTTGTAGCCCTGCTCGAGGTGGGCGCGGATGGAGTCGAACAGGGACTCGATGTCCGTGCCGGAGGCGTGGCCGTAGGCGCGCAGCCCGCGGCGGGAGGCGCCGCCGAGCAGCTGGTAGACCGGCATGTTGGCGGCCTTGCCCTTGATGTCCCACAGCGCCATGTCGACCGACGCGATCGCGGCCATGGTGACGGGGCCGCGGCGCCAGTACGACGAGCGGTACAGGAACTGCCAGGTGTCCTCGATGTTGCTCGGGTCCTTGCCGATCAGCAGCTGGACGACGTGCTCCTTCAGGTAGGCGGCGACGGCGAGCTCGCGGCCGTTGAGGGTCGCGTCACCGATGCCCACGAGACCCTCGTCGGTCTCGATGCGCAGCGTCACGAAGTTGCGCGACGGGCTCGTCACGAACACTTCGGCCTTGGTGATCTTCATGTTGTGGTTCCTTACGGGTCTCGGCGCGGGGCGCCTGGCTGAGGGCGGACTGTCAGTTCTTGAAGGTGCCGCGCAGCGCCTTCAGTGCTGCGACGACGTCGAGTTCGGAGGCGAGCTGCTGGTCGACCAGCGCGAGCAGTGCCGGGGTCTGGTCATCGGTACCGGCGGCGATCGCGATCCGCGGTCCGGCCGGGTCCTGCACGTGCTCGCCCGCGCTGACCTGCTCGGTGACCCGATCCATCCACGCCGCGATCGGGCGCAGCGCCGCGACCCCGTCGCGCCCGGCCCTGCGTTCGGCGAGGAACACCGGGACGGCACGGGCGGCGAGCTTGAGCGTGCCGTCCATCCCGATCTGGCTGAGGTAGTGCGCGATGCGGGGGTTGGCGAAGCGGTCACGCAGGGCGGCGCGGTAGCCCGGGACGTCGAGTTCCGGATCGGTGAGGTGGTTGGCCGCGGCGTCCCAGAAGTCCTCCACCCAGCCGGAGACCACCGGGTCCGCGAGCGCGGCCGAGATCGTACCGTGGCCGCGCAGCGCACCCGCGTAGGCCATCAGGGAGTGGGCACCGTTGAGGAGCCACAGCTTGCGGCGCTCGAACGCCTCGAGGTCGTCGACGAAGACGGCCCCGGCGCTCTCCCACGCGGGCCGGCCACCGGGGAAGTCACCGGCGAGCACCCAGGACGCGAACGGTTCCGTGACCACCGGCGAGGCGTCGGCGTAGCCCGTGGCCTCGGCCACCGCCAGCTTGTCCTCGTCGGTGGTGCGCGGCGTGATCCTGTCGATCGAGCTGTCGACGAAGGAGACGTTGTCCACGATCCACTTCGCCAGCAGCGGATCGACGGCCGAGGCGAACCCCAGCACCGACGCCTTCGCGGCGGCCCCGTTGCCGGGCAGGTTGTCGCAGGACACGACGGCGATGGGCCAACCGTCGGCGGCCCGGCGGGCAGCGAGTCCCACCACGAGGCGGGCGGTGGCGCTCCTCACCTTGCCGCCCAGAGCGTGCCCGACGGTGAAGTCCTTGGCGTAGTGGGCGCGCAGGGCCTCGATGTCGGCAGCTACCTGCGGGTCATCCACGTCCAGTTCGGCGTTGCCCGGCCGCAGCTTGTAGCCGGCCTCGGTGACGGTGAGGGTGACGACCGCCACCTCCGCCTGGGCAACCAGGGCTGCGAGGGCGGCAAGGTCGGCGCCGTCGTGGGCGGCCACCACAGAGGTGATCACCTCGTGGGAGTCACCGTCGGGACCGCGTACCACGAGCGTGTACAGGCCGTCCTGCGCGGCGAGCACCTCGGCCGCATCGGGGCTGCGGCCCGTGAACGCTGCGATCCCCCAGCCGTCGCCGGCGCGCTGGGTGTACCAAGCCTGGTGGGCGCGGTGGAAGGCGCCCAGCCCGAGGTGGACGATCCGTACCGGCGGGCGCGTACCGGCCTCGTAGGTGGTGGCGTTGAGTGGTTCGGTCACAGTTTGAATGCCCTCCTCGGTGAGGCGTCGACCAGGTCGACGATGATCTCTGCGGCCCGCTCCTCGGTGATGCGGTGCTCGGCCACGAGGCGTGCCAGGAACCCGGCCTCGATGCGCCGGCTGGCGTCGTGGCGAGCGGGGATGGAACAGAACGCGCGGGTGTCGTCGATGAAGCCGGAGGAGCGGGAGAAGCCCGCGGTCTCGGTGACCGAGGCGCGGAAGCGCATCATGGCGTCGGGGGCGTCGAGGAACCACCAGGGCGCCCCGATGAACACCGACGGGAAGAACCCGGCCAGGGGAGAGAGTTCGCGGGAATAGACCGTCTCGTCGATGGTGAACGGGATGAAGTGGAAACCCTCCGCGGTGCCGAAGTCGGCCAGCAGCGGCTGGAGGCCGGTGGCGAAGTCGACGGCGTGCGGGATGTCGTGGCCCGTGTCGGGTCCGAACCGGGCGAGGCTCTCGGGGTGGGTGTTGCGGTGCACGCCCGCGTGCATCGTCATCACGAGACCGTCCTCGACGGCCATGGCCGCCTGCACGTACATCATGTGCGCCTCGAAGGCGAGGGCCTCGGCGTGGGTCGCGGTGCCGGCGACGCCCTTCTCGAACAACGCGGCGGCCTCGTCGCGCCCGAGCTTCAGGGTGTTGGCGGTCTCGGTGCCGTGGTCGGAGGAGACGGCACCGTGCTCGATGAAGTAGCGGCGACGGTTGGCCATGGCCGTGACGTACCCGTCGTAGCCGGAGCGACCGTCACCGGCGGCCTGGACGAGGCGCTCGGCGTTGCCGGTGAAGTCGTCGGCCCAGAACTTGATGTAGGCGTCAGGGCGGAAGGTCGGCAGCACCCGCGGCCGGAATCCCTCGTCGGTGGCGAGCTTGTCGTGGGGTGCGAGGTCGGCCAGCGGGTCGTCGGTGGTGGCCAGCACCTCGATGCCGAACTGCTCCATGAGTGCGCGCGGCCGGAAACCCGGCTCGTCGATCCGGGCCTGGATGGCGTCGTAGACCTCGTCGGCGGTCTCCTCGCGGATGTCGAGGTCGTCGACGCCGAAGACGGTGGCGAACTCCTGGCGCAGCCAGTAGCCGGAGGCAGTTCCGTCATAGAGGGGCCAGTGCTTGCAGAAGGTGCGCCAGGCCTCGCGCGGCGTGGCACCCTCGGTGCCTCCGACCCGCAGCTCGTCGAGCTTGATCCCCGCCGAGTGCATCACGCGGGTGACGTAGTGGTCGGGGCTGATCAGCAGGGCGGTCGGGTCCGGGAAGGCGACGTCATCGGCGATGATGGCGGCATCCACGTGACCGTGCGGGGAGATGATAGGCAGGTCCGCCACCGCCGCGTGCAGCCCACGCGCGATCTCGCGCACACCGGGGTCAGCGGGGAGGAGCCGGTCTGGATGGTTCGAGATGTCGGAAGGCATGGTGACATGTTCATCGTCCGGAGCGACCGGTGGCAACGAGTTGCCGTGGGTTGCCTCAACCCCTCGGCGGCGCTCCCGTGGAGCCCCGGACCACCAGCCGGGTGGGAAGCACGATGGGGCGGAAGGGGTCGGCCATGGTGTTGCCGGCCATCCCCAACAGGTTCCGGACACCGGTGGCGCCCATCGCGTGCATCGGCGCCGCAACGCTCGTCAGTCCGGGCGTGGTGAGGCTTGCGAACACCGAGTTGTCGAAGCCGACGACGCTGACGTCGCCGGGCACGTCGCGGCCGAGCTCGCGGGCCCGCTGCATGAAGCCCAGCGCGAGTAGGTCGTTGTAGCCCACGACCGCCGTCGCCCCGGTGGCCAGGACGGACTCCGCGATCGCCTCTCCCCCCTCCTTCGTGGGTGCGGGGCTCTCGACGAGCGTGACGTTGAGCCCGAGTTCGTGTGCGCCCTCCTTCAGTGCGCGCCAGCGCATCCCGTGCGCCCAGGAGGCCTCCGGCCCACCCAGGTAGGCGATGTCGCGGTGGCCCAGTTCCCCGATGTGCTCGATGGCGCGCCGCATCCCCCGGGCATTGTCGGAGACCACGCTGGCAACGCCGGTCACGCCGCGGTTGATCACGAGGGTCGGCTTCTGCTTGGCCATGGCGCGGATCCCGGAGTCAGACATCCGGGAGCTGCTGAGCACGATCCCGTCGACGCTGTCGAGCACCCGTTCGAGGGCCTCCCGCTCGACGATGGCGGACTCCCGGGTGTGCGCGAGGAGCATGGTGTAGTTGTGCCGGGCCGCCTCCTCCTCGGCGCCGCGGATCATGTCGAAGTTCACCGGATTGGTGATGTCGGCCACGACCAGGGCGATGGTGCCGTGGCGCTGGGCCCCCTCCGCGACACTGACCCTGAGCTCGACGGCGCGGTAGCCGAGTTCGAGGGCCACCTGTTTGATCCGCTGGGCGGTGGAGAAGCTGACCCTGCCGGGCCTGGCGAACGTGCGCGAGACCGTGGATGCGGACACCCCGGCCACGCGGGCGACGTCGTAGATCGTCACCGGTTTGGGATCGTCGTGGGGCATGCCTCCCATCTTCGACCAATCCACTGGCCATTTCTGCAACTTGTGGCAACAAGTCGTCGCACGGCGTTTTGCGCGGTGATGATGCTGTGACACCACGGATGGGACAGACGGTCGCAGAGGCCGCCGGACAAGGAAGTGATCCCCGTATGAGACTTCGCCGAACTCCCCTGGCTGCGGTTGCCGCCGCCATGGCCCTCGGCCTGAGCGCCTGCAGCTCCGGCCTGGCGGGCACCCCGGAATCGGGCAAGACCTTGGTTCTCTCGTTGAACCAGACGGAGGCCCACCCTTCCTACGTCGCCCTCACCGCCTTCGGCGAGCGCCTCAGCGAGGCCACCGAGGGCCGCTGGGACGTGCGTGTCTACCCGAACGAGACCCTCGGCGCCCAGCAGGAGGTCATCCAGCTGGTCAGCGACGGCTCCGTCGACATGGCGGTGGCCTCCGGCACCCAGCTGGAGAACCTGAACATCGAGTTCGCCGTCCTGAACCTGCCGACGACGTTCACCTCCATCGACCACCAGATGCAGACCATCACCGACGAGAAGGTGGTCGGCGAGTTGTTCAGCTCTCTCGAGGACGAGAAGTCGCTCACCGTGCTCGGTGGCCTGACGCAGGGAGAGCGCAACCTCTACACGGTCGAGGGGCCGATCGAGACCCCCGACGACCTGGCCGGCATGAAGGTCCGGGTCCAGGAGTCCGACATCGCCATCGACATGATCAACGCCATGGGCGCCTCGGCCACGCCGATGTCCTTCGGCGAGGTCTACACCGCCCTCCAGTCCGGCGTGCTGGACGGTGCCGAGAACAACGAGGTCTCCTACGTCACCCAGAACCACAACGAGGTCGCCAAGTTCGTCGCCTTCACCCGGCACCTGATCGGCCTGGACTACATGCTCATCAACACCGACGTCTACGAGGGCATGTCCGAAGAGGACCGCGCCACCTTCGACGAGGAGTGGCTGGCCACCATGGCCCACCACACCGAGCTGTGGACCGAGGAGACCCAGGCCGCGATCGCAGCCGCCGAGGAGGGCGGCTCCACGTTCAACGAGGTGGACCAGGACGCGTTCCGCGAGGCCCTGGCACCCGTCGTCGAGAAGTACCTGACCTCCGACGAGGACCAGTCGCTCTTCGACGCCATCCAGAGGAAGGCAGAGCAGTGACCCCCATCGCAAACGTGCTCGACAAGGTCCTGCGGGTCCTGTGCGTCGTGTTCTTCGCAGCGCTCGTCATCGTCGTCGTGCTGCAGGTCTTCACCCGGCAGGTGCTCAGCAACCCGCTGACGTGGACCACCGTCGCGGCCCAGTACCTGTTCGTGTGGCTCTCGCTGCTCGGTTCGGCCTGGGTGTTCTCCGAGAAGGAGCACATCGCCGTCGACTTCCTCACCCGCGCCCTGAAGATCAACTCGAAGAAGGCCATGGAGGTCTTCGTGAACGTCATCGTCGGGCTTTTCGGGGCGCTCGTCCTCCTCTGGGGCGGCATCCGCGGCGTCGGCATCACGTGGAGCCAGAACGTCTCCGGCCTGCCGGTCAGCGTCGGAATGATGTACCTCGCACTGCCGATCTCGGGCGCGATCATCGTCTTCTACGCCCTGCACCACATCATCGAGGCCACCCAGGGGCGCGGACTGCCGAGCCTGGACGAAGAGATCCGAGAGGCGGTCTGAGCCATGGAAGCAGCAGTCATCGCAGGCGCAGTCCTGGTAATCGGCATCGTCGTCCTCCTACTCCTTCGCGTTCCCATCGCCGTCGCCGTCGGCTTCTCGGCCTTCGCCGCCGTCAGCGCCGTGATCGGCATGGAGAAGGCCTCGTTCGTGGCCGCCCAGAGGTTGTTCACGGGAATCAACTCGTTCACCCTGCTCGCCATCCCGTTCTTCATCCTGGCCGGGGTGCTGATGAACAACGGCGGCATCGCCGGCCGGCTGATCGACGCGGCCAAGGTCCTCGTCGGCCGGATGCCCGGCTCGCTTGCCCAGACCAACGTCGTGGCCAACGCCCTGTTCGGTTCCGTCTCGGGCGCCGCGGTGGCCTCTGCCGCCGCGGTCGGCGGCGTCATCAACCCGCGCATGAAGCAGGAGGGCTACGACAAGAACTTCGCAGCCGCCGTCAACATCGCGTCGGCCCCCTCCGGCATGCTGATCCCGCCGAGCAACACCCTCATCGTGTACTCGCTGGTCTCCAGCACCTCGATCGCGACGCTGTTCATCGCCGGCTACATCCCCGGCATCCTCTGGGCGATCGCGTGCATGTTCGTCGTGTTCCTCTACGTTCGCAAGAACAAGGGGATCGGCGTCACCGAGCACGTCTCCCTGCGGATGGCGCTGGTCACGCTGTGGAAGGCGATCCCCTCGGTCCTGATGATCGTGGTGGTCATCGGTGGCATCCTGGCCGGCATCTTCACCCCGACGGAGTCCGCCGCCATCGCGGTGGTCTACTGCCTCGTGCTGGGCTTCCTCTACAGGGCCATCAAGGTCTCCGACCTGCCCCGGATCATCCTCGACGCCACGAAGACCACCTGCATCGTGATGCTGCTGGTGGGCGTCTCCACCATCATGAGCTGGGTGATGGCCTTCTCCGGCATCCCGAACGCACTGTCCAACGCGATGCTGAGCCTCACGGACAGCCCGGTGGTCATCCTCATCCTGATCATGATCATCCTGCTGGTCGTCGGGACCTTCATGGACCCGACCCCCGCCATCCTGATCTTCGTCCCGATCTTCCTCCCGATCGTCACCGAGTTCGGGGTGGACCCGATCCACTTCGGCCTGATCGTCACATTCAATCTCTGCCTGGGAACCATCACTCCCCCGGTGGGCAATGTGCTCTTCGTCGGTGCGAAGATCGCGCAGCTGCGGGTGGAGCCCGTCATCAAGGCTCTCGTGCCGTTCTTCGTCGCACTGGTCGTCATGCTGTTCGTGGTGGCGTTCGTGCCCGCCCTGACCCTCTGGCTGCCCGGCCTGTTCGGGCTGCTGTAACCCCTGTCGCCGGACTCCTCGGTCCCGGTCCTCCTCGCGGGGGCCGGGACCGAGTCGTCTGCGCCGGCAGCCCTCGGTGGCGCCAGGACCTCGTCGTAGGTGCCGGTGCGCCACTTGGGGTTCTCCCTGAACGTCCACCCAACGTGCGCGCGGAGCCCGTGTCGCGGCCGGCGGCTCCCTAGACTGGCTGCATGAACCTGATCCTGAAGCTGATCGCAGCCGCCGTCGGCACCGCCGTCGCCGTCTGGCTCGTTCCCGGAATCTCGATCACGGCGTCGGACAACATGGACGTCGCCGTCACCCTGCTGGTGGTGGCCGCCATCATCGGAGTGGTCAATGCTGTGGTGAAGCCGTTCGCGCAGGTGGTCGGCTTCTGCCTCATCATCCTGACCCTCGGCCTGTTCCTGCTGGTGATCAACGCCCTCATGCTGATGCTGGCCTCGTGGCTGGCCGAGATGCTCGGCATCGGATTCCACGTGGATGGGTTCCTCTCCGCCCTCATCGGGTCGGTCATCATCAGCATCGTTTCAGCCCTCGTGGGCGGCGTCCTCGGCGTCGACAGGAACAAGGCTCGGGGCTGACCCGGGCCGTTTCGCCCCCGCGGGCCCCCGTGCAGTAGACTCGGCGAAGCCCGTTCGCGGGCGGACGGGGCGTAGCGTAGTGGCTAGCGCGCCTGCTTTGGGAGCAGGAGACCGCAGGTTCGAGTCCTGTCGCCCCGACAACACAACCGGCCCAACCAGGCACTGCGCCCGGGCGGGCCGTTTTCGCATCCATCCTCCAACCCGACGGCACCCGACGACGCGGATCGGTGCACACCATTTCGGACCCCAGTGGCCCAGCACGGCGATGTGTGTGCATACTTGGATTACCTAAGTACCCAGACTCAGACCGACCTTCCCCTGCTTGGCCCTCTGGAAGGATCATCGTGCTCAGAAGCCAGTCCATGGATCCCGCGCCGCATGGCACACCCATCGACGTCGCCGATGAGTCCCGACTGCCCGTACCGCCCGCACCGGGCACGCTCTGGAGGATCGGCAGATCTGGGGAGGTCCAGCGCGTCGTCGCCGTCACCGACGGATGGGTGCGGCTGAGTTCCCTGCACTCCGGGACGCAGTCCAACATGCGCCTCGAGGAGTTCGACCGGGGATGCGTCTTCGTGGGAAGGCTGCTGCCGGACGCGGGCAGGTGAGCCCCGTCGACGATCAGCATTGAGCATTGTGCGCGTTTGCGCACAATATCGCTACGGAGTCGCTAACTTCAGACTTGGCAAGCGCTTGCGCGAGCCACCGACAACGAGGCTGAGGCGATGGGATCCCCCGCCCACGCCGAACTCCGTGTCGTGTACCGCCGCCCTGGCTCCTGTTCCACGGGAGTACCGGGGCGGCATTTCACGTCAGGGGGAGCCGCTGGCGGACCCGGACGGGCGGGACGTTGGTCTTGCTCGTGGACGGCCCGGACCGGGCAGGTGCACAATCGGTACATGCCAGTCCCCGACCGTACGGTGGCAGACCTGGAACTGGTCCGGGACGACTACCGCGCCCTGCTGGCGTCAGCACACCCCGATGAATTGCTGGCACGCACCCTGGGCACGCGCTGGACCAACCGGGAACTCCTGTTCCACATGTGGTTCGGTCAGCACCTGGTGAGGGTGTTCATCCCCCTGTTCGGCGGTTTCGGGCGGCTGCCGCGCTCCGTGTCCATCGGCTACGCGCGTGCACTCGCGATGGTGACCTGGCCCTACAACTGCATCAACTTCGCCGGGCCGGTCGCCGGTGTCCGGGTCGTGGGCCTGCCTCGGGCTGGACGCTGGATGGACCACGACACCGACTGGCTCACCAGGTGGGCGGGCCGGGCGAGCGACGCCGACCTCCGGCTCGGCATGGCCGTCCCCAAGCGCTGGGACCCGTATTTCACGCGTTGGATGACCCGCGCGGACGTGCTCGCGTGGGCGCCTCGGCACTACTACCACCACCGCGCTCAACTGACGCTGGAGGGGACGCGGCGCTGAGTGCCCGTCGAGGCATCAGCGCTCGGTCACCAGGGACCAACCGGAGTCGTCGAGCGTGACGAGACCGCGGTCCCTGAACGCCTCCAGCCAGCCCTCCATCGGGTACCAGCCCCAGCGGGAGTGGAACCGGTTGGCATTGGCGACGATGTCGGCGACGTGCTCGACCGGGGGGCGGCTGACCGGGTGCCACTGGTGGAACACCCCGGCAGCGGCGCTCCACCACAGCCGGCCTCCGGCGGCCGCGAGCCGTTGCCCGAAGTCGGTGTCCTCCCCGCCGTAGCCGACGTAGTCCTCGTCGAACCCCCCGATGGCCGCCCAGTCCCGTGTGGTGACGCCCAGGTTCAGTGACCAGAGCAGCCGCGGGTCTCCGGGCGCCAGCGGTGAGGTGGGCAGCACCCGGGCCGGATGGTCCCGGCCGAGGGCCTCCAGCCTGCTCGGTTCGTAGTCGTCCTCCCCCATGGCCTCGGGCAGGTACCGCACCCGCCCGGAGACCACCGCCGGTCCCGGGCCGGGGGCCATGCCCAGCAGCCGGTCGTAGTCGGCGACGAGGCCGGGCTCAGGTATGCAGTCCACGTCGAGCAGCGCGACCGCGCGCACACCGAGTGCCGCGGCCCGTGCCACGCCCGCGTTGCGGGCGGCCGCCAGCGGAAGCTTGCCGCTCGCCGGCAGCTGCACCAGATCGCTGGGGAGCCCGGGCTCCAGCGACATCACGTCGCTGACGGACGGGTCGCCCATGCTGACCACCACGTGCACCGCAGGGGGGACCCCTCCTGCGACCAGCCCGCGGCGCTGGCGCTGCAGGTGCCGGTGGCGGCCGCTCACGACGGTGACGACGGCCAGTTCTCCGCTCATGGGGTCACCCGGGCCGCCAGGTGCGCGAGCGCCTCGGCGGCACGCCCCGCGCCGTCGCGGCGGTTCCACTGCTTCCAGCCCTCGCCGCCACGGCGCCGCGCCTCGTCGAGAAGCTGCGGCCAGGTATCGGGCTCGGGCCATTCGTCCAGCGCCACGGCGAGCCCTGCCCTGCGGATGGCGGCTGCTGCGTGGCGCTGCTCGTCGAACGGCCGCGGCTGGGCGACCACGACGGCGGGGCGACGAGCCGAGGCGACCTCCGCCAACGCGTTGTTGCCGGCGTGGCACACGACGACGTCGCACCCGTGCAGGTCCGCCCAGAGATCGGGGGAAGGATCCGCCGGCGAGCGCCAGACCCAGTCCCAGCCGGGGGTGGCCGCTCGCGCGGCCTGCACGGCGCCAGCGGGCAGGTCCGTACCCCCGCCACCCCAGACGCCGAGGACCCTGCGCCCGGCCCGGGCCCGGGTGGCGGGTGGCTCCAGGTCGTCGAACCTGGACATCGCTCCCACGAAATGGGTCTTCTCACTCCAGTGCGCGGGCCACCCTTGGTCGGCGAACCGCTGCTCCCACGGGGCGAGCAGCGTGCAGGCCGAGTCGTAGGCCGCGAGGTGGGGGCGGTCCGAACGGTCGCCGCGCATTGCGACGACGACCGTGGGGACGCCGAACAGCCGGGCGAGCAGTGCAACCTCGACCGAGACGTCGACGACCACCAGGCACAGGTCCGGGAGCCGCTCGGCGATCGCGCGCATGCGCCCGCCGAGGCCCTCGTGGCCCAGCGGCGCCCAGTGCAGCACTCCCCCAGCTGTCGGCTCGAACGGTGTGTTGGTCTCGTCGGTGGGCAACCGGACCCACTCACCGGTCCAGTCGTCGGGCCGCACCAAGCTGCTGAAGGCGACGACACCCACGCCGCGCCGCGCCAGCTCCCGGCCGATCCCGCGGGCCCGGGTGACGTGCCCCAGCCCTTGGTGGTGCACGTAGTAGCCGATCACGCGATCAACTCCTCGTACAGGGCGATGTAGCGCTCGACGACGGCCCCGAGGTCGAACCGACGGGCAGCATGGTCGCGAACTCCTGCCCGGTCGAGGGCCTCCACCTCGCCGAGGGCGGCCCCGGCCGCGTTGACGGTGTCCTCCTCGTCCGCCTGGACGGGCACCGCAAGGCCTCCCGGAGGCTGGACCACCTCGGGGATCCCTCCGCGCGCCAGCGCGAGCACGGGTGTGCCGCAGGCCATCGCCTCCGCGGCGACCAGCCCGAACGGCTCCTCCCACAGCGGTGTCACCAGACAGGCGGCGCTGGAGCCGACGAGGACGGCTAGCTCCCGACGCCTGAGGTGGCCGACGTAGGTGATGTCGTCGTCGAGCAGCGGGGCCAGCGTGTTCTCGTAGTACTCCATGTTGGACAGGGGTCCGGCGATCCGCAGCCTGCGCCCCGCCCGCTTCGCGATCAGCGCCGCCACGTGCGGGCCCTTCTCCGGCACGATCCTGCCCATCCAGACCAGGTCCGGGCCACCGTCGCCGAACCCCCACTCCGCGAGGTCGACGCCGTTGTGGATCACGCGGGGACTGACGAGGTGCGACCAGCGCTGGGCGATGGCGTGGCTGACGGCGGTGACGTGTGCGTCTGCCCCGAGGTTGCGCAGCGCGGGCTCCAGCCACGGCGTCGGCGGGGTGTGCAGAGTGGTGACGAACGGCATGGGCAGCAGGTCGCTGAGTGCGATGGGCAGGTAGTGCAGCGAGTTGTTGTGCACGATGTCGATGCCGCGCCGATGGATGAGCTGCTGCATGCACCCCAGGTACGCGAAGGTCTCCTGCACCACCCGCTCCAGTGGCATAGAGACGTCCGCGCGGGCCTGGGCGCTGAGGTGCACCGGTTCCACGTAGAGTTCCTCCAGATCGAGTTCTGGGTCGCTGCCCCGCCCCGCGAAGACCGTGACGCCGATGCCACGGTCGCGGAGGCCCCGGGCCAGCTGCCAGGTGAATGACTCCAGTCCGCCCGCGAAGGGCTCGGCTATCGGGAACCTGTCATGCGCGACCAGGGCGATCCTCATGTCGCGCTCCCCCGGACCAGTGACGAGTAGATGGCCTCGTGGGACGCGGCCAGGACACTGCGCTGGGTCCGGCGCCAGCCAGGATCGGCTCCCCACCGGCCGCCCTCGGCCACGACGTCGAGGGCCGCGGCGACGTCCCCCGGGTCGGGCACACCGTCCTCCAGCCGGTAGCCGAGCACGTCCGGTTCCTGCTGGTGGTAGTGGCCGATGCGCGGCGCGAGCACCCTGGTCCCGAGGTCGAAGCAGGCCTCCAACCAGCCCGAGTGGGTACCGAAGCGGTAGGGCAGCACCGACAGCGCCAGGGAGCGGAAGTAGTCCCACAGCTCACCGTCGTCGTAGTAGTCGTGGACGTGGACCTCGACGTGGCCGAGCCGCTCCAGCGTGGACAGCACCGAGACCACGTCGGCCGAGTGGTTGCGCATCCCGGGCGTCACGACGTCGGTGTGGACGTCGACCACCAATTGCAGGTCGCGCTCGGCGGTCTGCTCGGCCAGCAGGGGAAGCAGCGGCAGGGGGTTCATGTTGGCCCGCAGGCTCTTCAGGTGGATTCCCACGCGCCTCGCGGCGGACGCCGGCCGCGGCACGCCCATCTCCTCGATCGGGACGACGTGCGGATGCGGCAGCACGTGGGCTAGCCGCCCCCACCGTCGCCAGATCTCGTCGGCGGCGCCTCGGGTCAGCGTGACCAGCGCGTCGGCCTCGCCCACCAGGACTTCCAGTGCTGCGGCGTGGAGCCCCGGGTCGGCGTGGTGCGGATTGACCAGGTCGTGGACGGTGTACACCAGCGGCCGGTTCGCCGCACGGAGTTCCCGCACCACGGTTCGGAGGTCGTCTGGACCGAGCGCGTCGAACCCGAAGTGGACGTGGAAGACGTCGAACTCATCCGCGTGCTGCGTGATCCAGCCCGGCTGCAGCATCACCGGGGGCCACCACTGCTGCTCACTGGCGGCCTCGGGGGGGCGCGGGTCCGGCAGCCGCTGGGCGCCGGCGCCGTCGCTGCGGCCGATGTGACGGACGTAGACGTGTCCCGAAGGAACCGATGCGACTCTCAAGACAAACCTCCCAAGTCAGTGCCGGGGGTCGGATCTCTCGCCACTCGGGAGCCCCGACGCCCCTCAGGGACGCCTTCAGGTCAAGATAGCGCGTCCGTGGATCGGAACCGTGATGCCTTGCGATCAGGGTTCGGCACGCCGTTGGACAAACCCCGGGGCCGGGGGTTGACTGTTGCGGTGCACCGCTCCCGCAACCCCATGATCACGACGCTCCTCAGCCTCCGAGGCAACGGCCGCGCCTCGGTCTACACGGAGCCCATGTGGGGCCTGTCGATGATGCTGGTGCTCCCCTACGCCTCGGTGTTCATGCTCGCGCTGGGTGTGCACGATGCACAGATCGGGCTGCTCGCGACCATCTCCATGCTGTCCCAGGTGGTCTTCGGCCTGCTCAGTGGGGTGATCACCGACAAGCTCGGTCGACGCCGGACCACCGCCCTGTTCGACGTCATCGCATGGGTGATCCCGTGCCTGGTCTGGGCCTTCGCGCAGAACTTCTGGTGGTTCCTGATCGCTTCGGTCATCAACGGCGCCTGGCAGGTCACCCAGAATTCCTGGGACTGCCTCCTCGTGGAGGACGTCGACCGGGCCGAGATCCCCAAGGTGTACTCGCTGGTCAAGGTGGCGGCCGAGTTCTCCGCCCTGTTCGCCCCGATCGCCGCCCTGCTGGTGGCGAACCTGGGCCTCGAGTTGGCGGTACGGATCCTGTACCTGAACGCGTTCCTGATCATGGCCGTGAAGATCTGGCTGCTCTACCGGTTCACCACCGAGACCGCGACCGGTCGCCTCAGGATGGAGCAGACCCGTGGCGTGAGCATCTGGAGATCGCTGTGGGAGTACCGCAGCGTGCTGGGGCTGATCGTGCGCTCCAAGGGCACCATCTTCTCCCTGGGCATCTCCGCCATCGTGGGCGCCGTGACCCTGGTCAACGGCACCTTCTGGCAGATCGTCATCAACCAGCGCCTCGGCGTGCCCGACGCGCTGCTGCCGTTCTTCCCCATGGTGCGCTCGCTACTGTCGGTGCTCTTCTTCTTCACCCTCATCCCCCTGCTCACGCACGCCCGGCACCTCAAGGCGCCCACCCTGATCGGGTTCGGCGTCTACCTCGCAGGGCAGCTGCTGCTCGTCGCGATCCCGTCCCCCGATGGCGCCGCCGCGGTCTCCACCTACCTGCTGCTCGCGGTGTGTCTGCTGCTCGACGCCTTCGGTGCCGGGATCCTGTTCATGCTTGCCGAGTCGCTGGTGGCGCTCCACGTCGACCGCAACGAGCGCTCCCGGGTGATGGCCATCCAGCGCACCGCCGTGATGCTGGTCACCGCGCCCTTCGGCTGGATCAGCGGCTGGCTCTCGGGAATGGACCGGACCTGGCCGTTCCTCCTGACCTCGGCCCTGTTGGTCCTCGGGCTCGTGGTCGCGGGTCGGTTCTGGGTGACCACGCACGAGGAAACGCAGGACGCCGCCACCTGACGCACTTCCGACGGCCCGGGTGGGACAATGCTGCATGGACAACATCGACCCGGCCCTGGTCGCGGAGGCGCTCGACACGAAGGCCGACGAGCTGCGTGCCCGCATCGAGGAACTCACCCGCCCTCCCGAGGCCGGCGCGACGATCGGCTTCGGCAAGCGCATCGGGGACGGCACCATCCAGGCGGTCCAACAGTTGGCGGACTCCTCCACAGCCGAGTCCCTGCAGCGCACTCTGAACGAGGTCGTCGACGCCCGCGCCCGGCTCGAGGCGGGCGAGTACGGCCGCTGCGTGGTGTGCGGCGAGCCGATCCCCGCGGCGCGGCTCGAGTTCCGCCCATGGGCGGCCACCTGCGTCCAGCACGCCGGTTAGCGCACAGCCACCCTTCCGCCGGGTCGGGCCGCGGTCGTAGGATAGGTGGGCCCGCAGGATTCGGAGACGACGATGACTCGATTCGTACCACCCGCGCCCGCCTTCATGGCCCTGGGCGACGGCACCCACAAGCTGCCCGTCAACGCCGACGTCCGCAGGCGGATCGGCAAGACCGACGGCGACGAGGTCGAGGTGCACCTGACCCGTCGGCGTTCCTGAAGCACGCGTTGACTACGATGAGCGTCGTAGCCAACCGAAAGGGTGTCCGATGCAGTACCGCCGTCTCGGCAACTCAGGTCTGAGTGTCTCCATCGTCGGGCTGGGGTGCAACAACCTCGGCCGCGCGCAGACCGCCACCGAGGACCAGGCCGGCACCGACGCCGTCGTCAACGCCGCGCTCGACGCCGGGGTGACGCTGTTCGACGTCGCCGACACCTACGGCCGCGAACAGGGTCTCTCGGAGGTTCTCCTCGGCAGGGCGCTCGGCGCCCGCCGCGACGACGTCGTCCTGGCCACCAAGTTCGGCATGCCGATGCACGGCCTCAACGGACCGGACTTCGACGCCCGCGGCTCCCGCCGCTACATCATGCGCGCGGTGGAGGCCTCGCTGAAGCGCCTCGGCACGGACCACATCGACCTCTACCAGTTCCACACCCCGGACCCCCTCACGCCGATCGAGGAGACGCTGGCCGCCCTCGACGACCTGGTCCGCGCAGGCAAGGTGCGCTACGTCGGACACTCGAACCGCGCGGGCTGGCAGATCGCCGAGGCGGAGTTCGTCGCAAGGGCAGCAGGCGGCACCAGGTTCGTGTCCGCCCAGAACCACTACAACCTGCTGGACCGACGCGCCGAGCTCGAGGTCACCCCTGCCGCGGAGGCCTACGGACTCGGGGTGCTGCCCTACTTCCCGCTCGCCAACGGGCTCCTCACTGGCAAGTACTCCGACGGCACCGCCCCGGAAGGCAGCCGACTCACCCACGCCCGCCAGTACCTGATGGACAAGACCGACTTCGAGCAGTTGCGGCGGTTCGGGGACTTCGCCGCCGAGCGCGGCCTGAGCGAGATCGAGGTGGCGTTCTCCTGGCTGGCCTCGCGCCGGTCCGTCGCCAGCGTCATCGCCGGCGCCACCCGGCCCGAGCAGATCACGCAGAACGCAGCCGCGGCCGACTGGGTCCCCACGGCCGAGGACGAGGCCGCCCTCGACAAGATCTTCCCGCCCGCGAAGAAGATCGCGCTGTTCTGAGGGCCCGGGAGCGTGGTGCTGCCGCCCACGGGATCTGGAGCGCGCATCGCGGACCTGCGAGGATGAGCGCGTGAGCCCGTGGCTGATCATCGACATCCTGCTCGTCGCGTACTGGCTGGGCGCCATCGTCCTGATAATCAGCGAGGACCGGGACCCGACTGCGGCCCTGGGCTGGTTGCTCGTGCTGGTGATGCTGCCCGTGGTGGGAATCGTCATCTACTTCTTCTTCGGCAGGAACTGGGCGGCGATCTCGCAACGTTCTGCGGTGCGCAGGAGACTGCTGGAACTGGGCCGCGCGTTCATGCCCCGGATCCACCGACCGCACGCCGGGCAGGTGGCCGCCTTCCGGGCCGACCCGCCGTCGGACTGGGCCCTGCGGATGAGCACCCTGATCACCGGCAAGGCGGAGTCACCGCCACTGCCCGTGCGGACCTGTGAGATCCACGTCGACGGCTCGGAGTACTTCGACACGCTGATCGCGGACCTCGGCGCGGCGCAGCGCTTCATCCACATGGGCTACTTCATCTGGAAGCAGGACGAGCTCACCGGGCGCATCACCGAGGTTCTGCTCGAGCGCCTCGCCGCCGGTGTGGAGGTCCGGATCCTGAACGACTTCTTCGGGTGCCTGCCCTACCCCAAGCAGGAGATGCGCCGCCTCAGGGCCGCCGGCGCGCTGGTGGGCAGCGACATGAAGGGGCTGGCCCGCCTCAACTACCGTAACCACCGCAAGATCACGGTCGTCGACGGGGAGATCGGACACACCGGCGGATTCAACATCGGCCAGGAGTACATCGACGGCGGCAAGAGGTTCCCCGCCTGGCGGGACACGGGCCTGCGCCTCACGGGTCCGGGCGTCGCGGACCTCGAGAAGCTGTTCGACATCCGCTGGTACGAGGCGTTCCGGGAGGACCTGTTCCGTGACGAGTACTACCCCGACCCCTCGCTGCCGGGTGGCGACATCATGGTTCAGACCGTGCACCACGCGCACGACGACCCGTGGCACGCGACCACCCGCGCCCACCAGGTGGCCATCTCGGGCGCGAGGGACCGGATCCTCATCCAGTCCCCCTACTTCGTCCCGGACACCTCCACCATGGACGCGCTGGTCAACGCCGCCGCCAGCGGCGTGCGGGTGGACCTGATGACCACGCTCCACCTGGACAAGCGGATCCCCTGGTACGCCGCCGAGACCTACTTCCTGCAGTTCCTGCGCGCCGGTGGCCGGATCCACCAGTGGGAAAAGGGCTTCTTCCACGCCAAGTCCATGACCGTCGACGGTGTCGCGTGCTCCATCGGCACCCTGAACCTGGACATGCGCAGCCTGCGGCTCCACAAGGAGCTGATGGTGTGGATCTACGACGCGCAACTCACCGCCGAGCACGAGCGCCACTTCGAGAACGACCTGGCCGAGTGCCGCGAGATCACCCTCGAGGAGGTCGAGGCCTGGGGGCCGCTGCGGCGCTTCCGAAACTCCGCCTGTCGGCTGCTGTCCAACCTGCTCTAGGCACGGCTCCGGGCCCGGAGCGTCCTGGCCGGGATCAGGCCTCGAACAGCCAGGTGTCGGCGAGCAGCAGCCACGCCACCTCCTGCGGATCCGGGTCCACCGAGTGGATCGCCAGCAGGCGTGCGAACGTCCGGACAGTGGCTCGGGCCACCTCCAGCTGCCCCTCGGACTGCTCGTGGACGGCCAGCCACAGGCAGGCCAGCGCCACCCCCCTGGCCCCGTGCACCGGCGGGACGGAGGTGGTCAGTCCGTAGTCCACCCACTCGAGCACGCGGTGGCGCAGCGTCTCGTAGTCGCCCGTGAGCACGGCCCACCAGTCCATCGCGGGCCGACCGCGGGCGGCCTCGGGCCCGACGGTGACCCTGACCCCCTGCGCCATCAGGATGGGGGCGAGCTCAGAGCCCGGGTCCGCGGCCAGCAGCGCGTCCGCGGCCGCAGCGGCCTCGCCCCCCACCGGCAGCTCGGTGGTCGCCGCGGCCCGCAGCCCGGCGAGGACACCCCACAGCGTTGGCGCCTCGAAGGACTCCCCCAGCAGCATGTCGAGCTCGTCCAGTGCGGCGCGGTCCTCGACCCGGCGCGCCGAGCCGGCCACGTGCAACCAGGCGGCGAGGTCGTCGCTGCGCGCCGCGCCGACCGCCTCGGCCGCGATCTCCGACGGCTGCAGGTGCCAGCCGACGTCGAAGCTCGTGGTGCCGCGGGCATCGGACAGCCGAACCGGGTGCACCCCCACGGGGCCGGTGAGCGTCGTCGAGTCGCCGTCGGAGGACTCGCGCAGCCCGACGGTGGACACGGCCGCGTCGGGAGCGAGGATGTCGACGTCGTCCCCCTCCGTGACGAAACAGCGCTCGGGCAGCCAGCCCGGCTCCTGCGGGAGCCCATCCAGTACCTCGAGGCGCCAGCCGGACCCGAGGGACTGGCCGGCCCGGACCCAGCCGCCGTCGCCGAAGATGGCGATCCCGTCCGCGGCCGTCCCGCCCGGGGGCGGCCCGCAGTTGCCGCGCCACTGCCGGAAGAGCCCCACCCCCGACGGCGTGGGCAGCACCACGCGTCCGGTGGCACCCCCCAGCCAAGCCAGCTGCGGCGCCGCGGAGTGGAGCACGAGCACGGGCGAGTCCGTGACGAGCAGGTCCTCCTCGGAGGTGTTGTCGATCTCGACGTCGATCCCGAAGCGTGGTTCGGGCCTTACCCGGACCCGCATCACCAGGTGCCCCTGGCCGAAGACCAGCACGTCCTCCTCCGGGCCCGGGGCCCGGGACCAGCCGTCGGGCAGCGCGAGCTCCAGCCACTCCAGGGGCGCGGGCAGGTCCTCGACGCGGAACCCTGCCGGGGTCTGAATGACGTCCACTTCAGTCGATGACGCCGGAGATGCGCTGGTCGTGGGACTCCGGAACGTTGGCGGTGATGACCGAACCGTCGGCGCGGCGGCCGCCCGTGACCGGGTGCTTCGCGTCCAGCGACGGCAGGTCCTCGCCCTGGTGGTCCAGGCGCACCACGACGGGGTCGGGTCCGCTCACGACGACGTCGGCCCCCCGCACCGCGAGCTCCACCGGGCCACCCCTCTCGAGCGTGAACGAGATCTGCTCACGCTCCAGGTGGACCCGGATGCGGGAACCGCGGATCTGGAGCGGGAACCGCATGCTGGGCCAGTCGCGGGGCAGTCGGGGGTCGAAGGTGATCCGTCCCTCGTAGTCGCGCAGGCCGCCGAAGCCGTAGACGAGGGCGTTCCACACGCCGCCGGCGGAGGCGACGTGGACGCCGTCGCGCGCATTCTGGTGCAGGTCCGCCAGATCCACGAACAGGCCGCTCAGGAAGTACTCCATGGCCATCTCCTGGTAGCCGACCTCCGAGGCGATCACCGACTGCACCACCCCGGACAACGACGAGTCGCCGGTGGTGATCGGGTCGTAGTACTCGAAGTCGGCGCGCTTCTCCGCCAGGGTGAAGTGGTCGCCCTGCAGGAACAGGGCGAGCACGACGTCGGCCTGTTTCAGCACCTGGAAACGGTAGATCACCAGGGGGTGGTAGTTGAGCAGCAGCGGGTACTTGTCGAGGGGCGTGTTGGCCACGTCCCACAGCTCGCTGCTGAGGAACTTCTCGTCCTGCGGGTGGATGCCGAGGGTCTCGTCGAAGAGCACCACCATCGCGTCGGCGCACCGCTCCCACTCGGCGACCTCGTCCGGTCGGAGTCCCAGGTGGTCGTTGACCCGGCGGTACGCCACCGGGTAGTCACGCTCCAGCTCTTTCATCAGGGACACGGCGGCGCGCAGGTTACCGCGGGCCATGACGTTGGTGTACATGTTGTTGTTCACGACGGCGGTGTACTCGTCGGGGCCGGTGACGCCGTGGATGTGGAACGTCCTGTGGCCGTCCGCCTCTGTCCGCCAGAACCCCAGGTCGGCCCACAGCCGCGCCGTCTCCACCAGGACCGCGGCGCCGTCGCGGTGCATGAACCCGGTGTCGCCCGTGACGTCGTGGTACTTGGAGAAGGCGAACGCCACGTCGGCGTTGATGTGGAACTGGGCGGTGCCGGCGGCGTAGTAAGCCGATGCCTCCTCGCCGTTGATCGTGCGCCACGGGAACAGCGCACCCTCCTGGGACAGCACCCGGGCGCGCTCCCGCGCCTGCGGCAGGATGTTCACGCGGAACCGGAGTGCGTTTCGCGCCATCCCGGGGTTGGTGTAGATCAGGAACGGCACCAGGTAGACCTCTGAGTCCCAGAAGTAGTGGCCCTCGTACCCGGAGCCGGTCACCCCTTTCGCGGGGATGCCCATCTGGTCGCTGCGCGCGGCGGCCTGCGCCAGCTGCAGCAGGCACCAGCGGGTCGCCTGCTGGACCGCGGGCTGGTCCTCGACCTCGACGTCGGTGTTGGACCAGTACTCGTCGAGCCATTCCCGCTGCAGGTTGTAGTAGTACTCGAAGCCGTTGTCCTGCACCCGGTCGAGCGTGCGGCGGCAGCGGTCGAACAGCTCGGTGACGGGGACGCCGCGGGAGGTGTGGTACGCCACGGCCTTGCGGATCTTGACGGGCACGCCCTCGCGGGCCTCCACCCGGAACACCTGCTTGCCGAGGTCGTCCTCGGTGGAGATGAACGACTCGAACTCGTTCTCGGTGTCGATGTAGTTGTCGGCGGCCACACCCAGCGTCATGCAGGAGTTCGTGGTCTCGTACCCCAGCGCCATCCGGCCGCCCTGGTACCAGTTGGCCCTGGGCTGCAGCACGCGCCCGTTGAACCGGGCCGCGCGCCGCGGGTCGAAACCCTCCTCGGAGCCCGGGCGGCGGTAGTCGTCGAAGCCGTCCTGCCGGTTCACGATCTGGGAGCTGATGATCACGGGGGCGTCGCCGCTGACCATCGTCACCTCCAGCTCGAACAACGCCAGGTGACGGTCGGTGAGGCTGGTCATCCGCTTCGACACGACCCGCACGTACTTGCCTGCCGGGGTGCGCCAGACCAGTTCCCGCTCGAGGCGGCCCGTGCGGAAATCCAGTGCCCGCTCGTAGCTGTCCAGGTCGGCCACGGACAGGGTCAGCGGCTCGTCGTCGACGTAGAGCTTGATGAGCTTGCTGTCGGGTACGTGGACGATCGTCTGGCCGGTGTGGGCGAACCCGAACGCCTCCTCGGCATGCTTGATCTGCCACGTCTCGTGGAAGCCGTTGATGTAGGTGCCGTGTGCGTACGAGGTGCGCCCCTCCTCGGGGTTGCCGCGCATCCCGAGATAACCGTTGCCCACGGAGAACAGCGTCTCGGTGGTGCCGACGTCGAGGGCCGAGGGCTCGCTCTCCACGAGGCGCCACGGCTCGACGGGGAACCGCGAGCGGTTCAACGGGTCCGAGGACACGACCCGGCGCATCACAGCCCCACCAACTCCTGCAGGTCCGCCACGACGACGTGCGCGCCGGCGGCCACCAGCGCATCGCGCCCGACACCCCTGTCGACGCCGACGATCAGCCCGAAGTCGCCCGCGGCGGCGGCCATGACCCCGGAGAGTGCGTCCTCGAACACCACCGACTCCGCGGGGGTGGCCCCGAGTTCCGCGGCACCGTGCACGAACGTGGCGGGCGCCGGCTTGCCGGGCAGACCGAGCTGGCGCGCGACATTGCCGTCGACCACCACGGGGAACAGGTCGGCGAGCCCCGCGGCCTTCAGCACGGCGGGGGCGTTCTTCGAGGAGGACACCACGCCCATGCGCGCCCGCCTGCCCGCGAGTTCACGGATGAACGCCACGGTGCCGGGGTACGGCTCGACACCGTCGCGGTCGATGATCGTGTTGAAGGTCGCGTTCTTGCGGTTCCCCAGCCCGCGCACCGTCAGCGCGGTGGGTGGATCCTCGCGGTACCCCTCCGGGAGGGCGATCCCGCGGGAGGTCAGGAAGTCGCGCACGCCGTCGTAGCGGGGCTTGCCGTCGACGAATCGGTAGTAGTCCTCGTCGGTGTAGGGCAGTTGCCCCTCGACGGTGCCGAGGAAGGCGTTGAACATCTCCGACCACGCGCGCATGTGCACCTCCGCGGTCGGCGTGATCACGCCGTCGAGGTCGAACAGGTATGCCGAGTACGAACCCAGGTCCATGATTGCCACCCTAGCGACCGATGCGCGGCACCCAAGGGAGGTTCGGGGCCCGCCGCGAGTTTGGCTCAGCCGTCCGCCGGGTTCCCCCGCCGCTCCAGGGCCCTGCTGACGAGCGCCACCAGGA
The DNA here is from genome assembly GCF_007197885.1 of Tessaracoccus rhinocerotis. Lineage (GTDB taxonomy): Bacteria > Actinomycetota > Actinomycetes > Propionibacteriales > Propionibacteriaceae > Arachnia > Arachnia rhinocerotis. Next base: position 410,695 of record NZ_VKKG01000001.1, read on the forward strand.
GTCCGAGGACTGCCAGCCCCACCCCCACCCAGGCCGGTGCCAGGTATCCGAACTGGGCGGCGATCACGGCGCCACCCAGCGCCGCGCCGAGGGCGTTGCCGACGTTGAGGGCGGCGTGGTTCAGCGCTGCGGCCAGGGTCTGGGCGCGACCGGCGACATCCATCAGTCGGGTCTGGATGGAAGGCACGAGCGCCGAGGTGACGGCCCCGAAGCCGAACAGGCACGCGAACAGCAGGAAGGGCTGCTCGGCGACCGCCCACAGCAGCACCAGCCAGGCTGCGATCACGGGCAGCAGGACGGTGATGGCGCGCAGGGCCCCCGAGTCGGCGAGCCGACCACCGACGAGGTTCCCCACCGTCATTCCGGATCCGATGCACACCAGTGCCAGCGACACCCAGCCCTGCCCGAGACCCGCCACCTCCGTGACCATCGGGGCGACGTAGGAGTAGACGGCGAAGAACCCGCCCAGACCGACGGACCCGACGGCGAGCGCGAGCCAGACCTGGGGTTGGCGGAAGGCGCTCAGTTCGGCCCGGATCGTGGCCCTGGGGTTGCCCGGTTGCCGCGGCACGGTGAGCGCGATTGCAGCGGTGGCGAGGGCGAAGACGGCCGCGACGATGTAGTAGGAGGCGCGCCAGCCGAACTGTTGTCCCACCACCGTGATGGCGGGCACGCCGACGACGTTGGCGATGGTCAGGCCGGACATCACGAGAGCGACACCCTGGCCGCGCTTGCCGGGACCCATCAGGTCGGCGGCGATCAGGGAGGCGATCCCGAAGTACGCCCCGTGCGGGAGTCCGGCGAGGAACCGCGCGATCACCACGAGTTCGAACGTGGGTGCCATCGCGGACAGGATCGACCCGACGGTGAACGCCACCGCGAACGCGATCACGAGGCTGCGGCGCGGCAGTTTCGCGGTGGCTGCGGCGATGGTGGCGGCGCCCAGGACCACCCCCAGCGCGTAGGCGGTGATCACGACGCCGGCCCGCGCGATGGCGTCCTCCGGTGAGGTCGCCCACAGCTGCGGCAACAGGTCCTGGGCGATCTGCGGCAGGACGCCCATGGCGACGAACTCCGTCGCGCCCACACCGAAACCGCCGAGCGCGAGCGCGCCGAGGGCCAGTCTCGTCCGGGAACGGTCCGGTTCGCTCACTCAGGCTCCCTGTTGTCCGTCGGCCCTCGTGGGCCCGGGCAACCCTAGCGCAGCGGCGCCACGCGGGAGTTCACGAAACCCCGCCACTCGCTTTGGTCGAATCGTTACCTGAGCCGCTGCATGAGCACCTCGCGGGCCTCCTCGACCGCGTGCAGCACCGCCCCTCGCACCGGGCCCTCCAGCGCGAGCGCCGCCAGTTCGACGCGCGGGTGCACGGGGGCGATGCGCGAGACGGCGTCGGCCACCGCCGCCGGCAGCAGCGGCCCCGCGGCAAAGACCGTCTCCCCGGTCAGGACGAACAGCGAGGGGTCCTGGATGGTTCCGATAGCGGCCACGCCCAGCCCGATGCGACGGCCCAGCTCCGCCACGAACGCGAGGCTCGCGGCCACGGCGTCGGGATCGGCCATCGAGAGGCCGTGCTCCTTGGCCAACTCCTGGACGGCGGATGCGCCGACGACGCGCTGGAAGGAACCTTGCTCGAGATTGTCCACGCGGTCGGGCAGCGGCACCCCGGGCACCGGCAGGTAGCCGATCTCACCGGCCGCACCGCTGCTGCCCACCCGCACCACGCCGTCGATGACGCTCGCCATCCCGATGCCTCGCCCGACCCAAAGGAGCACGAAGTCGTGCTCCCCCGCAGCCACCCCCGCGCGGCGTTCTGCGAGCGCGGCGAGGTGGACGTCGTTGCCGAGGGAGACGGGCACGCCGAGGGCCTTGGTGAGGTCCCCGCGCAGGTCGGTGTCGGTGGCGAGGTCGTGGGCGAAGGCCAGGTTGCCGGTGGCCGGGTCGATGACCCCGGGGGTGGCGACAGTGACCTCCAGCAGGGGCCCCACCTCCTCACCGGCCTCCGCAAGGACTGCGCGGACGGCCGCCGCGCAGGCCGCGGCCGGGGCGTCGTCGAGCGGGAACACGACGACAGCGCGCACCTCACCGGTGAGGTCGGCCAGCTCGGCTCGAACCTCGCTGGCGTACAGGGCCACCCCGACGGCGCATCCCACCCCGGGGGCCAGCACGTAGAGCTCGGCCGCCGGGCCGCGTGCGCCGGGGCGCCTGCCGCCGCTGCTGATGAGGCCCAGCGCCTCGAGCCGCGCGAGTGCCTGGGAGCTGGTCACTCGCGAGAGGCCGGTGTGCGCGGCCAGTTCGGACCGGGTCACTCCTCCGACCAACATGATGTGTTTCAGTGCCGCGGAGTCGTTGAGCTCCCGCAGCAGACTGGGCACGCCCGGCTTGGATCCCGTCACAACACACTCCCGCGTCCAGCAGTTTTGTTTACGGTAGCTCACCGAGCCGGGGCGGCGCTGTGGTCCCAGAACCCCTGGTGCCAGAACGCTACGCCGCGCGGCGGCGGCGCTGGCAGTTGCCGCACCAGTACATGTTGCGACCCTCCAGCATCGCGGTGCGTACCGGCCTGCCGCAGACCAGGCAGGGGTCCCCGGCCCGGCGGTACACGTAGACCTCGCCGCCGTGCCGGTCGACGCGCGGGAGCCTGCCCTGCGCGTCGGGGCCGTGCTCGTCGACGACCGTGTCGATGCGGCCGGCACCGACGGCGGTGTGCATCAGCCCCACGAGGTCGTCGTAGATGACCTGCCACGTGTGGCGGTCGACGTCCTTGCCCGGCGTGTTCGGTGAGAGCCGGTGCCGAAACAGCACCTCCGCCCGGAAGATGTTGCCCACGCCCGCGGCGATCTTCTGGTCCATCAGCAGCGCGGCGATCGACTTGCCCGAGCGCTTCAGGCGCTGGTAGCCCACCTCCGGATCGGAGTCGGCGCGCAGCGGGTCCGGCCCGCTGGCCGCCACGACGGCGTCGCGCTCCGCCCGCGTGATGGCCCGGCACCACTGGGGGCCGTGCAGGTGGGCCGTCGTCCGGCCGTCGGTGATGCGCAGGCGGACCTGCCCCTTCGACGGCTCGCCCGGCCCGATGAACAGCTTGCCGATCAGGCCCAGGTGGATGTGGACCAGCGCCGGCTCGGGCACGTCGAAGGAGATGAACAGGTGCTTTCCGACCGCCTCGGCCCCGGTCAGGACCGATCCGTCCAGGCGCTCCGCCTCGAAGGCGAACCGGCCCTGCGGCGAGGTCACCTGCACGGGGTCACCACCGAAGGACTCCGTTAGGGCGGATGCGAGGCGGTGGATGACGTGACCTTCGGGCATGCCCGGATCCTAGCGCTGCGCAACGCCCGCCACGGGGCGGCTCAGGGGTGCAGCGGGTTCTCAAGCATCGGCTCCTGGACCGTGACCGAGTCCCCGTCGAACTCGACGGCGGAAAGCCACATCTGCCGACCGATCGCGTCGTTCCCGATGAAACCGGGCTCCCAGGCGTGGTAGACCATCCACCACTGCCCGTCCACCTCGATCATGTGGTTGTGCCCCGGTCCCGCGGCCACCTCGTTGGTGACCAGGATCGGCTCGCCCGACTTGGTGAACGGTCCGGTGGGGCTCGGCGCGGTGGCGTGGCCGACGGCGTACCTGTCGGTCCAGTAGCCGTTGCCGGAGTAGAACATGTGGAACGTCCCGTCCACCTCGACGACGACGGCACCCTCGACGATGTCCCCCTCCCAGGGCAGGTCCTGTTGCATCAGGTCGGTGACCTCACCGGTGACCCCGAGACCGTCGTCGGTGAGCTGCTGCACGCGGATCCACGTGTCGACCCCCTTGGCGTTGCCGTCGTTCTTCCAGTACAGCCAGGCCGTGCCGTCGGAGGCGATGAACGGCGACTGGTCGATGGATCCGCCCTCGTCCAGCTCGCAGACCAGCGGTTCCGTGCTCGAGTCCGTGTAGGGGCCGGCGAGGGTGTCGGAGACGGCGACGGAGATGCACTGCCACTCCGGGTCCGGGGAACGGGTGGTGTAGTAGAGGCGGTAGGTGCCGTCGCTCCAGCGGACGATCTCGGGCGCCCAGACCTTGCCCGGGAAGGACCACGATGCGAGCGTCGGCAGCGCGTCGTCGCCCTCGCTCCAGTTGACCATGTCGTCGCTGTGCAGCGTCTGGACGTTGTAGCCGTTGCCGTTGGTGGCGATGGCCAGGTAGCCCCCGGCCTCGTCGGCGATGATCTGCGGGTCCGGGAAGTTGTAGGGGTACACGGGGTTGGAGAACCCGTCCCCCTCCGCCGGCGCGGAGGCGGGGGCGGAGGGGGTCTGCTCGTTCGGTGCCGTCACTGTCGGTGTCTCCTCGGGCGTGGATTCCTGCGTGGCGCCGCAGCCGGAGACCAGGAGGCCGGCCAGCAGCAGCGCGGTGGGGGTGGTGCGTGCCCGCATGCGGCTCATCCCTTCAGGCCGGAGCTGGCGACCCCGGCGATGATGTAGCGCTGGACGAACGCGTAGATGAACAGCACCGGGATGGCTGCCACCATGGCTCCGGCCATCACCACGGGGTAGTCGATCGTGTAGGCGCCCTGCAGTCTGCTGAGCCCCACCGGCAGTGTCAGGTTCGAGTCACTGAACAAGACGTAGATCGGCCAGATGAAGTCGTTCCAGTTGGCCAGGAAACTGATGATGAACAGCGTCACCAGCGCCGCCCTGGTGTTGGGGAGCACCACCGAGACGAACGTGCGAAGCGGACCCGCACCGTCGATGCGGGCACTCTCCTCGAACTCGATGGGCAGCTTCAGGAAGAACTGGCGCATGAAGAACACGCCGAACGCCCCGGCCGCGCCCGGCACGACGATCGCCGCGAGGCTGTCGAGCCAGGCCAGCCGGTTGAGCATCTCGAAGTTCGGGATCAGGAACACGAACCCTGGCACCAGCATGGTGGAGATGATGATGGCGAACACCACGTTCTTGCCCCGGAACTGCATCCGGGCCAGGGCGTACCCGGCGAGCGAACAGACCGTCACCACCAGGATCGCGTGCATGGTGGCGGCGGCCAGCGAGTTGAGGAACCAGCGCAGTACGGGCGACGCGTCGTCGATGAAGAACAGCTGCTCGTAGGCGCGCAGCGTCCAGGTCTCGGGGACGATCGTGGGGGGCACGGACTGGGCCTCGATCATCGGCTTGAGCGAGGTCAGGAGGACGAACAGGATCGGCCCGATGAACAGCAGCGACAGCGCCACCATCAGGATCCAGAAGAACGGGTTGCGAGTAGCCCTGCTCATCGGACCGTCCCTTCGGAGTTCCTGCTGGCACGACGGCGCAGCTTCTCCTCACGCGCGAGGTCCTTGTCCCGCATCAGCCAGAAGTTGACCACGGAGACCACGGCCAGGAAGAGGGCGAGGATGTAGCTCATCGCCGCGGCCTCGCCGGGCCGGTTCTGCGAGAAGCCGGTTGCGGTGATCACCATGATCGCCGTGCGGGTGCTCTCGGTGGGCCCGCCGTCGGTGATCAGGTAGGACTGGCCGAACATGTTCGCGCTCGCCAGCGTCGTGGTGATGATGATGAAGATCAGCACCGGCCGCAGGCCCGGCAGTGTGACGTACCAGAACTTCTGCCAGGCCGAGGCCCCGTCGAGGGAGGCGGCCTCGTACTGTTCCTGGGGGATGTCGCCGAGGCCCGCGAGGTAGATGATGGCGTTGAAACCGAGGGTCCACCACACCGTCACACCGACCAGCGCGATCCATGCCCACGGCTGTGTGGTGGTCCACTGGATGTCGGTGCCGAGCAGGTGGTTGACCAGCCCGAAGTTGCCGTTGAGGAGGTATTGCCACATCAGGCCGATGACGGCCACGCCCAGCACGTACGGGGCGAAGAACACCGCCCTGAAGAACGTCCGTCCGGGGAAGTTGCGGTGCAGCAGCAGCGCGAGCCCGAGCGGCGCCACGATCAGCAGCGGGACGCTCCACAGGGTGAAGGTGCCGGTGGCGAGCATGCCGTTCCAGAACGGCTCGAACTGCAGCGACGCCGGGTCGAACAGTTGGGAGTAGTTCCCCAGCCCCACCCACGGCTTGGCGGGCATGACGAAGTCCCAGGCGTGCAGGCTCATCCAGATGCCGTAGAAGGCCGGGATGACGATGAACATGGTGAACAGGACGAGGTAGGGCGCGAGGAACGCGAGCGGCGTCCAGGCCGAGCCCCGGATGCCGCGCCCCGGGCGGCGGGGGCCGCTGGGCCCCCGCCCCGGCACGGCAGCCGGCTCCGCTCCCCCACCCCCCGTGACCTGGGTGGCGGTGGTCGTCATCAGCCGTACCGCTTGGCGTTGTCCTCGAGGATCTTGTTGGCACGCTCCACCGACTGGTCGAGGGTGGCGGCGACGTCCTTGCCCGCGAGGGTGATCTCGTTGAGCGCCTTGTCCCACTCCACCATCGCGTCCCCGATGCCGGGGACGGCCGGCAGGAAGTGGAGGTCGTCGATCTGGCCCGCGAGCTCGGCCTGGTCGGTGAGCTCCTGGAACTCGGCGGACTCTCGCACGGAGTTGCGGGCGGGCACCTGGCCGCCCTTGGCCCACTCGAGGGACTGCTCGGAGATCCAGTTCAGGAACACCCGCGAGGCCTGGTCCTTGTCCTCGTCGGGGCTCGGCCGCACCGGCAGCACGAACTGGTGGGAGCCCGCCCACGCAGCGGGGGTACCGCCGATGTTGGGCAGCCGCTTGACGCCCCACTCCAGGTCGGTCTTCTCCTTGAGGGTGTTGATGGACCAGATGCCGTTCCAGTTGAACGCCGTCTGGCCGTTCTGCAGCGCGATGAAGTCGGCGTCCTGTGCCACCTCCTGCGGCGAGTGCCCGTCCTTGGCGAGGTTCTGCCACCAGGTGAACGCCTCGACGCCCGGGGCCTCGGCCCAGACGGCCTCGGTGGCGTCGGCGTTGAACAGGTCCCCACCGAACTGCCACAGCAGCGACTGCATGGTGAGGCCGCCGGTGAACGGGAACGGCGAGGTCCAGTGGCCCTGGATGCCGGCGCTCTTCAGCTTGTCCAACGCGTCCATGTAGGAGTCGAGGTCCATGGGCGGGTTCTCCGGGTCCAGCCCGGCCTGTTCCATGACCGTCTTGTTGTAGAAGAAGCCGAGCGGGTGGACGTCCAGCGGGATCGAGTAGCGGACGTCCTGGTAGAGACCCGCCTCCCAGGGGACGGGCGCGAAGTCGTCCGCGGTGAGTTCGAGGGCCGAGGCGACGTCGTCCAGCGGCTGGATGATCTCGCGGGCGGCGTTGGTCGCCACGGAGTCGACGTGCATGACGCCGATGTCGGGACCACGCCCGGCCTGCACCGCGGTGGGGAGGGTGTCGTAGTAGTCGGCCCACTGCAGGGTCCGCACGGACACGGCGATGTTGGCGTTCTCCTCATTGAACTGGTCCACGAGGGTCTTCATGAACGCACCGTCACCGCCGGTGAAGCCGTTCCAGAACTGGAGCTCGACGTTCGGGCCGTCGTAGCCGGCCGAGCCACCGTCGCCGGTGGAGGTGGTCTGCGGAGCGCTGGTGTCCACGGGGTCCTGCTGCATGCTCTGACCCCCGCAGGCCGTGAGGCCGGCGGCGGTACCGACTGCAAGTGAACTGCCGAGGAATCCGCGGCGAGAGATGTTACGCATCTTGCTTCCCTTCGGTGAGTCGGACGCAGTGCCAGGAGACTGCCGGCGCTGCGATGGTGAGGATCCCGTCCTCGATGCGGGAGGTTCCCGCGTGGGGACGGACGCGGTCGGGGTCATCAGCGGTGTTGACCTCGGACGCGTTGTCGGTGTGGACCTGGAGGTGTTCCACCAGGGCTGGGTCCCCGAGACCGGACAGGTCGACCGCGACCTCGATGTCCTCGTCCAGGGACCGGTTGGCCAGGAGTACCGTGACGGCCCCCGTGGCCGGGTCATGTGTGGCGGTGGCCCAGACCTGCTCCACGGAACCGTGGCGCTCGGTCTCGATCCGCGGCGAGTCCACCGCCAGTTGCAGCACCCTCCCCTTGGCGTGGCGCGCGGTCAGCGCGAACGGGTGGAAGATGGTCTGCCGCCATGCCCGCCCGCCGGGTTCGGTCATGATGGGCCCGATCACGTTCGCGAGTTGGGCCTGGCAGGCAACTGCCACCCGGTCTGTGTGGCGCAGCAGCGTGATGAGCAGGGAGCCGACGACGACGGCGTCGAGCGTGGAGTAGACGTCCTCGATGATGCGCGGCGCCTCCTGGATCGGCAGCGATGTCTCCCCGCCGAACCTGGACTGGTACCAGACGTTCCACTCGTCGAAGCTGACACCGATGCGCTTGTCCGAGCCCTTCACCGCGGCGACGTGGTCGGCCGTCGCCACCACCTCTCGGATGAAGCGGTCCATGTCCTCGGCGCAGGCCAGGAACGAGGTGAGGTCCCCGTCGACGGGCTCGTAGTAGGCGTGGGCGGAGATGTGGTCGACCTTGTCGAACGACGCCTCCAGCGTGACCCGCTCCCAGGTGCCGAAGGTCTCGATCTGCCGGTTGGAGGAACCGCAGGCCACCAGCTCCAGCCCGGGGTCGAGCCTGCGGAAGGCGTTGGCCACCTCCTGAGCCAACCTGGCGTACTCGTGCGGTTCCTTGTGCCCCATCTGCCACGGCCCGTCCATCTCGTTGCCGAGGCACCACAGGCGCACGTCCCACGGCTCGCCGCGGCCGTTCGCGGCCCGACGGCGGGTGAGCTCGAGATCTGCGTCCCCCAGCACGTACTGGAGGTACTCGATCGCCTCCGCGAGCCCCCTCGTTCCGAGGTTGACCGCCAGCATCGGCTCGATGTCCTCGCGTTCACACCAGTCGAGGAACTCGTGCGTGCCGAACTGGTTGGTCTCGATGGAGCGCCATGCCATGTCCAGCCGCCGGGGCCGTTCCTCGGCCGGGCCGACGCCGTCCTCCCAGTTGTAGCCGGAGACGAAGTTCCCGCCGGGGTACCTGGCCACCGTCGCGCCCAGTTCGCGCACCAGCTCGGCCACGTCGCCGCGGAAGCCGTGCTCGTCGGCGGTGGGGTGGTCCGGCTCGAAGATGCCCGTGTACACGCACCTGCCCATGTGCTCGACGAAGGTGCCGAACAACCGGGGGTTGACGTCGCCCACCACGAAGGCCGGGTCGAGACGGATCGAAGCTGATGCCACATTGACTCCTCGGTTCGGGCGGCGACCTTGCCAACCGATTTACAACGGAAGTAAAACTAGCGATGCCCAATCTTTACAACGGTTGACATTCCGTGTCCAGAGGGTTCCCGAAAATCGTCTCGCATCGTTACCGCTTCGATACGATCAGCCGCATGGCTGTGCGACTGCGGGACGTGGCGGAACGAGCGGGAGTGTCCCTGAAGACGGCCTCGAACGTCATCAACAACTACCAACACGTCAAGGCCTCCACGCGCGAGAAGGTGACCCGGGCCATCGCGGAGCTCGGCTACCGTCCCAACCTCTCAGCCCGGCAGCTCAAGTACGGCCGCAGCGGTTTCCTGGCCCTCGCGCTGCCCCACCTCGACTCCCCCTACTTCTCGGAGCTGGCGAGCATGTTCTCCAGCGCCGCGGTGGCCAAGGGGTTCATCCCGCTGCTGGACATCACCAACGCCGACATCGAGGCGGAGCGGCTCGTGCTGTCCGGGGTGCAGTCGCACATGATCGACGCCGTGGTGTTCTCCCCGCTGACGCTGACGGCCGAGGAGATCGCCGCGCGTCAGGACACCGTCCCCATGGTGCTGTTGGGTGAGCGGGCGGTACCGTCGGGCTACAACCACGTCGCGGTCGACTCCGTGTCAGCTGCCCGGGCTGTGACCCAGCACCTCGTCGGCCTGGGCAGGCGACGCATCGCCGCCATCGGGCGCGAGTCCGCGCAGGGCACGGCCTCGGTGCGCCTCGACGGCCACCTCGCCGCGCTAGAGGAGGCCGGGCTGCCCAACGACGAGACGCTGATCGTGGGCGTCCCCAACTACGAGCGTTCTGCCGGCTATGCGGCGATGGAGCAGCTGCTCGCGCTGCCCGAACCTCCCGATGCGGTGTTCTGCTTCAACGACCTGCTGGCCATCGGCGCGATGCGCGCCTGCGCCGACGCGGGGGTGCGGGTACCCGAGGACGTCGCCGTCGCGGGCTTCGACGACATCGCCGAGGGCCGCTACTCGACGCCCCGCCTGACCACCGTGCGCCCGGACATGGAGCAACTCGTCGGCGAGGTGCTGAGGCTGCTCCAGGGCCTGATCGAACGCACGCCCGTCGACGTCGAGGACGTCAACGTCGACTGGTCACTGGAGGTGCGGGAGTCCACCGTCGGCCGGTAGCGCAGCAGCGGCCGCGCGGGCCCGGGGCAGGCCCGAACCCGCGCGCGGATCAGCCCTGGTTCTCGTAGGCCCGCATCTGCTCGACGCGGCGCGCGTGGCGCTCGTCGCCGGAGAACGGGGTGTTGAGGAACGTGTCGACGATCTCCCACGCCTCCTCGTGCGACTGCATCCGCCCGCCGAGAGAGACGATGTTGGCGTCGTTGTGCTCGCGGGCCAGGCGCGCCAGTTCGGGGTTGTAGGCCAGTGCGGCGCGGATGCCCTTGACCTTGTTGGCGGCCATCTGCTCGCCGTTGCCGGAGCCGCCGAGCACGATTCCGATTCCGCTCTCGGCTGAAACCGCCTCCGCGGCGGGGATGACCAGTTCCGGGTAGTCGTCGAGGGGCTCATAGGTCTCGGCGCCGTGGTCCACGACCTCGTGTCCCGCCTCGGTGAGCCGTGCGACGAGGTAGTTCTTCAGCTCGAACGCAGCATGGTCAGTGGCAATGTGAACTCGCATGGGCCCAATCTATTCCACTGAACACCGCCCGGCGCACGCGCCCGGCACCGTTAGGCTCGAAGGCATGCCTGAGGTCCAGACCATTCCCGTGACCACTGAACTAACCCCGGAGCTGCGCACCTACGCCGAGTCGATGCGCGACGGCTTCTTCGAGTCCCCTCCCACCGAGAAGGGGCTCGAGGTTTGGCACTCCTACCTGCTTGCCGACGGAACCCGCCTGCGCCGCATCATGTCCGAGGAGGAACGCCCGTTCGGCCTCAAGGACCATCCCGTGGCCACCTTCGCGTCGTGGGACGGCACCATCAACACCGGCACCGAGTTGGCGCCCACCAACTTCATCACCGACGTGACGGTGCAGGCCAGCCACCGTCGACGCGGCCTGATGAACCGACTGATGACCACCGATCTAACCGAGGCGCGCGAGCGCGGGGACGTGTTCGCCGTCCTGACCGCCACGGACGCCCGCATCTACGGCCGGTTCGGGTTCGGCGTGACCGCCACCGCGCGTCGCATCGAGATCAACACCGGATCCCGCTTCCAACTGCGCACCGAGCCCACTGGGCGCGCAGTGTTCGCGGAGGCTGCGAGTATCACCGGGCTGCGCCGCGAGCTGTTCGAGAAGTTCCATGCCTCGCAGTTCTTGTCGGTGGGTCGCGCCGCCCACTACTGGGGATCGAAGTTCGACTGGTCCACCCAGAAGCCGCGCGACGAGCGGGCAGCGGTCCACTTCGCCGAGGACGGCACCCCTGACGCGACGATGGTGTTCGAGGTCATGGAGGACCACATCCAGATCATCGACCTGCTGGGCCTCACCTCCCGGGCCGAGATCGAACTGCTCCGGTTGATCGGGCAGGCGGAGGGCCACGAGAAGGTGGTGTGGCCGCGCTGCCACGACCCACGACACCCGCTGCCGTGGGCGATGGTGGACTCCCGCGTGGTGCAGACCATCAAGGAGTTCGACACCATCTGGATCCGGATCCTCGACGTCGAGCGCGCCCTGTCCAGTCGGGCCTACGACGTCGACGGCGAGGCCGTCCTGGCCGTGACCGACACGCTGGACTGGTGCACCGGCACCTACCGGGTCCAGGTCAGCGGTGGCCGCGCGACGGTCACGCGCACCGACGCCGATCCTGACGCCGTGCTCTCCATGGAGGGGCTCTCCCCCCTGTACTCGGGCATCCAGGACGCGGCCGGGCTGGCCGCGGCAGGTCACGCCGAGGGCAGCCAAGAGGGACTGGCGAAGGTCAGCCGCCTGTTCGGGAAGGCGCAGCCCCCCGTCGCGGCCTCGATCTTCTAGGCCTCAGGCCGACGGCTCGGCGCCCCGCAAGGCGTCGGGCCCTCCGGCGAGCAGGCGGCGGAAGCCGTCCTCGTCGAGGATTGGGCGGCCCAACTGCTCGGCCTTGTCCGCCTTGCTGCCCGCGTTCTCGCCGACGACGACGAAGTCGGTCTTCCTGCTGACCGACCCCGACGCCTTGCCGCCGCGCGCGAGGATCGCCTCCTTCGCCTCGTCCCGGCTGAACCCCTCGAGGCTCCCGGTCACCACGACGGTCAGGCCCTCGAGGGTGCGGGGCGCGGAGTCGTCCACGTCGTCGGCCATCCGCACGCCGGAGTCCGCCCATTCCGCGACGATCTCCTGGTGCCAGTCCACCTTGAACCACTCCACGACGGACTCGGCGATGACCTGGCCGACGCCGTCGGCCGAGGCGAGCTCGTCCACCGACGCCGCCCGGATCGCGTCGATCGAGACGAACCGGGTGGCCAGCGAGCGGGCCGCCGTCGGGCCGACGTGCCGAATGGACAGAGCCACCAGCACCCGCCACAGGGGCTGCGACTTCGCCTCCTGCAGGTTCGCCAGCAGCTTCTCCCCCACGCTGGAGAGCACCCGACCGTCTCGGATGCCGCCGGGCAGTTCCTCGGGCCGCTCCAGCTCGGATTTCTTGGCCGCGCGGGTGTAGAAGTCGGTCCGCACCAGGTCCTCGGCCGTCAGGTCGAACAGGCCCGACTCGTCGCTGAGCAGCCCCGACCCGAGGAGCGCGGAGGCGCCCTCCCAGCCGAGGGCCTCGATGTCCAGCGCCGAGCGGGAGGCGAGCGCGAACATCCGCTCGCGCAGCTGGCTGGGGCAGGAGCGCGAGTTGGGGCAGCGGATGTCCTTGTCGCCCTCCTTCTCCGGGCGCAACTCGGTGCCGCAGGCTGGGCAGTGCGTGGGCATCACGAAGGCCCGCTCGCTGCCGTCGCGCAGGGCGACGACGGGGGCCACGATCTCCGGGATCACGTCACCGGCCTTGCGGAGCACGACGGTGTCGCCGATCAGGACACCCTTGCGCTCCACCTCGAAGGCGTTGTGCAGGGTGGCCATCTCCACGGTGGAGCCGGAGACGACCACGGGCTCCATCACGCCGTACGGGGTCACGCGGCCGGTCCGGCCCACGTTCACCCGGATGTCGAGGAGCTTGGTGTTGACCTCCTCCGGTGGGTACTTGTAGGCGATCGCCCAGCGTGGCGCGCGTGACGTCGTGCCCATCCGCGACTGCTCGGCGAAGTCGTCGACCTTCACCACGATGCCGTCGATCTCGTGCTCGACGTCGTGGCGGTGCTCGCCGTAGTGGGCGACGAAGGCCTCCACCTCCTCGACGCTGTCCACCACCTTGTAGCGCTCGCTGACGGGCAGTCCCCACTCCGCGAGCTTGGCGTAGGTTTCGCTCTGCGAGCCGACGTCGAGCCCGCCCCGTTCCCCGACGCCGTGCACGATCATCCGGAGCTTGCGGCTGGCCGTGACGCCGGGATCCTTCTGCCGCAGGGAGCCGGCGGCGGTGTTGCGGGGGTTGGCGAAGGGGGCCTTGCCGGCGGCCACCAGGGACGCGTTCAGCTCGTCGAAGTCCGCCACTGGGAAGAACACCTCGCCGCGCACCTCGAGCTCCGCGGGCCAGTCGTCACCGGCCAGCCGGTGCGGGATGCCGCGCACGGTCTCGACGTTGGGGGTCACGTCCTCACCCACCCGGCCATCGCCGCGGGTGGCCCCGACCCGCAGCCGACCGTCGAGGTAGAGCAGGTTGATGGCCAGCCCGTCGATCTTGAGTTCACACAGGTAGCGCGCCGCGTTGGTGCGCGCCAGCCATGCGGTGAGTTCCTCGGCGCTGAAGACGTTGTCCAGACTGAGCATCCGCTGCCGGTGCTCGACCGGCTTGAAGTCGGTGATCCGCGCGGCCCCGACCTTTTGGGTGACCGAGTCGGGCGCCACCAGTTCGGGATGCTCGGCCTCGAGCTGCTGGAGCGTGCGCATCGCCTCGTCGTAGGCCTCGTCCGACATGGTGGGCGCGTCGGCGCCGTAGTACGCCTCCTGGGCCGCCTCGAGGATGCCGTTGAGTTCGGTCCACCGCTGGCGCAGTTCGTCAGTGGGCTCCGGGGCGTTCGGCGTGGCCATCGTCATGGACCAATGCTGGCACAGTGGTAGGACAATGAGGTCGGACAACTCTTTGCCGCAACCGCTAACATCGCAGGGTTTGATCCGCCGCCACTGACCAGATTGGGAAATCGAAGATGCCAACCGCAAACATCACACGCGACGATGCCGCCGAGCGTTCGGAGCTGGTGACTGCAAAGGCCTACCGGGTCACCGTCGACGTCACGGGGGCCGGGGTCGACGACCCCGAGCGCCTGTTCGTCTCCACCACCGAGCTGGACCTGGACGCCACCGGCGGGGCGACCCACCTGGACCTGATCGCGGCCGAGGTGACCTCCGCCACCGTCGACGGCGAGTCCATCGACACCTCCGGCTTCGACGGCTTTCGGCTGCCGCTGCCCGAACTGGCCGAGGGTGCCCACACCGTCGTCGTCAAGGCGGTGTGCCGCTACTCCCGCACCGGCGAGGGCCTGCACCGCTTCGTGGACCAGGCCGACGGCCGGGTGTACCTGTACTCGCAGTTCGAGACCGCCGACGCGCGGCGGATGTTCGCCAACTTCGAGCAGCCCGACCAGAAGGCGACCTTCCAGCTGACCGTCCTCGCGCCGATCAACTGGGTCGTGTTCACCAACGCAGCCGGGATCTCCCCCGAGGACCTCGGCGACGGCGTCGGCCGCTGGGAGCACGCCCCCACCCCGCGCGTGTCCACCTACATCACCGCACTCGTGGCCGGCGAGTACCACTTCGTCGACACCGAGATCACCACCGACGGCCGCTCGATCCCCGCGCGCATCGCCTGTCGGCAGTCGGTGGCCCAGCACCTGGACGCCGAGCGCATCCACACCACCACCCAGCGTGGCTTCGAGGTGTTCGAGGAGGCCTTCCAGACCCCCTACGCCTTCGACTCCTACGACCAGATCTTCGTGCCCGAGTTCAACGCCGGCGCCATGGAGAACGCCGGCTGCGTCACGTTCCGCGACGAGTACCTGTTCCGCTCACGCGTCACCGCCCGCGAGATGGAGGCCCGTGACAACACGATCCTCCACGAGCTGGCGCACATGTGGTTCGGAGACCTCGTGACGATGCGCTGGTGGGACGACCTGTGGCTGAACGAGTCCTTCGCCGAGTGGGCCTCCAGCTTCGCCGCCGACGAGATCTCGCGGCGCTGGGGCGGCGGGGCGAACCCCTGGGCATCGTTCAGCAACGAGCGCAAGGCCTGGGCCTACCTCCAGGACCAGCTCAGCACCACTCACCCGATCGCCGCCGACATGAGCGACCTCGACAAGGTGGAACAGAACTTCGACGGCATCACCTACGCCAAGGGCGCCTCCGTCCTGAAGTTGCTGGTGTCCTTCGTCGGCCGCGAGGACTTCCTCAGGGGCGTCGCCGCCTACTTCGCCAAGCACTCGTGGGGCAACACGGAACTGCGCGACCTGCTCGTCGAACTCGAGGCCACCTCCGGCCGCGACCTGTCCTGGTTCTCCGGCGAATGGCTGGAGACGGCGGGCGTGAACACCCTGCGCGCAGACTTCGACGTCGATGACGAGGGCCGCTTCACGCGCTTCGCCGTCACCCAGAGCGCCCATCCCGAATGGCCCACGCTGCGCACGCACCGCCTCGGGATCGGTCTCTACTCGATGGCCGATGACGAACTCGGCCGGGTGCACTACGTCGAGACCGACGTGAAGGGCGCCACCACGGAGGTCCCCGAACTGGTCGGCGTGCAGCGCGGCGACGTCGTGCTCCTCAACGACGGCGACCTGACCTACGCCAAGGTCCGCCTGGACGACGCGTCCGTCGCCGCGCTGGTGGCCGGCATCGACCGCCTCCGCGACCCGCTCGCCCGCGCTGTGACCTGGGGCTGCTTCTGGGACTCCGTGCGCGACGCCGAGATCGCCCCGCAGGACTTCGTCTCCCTCGCCCTGGCAGGACTCGCCAGCGAGGAGGACATGGCGGCCGTCACCACCGTGGCCAACCAGGCAGCGGTCTGCTCCACCCGCTTCATGGCACCCGAGTTGCGCGACGAGGCGAACAACCGCCTCGTCACCGGCCTGGCGCGGCTGCTGAAGGAGGCCGAGCCGGCCTCGGACAAGCAGCTGATCTTCGCGAAGACCCTGATCGGCGTCGCCCGGTCCGCCACGGCACTGGACCTCATCAAGGCCTGGCTCGAGGGCGAGGAGGTGCCGCAAGGTCTCGCGGTCGACACCGCCGTGCGCTGGTCCATCTTGTCCACCCTCGCCGCCCGCGGCGTCGCCGGCCACGCCGAGATCGATGCCGAACTGGCCCGGGACAACACCAACGCCGGCGCCGAGCGCGCGGCCGGTGCCCGCGCCGGCATGCCCGACGCCGAGTCCAAGGCGGAGGCCTGGCGACTGGTGACGGCGGACCCGGACGTCCCCAATGAGACGCACCGTTCCATCGTGATGGGCTTCCACCGCTACGGGCAGGAGGAGGCCCTGGCGCCGTACGCGGACAAGTACAAGGAGGTCGCCGGCCAGATCGCCCGCCGTGAGGGCATCTGGGGCGAGCGCGGCTACGCCACCATCGGCAACGTGTTGCGGTTCGGGTTCCCCGACACCATCGTCGATGACGCCCTCGTGGCGGACTTCGAGGCCTGGCTCGGCACCGTGGAGCACGACCAGGTACGCCGTTCCGTCACCGAGCGCCTCGACGAGGCCCGCCGCACTCTGCGGGTCCAGCAGGCCAGTCGCGGCTGAGACCCCCGGGCGCGGACGTGGGTGGAGCGGACGGCACCGGAGACGGAGCCGCCCGCTCCACCCGTCCGGGCGGGTGTTCGCGGGAGACTCGACGCCGGCGTTTCGAGTAAGGTGCTGCCCATGAACTGGATGCTCCCCCTCGAAACGCTGCCGGGCTGGCCCGAGGCGGCGGACGTCTCGTACTCCCAGCTGCTCTTCCTGATCCTGATCGCACCGCTCGCGGTCGGCGTCGTGGTCTCGCTGCTGGCCTGGACCCCGAAGCTTGCGGCCCGGTTCCGCGGCGAGGAGCCAGCAGCAGGCACCGAGGTGGCCCGCCGCGAGCAGGCCCCCTCCCCCGAGCACGCCGCCTGAGCCCGGCGGGATGAGCGAGCCGACCACGGTCCTCTCCGCGGAGGAGATGTCGCGCGCCATCCGGCGCATGTCGCACGAACTGCTCGAGCTCGACGCGGGCGCCGACGACGTGGTGCTGCTCGGCATCATCACCCGCGGCGTTCCGCTCGCGCACCGGGTGGCAGCGGCCATCGCCGATGCCGAGGGCACGTCAGTCCCCGTCGGGGAACTGGACATCACGATGTACCGCGACGACCTGCGCGACAACCCCACCCGGCCCGTCGGCCGCACGGTGATCCCGCGCAGCCTCGACGACGCGGTCGTCGTCCTCGTCGATGACGTGCTGAACTCCGGCCGCACCGTCCAGGCCGCCCTGCACGCCATCGCCGACCTCGGCCGGCCCCGCCGCATCCAGCTCATGGTGCTGGTGGACCGCGGCCACCGGGAACTCCCGATCCAGGCCGACGTCGTCGGCAAGGACCTCCCGACCTCGCGCTCGGAGCGGGTTCGGGTGCACGTCGCCGAGCTGGACGGCGTCGACGAGGTGCTCATCGAACGAACAGAAGGCCGCGCGTGAAGCACCTCCTCAGCATCTCGGACCTGACCGACGCCGAACTGGCGATGGTCCTCGACACGGCCGAGGAGATGCACGACGTGCAGTCCCGGTCGATCAAGAAGCTGCCCGCACTGCGCGGTCGCACCGTCGTCAACCTATTCTTCGAGGACTCGACCCGCACGCGCTCGTCGTTCGAGTTGGCCGCGAAGTGGCTCTCCGCCGACGCCATCAACGTCTCCGCGAAGGGCTCCTCGGCCTCCAAGGGCGAATCGATGAAGGACACCCTGCTCACGCTGGACGCGATGGGCGTGGACGCGATCATCATGCGCCACGCCGGATCCGGCTCCGTGGCCCAGGCCGCCGGCTGGGTCCGGGCGAGCATGGTCAACGCGGGCGACGGAATGCACGAGCACCCGACGCAGGCCCTGCTGGATGCGCACGCGATGCTGCGGCACTTCCGCAAGCACGAAATGGGCAGCCTCGAGGGCAAGCGCGTGGCCATCACCGGTGACCTGCTGCACTCCCGGGTGGTCCGCTCCAACGTCCTGCTGCTGCCCCGCCTCGGCGCGCACGTCACGCTGGTGGCGCCCCCGACGCTCCTGCCCTCCGGTGTGCGCAGCTGGGGCGTCGAGGTCACCCACGACCTCGACGAGGTGCTCCCGGAGGTGGACGTCGCCATGATGCTACGGGTGCAGCGCGAACGCATGCACGGCGGCTACTTCCCCTCGGAGCGGGAGTACATCGCCGGCTACGGCCTCACCGCCGCCCGCCTCTCGAGGCTCAAGGAGGGCGCCGTGATCGCACACCCCGGCCCGATGAACCGCGGCCTGGAGATCTCCTCGGACGCCGCCGACAGCGCCGGCTCGCTGGTCCTCGACCAGGTCTCGGCCGGTGTCGCGGTGCGGATGAGCATCCTCTACCACCTGCTCGCGGGCAACACCCCAGAAAGCTGATCGCATGACCAACCTGACCATTGCCGGTGCCGCGCTCGCGGACGGCTCCCGCACCGACCTGCACATCGCCGACGGCCGCCTCGTGGCCGAGGCGCCGTCGGGCGCGGAGCGGATCGATGCCGACGGCCTGGTGGCGCTGCCCGGACTGGTGGACCTGCACACCCACCTGCGCGAGCCGGGGCGCGAGGACACCGAGACGGTCGAGTCGGGTTCCCGCGCCGCCGCCCGGGGTGGCTTCACGTGCGTGCACGCCATGGCCAACACCCAGCCCGTCACCGACACCGCCGAGAAGGCCGAGCACGTGCTCGACCTCGGCAGAGCCGCGGGGCTGGTGCAGGTGGTGCCGGTGGGGGCGATCACCAAGGGCCTCGCAGGCACCGAGCTCGCCGAGCTGGGCCTGATGCACGACTCGCGGGCGGGCGTGAACGTCTTCTCCGACGACGGCGTGTGCGTGATGGACGCCGGCATCATGCGGCGCGCGTTCGAGTGGGTCAGCCGCTTCGGCGGCCTGCTCGCGCAGCACGCCCAGGACTCCAACCTCGCCGGGCCGGGCGCCTGCTGCCACGAGGGCGAGCTGTCGGGCCGGCTGGGGCTGCCGGGCTGGCCGCCCGTGGCGGAGTCCGTGATCATCGCGCGCGACGTGCAGCTCGCCGAGGCCACCGGCTCCCGACTGCACGTGTGCCACGTCTCCACCTCCGAGGGGGTCGAGGTGATCCGCTGGGCGAAGGCGCGCGGCATCGCCGTCACCGCCGAGGTCACCCCGCACCACCTGTTGCTCACGACGTCGGAGCTTGCCGGCTACGACACCACCTACAAGGTGAACCCGCCGCTTCGCACCGACGAGCACGTCGAGTCACTGCGCGCAGCCCTGGCGGACGGGACCATCGACACCGTCGGCACGGACCACGCCCCCCACGCGGCCCACGACAAGGACCATGCGTTCGTCGACGCCCGCCCCGGCATGCTCGGGCTGGAGCAGGCCCTCGCGGTGGTCATGGAGACGATGGCCGAGCGGCTCGACTGGGCCGGGATCGCCGACCGAATGAGCATCGCACCCGCCCGCATCGGCGGCGTCGCGGGGCAGGGCCGGCCGCTGGCCGTCGGGGAGCCCGCCAACCTGGTCCTCGTGGACCCGGAGCGGCGCACGACGGTGGACCGTGCGGCCTCCGCCTCGCGCAGCCGCAACAACCCGTACCACGGCCGCAGCCTCCCCGACCCCGTCGAGCTGACGCTGTTCCGCGGGAGGATCACGCACCGCCGTTGACCCGGAGGACACCGCCCGACCACTCGCAGTGAGCGAACCGGACTCCCTGCTTGCCGGAATCGGGAGCCCGTTGCCAGACTCGCAGTCACAACTCTGCAATGACGCGAGGAAAGGGCTCCCAGCGTGCACAAGAAGCTCCTGTCCCAACTGGCGGTGGTCATCACCGTCCTGGCCATGGCCGTCGCCGGATTCGTCGCCTCCCCCACCGCCCGAGCGGTGGATCCGGAGGTCCATCAGGGCAACAAGGTCAACTTCCCCGGCAACGACGGTCAGCCGCACGAGGCCACGTGGGACAAGAACTCCTTCATGATCGACGGCGAACGCCTGCAGATCTGGTCGGGGGAACTCCACCACTGGCGCGTTCCGTCGGAGGACGGCTGGCGCGACGTGCTGCAGAAGCTCCGCGCATCTGGCTACAACGCCGTGTCCCTGTACTTCTTCTGGGGGATGCACCAGAGCGTCGAGGGCGGCGAGTTCGACTTCAGTGCGCCGCACAACATCGACAGGCTGCTCGAGATGGCGGCCGAGGAGGGCCTCTACGTCATCGCCCGCCCCGGCCCCTACGTCAACGCAGAGATCTCCATGGGTGGCCTGCCCGGGTTCATGGTGAACAAGAATGCGGGCTCGCTCCGATCCACCGACCCGAGCGTGTTGGAGCCGTCCAAGGCGTGGCTGAGTGCGTTCAACGACGTCGTCCGCGACCACCAGGTCACCGACGGCGGCGGCTCCGTGCTGCTCTACCAGATCGAGAACGAACTCCTCGGTGACCAGCAGTGGCGCAGGGACTTCCTGACGGCGCTGACCACCCACGTCGTGGACGACGGCATCACCGTGCCCGTGTTCCACAACGACTGGGGCATGGGCGGCCGGTTCAGCGACGTCGACACCTACGGCGCTGTGCGGAGTTCACCGACCCGGCCTTCACGCGCCAATGGGGCGTGGGCAACTTCGGCAACGGCGTCACCGCCTTCAACTACTACATGATCATCGGCGGCACGAACTGGGGCTACTCCGGTGCCCCGGCCTCGGGCTTCACCTCCTACGACTACGGCGCGGCCCTCGATGAGGACCGCACCATCACCCCGAAGCTGGCCACGCAGAAGGAGCTCGGCTACTTCCAGGACGCGCTGCCCGAACTCCTGACGATGGATCCGGTCGAGGCGCCCGCGGTCCAGGAGCACAACGGCGCGGCGGTCAAGGTTTACCAGCGCCAGGCCATCGAGGCACTCGACGACTCGGTCACCGGCAACGGTGCGCGCTACCTCGGCGCCCGCCTTGCCGACTCCAACAACACCACCGAGACCAGCTTCACAATCCCGCTGGTCCTCGACGAGGGTGAGGCCTCCCAGGGCCAGCAGTTCTCCGCGGATGACCGCGCCACCAGCCTGACCTTCGCGGGTGACTGGGAGCAGGTCGATGACGTCAGCGCCTACGAGGGCACCCTGACGCGGAGCGGCAACGCGGGTGACTCAGTGACGTTCACCTTCAACGGCACCGGCCTGGAGGTGATCGCGCCGCAGGGCAGCGACTACGGCATGGCCACCATCTCGTTGGATGGCGGCGCCACGCAGGAGTTCACGTCCTGGTACTACACGGACCAGAACGCCCCGACCCAGTCCGTGGTCCACACCGTCTCCGGACTGGCCCCCGGCCAGCACACGGTCACCATCACCGTCGCCGGCGAGGCCGCTCCCGAGAGCACCTCCGGCGGGACCACGGTGGCCATCGACGCCCTGAACGTCCTGGGCGGCAGCAGCGACGGCGGCATCCTCATCAACGACGACGCCGACTTCATCACCTACAGCGACGGTCACTGGACCTACGCCACCGGGCAGGCCTGGACCGCGGGCGACATCAACGGTGACGAGACCTTCTCCAACCTGGCGGGAGCCTCGTTCGAGTTCGAGTTCGAAGGCGTCGGCTTCCAGCTGATCGCCGCCCACTCCAGCAACCACGGCCCCGGCCGCGTATTCATCAACGACGTCGAGGTGGGACTCACCGAGGAGGAGGTCACCAACAACGCCGTCCCGCAGCAGGTGATCTTCGAGGCCATGGACCTGGAGCCCGGAACGCACACGGTGCGCGTCGAGCGGACCGGTGACTTCTTCCCCGGCGCCGAGGACCCCCGCGGCGCCTTCCTCTCGATCGATGCGGTCAAGGTCTACCCCACCGCCCCGGTGGTCGAGGAGCCCGAGGTTCCCACCGACGCCATCTCATGGCCCCGCATCCCGCAGCAGGAAGGCACGAAGCTGCACCTGCACGGCCGCGACGCCATCGCGCTGGCCGCCGACTTCAACATCGGCGACCAGGGCGTCTACTACACCACCTCCCAGCTGTTCGCCGAGCCGATCCTGACTGCCGACGGTCTGCTGCAGACCCTCGTCGGACACCCAGGGGACCCGGGAGAGACGGTGCTCGCCGTCGGCTCCGCCCACACCGTCGACGCGCCACAGGGCGTGACCACCACCTACGACGGGGAGAAAGGCCAACTGCGTCTCAACTACAGCCATGGGGCGCCGGTGGACGTCACGATCACCGATGCCGGCCAGACCACCGTGCTGCGCCTGATGGATCGCGATCATGCCGCCGACGTGTGGCAGATCGAGGGCAAGAGCGCGGCCGGCACCGGTAACGACTCGGTGATCGTGGACGGGGCGTACCTCGCTCGCACTGTGTCCTTCGAGGGCACCACCGCCCACATCACCGGTTCCATGGCCGCCGACGGTGAGCTCTCCGTCACCCTGCCCGCCGGCATCACGTCCTGGACGTGGAACGGCGCGACGCTCTCCGGCGTCGCCCCCGGACCGGAGACCGTTGCCGAGCCCGAACTCGACTGGGTGATGGCCACGGAGAACCCGGAATCCGCCATTGACTACGACGACTCCGAATGGACGCTCGCCAACGCCACCGATCCGCTGAACAGGTGGCAGGGCCCGGGCAGCAGCGGCGTCGTGCTGGACTCCAACCGGTACGGCTTCTTCGAGGGCTCGGTCTGGTACCGCGCCTCCTACAAGGCCGCAACCTCGAACCCGACGCTGACCTTCCGCGGCAACGGCGGCTCCGGAGTGCCGGGTCACGGCAAGAACCCCGCGTTCCTGCAGGTTTGGGTCAACGGCGTCTACGCCGGCGCCCGGTCAGCCTCCGGCGGCACCGTCACCGTCCCGGCCCCGGCCGGCACCGTCACCGCAGGAGAGGACGTCGTCGTGGCCGTGGTGGTGCACAACCTCGGCCACAACCTGGACTGGGGCGACGACGGGCTCTCGCGCCAGAACCGTGGACTCTACGAAGCCAACCTGGCCGCCTCCGGCGCGGTGTCCTGGAAGATCCACGGCGCCCAGTACACCGAGGCGGACGAGGCCGACCCGGTGCGCGGTCTCTACAACCGTGGTGGCCTCTACGGCGAGCGCGCCGGCTGGTACCTGCCCGGTTACCCGACCAGCGACTGGGCCTCCGCCTCCACCTTCGAGGCCGACGCCCCGGGGGTGGCCTGGTACCGCACCTCGGCGACGCTCGACGTACCCGAGGGCCAGGACACCGTCTGGCGCCTGGACATCGAGTCCAGCAGGTTCGATGCCGGCCGCACCGACGGCTCCCAGGTCAACATGTACGTCAACGGCTGGATGGTCGGCACCTACATCGGCGACATCGGCCCGCAGAACTCGTTCACCATCCCCGCCGGCTTCCTCAACAGCCACGGCGAGAACGAGATCGCGGTCTCCGTGGCCGCAAAGGCTGCAGGCATGGGACCGCAGGACATCCGCTTGGTCCAGGTGCACAGCACCACTGGAGCCCCTGCGGACTTCGATGCGACCGAGGCCCCTGAGTTCACCGAGCTCTCCGCAACGGTCTCCGTCAATGCCACCGAGGTTTCCGAAGGCGACGTCGTCACCGCCACTGGAGCGGCCGACGAACTGCCGGTGATCGCCGAGGGGGCCGACGTCGAGTTGCGCTACCTGTGGACCGCACCCGGTGGCGAGCCGGTCGTCGGCGAGGCATCGCGGGCACTGGTCGGCGCCGGCACTCACACGGTGCGGGCCGTGCTCGTCGACGTCGTCAGCGGGCAGACGCTGGCCACGAGCGGGCCGGTCGAGGTGCTCGTCGGCGATGGCAGCACTGCGGAGCCGACTGGGGAGCCGAACGAGGAGCCCACGGGCAGGCCCACGCAGGCCCCGACCAAGGTGCCGGGCCCTCGGCCCACCGCAACGGTCACGGCGGAGCCGGTGAACCTCTACACCACGCCGGGCTTCCACCTGGTCAACGGCCGCTCCTGGTACACCGAGTGCGAGCCGTACTCGATCACCAAGCGCTGCACCACCGAGATCTGGGCCACCCAGGTCGCGTTCACCGACGGGCGGTTCGTGAAGTCCACCGGCTGGGTGTTCAACAACCTCACCTACCTGCCCTCCCCGCGTGCAGTGTGGGCGGACAACCCGCTCGGCAACACCGGGGCATGGACCGCGGAGGACGGCCGCAAGTGGCACACCGAGTGCGACACGGCGGTGACCGGCAAGAACGGTTGTCGTTCCTACACCCTGACCAGCTTCGTGAAGTCGACGCAGAACGCCGACGGCACGTGGAGCTACGCGGTGGTGCGGGACTTCGTGTTCAACAACATGGTGCTGTTCAGCTGAACGCACTCTGAAGTGGCCAAGTGGCGCCGGGTCCCGCAGGGGCCCGGCGTCGCTGCTTCTCGTGCCGGAAACACCCCTCCGGCCCGACGCCGACCCGGGGCGTGAACAGCGGGCAGAGGCGTTTCGCAAGACTGACTCCCTCGACGGGGCCCGCCCATACACGATCGACGGGGACCGTCGGCCGCCGTGCAACTCAGTGCACGCGCGGGCCCGCGGCACCGCCGCCGGGATAGGGTGCTCACCAGGAATTCTTCATTTGTCGAAAGGCGAACATGACCAACCAGAGCCTCGCGAACGTCGGAGTGATCGGGATGGCGGTGATGGGGTCCAACCTCGCCCGCAACCTGGCCCGCAACGGATACGCGGTCGCCGTCTACAACCGGACCACGAGCAAGACCGACGCCGTCATCGCCGAGCACGGCCACGAGGGCGACTTCCGCCCGTCCGCCGAGCTGGCCGACTTCGTCGCGTCCCTCGAGCGCCCCCGCCGCATCATCATCATGGTGAAAGCAGGCCGCGGCACCGACGCCACCATCGACTCCCTCATCCCGCTGCTGGAGGAGGGCGACATCGTCGTCGACGGCGGCAACGCCAAGTTCCAGGACACCCGCCGCCGCGAGGAGAAGCTGCGTGGCCTCGGCCTCCACTTCGTCGGCGCCGGCATCTCCGGCGGCGAGGTGGGCGCCCTCGAGGGACCGTCCATCATGCCCGGCGGCTCCGTCGAGTCCTACCAGGCCCTCGGCCCCATCCTGGAGAAGATCTCCGCCAAGGTCGACGGCGAGCCCTGCGCCACCTACATCGGCACCGACGGTGCTGGTCACTTCGTGAAGATGGTGCACAACGGCATCGAGTACGCCGACATGCAGTTCATCGGCGAGGCCTACGTCCTCCTCAAGGCCCTCGGCCTCAACCACACGGAGATGGCCGACACCTTCGCCACCTGGAACACGGGCGACCTCGACTCCTACCTGATCGAGATCACCTCCGAGGTGCTGCGCAAGGTCGACGAGAAGACCGGCCAGCCGCTGGTGGACGTGATCGTGGACGCCGCCGGCATGAAGGGCACCGGCACCTGGACCGTGCAGGCCGCCCTCGACCTCGGCACGCCCGTCAACACCATCGCCGAGTCGGTCTTCGCCCGCGCGGTCTCCTCGCACCCCGAACTGCGCGCCGCCTCGCAGCAGGCGCTCAGCGGCCCCGACGGCACCTTCCAGGTGGCGGACCGCGACGCGTTCATCGACGCCATCCGCCAGGCCCTGTGGGCCAGCAAGGTGGTTGCCTACGCCCAGGGCCTGGACGAGATCCGCCAGGCGGGCGTCGAGTACGGCTGGGACATCAACGTCGCCGAGGTCGCCAAGATCTGGCGCGCCGGCTGCATCATCCGCGCCAAGCTGCTTGAGCGCATCCGCTCCGAGTACGCCGCCGGAAACCTGGTCACCCTGCTCGAGGCCCCGTCCGTGGCCGCCGACCTCGCCGCCGCGCAGGACGGCTGGCGCGAGGTCATCGCCACCGCTGTTCGGGCCGGCGTCCCCGTCCCCGGGTTCAGCGCCGCACTGGCCCACTACGACCAGGCCCGCGCGCCGCGCCTAAACGCCTCCCTCACCCAGGGCCTGCGGGACTACTTCGGTGCGCACACCTACCGTCGCACCGACGCCGAGGGCACGTTCCACACCAACTGGAGCACCGACGGCAGCGAGGTCGCCGCGGAGGACACCCACTGATCCCGCGGATGTCGGTGGGGCAGGGCAGACTTGCCCCATGACCTCTGAGCACGACGCGCTGGCCCGGTTCTCCGGGCCGGCGCGTTCGTGGTTCCGGGAGGTCTTCTCCTCCCCCACTCCCGTGCAGTCGGCCGCCTGGGACGCCATCGCGCAGGGCCACCACGCGCTCGTCGTGGCACCCACCGGCTCCGGCAAGACGCTGGCCGCCTTCTTCCACGCCCTCGACCGGCTCTCAACGCGGCCGAAACCGCCGGGCACCGGCACCCGCGTGGTGTACCTGTCACCACTCAAGGCCCTCGGCGTCGACGTCGAGCGCAACCTGCGCGCGCCGCTGGTGGGGATCCGGCGCACCGCGGAGCGGCTGGGACAGGACGTCCCCGACGTGACAGTCGGCGTCCGCTCGGGGGACACCACCCCACGGGAGCGCTCCGCACTGGTCCGGCGCCCGCCCGACATCCTCATCACCACTCCCGAGTCGCTCTACCTGATGCTGACGTCGGCTGCCCAGTCCACACTGACCGACGTCGAGACCGTCATCATCGACGAGATCCACGCCATCGCCGGCACCAAGCGCGGTTCGCACCTCGCGCTCAGCCTCGAGCGCCTCGACGCCCTCGCCGGACGCGACGTCCAGCGGGTTGCCCTGTCCGCGACGGTCCGTCCGATCGAGACGGTGGCCGCCTTCCTCGGCGGCAACCGGCCCGTCGAGGTGGTGGCACCACCAGCGGAGAAGGACTGGGAGGTCTCCGTCCGCCTCAACGTGCCCGACATCACCCGGCCCGGCCCACCGCCGGGCACTGTCCCCGAACCGGTCGACCCGCTGCTGGACGCCCCTGCCGAGACC
Organism: Tessaracoccus rhinocerotis; assembly: GCF_007197885.1. Classification (GTDB taxonomy): domain Bacteria; phylum Actinomycetota; class Actinomycetes; order Propionibacteriales; family Propionibacteriaceae; genus Arachnia; species Arachnia rhinocerotis. The sequence goes on from NZ_VKKG01000001.1 coordinate 437,873, forward strand.
ACCGAGTCGCTGTGGCCGCACGTCGAGGCCGACGTCTATGAATCGGTCATGGAGGGCAGGTCCACGCTCGTTTTCACCAACTCGCGCCGAACCGCCGAGCGCCTGACCGCCCGGCTGAACGAGATCTGGGCGGAGCAGCACGACCCGGACTCCCTCGCCCCACCCTCCCGTCGCCCACCCGCACAGGTGATGGCGGCCTCCGACGAGGTGGGGGCCGCGCCAGCGGTGATCGCCCGCGCGCACCACGGCTCGGTCAGCAAGGAGGCGCGCGCGCAGATCGAGGCGGCGCTGAAGTCCGGTGAGCTGCGGTGCGTGGTGGCGACGTCGTCGCTCGAGCTCGGCATCGACATGGGCGCAGTGGACCGGGTGATCCAGGTCTCGGCGCCGCCGTCGGTGGCCAGTGCCCTGCAACGCATCGGCAGGGCCGGGCACGACGTCGGCGCCACCTCCCATGGAACGGTCTACCCCCTGTTCCGGGGAGACCTGGTGCCCGCCGCTGTCGTGACCGAGCGAATGCTGCGCGGGGAGATCGAGGAAGTCCACATCCCCCGCTCGCCGCTGGACGTGCTGGCGCAGCAGACGGTCGCCGCCGCGGTCGCGACCGGCGAGGCGGGCCTGGAGGTGGACCAGTGGTACGAGTCGGTGCGCCGGGCCATGCCCTACGCCGGGCTCGACCGCGCCCTGTTCGACTCGGTGGTGGAGCTGCTGACCGGGGCCTACCCGAGCGCCGACTTCGGTGACCTGCGGGCACGCCTCGTGGAGTCCGACGGGCGCCTCCACGCCCGGCCGGGAGCGCTCCGGCTGGCGGTCATCTCCGGCGGAACCATCCCGGACCGCGGCCTGTTCGGGGTGTTCCTCGCCGGCGAGGAGGGCCCCGGGCGCAGGGTCGGCGAGCTCGACGAGGAGATGGTCTACGAGTCCCGGGTGGGCGACGTGTTCGCCCTCGGCGCGTCGTCGTGGCGGATCGTCGAGATCACCCGGGACCAGGTGCTGGTGGTACCTGCTCCCGGGCACACGGGCCGCCTGCCGTTCTGGCACGGCGAGCAGGAATCCCGGCCCGCGGAGCTGGGCCGCCAGATCGGTCGCTTCCACCGCGAGGTGCTGCGCCGCCCCGAGCGCCTCGAGCGGCCCGAGCTGGAGCCGTACGTGCGCGAGAACATCCGCAGCTACCTGGCCGAGCAGCGGGAGGCCACCGGCCAGGTCCCCGACGACACCACCGTCCTCGTCGAGCGGTTCCGCGACGAGGTCGGAGACTGGCGCTTCGTGCTCCACAGCCCGCTGGGCCGGGCCGTGTTGGCGCCCTGGGCGCTGGCCATCGGCGCCTCGCTGCAGGCGGCCACCGGCGTCGCGGTCGTCCCGACCGCCTCCGACGACGCCATCATCTGGCGGCTCCCCGACAGCGAGGCGGCCGAGCACATCATCGACCACATCCTGCCGGACCCTGACGACATCGCGGACCTCGTCACCACAGAGGTGGGCGGCACCGCCCTGTTCGCAGCCAGGTTCCGCGAGTGCGCGGCCCGCGCGCTGCTCCTGCCCCAGCGGGATCCCAGCCGCCGCAGTCCGCTGTGGCAGCAGCGCCAGCGAGCGAGCCAACTCCTCGAGGTGGCGAGGCACCACCCACGCTTCCCCATCATCATCGAGACGGTCCGGGAGGTCCTCCAGGACGTCTACGACCTGCCGGGTCTGACCGAGCTGCTGCGAGCGCTCCGGAGCGGCAGGGTCCGCGTGGTCGAGGTCACCACACCCACTCCCAGCCCGTTCGCCGCCAGCATGCTGTTCCGCTACACGGGTGAGTTCATGTACTCCGGGGACACGCCACTCGCCGAGCGCCGCGCGGCCACCCTCTCGATGGACCCGGCACTCCTGGCTGCCGTGCTGGGCACGGTGGACCTGCGCGAGCTCCTCGACCTCGAGGTGATCGAGGAGGTCGAGGCGGAGCTCCAGCACACCGCTCCCGAACGCCGGGTCCGCTCCGCCGAGGAACTGGCGGACCTGCCGCGCCTGCTCGGCCCGATCCCGCTGGAGGACCTGCCGCAGCGGGCCACCGACGAGTTCGCACCCGGACTCGACGACGCTGTGGCGGCCCTCGCCGGGCGCGTGTTCGTGGTGCAGTTGGCGGGTCGGCCCCACCTGGTGGCCGCCGCCGACCTGGGCCTGCTGCGGGACGCCCTTGGCCTGCCGCTGCCGCCCGGCGCCCCCGAGTCTGCAACCGAACCCGGCCGCGATCCCCTGACCCAGCTGGTGCTGCGCCACGCCCGCACTCACGCACCCTTCACCACGGCGCAGGTGGCCTCCGCATTCCGTCTGGGCACCGCCACGGCAGAGCTGGTGCTGGAGCGGGAGCTGGCGGCCAAACGACTGGTCAAGGGCCACTTCACGCCGGGACGCACGGAGGCCGAGTACGCAGACCCGGAGGTCCTGCGCCGGATCCGCAGCCGCTGCCTCAACGCCGCCAGGGCCCAGATCCAGCCGGTCTCCACCTCCGGCCTCGCCCGTTTCCTCGCCTCCTGGCACGGCATCGACGAGCGGCCCTCCTCCAGCCCCGACGAGGTGCTGCTCGCGTTGCAGCGGTTGGGCGGGGCGGCCCTGCCCGCGAGCGCGTGGGAGACGCACGTCCTGCCCGCCCGGCTGCGGGACTACTCCCCGGCGCACCTGGACACCCTCATCGCCGAGGGCGAGGTGCTGGTCCGGGTGCGCGGGGCGCTGGGGCCCGAGGACCCGCTGGTGGCGTTGGTCCCGGTGGGAGACCTGGACCTGCTCGCCCCGGCCGCCGCGGCGGACCCGGCCCTTCAGGGGTTGGCGGACAAGGTCGCGGAGACTGGCGGCCTGTTCACGGAGCTGCGGTCCGCGCTGGACGGGCAGGACGCCCCCGTGAGCACGCCAGAACTGTTGGAGTCGTGGTGGCGGACGGCCGAGGCGGGACTGATCGCCCCGTCGTCCCTGGCCCCGGTGCGCGCCCGTGTCGGCGGGCCGACACGAGCGGGGCACAAGAGCCCCCGCAGCAACCCGCGCTCGCGAGCACGTCTGCCCCGCCCCGGACGGGCGCTGCTCGCCCGTCCCGGACTCGACGGCGCCCCACCGACGGTGGCGGGCCGCTGGTACCGGGTGTCGGACCCGCGGTTGGAGGTCGCCGAGCAGGCGGTCGCCCGGGTCTCGGCCTGGCTGGAGCGCCACGGTGTGATCACCCGCGGCGCCGTCGTCGCCGAGGACAACGAGGGCGGGTTCGCGGCCGCGTACCGCGTGCTCGCCGAGCTGGAGCGGGCCGGGAAGGTGGTGCGGGGATACGTCGTGGAGGGGCTGGGCGGCTCCCAGTTCGCCACGTCGGCCACCATCGACCACATCCGGGCCTTCGCCGACAGCCCGGACGAGACCACCTGGCCCTCCGGCAAGCGCCGGCCCACACCCGCCGTGCTGTCCGCACTCGATCCGGCCAACCCGTACGGCAGCGTGATCGGCTGGCCACCACACCCGAGCGCGCGGGTCTCGCGGGCGGTGGGGGCGGTGGTGGTGCTGGCGGACGGGCTGTGCCTGGCGCACCTGACCCGTGGCGGGCGCAACCTGACCGTCTTCGACCCTCCCGACGGCGCGGGCCAGGACCGCGCCACGCGTGTCTCCCTGGTGGGAGCGGCGCTGCAGCAGGCCGTCGACGAGAAGCGGATGGCGCGCATCCGGATCGAGGAGATCGACGGCGCCCGCGCTGGTGTCGGCCCGGACGTGGAGGCGCTCCTGCAGGCCGGCGCTCGGATCACGCCACGCGGGGTCTCGTTCGAGGCGCGTCGTGCCTGAGGGTGACTCGGTGTACCAGCTCGCCCGCCGGCTCGAGCCGCTCACCGGCCGGACGGTGACGGGCTGGGACGCTCGCACCCCCGCGCTGGCCACCACCGACGCCACCGGCGCCGTCGTCCGCCGGGTGTGGCCGTGGGGCAAGCACCTGTTCTGGGAACTCGCCACCCCCGAGGGCAGCGACATCCTCCACACCCACCTGAAGATGGAGGGCCACTGGCGGATCCATCCTGCAGGGACGCGCTGGTCGGAGCCAGCGCACACCGCGCGGATCGTGGTGCGGGTCTCCGGCGCGACGGACGGCGCACCGGAGGTGGAGCTCGTCGGCCACTCGCTCGGCCTCGTCGAGCTGTGGCCGGCGGCACAGTACCCCGCCCGGACGGCCCACCTCGGTCCCGACCCCCTCGGCCCCGACTGGGACTCCCCCGGACGGTGGCCGCGCCCGGGCCGCGACGAGGCGGTCGCGAGACTGGCCGCCCTGAGGGCGACAACGATTGGCGAGGCCCTGCTGGACCAACGGGTCCTGGCCGGTCTGGGCACCATCTACCGGGCCGAGACGTGCTTCCTCTCTGGCATCCACCCCGCCTCGGACGTCGGCCGGCTGGACCCCGAGCAGGTGGTGGACCTGGCCGCCCGCCTGCTGCAGTTCAACCACGACCGTCCCGTCCGAGTGTTCACCGGCAACGAGCGCCGGGGGGCCAACACCTGGGTCCACGGCCGCACGCACAGGCCGTGCCACCGCTGCGGCGCCGCGATCCGCCAGGCCGAGCTGGGCGGCGCGCACTCGGTGGCGGACCCGAAGGTGGACCAGCAGCGCGCCATCTGGTGGTGCCCGAACTGCCAGCCGCTGCTGCGGGAACCTGGCACGGCCAATTGATTCAGCCCGCTGGAGGCTTGATCAGTGGTCGCGTTCGTATTCGCAGATCACGGCCACCTTCTCCGCCGACGGCGAGTCGGGATCGAACTCGTGGTCCAGGAACTCGGAGGCCAGTCGCAGGGCGAGATCCAAACCGATGACGCGCTGCCCCAGGCAGAGCACCTGGGCGTCGTTGGACATGACCAGCCGCTCCACCGAGTAGGAGTCGTGGGCGGTGCTGGCGCGGATCCCGGACACCTTGTTCGCCGCGATCGCCACGCCCATCCCGGTGCCGCAGACGAAGATCCCCCGGTCCGCCCTCCCCTCGGCGATGAGCTCGGCCCCGGCCACCGCGAGATGCGGGTACGCGCTCGCGTCCGAGACGTCGCCGACCCCCACGTCGATTACCTCGTCGACCCTGGGATGCTGCCGCAACCGCTCCGCTATCGCGTCCTTGTACCCGACACCGGCCTGGTCAGCCGCGAGCACCACTCGAAGACCCATGGTCCGCCTCCTCCCCGGGGTGGTTCGCCGGTTCGCCGAGCACCTCGGCGACGGCGTTGACGCAGAGCGCGAAGGACAGGGCCCCCGGGTCCGGGTGCCCGATGCTGCGCTCGGCCAGCGGGCGGGCGCGCCCCAACTTCGGGCGCAGCGCCGACGTCGCGGCCGCACGCTCCGTGGCCACCGCTGCCGCACCAGCCCAGGCATCGGGAACGGCTCGTCCGTCCCCGAGCGCCGCGGCGAGTTCGTCGCGGAACGGTGCGGCGGCGTCGATGATCGTCTTGTCTCCCGGCTGGGCACCGCCGAGGTTGGCCACCGCCTCCACGTAGGCGGCGACACCGCGCGCGACGACCTCCGGTGTGACGGGCTCCTCGTTCCCGGCCGCCCTGGCGAAGGCGCGCAGGCCGGCACCCCAGAGGACTCCGGAGGCGCCACCTGCGTTGTCGGCCCAGGCGTCCGCGGCGGCCTCGAGCACGCCGCCGGCGCCCCAACCTGCTGCCTGTGCCGCGTGAGCCGCAGTGGTGGCGAAGTCCACGCCGCGGAGCATCCCCCGCCCGTGGTCGCCGTCGCCGGCGATGGCGTCGCTGCGCCCCAGTTCGTCCTCGGCCCCACGCAGCACCTCCAACATGGCCTCCAGTGAGCTGACCACCCGTCGGGCAGCGCTGCGGGAGGCGTCGGAGCCGGTCGCCGGCACGGACGCGCGCTCCTCGACAGGATCCTCGGACGCGGCCCGCGTCGCGGACCGCCCGGGGGGCGGCACTGCGCCCCTGCGCCAGGCCGGGGTGTCGGCCGGGTCCAGCCACAGCTGTTCGAGTTCTTCGTCCAGCCAACACAGGGTCAGCGAGACCCCGCCCATGTCGAGGCTGGTGACCAGTTCCCCGACCTCCGGCGCCACCAGTTCCAGACCTTGGTCCCGCAGGAGTCGTGCCACGATCCCCCAGAGCAGGAACAACTCCTCGTACTTGGTGCACCCGAGCCCGTTGAGGATGGGCGCCACGCGCGGCCCGGAACCGTCGGGGCGTTCGGCCAGCAAGCGGGAGACCAGCATCTCGGCCAGTTCCGAGGCCGGCCGCCAGGGCACGTCCTCGAGGCCGGGTTCGCCGTGGATCCCGAGCCCAAGCCCCATCATCTTGTCCGGGACCGTGAAGTGCGGCTCGTCCGCTCCCGGGAACGTGCAGCCGGAGAAGGCGACCCCGATGGTGAACGTGAGGTCGTTCGCGTGGTTGCCCACGCGTTCCACCTCGTCGATGTCCCAGCCCCGCTCGGCAGCGGCCCCCATGACCTTGAACACAACGAAGTCCCCGGCGATGCCGCGACGCTTGTCTCGTTCGTGGGGACCGGCGCTGGCGACGTCGTCGGTGACCACCACCTGGCGGGCATCGATGCCCTCGTCGCGCAGGCGGTCGCCGGCGCTGCCGAAGTTCATGACGTCGCCCGCGTAGTTGCCGTAAGTGTAGATGACCCCGGCGCCGCTGTTGGCCGCCCGCCCGACCCCGTAGGCGTGCGTGGTCGACGGCGAGGTGAACAGGTTCCCGATGATGGCACCGTCGGCGAAGCCGGGGCCGACCAAGCCCGCGAAGGCCGGGTAGTGGCCCGATCCCCCGCCCACGAGCACGGCCACCTTCGGGCCGGGTGGTGCGCCGGTGCGAACGACGCCGCCGGTGACACCTCGCACCCGGTCGGAGTACAGGTCGACGAAACCGGCCACGGCTTCGTCCGTGAACTCGGCTGGGTCGTTGTGGATGGTCGTCATGTTCTGTCTCCCCAGGTTCGACGTCGAGGTGTTCGGGTGGGCGGTCGCCAGACCACCGTTGAGGTTCGTCCTGCCGTCAGCGCAACCAGTGGGCCGGCAGCGCGGCGGCCTCCCGCGAGGCTTCCGACGAGGTCGGTGTCGAGCACCAGTTCCCCGCCGTCGTGCGCCTCGAAGTCGGCGTCCACGAGGCGGGCTCGTCCCAGCTGTCGGCCGGTGACGGCGGGTTGTCCGGCCAGGTCGAACTCCGCGGGGAGGTCGGCCTCCAGCACCAGCGTCCCGTCGTCCGTTGCCCGGACCCGGATCCAGCCGCCGGGCAGCCGGGTCGCCCCGATCTCCCACGCGTGCGCCTTGGCGCCACCGAGGTAGACGTTGCCCTGGATGGTGACGCCCTGCCTCACGCCGTTGAAGCGGCGGTGGTCGCCCGGGCGGGATTCGGTGATCCGGAAGTACTCCTGCTCACCGGCTGGGAACCCGTCGTAGGGGTCCGTGCCCCAACCGACGAGCGCCTCGTCCGGGAGCGCCACGAGATAGGGTTCGGGCTCGCCCTCACCGGAGAAGATGTTGCCGATCAGCCTGTCGTCGCCGCCCTCGATGACGCCATAGCCGCGGATCCTGGTGCTGTGCGGCAGGTGGTATGGCGTCGCGCGGTCCCGCACCGGCTCCAACCGCAGCGATCCCAGGAACAGGTTGTTGACGTAGGCGCCACCCTGGGAGAAGTTCTCCAGCGACACGGGTGAGGCGAGGATGTTGTGGTCCACCACGTAGGGCCCGTGGCTGACCTCGACGAACAGGTCCCGGTTGTTGCCGTGCAGGACGTTGCGGGTGACCCGCGTGCCCTGTGTCTGCCAGTCCAGCCACACCGCGAGGGTGCAGTCGTGCACGTTGTTGCCCTCGATCCGCACGTCGATCGGCGCGTGCAGCTTGATGCCGGCGATCTCGTGGCCGTAGAACTGGCGGCGGGTGCCGATGTGGTGGATGTGGTTGTCGGCGATCGTCGAGAAGACGCACCCGAGGTGGCCCACGACCCCGTTCTGTCCGCAGTCACGGATGGTGTTGCGCCGCACGATGTGGGAGCCGACGCGCTCCCGGCCCCAACCCACGTCCTCGGCCGCGAACACCGCCTCGAGCTGGTACTGGTAGCCCGGCTTGTCCCGACGCACGCTGGCGAGGTTGTCTCCGGTGCGGGCGTCCTTGCCCAAGGAGATCGCGGAACACTTCGAGTGGTGGAGCAGGTTGTCTTCGATGATCCATCCCGTGGCCCAGTTGGGGCCCACCATCCCCGGCTGGTCGGCGGTCGGGGGCGCCCACGGCGTGGCACCGTGCCGGATCTCGAAGCCGCGCAGCGTGATGTGGTCCACGTGGTTGGCCTCGGGCTGGAAGACCGAGCGACGCACGTTGATCTCCACGAGCTCCCCCCGCGGGTCGGCGTCCCCGAAGTTCGCGTGGATGACCGTGGCGTCCTCGGCCACCTCGGCATGCCACACCAGCCGTGGACCCGACGGTGTGGGCTGCGGCACGCCCGTCCAGTCGTCGACGAGTTCGGTCTGCGGACCGGGCTCGACCACCGCTGCCACGGAGTGGACCTCGCTGAGCGCCTGACCGTTCAGGTAGACCTCGCCCAGGTGCACGGGTGGCTCGTCGGGGCCGGGCCGGACCAGCCAGTCCCCCCACACGGTCTCGGCGTACGGATTGAAGTCCCCGAAGACGGCGTTGTCGACGGCGGTTCGCCACACCCCGTCGCCGACGGACTCCCAGTCGGTGACCTCCTCGGAGCCGGCGAGGACGACGTGCTCACCCTCGGCTGCGGTGAACACGATGCGACGGTTGTGGCCGAGCCCGCCGTGCGGTGGCCTGACCCATTCCCGGTACACGCCCGCGTGCACCACGACGGTGTCACCCGGCCGGGCCCGCCGGGCAGCGGCGTTGACCGTGGCGAGCGGCCGGCGCACGGAGCCGTCGGCGTCGTCGGATCCCTGCTTCGAGACGTGGATGTCCATCGTTGATCACTCCCCGCCAGGTTTGCGCCCGGCCAGGAAGGCAGCGACCGCCGAGTCGTCGGCCGCCTCGAGACCTGCGGTGGTTGCCATGCGGTAGAGGTTCTCGGCCGCGGCCGCAACGCCAGTGGGCAGTCGGTGGCGACGGGTCAGTTCGCCGACGATCCCCATGTCCTTGGCGATCACGTCGGTGCGGGAGCGCAACTCGGGCTCCGCCCCCCGGAGCTGCTGCACCATCCTGGGGCCGCGGTCCTGCAGCATGAACGAGGCGGCGGCACCCTGCCCGAGGACGGCCACGCACTGCTCCAGGTCCAGTCCCATCGCATTCGCCAGCGCGAGTGCCTCCGCCGCGGCGGCGGTGTGGATGCCGCAGAGCAGTTGGTTGACGGTCTTCATGTTCTGGCCGTCGCCCACGTCCCCGACCTCGACGAGGCTGGTGGCCATCGCCTCGAGCACGTCCCGTGCCCCGGCCAGGACCTCGGGCGATCCCCCGACGGTGATCAGCAGGTCCCCGGCGCGGGCCCGCAGCGCCCCTCCAGAGACCGGTGCGTCCACCGTTGCGATCCCGGACTCCGCGAGTCGGCGGGCGACGTCGGTGACGGCTGCCGCCCCGACGGTCGAGGTCACGACGACGCAGGCGCCGGGCGCGAGCGCGACCGCCGCACCCTCGTCGGAGAAGAGGACCTGCTCGAGCTGCGCACCGTCGCGCACCGCCACCACGACGTGCGAGGCGCCCGTGACCGCCGCGCGCACCGAATCGGCCGGGACGACCCCCTCGGCCGCGGCCAGGTCACGCCGCTGGGGTGCGACGTCGAAGCCTCGGACCTCTCGGGTCTCCGCCAGTCTCGCGGCAATGGGCAGGCCCATCGCGCCGAGGCCGAGCACTGCGACCGGTGTACTCATGACGTCGCTCCCTGCCGTTTGGTGTCGGGCTCCCCGAGTGCCACCGCGAGCATCCGTCGGATGTAGTCGCGGTTCTGGGCGCTGACGCTCAGCCCGTCGCCGCCGTAGTGCTCCACGCAGAAGGGACCGTCGAACCCAGCCTCCACGGCGATCCGGATCGCCTTGCGGTAGTCGGCGCTGCCCGAGGCCATCGGCGCCGGGATGCTCACGTAGTTGCCCGCCGCGTCCTCGCTCCGGAAGTAGTTCTTGACGTGCCAGTAGTTCGAGTGCGGCAGGCAGCGCTCCACGGCCGCGAGAAAGTCCTCCACGGGGCGGTGGAGCCGGAACAGGTTGCCGAGGTCGGGGTTGAGTCCGACGTTGTCCAGGCCGATGTCGTTCACCAGCCGCACCGCGGACTCGGACGTGCCCAACAGGGTGTCCTCGTACATCTCGAGCGACATCTCCAGGCCGAGTTCGGCGGCGTGCGAGCCCAGCTCGCGAAGCCTCGCAACGGCCAACTGCCAGGTGCGGTCGTCCGTGTCGTCCACCGGGCCGGGCTCGGTCCAGAACCAGAAGGCGGCACGTTGGGAAGGCGTCAGCGGGCGGTGCAGACCGAAGGAGACCACGTCGGCACCCACAGCCCTGGACGCCTCCAGCACCCGGTGCGAGTACGCCAGGTTGTCCGCGCCGCTTTCGGGGTCTATGACGCTGCGCCTGATGGCAGAGACTGCGACCGGCCGCAGCGACAGCTGCTCCAGGATGGCGACGAGGTCATCGAGCCGGCTCTGGGGCAGGTCTCCGATGCGGAGCCAGTTGTCGGTGAGGTCCACCTCGCTGAATCCCTCACGCACCACCTGGTCCAGCTGGTCCGGCCAGGCCGCCGGATCCTCCTGGGAGTTGGGGAAGGGCAGCATGGCGGCAGCCACAGGCCATGACTGCGACGAGAACCGCCGCCCTCCATCGTTGTAATCCGGTTGCACCATCTGGGTCGCTCCTGGGTCGGCTGTCGGGTGAGGTTGGGCTGCCTTACTTGACCTTCACCGCGGTCCAGGACACGGGTGGAAGCACCACGCGGATCACACCGCCCTCCACGGACACGCTGTCATTCCCGGCGGGCGCGACGCGCTCCGGATCCTGCAGGGTGTTGGCGGCGTGCATGTCGGCATCGGCCAGTGTGGTCGCGGAGGCGCCGGAGAACTCCCCAAGGCTGGAGGCGTCGATGGTCAGCTCGACGGCCTCGGTCTGGCTCCGGTTCACCAGGAACACGGCGGTATGGCCATTCTCCGCATCGTGGGTGGCCACCGCGTCGACGAGAGGGACCTCGCCGTACTCGTCGGTCTGCTGGGTGGGGCTCTCGAGCTTCAACTCGAGCGCCTCCCCCGTCGCGAGTTCCGACGTGATGGCGAACGGGAAGAACGTCGTCTGTCGCCAGGCCGGCCCACCCGGTTCGGTCATGATCGGCGCGATGACGTTGACCAGCTGGGCGAGGCTCGCCGACTTCACCCGGTCGCAATGGCGCAGCAGGGAGATCAGGAGGTTGCCGAAGACCACGGCGTCCAGCACGGAGTAGCTGTCCTCGAGGATCCGGGGCGCCTCGGGCCAGGACTGCACGTCGGTGATCCTATCGACGTTCTGGTAGCGGGACTGGTACCAGACGTTCCACTCGTCGAAGGAGATCAGCATCTCCTTGTCGCTGCCCCGGACCGCCTTGACATGGTCGGCCGTGGCCACGACGGCCTCGATGAAGCGGTCCATCCCGACGGCCGAGGCGAGGAAGCTGTCGTAGTCTCCGTCCTTCGGCTCGTAGTAGGCGTGGCAGGAGATGTAGTCGACGACGTCGTAGGTGTGCTCGAGGACCACCCGCTCCCATTCGCCGAACGTGGGCATCTGCGCGCTCGAGCTACCGCAGACCACGAGCTCCAGGTCCGGATCGACCTGCCGCATCGCGCGGGCCGCCCTGGCTGCCAGCGAGCCGTACTCGTCGGCGGTGCTGTGGCCGAGCTGCCACGGGCCGTCCATCTCGTTGCCCAGGCACCACATGCGGATGCTGTGGGGTTCGGGGTGCCCGTTGGCCGCACGGAGGTCGGACCAGTGGGTCCCCTGCCTGATGTTGGCGTACTCGAGGACGTCCAGCGCCTCCAGGACACCGCGTGTGCCGAGGTTGATCGCGTACATGAGCTCGGCGTCGACGTGACTCAGCCAGTTCGCGAACTCGTCGAGCCCGATCCGGTTGGTCTCGGTGGAGTGCCAGGCGAGGTCGAGCCGACGGGGGCGCTGGTCCACCGGCCCCACCCCGTCCTCCCACCGGTAGCCGGAGACGAAGTTCCCGCCGGGGTAACGGATCGTCGAGACCCCGAGCTCGCGGACGAGGTCGACGACGTCGCTGCGGAAGCCCTCCTCGTCAGCCGAGGGGTGCCCTGGCTCGTAGATGCCCTGGTAGACGCAGCGCCCGAGATGCTCGACGAACGAGCCGAAGAGTCGACGGTCTACGGCCCCGATCGTGAAGTGGGGGTCGAGGGTGAGGTGTGCCTTGGTCATGAAACTCTTTCGCTACTTCGGTCGTCGTGCCGAGAAGCCTGGTCGCATCGGTGCAATCGCCGGAACGTCACGGTTCCGGGGAGCCTCTCCAACGTTATAAATTCTGGTCTGGGGTCCACGATTTGTCAAGCACTGGGAGAAACCTCTGTTGTGTGCCGACGGGGTCCGGACGTCGCTCGATGGAGGGCATAGAATGACCTCGTTCCAACGAGAGAGTTTTCCGCTTCGTGCAGCGCTGCGCCCGGGAACAGGGTCAGGTGGCAGTTCCACCAACAGCATCCGCACTTGGAGCAGCCTGAAGGGGCTGCACGTAAGAAAGGGTGACCAGTGGGATCCACCATGCACGACGTGGCACGACTCGCCGGAGTTTCCATCAAGACCGTCTCCAACGTGATCAACGACTACCCGCACGTCCGCGACGTCACGAGGAACCGTGTCCTGGATGCCATCGGGAAGCTGGACTACCGTCCCAACCTCTCCGCCCGCGGACTCAGGTCCGGCCGCACCGGGTTCATCAGCCTGGTCATCCCAGCCGTCCGGGAGAACTACTTCGCCGAGTTGGCACACGCGGTGATAGGCCAGGCGGAACGGCACGGGCTGTGGGTGATGATCGAACAGACCGGCGGGGACCGCAAGGCAGAACTGCAGGCGGTCTCCGGAACGGGCCGCCCACACTTCGTAGACGGGATCCTTTTCAACCCGGTGGGTCTGCACCCCTCGGACGTGAGCTCCTTCGACAGGACGGTCCCCATGGTGCTCCTGGGCGAACGCATCTTCGGCGGCCCGACGGACCACGTCGCCATAGAGAACATCAGCGCCGCCCGGGCGGCCGTGCAGCACCTGGTGCAGAGGGGACGCAGGCGGATCGCCGTGGTGGGTGCCAGTCTGGACGGCATGGAGGAGGTCGGGTCTGCCGGCCTGCGTCTGCAGGGTTACTGCCAAGCCCTCGAGGAGGCCGGGATCCCGCTCGATCCTGACCTGGTGCGCCCCAGCGGCGCCTGGAACCGGGAGGCCGGCGCTCTGGCGGTCACCGGCATGGTCGAGGAAGGGGTGGACTTCGACGCGGTGTTCACACTCAACGACACCCTCGGACTGGGCGCGCTGCGCGGCCTTGCCTCCGCCGGGATCTCGGTGCCCGAGGACGTCGCGCTGATCGGGTTCGACAACATCGACGAGACCCTATACTCCGTCCCCTCCATGACGACGGTGGACCCGGGACGCAGCTCGATCGCCGTAACGGCGGTGGACCTGCTGGTGGAACGCATCTCCGGCAAGGGCGCCGACACGCCGCCGCGGACCATCCGATCCTCGTTCGAGATCATCGAACGTGAGTCCACGGGGTCCGCCGCCCCCGGCATCGGCACCGCCGCAGCGCACTGACCCCGGCCGAGCCCTTCTGGGAGAATGCCTTGCGTGCCTGCATTCGATCTCCCCGCCATCGGCGCCGATCTCGTGGTCAGCGGCGCCCATGACGCTCTGGTGGCGGCCGCTGGCTCCGGGGCGTTCGTCGTCACGGCACCACCGGGCACCGGCAAGACCACCTACGTGCCGCCCGTGCTGGCCAACCTCCTGACCGGCCGGGGCGCCGGCCGAGTCCTCGTCAGCCAGCCGCGGCGGGTTGCCGTCCGCGCGGCCGCGCGTCGGCTGGCGCAGCTCGACGGCAGCGCCGTGGGTGGTCCGTCCGGGTTCACGATCCGGGGCGAGCGACAGGTCGGGCCCGGGACCAGGGTGGAGTTCACCACCCCCGGGGTCCTGCTGCGCCGACTGATGGCGGACCCGGCGCTCGAGGGCGTCGGTGCGGTGGTCCTGGACGAGGTCCACGAGCGATCACTGGATGGTGACCTGCTGCTGGGGATGTTGGCCGAGGTCCGCACGCTCCGGGAGGACCTGGTCGTGGCGGCCATGTCGGCCACCCTCGACGCCGTGGGCGTCGCCCGGCTCCTCGGGGACGTCACCCCGGCCCCCGTGGTGGAGGTCCCCTCTGCGCTGCACCCCCTCACCGTCGACTACTCCCCCGTCCCCGGCCGCCGGCTGGACGCCCTCGGCGTGACGAGGGAGTTCATCTCGCACGTGGCCCGGGTCGCGGCCGGGGCGCAGGCCGCCGACGGCGTGGACGCGCTGGTGTTCGTCCCCTCCGCCCGCGACGTCGACGCGGTGGTCCGCGAACTTCGCCAGCTTGGCGGTCCCGCAGAGGTGCTGCCGCTGCACGGCCGGCTGCCCAGCCGGGACCAGGACCGCGCCACGCGGGGCCGGACCTCCGAGGCCGAACCGCACCGCATCGTCGTCAGCACGGCCCTGGCCGAGAGCTCGCTGACCGTCCCCGGCGTCCGGCTCGTCATCGACGCGGGGTTGTCCCGCGAGGTGCGCCGGGACCGGGCGCGGGACATGACCGGGCTGGTGACGGTCAGCGCCTCGCGCGCGAGCGTCGAGCAACGGGCCGGGCGCGCGGCCCGCCTGGGTCCGGGAAGGGCGGTCCGCCTCTTCACCGAGGACGAGTTCGCCCGCCTGAATCCTGCGGCACCACCGGAGATCACCTCCGCGGACCTGGTGGACGCCGCCCTCCTGTTGGGGGTGTGGGGCGCTCCGGCGGGCCAGGGTCTTGACCTGCTCACCCCGGCTCCCGAGGAGTCGATGAGGAGGGCGGTCGAGGTCCTCCGATCCTTGGCGCTGACGGACCATGAGGGGCGCCCCACGGCGCTGGGCCGACGCGTGGCGGGGCTGCCGATCGGAGCCCGCGAGACGCGCGCGCTGTTGGTCGGGTCGGCGGCACTGCGCGACGCCCGGGCCGTCGCCGAGGTGGTGGCCGCGATCTCCGACGACCACCGAGAGCCGTCAGCCGACCTCTCCGCGCTGCTGCGGGAGCTCCGGTCCGGCCGCTCCCCCGGCGCCCAGCGCTGGAACCGCGAGGTGAAGCGCCTGACCAGGATCGCCGAGGCCGAGGAGGGCGGCGTCGACGTCCTGAGCGCGCTCGCGGTGGGCCCGGCGTCGCAACCGGCCGGCGTCGTCACCGCGCTCGGCAGGCCGGAGTGGATCGCCCGGCGCACCGGGGAACACTCCCGCTCCTATCTCCTGGCCAGCGGCACCCGTGCCGCCCTGCCGGAGGGCAGTGGGCTCCGTGCGTCGGAGTGGCTGGCCGTGCACGACGTGCAACGCGCGGAGGGCCGGGTGGCCGACGGCACCGGCGCCGTGATCCGGATGGCCGCCCCGCTCCGGGAGGAGGATGCGCTCGCGATCGGCGCGGCCCTGCTCCGCGAGCGGCGCACCTCTTGGATTGAATCCGGCAGGCTCCGGGTCCGGGCGCAGCGGACCCTCGGCGAGATCGTCCTGTCGTCGACCCCGGTGGCGGCAGAGGCGAAGGACGTCGCGCCCGCATTCGCCGCGCACCTGCGCGCCGAGGGGATCGGCGTCCTGAACTGGACCCAGCGTGCCACCGCCCTGCGGGCCAGGCTTGCGCTGCTGTACCGCGAGCTGGGTGATCCCTGGCCCTCGGTGGACGACGGGTCGCTGCTGCGTGACCTCGAGTCCTGGCTCGGCCCGGACCTGGCTGCGCTGCGAGCCACGTCGTCCCTGGGGTCCCTGGAAGTCGGCTCGGCGCTTCGGCGCCTGCTGCCCTGGCCGGAGGCTGGTCACCTCGACGAGCTGGTCCCCGAACGTCTCACGGTGCCGTCGGGCTCCAGCGTCCGCATCGACTACCCCGAGGCTGCCGACGGGCCACCCGTCGTCGCGGTGAAGCTGCAGGAGACCTTCGGCCTGACCAGCACGCCTCGGTTGGTGGGCGGCCGGGTACCGGTGCTGTTCCACCTGCTGTCGCCCGCCCGGCGCCCGCTGGCGGTGACCGATGACCTCGAGTCGTTCTGGAACGGGCCCTACCAGCAGGTCCGCCGCGAGATGCGCGGTCGCTACCCGAAACACCCCTGGCCCGAGGACCCCTGGGCGACCCCGGCGACGGCGCGCACCACACGCGGGTGAAGGCGGCCGTCGAGGCTCGGCCAGCTGTGAGAAGATCAGACAGTAATCGTAGTAAACGGGAGGTTCGGCGCATGGCGGCCACGATGCAGGATGTCGCGCGGCTCGCCGGGGTGTCCGCGAAAACGGTCTCCAACGTCGTGAACGACAAGCCGCATGTGAGCAAGGAGACGCGGGTCAGAGTCAGGCGGGCCATCGACAAGCTCGGCTACGAACTCAACGTGACGGCCAGGAACCTGCGCAAGGGCCGTACGGGGCTGATCGGGCTGGCGTTGCCGGAACTCAAGCTTCCCTACTTCGCCGAACTCGCCGACTCAGTGATCCGGGAGGCAGAGAAGGTGGGGTTGCGAGTACTGATAGAGCAGACCAACTCCGACCGGAACCGCGAGATCGACGTCCTGCACGGGCAACGCAGACTCACCACCGACGGCCTCCTGTTCTCCCCCCTCGCCCTCGGACAGGACGACATCCACCTGTTCAAGGTGGACTTCCCGATGGTCTTGCTGGGCGAACGGGTGTTCGGCTCGACGAACGACCACATCACCATGAGCAACGTCGAGGCCGCGCGCGCAGCCACGCGCCACCTGCTGGACTCCGGACACCGTCGGATCGCGATCGTCGGCGCCCATCCGGGAGAGAAGGTGGGCTCCGCAGCCCTTCGAGAGCGTGGCTACCGAGAAGCAATGGCCGCCGCCGGTCTCGAGGTGGACGAACGGCTGGTCAGAGCCACCGGGCTGTGGCACCGCAACACCGGGGCCGAGGCCACCGACTCCCTGATCGAGGACGGGATCGGCTTCGACGCCGTGTTCGCCCTGAACGACACCCTCGCGATGGGCGTCCTGCACAGCCTGCACTCCCACCACATCAGCGTGCCGCAACAGGTGTCGGTGATCGGCTTCGACGACATTGAGGACGCCGCCTACACCCGCCCCACACTGAGCAGCGTCTCACCCGGTCGTGAACAGATCGCGCGCAACGCCGTCGAGCTGCTCGAATTGCGGATCTCGGAGTCGAGCAAGGGTCTGGATGCCCGCAAGCCCGTCCAGCGGATCTTCGCCGACTTCGAGCTGCGATTGCGGCACTCGACCCGCTAGTCCGCAGCCATCTGCTGGAGCGACCGCTCGAGCTCTGGATCCGGGGCCACACCCGCCTGGTGGAGGCGACGGCGGGTCAGCCACGTGGTCACGAGGATCACGTATCCGGGCGCACACAACACCCCGACCACGGGCAGAATCTCCACCACCACGGTGAGCAGAGCCATGCAGGCCACCCAGACCACGGTCGCGGCGGGCGAGACGATGGGCATCACCAGCGCGGTCCTCCAAAGCCTGGCCGCTGGCATTCGGCGGGCAGCTGGGAGCATCAGCAGGCTGGCCAAGTAGCCCACGGCCACCACCAGCACCAGAGCGACCACCAGCGTCAGCACGAGCAGCACCGTCAACCAGGCGGGCCCGCCCCGGGAGAGGATCCAGAGGTCAGCTGCCAGCACGCCGAAGGCCAGGGTGGCAGGCCAGCCGACGGCGTTGGCCCGGCCGAGGTTGGCACGCCACACCTCGAAGAACTCGGCGAAGGGACGGTCGCTGGGCTCCGGCCCGGTGAGCTTGTGCAGCACAGCTCCTGCGGCGACTCCGGCGGGCAACCAACCCAGCACGATCCCGCCGGCAAGGACACCGAGGAACCAGCACAGCGTGATCTCGACCACACCGGTGAGCTTGCCCAGCCAGGACATGGCGGTGGCTGCCCAGCCGGTTTCCCGTCGGGGCCCAGACTGCGGGTTCACTCCCTGACCAGCCACACCACCACTCCCTGGGCATCGATCCCTGCGACGGCCACGCCATCGGCTTCCACGAAGAGTACGGCCTCGAGAGTATTGTCGAGCACCCTCACCTCCCCGCTGCCGGACGCGATCGGGGCCAGCTCTGCGTGCGCCAGTTGGATCCGACGGGGCCGGTGCGGAGTGGGAACGGCGGGGTCGAGGCGGTAGTACAGCCAGTGGCCCCCAAGGTCCGCCGGGGCGCTGGCCACGGGACCGCCGAAGGGCAGGGGGCTGACCAGCGGCCACCCACTGTCGGTCCACAGCAGCCGACGGACCTGCGCGAGGTGGTGCGTGGGGTCGTCTCCGTCCCGGACGTGATGCACGAGGAACGTCCCGCCATCGGTCACCAGGTGGGAGCTGTGCCCCGGTGCGGCCCACAGCGATCCATCGGGCGCCTCGTGGCCGGCAAGGATGACGGTCCCCACCTCGGCGGGCGGCTCGGAGGCATCGACCATCGCCCCGCCACAGAAGTCCGTGTAGGGGCCGGTGACCGACCGCGAGCGCGCCACCCTGACGTTGTAGGTGTCGAACAAGGAGTCGAAGGAACAGAACAGTGCGTGGGTTCCCGACGCCGGATGGAACAGCACGTGGCCGCCCTCCACCGCGCCGTTGATGGAGACCGCTCTCTGCACCACCGGCGTGCCGGCGTCGCCGGGGATGGCGGGTCGGCCGTCGGGACGCAGGGGCAGGATGCGCAGTCCACCGAAGAACGAGCCGTAGAGCAGCCAGTCTGCACCGTCGGGGTCCACGACGACGGCAGCGTCTATGGCATTGACAGGGCTGGTCGCATGGCTGGTCCGCACCACCAGCTCGCGGTGCTGCCAAGGGCCGGTGGCGTCGGGGGCGGTGGCGAGTGCGATGGTCGACGTCCGAGAGCCGAACGTACTCGCGGAGTAGTACATCCGGTACTCCTCTCCGCGTCGCACCACCTCGGGCGCCCAGATACCCGGTGCCGAACTCCACTTCGCGGCCTCCGCGGGGACGCCGTCGAAGGCATGCCCGTACCAGTCCCAATCGACCAGGTCGCGCGACTTGCGGATCTGAACGCCCACCCCGGGGGCGCCTGCGACGGCTGTGTCCGTGGAGAACATCAGCCAGCTGCCATCGCGGGCCTGCACCACCGTGGGGTCATGGGCCCCCCAGGGTCCGGGGTCGCCGCCGGTGTGCGCGTCGGCCCTCAGGTACTCGGGTTCCATGTCAGCCCTTCGTTCCGGTCAGCGCCACCGACTCGATGATCTGGCGCTGGAAGACCACGAAGATCACGAACACCGGTACGAGTGCGATCACCGATGCGGCCATGATCAGCGGGTAGTCGGTCTGGATCGCGTAGTTGGCGTTGAAGTTCGCGATCACGACCTGGAGCGTCTGCTTCTCGGGTGTGTTCAGATAGATCAGGGGCGCCAGGTAGTCGTTCCAGACAGCCATGAACCACAAGATGAACTGGGCTGCGATGGCGGGCCGGATGAGCGGCAGCACGATCGAGGCGAAGATCCGCAGGTAACCGGCGCCGTCGATCTTGGCCGCCTCCAGCAGTGAGTCCGGCACCGAGGTGAGGTACTGCCTCAGGAAGAAGATCATCATCACGTTGCCGAAGACACCGGGAACGATCAGCGGCAGCAGTGTGTCCACCCAGCCGACGTTCGCAAACATCACGAACTGCGGGATCATCAGCGTCGGGAACGGGATCATCAGGCCCGCGAGCATGAACAGGAAGATCCCGTTCTTGCCCGGCATCCGCAGTTTCGCGAACGCGAACGCTGCGAGGGTGGAGGTGATCGAGCCGACGATGGTGACCGTCAGTGAGACGATCAGCGAGTTCTTGATGCCGGCGAGCAGTGGACCGGCCGTCCACACCCGCAGGTAGTTGCTCCACTGCGGATCGGGCGGGATCCATTCGGGCGGCAGGGCGAAGACTCCCTCCTGGGTCTTCAGCGAGGTGGAGAGCATCCACAGTAGCGGTGCCACCATCACGATGCCGCCGATGAGCAGCGCGACGGCCACGATGATGTTGCCGGTCCGGTAGCGCTTCTGCGCGATTGTGGCCATGGCTCACTCCACTCCGTCGTGCGAGTTGCGGGCGTTGATCCAGAACTGGAACGCCGTGATGAGGAACACGAGCACGCCGAGCAGTACCGCCATCGCGGAGGCGTAGCCCATCGACAGGCTCGAGAAGGCCTGGCGCCAGATGTACCAGACGATGGACGCCGAGGAGAACTCGGGACCGCCCGTGGGAGTCATGATGTTGATCTCGGTGAAGATCTGGGAACCGGCGATGATGCTCGTGACCACGAGGAAGAAGGTGACCGGCTGCACCATCGGCAACGTGATGTGGAAGAACCGCCGGAAGCTACTGGCGCCGTCGAGCTCAGCGGCTTCGTACAGCGACCTCGGGACGCTCTGCAGGGCGGCGAGGTAGAGCAGCATCGAGTAGCCCAATCCCTTCCACACCGCCATGATGATGAGCGCGGGTTTGACAGTCGCCTTGTCAGCCAGCCAGTTGGGACCGTCGATGCCGACGAGTGCGAGTACCTGGTTCACGAGGCCGAAGTCACCGTTGTAGGCCCACTGCCACAGGATGGAGACAGCTGCGAGGGACGACACCACCGGCACGTAGTAGATGCTGCGGAAGAAGGCGCGCCCCGGCATCCGACGGTTCATCGCAAGGGCGAGTGCCAGCGACACCACGAGCCCGATCGGGATGCCGATCATGTAGAAGAACGTGTTGCCCAACGACTGGATGAAGTACGGGTCCGAGAAGGCCCGGACGTAGTTGGCCAGGCCGATCCACGTCGGCGCGGTCAGCATGTTCCAGTTCGTGAACGACGCGTAGATGCTGTAGAGGAACGGCCCGATCGCGAAAGCGAGGAATCCGATCAGGGGCAGGGCGATGAACGAGGCTGCGACGAGGTGTTCCCGCCGGTAGAGGCGGCTCCGGCGTCGGGGCTGTTCGGTGGTGGCACTCATGGGCGCAACCTTCCGGTAGGCGGCGTGGGGCCGGGGCCGCCCCCACGCCGGTTCGAGGTACTGGGGGTCAGATGCCCGCGTCCATGTTGGCGGCGTCCAGCTTGGCCTGCATCTGCGGCTGCAGCTGGGCCACGTAGTCGGCGGCGGTGACCTCACCGTCGAGCACCGGCTGGATGCCCACCCAGAAGTCGTCGTACCACTCGGGCGTCCAGGTGGCCGCAGCAGGTAGCGCGCGTCCGTAGTCCTCGGCGATCTGGATGAACTCCTCCTTGTTCGCCGGCGCCCCCTCGGCTTCCAGGTACTCGCCCTTCGCCATGTCCACCAGGTTGGGGATCTGGATGCCGGCCTGGTACAGCGAGCGCTGGCACTCCTCGTCCGCCGAGAGGTACATCGCGAGCTGGGTGGCGAGCTCCGCGTGCTCGGTGGAGTTGGACACCGAGATGCCCAGCGACCCCAGCCAGGTGGCGGTCTCGCCGGTCTTGCCCACGGGGTACGGGATCAGGTCCCATTCGAAGTCCAGGCCCTGGTAGGTGCTGACGTCCCACGGTCCGACGGGGAAGAACCCGATCTGACCGCGCATCCAGCGCTGGTAGGTGTCCATGGTCTGCGCCTGCTCGATGGAGGGCGTCGAGCCGTCGATGATCTGGATGTCGGCGAAGTCCTGGAGTGCCTCGGCGAACTCCGGGGTGTCGATGGTGACGGTGCGGCGTTCCTCATCGGCCCAGTCCCCTCCGTTCGACCAGACCCAAGCCTGCAGGTTCCACGCGACGTTGAGGCCGGTGCCCCATCGCTCGTCCTCGGGCGAGGTGAGCTGCTTGGCGACGTCGCGGAACTCGGCCCACGTGTACGGCTTGTCCTTGTCGGGCAGCGGGATGCCCAACTCCTCGAACATGGTCTTGTTGTAGCCGAAGGAGAACGGCCCGACGTCCTTGGGAAGGCCGTAGATGGCTCCCTGGCCGACGCGAGTGCCGTCGAAGCGGTAGGAGTCGACCCCGTACTTCCACACCTTCGAGACGTCCAGGCCTGCGGCCTCGATGTCCCCGGTGATGTCCTTGACGACGCCGGTCTTGGCGAACGCCATGACCGAGCCCTGCTCAAGGTAGAACACGTCCGGAACCTGGCCGCCGGTGATGGCAGCCTGGAGCTTGGTGCGGTACTGGTCGGCGTCGGTCACGATGACCTTGACCTTGGCGCCGGTCTGCTCCTCGAAGGCCGCGATGGCCTGGTCATAGGCCTTGCGCTCGTCCTCCCCACCCCGGAACATGTAGGTGAGCTCGACACCGGCGCCCCCACCGCCGGTGGTGCTCGAACCGGAGGACTCGCCGGAGTTTCCGTTGTTCGTGCCGTCCGCTCCACAGGCCGCGAGGCCCGTGGCCATGGCCGCGATGCCCGTGCCTGCCAGGAGTGTCCGGCGGCTGATGCTTCCCATCATGGAAGGCCCTTTCGATCGTCGTGGGCCACACACGCCGACTCCGGCGGTGCCGCCCGGCGTCCCGACTCTGGAACGCTTGAGCATGAGTATTGTCGGTAATCGATGAACCTGTCAACAGCTTGGGATAAGTGGAGACCCAGAATGTTACCGGGATCACGGGCGTCTGGCCCGCTCAAGCGCCTGTCGTTGACCTTGGGACGGCGCCATGCCATGCTTCCTTTCATCGATGAACGCATTTCCGGCGAAGGAGCCAATCAGCATGACCATCGCACGCCTGGTGATCAACCCCTCGTTCAAGGTGGGTCCCGTCCGACGACGGACCTTCGGCTCCTTCGTGGAGCATCTCGGACGCTGCGTTTATGAGGGGATCTTCGAGCCCGACCACCCCACTGCGGACGCGGACGGATTCCGCTCCGACGTGCTGGACCTGGTCCGCGAGCTGGGGATCAGCACGGTGCGCTATCCCGGGGGCAATTTCCTGTCCGGCTACCGCTGGGAGGACGGTGTGGGTCCCGTCGACCAGCGTCCCAAGCGCCTGGACCTGGCCTGGCACTCCAGCGACCCGAACACCATCGGGACCGACGAGTTCATGAAGTGGGCCGACAAGGCCGGCGTGGAACCAATGATGGCTGTCAACCTCGGCACGCGCGGCCTGCAGGAGGCTCTGGACGTCCTCGAGTACTGCAATGTGGCCGCCGACTCCCACCTGGCCGAGCAGCGTCGCAACAACGGCGCCCACGATCCGTACCGGGTGGGGCTGTGGTGCCTCGGCAACGAGATGGACGGCCCGTGGCAGATCGGTCACAAGTCCGCCGCGGAGTACGGGCGCCTCGCCGCCGAGGTGGCGCGCGGGATGCGCATGATGGATCCCGGTCTCGAATTGGTCGCCTGCGGCTCCTCCAGTCGGGCGATGCCCACCTTCGGGGAGTGGGAGCGAACGGTCCTGACCGAGGCCTGGGACCATGTCGACATGATCTCGGCACACGCCTACTACTGGGAGAAGGAGTCCGGCCTGCAGGAGTTCCTGCTGGGTGCCGAGGACATGGACCGGTTCATCGACCAGGTCGCAGCGACGGCGGACACCGTCGCGGCCGCCCGGAAGAGCGACAAGGTGATCGGGATCTCATTCGATGAGTGGAACGTCTGGTACCAGGACCGCACTCCGTCGAAGCCGCCGACGGGCGACGATTGGCCGGTGGCCCCCAACCTGCTCGAGGACACCTACAGCGTGGCAGACGCCGTGGTGGTGGGGAACCTGCTCATCTCCCTACTGCGCCACACGGACAGGGTATGGGTGGCCAACCAAGCCCAGCTCGTGAATGTGATCGCCCCCATCCGCACCGAGAAGGGTGGGAAGGCCTGGAAGCAGACCATCTTCCACCCGTTCGCCCTCACCTCCCGGCATGCCGCGGGCGAGGTGCTGCGCGTGGTCGTGGACGGCCCCACCGTGGCCAGCGAGGAGTTCGGCGAGGTGCAGGCGGTGGACGCCGTCGCCACCTGGTCGGACGATGAGTGCGTCGTGTTCCTGGTCAACCGCGACGAGTCCGCGAGCGTCACTGCTGCATGCGAGGTTCCTGCAGGCCTACGGGTGGTCGAGGCACTCACCTACGCCAACGCGGATCCCCGCTGGCACGCCAGCGCCGATGATGACACGACTGTCCTGCCCACCGCGAACGACTCTGTCCGGCTCGTCGGGACTGATCTCGAACTGGAGCTTCCGCCGATCTCGTGGACCATGGCGCGGCTCGCGCGATGAGGCAGAGGCTCGGAGTCGCACTCGTCGCGACCGCGCTGCTGGCGGCCTGCGCGCCGTCACCGGCACCCCTCGCGACGGAACTCCCCGTGACCGGCGACCTGCGCACGCACGACCCGGGGCTCGTCGTCGGGACCGATGAACATCCTTGGTTCGTGTTCTCCACCGGAGACCCGCGGGTGGGGCTGGGGGCGATCCAGGTCAGGACCTCACCCGACGGCGTGGAATGGACCTACGCGGGCGAGGCCTGGACCCCGTCGGAGGAGCCCCGTTGGGCCGTCGACGAGATCGCCGGGATCACCAACTTCTGGGCACCCGAGGTCATCGAGCACGACGGGAGCTGGTACCTCTACTACTCCGCCTCCACCTTCGGCTCCAACACCTCTGCGATCGGTCTGCGCACCGCCGAGCAACTGGACGCCACCAACCCGGCAGCAGGCTGGACCGAGCGGGGCGAGGTGATCTCCTCGGACGGCACCGTCGACTACAACGCCATCGACCCAGCCGTCCTCGTCGACGAGGACGGGACCGGCTGGATGGCCTTCGGGTCGTTCTGGGGCGGTATCCAAATGGTGGAGCTCGACTTCCCGTCGGGCCTGACCGCACCCGGAGCGAAGGTGTTCAACATCGCTAGCCGTGGCACTGCGGTCAATGCGATCGAGGCTCCTGCGCTCCTGTTCCGCGAGGGCTGGTACTACCTCTTCATGTCCTTCGACTCCTGCTGCCAGGGAACCGCCAGCACCTACAACATCAACGTCGGGCGATCCGAGGATGTCCGCGGCCCCTACATTGACGCCGACGGTGTCCCGCTGACCGACGGTGGCGGCACGCTGCTGCTGGGGACGGAGGGCAACCGGATCGGCCCGGGCGGGCAGTCCGTGTCCGAGAACCACATCGCATACCACTACTACGACGACAACCTGGGCGGGGACTTCCAGCTGGCCGTGCGCGAACTCGGTTGGACCGAGGACGGCTGGCCGGTGGTAAGCACCAATCAGCCATCCGACGACTGAGGCTCCCTGCCCACTCCCACGGGCCGACGTGAAACGATTGTTTCACCGCACTCCCATTCGCCGAGCAGAAGGAAACCATGAGCGAGACCCAGCCCTCCACAGCAGTCATCAACCTCGACGTCCCGGGCCACACCATCAGCAAGCACGTATACGGGCACTTCGCCGAGCACCTCGGGCACTGCATCTACGACGGCATCTTCGTCGGCGAGGACTCCCCGATCCCGAACGTGCGCGGGATCCGTACCGACGTCGTTGACGCGTTGAAGGCGATCGAAATCCCGAACCTCCGGTGGCCCGGTGGCTGCTTCGCCGACGAGTACCACTGGCGCGACGGCGTGGGTCCCCGCTCGGAGCGACCCACCGTGGTCAACACGCACTGGGGCGACGTCGTGGAGGACAACTCCTTCGGCACGCACGAGTTCATGGACCTGTGCGAGCAACTCGGCACCGACCCCTACATCTGTGGCAACGTCGGCTCGGGCACCGTGCGCGAGATGGCCGACTGGGTCGAGTACCTGACCCGCTCCGGATCGGCCCCGATGTCGGAGCTCCGCCGCACCAACGGCCGAGAGGAGCCCTGGAAGGTGCCGTTCTGGGGCATCGGCAACGAGTCGTGGGGGTGCGGCGGCAACATGCGCGCCGAGTACTACGCGGACCTGGCCCGTCAGTACTCCACCTACTGCCGCGAACATGACGGCAACAAGCTGTACAAGATCGCCGGTGGCGCCAACATCGACGACTACCACTGGACCGAGACGCTCATGAAGACGCTCGGGGACCTGGGCTGCGGCTGCAACCCGCGCCACTTCTTCGACGCCATCTCGCTGCACTACTACACCTACCCCGGTGAGTGGGAGCCAAAGCAGAGCGCCACCGACTTCGATGCCGAGACCTACTACGACACCATGCGCTCCGCTTGGCAAGTCGACGAGCTGCTGACCCGACATGGCAACGTGATGGACGTCTATGACCCGAGCAAGCGCATCGGCCTGGTGCTCGACGAGTGGGGCACCTGGTTCGCCGTCGAGCCCGGCACAAACCCCGGCTTCCTGTACCAGCAGAACACGATTCGCGACGCGCTGGTGGCGTCGGTCCACTTCGACTCGTTCCACCGACACGCGGACCGCTTGGTCATGGCCAATATCGCCCAGACTGTCAACGTCCTGCAGGCCGTCCTCCTCACCGACGGGGACACGCTCATCAAGACTCCCACCTACCACGTGTTCGAGATGAACAAGGGCCACCAGGATGCGCAACTGCTCCAGCTGAGCTGGATCGGCGGGGCCCTGCCCACCCGGACCGTAGGCAACCGCGAGATCCCGCTGGTCTCGGGGTCCGCCTCCACGACGGCTGGCCGAGCGCTGATCTCGTTGAGCAACCTCGACCTCGAAGCCAGCCACGAGGTCATCGTCGACCTGCGTGGCCACCGCGTCACCGACGTGGCCGGCCGCATCCTCACCGCAGGCGCCGTCCACGCACACAACACCGCAGACCAGCCCGACGCCGTCGTCCCAAGAAGCTTCGACGTCGCCAATGTCACCGACGGACGACTCGCCATCGAATTGCCCGCCCACAGCCTTGTCACCCTGGAGCTGACGCTGGGCTGACCACCCACCCTTCTCAATCCCCCTAGGAGCAACAATGATGTCGCCTGCCTCACGTCGGACCAGGGCCCTGGTGGCCCTGGCAGTCGGGGTCGCCCTCGTCGGGGCCACCCCCGCCGATGCCCGCCCGCCCGTGCCGCCCCAACCCCCTGCACCGGAGGTCTCCGATGCGACGGTGCACGATCCCGACCACATCGCGGTCGACGGCGTCCACTACGTCTTCGGCTCGCACCTACAGGTGGCTCGGAGCGACGACCTCGTCGCCTGGGAACAGGTGGCCGCGGGCGTCAACGCCGCCAACCCGATCTTCGAGGACGTCACCGAGGAGTTGTCCGAGGCCCTCGAGTGGGCGGAGACCGACTCCCTTTGGGCGCCCGACGTCACGCAACTTCCAGACGGGCGCTTCGCCATGTACTACAACGCCTGCCGGGGAGACTCACCGCGCTCCGCGATGGGACTCGCCGTCGCCGACGACGTGACGGGTCCCTACGAGGACCAGGGCATCTTCCTGAAGTCGGGGATGTGGGACCAGGAGAGCGAGGACGGCACTGTCTACGACGCCCGGGTCCACCCCAACGTCGTCGACCCCGACGTGTTCACCGACACCGACGGTCGCTGGTGGATGGTCTACGGCAGTTTCTCCGGCGGCATCTTCATCCTCGAACTGGACCCTGTCACCGGCTTCCCGCTGCCCGACCAGGGCTACGGCACCCACCTGTGGGGCGGCAACCACGCCCGCATCGAGGGGCCAACCGTGCACTACGACGCCGAGACGGGCTTCTACTACCTGTTCGTGACCTACGGCGGGCTCGACGCAGACGGCGGCTACAACGTGCGCGTCGCTCGCTCCACCGCGCCCGACGGGCCGTACCTGGACATGGCGGGCCGTAGTATGGGCGAGGTGGCGGCCGACCCGAGCAAGCCACTGTTCGACGACGTCAGCATCGCCCACACGGGCGTGAAGCTGATGGGCAACCACGAGTTCACCCGCCTGCCCGGAGACCCGGGATCCGGCCGCGGCACCGGCTACGTCTCCCCCGGTGGCAGTTCCCCCTTCACCGTGGACGGGCTGGACTACCTGGTCTTCCACACCCGTTTCCCCGGTCAGGGTGAAATCCACCAGGTCCGGGTCCACGAGATGTTCCTCGACGCCCAGGGCTGGCCGGTGCTCGCCCCGCTGCGCTATGGCGGGGACTCGTACCGCACGTCCAAGCGACACGACGCCGTCGGAACCTGGGCGGTCGTGGACCACGCCCCCAAGGACATCGACATCGACGTCCACGCTGCCCAACAGGTGACCCTCACCCAACAGGGTCTGGTCACCGGCGCGTGGACCGGCACGTGGGAGCGCGTCGGAGTCGACCGCATCCTGCTCAACCTCGACGGCGACCCGGTCACCGCGGAGTTGTCGCGCCAGTTCGACCCGGGGCGCGCCGAGTGGGTCTGGACCTTCACCGGCCTGCAGCCCGACGGCGCAGCGCTCTGGGGGGTCCGAACCGAGCACGTCAGCGCACAGGAGGCCGTCGAGCGGGTGGCCGCGGACCTGTCCGTGCCGGCGACCACCGCCACAGACCTCGACCTGCCCGTGCTGGGCACACAAGGTTCCGTCATCGCCTGGACCACTTCCATGCCCGACGTGATCTCCCCCGACGGAGAAGTCAATCGACCCGAGCAGGGCGAACCCGACGCCGTCGTCACGCTGAGTGCCACAATCGCCAACGGGGACGCCACCGCCGAGGTGGCGTTCGAGGTCACCGTGCCCGCCCGCGCCGGCACCGGTCTCGTGGCCCACTACGCCTTCGACGGTGACCTGACGAGCCCACAGACGGCATCCGGCACGGTCACGGGCCCCCTGATCGACGCCCCCGGCGGCCGGATCAGCTACGCCGAGGGAGTCGCAGGGCAAGCCGCAGTGTTCGATGGCGCCTCCGGCGTGCGACTGCCGGACGGAACGGTGCACGGACCGACGTGGTCGGTGTCGCTGTGGCTGAACCCGAGTGCGGCCACGCAGCACACCACCACCTTCTTCGCGGCCCAGAGCGCTACGTCGTGGGTGAGCCTCGTGCCACGAGGGCCGGGAAGCATGGACTCGATGGTGTGGTCGGGGACCCAGTGGTACGACGCTAGCTTCGGCCGCCAGATCCCCACCGGTGAGTGGACCCACGTCGCGTTCACGGTTGACGCCGGCGACATCGTCGCGTGGATCGACGGCGAGCGTGTGCATGAGAGCAGCGGGTTCCCCGACGTCCTCAAGGATCCCTCCGCGGTGTTCGCTCTCGGCGTGAACTGGTGGGACGTCCCGTACCAAGGGCTGTTGGACGACCTGCGGGTCTTCGACGTCGTCCTGACCGACGCAGACGTCGCGGGGTTGGCCGGGAGGTGAATGGACCCGGACGGGAGGATGAGAGTCCTGTACTGCGCCGGGCCGACGTCAGGGGCAACGCGATGTCCGGAGGTGCGTCTTGAGTGGCCTAACCACCATGGCCCAGGACACGACCGCCCTCAGTGGCAGCCTGAGGTGGCTCTGCCTTCGCACGGACGGCAGATGTCGTGACCGCGGAGCTCGTCAGGAGGATGAGAGCGCCAACTGAGATCGCGAGGGCGGAGACGGCTGCGCCCTCGAGCGCGAGGGGATGCTCGAAACACCGGAAATCGGTGGTCCCGTTGGGAAAAAACGTACCGTCGGGGCAATCCACGACCCGAC
Organism: Tessaracoccus rhinocerotis; assembly: GCF_007197885.1. Lineage (GTDB taxonomy): Bacteria > Actinomycetota > Actinomycetes > Propionibacteriales > Propionibacteriaceae > Arachnia > Arachnia rhinocerotis. The sequence continues at coordinate 467,435 of NZ_VKKG01000001.1, forward strand.
GCTGCAGCAAGACAGCCCGCGCGTGACACGGCATGTCAGGATGTTGGATCCCGGTCCTCTACGCGAGGTTCAGGGGTCTCGCCGTTGGCGACCTCGTCGATCCAGTCGTTCGCCTCGTCCGACAGGTATAGCCCGACTGGACCGCCTTGGCCGACCCACCATGCATCTGCGCTGATGATGCCGCCTGCCCCGGTGATCTCTTCGACGAGATGGCCCGGGACCTCGTCCCCGTTGTTCTCCGTCAGATATTCACGGGACTGCTGCGTCAGCTTTGGCCACCACGCTTCGATGCCTCATGCCGACATCATCCATCACTGCGATGCGAGGCGCCAGATGTGGCATCTGTGAGTGGAGCGCACGGCACCGGAGACGGAGCCGACGTGACACCTCGTGCGGGTGGCGAACTTGGCTGGAGCGCTTGGCACCGGAGACGGAGCCGTGCGCACCAATCAGGGTTCTCAGATCCCGGACCAGCGTTCGGCAGAACCCCGAGACGCGGCCTGCCCGGAGGTGTTCGGGGCCCCAGGAGACTCGGTGTTACAGTCGAGAATGGTCGACCACGCCACTCCGAACCTCCCGTCCCGCAGTTTCGACGCCACGATCACGTTCTACGCCGCGCTCGGGTTCGAGATCGTCTTCCGGGACGCGGGCTGGCTTATCCTGGACAGGGGCGGCCTCATGCTGGAGTTCTTCCCAGATCCCGGTCTGAATCCTGCGTCATCTTCCTTCGGCTCTTGCCTCCGCGTGGACGACCTGGACGCTTTCTGCACTCGATGCCGCGTCGCTGGCATACCCGAGGCGACAGCGGGGTGGCCTCGGATCCAACCGGCCAGACTTGAGGCCTCCGGAATGCGGATCGCCTACCTACTCGACCCTGATGGCTCGCTGCTCCGGCTGGTTCAGAACCCGACCACGTAACCCAGGGCCCAACTCCGCAACTCCGGTTGCGAGGGGTCGCCGTCGGGACGTTGGAGGGGGCTCAATACACTTCGGACGGAGGTGTTGAGGAGACCATGGAGGTTGTTCTCGAGGTGCTTTCGAAGGTGTTGCCCATCTTCGCGTGCCTGCTGCTCGGCGCCGTCGCGGCGCGGAAACGGATCATCGGAACCGAGGGCGTCGCGGCTATCAAGACCTTGGTGGCGAGCTTCACGCTGCCCTTCGTGATCTTCGGCGCGTTCTACTCGTTGCGCCTCAGCGCAAGTACCGGAGCCATCTCGGTCGTGATCTTCGGGGTCTGCCTCGCGACGTTCGCGGTAGGGTTCTGGGTCCGGCGAATCTCCTCCGGCAAGCACAAGGAGCTGTATCCGTACCTGTTCTCGGGCTACGAGATGGGCATGCTCGGGTTCCCGCTCTACACGCTGTTGGTGGGCGGCGCGCACGTCTCGAACCTCGCGGTGTTGGACATCGGGCACGAGCTGTTCGTCTTCGGCGTCTTCGTCTCCTTCCTGCTGGCAGAGGCCGGTGACAGGATCGGGCCCGCGGCCACCGTGACTCGGGCGTTGCGCAACCCGGTCATGGTGGCGCTGCTGGCCGGGCTGCTGTTGAGCGTCACGGGTGCGGCGTCCGCGCTCGACCAGACGTTCGCCGGGCCGCTCATCCAGGACACGGCCGCCTTCATCGCGGGCCCGACCGCGGTGCTGATCCTGTTCTCCATCGGGTACGAGAGCGTCTCCACCAACGCGGCCGTCGGGCCGGCGATCCGCGTGGTGCTGGTGCGGTTGGCGGTCATGGCTCCCCTGGCGGCCCTGGTGAGCGCGGCCATCTTCGCGATCGTGCCCTTCGACCCACAGCTGTTGCTGGCCATCCTGCTGATGTTCTCGCTGCCGGCACCGTTCGTGATCCCCGTCTTCTCGAAGATCGAGGCGCACAACCACTTCGCGGCCACGGTGCTGTCCATCCACACACTCGCCACACTCCTCGTCTTCGTGCTCCTGGTGGTGTTGAACGAGACGGTCCTGAGCGCCCCGCTGGGTTGAGTGGTCAGCCCCCGCTGAGCACTCTCGGGGTGTGCGACGATCTACCTCATGCGAACGCGCGTCCTCTACGTGACCGACCTGACCTACCCGGCCAGGGGCAGGCGCTACGGCGACGAAGACATCCACCTCTCCGCGTCCCTGCGCAGGCATTTCGACGTCGCGCTGTGCCACCCGACCCAGGCCGCCGCCCTGATGGGCGCCTTCGACGTCGTCGTCGTCCGCAACTCCGGCCCAGTCCTTTCATACCAGCAGGCCTACGACGCGTTCAGGACGCAGGCACTGAACGAGGGCGCCAAGGTGTTCACCCAACTGACCGGCAAGGGCGACGCCCTCGGCAAGCAGTACCTGCTCGACCTGTACCGCCAGGGATACCCCGTGATCCCGACCGTGGACGAGCGCGCTGATCTCAGCCGCCTCCCCACCGTCGAGCGGTACGTCATCAAGCCCAAGGGGGGTGCGGACTCGGTGGGGCTTCGTGTGCTGGGCGCTGACGAGCTCGCCGGCGCGCAACTCGATGGCGTCCTGGTCCAGCCGCTGATCCCATTCGCCCATGAGGTCTCTTTCTACTTCGTGGACCGGGAGTTCCAGTACGCCCTCCACGCCCCGAACCCGGAACAGCGCTGGGACCTCGCCCCCTGCGAAGCCGGCAAGGCCGACCTCGCCTTCGCGCAACGCTTCGTCGACTGGAACGACATCGACCACGGAATCCAGCGCGTCGACGCCTGTCGGACCCGGACGGGTGAGCTGCTCCTGATGGAACTCGAGGACCTCAACCCGTACCTGTCGCTGGACCGGGTCGACGCCGCCACCCGGGAACGGTTCACCAACCGCATGGTGGCCTCCATCCAGCAGCTCTGCCCCGACGCCTGATCGGACCTGGCCGCCCTGGCGCTTCGTCCTCCGGTCCCCCCACCCCGCCCCAGTCCACCGTCGCGGCCCCAGCTACGCTCGGGGAAAGGACACCCCCTAGTGATGGAGACCACAATGGCAACGTTGGCAATCGTGGGAGCGGGCCCCGGCTTGGGCGCCGCGGTCGCGCGCAGGTTCGGGAGAGAAGGGTTCGCGATCGCACTCGTCTCGCGTGACCAGTCGAAGCTGGACGACATGGCGGCGGAACTGGTCGAGGAGGGCGTGACCGCACGCGGGTACTCAGCCGACGTGCGCGACGCCGAATCCCTGGAGGCGGCCCTCACCGCGGCGGCCGAGGACCTGGGCCCGATCACCGCTCTGCAGTACAGCCCGCTGCCGTCGCGCTCGTACCTCGAGCCGGTGCTCGACCTCACCCCCGAACTCGCCCTCGAGGCACTCCGCTTCTCGGCGCTGGGACTGATCGCCGCGGCGCGAACAGTACTGCCGGCGATGCGTGCAGCAGGCGACGGCACGATCATCCTGATCAATGGCGGCACCTCGGTGAAGTCGCGCGCCGGCTTCGCCGGGACGTCCGTGGCCTTCCCCGCCGAGAGCGCCTACGGCGAGATGCTCCACGAGGCCCTGGCCGACGAGGGCGTGCGCGTCGTGCAGCTCGTCATCCCCGGCTCGATCCCGAAGCTGCAGGTGGCCGACGGTGTGGACGGGGTCGCAGACCGCATCTGGCAGTTGCACACGACTCCCGGTGAGTTCCGGACGATGCTCATCCCCCTCGAGGAGGGCCGCGAGTAACACCAGCAAGTTCGACTGGGTCGCTGGTACTCCGTCACCCCAGGATTGCGGAGCACCAGCGAGTCATCAGCCTCCCTATGGGTTGACCACGTACAGATCGCGCACCTGATCGTTGCCCTTGGTGTTGACATGCACGTTGTAGTTCCCCACGACGTATGTGCCCGCGGCATTGTTGCCGATCTGGATGGTCTTCTCGAAGACCTCCTCGGCTCCGTCGGCGTCGGTCTCGACGAGGGTGACGAGTTCCTCCGTGGCCTGCGGGACCGTGGCCTGCAAGCCACTTTCGCCGCGGGGTCCAAATTGAACGCCGAGACGCTGTACCAGTAGTCGGTCCCCTCCTCCACCGTGAAAGTCGACGTAGCCGACACCGTCCACCGTGCCGATCAGTTCACCGGTGCTGACCTTGGCGTCCCGGCGATAGATGTTGTAGCCCTCGGCACCTTGGACAGCGCTCCAGGTGATCGTCAGGACGCAGCAACTGGTTCTGAGCGCTACGGTGATTGCATGCCAGCGGCAGAAGGCGGGCGGACGCCTGAGGAGTTCTTCGACGGCTCCCCGGACGGGCTGCGCTTGTACCGCGAGGTCGAGCAGGCGGTCCGAGCCGTCGGCGACGCGTCGGTGAGGGTGACGAAGAGCCAGATCGCGTTCCGCCGCCGGAAGGGCTTCGCCTACGTCTGGCGCCCGGACCTGTACCTGCGCAGCGACGTGCCGGCAGTGCTGTCCGTCGCCCTTCCGCACGAGGTCACCTCGACCCGGTTCAAGGAGATCGCACACCCGTCCCCGAGGGTCTGGATGCACCACCTGGAGCTACGCCGGGTCGAGGAGGTCGACGACGAGGTCCGCGCCTGGCTGGTCGCCGCACACGACAACGCAGTCTGACCCCTGCGAAGAGGCGCGGAGTCATAGTGACCCTCCACGTCGAAGGAGATGGTGAGGACAATCCCGAAGAACACGATCTGCTTGTGGTTCGACAAGGACGCCGAGGCTGCGGCCGAGTTCTACGCCTCGGTGTTCCCCGACAGTCGCGTCGGGCGGGTGTCCCGTGCGCCCGCGGACTTCCCCGGCGGGAGGGCCGGCGACGTCCTGACGGTGGAGTTCACGGTCTGCGGCGTCGAGTGCATCGGGCTGAACGGCGGGCCGGAGTTCACACACAGCGAGGCGTTCTCCTTCCAGATCGCGACCGACGACCAGGAGGAGACCGACCGCTACTGGGACGCAATCGTGGGCAACGGTGGGCAGGAGAGCGCCTGCGGTTGGTGCAAGGACAGGTGGGGCCTGTCCTGGCAGATCACCCCGCGAGCACTCACGGAGGCAGCGGCCTCTGACGCCCCGGGCGTGGCCGAGCGCGCGTTCACCGCCATGCTGACCATGACCAAGATCGACGTCGCCAGGATCGAGCAGGCGGTCGCGGGGAATTGATCCGCCGCACGGGCTCACCGGACGGAGCTGCGGACCCTCAACTCCGGCTCCAGCCGCTGCGCCACGGCCTCGGCACCGGCGATCGCGTCGACCAGCACCTCCAGCGCCTTGGCGCCGAGCTCCGCGAACGGCTGGGCGACGGTGGTCAGCGGCGGCGCGAAGAAGGCCACGCCGGCAAGGTCGTCGAAACCGACGACGCTGACCCGCCCCGGCACGTCCACCCCGGCGTCCCGCAGTGCGGCGACCAGGCCGACGGCCATGGCGTCGTTCCCGCAGAAGACGCCGTCGGGCAGGTCACCCGACTCAGCCAGCGCACGCCCGGCCTCGTACCCGCTCTCCGGACTCCAGTCCCCCTCGACCATCTCCTGCACCTCCAGACCGGTGGAGACCAGGGCGGCCCGCCATCCGCGAGCACGCGCGCGGGCGTCGAACCAGTCCTGGGGACCGGCGAGGTGCAGGACACGGCGGCAGCCGCGCTCGAGCATGTGTTCGGTGGCCAACCTGCCGCCCAGTTCCTGGTCAACCGCCACCGTGGACAGGGATGGGTCCGAGCCGTCGTCGGCCACCAGCACCACGGGGATGCCGGCGGCGTACTCGCGGGCCAGTTGCGCGACCCGCTCGCGCGGGGCCACCACGGCGATGCCCTCCACGCCGCGGTCCCGGAAGGTGCGGAACAGCGCCCTCACCTCGCCCTCGTCGTAGGTCTCGAGGGCCCCGACCAGCGTGGAGTAGCCAGCGGCGCGGGCGGCCACCTCGATACCGCCGACGGTGCTCGACGGGCCGAAGTAGGCCGCACCGGTCCAGACCACCCCGAGCAGCGCCGTCTGCTGCGTCACGAGCGCCCGGGCAGCCAGGTTCCGGCTGTACCCGAGTTCGCGCATCGCGGCGACGACACGGTCACGGGTGGCGGGCCGGACGGCCTCGGGCGTGTTCAGCACGCGCGAGACCGTCTGGTGGGAGACGCCTGCGAGCCGCGCAACCGCCATCATGCCCGGCGGCCGCGCCCGCATCAGACGCCCTGAGTCAACCGGTGGTACGCCAGCTCGAGGCGACGCTCCCGGGCGAAGCCGCGGGTCGTGGTGTCGTTGTCGATGACCGCCAGTTCCATCCCTGCCATGTCCGCCAGGTCCTCCCACATCTCACGCGTGGTGGAGGTGGTCATGCAGGTGTGGTGGGCGGCACCGGAGACGAGCCAGCACTCCGCCGAGGTGGCGAAGTCGGGCTCGGGCACCCACACCGCGCGGGCCACCGGAAGGTTCGGCAGCGGCGCGTCGGGCTCGACGTTCTCGACGACGTTCATCGTGAGGCGGAAGCGCTCGCGCATGTCGCTCATGGCGATCACCAGCGCCGGTCCGGGGTCCGCGTCGAAGACCAGGCGCACCGGGTCCTCGCGGTCCCCGATTCCCAGGGGATGGATCTCGAGCTTGGGCTTCGAGGTGGTCAGCGACGGGCAGATCTCCAGCATGTGGGCGCCGAGGATCTTCTCCTGTCCGGGGACCATGTGGTAGCAGTAGTCCTCCATCAGCGATGCTCCACCGTCGAGGCCGTGGCCCATCACCTTCGCCGCTCGGACGAGGATGGCGGTCTTCCAGTCCCCCTCGCCGCCGAAGCCGTAGCCGTCGGCCATCAGCCGCTGCACGGCGAGTCCGGGGAGCTGCTTGAGTGCGCCGAGGTCCTCGAAGTTCGTGGTGAAGGCGCCGAAGCCGCCGTCGGTGAGGAACTTGCGCATGCCGATCTCCTGGCGGGCGCCGTAGCGCAGCGACTCGTGCCGCTCACCGCCCTTGCGGAGTTCGGGTACGACGTCGTAGAGCTCCTCGTACTCGGCCACCAGGGCGTCCACGGCTGCGTCGTCGACCGCGTCCACCACGGCGACCAGGTCGTTGACGCCCCAGGTGTTGACCGAGACGCCGAGCTTCACCTCGGCCTCGGTCTTGTCGCCCTCGGTGACGGCGACGTTGCGCATATTGTCACCGAAGCGGGCCAGGCGCAGGTGGTGGAGTTCGTACCAGCCGGCGGCCGACCGGGCCCACGTGCCCACCTTGGCCTGCACGTCGGCGTTCGACGAGTGGCCGACGACGGTGCGGCGTGCCTTGCCGAGCCGGGAGACGATGTAGGCGAACTCCCTGTCGCCGTGGGCGGCCTGATTGAGGTTCATGTAGTCCATGTCGATGGTCGCCCACGGCAGCTCCTGCGCGGCCTGGGTGTGCAGGTGCAGCATCGGCTTGGTCAGCGCACCGATGCCGAGGATCCACATCTTGGCCGGGGAGAACGTGTGCATCCAGCAGATGACACCGATCACCGACTCGTCCGCGTTGGCGGCGAGCATCTCGGCACGGATGGAGTCCCGGTCCTTGAGCGTCGGGCGCCACTCGATCTCGACGGGGATGGCGTCGGCCGCGTTGAGGTTGGCCACCACCTCCTGCGACTGGGTGGCCACCTGTTCCAGCGTCTCGGGGCCGTAGAGGTCCTGGGAGCCGGTCAGGAACCAGATCTTCTTGCCGGCGAATGGGTTCTGCATTCAGTTCTCCTCATTGAGGTCCGCGGCCGGCTGGCCGTAGACGTTCTGGTAGCGGTCGTAGAGGCGGGCGACGTCGGCCTCGTCGATGCGCAGCGGCTCACCGAGCTGCCGCGAGATGTGGATGGTGCGAGCGACCTCCTCGACCATGACTGCGGCCTTCACCGCCGAGCGGGCGTCCTTGCCGATGGTGAAGGGGCCGTGGTTGGCCATCAGTACGGCCGGGCTGTTGGAGCCCCGGAGGGTCTCCACGATGCCGCGGCCGATGGAGTCGTCGCCGATCAGGGCGAACGGTCCGATCGGGATGTCCCCGCCGAACTCGTCGGCCATCATCGTCAGCACGCACGGGATGGGCTCGCGGCGCGCGGCCCACGCGGTGGCGTAGGTGGAGTGGGTGTGCACGACGCCGCCGACCTCCGGCATGTGGCTGTAGACGTAGGCGTGGGCGGCCGTGTCCGAGGAGGGGCTGAGGCTGTCGGGGGTGCCATCGACGATCTTGCGCCCGTCGAGCGTGCACACCACCATCACGTCGGCGGAGAGTTCGTCGTAGGAGACGCCCGACGGCTTGATCACGAACAGGTCGGTTCCGGGCACGCGCTCGGAGACGTTGCCCGCGGTCCAGACCACCAGCTCGTTGCGGGGCAGCTCGGCGTGCAGCGCCGCCACCTTCTCGCGGGTGGCTGCTACGGCGGCCTGCTGGTCGGCAGTCAGCTCTGACAAGACGATCGTCACTTTTCCTCCTAGGATGTGAACGCTCACATTACCATTGGGGCAGGGCGCGCGACAGGGCCCGGCAAGAACTCCTCCGCAGGGCGGCCCCGAACTGTCGGGGACGTGCGGGGACGGCTAGATTGAGCGGGAGCACCACGAGCGTCGTGGCCCGAGATCTCGAAGGAGAGGTTTGGAAAATGCAGGACTCCACAGCGCACGAGGCGATCACCGGCGGCCGCACGGCGCTTGGCATCGAGCTCGGCTCCACCCGGATCAAGGCAGTGCTGATCGGCCCGGACCACCAGCCCCTCGCCACCGGCGGCTTCGACTGGCGCTCGACGCTGGCGGACGGCATCTGGACCTATGACCTGGAGCTCGTCCGAACCGGCCTGCAGGCGGCGTACGCGGACCTTGCGGCGAACGTTCTTGCGGCCCACGGGGTGGAGCTCACCACCACCGGCGCACTCGGCGTCTCTGCGATGATGCACGGCTACGTCGCCCACGACTCCGACGGAAACCAGCTCGTCGGGTTCCGCACCTGGCAGAACACGATGACCGGCGAGGCCGCCCACGAACTGACCCAGCTTTTCCAGCACAACATCCCGCAGCGCTGGAGCGTCGCCCACCTGCGGCAGGCCATCCTCAACGGCGAGGAGCACGTCTCCCGGCTGGCCACCGTCGACACGCTCGCCTCCTGGGTGCACTCCCAGCTCTCGGGCGAGCGCAGGATCGGCGTCGGAGACGCCTCCGGCATGTTCCCCATCGCCGCCGGCACCGGCAGCTTCGACGCCGGAATGCTCGCCAAGTTCGACGAACTGGTCGCCGACAAGGGCTTCGAGTGGAAGCTTGCGGACCTCCTGCCGGAGGTGTTGCCCGCCGGTGCACCCGCCGGCTCCCTCTCCGAGGCCGGAGCCCGCCTCCTCGACCCCTCCGGGAAACTCCGCCCCGGCATCCCCATGGCACCGCCGGAGGGCGACGCCGGAACGGGCATGGTGGCCACCAACTCCGTCGCCCGACGCACCGCAAACGTCTCGGCCGGCACCAGCATCTTCGCCATGGTGGTGCTGGAGGACGCGCTGAAGGAACTGCACGAAGAGATCGACCTCGTCACCACCCCCGCCGGGGACCCCGTCGCGATGGCGCACGCCGCCAACGGTGCGCTCGACCTGCAGGCATGGGTGAACCTGTTCGGTGAGGCCGCGAAGGCCGTCGGCTCCACCATCGACGTCAACGAACTGTTCGGCGCCCTCTACCGCTCCGCCCTCGAAGGAGATCCCGACGGTGGCGGCATGCTGGCCTACAACTACCTGGCCGGCGAGCACGTCGTCGGGCTGGAGGCGGGGCGGCCCCTGTTCGTGCGCACGCCCAACAGCAACTTCACGCTCGCGAACTTCATGCGCACGCACCTGTTCTCCACCTTCGGCGCCCTCCGCGTCGGCATGGACATCCTGATCAAGGACGAGGGCGTGCAGATGGACTCGATGTTCGCCCACGGCGGCCTGTTCAAGACCAAGGGCGTCGCACAGGGGTTCCTCGCCGCCGCGATGAACACGCCCGTGTCCGTCGGCGACGTCGCGGGCGAGGGCGGTGCGTGGGGAATGGCGCTGCTCGCGGCGTTCCTCGGCTCGGGCTCCGACTCCCTGGCCGACTGGCTCGGCTCGGAGGTGTTCGCCGGAGCCGAGGTCGAGACCATGGAGCCCAATCCCTCCGACGTCGCCGGATTCGACCAGTTCATGGAGCGCTACCGCGCCGGCCTGGCGATCGAGCAGGCGGCCGTCTCCGCGCTCTGAGAGAGGGCCTGCGCGCGGCAGACCGCTAGGCCACCAGCCTCCGCTCGAGCGCCACCCGGGTGGACTCGGGCAGCGCCGTCGGCCGCAGCCGGGTGTCCGCGCACACGAGCACGGTGCGGCCCCGGTTGAACACCGTCCCGGTCCCGGGATCGACGATCTCGGACGCCAGCGTGACCGACGACGTCCCCAGCCGGACCGGTGCCGTGAGCACCGCGAACGGCTCCATCCGGTGGGTCAACTGAGCCACGTAGTCGACGTCCTGGCGCGCCACCAGCCACAGGTGCTGCGAGTCGGCCTGCCCGACGCGGGCCATCGTCGGGTCCCACTGAGCGGTGGCGACCACCCTGGCCTGCTGGATGTAGTCGTAGGTCTTGGAGTTGTTCACGTGGGCGTAGGAGTCGTGGTCACTCCAGCGCACGAACAGGTCCGTCGCACTCCCCCGCCCGTCGAGCCGTGGGGTGGCGAGTTCGCGCAGCGGTTCCACCTCCGCCAGGTGCGCGCCCAGGTACTCCCTGACGTCATCGGGGATCCGCACAGGCCGGTTGGCCCCGAAGTCGAAGGGGCACAGCACCGTGCGCGCACGCGCCACGGGCCGGTCCCCCTGCCGCAGGACGTAGGTGATCTCGAAGCGCGCCCCTCCGAGGGCCGCGACGACCAGTTCGACGTCGAGGCCCTCGGGGCGGTAGTCGATCGGGGCGAGGTACTCCACCTGGTGCCCCACCACGACGATGCCCTCGTCCAACAGCTGCGACGCCGGACCGGACTTGAAGAAGGCGACGCGCGCCTCCTGCAGGTAGTCCACGACGAGCGCGTTGTTCACGTGCCCCTGCGCGTCCAGGTCGGACCAGCGCAGGGGGCACCGGAACTCGAACAACCTCAGTCCTCCTGGGGGTACATGCCCTCGACGAGCTCTGCGTTGTTCTCGATGACCAGCTTGCGGCGGATCTTCTGGTTGGCGGTGACCGAGTCGTTGTCCACGGTGAGCTCGTGGTCCAGGATGGCGAACTTCTTCACGGTCTCCCAGCGCTCCAGGCGCGAGTTGACGTTCTCCATCTGGCGCTCGATCGAGTCCCTGATGTCGGGCAGCTGGGTGAGCTCCGCGTAGGAGAGGTGGGTGAGCTGGCGCTTCTCGGCCCACTTCTGCAGCAGCACCGGGTCCATGACCACGAGGGCGGACACGTACTTGTGCCCGTCGCCGACCGCCACGGCCTGGGAGATGTAGGGGATGTTCGCCGTGATGGCGCCCTCCACCTTCTGGGGCGCGACGTACTTGCCGCCCGAGGTCTTGAAGAGGTCCTTCTTGCGATCGGTGATGCGCAGGTTCCCCTGGGAGTCCAACTGGCCGATGTCACCGGTTGCGTACCAGCCCTCGTCGTCGATCACCTCGGCGGTCTTCTCCGGACGGTTGTGGTAGCCGGTGGTGATGATGGGGCCACGGATGAGGACCTCGCCGTCGTCGGCGATCTTCGCCTCGCAGCCCGGCAGCACCTGGCCGACGCTGCCGAACAGCGGGTCGGTGGGCAGGTTGAGGAACGCGATGGCGCTGGTCTCGGTGGCCCCGTAGCCCTCGACGATCAGGATGCCGGCGGAGTAGAACCACTCCTGGACCTGCGGGGAGAGCTTGGCCGATCCGGAGATCATGAAGCGCAGGCGGCCGCCCAGCTTCTCCTTGAGCTTGCTGAACACGAGCTTGTCGGCGAGGTTGTACTGGAACTTCAGCAGGCCGGGTAGCTCCTTGCCCGCGAGGCGGTAGGGGTGCGACTTGCGTCCAGTTGCGAACGCCCAGCGGGCGATCTTGGCCTTCAGACCGGTGTTGCCGGTGAGCACGGCGGCGCGGACCTTCTCGAAGATGCGCGGTGCGCCGCACATGAAGGTGGGCTTGACCGCCCCGAGCCCGGGGACGATCTGGTCCAGACGGCCGTCGACGGCCGAGGCGAACCCGTAGGCCAGCTGCACCGCGATCAGCGCCTTGCCGAACACGTGGCTCAAGGGCAGCCAGAGGTACTGCAGGTCGTCGGGGCTGAGGAGGTCCCAGCTCTTGGTGGCCGCACCCTCGTAGACCCACGAGGCGTGGGTCAGGCAGACGCCCTTGGGTCGCCCGGTGGTGCCCGAGGTGTAGATCAGGGTGGAGAGGGTGTCGTGGTCGGTGCTCGCGATGGCATCATCCACGGCGCTCGGGTTCTCCGCCAGCAGCGCGCGGCCGGCCTCCTTGAGCTGGGCGAGGCTGATCGTGCGCTCATCGAGGTCCACGCCGTCGGTGTCGAACACGACGATGGTGTGGACCTGCGCCGACACCTCCGGGTCCTCGTCCACCTTCGCGGCCTGCTCGGCGTCCTCCGCGACGACGACAACCGAGCCGGAGTCCTTGAGGATGTAGTCCACGTCACCGGCGGCGGTGTTCGGGTAGACGGTGGTGGTGGCGCCCGCCGCGCAGGAGATCGCGAGGTCCACGTGGATCCACTCGAGCCTCGTACCGGAGATGATCGCGACCCGCTGCTCGTGGGTGAGGCCACGGGCCAGGAGTCCCGCAGCGATGGCGTCCACCTCGTCCTTGGTCTGGGCCCAGGTGTACTTGGTCCAGTTGCCATTGCCCGCGCGATCGGGTTCCATGAACGCAACACGCTGTGGCGTCTCTGCCACACGGTTGTTGAACATTTCCCCCACGGACTTCGCGAAGCCGAGCAGCTCGTTCTGCAGAGTCATCGTCGATCCCCTCTCGTTTCCGGCACATGCTATCGGGTGCGGGCGAGCAGCGGGAGCGGGAAAACGATTGAATAATCAACCACTTTCGCGTACAATGTCCACATGGACAACACGAACTGGCTCTCTGGGGAGCAGCAGCAGGTCTGGCGCAAGTACCTGCGCGCCACGGCACGCGTCAGTCAGTTCCTGGACGCGGACCTCCGCCGCTTCGGACTGAACCTGGCCGAGTACGAGATCCTCGTCTCCCTCTCCGAGGCCGACGGGCGTCGGATGCGCATGAGTGAACTGGCGGATGCGGTGCACCAGTCGCGCTCGCGGCTCACGCACACGGTCAGCCGCCTGGAGCGCGACGGACACGTGCTTCGCGTCACCTGCGCGTCCGACGGCCGCGGCGTCTGGGCCGAGTTGACGGACAAGGGCTTCGACCTGCTGGTCGAGAGCGCCCCCCGGCACGTCGCCGCCGTCCGCAAGATCCTGGTGGACCCAGTGGCCCCCGAGGATCTCGAAGCCGTCGGGCGGGCGATGGAAGCCGTGCTGTCGGTGGCAGACTAGGGCGCATGCTCGTCGATGCCCTCACCCGCCTGCGTTCCGCCCTCGGCCAGGCCGCGGCGGTCATCGACGACTCAACGCTGACGCGAGGCCTGTACTCCTCCGACGCGTCCCTCTACCGCGTGCCGCCGCTGGCGGTGGCGCACCCGCGCACCACCGAGGAACTGATCGCGGTGGTGCGTGCCGCCCTGGAGGTGGGCATCCCGATCACCGCCCGTGGCGCGGGCACCTCGTGCGCCGGCAACGCCGTCGGCCCCGGTCTGGTGGTGGACGTCGCCAAGCACCTCAACCGCATCCACTCCATCGATCCCGAGACCGGGGTGGCCGACATCGACCCGGGCGTGGTGCAGGACGTGCTCCAGCAGGCCGCCCGGCCACACGGGCTGCGGCTCGGGCCGGACCCGTCCACCTCGTCGCGCTGCACCGTCGGCGGCATGATCGGCAACAACGCCTGCGGCCCCCGTGCACTCGGGTACGGCCGGATGGCGGACAACGTCATCGAGCTCGAGGTCATCACCGGCAAGGGCGAGCTGCTGGTCCTCGGCCGCGACGACGTGGCCGAGCTGCGCGAGCTGGTGGCCGGCAACCTCGGCACCATCCGCACCCAGTTCGGGCGCTTCACGCGGCAGGTCTCCGGCTACTCCCTGGAGCACCTCCTGCCGGAGAACAAGTTCAACCTGCCCAGGTTCTTCGCCGGCACGGAGGGGACCCTCGGCTTCATCACGCGCGCGAAGGTCCAGCTCGTCACCGACGCCCCGGAGCGAGTGGTGGTGGCCCTCGGCTACCCCACGATGCCGGACGCGGGCGACGACATCTCGAACCTGCTGCAGTTCAAGCCCGTGGCCTGCGAGGGACTGGACCGCCGCATCGTCGACGTCATCATCCGCAAGCGTGGCCCCGAGGCGATCCCCGCACTCCCCGAGGGCGACGGCTGGATGTTCATCGAGCTCGTCGGGTACGACAGGCAGGAGGTCCGCGGGCGGGCCACCGCCCTGCTCGAGCAGGCCGCCGGCACCGGCTGGCTGGTCGAGGACCCCCGCGACGTCGCCGCCCTGTGGCACGTCCGGGCCGACGGCGCCGGCCTGGCCGGGGTCAGCCTCGACAAGCCTGCCTTCGGAGGCTGGGAGGACGCCGCGGTTCCCCCGGAGAAGCTGGGCGCCTACCTGCGCGACTTCGAGGCGCTGCTGGACGAGCACGGGCTGCACGCCCTCCCCTACGGCCACTTCGGCGACGGCTGCGTGCACGCCCGCATCGACTACCCCTTCGACCTACCGGACGGCGCCGAGCGCTTCCGCGAGTTCATCCTGGCAGCGGCGGACATGGTGGCCGGACACGGCGGTTCGATGTCCGGCGAACACGGCGACGGTCGCGCCCGCTCCGAACTGCTGCCGAGGATGTACTCCCCCGAGGCTCTCGAACTCTTCCGGGCCGTGAAGCACGTCTTCGACCCGGACAACCTGATGAACCCCGGCGTGCTGGTGGACCCGGACCCGATCGACGCGAACCTGCGCATGGTCGCGGCCACCCGTTCGCCCCTGAACACCGCTGACCCAGAGTTCGTGGCCGCCGTCCACCAGTGCAGCGGCGTGGGCAAGTGCATCGCGGACAACACCGCCGCCGGCGGCGTGATGTGCCCCAGCTACCAGGCCACCCGCGACGAGAAGGACTCCACCCGCGGGCGCTCCCGGATCCTGCAGGAGATGGTGAACGGGGACCTTGTCACGGGCGGCTGGACGAGTCCCGAGGTGCACGAGGCGCTGGACCTGTGCCTGTCCTGCAAGGGCTGCGCCCGCGACTGTCCGACCGGCATCGACATGGCCGCCTACAAGGCGCGCGTCATCCACGAGACCTACAAGGGGCGCCTGCGCCCACGCAGCCACTACGCGCTCGGCTGGCTGCCGCGGTGGGGACGGCTGATCACGACGCTGCGGGGCGTCGGATCACTGATCAACGTCGTCGGGAAGGCACCCGTGCTCGGGCGCGTGCTGCGCTGGGGGGCAGGTGTGGACCACCGCCGCGAGATCCCCCGCTTCGCCAACCGCTCCGCCAAGGGGCAACTGGCCGCCATCGCGGCACCCGAACGACGCGCGATCGAGGGTCCGGACGGCAAGATCGTCCCCGGCAGCAAGGGCGAGGTCCTCGTCTGGGTGGACTCGTTCTCCGACTGCTTCGAATCCAACAACTTCGCCGCCGTGGTCAAGGTGCTCGTGCGCCTCGGTTACCAGCCCCGCGTCCTGGAGAAGACCGCCTGCTGCGGCCTGACCTGGATCTCGACCGGCCAGCTCGACGGCGCACGTCGCGAGATCCTCCGGGCTGCGGCGGAACTCGCGCCGTTCGTCGAGCGCGGGATCCCGATCGTCGGCGTCGAGCCCTCGTGCACGGCCGTGTGGCGGGGCGACGCGTTCGACATCGCCCCCGACAGCGCCGAGGTCCGCGCGTTGAACGGCAAGGTGCTGACGCTGGCGGAGTTCCTCGCCGGCGACGAGGACTTCGTCGCGCCGGACCTCTCGGGCCACACCATCGTCGCCCAGCCGCACTGCCACCATGCTTCGGTGATCGGCTGGGAGGCGGACGCCGCACTCCTGCGCGCCACCGGCGCCGACGTGCGCCGTGTCGGGGGTTGCTGCGGCCTGGCCGGCAACTTCGGTGTGGAGCTCGGCCACCACGAGGTGAGCGTGCAGGTGTTCGAGCACGACCTTGGCCCCGCCATCGAGGCCGCCCCGGACGCGATCGTGCTCGCCGACGGCTTCAGCTGCCAGACCCAGCTGCGCACCCTGGCCGACAGGGACTCGATGAGCCTGGCAGAACTCCTCGCCACCCACTGACCGCACCGCACCCCCGCCCCCCGCTGGGCAAGTAGGGCCCCACCCCCGTCGGTCGAGTAGGGCGCCCCGCGCCCGTGTCGAGACCCCCAACCCCGACTCAGGACTCGCCGTCGCGCGGCACGCGGCTGCGCAGGGACTTGACCCGCCCACGTCGCTTCTTGGCATCGAGCCGTCGACGGCGTGAGCCGGCCGTGGGGCGTGTGGCCCTGCGCTGGGGCCCGGGTGGTGCGACGGCGTCGCGCAGCAGAGCGGCGAGGCGCTCGCGCGCGGCGCGTCGGTTCCGAAGCTGCGAGCGGTGTTCGGATGCGACCACCACCAGGTTGTCGTCGACCAGCGCGTCGCCCAGCGCGGCGAGGACACGAGCGCGTTGGACGTCGGTGAGTGTCCGGGACGCGGCAGGGTTGAACAGCAGTTCCACGCGCGTGTCCGTCGTGTTCACGCCCTGCCCACCGGGCCCGGAGGAACGGCTGAACCGCTCCGCCAGTTCGGCGGCCGGGATCGCCAGGCCCTGGGGCACGCCGGGTCCGGGCGGCACCCACAGGTCGTAGGGCGAGGTCTCCATGCCCACAAGCCTACGAGTCAGGCCGGGACTGGTCCTCCTCGAGACGGCGGAGCCCGAGCACGTCCGGCCCCTCGGCCTCCGACTCCGCCTTGGCCTCGATCCTGTCGAGGAGCTGGTGCAGCTCCGCGACGGTGCGCCGCAGGTCGGCCTCGTCGCGCTCCATGTCGCGGCGCTTGTAGGCGTCGTCGAGGGAGTTGACGATGATGCCCACCATCAGGTTGACCACCACATAGGTCCCCACCAGCAGGAACACGATCACGTAGACGATCGCCCACGGCGTGATGGTGCGCAGGTCGTGCAGGATCTGGTTCCACCCCTCCAGCGTCAGCAACTCGAACAGGGTGAGCATGCCCTCGCCTATGTTGTCGAAGTAGCCCCGCATGCCCGCGGGCGTCCGGTGGCCGAACAGCATCCAGCCGATCGCCGCCCACAGGAAGCACATCATGGTGATCAGCGCGCCGAGGCTGAGGGCGGGCGGTCCGGCCCGGCGCATGCCGTCGATCAGCACCCGCGCATCCGGCATGGTCCCGATGAGCCGGGTGATGCGGAGGATCCGCACCAGACGCAGCAGCGTCACGTTGCTCGTGACCACGGGCAGGAAGCAGACGGCGACGATGGCCAGTTCGAAGCACCGGAACGGGTCCCGGCAGAACGCGAACACATTGAACCGGTACGCGGCCAGCCGGATGACCATCTCAGCCACGAAGATGCTGAGGAACACCACTTCGGCCGCCCGCAACGTCGCGCGCAGGTCCGGGGCGACGTCGTAGGTGGACACCCCGATGGTGATCGCGTTCAACACGATCACGAAGATGATGAACCCGCGGAACCAGTTGCTCTCGGCGATGCGCCCGGCGAGGCCGTGCCACGTGGTTCGCGGCACGGCCCCTCCCTCGGCGGGTTCGGCCACGGTTCGCCTCAGCGAGTGAGGCGACGGTGCGCGGTCCGGTGCGGGCGCGCGGCCTCGGCCCCGAGCCGGAGCACCTTGTTTGCCTCGTAGTCCTGGAAGTTGCCCTCGAACCAGAACCACTGCGGCACGCCGTTGTCGTCCTCGCCCTCCCAGGCGAGGATGTGGGTCGCGACGCGGTCCAGGAACCAGCGATCGTGGGAGATCACGACGGCGCAGCCGGGGAACTCGAGCAGCGCGTCCTCGAGGCTGGAGAGGGTCTCGACGTCCAGGTCGTTGGTGGGCTCGTCGAGCAGCAGGACGTTGCCGCCCTGCTTCAGGGTGAGTGCCAGGTTGAGGCGGTTGCGCTCACCACCGGATAGCACGCCCGCCTTCTTCTGCTGGTCCGGGCCCTTGAAGCCGAAGCTTGCGATGTAGGCGCGCGACGGCATCTCGAAGTTGCCGACCTTGATGAAGTCGAGCCCCTCGGAGACCACCTGCCAGACGTTGTCCTCGGGGTTGATGCCCGAACGGTTCTGGTCAACGTAGCTGAAGCTGATGGTCTCGCCCACCTTCACGGTGCCCGCGTCGGCCTCCTCCAGCCCGGTGATGGTCTTGAACAGGGTGGTCTTGCCGACGCCGTTCGGACCGATGATGCCGACGATGCCTGCGCGCGGCAGCGTGAAGGACAGGCCGTCGATCAGGACGCGGTCCCCGAAGCCCTTCTTGAGGTCCCTGACCTCGAGGACGGTGGACCCGAGGCGGGGGCCCGGCGGGATGTTGATCTCGGCGGTGTCGATCTTGCGGTTGCGGTCTGCCTCGGCCGCCATCTCCTCGTACTTGGCGAGGCGAGCCTTGCTCTTGGCCTGGCGGGCCTTCGGGGACGAGCGGACCCACTCGAGTTCGCGCTCGAGGATCTTGGCGCGCTTGGCGTCCTTCTTGCCCTCGATCTGCAGGCGCTGGCGCTTGGTCTCGAGGTAGGTGGAGTAGTTGCCCTCGTAGGGGTGGAGCTTGCCGCGGTCGATCTCGCAGATCCACTCGGCGACGTTGTCCAGGAAGTACCGGTCGTGCGTGACGGCGAGGACGGCGCCCGGGTAGGTCTTGAGGTGGCCCTCGAGCCAGTTGACGGACTCGGCGTCCAGGTGGTTGGTGGGCTCGTCGAGGAGCAGCAGGTCCGGCTGCTCGAGCAGCAGCTTGCAGAGGGCGACCCGGCGTCGCTCACCTCCGGAGAGGACGTCGACGATGGTCTCCGGCGGGGGGCACTGCAGCGCGTCCATAGCCTGGTCCAGGCGGGCGTCGATGTCCCACGCGTTGGCTGCGTCGAGCTCGGTCTGCAGGTCTCCCATCTCGGCCATGAGGGCGTCGAAGTCCGCGTCGGGCTCGGCCATCTCCTGGCCGATCTCGTCGAAGCGGCGCATCTTGTTCTTGATGTCCGCGACGGCCTCCTCGACGTTCTCCTGGACCGTCTTGCCCTCGGTGAGCGGGGGCTCCTGCAGGAGGATTCCGACGGTGGCGCCCTTTGCGAGGGCGGCGTCGCCGTTGTTGGGCTGCTCCAGCCCGGCCATGATCTTGAGCATGGTGGACTTGCCGGCACCGTTGGGGCCGACGACGCCGATCTTGGCTCCGGGGTAGAAGGACAAGGTGACGTCGTCGAGAATGACCTTCTCGCCGGCGGTCTTGCGGACCTTGTACATGGTGTAGATGAACTCAGCCACTGGGGCGCTTCTCCTTCGTCTGGGGACCGGACGACAGTATGCCAGCTAAGGGCAACCATCCCGATTCACGAGAGAACCTACCGCAGGCGCCCGACGAGTTCCCGCGCCCGTGCGTAGCGCTCGAGTTCCGCCTTCGCGGGGGCCAGGACGTCGCGTTCGGCGATGTGGGCGATCCGACGGCGCAGCACGCCCCGCGCCCGCCGTTCGGCCGAGCGCGCCCCCAACCCGACGAAGATCCGTGACCCCACCGAGAGCACCAGGCCAGCCAGCAGTCCGCCGAACACAAGCACCGTCGGCAGCGGCACCTCCACACCATTGGCCAGCGCCAGCGGCACGCCCGGCAGTGGCGGCAGCCCGAAGTAGGCGAGTACCAGGTTCGCGGTCAGCCACAGCAGGCCCACCACCACGGCGGCGACCAGGATCCACTGCAGTCCGCGCAGCAGCTGCCACCACACGGGGGTCCGCTCGGTACCGAGGTCGGCGGTGACGATGGCGCGGTCCAGGGTGTCGGGCAGGACGTCGGTGTTGGTGTGGACGGCGTCGTGCACGGACTGTCGCCATGCCTCTGGCATGCCCTCGCCGAGCTGGGTCGAGAGGGTGCGCAGGCCGGTTCGCAGTTGCGCGTCGGCCACGCCGCCCCGGGCGGGCAGCGAGCTGCGCTCGGTGATCTGCGGGGTCTCCCCCTTCGACCTGCCGCCGCCGATCCGGAGCCGCTTGAGCGGGTCGGGCCGGAAGCGGGCGAGCCACTTCACCAGTGGCCACCCCGTGGCGAGAGTGCCGCGGTGGACCATGGACCGGCGCACCGCGTCGGTGACGAGGGGGACCCCTGCGGAGGCCTCGAGGCTGCGGTTGAGCGCCGTGACGGTGCCCTGCGCAGGCGAACCGGGCCGGCCCCCGGCGGTGGCGGCGTCGAAGTCGGCGGCCAGGACGTCCACGTCCGCCCCGAGCCGGGCGGCGGTGGCGGACTTGCGGGCGGCAAGTTCCGCGAGCCGGGTCCGCAGCTCCTCGACCCCCTGTCCGGTCCTGGCGCTGGTGGCCAGCAGCGGGACGCCGTGCAGCCCGTCGCCATCGAGGAGGCGGCGCAGGTCCTTCAGGCAGGCGGCCAGCTCGTCGCGGGTGAGTCGGTCGGCCTGGTTGAGCACCACGGTGATCACGTCGCGGTGGTGCGCAAGGGGACGCAGGTAGCGCTGGTGGATGGCGGCGTCGGCGTACTTCTGCGGGTCGACCACCCACACGAACTGGTCGACGAGCCGCACCATCTTGTCGACCTCCGCATGGTGCGCCACCTCGGTGGAGTCGTGGTCGGGGAGGTCGAGCAGCACGAGGTTCTCCTGGCCCTTGTGCCGCGGCGGGACCTCGTTGCGGCGCTTGACCCCGAGCCAGTCGAGGAGTTCGACGTTCGTGGGGCCGAAGCTGACGGCGAAGGTCTCCGACGTGGTGGGACGGCGCGCACCCTCGACCGCAAGCTTCTGTCCGGCGACCGCGTTGAAGAGCGAGGACTTGCCCGAACCGGTGGCGCCCGCCAGTGCCACCACGGTCTGGGGCCCGACGCGCAGCCGCTCCCCCGCTCGCGTCGCCACCTCGCGGGCCCGCCCCGTCAGGGCCTCGGGGACGCGACCCTCGGTGGCCGCCGCGAGCTCCTCCAGGGTTTCGAGCCTGTCGCCCAGCTTGCGCGCCATCAGAAGCCCTCGGGCCGGGTGAGGTCCTCGAAGGCGCCCCGGCTGGCGGCCCGCAGCTCGTCGGCGACGGCGTCGAGCCGCGCTGCGGCGTCCGGGTCCACGGCCAGCTGGCCGAGGACCTCCTCGAAGCGCGCCAACTGGTTGGCCAGCAGTGCCTCGACTCGGGCGTCCAGGTCTGACTTGGCGCGCTGCGCGAGGCGTCGGACCGCGTCCTCCCCGAAGACCCCCTCCAGGATGCGCTGTGCCAGCAGCGACGTGCCGCCGGCGATGCCCACCTCGGCTGTGGTGAGGCCGCCCGTGGTGGCGAAGACGAGGATGATCAGCGCGGCGCCGATCGCGTTGGTCCCGAGCGCCAGGAACCTTGCCTTGACCCGCTTGCCGCGGCCCTGCTCGGAGACGAGGTCCAGGATGCCGGCCTGCCACTCGCGGATGGTGCGGGTGGCGGCATCGTTGAAGTCCGCGGTGGTGCGGGCGAGGCCCGGGGTGGCGGCGATGATGTCCCGGCCCCAGCTCGTGGTGGCCCAGCGAGCGGCGGCCTGCTCGCAGGCGGCCTGGCCGTGCTCGACGATGACGGCGGCGAGGCTGTCGCTGATCGCCACCTGCACGTCCTCGGCCTGCTGCTCGCCCCTGAACCAGCCGGTGATCCGGTCCCGCCAGGCGGAGATCTGCTTCTCGACGCCGCGCATGAACTCGCCCGTGCCGACGAAGTCCTGCCAGCGGCTCAGCACCTCGCCGCGCAGCATCGTCCCGTCGCTGGTGGCGCGGGCGATGTCGTCGCGGGCCTGCCGGAACTCCTGCTGGGCGCCCTGCCTCAGTTGTTCGACCGCGCCCAGTTGGTGGCGGGCGCCGTCGGCGAGGCTGCGCAGCTGGGGGTCGAGGGCCTGGACGGTGCCGGCGAGGGTCTGGACGGCGACGTCCGCGCGGGCCTCGCTCTGCGCCGCCAGTGAGCCGAGCCAGGACCGGATGGGCTGCACCTCGGCGGGCGGGAGCATGGCATCGCCCTCGAGCTCGTGCTCGGCGACGGCGAACAGGCGGGCGGCGTGCACGCCCCGCTCGGCGAGCATCTGCCCGAGGTGGGACTTGAGGTCCTCCATGGACTCGGGTGGGCAGCGGTTGAGGACCACGGAGACGACGGCGTTGCGGGCCGCGGCCTGGGCCAGCACCTCCCAGCCCACCAGGTCCGCGTAGCGGGCGGCCGAGGTGACGAACAGCCACAGGTCCGCCGCCTGCAGGAGCTGCCGGGCGAGCCGCCGGTTCTCGTCGTCCACCGAGTCGATGTCCGGCGCGTCCAGCACCGCCAGGCCAGCGGGCAGTCCGTCGAAGGGGACGATCTGCAGGGCGCGGGAGTCGTGGACCTCCGTGTCGCTGCGGACCAGCCCCGGCAGCGTGCGGCCGGAGCGGAACCAGGCGGCGTCGTCGGGATGGCAGACCAGCACGGGGGACTTCGTCGTGGGACGCAGCACTCCGGGCTTGGTGAGTGCCTTGCCGAGGATCGCGTTCACGAGCGTCGACTTCCCCGCGCCCGTGGAACCGCCCACGACGGCCAGCAGCGGCGCGTCGAGCTTGGCCGCCCGTGGCAGGAGGTAGTCGCGGACCTGGTTCTGGAGTGCCGTCGCCAGCTGGCGCAGGTCAGCGGCGCCGTCGAGCGGCAGGGGGTACTGGGCAGCGGGGAGCGTGGCCCCGAGGTGTTCGAGGGCCCTCGCCAGCTGCTCCGGGCCGGTCATCGCGGCGCCGGCCAGTTCCCGCCGATGCCCGAGGGCCCGGGGGCCTGCGGGGGCGGTAGATCGGTGCGGGACCTGCGCTTGCGCTCGGGCAGGATCTTCAGGCCTGCGGTGTCCGTGAGCGCCCGTGGACGCAGTTCCTCCAACTCGTGGATGATCTCGTGGGCGCGGGAGTCCCCCGCCTCGGCCACCAGTCCGCGGGTCCGGCCCTCGCGCAGGTAGGCCAGCTCGGTGATGAGCCGCATGAACCGGGCGGTCGCGAGCCACTTCTTCGGGCCGCGGAAGATGCCCGCCAGGTGCAGCTTCATGCGCTTGAAGGGCCCTGAGAAGACCACCAGGTCCCGGTCCGTGAGCCAGCCGACGCGGCGGTAGTCACCCAGCCGGCGACGGACGAGCTGCGCCTGTGCGACGACGCCGAGGACCAGGAAGAGCGTGATCACCGCGACCAGCCCCAACGCCATGTACCACTGGGTCCGGAGCGCCTCGGTCGGGTTGGTGGAGACCACACCGTTGAACAGCATGTGGCCGCCGGCCGCGACCACGAAGCCGGCCAACGGCGCGGTGACGCGCACGATCTTGCTGCGCGCGGAGAGGCCGACGGCCAGCCCGAAGGCGGTCATGATCCCGAACAGCGGGTGGCCGAACGAGGTGTAGACACCGCGGAGCATGACCAGCTCCATGACCTCGCCGAACGGGTCCTCGATGCCCACCGTGTTCGTCGCGTAGACCACCGAGCGGGCGTAGTAGATGATGTTCTCGACGAACGCGAAGCCGATGGCGGACAGTCCCGCCAGCGAGACGAGGCTGAGGCGCGAGACGAGTCGTCGTCGGAACAGGACCACCAGCAGGAACAGGACGGTGGCCTTGGTGGCCTCCTCGACGAACGGTGCGATGAAGATGGCGGCACGCGTTCCCATGTCGGCGTTGGCGTCCGTGGTGGCCATCATCTGGCCAGCCCAGGTGTTGACGTAGATGCTCATCCACGTGGAGGCGCACGCTCCCCAGCCGAAGGCCAGCAACCAGATCAGCGGGCGTTGTGGGCGGAAGCGGTCCAGCCAGAGGAAGAGCAGGAAGTAGGCGATCGCCGTCCACATCGCCCAGAAGGCACCGAAGCGCAGGGAGTCGTGGTTGAGGCCCAGCGCCACCGTGCCGTCGGGGAAAGTGGTGTCGGGATGGAGCAGTTGGTACTGGTCCCACAGGCAGTATGCGTAGAACGGGATGAGCACCAGCGCGAGCCAGAACTTCGGGCTGCGCCACATGCGCTGGTGCCACGGGCGCTGCGGGCCGGCCTTCGGCGGCAGCCCGGACAGCCAGCGGTCCCGGTTCTCGATCTGGACGGTACTCATGATGGGCAACAGCGTAGCGGCAGCACAGCCACCCCACTCAGACCGTGGCGGCCTCCACGGCGGCCCGTCGCCGACGCCTGCGCACGATCGCAACAATGACGGCGACGACCATGAGGACCAGCAGGGCGGTGAGCACAGGGTTGCCCTGAAGCGCACCGAACACGGCGCCCCAGACGGCGAAACCGACGGTGGTGTAGATCGTTGCCCAGGCCAGGGCCCCCGGGACCTGCGCGATGGTGAAGGCGATGATGCTGATGCGCATCACGCCGGCGGCGGCGATGATGAGGGTCTGGAGGCCCACGGTCAGGTAGGCGAAGGGCACCGCCGCGACGCCGAACTTGCGGATGAACCCGGCTCCCCTGCCGACGGAGTCGCCCTGCAGCCAGTCGTGGACGCGCTTGCTCCAGCCACTGGTGGGGCGAGTGCGCTTGAGCGACTGCTCGGTGATGATGCGCCCCAGCCAGTAGGTAGCCTGCCCGCGGACCATGGCGCCGAGGAAGAACAGGATGAACGTGATCCCGATTGGGAACCCGCTGAAGGCCTCCTCCATCAGGCGGCCGCTCCCGCACCCGCTGCGGTTCTGGCGTCGCGCGGTTCCGCAGAGAACTGGGGCACGGCGACCTCCTGTGTCAGTCGGGTGGGCCTGACTCTATTTCAAGCATGGCGGGGCGCGACAGCGCCCGCGGCCTGCACCCAGAGTAATCGAGCCTCGTGGGAGATCGTCCCGCGGGGTCGAGTAGGCTCCGCGCAGGAGGCAAGATGCACAGTTTCTTCGAGCAGATGGAGCCCTGGGACCGCAATGACGGCTCGCTCCACCTCTACGTCCTTCCGGACCCGTCCGTCGGCGAGAGGCTCGTTGCCGCCCAGTCGCTGTTCGCGGATCTCGATGCCCTGCCCCCGATGCCCGAGCCGTACCTGCACCTCACCCTCCAGCGGCTCGCGCAGTTCGACGACGAGCTCAAGCAGGCCGACCTGAGTCGGCTCGGCTCGGCACTCACCCAAGCCCTGTCGAGGACCGCGGCGTTCGAACTTGAGCTCGGAACTCCGCGACCCGACGAGACTGCGGTGGTGAGCACCGCCGCGCCGTCGCAGGGATGGGACGCCCTGCACGCCGCCGTCGTCTCGGGACTGGCCCAGGTGCTGCCGGGAGAGTTGCCCGCTCCCCCGCACGCACCGCACGTCTCGCTGGCCTACGCCGTCGGCGAGGTGCCCGACGACATGGTGGCCGCCCGCCTGTCCGGTGCCGGGCCCATCGGGGCGCTCCACGTCACAGAGGTCCACCTGGTCTCGGTCACGGTCCGCCCCGAGCTCGGGATCTTCGACTTCACGCACCTGGCGAACTGGGAGCTGGCCTGACCGCATCCGGCGGGGCGCAGCCGTCCTCAGCCCTCGAGGAACTCCGGCACCCGCGACTTGGGTCTTCCGATGATGGCCCTGTCACCCTTCACGAGCACGGGGCGTTGCATCAGCTCGGGATGCTCGACCAGGACCGCCACCACCTGGTCCGCAGTCGCGACGTCGTCGTCGGAGAGCCCCAACTTCGCGAACCTTGCATCGCGCCGGACGAGGTCCGTCGCAGGATCCTCGAGTTTGTCCAGCAACTCGCGCAACGCCGCTGCGTCGAGCGGCTCCTTCAGGTACTGCACGACGGCGGGCGCCACCCCGGCATCGTCGGCCGCCTCCAGCGCGGCGCGGGAGGTGGAGCAGCGGGGGTTGTGGAACACGGTCACGTCAGCCATGGGTATTGCCTACGCGGTTCCGGCTGCGGTGGCAAGCCCTCGGCGCCCCGGGCAGGACTCGAACCTGCGACCTGCTGATTAGAAGTCAGTTGCTCTATCCGCTGAGCTACCGGGGCCGGTGTCCAATGCTATTGGCTCCGGACGTGCGCTGCGAACTGTCCGCGCGTACGCATACTCTTTAGGCCATGAGTGACGAACTGGTGTGGATCGACTGCGAGATGACCGGGCTGGACCTGGTCGGCGATGCCCTGATCGAGCTTGCGGTGCTTGTCACCGACGCTGAGCTCAACGTTCTGGGCGAGGGAGTTGACATCCTCATCAAGCCCTCGGACGAGCAACTGGCCAACATGGGAGACTTCGTCCGCGAGATGCACACCAAGTCCGGACTGCTGGACCAGCTCGCCTCGGGAACGACGATGGCCGACGCGCAGGCGCAGGCCCTCGAGTACATCAAGGCCCACGTCCCCACCGCCCGCAAGGCGCCGCTGGCCGGCAACACCATCGGCACTGACCGGGCGTTCCTGGCCCGGGACATGCCCGAACTGGAGCAGTGGGTGCACTACCGCAACGTCGACGTCTCGTCGGTGAAGGAACTGGCCAGGCGCTGGTACCCGAAGGTGGTCTACCAGGCACCGGTGAAGACCGGGAACCACCGCGCGCTGTCCGACATCCAGGAGTCCATCGAGGAGTTGCGCTACTACCGCGAGGTGGTCTTCATCCCGCAGCCCGGCCCCACTTCCGCCGAGGCCCGCGCCGTCGCGGTCAAGCACCAGGGCACGCTGACGAACCCCGACGCGGCGCCGGCCTCCGCCTGAGCGGCCCGGTTTCGCTGTTCCGGCGCGGATGCGCTATCGTTGTGCGTCGCCGCTCCACACCACTGGGGCGGCAACTTGGTGGGTATAGCTCAGCTGGTAGAGCACCTGGTTGTGGTCCAGGATGTCGCGGGTTCAAGTCCCGTTACTCACCCCAGATGGGTCAGGTTGAATTCTGGCCAAGGTCACCCTTGGTCAGGTCCCAACCTGGCCCTAATTTTCTTTGCCTGGGCGCCCCGGTTCGCAGAACGTGTGATCAATCCCGGCCAAGGGTAAGCGGATTCCCATCACAGTCACTACGGTGCTTTCTGGAACCACCATCCCCCCAAACAGATGGAGGAAGATCGCAATGAAGCGCAGAACGGTCCTCAAGGGCGGAGCCGCAGCGTCTCTCGCCAGTGTCGTCGGAATCGGAGGGTGGAGCCTTCCCTCCGCCCGCGCCGACGAGGCGGACCTGCCGATGATCCTCGACAACTTCGTGGAGATCTACGCAGGCGCCGCTGCCGACCGGAGTGATCCGGCCGTCGGCAACAAGATCAGGCAGATCCAGAGCAATGCCGCTGCCCGGCTGCAGCGCATGGCAGATCCGGCAACCCTCCCCGACACCGGCGACCGGTTGTTCAGCAACCTGCCGCTCGGGACTCGGGCGGAGGGGAACTACACCAACACTTTCAGGTACCTCGCCGACATCGCTCTCGCCACCGTCACTCCCGGAACCACGCAGTTCGGCGACGCCGCGCTGCAGACCGGGGTCCTGGACGGCATCGACTGGGTGCACCGCGTCTGGTACTCCGATCAGGCCGCGGGCTACTTCGGGAACTGGTACGCATGGGAGATCGGCATCCCAACCAACCTGACCCGTGCCCTCGGCCTCCTGCACGAGCAGCTGGGCGCCCATGATCCCGACCTGCCTGCACGGTGCGTGGCGACGATGGACGCCTACCTCCGCAACGGCACCGACGGCGACGTGGACCTGGGGTCACGCTTCCACACCGGAGCCAACCTGGCCGACATCACCATGAACCGCATCGTCCAGGGCGCACTCCTGGGCGACGAGCCGCGGGTGCGCAAGGCGGTGGAGGACCAGTCGACGGTGTTCGCCACCATCGACCCGGCCAACATCGTCCACGGCAACACCGACGGCTACTACGCCGACGGTTCGTTCATCCAGCACCACACCGTGGCCTACACCGGCTCCTACGGCCGCGTCCTGTTGATGAAGGTGATGCTGAGCCTCAAGACGCTCGGGAACACCGGCTACGAGCCCGCCGAGCTGGTACCCACAGCGCAGCGGTGGATCACCGCAGGCTTCGCCCCGCTGATCTACCAGGGCTACATGATGGAGATCGTCAAGGGTCGCGCCGTCTCCCGCACCGGCACCGGCTACGCGGACGTGGTGACGGTGGTGGAGGGTGCCACGGACCTGTCCCGACACCTCGAGGGCGCCGAGGCCGACCAGATGCGCGCCTACGTCAAGTACCTGGCCACCGAGCCCCCTGCCGCTCCGAACACGAGCAGCTTCGTGTCACCGGCCACCATCGGCGCCTACGGCGACATCGTCGCCGACCCCGCGCTGGAGGCCGCCAACATCGTGCCGGAGGTCTCGCACTTCACCTTCAACGCGATGGAGCGGGACGTTCATCTGCGGCCCGGCTATGGGTTCGCCGTCGCACGCAGTTCCAGCCGGATCAGCAAGTACGAGTACATGAGCGGCGAGAACCTCCAGCCCTGGTTCCAGGCCGACGGCACCACCTACCTGTACCTGGACGGGCAGGACCAGAGTGCCCACTTCGGCACCGACTTCTACGCCACGGCCGGCGCCTACGCACTCGGCGGGGTCACCGCTCCCGTGGAGGAACGTCTCACCGTCCCGGAGTCGTACGGACGCAACTGGTACGAGAACCCGGACCACCCGCTGGAGTTCACGTCTTCCTCGGTGTCCCAGAACACCTACGTCTACTTCCCCCTCGGCACCAACGACTACTCCGGCGGTGTGCAGCTCGACGGATACGGGGTGGCGTCCATCCTGGTCGCCGACGACGTGGCCTGGCGCGACCAGCAACAGGGCATCCTGCCAGCGGACTTCGTAGCCTACCCGAACGCTCGCGGAGCCAAGTCGTACTTCATGCTGGACAACCACATCGTCGTCCTGGGAGCCGACATTGGAGACGACCACGGCCGGGCCGCCACGTCCGCCATTGATGCTCGCACCTGCCCGCCCGGGCACCGGATCGAGGTGTCCGGGCAGGGCATCGCGGGGACCACTGCGGCAGAGGGCACGGTCATGCCCTGGGCCCGGTGGGCCGACGAGACCGCGGGTGCCGCCGTGGGCTACATCGTCCTCGACGGACCGGCCGTGGAACTCGTCGACCGGCAGGCCAGCGTCGCGCGTAGCGAGATCCGGCTGAACAACAGCGGTCTGGCCGAGCGCCGGGTCGTGACGCTGGGTTACCGCCACGCCGTGGGTGCTCGGGACAGGATCGCCTACGTGCTGATGCCCGGTGCGGGAGAGGATGCGGTGAGGGCCGAGGCGGCGGAGCCGTCGGTGCGGATCCTGCGCAACGACTCGACCGTGCAGGCCGTGGAGTACGACGCCGCGAAGGTGACGGGCTATGCCTTCTTCGGCGCCGCCGAGGTGGGGCGCGTGTCCAGCGAGGCCCCCGTGACTGCGATGGTGCGCAACCTGACCGGCGGCCGCTGGCGGGTGGCTTTCAGCGACCCGATCCGCACCCAGTCCGTGCTGAAGATCGCCATGCAGGGCCGCCTCAGAAAGGTGGGCGGCGACGACGAGGTGTCGGCGACCTTCCAGCGCGGACAGACCGAGATCACGGTGGCCGCGACGGACGGGATCGGGCGCAGCTACACCGTGGAACTCGCTGCCGGCTGAACAGGCGCGGGGGGTCGAGGATGCGGCCTCGACCCCCACACGTCGTGGCCGGATCGGCGTAGGCCAACCGCTCCCTGAACAGCCTCGAGTCGAAGCCCCGCCTGGACCACTACCGCGTCCGCATCCAACCCAAGCACCCACCCTCCGCCGAGGCCGACGTAGTCGACCAGGACTACGACCTCCGCTCCACCGGATGACGCTCTGGGCGCCCCGCCCTGGGAGCTGGTCAGACGCGCTCGAGGAACGCGACGAGGTCAGTCAGCTCCTCCTGCACGATGGAGTGGCCGCGGGGGTAGTTGTGGCGTTCGACGTCGAAGTGCTCATCCAGCCACGACGCCGAGAGTGCGGCGCGCGCCTGCCCGATCACCTCGTCGAAGTCACCCAGCGTGGAGAGAACCGGCATCCGGGGCTCGCGGGCCGCCAGATCGGCGTCGCCCGACTGCGCTCCGGGATGAACGAACGAGGCGAGGTGAGAGATGGAGGCGAACCGCTCGGGCGCAAGCCTGGCGAGCTGGGTGGCGACGGCGCCGCCCTGGGAGAAGCCCAGCAGGTGGACCCGGTCGTAGTCCTGCTCCAGGTCGTCGAGCCAGGCCAGCACCGCCTTGGTGGAGGCGTCGATCAGCTCGCTGTCGTCAGGATCGGCCGCCCCGCCGAACTCGAACCAGGCGAAGCCCGGGCCGTATCGCAGCGGGGCGCGCAGGGATGCCACGGTGAACTTCGCGGGCAAATGGGGCACCAGACCAAACAGGTCGAGTTCGTTGGAGCCGAGTCCGTGCAGGAGGACCAGCAGGTCCCCGCCGGTTCCCTCGCGCCACTGCACAACGTCTGGATCAATACTGGTCGTCACGCCGCCACACTATCGGTGCGACGATTACAGGGTGCGAGTCAGCATCCGACGTCCCACCACAGCGGACCTCACCGCCCACCACGACGCCGTGACCAGGTCCCTCGACGACCTCCACCCCTGGAGCCCTTCCGAGCCGGACGAACTTGTGCGCATCCTCCAGCGCCAGTCGGACGCCTTCACCACCCGGTTGGTCTTCTGCGAGGCCGACGGCGGCCTGGTCGGGACCGTCAACATCGCCAACATCGTGCGCGGCCGGTTCCGGAACGCGAGTCTCGGCTACGAGAGCTACCGCCCCTACTCCGGGACCGGGCTCATGACGGAGGGCCTCCGACTCGTCGTGGCCCACGCCCTCGCCGCCGAGCCGGCAGGGCTGGGCCTGCACCGGGTGGAGATCAACGTGCGGCCGGAGAACGTGCGCTCCATCGCCATGGCCCAGCGGCTGGGATTCCGGCACGAGGGCTTCACCCCGCGGATGCTCTTCCTCGACGGCGCCTGGCGCGACCACGAGCGCTTCGCCTTGACCACCGAGGACCTTGAAGGTCATTGAACAGGCGTGTAGCCTATTGAACATGCGTTCAGCGCAAGAGGATCTGACCACGAAGGCCCGGATCCGCGACGCCGCCATCCTGCGGTTCGCCTCGGACGGACTCGAGGCCCCGCTGCGCGCCATCGCCGCCGATGCCGGCGTCAGCCCTGGGCTGATCATGCACCACTTCGGTTCCCGTGCCGGCCTGCGCGAGGCCTGTGACACCTACGTGCTCCAGCAGGTCAGGCACAACAAGTCGAGCGTGCTGGGCAACGCCGGCGCACCGGGAGCCATGCTCGCCCAGTTGGCCGAGGTGGAGGGCTACGCCCCGCTGGTCGGGTACACGTTGCGCTGCCTGCAGGAGGGCGGCGAGCTCACCAGGAAGTTCGTCGACGGGGTCGTCGCGGACGCCGCCGCGTACCTCGCCGACGCCGTCGCCGCCGGGACCGTGTCGCCCAGTCGGGTTCCGGAGGACAGGGCCAGGGTCCTCGCCGAGATCTCCTTGGGTTCCCTCCTGCTGCAACTGCCCACCGGGAGCGAGCCGTTCGTCCTCGAGGACCTGCCGCGCTGGCTGCGCCGCTACACCGAGCGGATCCTGCTGCCGTTCCTCGAGCTCTTCACCGAACCGCTACTGACCGACTCGACACTGCTCGACACCTACCTGGCCAACACCGACAGGAGCACGAAATGACAGACTTCGCCATCGAGGCGTCCGACCTGGTCAAGACGTTCGGCCCGACCCGCGCCCTGGACGGCTTCAACCTCCGGGTGCCCACCGGCAGCGTCACGGGGTTCCTGGGGCCCAACGGCTCCGGCAAGTCCACCACCATCCGGGTCCTGCTCGGAATGCTGCGCGCCGATTCCGGCACAGCCCGCGTACTGGGGCAGGACGCGTGGTCCGACGCAGTGGGCATCCACAGACGCGTCGCCTACGTGCCGGGCGACACCAACCTGTGGCCCAACCTGACCGGCGGGGAGGCCATCGACATCCTGACCCGGCTGCATGGTGGCGCCGACAACGCACGCCGCAGCGAGTTGCTGGAGCGCTTCGAGCTTGACCCCCGGAAGAAGGCCCGTACCTACTCCAAGGGCAACCGGCAGAAGGTGGCGCTCGTCGCCGCCCTCGCCTCGGACGCGGAACTGTTCCTCCTCGACGAGCCCACCTCCGGCCTCGACCCGCTGATGGAGGCCGTCTTCACCGACGAGGTCCGGAAGCTGCGGGCTGCTGGCCGCACGGTGCTGCTGTCCAGCCACATCCTCGCCGAGGTGGAGAAGCTGTGCGACACGGTCACCATCATTCGTGCGGGCAGGGACGTGGAGAGTGGCACCCTGGCCGAGCTGAGGCACCTCACCCGCTCGACCGTGACCGCCACCACGCACGCAACCGACGCGGCGGAGCGGTTCCAGCGCCACGAGCACGTCCACGACCTGTCCCGGGAGGACGGTCACCTGTCCTTCGACGTGGACAATTCCCACACCAGCGAGGTGCTGCGCCTCCTCGCCGACGTCGGCGTCGAGAACGTGACGATCGCCCCGCCGTCTCTCGAGGAACTGTTCATGCGCCACTACGGCGACGACGTCAGCGAGGGGGCCGGTTCCAAGTGAGCGGTTCACCATTCACCGGCACCGCCGCGCTGACGAGGCTGAACCTTCGGCTGGATCGTCTCCGGCTGGTGATCTGGGCCGTGGCCATCCTGCTGTGTGTCTGGGGCAGCGTCATCGCCCTGGACGAGGCCTTCCCCACCCAGGAGTCCCTCGACGCCCGCGGCGCCCTGCTGGGCAACCCGGCGACCATCATGATGACCGGCCCGGCGTTCCAGATGGAGCACTACACGTTCGGCGCGATGCTGGCCAATGAGCTGGGCCTCTACCTGTTCATCGCCGTCGCGATCATGGCGATCCTGCTCGCCGTGCGCCACACGAGGGCCGAGGAGGAGTCCGGCCGCCTCGAGCTGATCCGGTCGCTGCCGGTGGGCAGGTTCGCCCCGGCGACGGCGTCGATCATCACCGTCGCCGTCGCCTCCGTCCTCGCCGGGGCGGCCACCACACTCGGCCTGCTGCTGCCGGGCCTGGAGGCCGTACCCGTCGTCGACGCCGTCGCCTTCGGCGTGGCGGCCGCGGCCACCGGAATGGTGTTCGCGGGGCTCGCGACGCTGTTCGCCCAGCTGACGGAGAACACCCGCGGCGTCACCGGAATGTCCATGGCGGCGCTCGCCATCGCCTTCCTCGTGCGCGGGGTCGGCGACGTGATCAACCACTCGGGATCCTGGCTGAGCTGGCTCTCACCGTTCGCCTGGGCCCAGCAGACCCGGATGTTCGTGGACCTGCGCTGGTGGCCGCTGCTCGTCTCGCTGGCCGTCACCGTCGCCCTGTTCGCAGTGGCGGTCGCCTTCGCGCGGCGGCGCGACATCGGCGCCGGGCTTCGTCCCACACGGCCGGGACCGGCGACGGCACCCGACCGGCTCGGGAGCCCCGTCGGCCTGGCGGCGCGCCTGCTGCGTGGCGGGGTGATCGCCTGGGGCATCGGCGCATTCTTCTTCGCCGTCGCGATGGGCTCGCTGTCCGGTGAACTCGACGACATGCTCGCCTCCAACCCGCAACTGGAGGACTGGATCGCGTTGGAGGGCACGGACCTGACTGGCGAGTTCGCCACGATCATCCTCTCCTACGTGCTCGTCGCTCCCCTGGTCACCTCCGTCTCGGGGGTGTTGCGGCTGAAGTCGGAGGAGGAGGACGGGCGCGCCGAGCAATTGCTGGTGGCGGGCAACACCCGCACCGGCTACCTTCTCGGCTGGCTGGCCACGGTGGGGATCCAGACGGTGCTGCTGACGGTACTCAGCGGCCTCGGCGTCGGCCTTGGGGTGTGGGCCGGTACCGGCGAGTCGGACCGGGTCGGCGAGATGCTGCTCGCGGCAGTGGTCTTCCTACCGGCGATCCTGCTGGTGGCCGCCTTCGCCGTCGCCTGCTACGGCGCGGCACCCAGGGCGACCGGCCTCGCGTGGTTGCTGGTGGTTTGGGTCGTGCTCGTGCTGTTCCTGGGCGAGCTGCTGCGGCTGCCCGACTGGGTGAGGAACGTCTCGCCGTTCACGCACACGCCGCTGCTGCCGGGAGCCGACCTCGAGGCCGCTCCCCTGCTGGTGGTGGGCGGGATCGCGCTCGCGCTGCTGGCTATCGGCGCGCTGGGGTTCAGGCGGCGCGAC
This sequence comes from Tessaracoccus rhinocerotis, assembly GCF_007197885.1. Classification (GTDB taxonomy): domain Bacteria; phylum Actinomycetota; class Actinomycetes; order Propionibacteriales; family Propionibacteriaceae; genus Arachnia; species Arachnia rhinocerotis. Next base: position 501,502 of record NZ_VKKG01000001.1, read on the forward strand.
ATCGCGTCCCGCTAGCGGCTACCGCGGATCGTCAGGACGGCGTCCCACAGGGCGTCGGCCACCCGCCGCTTGCTGCCGTGGGAGCGGGCGATCTCCTCGTCCCGGGCGTCGAGGAACACCAGCAGGTTCTCACCCGACTCGAATCCCTTGTCCCAGCCCACCTCGTTGACGGCGAGCAGGTCCACGCCCTTGCGGCGCCGCTTCGCGCGGCCCTTCGAGAGGAGTTCCTCCTCCGTCGGTGCGGTCTCGGCCGCGAACCCGACGATGGTCTGGCCCGGCACCCGGTCCTCCACCAGGCCAGCGAGGATGTCGGGGTTCTGGACCAGGTCGAGGCTGAGGCCCTCGTCACCCTTCTTGGAGAGCTTGGTGTCCGACGTGCCGGCCACCCGGTAGTCGGCGACGGCCGCCGCCATCACCACGACGTCGGACTCGCCCGCGATCGTGACCACGGCCTCCTGCAGTTCCTGCGCGCTGCTCGCCCGGGTGAGACGCACGCGCGGGTGGGCGGCTGCGGCGTCGAGCACGCCGTCGTCGACGTGGGCCGCCACGAGCTCGACGTCGGCGCCACGCTCCGCGGCGGCCAGGGCGACTGCCGCGCCCTGCCGCCCGCTGGACCGGTTTCCCAGGAAGCGGACCGGGTCGATCGGCTCCCGCGTGCCGCCCGTGGACACGACGACGCGGAGCCCGTCGAGGTCCCCGCCGCCGGAGACGACGGCGAGGGCCCGCTCCAGCAGGTCCTCCGGCTCGGTCACCCGGCCCGGTCCGACGTCGCCGCCGGTGAGCGGGCCGTCCTCGGGGCCCACGATGACGACGCCGCGCTCGACCAGGGTGGCCACGTTGGCCTGCGTCGCGGGGTGGTTCCACATCTCGGTGTGCATCGCGGGCGCCACCACCACGGGTGCCGTGGTGGCCAGCAGCGTGGTGCCCAGCAGGTCGTCGGCGATACCTGCGGCCAGCTTCGCGATCCGGTTGGCCGTCGCGGGCGCGACGATCACCAGGTCGGCTGCCTTGCCCAGGGCGACGTGGCGCACCCGGGCGACGTCGTCGTGCACGGAGGTGGTGACGGGGTTGCGACTGATGGCCTCCCAGGTCGTGATCCCGACGAACCGCAGGGAGTCCTCGGTGGGGACCACGTGGACGTCGTGCCCACCGAGCACGAGCAGGCGCACCAGCTGGACGCTCTTGTACGCGGCGATCCCGCCCGTCACTCCGACGACTACGAACATGGCACCATCGTGCCATGTGCACAGTCATCGTCCACGTCCCCCACGACAAGGACCGGCCCACCCGAGTGCTCGCCGTCCGCGACGAGGACCCGGACCGGCCATGGCGGGCGCTCGGGGAGCACTGGTCCACCACGCACCCGGGCGTGATCGGGGTGCAGGACGCCCGGGCCGGCGGCGCGTGGCTGGCGGCGCTGCCGACTGAGGGGCGACTCGCGGTCCTGCTCAACGTCGGTGGGCCCGCGCCGCAACCCGGCCTGGCCTCCCGCGGCGAGGTGGTCCTCGACGCCGTGACCGACCGCGAGCCCGACCCGGACCGCCGCACCCAGGCCTACAACCTCGTCACCGTCGCGGGCGCGCGCGTCACGCTCACCCTCTCCGACGGCGCCACACTGACCAGCAGCGAACTCGAGCCGGGTGTGCACATGCTGGTCAACAGCGAACTCCCCAACGACGAGTCGTTCACCCGGGTGCCGCGCTGGCTGCCCGAGTTCAGGGCGGCGGCACAGCGGGCCGACGCGGCCGCCGACGGGGACTGGTTCGGGCCCTGGTTCGAGGTGCTCGAACGCTCCGGGAGACTGCCCGCCACCGACGACGCGGCCATCATCCGGGACAACCGCCCCTACGGCATCCCCACGCTGTCCCTGCTGCTCTGCACGGCCACGGTCGATGCCGACGACGTGGCCGCCGACTACCTCGAGTTCGCCCGACCGGGGGCATGGAGCACCCGATTTCCCATTTCGCCCGACAGCCAGTAAAGTTGCTTCTCGGCAAAGCAAGCACCACTAGCTCAACTGGCAGAGCAATTGACTCTTAATCAATGGGTTCAGGGTTCGAGTCCCTGGTGGTGTACAAGTACTTGGCTGGCTGGCTCTCATCTCACGCGAGGTGAGGGCCAGTTGTCGTCTCAACGGGCTGTATGCACTATTTGGACTCCCTCCGTCAAGAGAGCGTTCGGCCTCCGCTCCCGGCTTCGGCTCAAGAGCCCCAGACGGAGGAGAACTGCCTCGGACAGTCCCCCAGAGACTTGCCGGTGCTGGGGGCTAACCTTCGACGTGTCCCCCGGAGAAGGTCTCCGCGGGCGGGAGGTCGAAGCATGGTTGAAACCCGAGGCTCAGGTGGACGCGCTGATGAGGAGCCGCTGGCGGACTTGGCCCGATCGTTCCGCATGCCCCAAGCTGTCCAGATTGCGGGGCGGACGTCAAGCATCACCAACTCCTTCATCAACTCAATCATCCCGGTTGTTCCTCCCACCCCTGCTGAACTCCGCCAGGCGTTGACGATTCTCCACATGCTGGATGACGTTCGCTGCGCGTACTGCGGCGACACGTGGACAGAATGGGACCACCTCCGCCCGCTCGTGGTCAACAAGGAACCCACCGGATACATCTCCGAGATCCACAACCTCGTTCCCGCCTGCGGCAAGTGCAACCAGAGCAAAGGAAACAGGCACTGGCGCGAATGGATGTTCGGTCCCGCTGCCCTCTCGCCAAAGACCCGTGGGGTGCAGTTCCTGGAGGCCAAGGCTGAGAGGCTGGAGGCCTATGAGTCGTGGAAGCCACCAACACGTCTGGACTTCCCACAGCTTGTCGGGCGGGAGCTCTGGAACAGCCATTGGACCAACTACCGCCGCATCATCGAGCTCATGCACGAAGCCCAACTGGTTGCCACCGACATCCGTTCCACGATCCGAGAGAACTACCTCCGCAACTCGCACTGACACCTCACCAACACCCCCGCAGAGTCGGTCTGGGAGAACAAGCGGCATTCAGCAACCAACACTCGTCCGACGAGATGTCGGGGTTTCTTCGTGTTCTGGCAGGCTTGGCGGTGATGCCAGCACCTGCCCCCACCCACCCCATGCCAGTCAGCGTCCACGTCCTGCGGCACGTCTCGACGGTGTTGGTGCGGGCGGCGGCCGCTTCGGCAGTCGTCTTCCTGGTCGCGCTGCTCCTTGAGATGGCCCTCGACGACGGGCGCCTCGGGGCGGCGGGTGCCGCCCGGGCAGGGCTGGCGCGGTTCCTCGGGAACCTGTCTTTCACGGCTGGCGTCTGGGGCGTCGCCGTCGCCCTGGCGGCCGCGCAGGTCACCACCTACTTCCAGCACCGTGGCACCAGGAAGGTGCTGGACCGGATCGCACGCAGCCCCGATGCCCCTCGGGATCCTCCCGTCGCGTGGCAGCACGAGGCGGTCCGTCGGAAGCGGGCGGGTTTCGGGATGCAGCTGCTGGGTTTCCCGGTGGTCATCTTCTTCGGGTTCATCGGGGCCGTCGGCTTCTTCGTCGCCGACGAGGAGCCCGAGAACCTGTTCGCCTGGGCACTCGGCCTCAGCAGTCCGATCCTGGTGGGCCTCGGCGTCTGGATGATCGTCGCCGGCAGCCGGAAGGTGAACGGCCCGGCGCACGACCGGTGGGCCGCGGCGCCCATGAGGCCCGCGAGCGGCACCCTCACCCCCGGCGACCGAGACCAACTCCGTGGCGCGCGCCCCGGCATCGGGCGGCTTGGGCGACTGCTGGGCGTCCGCAGTGGGCTGCGCTGGGCCGCGGGCGCCACCGTCGGCCTCATCATCCTGCTCGTGGGCATCGAGCTGCCGGCGCCGGCCGTCTGGGCCGTCGTGGTCATCGGGGTACTGCTGCTCGCGATGGCGGCCATTGACGTCGCACTCTCGTGGCTGCTCAGGCCGACGCTCCTGCGGGAGGCAGCCGACCCCGACTCGCCGGCTCCCGCGCCTTCGCTGCTGCGCGTGGCGACGTCGCAGGATGTGCCCTGGCAGTCGGCGCTCGACTGGCTGTTCGCCGCTTCGGTCGCGCTGCTGGTGGTGGGCGTCGCCGGGATCCGCACCGGACCCGAGTACCCACTCAGCGACGTGTACCAACTCTTCCAGCTGGCAGCCACGGCCGGTGGCGTGGGGCTGCTCTTCCACACCTCGGGCACGTTCTCGAACCGGTCACGGATCCGGGACGAGAACGAGTTCCTGAGCCGGCGCTGGGACTAGAGGTAGAGCCCGGTGCCGCCGTCGGAGTCGCCCTCGGAGGCGACGGCGTGGATGTCACGCTCCCGCAGCAGCACGTAGGTGCGGCTGTGGAGCTCCACCTCCGCGCGCTCCTCGGGGTCGAACAGGACCCGGTCACCGGTCTCGACGGCGCGCACGTTCGGTCCGGCCGCCACCACCTTCGCCCAGGAGAGCTTGCGTCCCATCTGGACGGTCGCAGGGATCAGGATCCCGCCACCGCTGCGCCGCTCCGAGGCCGCGGCGTCAACGTCGACCAGAACCCTGTCGTGCAGCATGCGGATCGGCAGGCTGCCCTCGCTCACCTGGTAGCTTCCAGGGCCTTGCGGACCTGCGCCTGCACGCTCCTGGTCCGACGGCCGGCGACCACGTTCAGCGTCACCGCGAACACCACCACCCCGAGGACCGCTCCCCCGATGGCCAGGAGCCGGTCGGTGCGCCAGCCGTTGGCGTCCTTCACCTGTGCCTTGGCTGCCTTGAACTCGTCAGCGACGAAGCCCTTGGCCTCGTCGATGCCGCGCTTGGCGATGTTCTTGGGGTGTACCTCCTCGACGAAGTCGCCCAGCGAGTCCGCCACCCTGGCACGATTCCTTGCGAGGTCCGCCCGAATCTCTGCCACCGGGCGCGCCTTCTTGCTGGCCATCGAATCTCCTTACGTCGATCCCCCTCAGCCTAGCCCCTAGGATGGGCGCATGACTGCGCGCTTGACACAAGGCTCCAAGGCACCCGACCTGCGGCTGCCTGATTCGGAGGGCAACACCACCACGCTCGCCGACTACTCCGGTTCCTCACTCATCCTGTACTTCTACCCAGCGGCCATGACGCCCGGGTGCACCACGCAGGCCGTCGACTTCTCCGAGTCGCTGGACGCGCTGACAGACGCCGGCTACACCGTCGTGGGCGTGTCCCCGGACTCCGTCGAGCGGCTGGCGAAGTTCAAGGAGAAGTCCGACGTCGGGTTCACCCTCCTGTCGGACGCGGACAAGGAGGCCCTCAACGACTACGGGGCCTACGGCACCAAGAAGCTCTACGGCAAGGAGATCGAGGGAGTGCTCCGCTCCACGTTCGTGATCGACGTCGACGAGTCGGGCGAGGGCACCGTTCGGGTTGCCCAGTACAACGTCAAGGCCACCGGACACGTCGCGAAGCTCCGTCGCGAACTGGGTGTCTGACGGGTTCCTCACCATCGACGCCGCGCCCGGCCGCGGCGTCGACGTCGAGCTCGAGATCAAGCGCTCCCGCTTCCTGACCAGGCTGCGGCGGGTGGGCTCGGAGGATGAGGCCCGCGCGGTCGTCGAGGAGCGTCGCAGGGCGATGTTCGACGCCCGGCACCACTGCAGCGCCTTCGTGCTCGGCCCCGATGCCCGCACGGCACGCTCCTCCGACGACGGCGAACCCGCCGGCACCGCGGGCGTGCCGATGCTGGGGGTACTCAACAGCAATCGGCTCACCGACGTCGTCGCGGTGGTGACCCGCTACTTCGGTGGCATCAAGCTGGGCGCCGGCGGCCTGGTGCGTGCCTACTCCGACGCCGTCGCCCGCGCCGTCGCCGCGGTCGGGACCCGGCGGGTGGTGCGGTGCGACGTGCTGGCCGTCGAGGTCTCGGCGGCCGAGGCCGGCTCGGTGGAGTCGCAGCTGCGCGGCCTCGTGCTCCCCGACGGGACGCCCGTCACGGTCGACGGGGTGGACTGGGCCGAGCGCGCAACCATCAACCTCGCGGTGCCACGGCGGGGCCGTGAGGACTTCGACACCGCCCTCACGACCCTCTCCTCGGGAACCCTCACGGCCACTGTGGTGGCCGAGCGCTGGGTGGATCAGACCTCGCCGTCGGCGAGGAGCCGGTCCAGCTTGGCGTAGCCGTCGTTGACGCCCACCTCCATGCCCGAGGACAACCAGCCGTCGCGGGCCTCGAAGCTGTCGCACAGCGACTGCGCGTGCAGCCGCGTGATCCCGTCCCCGAGGTCCTCGAAGGTCAGCGTCTCCAGGGAGACCTGGTCCGGCATGGCCTCCCAGGTGAACGTCTGCACGATCCGGTCCTCGGAGACGGTGTGGAAGCAGCCGCGGAAGCCGTACTCCTCACCGCCGGACTCCGAGACGTAGCGCCAACTGCCACCGGTGCGGGCGTCCCACTCGATGACCCGACTGGTGATGGAGTCCGGCCCCACCCAGCGCATGAACAGGTCGGGGTCCGTGTGGGCCCTGACGAGCTGCGCCGGAGTGGCCCGGAAATCGCGCGTGGTCCTGATGATCGGTAGTTCCTTGTCGGCCTCGATCTGCGCCTCGGCCGTGGTCGTGGTGCTCATGACACCATTCCTTCCTGTTGGTGAGTCCCATCCATCTCTGCGAGCACGGCGTCGAGGCGCTGGTAGCGCTCCTCCGCCTGCCTGCGGTAGCGCTCGATCCACTTGGTCATCAGGTCGAACACCTCTGCGTCCAGGTGCACCGGACGCCTCTGCGCCTCCCGGCTGCGGGTGACCAGGCCGGCCTCCTCGAGCACCTTCAGGTGCTTGGAGACCGCCTGGATGCTCACGTCGTAGGGCTCGGCGAGCTCGCTCACGGTCGCGTCCGCGACGGTCAGCCGTGCGACGATGTCTCGCCGCGTGGGATCCGCAAGTGCCGCGAATACCCTGCTCAACTCGTCCGCCATGACCACTCCCTCGTCGTCAACCGTTTGGTTGAACACCATCCTGCGCCAGAGCCTCCCAGATTGTCAACCCTTTGGTTGAACAAGCTTTTGGGGCAGCACGTCCGAGTAGGATCGCAGGATGTCCGACGACCGGCCCACCGGCCCTGCCCGGCGCCACGAGACGCCGGGTGAGCGCCTCGACCGCAACTGGGGTGAACTCCTGCAGGAGTTCCGCGTGGCCCAGACCGGGATCCAGATCCTGTTCGGATTCCTGCTGATCCTCCCCTTCCAGGCTGGCTTCTCCGAACTCAACGCCGACCAGCGGAGGATCTACCTGCTGGTCTTCGCCTGCATGACGGTGTCAACGGTTTGCATCCTGGCCCCCGTGGCCGCCCACCGGTTGCTCTTCCGCAAACAGCTCAAGGACGAGCTGGTGAAATTCGGCGGGCGGCTGGCGAAGACGGCGCTGGCGTTCCTGGCCGGTGCCTTCACGGGCGCCGTCGGACTCATCGTCAGCATCGTCGTCGGCCCTGTCTCCGCATGGGTCAGCGCGGGCGCGACGCTGGCGGTCATCGTGGTGCTCTGGTTGGCCATTCCGCTGACAGCACTCAGGACCGCTGCCGAGTCCTCGCAGTCGCGAGCAGAAGGATGACCAGGCCGAGCAGAGCGGCGCCCAACCCCAGCCAGCGGTAGCCGAACGCCTCCATCACTCCTCCTGCCACCGCACCTCCGGCGGCGGCGGCGAGACCCATGCCCACCTCGGCCAAGCCCTGCACCGCGGCTCTCTCGTCCGGCCGCACGGCCGCTGTCAACATCGTCGATCCGGACACGAGCGTGCAGGACCAGCCCAGGCCCAGGAGGAACAGGGCCACCAGCAGCAGCGAGGACCAGCCGGCCTGGGACACTGAGGTCAGCAGCGCCGCGGCCACCAGCAGCACTCCCCCGGTCCCGGCCACCACGACGCCTCCGCGGCGGTCGACGGCCACGCCGACCAGCGGCGAGAACGCGAACATCCCGAGGATGTGGACCGACAGCACGAAGCCGATCACCTCGAGCTCGGCGTGGCCGTGGGCCATGTGAAGGGGTGTCATCCCCATCACCCCCACCATCACCACGTGACCGAGCGCGACCACCAGCGCGCCGCGGCGGGCCTGTGGGTGGGCACGCAGGACGCGCAGGCCGCGGCTGAGGGAGCCGTCGTTGTCGGCGGGGGCCGCCCCGGGGACCGCACCGGCGAGCTCGCGGGAGACCAGCAGCGGATCGGGCCGCAACCAGCGCACGATGACGACGATTCCCAATAGCAGCCCCACCAGCGCGAACAGGAAGGAGCCCGCGAGGTCGGGGACCCCGACCAGGCGTCCGAGCTCGCGGCCGGGCCCGATCAGGTTCGGCCCGAGCACGGCCCCGACGGTGGCCGCCCACACGACGATGGACAGGTCGCGGCCGCGGTGGGCGTCCTCGGCGAGGTCGGCGGCTGCGTAGCGGGACTGCCCGTTGCCCGCGGTGGCACCGCCGAAGGCCAGCATGCCGAGCACGAGGAGGGGGTAGCTGCGCAGCAGCGCGGCCGCGATGATGACAAGGGAGCCGACGGCGGCGAGGGAGTAGCTGAACCACAACCCCGGACGACGGCCCCGCGCCGCCATGATCCGCGCGGTGGGGATGGCGATCAGTGCACCTCCGAGGACCTGCGCCGTGGTCCCGAAGCCGGCGAGGGTCTCGGATCCGGTGAGGTCGTCGGCCAGGAGGACCCCCACGGACGCGCCGCTGGCCATCCCGAGACTGGTCAGGACCTGGGCACCGACGAGTGTGCGGATGACGCGACGTTGCAGTGCCTGGTCAGCCATGTACCGAAGAAGGGACTTGAACCCTCACGCCCGAAGGCACAGGAACCTAAATCCTGCGTGTCTACCAATTCCACCACTTCGGCCCGGCCCCATCCGGGGCCGTCGCCAAGCATAGGCCACTAGGCCCCGAGCGGGAATCTCTCCAGCACCTCGTAGCGGTTGCCGGGATCGGCCATGTGCGACTGCACCAGGGCCACCTCGGTGACGCGCCAGGTCCAGCCGGGGAAGGAGTCCACCACGTGGAACCACTTCGTCGCGTCGAACGGACGGCGCGCGCGGGCCAGGGTCAGGTGGCCCCGGAAGCGGCTGCCGTCCGGCGAGGCCCCGGCACGCGTGGCCGCTCCCCTGCACGAGGTGGCCAGGGCCGCCAACTGCTCGTGCCCCTCCTCCACCGACATCGCCAGCACCCGGGCCCTGGCGGGGTTCGGGAAGCACAGTGCCCCTGCCACGCCGACGTCGAAGGGACTGGAACGCGCCATGGCACCCGCCAGGTTCTCGACCAACAGGTCCAGGGCGGTGTCGGAGACCGAGGCCATGAACGCGGTGGTCAGGTGCCAGCCCTCCGGACGGGTCCAACGCCAGTACTCGATGCCCGCCTCCCGGCGCGGTTCGAGGTGACGACCCAGGTCGGCGACAACCGGTTCGGGCGGCAGGACGGCTGTGAAGAGTCTCGCTCCCATGGCGGCGAGTTTACGCGGGGCCGATTCCGCGATCCATTCACGTCCGCAAACGCCCCTGCGCGCAGTATTGTGTGCCCACGCGTGCGATCGGTTTGTTGGAGGGGGACCACGGCATGAACACGCTTCTGCCTGCTGAACGAGACCGGCTGCTGCGGGCCGCGGAACTCTACGAGCGCGAGTACGTGCCCACGGTCGGCCGGCCGATGGCCTACTGCCTGCTGTCCGCCGCCCAGCCGCGGAGCCACGAGCAGGTGCTCGACGTCGCCTGCGGCACCGGCATCGTGGCCCGGACCGCCGCCGAGGCCGTGGTGGACGTCGGCAACGTCACCGGGTTGGACCCGAGCGAGCCGATGCTGGAGGTGGCCGCCACCAAGGCTCCGAGCGGCATGAACTGGGTGCTGGGCACAGCCGAGGACATCCCGCTGGCCGACGACTCCTTCACCCTGGTTTTGTGCCTGCAGGGGCTGCAGTACTTCGCCGACAGACACAGGGCGCTGGCCGAGATCCGCCGGGTGCTGGGGCCCGGGGGGCGCTTCGCCACCCTCACCCCCGGACCAACGCCCCCGTTCATGAAGGCGATGGCAGAGGCCCTGGGCGCCCATGTGGGCCCGCACGCCGAGCGCTTCGTGGAGCGCATCTTCGAGCTGGGACAGCCCGATGAGGTGGCCGCGCTCCTGCGCGAGGCGGACTTCCACGACGTCCGCACGGAGGCCGCCACCGTCACGATCACGCTGCCGCCGCCGCGGGACACCTTCGACATGTACATCGCGGCGACGCCGCTGGCACCCATGGTGGCTGTCCTCGACGAGCCGCAGCTGCAGCGGTTGCGCGACGACTTCGTCGAGCGCTGTGCCGCCTTGGACGATCCCACCGTGCTGCTGATCGACTACGTCGTGGCGCTGGGCTCCAAGCCCTGAGGCGCGGGCAACTCCGGCAGGTCGGGGGCGGGCCGCAGTGACGGGTCGGCGGCTTCGAAGGTCCTGATGGGGCCGGGGCCTGTGTCCCTGGTCTCGAATCGCACGGTCACGCGCCCGAGCCCGGCCCCCCACACCCAGCCCCGACCGAACTCGTCGTGCTCGACGTCGGCGCCGGGATGGTAACCGTGCCCGCGCACGCCGGAGACGGCGACCTCGCTCGAGGTCTGGGTGGCCCCGACGGGCGTCTCGGACTCGTCGTCGAAGAGCTGCTCCTGGGCGGCGCGGGTGAAGTTGGAGGCGCCGATGCCGAGCAGGCGGACCCCGGCCCGGACGTCGACCTCCCGCAGCAACTCCTCACCGACGGCAGCGATCACCTCAACCCTGTCGGTGGCCCCGGCCAGGGACCGCGCCTTGGACACGGTGGTGAAGTCGCCCATCCTGACCTTGATGCTGATGGTCTTGGCGAACACCCCCGCCGCCTCCACGCGCCTCGCGACCAGCCGGGCGTCGCGGCGCAGGATGTCCTCCAGTTCGGCGCGGTCCTTGAGGTCGCTGGGGAACGTGTCCTCGGTGGAGATGGACTTCGCCTCCCGCTCGGCGACCACGGGCCGGTTGTCGCGGGCGAATGCGAGCTCCGCCAAGGCCTCCCCCGACGCCCTGCCCAGCTCGCGGACGAGTTCCCCGGGATCGGCGTGCCGGAGGTCCTCGACGGTGTGCATCCCGATGGTCACGAGCTTCTGCTCGGTGACCGGTCCGACCCCCGGGATGTTGCGCACCGGCATCGGCGCGATGAAGTCCAGCTCCTCCCCCGGCCGCACCACGCGGAACCCGTCAGGCTTGCCGTCCTCGGAGGCCAGCTTGGCGAGGAACTTGCTGCTGGCCACACCGACCGACGCCGTCAGACCGGCGGTGCGGCGGGTGAGCTCGCTGCGCAGCTCCCGGACGTGGTCCTCGACGCGTGAGAGGTCCCAGCCACTGGCTGCGAGGTCCACGAACGCCTCGTCCAGGCTCAACGGCTCCACCAATGGCGACACCTCCGCGAGGAGCGCCATCACCACGCGGGAGGACTGCCGGTAGGCGTCGAACCGGCCACCGAGGAACGCTGCGTTGGGCGCCCTTCGACGCGCCTCAGTGCCGGGCATGGCGGAGCGGACACCGAAACGCCTGGCCTCGTAGCTGGCCGTGGCCACGACCCCGCGAGGGCCCGAGCCGCCCACCACGACCGCCTTGCCCCGCAAGCTGGGCTTGTCCCGCTGCTCGACGGCGGCGAAGAAGGCGTCCAGGTCCAGGTGCAGGATGCTGGCCGTCGAACGCATGCTGCAGAGGCTACCGGTCCGCCATGGGCAGGGCCGTGTCGAACCGGCGGGTATCCTACTGGGCGAAATGGTCTTTGTCTGAGGAGCAGCAGTGACCCAGCGCAACCGCGGTCTTGTCGTCGGCATGCTGATCGCTCTGGCGGCACATCTGGTCGCCGCAGGTCTTGTCTGGAGCGTGTTCGGCCGGCTTCCCGAGTTGGTGGTCAGTCACTGGGGCCCGAACGGTCCTGACGGCTTCGTGGCCAAGGGGCACACCTTCTGGGTGCTCCTCGGCTCGCTGGGCTTCACCGTCTTGTTCACCCTGCTGGTCGCCGCAGTGACGCCGCGTGGCGAAGGGGCCACAGTCGCGGGGCTCGGGGCGGCCATGGGCGTTTTCCTGGCAGTGCTGCTCGGCGGCACGACAGTGTTGCAGTCCGGCACCACCTCCGCTGGACCGCTGGAGTTCCAATCCTGGTGGCTCCTTCCCGCAGTCACCGTCGCGATCCTCACCGGGATTGCGTCGTCGAGTCTTGTCGGTCAGGCACCACCACGGCCGAACGCCACCAGGATTCCGCCCCATTCGGCGCGTCTACCAGAGGAGGATCCGCGACGTACCTGGAACGCCATCGTTGCGTCGTCACCCGGGTTCCTGCTGATCCTGTTGCTCCCCGTCCCGGTGTTCCTCATCGTGGCCTTCGCCATGCAGGACTGGCTCCTGCCCCTCGTCTTCATGGTGCTGGTCGCGATTCCGCTGCTGGGTATGTGGCGCTGGAGAATCGGCGTCGACGCCGATGGTCTCAGCGTCGTGGGGCACCTGGGCTGGCCAAGGCTGCACCGCGGGCTGCACGAGATCGAGGAAGCGTCGGTACTCGAGCGCGTCGAGGCGATGGAGTACGGCGGACCGGGTCTGCGCATGACCTCGCAGGGTGCGCGGCTGGCGTTGCGCAGCGGCCCCGGCCTGCGTCTCGAACTGTCCGACGGCACGGACTTCATCGCCACTGTGCCAGGGGCCGACACCGCCGCTCGCACACTCAACACCCTCATCGGCGAGCAACGCGAGCGATGAGGAACTCGCCTGCTTCCTCGACAGTGTCGACCAGCCTGATGGCGTCGGCCATGGGCTTGCCGGCCGCCAGCGACGACAGCAGCGGCCAGGCGGGCAGCGTGCGCGTCCACTGCTCGACCCCGACCAGCACCAGCGGCGTGATGGTCGAGGGGTCCTCCGCGTAGTAGTTGCCCGTGACGGCCTGGAACAGTTCCTGGACCGTGCCGGCGGCGCCGGGCAGGTAGACCAGGCCGCCGCGGCAACGCTTGAGCAGGATGTCCTCGCGCAGGGCGTTGGAGCAGAACTTCGCGATCTGGGAGGCGAACACGTTGGGCGGCTCGTGGCCGTAGAACCAGGTGGGGATGCCGAGGTTGTCGGACCCGCCGGAGAACTGGGCCTTCACCTCGAACGCGACCTTGGCCCAGTCGTCGACGGAGGGGACGAACCGCGGGACCGTGGCCAGCATGCGCAGCGCCTCCGCCAGCGCCTGGGGTCCGTGCGGGGCCAGCCTCGCGCCGAGGTTGGCAGCCTCCATGGCGCCCGGTCCGCCGCCGGAGGCCACCAGCTTGCCGGCGAGCGCGAGCTGCATGCCGAGGCGTGCAGTGGCCGCGTAGCCCTCGCTCCCCCGCTGCAGGGCATGTCCGCCCATCACACCCACGACCTGGACGGGGTCCACCATGTCCAGGTAGTCGTCGAGGGCCTCCGCGATCGCATGGTCGTGCAGCGACTCGGCCAGTTGCTGGTCCAGCGACGGCTCACCCGCGGCTCCGCGCGTCCACGCGTAGCCACGGGCGTCGAGGCTGTCCTCGTAGGTTCCCGTCGGGTAGGTGTCGAACAGGTCGATGGGCGTGTACAGGTGCGCACGATAGGTGTTCAGCGGCGCGTCCGGCAGGCGCGGGAACAGCAGGGCGCCACCGGCGCGCAGGATCTGGGCGCCCTCCTCGCTCAGGCGGCAGCCCAGCACCAGGGCGCCGTCGACGCGGCAGGTCCGCAGCGCATCGTCGCGATGCCTCAGGTCGAGCGACTGCAATACCGCCCTGGACAGGTCACCGCCCGCCGCCACGGCGTCGTCGAACTGGGCGAGGGTGTCCATCTCGGTGCGCATGGCCCCGAGCCTAGTTCGCGGCCGCGGCCCGCGTCAGGTCATCGTCGGTGTGGGGCGGTACTGGACGAAGTCGAAGCCCGGCATGGGTTCGCGGGAGATCTCGGTCCACTCCCGCTGGGTCACCAGCGGGAACGTCGCGCCGCCCTCGGGCGACTGGTGGACGTGGGTCAGGTCCAGCTCGGTCAGGTAGGGCCAGGCGGCTGCGTAGATCTCCGCCCCGCCGCCGACGTAGCAGATCTTCTCCGGCGTCTGGGCGGCCAGTTCGAGGGCTTCCTCGATCGAGTGCGCCACCTCGACGCCCTCCTCGGACCAGTCCCGGTTGCGGGTGACGACGATCAGCCGGCGGTTCGGCAGCCGACGCCCGATCTGCTCGTGCGTGCGCCGCCCGAAGATCAGCGTGTTGCCGGTGGTGACCTCCTTGAACCGCTTGAAGTCCAGCGGCAGGTGCCAAAGCATGTCGTCCCCGGAGCCGATGACTCCGTTGTCCGCGACTGCGGCGATCGCAACGATGCGCACTTCTACGTCCTCCTAGACGGCGATGGGCGCCTTGATGGCGGGCGCCGGGTTGTAGTCGAGCACCTCGATGTCGGCGAGCTCGAACTCGTCGATCGCCCTGACGTCGGGGTTCAGCCGCAGGGTCGGGAGCGTTCCGGGCTTGCGGGTCAACTGCTCGGCCACCTGGTCGAAGTGGTTGGAGTAGATGTGGGCGTCACCGAAGGTGTGGACGAAGTCGCCCACCTCGAGATCGCTGACCTGCGCGACCAGGTGGGTGAGCAGGGCATAGCTGGCGATGTTGAACGGCACGCCGAGGAACAGGTCCGCGGAGCGCTGGTACAGCTGGCAGCTGAGCACCCCCCTGCCGCCCTCCTGCGCGGGTGGGGCCACGTAGAACTGGAACAGCGAGTGGCACGGCGGCAGGGCCATCTCGTCGACGTCGGCGACGTTCCACGCGCTGACGATGTGGCGGCGGGAGTCGGGCTTGGTGCGCAGGGACTCGATAAGGTTCGCGATCTGGTCGACGTGCCGGCCGTCGGGCGTGGGCCAGGAGCGCCACTGGTACCCGTAGACGGGCCCCAGGTTGCCGTCGGCGTCGGCCCACTCGTCCCAGATGGTGATCCGGTTCTCGTGCAGCCACTTGATGTTGGTCTCGCCGCGCAGGAACCACAGCAGTTCCCCGAACACGCTGCGGGTGTGGACCTTCTTCGTGGTCAGCAGCGGGAAGCCCTCGCGCAGGTCGAAGCGGAGTTGGTGCCCGAAGATGCTCCGGGTACCGGTGCCGGTGCGGTCCGACTTGTCGATGCCGGTGTCCATCACGAGCCTGAGCAGGTCCAGGTACTGCTGCATCTCAGCCCTCCTCGAGCCAGTCCACGAAAGCGCGCACCGCGTGGCCGCGGTGGCTGATGGCGTCCTTGGCCGACGGCGTCAACTCGGCCGTGGTCTGCGCGTGTCCGTCGGCGACGAAGATCGGGTCGTACCCGAAGCCGTTGGTCCCGGCCTCCGCGGTGGCGATCCGACCGGGCATCTCGCCGCGCCAGACGAGCCGCTCGCCGTCGGGAGCGACGAAGGCCAGGGCGCACACGAACCGGGCGGTGCGGCGATCCTCGGGGACGCCGTCGAGCTGCCTGAGCAGGAGCTCGAGGTTGGCCCGGTCGTCACACTCGGGCCCGGCCCAGCGGGCGGAGCGGACGCCGGGCATGCCGCCCAGTTCGTCGACCTCCAGGCCGGAGTCGTCGGCGATGGCGGCCACACCGGTCGCCGCGACGGCCGCCTCTGCCTTCAGGAAGGCATTGCCCTCGAAGGTGCGCTCGGTCTCGTCCGGGTCGGGGTAGGACGGGAAGTCCGCCAGGCCCAGGACCTGCACGTCCAGGCCGGCGGCCGCGACGACCCGGCGCAGCTCGACCAGCTTCTTGGCGTTGTTGGTGGCCAGCACCACCCGATCGGGCCGGCTCACTTCGCGAGCGCCTCCTGCTGCAGGCGGGTGAGCTCGGCGCACCCGGCCTCGCCCAGGTCGAGCAGCTGGTTGAGTTCAGCGCGTGTGAACGGCTCGCCCTCCGCGGTGCCCTGCACCTCGATGAGGGTGCCGGAGCCTGTCATCACGATGTTCATGTCGGTGCCCGCGCCGGAGTCCTCCTCGTAGTCGAGGTCCAGCAGGGGCCGGCCTCCGACGAAGCCCACGGAGATCGCGGCCACCGAGTCCTTGAGCGGCTCGCCCTTCAGCGCGCCGAGGCGGCGCAGGTGCGCGACGGCATCGGCCAGTGCGACGTACGCGCCGGTGATGGCTGCGGTTCGGGTGCCGCCGTCGGCCTGGAGGACGTCGCAGTCGAGGACGATGGTGTTCTCGCCGAGGGCCTTGTAGTCGATCACCGCACGCAGCGAGCGGCCGATCAGGCGGGAGATCTCATGGGTGCGGCCACCGATCCTGCCCTTGACGGACTCGCGGTCGCCGCGGGTGTGGGTGGCGCGCGGCAGCATCGAGTACTCGGCGGTCACCCAGCCCAGGCCGGAGTCCTTGCGCCAGCGGGGTACCCCGACGGTGACGCTCGCGGCCACGAGCACGCGGGTGCGCCCGAACTCCACGAGCACCGAGCCCTCGGCATGGTCGAGCCAGTTGCGGGTGATGCGGACTTCGCGCAGGGCGTCGGGGGTGCGGCCGTCGTGGCGGGGGGATTCAGTCATGCCCCCAAACCTATCGTCAGCCGCGTGGGCAGGTGCATCGGTCCGCGGGCGCGACGTCGCCGAGCGCGTACTCGATGTGGTCGCCGCAGCCCTGCCAGGTGGGCTTGTTGCAGGTGGGGCAGGTGATCTTGGTGCACATGGGTGCGTGGTCCTCCGGGTTGGTTCACTCAGTCGATCTTCACTCTAGCGACGTCGGTGACGAACTCCCCCAGCAGGCGCTCGCCGATGCCCTGGAAGTCCGTCGGGTCGCCGGTGGTGAGGAAGGTGCGGGTGGCCTCGCGTGGGCCCTCGTGGACGAGGCCGCGTCGGGTCAGCATGGCGAAGGCGGCCTGGGCCGCGGCCTCGGCACTGGAGACCAGGGTGACGCCGTGGCCCATCACGTAGTTGATCACGCCGCTGAGCAGCGGGTAGTGCGTGCAGCCGAGGATCAGGGTGTCGATCTCCGCCTCGCTGAGCGGGTCGAGGTACTCGCGGGCCACATCGAGGAGCTCGTCCCCGCCGGTGATGCCGGACTCGACGAACTCGACGAAGCGCGGGCACGGCCGGGTGAGGAGCTCGATGTCGGTGTTGATGGCGAAGGCGTCGTCGTAGGAGTTCGAGCGGGCGGTGGACTCGGTGCACACGACGCCGACCCGGCCACTGCGGGTGGCCGCGGCGGCGCGCCTGGCTGCCGGGAGGATCACCTCGGTGATCGGCACCGAGTAGCGTTCGCGGGCGTCGCGCAGCACCGCCGAGGAGGCCGAGTTGCAGGCGATCACCAGCGCCTTGACGTCCATCGACGCGAGGTGGTCCAGCCCCTGCAGGGCGAACTCGCGCACCTGGGCTATCGGGCGGGGCCCGTACGGCTGGCGGGCGGTGTCACCCAGGTAGATGAAGTCCTCGTTCGGCAGCTGGTCGACCAGGGCGCGCATGACCGTGAGGCCACCGAATCCCGAGTCGAAGATCCCGATGGGCCGGTTGAGGTCGTTCACAGTTCTCCTGCCCGCAGGGCCATGATGCGCGCCTCCAGCGCGTCCTCGATGAGGTATCCGAGCCAGTCGCACACGGCGACGGCGGTCGGGTTGTTGGCGACGTCGCGGCGCGTCGCCTCGGCGAGGCGGTCGGTGCTGCCGGTGAGGTCGACGTTCCACTGGGCGCGGATCGCCGACATTGTCTTCACCCAGGCGTCGATGCGCCCCATCGTGACGTAGACCACGGCGTCGTCCTCCATGGACACGTCAGCCAGCACCATCCGCGCGGCCTCGATCCGGTCGCGGGCCTGCTGGGTGATGGCGTCCCGGCGGAACTGACGTGCCTGCTCCTCGTCCTCCAGCGCCGGCGGGAACAGCCGTGCCAGCTCCGGGTCGGCCTCGACGAGCTCGTCTGGACGGTCCGCGAATTCGGCGGCGAGCTGGTCCATCGGGTCGTCGTAGTCCTCGGGCAGGAGGTCGTCCAGTCCCTCGATGTGGCGCACCACGAGTGCGCCCATCACCGAGGCGTGCCCGTCGCTGCCGTCGAACTCCCAGACCACCTCGTTGTCACCGGGCCTCATGCGCGCTCCATCGTGGCCCAGAGGGTGTAGTTCTGCATCGCCATCACGTCGCGCTCCATGGCTTCTCGGTTGCCCGTGGAGACCACGGCCTTGCCGTCGTTGTGCACCCTCAGCATCAACGTCTCGGCCTTGTCCCGGGAGTACTTGAAGTACTCCTGGAACACGTAGGTCACGTAGCTCATGAGGTTGACCGGATCATCCCAGACGATGGTGACCCACTGCTGAGCGGTCGCGGGCGCCTCCGTGGGGGCGTCGAGTACGTCGACTCCCCCTGCCTGCTCCGGTACGCCTTGCTCTGTCATTCCCCCATTCTTACAACGGTCCGGCAAACATGCACGCGCCGCGGGCTCGGGCGCCGCTAGAGTCCACCCATGACAACGGCCCTGCTGACAGACCACTACGAGCTCACCATGGTCCAGGCCGCGCTGGACGCCGGCACCGCCGACCGCCACAGCCTGTTCGACCTGTTCACCAGGCGCCTGCCCGACGGCCGCCGCTACGGCGTCGTCGCCGGTCTGGGCCGGGCAATAGAGGCCATCGAGAACTTCCGGTTCGCCGAGCCGGAGATCAGCTGGCTCCTCGAGCAGGGCGTGATCAAGGAGAACCTCGCCGAGTGGCTCTCGAACTACCGCTTCTCCGGAGACATCTGGGGCTACCCCGAGGGCGAGGTCTACTTCCCGGGCTCACCGGTGTTGAGTGTGGAGGGCTCGTTCGCGGAGTGCTGCGTGCTGGAGACCGTGCTGCTGGCCATCTACAACCACGACTCGGCCATCGCGGCCGCCGCCTCGCGCATGACGTCGATGGCCGACGGCCGCCCCTGCGCCGAGATGGGGGCGCGCCGCACGCACGAGTGGGCCGCCGTCGGCGCCGCGCGGGCCGCCTACATCGCGGGCTTCGCGGCGACGTCGAACCTCGAGGCCGGGCGCACCTGGGGCATCCCCACGATGGGCACCGCCGCGCACTCGTTCACGCTGCTGCACGACTCGGAGGAGCAGGCCTTCAAGGCGCAGCTCGCAAGCCTCGGTGAGGACACCACGCTGCTGGTGGACACCTACGACGAGGACGCCGCCATCCGGCTCGGGGTGCAGCTCACCGAGGGCCGACTGGGCGCCATCCGACTGGACTCCGGGGACCTGGGCATCATGGCCCGCCGCGCCCGCGACCTGTTGGACGACCTGGGCGCCACCGACACCCGCATCACCGTGACCTCGGACCTGGACGAGTGGCAGATCGCTGCCCTCAGCGGGGCCCCCGTCGACGGCTACGGCGTCGGCACGTCGCTGGTCACCGGGTCCGGGCACCCAACCTGCGGGTTCGTCTACAAGCTCGTGGCCCGCGCTGAATCGGCCGACCCCACCGCTCCCATGACGCCCGTGGCGAAGAAGTCCAAGGGCAAGAACACCCTCGGCGGGCGCAAGTTCGCGATGCGTCGTCGCGACGAGAAGGGGGTGGCCGAGGCCGAGGTGATCGGCATGGGCACGCCTCCCACCAACGACGGCGACGACCGGGACCTGCTGGTGGACGTGTACGAACAGGGCGAACTCGTGCACCGGCCCACACTCGAGGACGCGCGCGCCCGCCACGCGGACTCGCTGGCCGAGCTGCCCCTGGCGGCCCGCCGCATCAGCCACGGCGACCCGGCCATCGAGACGATCATCCTCGACGCCTCCGGCGACGAGACAACCAACCCCTACCAAGCGGCCCCGAACCCGGGGAACATCTAGCCTCAGGCTCGCCACGGACCGGCCGTGGACGAGGAGTGCCCCGCAGACGCAGGCCCAGAGTACGTCCTGGTCTTCCAGACCCCGGAGGGTGTGGAGGCCCGGATCTGGGCTTTCTCGGGCGGCTGTGGCGGCACGCTTGGACGAGACGCCTCTTCGGAGATCTACACCTGGCTCGCCGGCGACGTGGAAACCTCAGACCTACCCTGACCTACCCATCAACCGCAGATCATTCCCCGGACCAGCGGGAGTGGGGCTGGCGTTCCAGACCGTTCATGACTGCAGCCAGGCGGCGCGGCAGTTCGGCGGTGAAGATGTCCTCCAGCTGGACGAGCTCGCCCGTCGCGTCCCGCAGTGGGATGCGCCAGTTGGGGTACTCGTTGTGGGTGCCGGGCTGGTTCTGCGCCACCCGCTCCCCCACTGCGTCGACGAGGGCAGCCTGCAGCACCTTCGACGGCGTACGCCGCAGGTAGCGGTGCAGCGCCAGCATGACCTCCTCCGGGTCGTCCCGGTCCTGCTCGTCGAGGACGCCGTGGTCCTGCAGTTGCTGAAGCCAGGCGGCTTGCTCGGCGCGGGCGGCGGCCAACTCGTCGCCCAGTGGCTCGGTGAGGAGGCCCAGGTCGTCGCGGAGCCGGACGTGGTCACCGGCGAGGTAGCCGAGGGTGGGCGGCAGGTCGTGCGTGGTCACAGATGCCATGCAGTACTCGCGCCAGCGCTCGGCGTCGAGGGGGCCACCGTGCTCGTCGGACTCGAACCAGAGCACCGACGTGCCGAGGATGCCGCGGTCGCGCAGGTAGTCGCGCACCCAAGGCTCGACGGTGCCGAGGTCCTCCCCGACGACGAGCGCCTGGGCGCGGTGGGCCTCCAGCGCGAGGATCCCAACCATCGCCTCGTGGTTTGTGCGCACGTAGGTGCCGAACTTGGGGCCGAGGCCCTGAGGCACCCACCAGAGGCGGAACAGTCCGATGATGTGGTCGATGCGGACGCCGCCCACTCGTCGCAGCGTGGCGGCCACCATGGCGCGGAAAGGCGCGTAAGCCACCTCTTCGAGGCGGTCGGGGCGCCACGGCGGCTGGCCCCAGTCCTGGCCGGCCTGGTTGTACTGGTCCGGCGGCGCACCGACGTGCATGCCCTCGGCGAACAGGTCGCGCATCATCCAGGTTTCGGCGCCACTGCCGCTGACGCCGACGGCGAGGTCGGTCACGACACCGACGCGCATCCCCACCTCCTGTGCAACGGTCTGCGCCGCCGACAGCTGGGTGTGGGCGATCCACTGCAGCCACTCGTAGAACTCGACGCGGCCGGCGTGCGCCGCCGCGTGGTCGAGCACCGCCGGCGACGACGGGCTCCGGAACTCCTCGGGCCACTCCTGCCAGTTGGTGCCGAACTGCTCGCACAGCACGCTCCACACAGCGAAGTTCCGCAGTGCGCTGCCCTCGCGGTAGCGGAAGTCGTCGAAGGCGATGTCGCGCGCCGCGCGGCGCCCGACGCCGAACACCAGCTCCAGCGCCTCGCGCTTGGCCAGCCAGCTCCCGTTCCGGTCGATGACCGAGGGGTCCGAGTCCTTGGCCAACGTGGCGCGCATCCGGCGGATCCGCTGCCGTGCGTTCGGGTCGAGGTCGGCGAACTCCGGGACGGACTCGGGGTGGATGTAGATGGGGTTCACGAAGCGTCGGCTGGCTGGCAGGTAGGGCGACGGCTCCATCGGTGCGGTGGGTTCGGCCGCGTGCAGCGGGTTGATCAGCACGTAGCCGGCGAACTGGCGCGTGCCCGACCAGGTGATCAGGTCGGCCAGGTCGGTCAGGTCGCCCATCCCCCACGAGCGCTCGGAGCGCACGCTGTAGAGCTGGGTGGCATAACCCCAGATCCGCTCGTCGCGCATGGCAGCCGGGAACCCGAGGAAGCGGGGGGTGACGATCAGGGAGGCCTGCGAGACGCCCTCGGTGCCGGTGGCGACGAGGGTGTGGTAGCCCAGCGGGATGTCCTCCGGGACGACGAAGGTGGCCTCACCGCGCGGTGCGCCGTCGATCTGGGTGTCGGGCACCTGGTTGTCGGTCTGGCCGAGCGGGCGCCGTTCCCCGGACTCGAGCACGACCTGCACGTCGACACTCGTGCCGGCCGGCACGTGCACCGGGAAGGACTTGACCTCACCCTCGCGGATGACGGTGCAGGGCGGCAGGACGCGGCGCCAGTAGTCCTGGTGCCGACGCGCACGGGCCTCGTCGCGCTCGGCCTGGGTGCCGGCGGCGACGCCGAGGGCGCCGAGCACGGTGATGATGGTCTCGGCGGGGATGAGGGTGTGGCGGCCCTTCCAGTCCCAGAACTCCCGGGCGATCCCGTAGTCGTCGGCGAGCTCGGCCAGCCCCTCGGGTAGCTCGTTCACTTCTTGACCACCACGGTCTTGGCCGCGAGGTCGTGCAGGGTCTGCCGGTTGCGGTTGAACAGCGGCATCAGTGCGTTGACCAGGCCCAGCACCGGCACCTGGAACAGGATGACGGCGAGGATGCCTCGCACGGCCGAGGTGCCCCAGCCGATCCTCCCGAGGCTGTGGTCGCCCTCGCGCACCACCCGCAGGCCGCACGCGAGCTGTCCGACGGTCCCGCCGGCGGTGGCCACCAGCACCACCCGGTAGGCCGCCGTCAGCGCCATCACCACGAGCAGGTATCCGAAGTAGTCGGACAACAGCCCCTGGGGAAAGGCGGGCAACGTGGTTGAGCCGCGCTCCGCCTCGGCGAGCACGTCGTAGGACCACTGCTCCAGCGTGACCATGGCGTCGCCCAGCAGGAACGACTGCACCATCGCGAACGGGATCAACAACACGAGGGAATCAACGATGCTGGCCAGCACGCGCCACCACCAGCCCGCGAGCCTCGCGGGCCCGTGGGTGCCAGCCGCACCGGGCGCGTAGCCGTAGGGCTGCTGGGCGTGGCCCTGCTGCCACTGGGCCTGCTGGGGCTGGGCGGTCCCGTGGAGTCCACCGGTGGGCCTCGTCACCTGGGACCAGGTCCCCCCGTCCCAGTAGCGCTCGTCGCCGGAGCCGGCGGGATCGGGGTACCAGCCGGCGGGCGGCTGGTGGGAGGTCTGGCTCATGCGCACAAGGATGCCAACATATTCCGCCGATCGCCACGCGCGACGGACACACGCGGTGTTTACCGCCGCGGACCATTCATGGGCGACAATGACAACAATGGAAATGATCGGACGCTACAGGGTCACCGGACGCATCGGGTCCGGCTCGTTCGCGACCGTCTACCGCGGCCAGGACGACAGCCTCGAGGTGGCCGTGGCCATCAAGGTGCTGGCCGACAACTGGGCCGGCAACGACGACGTCCGCGCCCGCTTCCTCGCCGAGGCCCGGCTGCTGCGTCGCCTCGCCGACGAGCGCGTCGTGCGGGTCTACGACATCGGCACCACCGATCGCAACCAGCCCTACTTCGTGATGGACCTCGCCGACGGCGGCTCGCTGGAGTCACTGCGCAAGCGGCTGGTCGCGCCGGGGCTGGCCCTGCGGCTGTGCGCGGAGGCCTGCCGGGCACTCGACGTGCTGCACCGCAACCAACTCGTGCACCGCGACGTCACCCCGGGCAACATCCTGCTGTCCAACGGCCCCGGCGGGGTGCGCGTGATGCTGGCGGACCTCGGCGTCGCGAAGTCCCTGCTGGATGAGTACCGCGACACGATGACCGCCGGCACCCCCGCCTACATGGCGCCCGAGCAGGCGCGCTCGACGCAGCTGGACCAGCGCTCGGACCTCTACTCGATCGCCTGCGTGACCTACGCCATGCTGACCGGACGGCCCCCGTTCCCCGCCAAGTCGCTGCAGGAGGTCCTGGACCGCAACCCCGCCATCCCGCCGCAGCCGATCGCAGCGCAGCTCGGCGCACCGCCCCTGCTCGACGCGGTGCTGGCCTCGGCGTTGTCGGTGGATCCCAACCGCCGCCCCCAGACCGCGCTCCAACTGGCCGATGCGCTGGACCGGCTCGCGGACGCGCTGCCGGGCGGGGACGAGTTCCGGCCACGCAGGATGGCGGCCTCCCACAACCCCGGCACCCCCGCGTCGGCGCCCTCGATGCCCAACGCGCCCGCCCCGTCGGTGGTGGCCGTCAGCGGTGGGCACCAGTCGGGCAGCCTGCACCCGCGCTCGCAGACGCCGATGGTGATGCTGGACAACTACATCGGCAAGGACCGCTACCGCCCCAAAAAGTCGAAGGAGCGGCACTCGCCGCTGTTCTACGCGTGGGTGGTGCTGAGCGCCGCGGCCCTGCTGGGCCTGACGATGTGGGCCACGATCCACTTCCTAACCACCTGAGCACCGCTCAGGCAGGATCCTTGAGCGACGAGTTGGCAATCGGCCCGATCCGGAAGCTCGCAACCAGACCGAGCACGCAGAAGGCCGTGAGGACGAGGAAGACGGTCAGGAAGCTGGCCTGCAGGTTGGGCAGGAGGGCCGCGTAGAGGGCTCCTGCGACCCCCGTCATCAAGGCGTTGCCCAGTCCCTCGGCGAGTTGCAGCCCCGAGTTGTTGGCACCCTGCTCGTGCGGGCCGGACAGGTCCATCGTGGCCACTGCGGTACTGGGCAGCTGGACACCCATGCCGAGGCCGGCGAACAGCCACCCGGCCAACGCGACCCCGACGGGCCAGTCGAGGGCGATGAACCCGACGACCACCAGCAGGGCGAAGATCACCAGGGCGGTGCCGATGCTGATCAGCTGGTCGCGTCGCAGCCGGATCCAGGGCCGGGCCTGCGCCCAGGCCCCGAGCGACCACGAGACGCTGCCGATGGTCAGGATGAGCCCCGCCTCGAGCGGTGTCAGGCCCCGCAGCTCCTGCAGCACCAGCAGCATGAACGCCTCCGCCGCGAAGAAGCTGCCGGCCTGCAGCGCGCGGGAGGCGACCACTGCACCCAGTCCCCGACCCAGGAGATTGATGGCCTTGGGCATCACCCTGCGCAGGCCGACCACCAGAGCGATCAGTCCGACGACGACGGCGGCCACGCTCCAGGCTCCCAGCCCCTCCCCACCGAGCTGGACGAAGCCCGGGGCGAGCGCCACGGCGGCGACGGCCCACCAGGGAACCCGTCCCGTTCCCCGGCCCGGCCGGAAGTGCGCCTGCACCCGCCGCATCGACGGCAACGCCAGAGCGGCGGCAACCAGCAGGAAGGGGATCATCAGCGCGAACACGAGGTGCCAGGAGATGGTGGTCAGCCAGGCCGCCACGGGTGGCCCCACGAAGGCGGGCAGGAGCCAGATGAAGCTGATCCAGCCCAGCACCGTCGCCCGCTCCGGGCCGGAGAACACCAGCGCGATGGTGACGTAGAGCGAGAGCGTCAGGCCGCCCGCGCCGAGGCCCTGCAGGAAGCGAGCCAGGAACAGCACCCAGACGTTGCCCGCGAAGGTGGCCAGGGCCAGCCCGGCGAGGAACAGCAGGAACCCTGCCAGCATCGGGGGCAGCGGGCCGTTGCGGTCGGCGACCCGGCCCGCGAGGATCGTCGCCAGCAGCTGGCCGATGACGAACGTCGAGAACGCCCACGCGTACAGCTGGGACGCGTCGAACTCGGCCATGATCGTCGGCATGGCGGTGGCGATGCCGATCATCTCGAACGCCACCCCGAAGACGCTCAGGAACAGGCCCAGCAGCAGCTTCCTGCGACCCGGCATCGGCTCGCGTGTGTCCTCCATCGCCCCTCCGGCTTAGAATCGGTCCCATGAGCGAACTCGCCCCAGGCTCCCAGACTGTCATCGACGAACGTACCGAACAGTTCGAGGATGGTGACCACGAGCGATTCTCGCACTATGTGCCGAAGGACAAGCTGATGAAGGCCATGGTGACGGGAACCCCCGTCGTCGCGTTGTGCGGGAAGGTCTGGGTACCCACCAAGAATCCGGACAAGTACCCGGTGTGCCCGGAGTGCAAGGAGATCTGGCAGTCCCTGAATCCCGGGAAGTGAACGACGGACCGTCGAGCGAAGCGCGCTTGGTTCGTCGGAACAGGTAGTCGCGCGAGCGCAGCGAGCCCGGCGCTCCTCAGTATCGGTAGTGGTCGGACTTGTAGGGGCCGGAGACCTCGATGCCGAGGTAGTCGGCCTGCTCCTGCGTGAGCTCGGTGAGCTCCACCCCGAGTGCTGCCAGGTGCAGCC
Source organism: Tessaracoccus rhinocerotis (assembly GCF_007197885.1). Taxonomy (GTDB): domain Bacteria; phylum Actinomycetota; class Actinomycetes; order Propionibacteriales; family Propionibacteriaceae; genus Arachnia; species Arachnia rhinocerotis. The sequence goes on from NZ_VKKG01000001.1 coordinate 527,310, forward strand.
GCGCGACCTCCTCGTCCAACTTCTTCGGCAGCGTGTACACGCCCACGGGGTACTCCTCGCGGCGGGTGAACAGCTCGATCTGGGCGAGCACCTGGTTGGTGAACGAGTTGCTCATCACGAACGAGGGGTGGCCGGTGGCGTTGCCGAGGTTCAGCAGGCGCCCCTCGGACAGCACGAGGATGGCGTGGCCGTCGGGGAAGGTCCACTTGTCCACCTGCGGCTTGATGTTGGTCCGGGTGACGCCCTCGAACGCGGCCAGACCGGCCATGTCGATCTCGTTGTCGAAGTGGCCGATGTTGCCGACGATCGCCTGGTGCTTCATCCGGGACATCTGCTCGGCGGTGATGACGTGGTAGGCGCCGGTGGCGGTGATGAAGATGTCGGCAGTGTCCACCACGGAGTCCAGGTGGGCCACCTGGAAGCCGTCCATGGCGGCCTGCAGCGCGCAGATCGGGTCGATCTCGGTGATGATGACCCGGGCGCCCTGGCCGCGCAGTGACTCGGCGCACCCCTTGCCGACGTCGCCGTAGCCGCACACGACCGCGACCTTGCCGCCGATGAGGACGTCGGTGGCGCGGTTGATGCCGTCCACCAGGGAGTGGCGGCAGCCGTACTTGTTGTCGAACTTGGACTTGGTGACCGAGTCGTTGACGTTGATTCCGGGGAACAGCAGCTTGCCGTCGCGGGCCATCTCGTAGAGGCGCATGACGCCGGTGGTGGTCTCCTCCGTGACGCCCTGGATGGAGTCGGCGATGGCCCTCCAGTCCACGTTGCCGTGGTCCTCGCGCAGGGCAGCCTTGACGACGCGGAACTCCTCGGAGTCCGACGCCTCGTCCGCGGGCACGGCTCCGGCCTCCTGCGCCCAGACGCCCTGGTGCACGAGCAGGGTGGCGTCGCCGCCGTCGTCGAGGATCATGTTCGGCAGCCGGCCGTCGGGCCACTGCAGGATCTGGCGGGTGCACCACCAGTACTCCTCCAGGCTCTCGCCCTTCCACGCGAAGACAGGGATGCCGGCTGCGGCGATGGCCGCGGCGGCGTGGTCCTGGGTGGAGAAGATGTTGCACGACGCCCACCGCACCTCGGCGCCCAGCGCCACGAGGGTCTCGATCAGGACCGCGGTCTGGATGGTCATGTGCAGCGAGCCGGCGATCCGGGCGCCTGTCAGGGGCTTGGAGTCGCCGTAGCGCTCCCGCATGGCCATCAGGCCGGGCATCTCGTGCTCGGCGAGCTCGATCTCCTTGCGTCCGAACTCGGCCAGGGACAGGTCTGCTACTCGGTAATCCACGCGGGCGAGTCTATCCCGTCAAACCGTCGAGCGAAGCGAGCTCCGCTACCCGGAGACGCGGAGCGCCGCCACGTGCCTCAGAGCCAGGTCGTAGCCGCCCAGCCCGAGGCCGGCGATGACGCCGGTGGCGTACGGGGACACGACAAGGTGCTTTCGGAAGTCCTCGCGGGCGTGCACGTTGCTGATGTGGACCTCCACGACGAGCCCGACCTGCGCGACGGCGTCGGCGACGGCGATGCTGTAGTGGCTCCAGGCCGCCGGGTTGAGCACCACGGGCAGGTCCTCGTCGGCGGCCCGGCCGAGCCAGTCGAGCATCTCGCCCTCGTGGTTGGTCTGGTGCACCTCCACGTCGAGGCCGAGGGCCGCACCGGTGGAGACGAGGTGCTCGGCCAGCTGCGAGTGCGTGGTCGAGCCGTAGATCTCCGGCTGGCGGCTGCCGAGCCTGCCGAGGTTGGGACCGTTGAGGACCAGGACCTTTGTCATGAGGAGGAGTTTAGGCCGATGCCCAGGTAGGCAGCGGCGTAGCGTCCATGCTGCAGGAGCGTGACGTAGCGCTCGACGTCGGAGCTCTCCAGGCCCGGTTCGCCGGAGGAGATGGAGCACACCCGGACCCCGACGGACTCGGCGATGTTGCTGAGCCGCCGCGCGACGCCGTTGAGCCGGTCCGGCACCTTGTCCTCGTCCAGCAGCATCAGGACCGGGGGTGCCTCGACGTCGGACAGGTACGGGTCCTCGAACGGGTCGCGTGGCGTGACGGCGCGCAGGATGGTCTCGAGCTCGTCGGCGTCGGCCGCGAGGGCCGGCCGGCCGCTGGCGCGGCGCATGGCCTCGGCGATCCGCCGGGAGGCGCGGGCGGCCAGCACCGTGCCGCCCCAGACCAGGGGCAGGCCCTCCGCGAGCCCGATGGCGCAGTCCTTGGCGGGGTTGCTGCCGATCTCGTGGAACGGCGAGCACAGGCCCGCCACCAGGTCGGCCGCGTCGGCCACCTGCTCCGGCTCGAACGCCGGACCCAGCTCCCGCTGCCCCAACAGTCCCAGCACGGCCACGGCGGCGGCCATCGGGTCGGCGTCAGTGGCGGGAACCACGGTGGTGGCGCTCGAGGACGCGGCGGCCCCCAGGGTGGAGTCGGCCGGGGCCGCGACGATGATGGTGGCGCCGCGCCGGGCGGCCTCACCCGCGCAGTCGACCTCCCAGGGGCTGGCGTCGTGGTTGCCGAGGATGATGACCAGGTCCAGCGGACCGACCCAGGCGGGCAGCGAGGGGCCGGGCCACGCCATGAACGGCACCGGGCACACGGGCTCCAGCACGGCCCGCACCAGCCGGGCCTCCTGCCCGATCACGAGCACTCCGCGGGGCCGGTCGGCGCCGTCGATGTCGCCGAGCGGCTCGGACATGGTGGCGCGACGGATCCTGGCACCGGTCTCCGCCAGCCAGCGCAGCGCCGGGGAGTCCTGCACCTCCGGGGCCTCGAGGCGAGCGTCGTCGAAGGACGGACGGGTCATGTTCGGCCCCTACCGGGTGCTGCGTGCGCGGTCGATGAGCAGGACCGGGATGCGGTCCTCGACGGGGTAGGCCAGCCCGCAGTCCTGGCCGGTGCACACCAGTTCCGACTCGTCGTAGTCGACGGCGAACTTGGAGTGGCACGCGGGACAGGCCGCGATCTCCAGGAACTCCGGTGAAAGGTCCATGTTCTGCTCACCCATTGTGGTTCTCCCGTTCAGTTGCCTGCGCACCCAAATCTAGTCCGCCCGATGCAGCCGCCACCAGTGCCAGCACCTCGTCGCGGAGAGCCGCCATCCGATCGGCGGTTCGGGCCTCGACGTTGAGCCGGAGCAGGGGCTCGGTGTTGCTCGGCCGCAGGTTGAGCCACCAGCCCTCGTCGGCGTTGGCGATGGTGAGGCCGTCGGTGTCGTCGCGCTCGCCCCGCCCCTGGAAGGCGGCCGCCACCGCCGCCTGGCAGGCAGCGGCGTCGGCGACGGTTGAGTTCAACTCACCGGAGCGGTGGTAGCCGTCGAACTCCTCGGCGAGCTTCGACAGCGGCTCGCCGGAGGCCCGCAGCAGCTCGATGACGTGCAGGGCGGCAAGCATGCCGGTGTCGGCGGACCAGAAGTCGCGGAAGTAGTAGTGCGCGGAGTGCTCGCCGCCGAAGATCGCGTTCTCCTCGGCCATCATGGCCTTCACGTAGGTGTGCCCCACGCGGGACTTCACCAACCGCCCCTTGTCCCCCACCGCCTCGCCGACGGCCCACGACGTGATCGTGTTGGTGACGATCGTGCCGCCAGGCTCCTTGCGCAGTTCGGCCAGCGCGATCATCGCGGTCACCACGGACGGGTCCACGACGTCGCCGCGCTCGTCGATGATGAAGCAGCGGTCCGCGTCGCCGTCGAACACCAGGCCGAGGTCGGCTCCGCTCTCGCGCACGGCCGCCCGGGCGTCGGTCAGGTTCTCCGGTTCCAGCGGGTTCGCCGGGTGGTTGGGGAAGGTGCCGTCGAGCTCCAGGAAGAGCCCGACGACATCCAGCCGGCGACCGGCGAGCGCGCTGGTGACGGTGTGGCCGGCCATGCCGTTGCCGGCGTCCACAACCACGCGCAGGTCCCTGCCCTCCCCCGGGGGCACGAGCGCGGAGAGCTTCTCGGCGTAGGCCGCCAGGGTCTCGAGCACACGGTACCCGCCGGTGGCCTCCCCACCGATCTCGACGGTGGCCGCGCGGTCGCGGAGCCTCGCTGTGAAGTCTGGGGGTACGGGTCGGGCATCGGCCAGGCAGAACTTGATGCCGTTGTAGTCTGCCGGGTTGTGGCTGGCCGTGAACTGCACGCCGGGCTCCGAGAGCCATCCGGAGGCGAACCAGAGCTGGTCGGTGGAGGTGAGGCCGACGTCCACCACGCCGGCGCCGGCACGGCGGGCGCCGTCGGCGAAGGCGAGTGACAGTTCGCGGCCGAGGACGCGCATGTCTCGCCCCATCACGAACTCGCGGCCCCGCAACTCCAGCAGTTCGACGAAGGCGGCCCCCATTGCGCGGGCGCCGTCTGCGTCCCACTGGGGATGGTCGCCGACCACGACGCCTCGGATGTCGTTGGCCTTGAAGATCTCGGGTTCAAGCACTCCCGAAGCCTACTTGGTCACGGCCCGGGCGTGGGTCAGTCGAGGCTCGGCAGCAGCCGCAGGTGGCCCGGACGGCGCGGCTCCTCAGCGGTGTTGTGGCCGGCGGCGGGCAGCGCCGGAGCGGGCTCCAGCTCGTCGTGGCGCAGGCCGATGGCGCGCACCGCGTCCGCGAGGGCGAGGAGGTCGTCGTCGTCCTCCGCCGTGCGCGTGGCGCCGGGCGCGTCGTCCAGCGGGAGTCGGATGACCTCCCAGCCGCGGGGGACGCTGGTGCGTTCGGCGTGGGAGCCGCACAGGTCGTGGGCGCCGGGGACACGGGCTGCGGCGAGGGGGCCGAGCACCGCCGTCTGGTCGGCGTAGACGTAGGTCAGTGTGGCCACCGCCGGTGAGTGGCAAGCGGTCCTGGAGCAAAGGCGCACCCGGACAACCTAGCCTCCCCGGGCTAGAGTTGGCGCATGCCACGCAGCCGGGACCGACATGGACGGGGAATCAGGGGTCCCTTGGCGCTGCCGCACGCCTGGTCCAGGCGCCCGGTGCCGCTGAGCCGCCCCAGCCGCACGGAGTTCTTCAACGAGTGCGTCACGTCGGCGATGGCGGAGATCGCGGACGTCAACCCGGAGGCACTCGACGGCGTGATCGTCGGGGTGGAGGACGTGCCGCACTTCAACGTCAACTGGTCCGGGGACCGGGTCCCGATGTCGGCCGCACTTGAGCCCAGCCGGGGCCGCAAGGCGCAGATCGTGATCTACGAACGCCCCCTCGAGCACCGCGCCAACACGCGCGAGGAGCTGCGGCGGCTGGTGCACCGCACGATCGTCGAGCAACTGAGCGCCCTGACCGGTCTGGACATCGACCAGCTCACCGACTTCGACATCGACGACTACTGGGACGACTGACCCGCCCTGGTCTCCTAGTCCAGGGACGGGTCGAGCTCGGCGTCGAGGGGTTCGACCTCCGCGACGCCGCTGGGCTGGAGCGGCACCACGGCCATGCCGGCGCCGTCGAGGTAGGTGACGGCGCCGACCACCGCGGAGTCCGCGCGCACCTCCACGAGCTGCCCCTTGGGAGCGCTGACGGCAAGTGGCACCGTGACCGTGCGGCCAGCGGGCACGGCGATCTCCGTCTCGGTCTCCTCCCCGCCCACGACGGCGTGCCGGAGCGTGACCGTGACTTCGTCGCCGGCCGAGGCCAGTTGCAGCACTCCTGCCGCGGGCACGAACGCTGCCATCTCGGTGCCAGGTTCGGACGGGGCCACGAACGCCTGCTCCGAGACGAGCGTGCCGGCCGGGTCCAGCAGGGTGGGGCCCGTCACGACGGCGGCCCCGATCTCGGCGTCGGAGGTGATCCGCAGCGCCGTGGCCTCGCCCGCCAGGGAGCCGCCGAGGGGGACGGCCAGCGTGCCGCCGGCCGGGATGCTGAGGTCGCTGCCGCCCTGCGGGGTGTACTCGGCGGTGGCGCCGAGCGCGGTGACGTCCACCGTGGCCCGGGCGGACGTCGCGTTGGCCAGCAGGACGGTCGCGTTGCCGGCGCCCAGCGGGATCCCCGCCACCAGGTGCTCGGTGGCGGGTTGGAAGGCTGTGGCCGAGTCCATGGCCGTGGCGGCCGTGGTGCGGGCGATGACGGTGGCCCGGCCGCGGCTGGCGCTGAAGCCGACGGCGATCGGTCCGGGCCGGTCCGTCAGCACGGACAGGGCGATCACGCGGCTCGAGTTTGGCGCCACCGCGATGCCGCGTGCACCCAGCGCGGTGATCTCGCCCTCGGTGCCGTAGAGCGTCAGGTCGACCGCCGTCTCGCCCTGGTCCGAGTTCACCACGAGGAGTTCCGTCTCGGCCGCGGTGGGAACGAGCAGCATCCCCTCCGCGAGGGCCGGTCCGCAGGGGGTCCAGGACTTCGTGGTGCCGATGGCGTTCAGGTAGCCGCCAACGAGGGAGCCGGTGCCGGTCAGCACGACGGGCTCGGTCTGGTCGCCGAGCACCACCTCGCCACCGACGGCCGAGCCGGACTCGCCCAGCCCGCCCATGGCCTCGACCCCGGAGGCGAACACGACGCCCGCTCCCCCCGTGGGGAGGCAGACCACCTTGTTGTCCTGAGGTGGCGCCACCCGTGTCACTCGCGGCAGGGCGGCCGGGCTGACCGTGGTGATGCCGAGCACGAGGGCGACGATCGCCGCCACGTACCCGAGGGTCTCGAGGATTCTCCTGGTCATTGCGCCACCCTCCTGGCAGTCGCGCCGCCGCCGAGCGTGGGGGCAGCCAGGGCGGCGATCGCCAGCAGCACGAGCCCCTGCCAGGCCACCCATCCCCAAGCCGGGCGCAGGGAGTACTCGAACTGGCCGTGCACGCCCTCGGGCACCTCGAACGTCACGGCAGGTCGGCCCGTCGCCACCGGCACCTGTTCACCGCCCACCGTTGCCTGCCAGCGCACGTCGGCCTCCTCTGCCAGCAGCACGTGCCGGGTCCCGTCACCCTCGGGGACGACACCGTCGGACAGCGGCACGTTGCCGTCGCTGACCACCAGTTGCGCCCGGCTCACGAGGCCGAGGACGGTCCAGACCACCGTCTCCTCGTCGGCCGCGGCGCGCGCCAGGCCCGAGGCGTTGCCGATGGCCGCCAGCCGTTCCTGGTTGAAGCCCCTCATCCACACGTGGCTGACTCCCAGCGACGAGAGTTGCTGGGCCAGGTCCTCGGGCGCGTCTCCACCGCTGAAGGACTGCACCAGCCCGGCGAACTGCGGGCCGAAGGTGCCGGAGGGGTTGCGCTCGCCGCTACCCCACGTCGGCTGTGACCGGTCGACGACGTTCCAGGCCAGGCTCTGCGCGTCGACCAGTTCGATCATCAGGACGCGGGTGTCCCGCTCCGAGGCGACGACGTCGCGCACGTAGCCCGGCAGCTGCGACGGGTTCTGTCCCACGGGCCCGCGGAACCCGATCCAGCCCCAGGTCCCGACCGCGAGGACCGCGACGAGCGCCAGGACGGCGAGCACCGCCCTCAGCCCGCCGGTGGAGCCTCCCTCGGTTTCCCGGCGCACGTGGGGGGTGAGGACCGCCACGAGCAGCGCGCCCACCACCAGCAGCGCCCAGCCGGACAGCAGGGCGCGTGACTCGCCGCCATGGACCTGGAGGGACAGCCGGGACAGGGCCACGCCGGCGAGCAACGGCAGACCGATGGACAGCGCGGCCACGAGCCTGGTGCGTGCGTTGGTCATCCGAACCATCGCCACGAGGGCCAACAGCCCCAGCGCGCCGAAGAACACGAGGTTTGCCCACAGCGGCAGGCCCGACGGCAGGATCCGCCCGGCGAGGGTGGCGCTGGAGGCGGGCGGGTAGGCCGGCCAGGCCAGCGGGTCGGCGCCGGTGAGGATGCGTCCGGGCCAGCGCAGCAGGGTCGGCAGCCAGGGCAGCATGAACAGCCATGGCACTCCGACCGCCACCAGCAGGTCGGCCCAGCGGTGCCTGTCGCGCGCCAGCCACACCAGCCCTGCGACGGTGGCCAGCGGCAGCGCGATCGGCCACGCCACCGCGCAGGCCAGGAGCCAGAAGGCCGCACCGGCCGGCGCGCGCAGGCGCTCGGCCCCGGTGGCGGTGTTGACCGCCACCCGATGGCTGCTGCGGGCCAGGAGGGGGCCCGCGATGCCCAGCACCATGCCGGACATGTCACCGGCGGTGACGATCCCGAGCAGGATGATCGCGCCGGCCCACGTCGCGCCGCCGACGGCCGAGACCGTGCGCCCGGCACCAAACTGCTTGAGGAGGCGGTGCGCCGAGAAGGCGGCGAGCAGCGGTACCAGGAGCAGCGCGGCGAAGGCGAACCAGTGGGGACTGCCCAGGGCGAACGTGGAGAAGAAGGCGTTGAAGCCGAGCCAGGGCGCATTGCCCCCCGGCACCCCGACGACCGGGGTCAGGAAAGCCGACCAGGCCTCGACCAGGTTGGCGGGCGCGGCGAGCATGCCACCGCCGGAGACCTGCCCGGAGCCCAGCAGGGTCCGTCCCGCGACGAGTCCGGCGACGAGGACCACGACGAACAGCACCACCAGGGGCGAGGTGATCCTGCGGACGCGGCGGCCGCTGCCGGCGAAGTCGTCGCCGGTGAGCTCGTCGATCCCGGTTTCCCCCTCCGAGGTTGCGGTCACGTCGCGGTAGCGCTCGGCGACTGCGTTTCCGAACCGGTCGAACGCGTTGCGGACGCTCCAGAACCGGTCCGGAAGGATGCCGGACAGGTCGACGTCGCCAGATGGGACCGAGCGCTCCCGCAGGGCCCTGGTGGCCGCGCCACCGCGGAGGAACCTTGCGGCCGCGCGCAACTCTGCGCCCGCCCTGGACGGGGACTTCAGCGCCAGGAAGCCGAGTGCCCGCAGTCCGCTGCCCACCACGAGCGCCGCCGGGCCGGTCGGTTCCTGGCCCCGGGCGGCGACCACGCGCATCGCGGCCAGGCGGTCGGCCTCGTGTGAGGTCCGGGCGATTCCCGGCACGCGCTCCCCCGTGCGCCCGGCCTGCCGGTGGGTGAGGGCGGCGTCGGGCCAGGTGGTGGCCACGTGTCCGGCCTCGGCGGCGCGCCAGCCGAGGTCGACGCCGTCGCGGTGCAGCGGCACCTCGGGGGCCAGTCCCCCCAGTTCGCGCCAGAGGTCGCCGCGCACCAGGAGACCGGCGGTCGAGCCGCCCAGCACCGGCTCGGGCGCCTCCTGCTGCTGGTCGACGTCGCCCTCGTCGACGCTGAGCACCCGACGGCCGCTTCGGGTGATGCTCTGGCCCACCTCGGCCACGGTCTCCGGGTAGTTGCGTCGTCGCGGCTGCAGGAGCTTCGGGAACAGCAGGGACGCGCCAGTGGACCGGACGCCCAGCAGGAGTTGGGCGAGGGCGTCGGGGCGTGGGGCGGAGTCGTCGTGCAGCAGCCAGACCCACTCCGGGGTGCCGGCCCCGATCCCCAGGTCGACGGCCTGGCCGAAGCCGAAGGCGGCATCACCGTCGACCAGCTCGTAAATGACACCCTCGGCGAGGGCTGCCTCGAGCAGGGCGCGGCTGCCGTCGGTCGAGCCGTTGTCGACGGCGACGATGCGGCCCGGGCGGGGTTCCAGCCGGGCCAGGCTCAGCAGTTGGCGGGCCAGCCACTCGTGGGCGTTGTGGACCACCATGACGGCGGTCACGGATTCCGGGTCGACCTCCGGGTGTTCGAGGACGTCCTCGTCCTCAGCGGCCCAGGACCACAGGTCCGCGAGGCCAACCACCGGTTCGTCGTTGCTGGACAACCACAGCTCCCATCGTCGAATTGCTCAGCCGACGATAGCCGACGAACGCGACGGGACTCAGCCGGCCGCGCGCTTCAGCTTGCGACGCTCCCGCTCGGAGAGCCCGCCCCAGATCCCGAACCTCTCGTCGTTGGCCAGTGCGTACTCGAGGCACTCCGTCTTGACGGTGCAGCCCTGGCAGACTTTCTTGGCCTCCCTCGTCGATCCGCCCTTCTCGGGGAAGAACGCTTCCGGGTCGGTCTGTGCGCACAGCGCCTCTTCCTGCCAGGCGAATGCACCCTCCGGTTCCGTCACCAGAGAAAAAATGTCGTCCACTTGCTGCCTCCCTTCAGAACTAGTTGCCCCAAATTACACACGTGTCATTCGGCAACGTCAAGCGGATTCCCGGAATCGGCCCGTTCCTCGGCGTGTTGGGTTGACGTCAGCGTCGCCGGGGAGGCCGCAGCAGCGTCCCGTCGGGGTCGTCCTCGTTCTTGCGCGGCCAGGGCGTGCTGCCCCGGTGCCAGGCCACGGCCCCGGTGGCCCGACGCTCGGGAGGGCCGGCTGCGGGCGTCACGCCGGAGACCGGGTGCGGCGCGGCCGGGGCCGAGGGGCTCACCGGCCGGGGCAGGCGCCCGGACAGGTGCGTGGAGACGGCCTCCGGGGCGGACGCGGGGCTCGGGGCAAGGGCGGGACTCGGCCCGCTGACGGGCCCGGACGCCCGGCGCACCTCGAGGCGGGCGGCGACGAACTCCATGGCCGCCCAGACGGCCAGGGTGAGGCCGAGCACGATCCCCGAAACCACCCCGAGCACGGTGCCCAGCGAGACGGCCCCGGTGTCGGTGAGGACGATTCCCGCCACGAGTCCGACCCGTACCAGGGAGAAGACGGAGGCGCCGACGGCAGTGGCACCCTTCACGGTCACCGACCGGGCGCTGGGGCGCAACAGCGTCGCGAACACCACGGCCAGCGTCACGGGAACGAAGGCCGTGGGCCCACCCGCCGCGGCGATCCCCGTCGGGTCCGCTGCCACCAGGAAATGGATGATCCCACCGAGTTCGAGCACGCCCAGGGTCAGGAAGACCAGCGGGAGGGCATGCTGCGCAGCCTCCAGTGGGCTCGATCTCCAGAGCACAGCGGCACCGTTTCCTTTCCGGTCAGGAGAAGTCTGCACCATGGGTGGTTCGCACCAGCTCGACGAGTTCCTTCACCCGTTCGGCGTCGGCGAGCGGGGTCACCAGTGTCGCCCCGGGCGTGTGGACCACGAGCGTGTCGCGCAGGCCCATGGTGCCCACCACGTGTGCCTCGGGTTCGGTGTTGATGACGATGCAGCCTGAGGTGTCGAGGTTCACGACCCTGCCGTCGACGCGGTTGCCGTGCTCGTCGGTGGCGAAGTCCTCGGCCAACGCCACGAAGCCGCCGACGTCGCGCCAGGTCACGTCCAGGCCGACGGCCACCACCGTAGCATCGGTCTCGCCGCGCGAGACCGGCTCCATCACGGCGTAGTCGACCGAGGTCTTCTCCAGCGTCGGGAACACCTCGTCGAGGGTTCCTGGATCGGCGACGATGCGGCGCACCTTGGACGCCGTCTCGGGCAGCAGCACGTCGAGCTGTTCCAGCAGGGTGGCCGCCCGCCACACGAACATGCCGGCGTTCCACCAGTACTCGCCGCTTTCGAGGTACTGCCGAGCAAGTTCCAGCTCGGGCTTCTCCTTGAAGGAGCTGAGGCGGTGGACCCCCTCGAACCCCGCCAGCGGCTCGGCGCGGTGGAGGTAGCCGTAGCCGGTGTGCGGCGAGGTGGGCACGATGCCCAGCGTGACGAGCGCGCTCGGGTGCGCATCGACGACGTCGAATGCCACCCGCAGGCAGCGCTGGTACTCGTCGACGGGCGAGATCAGCTGGTCTGCGGTGACCATCGCCACCACCGCCTCGGGGTCCCGGGCGGCGAGCACGGCGGCGGACCAGGCGACCGCGTTGAGCGAGTCCCGGCCCACCGGCTCGCCGAGGATGTTGGCGGCCGGCAGCTCCGGGAGCTGGGCCGCGACGACGTCCGCGTAGTCGCGCGAGGTGCAGGTCAGGATGTTGGCGTCGGGCACCAGCCCGGACAGCCGCTCGTAGGCCAGGCGCAGCAGGCTCTTGCCGTTGAAGAGCTCCAGGAGCTGTTTTGGGGTGCCCTTGCGGGACAGCGGCCAGAGTCTGGTGCCGGACCCGCCGGCCATGATGACGACGTATCGCATTGGTCAACCGTATCCAACCGGGCCTACGATCAGCAGATGGCCATTTCAGCGTTGCAGCGCCGGGTCGCCACCGACCCCGCCCGCCCCCTGTTCATCCACTACGACGGGGAGGCCGGCTCACGCATCGAGCTCTCCGCGAAGACCTTCGCCAACTGGGTGGACAAGACCTGCAACTTCCTCGACACCCTCGGCGTCGAGCCGGGCGAGTCCGTGCGGGTCGAGCTCGCCAACACCCACCCCGGGCACTGGGTGACGATGGTCTGGGTGGCGGCCTGCTGGCAGCGTGCCTGCACCGTGACCACCGACGGGGACGACGTCGCCCTCGCGGTGGCCGGGCCCGACGCGTTCGCCTACCGGGTGCCCACCGTGGCCTGTTCCCTGCACCCGCTCGGGCTCGCGTTCGAGGAGGTGCCTGAGAACTGCACCGACTACGCCGAGGTGTTCTCCGAGCCCGACGTGCACGCGGCCGAGCCCACGTCCCCGGCCCAGCTGGCCTGGACGCCGGACGTGACGTTCGCCTCGCTGGCGACGGCCGAGACCCGCGGCGAGGCGGCGCTGTTCGTCGATCCCCGGCCCGGTTGGGGCACGATGCGCAGGCTGCTGGTGGCGCCGCTGCTGGGTGGGGGCTCCACCGTCGTGGTCACCAACGGCGACGACGCCCTCGTCGAGCGGGTCCGCCGCGACGAGCAGATCCGGGACTGACTAGCGGTCCGCGACGCCGCGCAGGAAGCCGGCGCCCCAGCACACATGCATGGTCGCCAGCACCAGCGGTAGGCGCAGCCGGGCCGCAGGGCTCAGGCCCTTCATCGTGGCGGTGGACGCCAGCAGGAACGCTGCATACACCGCCGGTGCGAGCAGTCCGACCACCAGGAGCCGGTTGCGCAGCACCAGCCCGAGCACGCCGGCGACCAGGCCGACGGCCAGTCCGGAGACCGCCACGGGCGGCGCCAGGTAGCGCGGGCTGACTGTCTCCGGGTGTCGGCGCGCCACCTCGCGGCGCCACTGCCCGGTGGTCCAGAACTGCCTGGCCAGTGCCCTCAGGGAGGAACGCGGGCGGTAGAGCACGGTCAGCTCCGGGGTGAACCAGACCAGGTGGCCCGCCTGCCGGAGCCGGTAGTTCAACTCCCAGTCCTGGGCACGGTGCATCGTCTCGTCGAAGCCGCCGATGGCCGCCAGCGCCTCCCGGCGGAAGGCGCCGAGGAACACCGTCGGCGCCGGTCCGGCGGGGGTGTCTTCCAGATGGAACCCACCGCCCCCGAGCCCGAGGCGCGAGTTGTAGGCGGCCGCGACCGCCTCCTCGAACGGGGTCTCCCCCCGGGCGTCCATCCGCCCGCCGACGTTGGCGGCGCCGGTCTCCTGCAGCAGGCGCACGGCGGTGGCGAGGTAGCCCTCGCTCAGCTCGCCGTGGCCGTCGACGCGCACCAGGATGTCGTGCATCGCGGCGGCGATGGCGATGTTGAGCCCTGCCGGGGTGGCCCCCGAAGGGTTCTCCACCACGTGGACGTGGCTCTCGCCGGCCGCTATCCGGGTGGCCACCTCCCAGGTCCTGTCCTCACTGGGGCCCACGGCCAGCACCACCTCGACGTCGCCGTCGTAGTCCTGCTCCAGCACGCGGGCCACCGCGCGTTCGAGGTGCCGCTCCTCGTTGCGAACGGGCATGATCACGCTCACGCCGGGGAAATCCACCATGGGCAACAACCTAGCTGGCGCGGCAGATCCAGGTCGATTCCTCCTCGGCCGTCTCCTCCTCGGACGCGGTCGACCCTGCGGCCGCCGGGGTGGTGGGGGCATCGTCGGTCGCGGCGGCCGACGTCGGGGCGGGCTCGGGGTCGTCGGCTGGCTCGGGCTGGGCCGGCTCGCTGGTGGCGGGCGTCGTGGCCGGCTGCGTCGGAGCCTGGTCGTCCAGCGCCTCGGAGGCAGCGATGGTCTCGACGACGGTGCTGCGGATGAGTTCCAGGTCCGGGTCCGCCGTGACGATCAGCGGCGGGGTCATGTTCACCGAGACGATGTCCAGGTCCTTGGCCCGGAGCGCCAGCTCGGCGAGTTCGGCGACGTGGCCGGCGCCGACGTCGGTGCGCAGGATGTCCTTGCCAGCCTCTGAGAGTTCGAGGAACTGGGTGGCCACCAGGCCCGGGTCGAGCTGCTTGGCCATGGCGGACATGACGCACTTCTGCCGCACCATGCGCTCGTAGTCGCTCGAGTCGTGCCGGGAGCGGGCGTACCAGAGCGCGTGGTAGCCGTCGAGGTGGATGCCGTCGCCCGGCTCGATGTAGCCGCTCACCTTCGAGCCGCCGCCACCGATCGGGACGCGCACGTTGCTGTCCAGCGTGATGCCGCCCATGGCCTCCACCAGGGACTTGAAGCCGCCCATGTCCACCATCGCGTAGTAGTTGATCTCGATGCCGAGGGTGGCCGAGACCACCTCCTTGGTGGCGACGAGCCCGGCGTCCTGGCCGGGGTAGAGGTCCGCATGTTCCTCACCGAGGGTGTGCACGCCGTTGATCATGCAGGCGTTCTCCTCGCACTTGTAGCCGTCGGGGTAGAGCTCGTGCAGCGGCGAGGACTCGGGGAACGGGGCTCCCTGCAGGTTGCGCGGGAGGCCGAACAGCACGGTGCGCCCGGTCTCGGCGTCGACGGAGGCGACGTTGATGGAGTCTGGTCGAAGGCCCTCGCGCCCGTCGGCGCCGTCGACGCCGAGCAGCAGGACGTTGTAGCGGCCGGCCTTCTCCTGCGCATCGCCGCCGCCACGGAAGACGTCCGAGACGTTGGAGACGGCGGTCAGGGCGCTGGCCACCAGGTTGGTGCCGAACCCGGCGGCCACCACCAGTGACAGGCACGAGACCGTCAGCAGCAGGCGGTTGTTGCGCGCGAGCCGCGGCGGGTCGGCGAGGCGCCACGCGTCGAGCAGCAGCAGGGCCCAGCAACCGAAAAGCACCCAGGCCACCGCCTTCAGCGTGGGCGCCAGCGCAGGGCTCAGGAGCACTCCGACGGTGGCGCCGCGGAACAGCAGCAGCCCCAGTCCCGCCAGGAGCGCCAGCCCGACGAGCACCGCCCAGCTGCGCATGATCCAACGGCCGACGCCACGGTGGCCCGCGACGTACTGCGCGGAGCCGGGCAGGACTGCGGACATCAGGATCAGTCCCACTGCTCGGCGGTTCTTCAAGCGCGCTTCGGCATCGCTCACGGGTACTCCTCGGGGAAGGCGGTGTCGGTGAAAGCCTGCCCCCTCGGGCCGATGCCATGTCGGGGGCGCGCCGGGGAACCACCCGATTCGCCCGCCCTGCCGCCCCCGGTAGGCTGGTGCGCCGGGCAGGAGGAACATTGAACGACAAGCGCTCCCAGGAAGACATCAACTGGCTCTACCGGCGCGAGCCGGAACCAGAGGAGACGCGCGTCTTCACGCCGGAGGAGGTCGCGAGGATGAACCCCTCGCAGCGCGGACCCGCACCGGCCGACCCCAGCAGCTTCCAGTACCGCGGCGAGCCCATCCAGGCTCCGCCGACGGCCGCGCCGGGACGCACCAGGCGGTCGCGCCGCTCGCTGCGCACCAAGCGGAGGCACCCGGTTCGGAACTTCTTCCTGGTGCTGTTCCTGGCCTGGTTCGCCTTCATGCTGGGCACTCCGGTGTTCGCGTGGACCGCAGGCACCGTCGTCGACACCGTCCCCGAGGGGGAGCGGCCCGCTGAGCAGCCGGGCAACACCGTCCTGCTGGTGGGCTCCGACGCCCGCGACGACCTCACGCCCGAGGAGCGCAGCAGGCTCGGCACCGGTTCGTCCGAGGGCCGGCGCACGGACACGATGATGCTGCTCCACACGCCGCCGTCGGGCAGGGCGGCGCTGGTCTCCCTCCCCCGGGACTCCTACGTCCCCATCCCCGGCCACGGGAGCAACAAGCTCAACGCGGCCTACTCCTTCGGTGGCGCGGAACTGCTGGTGGCCACCATCGAGGCCAACACCGGGATCCGCATCGACGGCTACCTCGAGATCGGCATGCTCGGGCTCGTGGACACCGTCGACGCCGTGGGGGGCATCGAGGTCTGCCCCGCGGAGGCCATCAACGACAAGGACTCCCACCTCGAACTCCAAGCCGGCTGCCAGGTGGTCGACGGCGTCACCGCCCTCGGCTACGCCCGCATGCGCAAGCAGGACCCCCGCGGCGACCTCGGCCGCATCGAGCGGCAGCGCGAAGTCATCGGCAAGGTGGTCTCCAAGGCGGCCAACCCCGTCCACCTGCTGAACCCGCTCACCTACTGGAGCCTGAACATGGCCGTCTCCAACTCGGTCGCCCGCGGCGAGGAGACCGGACCGGGCCAGCTGTTCAGCGTCGCCACGGGATTCTTCAGCACCGCCCTCGGCTCGGGCTACAGCCTCACCGTGCCCGTGTCCGACCCCGCCGCGAGCACCAGCGCAGGCTCGGCCGTCATCTGGGACGAGGCCGCCAGCGAGGAGCTGTTCGAGGGCATCCGGACGGGCCAGACCGACGGGTTCGAGAAATTCGAGCGCTGATCCAACCACAATTCACTGACCCGCGCAGCCGATACGCTGAAATTCGTTGGACAAATTCATGAACCCAGGAGGAACCCTGTGAGTGACAACCAGATGCCGGGCAACTGGCAGCCCAACCCCCAAGGCCCCCAGGGCCCCGTCCACCAGCAGGGAAATCCCCAACAGTTCGGCCCCCAGGGCCAGCCGCCGCAGCCCCAGGGCCAGCAGTACCCGCCGCAGCAGGGATACGCCCCCCAGGGTTACGCGCCGCAGGGCCAGCAGGCCCCGGTGAAGAAGAAGTCCCGCACCCCGATCATCGTGGCCGCCGTCGTCGCGGTCGCGCTGGTGGTCGGTGGCGGCTTCCTCGCGTTCGCGCTCCTCGGCGGCTCTACCCCGGCCGCGGCCAAGGGCCTGCCTGCGGACTCGTTGGCAGCCGTCGAGCTGAACCTCAACCCGTCGGCCGGCCAGAAGCTGGCCGTGAAGGACTTCGCCGAGAAGTTCCCCGAACTTGCCAGCGAGGTGGGCGACGTCGAGGGTGACTACAAGAAGGCCCTGTGGGAACTGATCCCCGACTCCGAGGACAAGCCCGACTACGACACCGAGATCAAGCCCTGGCTCGGCGACTCGCTGGCCCTGGCCATCCTGGACGTCGAGGCCGAGGAGTTCGTGGTCTCAGTCCAGGTCACCGACGAGGACGCCGCCCGCGCCTTCGCCGAGGCCGAGTTCGAGGGCAGCTCCGTGGAGTTCATCGACGACCTGATGATCGTCTCGGAGGCCGACGCACCCGCCGACGTCGAGGCCATCAGGTCCGCCTCGCTCGCCGACGACGAGACCTACACCGCCGACATGGCCAAGCTCGGCGCCGACCACCTCGTGACCGCCTGGGCGTCCGAGGAGTTCATCAACCAGGCCATCGAGGCCTCCGAGGGCGAGGTCGGCATCGAGACGGCTGGCTTCTCCGCCCACGGCGCCGCCGGCATCAAGATCTCCGACGGCATGGCGGTCCTGCGCGGCGTCAGCCTGTCCAGCCAGGAGATCGGCGATGCCGAACTGGCCGGCGACTTCGTCAGCTCGCTGCCCGCGGGCGGCCTCGGGGTGCTGGCCTCCGCGTTCAGCGCCGAGTCGATCGACCTCCTGTGGCAGCAGCTGCAGCCCATGTACGAGCAGGATCCCTCCATGTTCGACGCCTTCGGCGTCTCCTCTGCCGACGACCTGGGTGCCGTGGTCGGCAACCAGCTCGCCCTCACCTTCGGGTGGCAGGGCGAGGAGCCCCAGATCGGCATCAAGGTGTCCACCGACGACCCGGCCAAGCACCAGGAGGTGCTGGAGACCATCGCCAGTGGCATCGGCATCCCGGGGGTCCAGCACAGCACCGACGGCGACACCGTCCACACCACCTGGGGAATGAGCCCCGACGAGCTCGCCAACCCTGCCGAGACCCTCGGCGACAACGAGGCCTTCGGCGACGTGACGGAGACCTCCGGCGACACGCAGTCGGTGCTGTGGGTCGACGTCCCCGCCCTGCTGTCCAACGAGGCCCTCGGCCTCGGCAACAGCGAGGAGGCGAAGTACCTGGAGCCGATCAGCGGCGTGGGCATCTCCGGCTCCACCCTGGACGACGGCTACGCCGAGTTCTTCGTGCGGGTGGGCACCAAGTAGGCCCCTCCCCCGAGCAGCAGTGGCCCCGACGGTTCGCCGTCGGGGCCACTGCTTCGTCACGGGGAACTAGCGCTGCGTCGCCTCGCGGACCCTGGCGCCCTTGGCGTGGGCGGCGTCGCGCAGGGACGCCTGGAAGGCCACCATCTGCCGCTGCAGGGCGGGGTCGGATGCGCCGAGGATGCGCACTGCCAGCAGGCCGGCGTTGCGGGAGTTCCCGATGGACACGGTCGCGACCGGGACACCGGCGGGCATCTGGACGATCGACAGCAACGAGTCCATGCCGTCGAGGTGCTTCAACGCCACGGGCACACCGATCACGGGCAGCGGGGTCAGGGCCGCGAGCATGCCGGGCAGGTGGGCCGCTCCGCCGGCGCCGGCAATGACGACCCGGATGCCGCGACCGTGGGCCCCGCGCCCGAAGTCGACCATCTCGTCGGGCATGCGGTGGGCGGAGACGACGTCGGCCTCCCAGGCGACCCCGAACTCATCGAGGGCGGCGCCCGCGGCCTCCATCGTCGGCCAGTCCGAGTCCGACCCCATCACGATTGAAACGAGCGGGTTCTCAGGCATTGCGGTCTCCCATCAGGTAGCCGGCGGCGTGCCGGGCGCGACGCAGCGCGTCCTCGAGGTCGTCCGAACAGGTGGTGACGTGCCCGACCTTGCGACCGGGGGTGACGGGCTTGCCGTACAGGTGCACGCGCACCTTGCGGTCCCGCGCGAAGACGTGCAGCAGCGCGCCGGTGAGGTCGGTCTCGGTGCCGCCGAGGACGTTGGTCATCACGACGTGACGGGCGCGCAGCTCGGGCGAGCCCAGCGGCAGGTCGAGCACCGCGCGCAGGTGGTTCTCGAACTGGCTGGTCTCGGCGCCGTCGATGGTCCAGTGCCCGGTGTTGTGGGGCCGCATCGCCAGCTCGTTGACCACGATCCGGCCATCGCGGGCCTGCATCAGTTCCACCGCCAGCAGCCCGACGACGTCGAGCTCGCCCGCGATCCGCAGCGCGAGCTGCTGGAGCTCCGTCGCCGTCGCCTCCGGCAGGCCCGGGGCTGGCGTGATGGTCTCGGCGCAGACCCCGTTGGCCTGGCGCGTCTCGCTGATTGGGTACGCCACGGCCTGGCCCGAGGGTGAGCGGGCGACGATGGCGGAGAGCTCGCGGGTGAAGTCGATGAACTCCTCGGCGACGATCACCACGGGCTCCCCCGCCGAGGTCTCCTTCTTGTTGGCGAAGGGCTCCTGGGCGTCGGCGGGGCCGTCGAGCTTCCAGACCCCCTTGCCGTCGTAGCCGCCGCGAGAGGTCTTGGCGATGATGGGCCAGCCGTTCTCGTCACCGAAGGCGACGAGGTCCTCGGCGTCCTCGCAGATCGCGAACCGCGGGCACGGGATCCCGAGACTGGTGAGCCGCTTGCGCATCAGGGCCTTGTCCTGGGCGTGCGAGAGGGCGTCCGGACCGGGGCGCACGGCCACCACCTGTTCCAGTTCGTGGAGGTGCCGCGTGGGGACGTGCTCGTGGTCGAAGGTGACGGCGTCGACGCCGTCGGCGAAGGCCAGCAGGTCAGCCAGATGGTCCTGGTCACCGACGGTGGTGAGGGGGATCACCTGCGCGGCGGAGTTGCCCGCCGCCTCCGAGAGCAGGGCGACATCGACGCCCAGGCTGATGGCAGCCTGTTGCATCATGCGCGCCAGCTGGCCGCCTCCGATGATCCCGATGCGATACCGATCCACCCCACGAGCGTAGCGTCACTCGTCGCTGGGCAGCGCCTCTCGCCCGTCCTCTGGAGCGAACAGCAGCTCGTTGATCAGGACGTGTACCTTCTGCACCCCGGGGACGTCCGGCAGCACGAGCGGGTTGCCGGCGGCGGTCTCGAGGACCAGGGTGCCGCAACCCAGCATCCGGTCCAGGAGGTGGCGCTCGGTGTTGACGTTGTTGATGCGACGCAGCGGGAGGTCGTGGCCCTTCTTGTGCAGGATGCCCCTGCGCGTGATGATGCGCCGGTTGGTGATGGTGTAGGTGCTGGTGAGCCAGCGCAGGAACGGCAGCAGGACGATCCAGACCACCAGCGCGGCGAACAGGGCCACCAACACCCACACCGTCCAGGGCCGGCCCTCGGGTGGCAGCGCAGCCAACCCGAGACCGAGGCCGGCCGAGAACACGATCAGGGCCGCGGCGGGCGTGATCAACGCCTTGCCGTGCGTGCGCATCGAGTCGATGACCTGCTCGTCGCGACCCAGTTCACCCTTGCTGATTCCCATGCCACGAAGTCTCGCACGCGGACTGCGAACAGGACTCCGCGCCACACGGGCCGGTGCCGATCAGGCGGTCTGGCCCTCGTGGACGCCCTCGGCGAACTCCTCCACCAGCTTCGCGTTGAAGGCGGGCAGGTCGTCGGGGGTACGGCTGGAGACCAGCCCCTGGTCCACGACGACCTCCTCGTCCACCCAGTTGGCACCGGCGTTGCCCAGGTCGGTGCGCAGGCTCGGGTAGGAGGTGATCCTGCGGCCATCCAGGACGCCGGCGTCGGCGAGGATCCACGCGCCGTGGCAGATGACCCCGACGGGCTTGCCCGCGTCGAAGAAGGCTCGCGTGAACCGGACGGAATCGGTGTCGGTGCGCAGGTGGTCGGCATTGACGACGCCGCCCGGCAGGACGAGGGCGTCGAAGTCGGCCGCATCGGCTGACGCGCTGGCGAGGTCCACCCCCTGGGTGTGGCCCTTCTTGCCCTCGATCGAGCCGGACTCGGGGGACACGAGCGTGGCTGCGGCACCGGCGGCCGTGACGGCCTCCCACGGGCTCGTCAGCTCGCTGTCCTCGTAACCGTTGGTGAGCAGGAACGCGATCTTCTTGCCGGTCAGGTCAGACATCAGCTTCTCCTTTTCCTTGCGGTCGGTCGAGGTTCCAACCTACGCGCCGACGGGTCACGTTCAAGGACGCAGGCGCGCGTGCACGACGTCGCCGGCTGCGAACGCCTGGATCCCCGAGTCGGTCTCCACCAGGAGCCGGCCCACGTCGTCCACCCCGTGGCCCCGCCCGGCCACGTTGCGGCGCTCGTCCACGACGACCTGCAGGTCGGCTCCCACCGACGAGCACCGGGCCTCGTACTCGGCGCGCAGGTTGCCCGCCTCCTGCCATCTGGCGTAGTAGCGCTCGAAGTGGCGCAGGATCGTCGTCACCACCCGGTTCTGGTCCGTGTCCATGTCCTCCAGCAGCAGCGAGGTGGCTGTCGACACCGGCAGCTCGTCCTCCCCCAACGAGATGTTGACTCCCATGCCGACGACGGCGCAGGCCCCGTCCGGGCGCTGCACCACCTCCGAGAGGATCCCGCACACCTTTCGACCCCCGACCAGGACGTCGTTGGGCCACTTCAGCTCGACGCGGTCCGGATCGGGCGCGAGTTCCGCCAGGGCAGTGGAGACCGCGAGCCCTGCCAGCAGGGACAGCCATCCCCACTGTGGGAAGGCGGGTCGGGGCTGCAGCAGCACTGACACGGCCACCGACCTGCCCGCCGGGCTGGCCCAGCTCCGGTCGCGGCGGCCGCGGCCGGCGGTCTGCTCTGAGGCCACGAGCACCAGGCCGGGGGCGGCCCCGTCGCGGGCCGCCGCCGCCAGGTCTGCGTTGGTGGAGCCGGTGCTCGGCACCACCTGCACCTGGCGCCACGACGTCGCGGCTCCGAGTGCGGCGGTGATGGCGGCGGCGTCGGGGAGCATCGATCTCACACCTGCAGCCTACGGCCGCCAGCGATAGGCTCTCGGGACATGGACCCCGACATCCACACCACTGCAGGCAAGCTGGCCGACCTGGACCGCCGGATCGACCAGGCGGTGCACGCCGGCTCCGCCGCGGCGGTGGAGCGACAGCACGCCAAGGGGAAGCTGACGGCCAGGGAGCGGGTGCTGGCGCTGCTCGACGAGGACAGCTTCAGCGAGCTCGACGAGTTCGCCCGCCACCGCACCACGTCCTTCGGGATGGCGGAGCGACGCCCCTACGGCGACGGTGTGATAACCGGCACCGGCACCGTCGAGGGTCGCCCCGTGTGCGTGTTCAGCCAGGACGTCACCGTCTTCGGGGGTGCGCTCGGGGAGGTCTACGGCACGAAGATCGTGAAGGTGATGGACCTCGCCATGCGGACCGGCGTGCCGCTGATCGGCATCAACGAGGGCGGCGGCGCCCGCATCCAGGAGGGCGTGGTCTCCCTGGCCCTCTACGGCGAGATCTTCCGCCGCAACACCCGCGCCTCCGGGGTGATCCCCCAGATCTCATTGATCATGGGCCCGGCCGCCGGGGGCCACGTCTACTCCCCTGCCCTGACGGATTTCACGGTGATGGTGGACCAGACCTCACAGATGTTCATCACGGGCCCCGACGTGATCCGCACCGTCACGGGCGAGGAGGTGACGATGGAGGAGCTCGGAGGCGCCCGCACCCACAGCTCCAGGTCGGGCAACTCCCACTACCTGGCCCACGACGAGGCGGACGCGCTGGAGTTCGTCCGCGACCTGCTGTCCCACCTGCCGCAGAACAACCTCGAGGACCCACCCGTCCACGACTCCCCTGCCCTCCCCGACGTGACGGACGAGGACCGCGAACTGGACGCCCTCGTGCCCGACGGCGCGAACCAGCCCTACGACATGCACCAGGTGGTCCGCACTGTCCTGGACGACGGCGAGTTCCTCGAGGTCCACGAACTGTTCGCGCGAAACATGATCGTCGGCTTCGGCCGGGTCGACGGGCGCAGCGTGGGCGTCGTCGGGAACCAGCCGCTGGTGCTGGCAGGATGCCTCGACATCGACGCCTCCGAGAAGGCCGCCCGCTTCGTGCGCACGTGTGACGCGTTCAACATCCCGGTGATCACGTTCGTCGACGTGCCCGGCTTCCTCCCGGGGGTGGACCAGGAGCACCAGGGCATCATCCGCCGTGGCGCGAAGCTGATCTACGCCTACTCGGAGGCGACGGTGCCGCTGCTCACGGTCATCACGCGCAAGGCCTACGGCGGCGCCTACCTCGTGATGGGCTCCAAGAGCCTCGGCGCGGACGTGAACCTCGCCTGGCCGACGGCGCAGATCGCGGTGATGGGCGCGCAGGGTGCCGTGGGAGTCCTGTACAAGAAGGACCTCGCCGCCGCGGAGGACCCGGAGGCGCTGCGCCGGCAGCTGATGGACTCCTACGACGAGGAGTTGGCCAACCCGTGGATCGCGGCCGAGCGCGGCTACGTCGACCGGGTGATCCATCCCCACCAGACTCGCGCCGAGGTGGTCCGGGCGCTGCGGCTGCTGCGCACGAAGCGCGACTCGCTCCCACCCAAGAAGCATGGGAACATCCCGCTGTGAGCACGAAGTTCGAGGTCATCGGTCAGGTCCCCGACGACGAGGCGACGGCTGCCCTCGTCGCGCTGGCCGCGCGCGCCGGCGCACCCCCCGACGAACCTCCCACCCCCGGCCACTGGAACTCACGCCACCGAGCACTGCGCGTCCCGCTCCCCCGCGGCCGCGACGCTTGGCGACTATCAGTCAGGACACCATGAACACACCGCGCTTCATCCTCGCCTCCCGCTCCCCCGGCCGGCTGCGCCTGCTGCGACAGGCCGGCCTGGACCCGGAGGTGCTCGTCTCCGGCTTCGACGAGAGCCAGGTCATCGAGACCGACTCCGCCAGGCTGGCGCTGGCGCTCGCGGAGGCCAAGGGCACGTCGGTGCTGGACCAGGTCGAGGGCGACGCCATCCTCGTGGCGTGCGACTCGGTCCTGGAGTTCGAGGGCAGGCCGCGCGGCAAGCCGGGCACCCCTGCCAGCGCCGCCGAGCAGTGGCGTCGGATGCGGGGCCGCCAGGGCGTCCTCCACACCGGCCACTACGTCTGGGTGCGGCGCGGTGACGAGGAGGTCTCGACCAAGCGCGTGGGCAGCACCGTGGTCAAGTTCGCGGACCTGGCCGACGACGAGATCCACGCCTACACCCACAGCGGTGAGCCCCTCTGGGTGGCCGGCTCGTTCACGATCGACGGCCTGGGCGGCGCCTACCTGACCGGCATCGAGGGCGACCCCCACAACGTCGTCGGCATCTCCCTGCCGCTGATGCGCCAGATGCTGCTCGACCTCGGGATCGTGTGGCACGAGCTGTGGCGCCCCGACGCCGTCGGGCACTGACTCCGGTGGTGCCCAGCCACACCGTCGCCTGCAGGGACAGGGACTTCGTCGAGTGGCACGGCGGTCGGAGCCACGCAGTGGCGTGGGCGCTGGAACTGGACCACCCCGACCTGCGCCGCACCCTGGCAGCGGCCAGGGCTGCACTGGAGGGCTACCTGCTGCGCGGCTACCTGCGGCAGCCGCACGTGACGCTCGCCTACGCCGGACTGGTGGGCCCCGGTGGGGACGAGTACGGCACCGCCCGGCTCGACGCCGACCTCGCGCTGCTGCGCCGGCTGGCCGCCGGCCCGGTCAAGCTGCGCGCCACCGGCTGGGGCAGCTTCCCGATGGTCCCCTACCTCGAGCTGGCCGACGACTGGCTGCCGCACGCGCACGGGGTGCTGACCCACGGGGCCCCGGAGGAGCACGAGATGGCCTACGTGCCGCACGTCACCGTCGGCCACTACGGCGGGCGGTGGCCCATGGCAGAACCGCTGGGACTGCTGCGGGAGGTCCCCGCCGTCGGCGACTGGGTGGTGCCGGAAATCTCGCTGGTGCGATTCCGCACCGCCAGGATCGCCGGCCCGCTGGACGTGGTGGGCCGGCTCGACCTCGCCACGGGGGCGTGGACCCTGATCAACGCGGGATGGCTGCAGCCAGGGCGGTGAGCACCAGGAAAACCGCCTGGCCCAGCTCGACGAGCGAGCCGAAGGTGTCCCCGGTCATGCCACCCAGCCGTCGGTCGAGGTGCCGGTGCCAGAGCCACGCGGCAGCCAGCGCTGCGACGGCCGATCCCGCGAAGACGGCGGCGCCGCGCCAGCCGTCTGCCAGCAGGCCTGCCGCAGCGGAGACCAGCAGCACCGCGACGGTGTTGGTGACGGCAGCGGCCGGTGACGTGACGCCCGTGAACAGGGCCCCGAAGCCACCGCTGCGGGCTGCCGTCCCTCCGCTGGCGTGCACGACGCCGAGCCGGCCCACCATCGCCGCCGCGGCCAGTGCCGACGGCGCTGCCCACTGGGACGACCCGGCGAGCGAGGCGAGGGCCGCGACGTCCAGCAGGAGCACGAACAAGACGGTCACCACGCCCATCGGGCCGATGTCCGAGCGGCGCATCACCGCCAGCGCCTCGACGGCGGGCCTGCGGGAGCCCAGTCCGTCGGCGGTGTCGGCGACGCCGTCGAGGTGGAGGGCCCCGGTCAGGACCGCGAGGGCGGCCACGCCCAGCACTGCGGGGAGCCACCCGGCACCGGTGAGGCCGGTCAGCCACACCACCAGCGCAGCCAGCCCACCCACGACGAGCCCGACCCACGGCAGCGCGGCCATCATGCGGCCGGCGCCGTCGCGGTCGATCTCGGTGTGCGGTGCCGGCAGGACGGTGAAGGTCCCCAGCGCCGCCAGGAGTGCGCGCACTACTTGATCCTGCGGGTGATCCCCGCCACGGCGTGCCAGACCTCGTCGCACACGGCGGCCAGTTCGGCGTTCAGCCGGCCGAGCTCGTCGCGGAAGAGCCGGCCGGACGCGGTCGCCGGGACGATCCCGGAGCCCACCTCGTTGGTGACCAGCACCACCTCTCGGGCCGTCTCCCGGAGCGCGGTGAGCAGCTCGTCGGTGCGGTGCCGCAGCGGGGCACGCCAGGCGTCTTCGGCGGTGTCCCAGGCCCCCAGTTCGTCGAGCACGCGCGTCAGCCACACCGAGACGCAGTCGACGAGCACCGGGGCGGTCTCCCGGCTGCGGAGCACGTCGGCGACATCGGTGGTCTCGACGGTCCTCCAGTCCTCGGGTCTGCGCTCGCGGTGCAGTTCGAGGCGGCGGCGCCACTCGGGGTCGTCCACGTCGGCACGAGACGTCGCGACGTAGTCCACGGGCCCGCGGCTGCCGAGCCGGTCCTCGGCCCAGCGGGACTTGCCGGAGCGGGCCCCGCCCGTGACCAGGACGGTGCCTCGACGGCGAGCGGGGACGGGCTCATCCTCCTGCGCGCCGGCGACGATCCCGGCGTCGTCGAACGTGGCCATCTCCCGCAGGATCCGGGCGGCGGCCTGCACCGTCGGCAGCGCCAGTGCGGCACCGGTGCCCTCCCCGAGTCGGAGCCCGAGGTCCACCAGGGGTGACAGGCCGAGGTGGGCCAGGGCGGCCCGGACACCCGGCTCGGCCCCGGCATGGCCGGAGAGCAGGTAGCCGGCGGCCTCGGGGACCAGTGCCACGGCGACGCACGCCGCCGAGCAGGCGATCACGCCGTCCAGGACCACCGGAACCCCGGCGGCCGCGCCGCCCAGCACGAACCCGGCCAGCGCCGCGTGCTCGAGTCCACCCACTGCCGCGAGCACTCCGAGGGCGTCGGCCGGGTCCGGACGGTGCAGGGCCAGCGCGGCCTGGATGACCATCGTCTTGGTGGCCAGCATGGCGTCGTCGGACCCGGCGCCGCGCCCGGTCACCTCGGCCGCCCCGAGCCCCGTGAAAACGGCGATCAACGCGCTGGCCGGCGTGGTGTTCCCGATGCCCATCTCCCCCGTCAGCAGGCAGCGGGCGCCGGCCTCGACGGCCTCACGCGCGGCCTCGATGCCGACCTCCATCGCCCGCTGGGCCTCGTCGCGGGTGAGTGCGGGCTCGACGGTGAGGTCACGGGTGCCGAGGCGAACGTTGCGATTTCGGATCCGCGGATCCGCGGCGTAGTTGGTGGCGACGCCGACGTCGGTGAGCAGGACTTCGGCGCCGATCTGGCGGGCCAGGACGTTGATGGCCGCGCCCCCCGCGGCGATGTTGGCGAGCATCTGGGCCGTCACCTCCTGCGGCCAGGGCGTCACCCCCTGCGCGACGACGCCGTGGTCGCCTGCGAAGAGGCCGACGGTGGCGGGCTCGGGCACCGGCGGCGGGCACCCTCCGGCGATGGCCGCGAGCCGGTTGCCGACCGTCTCCACGAGGCCGAGGCTGCCGCTGGGCTTGGTCAGCCGCCCCTGGGCGGCCTCCGCCGCGGCCAGGGCTTCCGCGGAGACGGGACGGATGGACTCGACGGTGCTTGTCAGGAGGGACACGAGCGCAATTGTGCCGTACGCCCGACGTGTCCGTCTGACGGCCCAGGTGGTGACCCTGGCGCACCTTTCGTGAGAGACTGCGCGCATGGTCCTGTCTCGCATCCACGGCACCGCCCGATGAAGGACTTCCCCGACGCGAACCTGAGCGGCGCAACCCACTCGCCACTGGGTGAGGTGGGCAATCGGGCGACCGCGATCCTGGACCGCGCCCAGCGCATGGCGGACCAGCTGCGGACCGAGGCGCGCCAGGAGGCGGCGGACGTCCGCGAACGGCACGCCGCCGCGAAGGAGGAGGCCGCCGACCTCGCCACCGCCAACGCGGCCGCCCGGGCGGAGCTGGCCGAGTCGCGGGAGGCTGCCCGCCAGCGGCTGGAGCGTGCCGACGACGAGGCCCGCGAGGCCATGCGCGAGGCGAGCGTCGCCGCCGCCCGACTCGTCGCCGAGACCGAGCAGACCTGTGAGCAACTGCGCACCAACTCCGCGGCCGACGCCGAGACCATCCTGCGCCGGGCCCACGAGCGGGCCGCCGAGGTGCTGGCCGAGGCGGAGGCGGAGGCGCACCGGCAGCGCGCGACCCTCGCCGCGGCACTCGCCGACTTCGAACGGGAGCTCGCGGAACGGGAGCGGGCGGCGGCCTACGCCATCGGCCAGCGGCGGGCCGAGACCGACGAGGCCGTCGCCTCGCAGCTCTCCCGCGCCCGGGTGGAGGCCGACGAGCTGTTGGCCAGGGCCCGCGCCGACGCGGAGCAGTTGCGCGTGGACACCGTCGAGTGGCGCCACGCCGAGGTGGGCGACGCCCTGGAGCGGCTGGCCGCCGCCGAGCGGGAGCGCGACGAGCTGCATGCCCGCGCCGAGGCCGAGGCCCACGAGGTGCTGGACCAGGCCAAGGCGCAACTGCACTGGACCGAGCAGACGATGGCCGACCTGCGCACCGGGGTGGGAGCCGAGCTGGATGCGCAGCGCCGCGCGGTGGCCCAGGAGCTGCGACAGCTTCGCGAGCGGGAGACCGCCGAGCTGGACGCGTTCACCGCCTCCCGCCGCCACGAGCTGGCCACCCTGGAGGCGGAGTCCGCCGCGGACGTGGCCGACGCGGAGGAACGCGTCCGCATGCTGCAGGCGGCGGCAGAGGCCGAGTCGAGGCGCGTGCGCGAGGGCGCCCAGGAGGAGGCGGCCAGACTGCTCGCGGACGCCGCCGCCGACGCCACCGAGGCCCGCGATCGCGCCGAGCGGGTGCTGGACTCGGCCCGCGAGGAGGCCCGCAACATCCGCGAGCAGAGCCTGGCGGAGCTGAAGTCGCTGCACGGGAACCACTACTCGCAGTTGAAGGCGGACCGGGAGGCGGCCACCGCACTGGTCGCGCGGGCGCGGGTGGAGGCTGACGAGATCCGCCGGGAGGCCCGGGAGCGGCTGGAGGAGGCCCGGACCGAGGTCGAGATGCTCTCGAACCGCAGGGCCGAGATCACGGCACAGTTGGGGAAGCTTTCCGGGGTGATCGAGGCGCTGGCCGTCCCGGGTGAACAGACAGGAACTGAGGACTGACAATGACCGAATCCTTCAACACCGTCCGGCGCGGCTACGACCCCGCGCAGGTCGACGACACCGTCCGCCGGATGCGGCAGACGCACTCCGCGGCACTGCAGGAGGCCGCCGAGAAGACGGTGGAGATCAATCGTCTCGAGGCCGGGCTCGAGGATGCGACGGCGCAGGCGGCCGTCCTCCGCGACCAGGTGGCCGAGCTCCAGGACCAGCTGGCGCAGCTGTCCTCGGCCCGCAGCGGCCCCCTCAACTACGCCGACCTCGGCCCACGCATCTCCCAGATCCTGACCCTCGCCGACGAGGAGGCCGACGAACTGCGCGCCAAGGCCGCCGCACAGGCCGAGGAACTGGTCTCCGACGCGCGGACCGAGGCCGAGCGCCTCCGCACCGCGGCCGAGAACCACTCGGGCGAGACCCGCTCCCGAACCGACTCCGAGGCCGCCCGCATCCTGGAACAGGCCCGCCGCGAGGCCGACGACCTGCTGGACCACGCCGACCGCGAGGCCTCCGCCCGCCGCCGCGAGGCCGAGGCGGTCCACGAGCAGCAGCGCGCCGCCTCGGCAGCCGCCGCCGCGGACTTCGAGCAGACCCTGGCCACCCGGCGAGACCGGGCGGCTGCGGAGTTCGCCGCCCAGATGGCCACCCACGAGAAGGCCCTGGCGGCCGCCTCCGAGCAGCTGGAGGAGACCGAGGAGCGGGCCACCCAGCTGCTTCGTGACGCACACGCGGACGCGGAGGCGGAGCGCGAGAAGGCCTCCGCCGAGGCCCAGCAGCTGCTGGACAACGCCCGCATCCACGCCGAGCGCGTCAGGAGGGACTCCGAGCGCGAACTGCAGGCCCTGGCCGCCCGACGCGACTCGATCACCGAACAGCTCACCAACGTGCGCCAGATGCTGACCACGCTCGGCGGAGGGGCGCTCGCCGCCGCCGTCGAGACGCAGGCCTCAGGAGCCGGCGTCGTTGCGGATGCTGAGGGCGGCGAGTCGGCCGCTGACGGTGAAGGCGCCGCGGAGCTCGCCTCGCTCGAAGAGCAGTGAGTACTGCCCGTCGGCGGTGACCGTCCAGCCGTCGGCGGGGAGGGACTGCCTCAGGAACGCGTTCAGGTCCGCCCCGCCGGGTGCCGTGAAGACGGCGACGACGGTGTTGGCCTGGTCCACCTTGTCCTCGATGATCGAGGATCCGGGGACCATGAACCCCTCGGGGGCGTGCTGGTACCCGTAGCTGGCCAGCGCCACCGCGCCGTCGGGCACCTCGTGGGCGGCAGGGCTGGGTGCCGGCGGGCTGGGCTCGGGGCTCGACTGGACCTCGGAGCCGCAATCGGCGAGCAACAGGCACGTGAGGGCAACGAGCATCCGACGGGTCACGGCCTGAACTGTACCCGGGATCAGAGCCTGTCCAGGATGTGGCCGGCCGGAGCGAGCGCGGCCCGCACCCCGGCCTCCACGTCGTCGCGGCGGGGCCTCGGCAGGGCGTCGACGGGGAACCAGCCCACGTCGGTGGCCTCGTCGTCGCCGACGCGTGCCTCACCCGAGACCCAGCGGGCCGCGTAGCCGTGGTCGAGGAATTGGCACTGGTCGCCGTTGGGATAGGTGACGGGGTCCCCGACCGTGAGCCACAGCATCCGACCCACCTCGATCACCACGCTCGCCTCCTCCAGTGCCTCGCGCCGCAGCGTCTCGACGGGGTGCTCGCCCGGGTCGATGATGCCGGAGACCAGCGCCCAGTCCCCCGTGTCCGAGCGCCGGATGAGCAGCACCTCCGGTCCGCTGCCGCCGTCGCGGAGGATGACGGCCGCAGCACCGCTGAGCCACAGCGGCGCGGTTCCGACGTGCGAGCGGAGCTGCGCGATGAATTCTGGGATCGGCATACCCGAACGCTACCGCCCGTCCCCGGATGGCTAGACTCCGCGACGTGGGCGAACACATAATCTCGAAGGTCCTGGTGGCCAACCGCGGCGAGATCGCGGTGCGCGTGGCGCGTGCGGCGCGCGACGCAGCCGTCCTGTCCGTGGCGGTCTACGCCGAACAGGACGCCGATGCCCTGTTCGTGCGGCTCGCCGACGAGGCGTTCGCGCTCGGCGGCTCGACGCCGGCCGAGTCCTACCTCGACATCGACAAGCTGCTCGCGGTGGCGGCCCGCTCCGGCGCCGACGCCGTGCACCCCGGCTACGGCTTCCTGGCGGAGAACGCCGCGTTCGCACGGGCCGTCATCGACGCCGGACTCGTATGGATCGGCCCCCCGCCGGAGGCCATCGAGGCGCTGGGCGACAAGGTCCGGGCCCGTCACATCGCGCAGCGCGTGGGCGCACCGTTGGTGCCCGGCACCGCGGACCCCGTCTCCGACGCCGACGAGGTGGTCGCCTTTGCCCGGGAGTTCGGTCTGCCCGTGGCGATCAAGGCCGCCTACGGCGGTGGGGGACGTGGCCTCAAGGTGGCCCGGACCCTCGAGGAGGTGCCGGAGCTGTTCGCGTCCGCCACCCGCGAGGCCGTGACCGCCTTCGGCCGGGGCGAGTGCTTCGTCGAGCGCTACCTCGACCGGCCGCGCCACGTCGAGACCCAGTGCCTCGCCGACGCCCATGGCAACGTCGTGGTGGTCTCCACCCGGGACTGCTCGCTGCAGCGCCGCCACCAGAAACTGGTGGAGGAGGCGCCGGCACCGTTCCTCAGCGACGAGCAGGAACGGCTCCTGCGGTCCTCGAGCAAGGCCATCCTGACCGAGGCGGGCTACGTCGGGGCCGGGACGTGCGAGTTCCTCGTCGGCCTCGACGGGACCATCTCGTTCCTCGAGGTGAACACCCGCCTGCAGGTGGAGCACCCGGTGACCGAGGAGGTCACCGGCATCGACCTGGTGCGCGAGATGTTCCGGATCGCCGACGGCGAGGAACTCGGCTACGACGACCCGCCGGTACGGGGCCACGCCATCGAGTTCCGCATCAACGCCGAGGACCCCGGCAACAACTTCATGCCCTCCCCGGGTACGCTGACGCATTGGCACGCCCCCTCCGGGCCCGGGGTCCGGGTGGACGAGGGCTACCACGCGGGCATGACCGTGCCCGGCGCGTTCGACTCCCTCGTTGCGAAGGTGGTCGTCACCGGCGCCGACAGGCAGCAGGCCATCGAGCGCTCGCGACGCGCACTGGCCGAGCTCGAGGTCGGGGGGATGCCCACCGTCGCACCCTTCCACCGCGCGGTGCTGGCAGACCCGGCGTTCACCGCAACCGACGGCCACTTCGGGGTGCACACCCGCTGGATCGAGACCGAGTTCGACGGCGGACTCGAGCCGTGGTCCGGAACGGCGTCCGGGGCGCCGGAGTCCGCCGGGCGCGAGACCGTGGTGGTGGAGGTCAACGGCCGCCGGATGGAGGTCAGCCTGCCGGCTGGGTTCGGCGGGGGCCCCGCGTCTCGTCCCGGTCGCACGTCGAAGCGGGGCCGGGGCAGCAGGATCACCTCGGTGAACGGCACCGCGCTGACCGCGCCGATGCAGGGCACCGTCGTGAAGGTGCTGGTCTCGGACGGTGACGTCGTGGAGGCGGGCCAGCCCGTGGCGGTGGTGGAGGCCATGAAGATGGAGCAGCCCCTGCCCGCGCACCGCTCCGGGGTGGTCTCCGGCCTGGCGATCTCGGCGGGCCAGCCCCTGTCTGCGGGCACCGTCGTGTGCGAGGTCGTCGATCCCTGACGTGGAGGGCGTTGACCCGGGGAGTAATCTGGGTCTCCAGTGGTCCCTGAGGAAAGCGCGGGTGCAGGCATATGGAGTTCATCTTCGTGGTGATCCTGATCGCGCTCGTGCTCGGGCCCCTGACAGGGGCGGGGATGCGGGCGCGGGGTCGTCACCTCGGCCACGGCGGCCCGCCCCCGAACTCGCTCTACGGCCCGCAGCAGCCGCGGATGCTCCAGAACCCCTATGCGGGCTTCGGCCAGGGGGCGCCCGGCATGCAGGGTTTCACGCAGGGCTACCAACAGCCCGAACAACCGCTCAGTGACGCGTCGCGCAACTCCGTGGACCAGGACATCACGCGCTTCGGGGGCGAACTGCGCGACCTCGACCTGGACGTGGTCGGGATCGAGCTCAGCGCAGAGGCGCAGGCCGACTACACCAAGGCGCTGGACGCCTACGAGAACGCCAAGCAGTCACTGCGCAACGCCGAGTACGACTCCGACGCCACCCACATCACCCACATCCTCGAGGAGGGGCGCTACGCGATCGAGTGCGTGAAGTCCCGCGCCCACGGGCGGGGCCTGCCCGAGCGTCGCCCCCCTTGCTTCTTCAACCCTGCCCACGGCCCGTCCGTCGCCGATGTCGAGTGGGTCCCCGACGGCGGCGTCAGCCGCCAGGTGCCGGCCTGCGCCTTGGACGCGGCCCGCGTGCAGTCGGGCGCCAGCCCGCACATCCGGATGGTGCCCATGGTCGGCGGCCAGCTGGTCCCCTACTGGGAGGACAGCCGCCAGGCCGCCTGGGCGCGCGGCTACTACGAGCCCTACGGGATGGATCCGGCGATCCGCCAGCTCACGCAGGGCGCGCTGATGATCGGCGGCTTCAGCCTGCTGATGGGCCTGTTCGACGACTAGCTGGTCAGTACGTCCGGCTGGTGGTGGTGCAGCCGTCGGGCGGCTTCCGACAGCGAGCCCGTCATCGACGGGTAGACGGTGAACGCGGCGCTGAACCTGTCGACGTCCATCCGCAGCCCCACCGCGATGGAGACGGCGTGGATCAGCTCCGACGCGTACGGTGCCACGACGACGCCGCCCATGATGATCCCGGTGGTCGGCAGGCAGAAGAGCTTGACGAAACCGTCGGTGAAGCCCTGCATCTTTGCCCGGGCGTTGCCGCCCAGCGGGAGCAGCACCGACGCCACCCGAACGTCGCCCGCGTCCACCTGCGCCTGCGTGATGCCCACCGTGGCGATCTCGGGCGCGGTGAACACGTTCGATGAGACCTGGCCGAGGTCCAGTGGGGCGACGGCGTCGCCCAGGGCGTGCCACATCGCGATCCGACCCTGCATGGCGGCGACGGAGGCGAGCGCGAACACGCCCGTGACGTCGCCGGCCGCATAGATGTAGCGGACACTCGAGCGGGAGACGCGGTCGACCATGATGTGCCCGGACCGTGAGAGCCGGACCCCTCGCTCCTCGAGGCCGATGTCGCTGGTGTTCGGGACGGCTCCCACGGCCATCAGGCAGTGCGATCCCCTGACCTCGCGGCCGTCGGTGAGCGTGACCACCACGCCGTCGTCCTCGACGCGGGCGGCCTCCGCACGGGACTCGCTCATGATCTCCATGCCGCGGTTCTTGAAGGCGCGCTGCAGCACGTTGGCTGCGTCCTGGTCCTCGCCGGGCAGCACCTGGCTGCGGGAGGAGACCAGCACGACGTCGACGCCGAGCGCGTCGTAGGCGGAGGCGAACTCGGCCCCGGTGACACCTGAGCCCACCACGATCAGTCGTTCCGGCAGCTCCTCCAGGTGGTAGAGCTGCTTCCAGTTGAGGATGCGCTCACCGTCGCACCGGGCCTCCGGCAGCTCACGCGGCGTGGTGCCCGTGGCGACGAGGACGACGTCGGCCTCGATCTCGTGCTCGCCGCTGTCAGTGGTGACGGCCACCTTGTGGTGGCCCGAGATCCGGGCGGTGCCGCGGACCATGTTGACGCCCTCCCGGTCGAGCCGGGAGCGGATGTCGTGGGACTGCGCCGTGGCGAGGTCCCGGACGCGGGCGTTGAGCTGGGCCAGGTCGACGTGGATGGCGCTGCCCAGGTCGTCGTCGCCCTCGAAGTGCAGGCCGAGCTCGGAGGCACGCTGCATGGTGCTCATCACCTCGGCGGTCGCGATCAGCGTCTTCGACGGCACGCAGTCGGTCAGGACCGCCGCACCACCGAGCCCGTCGCGTTCGATCAGGGTGACGTCGCCACCCAGCTGGCTCCCCACCAGCGCCGCCTCGTACCCGCCGGGTCCTCCACCGATGATCACTACCTTCGTCACGCCCTCCATCCTTTCACAGCACGCGCTGGCCGAGGTCACACTAGGCTGGCGGCGTGAGCACAGCAGCAACAGGATCCACAGACCCCAAGCAGGCCGCGCGCGACGCCGCCGGCTTCCTCGCGGACACCCTCGGGGTGGCCTCGATCGACATCGCGCTCGTCCTCGGCTCCGGCTGGTCCTCCGGCGCGGACCAGCTCGGCGAGCCACTGGGACAGGTCGCGCTCGGCGACGTCCCGGGATTCAGCAAGCCCGTGGTCAGCGGCCACGGTGGCGAGCTGCGCGTGGTGCGCACCACGGCCGGGAAGGTGGCCGCCATCTTCACGGGCCGCACCCACTACTACGAGGGTCGGGGCGTCGAGCCGGTCGTGCACGGGGTCCGCACTGCGGCCGCCTGGGGTGCCGCGACGCTGGTGCTGACCAACGGCTGTGGCGGGCTCAACCCGGCGTGGGCGCCGGGCACCGTCGTCCTGATCGGCGACCACATCAACCTCACCGGCGCCACTCCCCTGCGCGGCGCCACCTTCATCGACATGACCGAGGCCTACTCCAGGCGGCTGCGCGCCCTGGCCCACCGCGTCGACGACTCCCTCCCCGAGGGCGTCTACGTGCAGTTCAGCGGTCCCCAGTACGAGACCCCCGCCGAGGTGCGGATGGCCGGGGCGCTGGGTGGCGACCTCGTCGGCATGTCCACCACTCTGGAGACCATCGCCGCCCGGGAGGCGGGGCTTGAGGTCCTCGGGCTGTCGCTGGTCACGAACGCTGCCGCCGGCCTCGGTGGGGCGGACCTCGACCACACCGAGGTGCTGCAGGCCGGCAGGGACGCCGGGCCGCGGCTGGCCGGACTGCTTTCCGGCATCGTCGGAGTGCTGTAGGAGGGCCCGGAGATGATCGACGCAGTGCTCGCACACGCCCGCGACTGGCTCGCCGAGGACCCGGATCCTGACACCGTGGCCGAACTCCAGGGCCTGTTGTCGGCCGCCGAGGGGGGCGACCAGGACGCCCTCGCGGAGCTCCGCACCGCCTTCGCCGGCCCGCTCGAGTTCGGCACCGCGGGCTTGCGCGGCAGGATCGGCCCCGGACCGGCACAGATGAACCGCGTGGTCGTCGGCCAGGCAGCCGCCGGTTTCGCGGCCTGGCTGACCCAGCAGGGCCTCGCCGGAGGCAAGGTCCTGATCGGGTTCGACGCCCGCCGCAAGTCCGACGAGTTCGCACGGGAGACGGCTGAGATCTTCGCCGGCGCGGGCTTCGAGCCCCTCGTCACCGAAGGCCCCACCCCCACGCCCGTCGTCGCCTTCGGGATCCAGCACCTGGGGTGTGTGGCCGGCATCGTCGTGACCGCCTCCCACAACCCGCCCGAGGACAACGGTTACAAGGTCTACCTGGGCGACGGCTCCCAGATCGTCCCGCCCGTCGACGGCGAGATCTCCGAGTGCATCCGCAAGGTCACGCCACAACTCCTGGGCGTGCTGGAGCGGGACGCGAGCTTCCGGAGGGTCGGCGACGAACTCCTCGCGGCCTATGTCGAGCGCGCCGCCTCCCTCGTGCCCGCCGACGCGCCCCGCGAACTGACGTGGGTGCACACCGCGATGCACGGCGTCGGGGCCGCGCCCATGCGTGCGGTCGCGCACGGCGCCGGTTTCCCCGCCCCGCTGGAGGTGGCGGAGCAGGCCGAGCCGGATGCGGCCTTCCCCACCGTCGCGTTCCCCAACCCGGAGGAGAAGGGCGCGATCGACCTGGCCCTCGCGCTGGCCGAGCGGCAGGGCGCCGACGTCGTGGTGGCCAACGACCCCGACGCCGACCGCTGCGCCGTGGCCGCCGTCGTCGACGGCCGGTGGCGGATGCTGACCGGCGACGAACTGGGGGGTCTCCTCGGCGACTACGCCATCCGGCGCGAGGTCCCCGGCCAGTTCGCCAACTCCGTGGTGTCCTCCACACTGCTGCGCGACCTGGCCGCCGCGGCCGGACGCGAGCACCGCACCACGCTCACCGGGTTCAAGTGGATCGGGAGGGTGCCGGACCTCGCCTTCGGGTACGAGGAGGCCATCGGCTACTGCTGCGACTCGGCCGCCGTGCCGGACAAGGACGGACTCACCGCGGCCCTCACCGTGCTGCGCCTCGTCGCCGAGCTGAAGGCCGGGGGCCGCACCCTGGCCGACCGGCTCGACGAGATCGTCGCCACCCACGGCCTGCACGCCACCAGCCAACTCTCGGTCCGCGTCGATGAGTTGTCGGTGATCACAGACGCCATGGCGAGGCTGCGGGCCGAGCCGCCGTCGCTGCTGCTGGGCGAGCCGGTGGCCGTGACGGACCTGTCG
Organism: Tessaracoccus rhinocerotis; assembly: GCF_007197885.1. Lineage (GTDB taxonomy): Bacteria > Actinomycetota > Actinomycetes > Propionibacteriales > Propionibacteriaceae > Arachnia > Arachnia rhinocerotis. The sequence continues at coordinate 564,253 of NZ_VKKG01000001.1, forward strand.
GCCGGCACTCAGGAGCTGCCCCCCACCGACGCCGTCGAGCTGACGGGGCGCCGCCTCCACGTCGTCGCCCGCCCCTCGGGCACCGAACCGAAGCTGAAGTGCTACCTGGAGGTCGTCCTGACACCGCAGGAGTCCGCCGACGTCGCGGCCGCCCGCGCCCGGGCGGAGGCCGAACTGGAACGGCTGCGCGCCGAGATGGCGGCCGCGCTGGGGATCTGACGTCGGGCTGGTTGGCATCGCCGGTACGCTTGTCCCATGAGAGCGTTGCGTGCTGTCCTGGCTTCACTGGTGATCGGCCTGTTTGGGGTGGTGGCGCTCGTGGCGCCGGCCGCGGCGGACGAGGGCGCCCCCTACACGCAGTTCCACACCACGGTGGACCTGAGCGAGGACGGCGTGGCCCACGTCACGATCGAGATGACCCTTGACTTCGGCCAGCGCAGCGGCCGCGGACCACTGATCGACCTGGTGGACCGGCAGGCCGACGGCCAGAACCCCGACGAGTGGTACTCGTTCCCCATCTCCGACATCGAGGTCACCTCCTCCACCGGGGCCCGCACCGACACCCTGGTGGAACGCGGTGGCGGACACGTCACGATCCGCGTCGGGGAGGAGGACACGGTCTACCGGAGCCCGCAGTCCTACACGGTCAGCTACAACGTCGAGGGCCTGATCGTCTCCGACCACCCGGAGTCAGGGATGGACGAGTTCAACTGGACCCCGATCTCGACAGCGATGGCGAGCGCCATGAGCGACGTCCAGTTCACCGTGAACGGCCCCGCCGACGTCTCGCAGACCGCCTGCTTCCACGGCGCGAACTTCGGCACCGAGTGCACCAGCAACTCCTCCGGCGGCACCGCCACCTACAGCGTCGGCGACCTGGCCCCGGGCGAGCCCGTACAGATCGTCGCCGGGTTCCCGGCCGGCACCTTCGGCGGTGTCGAGCAGATCAAGACCCGCCGCGTCCACCCGGGCAACATGTTCGAGGTGAACGCGGGCACGGGGATCGCCACGGGCATCCTCGGCATCGGCGCCATCGCCGCCCTGGTCGGCATCAGCCGCCGCCACGCCCGCGACGAGGTCTACCTGGGCCTCACCCCCGGCCTCACCCCGAAGGAGGGCGAGAAGGGCAGGACCGGCGTCAGGTCCGGCAGGCAGAACGTCGCCGTCGCGTTCCAGCCCCCGAAGGGCGCGCGCCCCGGCGAGATCGGCACCCTGATGGACACCACGGCGGACAGCATCGACGTCTCCGCCACCCTCATCGACCTCGCGGTCCGCGGCCACATGAAGATCCAGGCCACCGACGAGCGGGGCACCGGGCACGTCCTCACCCGGACGCCGAACCGCGCCGACGAGCTCGTCAAGTACGAGTCGAAGCTGTTGGAGGCCGTCTTCGCCCACGGCGACAGCGTCGGCATGCGCGAGCTCTCCGACGCCGAGTACCACGCGGTCCAGCCCAAGACCAAGGAGCGCCTCTACAAGCGCGTCGTAGACCTCGGCTGGTTCAAGAAGAACCCGAACCATGCCCAGCTGACGCCGATGATCGGCGGCATCGCCCTGGCCATCGCCGGCGCGATCCTCACCTTCGCCCTCGCCCAGATCGGCTGGGGGCTCGTGGGCCTGCCCGTCATCGTCATCGGCATCGGCCTGATGGTGATGTCCAGCAAGTTCCGCACCCGCTCGGCCAGGGGATCCGCGGTGCTGGCACAGGCCAAGGGCTTCGAGCTGTACCTGCGCACCGCGGAGGCCGACCAGATCAAGTTCGAGGAGGGCATCGACGTGTTCAGTCGCTACCTGCCCTACGCGATGATCTTCGGCGTCGCGGACCGCTGGGCGAAGATCTTCGCCGACCTCGGCGCCCGCGGCGTCTACGAGCCGGACCTCAGCTGGTACTACGGCGCCAACCTGTACAACTACGCGTTCTTCTCGATGAGCCTGAACAACTTCAGCCACGACTTCAACCAGGTGATGAGCCAGGCCGCCAGCGCCAACATGCAGGCGCAGATGGCGTCCTCGGGCTCCTCGGGTGGCTCCGGCTTCTCAGGCGGCGGCGGCTTCTCCGGCGGTGGCGGAAGCTTCGGCTCCTGGTGAGCTTCGGCCTGCACGGCCGACGCCCCCTGTGACACTCTGGGTGCATGGCTGCGAGGATCCAACTCACGTTCGACGCCCATTCGCCGCAGGTGCTGGGCCTCTTCTGGGCCGACCTGCTCGGCTACGCGGTGGACCCGCCCCCCGGCGGACGGATCGGCACTCCCGAGGAGACGCTGCAGGCCTGGTTCCGGGCGCTGGAGGAGATGGGGGTGCCGGAGTCCGAGTGGGACTCACGCTTCGCTCTCGTCGATCCCGACGGCGTCGGTCCGCGGGTCTTCTTCCAGCGGGTCCCCGAGCCGAAGACCGCGAAGAACCGCCTCCACATCGACGTCAGGGCGGCCGAGGGGTTGTCCGGGGACGAGCGGATGGCGGCTCTCGAGCGGGAGTGCGAGCGGCTGCTCACCCTGGGCGCCACACGGCTGAGGCGGCACGAACCCGCCCCGCCGCTGAGTGCCGGCTGGATCGTGATGTCCGACCCTGAGGGCAACGAGTTCTGCCTGGACTGACCCTCGCCGGCTCAGGCCTCGGTGGTGATCGGAGCCCAGCTGGGTCCGGTCTCGGCCAGCTTCTCGTCCACCTTCGCGAACAGCGGGGACGGCTTGGCCAGGGGGGTGCCGGCGACGATCGGGCGGGACTCCCACACCGCCTGCTCCGAAGCGTAGTCGCCCTGCAGGATCGGGTAGTCGAGGCCCTCCTCGGAGACCTCCACCAGCTCCGGCAGCGCGGCCCAGGTGCCCTGGTTGCCGAGCGCCTCGTGGATCTGCTGGGCGGCGTGCGGCATGAACGGGGTCAGCAGCGTGTTGCAGTCGCTGACCACCTGCAGGGCGACGTGCAGGACGGTGTCGCGGCGTCCGGGCTGGTCCTTCAGCTTCCACGGCTCCATGTCCGAGAGGTACTTGTTGGCCAGGCCGACGATGCGCATGGCCTCGGTGATGCCCAGCTTGAAGCGACGTGCCGCCAGGTGCGCACCCACGACGTCGAAGGCCTTGCGCGCCTCTGCCAGGATCTCCTGGTCCTCGGCCGTGAGCTCGTCGGCCTCGGGGATCGCACCGTTGTTCTTGTGGGCCATGGAGATGGAACGGTTGACGAGGTTGCCCCACTCGTTGGCGAGCTCGAAGTTGATGCGGCGGACGAACTCCTCCCAGGTGAAGTCCGTGTCCTGGTTCTCGGGACCGGCGACGGCGATGTAGTAGCGCAGCGCGTCGGGGCCGAACTCGGCGAGGAAGTCGCCGACGAAGATGGAGGCGCCGCGCGAACTGGCGACCTTGGAGCCCTTCATGGTGAGGAACTCCGAGGAGACCACCTCGGTGGGCAGCTGCAGCTCGCCGAGGGCCGCGTGGACGTCGCCGCCCACCTCGCCCTGGCCGTTGGCGCCGAGCAGGATGCTGGGCCAGATCACGGAGTGGAAGACGATGTTGTCCTTGCCCATGAAGTAGAACGACTGCGCGGTCTCCGCGTTCCACCACTTGCGCCAGGCCTCCGGGTCGCCGCTGCGGCGGGCCCACTCGATGGAGGCCGACAGGTAGCCGATGACCGCGTCGAACCACACGTAGATGCGCTTCATGGCGGCGTCGCGCCAGCCGTCGAGGGGGACGGGGACGCCCCAGTCGAGGTCGCGCGTGATGGCGCGCGGACGCAGGTCGGCCAGCAGGTTGTGGCTGAACTTGAGGACGTTGGGGCGCCAGTCCTTGCGCGTGTCGAGCCACTCCCCCAGCTTCTCGGCGGTCTTGGGCAGGTCGAGGAAGAAGTGCTCGGTCTCGACGAACTTGGGCGCCTCGCCGTTGATCCGGGAGCGCGGGTCGATGAGGTCGGCCGGGTCGAGCTGGTTGCCGCAGTTGTCGCACTGGTCGCCGCGGGCGCCGTCGAAGCCGCAGATCGGGCAGGTGCCCTCGATGAAGCGGTCCGGCAGGGTGCGGCCCGTGGAGGGCGAGATGGCGCCCATCTGGGTCTTCGCCACCACGTAGCCGTTGTCGTGCAGGGCCGTGAACACCTCCTGCACCACGCGGTAGTGGTTCGGGGTTGTCGTGCGCGTGTAGAGGTCGTAGGACAGGCCCAGTCCCTGCAGGTCCGTGGCGATGATGCGGTGGTACTTGTCCGCACACTCCCGGGCCGTCAGGCCCTCCTGCTCCGCCTTGACCTGGATGGCGGTGCCGTGCTCGTCGGTGCCGGAGACCATCAGCACGTTGTGGCCGCTCATCCGCATGAAGCGGGAGAACACGTCGGAGGGCACACCGAAGCCCGAGACGTGTCCGATGTGACGGGGGCCATTGGCGTAGGGCCAGGCGACGGCAGCAAGAACATCAGCACACATGCGCGACATCCTATCGCTGCCGGACCCGGCCCCCGAACCATCAACCCCTGGGCAGCACCGTCAGCACGCGTTCGACGTGCTCGCGGAACTCCGCCATGTAGGCGGTCAGGACCGCGCCGAGCTCCTCGTCGTTGATCTCACCGCTGTCGCTGATGGCGTCGGTGCGCAGGTGGATGTAGGCCTCCGGCGCCGTCATCAGCCTGGCGTTGCAGAACGCCATCACCGCCCGCAGGCTCTGCTGGGCCACGGCGGTCCCGATGCTCCCGATGGAGGCCCCGATGATGCCGACCGGCACGTGGTCGAACGAGTTCTCACCCCATGGCCGCGAGGCCCAGTCGATGGCGTTCTTGAGCGCTCCCGGCACCGAGCGGTTGTACTCGGGGGTGACGAACAGGAGCGCCTGCACCCCGGCGATCGCGTCCTTGAGCGCGCGGCCCTCCGGGGGATAGTCGGAGTCGTGGTCCGGCGAGTACAGCGGCAGGTCCTTGATACCGATCTCGGTGAACTCGAGGTCCGGCGGTGCCACTTTGAGCAGTGCCTTGGACAGCAGCCTGTTGATCGAGGTGGACGAGAGGCTGCCGACGAAGTAGCCAACCTTGTATGCGGCCATGCGTGATTCCCTTCTCCTGGTCCCCCGGTACGCCCGGGCTGGGCGGGAGACCGACTCTACGCCGATGCCCCCGGCCGGATCCGGATTCGGTCGACATGGGGCGATGGCATCGGTCCTCACCCGTCGACAGGACCGACGAGGCCCTGGCGGTGCTGCGCCGACTGGCCGCTACTGCTGGGCAGTGACCTGCGCGAAGCGCAGCTTCCAGCCCGCCGGGGTCTTCTGCCACAGGTTGAAGCGGAGCCGCCGCTGCTTGTCTCCCTGCAGCCAGCGCACCCCGACCAGGGACTCGGAGTAGGCGTCCATGGCGAGCACCTCGAACTCAGGCGACGTCTCACGCCAGGCCCCGTGGTCGGCGGCAATGACCTCGCCGTCGACGCCGTGGGCCACGAAGTCGGGGTGCAGCAGTTCCGCCAGCCTCGCGGCGTCGGTGCGGACGTCGTCGGAGAGCAACTGCCTCGTCGCGGCCAGCAGGGCGGCCTTCACCCGAGGACTCGCGGAGCCCGGGGTCGTGGGGCCGGGTTCGGCGTCGGGTTCCTCGAGTTGGAACAGGGCGGGTGTCTCCTCCACCGAGTTGGGCGCGAACACCTGCGAGCGGGCCTTCGCGTCGGCGGCCGGGAAACCGGGTCCGACGTCGGGCTCCCGGCCCTGCATGAACGCCGTGGCAGCTGCCCGCGCGCGCTCGTCGGCGGCCTCGTTCATGACGTGCCCGGCGTGGCCCTTGACCCACTCGAACGTGACGTCGCGGCCCTGGAGCGCCTCGTCGAGCTGCTTCATGAGCTCCACGTTGAGGACGGGCTTGCCGTCGCCCTTCTTCCAGCCGCGCCGCTTCCAGCCCGGCAGCCACTTGGTGAGCGAGTTGATGACGTACTGGGAGTCGGCGAGGATGCGCAGCGGTTCCCCGGTGTGCGCGGTCGACTGCAGCAGGTCGAGCACGGCCATCAGCTCGCCCATGTTGTTGGTGCCGTGGTCCCAGCCCCCGGCGGCCCAGATGTCGTCGCTGATGTACCAGGCCCAACCAGCCGGGCCGGGGTTCGAGAGGGCTGACCCGTCGCAGGCTGCGACGATCACGAGTCCCAGCCAGCGCGGAAGGCGGTGTAGGACGGCTTGATGATGCCCTGGATGAGGGCCACCCGCTCGTCGTGCGGCAGGAACGCCGCGTTCATCGCGTTGAGCGTGGCGCGCTCGACGTCGTCGATCCCCCAGCCGAGGTCGGTCACGAGGCGCTCGAACTCGCGGCTCATGGTCGTGGCGCTCTGCAGGCGGTTGTCGCAGTTGATGGTGACGTTGAATCCGAGCTTCCAGAGAGTCCCGACGGGATGCTCCGCGATGGTGTCGGCGATGCCGGTCTGCAGGTTCGACGACGGCGCCACCTCCAGCGGGATCTGTGCGTCGCGGACGTAGGAGGCCAGGCGCCCGAGCCGCGCGCGTCCCTGTTCGTCGCGGGTGATGTCCTCCACGATCCGCACGCCGTGGCCGATCCTGTTCGCGTGGCACAGCTGGATGGCCTCCCACATCGACTCGGGCCCGGAGGCCTCCCCCGCGTGGATCGTGTAGAAGACGGATGCGCGCCGCAGGTACTCGAACGCCTCCCGGAAGCGTGAGGGCGGGAAGCCGTCCTCGGCGCCGGCGATGTCGAAGCCGGCCACGCCCTGGTCGCGGTACTCGACCGCGAGCTCGGCGATGGCGAGCGTCGGCTCACCGTGGCGCATTGAGGTCACCAGCTGGCGGGCGACGATGGCGTGCCCCGACGCCTCTGCCTCGGCCATCCCGGAGTCAAGGCCGTCGCGGACCGCCTCGACGACCTCACCGAGGGTCAGTCCCTGGCCCAGGTGCTGCTCGGGGGCGTAGCGCGCCTCCGCGTAGACGACCCCGTCGAGGGCCTGGTCGAGCACGAACTCGTGGGCGACGCGCTTGATCTGCTCCGCGGTCTGCATGGCAGCGACGGTGTGGTCGAACGTCTCGAGGTAGCGCACCAGCGTGCCGGAGTCGGCGGCCTCGAAGAACCACCTGCGCAGCTCTTCCGGATCGGTCGTCGGCAGCTCGTGGCCGTTGGCGGCGCAGTGCTCGATCACGGTCTGTGGGCGCAGGCCCCCGTCGAGGTGGTCGTGCAGCGCCACCTTCGGCAGTCCGCGCAGGTCGTCAATGCTGAGCATCTGGTCCTCCTTCAGGGCCGTACCAGCGCTGCGCCGGCGGAGGGCCGGGCTGCTGGTGCTGGGGTGGTGGCACGGGCTGCTGCCCGGGCCGGAACTGGGGTGGCGGGCCGGGGTGCTGCGGCGGGGCTGCGGACGAGGCCTGCTGCAGTCCCCTGCGTTGCCGCAGGAACGCGATGCCCATCATGAGGACACCACAGCCGAGGAAGACGGCCACGCGGGGGATGCCGCCGAGGAGTTGCATGTCGAACAGTACGAGCTTGCCGGCGGCCGCCACGGCGATGATGGCCGCGACCGTCAGGTCGGCTGCCGGGTTGGTGCTGCGGCGCCGCACTGCGATCGCGGCAGCCACGAGCATCCAGCAGACGGATGCGAGGGCGTGCCCCGCCAGGAACCCGCCGTTCGTGTCGCCGAACTGCCGGCCCAGCCAGGCGCCACCGATCACCACGGCGTAGCCGGCGAGGTAGAGGCCGACCAGCAATCGGATGGCGTCGGGAACCGGTGAGGGCGGCCCGTGCCGGAACACCATGATGGCCACCCCCAGCACGCTGAGCAGTACCGCCTGCAGGAGCACGACGGGCACGGCCAGCACGGCCTCGGGGTCCCCCCAGACGCCGAGGCTGGCCTCGATGGTGGCGAAGAAGGCCAGGAACGTGGGGACGCCGCGGATCAGACCCGAGAACAGCCGCCGTCGGGCCAGCGGCCGGAGTTGGACCACGATCGCCAGCACCACCAACACCATGTGCTCGACCGGGGAGTCGACCAGACCGACGAGCAGCGAGACGGCCAGTGCGGAGACCGATACGGTCAGGAACAGGTCCTGGCTTCGGTTCGGGTCAGGCCGGGCACCCTCGGGCACCGGTAGCGCGACGGCCAGCAGGCACCCGGCCCCGGCCACCAGCAGCGAGAGCCACGGCACGACGGCGTCGCCCGCGAGGGCACCGCCCCAGGCCCCGACGAACAACAGCAGGAGGACGGGCCATGGCTGTCGGGCAACGGGGAGGGCGCGTTGGAAACCGACGAGGTGGACGCCGACCGCGAGGGCCGAGCCGAGCATCAGGTAGGTGGGCAGTCCGGAGGTGAAGGAGACGGGTGTGACCACCATCTGGAGCAGGAAGGCCACCGACACCAGGACCTGCTGGTTCGCCCACGGACGCGCGATGGTGGCCGCCAACAGCAGCGCCGGCGCGAACACCGCGGCCGGGGACCCCTGGAAGACGACCGCCCCGACGAACACGAGCCACGCCAGCCAGACCAGCGCGTTGCCCAGGTGCCATCGCCGGATGACGAGGGCGGCCAGCGCCAGGGCGACGCTCGCCAGCAGGACTCCGAGCCAGCCGGGCAGTCCTTCCTCCCGCTCGGCCCCCATCGCCGACCACGTGGCCAAGGCACCGGAGACGACGACCAACGGCGCGATCAGCCCGTTGGCGCCGGTGCGCCAGGCCAGCACGAGAGTGACGACGCCCAGGCCGAGGGCGAATGCGTAGGTGAGGACGGCCGCCCCCAGCTCGAATGCCATGCCCAGCAGCAGCACCAGCCCGGCCAGGGTGACGGCGGCACCGAGGCTGTACAGCAGGGCCTGCCCGCGGGCCTCGCGCTGCTCCGGGGTCACCCGTGGCCGAGGTCGGCCCGGCTCCCAACCGGGTGGCAGCCACTGCCTCGGCCAATCGGGAGGCGGCACCCAGTCGGCCGGCGGCTGCCAACCCGCTGGCGGCGACCACCCGGGTGGTGGCACCCAACCCGGCGGCGGAGCCCATCCGGGTGGTGGCGGCGGGTAGCGGTACGCGGGCATGGCTCCCAAGCTATCGGTTCGGGCAGCCAACCTACTGGAGGTGTTGGGGCCCGAACGCCTGGGGCAGCACGTCGTCGAGCGTGCGGATGCCCTCCGGGGTCTCCATCACGAGCTCGGGGCCCCCGAACTCGTAGAGCAGTTGGCGGCAGCGCCCGCACGGCATCAGTACGTCGCCGTTGCCATCCACGCAGGTGAACCGCACCAGTCGGCCTCCCCCGCCGAGGGCGAGGGCCGAGACCAACCCGCACTCTGCGCACAGGGTGACGCCGTAGCTGGCGTTCTCCACGTTGCAGCCGGACACGACACGACCGTCGTCGACCACTGCGGCGGCGCCGACGGGGTACCTCGAGTACGGCACGTAGGCACGCTGCGACGCCTCCACGGCGGTGGCGCGCAACGAGTCCCAGTCGAACTCCTCGGACATCTGGACCTCCCCTGTCAGGATGACTTGATGAATGGCTGGCCGTCGGCCGCGGGTCCGCGGACCCGCCCGACGAGACCGGCGACGGCGATGATCGTGGCCACGTACGGCAGCATCAGCAGGAAGGTGCTGTCGATGGGGCTGCCGAGCGGGTTCAGCGTCTGGCCGAGCTGCGTGACGAAGCCGAAGAACAGCGCCATCAATGCGGCCAGCACGGGGTGCCAGCGGCCCATGATGAGGGCCGCCAGCGCGATGAAGCCGTTGCCCACGGTCAGGTCCGGCCGGAACGCGCCGGTGGAGCCGATCGTGAAGTAGGCGCCACCCAGCCCCGCCATCACGCCGCCCAGGAGCACGGATGCGGACTTGGTCCACACCACGTTGATGCCGACGGTGTCGGCGGCGTGCGGGTGCTCACCCACGGAGCGCACGCGCAGGCCCCACTTGGTCTTGAACAGCAGGAACCAGGAGACCGGGACCGCCAGGATGGCGATGTAGGCCAGCGCCGTCTGGTTGAACAGGATCGGCCCCAGGAAGGGGATCCTGTCCAGGAGCGGGATGGCGATCCGCGGCATGATCGGCACCGCGTTGTACCTGCCCACGTCGGAGCTGACCAGCTGCTTGAACAGGAAGCCGGTGAGCCCGGAGGCCAGCAGGTTGATAACGACGCCGAGGATGACGTGGTCCATCAGGTACTTCAGGCTGAACAGCGCCAGGACGGCCGCCATCGCCACACCGGCGAGCACGCCGGCGAACAGCCCGGCGAGCAGCGACTTGGTGAGCGAGGCGGTGATGCCGGCCGCGAAGGCGGCGGTCAGGAACTGGCCCTCGATCGCGACGTTCACGACGCCTGCACGCTCGGAGAACACGCCGCACAGCGCTCCCAGCACCAAGGGCGTGGCCACCGCGAGGGTGCCACGCAACTGGTTCGTGAGCGTGAACGGCAGCGTGCTGCCGGCGGCCACCCAGGTGACGAACCCGAGTACCACGGCCACACCGGCGAGGATGCCCAGGATCCTGCGGACCCGGCCGGCCCCACGATTGGCCAGGAACGCCACGGCGGCGGCGAGCACCAGCACGGCGCAGATCGCGACTGTGACGGTGCCGGGCAGCGGGATCACGGGCAGCTGCACCGCGTCGAACGCGTCCGACAGCGCGATCCTGGCAACACCGTCGGAGGAGAACACGGCCCACACCAGCAGCAGCCCCACCACTAGCAGCAGCCCACCGGTGGAGAGCCGCTGGACGCGGTCCTGGCCCGCCTCGACCGCGGCCACGTTGTCGGTGCCGAGCGACCCTGTTTGCGTCGCGGTCATGCCGAGACCTCCTTCTTCGACTTCGGGGCCGAGGCGGGCCTGGCCGAGCGCCGATCCCGCAGCGCCGGCACCAGCCAGGTGACGAACTTGGGTGCTGCCACGAACAGCACGATCAGGGCCTGGATCAGGGCGGTGAGCTCCGAGGGGGTCTGCGCCTCCGCGCTCATCGTCAGGCCGCCGGCCTTCATGGCTCCGAACAGCAGGCCGGCACCGACGATGCCCAGCGGCCGCGACCGGCCCAGCAGCGCCACGGTGATGGCGTCGAAGCCGACGCCGCCCACGATGCCGGAGGACAGCTGCGGTGGATAACTGGTCAGCAGGGTGGGCGCCAGGACCATCTGCGCCCCGGCCAGACCGGCCAGCCCACCGGCCAGTGACATGGCGACGATCGTGACGCGGCCGACGCTCATGCCCGCCGTCTCAGCAGCGTGCGGATTGTGTCCCACGGCCCGGATCTGGAAGCCGAGGGTGGTGCGTTCGAGGAGCCACCAGACGGCGAAGGCTGCGAGCAGGGCGAGCAGGAAGCCCACGTGCAGGCGCGTGCCCGCCAGCCTGGGCAGCACGGCTGTCCACTCCACCTGCGGGGAGATCGGGTCCGTTCGGCCGGGCATCTGGAACAGGGGCGTGATGAGGAAGTAGCCGAGCAGGCCACCGGCGATGTGGTTCAGCATGATGGTGCTGATCACCTCATGGGCGCCCGTGCGGGCCTTCAGGAAGCCTGCGATCCCGCCCCACGCCGCACCGAAGGCGATCGCGCAGATCAGGGCCAGCGGGATGTGCAGCGCCATCGGGACCCCGGTGAGGCTGAACCCGATCCAGGCGCCGACGATGGCGCCCCAGATGGCCTGCCCCTGGCCGCCGATGTTGAACAGGCCCGCACGGAACGCGAGCCCGACGCCGAGACCGGCGCAGATCAGCGGCGTGGCCTGCGCGGTGGTCTCCGTGACGGCTCCCCAGGAGCCAAGCGACCCGCGGATCAGCGCGCCGAACGCAAGGACGACCTTGTCCCAGGCCGCGCCCAGGGCATCGCCCGGGCGGCTGAAGAAGTAGGCGAACTTGCTCACGACGTTCGGGTCCGAGACCACCATCACCACGGCACCGACCAGGAAGGCCAGCACCAGGGCGATCAGGGTGGTCGCCACCCCGACCCAGCGCCGGCTGCGGGGCGCCGTTCCCGGCGCCACCGTGACGACCTTCTCGGCCGCACTCTCCTCAGTCATCGCTGGCCTCCTCGGTGCCCTCGTCCTGCCTGATGCCGGCCATCATCAGGCCCAGCACCTCTCGTGGCGTGTCCGGTGGGACGACCCCCACGATCCCGCCCCGGTACATCACGGCGATCCGGTCCGCGAGGGACTCGACCTCGTCGAGCTCGGTGGAGACGATCAGCACTGCGGTGCCGCGGTCGCGCTCCTCGATGATGCGCTTGTGCAGGAACTCGATGGCGCCGACGTCGACGCCGCGGGTGGGTTGGTTGGCGATCAGCAGGCTGAGCGGCCGCGAGAGCTCGCGCGCCAGCACCACCTTCTGCTGGTTGCCACCGGAGAGGGCCTTGACGAACTGGTCCTCCCCCGAGGTGCGGATGTCGAACTCCTCGATCCGCTCCTTCGCGTTGCGGGAGATGTCCTTGAGCTTCAGGTTGCCCGAGTTCGCGAACTCCTGCGGCCGGTTCAGCACCAGGTTCTCGGCGATCGAGAAGTCGCCGACGAACCCGTCGCGCTGCCGGTCCTCGGGCACGAAGCCGAGGCCGGCGGCGATGGTCTGTTTCGGGGGCGCGTGGGTGATGTCCACGCCATCGAGGGTCGCGGTACCGGCCACTACGGGCAGGGTCCCCAGCAGGGCGGCGGCGAGCTCGCTCTGGCCGTTGCCCTGGACACCGGCGACGCAGAGCACCTCGCCCCCCTCGACGGTCAGGTCGAGGTGGTCGACGACGATGTGGCCCGCATGGTCGGCGACCGTGAATCCCTCCAGCACGAGGCGCTCGCCGGAGCGCTGTGGCTGGTCCTTGTCCACCTTCAGGTTCACGGCCCGTCCCACCATGAGTTCGGCCAGCTCGGACTCGGAAGCGCTGGGCTCCGCCCGACCGACCACCTTGCCGCGGCGGATGACCGTGATGTCGTCGGCGACGGCACGGACCTCGCGCAGCTTGTGGGTGATGAAGCAGATGGCGCGGCCCTCGTCACGCAGGGCGCGCATGATCTCCATCAGTTCGTCGATCTCCTGCGGCGTGAGCACCGCCGTCGGCTCGTCGAAGACCAGGTAGTGGGCGTCGTTGGCCAGCGCCTTGAGGATCTCGACCCGCTGCTGGACGCCCACGGGCAGGTTCTCCACGAGCGCGTCGGGATCGACGTCGAGCTTGTAGCGGTCCGAGAGCTCGCGGACCTTCTTCCGGGCGGCACCCAGGTCGAGCAGCCCGAAGCTGCCCGGCTCGCGGCCCAGGACGAGGTTCTCGGCGACGGTGAACACGGGGATGAGCATGAAGTGCTGGTGCACCATGCCGATGCCGGCCGCCATCGCCTTCTTGGAGCTGGTCAGGTGCAGTTCGCGGTCACCGATGCTGATGGTGCCGTCGTCGGCTTCCAGGAGCCCGTACAGGATGTTCATCAGCGTCGACTTGCCGGCGCCGTTCTCGCCCAAGAGGCAGTGGATCCGGCCGGGGACGAGGTCCACCGTGATGCTGTCGTTGGCCGTCAGCGCGCCGAAGCGTTTGGTGATGCCCTCGAGCCGCAACACCTGGTCAGTGACCGTGGCTGTCACATGTCCTCCTGATAACGGGCCGCCGTTGGCCGTGGGTTTGGAACTGGTAGCAATTCAAGCAAATGGAGGGCCTGAGCGGGAGCGGACTCCCGATCAGGCCCTCCACAGGTTGGATCAGATCACTTCGGCTGTGCCGTCGAGGTGATGACGATGTCACCGGAGATGATGTCGGCGGTGAGCTGGTCGAGCTCCGCCTTCAGTTCGTCGGAGACCTTGTCCTCGAACTCGTTGAACGGGGAGAGACCGGTGCCCTCGTTCTCCAGGGTCCCGACGAACGGGTCCGAGGTGAGCTCGCCGGCCATGGAGGCCTGGATGGCCTCGAAGACCGCCACGTCCATGCCCTTGTAGACCGAGGTGATGATCGAGGAGCAGTACTCGGCAGCGGAGATGCAGCCGTCGGTGTCCACCCAGATGGCGTTGACCTTGCCACCGGAGGCCTGGGCGGCCTGCAGGCCACCGAGCCCGGCCGGGCCGGCCACGGGGAGGATGATGTCGGCGCCCTGGGCGATCAGGGTGTTGGCGGTGTCGCGGCCACCGGCCTGGTTCTGGAACGGGTCGTCGCCGGGGACGAACTGGCCGTCCTGGGTCTCCGCGTTCCAGCCGATGACGTTGACGTCGGTGCCCTTGACCTCGTTGTGGTGGGCCACGCCCTGCGCGAAGCCGTCCATGAAGATCGTCACGGTCGGGATCTTGGCGCCACCGAAGGTGCCGACGGTGCCGGTCTCGGACATGGCGGCGGCGAGGTAGCCGGCGAGGAAGGAGGACTCGGCCGTGTTGAAGATCAGGCCCTTGGCGTTGTCGACGCCCTCGAAGGAGGAGTTGTCGACGATGGCGAAGTCGACCTCGGGGTTCTGCTTGGCGGCGGCCTCGGTGGCGGTGGCGAGCAGGAAGCCGACGGTGACCACGATGTTGCAGTTCGCGCCGATCATTGCCTGGACGTTGGGCGCGAAGTCGGACTCGGCGTTCGACTCGATCTCAGCGGTCTCGATGCCGAGGTCGTCGCGTGCCTGGAGGAGTCCGTTGTAGGCGGTCTCGTTGAAGGACTTGTCGTCGAAGCCGCCCGAGTCGGAGACCATGCAGGCCTTGAAGTCGGTGGCGGCGGCGGTCTCGGTGGTGGTCTCCTCCGCGGTGGTGGTCTCCTCCGTGGTGGGCTCCTCCGCGACGGTGTCGGAAACGGAAGGCTCCGTGGTCGTCTCCGGCGGGGCTTCCGCACACGCGGTGAGCGCGAGTGCGCTCGCGCCGAGGACGGCGGCAAGCTTGAACAGGTTCTTCTTCACTTCAGATCCTCCTGAGGCTGATGGGCTACCTGAAGATACTGCGCCCTATATAGCGAATGCACACCGACCCGCCAATCGTTACCGACCTGCAATCTCAGGCCACCTGCCTGACAAGCGCAAGGGCCGAGCGGACCATCTGTCGCGTGGTCTCCTGCCAGTTGGGTTCCTGCCCCCGGTAGGGGCCGGTGGCGAGGCTGATGACCACCGCCGCGGCCCGCAGCCGCAACTCGAGGGGGTCCACGCGCTCGTCGAAGACCGGCACCCAGCGGGCGAGGAGATCGCGCACCTTGGCCGCCTGCTGCGGGTTCATCCGCTGGATCGTGGACAGGTGGGCGATCAGGCAGGCCAGGTCGTCGGCGCGGCGGCCGGGACCGATGGTGTCGACGTCGAGGATCCCGACCAGGCGGCCGTCGGCCACGCGCAGCTGCCCCTCGTGGAAGTCGCCGTGGGTGGGCTCGTCACCGGGCGGGTAGCCAGCGAGTCCGGCGGTGATCGTGCGGCTCGCCCAGTCGAGGTCCGGACCCACGTCGGGCAGCGCAGCCGTGACCATGCCCGCGTAGTGCGCCACGGCGTCGGACCAGGGTGGCCGGCGCTCCAGCTCGGAGACCGAGGCGGGCATCGCGTCCAGCGCGCCGATCAGCTGCTCCGCCGTGCACGGGTCGCCCGGCTCGAAGATCGCCTTGGCCATCGCCCTGCCGGGGAGCTCCCGCAGCATCATCAGGTTGTCCGTGGTGTGCAGCGCCACCTCGGGCGCGGGCACGCCGGCGGCGCGCAGCATCAGGTGCTTGCCCAGGACGTCGCTGAACAGCTTGGGCCGCAACACCTTGATGTAGAAGACCTCACGCGGGTCGTTGACCACGAGCTTCACCACGGCCCGACGCCGCGGTCGGTAGCCGATCATGGTCAGGCTGAGCTGCTCCGCCGTGACGGGACGGCCGAGCGTGTTCTCCTCGTTGAGCAGGGTGGCGAGCTGGTCCGGGAAGGCCGCCCTCGGCAGGCCGGGGAGGTCCGGGTCGTTGGGGTAGATCCACACTGCCACCTCACGGTTGCCGTCGGCGAAGATCTCGGCATTGGCGTCGGACTCGACCAGTTCCCCCGAGCGTGCGCTGACCCCCAGCAACTCGCTGCGGTCACCGTAGGGCCAGCGCACCTGCGCCAGGTAGGTCGCGGTGGTGGAGTGCTCCGGGTTGGTGTCCACGTGGTCCAGCGACCAGTTGAGCATCTGGCCGCCCGCGTGCTCCACCGCGACGCGCAGCAGCGGCTCCACGTCGGGACCGGTCAGCAGCCTCGAGCCGTCATCCATCCGAGACCCCCTCCTGCTGCGCCGGCTCCAGGCCGACAGCGGGGTCGGTGCCCCTGATCACCGTGAGCCGGGCGGCTCGGCGGCCGTCCAGCTCCGAGACGACGAACGTGAACGACATCCCGACGGCTCCCTCCTCCGGTACCGGCCCCGTGCTCTCGAGCGCGACGGTGACGCGGTCCCCGACGGCCGGCAGCCGCCCGAGCCTGGACATCACGTAGCCGGCCACGGTGTCGTAGGGGCCCTCCGGGATCACGTGCCCGCTGGCCTCGGCGAACTCCTCGATGGTGGTGAGGCCGTCGATGCGGTTCACCTCGTCGACGATGGTCTCCCCCACGACGTCGTACTCGTCGGTGATGTCGCCGATGATCTCCTCGATCAGGTCCTCCATGGTCACGATGCCGGCGGTGCCCCCGTACTCGTCACGGACGATGGCCATGTGGGCGCCGGCGGCCCGCATGGAGCTGAGTGCGCGCAGGATGCGGACGGTCTCGGGGAGGCTGAGGATGGGACGCACGATCGAGCGCAGCTCGCCCCGGCGGGCCGCGCCCTCGAGGTCCATCAGGTCCCGCACGTGCAGGAATCCGATCACCCGGTCGACCGAGCCGTCGGTCACGGGGTAGCGCGAGTGGGGGGCGCCGCGGACCTCGCGGTAGGCGCGCTGCACCGGCATGTCCGCCGGCAGGAAGGTCACCTCGGTGCGCGGCACCATCACCTCGCGCAGGCTGTGCTCCCCGGCGTCGAAGACCTCGTCGACGATGCTGCGCTCGACGCTGCCGAGACTGTGGGAGCCGGCCACGATGGCGCGCAGCTCCTCGTTGCTGACCTCGTCCCTGGCCTGCTTCGGGTCGCCCCCGAGGAGCCGGACCAGCAGGTTGGTGGACACCCCCAGGAGCCAGATCACGGGGCGCATCACGGTCGCGATCCCCGACACCAGCGGGGCCAGCGCCAGCGCGAAGCCCTCGGCGCGCTGCATCGCCAGACGCTTGGCGGTGAGCTCGCCCACGACGATGGAGAAGTAGGAGATCACCACCGTGATCACCACGAGGGAGACCGTCCCTGCGATCGGCTCCGGGAGTCCCCACTCGACCAGCACCGGCGAGAGCCGGTCCGCGAGCGTGGCGCCACCGAAGGCCGCGGAGAGGAATCCCGCCAGCGTGACCCCGATCTGCACCGCGGACAGGAACAGGTTCGGGTTGCTGGTCAGGTTCTCGATCGCCCGGCCACGCTTGCCGCGGGTGGCGAGCTGCTTCACCTGGCTGTCGCGCAGGCTGACCAGCGCCATCTCGGCCGCGGCGAACACGCCACCGATGAGGATGAACAGCAGGATCAGTGCCGCGTCCGCCAGGACGCTCATGTCCACGCCTTCCGACGGGTCATCGGAAGATCACCGTTCGGTTGGCGTCGGCCAGCACCCGGTGCTCGGCGAACAGGCGCACGGCCTCCGCCAGGGTCTGGGACTCCTGGTTCTGGCCCTTGCGCACCAGCTTCGCCACCGACATGGTGTGGTCCACCCGCACGACGTTCTGCTCGATGATCGGCCCCTCGTCCAGGTCACTGGTCACGAAGTGGGCCGTCGCCCCGATCAGCTTCACGCCGCGGGTGTGGGCCTGCCGGTAGGGGTTGGCGCCCTTGAATCCCGGCAGGAACGAGTGGTGGATGTTGATCGCCCGGCCTGCGAGGAAGGCACACAGCTCCGGGCTGAGGATCTGCATGTAGCGCGCCAGCACGACGAGTTCGATGTCCTGCTCCTCGACGACGCGGCGCACCTCGGCCTCGAAGTCGGCCTTGGTCTCGGGCGTGACCGCGCGGTGGGTGAACGGGACGTCGTAGAAGCCGGCCAGGTCCGCCAGCACGTCGTGGTTTGCCATGATGCCGCGTACGTCGATGGGCAGCTCCCCGCCGCGCCAGCGGAACAGGAGGTCGTTGACGGCATGTGCGGCCTTCGACGCCAGCAGCAGCGTCCGCACGGGCTCCCGCGAACCGTGCACCTCGAACGTTGCCCCGAAGCCCGCGGTGGCCGCGGCCACGGCGTCGCGCAGTCGCTCCGCGTCGGGGGCGTCGAGCTGGATCCTGGTGAAGAACTCACCGGAGTCCGGCGAGGAGAACTGCTGCAGCTCCGTGATGTTCCCACCCGCCTCGACGATGGCGCCGGTGATGGCGTGGACGATCCCGGGGCGGTCGGGGCACTGCAGTGTCAGGACTAGGTCGAGCATGCCGAGAACTCTAGTGGGTGGCGCACGTGCAAAGAGCCCCGACGGACGCGTGTCCGTCGGGGCTCCTCCTGCCGGGACTCAGATCAGGCCGAGCTCCGTGACGGCGTTGCGCTCCTCCACCAGCTCGGCGACGGAGGCGTCGATCCGCGCGCGACTGAAGTCGTTGATCTCCAGGCCCTGGACGATCTCGTACTTGCCGTCGGTGACGGTGCAGGGGAACGAGGAGATGATGCCCTCCGGCACTCCGTAGGAGCCGTCGGACGGGACGGACATGGAGACCCAGTCGCCCTCGGGGGTGCCGAGCACCCAGTCGCGCATGTGCTCGACGGTGGCGTTGGCTGCGGACGCGGCCGACGAGAGGCCGCGGGCCTCGATGATCTCGGCGCCGCGCTTGGCCACCTTGGGGATGAAGGTGCCCTCGATCCAGGCCTGGTCGTCCACGACCTCTGCGGCGGACCTGTCGCCGATGCGGGCGTTGAACAGGTCCGGGTACTGGGTGGCCGAGTGGTTGCCCCAGATGGTCATGTGCGAGATGTCGGAGACGGCCACCCCGGTCTTCGCGGCGAGCTGGCTCAGTGCCCGGTTGTGGTCCAGGCGTGTCAGGGCGTTGAAGCGCTCCGCGGGGATGTCGGGGGCGTTCTTCGAGGCGATCAGCGCGTTGGTGTTGGCCGGGTTGCCCGTGATGAGCACCTTGACGTCGTCGGCGGCGACGGCGTTCAGTGCCTTGCCCTGGGCGGTGAAGATGGCGCCGTTGGCCGACAGCAGGTCGCTGCGCTCCATGCCGGCCTTGCGTGGCATGGCACCCACGAGCATGGCGAGGTTCACGCCGTCGAAGACCTTGTTCGGGTCGTCGCCGATCTCGATGCCCGCCAGGTTCGGGAACGCGCAGTCGTCGAGCTCCATGACGACGCCCTCGAGCGCCTTCAGCGCCGGGGTGATCTCGAGGAGGCGCAGTTCAATCGGGCGGTCACCGAGCAGGGAGCCGCTGGCGATGCGGAACAGCAGGCTGTAGCAGATCTGGCCGGCGGCGCCGGTCACGGCAATCTTGACGGGAGCCTCTGTGCTCACGGGGAACCTCTTTCAGGGTTGTTCGGTTGTTGGGTTCGTTCCCGACGATACCGCCCTAGGGCGTGCCGGGCACCACCAGGGCCAGCGTCGCGATGGCGCCGCCGAGCAGGGCCATTCCGGCCACGTCGATCCACCGGCGGCGCACCACCAGCAGACCCGCGATCCGGTCCGGCAGCACCAGCCGCAGGAACGCCGCCAGCCAGAGCGCGGCAGCGATCACGAAGGGGCCCCTGCGCCAGCTCCCGACCGAGATCAGCACGACGCCGACGACGGCCACCGCCACCGCCAGCAGCAGCGGCCAGAGGTTGGACGGGAGCTCCTCGGCCGGCTTGTCAGGCCTGTCCGGCATGCAGCGCTTCCGCCCGGTCGACCACGTTGGACAGCAGCATGGCGCGGGTCATCGGACCCACACCGCCGGGGTTCGGCGTGACCCAGGAGGCCTTGTCCCACACATCGGGGGCGAGGTCGCCCACGGTCTTGCCGTCCACGCGCGAGACGCCGACGTCGACGCAGACGGCGCCGTCGGCGATCATGTCCGCGGTGATCATGCCGGGGACGCCGGCCGCTGCCACCACGATGTCGGCCATCCGGGTGTGCGAGGCCAGGTCCCGGGTGCCGGTGTGGCACAGCGTGACGGTCGCGTTCTCGCTGCGACGGGTGAGAATCAGTCCGAGGGGGCGCCCGACCGTGATGCCTCGGCCGACGACGACCACCTCGGCACCCTTCCAGTCCACGCCGTGGCGGCGCAGCAGTTCCACGATCCCACGGGGCGTGCACGGCAGGGTGGCGGGCTCACCCAGCACCAGCTTGCCGAGGTTGATCGGGTGCAGGCCGTCGGCGTCCTTGTCTGGATCGATCAGCGACAGTGCCCAGTTCTCGTCCAGGTGTCTCGGGATCGGCAGCTGCACGATGTAGCCGGTGCACGCCGGGTCGGTGTTCAGGGCGTCGATCGCCTGCTCCAGCTGCTGCGCGGTGGTGTCCTCGGGCAGCTCCACCTGGATCGAGTGGATGCCCACCTCCTCGCAGTCGCGGTGCTTCATCCGCACGTAGTTCTGGCTGGCCGGGTCGGAGCCCACGAGCACGGTCGCCAGCCCGGGGATGACGCCGTCCGCGCTGAGCGCGGCGACGCGTTCCTTCAGCTCGGCCTTGATGTTCGCGGCGGTGACCTTGCCGTCGAGTCGCTTCGCAGTCATGTCCCAGGTGCCTCTCAGTGGAAGAAGTGGCGGGTGCCGGTGAGGTAGAGCGCCACGCCGTTGGCCTTGCAGAGCTCGATGGTCTCCTCGTCGCGGATGGAGCCGCCCGGCTGCACGATCGCCCTGACGCCGCCCTCGATCAGGATCTGCGGTCCGTCGCTGAACGGGAAGAACGCGTCCGAGGCGGCCACGGAACCGGCGGCCCGATCCCCGGCGCGCTCGACCGCGAGCCGGCAGGAGTCGACGCGGTTGACCTGGCCCATGCCGACGCCGACGGACGCCCCGCCGGAGGCGAGGAGGATGGCGTTGGACTTCACGGAACGGCAGGCGCGCCAGGCGAACTCGAGGTCGGCGAGGGTGGCCTCGTCGACGGCGTCACCGGCGGCGAGGGTCCAGTTGGCGGGGGCGTCGCCCTCGGCGTCGATGCGGTCCGGCTGCTGCAGCAGTGCGCCACCGCTGATCGGCTGCAGGGTGCGCTCGCGGTGGACGTAGGCCGGCGCCTTGAGGAGCCGGATGTTCTTCTTGCGGGAGAGGATCTCGAGGGCACCCTCCTCGAAGTCGGGCGCGATCACCACCTCGGTGAAGATGTCCTTCACGGTCTCGGCCATGGCCACCGTGACCGGGCGGTTGGTGGCGATGACGCCGCCGAAGGCGGAGACCGGGTCGCACTCGTGGGCCTTGCGGTGGGCATCGGCGACGTCCGCGCCCACGGCGATGCCGCAGGGGTTGGCGTGCTTGACGATGGCCACGCAGGGCTCGTCGAAGTCGTGGGCGGCGCGGTAGGCGGCGTCACCGTCGGTGTAGTTGTTGTAGCTCATCGGCTTGCCGTGCAGCAGTTCGGCCTGCGTGATGCCCGCGGGCCCGGAGTCGTAGGAGTAGAGCGCGGCAGCCTGGTGGGAGTTCTCCCCGTAGCGCAGCGAGGAGACCTTGTCCCACGTGCCACCCACCCACGCGGGGAAGCCGTCGTCGGCCTGCTCGACGACGTTTCGCGCCATCCAGTTGGCGACGGCGACGTCGTAGGCGGCGGTGTGGCGGAAAGCCGCAGCCGCGAGCTCCTTGCGGGCGGCGAGGGTGAATCCGCCCTCGGCCAGGGCCGAGCGCACACCGTCGTACTGCGCCGGGGAGGTGACCACGGCCACCGACGGGTGGTTCTTGGCGGCAGCGCGCACCATGGTGGGCCCGCCGATGTCGATCTGCTCGACGCACTCGTCCTCGCTCGCTCCCGAGGCGACGGTGGCGGCGAACGGGTAGAGGTTGACCACGACGACGTCGAACGGGGCCACGTCGAGTTCCTCGAGCTGGCGGACGTGGTCGTCGAGGCGTCGGTCCGCGAGGATGCCGGCGTGCACCTTCGGGTGCAGGGTCTTGACGCGGCCGTCCAGGCACTCGGGGAAGCCCGTGAGCTCCTCGACTCGGGTGACCGGGATACCGGCGGCGGCGACCCTGGAGGCGGTGGAGCCGGTGGAGACGATTTCGACCCCCGCCTGGTGCAGTGCGCCGGCGAGCTCCTCGAGGCCGGTCTTGTCGTAGACGGACACGAGTGCCCTGCGCAGCGGGATCAGGTTGGTCATCGAATCTCTTTCCATTCAGTTGCTTGCCCCGGTGCCGGAGGGCCAGTCCCGCACCGCCTGCACGAAGAGTCGGCGCTCCACCACCTTGATGCGTTCGTGGAGGCTCGCGACGTCGTCATCGGCCAGGACGTCGACGGCTTCCTGCAGCAGGATCCTACCGGTGTCCACCCCCTCGTCCACGACGAAGACGGTGGCGCCCGAGACCTTCACACCGGCCCGCAGCGCGTCGCGGGGACCGTGCATGCCGGGGAAGCTGGGCAGGAGCGCGGGGTGGGTGTTGATGGTGCGGCCGCCGAAGTCGGCCAGGAAGGCCTCCCCCACCAGCTTCATGAAGCCGGCCGAGGCCACCAGGTCCGGATTGAAGCGGGCCACGATGTCGCGCAGCTCGACGTCCCAGGCGGCCCTGTCGGAGCCCTTGGCGAAGGGGTGGGCGAAGGCGGGAATGCCAGCGCGGCGGGCTCGCTCGAGGCCCTCGCACTCCGACCTGTCGGCGACGACGGCCACCACCTGCGCGTCCACCTCGCCGGCCCCGATGGCGTCGAGCAATGCCTGGAACAGGGTTCCCGACCCGGACAACAGCACGACGACTCTCTTCACGGCGGCAATCCTACGCAGGAGTGGCCGCGGGGCGCCTCAGCAGTCCCAGCACCAGCCCGGCCAGCAGCCCCGACAGGCCGAGCACGCTGGGCGCGACGACGAGTACGTCGAGCAGTTCGGGTCCCAGGTGGGACAGGCGCGACTCACCCAGTCCGCCGGAGGAGACCGAGCACAG
Source organism: Tessaracoccus rhinocerotis (assembly GCF_007197885.1). Classification (GTDB taxonomy): domain Bacteria; phylum Actinomycetota; class Actinomycetes; order Propionibacteriales; family Propionibacteriaceae; genus Arachnia; species Arachnia rhinocerotis. The sequence goes on from NZ_VKKG01000001.1 coordinate 587,092, forward strand.
CAGCACCACCAGCAACCCGGCGGCCACGCCGGACAGGCCGCCGACGGCGGCGGTCTCGTCGAAGCGGGCACGGGGGCGTCGCGCCACCACCAGGGCAGCGGCGAGGACGCCCGCGGCCACGCCGACCAGCAGCCAGGCGAAGGTGGTCTCGGGCGCCAGCCCCGGCTCCGGGATGCCGCCGAGCACCGGGATCGCGGGCAGGAAGCCGACGTCGGTGACGTTCAGGTTGAGCAGTGAGCCGTCGCCGAGGGTGATGCCGCCCCCGAGCGCCCACGCCGTCCCCCACAGGGCCAGGTTCGGGAGGTAGAGCAGCTGCACGATCACCAGCAGGATGGTGCCGGCCAGGTCGGGCTGCAGCGCGTCGTGGATGGCCGCCACCCGGTCCTGGTGCAGGAACAGGGTGCTGCCGATCACCGCGGCGCCGCCGGCGAGGCACAGCAGCAGCGCGGAGCCCATCGCGACGGGCACGGCACGCAGCCACGCGGGCCAGGTCCTGCGGGGGTCGTGCTCGATGGCGCGGCTGGCTCCCCAGAAGCCCGCCAGCGCGCCCACCACCAAGCCGCCGAGACCGGCGCGCCAGGCGTGGGCGCCGCCGTCGACGGCCATCCCGACGAGCAGCAGCGTGCCAGCCTGGACGAGTGCGAAGGCCCCGGTGACCCTGAGCACCAGGGACTGGCCGTCAACCCACAGCGCCCCGGTGTCGTCGGGTGTGGCCTGGCGCCGCGCGAGCTGGCGCGCCGCCATGGCGGCCACCGGCTGGCCGAGCAGCACGAGCACGAGCGTCAGGGTGAGCGGCGTGAGGGTGACGAGTTGGCCCCCGATCACCACCGGGGCGCCGAAGGCGAGCAGCAGCACCTGGGTGGCCAGCTCGAGTGCGGAGGTGAGGTCGGCCTCGGGAGAGTTCACCCAGCCCAGCAGCGATGCCCCCGCCATCAGCAACCAGCCCGCGGCCACGACCGCGACCGCTCCGACGACGGCCACCAGCCACCAGGGCCAGCTCGGCTCCCGAGCCGGCACGTCGCCCGTGGGCTCATCCACGTCGACCGCAATGGTGCGATGCCGTGAGGTGCGTTCTGCCACGAGCCCATCTCCCAATCCCAATCAGACCTGCCCCCGGGTCACCGGGTACGCTGTTGCAACGAATGTAGGTCCCAGGCAACGAGTTGGAGGTGCAACGTGTCCGAGAGCGGGAGCAATCGCCCGAGGCGGGCCGCCGCCTCCGAACCGCAGGACCTCCGGGAACCGAACGCGGCCGACGATACACCGGCCCCGGGCGTCAGCCCGGCCCGACGCGGCGCGCCCGCGGAAGTCGGCTCCCCCGCCACGCCGGACGAGCCGCCCCTCGACGGTCACGAGGCGGTCGACGCGGAGGACTCGCCCCCCATCTTCCGCTCCTCCCCCGTGAACCCGTTCGCGCGTCCCGGCAGCGCCAGCGCCGGGGTGCCCGTCTCCGAGCCGGTGCTGCCGCCGCGCGACTTCGAGGACCTGGACGCACCCACCGAGGGGCGCCGCATCAGCGGGCTCACGCCCGCCGCCTTCGGTGATCCTGCGCCGGCGCCGCGACGCTCCGCCGTCAGCTCCATCACGCCGCCCGAGGACGAGATGATCCCGGCACCCGCCGCACTCACCGGGGGCGGGGACGGGCCGGACGGAACCCACACCCCGGGCGGCCCCGGCGGGTCGGGCGGCACCGGCGGCAACGGCGGCTCCGGCAGCTGGTTCGAGCACCACCGTCGCACGATCCTGATCTGGGTCGTGGGTGCCATCGTGGCGGCACTGGTGATCGTGCTCGGGGCCTACCTGATCACGCGCACCACCACCGGGACCGAGTCCCCCACGCCGACCGTCCCCACGCAGTCGCCGTCGCCGTCCGAGTCGAGCTCCCCGGTGCCGGACGCCTCAGTGGAGAACCTGATGACGGTCGCCGACGCGGAGCTCGTGGTCGCCGACGCCTCGTGGGTGGAGATCGACACCGCCGAGGACAGGGCCGAGGCCGTGGCCAACGCTGCCTGCCTCAGCAGCGAGCGCGACGACGTCAACCCGACCCAGACCTTCCAGCGCACCCTGGGCACCTCCGACGACGACATGCTGGCCGCGATGCACCAGGTGGACGTCTACGCCAACGTCGAGGCCGCCACCCAGGTCCAGGCGCAGCGGGTGGCCAGCCTGGCCGCCTGCGATGAGGTGCCCGCGCGCATCATCGGCTCCCTGGCCGTGCACGGCCTGGCAGACGAGGCCCAGCAGCTCACGATCGCCTACGAGAACGACCCCACCCAGTTCCACACCGTGCTGCTGCTGCGCAACGGACGCGCGCTGACGATCGTCGACGTGACCCGAGACGGAAGCCCGGTTCCAGCCCAACAGGTGAGCGCCGGAGTGGAACGGTCGATCGCGGAAATGTGTGAGCGCACCGATGGCGCCTGCCCGAGCACTGCCTCCTTCGGGGAGACCGTCCCGCCGCCTTCGCCGCCGGAGGGCTGGTTGATCACCGCGGACCTGCCGCGCATCACGCCCGGCACCGGTGCGTGGACCGCCAGCGAGCCCGGCGAGCTGACCAGCCAGGGCATGAACTGCGAGAACCTCCCGCTGGCCACCGAGCCCGGACCGACGGCCCGCCTGCAGCGGACCTACCTCCTCACGCAGGACGCAGCGGCACCCGCCGGCTTCGGCATGGACGAGATGGTCTTCGAGTTCGAGACCCCTGAGGCCGCCGGGGCGTTCGTCACTAAGCTCGGCAACAACATCGCCACCTGCAAGGACCGCGTCCTGACCGCGACGGTCACGGAGCTGCCGGGGATCTCCGGCGTGGGGGCCGACAACGCCGCGCTCTCGGCCAGGTCCTTCCTGGTCCAGCAGGCCACCTCCGACGACACCTCCGTGCTCTACCAGCTCTCCGTGGTGGTCACCGGCCAGAAGGTCGCCTACCTGCTGACCACCGTCACCGAGGACTTCAGGTTCAGCGACGAACAGTTCGCCGGAGTCGTCCGCCGGGTCGGCGAACGCCTCACCCAGGGCTGACGGGCACAGGAACGGAAAACCGCTGGGCGGCCGGTCCGGGGACCGACCGCCCAGCGGTCTGGTTCAGCGCTCGTTCAGGCGGACTGCTTGTGGCGCAGTTCCGCGATGACGCCGCGGGCCAGTTCCGCGGCCTGGCTCGGGGTCTCGCCGACGCGAACGCCGGCGGCCTCCAGGGCCTCCTTCTTCGCGGCCGCGGTGCCTTGGCTGCCCGTGATGATGGCACCGGCGTGGCCCATCGTCTTGCCCGTGGGCGCGGTGAAGCCCGCCACGTAGCCGATTACCGGCTTCGTGATGTTCTCCTTGATGTAGGCCGCGGCCCGCTCCTCGGCGTCGCCACCGATCTCGCCGATCATGACGATGACGTCGGTCTCCGGGTCCTCCTCGAAGGCCTGCAGGCAGTCGATGTGGGAGGTGCCGATGACCGGGTCGCCACCGATCCCGACGGCGGTCGAGAAGCCGTGGTCACGCAGTTCGAACATCATCTGGTAGGTCAGCGTGCCGGACTTCGAGACCAGGCCGATGCGGCCGGCGCCCGCGATGTGGGCGGGGATGATGCCGACGTTGGACTTCCCGGGCGAGATCAGGCCGGGGCAGTTCGGGCCGACGACGCGGGTCCTGCTGCTCTTGGCGGCCTGGTGGAACTCCAGCGAGTCACGAACGGGGATGCCCTCGGTGATCACCACGCACAGCTCGATGCCGGCCTCCACCGCCTCGAGCACGGCGGCCTTGGCGAACTTCGGCGGCACGAAGACGACCGAGACGTTGGCCTGCGTGGCCTCGATGGCCTCGGACACGGACCCGAACACGGGCACCGGATCCTCCTCGAACAGGACGGACTCGCCGCCCTTGCCGGGGGTGACGCCACCGACGACGCGGGTTCCGGACATGATCATGCGCTGGGTGTGCTTGCGGCCCTCACGGCCGGTCATGCCCTGGACGATCACACGGGAGGACTCGTTGATGAAGATTGCCATGGTGTCAGTTCCTCTCGCTCGCGAGCTTGGCGGCGGCGCTGGCGGCGCCGTCCATCGTCGACTCGACCGTGATCAACGGGTGGTTGGCCTCCTCGAGGATGGCCTTGCCCACCTCGACGGCGTTGCCGTCCAGACGGACGACGATCGGCAGCTTGGCCTCGTCGCCGAGCACCTCGAGGGCGGTCACGATGCCGTGTGCGACGTCGTTGCAGGCGGTGATACCGCCGAAGACGTTCACGAACACCGACTTGACCTGCGGGTCGCTCATGATGATGCGCAGCCCGTTGGCCATGACGGTGGATGAGGCGCCACCGCCGATGTCGAGGAAGTTCGCGGGCCTCGGCGAACCGGGCAGGTCCTTGCCTGCGCCGGCGACGACGTCCAGCGTGCTCATGACGAGTCCGGCGCCGTTGCCGATGATGCCGACGGAGCCGTCGAGCTTGACGTAGTTGAGGTCGAGCTCCTTGGCCTGGCGCTCCAGGTCCACGTCACCGGAGGATGCCTCGTAGGCATCCCAGCCGGGGTGGCGGAACGATGCGTTCGCGTCCAGGGTGACCTTGCCGTCGAGGGCGAGGACCTGGCCGGAGCCGGTCTTGACGAGGGGGTTGACCTCGACGAGCGTGGCGTCGGAGTTGCGGAACGCCACCCACAGCTTCTCCAGTACGGCACCGACGGCGGCGCGGTCGCCCTCCGGGAAGCCCGACTTCTCCACGATCTCCGCGGCCACCTCGGCGGTGACCCCCTCCACGGGGTGCAGCGGCAGCTTCACGAGTGCCTCGGGGCGTTCAACGGCCAACTGCTCGATGTCCATGCCACCCTCGGTGCTGCACATGGCGAGGTAGGAGCCGTTGGCCCGGTCCAGGAGGATCGAGAAGTAGTACTCCTCGGCGATGTCGGCGCCGGGGCTGAGCATGACCTGCTCGACGACGTGGCCCTTGATGTCCAGCCCGAGGATCTCGGAGGCCACCTGCTCCACCTCGTCGGCGCTGCGGGCCAGCTTGACCCCGCCTGCCTTGCCGCGCCCACCGACACGGACCTGTGCCTTGACGACGGCGACCTGGGTCCCCAGCCTCTCGTAGGCTTCTCGTGCTTCCCGTGGCGTGCTTGCCACGAGGCCTGGCAGGACAGGTACTCCGAATGACTCGAAGAGGTCCCTGGCCTGGAACTCGAGGAGATCCACCTTGACTCCAATCCGTGCGAACGCGTTGCTGTTTCTACTACCCTGGACACACTAGCGCTCGCCACCTCCCTGGGCCCAACGGTCGACCGTCGGCGAAGACGTCCTCCGCAATCCGGACACGAGTTTGAGAAAATCCTGAGAATTGCTAAGGTTTCTCCGGACGTACCCCACAACAGTGACCTGGAGACGCTTTGAACATGAGGAAGACCACCCGAAACCCTCGCCGGGCTGCAGCGGTCGACCCCATCAGCTCCACCCCCGAAACCGACACTGACGTAGAGGTCGTGCTCGAGGATGCCCCCAGGGCGGCACGACGCCGCCGGGTGTCCCGCCTCGGCCGCGGAGTCGTCGGTGCCACCCTCGCAGGCGTGCTCGCCGCAGGCTCACTGTTCGGATTCGCCTTCTCCCAGCGCGGTGCCTCCGAGGACTTCTCCTCCGAGGAGCTCTCGGTCGAGGTCGCCATCCCCGAGGCCGCCGCCGCAGCCGCGGCCCAGGGTTTCGCGGACCGCACCCAGGATGCCTCCCGCAACGCCGTCCGCTCCGGACTGACCGGCGCCGTCGCGGGCGAGGCCGCCAAGACCCGCGAGGAGATCCTCGAGAGCTCCATCGAGGGGGCCCAGGAGGTCATGACCGAGTCGGCGCGCCAGCAGCGCGACGCGGAAATGGACGCGGACATGGAACTCGTCGCCGCCCAGGCGGACAAGCTGAAGAAGGAGGCCGAGGAGGCCCAGCGCCGCCTCGAGGAGGCCCGCAAGGCCGCCGTCGGCCTGGACCCGGACCACGTCATCTCCAACGACGACCTCGCCGCAGCCACCTCCGGCGGCGCCTCGATGCCGGTCAAGTCGAACGGCTTCCGCATGGGTGCCAGCTTCGGCCAGCGCGGCTCGTGGTCGCGCTACCACACGGGCCAGGACTTCCCGGCCCCGGTCGGCACCCCCATCTACGCGGCCGCCTCCGGCATCGTGCTCTCCCCCACTTCGGGCGGATGGGCCGGGATCAATGTCGTGATCCAGCACAGCAACGGCGGCGCCACGCTGTACGCCCACATGTCCAAGCGCGTCGTCCGCCCCGGTGAGGCGGTGACCGCCGGCCAGCTGATCGGCTACGTGGGCAACACCGGCCGCTCCTTCGGGGCCCACCTGCACTTCGAGTACTACAAGCCCGGTGTCACCCCCGGCGACGTGTACAGCGCTTCCAACCCGATGAGCTTCCTGCGCAGCCTCGGCGTCAACTGAGAACACCGCGCACCTGAGCAACCCCCGGTCTGTCCGACCGGGGGTTCTTGCGTCAGTGGCGGCGTCGCCGCCGCGTCAGAGCTTCTCCATCGGGGCGTGAGCGAGGCTGAGCCGCTTCTTGCCGGCAGAGCCGAAGTCGACGTCGGCCTTGGCCCTGTCGCCGAAGCCGTCGACGCCGACCACGGTGCCCATGCCGAACATCGAGTGCAGGACCTTGTCCCCCACCTCCACCGCGGCCACCTTCTTCACCGGCGCGGAACCTGAGCCGAAACTCTGCATCGCGGTGGTCGTCTGGCGGTTTCGCGTGGCCGACGACGCGGCCCAGTTGGTGATGGCGTCGCCGGTGCGCTGCCAGTCCAACACGTGGGCGGGGATCTCCTTGATGAAGCGGGACTCCGGCGCGTACTGCGGAGACCCGAATACCGTGCGCACGGCTGAGCGCGACAGGTAGAGCCGCTTGCGGGCACGGGTGATGCCGACGTAGGCCAACCGCCGCTCCTCCTCCAGTTCGTCGTTGTCGGAGAAGGCCCGCTGGTGCGGGAAGATCCCCTCCTCCATCCCGGTCAGGAAGACGGTGTCGAACTCGAGTCCCTTGGCCGTGTGGAGCGTCATCAGCGTGACCACGCCCTTCTCGTCGTCGGCGTCGGGCACCTGGTCGGAGTCCGCCACCAGCGCGATCCGCTCCAGGAAGGCTGCGAGCGAGTCGTCGGGCTCTGGCATCCCTGCCACCAGGGAGGACGTCTCGGCCTCGTCGAGGTCGACGGTGTTGGCAGAGGCCACGAACTCCGCGGCCACGCTGACCAGCTCGTCGAGGTTCTCCAGCCGCGTCTCGTCCTGTGGGTCGGTGGAGGCACGCAGCTCCGGCACGTAGCCGGAGTCCATCAGGATGGACGTGAGGATCTCGTCCGCCGGCACCCCGGCGGCGACCTTGGCCCGGTGGATGTTCATCACGTCCACGAAACCCTGGATCTGCTTTGCGGAGCGGGTGGCCAGGGAGGGGGCCTCGTCGGATCGCTGCAGCGCGTCGAAGAACGTCAGCTGCTCGGCGGTGGCGAGGGCGGAGATGGCGGCCTCCGCCCGGTCCCCGATGCCCCGCTTGGGGACGTTCAGGATGCGCCGAACCGACACGTCGTCGGCCGGGTTCACGATGGCGCGCAGGTACGCGATGGCGTCCCGGATCTCCCGGCGCTCGTAGAACCGCACGCCGCCGACCACCTTGTACGGGAGGCCGACCCGGATGAAGACCTCCTCCAGCGCGCGCGACTGGGAGTTGGTGCGGTAGAACACTGCCGTGTCCCCGTACCGGGAGTCACCGGCGTCCGAGAGCCTGTCGATCTCGGTGGCGACGAACTGGGCCTCGTCGTGCTCGGTGTCGGCGACGTAGCCGACGATGAGCTCGCCCTCCCCCAGTTCGGACCACAGGTGCTTCTCGCGCCTGCCCTGGTTGCGGGAGATGACCGCGTTGGCGGCGGTGAGCACGTTCTGGCAGGACCGGTAGTTCTGGTCGAGCACCACCGTCGTCGCCCCTGGGAAGTCCTCCTCGAAGTCGAGGATGTTGCGGATGGTGGCACCACGGAAGGCGTAGATCGACTGGTCGGAGTCGCCCACCACCATCAGCTCGGCAGGCTCGACCACCGGGGTGCCCTCGACCGAGCTCTGGGTCTCCTCGCCGCACAGCTGGCGCACCAGTTCGTACTGGGCGTGGTTGGTGTCCTGGTACTCGTCGACCAGGACATGGCGGAATCGGCGCCGGTACTTCTCACGCACGTCCGGGAACGCCTTGAACAGGTTCACGGTGGTCTGGATCAGGTCGTCGAAGTCCAGGGCGTTCGCGGCGGCCAGGCGGGTCTGGTACTCGCGGTAGGCCTCGGCCTGCTTGCGCGCCTTGGGACCGGCCGCCTGCTCGAGCGCGGTCTCGAAGTCCACGAGCTCGTTCTTGTGGTTGCTGACCGCGTTCATGAGGCTGCGCACGGGGTACTGCTTCGGGTCCAACTCGAGATCGCGGCACACCAGCGACATCAGGCGCTTGGCGTCGGTGTCGTCGTAGATCGAGAAGCTCTTGGAGATGCCGAAGCGGTCGATGTCGGTGCGCAGGATCCGCACGCAGGCGGAGTGGAAGGTCGAGACCCACATCAGCTTGGCCCGGTTGCCGACGAGGTCCATCACGCGGTGCCGCATCTCGGCCGCGGCCTTGTTCGTGAACGTGATGGCCAGGATGGAGCCCGGGTGGACGTTGCGCTGGCTCACGAGGTGGGCGATGCGGCGGGTGAGCACCCTGGTCTTGCCGGACCCGGCACCGGCCACCACCAGGACCGGGGAGCCCGCGTGCAGGACCGCCTGCCGCTGCGGAGGGTTCAGGCCGGCGAGCAGTTCGTCCTCGTCGATGTGCCTGCCCCTGGGGGCGGCGGCGCGGTCCTGCGCAGGCGCCTCGGCCCTTGGGTTGGCGGGGGCGTCGGGCTGGAAGACGGCGAAGAGGTCGGGGAAAAGGGAGTCACTCATGTCGACCGCCCAGCCTACCTCGCCCTCCACTAAGCTGACGCCCATGAGACGGGCACTGACAACACTGCGAAGGGTGCTGCCCTGGGTGGCCGTCTCCCTGTTCCTGGCTCAGTTCTCCGCGATGGTCGGGCTCACGGCCTACGAGTCGCTGCGGAAGAAGTACCGCAAGCTGCGCAGGTTCCCCCACACCGCGCCTCAACCGATCCCGGTTGCCGACAACGAGGTCACGGTCTACACCTACGGCGAGGACCTCTACCGGGACATGCTGCAGGCCATCAACGAGGCCGAGACGGTGATCCACTTCGAGACCTACATCTGGAAGGGCGACTCCACCGGCCTGGAGTTCAAGCAGGCGCTCGTGAACGCGGCCGACCGCGGCGTGCAGGTCAACGTGATCTGGGACGAGTTCGCGAACCTCGTCGTGCCCCGCGCCTTCTACCGCCTGCCGCCCAACATCCGTGTCCTGCGCCATCCGGCCTTCCCGCGGCCCTGGAGCCCGAAGCAGTGGGGCCGCGACCACCGCAAGCTCCTCGTCGTGGACCGAAGGGTGGGCTTCATCGGCGGCTACAACATCGGCAAGCTCTACGCGACGGGGTGGCGCGACACCCACGCCCGCGTCGTCGGTCCCGACGTCGCCGAGCTGGAGAACGCGTTCGTCGACTTCTGGAACGACCACAACCGCCGTGGCAAGCAGCCCGAACTGGCCAATGACATGGTGCGCAGCTGGCAGACGCCGCTGGTCCTGCACCGCAACACGCCCCGGATCTCCGTCTACCCGATCCGCAACATGTACCTGGAGGCCATCGACAGGGCCCAGGACCGGATCTGGCTCACCCATGCCTACCTGATCCCCGACGACGACCTGGTCACGGCGCTGCGCCAGGCGGTGAAGCGTGGCGTGGACGTGCGGATCATCGTGCCCGCGAAGTCCAACCACGTCGTGGCCGACTGGCTCTCGCGGGGCTTCTACACGGAGTTGCTCTCGTCCGGGATCCGGCTGTTCCTCTACCAAGGGGCGATGGTGCACTCGAAGACCGCCACCATCGACGGCTCGTGGGCGACCATCGGCACCGCGAACCTGGACAGGTTGAGCCTGCTGGGCAACTACGAGGTGAACCTTGAGGTGATCGACGGCGACGTGGCCGCCCACATGGAACACGTGTTCCTCGTGGACGAGTCCAACACCGTCGAGATCACCCTCGAGGGGTGGCGGCAGCGGTCGCTGGGCAAGAAGCTGACGGAGCAGCTGCTGAGTCCGCTCCGCCCGCTCTTCTGATCACCAGAAGACGGCGATGCCCGCGTTCAGCAGGGTGAGGGCGAACACGCCCCAGAAGACGCCGTCCGAGACCTTGTCCTTCTTGCGGTTCATCAGCACGAGGACGAGGATGACGACGAGCACGAGGCTCTTGATCCCGATCTTCATGTGGTTGACGTCGCCGTCGCCCATCTCCGCGAAGCCGACGAGGATGAGGCCGGTGACGACCTGGGTGAGCGCGCCATGGAACATGGCCGCGTTGATCTTGCGGTTGGGGCCCTTCAGCTGGGTGAATGCTCCCCCGAAGAGGGCTGCGAAGCCGATGAAATGCAACAGGACGAACACGTTCGACAGGATCTCCATGTCCAGAGGCTATCGGCTGCGCGCAACGGAGCACCAACCGGGAAACCAGCTGCGACACGCCTGAAATGCCCGTTTCCCGGCGCTTGACCCCCCGGGGGTGCATGCTGGATACATGTTGTGGACACTGATTATCTGGATCATCGTTGGACTCATTGCCGGCGCAATCGCCAAGGCGATCATGCCCGGCAAGCAAGGTGGTGGCTGGCTGGCCACCATCATCCTCGGAATCATCGGTGCCTTCGTGGGCGGCCTCCTCGGTTCGCTCATCTTTGAGGGTGAACTCGATTTCGGGCGTCCAGAGCTCTCCTTCGGAGGCATCATCACCGCGGTCATCGGTGCGCTGGTTGTCCTGGCCATCTACGGATGGGTCACCAAGCGCAAGGCTGTCTGACCGAGCCGCAACAACCGAACATGAAGGAGGGGGCCCGCGATCCGCGGGCCCCCTCCTTCATCATCAGACCAGGTGGCGGTCAGTCGCCCACTTCGTGAGCTGGTGGCGGTTGCTGAGTTGCAGCTTGCGCAGCACGCTGGAGACGTGAGTCTCCACAGTCTTGATCGAGATGAACAGCTCGCGGGCAACCTCCTTGTAGGAGTAGCCGCGCGCGATCAGCTTCAGCACCTCGCGCTCGCGGGCGCTCAAGCGGTCCAGTTCCTCGTCGATGGAGGAGATGTCCACGGCGCCGGAGAAGGCGTCCAGGACGAACCCGGCCAGTCGCGGCGAGAACACCGCGTCCCCGGAGGCGACGCGCTGCATGCCCTCGACCAGTTCATCGGAGGAGATGGACTTCGTGACGTAGCCACGGGCACCCGCACGGATGACTCCGATGACGTCCTCGGCGGCGTCGGAGACTGACAGCGCGAGGAACTTGACGTCGGGGACGACCTTCGAGACCTGCTTGATCACCTCTGCCCCGCCCCCTCCCGGCAGGTGCACGTCCAGCAGCACCACGTCCGGGACGGTGTCCACGATGGCCTTGACCGCGGTGGCGACGTCCTCGCCCTCGCCGACGATCCGGCACAGCCCGCCGATCTCGTGGCGGACACCTGCCCGGAACATGGCGTGGTCGTCGACGAGGACCACCCGTAGCTCGCTGAGTGGGACGACGGGGCTCTCCGTCGCCTCCGGTGGCTCCTGGCTCATCGAATCATCTCCAGCTTGACCTCGGTGCCCTCGCCCGGGGCCGTGCGGATCCGGGCTCTGCCCCCGCTGCGTTCCATGCGGGCACGGATCGATTCTTTCACGCCCTGCCGGTCCGAGCCAATGGTTGCCGGATCGAAACCCTTGCCACGGTCGCGGACGAAGACCTCCACGCGGTCCGGCTCCACCTCCGCGTACACGTCGATGCGCGCGGCGCCCGAGTGCTTCCCGGCGTTCGTGACGGCCTCCCTGGCGGCGTGGACGAGGGGCTCGGTCACGTCGTCGACGTCCATGTCCCCGACGCAGACCACCTCCACGGTGATCTCGGGGAAGAGTTCCTCGGCGTCGGCGCGGATCTTCTCCAGCGACCCCTTCAGGGTCTGGGAGCGGGTCGGCTCGCCGTAGAGCCAGGTCCGCAGCTCGCGCTCCTGGCGCCGCGCGAGGGAGGCGACGGTGGCCGAGTCGTCGGCCTGGCGTTGGATGAGCGCGAGGGTCTGCAGGACCGAGTCGTGCAGGTGCGCCGCCATGTCGGAGCGGGCCTCGGCGCGCATTCGTTTCTGCTCCTCGATCCGGACCCGCTGCCGCATCCGGTACAGCCACGGGGCGGCCACGATCAGCAGGCCACCGACGAGGGCGGCCGAGGCGCCCAGCACGCTGGGCAGTTCGGACAGCCCGATCTGGGAGGCCAGTATCCAGCTGCTGCCCAGACCCACCAGCAGCAGGCCACCGATCAGGCGGGCGATGCTGGCGGCCCCGGACCCACGGGTGAGCCGGCGCCAGATGCTGCCGTCGGTCACGGCGCTGCCCGAGTTGCTGGAACGATCCGCCTGCAGCCACAGGATCACGACCCCGATGCCGGCCAGCAGCAGCGGCCAGAAGTAGCCCGAGGGGATGAACAGTCCTCCGCTGACGAGCAGCCACAGGATGCCTGCGACGACGAACCCGACCGACATGATGACGCCGACGTCGACGGGGGTGGACTGTCGCTGGTGGGGCTCGGGGCGCATCCCGCGCCGGGTGGCGGTCTCCAGCCCGGCAGCCTGCGCCACCGGCATCCCGGAGGGCACCAGCAGCCACATCAGTGCGTAGAGGAGCACGCCGAGGCCGTCGATGAAGCCCAGCAGGATGAATGCCGCCCGCACCCAACCGGTGCGGACGCCCAGGTGTGCGGCAAGTCCGGCGGCGACGCCCGCGACGGCCTTGCGCGAGGGGTCGCGGCGCAGCAGCGGGGTCCGTGGCGCAGGCAGGCGGGCAGGGGTCTGAGTTTCCATGTCACCGCCAACACTGGCACGCACACGCGTGCAAGGACAGCGGACCGGGCGCAGTTCAGGGCTTTTGGCGGCAGAGTTCAGGGTCCGGATCAGGGACGGTCCCGATGGTTGCGGCGGCGCCCGTGCACCAGACTTGTGGACATGAACTCCCTCGTCGACCTCGGCACGCTGGACCATCGCCTGGTCGGACTCCAGCGCCCGAACGGCACCACCTTCACCAGTGGGCTGTGCCGTGCAGTCGCCGCACGGGTCGGGATCGACGTCCTGCTGGTTCGGCTCGCGGTGGTCGCCCTGGTGTTCGCCGCCGGGCTGGGGCTGGTCCTCTACGCCTGGGCCACGCTCCTCACACCGCGCGAGGGTCGGGTGGCCCCGATCAGGCGGCTCGTCCCGGCCTTCGAGCGCTGGCCCCGTAACACCCAAGTGGTCGTCATCGGCGCCAGTAGCCTCGTGGTGGTCCTCGCCCTCGCCTCGCAGGGCAACTTCTCACTCTTCCCGGCCATCGTGGTGGTCGCTGTCTTCCTGCTGATGCGCCGGCGTGCGATCCGCGCCGGCTCCGCCCACCCGGGCACGGGCCAGCACCCCGCCGCCGCGTGGCACGACGCAGCAGCACCGACGGCGCCGCCGCCGACGACCGCCACCACCATCGAGGAGTGGCGCTCCCGCCTGGCCGCCCACGCCAGCATCCGCACCGGCCCGGCCGACCCGCTGCCCGTCGTCGACCTGTACGGACCCGATCCCGATCCCGCGCCCGGTCCCAACCCGGCACCCGCTCACCCGCAGGCGCCCGTGTCGTGGTGGGGCGCCGTCCTCGTGGTCCTGCTCAGCGGTGGCGCAGCCTCTGCCGCGTTCGCGTTCGGGCTGTCACCCACCTGGCTGTGGGCCTGCGTCCTCGGTACCGGGGTGGCCGGGGCGACGATGCTCTTCTGGGCGCTGTTGGTGCGCTCCCGCCGACTGCCCGTGGTCGTGCTCGTGCTGGCCCTCGGCGTCGGGGCCACGTCGAGCTGGATGGTCACGGAGCGATCGGAACCCGCCGAGCGGGTCGCGGTGGAGACAGGCACGCAGGATCTCACCTACGAGTTCATCGCGAACACCGGCGTGGTCGACCTGTCGGACCTCGACCTGGACGACGCGTCCACCATCACGGTCGAGGCCAACCTGTCCAGCGTGCGGGTCGTCCTGCCCGCCGAGCCCATCCGCTTCACGCAGGACGCGGAGATGTCACAGGTGGACGTCGTCCACCCGAGCTCCAGAACCGCCGACGAGGAGCGTCCGCGCAGCAGCGCGACGCTCGTCATCAACGCGGTGATGAGCACCGTCGAGGTGGAGTACCTGTCATGAACAAGACACCGCGCATCGACGTCGCCACGCTCGTCACGGGCCTCACCCTGATCGGCTTCGCCGTACTCGGTGGGCTCGTCGCCTGGGGTCACACCCTGATCCGGCCGGCCAGCCTGTGGTTCGCACTGGTGCTGCTGGCCTCCGGCTCCATCGGCCTGGCGGTCTCACTGACCAGGCGCGACGACCGCCACTGAACCGAAACGACCAACCACCAAGGATGGAACAATGAATCTCGACAGAAGGGACTCGAGCATGAAGCTCCAGCGAATTGATGAAGGCAAGTGGATCGCGGGTGTGGCCACCGGCCTGTCCGCGAAGCTGGGAATCGACGTGACCATCGTGCGAATCGTCTTCGCAGCGATCTCCGTCTTCTGGGGAGGCGGCATCGCCCTCTACGTCCTGCTGTGGCTCATCATGCCCCGGCCGGCCGGCGGCACCGTCGCCGAGGAGAGCATCTCCCGGGCGCAGCGCTGGTACAAGGACAACAAGCGCGGCGGCAACGGCGGCAGCGGCTACGACATCTGAGCGGCCGTCGCCCCCCGAGAGCCCTCGGTCACCGACCGGGTGGGGTCACTCCCACTCGATGGTGCCCGGGGGCTTGCTCGTGATGTCCACCACCACCCGGTTGATCTCTGGGCACTCGTTCGTGATCCGGGTCGAGATCTTCTCCAGGACCTCGTAGGGCAGCTTCGCCCAGTCCGCGGTCATGGCGTCGTCGGAGACGACGGGACGCAGCACGATCGGGTGGCCGTAGGTGCGCCCGTCGCCCTGGACGCCGACGGAGCGGACGTCGGCCAGCAGCACGACCGGGAACTGCCAGATCTCGCGGTCCAGGCGCGCCGCGGTCAGCTCGTGGCGCGCGATGGCGTCGGCCTGGCGCAGGATATCCAGCCGTTCGGCGGTGACCTCGCCGATGATGCGGATGCCGAGCCCGGGGCCGGGGAACGGGTGGCGCCACACCATGGCTTCTGGCAGGCCCAGCTGGGCGCCGACCGCGCGCACCTCGTCCTTGAACATCGTGCGCAGCGGCTCGATGAGGGTGAACTGCAGGTCGTCGGGCAGACCGCCGACGTTGTGGTGGCTCTTGATGTTGGCGGCGCCGGAACCGCCTCCGGACTCGACGACGTCAGGGTAGAGGGTGCCCTGGACGAGGAAGTCGATGCCCCTCTCCCCCGCCAGCTGGGCAGCGGTGGCCTCGAACGTGCGGATGAACTCGCGGCCGATGATCTTGCGCTTCTCCTCCGGGTCGGTCACCCCGGAGAGGGCCCCGAGGAAGCGCTCCTTCTCGTCGGCCACGACCAGGTCGACCCCGGTGACGCGCACGAAGTCCTCCTTGACCTGCTCCGCCTCGCCCTCGCGGAGGAGCCCGTGGTCGACGAACACGCACGTGAGCTGGGAGCCGATGGCCTCCTGCACGAGTGCGGCGGCGACGGCGGAGTCCACGCCGCCCGAGAGCGCGCACAGGACGCGGCGGTCACCGACGGTCTCGCGGATCTGCTCGATCGACTCCGCGACGATGTTGGCCGAGGTCCAGTCGGGGGTCAGACCGGCCAGGTCGAACAGGAAGCGCTCGAGCACCTGCTGGCCCCACTGCGAGTGGATGACCTCCGGGTGCCACTGCACGCCGGCGAGCTTGCGCTCCCGGTCCTCGAACGCGGCCACCGGGGCCCCGGCGGTGCGGGCCAGGACGTCGAATCCCTCGGGTGCGCGGGAGACGGAGTCGCCATGGCTCATCCAGACGTTGAGCGTGTTCGGGAGGCTCGCCAGCAGGCAGCCACTGTCCTGGATGGACAGGGAGGTGCGCCCGTACTCGCGCTGCCCGGTCTTGGCGACGGTGCCGCCGAGTGCCTTGGCCATGGACTGGAAGCCGTAGCAGATGCCCAGGACCGGAACCCCGGCGCGGAGCAGCTCCGGATCGAGCTGCGGGGCTCCCTCGGCGTAGACCGACGAGGGTCCGCCCGAGAGGATGATCGCCGACGGCTTGCGCGCCAAGATCTCCTCCGTGGACGTGCCGGAGTCCACGATCTCGGAGTAGACGGATGCCTCACGGACGCGGCGCGCGATGAGCTGCGCGTACTGGGCACCGTAGTCGACTACGAGGACCAGGTCATGGTGGGAGATCATGCCAGCGATTCTAGGGCTTCGGGACTGGGCCCAGAAAATCATGGCCACTGGAAGAGAATCTCGGAATAATCCCCGCACCCCCTATGTTCTTCGGACATGACCATCTACTCCGATGCAACGGCCCTCATCGGCCGCACTCCCCTCGTAAAGATCAACCACCTCGCAGGCGACAACGCGAACGTCGTCGCGAAGTTGGAGTTCTACAACCCTGCAAGCTCCGTGAAGGACCGCATCGGCGTGGCCATCGTGGAGGCGGCGGAGAAGGCCGGCGCACTGCAGCCCGGCGGCACCATCGTCGAAGGCACCAGCGGCAACACCGGCATCGCGCTCGCGATGGTTGGCGCGGCCAAGGGCTACAACGTCGTCCTGGTGATGCCCGAGACCATGTCCAAGGAGCGCCGCGCGGTGCTGCGCGCATTCGGCGCCGAGCTCATCCTCACCCCCGGCCCGCTGGGCATGAAGGGAGCCGTGGAGAAGGCCGCCGAGGTCGCCGAGGAGCGCGGCGGCATCGTCGCCAGCCAGTTCGCCAACCCGGCCAACGTCGACATCCACCGCCGCACCACGGCCGAGGAGATCTGGAACGACACCGACGGCAACGTCGACATCGTCGTCGTCGGCATCGGCACGGGGGGCACCATCTCCGGGGTCGGCCAGGTCCTCAAGGAGCGCAAGCCCGAGGTGAAGATCGTGGCGGTCGAGCCCGAGGAGTCGGCGATCCTGTCCGGCAACCCGGCGGGCCCCCACAAGATCCAGGGCCTCGGCGCCAACTTCATCCCCGAGATCCTCGACCGTTCGGTCATCGACGAGGTGCTGCCGCGCAACATCGACCAGGCGCTAGACTTCTCACGTCGTTCCGCGAAGGAGGAGGGCCTGTTCGTGGGCATCTCGTCCGGGGCAGCCCTGGCCGCGGCCGCAGAGGTCGCGAACCGTCCCGAGAACGCCGGCAAGAACATCGTCGTGGTCCTGCCCGACTCCGGTGATCGCTACCTGTCCACCATTCTCTTCGAAGGACTCCTCGACCAGTGACGTTCATCAGCCGCCTCAAGCTTGTCACCGCCCGGATGTCGGAGGACCTCGACGCAGCCATGCGCGAGGACCCGGCAGCGCGGAGCAAGCTCGAGGTGGCTGTGGCGTACCCGGGCATCCACGCGGTCTGGATCCACCGCATCGCGCACGCGCTGTGGAGCCGCTCGACAGCCCTGCAGCCGGTGGCGCGCATCATCAGCCAGATCGCACGGACCCTCACCGGCATCGAGATCCATCCAGGTGCCGTGATCGGCCGCCGGTTCTTCATCGACCACGGCATGGGCGTTGTCATCGGCGAGACCGCGGTCGTCGGCGACGACGTGCTGATGTACCACCAGGTGACGCTGGGTGGCCGGGCCCGCGGCCGGTTCAAGCGGCACCCGACGATCGGGGACCGGGTACTGCTCGGCGCAGGCGCGAAGATCATCGGCAACATCCACGTCGGCGACGACGCGAAGATCGGCGCCAACGCCCTGGTCGTCAAGGACGTGGCGGCAGAAGCGGTCGTCATCGGCATCCCGAGCCAGCTGCACGACGGCGACGTCATAGCCTGAGCAAGATGCGAGGAGAGCCCGGTCCGAATCGGACCGGGCTCTCCTCGTCGGGTCTCAGTCCCGGCGTTCCTTGGCGATCTGCTCGTGGTGGCGGACCACCTCGGCGACGATGAAGTTCTGGAACTTCTCCGCGAGTTCGGGATCCAGCTCGGCATCGATCGCCAACGCCCGCAGCCGACGGATCTGCGCAGCCTCCCGCTCCGGATCAGCCGGCGGCAGTCCGGCGGCGGCCTTCAGCCGACCGACGCGCTGCGTCACCTTGAACCGCTCCGCCAACAGGTGGACGAGCGCGGAGTCCATGTTGTCGATGCTCCCGCGCAGCTCGGACAGCGCCCTGAGCGCCTCTTCCCGGTCCATGGCTCAGTGGACGAGCAGGTCGATGCGCTGGAAGGACTTGACGTCGGTGTAGCCCGTGAGGGCCATGGCCTTGCGCAGCCCCCCGACGAGATTCATGGTGCCGTCCGGCACGTGTGAGGGGCCCGAGACGACCTCCTCGAAGGAACCCACCTGGTCGAAGAAGACACGCTCGCCGCGGGGCAACTTCTCGTGCCAGGCCTCGGGACCCCAGTGCCAGCCCCGACCGGGCGCCTCGGTGGCGCGCGCCAGCGGGGAGCCAACCATGACGGCGTCGGCCCCGCACGCGATGGCCTTGGCGATGTCACCGGAACGCCCGACGGCGCCGTCGGCGATGAGGTGGACGTAGCGGCCCCCGGACTCCTCGAGGTAGTCACGACGGGCCTCGGCGAGGTCCGCGACGGCCGAGGCCATCGGCACCTCGATGCCGAGCACCGAGCGGGTGGTGTGGGTGGCCCCGCCGCCGAAACCGACGAGCACGCCGGCGGCACCGGCACGCATCAGGTGCAGGCCCATCCGGTAGGTGGCGCAGCCGCCGACCAGCACGGGGGTGTCGAGGCGGTAGATGAAGTCCTTGAGGTTCAGCGAGTCCTCGCCGCCGTCGACGTGCTCGGCGGAGACGGTGGTGCCGCGGATGACGAAGAAGTCCATCGGGGAGCGCTCGATGACCTCCGCGAACTGCTGCGTCCGTGCGGGAGAGAGCGCACCGGCCACGGGCACGCCGGCCTCGCGGATCTCCGTCAGGCGCTGCTCGATCAGCTCGGGCTTGATCGGCTCCGAGTAGATCTGCTGCATGCGACGGGTGGCGGTGACCTGGTCCATGGTGGCGGTCAGCTGCTCGTACTGGCTGGTGGGGTCCTCGTAGCGGGTCCACAGTCCCTCGAGGTTGAGGACGCCGAGGCCGCCCAGCTGCCCCATCCGGATGGCGGTGGCAGGGGACATCACCGAGTCCATCGGCGCCGCCACGATGGGCGCGTCGAAGGTCACGGCGTCGATGCGCCACGACAGGTCCACCTCGGACTCGCTTCGGGTGCGGCGGGCAGGGGCGATGGCGACGTCGTCGAAGCTGTAGGCGCGGTTGACGCCCTTGCTGCGTCCAAACTCGTACATGCGGAAGTTCTCTCCTGGTTGGTCAGCGCGACCAGTAGTTGGGCGCCTCGGCTGTCAGCTGGATGTCGTGCGGATGGGATTCTCGCAGACCGGCGGCCGTGATGCGGACGAATCGGCCACGCTCCTGCAACTCCGGGACGGTCCGGGCGCCGGAGTAGAACATCGCCTGCCGGACGCCACCGACGAGCTGGTACGCGACCGCGGCCAGCGGGCCGCGGTAGGCCACCTGGCCCTCGATGCCCTCCGGGATCAGCTTGTCGTCGCTGCTGACGTCGCCCTGGAAGTAGCGGTCCTTGGAGTAGGACGCCTTCCGGCCACGGGCCGCCATCGCGCCCAGCGAACCCATGCCGCGGTAGGACTTGAACTGCTTGCCGTTGATGAAGACGAGCTCGCCGGGGCTCTCCTCGCAACCGGCCAGCAGGGAGCCGAGCATCACCGAGCTCGCGCCGGCCACCAGGGCCTTGGCGATGTCGCCGGAGTACTGGAGTCCGCCGTCGCCGATGAGCGGGACACCGGCGGGCCTGCAGGCACGGGCGGCGTCGTGGATGGCTGTTACCTGCGGCACGCCGACACCGGCGACCACGCGCGTGGTGCAGATCGAGCCCGGACCCACGCCGACCTTGACGCCGTCGACACCAGCCTCCACCAGGGCGCGGGCGCCCTCGTAGGTGGCGACGTTGCCTCCGATGATGTCGACCTCGCTCGCGCTCGGTTCCGCCTTGAGCCGCCGGATCATGTCGACGACGCCGCGGCTGTGGCCGTGTGCGGTGTCGACGATGATGGCGTCGACGCCCTCCTCGATGAGCGCCATGGCGCGGTCCCACGAGTCGCCGAAGAAGCCGACGGCCGCGCCGACGCGCAGTCGGCCGGAGGGGTCCTTGGTGGCGTTGGGGTACTGGTCGGCCTTGACGAAGTCCTTGAGGGTGATGAGTCCCTTCAGGCGGCCGTTGCCATCGACGATGGGCAGCTTCTCGATCTTGTGCTGGGCCAGCAGGCCCATAGCGTCGTCGTTGGAGATGCCCTCGGGCGCGGTAACCAGCGGCTGCTTGGTCATGACCTCGGCGACGCGGCGCTCGCCGTCGGTCTCGAACCTGAGGTCGCGGTTGGTGATGATGCCGACCAGGGCACCATCGGCGTCCACGACGGGGACGCCGGAGATCCGGTAGGTGGCGCAGAGCTCGTCGACCTCACGCAGGGTGGCGTCGGGGCCGATGGTGATGGGCTCGATGACCATCCCCGCCTCCGAGCGCTTCACCTGGTCCACCATGTGCGCCTGGGCCTCGATGGACATGTTGCGGTGCAGGATTCCCATGCCCCCCTCGCGCGCCATCGAGATGGCCATGCGCGTCTCGGTCACGGTGTCCATGGCCGCGCTCACGAGCGGGATGTTCAGCGTGATCCGCTTGCTCAGCTGGGTCTGCGTGTGGGCCTCCGACGGAATCACGTCGGATTCGTTCGGCTGCAGCAGCACGTCGTCGAAAGTGAGCCCGAGCGCCTCGAAGGGGCCTGGGACTCCGGAGCCAGTGAGTGCGGACAAAGTGTGGGTCTCCTCCCGGGTCGGACCTGTCCGATACTACCCCGCGCGCGGTGGCCCTCCGACCAAGCCCACTGCCAGTGGAACCGTGCCCGTCGGGGGGCCCGGTCGCGTCGGGCCGCCGGGACAGGGCAAGCTACATACGGGCACCGACGCCGACTCGTCGGCTGCGCAGGAAGGCAGGCATGAGCACATTCACCATTGAGAGCGGATCCGGACGCAGCGCGACGGTCAGGGAGGAGATCCTCGCCGACCCCGGTTTCGGCAGCAACTTCAGCGACCACATGTCGCGCATCGACTGGACCGCGGAGGAGGGTTGGCACGGCCACCGGGTGGAGCCTTATGCGCCGTTCGTGCTGGATCCGGCCAGTGCCGTGCTGCACTACGCCCAGGAGGCCTTCGAGGGACTCAAGGCCTACTCCCACTCAAACGGCTCCGTGTGGCGGTTCCGGGCGGAGGTGAACGCCGAGCGGTTCCAGCGCTCCTGCCGTCGCCTCGGGCTGCCCGAACTGCCCGTCGACGACTTCCTGGCCAGCGTCGACGAACTCGTGCGCATCGATCGCGAATGGCTCCCCCGCGGCGCCGAGCAGAGCCTCTACCTGCGCCCGTTCATGGTGGCCGTCAGCCCGAACCTGTCGGTCAAGCCGGCCACGCGGGTCACCTACGCCGTGATCGCGAGCCCGTCGGGAGCGTACTTCGGCGGCAGCGGCGTCCAGCCCGTGGACATCTGGTTCACCCGCGACTTCAGCAGGGCTGCCCCCGGCGGCACCGGGGCGGCCAAGTGCGGCGGCAACTACGCCGCCTCGATGCTCGCGCAGCGGGAGGCAGAGGCGCACGGCTGCTCACAGGTCGGCTTCGTCGACGCCACCGAGCACAAGTACGTGGAGGAGCTCGGCGGCATGAACCTGTTCGTCGCCACCGCCGACGGGGCGCTCACGACGCCCGCGCTGACCGACACCATCCTCGAGGGGGTCACGCGCTCCGCGGTCATCCGGCTGGCCCGCGACCGGGGACTCGACGTGAGCGAGCGCCGCATCACCCTGGACGAGCTGTACGAGGGGATCGACTCCGGGCGCGTGACGGAGGTGTTCGCGTGCGGGACCGCGGCCGTGATCACCCCCGTCGCATCGCTGCGGGACGCCGCCGGCGAGCACGTGGTCAACGGCCGTGAGCCCGGCCGGGTGACCCTCGAACTGCGGCGCCGGCTCACCGACATCCAGTACGGGCTGCAGCCTGACCCGCACGGCTGGATGCACCGGATCGCCTGAGGCAAGACCAAAGGGGCCCCACCGCCGAGCGGTGGGGCCCCTTCGCTTCTCGGCAGGGAGCCGATCAGTTGTCTTCGTCGGTCTCCGGCTTGTCCACCACGAGGGTCTCGGTGGTGAGCAGCAGGGAGGCGATCGAGGCGGCGTTGGCGAGGGCCGAACGGGTCACCTTGACGGGGTCGATGACACCGTTCTCGATGAGGTTCTGGTACTCGCCGATCTTGGCGTTGTAGCCGTGGCCGGTCTCCATGCCCGCAACCTGGGTGGTGATGACGTAGCCCGCCTCGCCACCGTTCTCCGCGATCCAGCGCAGCGGCTCGGCGAGGGACTTGGCAACGACCCGGACGCCGGTGAGCTCGTCACCGGTCAGGCCGAGGCCGTCGGCCAGCACCTTGCCGGCGTGGATGAGCGCGGAGCCGCCACCGGCGACGATGCCCTCCTCGATGGCTGCACGAGTCGCCGAGACGGCGTCCTCGATGCGGTGCTTCTTCTCCTTGAGCTCCACCTCGGTGGCAGCGCCCACCTTGATGACGCACACGCCGCCGGCCAGCTTCGCGACGCGCTCCTGGAGCTTCTCGCGATCCCAGTCGGAGTCGGTGCGCGCGATCTCGGCGTTCAGCTGGGCCACGCGGCCCTGGACGTCGGCATGCTCGCCAGCGCCGTCGACGATGGTGGTGTTGTCCTTCGTCACGACGATGCGGCGGGCGCGACCGAGCACCTCGAGGCCGACCTGGTCCAGCTTGAGGCCGACCTCTGCGGCGACGACCTGGCCACCGGTCAGGATGGCGATGTCCTCGAGCATGGCCTTGCGGCGGTCACCGAAGGCCGGGGCCTTGACTGCCACAGAGGTGAACGTGCCCTTGATCTTGTTGACCACGAGCGTGCTGAGCGCCTCGCCGTCGACGTCCTCGGCCACGATGAACAGCGTGCCCTTGGCGCCGATGACCTTCTCCAGCAGCGGCAGGAGGTCGTTCATCGACGAGATCTTGCCCGAGTGGATCAGGATGTACGGGTCGTCGAGCACGGCCTCCATGCGGTCCGCGTCGGTGACGAAGTACGGCGAGAGGTAGCCCTTGTCGAACTGCATGCCCTCGGTGAACTCGAGTTCGGTGCCGAGTGTGTTGGACTCGTCGACGGTGATGACGCCGTCCTTGCCGACCTTGTCGAACGCGTCGGCGATCAGGGTGCCGATCTCCTCGTCACGCGAGGAGATGGTGGCCACGGACGCCATGTCGGCGGTGGTGTCGACGGGGCGGGCGTTCTCACGCAGACGCCCGACGACAGCCTCCACGGCCTTGTCGATGCCGCGCTTGAGGCCGACGGGGTTGCCGCCCGCGGTGACCGCGCGCAGGCCCTCGTGGACCAGTGCCTGGGCCAGCACCGTCGCGGTGGTGGTTCCGTCACCGGCCACGTCGTTGGTCTTGGTGGCGACTTCCTTGGCCAGCTGGGCGCCGAGATCCTCGTACGGATCGTCGAGCTCCACCTCCTTGGCGACGGTGACACCGTCGTTGGTGATGGTGGGGGCGCCCCACTTCTTGTCCAGGACGACGTAGCGTCCCTTCGGGCCGAGGGTCACCTTGACAGTGTTGGCGAGGATGTCCACGCCGCGCTCGAGCGAGCGGCGAGCGTCCTCGTTGAACTGAAGGATCTTTGCCATTGGGTGAGGTCCTTACTTGGAGACTACGGCGAGGATGTCACGGGCGTTGAGGAGCAGGAGCTCCTTGCCGTCGTACTTGACCTCGGTGCCGCCGTACTTGGAGAAGATGACGACGTCACCCTCGGCGACGTCCAGCGGGACGCGCTGTCCGTTGTCGTCGATGCGGCCGGGCCCGGTGGCCACGACGCGGCCCTCCTGCGGCTTCTCCTTGGCGGTGTCCGGAATGACCAGACCCGAAGCAGTGGTCTGGACAGCCTCCAGCGGCTCGACGAGGACGCGGTCCTCGAGCGGCTTGATCGTGCTTGCCACGTCAAACCCCTTTCTGTGGTTTCCCGGCAGTGCCGGATGAGTTTCGGTCTGAGTGTCCGGACGCCGTCGCGGTGCCGCCCGGGCGTTGGCACCCGACGGGGCCGAGTGCCAAGTCCCAAGCTATACCCCAGTTAGCACTCAGGCAAGTGGAGTGCCAACGCGTTCGCGGGGCGTGGTTGCGCGCCACCTGGAACAGCCAGGCCAGGGGTGCGTCGGGCACCCGCGTCGCGCCGACGCCACGCCGTCGCGAACACCTCGGCGACGACGTCTGCTGGCCTTCGCCGTGCGACGCGTGGGGCACGACTGCGCCGAGGAAGTGTGAGCAACGAACCGCTCCTCGCCGGGCCCCCAATCGCGACAGCAACAGGCGGGGGGCACCGGGTGCCCTCCCCGACGAGAGATTCGGCGGGTCGGGTAGAGGTGTGACGGCTGGGGCCCCAGCCGGGAACAATCCAAGAACCGGGACCACCGCTGGCTGGAGGCGCTCTTCGACGCGCACCACCGTACTGCACGAGTACCGGTCGAAGGGCCGCCGCTCCCGGTTGCAGGACCCTGTTGGCCCTCCACCGGCCGGACACTGCCGACGACCACAGCCGCGTCGAGGTGGACTCGGTGCTGGACCACCTCTCTCCCGACGACGCCGAGATCCTGCGGCTCACCATCTGGGAGGAACTCACCCCCTCCGAGATCGCCGAGGTGCTCGACATCAGCCCCGGTGCCGCCCGCAACCGCCTGATGCGCGCCCGCGCCAAGGCCCAACGAATCCACGAGTTGTCCTCGTCCGACGACGAACCCGAACCTGCCTCCGGCTGGCAGCCGGAGCCACTGATTTAAGGAGCCACCATGAACCAGACATTCGAGGAACTCATGAGGACAGCTGATCCGGCACGCGACGTCGGCCCCCTCCCCCCGGCGCGCCGCGCCGCTGTCCTGGAGGCAGCGACCACCGCACGGCCCGTCCCGATCCGGCCCGGCCGCCGGCCGCTGAGGTGGGTGGCTGCCGCAGCCGCGTTGGCGTTCGTGGGTGGCGCAGCCGCGCTCCAGTTCAGGGGCACCCCCGCAGCCGAGGCACGGGCGGACGAAGTACTCGAGACCGCCGCCATCAACGCGACCGATCCCGCAGTCACACCCGGCCAGTACTGGGCGGTCACCACGTCGACGACAGGGGTGATGGGGGTGTGCGAGACCGAGAGCAACGAGGACTGCTACAACGGCTACGTGTACCGCAGCACCCGAACCGACTACATCGAGGTGACCGGATCACTGCCGAGTTGGCACGTGGACGGCGAGATCGAGGTGGTCGAGGTCCTCGACGAAAGGGCTGCGAATCCACTCCACCCTGACCCCAACGTGTGGACCACGAATCTCGCCCCCAACGACTTCCCGGGCGGCTGGCAGCAGACGTCGCCGGCCTGGCTCGCCGCACTCCCACGAGACCATGAGCTCCTCAGGGAGCGGCTCTACGCCGAGAGTGCGCAGGGCAACGACAAGTCCGCATTCACCTATGCCACGGACCTGCTCCGGAGCGGTCTCGTCCCCGCAGACCTCCGGGCCTCGCTGTTCGAGGTGATCGCCTCCATCCCCGGCACGATCGTCACCGAGGAGGTGGCCACCGTCGACAGCAGGGAGGGCGTTGCGATCGGGAGGATCGAGGACGGGGAGGTGAAGTCCGAGATCATCATCGATCCCGAGGTCGGCCAGGTGATCGCCGAGCGGGGCTACAGCGAGGACCCGGTGGTCAGGCAGTGGGATCTGGGCACCACCTATGACCGCCGACTGGTGGACTCCATCCCGCAGGAGGTCTCCGAGATTGCAGTCCGGCAGGTCTGCACCCCGCCCACCAGCGACAATGCAACCACCTGTGAGGTCGAGTAGTCCTCAGAGCCGGTTGGCCACCACTGCGACGGCGCCGTTCGGGGTCCGGGTGAGCACCAGCGTTGCGCTCCCGGGCCCCGACGGCTTGAGCTTGCGGCGCAGGTGCGCGGGGTCGACGTCGATGCCCCGTACCTTGATCTCCAAGGTCCCGATCCGCTGTTCCCGCACGTGGGCCCTGATGGCCTTGGCGTCGTAGGGCAGGACGGCGGTCACCTCGAAGCAATCGGCCAGCGGGGTGTCCACCGCCTCGTCGCTGGATAGGTAGGCGAGGTGTGGGTCGACCAGCCAGACGTCCTGCCCGGGCGCCACCTCGGCGACCAGCCCGGCCCGGATGACCGCGTTGTCCGGTTCGAGGAGGTACTTGCCCACCTCCCGGACCTCCAGTTCGCGCGGGGTCTCGGGGGCCCTGAGTTCCACGGGTTCGGCCGCGCCCCTCGGGAACACGATCGCCGAGTAGCCCGCGGGCTCCCGGTTCCAGAGCGAGACCTCGACCACCGACCCCTGCTCCGAGACCCAGGTGGCGG
Organism: Tessaracoccus rhinocerotis; assembly: GCF_007197885.1. GTDB lineage: Bacteria > Actinomycetota > Actinomycetes > Propionibacteriales > Propionibacteriaceae > Arachnia > Arachnia rhinocerotis. The sequence continues at coordinate 613,695 of NZ_VKKG01000001.1, forward strand.
CGACGCCGTCGGGGATCAGCTCCTTCGGAAGCCCGGGACCGAGCTTCACACAGGTGAAGTGGTCCCCGGCGAGGTAGTGCTCCACCAGGGACCACGGGGGCGTGAAGTCCGCGACGTCCCAGGTACGGCCGCGGGCGGTCCTGCGGGCCGGGTCGAGGAAGACACCGTGCCCCTGTGGAACCTCCACGTCCTCGGCCAGTGCCCGGGCCACGGGCGCACCGCCGACGAGGGCGAGGTTCGCCGTCGCGTAGGCCGCGGTGGTGGCGTCGGCCTCTACGCCGTGGGCCGTGAGTCCCTCCTGCTGGAACGCCATGGCGTCGGCCCCCAGTCCGCAGCCGAGGTCCCAGACCTCGATAACGCCCGCCCCGGCGAACCGTCGCGCCCGCCACGCGGCGACGGCCGGTCGGGTGGCCTGCTGCAGCCCGTCGGAGGTGAGGAACATCTCGTCGGCGCGCGGGAACTTGTCCCGGGCGCGACGCCGCAGCGCCACCTGGGTCAGCGCCTCGGCTGCCAACTCGGGAGGGAACTCGCGCCGCAGGCGTTCGGCGGCGCCGAGCGACGTCGGGTCCCGCTCGGCGGCCGCGGCCGCGAGGGCGGCCCGTCCCCGCTCGGTCAGAATCTCCACGTACCCACCGTAGGCGGTGGTGACGCCGTTCCGGTTCCGGCCCCGCCAGTACGCTTGGACGGGACGAGGAGGCGAAGTGACGAGGCTGGACGTGTGGTTGTGGTCGGTGCGGCTGTTCAAGACGCGCTCCTTGGCCACCAACGCGGTCAAGGGCGGCCACGTCCGCCTGAACGGCGACCCGGTGAAGCCGGCGCACTCCGTGAAGCCCGGGGACAGGGTCAGCGTGAAGGAGCCCGGCTGGGTACGCGAGTTCGAGGTGGTGGAACTGCTCAAGAAGCGCGTCGGCGCCCCCGTGGCGGTGAAGGCCTACCTCGACCACTCCCCCGAGCGCCCCGCCCACCTGTCCAACCCGGTGGCCCGCCGCGACCGGGGCGCCGGCCGCCCCACCAAGCGGGACCGGCGCGCGATCGACAAGTTGATGGGACTGCACGACCCGTACGCGTCGGACGAGGACTGAGCGGCCCGGCGAGTAGACTCGGCCGGTGCTCGCCCACGGAAGGATCATCGCCGCCTCCTTCCGGCAGTACTCCACCTACCGGATGGCCACCGCCGCCGGAGTGTTCACGAACACTGTCTTCGGGTTCATCCGCGCCTCCATCATGTTCGCCGCCATCGCTGCGGCCGGCGGCGAGCTGGGCGGGTACACCGCGCTCCAGGCCGCCACCTACGTGTGGCTCGGACAGGCCCTGCTCGCGCCGGTGGAGGCGTTCGGGACCAGGGAGGTCTCGCAGCGCGTCCACCAGGGCGACGTCGCCGTCGACCTGCTGCGCCCCATCGGTTTCCTGTCCCTCTACTACGCGCAGAAGCTGGGCCGCGCCGGCTTCCTCGTACTGGGCCGCGGGATCCCGCCCCTGGTGGTCGGTGCCCTGGTCACGGGTCTGGCCCTGCCGGAGGATCCCCGTTCCTACCTCCTGGGTGCCGTGTCGGTGCTGCTGGCCATCACGGTCGCCTTCATGGCGGACATGATGCTCAACCTGGCCGCGTTCTGGGTGATCGAGACCCGCGGGCTCAGCGTCGTGTACCTCGCGGTGATGAACCTGCTCTCGGGGTTCCTGATCCCGATCGTCTGGTTCCCCGACTGGCTGCTCGGCATCGCCCGGGCCACGCCGTTCCCCTCGATGATCCAGACGCCGATCGACACCCTCTCGGGTCGGGTGCCGCCGGCAGAGGCGTTGCCGCTGGTGGGGACGCAGCTGGTCTGGGTCCTCGCACTGGCCTCAGGGGCCAGCCTGATGCTGCGCGCCGGGCAGCGCAGGTTGGAGGTGCAGGGTGGCTGAGTCCACGGACCGTCCGGTCTCGCTGCCGCGGATGGTGGCGACGCTGTACGGGTCGCGCATCCGCTCCCAGGCGAGCTTCCGCACCAGCTTCGTGGCCGACGTGCTGGGCCAGGTCCTGATCGTCGGCACCGAGTTCCTCGAGCTGTGGGTGATCCTCGCCCAGGTGGGGGTCCTCGGCGGCATGGACCTGACCCAGGTCGCCGTCGTCTACGGGCTGGGCGCGCTGGCCTTCGGTACCGCGGACCTGTTCTTCGGCGAGATCGACGGGCTGTCCAACCTCGTCCGCAGCGGGAAACTCGAGACCCTGCTGGTACGGCCCGTTCCCGTGCTGCTGCAGCTCTCCAGCCTCGACCTGTCCCTGCGCAGGATCGGGCCGATCGGGGTGGGTCTGGCCATGTACGTCACAGCGCTCAACCTGTCCGGCTTCGCGCCCGGTCCGGCGGAGCTGCTGCTCGCGGTCGTCGCGCCACTGGCGGGAGCGGCGGTGTTCGGCGCCCTGCTGACGATGGCGGGCGCCATGCAGTTCTGGCTCGTCGACGGCCGCGAGTTCGCCAACGCGTTCACCTATGGCGGAAACTACGTCGCCACCACCCCCGGCGCGGTGTTCTCGTTGCCGTTGCGCGCGTTCTTCACCTTCGTGATCCCGGCCACGCTCGTGGCCTACACCCCGACCCTCGCGCTCCTCGACCTGCCCGGCCCGGCGCTGCTGCCGCAGTGGTCAGGCTGGTTGGGGCTGCCCGCGGCCGCAGTCCTGTGGCTCGTGGCAGCGCTGCTGTGGCGCGCGGGGGTCCGCAGATACACAGGAGCAGGCGGATGAGCACACCAGAGGACGTCCCGGCGATCTCGTTGCAGGACCTGAGTCGTGAGTACGTGGTCCGCACCCGGCGGCCGGGCAGGCTCGGTCGCACCCGTGGAGTCGTGCGCGCCGTCGACGGCATCACCCTCGACGTCGCCGCTGGCGAGTCCGTCGGCTTCGTGGGCGCCAACGGTGCCGGCAAGTCCACCACCATCAAGATGATGACCGGCATCCTCCAGCCCACCGGCGGAGGTTTGCGCGTGCTCGGTCGCAGCCCCGTGCCGGAGCGTCGGCAACTGGCGCGCGAGGTGGGCGTGGTGTTCGGGCAGCGCTCGCAGCTGTGGTGGGACCTGCCGCTGCGGGACTCCTACGGGATCCTCGCGGCCATGCACAGGCTGACTCCCGCCCAGCACGAGTCGCGGCTGGCCCGCCTGGTGGTGGGGCTGGACCTCTCGGGCTTCCTCGACCGGCCGGTGCGCCAACTCTCGCTCGGACAGCGGATGCGCGGCGAGCTCGCCGCCGCCCTCCTGCACTCGCCCCGGCTTGTGATCCTCGACGAGCCGACGATCGGCCTGGACATGGTCTCGAAGGAAGGCCTGCGCCGCTTCCTGCGGCAGGACCGCGCCGAGCGGGGCACCACGTTGTTCCTGACCACCCATGACATGACCGACGTGGAGCGGCTCTGCGACCGGCTCGTCGTCGTGAACTCCGGCACCGTCGCCTACGACGGTGCGCTCGACGGGTTCCGCGAGGCACTCGGGGCTCCGCGGGAACTGGTGGTTGACCTGGCCGAACCCCGCCGGGAGATCTCTGTTCCCGACGGCGTCACCGTCATGGCCGTGGAGGCCGACGGCATCCGGCACCGCATCCAGTTCAACGGAGGCGAGCACAAGGTGCCAGCCCTGCTGGCCCACATCGGCGCCCAGGCCGAGATCGCGGACCTGACGCTGGGCGAGCCGGCGATCGAGGACCTGGTGCGGGAGATCTACGCCCGGGGGCGCTGAACTACCGGACGACGACCGTGGAGACCGGCAGGCTCGAGTGGCCGCCGAAGTCCATCGGCGACGGCGCCAGTCCGGCCCGGACCACCTCGGAGCCGACGGCGGCGATCATCGCGCCGTTGTCGGTGCACAGTCCGGGGCGGGGACGGCGAAGTTCGATGCCAACGGCGTTGGCACGCTCCTCCAGCAGGGTCCGGAGCCGCGAGTTCGCCGCCACTCCCCCACCCAGCAGGATGGTCCCGGTGCCGTGGTGCTGCGCCGCGTCGACGGCCTTGGACGTCAGCACATCGCACACCGCCTCCTGGAAGCTGGCCGCCACGTCCGCCACCGGCACGTCGAGTCCGTCGAGGCGGCGCTGTTCCACCCACCGGGCGACCGCGGTCTTGAGCCCGGAGAAGCTGAAGTCGAAGCGGTGCTCGACCAGGTCGTGGCGGGCGGTCAGGCCACGCGGGAAACGGATGGCCCTGGGGTCACCGTCGGCGGCGATCCGGTCTATCACGGGGCCGCCGGGGTAGCTCAGCCCGAGCAGGCGGGCCACCTTGTCGTAGGCCTCGCCCGCGGCGTCGTCGATCGTGGAGCCCACCTCGACGATGTCGGTCGCGATGTCTTCCACGTGCAGCAGCGAGGTGTGGCCGCCGGAGACGAGCAGAGCCGTGCTGGGCATGGGCAGCTCACCGTGGTCGAGCAGGTCCACCGCGACGTGGCCGACCAGGTGGTTGACGCCGTAGAGGGGCTTGTCCAGGTACGCGGCGAGGGCCTTGGCTGCGGAGATGCCCACCAGCAGCGCCCCCATCAGGCCCGGGCCGGCGGTGACGGCGACGGCGTCCACCTCGGCGAGGTCGACGTCGGCGGTCTCGGCCGCCCGCCGCAGGGTCGGAATGATGGCGGACAGGTGGGCCCGGCTCGCCACCTCGGGCACGACACCGCCGAAGCGGACGTGCAGGTCCACCGAGCTGGCCACCTCGTTGGCGAGCAGTTCCCGGCCGCGGACGATGCCGATGCCGGTCTCGTCGCAGGAGGACTCGATGCCGATGATCAAGGGCTCGCTCACTGGGCCACCTCCGTTCCCCAGGCGCCGACGGCGTCGAGATCCAGACCCGTCAGCACCAGTTCCATCACCAGTGCGTGCGCGCCGGCGGCGTAGTAGTCGCGGCGTTCCCCGATCACGAGGAAGCCGAGGTCGCTGTAGAACGCCACCGCAGCGGCGTTGTCGTGGCGTACCTCCAGCAGCAGCCTCGAGGCACCCGAGCCCTTCGCCCAGTGCAGGCCGGTCACCACCATCACCCGCGCGAAGCCACGACGACGGTGCTGTTCAGCCACCACCACCCGGTGCAGGTCGGCGGTGTCCCCGACCAGCTGGAACGTCGCGGCCCCGACGAGGTCGCAGGAGCGGCCGTCGAGGTCGCTCAGGTGTGCGGCCAGCACCAGCCTGTCGGCGGCGGCCAGTTCGTCGGACCAGAGCTGATCGTTCCAGCGCTCGCCCGCCGGGAAACCCGTCTCGAGCGCGACGATCCCGGGCAGGTCGTCGCGGGTCGCGGTCTCGATGTTCATCGCCTCACTCGCAGCCTCGGCAGGGTGGACTTCGGTGGCCCACCCACGGTGGCGTCGGCCGGGCGGAGGTAGTAGGGCTCGTCCCCGGCCGGGGGCAGCTCCCCCCAGCGGGCCGCCATCACGGACGGGTCGAGGACCGTCGGCCCCTCGGAGTCCCAGTCCAGGTCCGGACGGAACTTGTCCGGGACCGGACCACCAACGGGCAGCTCAGGCAGCTCGCCCGGCGCGGTGACCCGAGGTTCGCCGATGCGTCGGCCGGCCACGTAGCGCGCCCAGTACAGCTCGCTGCGGCGGGCGTCGGAGGCCACCACGAACTCGGCGGGTGCCGTCACGCCCCACTGCAGCGCGAGGACGTCGAGCGAGCAGACGCCGTGCGGCTGCCTGCCCGCGAGTTCGGCCAGCGTCCAGGCGGCCGCGACACCGACGCGCAGTCCGGTGAAGGGACCCGGTCCCATGCCGACGACGAACTCATCGACGTCGGTCAGCACCACGTGCCGCGCGCACAGTTCCTGCACGGCCGGGACCAGCGCCTCGGCGTGCGCCCGGGTGTCGGGCACCACCGTGAAGGCGACGGGCACGCCGTCGTGGGCGAGACCGACGGCCACGTGGAACGAGGTGTCGATCGCTAGGGTCCAGGTCATCGCAGCTCCCTGAGCGGTTCCAGGGCGTCGGCCCAGCGTGGTCCGACGCCGTCGAGCAGCACCGTGCGCACGTCGTCGCCCTCGCTGCGTTCGATGGTGATCTCGAGCCTGTCGTCGGCCAGCCACTCCGCCATGCCCTCGCCCCACTCCACCATGGTGACGGAGTCCGCGAGGGACTCGTCGAGGTCGATGTCGGCTAGTTCGGCGCCGCCGCCGAGGCGGTAGGCGTCGACGTGCACGAAGGACGGGCCGTCGGCGGTGGCCTCGTGGAAGCGGGAGATGATGAAAGTCGGCGAGGTGACCTGCCCGTCGACGTGCAGCCCCTCCCCGATGCCCTGGGCGAGTGTGGTCTTGCCGGCCCCGAGCCCGCCCGTGGCGATGATCACGTCGCCCTTGTGCAGCAGGGCCGCGATCCGCAGTCCGAGCCGGTGCATGTCCCGGGCGGTCGGGACGTCGATGAGGAGCGGCAGCGGACGCGCCAGGACGTAGCCGTCCTCAGCCTCGCGCACGACGCGGAAGCCGTGGCGCTGCCACCAGGCCAGCAGCTCGGGGAACTCGCGGCGGCTCAGCAGTTCGACGGTGCGGCAGCCGAGGTCGGAGGCCACGGACGCGGCGCCCTCGATCAGCTGGTGCGCATGCCCCGATCCGGAGTGCTCCGGCAGCACGCTGACCCGTCGGAACGTGGCGACGTCGCCGTCCACGCTGACCAGCAGGCAGGCGATCAGTTCCCCGTCGAGCTCCAGGCAGACACCGTGGCCGTCCCGGATCGCGGACTCGATGTCTGCAACGGTGTCGGACAGCGCCGCAGCCGGCGGATCCACCGGCCTCCGGGCCGCGAAGGCGGTCCGGATGACCTCGAACATTGCAGCGGCGTCCCCCGCGGCTGCGAGCCGGAGGGACGCCTCAGGAGAAGCATTCATAGGGAGACGATTCTACCCCTGCATCACCAGTTGTCGCGACGACGACCCTGCCCGCGGTAGCCACCGCTGCGACCGCCGCGGCTGCCGCCGAAGCCGCCGCGCTTGGGGCCACGACGCTGCTGCTGCTTGGGTGCGATGATCCGCTGGAAGTCGTCCTCGGCGATGGGCGTCTCGGAGACGGTGCGTGCGCCCGTCGCCTCGCGGAGTTCCACGCTGCCCGGCTGGACCTGGATGGGCGTGGCGCGCACACCGGCCTGGTCCGCGATCCGGCGGACCTGCTTGCGCTGGTGCGGCAGCACGACGCTGACGACGGCGCCGCTCTCACCTGCGCGGGCGGTGCGTCCGGCGCGGTGCAGGTAGTCCTTGGGGCCCATCGGCGGGTCAACCTGCAGCACGAGGGTGATGTCGTCGACGTGGATGCCGCGGGCGGCGACGTCGGTGGCCACCAGGACCTTGAGCTTGTCCTCCTTGTAGGCCTCGAGCACCCGGGCGCGGGCGCCCTGGGTGAGGCCACCGTGGAGGGCGCCGGCGAGCACGCCGGCCTCACGGAGCTGGCCGGCGATGCGGTCCGCGCCCATCTGGGTGCGGGCGAAGATCAGCGTCTTGGCCTCGCGGTTGGCGATCTCGGCGGTCACCAGGTTCTTGTGGTGCGGCGCCAGCTCGAGGAAGTGGTGCGTCATCGTCGTGACGGAGGCCTGGCCGGAGTCGACCTCGTGGGTGACGGGGTCGGACAGGTACTGGCGCACCAGACGGTCGACGGCGCGGTCCAGGGTGGCGGAGAACAGGAGTCGCTGGCTGCCCGCGGGGGTGGCGTCGAGGAGCGTGGAGACATCCGGCAGGAAGCCGAGGTCGCTCATGTGGTCGGCCTCGTCGAGGATGGTCACCTGGACCTGGGAGAGGTCCGCGGCACCCTGCTCGAGGAGGTCGATCAGGCGGCCGGGGGTGGCCACGACGATGTCCACGCCGCGCTCGAAGGCGCGGATCTGCGGACCGTAGGACATGCCACCGGCGATGAGCGTGAGGTCCAGCCCGACTGAGGCGGCCAGCGGGGACAGGTTGTCCGCGATCTGGAGCGCGAGCTCACGGGTGGGGGTCAGGATCAGCGCACGGGGCGAACCCACTGCTTCGCCCTGCGAGAGCCGGGTCAGCGTCGGCAGCCCGAAGGCGAGGGTCTTGCCGGAGCCGGTGCGGCCACGGCCGAGGACGTCGCGGCCGGCGATCGCGTCGGCGATCGTGGCGCTCTGGATCGGGAAGGGCTCCACGATCCCCTTCGACGCGAGGGTGGCGACGATGGGCAGCGCGACGCCGAGCTCGGCGAAGCCGGACTTCTCGTCGGCCTCGGAGACCTGGAGATCCTGCGCCTCGGCGGCCTGCCAGCTCATCTGGTCGGCCTCGGGGGCGCCGCCGTCGAAGTCACGGGGACCCGAGTCGCGCCAGGAGTTGTTGTGCTCGCGGTGGTGCTTGCGGGGGGCGTGGTCGTGGAAGTCGCGGGCGGGGCCACGACGGTCACGGCCCTCGCCGGAATCGGCGAAGTGGCGCTTGTTCGGACGGTCCGAGCGGTCGTCGTTCCACTTGTTGCGGGGACGCTCGTCACGGTTGTTGCTGGGCCCGCGGTCGTCCCGGTTCCAGGGACGACGCTCGTCGCGCCCACCGCGGTCGTCACGGTTGAACGGGCGGCGGTCGTCGCGGGCGGGACCGCGCTCGGCGCGGTCGTCACTCCACTTGTTGCGGGGGCGCTCGTCCCTGTTGAAGGGCCGACGGTCGTCGCGGTTGAAGGGCCGACGGTCGTCGCGGTTGAAGCCGCGGTCACCGCGCTCGTCGCGGTTGAAGCCGCGGTCGTCACGGTTGAACGGACGACGATCATCGCGGCCGGGACCGCGCTCGGCGCGGTCGTCGCGGCCGGTGGGGCGGCGGTCGTCGCGGTTGAAGCCGCGCTCACCACGATCGTCGCGGCTCCATGGGCGACGCTCGTCGCGCTTGGGACCGCGGTCATCGCGGAAGGTGCTGCGACGCTCGGGGTTGAATGAGCGCTCGCCGCGGTCGTCGCGGGTGAAGCTGCGCTCGCCGCGATCGTCGCGGGCGAAGGTGCGCTTGTCGCCGTCGCGGTTGAAACCGCGGGTCTCGCCGTCGCGGCTGTTCTGGCCACCGCGGGTGCGTGGGCCGTGGCCGCGGGCGGCGCGCTCAGTCGAGCTCCAGCGCTTCTTGGGGGTGCCGTCGGCCTTGTGTGACTTTGCAGCCTTCTTCTTGGGCATGGCCATGATGTATGGGTCCTTCGTGTTTCGAGGCGGGCCCAGCAACTGTTGCGCTGGGCGTGGCGCGTCTCGTCACATCACGAATATCAAACACAAGACGGCCGGTGGACGCGCCGCAGTGGGGCGCATCGCTTGGTGCTGGCTGGGGGCGGTTCAATGTCCGCGAGCCCCGGGAAGATCTCTGATACCGAAGCCAGGTCGGGATCCGTCGACCAGAGTGGCCGACCTGTCCACCTTACCCTGCCCCAGCCGATTCTCCCAAACCGGGTGCCACCCACTGCTCACGGACCGTTCACCCGCAGTTGGCCTTCCCTTCGCGGATCGGTCACCTGCGGGACTAGAATCGAAGATGTGCGAGTCGCAGTTGTGGCGGAGTCCTTCCTCCCGCAGGTCAATGGCGTGACCAATTCCGTCCTGCGGACGCTGGACCATCTCCGCGAGAACGGGCACGAGGCGATGGTGATCGCGCCCGCCGACGGGGACCGGACTCCCGGCCAATACCGCGGCTTCCCGGTCCACGTCATGAGCTCGATCGGCCTTCCCGGCTACGACATCGTCCGCGTGGTCACCACCCCGTCGTACTACCTCGAGAAGCTGCTGGCGGACTTCCGGCCCGACGTGGTGCACCTGGCCGCTCCGATCATCCTCGGCTACAAGGCGGCGACCGTGGCCGCGAAGTTGGGCATCCCGATGGTGGGCATCTACCAGACCGAGGTGCCCTCCTACGCGGCCCGGTACGGCTTTCCCCAGCTCGAGTCCCTGTTCTGGCACCACCTACGCCAGGTGCACTCGCTGGCCACCTTGAACTTCGCCCCGTCGACGTTCGCACGGGACCAGTTGCTGGCCCACGACATCCCTCGGGTCGGGGTCTGGGCCCGCGGGGTGGATTCGGTCCGGTTCAGCCCGCTGAAGCGCTCGGAGGAACTGCGTCGGCGGCTGGCCCCCGAGGGCCAGCGGTTGATCGGCTACATGGGACGACTCGCCAGCGAGAAGCAGGTGGCGGACCTCGCGGTGCTGTGCGACGTCCCCAACACGCGGCTGGTGGTCATCGGGGAGGGGCCGGAGCGGCGGCGGCTCGAGCAGTTGCTGCCCGGCGCGAGGTTCACGGGCCAGCTCTCGGGTGAGGAGCAGGCAGCCACGCTCGCGTCGCTGGACCTGTTCGTCCACACGGGCGAGCTGGAGACCTTCTGCCAGTCGATCCAGGAGGCCAAGGCCTCGGGTTTGCCGGTGGTCGCGCCGCGCCGTGGTGGGCCGATCGACCTGGTGGACCAGTCCCGCACCGGCTGGCTCTACCGGCCCGGTGACCTGGCGGCCCTGCGCGGACACGTCGTCGACCTGATCGGCGACGACGCCAAGCGGCGCGCGTTCGGCGTCGCCGCGCGCCACTCGACCCTCGACCGGACCTGGACGAACCTCTGCTCGGAGTTGGTGGACCACTACCGGGAGGCCACCCGCCTGTCCGTGCGGCGCCGCGTGGGCGTCGTCTGAGCCCCGCTCAGGGGATGAGGACCAGCTTCCCGGTGGTCCGTCGTCCCTCCAGCGCGTCGTACGCCTCGGCGGCCCGCGCGAATGGGAAGCGACCGCCGATGGACAGTTCCACAGCCCCGGTACGGATCCACTCGAACAGCTCCGCGGAGCGGGAGAGGAACTCGTCGCGCTCCTCCACGTAGTGCGCCAGAGAGGGGCGCGTCACGTACACCGACCCGGCCGAGTTGAGGCGCTGCAGGTCGAACGGCGGCACCTGCCCGCTGGCGCCGCCGAACAGCACCAGCATCCCGCGCCTGCGCAGCGAGGCCAGGGACGCGTCGAAGGTGTCCTTCCCGACGCCGTCGTAGGCGACGTGGACGCCGCCGCCGGCGGCCTCACGGATCGCCGCGGCGAGGTCGCCGACCTCCCGGTAGTTGATGGTGTGCCGCGCTCCCCTGCCGCGGGCGATCGCGAGCTTCTCCTCGCTGCCGGCCGTCGCGACGACGATGCCCCCACGGTTGCGGATCATCTGCACCAGCAACTGCCCCACCCCGCCGGCCGCGGCGTGCACCAGCGCCACGTCGCCCTCGCGCACCGGGTAGGTGGAGGTGACCAGGTAGTGGGCGGTCAGGCCCTGCAGCATCGCGGCCGCCGCGTCGACGAGGTCCACCCCGTCCGGGACGGGGACCACTTTCGCGGCCGGCACGTTCACGAGCGTGGCCTGGCTGGAGCCGGACTGGCCCCACGCCACCCGGTCCCCCACGGCGACGTCTTCGACGCCCGCGCCCACCGCCACCACGGTGCCCGAGCCCTCGTTGCCGAGGACGAACGGCGTCGGCGTCGGGTAGACGCCCTGCCGCACGTAGACGTCGTAGAAGTTCACGCCCGCGGCCGCGAGCTCGACCTGGACCTCACCGGGGGCGGGTTCGGGAACCTCGCGCTCCAGGACCTCCAGGACCGAGGTGTCCCCGGGCTCGGTGACGACTACCGCGCGTGCTGTACTCATGGTCCCACCCTACGACTGGGGAAACAGCCTTCCCAGGACGTCCGCGAATCCCTCGGCCAGCCGGTCGGGCGGGTGCGGACCCGGGAACGCGACGGCTGCCATCGCCTGAAGCGACGCCGCGAGCAGGCCCGCGCGCTCAGCCCCCACCCCGGCGGCGAGCAACGCGCCGCACGCGCCGGCGAGGACGTCGCCGGAGCCTGCCTGGGCGGTCCACGAGGGGCCGCCGACCGCCGTGCTGACGGCCCCCTCGGGGGTGCAGACGTACTGGGTGGGTCCCTTCAACAGCACGGTCGCCCCGTAGTGCTCGGCTGCCTCCCGCGCATGCTCAGCCGGCTCGGCCTCCACCCGCCTGCGCTCGGTCCCCAGGAGCCGGGCGAGTTCCCCGGCGTGTGGGGTCAGCAGGCAGTCGGCCGGCAGCTCGTCGGGCAGCAGCCCCAGTGCATCCGCGTCGACCACGAGGGGGACGCCGCGCTCGAGCGCGGCGTCCATGCGTGCCTGTGCGGCTCCCTCGCCCCACCCCGAGCCGAGAACCATCGCCTGCACCCGCCCGTCGGCCGTCACGACGCTCGGGAACCGCAGGAGCACCAGCCGCGCCGGAGCCTCCCCGAGGTAGCGGACCATGCCCGCGCCCGCGTGCAGGGCACCCGCGCAGCCGAGGAGGGCAGCGCCCGGGTACTGCTGCGAACCGGTGTCCAGACCGACGACGCCGCGGCTGTACTTGTCGCTGTCCACGCGCGGGACCGGCCACCAGCGTTCGACGTCTTCCGGGGTTGTCGACGTGATCTCGTCCATGGCCCCAGTCAACCACCGCCGGTGGCTATGGTGGGTCCAACCGGCGATGAGGAGGAAGCTGCGATGATGCACAGGGTCAGGGGTGTCGTGGTCCACGGCAAGGGCGAACCGGTCTCGGTGGAGACGATCCTGGTGCCCGATCCCGGGCCGGGCGAGGCGCTGGTGGACATCCTGACCTGCGGGGTCTGCCACACGGACCTCGCCTACCAGCAGGGCGGCATCAACGACGAGTACCCGTTCCTGCTCGGCCACGAGGCCACCGGTGTGGTGGCCGCCGTCGGTGACGACGTGACGGAGGTGGCCGTCGGGGACAGGGTGATCCTGAACTGGCGGGCCGTGTGCGGCCAGTGCCGCGCCTGCCGCCGCGGCGAGCCCCAGTACTGCTTCGACACCCACAACGCCACCCAGAAGATGACGCTCGAGGACGGGACCGTCCTCAGCCCCGCGCTCGGGATCGGCGCGTTCGCAGAGAAGACCCTCGTGGCCGCGGGACAGTGCACGCGGGTCAGCGAGGCCGCGGACCCCGCCGCGGTGGGGCTGCTCGGCTGCGGCGTCATGGCGGGAATCGGGGCTGCCATGAACACCGGCGGGGTGCAGCACGGCGACTCAGTGGCCGTCATCGGCTGCGGTGGGGTGGGCACGGCGGCCGTCGCAGGAGCGAGGCTGGCCGGGGCCACCACGATCATCGCCGTCGACATCGACGACGACAAGCTGGCCAGGACCCGAAACTTCGGGGCCACCCACACGATCAACTCGCGCAACCAGGACCCGGTGGCGGCCATCCGGGAGCTGACCGGCGGCAACGGCGCCGACGTCGTGATCGAGGCGGTCGGAAGACCCGAGACGTACGAACAGGCCTTCTACGCACGGGACCTGGCGGGGGTCGTGGTGCTGGTGGGGGTACCGACCCCGGACATGAAAATAGAGCTGCCCTTGCTGGAGGTGTTCGGCCGCGGGGGTGCCCTCAAGTCCTCCTGGTACGGCGACTGCCTCCCCTCGCGCGACTTCCCCATGTTGGTGCAGCACTACCTCAACGGGAACCTGGACCTCGACGGCTTCGTCACCGAGCGGATCGGCATCGACGACGTCGAGGCCGCGTTCGAGAAGATGCACACCGGCAACGTCCTGCGTTCGGTGGTGGAGATCTCATGAGGATCCAGAACGCGGTCACCTCCGGCACCTTCTCACTCGACGGCGGCACCTGGGAGGTGGACAACAACGTCTGGGTGGTGGGCGACGACCACGAGTGCGTCATCATCGACGCACCGCACGACCCGGGGCCGATCCTCGAGGTGGTCGGGGACCGCACGGTCCTGGGCATCCTGCTGACCCACGCCCACGACGACCACATCGGGGCCGCCCTCGCACTCCGGGATGCCACCGACGCACCCGTGCACCTCAACGCGGCCGACCGGATGCTGTGGGACCGGGTGCACGACGAGGCCCCGGACGCCGAGGTGGCCGACGGAGACCGCTTCACGGTGGCCGGCGCCGACCTCCTGGCGCTGCACACCCCGGGGCACTCCCCCGGCTCGACCAGCTACCTGCTGGCGGCCGAGTCGACCGTGTTCACCGGGGACACCCTGTTCAAGGGTGGTCCGGGCGCGACGGGGCGCTCGTTCAGCGACTTCCCGACGATCATCTCCTCGATCAGGGAGAAGCTCCTCACGCTGCCGCCGGAGACGGTGGTGCGCACCGGCCATGGCGACTCGACCACGATCGGCGACGAGGCCCCCCACCTCGAGGAGTGGATCTCCCGCGGGCACTGATCCTCAGGCCTCGCAGACCACCATCGCGGTCGCGAACCCGCCATCATGGGAGATCGACAGGTGCAGCCGCTCGATCCCCAGTTCCGCCACGCGGGCAGCGACGGTCCCCGAGACCACGAAGCTCGGAACCCCGTGATCGGACTTGACCACCTCGCAGTCGAGCCAGCGCATGCCGCCGGGCGACTGCAGTGCCTTGGCCAGCGCCTCCTTGGCCGCGAAGCGCGCGGCCTGGGACTGGATGGACAGCTGGCGCTCCGATGGTGTCAGCAGTCGCTCCCGCAGGCCCGGGCGACGCTCCAGCATGGCCTGGAAACGCTCCACCACGCACAGGTCAGTGCCGACGCCCACGATCATGCGTCGCAGCCTATTCGACGGTGACGGACTTCGCGAGGTTGCGGGGCTGGTCCACGTCGTGGCCCTTCAGGGTGGCCAGTTCGCAGGCGAACAACTGCAGCGGCAGGATCGCCAGCAGCGGCTGGACGAGGGTCGAGACCTTCGGGAGGGGGATGAACACCTCGGCGTGCGCGCGCGCCTGGTCGTCGTCGGCGTCTCCGAGCACGATGGTCTTCGCACCGCGTGCCCGCACCTCGGCGATGTTGGAGATCACCTTGTCGCGCAGCTGGTCGCGCCCGCGCGGGGGGACCACCACGAAGATCGGCAGGTCCTGGGAGACGAGCGCGATGGGACCGTGCTTGAGCTCACCGGCGGCGAAGCCCTCGGCGTGGATGTAGGCGAGCTCCTTGAGCTTCAGGGCACCCTCGAGGGCCACCGGGTAGCCGACGTGGCGACCCAGGAACAGCACCGAGGTGGCGTCCTTGAGCTGCTCGGCCAGCTCCAGCACGCCCTGTCGCTCGTCGAGGAGTTGCTGCAGTGCGGCGGGCATGCGCTCCAGCTCGGCGAGCAGCGCAGCGATCTCGTCGCCGTACTTCATCCCGCGCACCTGCGCGAGGTAGAGGCCGAGGAGGTAGCAGGCCACCAGCTGGGTGGTGAAACCCTTCGTGGAGGCGACGCCGATCTCGGGTCCGGCGTGGGTGTAGATGACTGCGTCGGACTCGCGCGGGATGGTGGCGCCGTTGGTGTTGCAGATCGCGATCACCTTCGCCTGCTGCTCGCGGGCGTGGCGGATCGCCATCAGGGTGTCGGCGGTCTCCCCCGACTGGGAGATCGTGACCACCAGGGTCATCGGGTCGATGATCGGGTCGCGGTAGCGGAACTCGCTGGCCAGCTCCACCTCGCAGGGGATCCGCGTCCAGTGCTCGATGGCGTACTTGGCGACCAGGCCGGCGTAGAAGGCGGTGCCGCAGGCGACGATGACGATCTTATTCACGCGGCGCAGCAGCTCGGGGCTCATCCGGAGCTCGTCGAGCACCAGCTCGCCACGCTCGTTCAGCCGGCCGAGCAGCGTGTCGGCCACGGCCTTCGGCTGCTCGAAGATCTCCTTGCGCATGAACCAGTCGAAGCCCTGCTTCTGCGCGGCCTCGAGGTCCCAGTCCACACGGAACTCGGTGGTCTCGGCGGGGCCGCCGTCGAAGTCGGTGACGTTGACGCCGTCCCGGGTGAGCTCCACGATCTGGTCCTGGCCCAGCTCGATGGCGTCGCGGGTGTGTTCGATGAACGCGGCGACGTCGGAGGCGAGGAAGTACTCGCCCTCGCCGACGCCCACCACCAGCGGGGAGTTCCGGCGGGCCGCGACGATGCGGTCGGGGTCCTGCGCGTCGACGGCCACCAGCGTGAAGGCACCGTCGAGACGGGCCACCGCCCGGCGCATGGCCTCGACCAGGTCCGCGCCCGCCTTGACCTCGTTCGCGATCAGGTGGGCGGCGACCTCGGAGTCGGTCTCGGAGGTGAAGATGGCGCCGGCGGCCTCGAGTTCCGTCCGCAGCGGGGCGTGGTTCTCGATGATGCCGTTGTGCACGATCGCAACCCGCTCCTCCGCGACGTGCGGGTGGGAGTTCGCGTCGGTGGGCGCGCCGTGGGTGGCCCAGCGGGTGTGCCCGATGGCGGTGCCGGTACGCGGCACCGGGTTCTGCTCGATCTCGGCGGCGAGATTGGCGATCTTGCCCTGCTTCTTGCGCCACTCCAGCCGGCCGTCGCCGGCGAGCGCTATGCCCGCCGAGTCGTAGCCCCGGTACTCCAACCGGCGCAGGCCGGCGAGCACGATTTCAAGTCCGTCACGGTCACCCAGGTACCCAACAATTCCACACACGCGGACAACCGTACAGCACCGATGAGCGATTCTTGACATTCGCGCGCCGGGCGCTCGTGCGCTGTCGCCACGGGTCGGCGGCCGTCCCCGTGACCGGCCGCGCGGCTAGCCTACAAGGCGTGCCCGATCCATTCGAAGTCATCGCCTTCCTCCTGATCGCAGCGGTTCCGGTACTTGTCGGCCTGTTGATCGCGGGCATCGCCCGCGCGGTCGCGAACCGGCTGCCGGCCTCCCCCGTCGTGGAGTTCCTCCCGCCGCAGGAGGGCAGCATCTTCGAGCACGCTCTGGCGGTCCGGGCGGACCGACGCGTGCTCACGGCGGCGCTCATCGAACTCGCCGTGCAGGGCAAGGCGCGAGTGCTCACCACCGACGGCCGGCGCGGGCCGGTGGCCGTGCAGGTGAGACCCGGCGCAGCGCTCACTGGGGAGCAGCGCGAGTTCCTGCGGGCCTTCCGGCCATCGCACATGGGGCCGCGCCAGGAACGCCGCTACCTGAGGGCACTGGGCGATCTCGGGATCGAGTCCGCGAGCCTCGCGGAGGCGCCGGAGGTCTTCTTCGTCCGGGGGCACGGCACCTTCCGCCGTCACAGGCGCCGCCACCTGAGTGAGTTCCTGGACAACACCCGCAGGCGTATGACCTCCGACGGCTACACCCGCCGCAACCCCATTTCGGTGCACCTGGTTCTGCTCTCGCTGCTGTTCCTGGCAGTTCTCGTGGTGGGCCTGGTGCTGCTGCTCGGGGCGGTGGTGGACGGATCCTGGCTGGGCGCCGTGGCCGTGGTGGCCGAGGTGGCCCTGGTGTTCTGGGTCCTGACGATCGCACCCGGGCCGCTGCTGCGGTTCACCGACCGAGGCAGAGAGCTGCGCCGCCACCTGGCGGGCCTGCGCTCCTACATGGAGTTGGCCGAGCAGGAACGGCTCCGCGTGCTCCAGTCACCGGAGGGCGCCCTGCGCACTCCCGCGGGGGCGCTGACCGTGGGCGGGCAGGTGCTGGGGCTGGAGGCGCAGCCGGTGGCGGGCGACCCGGTGGCCCAGTCCAGGCTCGACCGGTTCGTGCTGACCGAGAAGCTGCTGCCCTATGCCGTGCTCTTCCGGCAGGAGAAGCAGTGGAGCAAGGAGTTCGAGCGGCTGGGTGGCGGCGTGAACGTCTCACAGCACATGCGCATGCTGGGGACGACCTTCGAGACCACCGTCGCGGTGGTGCAGGCGATCGCCATCGTCATCGAGGTCATCCGCCTCGTCGGTGGCCTGCTCTCGCTGTTCCGCAACTGAACGGGCTCACTGGCCCTCGGCCAGGAACAGCTCAGCGGTCTCGGTGATGGAGTCGTCGGTGTTGCGGGGCCGCCAGTCGAGTTCCCGGCGCGCCCGCGAACTGTCGTGCACCACTTCCGTCTCGGAGCCGATCGGTGGCCGATCCTGCTTTGGCGCCAACCAACCCACGACGGTGGCCCTCCATCCGGACAGCTCGGTGGTGGGAACGTTTCTGGCCCGCTCCCCCAGCCGGTCGCGAAGGACCCGCGCGATCTCGATCATCCAGTAGAACTCTCCCGGCAGCAGGTACCGCCCCGACGCCCTTGGGTTCACCAGGGCCGAGACGTGCGCGTGCGCCACGTCACGGACGTCCACCACCTCCACGCCCCGCCTCGGGACGTCGCCGGCGCGGCCGTGGATCAGGTCACCGACGACCCAGAGCCGGTCCAGGCCGCCCTCGCCCACCGGCGAGCCGACCATGTGCCCGGGCAGCAGCGTGACCAGGTCGACACCGAGCCGCTCAGCAGCCTCGACGGCGGCCCGCTCCACCGCCGCGGCGATCGCGCCGTCGCCGTCGGTGTCGGTCGGATCGGTCCAGACGGACTCGTCGGAGCTGGTGGACCCGTCGGCCGGTCTCGCGGCGCCGATGGTGGAGGTGAGCACGACGCGCTGCACCCCTGCGGCCCGCGCCGCCTCCAGCACCCGCAGGGCCACCCGCTGGTTGACCCCGGACTCCGACTCACGGGCGGCCACGTGGCCGGTGTGGAGCACGTAGGTCGCCCCCCTGGCGGCATCGGCCCAGCCGGCGTCGGCCAGCGGGTCCAGCACGACGGTCTCCAGCTTCCCCGCAACCCCGACCCTCGCCGAGACGGCTCCCAGGATCTCGGGGACCGCAGCCACCGACGGCGCCACGGCCCGCACCCGCAGGCCCCGGCGGATGGCCTCGACGATGCACCACTGCGCCAGGTACCCGACGCCATCAGTGACCAGAACCAGTGCCGACATGCCGCAAAGCTAGCGCAGTGCGTTGTGGGCGCGGGGCCGCTGTTAGGCTTTGGCCCCAAACCAATGACATCGCGAAAGGGTGGACGGTGGCTCGTCCCTACGTACTGCTGCGCAGAAGGGCCTGGGCGGCATTGGCCGACAACACCCAGATCGCCCTCGACGAAGGGACACTCGAGCGACTGCGCGGCCTCGGTGACCCGACCTCGCGCGACGACGTGCGGGAGATCTACCGGCCGCTGACCCAGTTGCTGCACCTCTACATGGCCAACACCGGCAACCTCGTCAAGGACAGCAACCGGTTCCTCAACCTCAAGGTGCGCCGGACCCCGTTCGTGATCGGCGTCGCGGGCTCGGTGGCGGTCGGCAAGTCGACCACCTCTCGCGTGCTCCAGGAACTGTTGCGCCGCGCCCCCGGCCATCCGAAGGTCGACCTCGTCACCACCGACGGCTTCCTCCACCCGAACGAGGAACTGATCCGGCGCGGGCTGCTGGAGCGCAAGGGCTTCCCCGAGTCCTACAACCGGCGAGCGCTGCTGAAGTTCGTCACGGACGTGAAGTCCGGCGTGCCGTCCGTGAGCGCCCCGGTCTACAGCCACATGGTCTACGACATCGTCCCGGACGAGCACATCGTCGTCGAGAGCCCGGACATCCTGATCGTCGAGGGCCTCAACGTCCTCCAGCCGGCCAGGGTCGACTCCGAGGGCCGCGCCGGGGTGGCCGTGAGCGACTTCTTCGACTTCACCGTCTTCGTCGACGCGGCCGAGGCCGACATCAAGACCTGGTTCCTGGACCGGTTCATGCAGCTGCGAGCCACCGCCTTTCGCGACGAGCGCAGCTTCTTCCGTCGCCTCACCGAGATCTCCGACGAGGAGGCCGTGGCGCGGGGCAGCCACATCTGGGAGTCCATCAACGGGCCGAACCTGCGCCAGAACATCGCCCCCACCCGGGAGCGCGCAACCGCGGTGCTGCGCAAGGGTGCCGACCACAGCGTCGAGACGATCGCGATTCGCAAGCTGTAGGACCCGCCCCTGTCCCTAGACTGCCGACCATGGCAGACGAACCCGAGCTCGTGCCCGCGGACCAGCAAGTCACCGCCCCCGTCCGACGACGGCCCCGCAAGCTGGTGGCTGCCAGCCTGAGCAATCCGTTCGCCTGGGGGTTCCTGGCGACCTTCGGCGGCCTGGTGGCGATCTGGCTGGGCGGCGCCCTGTCGTCCCTGGCCACGGTTCTGATCTCGGTGGGAGTGGCGCTGTTCATCGCCATGGCGCTCGACCCGCTGGTGCGATGGTTGGAGCGCCACAGGCTGAGCCGCGGCCTGGCTATCGGCGTCGTGTTCCTGCTGTTCGCGATCGTAGTGGCGGCCCTCCTTGCCCTCGTCATCCCGACCGCCGTGATCCAGATCACCGAGTTCGCGAAGTCGTTCCCGAGGTACCTGACCGACATCCAGGACACCGCGTGGTTCCAGCGGATCGTGGAGACCACGGGCCAGGAGGAGGTCTACGAGGGGATCATCTCCAGTGTCCGGGACTGGATCTCCAACCCGGCCAACATCCTCGCGATCGGCGGCGGCGCCCTGGCCGTCGGATCGGGCCTGGTCAACGGGGTTTCCGGCACCCTGATCGTGCTGGTCCTGACGCTGTACTTCCTCGCCTCGCTGAACACCTTCAAGGGGGCGATCGTGCGCACCGCACCGGCGTACGGCCGGCCACAGGTTGCCCGCCTCACCGAGCAACTCACCTCGTCGGTGGGCAGCTACGTCTCGGGCATGGCGATCCTGGCGTTCTGCAACGCGGTGTTCACGCTGGTCCTGATGACGAAGCTGGGCGTGCCCTTCGCTCCCCTGCTGGCCGTCCTGGCGCTGTTCATCACGATGATCCCGATGATCGGTTCGGTGGCGTTCTGGGTGATCGCCTCCGTGGTCTCCCTGCTCACCATCGGCTGGCTCGGCCTGGTCTTCGTCGGGGTCTACTTCGCCTACATGCAGGTCGAGGCCTACGTGATGACGCCGCGCGCGATGTCCAAGGCGGTCTCCATCCCCGGCTCCCTGGTGCTGATCGGAGCCATGGTGGGCGGCACCCTGCTCGGCCTGCTCGGCGCGCTGGTCGCCGTGCCCGTGACGGCCTCGATCCTCACGATCTACAAGGAGGTGTTCCTGCCCCGGCAGGACGCCAAGCTGGTCCCGGACGACGACTGAGGCCGCCGGGAGTGCCGGGTCAGCGCCCCAACCGGACTCGAACCTTGTCGGAGAGCCGGTCGGCGATCTCCCGCGCCTGCTCAACGGTCGGCGCCTCGACCATGACGCGCACGAGGGGCTCGGTGCCCGAGGGGCGCAGCAGGACGCGGCCGGACGAGCCGAGCTCCTCCGCGGCCGCGGCGACGGCGCCAGTCACCTCCGTGTCGATGCCGGCGCGCAGCTTGTCCACGTTCCCGACGTTGACCACCACCTGCGGAAGCACCTCCATCACGGATGCGAGTTCCTTGAGGGTCTTGCCCGTCTGGGCCATCCGGGCGGCCAGGTGCAGGCCGGTGAGGACCCCGTCGCCGGTGTTGGCGAACTCGCTGAGGATCACGTGTCCCGACTGCTCGCCGCCGAGCGCGAAGCCGTTGGCGTTCATGGACTCCAGCACGTAGCGGTCGCCCACCTTGGTGCGGTCCACCTTGATGCCGTGGGCCGCCATGGCGTTGGTGAGGCCGAGGTTGCTCATCACGGTGGCCACGACGGTGTCCGCGTGCAGTTTGTGGTTCTCGGCGAGTTCGAGCGCGAGGATCGCGAGGATCTGGTCCCCGTCCACGACGTTGCCCTCGTGGTCGACGGCCAGGCAGCGGTCGGCGTCGCCGTCGAGGCCGATCCCGAGGTCGGCGCCGGTCTCACGCACCTTCTCCCGCAGGGATCCGAGGTGCGTGGAGCCGCAGTTGTCGTTGATGTTCAGGCCGTCCGGCTCGGCGTGGATGGCGACCACGTCGGCGCCCTGTGCCGCGAACGCGCTCGGCCCGGTCATCGCGGCCGCCCCGTTGGCGCAGTCGACGACCACCTTGATCCCGTGCAGCGAGCCCTCGTTCCCGAGGGACCCCACGAGGTGTGCCACGTAGGCCTCCACCATGCCGTAGTCGGCCCGGATGCGGCCGACGTCGGCCCCGGTGGGACGGTTCCACTCCTCGCCCATCCGCTTCTCGATCGCGTCCTCGAGGAAGTCGTCGAGCTTCACCCCGCCCTTGGAGAAGAACTTGATGCCGTTGTCGGGCATGGCGTTGTGCGAGGCCGAGATCATGACGCCGAGGTCCGCGTCCATCTCGTTGACGAGGTGCGCGACGGCCGGCGTGGGCAACACCCCGAGGCGGACGACGTCGATCCCTGCGGAGGCGAGACCTGCGACGACGGCGGCCTCAAGGAACTCCCCGCTGGCGCGCGGGTCGCGGCCCACCAGGGCGGTGGCACGGCGGCCGTTGAAGACACCGGCCTCCCCCAGGATGTGGGCTGCCGCGACCGACAGGTCGAGGGCCAGTTCTGCAGTGAGTTCGACGTTGGCCCTGCCACGAACGCCGTCGGTTCCGAAGAGTCTTTCCATGCGCGCCACTCTAGTGGCGCACACTGGGATTGAGCGATTTCACCCACCGTGGGGCAATGCAACAGTCCCCGCCGGCTGGGCCGACGGGGACTGGAGCGGAAGTTGCTGCAGAGCAGCGCTGGATCAGCGCTTGCTGTACTGGGGCGCCTTGCGGGCCTTCTTGAGTCCGGCCTTCTTGCGCTCCTTGATGCGGGCGTCGCGGGACAGCATGCCGGCCTTCTTCAGGGCGGGGCGGCTGGCCTCGGCGTCCACGGCGTTGAGCGCACGGGCCACGCCCAGACGCAGGGCGCCGGCCTGGCCGGTGATGCCGCCGCCGTCGATGCGGGCGATGACGTCGTAGGCGTCCACCACGCCGGCGGTGGCGAACGGGTCGCTCACGAGCTGCTGGTGCACCTTGTTCGGGAAGTAGTCGTCCAGGGTGCGGCCGTTGATGGTCCACTTGCCGGAGCCCGGGGTGATCCGGACGCGGGCGACGGCCTCCTTGCGGCGGCCGGTGGCGGCACCGGGGGCGACGACTGCCTGGCGGGCGGACTCGCCGGAGGCGGTGGCCGGGTTCGAGTCGGAGCGGTAGGCGATCTCGCGATCCTGCTCGTCCGTGAACGGCTTGATCTCGTCGCCGACGGTCTCTTCGACTTCAGCGGTCTGGGTCTCAGTCATTTGTCAGTCCTCGGCTCACTGTGCGATCTGGGTGATCTCGAAGGGCTGCGGCTTCTGCGCAGCGTGCGGGTGCTCCGGGCCGGAGTAGACCTTGAGCTTGCTGATCAGCTGGCGGCTCAGCTTGTTCTTGGGGAGCATGCCCCAGACAGCCTTCTCGACGGCCTTGCGCGGGTCCTTGGCGAGCAGGTCGCCGATGGAGATCGACTTCAGGCCTCCGGGGGTACCGGTGTGGCTGTAGCGGAGCGAGTCCTCGCGCTTGTTGCCGGAAAGGGCGATCTTGGAAGCGTTGACGACGACGACGAAGTCACCGCCATCGACGTGGGGTGCGAACGTCGGCTTGTGCTTGCCGCGCAGCAGCGTGGCCACCTGGGTGGCGAGACGGCCAAGGATGACGTCTTCAGCATCAATCACATGCCAGTTCCGGGCGATCTCGCCTGGCTTTGGGGTGTACGTGGACACGGACGCAGACCAACTTCCATACGTTGTCAACAAAATGTGGTGATTGCGCAGCGGGCTGACCCGGTGAATCCACCAGGAGCCGACACGGCGCGCAACAGCTACCGATCTTACGTCCGATCGCCCTCGTCGTCAAAACGGGGCGACCGGAGGCCGCCGGGCGACGGCTCAGGAACCCGGGCCCCGGAGGAGGTTCTTGAACGAGACCACCTCGAGGGGTTTGGGCTCCCCCCGGGAACGCCGTGGCCGCGGCTTGAGCCGGGCCACGACGGAGGCGAAGTCCTCGCCGGCATCGAGGATACGCGACTGCAACGGGCTGGTGCGGCTGGACTCGGCCGCCCCCACCACCTCACCCCAGTCGTCGGAGGCCGCGAAGACGGCCGTCGGGATGGTCTTGGCCTTCAGGTACCCGAACAGCGGACGCATGGCGTTGTCGATCATCAGGGAGTGTCGTGACGTGCCGCCGGTGGCCCCGAGCAGGACGGGGACGTTCACGATTCCCTGGTCGTCGACGAGATCCCAGAAGGACTTGAACAGACCCGAGTAGGTGGCCTTGAACGTCGGGGCGGTGGTGATGATCCCGTCGGCCTGCTCGACCTGGTCGATGGCATCGGCCAGCGCCGGGGAGTTGTTGTGCGTGACCAGTGCGTCGGAGATGGCGGTGGCCAGCTCGCGCAGCTCGATGACGTGCACCTCGGGGACGATCCCCTCCTGCGACAGCGCCGCGGTGGCGGCCTCGGTCAGCCGGTCCGCGAGCAGCCTCGTCGAGGACGGGTCCCCCAGACCGCCCGCGACGACGGCGATGTGGCGCGCCTCGGGCGTGAACGGGTCCGTGTTCACCGGGGCGAAGCCGTCACTCACCGCGACCCTCGCTCTCCTGCTCGTCGATCCACGCCTGCGAGCCCTCCCGACCGCCGGGCACCGGCTGCTCGCCACGACGGCGGCGCTCCACGAGCCACTCGTGCGTTGGCGCCTCGGGGACGTCGTCGGGCTTGAGCGCCGCGAACTCCCTGCGGAGCACGGGCAGCACCTCGGAGCCGAAGAGGTCGAGCTGCTCGAGCACCTTCTTCAGGGGCAGGCCGGCATGGTCGATGAGGAACATCTGCCGCTGGTAGTCGCCAACCCAGTCACGGAACGTCAGCGTGCGCTCGATGACCTGCTGCGGGGAGCCGACCGTGAGCGGGGTCATGCGGCTGAAGTCCTCCAGGGAGGGGCCGTGGCCGTAGACGGGCGCGTTGTCGAAGTACGGGCGGAACTCGCGCACCGCGTCCTGGGAGTTCCTGGCCATGTAGGCCTGACCGCCCAGCGCCACGAACGCCTGGTGACGCTGGCCGTGGCCGTAGTACTCGTAGCGCTGGCGGTAGAGGCTCACCATCTGCTTGACGTGCTCGAAGTTCCAGAAGATGTTGTTGTGGAAGAAGCCGTCGCCGTAGTAGGCGGCCTGCTCCGCGATTTCGGGCGAACGGATCGAACCGTGCCACACGAACGGGGCGACGCCGTCGAGGGGCTGCGGGGTGACCGTGAAGCCCTGCAGGGGCGTGCGGAACTGTCCGCGCCAGTCCACGGCGTCCTCGTTCCACAGCCGGTACAGCAGGTGGTAGTTCTCGACGGCCAGCGGGATGCCCTGGCGGATGTCCTTGCCGAACCACGGATACACCGGGCCGGTGTTGCCGCGCCCCATCGTGAGGTCCAGGCGGCCGCCCGCGAGGTGCTGCAGGTAGGAGTAGTCCTCCGCGATCCGGACGGGATCGGTGGTGGTGATCAGCGTCGTGGCGGTGGAGAGCTGCAGCTTCTCGGTCTGTGCGGCGAGGTAGCTGAGCAGCACCGGCGGGCTCGCGGGCGCCACGAACGGCGGGTTGTGGTGCTGGCCGGTGGCGAAGACCTCGAAGCCCACCTCCTCGGCGTGCCGGGCGATCGCGATCGTGTTGCGGATGCGCTCGTTCTCGGTTGGGGTGGTGCCGTCGGTGGGGTCCTGGGTGATGTCCCCGATGGTGAAGACTCCGAACTGCATGGTGCTCCTGCCGTATCTCGTATCGTTGTTGAAAGTTAAACTATCATGTCCAACGCACGTTCCGCAGGTTTGTTCCCCGTCGGTTCAGATCGAGTGCAGGGGGCGCTGGCCTGGGTGCAGCGACCCGCGGTCCACGATCCGCTTGCCGAAGGGGAAGCACGTGACGGGGATCATCTTCAGGTTCACCACGGCGTCCAGGATCCCGATGACGGTCAGCGACTGCGCGATGGCAGTGGCGACATGGGCCAGCGCCAGCCACCAACCCGCGACGAGGAACCAGATCACGTTGCCGATACCGGACACCACACCAGCGTCAGGACGCTGCACGACGGCCTTGCCGAAGGGCCACAGGACGTAGCGCGCCATCCGGAAGGAGGCGATGCCGAACGGGATCGTGATGATGAACACGCAGGCGATGATGCCTGCGAGGAAGTAGAGCGCGGCGAGCCAGATACCGCCGAACATCAACCAGATGACGTTTAGAATGGTGCGCATGGGACTCCCTGCCTTCGGGCGCGAACTGTCCCTTCCGAGCCTACGCGCGCACACCCGCCCCCACATCGGGAATCCCCCGGGTCGACACCTGAACCGACACCCCGAGCACGTCAGCCGACGCGCAGCCTGAGCTCGTTGCGCCAGGGGTCGAGCACCGTGAGGCTGCCCCCATCGAGGGTGGAGTCGACGCCTCGGGCCTCGAGACGGTCCCGGGCGGCGAGGAGCTCGTCCTCGGTCGGGACGATGATGTCGACGACACCCATGCCGAGGGTGTTGAGGCGCGGGCCCGCCCCCGCGGAGTTCCACACGTTCATCGCCATGTGGTGGTGGTAGCCCCCCGCGGAGACGAACAGCGCCGAGCTGCCGAACTCCGCCGTGGCGTCGAAGCCCAGCGTGTCGACGTAGAAGTCCCTGGCCGAGGCGACGTCGCCCACCTGGAGGTGGACGTGCCCCAGCACACCGGAGAGGTCGCCGTCGGCGTAGTTGGTACGCACGAAGTCGACCGGGTCGAGCCACAGCGTGGCCATCTGCACCTGCCCGTTGTCCCACCTCCACTCGTCGCGGGGGCGATCGTGGTAGAGCTCCACACCGTTGCCCTCGGGGTCGGTGAAGTAGAAGGCGCGCGAGACCAGGTGGTCGCCGGCGCCGGTGTAGGTCTGCGGAACCTTGGTGAGCATCGACTCCATCGACCTCGCGAGCGCGGCGGCCGAGTCGAACAGGACCGCGGTGTGGAACAGGCCTGCGTCACCGGAGCGCCCCGGGCGCAGATCCTTCGCCTCCGACAGGCGCAGCACCTCAGTGCCGCCGAGCCCGAGCACCGCGGCTCCAGGCTCCGTGCGCAACGGGACCAGCCCGACGCCCTCGGTGTAGTACCTGACCATCGTCTCCATGTCGCGCACCCGGAGTTCGAGGCGATCCATGGTGGTGCCCGCTGCGAGCCGGCCTGCCGAGTGCTGTGTTCCTGTGTTCATGCCCGTGACCTCCTGAAGGGTTGACGCTTCAAGTATTCCATGAGGTACAAGATTCAACAAGACCGGTGCCCCGGTTTGGCCACGCAGGGAGCGAGACGGCACAGCACGACCCTCGACCAGGACCTCGCGGCATCAGCCGGCCGGCGGGCTGGCTCAGTCCCCCGCTTCGGCCAGCGCGCGCTTCACGCCTGGCTTGAACCGCTGCTGAGCGCCCTGTTTCGTGAGGCCGTAGAGCTCACCGATGCGCGACCAGGAGACACCGGCCTCCCGCGCGGAGAGCACGGCAGCACGCTCGGCCGCCTCGGCCGACTCCCGACCCGCGCGCGCCTGATCCAGCTCGGCCAACGCCTCCGTCTTCGAGCCATCGCCCGACTGCTTCCTCGCCATGCCCCGAATCGTATCCACAACACGCCTGCGTCAACCAGAGGTTGACAGCCACAGGGGTGAGTGGTTGAGTGATGTCAACATTCCGTTGACCAGACAAGGAGGCCACCAGTGGCCAAGAAGAAGGACGCCAAGAAGGCTGACAAGGTTGAGGACAAGAAGAAGGACGTGAAGGCAGCCAAGGCCAAGTCGGCCGAGAAGGCAGCATCGAAGTCCTCGAAGAAGAAGGACGCACCCAAGAAGGTCGCAGCCAAGAAGGACTCCTCCAAGGCGGCCAAGAAGAAGGACGCACCCAAGAAGGTCGCGGCCAAGAAGGACTCCGCCAAGGCGGACAAGATGTCGGCGAAGAAGTCGTCCAAGAAGAAGTGAACCGAAGGGGCGCGCCGCCCCGTTCGATCGAGCAGGCCGGTCACCGACTCGTCGGGCCGGCCTGCGGTCGTTCCCGGCGACGTCCACGATAGGCTCGGGCAGTGGTCAACAAGGTATCCCGCCCGCACCGCGGCGTCGTCAGTTTCGTGCGCCGCAGCACCCGCATGAACGAGTCCCAGCAGAAGGCGTGGGAACGCCTGGCGCCGAGGTTCGTCGTCGACGTCCCCGCGGCAGAACTGGATACCTCCGTGGCCGATGACGCCCACGTCGACTGGGACGCGGCGTTCGGGCGCACCGCCCCCCGGATCGTCGAGATCGGCTCGGGCAACGGGGAGTCGCTGGTGGCGATGGCCGCCGCCAGACCGGAGACCGACTTCATCGCCTTCGAGGTCTTCGAGCCGGCGGTGGCCTCCACCCTGGGACGGATGGGCCGCGAGGGTGTGGACAACATCCGCGTCGTCCTCGCCGACGGCGCTCGCGGGCTCGAGGTGCTCTTCGGGTCCGGCGTACTGGACGAGGTCTGGACGTTCTTCGCCGACCCCTGGCACAAGACCCGCCACCACAAGCGCCGCTTGGTCAACCCGGGATTCGCCGACGTCGTCGCCGACCGGCTCGCCCCCGACGGACTGTGGCGGCTGGCGACCGACTGGGAGGACTACGCGCTCTGGCAGCGGGAGGTCCTGGACGCCCACCCAAGCCTGGTCAACGTCCACGGCGACTGGGCACCGAGGTTCGCCGAGCGCCCCGTGACCAAGTACGAGGCCCGCGGGCTCGCAGCCGGGCGCGAGGTGCACGACCTCACCTACCGGAAGCGCACCTGATGCGCTGGCGGATCGACCTCGCCTACGACGGCACCGACTTCCGTGGCTGGGCACTCCAGCCCGGGCACCGGACCGTGCAGGGGGTGTTGGAGGGCCACATCGCACAGGTGCTGCGCCTAGCCGAACGGCCCGCCCTGGTGGTGGCGGGTCGCACCGACGCCGGCGTTCACGCCGCCGCGCAGGTCTGCCACGTGGACCTCGACGGTGACGAGGACATCGCAGCCACCCTCCTGCGCCGGCTCACCCGCGTGCTGCCGGACGACGTCGTGGTGCGCCGCGTCTCCCCCGCACCGGCGGGCTTCGAGGCCCGCTTCTCCGCGCTCTGGCGCCGCTACTGCTACCGACTCGTGGACACCGACCACTCCCCAGACCCCCTGCAACGCCACCGCGTGGCACCCGTCCGCCACCCCGTCGACGTGGAACTCTTCAACGAGGCCGCCGGGCTCCTGCGCGGGCTGCGTGACTTCGCTGCCTTCTGCAAGCCCCGCGAGCGCGCCACCACCATCCGGGACCTGCGCGAGGTCTCGGCCACCCGGACCAGCGACGGCGTCGTCGAGGTGCACCTGCTGGCGGATGCGTTCTGCCACTCGATGGTGCGCTCGGTGGTGGGGGCGCTGACGGCCGTGGCCGGAAGGCGTCGCAGCATGGAGTGGTTGGCCGATGCCAGCGCAAGCACCACCCGCCACAACGAGATCCTCGTGATGCCCGCGCGAGGGCTCACGCTGGAGGAGGTCGGCTACCCCGCCGACGACGAACTCGCCGTCCGCGCCGAGCAGGCGCGGGCCGTGCGGACCCTGGAGGACCGATGAGCCACTACTTCACCAACGACGCAGGCCCGATGGTCACCCGCGAGGTGGACGCGACGATCTTCGGCATCGACCACACGTTCACCACCGCCAACGGGGTCTTCTCAGGCAGCCGGCTGGACCTGGGCACCAGCGTGCTGCTGCGCACCGTCGCACCGCCCCAGGAGGGTCACGTGCTCGACCTGGGTTGCGGTTTCGGGCCGATCGCAGTTGGGGTGGCCGCCGCGTCCCCCGGGGTCACCGTCGACGCCGTCGACGTGAACGAACGCGCCCTGCTCCTCACCGAGCGCAACGCCGAGGCCGCTGGGGTGGCCGCGCGCGTGGCGGCCAGGCTCCCCCACGAAGTCGGGGAGAGGACCACCTACGACCAGATCTGGTCCAACCCGCCCATCCGGATCGGCAAGGAGGCCTTGCACGACCTGCTGCTGCACTGGCTCCCCCGGCTCAAGCCGGAGGGAACGGCCTGGCTCGTGGTCAGCAAGAACCTCGGCGCCGACTCGCTCGCCGTCTGGCTGACCGAGCAGGGTTGGCCAACAGCGAAACTGGCCTCGGCCAAGGGGTTCCGCATCCTGAAGACCACGCACCGTTTGGACCCGGATGCCTAGGATGGGCAGGGAACGCGCGGTGACACCGCGGAACGACGGAGAAGGGACAAGCAAAGTGAACTACACACTGCCGGATCTGGACTACGACTACGGTGCGCTCGCGCCGCACATCGCCCCCGAGATCATGGAGCTGCACCACAGCAAGCACCATGCCACCTACGTCAAGGGCGCCAACACCGCCCTCGAGCAGCTGGCCGAGGCCCGCGCCAACGGCGCCCTCGGCAACGTCAACAAGCTGGAAAAGGACCTGGCCTTCCACCTCGGCGGCCACATCAACCACTCCGTGTTCTGGAAGAACATGTCCCCGGACGGCGGTGGCCGCCCCGAGGGTGAGGTCGCTGCAGCCATCGACGAGTTCTTCGGCGGCTTCGACGCCTTCCAGGCCCACTTCAACGCCGTCGCCAACGGCGTGCAGGGCTCCGGCTGGTCCATGCTCGTCTGGGACACCTTGGGCCAGCGCCTCAACGTGAACCAGCTGTTCGACCAGCAGGGCAACCTGCCGTCGGGGCAGATCTCGCTGCTCCAGCTCGACATGTGGGAGCACGCCTACTACCTGCAGTACAAGAACGTGAAGGGCGACTACGTCGATGCGTGGTGGAACGTCGTGAACTGGAACGACGTCGCCGAGCGCCTCACCAAGGCGAAGGCAGCCTCCGCAGCCCTCGCCTGACTCAGTCGAGAGTCCAACCGGCCCCGGTCCATCACGGACCGGGGCCGGCTTGTCTCACGGGGCCGACGCCACCTCAGCGGGTCACTCGTCAGCCTCGACGGTGGGTACCTCCTCGGGCTCGAGCGAGGGCGTCGACTCAGGCGTGGGCGTCGACTCAGGCTCCGGCGTCGGTTCTGGCGTGGGCGTCGACTCAGGCGTGGGCGTCGACTCAGGCTCTGGCGTCGGCTCCGGCGTCGGTTCCGGCGTGGGCGTCGGCTCCGGCGTCGGTTCCGGCGTGGGCGTCGTCGGCTCAGGCGTGGGCGTGGGCTTCGGCTCGGGCGTGGGCGTCGGCTCCGGCGTCGGCTCGGGCAGCGTGCTGGCCGTGATGCTGCTGACGTCGGAGTAGTGACGCACTCCGTCGACGATCCGGTACGCACGTGCACTGAGCACGTACTCGGTGCCGGGCTGCAGGCCGGAGAACTTGAAGCCGGGGTCGGGATCGTCACAGGGCGCCGTCATGAAGCCACCGTGGTCGTACCAGTCGGCGAACGACCCACCCAGGAACTCGTAGCCGATGTCGGGGTTGCACACCCCGTTGGACTCCGGCGCGCGGTCCACGACGATGCTGATCGTCGTGGTCGTCCGGTTGACGGGACCGCGCATCGGGGGCGGAGATGATCGCCGGCTCCCCGGTCGGGGTGGGCGACGGCGAGGCCGTGGGTTCACCCGTGGGCCTGGGAGTGGGCGACGGCGTGGGGTCGGTGCCCGCTTCGCCCAGGGCGGTGGCCGTGAGTGAGGACGCCGACGAGAACTGAGCCTTCACGCCATCTACGAGTCGGTAGGCGCGGACCTGCAGGTCGTAGGTGGTGCCGTGCGAGAGTCCGGAGAACTTGTAGCCCGGGTCCGGGTTCGTGCATGCACTGCCGCTGAAGCCTCCGGCGTCGACCCAGCCGGCGCCGCGGTTGAACTCGTACCCGATGTCGGCCTGGCAGACGCCGTCGGACTCGGCCGGACGGACGAACCGCACGCTGATGGTGGTGAGCGTCCGGTTGGTCGGTCCGTGGATACCCGGCGCGGACAGGGCGTTCGGGTCGGCCGTCGGCTCGGGGCTCGGGTCGGGGGTTGGCTCCCCTGTCGGTTCGCCGGTGGGCGTGGCAGTCGGTTCCGGAGTGGGAGTCGGTTCGGCAGTGGGTGTCGGGGTCGGCTCCGGCGCGGCATCGCCCAGGGTGGTGCCGCTGATGCTGGCGACCGGCGAGTACTCGGCCTTCACGCCGTCGACCACCAGGTACGCGCGAATACTCAGCTCGTAGTTGGTCCCGGAGGCCAGTGCCTTGAACTTGTAGCCGGGATCGGGGTTGTCGCAGGCGTTGCCGCTGAAGGTTCCCGCGTCCGTCCAGGTGGCGCCGTGGCTGAACTCGTAGCCGATGTCGGCGCGACAGACGCCGAGCGACTCCGCGACCCGGTCGAAGCGCACGCTGATGGTGCTGGTGGTCCGGTTCGTCGGACCGTGCAGCCGTGGCGCCGAAAGGCCCGCCGGGTCCGGAGAGGCGGTGGGGGTCGGCTCAGCCGTCGGATCCCCCGTCGGCTCGGGCGTGGGCGTCGGCTCCGGCGTGGGCGTCGGCTCTGGAGTCCTCCCCCAAGGTGGTCCCCGTGAGCGTGCTCGGCTGCGAGAAGTCCACCTTGGCACCGTCGACGAGGCGGTAGGCGCGCACGCTCAACCGGTAGGTGGTCCCGGAAGCGAGGTTCTTGAACTTGTAACCCGGGTCCGGGTTGTCGCACGCGTTGCCGCCGAACATCCCGCCCTCAAGCCAGCCGGAACCGCTGTTGAACTCGTAGCCGATGTCCGTCTGGCAGGTCCCTGCGGACTCCACGACCCTGTCGAAGCGCAAACTGATGGTGCTTGTCGTCCGGTTGGTCGGTCCGTACAGCGTCACGGCGGTCAGCTCTGCGGCACTGGCCGTGTGCGGTGTCATCGCCAGCCAACTGACGGCCAGCGCGAGTGCGGCGATGATTCCCAGCAGCGTTCGCCCCATGGCCGTTCCCCGGCCCGATGGGCATGCATACTTCCCAGCGATGTCGTTCATGGTTCCCCCGATCCGTCGACACCTGCGCAGAGTCTTTACCCAAGCGATCCTCCTGTCAACGTCCCTTGCCGTCGTGGACCCGGCATAGGCTGGCCACATGGCGCTGAGCACGGAACGACACACTGACCACCTCGAGTTCGGACTGCACACCTTCGGTGACATCACCAACGGTCCCGACGGCGAGCGGCTGCCGCACCCGCAGGTGCTGCGGAACCTGGTGGAGGAGGGCGTCCTGGCCGACAGGGTGGGCGTCGACGTCATCGGCATCGGAGAGCACCACCGTGCCGACTTCGCGGTCTCCGCCCCCGACGTCGTGCTCTCGGCCATCGCGGCCCGCACCAGCAACATCAAGCTGATCTCGGCCGTGACCGTGCTGTCCTCGGACGACCCGATCCGGGTGTACCAGCGGTTCGCCACCATCGACGGCATCTCCTCGGGCCGTGCGGAGGTCTCTCTGGGACGGGGCTCGTTCATCGAGTCCTTCCCACTGTTCGGCCACGACCTGTCCGACTACGAGGACCTGTTCAACGAGAAGCTCGACCTCTTCGCGGCCCTGCGCGCAGAGGACGCGGTCACGTGGTCCGGGCAGACCCGGCCCCCGCTCACCGAGCAGCGCGTCTTCCCCACCACCGACCACGAGTTCGGGCTGCCCACCTGGGTGGCCGTTGGTGGCACCCCTGCATCCGTCGTCCGGGCTGCGAAGTACGGGCTCGGCCTGGAACTGGCGATCATCGGCGGGGCCCCCTCGAGGTTCCAGCCGTTCACGGAGTTGTTCCACAAGGCGCTGGCGCAGTTCGGGCACGGCGAGCGCCGCATCGCCGTCCACTCCCACGGCTTCGTGGCCGAGACCGACGACGAGGCGGCGGACCTCTACTGGCCGCACTACGCCGAGAACATGACGCGCATCGGCCGGGAACGCGGCTGGCCGCCGGCGAGCCGCGCCCAGTTCGAACAGGAGATCCACCACGGCGCCCTCCACCTCGGCTCGCCGGAGACCGTGGCACGCAAGATCGCCACGACGGTCAGGGAGCTGGGCGCGACCCGATTCGGCATGAAGTACGGCGCCGGGACGCTCCCCCACGAGGACATGATGCGCAGCATCGAGCTCTACGGCACGAGGGTGAAACCACTGGTGCTGGAACTCCTCGCCGAGGACTGATCGAGCCCGACCTCAGTTGGCGGGTGTCTGCGCCCGCGACGGCATGGGCAGCACGACCTCGCAGATCCACATCCCGTCGACCTCCTTGGAGTGCACGCTCCCCCCGAGGGTTGAAGCCCGCTCCTTCATCGCCCGCAGCCCCAGCCGCGTCGGGGATCCGGTGCCGCCCCGGCCCGGCAGGTTGGAGACCATCATCTCCAACGCGTCGGCCGTGCGTTCGACGGTCACCAGGCAGGGCGCCTGGGCGGAGCCGTGCTTGGCGACGTTGTGCAGCGCCTCCTGCAGGATGCGGCCGGCAGCCGTGTCGACGCCCGGGGCCAACTCGCCCACGAGCGCCGCACGTGCCTGCACCGTGAACCCGAGCGAGCGCAGTTCGTGCGTGCCGGACTTGAGGGCGGACTCGAGCGAGATCTCCGGAACGGTGTTGCGGTTGGCACCGCCAAGCAGGCGGGCGACCTCCCGGACGGCTTGGTTCGCCGAGCGGGCACGCTCGGCGAGCGACTCCAGTTGCTCGGGTGAAGCCGTCCCGGAGTGGTTGGCCGCCTCCGCCTGCATCACCAACATCGACAGGTCCCGACAGACGGAGTCGTGCAGTTCGAGTGCCAGTTCCAGCTGCTGGCGGCGGTACCTGGCGGCGAGTCGCGCCGCCTCATTGCGGGAGGCGGCCCGCATGCCGAGGCCGATGCCCCAGATGATGGCGTACAGGACGAGCCAGGTCAGGACGATGCCGAAGGGGTCCGCCTGGTCACCCGCGAGCCTGAAGCTGGTGATCCAGCCGACCCCGACGTTGATCGCGGTGACGATCACGGCCAGCGGGATTTTGTCACGCCGGATCGCCGTCAGTGCGGGAAGCATCAGGAGGTAGGTGGACACACCGGCGGAGACCGGGTCGACGGTGAGCAGCAGGACCGAGACGGCGAGCGCGGCGGCGATCCCGATCCGCAGCCACCTCAGGGTGAGTAGGACCGCCGCCAGCGCGGCCAGGTCCACGACGACGCTGGCGACAGGAATGCGCCCACTGAGTCCGGCCTGGAGCGAGAGCGCGGTGATCAGGGCGGCGACGACGATCTCGACCCACCCCCCACGCAGCTGCCGCAGGCTGTTCACGGGGCCAAGTCTAGGGTCAACACGTCGGAAAAGCCCGGAATGTTCACGGACGTCACCGGCTGGTCGGGAGCAATACACGATTCTCGTGGAAGTTGTTGGTTTCTCAGGGCACACTGGAGGGGTGAAGACACTCATTGTTGGTGTAGCTCTGACCCTCGTCGGCTCACTCTCGCCCGCCCCTGCCGCGGCGGCGATACAGGGTGACATCGTCCGGCCGCAGGGTTGGTGTCAGGTGATTCCGTGGATGCCCATGTGTCCACCGATGAACCGGTGAGGCGGACGAACTCGTCCGCCGTTCAGTCACGCCGCCGGTAGATCCACGGCGCGACATCCCGGCCGGTCAGCCATGCCCGCCACACGCCGAACGTGATGAACGGGACCAGGCCCAGGCCAACGGTGTAGGGCGTGCTGCGCCTGTACGCCAGTTCCTCGCTAACCGGCACGAAGCCAACCTCGCCCAGTCTGTTCGTGCTGCGCGACGCGCACGCATCCAGCCAACGCCCCTCCAGATTCACCTTCACCCAACTGTGGCTCGAGTAGAACCACGGGTGGCGCCAGCCCCGGACCCGTGCGGCGTGCACGCGCCGGACCTCGAAGCCGAGGGCACGCAGCACCTGGGCCAGGATCGCGTTGTACTGGTGCGACCAGCCACGACCGTTGGCCAGTGCGGTCTCCGGCGACTCCCACAGGTGCCACACGGAGTGCTGGGGGAAGCCCTCGTTGACGGCGGCGATCGCGGCGTCGGCCAGTTCCCGTCCCTCCAGGCCGGATGACCGCAGCCGGGCCAGGATGCCGCCGAGACTCCGATCGGGGCCGCTCCGCCCCGGCCGGGGGGCGCCCGCGATCCCGCCCGCCACCGCGACACCGGCGAGCACCGCCAGGTCGGTCAACTTGATCCTCATGTCCGCCTCCTGCGTCGACTCTCGAACCCGCCCAGGGACTGGTAGGGGGCCCGCTCGGCCAGTTCCTCGTGCAACGCCAGCATGCGCTCGACGGTGTGGGACCAGTTGTAGGCCTCGGCGCGGCGGCGCGCCGCGGCTCTCAAGTCCGGTCCCAGACGGGGCACGAGGGACTCGACGGCGTCGGCCAGGGCCGCCGGGTCCGGCGGTCCCTGCGCCCCCGAGTTCTCGTCGACCAGTTCGCTGGCCCCACCCCGGTTGGCGGTTACCACGGGGGTGCCGCAGGCCATCGCCTCCAGCACCGCGAGCCCGAAGGTCTCCGAGGGGCACACCGAGAGCGAGACGTCGCTCCGGGCGAACCGCCCGGCTACCTCCTGCCGGCCGTCGACGAAGCCGTGGAAGAACACGGGCGCATCGCCGGCCAGAACGCGCAGCTCCTCGAGGTCCGGACCGGTGCCGTACACGTCCAGGCGGACCCGGCGTCCCCTCCGGTGCAACTCCACGGCGGTGGCCACGGCCAGTTGCGGGCTCTTCTCGTGGCTGAGCCTGCCGATGTAGCAGAGCTTCAGGACGCCGTCGTCAGCCGGTTCCCCCGCAGCCGGGTTGAAGGTCTCGAGGTCCACCCCGAGTGGCACCAACTCGAGTCTGGCGCCGATGCCGTCGAACTCCTCGGCAGCGAACCGGGAGGTGACCACCACGGCGTCGAACTCCTTCGCGAGGCGCCGGTTGAGGGCCCCCACCGTCGCCTCCACCCCGAGGCCCCTGCGCAGCCAGTCCGTCAGCATCTCGGAGAGCCGCTCGTGGCTGAACAGCACTGAGCCGACCCCACGCCGGGACGCCCAGCGGCCGGCCGGGGAGAGCGTCCACTTGTCCGAGACCTCGATCGAGTCCGGACGGAACCTTGCCAGCACGTCGAGGGCCCGCCAGGGCTTGAAGATCATCCGGTACTGCGGCGTCAGCCGCGGCGCGCGCACGAAGACGTGGATGCCGGACGACGTCTCCATCACCTCGTCCCGGGGTCCCGGTGAGACGAAGATCCGCTCGTGGCCCGCGTCGACGTACCCCTCGGCCAGCTTGTCGATGACCACCTTCATGCCTCCCGAGGTGGGTCCCACGAAGTTGGCCAGCTGGGCGATGCGCATGCTCGATCAGTCCAGCAACGTGCGGTCCGACAGGGAGGCTCCCTTGATCCGGCCGAACTCTGCGAGCAGGTTCTCGGGCGTCGTGGTCCGCTTGCGCTCCTCGTCGACCTCCAGGACGATCTCGCCCTCGTGCATCATGATCAGCCGGTTGCCGAGCTCGATCGCCTGGTGCATGTTGTGCGTCACCATCAAGGCCGTCAGGTTGTGGCGCTCGACGGCTTCCTTGGTCAGGCGTGTGATCAGCTCGGCACGGGATGGGTCGAGCGCGGCCGTGTGCTCGTCGAGGAGGAGGATCGAAGGCTCCAGGTAGGTTGCCATCAACAGGCTCAGGGCCTGCCGCTGGCCGCCGGAGAGCATGCCCACCCGCAGCTGGAGCCGGTCCTCCAGCCCGAGCTCGAGAGTCGCGAGTGCCTCGCGGAAGACGTCGCGGCGATCCTTGGTCACGGCCATCCTGAGCCCACGGGACTTGCCGCGGTGGAAGGCGATGGCGAGGTTCTCCTCGATGGTCAGGTGGGGGCTGGTGCCCGCCATGGGGTCCTGGAACACCCTGGAGACCCAGCGGGCGCGCCGGTGCTCGGGCAACTGGGAGACGTCGAGGTCGTCGATCAGGACGGCCCCCTCCTCCGCCCGGTACCGGCCGGCGATGACGTTGAGGAGCGTGGACTTGCCGGCGCCGTTGGAGCCGATCACCGTGACGAAGTCGCCCTCGACGAGGCTGAGGCTCAGCCGGCGCAGGGCGACCCGCTCGTTGTTGGTGCCGGGGAAGAACTTCTTGGTGACCGAATCGATCTTGAGCATCAGCTGACACCTGCCTCTGCGACTCGGCGGCGCCGCATCCGCGCGCGCATCGCCTTGACTGCCGGGACCTGGGGCACCACGAGCGCGACCACGACCAGTACCGCGGACACGAGCTTCATGTCGTTCGGGTTCAGGTTGGCGTTGAGCGCGAGTTGGATCACCACCCGATAGATCACGGAGCCCGCCATCGCCGCGAGGATCGCCTGCCAGACCGCGGTCATCCCGAACAGCGCCTGGCCTATGATCACCGAGGCGAGGCCCGCGACGATCAGGCCGATCCCCATCGAGATGTCCGCGTAGCCCTGGTACTGCGCCAGCAGCGAGCCGCACAGCGCCACGAGCCCGTTGGACAGCGCGAGCCCGACGATCTTGGCCGTGCCGGTGTTGATGCCCTGGCTGCGGGCCATCAGTTCGTTGTCCCCCGTCGCCCGCAGGGCGACGCCGTAGCCGGTTCCGAGGAACCAGTAGAGGATGGCTCCGATGGCGACGGCTCCCACTGTGAGGAACCCGGCGCTGCCCCACGTGCCGAGCAGCCCTGCCTCCCGCAGTGGCGTCATGATGGTGGACTCCCGCAGCAGCGGTACGTTCGACTTGCCCATGATGCGCAGGTTGATGGAGTACAGCGCGATCTGCGTCAGGATGCCCGCCAGCAGCGGGTTGATGTTGCCCAGCACGTGCAGCAGCCCCGTCACCACTCCGGCGAGCACGCCCGAGAGCGTACCCGCGAGCATCGCAACCGCCACGGGCACGTCGGAGATGATCAGCACGGCGGTGACGGCCGCGCCGGTGGTGTAGGAGCCGTCGATGGTGAGGTCCGGGAAGTCCAGGACGCGATAGGTGAGATAGACCCCCACGGCCATCACCGCGTAGAGGAGTCCCAGCTCGACTGCTGTGATCATGGCCTGTGGGGTTCCGTCTGGGTCAGAAGGTGTTGCCGGCGCGCTCGACGACCGCGTCGGGGATGGTCACGCCCATGCGCTCGGCGGCGTCCGGGTTGATGCTCAGCATGAACTCCTCCTGGACCCGGACCGGCATCTCCGCAGGCTCGGAGCCCTCGAGGATCTCGATCGCCATGATGGCCGCGTCGCGTCCCTGCTGCTCGTAGTCGACGGTGAGGGATGCGATGGCGCCGCGCTCGACGGAGCCCTCGTCCGAGGACACCACTGGCAGCCCGCTGCCCTCGGCGACCTGCAGCAGCGCCTCGATGGCGGCCACGACGTTGTTGTCGGTGGGCACGTAGAACGCGTCGACGTCGAGGGACTCGGCGGCCTGCTGCACCTCCGAGGAGTTGGACACGGCTGCCTTCTCAATGGTCAGGCCGAGTTCGGCCGCAGCCGCCTCGGCGGCCTCCACCTGCACCTCGGAGTTGATCTCACCCGAGGAGTACACGATGCCGACGGTCTTGACGTCGGGCGCGATCTCGAGGAGCAGCTCCAGCTGGCCGTCGACGGGGTTCATGTCCGAAACGCCGGTGACGTTGCCCCCGGGCGCGTCCCAGCTCGCCACGAGCTCGGCGGCGACGGGGTCGGTGACGGCTGCGAAGACCACCGGCTGCTCCGGGATCACCTGGGCGACGGCCTGGGCGGCCGGGGTGGCGATGGCCAGGACGAGGTCCTTCTCGTCCTGGGCGAACTGGTTGGCGATCTGGGTCAGCGTCGCCTGGTCCGCCTCCGGGTTCTGGACCTCGACGTTGATGGTGTCGCCGTCGACGTAGCCTGCAGCCTCGAGCTCCGCGATGAACCCGGTCTGGACGGCGTCGAGGGCGTCGTGCGAGACGTACTGCACGATGCCGATCTCGAGTGGGGAGTCGCCGCTGGGCGTCTCCTGGTTCCCCTCGGCGCCACCGCAGGCGGTCAGGGCGAGTGCGGCGGCGGCGCTGGTGGCAACGAAGTACTTGCGGAGGTTCATGCGGGTTTCCTGTTCTGCGATGAGACTGTCGCGTCGGCCTGCACGGACTCTACCGCAACGAGAAGGAGGGACCCGGCGGATGCCGGGCCCCTCCTGGGCGTGAACTGCTCAGCAGGTCACTTCTCGTCTGCAGCCTCTTCGGTGGCTTCCTCGGACGTGGTCGCCCCAGCCTCGGCCGTGGGCTCCTCGACGTCGGCGGCCTCGGTGGCCTCGACCTCTTCGGTGTCCTCCACTGCGGGGGCCTCTTCCTCGGACTTGGTGGCCTTGGACTTGGACTTCGACTCGGCCTTGGGCGCCTCGGACTTGGCAGCGGCGCGCGGGGCCTTGGCGCGGTTGGCGCGAGACTCCTCCACCGACTCGGTGATGACCTCGATGATGGCCATCGGGGCGTTGTCACCCTTGCGGGGGCCGATCTTCGTGATGCGGGTGTAACCGCCCTCACGTCCCTCGAGAGCAGGTGCGATCTCGGCGAACAGCGTGTGCACCACGGACTGGTCGGTGATCGACTGCAGCACCAGACGACGCGAGGCGAGATCGCCGCGCTTGGCCTTGGTGATCAGCTTCTCGGCCAGGGGCTGCACGCGGCGGGCCTTGGTCTCGGTGGTGGTGACGCGGCCGTGCTCGAAGAGCTGGGTGGCCAGGTTGCGCAGGATGATGCGCTCGTGGGTGGGGCTACCGCCCAGGCGGGGTCCCTTGGTTGGCTTCGGCATGAAGGTATCTCTTTCGGTTCAGTCCGAGCAGTGCTCGGGGATCAGTACTGCTCGGTCTCGGTGAGGTCGTCCTCGGCCTCGTCGGCTCCGGCCTCGTCCTCGTTCTCCTCGTCGTAGGCCTCGATGACCTGCAGCGGATCGAAGTCCGGGGCGGAGTCACGCAGGGCGAGCCCAAGGTTGTGGAGGGTGACCTTCACCTCGAGGATCGACTTGGAGCCGAAGTTGCGGATGTCGAGGAGGTCCTCCTCGCTGCGGGCGACGAGCTCGCCGACGGTGTGGATACCTTCGCGCTTCAGGCAGTTGTAGGAGCGCACGGACAGGTCCAACTCCTCCACCGGGAGGCTCAGCGACTCCGCGATCTGCTCGTCGACGGGCGACGGGCCGATCTCGATGCCCTCTGCGGCGACGTTGAGCTCGCGGGCCAGCCCGAACAGCTCGACGAGCGTGGTGCCGG
This sequence comes from Tessaracoccus rhinocerotis, assembly GCF_007197885.1. GTDB lineage: Bacteria > Actinomycetota > Actinomycetes > Propionibacteriales > Propionibacteriaceae > Arachnia > Arachnia rhinocerotis. Next base: position 654,304 of record NZ_VKKG01000001.1, read on the forward strand.
CAGAGGCGATGGCGTCACGAGGAGCCATCGAGGGCTTGGTCTCGACATCGATGATCAGGCGGTCGAAGTCGGTGCGCTGGGCCACGCGGGTGGCCTCCACCTTGTAGGTGACCTTCAGCACCGGCGAGTAGATCGAGTCCACGGGGATGCGACCGATCTCGGCCTCGGGGTCCTTGTTCTGGACGCTCGAGACGTAGCCACGGCCGCGCTCCACGACGAGCTCCATCTCGAGCTTGCCGTTGTCGTTGAGGGTGGCGATGTGGAGTTCCGGGTTGTGGATCTCGACGCCGGCCGGGGGCTGGATGTCACCGGCGGTGACGGCTCCGGCGCCGGACTTGCGCAGGTACATGACCACGGGCTCGTCCTCCTCCGAGGACAGGACGAGTCCCTTGAGGTTCAGGATGATCTCGGTGACGTCCTCGACGACACCCTCCACGGTGGAGAACTCGTGCTGGTTGCCCTCGACCTTGACGCTGGTCACCGAGGCTCCTGGGATGGACGAGAGCAGGGTGCGGCGCAGGGAGTTGCCGAGGGTGTAGCCGAAGCCGGGCTCGAGGGGCTCGATGATGAACTTCGAGCGGAACTCGGAGACCGACTCCTCGGAGAGGATGGGTCGCTGTGCGATGAGCATTTGTTTCCTTCCCGCGCCGACCACTATTTGAGGGCGCGAAACCCGGCAGGGAACCACTCCCTGCCGGACGGGCCCGAGGGCCCAAGATGGGGCCGGTCGACTCAGGCGTCAACCGGCCCCACGGGGAGCTGCTACTTGGAGTAGAGCTCGACGATCATCTGCTCCTGGACGTCCACGACGATCTGCTCGCGGACGGGGAGCTGGTGGACCAGGATGCGCATCCGGTTCGGACGAGCCTCCAGCCAACCCGGGACGGAACGCTCGCCGTGGGTCTCACGGGCGACGACCAGCGGGTGCAGGTTCAGCGACTTCTCGGCGACGTCGATGATGTCGTGCGGCTTGACGCGGAACGACGGCACGTTCACGCGCTGGCCGTTGACCAGGAAGTGGCCGTGCACGACGAGCTGGCGGGCCTGGCGACGGGTCGACGCGAAACCTGCGCGGTACACGACGTTGTCCAGACGCGACTCGAGGATCTGGAGGAGCTTCTCACCGGTCTTGCCGGGGTGGCGGTCAGCTTCCTCGTAGTAGCGACGGAACTGCTTCTCCAGCACTCCGTACGCGAAACGAGCCTTCTGCTTCTCCTTGAGCTGCAGCGAGTACTCGGAGTCCTTCGTGCGGCCACGGCCGTGGACGCCCGGAGGGTAGGGGCGGCGTTCAAACGCCTGGTCATTGCCAACGAGGTCCGTGCCGAGGCGACGGGACTTCTTGGTCATTGGGCCGGTGTAACGAGCCATTTTCTTTCAGTCCTTTTCTAGTCTCGGGCGGATCAGACGCGACGGCGCTTGGGCGGGCGGCAGCCGTTGTGCGGCACCGGCGTCACGTCGGAGATGGTTCCGACCTCGAGGCCGACGGCGCCCAGCGAGCGAATCGCGGTCTCACGGCCCGAGCCGGGGCCCTTGACGAACACGTCGACGCGCTTCATGCCGTGCTCCATGGCACGACGGCCAGCGGCCTCGGCGGCCATCTGGGCGGCGAAGGGGGTCGACTTGCGCGAGCCCTTGAAGCCGACGGTGCCGGCGGAGGCCCATGCGATCACGGCGCCGTTGGGGTCCGTGATGGAAATGATGGTGTTGTTGAAGGTGCTCTTGATGTGAGCCTGGCCCGCGAGGACGTTCTTCTTCTCCTTGCGGCGCACCTTCGTCTTGGCGGCGGATGCCTTGCGGCTTGCAGTAGCCATAAGTCTTGGTTTCTCCTGTGTCCTGTTTCAGCTCACCCGGGGGTCAGCGTGCCTTCTTCTTGCCGGCAACTGCCTTCTTCTTGCCCTTGCGTGTGCGGGCATTGGTGCGGGTGCGCTGGCCACGAACGGGCAGGCCGCTGCGGTGGCGACGACCCTGGTAGTTGCCGATCTCGACCTTGCGGCGGATGTCGGCTGCGACGCTACGGCGAAGGTCACCTTCGATTTCGTAGTTGCCTTCGATGTGGTCGCGGAGGGCGACGAGCTGGTCGTCGTTGAGCTCGTGGACACGGAGGTCGCCACTGATACCAGTGGCGGCGAGGGTCTCGGCGGCGCGGGTACGTCCGACGCCGAAGATGTAGGTGAGTGCGACTTCCAGGCGCTTTTCGCGCGGGAGGTCAACACCAGCGAGGCGTGCCATCAGGCGGTTACCTTTCATTGGTTTCGGTCCTGGCCCTGCGTACAGGGACCGGTCTGCGGACCGCGAAGGTGTGCGGCGTGAAGCTTCCCCGCTTGCCTTGCGGAGGTGACTACCTCCGACGGGGCCCCGGCCTTCGTCCGGGGGTGGGAGCCCACTCCGTGAGGAGTCGGACCCTTGCGTTCACGTGGTTTGTGTTGAGTTGTGTCGGGCGGGGTGGGCGTGCGCCCGTTCCGCGATGTTCTGTCGAGAACCGGACAGCGCTGGGCTCAGCCCTGGCGCTGCTTGTGACGAGGGTTCTCGCAGATCACCATCACACGACCGTGCCGGCGGATGACCTTGCACTTGTCGCAGATCTTCTTGACGCTCGGCTGAACCTTCATTCGAGCAACCTTTTCAATCGGCGATGAGGGTCCGGGGACCCCAATCAGTGGTGGATGAACTCGGCCCTTGTCCCGGCACCGCACGCGCAGGCGCGACTTGGTGACCGGATGTTGGACCGACAGACCACTTTACGCCAAAACCGCCCGGTTCCCCAAATCCCCGGGAATGCGAAACGCCCGGCGGACGGCCGGGCGTTCATCTCCAGGACTGCTGGTCACTTGTGACGGTAGACGATGCGTCCTCGGGTCAGGTCGTAGGGGGAGAGTTCCACGACCACGCGGTCCGCAGGGAGGATGCGGATGTAGTGCTGCCGCATCTTGCCGCTGATCGTGGTCAGGACCTTGTGGCCGTTGGCGAGCTCAACGCGGAACATCGCGTTGGGCAGTGCCTCGACCACGGTGCCCTCGAGCTCGAGGGCTCCTTCTTTCTTCGCCATATGCTCTCAATCTTCGCTCGGACCCCGGTGCGCCGGGGCATTCCGGCCAGAAGAATTCCAGCCCGTCTCGGATATTTTACGCTCCCCCGCGGCGTTTCCAAAATCTCGGTCCGGATCCGGGCCACCCGGGGCCCGGATCGGTAGCGTTGGGGCATGAACCTCTACGCAGTCGAGTACTCCTACGTGACCGACGCCGCCGCACTGGACGAGCACCGTCCGGCCCACCGAGAGTTCCTCCGGGCGCTGCTGCCGACGCCGCTGGTGGTGGCCGGGGCCTACCAGGAGGCCGACTCCCCCGGTGCCCTGCTGCTCGTGCGCGCGGACAGCGACGCGGAGGTGGAGCAGCTGCTGGACGAGGACCCCTTCTGGCAGCGCAAGCTGATCACGCAGCGTCGCGTCCGGTTGTGGAATCCCGGGATCGGGACCGTCCAGTAGCCGGTCGCGGCGCAGGGGCAAGCTAGCGGACCCACTCGGAGCCGACGAGCCAGGTGTTGCACTCGGCCGCGTGGTCGCCGTAGAAACCACGCATCCCCCAGTAGGCCAGTGAATCCTTGCTGCCGTGGATGCCGTCGTCGAGGAAGCTGCGCAGGTGTGGCTCCAGGTGGTCGAACGACTCCTGTGTGAGGACGTGGGAGCGGTCCTTGCGCAGCATGCCCATGGAGAAGCAGGTGGCCTGGATCTCCAGGCGCCGCCAGACCTCGTCACCGCCCGGCAGGTCGCCCGTCACGGCATAGAACCCACCGAGAGCCTGCAGGTGGTGGCCGTACTCGTGCCCCACCAGGTCCTTGGCCCAGATCGGGTCGTACGCGGTGCCCAGGAGGAGGTCCTCCCCGAGGTAGATGGCTCCCCCGCCCGCGGAGCAGTAGAAGGCCGGGGCGGTGCTCGTCCCGCATGGTGAACTCACGGTGGAGCCCTCGTAGTAGTGGTGCGGGATCTCGTGGCTCGGGAGTCCGAGTGCGTCCAGGACGGGTCCCCAGGCCGACTGCACACACGCCAGCTGTGCTGTGGTGTGCTCCTGGAGCGTGGCCATGTCCTCCACGTACGCCGGCTCGGGGCAGCCCTCGGAGACCGGGAACCGGGCCGTGTACAGGTCGGACTGCTGCACCCTCACCCAGGCGGGGTCGGTGGAGTGGGGCGGTGGCAGCTCCCCGAAGTCGCGGGCCGGGGGCTGGAACGGCTCGGGCTCCGGCGGCGGCTCGGGCGCCGGATCCGGTTCGGGATCGGGTTCGGGTGTGGTCGGGGTCGGCTCGGGGGCGACGGTGGTGGCGACCACGGTCGTGGTCGCCGTCGGTTCGGAGACCACCGCCGAGACGCCGAGCAGGCCCAGCAGCAGGCCCGGGACCACCACCAGGACGACCATGGCGATCCCGCAGCCGAGCAGGAGGCCGCCACCACGCCTGCGCGCTGCCGTGCCGCGGGTGTGGTGCTGCGGTGCACGCCACCCGTGGGAAGCCGCGTGTGGCGAGGGCTGCCGGAAGCGGCCGTCGAACCCGAACGAGGAGTTCTGGAAGGTCCCGGGGCCCGGTTCGGGTCGAAACCCCGGCGGGGGCGGTCCGGGGCTCGGGATGGTGCCGGGGCCGGGCGCCGACCACGATCCGTCAGGGCGACTCACTCGGGGATCCTCTCGGGGTGGGCCTGTCGGGGACCAAGTGTGCCCCGCTGGGGGCTCAGGAGACGTGGGCCGACTCGACGGCCCACGTGTTGCAGTCGTTCAGGGTCTCCGCGTACAGGCCGCGCGTGCCCCAGTAGCGCAGCGACTCCCGGCTCCCGTGGACGCCATCGACCAGCATGGTCTCCAGACGCGCCTGCCAGCTGTCGTAGTCCTCCTGCCCGAACTCGAAGCTGCGGTTGTGGTAGGTCATCATGGCCGACCAACAGGTGGCCTGCAGCTCGGAGCGGCGCTCGACGTCGTCGGTGGCAACCACCTGCTGCTTGGCGGCGGTGAGGCCCGCGAGGCTCTGGATGTGGTGGCCGTACTCGTGGTTGACCATCTCGTTCACCGAGAGGTCCCACTTCTGCGCCATCGCGAAGTGGTCACCGCCGAAGTAGGCGGTGCCGTCGCCGGCGGAACAGTAGAAGGCGGGTGCCTCGAGGTAGCCGCACTCGCTCTTGGAACCCTTCCCGGGGTAGAACTCCACGGCCGGCTCCACGGTTGACCAGCCCATGGCCTCGTACACGGGGACCCAGGCTGCGTGCACGCACGTCCACTGCTCGCGGACCGTGCCGCGGTACTCGGCCTCGGTCTGCACCGTCGCCGGGTCCGGGCAGTCCAGCAGCGTCACCGGGTTCTGTCCGTACACGTCCGCGACCTGGAGGCGCGCCCAGTACTCGTCCGCCGCCTCCAGTTGGGGCAGCGGCTCCCAGACGCGCTCGGGCAGCGTCCAGCTCCGCCCCCCGGGGTCTGCCATGGTCCCCTGCTGGGTGGGCTCCGCGGGACGGCCGGGCTGCCTGTCCCCCGGGCTCTGCGACCTTGAGGTGGCCTGGTTCGCGGTCGGCGTCGGCGTCACGCTCGCGACGCTGTCGCTCGCCATCTCGGAGCCGCTGGGCAAGCCACGGATACCGACCAGCACCAGAGCGATCACCACCACGAGGGCGAGCGTTGCCGCCATGAGCCGGGTGGGCAGGTTGCGCCGCCGGCGGGCGGAGGGGTTGCCGGTGGCGAGCACCGGTCTCGAGCCCGTCGGAGAGGGCCACGAGGTGGGCCTTGGAGCACTCGGACGGTATACGTCGGGTCGGGTTGCCGGGGGCTGCTGCCCCACGGCCGGGTCCGTGGGCTCGTGGTCCCGCGGGGTACCGGCGAACACCCAACCGGGCCTTGGTCGCGGTCCGGGGCGAGGTAGGCCGGCGCGCGGCGGCGTCAGGGGGCTCCGGGGCACCCCGTCACCGTTGTCACCCCCCGACCAGCCGGCCGGGCTGCTTGGTCCTTGCGCCATTTCCTCACCCCCTCGCTGGTTCGTTCACGTCGGTTCCCGGTGGGCTCAGAAGATCAGTACGGCCAGCACGCCGAGGACGAACAGGAGCACGAGCACGCCACCGGCAGCCATCATCGTGGGCACGAGCACGTTGCGGGACTGGGTCACCTCGCCGGCGGGGGCCGAGCCGGCGCTCACGATGGCGGGCGTGTTGTCGGCGGCTGCGGGCAGCTTCTCCACGACGGGGACCAGTTCGCCCAGACTGCGGGCGGCGTAGACGACGTCCAAGGAGGACATGTAGTCGTCCTGAGACATCCGGCCGTCCGCGTACGCGTCCGAAAGTCTCTGCGTGATGGACTCTCGCTCCTGCTCCTCCACGGGCTCGTCCGGCCGTTGCAGGTACTTCGAGGACGGAGGGAGGCTTGTCATGACGTCAATTCTAGGTCAGTGGGTGGCGCACGCCGGCGCTCAGTCTCCGAGGGGTCCGAAGTCTACCCCGCGAGCGGTGAGTTCGGCCTCGCCGCCGTCCGGGGCGGTGAGCACCCACAGCCCCTTCGGGGTGATGGCCACGGTGTGCTCCCAGTGGGCGCCTCGGGACCCGTCGCGGCTGACCACGGTCCAGTCGTCCTCGCAGATCGAGGTCTGGTGCAGACCGAGGGTGAGCATCGGCTCGATGCATATGGTCATGCCGACGCCGAGCCGCGGCGTGGGGCGGCGGCGCGCGTAGTTGGGCACGTCCGGTTCCATGTGCATCTCGGTGCCGATGCCGTGTCCGGTGTACTCACGAAGCGTGCCGTAGCGACGTGGCTGCGCCAGCACGAAGTCCTCGATCGCGCGGGAGACGTCGTTGACGCGGCCCCCGTCGCGGGTCGCGGCGATACCGGCCCACATCGAGCCACGGGTGACCTCGATCAGTGTCTCGTCCTCGGCGGCACCCGTCCCGAGGATGAAGGTGCGTGCGGCGTCGCCGTGCCAGCCGCCGACGACGGCACCGAAGTCCACGGAGACGACGTCGCCCTCGTCCAGCACCCGGCTGCCGGGCATGCCGTGCACGAGTTCCTCGTTCACCGAGATGCAGGCCACGCCGTTGAAGGGGGTGCCGTACTCCGCCCCGTAGCCGAGGAAGTTCGAGGAGGCGCCGGCGCGGCGCAGGACCTCCCGACCGACCTCGTCGAGCTCGGCGGTGGTCATGCCGACCACGGCCGCGTCCTGCATGGCCTGGAGGCCCTCGGCCACCACGAGCCCTGCGCGACGCATGAGTTTCAGTTCATCGGTGGACTTCACCTGGATGGTGGCCACCCGATCAGTCCTCCGTCGAGAAGGGGAAGTCCTGCTCCCCCCGGGCCTCGACCGCTGAGAGCATGCGCTCGCGCACCTCGTCCACCGTGCCGGTGCCCTCGACGTCGACCAGCACGCCCTGCTTCTCGTAGTGGAACAGCAGGGGCGCGGTCTGGCCCGCGTAGACCTCCATCCGGCGACGGATGGTGTCCTCGTTGTCATCCGCACGGCCCTCGATGTTGGCACGCTCCAGCAGGCGCTCCACCAGGACCTCCGGCTCGACGACCAGCGACACGACGGCGTCGATCTGTTGGCCCTTCTCGGCGAGGTGCTTGTCGAGGAAGTGGACCTGGTGCATGGTCCGGGGGAAGCCGTCCAGCAGGAAGCCGTCGGCGCAGTCGGGCTCGGCCAGTCGGCTCGCGACGATGTCCTCGGTGACCTCGTCGGGGACGTACTCCCCGGCGTCGATCAGTTCCTTGACCTTGACCCCCAGCGGAGTCTGCCGCTTGATGTGGTCGCGAAAGATGTCACCGGTGGAGATGGCAGGCACCCCGTAGCGGCCGGCCAGCGCTGTGGCCTGGGTGCCCTTGCCGGCCCCCGGTGCTCCCATGATGAGGAGCCTCATCGCAGGAAGCCCTCGTAGTTCCGCTGCTGGAGCTGGCTCTCGATGCGCTTGACCGTGTCAAGGGCCACACCGACGATGATCAGGATGGACACGCCGCCGAACGGGAAGTTCTCAGCGGCACCCATCGACATGAAGGCCACGGTGGGCACCAGGGCGATGACGGCGAGGTAGAGCGAGCCGGGCGCGGTGAGGCGGCTCAGCACGTAGGCGAGGTAGCGCTCGGTGGGCTTGCCGGCACGCACGCCGGGGATGAAGCCGCCGTACTTCTTCATGTTGTCCGAGACCTCTTCGGGGTTGAAGGTGATCGAGACGTAGAAGTAGGTGAAGGCGATGATCAGGACGAACATGGCCACCGAGTACCAGGTGCTGCTGGTGGTGAAGTTGACCGCGATCCACTGGCCCAGGGCACTCTCCGGACGGAACGTGGAGTAGAGCACCGGCAGGTACAGGATCGACGACGCGAAGATGACGGGGATCACGCCTGCCTGGTTGACCTTCAACGGGATGTAGGTGGTGGAGCCGCCGACGAGGCGCTGGCCAACCATCCGCTTGGCGTACTGCACAGGGATGCGGCGCTGGCCCTGCTCCATGAACACGATGCCCAGCATCACCAACAGGCCGATGGCCAGCACCAGGAAGAACAGGAACCAGCCGGTGGCGCCGGGGTTGGCCTGCTTGATGCTCCACATGCCGGCGGGGAAGCTCGCGGCGATCTGGGTGAAGATCATCAGGGACATGCCGTTGCCGATGCCACGGTCGGTGATGAGCTCGCCGAGCCACATGATGACGACGGTGCCCGCGGTCATCACCATGACCATGACGACGAGCGGGAAGATGTCCTGGGAGTACAGGATGCCGTCGCAGCCGGGGAACAGCTGCCCGGTGCGCGCCAGCGTGACGAACGCCGTCGAGTTCAGCACCGCGAGGACCACCGTGAGGTAGCGCGTGTACTGGGTGATCTTCTGCGTCCCGGCGGCGCCCTCCTTCTTGAGGGTCTCCAGACGCGGGATCACGACGACGAGCAGCTGCAGGATGATCGATGCGGTGATGTAGGGCATGATGCCCAGCGCGAAGACCGTCAGCTGCAGCAGAGCCCCACCTGAGAACAGGTTGATCATGGAGTAGAGCCCGGCGGCATCACCCTGACCGGCCAGCGCGATGCACTGGTCGATCCGCGAGATGTTCACGTTGGGCGATGGCACGGTCGATCCAAGGCGGAACAGCGCGATGATTCCGAGCGTGAAGAAGATCTTCTTGCGCAGTTCCGGCGTCTTGAACGCGTTTGCGAAGGCGGAGAGCATCCGGCCCCACTTTCATTTCCAGGTACGTCATCTGTGGCTGCCGACGGCAGGCAACCAAGGCAGCCTATCAAGCAGCGACCGCCGGACCCAACCGACGATCACCGCCCGGACACAGAAGTGGCCGACACCCTGGGGTATCGGCCACTTCCGGCTTGTGTTCCTACGGAGTCCGGGAAGGGCTCAGAGCTCGGTGATCGAGCCTCCGGCCTTCTCCAGCTTCTCCTTGGCAGACGCGGAGTACGCGTGCGCGGTCACGTTGATCGCAACGTCGATGTCACCGTTGCCGAGCACCTTGACGAGCGAGCCGTCACGGACGGCACCTGCCTCGACGAGGTCCTCGACGGTCACGGTGCCACCCTTGGGGAAGAGCTCCCCGAGGCGGGCGACGTTGACGACCTGGTACTCGACGCGGAACGGGTTCTTGAAGCCCTTCAGCTTCGGAATCCGCATGTGCATCGGCATCTGGCCGCCCTCGAAGTTGGCGGGGACGTTCTTGCGAGCTCCCGTGCCCTTCGTGCCGCGACCAGCGGTCTTGCCCTTGGAGCCCTCACCGCGGCCGACACGAGTCTTCTCGGTCTTGGCACCGGGGGCAGGGCGCAGGTGGTGAAGCTTGAGCGCCATGATTACTTGACCTCTTCCACAACAACGAGGTGGGCGACGGTCCTGACCATGCCGACGACCTCGGGACGGTCCTCACGGACCACCGAGTCACCGACGCGCTTGAGACCGAGGGTGCGAAGCGTGTCCTTCTGGTTCTGCTTGCTGCCCACTCCGGACTTCGTCTGGGTGATCTTGAGTTCGGCCATCAGCTGGCCACCTCCTTGCGAGCGCGGAGCATCGCCGCCGGGGCGACATCCTCCACGGGGAGCCCGCGACGCTTTGCGACCGCCTCGGGCTCTTCGAGCTGCTTGAGCGCATCGACCGTCGCGTGCACGACGTTGATCGCGTTCGCGGAGCCGAGGGACTTGGACAGCACGTCGTGCACGCCAGCGCACTCCAGGACCGCACGGGCGGAGCCGCCTGCGATCACACCGGTACCGGGGGAAGCGGGACGCAGCAGCACGACGCCGCCGGCCTTCTCACCCTGGACCCAGTGCGGGATCGTCTTCTGGATCATCGGGACGCGGAAGAAGTTCTTCTTCGCCTCCTCGACACCCTTGGAGATCGCCGCGGGCACTTCCTTGGCCTTGCCGTAGCCGACGCCGACGGTGCCTTCACCGTCGCCGACCACCACGAGGGCGGTGAAGCTGAAGCGACGACCACCCTGCACGACCTTGGCGACGCGGTTGATGGCAACCACCCGCTCGATGTACTGGTCCTTGTTGTCCTTGGGAGCCTGGCCACGACGATCGTCACGGCCACGACGCTCACCGCTGCCACGGCCGGAGCCGCGCTGCTGGGTTTCACTCATCGTGTTCCCTTACCTTTCGTCGATTGTCAGAATCCGAGACCTGCTTCGCGCGCTGCGTCAGCGAGCGCGGCGATGCGGCCGTGGTACTTGTTGCCTGCGCGGTCGAAGACGACGTCCTCGACACCGGCCTGCTTCGCGCGCTCGGCGATCAGCTCGCCGACCTTGCGGGCCTTGTCGGACTTGTCCGCGGTCAGTGCGCGGAGGTCCGCCTCCATGGTCGATGCCGACGCGAGCGTCTTGCCCTCGACGTCGTCGATCACCTGGACGAAGAGGTGACGCGCAGAGCGCGTGACGACGAGACGGGGACGCTCGGCGGAACCGTGGATGCGCTTGCGTCCACGCAGCTGGCGGCGGGCCCGAGAAGCAGTCTTCGGGGCCAGGCCCTTGCGCTGTCCCAGCGAGATAGCCATTACTTACCAGCCTTTCCGGCCTTGCGGCGGACCTGCTCGCCCGCGTAGCGGACACCCTTGCCCTTGTAGGGCTCGGGCTTGCGGAGCTTGCGGATGTTCGCAGCCGTCTCACCGACGAGCTGCTTGTCGACGCCACTCACCGCGAACTTGGTGGGCGACTCGACGGTGAACGTGACACCCTCGGGGGCGTCGATCACCACGGGGTGGGAGAAGCCGAGCGCGAACTCGAGCTGCTTGGGGCCCTTGGCGATGACGCGGTAACCGACGCCGACGATCTCGAGCTTGCGCTCGTAGCCCTCGGTGACACCGATGACCATGTTGTTGACCAGCGTGCGGGTCAGACCGTGCAGCGAGCGGTTCTCACGCTCGTCGTTGGGACGGGAGACCTGGATCTCGCCAGCCTCGTTCTTCTCAATGGTGAGCGGTTCGGCAATCGTCAGCTGAAGGTTGCCCTTGGGGCCCTTCACGTCGACGTTGCGACCGTCAAGCTTCACCTCGACACCGGCGGGAACGGTGATCGGGAGCCTGCCAATTCGTGACATTTTCGATTCTCCTTTTCAGTTCCGGCCGGTCACCAGACGTAGGCGAGTACTTCGCCGCCCACGGACTTGGCGTTTGCTTGCTTGTCGGTCAGCAGACCCTGCGAGGTGGAGATGATGGCGACACCGAGGCCACCGAGCACCTTCGGCAGTGCGTTGGCCTTCGCGTAGACGCGCAGGCCCGGCTTGCTGATTCGCTTGAGGCCTGCGATGGAGCGCTCGCGGGAGTCCCCGTACTTGAGGGTCACCTTGAGGACCTTGCCCACCTGCCCCTCGACCTCGTCGAGTTCGAAGTTGGAGATGTAGCCCTCCGCCTTCAGGATTTCTGCGATGCCGACCTTGATCTTCGACGACGGCATGGTCGTCGAGTCCAGGTAAGCCTGATTTGCGTTGCGGACACGCGTGAGCATGTCTGCGATCGGATCAGTCATTGTCATGGCTGTTGAACTTCTTTCTCACACCGGTTTCCGAGCTTTGTGCGGACCTGGCGCGTTGGAAATCTTGTAGTGGGGTCGATCCTCACCAGGACGACTTGGTGATGCCGGGAAGCTCGCCGGCATGGGCCAGTTCGCGAAGGCAGATCCGGCACAGGCCGAACTTGCGGTAAACCGACTTGGGACGACCGCAGCGCTTGCAGCGGGTGTATGCACGCACGCCGAACTTGGGGGTGCGGGACTGCTTGACCTTGAGTCCTGTCTTTGCCATGTGTCAGCTCACTTCTTCTTCTTGGCGTAGTACGCGGGTCCACGCTTGGCGCGGGCCTTCTTGGGATCGTCCACAGCCTTGAAGGGGAAGCCGAGATGCTTCAGCAGAGCGCGGCCCTCCTCGTCGTTGGTCGCGGTGGTGACGAACGTGATGTCCATGCCGCGGACGCGGTCGATCTTGTCCTGGTCGATCTCGAGGAACATGACCTGCTCGCTCAGACCGAAGGTGTAGTTGCCGTTGCCGTCGAACTGGCGGCCGTTGAGCCCGCGGAAGTCGCGGATTCGGGGCAGGGCCAGCGTCAGCAGGCGGTCGGCGAACTCCCACATGCGGTCGCCGCGGAGGGTGACGTGGCAGCCGATGGGCTGGCCCTCGCGCAGCTTGAACTGTGCGATGGACTTGCGTGCCTTGGTGACCGCGGGCTTCTGGCCGGTGATGGCCGTCAGGTCGCGGATCGCGCCGTCGATGATCTTGGAGTCGCGAGCCGCGTCGCCGACACCCATGTTGACCACGATCTTCACGAGACCGGGGATCTGCATGGTGTTGGCGTAGCCGAACTCCTCGTTCAGCGCCTTGGCGATCTCCTCGCGGTACTTCTTCTTCAGGCGGGGGATCTCGGTGCTCTTGGGGGTCTGGGTGGCCTCGATGGTGTCGGTGCTCATCAGATCTCCTTCCCGGTCTTGCGGGCGACGCGCTTGCTGCGGAACGCCTTGTACTCGGTTCCGTCGGCGCGCTTCTTCATGACCTCTTCGCGCTCGTAGCCCACGCGGGTGACAACTTCCTTGCCGTCCACCTTGGTGACGAGCTGGACGTTGGAGACGTGGATCGGGGCCTCGGCCGAGATGATGCCGCCCTCGATGCGACGGCCGCCGGCGCCCTGGGACTCCCGACGGTGACGCTTCATGATGTTGACGCCCTCGACGACGACGCGCTGGTCCTCGACGTGGACGGCGATGATCTCGCCGACAACACCCTTGTCCTTGCCTGCGATGACCATGACGCGGTCACCCTTCTTGACGTGCAGGGATGCCATTTCAGATCACCTCGGGTGCCAGGGAAATGATGCGCATGAACTTCCGCTCGCGCAGCTCACGGGCCACGGGGCCGAAGATGCGGGTTCCGCGGGGTTCGCCGTCGGCCTTGAGGATGACGGCTGCGTTCTCATCGAACTTGATGTAGGAACCGTCGGCGCGGCGACGTTCCTTGCTGGTGCGCACTACGACAGCCTTGACGACCTCGCCCTTCTTGACGTTGCCGCCGGGGATTGCGTCCTTGACCGTGGCGACAATGGTGTCACCGACGTAGGCGTAACGACGCTTCGTGCCACCGAGAACACGGATGCAAAGGATCTCCTTGGCACCAGTGTTGTCGGCGACCTTCAGTCGCGACTCCTGCTGGATCATTGTTTCTCCTCCGTCCGACTGGTTCCCGCGAGGGGGCCTGTGTCGGAACTTGTGATGAACCCCCTGGATTTTGCCAGGAGGCGCCCCGAACCAGGGGTACGGGGTTCCGTCGCCCGGGAAAGGTCCCCGAGCACGCGAGTACCCGGGCACAGACCCAAGACAACTTGACAAGCGTACATCACCCAACCCAAGCCGATGAAATCGACCGTGGTGGCGCCTCCCCCGGCGGGTTCTCCACAGGGAGGGCGTCGGCGTGACGGATCGGGGCGGCCGGCAACCAGAGTCTGGGGTATGACTGACTACAAGGTACTTCCACCGCCTCTGGTGACCCACGCCGGTCTCCGGGGAGGCGTGTTCACCAACTCCGACGCGACTCGCTTCGGCCTGCGCGGGTTCACCGCGGCGCTGCGCTCCGGGGAGTGTTTCCGGGTCCACCCCGGGCTCTACAGCCTCCATCCCGAACTGGACGTCGCCGGCCGCATCTGGGCCGGGCTCAAGCTCGGTGGCCCGGCGGCCACCCTGGGGCTCGGCGCGGCCGCCTGGGTTCGGGGGCAGGGACCGGAACCCGATGTCATCGACGTCTGGTGCGGACGGCGCAACCTGAAGGACCGGGGCCCGTGGCGGTTCCACAGCGGAGAGCCCGACGAGGTGCAGTCCTGCGAGGCCGTGGACGAGGCCTTCGGCAGGTTCCTGCTGTCCCCGACCGCAGACGCCGGTCTCGCGCGGAAACTGGCGGGCCGGGCCCTCAGGCTCCGGGACCGGGAGCGGTTCCTGGAACTTTGCACCGCCCCCCGGGCCGAGGGACGCAGCGCCTTCGAGACCGCTCTCAACCGCGACGTCCTGCTGGCGCACGGGCTGCCTCTGCTGGAGTGGGCCCCGCTGCCCGACGGCACGCAGCACTCCGTGCGGGCGGCCCTGTTCGGCGTCGACGTCAACCTGCACTTCGACGGGTCGCTCACCGGGCGCAACCTGCGGCCGAGCTACGGGTGGATGGGCCGACCACACCACGACGACCCGGAGGAGCCGCAACTGTTCGGCTGGCCGGACGTCCTCGAGACACCCTGCCTCGTCGCCGGCAAGATTGCGCGGCGGCTGCGGGCGCGCGCCTGGCAGGGCGAGGTCCTCGACTGCCGCAACTGCACGCTGTCCCCCTCCGCGTTCAGCATGATGCGCGAGGAGGACGGCCGCAGCCTGACCGAGTGCCCCACCTGCGGCTCGCAACTGGTCCAGCTCTGGCGCATGCCCGAACGCAGGGAGGCCGCGCTCCGATGAGACCCGACTGGAGAACCCCGCTGTCGGCGGTGGTCGTCCTCGTGCTCGGCCTGGCCCTGCTCCCCTCGGCGGCGGGTGCGCGGTCCCAGGACGGGGACCTGGCCGGCTCCGGCCACCCGATGCCCACCCGCTCCCACCCCGAGCACTGGTACGGCGCCAAGAAGCTGGGCGAGGTGACCGCCTACTGCATCGACCTGAACTCCGGCCCGCCGCGGGAGGCGAGCGCCTGGACCGAGTACACCAACTACACGCTCCACCGCCAGACCGGCTGGGGCGGCCCCCGGGGGGAGCACGGCAACGGAACCCGCAAGACGCTGGTGGCCGAACTGGCCGAACTGTCCTGGATCCTGCACGAGACCGGCCCCTCCCCCAGTCCGGACGTCGGCGCAGCGGTGGAGCACGCCGTCCGGCTGCGGACGCTCGACGGCACGGCGCAGGAGCGGAAGGAGGCGGACCGGTGGTCGGCCGTGTCAGGGGCACATCCCGGCACGGTCACCGAGTTCGAGCGCCTGCAGCGGGAGGCCGACGCCTTCGCCGGTCCGTACACCCTGGACATCAGGTGGAACCGGCGCCCTTCGTCGTCCAACGCGACCGGCGAGCTGGCCATCAGGGTGCTTGCCGCCTCCGGCGCGCAGGTGCCCGGGCGACACGTCACCACTCGTGGCAGCGGAGCGCTGGAGGTCACCTCGACCACCCGCAGCACCGGCCCGGAGGGCACGACCCGCGTGTGGGTGCAACTGCCCGTTCCGTCCGATCGGGCCGTCACCGGCGCCCTCGACGTCGAGGTCTCCGGTCTGCCCGGTCCCCGGCCGCGGCTCTTCGTCCCGAGGGAGAAGACGATCCAGCGCATGATCGCGGCTCCTGAACCGGTCACGATGTCGTGGCGAGACGAGATCCACCTCGAGCCCGAACCATGGCGCCCCACCGTCACAACCCGGACCAGGGACGTCATCGCATCCGCGGGTGGGGCGGCCGTCGACGTGGTCACCGTGGCCGGGGGTAGGCCCGGTCACGGGTTCTCCGGCCAGAGCACGCTCCTCGGACCCTTCGGCACGCTCGAGGAGCTCGCGGCGGCATCCCCGGACACCGCACCAAGTGTCGGGGTCGCCACGTTCACCGGAACCTATGACGACGAGGGGTCCGCCGAGGTGCACACGAGCGCCCTCGAGTTCCCCGGACCCGGGTACTACTCGTGGCGGGAGCGCTTGGACGAGGCCGAACTGGTGCTGTCCCCCGAGCCGCCCTCCTGGCCGCAACTGTCGGAGACCAGCGTCGTGCTCGCACCGTCCGTGAGCTCCGAGCTGGTGGTCACGGGCGCCCCACGACTGGGCGCGACGGTCTCCGACACCCTCCGCGTGGCGGGGTTGCCGGACGGGCGTGAGGTACCGGGTTCGGAGGTACCCCTGCTGGTCCATGCCTCGGGTGAACTCCTGGGGCCCATGCCCCCGGTCGAGACCGAGGGTGGACAGACCTGCGACGCCGTCGACTGGCGGGGAGCACCGGTCGCGGCGACGTACGAGGACGTAGAGTTGCCCGGGCCGGTTCTCGAGGGGCTCCTGCGGACGAAGCTGGAGGACCCCGGCTGCTACACCGCGACGGCCCTGCTCAGCGTCAGCCACGCGGGCGGTGTGGTGGCCGAGGTCATGCATGGGCCCGGACTGGCCAGCCAGAGCGTCCTGGTCCCCGATCCACCCCGGGAGACTCCGCCTCCGGTTGTCCCGACACCTCCGACCGGCCCGACCCCACCTGTGGCGACCTCGCCACCACCCACAGCGACCACCCCTCCCGCCGAAGTGCCCCCGCCGGTGCCCACTCCGCCGCCAGTCACAGCGCCGCCTCCGGAGCCGGAGACCCCGCGCATCAACTCGGGAGCCCCCATCCGGGAGGTGCGCTGGCAGCTGGTGCACGTCGGCCTCGCGATCGGTCTGCTGGCATTCGCGACGCGGGTCCGAAGGTCGGGGCGCAGGCCGTGACCGCACCTCGGAGGGCGGCACCGCCGGTGGGGCGTTCCCCGTCAACCCGGCTGCTCGACTGGTGCCGGACGGCGTGGCAGCCCGCCGCCCTGGCCGCGGCAGCGTGCCTCGTGGTGGCCGGACTCTGGCCCGGGCCAAGTCAGCCACCGGCGCCCGCTCCCGAGGCCCCCGGCGCACAGGTCACGGCACCGGTCCGCCCCTCGGCCGGGAAGCCCGAGGAGACGACATCCGCCCCGGGCGACGGGACGACCCCGGCTCCGACCGCGACGGTGGCCCCTGCCACCCCCTCGCCCCGGCTGATGGTGGCCTCGTTGGGGATCTCCGCACCGGTGCGGGAGGTGGGCGTCGTGGGCCAGGAGCTGGAGGTCCCCGAGGATCCGGGTGAGGTCGGCATCTGGCGCGACGGTGCCCGGCCCGGCGATGACGCGGGGACCGTCCTGGTGACCGGCCACGTGAGCTGGGACGGGCGGCGTGGAGCGCTGTGGTCGTTGGCCGCCGCAGGCCCCGGAGACATCATCGACCTGCTCACCCCTGACGGGGACGCCTCCCGGTGGCGCGTGGTCTCGATCGACCGGCTGCCCCGGGACGCCGACCACCCGGAACTGTTCACCACCGACGGGCAGCATCGCCTGGTGGTCGTGACGTGTGGCGGCCCGGTGGTCGACGGCCACTACCGCGACCTGGTGCAGGTGGTCGCCGTCCGGAAATGACGAGAGGGCCCCGGGATCCATCCCGGGGCCCTCTGCGTCGGTTCTACGAGTGCGTCACTTGGCGCGCTCGGTGACCTCGACCAGACGCCAACGCTTGGTGGCGGACAGCGGACGGGTCTCCATGACGCGGACACGGTCGCCGATGCCGGCGCTGTTCTCCTCGTCGTGGGCCTTCAGCCGCGTGGTCTTGGTCATGACCTTGCCGTAGAGCGGGTGCTTGACGCGGTCCTCGACGGCGACGACGATGGTCTTGTCCATCTTGTCGCTGACGACGATGCCCGCGAGCACCTTGCGGCGGCCACGCTCGGTGGTCTCGGCCGTGGTGGCCTCGGTGGTGGATTCTTCACTCATGGTTACTTCTCCTCAACAGCCGGCTCGTCGACAATGCCGAGGTTGCGCTCCTGCAGCACGGTGTAGATGCGTGCGATGTCCTTGCGGACCTCGCGGAGACGTCCGTGCGACTCCAGCTGGCCGGTGGCAGCCTGGAATCGGAGACCGAACAGTTCTTCCTTGAGCTCCACGACCTTGCCGTTGAGCTGGTCACGCGACAGGCCACGCAGATCGTGGGCAGTCAATGACTTGGGCATCAGATGTCACCTGCTTCGCGCTTGATGAAGCGTGCCTTGAAGGGCAGCTTGTGGATGGCCAGGCGCAGCGCCTCGCGGGCGACGTCCTCGGGGACGCCGGACAGCTCGAACAGCACGCGGCCGGGCTTGATGTTGGCGACCCACCACTCGGGCGAGCCCTTGCCGGAACCCATGCGGGTTTCGGCGGGCTTCTTCGTGAGGGGGCGGTCCGGGTACACGTTGATCCAGACCTTGCCGCCACGCTTCATGTGGCGGGTCATGGCGATACGAGCGGACTCGATCTGACGGTTCGTCAGGTACGAGGACTCGAGCGCCTGGATTCCGAAGTCACCGAAGGTCAGCTTGGTGCCGCCCTTGGCCATCCCGTTGCGCTTGGGGTGGTGCTGCTTGCGGAACTTAACTCGACGAGGAATCAGCATGCTCAGGCTCCTGCGTTCTCGCTGGCGGGTGCAGCCTCGGCCGGGGCCTGGGCTGCATCGGCGCGACGGCGACCGCCGCGCTCAGGACGGTCACCGCGGCCCTCGCCGCGGCCGGGGCGACGGCCGGGGCGTCCGCCACGGCCACCGGGGGCTGCGTTGCGGGCTGCCTTCTGGGCAGCGCGCTCGGCGCGGGTACCGGTGACGTCACCCTTGTAGATCCAGACCTTCACGCCGATCCGGCCGAAGGTCGTGCGGGCCTCGTAGAAGCCGTAGTCGATGTCGGCGCGGAGGGTGTGCAGCGGGACACGGCCCTCGCGGTAGCCCTCGGAGCGCGACATCTCGGCGCCACCGAGACGACCGGAGCACTTGATGCGGATGCCCTGGGCACCTGCACGCATGGCGGTCTGCTGCGCCTTGCGCATCGCACGGCGGAACGCCACACGGGCGCCCAGCTGCTCGGCGACGCCCTGTGCGACCAGCTGCGCATCGATCTCGGGGTTCTTGACCTCGAGGATGTTCAGCTGAACCTGCTTGCCGGTC
Source organism: Tessaracoccus rhinocerotis (assembly GCF_007197885.1). Lineage (GTDB taxonomy): Bacteria > Actinomycetota > Actinomycetes > Propionibacteriales > Propionibacteriaceae > Arachnia > Arachnia rhinocerotis. The sequence goes on from NZ_VKKG01000001.1 coordinate 673,432, forward strand.
ATCTTCTCAAGTGCACCGCGGACACGCTCCGCCTCGGCGCCGTTGCGGCCGATGACGATGCCCGGACGCGCGGCGTGCAGGAAGAGGGTCACACGCTCGGAACGACGCTCGATCTCGATCGAGGAGATGCCGGCGCGCTCGAGGTTCTTCGTGAGGTACTCACGAATCTTGATGTCCTCTTCCACGTACTCGGCGTACTTCTTCTCCGAGTACCAACGCGTGGTGTGGTCGGTGGTGATGCCGAGACGGAAACCGTTCGGGTTGATCTTCTGGCCCATAACTCAGGCTCCCTTCGTCTCACGGGGCTCGACAACCACAGTGATGTGTGAACCGCGCTTGAGGATGCGGCTCGCGGACCCCTTGGCTCGGGGACGGATACGTCGGAGGGTGACGCCCTCGTCGACGAACGCCTGGGAGATGTACAGCTCCTCAGTGCGCAGGTCCTCTGCGCTCTCGGCGTTGGCGACGGCGGATGCGACCACCTTGTAGACCGGCTCGGAAGCGGCCTGCGGCGCGAACTTCAGCGCGGTGAGCGCCTCTGCGACGTCCATACCGCGGACCAGGTCGATGACACGGCGCACCTTGGTGGGGCTCATCCGGACGTGCTTCGCGACGGCGAAGGATCCGGGACGATCACCCAGCAGGATGTCGCGACGACGGCTGTTGCCGTTTTCGTTGCTCATTGTGAAATCAATTCCTTCTCTGCCGGCCTCAGCGGCGGCGGGCCTTCTTGTCGTCCTTCACGTGCCCCTTGAAGGTACGCGTGGGGGCGAACTCGCCCAGCTTGTGGCCGATCATCGCCTCGGTGACGAACACCGGGATGTGCTTGCGACCGTCATGCACGGCAATGGTGTGACCCAGCATGTCCGGAACGATCATCGAACGGCGCGACCAGGTCTTGATCACGTTCTTGGTGCCCTTTTCGTTCTGGACGTCTACCTTCTTCTGAAGGTGGTCGTCAACGAAGGGGCCCTTCTTAAGGCTGCGTGGCATATTTCCTCAGGCTCCCTATCAGCGCTTCTTGCCGGTCTTGCGGCGACGGACGATCAGACGGCTGCTCGCCTTGTTCTTGTCACGGGTGCGGCCTTCCTTCTTGCCCCAGGGGGACACAGGATGACGGCCACCGGAGGTGCGACCCTCGCCACCACCATGGGGGTGGTCGATCGGGTTCATGACCACGCCGCGGACGGTCGGGCGGACGCCCTTCCAACGCTTGCGGCCGGCCTTGCCCCAGTTGATGTTCGACTGCTCGGCGTTGCCCACCGTTCCGATGGTGGCGCGGCAGCGGACGTCCACCATGCGCATCTCGCCCGAGGGCATGCGCAGGGTGGCGTACTTGCCCTCGCGGGCGACCAGCTGGATGGAGGCACCGGCCGAGCGGCCGAGCTTGGCTCCACCGCCGGGGCGGAGCTCCACAGCGTGGACGGTGGTGCCGACGGGGATCTGACGCAGTTCCAGGTTGTTGCCCGGCTTGATGTCAGCACCCTGACCGGCAGCGATGATCGTGCCCTGGGTCAGGCCGTTCGGCGCGATGATGTAGCGCTTCTCGCCGTCCACGTAGTGGAGCAGGGCGATACGGGCGGTACGGTTCGGGTCGTACTCGATGTGAGCGACCTTGGCCGGGACCCCGTCCTTGTCGTAGCGCTTGAAATCGATGATTCGGTAAGCCTGCTTGTGCCCACCGCCGATGTGGCGGGTGGTGATGCGGCCGGTGTTGTTGCGACCACCGGTCTTCGGCTTGGGAGCGAGCAGCGACTTCTCAGGAGTCGAGCGGGTGAGCTCGACGAAGTCGGACACGCTGGAGCCGCGACGACCTGGCGTGGTCGGCTTGTACTTGCGGATAGCCATGAGGAATCAGTCCTTGTCTTGTCTTCTTCGCACTCGGGCTCAGGAGCCCGAGCCCCCGAAGATGTCGATGGATTCGCCCTCGGCGACGGTCACGATGGCGCGCTTGGTGTCGGCCTTCTTGCCGACTCCGAAACGCGTACGGCGACGCTTGCCTTCGCGGTTGAGCGTGTTGACGGAGGTGACCTTGACGTCGAAGATGGCCTCGATGGCGATCTTGATCTCGGTCTTGTTGGCGTCCGGGGCGACGATGAAGGTGTACTTGCCCTCGTCGAGCAGGTTGTAGCTCTTCTCGCTCACGACCGGGCGCAGGATGATGTCGCGGTGGTCACGGATCTTGAGGTCGGTCACTTCTTGTTCTCCTTGCCATCGGCCTGGTCGGCCTCGGACTCGGTGGCCTCGGCCTCGACGGCCTCGGAACCGGCGGGGTTCACGAACGCTGCGAGCGCGGCGGAGGTGAACACGATGTTGTCGGCCGCGAGCACGTCGTAGGTGTTCAACTGGTCGACCGCGAGCACGTGGACGGTGTCCACGTTGCGCAGCGACAACCATGCGACGTCCTCGAAGCGGTCGAGCACGACGAGCACCTTGGAGAGCTCACCCAGCGCGGCGAGCGTGTTCAGCGCTGCCTTGGTGCTGGGGACGTCACCCGAGACGAGCTCGGAGACGACGTGGACCTGACCGTCGCGGGCCCGGTCGGACAGGGCGCCACGCAGGGCGGCGGCCACCATCTTCTTGGGGGTGCGCTGGGCGTAGTCGCGCGGCTGCGGACCGTGGACCGTGCCACCGCCGACCCAGATCGGGGAACGACGCGAGCCGTGACGGGCGCGGCCGGTGCCCTTCTGGCGCCAGGGCTTGATGCCACCGCCGCGAACCTCGCCGCGGGTCTTGGTGGAGTGGGTTCCCTGACGGGCGGCAGCGAGCTGCGCCACGACCACCTGGTGGATCAGGGGAATGTTGGTCTGGACGTCGAACAGGTCACCGGGGAGGTCGACCTTGCCGGCCTTCTTGCCCTTCGCGTCGATGACGTCAACGGTGCGTGCTTCGCTCATGCTGCATCACCCTTCTTGGCTGCGGTGCGCACGACGACGAGCGAGCCCTTGTTGCCGGGGACCGCTCCGCGGACCAGCAGCAGCCCGCGCTCAACGTCGACGGCGTGGATCTTGAGGTTCTGGACCGTCACCTTGTCGTTGCCCATGCGGCCAGCCATGCGGAGGCCCTTGAACACGCGGCCGGGGGTGGAGGCGCCACCGATCGAGCCGGGCGAGCGGTGCTTGCGGTGCACACCGTGCGAGGCGCGCAGACCGTGGAAGCCGTGGCGCTTCATGACGCCGGCGGTGCCCTTGCCCTTGGAGGTGCCGGTCACGTCGACGACCTCGCCATCGGCGAACACGTCGGCGGTCAGCTCCTGGCCCAGGGTGTACTCGGACGCACCGGAGGTGCGGATCTCGAGCAGGTGCTTGCGCGGGGTCACGTCCGCCTTGGCGAACTGGCCGGCGTCAGGCTTGGTGAGCTGCTTGGCCTTGACGGCGCCGAAGCCGAGCTGGACGGCGCTGTAGCCGTCGGTCTCAGGCGTGCGGATCTGCGTCACGACGCAGGGACCGGCCTGGATCACGGTGACCGGGACGACCTTGTTGTCGGCATCCCAAAGCTGGGTCATGCCGAGCTTGGTGCCCAGGATGCCCTTCACGTTTCGTTCAGTAGTGCTCATCTCGGACCTCACGGAAGCTTGATCTCAATGTCGACTCCAGCCGGGAGGTCGAGTCGCATCAGCGAGTCGACGGTCTTCGGCGTGGGGTCGAGGATGTCAATCAGCCGCTTGTGCGTACGCATCTCGAAGTGCTCGCGGCTGTCCTTGTACTTGTGGGGCGAACGGATGACGCAGTACACGTTCTTCTCCGTCGGCAGCGGCACGGGGCCAGCGACCTTTGCACCCGTGCGAGTCACGGTGTCGACGATTTTCCGCGCGCTGGAGTCGATGACCTCATGGTCATACGCCCGCAGCCTGATGCGGATTTTTTGTCCCGCCACAGTTGGTTCCTTCTACTCGTCCCTGGTGAAAGTTCTTCGAACTATCGGGGGTGATTCCCCTTGTCGCCCCGACCCCCGAGGTCGGGAGTGTCGCACTGTCAGCCACAGCTTGGGACAGCCTCCGAGATCCCTCTCGAAGGACACGTCCCGCCCGTTGGCAATCTGTCCGACCTCGAACACGAGGGGCGGCCGGCCGGCGCGAACCCGGCCCTGACGGACCCGTTCGACAACACGGTGAAGCCTGCCCCCGCTCGCGGAGCAACCTAGTTATTCTTGCACGCCACGCGCCCTGCACAAAATCATCGTCGTGCGGGGCCGCGAGACACTGGGAGACGATCTCCCGGCCGTACGAGTGTAGTCACCGCTCCCGTAGAGGTCCAATCGGCACTGCAATCCGGCCGACCCGGCACTCCTACTGGGCGACGATGCCCCCGAGGAGCTCTTCGACGGCGGCTTCGGTCCCGGGATGGCCCTGCGGGTGGAAGCCGATCACCCCGGCGAGGCTGCCCTCCTGCCCGGAGTCCAGCGCGAGGACGCGGATGGTGGTGGCCCCGTACTCCCCCTCCTCGGGGTAGGCCATCGTCATCGACCAGCCTGGCATCCCGTCCACCGTGACCGCACCGGACTCGCTGATCTCCATCTGCTCGCCAGTGTTGAAGGGCCCGTGGGACAGCAGGCACTCGACCATCGCCTCGGCCGCCTGCCGCGGCTCCCCGAAGCCGCTGCCGGCCTCCAGCCGTCCGACGACGATGCCCGCTGCCCACTGCTCGCCGCGCGGCTCGATGTCAACGGTCCCCCAAGCGTGCAGGTCGTGCAGCCACGTCCACTGCGAGCTGTCGAACCGGAAGCCCCACTCGTCGTGGACGCCGAACGGCACCACGATCCCCGCCACGCGCAGCTCCGGCCCGCTGTCGAAGTTCGACGACGAGGCGGCCACACAGTCCAACTCCCCCACCTGCGTCGGCTCCTGTACCGGTGTCGTGGCCTGCGGCGACGTGCCCTCGCTCGACGTGGCGGTCGGCGCGGGCGCGGGATCGCCGTCGGAGAAGAGGAGTGGCCCGAGCTGCCAGACCCCGAGCCCGACCAGCACTGCCGAGACCAGGACCACCACTGCCGGCACGAGCCAGGCGGGCCTGCGCGGGCCGTCGGGTTCAGATCCGGGCGTCGGAGCCCCCGGCGCGGGTGCCCAGCGGTTGCCGTCCCAGTAACGGGCCTGCCCGGCCGGCCCCTCGGGATCCTGGTACCAGCCGGGCTGTGCGCTCATGGTTGAAGCCTAGGCGCGCTCAGGTGCAGCGCTGAAGCGCAGGGACCACTGCGCCGCCCGCGGCCGCAGCTCGTGCTCCGGTCGGACGTCCGGATCGCTGAGCAGGGTGCCGATGCCGCGCTGGGCGGCGTCGAGGTAGAGGTGTGTCGCCGTCGGTTCGGGGAGCTCGTGAGGGTGGTCGGCTGCGGTGACCTCGCGCACGTCGTGTCGGCGCAGCGTGAACCCGGGCCGTGCGCCGGCCACCTCGTCCGCCGCGATCCGTAGGCCGATCCCCGGCAGTTCGAGCCAGCGCAGGTCACCCCTGTGGCCGCTCTCCTGGGGTCGGGCGTAGTCGATGGTGAGGTCCGGCACGCGGGACAGGAAGCGTCCCACCACGGCGGCGCGGCGGGAGTCGGGATAGTTCTCGTTCGGCCCGGTACCGAACCACTCCACATCCTCGACACCCGGTGGCAGGACGAGGTGCAGGCCGATCCTCGGCCAGCCGCCCGGCCATCCGCGCGTCGGCTGCGCGTCGGCGGCGAGGACCAGCTCGCCCTCGATCGAGCGCCACAGCAACTCGACGACGACGGCGTCACGTCCGGCCGCAGCCGCGTAGCGGTGGCGTACCCGGATCGAGTCCTCCCCCACCTCGACGGCCAGCACCCGTCGCTGCAGCCGGTCCAGGCCTGCGGCGCGCCACCCGTCGGCGTGCGTCGGCCCGCCGTGGTCCACGAGGTTGTTGGTGTTGCGGTCGGTGGTCACGAAGGCGCTGGAGGTACCGAGCCGGTCGTTGTCCGTCGGCGGACGCCACAGCTCCAGCCGCGGTCCCGACACCGGGTGCCCTCCGAGCTCGACGAGGTCCCCGGTGCGCGCGTCCAGACGGGCCCGTCCCAGCACCAGCACCCCGTCACGATCCGTGGGCTCGTCTGCCTCCCGTTCCGCGACGCGGGCGCCGGCCGCCGGAGGTGCCGAGATCCGTACCTGGTGGAACGCCACCACGTGGCCCGCGGGTGCCCAGTCGGTGTCAGCCGCGAGCTCGGCGCGCGCCGTGCGCCACACCTCGCCGTCCACGCCCGCGGGCGGGTCCGGGATGTCGAGGTCCTCGGCCCCGTCGGGCCAGATGGGATCGACGGAGATCTCGTGGCGCGCCACCAACTCCCCCGCGACCTCGTCCACGACGACGAAGCGGAGGTCGGAGGTGTCCCCGTCATGACGGCGGTTCTCGATCACCAGGCCGAGGTCGTCAACGACCAGCTTGATCGGCGAGCAGACCGCGGCGAACTCCGCCAGCATCGGGCTGGGGGTGCCGTCGGAGAGCACCATTCCGTCGGTGACGAAGTTGCCGTCGTGGATCTCCTCGCCGAAGTCACCGCCGTAGGCGAAGAACTCACGCCCGTCGTCGGTGTGGGTGCGCAGCCCGTGGTCGCGCCACTCCCACACGAACCCCCCGTGCCACTGCGGCAGCGTGTCGAACAGCTCCTCGTAGACGTCGAGCTGCGCGGAGCCGTTGCCCATGGCGTGGGCGTACTCGCACAGGATCATGGGGCGCTCGGCGAGTGCGGCGGCCCGGCCCGGGGCGCCCAGCTTGTTGTTGCCCAGACCCTCGCTGAGGAACCGCAGTTCCTCCGGCGAGGCGTACATGCGCGAGACGACGTCGCTGTAGCGGCCGTCGAAGTCGGGTTCGTAGTGGACGGGGCGTCCCGGGTCGCGCCGGTGCAACCACGCCGCCATGGCCGCCGTGTTGGCCCCGGTGTGCGCCTCGTTGCCGAGCGACCAGGCCACGACGCAGGGATGGTTCTTGTCGCGCTCGAAGAACCGCTCGACCCTGTCGAGCAGCGTCTCACGCCAGCGCGGGTCGTCGGAGGGATTGTCCACCCAGCCACCGGCCTCGAACCCGTGGGTCTCGTAGTCGCACTCGTCGATCACCCAGAAGCCAAGCTCGTCGGCCAGCGCCAACAGCTCCGGGTGGGGCGGGTAGTGCGCGGTGCGGATGGCGTTGATGTTGTGCCGCTTCATCAGGAGCAGGCCCTCCCGGGCGGCCTCGCGGTCGAAGACCCGCCCGAGGTCCGGGTGGTACTCGTGCCGGTTCACCCCGCGCAGCCTCAGCTTCACGCCATTGACCCGCCACTCGTGGCCCACCACTTCCACCCGCCGGAAGCCCGTGCGAACGGTGATGGTCTCTGCCGCGTTGGAGACCACGGCCTCGTACAGCCTGGGGACGTCGGCGCTCCAGGGCTCGACCTCGCCCATGGGGACGGGCGCCACCTGCGACGGCGTCGCGAACGTGGTGGAGACCCCCAACTCTTCGACCGCCACGGTGACGGGGAACGCCTCGGCGCCGGCCCTGATCTCGGGGACCAGGGTGCCGTGGCCGGTCTCGGGGTCGAAGTCGGCCCGCAGCCAGACGTCGTCGATGCCGGCCCCCGGGCGCGAGAGCAGCTCCACCTCGCGGAAGACGCCGGGCAGCCACCACTGGTCCTGGTCCTCGAGGTAGGTGTTGCTGGACCACTGGTGCACGCGCAGGTGCAGCACGTTGCTGCCGACGACGAGTTCGTCGGTGACGTCCAGCTCCTGGGCCAGGCGGCTGCCCCGGACCACGCCGACCGGGGTGCCGTTCATGGTGGCGATGCACAGGGACTCCACGCCACCGAAGCGCAGGTGCGCCCTGGCGCCCCCGGTGAGGAACGCATCGTCGACGGTGAACTCCACGCGGTAGTCACCGGTCGGGTTCTCGTCGGGGACGAAGGGTGGGTCCACCGGGAACGGGTAGTCGATGTTGGTGTAGATCGGCCGACCCCACTCGGGGCGACCCTGCAGTACCCAGTGCGACGGCACCGGGATCTCGTCCCAGCCGGAGTCGTCGAAGTCCACCCGGCAGGCGTCCGCCGGAGCCAGGTCCGGGCGGGTCGCGAAGTGGAACCGCCACGTTCCGGAAAGGTCGCGGCGGGGGGCGTCGGAGGAGAGTTGGGAGCGAGGGGCGACGCGCCTGCCGGAGCCGGGACTGAAGGAGGTGATCTCGTCGTTGTTCAGCACGTCGTTGAACCTAGCAGGGAACAAAATCAGCGCCCCGGGCGTTCATCACGGTGGGCCACTGTCGTCCCGGCCAGCCGAAGAGCAGACGCAGGAGGACGACAATGACCCAGACCCTGAACCGCACCGCCGTGACCAGCGCACCCATCTCCGAGGTGATCGCGAACCGGTGGAGCCCCCGCTCCTTCGACGTCTCCGTCGACGTGCCCGAGGAGAACATCACCGCCTTCCTGGAGGCCGCCCGGTGGAGCGCGTCGGCGTCGAACACCCAGCCGTGGCGCTTCATCGTGGGCCGGCGCGGTACCGCCACCCACTCCACCATCGTCGAGCACCTGATGGGCTTCAACAAGGCATGGGCCGGCAGCGCCTCCGTGCTCGTCGTGAACCTGGCCGAGACCGTCAGCCCCGAGGGCGCGGAACAGCGCTGGGCGCACTACGACCTGGGACAGGCAGCCGCCACGCTGGCCCTGCAGGCCCACAAGGACGGCTTCCACGTGCACCAGATGGGCGGCATCGAGGTCGACCCCCTGCGTCGCTCGTTCAACGTCGACGATCGCTTCGACATCGTCTCCGTGACGGCCGTCGGCGTGCTCGCCTCCCCCGCCGCGCTGGCCGACGAGGTGCTGCGGGAGCGCGAGGTTGCCCCGCGGGTGCGCAAGCCCCTCGCCGAGCTGCTGCTCGCCGACGACTGAGCGACTAGCCTTGCGGGCATGAGCACACCTGGCCAGGAAGAGCATTCGAAGGGCGGCGTCTACTCCAGCAAGGGCAAGGAGTTCACCCGCGACAGCTCCTACATCACCACCCGCATCGTCGCCGAACCCCGTCCCGGCACCGACGACCACCCGGTCGAGCCCGGCCGCTACCACCTCGTCGCAGCCCGGGCGTGCCCATGGGCGAACCGGACCATCATCGTGCGCGAGCTGCTGGGGCTGACCGACGTCATCTCCCTCGGCGCCCCGGGGCCGACGCACGACGCCGACTCGTGGACGTTCGACCTCGACCCCGGCGGGGTGGACCCCGTGCTGGGCATCCACAAGCTCAAGGACGCGTACGAGAAGCGGTTCCCCGGCTACCCGCGCGGCATCACCGTACCGGCGATCGTCGAGGTGGCCACCGGTGAGGTGGTCACCAACGACTTCGCCCAGATGACCCTTGACTTCTCCACCGAGTGGAAGCAGTACCACCGCGACGGCGCCCCGGACCTGTGGCCCGAGCACCTCCGCGACGAGATGGCGCCCGTTATGAAGCGGATCTACACCGAGGTCAACAACGGCGTCTACCGGTGCGGCTTCGCCGGTTCGCAGGAGGCCTACGACTCAGCCTACGACCGACTCTGGACGGCGATGGACTGGCTGGAGGAGCGTCTGGCAGACCGCCGCTACCTCATGGGGGATGCCATCACCGAGGCGGACGTGCGCCTGTTCACCACCCTGGTTCGCTTCGACGCCGTCTACCACGGCCACTTCAAGTGCAATCGCAACAAGCTGAGCGAGATGCCCGTCCTGTGGGCCTACGCCCGTGACCTGTTCCAGACACCCGGATTCGGCGAGACCATCGACTTCGACCAGATCAAGCAGCACTACCACATCGTGCACACGGATCTGAACCCCTTGGGCATTGTTCCCAAGGGGCCGGACCTGTCGGGGTGGACCACGCCGCACGGGCGCGGCTGATCACAGCGAGCTGCGCAGACCTTTCAGTCGGGCCAGGGAGGACTCCCGTCCAAGGATCTCGATCGACTCGAACAGCGGCGGTGAGACCTTCCGGCCCGAGATGGCGACCCGAACGGGGGCAAAGGCGAACTTGGGCTTGATCCCCATCCCCTCGACGATGCGCTCCCGCAACCCGGCCTGGATGGAGGCGGCGTCCAGGGCGACGGAGGACACCACGTCGATGGCCGCGTCCAGCACCTCCGGGGCGTTGTCCGCGAGGCCGGCCAAGGCGTCGGGGTCCACCACGATGTCGGCGTCGGCGGTGAACAGGTAGTCGAGCTGCGGGAGCGCGTCCTTCAGGAGGACCAGCCGTTCCTGGATGATCGGGACCGCCCGGCGCAGCACGTCGAGCTGGGCCGGGGACGGGGCCGCCCACTGCCCGGCGGCGACTGCGAAGTCGGAGATCCGGGTGGCCAGCTCATCGGCAGCCATGGCGCGGATGTAGTGGCCGTTGAGCCAGTCGAGCTTCTTGAGGTCGAAGATCGGGCCCGTGGTGTTGACCTTCTCCCACGAGAACTCCTGCACGAACTGCTCGAAGCTCTTCACCTCGTTCTCCTCGTCGCCGGCGTAGCCGAGGAGCTGGAGGAAGTTGCGCACGGCCTCGGGCAGGTAGCCCTGCTCCTTGAACCACATCAGCCGGGCTGCCGGGTTCTTGCGCTTGGAGATCTTGGACTTGTCCGTGTTGCGCAGCAGCGGCATGTGGGCGAACTGCGGCACCTCCAGCCCGAGCCACTGGTACAGGAGGACGTGCTTGGGGGTGGAGGAGATCCACTCCTCGCCACGCACGACGGTGTTGATCCCCATCAGGTGGTCGTCCACCACGACGGCGAGGTGGTAGGTGGGGAACCCGTCGGTCTTGAGGATCACCTGGTCGTCGGGGCGGGGCGCCCTCACAGTGCCGCGGATGATGTCGGTGAAGCTGGTCGGGGCGTCGTCGGGGATCAGCATGCGCACGACCGGGGTCTCCGAGAAACCGGGCAGCGCCGCCCGCTCCTGACGGGTCTTGCCGACGCACAGCCTGTCGTAGCCGGTGTTGGACTGCTTGGAAGCCTGCTGCTCCTCACGCAGCTGCGCCAACCGCTCGGAACTGCACCAGCAGTGGTAGGCATTGCCCTGGTCCAGGAGCTGCTGCACGTAGGGGGCGTAGGTCTCGAGCCGCTCCGACTGGCGGTAGGGACCGAACTCCCCGCCCTGCACCGGGCCCTCGTCCGGGCTGAGCCCCAGCCAGGCGAGGGAGTCGTAGATCTGCTGCTCGCTGCCCTCGACCAGGCGGTTCTGGTCGGTGTCCTCGATCCTGAGTACGAATCGGCCACCGGTCCTGCGGGCCCAAGCAAGGTCGAACAGTGCCATGAAGGCCGTTCCGACGTGGGGGTCGCCGGTGGGCGAGGGGGCGACGCGGGTGCGGGCGGGAGTCAACGAGTCAGTCATGATGGGCCAGATCCTACCGGCACGGTGGCATCCTTGAATCGTGAGCAAAGAGCCGGCGAAGAACCCGGACTCCCTCGAGGAGGCCATCCGGAGGGCCGAGGCGGCCCTGTCGGAGCGCGGCGACGGCGCCCCGGACAAGGGCCGCACCGAGGTGTCCGAGCGCGCACTCGCGGAGGCCAGGAAGGTGATGGAGCACCTGCCGCGCGACACCCCGGCGCGCGTCACCCGCACGTTCGCGCACGTCCTGGACAGCCTCGTGCGCGTGCCCGGCACCAACTTCCGCTTCGGGGTGGATCCGCTGCTCAGCTTCATCCCGGGCGCCGGGACCGCCGTCGGCGCCGCGTTCGGCTCGGTCGTGCTGGTGGACGCCGCCCGGCTCCGGGCCCCCGTTCCCGTGCTGGCGCGCATGCTGGGCAACTACCTGATCGACTGGCTGCTCGGGCTCGTCCCGTTCCTGGGTGGGTTCCTCGACATGGCCTACCGCTCGAACGCCAAGAACCTGAAGCTGCTCACGCGTACGATCGAGGACCGCGAGCAGGTGCGCAGGGCGTCGGTGACCTACTGGGTCTCCGTCGCGGTGATGGCAGCCGTGGTGCTGGCTGTCGTGGTGGGTGTGCCGATCGCCCTGCTGGTGTGGCTCAACGGGGTCCTGCCGGGGGGCTGAGGACGGAACGGTGCCCCGATGGTAGCTTTTCCTCCATGACTGAAGCCGCCGGGACCGCGCCCTCCAACTTCATCTCCGACATCGTGCGAAACGACGTCGCGAAGGGGCTCCACGGTGGCCGCGTCCAGACGAGGTTCCCACCCGAGCCGAACGGCTTCCTGCACATCGGCCACGCCAAGGCCATCGTCGTCGACTTCGGCACCGCGCTGGACTTCGGCGGCTCGTGCATGCTCCGCCTGGACGACACCAACCCGGAGACCGAGGAGACGTCCTTCGTCGACTCCATCATCGAGGACATCCGGTGGCTCGGGTACGAGCCGGCGGAGGTGAGACACGCCTCGGACTACTTTGAGCAGCTCTACGCGTGGGCAGAACTGCTGGTCAGCAAGGGCCTGGCCTACGTCGACGAGCAGTCGCCGGAGGCGATCTCCGCCGGCCGCGGCGGGTACGGCAAGCCGGGCATCGAGTCCCCCTACCGGGACCGGCCCATCGAGGAGAACCTCCGTATCTTCCGCGACATGCGCGCGGGCCAGTACAGCGACGGCTCCCGCGTCCTGCGAGCCAAGATCGACATGCAGCACGAGAACATGCAGCTGCGTGACCCGATCATGTACCGCATCCGCAACATCGAGCACCACCGCACCGGTGACGAGTGGTCCATCTACCCGACCTACGACTGGGCCCACGGCCAGAGCGACGCGATCGAGGGCGTCACGCACTCCATCTGCACGCTCGAGTTCGAGTCCCACCGCCCACTCTACGACTGGTTCCTGCAGCAGCTGGACCTGGACCGCACGCCTCCCAAGCAGATCGAGTTCGCCCGCCTCGAGTTCACCCACACCGTCACCTCGAAGCGGCGCCTCGCCAAGCTCGTGTTCGACGGCGTGGTCGACGGCTGGGACGACCCCCGGATGCCCACGATCCGAGGACTGCGCCGGCGCGGCTACCCGGCCGCCGCCATCCGCCAGTTCTGCCGGGAGGTCGGCACCACCCGCACCAACTCGCGCAAGTCCATCGAGGAGCTGGAGTCCTACGTCCGCCGCGAGCTCAACGCCACCGCGCAACGCCGCATGGCGGTGCTGCATCCGCTCAGGCTCGTGCTGGACAACTGGCCCACCGATGAGGACGGCCGCCCCGTCGTCGAGTACTTCGAGGTTGCGAACAACCCGGAGCGCCCCGAGGACGGGACCCGCCAGGTGGCCTTCACCGGAGAGCTGTGGATCGAGGCCGACGACTTCCGCGAGGTCCCGCCCGCGAAGTACTTCCGGCTCTCCCCCGGCCGGGAGGTCCGCCTGCGCGGCGCCTACTTCGTGACCGCGACGGACGTCGTCAAGGACGAGTCGGGCAACGTCGTCGAGGTGCGTGCCACCTACGACCCGCTGTCCCGGGGCGGCAACTCCCCCGACGGGCGCAAGGTGAAGTCGACCATGCACTGGGTGAGCGCCCGGCACGCCGTCGACGCGACAGTGTCCCTGTACGACAGGCTCTTCACGGCCGAGGCTCCCGGTGAGCGCACCGGGGAGGCCCTCGACGACCTGAACCCCAACTCGCGCGAGGTCCTCACCGGGTGCCGACTGGAGGCCGCCCTGGCCGACGCCGAGCCCGGCGAGGTCGTCCAGTTCGAGCGCCTGGGCTACTTCGCCGCCGACCTCGAGCACCCCATGACGTTCCACCGCACCGTCGGCCTCCGGGACGAGTGGGCGGCCGTCCAGAAGCGCGCCGGGGCCTAGCCCGACTCAGACACACAAGAAGGCCCCGCACCATTCGGTGCGGGGCCCTCGTGTCGTGCTGGGTCAGATCAGATCACTTGAGGATCTTGGTGACGTTTCCGGCGCCGACGGTGCGACCACCCTCGCGGATGGCGAACTTGAGCTGCTCCTCCATCGCGACGGGCTTGTTCAGGTGAACGGTCATCTCGGTGTTGTCGCCGGGCATGACCATGTCGGTGCCCTCGGGCAGCTGGACAACGCCGGTCACGTCCGTGGTGCGGAAGTAGAACTGGGGCGAGTAGTTCGAGAAGAACGGCTTGTGACGGCCACCCTCGTCCTTGTTCAGGATGTAGACCTGCGCCTCGAAGTCCGTGTGAGGGGTGGTCGAGCCGGGCTTGATGATGACCATGCCACGCTCGACGTCTTCCTTCTTGGTGCCACGGAGCAGCAGGCCGACGTTCTCTCCGGCGCGACCCTCGTCGAGGATCTTGCGGAACATCTCGACACCGGTGATGGTGCTGGTCTGCTTGTCCTCGCGGATGCCGACGAGGTCGACGGTCTCACCGGTGCGGACGATGCCGCGCTCGATGCGACCGGTGACGACGGTGCCACGACCGGTGATGGTGAAGACATCCTCGACGGGCATGAGGAACGGCTTGTCCGTGTCACGCTCGGGCTGCGGGATGTGCTCGTCGACGGCGTCCATCAGCTCGAGGATGCTCTTGCCCCACTTCTCGTCGCCGTTGAGCGCCGGGAAGGCCGCCACGCGGACGATCTTGGTGTCCTCGAAGCCCTGGGCGGAGAGGATCTCGTCCAGCTCCATCTCGACGAGCTCGATCAGGTCCGCATCGGCGTCGTCGATCATGTCGCACTTGTTGAGGGCGACGACCATCGCGGGCACGCCGACCTGACGGGCGAGCAGGATGTGCTCGTGCGTCTGGGCCATCGGGCCGTCGGTGGCTGCCACGACGAGGATCGCGCCGTCCATCTGGGCGGCACCGGTGATCATGTTCTTGACGTAGTCAGCGTGACCGGGGCAGTCGACGTGCGCGTAGTGGCGCTTCTCGGTCTGGTACTCGACGTGGGAGATCGAGATGGTGATGCCGCGCTGGCGCTCCTCGGGCGCCTTGTCGATCATGTCGAAGGCCGAGGCCTCGTTCAGATCGGGGTATGCATCATGGAGCACCTTGGTGATCGCCGCGGTCAGAGTGGTCTTGCCGTGGTCGACGTGTCCGATGGTGCCGATGTTGCAGTGCGGCTTGGTCCGCTCAAACTTGGCCTTTGCCACTTGGGCTCCTTCTAGGTATCGCCGCACACTCTGCGCGACGTGTTCGTCTGGTGTGACCCGCGCCTTTTGACGGGCAGGGGTACGGCGCCCAAGTCTACAACCCGAACGCATACTCGTGTAATGCTAGCGATCTGAGCGCCAGAGTCAAACGAGCGACCACCCATGCTACACGCCCACCAGTGACTCGCCCAACCCGTGCAAAACAGCCGGCCGGCACCCTTTCGGGCACCGGCCGGCTGAGCGTCTGGGACGGCTGGGATCACTCCCCGCCGCGAGCCTTCGCGACGATCTCCTCGGAGACTGCCTTCGGGGTCTCGGCGTAGGAGTCGAACTCCATCGAGTAGGAGGCCTGGCCCGAGGTCTTCGAGCGCAGGTCGCCGACGTAGCCGAACATCTCCGACAGCGGCACGAGGGCCTTGACGACCCGGTTGCCGTGGAGCTCGTCCATGGACTGCACCTGGCCACGACGGGAGTTCAGGTCGCCGATCACGGTGCCGAGGTAGTCCTCCGGCGTCGTGACCTCGACGGCCATCACGGGCTCGAGGATCGCGGGGTCCGCCTTGCGGGCCGCCTCCTTGAACGCCATGGAACCTGCCAGCTTGAACGCGAGCTCGGAGGAGTCGACGTCGTGGTAGGCACCGTCGGTCAGGGTGACCTTGATGTCCTCGACGGGGTAGCCGGCCAGGACGCCGAACTGCATGGCCTCCTTGATGCCCGCGTCCACCGCGGGGATGTACTCCCTGGGGATGCGGCCACCGGTGACGGCGTTCACGAACTCGTATCCGCTGCCGGCCTCGGTGGGCTCGAGGTCGATGATCACGCGGCCGAACTGGCCGGAACCACCGGACTGCTTCTTGTGGGTGTACTCGACCTTCTCGACCTTGCGGCGGAGGGTCTCGCGGTAGGCCACCTGCGGCTTGCCGATGTTGGCCTCGACCTTGAACTCACGACGCATGCGGTCGATGAGGACGTCGAGGTGCAGCTCGCCCATGCCGGCGATGATGGTCTGGCCCGTCTCCTCGTCCGTGTGGACGCGGAAGGTGGGATCCTCCTCGGCGAGGCGCTGGATGGCCGTGCCGAGCTTCTCCTGGTCAGACTTGGTCTTCGGCTCGATGGCCTGCTCGATCACCGGGGCCGGGAAGTTCATCGACTCCAGCACGATCGGGGCGGTCGGGTCGCACAGGGTGTCACCGGTGGTGGTGTCCTTGAGGCCCATCACCGCGCAGATCATGCCTGCACCGATCGACTCGATCTCCTCACGCTTGTTGGCGTGCATCTGGTAGATCTTGCCGATGCGCTCCTTGCGGCCCTTCACGGAGTTCATGACCTGCGAGCCGGTCTGCAGGACGCCGGAGTAGACGCGGACGTAGGTCAGGCGACCCAGGTGCGGATCAGCGGCCACCTTGAACGCGAGGGCCGCGAGCGGCTCGTCGTTCGAGGGCTGGCGGTGCAGCTCCACTTCCTCGTCACCTGGCTTGAAGCCGTCGATGGCGGGGACGTCGAGCGGCGAGGGCAGGTAGGCCACGACCGCGTCGAGCAGGGGCTGGACGCCCTTGTTCTTGAAGGAGCTGCCGGCGAGGGCGACGGTGAACTCGTTCGCGATGACGCCCTTGCGGATGCCGGCGACGATCTCCGCGGTGGTGAGCTCTTCGCCCTCGAGGTACTTCTCCATCAGGTCGTCGTCCACCTCGGCGACGCGCTCGACCAGCTTGGCGTGCAGTTCCTCGGCGCGCTCCTTGAGGTCGGCAGGGATCTCCTCGATCTCGTAGTCCTCGCCCATCACGGTCTCGCCGCGCCAGGTGAGGGCACGCATGCCGACCAGGTCCACGACGCCCATGAAGTCGCCCTCGGAGCCGATCGGGATCTGCAGCACGACCGGGTCGGTGTTCAGCCGGTCCCGGATGGTCTGGACGCAGTAGTCGAACGAAGCGCCCGTGCGGTCCAGCTTGTTGACGTAGCAGATGCGCGGCACGCCGTAGGTGGTCGCCTGGCGCCACACGGTCTGCGACTGCGGCTCCACACCGGCGACACCGTCGAACACGGCGACTGCGCCGTCGAGGACGCGGAGCGAGCGCTCCACCTCGACGGTGAAGTCAACGTGGCCCGGCGTGTCGATGACGTTGACCTGGGTGCCCTTCCAGAAGCACGTCGTCGCGGCGGACGTGATGGTGATGCCGCGCTCCTGCTCCTGCTCCATCCAGTCCATCGTCGCGGCGCCGTCGTGCGTCTCGCCGATCTTGTGGTTCTTTCCCGTGTAGAACAGGATGCGCTCGGTGGTGGTGGTCTTGCCGGCATCGATGTGCGCCATGATGCCGATGTTGCGAACCTGCGCGAGGTCTTGGTTGGCCACTGTTGTGTCCTTATCTGGCTTCGTGAGTTAACGGTGAATGCCCTCGAGCGCAGGGCTCGAGGGCAGGGAGGTCACCAGCGGTAGTGGGCGAAGGCGCGGTTGGCCTCGGCCATCTTGTGCGTGTCCTCGCGACGCTTCACGGCGGCACCGAGGCCGTTGGAGGCATCCAGGATCTCGTTCATCAGACGCTCCGTCATGGTCTTCTCGCGACGATCGCGGGAGAAGTTGACGAGCCAGCGCATGGCCAGGGTGGTCTGACGGCCGGGCTTGACCTCGATCGGCACCTGGTAGGTGGCGCCACCGACGCGGCGGGACTTGACCTCGATCGAGGGGCGGATGTTGTCCAGTGCGCGCTTGAGCGTCTGCACCGGGTCCACACCGGTCTTCTCACGGGTGCCCTCGAGGGCGTTGTAGACGATGCTCTGCGCGACGGTCTTCTTGCCGTCGAGCAGGATCTTGCTCACGAGCTGGGAGACCAGCGGGGAGCCGTAGACGGGATCGATGTTGATGGGGCGCTTCGGCGCAGGACCCTTGCGAGGCATTACTTCTCCTTCTTGGCGCCGTAGCGGCTGCGAGCCTGCTTGCGACCCTTGACACCCTGGGTGTCGAGGGAGCCGCGGACGATCTTGTAGCGGACACCGGGGAGGTCCTTCACTCGGCCACCGCGGACGAGCACCATCGAGTGCTCCTGCAGGTTGTGGCCGACACCCGGGATGTAGGCGGTGACTTCGATGCCGGAGCTCAGTCGGACGCGCGCGACCTTGCGCAGCGCGGAGTTCGGCTTCTTCGGCGTGGTCGTGTACACGCGGGTGCACACGCCGCGGCGCTGGGGCGAACCCTTGAGCGCGGGGGTATTGCTTGATGACGACTTGTCGTGTCGGCCCTTTCGGACCAGCTGCTGAATTGTTGGCACCTGTTTGGTATCACTTTCGCTGTCTGGACATGTAATTCCCTGGCATTTTGCGGCTTCAGCCAGATACGTTCCGGGTCACCGTTTCCGTAGTTGCACTGCGCCTGCGGCCGGCCGTGCGAGCTCCGCACGACCCCGCCAACGCTGCAACTCGAGGCTGGGGCCCATGCCAGGGCACGCACAAGTGCCCGCGAGGGCGGACACGCTCCACAAGGTTACTCCCCCACCCCCACAGGGTCAAAATGCGGCTACTTCACCGAGCCACTCATGAGGCCTGAGACGAAGTACTTGCCGAGCGCGATGTAGACGATCAGCGTGGGCAGGCTGGCGATCAGCACGCCCGCCATCATCCGGGAGTAGTCGGGGTTCTGCGCCGAGGCCAGCTCCTGCAGGGCGTAGGTCACCGGGCCGGTGTTGCGGTTGGTCAGGAACAGCGCGAACAGGAAGTCGTTCCAGGCGCTGGTGAACTGCCAGATCAGCGTCACGACGAAGGCCGGCGCGGAGACCGGGAGCACGATGGAGCGGAAGATCCTGAGGGTGCCCGCGCCGTCGACGCGTGCCGCCTCCACGATCTCGTCGGGCAGCGCGGTGGCGTAGTAGTTCCGGAAGATCAGGGTGCAGATCGGGATGCCGTAGATCGTGTGGGCGATGATCAGCGTCGGGATGCCCGCGAGCCACTGGGCCGTGGACTGGACGTCGATCATGAGCGACTGCAGCGGGATCATGATGGCCTGGTACGGGATGAACATTCCGAACAGGAACAGCGTGAAGATCAGCGTAGCGCCGGGGAACCGGAGCTTGGAGAACACGTAGCCGTTGAGGGACCCCAGGAACGACGACAGCACGGCGGCGCTGACCGCCAGCACCATCGAGCGCAGCATCGCGGGAGCGAGCGCCTCCCAGGCGGCCGCCCAGCCCGCGCCGGAGAGCTGCCTGGGTAGGCTCCAGGCGGTCAACGAGGTGTACTCGGCAGGTGACTTCAGGCTCGTGACGACCACCACGTACAGGGGCATCAGGACGATGGCGGCGAAGAAGACGAGCAACAGGTACTGGGTCCCGGTCAGTGCCAGCTTCTTGCCGCCCACCTTCTTCTTGCGGGGGACGATCTTCTCGACGGTGTCAACGGTCGCGGTGCTCATCATCGGCCCGCCTTCTCGGTTCGGTTGGTGTAGACGAGGTAGGGCACGACGACCAGCGCGACGAGGAGCAGCAGGATGGTCGCGTTGACCGCGGCCGCGACCGGGTCGTTCAGGTTGAACAACTGCAGCCACATCAGCGTTGCCGGTACCTCGGAGACGTAGGAGTTCTGTCCCGCGATCGCGTAGATCAGGTCGAACATCTTCAACGACATGTGGCCCATGATGATCAGCGCGCTCAGCGCGATCGGAGACAGCTGCGGGAACAGCACGTGGCGGTAGATCTTCCACTCGGAGGCGCCGTCCATGCGGGCCGCCTCACGCTGGTCGGTGGTGATTCCACGGAACCCGGCCAGGAACAGTGCCATCACGTAGCCGGCGAGCTGCCAGACGGCCGGGATCGCCATGGCCGCCATGTTGAACCGGGAGTCCGAGGACCACCACGAGTTCTGCAACTGCGGCAGTCCGAGTTCGATCAGCAACCGGTTCAGTCCTACCGCCTCGTAGTCCCCGGTCCCTGGCGACATCAGCCAGCGCCACACGACGCCGGAGGCGATGAAGGACACGGCCATCGGGAACAGGTAGATGGAGCGGAACGCCCCCTCCCCCGTGACCCCCTTCTCCAGGAGGATCGCCCACAGCAACCCGAAGAACATGGCCCCCACCACGAACACGACGGTGAGCACGAGCAGGTTCCACAGGGCGTGCTGGTATCGCTCGGAGCCGAGCAGGGTGGCGTAGTTCGCCAGTCCCCCCTCGCTCACGAGTCGTCCTGACTTGGTCTCCACCCTGTCGAACGAGCTGGCGATGTTGCGACCGATGAGTCCGTAGACGAACACCAGGACGAGCAGGATGGACGGCAGCAACAGCAGGACGCCGGGCAGCCAGGTCTTCACCTTCTTCATGGGGTCTCTCCGTTGGTAGGGGCTGAACACGATGGCGGGTTGCCGTCCCGGAGGCCGACAACCCGCTGCGTGGTGTTTCTCAGGCGCCGTAGGTCTCGGCGGCTGCGACGAGGTCGCTGACGAGGGTCTCCTCCTCGCGTCCGCTGTAGAACTTGGACATCGCCGTCGAGATCTCCGACAGCCAGGCCATGTTCACGGCCGCACCGTGGGCGATCGACGACGCGATCGCGTCGGCCCCGAACGACTCCATCGCGCTCTGCTGGTAGGCGGGGAACTCGTCGGCCGCGACGTCCGTGCGGGCCGGGATGGAACCCTTGGCCAGGTTGAAGGCCAGCTGGCCCTCTGCCGAACCGACGAGGCGCAGCCAGTCCTTGGCGCCCTCGGGGTTGGGTGCGCCGTTGGGCAGGGTGAAGGAGTCGGCGAGGAAGTCGAAGACGCCGTCGCTGCCGGGGACCGGGAAGTACGTGTAGTCCTCGCCGTCGACCTGGTCCTTGGAAGCGAACTGGGCCACGGCCCAGTCACCCATGACGTTGTAGGCCGCGCGGCCCTCGATGACGGCGTCGGTGGCTGCGGGCCAGTCGTCGCCGTCGGAGGCGGTGTTGGCGAACTCGATGATCTGTGCGTACTTCGAGACGGCCGACTTGACCCCGTCGGAGTCCCAGGAGCCGCCGGTGAACAGCCCGTTGTACTCGTCCACGCCGAGCTCGGCCATGAGAATGGTCTCGAACAGGTGGACCTGGGTCCAGGTGCCGCCGATGGTGATGGGGGTCTCGACGCCGGAGTCCTTGACCTTCTGCATGTCGGAGATCCAGGAGTCCAGGTCCGCGGGGACCTCCGCGGCGCCGGCGTCGGCGAGTACCTTCGGGTTCGCCCACACGACGTTGGCGCGGTGCACGTTGGAGGGCACCGAGTAGATGTCACCGTCGATGGTGATCCGGTCCAGCAGGTTCTGCGGGAACACGCTGGCGCCACCGAGCTCCTCGATGACGTCGTTGACCGGGACGATCTGGTCCGCGTCGATGTAGTCCATGAGTTCGGCGCCCGCGTGGCCCTGGAACGAGTCCGGCGGGTTGCCGTTCTGCAGGTCGGCGGCCAGCTTCGCCTTCGCGTTCGAGCCGGCGCCACCGGCGACGGCGAGGTTCTCGAAGGTGTTGTTCGGGTACTTCTCCTTGAACAGGGACTCGAGCTCGTCGAGACCGAGCTTCTCGGAGCCCTCGGCCCACCAGGTGAAGACGCCGACGGTGCCACCGGCGCCGCCCTCGACGGGACCCTCCCCCGTGGTGGTGGGTTCGGTTCCGGGTGTCTCCTCGTCGGTGCCGCAGCCGGCGAGGCCGACCACACCGACGGCGCTCGCGGCCCCAAGGCCGATCAGAAACTGCCTGCGATCCATTGCTCAGTCCTTCCTCGGCACGCAACCTCGTGTGCCTCGTACTAGAGATTTCCAGGCGGAGAGACGCCTCCGCGAGTGGCCCGCTCCTCGGCGAGCACGGCCATTCAATCGCTCTCCATCACGATATGGAAGTCGAAATGCGCAAATGAACATTCCGCTTTGGTAACGATCCTTCCAGTTCCCCGCAGGACCCTGACGGAACCCTGAAAACCACCGAGGACTCTTGGTGGCGGCTCCTCCCGGGTGGCAGACTTCTGCGGGCCATGAGAACCTTCCACGCACTGCTCGCGAACACCTTGGTGGCCAACATCGCGACGAACTACATCTGGTTCGCCGTCACGTTCTGGGTCTACCTCGAGACCCGCTCCGTCCTCGCCACCGGCATCCTCGGGGGCGCCTACATGGCTCTCCTCGCCCTCCTGGGCGTCCCGTTCGGCACCTTCGTCGACCGGCACCAGAAGCGCCCGGTGCTCGCCATCGCTTCCCTGGCCACCGTCGTCGCGTTCGCCCTGGCGTTCGTCCTGATGCTGCTCGCCCCGGACTCCGCCCTGTTGTCGGTCACCAGCCCGGGATTCTGGGCGTTCGTCCTGCTGGTCCTGCTCGGCTGCATCGTCGAGTCCGTGCGCTCCATCACGCTGTCGTCGTCCGTCACGCTCCTGGTGGAGCCGGAGGGGCGCGACAGGGCCAACGGCCTGGTCGGCATGGTCAACGGCGTCGCGATGCTGATCTGCTCCGTGCTCTCGGGGCTGTCCGTCGGGCTGCTCGGGATGCAGACCACCCTGCTCATCGGCCTGCTGGCGATGATCGCCTCCATGGTGCACGTGCTCACCCTGGACATCCCGAGGACCAGGATCGAGGCGGAGGACCACCACGGCCAGCGGGCCCAGTTCCGGCTGGCGTGGCGGACCGTGGTCGCGATCCCCGGCCTGCTGGCCCTGATCGTCTTCTCCACTTTCAACAACTTCTTGGGCGGCACCTACATGGCGTTGCTCGACCCATACGGGCTGGAACTGGTGAGCGTCGAGTGGTGGGGCATCCTGTATGCCTTCTGTTCCGTCGGCTTCGTCGTCGGCGGCGCCGTCGTGGCCAAGCGAGGGCTGGGCGGGAACCCCATCCGGACCATGCTGCTGGTGCTGGTGGGGATGTGGATCGTCGGCATGGCGATGTCCATCCGTGAGTCCGTCGTGCTGCTGGCGGTGTGCATGTTCATCTACATGGCGATCGTCCCCGCCGTCGAGGCCGCGGAGCAGACCGTCCTGCAGCGGACCGTGCCGTTCGCCAAGCAGGGCCGCGTGTTCGGCCTGGCGCAGTCGATGGAGCTGGCAGCCTCCCCCATCAGCGCCTTCCTCGTGGCACCGCTGGCGGAGTTCTGGCTGCTTCCCTACATGCGCGAGGGCGGGGGCCAGGAGGACTGGGCCTGGCTGCTGGGCCACGGCGAGGGGCGCGGCATCGCGATGGTGTTCCTCCTCGGGGGCCTCGTGGGCCTGGCTGTGACGGTCGCGGCGTTCTTCAGCCCCGCCTACCGGCGGGTCTCGCGGAGTTTCGCGGAGACGCCCGCGAGCATGGCCGAACTGGAGGGCCAGTCGCGTCCGACCGACCTGCCGGGCACGACGGCGGAGGGCCTCGGAGCCGCCGGACGCGCCGTCCCCGGCGCGATCGAGGAGCACCAGGAGCGCCACCACTGACCTCTCCGGGGACGACAGCAGGGCCCGGTGCGCGTGCACCGGGCCCTGCTGTTCGTTTCAGGCTCTCAGCCTCAGCGGATGTCGCCGAAGTCGAGGTCGTCCAGCGGAACACCGGGACCGGCGGGATCCGAGCCGAACGAGTAGTCGTACGGATCGTAGGTCATGGTGTAGAGGCTGGAGCGCGCCTCCTCGGTGGGCTCCACGCGGATGTTGCGGTAGCGCTCCAGGCCGGTGCCGGCCGGGATCAGCTTGCCGAGGATGACGTTCTCCTTCAGGCCGAGGAGCGAGTCGCTCTTGCCCTGGATGGCGGCATCGGTCAGCACCTTGGTGGTCTCCTGGAAGGAGGCCGCGGACAGCCACGAGTCGGTCGCCAGCGACGCCTTGGTGATACCCATGAGCACCGGACGTCCCTCGGCGGGCTTGGCGCCCTCGGTGAGCGCCTTGCGGTTGGCGGCCTCGTAGGACGGACGGTCCACGAGCTCGCCCGGCATCATGTTGGTGTCGCCGGAGTCGATGACCGTCACGCGACGCAGCATCTGGCGGATGATGATCTCGATGTGCTTGTCGTGGATCGGGGCACCCTGCGTGCGGTAGACGCGCTGGACCTCGTCCACCAGGTGCTCCTGCACCTTGCGCAGACCACGGATCCGCAGGACGTCCTGCGGGTCCACCTGACCGGCGGTCAACTGCTGGCCGATGGAGACGTGCACGCCGTCCTCGATCCGGATGCGCGCACCCGAGTGGTCCTCGAACTCGAGGCGGGTACGACGCGCCACCGGGTACTCGAGGTCCTCGCCACCGTCGTCACGCACGAGGACGAGCTTGCGGTTGCGCTCGCCGTCCTCGACGCGGATGACGCCGTCGGCCTCTGCGATGGGTGCCTTGCCCTTGGGCTGGCGGGCCTCGAAGAGCTCGACGACACGCGGCAGACCCTGGGTGATGTCGTCGCCTGCCACACCACCGGTGTGGAAGGTACGCATCGTGAGCTGGGTTCCCGGCTCACCGATCGACTGGGCGGCGACGATACCGACGGCCTCGCCCACGTCCACGGTCTTGCCGGAGGCCAGCGAGCGGCCGTAGCAGAGGGCGCAGGTACCGGTGGCGGCCTCGCAGGTCAGGACCGAGCGGACCTTGACCTCCGTGACGCCGGCGGCGACCAGCTTGTCGATCTCGGCGTCGCCGAGGTCGGTCCCGGCCTCGACCAGCACCTCACCCTTGGCGTCGACGGCGTCGACGGCCAGCACGCGGGCGTAGACCGCGGTCTCGACGTCGATGATGGTCTCGACCTGGGCACCCTTGGCGAACGCCTCGGTCTGCACCTCGACGGGGCGGCCCGACTCGTCGGTGCCCATCTTGGTCCACACGGCGATGGTCTTGGTGAGACCACGCTCGGTGCCGCAGTCCTCCTCGCGGATGATCACGTCCTGGCTGACGTCGACGAGTCGACGGGTCAGGTAGCCCGAGTCAGCGGTTCGCAGAGCCGTGTCGGCCTGTCCCTTTCGGCCACCGTGGGTGGAGATGAAGTACTCCAGCACCGAGAGGCCCTCACGGAAGTTCGACTTGATGGGCTGCGGGATGATGTCGCCCTTCGGGTTCGCCACGAGGCCCCGCATGGCGGCGATCTGGCGCATCTGCGTCATGTTTCCTCGCGCACCGGAGTCGACCATCATGAAGATGGGGTTCTCCTTCGTGAAGTTCTCACGCATCGCCTGGGTGAGCTCGGCGGTGGCGTCGGTCCAGATCTCGATGAGCTCCTGGCGACGCTCGTCCTCGGTCACCGAACCACGCTCGTAGAGCTTGTCCACCTTGGTGGCGCGCGCCTCGTAGCCGGACAGGATCTCCGCCTTCTGGGGCGGGGTCTGGACGTCGGCGATCGAGACGGTGACGCCCGAGCGGCTGGCCCAGCGGAAGCCCATGTCCTTCAGGTTGTCCAGTGCCGCGGCGACGACGACCTTCGAGTAGCGCTCCGCCAGTTCGTTGACGATGCGTCCCAGGGTCTTCTTGCCGACGACCTCGTTGACGAAGCCGAAGTCCTCCGGCAGGGCCTCGTTGAACAGTGCCCGGCCGAGGGTGGTCTCCACGAGGAAGGAACCGTCGTGGCGGGGCTCGGCACCGTCGATGACGACGTCGGTGAGGCGCAGCCTGATCGGCGTGTTGACGGCCAGGTCCCCACGGTCGAAGGCCATGGTGGCCTCGGCGATGGAGGAGAAGGTCCGTCCCTTGCCGTTGCCGTCGCGCTCCGAGGTCAGGAAGTAGTGACCGATGATCATGTCCTGGGTGGGCATGGTCACGGGGCGACCGTCGGCGGGCTTGAGGATGTTGTTCGTGGACAGCATCAGCACGCGCGCCTCGGCCTGCGCCTCGGCGCTCAGCGGGAGGTGGACGGCCATCTGGTCACCGTCGAAGTCCGCGTTGAACGCGGTGCACACGAGCGGGTGGATCTGGATGGCCTTGCCCTCGATGAGCTGCGGCTCGAACGCCTGGATGCCGAGGCGGTGCAGGGTTGGTGCACGGTTCAGCAGCACGGGGTGCTCGGCGATGACCTCTTCCAGCACGTCCCACACGACGGGGCGCTGGCGCTCGACCATGCGCTTGGCCGCCTTGATGTTCTGGGCGTGGTTGAGGTCGTCGAGGCGCTTCATGACGAACGGCTTGAACAGCTCCAGCGCCATGGCCTTCGGCAGGCCGCACTGGTGCAGCTTCAGCTGGGGCCCGACCACGATGACCGAACGGCCCGAGTAGTCGACGCGCTTTCCGAGCAGGTTCTGGCGGAAGCGTCCCTGCTTGCCCTTCAGCATGTCCGAGATGGACTTCAGCGGACGGTTGCCGGGCCCGGTGACGGGGCGACCGCGACGGCCGTTGTCGAACAGCGAGTCAACAGCCTCCTGGAGCATGCGCTTCTCGTTGTTCACGATGATCTCGGGGGCTCCGAGGTCGAGCAGGCGCTTCAGGCGGTTGTTGCGGTTGATGACGCGGCGGTACAGGTCGTTGAGGTCCGACGTGGCGAAGCGGCCACCGTCGAGCTGCACCATGGGGCGCAGGTCCGGCGGGATGACCGGGACGGCGTCCAGCACCATGCCGGAGGGGTGGCTGCCACCGGTGAGGAAGGCGTTGACCACCTTGAGTCGCTTGAGCGCACGGGTCTTGCGCTGGCCCTTGCCGGTGGCGATGGTCTCGCGCAGCGACGCGGACTCGGCCTGGAGGTCGAAGGTCTGGAGGCGCTTCTGGATTGCCTCGGCGCCCATGTAGCCCTCGAAGTACTTGCCGAAGCGGGCATCCATCTCGCGGTAGAGGATCTCGTCGCCCTCGAGGTCCTGGACCTTCAGGGTCTTGAAGCGGTCCCAGACGGCCTGGATGCGGTCCAGCTGGCGCTGCCCACGGGTGCGGAGCTGGCCAACCTCCTTCTCGGCGCCCTCACGGACCTTGCGCTTGATGTCGGCCTTGGCGCCCTCGGTCTCGAGCTGCGCCAGGTCCTCCTCGAGCTTGGTCATGCGGGTCTCGATGTCGGCGTCGCGGCGTGCGGCCACCTGCTTGAGCTCCACGTCGACCTTCGCCTGCAGCGAGGACAGGTCGCGGTGACGGGCCTCCTCGTCGACGGCGGTGATCATGTGCGCGGCGAAGTAGATGACCTTCTCGAGGTCCTTCGGAGCGATGTCGAGCAGGTAGCCCAGACGGCTCGGGACCCCCTTGAAGTACCAGATGTGAGTGACGGGCGCGGCCAGCTCGATGTGGCCCATGCGCTCGCGACGCACGTTGCTGCGGGTCACCTCGACGCCGCAGCGCTCGCAGATGATGCCCTTGAAGCGCACGCGCTTGTACTTGCCGCAGTAGCACTCCCAGTCCCTGGTGGGACCGAAGATCTTCTCGCAGAAGAGGCCGTCGCGCTCGGGCTTGAGCGTGCGGTAGTTGATGGTCTCCGGCTTCTTGACCTCGCCGTAGGACCACTCGCGGATCTGGTCGGCGCTCGCGAGACCGATTCGGAGTTCGTCGTAGAAGTTCACGTCCAGCACGTTTCTTCTCTTTCCTCTACCTATGTCAGGTGATGTGTTGTTCGTCTGAGTTGTTCTTGGGACCGAGCCCCTCCCCTGCGGTCGCAACCACAGGACGGGGGGCACACGGGGGGCGAGCCCCCCGTGCGTGTGCTCAGACTTCGCCGACGTCCATGAATCCGGTGTCACCACCCGGGCGGCGGCCCAGGTCGATGCCGAAGTCCTCTGCGGAGCGCAGGTCCTCCTCGGAGTCACGCAGGTCGATGATCCGGCCGTCGTCGGAGAGCACCTCGACGTTCAGACACAGCGACTTCATCTCCTTCACGAGAACCTTGAACGACTCCGGGATGCCCGGCTCGGGGATGTTCTCGCCCTTGACGATCGCCTCGTAGACCTTCACTCGGCCGGGGACGTCGTCGGACTTGATGGTCAGGAGCTCCTGCAGTGCCCAGGCGGCGCCGTAGGCCTCGAGTGCCCACACCTCCATCTCACCGAAGCGCTGGCCACCGAACTGTGCCTTACCACCGAGCGGCTGCTGGGTGATCATGGAGTACGGGCCGGTGGAGCGTGCGTGGATCTTGTCGTCGACGAGGTGGTGCAGCTTCAGCATGTACATGTAGCCGACACCGATCTTCTCCGGGTACGGCTCGCCGGAGCGGCCGTCGAAGAGTCGGGCCTTGCCGCCCGCGTCGATCAGGCGGTCGCCATCACGCGTGGGCAGCGAGTTCCCGAGCAGCCCCTGGATCTCCGTCTCGGAGGCGCCGTCGAAGACGGGGGTGGCGACCTTGGCGTCGCCCTCGACCCGGCCGAGGCCGACGTCGCGCAGGCGCTCGGCCCAGGCCTCCTCAACCCCGGTGACGTCCCAGCCGGTCTTGGCGATCCACCCGAGGTGGTTCTCCAGGACCTGGCCGATGTTCATTCGGGACGGGACACCCAGCGGGTTCAGGACGATGTCGACGGGCGTGCCGTCCTCCAGGAACGGCATGTCCTCGACGGGCAGGATCTTCGAGATGACGCCCTTGTTCCCGTGGCGGCCGGCGAGTTTGTCGCCGTCGGAGATCTTGCGCTTCTGGGCGACGTGGACCCGCACCAGCTGGTTGACGCCGGGGGGAAGCTCGTCGTCCTCCTCGGAGGCGTCGAAGACGCGGACGCCGATGACGGTGCCGGACTCGCCGTGGGGAACCTTCAGGGAGGTGTCGCGGACCTCGCGTGCCTTCTCGCCGAAGATGGCGCGCAGGAGGCGCTCCTCGGGGGTGAGTTCGGTCTCGCCCTTCGGTGTGACCTTGCCCACGAGGATGTCGCCCGCGGAGACCTCGGCGCCGATGCGGACGATGCCGCGCTCGTCGAGGTCTGCCAGCATCTCGTCGGAGACGTTGGGGATGTCGCGGGTGATCTCCTCGGCGCCCAGCTTGGTGTCGCGGGCGTCGACCTCGTGCTCCTCGATGTGGATCGAGGTGAGGACGTCGTCCTGGACGATGCGCTGGGACAGGATGATCGCGTCCTCGTAGTTCAGACCCTCCCAGGGCATGAAGGCGACGAGGAGGTTCTTGCCGAGCGCGAGCTCGCCCTGGTCGGTGCACGGGCCGTCGGCCAGCGGGGTGCCGACCTCGACGCGGTCACCGGGGGCGACCAGCGGGCGCTGGTTGATGCAGGTGCCGGCGTTGGAGCGCACGAACTTGTCGAGCTTCCAGGTGGTGTAGGTGCCGTCGTCGTTGGCGATCTCGATCAGGTCGGCCGAGACGGCGTGCACGACGCCCGCCTTCTTAGCGACGGTGACGTCACCGACGTCGACCGCGGCGCGGTACTCCATGCCGGTGCCGACGAACGGGGCCTCGTTGCGGACCAGCGGGACCGCCTGGCGCTGCATGTTGGCACCCATCAGGGCGCGCGAGGCGTCGTCGTGCTCGAGGAACGGGATCAGCGCGGTGGCCACGGAGACCATCTGGCGCGGGGACACGTCCATGTACTCGACCTCGGCGGCCGAGAGTGCATCGGCGTCACCGTGCTTGATCCGGACGAGCACCCGCTCCTCCGTCAGGCGGCCGTCCTCGTCGAGCGCGGCGTTGGCCTGCGCGATGGCGTAGCGGTCCTCCTCGTCGGCGGTGAGGTACTCGATCTGGTCGGTGACCTGGCCGTCGACGACCTTGCGGTACGGGGTCTCGATGAATCCGAACGCGTTGATGCGCGCGAACGTGGCCAGCGAGCCGATCAGGCCGATGTTCGGGCCTTCAGGGGTCTCGATGGGGCACATGCGGCCGTAGTGCGACGGGTGGACGTCTCGGACCTCCATGCCGGCGCGGTCACGCGAGAGGCCACCGGGGCCCAGGGCGGACAGGCGACGCTTGTGCGTCAGGCCCGCGAGGGGGTTGTTCTGGTCCATGAACTGCGACGACTGGGAGGTTCCGAAGAACTCCTTGAGCGCCGCGGTGACGGGCCGGATGTTGATCAGCGTCTGCGGCGTGATCGCCTCGATGTCCTGCGTGGTCATGCGGTCCCGCACGACGCGCTCCATGCGGCCGAGGCCGGTGCGCAGCTGGTTCTGGATCAGCTCGCCCACGGTGCGGAGGCGACGGTTGCCGAAGTGGTCGATGTCGTCGGCCTCGACGATGACGCCGTCGAGGTCCTCCTTGTGCTCGTGGAGGGCCACGATGTACTTGATGGCGGCGACGATGTCCTCGATGGTGAGGACCTGCTGGTCGAACGGCAGCTCGAGGCCCAGCTTCTTGTTGATCTTGTACCGGCCGACCTTGGCCAGGTCGTAGCGCTTCGGGTTGAAGTAGTAGTTCTCCAGCAGCGCCTGCGCAGCGTCGCGCGCCGGCGGCTCACCGGGGCGGAGCTTGCGGTAGATGTCGAGGAGGGCCTCGTCCTGGGTGTGGACCGAGTCCTTCTCCAGGGTCAGGCGCATCGACTCGTACTCGCCGAACTCCTCGAGGATCTTGTCCTCGGTCCAGCCGAGCGCCTTGAGCAGGACGGTGACGTTCTGCTTGCGCTTGCGGTCGAGGCGGACGAACACCATGTCACGCTTGTCGACCTCGAACTCCAGCCACGCACCGCGCGACGGGATGACCTTGCAGGAGTAGATGTCCTTGTCCGACGTCTTGTCCGGGGTCTGCTCGAAGTAGACGCCCGGGGAGCGGACCAGCTGGGACACGACGACACGCTCGGTGCCGTTGATGATGAAGGTGCCCTTCTCGGTCATCAGCGGGAAGTCGCCGATGAACACGGTCTGGGACTTGATCTCGCCGGTGTCGTTGTTGACGAACTCGGCGGTGACGAACAGGGGCGCGGCGTAGGTGACGTCGCGGTCCTTGCACTCCTCGATGGTGTGCTTGGGCTCCTCGAAGCGGTGGTCGCGGAAAGACAGCGACATCGTCTCGTTGAAGTCCTCGATGGGCGAGATCTCCTCGAAGATCTCCTCCAGGCCGGAGCGGGTGTTCACATCGGTGCGGCCGGCAGCCAGTCGCTCCTCGACGGACTTGCTCCACTCCGCGTTTCCGATCAGCCAGTTGTAGGCGTCGACCTGTAGGTCAAGCAGGTTTGGGACCTCGAGCGGCTCATGGATCTTCGCGAATGAGATCCTTCCGCTGGTCGATACGACATTGGTGTTCTTCAACGCAGAGCGCGAGGTTGCCAAGATTCGGTCCTTCCAAGAACGCGAGAAGCTGGTTCTTCGCACAGCAAAAGACCCGTGTCAAATGACAGGGCACGTTTGCATAGCAGGGCAAAAAACCACTATAGGCCACGCCGACAGAATCGGCAACCCGCTGACCGTACCCGGGGAGGTCACCCTCGACCTGTGGCCAGCATATCCGAGACCCCTGCCAGATGCCACGCCCCCTCCCCTTCGGCGCGTGCGCCCTGGGGACATGCGCGCGGCGGGTCCGTGGGCCCGCCGGGCGGCCGACCCGACACGCCGCACGGATTCGCCCATGGGGTGGCCCGTGCCCTCTGCGTCGATTCCGATCGGCAGTTCGGGTCGGGTGGTCGCGGTCGAGTCGAGCCGAGACTTTTCCACAGACGGTCGCCGTCGTGACGGACGGCGGTGCGCCACAACCAGAGTTCGGGCATGGAGGAACTCATCGACACCTGCGCGGTCGACGGCGTGGTCGCGCGGAAGGACCTCGTCGCCGCGGGCGCGACCAGGGCACAGTTGAAGGCGGCCGAGGACGGCGGCCTGTTGGTCCGTCTCGGGAGGTGCCGGTACGCGACGGCGGACGCCGACGAGGGCGTCGTCACGGCCGTGACCGCCGGCGGCACCCTGACCTGCCTGTCGGCACTCGAGCGGCTGGGGGTCTGGACACTCGACGTCGGCCCGGACCACCACGTGCGACGGGCGGCCCGACGGCGGCGCGACGGTCCCGTGGTGGGGGCGATCGAGTGCCGCTCCACCCTCTCCCACCGCGGACCCGCTCGGACCTGGAGGACCTGCTCGTCGGCCGGAGGGTCCTCGTCGAGTGGACGGCTTCGAGCACCACCGCTCCCGCAAACAGTTCCGCGAGGACCGACGCCGCGACCGGCGGGCGCGCGAGCTGGGCTACGTGGTGCTGCGCTTCACCTGGGAGGACGTGATGCACGCCTGGCCGAAGGTCGTGGCCGAGATCCTCGCCTCCGTTGGCAACGACTACCACCGGCTCGCGCCGCGCCCCCAGGGCGGCCGCCGGTCCCGCAGGTCGACGCCGCCATTGGACGACCCGAAACGCCGCACGGAATCGCCCCATGGCCCGTCCCCTCCCCCTCGATTCCTGTCGGCGGTTCGGGTCGGGCATCCGCCGTCGACACGGCCGCGACAACAGCGACCACTCCAGGAACAGCGAGTGGCCCGCACCCCTCGGAAGGGGAACGGGCCACTCGTGAGTCGTTGGCTCAGGCCGAGGTCACTTGACCTCGACGGTGCCGCCGGCAGCCTCGAGGGACTCCTTGGCCTTGGCCGCGGTGTCCTTGTCGACCTGCTCGAGGACGGGCTTCGGAGCACCCTCGACGAGGTCCTTGGCCTCCTTCAGGCCGAGGGAGGTCAGAGCGCGGACCTCCTTGATGACTGCGATCTTCTTGTCGCCACCGGAGGTGAGGATGACGTCGACCTTGTCGGAGCCAGCCTCTTCGTCACCGGCGTCGTCGCCACCGGCAGCGGCCGGGGCGGCGGCAGCCACGGCCACCGGAGCGGCAGCGGTGACCTCGAAGGTGTCCTCGAAGAGCTTGACGAACTCGGAGAGTTCGATGAGGGTCATTTCCTTGAACGCGTCAAGGAGGTCTTCCTTGGAGAGCTTCGCCATGTTGGGCGTTCCTTTCGTCTCAGTTCGTCAGCAGCGGTACTTGCTGCGGGCGGATCATTCCGCAGCGTCTGCTGCTTCGGTTGCCGCGTCAGCGGCGGTGACGTCGCCAGTGGCGGCGTCGTCGTTCGTGGCCTCGGCAGCCGGCGCGGAGCCTGCGCCACCGATGAGGGCCGGGTTGGCCTCTGCGGCACCCTGGAGGGCACCGAGCAGACGGGCGCTCTTGGACAGCGGGGCTGCCAGAGTGCCTGCGGCCTTGGCCAGGTTGCCCTTGAGCGCACCAGCCATCTTCGCCAGCAGGACCTCGCGGGACTCGAGGTCAGCCAGCTTCAGAACCGTATTGGCGTCAAGGAACTTCCCGTCCATGACGCCACCCTTGATTGCCAGGAACGGATTTGCCTTTGCGAAGTCGCGCAGCCCCTTGGTGGTGGCGGCGACATCACCCGAGATGAACGCGATGGCAGTGGGGCCGGTGAAGGAGTCTTCGACACCCTCGATCCCGGCTTCCTTCGCTGCAATCGCGGCAAGGGTGTTCTTCGCAACGGCGTAGGTGGCATTCTCACCGAGCGTGCGCCGCAGTTCCTGCAGCTGCGCGACGGTGAGACCGCGGTACTCGGTAAG
The DNA here is from genome assembly GCF_007197885.1 of Tessaracoccus rhinocerotis. GTDB lineage: Bacteria > Actinomycetota > Actinomycetes > Propionibacteriales > Propionibacteriaceae > Arachnia > Arachnia rhinocerotis. The sequence goes on from NZ_VKKG01000001.1 coordinate 706,635, forward strand.
CACAGCAGCCGCAGACTCGCTGAAGTTGTCCTTCAGCTCCGCGACCGTGGCAGCTTTGTCCGGCCTCGCCATTGGGTCTCCTTTCCTAACCTGTTGACAGCCGGCGCACCCTGGCGGGGTACCCCGGCGCCGAATCACCCAGACAAGAAAAAAGACCCCGTCGCCAGGTGGCGCGGGGCTGCACAGCTCAGCTGTGGAACACTTGCGATCACCTGCGCGGGCACCCGGATGGGAATTGAGACTCTCGTCGCCTGCGGTCTTCGGCTCGCACGACACTACCTGCCGCCGCACCCGAAACCAAATCGGCCGGCCCCTGCGGCACCACCCGATGCGGTTCCACTCGGGGCGCTGGGATATCCTCAGCCCTTGAACCACCAAGCACCCAAGGAGAATCGATGCGCCTGCGTCCGATCATCGCCGCTGCCGCCACCGCCGCCCTCGCGCTCACGGCCTGCTCAACCCCCACCGACGAGACGACGACGCCCGCCGAGTCCACCGACCGCACCCACGACGTCTCGGGCGTGGAGAAGGTCGACGAGATCGCCTCGCTGCTGCCTGCCGACGTGGCCGACTCCGGCAAGCTCGTCGTCGGCGCCTCGATCGACTACGCCCCCGCGGAGTTCCGCGCCGAGGACCTGCAGACCGCCATCGGCTACGACATCGACCTGAGCCGCGCGCTCGGCAACGTGCTGGGCCTCGAGGCCGAGATCGCCGCGGCCGAGTTCGACTCCCTGCTGCCCGGCATCGGCACCAAGTACGACGTCGGCATCTCCTCGTTCACCATCACCGAGGAGCGCACCGCCAACTACAACATGATCAGCTACATCGAGGTTGGCTCGTCCTACGCCGTCAAGGCCGGCAACCCCACGGACTTCGACCCGGAGAACGTGTGCGGGACCACGATCGGGGTGCAGACCGGCACGTACCAGGAGGAGGAGCTGGTCACCTTCAACGAGGCCTGCACCGAGGCCGGCGAGGAGGCCATCGAGGTGCTGCCCTACGCCAGCCAGTCCGACGTCACCACCAACGTCATCGGCGGCAAGGCCGACGCCTTCTACGCCGACTCCACCGTCGCCCACTACGCGGTCGAGCTGACCGGTGGCCAGATGGAGGTCGTCGGCGGCATCCGTGACTCCGCCCCGCAGGGCATCGTCGTCAACCAGGACGACCCGGAGCTCACCGAGGCCATGCACGCCGCCATGCAGCACCTCATGGACGACGGCACCTGGGAGGCGATCCTCACCAGCTGGGGCAACGAGGACGCCATCATCACCACCGCCGAAGTCCACCCCTGAGACCATGGCCGACGCCCCGGAGCTGATCAGGGCCCGTCCGGTCCCCAGGCCCACCCTGTGGGTCTGGGCGGCGGTCGTCCTCGTACTGGCGGCGATGCTCGTCAACAGCCTGCTCACGAACCCGAACTACCGCTGGGACGTCGTCGGCCAGTACCTCTTCGACCCCCGCGTGGTCGCGGGCGTCGGCTGGACCCTGCTCCTGACGCTCGGCGCGATGGTGATCGGCATCGTGCTGGCGGTCGCCAGCGCCGTGATGCGGATGGGGACCAACCCCGTCCTGAGGGCGGTCTCGACGGTCTACATCTGGTTCTTCCGCGGCACCCCGGTCTACACACAGCTGGTCTTCTGGGGCCTGCTGTCGGTGCTGTACCCGCGCCTGAGCCTGGGCATCCCGTTCGGTCCCGAGTTCTTCGTGTTCACGACGGCCGACGTGGTCAACGCCACCGTCGCGGCGTTGCTCGGTCTGGGCCTCAACGAGGGCGCCTACCTCTCCGAGATCGTGCGCTCCGGGCTGAACGCCGTCGATGACGGTCAGTGGGAGGCCGCGTCGGCGCTGGGCATGAGGCGCTCGACGACCCTGTGGCGGATCATCGTGCCGCAGGCGATGCGCGTCATCGTCCCGCCGACGGGCAACGAGACCATCTCCATGCTGAAGACCACGTCGCTGGTACTGGCGGTGCCCTTCACCCTGGAACTGACGTTCGTCACCAACGCCATCGGCAACCAGAACTTCCTGCCCATCCCGCTGCTCATCGTCGCGGCGATCTACTACCTGGTCATCACCTCGGTGCTGATGGTGGGGCAGCACTACCTCGAGGCCTACTACGGCCGCGGCTTCGACGGCAACGACTCGGCCACCGCCTCCACCCGCGGGATGTCCCGCAAGCAGCAGGCCATCCTCGCCGCCCGCACCACCCACGCAGACCCCTACCTGGACGTCACACCATGACCGACACCACCGCGAAGATCCAGATCGACGGAGTGCACAAGTTCTTCGGCGAACTGCACGTCCTCAAGGGCGTCGACCTCCACGTCGAGCAGGGTGAGGTGGCCGTCCTGCTGGGTCCCTCCGGATCCGGCAAGTCCACGCTCCTGCGTTGCGTCAACGGGCTCGAGGAGTTCAACGCCGGCCGCATCCGCGTCGACGGCGAACTCGTCGGCCTGCGGGAGGTCACCCGCCGCGACGGCTCGGTCGAGCTGCACCGTCGCACCGACGCCGACATCGCCCGCCAGCGCTCCCGGATCGGGATGGTCTTCCAGCGCTTCAACCTGTTCCCGCACCAGACGGCCCTGGGAAACGTGATGGAGGCGCCGCGCAAGGTGCACCGGTTGTCACGCGGGGAGGCCGAGCGCAGGGCGCGCGAACTCCTCGAGCGCGTCGGCCTGGCGGACCGGGCGCACCACTACCCTGCCCAGCTCTCCGGAGGGCAGCAGCAGCGCGTCGCGATCGCACGGGCGCTGGCCATGGAACCGGAGCTCATGCTCTTCGACGAGCCGACGTCCGCGCTGGACCCCGAGCTCGTCGGCGAGGTGCTGAGCGTCATGAAGGACCTCGCGGCCTCGGGCATGACGATGGTTGTCGTCACCCACGAGGTGGGCTTCGCCCGCGAGGTCGCCGACCAGGTGGTGTTCATGGACGACGGTCTGGTGGTCGAGGCCGGCGCGCCCGACCAGGTGATCGGCGACCCGCGCAACCCCCGCACCCGGGAATTCTTCGCCAAGGTGCTCTGACGATCCGGTGAGAACCGTCGTCGTGCTGCTCACCGTGGCGCTCGCCGCGATGCTGGCGGTGCTCGCGTTCCTGTTCCTGGCCCCCAAGGATGACGGGTCGCCGTCGCCGTCGCCGACACCCACTCCGCCCGCGAGCCCCGCAACGACCGCCACCACTGGGAGCACCCCGCCCACGCCGGGGCCGGCGCCGAGCGGGTCGGGCTCCCCCTCGTCGACCCAGACGCTGATGTGGCAGGGCAAGGCCACGTTCGAGCACTTCACGGTGGCCGTGCTCGAGGACACCGGTTCGGGCGAGATGGTCGAGGGCAAGGCAGGGCTGCTCGTGGAGGTGTGCGTCACCACCGCCCTGGAGGAGGGCCGCGACACCCGGATCTCGCTGGAGCCGTGGAGCCTGCAGGACTCCAACGGCAACACCCAACGGCCGCAGGACCCCGGCGCCTACGAACCCGCCTTCCCCGCAGGTGGAACCTACGGGGAAGGCGAGTGCGCGAAGGGCTACCTCACGTTCGACCTGGTCACCGACCAGGTCGACCACGTGGAACTGGTCTACGCGAACGGCCTGGGCGACCGTGCCGTGTGGCAGTTCCACTGAGCATCGTCAGCGGAACCTGACGATGTTGTTCAGCACCCACCCCGACGTGTTCCGGTAGGTCCAGACGTCGCCCTGGAGACTGGCGGCCACGTGGTCGGCCCAGATCCAGGAGCGGCAGCCTCCCCTGCCGGTCACCGCGGTGTCGCACTCGGTGCGCCACTGGCGGCCGTCGGGGGCGGTCCACTGGCCCGTGTACCCCAGCGGGTTGTTGGCCCACTGCGCGCGGGTCAGGTACGGCAGGTAGGTGAGGTTGTTGAAGTGCCAACCGGTCTCGCCCACGAACCGTCCGTCCACCACCTTCACCTGGGTGGCCCAGATCTCTGTGAAGCAGCGGATGGTCTGCGAGTAGGGCTCGCACTCGGTGTACCACCAGCGACCGTTCACGTTGTGGAACCCGGGCGTGGAGTACAGGTCCTGCCCAGGCGACGGCGCGGGCGTGCTGGGTGAGGGCGAGGGCGTCGGTGAGGGCGTCGGGCTCGGCGACGGTGTCTCGGCCACGAGGAGCCGTGCCACACCCCACCGGGCCGTGTTCTGGTACCCGAGGCCCGTCGGGTCGGCCCAGCTGGTGATGCCGGTCCGCTCACCCGCGACGCCGTCGTTGACCTGGACGTCCAGGCCCTGGACGGTGCCCGCGCCGGCGTACTCGCCGAGCTCGATGGCGGCCTCGACGACGTAGCCGCCGTCGGTGGTCGCAGTGGCGCTGCTCACCCGTGCCAGCTGGGTGGCCTCGTCACCGGTGCCGAACGAGAGCTCACCGTCGACGTTGATGCGGATCTGGGTGTCGGTGGCCTCGTAGGCGCCGCCCTTGCGGTTGCCGAGGTCGACGAAGAACTCCACGGAGTCCTGCACCCACGGGTCGGAGGCGGACACGTCGATGACGTCGTCGGTGACCTCAGCCAGCAGGTAGAGCTTCGTCCCGTGCCACAGCGCCCGCACCTCTGCAGTTGCCGCGGTCTCATCGCCGGTCAGGACCCTCGCGGTGGTGAGGGACTGGGCATCCGCCCAGGCGGCGTCCACCTCCGCGTCCACCGTCGGCGCACCGTCGGCCTCGAGGACGTCGATGGTGGAGAGTTCCTCGACCAGCGAGATGGCGCCCAGGGCATCCCCCGGGTTCCAGTCGACGACACCGGCTGGGGTCGTCACGGACACGTCGAACCCGAGGCTGTCGCCCTCTGCGAGCTCGGCAGGCACGTGCACGAGCACGGTCCACCCCTCGCCTTCGTCGTCGATGACGGCGTCGGTGTCGCTCCGCGAGACCGTCGTGGCACCCTCCCCGAGCGTGATCGTGACCTGCGAGGCGTCCTCGGGCAACTCGGCCCACACCACCAGGTGCTCGGGAGTCCAGCGCAGTTGGAACTCGCCCACGTCGCCCACGGCATGCAGCGGCAGGTCCTCCCAGGTCCGGGACGCGAGACCCTCGGCGTTGGCCGGTACGTCGCCGGCGAAGACTACTGCGTCGCGGATGATGGGAGTCAGGTCGTCGGAGTCGACGATGCCGTGGTAGGCGTCCTTGGCCGAGTAGGTGGCAGAGAACGCCAGCGGCGCCTGCTCCGAGCGCCAGCTCCGGTTGTCGGTGAGACCCCAGATCGTGACGGAGAACAGCTTGTCCGAGTGTTCCCGGAACAGTTGGAAGGCGTCTCGGTAGTAGTGCCCCTGCTGCACGAGGGCGGCCTCGGTGACGGGAGTGCCGACGGTGACGTCCAGCTCGGTCACCGCCTGGATGACCGGCAGCGCGGCGAACCGCTCGATGGCGGCGTCCAGGCTGCTGATCGGGGTCGAGAGGCTGACGTGGAACTGGTGGCCGACGCCGTCGACGGGGACGTCGCGCTCGAGCAGGCCCTCGATCACCTGGAGGTAGCGGTCCTGCTTGCCCGCCTGCTCGGTGTTGTAGTCGTTGATGAAGAGCTGCACGGGACGCTCGACGCCGGGCTCGGCGTGGACCTGGTTGAAGGCCTCGTCGGCGTAGGTGAAGGCGAGGTCGATGAAGTCCTGGCCGAGGATTCGGTACCACTCCGAGCGACGCAGGCCGTCGTCGGTCCGCTCGTCGGAGATGACCTCGTTGACGACGTCGAAGGCGACGAGCTTGTTCGTCGCAGAGCCGAAGTTGCCGAAGTTCGTGGCGAGGTACTCGGCGACGTCGAAGACATGGGTCCTGAGCCGCGACCGCAGGATCTCCCGATCGGCCTCGGAGTCCGTGAGGGGCTCACCCGCCTCGTCCTGGAAGAACCACTCGGGCACCTGGCTGTGCCACAGGAGGACGTGGCCGTACACCGCGAGGTCGTTTTCGGCGGCGTAGGTCATCAGGGTGTCGACCTGCGGATCCGGGCTGAAGTTGCGCTCCTCGTCGTACCAGGCCTCCGGCTTCATGTGGTTCTCGGCCGTGATCTGGCCGAAGTGCTTGAGGAGGAGCTCGGAGGCCAGTCCGGTGGTCTCACGCTGGTCGATCGCCACGCCGACGGGAAAGTCGACGGTGTCCTTGATCGGTAGCAGGTCCTGCACCTCACCTACAACAGCTCCGATGGAGATGTCGTCGACGAGGAAGTCGGCGGTCCCGGCGGAGGTCTCGAAGTAGATCAGGTTGGGGGCCTCGGGGAGGGTGAGGGTGGTCTCGACCGGCACCCACTCCCCCGCGCCGACACCGGTGACGGTGGCCATGTTCACCCACTTGTCGTCGGCGTCGTCGGGCACGTCGCGCTCGACCGAGACACGGATGTCCGCCGTCCCCTCGGCCCCGGCCGGGAGCTTCACCCACGCGGTCAGCTCGTAGACCGCCCCCGCCTCGAGGACGCCCCCGATGGAGGCGCTGAGGCCGTTCCAGGAAGCGGTTCGGCCCGAGACGAGGGCCGCGCCCTCGCCGCCGTGGGCCTCGGCCACCAGCGTGGCCCCCGCCTCGCCCGAACCACGCACGGCCCAGGGCTCCAGCTGGCTCTCGAAATCATTGGTCAGTGCTGTCTCAACGGTCTCCGCCGCGGCCGGACCGGCCAGCGTGCCGGCCCCCAGGGCGAGTGCGGCGGCCAGTGCGGCGGTCAGTAGCCGCCTTGACGTGGATGGTTTGTCCTTCAGCCTCATGGTGCTCCCTTGCAGTCTCTCGATGCTGTGGGCAACACCATACGTACATTAGTCTGTCCGTACAACAAATTTCGTAGAGTTTCGCAGACTCGTTTCGCAGACATGCAGAAACGGGGTGGGCGCCGTGCGCCCACCCCGTTTCGGGAACTGCTCAGGTACTGCCGATCAGGCCTCGGCGGCCTTGTGCGCGGCGCCGTCGACGAGGATGCTCGGGCTCATGGTGGCCGAGATCGCGATCTTGCGCAGGTAGCGGCCCTTGGAGGAGGCCGGCTTCAGGCGCAGGACCTCGTCGAGGGCTGCGAAGTAGTTCTCGGCCAGCTGCTCGATGGAGAACGACGCCTTGCCGATGATGTACTGCAGGTTGGAGTGGCGATCGATGCGGAACTCGATCTTGCCGCCCTTGATGTCCGAGACGGCCTTGGCCACGTCCATGGTCACGGTGCCGGTCTTGGGGTTCGGCATCAGGCCACGGGGGCCGAGGACGCGGCCCAGGCGGCCGACCTTGCCCATCATGTCCGGGGTTGCCACGACTGCGTCGAAGTCGAGGTAGCCGCCGGCGACCTTGTTGACGAGGTCATCGGTGCCGACCTCGTCGGCACCGGCCTCGAGCGCGGCTTCAGCCTTCTCACCGGAGGCGAAGACGAGGACCCTTGCCGTCTTGCCGGTGCCGTTGGGAAGGTTGACCGTGCCGCGGACCATCTGGTCCGCCTTGCGGGGGTCGACGCCGAGTCGCATGGCGACCTCGATGGTCTCGTCGAACTTGGCCGCGGCCATGTCCTTGATGAGACGCAGCGCCTCTTCTGGGCTGTAGATCTGGTTCTCGGCGCGCTTCTCGGCGGCCGCGGCGTATGCCTTGGTGTGCTTCATTCTGGTTCCTTGTCTTAGTCGGCAGCCTCGCAGGCTGCTCCACCAGGTCCTGGTGTGGGGTTTGCACTCCCCTGCCAGGGAAAACGATTTTGGTCAGTCGGTGGTGATGCCCATGGAACGGGCGGTTCCCTCGACGATCTTCATGGCGGCCTCGATGTCATTGGCATTGAGGTCCGGCAGCTTGGTGGCGGCGATCTCGCGGACCTGGTCCTTGCTGAGCTTGCCGACCTTGTTCAGCGCGTTGTCGGAGCCCTTCGTCAGGCCGGCGGCCTTCTTGATGAGCTCGGCTGCGGGCGGGGTCTTCGTGATGAAGGTGAACGTGCGGTCCTCGTAGATCGTGATCTCGACGGGGATGACGTTTCCGCGCTGGGACTCCGTCTGGGCGTTGTACGCCTTGACGAACTCCATCATGTTGACGCCGTGCGGACCGAGTGCGGTACCGACGGGCGGGGCAGGGGTGGCTGCGCCAGCCTGCAGGGCGATCTTGACGACCGCCGAAACCTTCTTCTTGGGAGGCATGGGTGGGTCCTTTTGTTGGTTGTGGAACTGGTCCCGTTTCAGGCGACGCCCTGGGCCCGGGACCGGGCGCAACAGTTCAGCTTAGACGACTTTCTCGACCTGTCGGAACTCGAGGTCGACGGGCGTCTCGCGCCCCAGGATCTCGACGAGAGCGCGCAGCCGCTGGCTGTTGGCATTGATCTCGGTGATCGTGGCATGGACTCCCGTGAAGGGTCCATCGGTCACCATGACGGAGTCGCCGACCTGGAAGTCGACGACCTCGACCTTCTTCTTGCCCCGAGACGCGTTCGCGGAGCCGGCGGACTCGGCCGCGACCTTCGCAACCACGGACGGGGTAAGCATCTTGAGGACCTCGTCCACGCTGAGCGGGACGGGGGTCTGGCCGTGGCCGACGAAGCCGGTCACGGACGGGGTGTGGCGCACGACGCCCCAGGACTCGTCGGTCAGGTCCATGCGGATCAGGACGTAGCCGGGCAGCACGCAGCGGGTGACGGTCTTGCGGGTGTTGTTGCGAATCTCGACGACGTCCTCGGTGGGGACGACGGTCTCGTAGATGTAGTCCTCCATGTTGAGGGACTGCGCACGGGAGTCCACGTTCTGCTTGACGCGGTTCTCCATGCCCGAGTAGGTGTGGATGACGTACCACTCGCCGAACTTGGACTCGAGTTCTTCCCGCAGCTGCGCGATGGCGGCGGCGGTGGCGTCGTCGTCCTCGGGCGCGGGCTTGGTCTCCTCCTCGTCCTCGTCGTCGCTGAGGACCACCTGGGTGTCCTCGTCGTCAACTGCAGGCTCCTCGACGGCGCCGAAGTCGATCTCGACCTCGTCGGTGGGCTCCGGCTCTGGGCTCAGGTCCCCGAGATCGATCTCGAAGTCTTGTGCGCCGGTCTCGTTCTCACTCATCGGTCATCTCCAAACAGGCTGAGCAGACCCCAGCCGAAGAACAGGTCGAGCAGACCGATGAAGGCGATGAAGAACAGGACGAACACCAGCACTGCGCTGAAGTAGCTGACCAGCTGCGGCCAGGTGGGCCACACGACCTGCTTGAGCTCGGCGGCGGACTGCTCCACGAACTTCGCCGGGTTGCCGGCCCGGTACGGGTCCGTCTCCTCCCGCTCGCTCTCGGACCGCTTGCGCGTGGCAGTGGTCTTCTTCACGGGTGCCTTCGCGGTCTTGCGCGCGACGCGGACCGTCTCAGAGGCTGACTCGTTCTCCTCGGCGGAGAAGTCCTCCTCCAGTTCGGCGATCCTGGCGTCCTCGGCCTCGGGAGTGAGGTCCTTCTTGCGGACCGGTGCCTTCGAGGTCTTGCGCGGGACGCCGGTGAAGGCAGCGCTGTCGCTTCCGTTGGCGGGGTCGTCAGACGCCTCGACCTCGGTGGCCTCGGCCACGTCGTCGGTTGCGGCTCCCAGTCCCTCGGCCGACTCATTCTCGGCGAGTTCGTCGAACTCGTCCGATTCCGGAGTCTTGTCGCTCACGCGCTTACCCTTCGGTCAACAAACAAAATGCCTTCCGCCCCATCGGGACGGCAGGCGCCTTTGAAACAGTATCGGACTGCTTCGCAGGGCAGGAGGGACTCGAACCCCCAACCTGCGGTTTTGGAGACCGCTGCTCTGCCAGTTGAGCTACTACCCTTCATGACTCCACCCACCTCGATCCCGCTGTGCTGGAGGCACAGGGAATCATAGGCAAACTTCGCCAGATCCCCAATACTAGGCCAACTTCCCCCACGGAGTCGAACCGAGATCCGTGCTGGTGCTCACCAGTCCAGCAACCGGGCCCAGACGACGGCCGTGACCTCGCCCGTGGGTCGGATGAGGTGGTGGCGCTGGAACGCCCTGACGGCATCTGCCGTAGTGGCGTCGAAGCTGCCGGTGGTGGGCACCTTGAACCCGGCTTGGTTCAGTTCGAGCTGGACGGCAGTCACGGCCTCTCCCCTGGCCCCCTGCGTGAGCTTCGGCAGGAGCGCAGACCAGGACTTGTCGTCCATCACACCAGTGACGCCCACACCGACCCTGCGCTGCCAGCTCGAGACGGCGTCCCGGGACGCGGAGCCGAAGATCCCATCCACCACCAGGGCTGAGCCTCCGTAGGCGTTGAGGAGGTACTGCATCGTCTGCACGCCCTGCTCCTTGGCGCCCGAGGTGTAGGCCGGGAAGTCGGGCCCGGGCACGAACTCCGGGATGACGTCGGGCCGGGCCGGGGCGCTGGGCAAGGGCTTGGGCTTCCAGTCCGGATTGAAGCCGGCCGTGGGCACCGTCGGCAGGTTGTAGCGGTACAGGTTGTACTTGACCATGATCCCGATGACGGTGGTCGAGTAGTTCGGGTCGGTGGCGTAGCCGGCCCTGTGCACCTCCCGGATGAAGTTGTCGGGATCGGCGGAGTACTTGAAGGCGCCCTGGTAGCGGCGGTTGGCCGACAGCAGGCGGCCGTAGTCGAGCAGCGAGTCGCCGACGCTGGCGTACGTGCGGAAGGAGGACACCTCCTCGTACCAGCCGTTGGAGCCGTACTCCCGGGAGCTGACGTCGACGCAGCCGCTGGCGTACGGGGTGGTACCGCCGCACTTGATGGAGAAGTAGCTGTTGATCGGGTCCTGCGACATCTTCGAGCGGCCCCAGCCCGTCTCCAGCGCGGCCTGGCCGATCGCGACCGAAGCCGGGATCCCGGTGTCAGCCTGGTTCTTGCGGGCGGCTTCCACGAGGCTCGCGATGAACCCGGCGGTGTCGGCCGCCGCGGCGGGGCTCAGGACGGTGTCCGGCTGCAGCGCCTTCTCCGGGTTGGTGAACGCCTCCGAGAGCGGGACCGGCTCTTCGCTGGTGACGGCCTCGGTGGCGACGGGATCGGTGGTGACGGGATCGGTGGTGACGGCCTCGGTCGCGACGGGATCAGTGGTGACGGCCTCGGTGGCGACGGGATCAGTGGTGACGGCCTCGGTGGCGACGGGATCGGTGGTGACGGCCTCGGTCGCGACGGGATCAGTGGTGACGGCCTCGGTGGCGACGGGATCGGTGGCGACGGGTTCGGTCGGGACGGCCGTCTCCTCCACGGTCTCGGCGTTGGCCGGCTGCACGGTTGGGGCCAGGCTGAGCGCGAGTGCGGCGGCGGCAGCCAGCGCCACCACCGCGGTGCGAAGCGAACGCAAGATTCTCGTCCTTCCGGATGCGGGCCGCGCAGGGAAGCGACCGTCCGGCAGCAACCTAGCGGAGCTTCCCGGCGATCCGGGAGGCACCTGAAGCTGGGCTTCAGCTTCGCCCGGGCCCACCCAGCCGGGTTCCGACGAGGTTCACCTCGGGGACGAGCCGAACGCCGAAGCGGGCCTCCACGCCGTCACGGACCTCGGTGGCGAGGGCGACCAGGTCGGCCGCCGAGGCTCCCCCGCGGTTCGTGAGCGCCAGCACGTGCTTGTGGGACAACGCTGCGCGTTCGTTTCCGTGGCCCTTGGCGAAGCCCGCGTGCTGGATGAGCCAGGCCGCGCTGGTCTTGACGCGCTCACCGGCGGGGTAGCGCGGCGCCTCCGGCGGCAGGGCGGCCGCGTCCTCGGGGGTGAGAACCGGATTGGTGAAGAATGACCCCGCGCTCCAGGTGTCGTGGTCTTCGGCGTCGAGCACCATTGCCTTGTTCCCACGGATGGCGAGCACGGCGTCGCGTACCTGACGGGCCGGTGCCCGCTGCCCGACGTCGACGCCGAGCGCCCGGGCCAGTTCGGGGTAGGCGACGGGATCGCCGAGGTCACCCCGGCGCAACTGGAAGGTCACGTTCAGCACCAGGTGGCGGCCCGGCTCCTCCTTGAAGCGGGAGGACCGGTAGCCGAAGCCGCACTCCGAGGCGGCGAAGGTGCGGCGCACGCGCTCGCGGCGGTCCCAGGTGAGCACGGACGCTATGGTCCGCGAGACGTCCGAACCGTAGGCGCCGACGTTCTGGATCGGCGTCGCTCCCACGAGGCCGGGGATGCCCGAGAGGGTCTCCAGCCCTGCCCACCCCTGGGCCAGCGAGTGGGCGACGAACTCGTCCCAGTTCTCACCAGCTGCGACCTGGACGCTCGCGCCGGCACAGTCGGAGACCTCCGCACGGATCCCCTTCGTGGCCACGCGCACGACGGTGCCGGGGAAGCCCTCGTCGGCCACGAGCACGTTGGACCCGCCGCCGAGGACGAGGACGGCCTCGCCGCGCTCGTCGCAGGCGGCGACGGTCTCGACCAGCGTCTCGTCATCGGTGGCCACCACCATGCGAGCCGCCGGCCCTCCGACCCGCAGGGTGGTGTGGTCGGCCAGGCGGTCAGCCAACGCGCACCTCCGCGCGCGCCGCACCCAGGACCGCGTCGTCGCCGCAGGTGGCGGTGATCCCGAGCTTGGCCACGCCGTCGTTGACGTCCGTGACGGTGGCGTTCACGACCACCTCGACCCCCTCGTCGTCGTCGGGGACCACGACTGGCCGGGTGAAGCGCACGAAGTACTGCTGGACGCGGGTCGGGTCGCCGACCCAGTCGGTGACGATCCTGAGGGCCGCACCCATGGTGAACATGCCGTGGGCCACCACGCCGGGCAGGCCGATGGCCCGGGCGTGGCGGTCCGAGAAGTGGATCTCGTTGAAGTCGGTGGAGGCCCCGGAGTAGCGCACGACGGTGGAACGGGTCACGCGGATCCGCAGTTCTGGGAGCTGGTCGCCCTTGGCGACGCCGGTGAGGTCAGGCATCGGAGTCCTCCCTGGTGTGCATGAGGGTCGAGCGGGCCGCCACGGCCGTGGTCCCGTCCACGGCGAGGTCCACGACGATGCTGACCATGTCCAGGCTCCCGCGGTTGCGGACGCGCTCGATGGTGAGGGTGGCCACGACGTCGTCGCCGTCGCGCAGGGGGCGGGTCACCTCGAAGGACTGGTCGCCATGCATCGTGCGGTGCAGCGCGAGGCCGAGCTCCGGGTCGTCGAACAGGGAGCCCCAGGCCTGGGCCGCGATCACTGCGGCGAACGTCGGCGGCGCCACCGGCTCGGCGGCGAAGTAGGCAGGATTGGTGTCCCCGATGGCCTGCGCGAACTCGGCGATCTTCGCGCGGCTGACTCGGTAGGGCGCGGCCGGCGGATAGCTCCGGCCCGCGTGTTCGGGTGTGATCGGCATGGGATCAGGCTAGGGCATCTCCCCCACCGAAGGCAGCGACGGCCGCCCCCGTGGTGGGGACGGCCGTCGGTGGAACTGTGCTGGGTTCAGCGGGTCTCGCGGTGCGCACGGTGGGTGCGGCAGCGCGGGCAGAACTTGCTGAGCTCGAGACGATCCGGGTCGTTGCGCCGGTTCTTCTTCGTGATGTAGTTGCGCTCCTTGCACTCGGTGCAGGCAAGCGTGATCTTCGGGCGGACGTCCGAACCCTTCTTGGCCATGATTTTCCTCGTTTTCTGAGTTCTTGGGCTGAGTTGTGGTGACGAGGGCGGGACTTGAACCCGCGACACAGCGATTATGAGCCGCTTGCTCTACCGACTGAGCTACCCCGTCGAAGTTCAACCCCGAGGGTTCCCGAAGAAGAACAGAGCCCCCATGCGGAATCGAACCGCAGACCTTCTCCTTACCATGGAGACGCTCTGCCTACTGAGCTATAGGGGCCAGCCGACGACCAAACATACAACAAGATCCGTTGCCGTCCCAAATCGGGCCGGCGAGGGCCTCCACCGCCTTCCCCGACGGCCGTCGAGGGCCGGAGAGGCAGTGTTCAGGCCCCGGACCAATCCGATCCGAGGCCTGGTGGCAGGTGCAGGATTCGAACCTGCGTAGGCGTACGCCGACGGATTTACAGTCCGCTCCCATTGGCCACTCGGGCAACCTGCCGCGCCGGGCGAACCCAGCGATGCAAGAGCCTACCGAACAGGTGGGCCCGACGGCAAAATCGCCTAGCGCGTCGTCCTGCGGACCCCTCCACGCGCGGCGCTGGCACAATGGTCGGCACACCCAAGCCCCCGCAGGAGGACCAATGGCATCCGAGAGCTCGTTCGACGTCGTCAGCAAGGTTGACCGCCAGGAGGTCGACAACGCCCTGAACCAGGCGGCCAAGGAGGTGCGCCAGCGCTTCGACTTCAAGAACACCGACGCCTCCATCAAGTGGTCCGGCGAGGCCATCGAGATGGAGGCCGTCTCCGAGGACCGGGTCAACGCGGTCCTGGACGTGTTCCAGACCAAGCTCGCCCGCCGCGGCGTGAACCTGAAGGCCCTCGACGCCGGCGAGCCCCGGCAGTCGGGCAAGGTCTGGAAGATCACGGCCGTGACCAAGGAGGGCATCAAGACCGAGGACGCCAAGAAGGTCGCCAAGCTCATCCGCGACGAGGGTCCCAAGGGCGTCAAGACCCAGGTCCAGGGCGAGGAGCTGCGGGTGAGCAGCAAGAGCCGCGACGACCTGCAGACCGTGCAGAAGATGATCAGGGACCAGGACTACGACTTCGCCGTACAGTTCGAGAACTACCGCTGACCTGCATGGAGACTCTTCGACTGGGAACCCACAACGTGAACGGGATCAGGGCCGCGCTCCGCAGGGGCGCGGCCCGGTTCTGGGACGCCACCGACGCCGACGCCGTCGCCCTGCAGGAGGTCCGCTGCCGGGTGGCCGACCTGCCTGAGGACGCCTTCGGTGACCACCACGTCACCCTCGAGGCGGGACAGCTGGCCGGGCGCAACGGAGTCGCCGTCCTCACCCGCGTGCCGCCCACCCGCGTGCGGACGCTCTCGGGAACGGTGCACCGGGCGGCCCCGGACGGCCCGATGGCCGAGGAGAGTGTGGAACGGATCGTGAACCGCGACCTGGCGCCCTTCGCCCACGAGGGCCGATACCTCGAGGTGGACCTCGCCGACGCGCCGGTCCGGGTTGCCTCGCTGTACCTGCCCAAGGGCGCGGCCTGGCCCCACGAGGAGGGCTCAAGGGACAAGTACGAGCGCAAGATGCGATTCATGCGCGGCTTCGCCCGCCTGCTCACCGCCTCCCGCCGGGAGGCCGCGGCGCTCGGGCGCGAGTTCGTCGTGGTCGGTGACTTCAACGTCGCCCACACCCGCCAGGACCTGCGCAACTGGCGCAGCAACCAGAAGTCAGAGGGCTTCCTGCCCGAGGAGCGCGACTGGTTCGGCAGCATCGTCGGACCCCGGCGGCTCGTCGACGTGGTGCGGCACCTGGAGCCGGAGTCCGACGGCCCCTACTCGTGGTGGTCGTGGCGCGGGCAGGCGTTCGCGAACGACTCGGGCTGGCGCATCGACTACCACCTGGCCTCGCCCCGGCTCGCGCGCGCCGCGATCCGGCACCACACCGCCCGCGAGGCCAGCTACGAGGAGCGGATGAGCGACCACTGCCCCGTCGTGGTCGACTACGACCTGACCGCGCTCGCCTGAGGCGGGGCGGGCGCGTCCCAGTCCTGGTCCAGCTCGTGGGACTTGACCGACTCGTAGAGCGCCCAGACCAGCAGCAGCCCGATCAGCCAGGGACCGTTGCGCAGGGCGAAGTTCATGGCCGCGTAGCCCAGCAGCACGGCGGTGATGACGATGGCCACCCGCAGCCAGCGCCGCGAGGGCCGGGTCATCGGGAACAGCACCCCTCCCCACACCACGTACCAGGAGTGGATGGCCGGTGCGCAGAACGCGAACAGCAGGAACGACCAGGACACGAAGTGGACGGGACGCCGGCCGAGGTGCCTGACCGCCAGCCAGACGATGCCGATCGCACACACCACTATGCCGACGGCGCGGGAGACGTTGATCGCGGTGCGGCCGTCCGGGTCCGGGTCCAGCCCGAAGAAGTCGAGCGGGTACTGGATCGCGTGCCCGAGCACGCTGAACGGCGAGACCGTGTCCACCATCCCCGGGACGTTGACGGCGTTCACCCAGCCGAAGCCGAGGCCGGTGGCGACGCTGATGCCGGCGAAGACCACCACCGACACCAGCAACGAGACGAAGCCGCGGGTGATGGCCCAGGACAGCGGTCGGGCCTTCCAGCTCGTCCAGGGCGTCACGAGGAAGGGCAGCGCCACCGCAGCGAGGAAGGCCGGCTGCTTGATGCTGGCCGCCACCCCGACGATGACGGCACCCACCCACCAGTGTCGGAACACCATGGTGAACCAGATGCCCAGCAGCATCAGGCCCGTCATCAGCGAGTCGTTGTGCATGCCACCGACGAAGTCGATCACGAGGATCGGGTTCAGGACCGCGAACCAGCTGGCGGCGTAGGGGTCGACTCCCAGGAGGCGCGCGATCCGCGGCACCAGGATGCCGATCAGTGCCACGCCCACGAGGGCTGGGATGCGCATCAGCTGGGCGGACCAGAGCGGGTCGAACCCGGCGAGCACCACGAGCCAGTGGCTCATCCGCAGCGCGAGCGGTCCGTAGGGGGCGGGGGTGTCGCGCCAGACCCAGGCGACCTGGTCCGCGAAGGTTCCCGGCAGCACCCCCGGCCCGACCGTGTAGGGGTTGATGCCGTTCTCCAGCATCCAGCCCTGCGCGGCGTAGGAGTAGGCGTCGTGGGAGAAGATGGGCGGCCCCAGCAGCAACGGCAGCGCGATCACGCCGAACACCGCCCAGTGCCGCAGCTGCGGCAGTCCCTTCGCCCTCCGCCGCGACGGGCGCAGCCGCAGCCAGGACTCCAGCAGGAGCGCCAGCCCCACCAGGGTGAGGACGGTGCCAGCCCACTTGGACACCGGCCCGTCGAGCCGGAGCTGGTAGAGCACCTCCCACACCGGTGAGGCCTGGGGCAGGTAGGCGGGGCTGAGCGAGCCGAGCAGGATCAGGAGCGAGCCGAGGAACCCGGTACGCACCGCCCGGGTGCCGACCGCCAGTCGCACTGCTTGCAGCGCCTCCTCGAACCGGCCGCTAGCCACCGTGGAGGCCGTGGAGCAGGTCGGACAGCCGATCGGTGGCCGGGACGTGCGCGCCGTCCCACAGGAGCGCGTCGGTGGGGCACTGCTCGATGCAGACGCCGCAGTACATGCACAGGGCCCAGTCGATGGTGAAGGTGTCGAGCACGTTGTGGGTGCGCTCGCGCGCGCCCGGCGCGGGCGCGGACTTCTCGGTGTGGGAGGTCAGCGAGATGCACCAGGTGGGGCACTCGCGGGCGCAGATCATGCAGGAGGTGCAGCGCTCCGCCACCAGCGCAATGGATCCGTGTGCGTGGGTCATCGGCCCCTCCTGACGCGCGTCCCGGAGGCGGACAGTGCGATCTCGGCCGCCGTCGCGTCCGGGTTGTCGAGCAGCCCTGCCTCGGGAACGCCCGGCGGGACCAGTCGGCGCCTGCCGGGGCTGGCGTCGGACTCCCCGGGCTCCAGCGCCCCCGGCCACCGCCCCTGGATGCGGGGTTCCAGCAGGAAGTCCTTGCGCAGGGGCGTGCCGCCGCCGTGGTTGAGCAGCGGCCGGTTGTCGTCGCCGGTGAACCGGACGCCGAAGAAGTCGTGGACCTGGCGCTGCAGCCAGGCCGCCCCGGCGTAGAGGGGGGTGATGCCCGCGAGTTCGCACCGGTCGCGGTCCACGAGGACGTCGAGGCGCAGGCGGCGGGCACCCTCCGCGTCGGTGAGGAAGAGCAGGACGCGGATGTGGTCGCTGAGCCCGACCTCGTCGACAGCAGTCAGGTTGGCCAGGTGCACGAAGCCCTCCGCGCGCGCACGCTCGACGCGAGGGAACCACTCCCCGGCCGCGACCACCTCGCCAGAGCCCTCAGCCAAGGCGCACCTCCTCCAGAACCGCTGCCAGCGCCTCGGGCGGCGGTGGGCAGCCCGCGATGAACCGGTCCACCTCCACCCCCATGTCGGCGGCGCCCTTGGCCACGGAGTAGGAGTCCCAGTAGGGCCCGCCGACGCAGGCGCAGGACCCGAAGGAGACCACCACCGGCTTGCCCGGGAGACCGGCGAGGAGTTCACGCACGGCGGGTGCCACGGCGTTGGTGATGGTGCCGGAGAGCGCAACCACGATCCGGGCGCCGGCGGGGACGTCGACCAGGTTCGCCGTGCCCGCGGCCGCCTGCGACTCGAGCGCGCAGCACGCCAACGGGACGTCCACGACGTACACCGAGGAGTCCCCGAACCAGTCCTTCGCCTGCAGCATGTCCTAGATCCTACGATGACCGGGCCCGACGCCAATTCCGCAATGGTTTCCACGCGTATCCATCTGCCTACAATGTGATGCGGGACACGGCCGTGGCCCAGGATTTTGGAAAGTAGGGAAGAACTTCGTGGCTCAACCCCAACCGCTCGATCGCGTTGTGATTCGATTCGCCGGGGATTCCGGTGACGGGATGCAACTGACAGGCGATCGGTTCACCGCCGAGTCCGCGAGCCTCGGCAACGACGTCGCCACCCTGCCCAACTTTCCGGCCGAGATCCGCGCGCCGCAGGGGACACTGCCCGGCGTCTCCAGCTTCCAGCTGCACTTCGCAGACTTCGACATCGTGACCCCCGGCGACCGGCCCGACGTGCTCGTCGCGATGAACCCCGCAGCACTGAAGGCGAACCTGCACGACCTCCCCAAGGGCGGCGTGATCATCGTCGACACCGCCGATTTCACCAAGCGGAACCTCGCCAAGATCGGCTGGCTGCACAACCCGCTCGAGGACTCCACCCTCAGCTCCTACAAGCTGCACGCACTGGACCTTACCGGCATGGCCAGCGAGGCCGTGAAGGAATTCGGGCTCGGACGCAAGGACGCCTCCCGAACCAAGAACATGTTCGCGCTGGGTCTGCTGAGCTGGCTCTACTCCCGGGAGACCGAACAGACCATCAAGTTCCTCGAGGACAAGTTCGCCCGCAAGCCCGACATCCGCGACGCAAACATCGCGGCCTTCCGCGCCGGGCACGCTTTCGGCGAGACCACCGAGGTGTTCGAGCACCGCTACGAGGTGGGCGCCGCACCGATGAAGCCCGGGCGCTACCGGCAGATCACCGGCAACCTGGCCACGGCCTACGGTCTGATCACCGGCGCCAAGAAGGCGGGCCTGGAACTGTTCCTCGGCTCCTACCCCATCACCCCGGCCTCCGACATCCTGCACGAGCTGTCGCGCCGCAAGGACCTCGGTGTGATGACTTTCCAGGCGGAGGACGAGATCGCCGGCGTCGCGTCGGCAGTCGGCGCGTCGTTCGCCGGGGCGCTCGGCGCCACCACGACGTCGGGACCAGGCATGGCCCTGAAGATGGAGACCATCGGGCTCGCGATCATGACCGAGATCCCGCTGGTGGTGGTCAACGTGCAGCGCGCCGGGCCGTCCACGGGCATGCCCACCAAGACCGAGCAGGCCGACCTCCTGCAGGCCGTCAACGGCCGCAACGGCGAGGCCCCCGTCGTGGTGCTGGCGGCCAGGTCCGCCACCGACTGCTTCGACACCGCCGTGGAGGCGTGCCGGATCGCGGTCAAGTACCGCACCCCCGTGATCATGCTCAGCGACGGCTACCTGGCCAACGGCGCCGAGCCATGGCGGATCCCCGACCTGCAGGCGATCGAGCCGATCGTGCCCGGCTACGCCACCGAGCTCAACGGCACGGACAAGGTGGGCGAGCCCGCCTTCCTGCCGTACCAACGGGACCCGGAGACCCTCGCCCGCGCCATGGCGGTGCCGGGCACGCCCGGGCTGGAGCACCGCATCGGCGGCATCGAGAAGGACGCCATCACCGGCGCCATCTCCTACGACCCGGACAACCACGACAAGATGGTGCGCACGCGCCAGGCCAAGGTGGACGCCGTCGTGGCCGACATCCCCGACGTCGTGGTCGACGACCCGACGGGCCGCGCCCGCGTGCTGGTGCTCGGCTGGGGTTCCACCTACGGCCCGATCACCGCTGCCGCGCGCCGCGTCCGCCTCGGCGGCCGCGACGTCGCCACCGCCCACCTGCGCCACCTCAACCCGATGCCGGCCAACCTCGGCGACGTCCTGGCCGCCTACGAGCGCGTGATCGTCCCCGAGATGAACCTCGGCCAGCTGGCCCAGCTGCTGCAGGCACGCTACCTGCGCGAGATCACCAGCTACTCGAGGGTGCGCGGCCTGCCCATCTCCCTGTCAGAGCTCGAGACCGACCTGGTCGCCGAGATCGACACCCTCACCGAAGGAGCAGCCAAGTGAGCAACCTCACCGGCCTGCGGGGCGTCCCGATCGCCCTGGACCCCCTGAACAAGAAGGACTACACCTCGGACCAGGAGGTCCGCTGGTGCCCAGGCTGCGGCGACTACGCGATCCTGTCCACCTTCCAGTCCATGATGGGCACGCTGGGCATCCGGCGCGAGAACACCGTGATCGTCTCCGGCATCGGCTGCGCGGCGCGGTTCCCCTACTACGTGGACACCTACGGCATGCACTCGATCCATGGCCGCGCCCCCGCCATCGCCACCGGCATCGCCACGGCGCGCGAGGACCTGAACGTGTGGGTGGTGACCGGCGACGGCGACTCGCTGTCGATCGGCGGCAACCACCTAATCCACACGCTGCGCCGGAACGTGAACATCACCATCCTGCTGTTCAACAACGAGATCTACGGGCTCACCAAGGGCCAGTACTCCCCCACCTCCGAGGTGGGCAAGCTGACCAAGTCCAGCCCGCTCGGCTCCCTCGACAACCCGTTCAACCCGATCTCCTTGGCGCTGGGCGCCGAGGCCACGTTCGTGGCCCGGGCGATCGACTCCGACCGCAAGCAGTTGACCGAGGTCATGACCGCGGCGGCGCAGCACCGGGGTGCGGCCCTGGTGGAGATCTACCAGAACTGCCCGATCTTCAACGACGGCGCCTTCGAGGGCCTCAAGGGCCCGGAGAAGGAGGACCTGCTGATCAACCTGCGCCACGGCGAGCCGATCACCTTCGGCAGCGAGGGCAGGTACTGCGTGTTCCGCAACGCCCGGCACGACTTCGAGATCGGCGAGACCGCCGACGTCGACCCCGCGGCCATCGTCGTCCACGACGCCGAGCGGCCCGACCCGTCGCAGGCCTTCGCCCTGTCCCGGCTCACCGAGGGCGGCGTCATGCGCCAGGCTCCCGTCGGCATCTTCCGCAACGTGCAGCGCCCCGCCTACGACGACCGCGTGCGTGAGCAGATCCTCGAGGTCCGCGCCGAGGACCAGGACGCGGCGCTGGCCGACCTGCTTGCCGGTCCCGACACCTGGGAGGCAACGGCGTCATGAGTGCCGGCGGCTGGCAGCCGACCGGCGCCGGATCCCCCCAGCGGGCCTCCGGGAAGGAGCCGGTCCCCCCGCACCCCAGTGGTCAGGACCCGGCCTCCGAGGCCACCCCCACGCGGCCGGACACGAACGTCATCCGTCCCATCCCGACCGGCTCGGCGGGCCCCTCCTTCGATGCGCTCGCGATGCAGGACGTCCTGAGCCGGGCGCGCGACTCCCGCCGATTCGAGGCCCCCGAGGTCGAGGAGGAGGTCCGCAGGCGCCCGTTCCCGCTGCGCGCCGTGCTGGTCGCCCTCGTGACGGTCATGGTCCTCGGCATCGGCGCCGGCCTGTTCTACGTGCAGTTCCTGCGCAACGTGGAACAGGACCCCGACACCATCGTGGAGGTCACCGCGACGGCGTCACGCTCGGTCCTGCAGACCCCGCAGGACGCGGTGCGCGGCTACTTCCAGGCACTCGCCGACGGCGACATCACCGAGGCCCTCACCTACGGCCCGCGCGGCGGCAACGGGTCGCTGCTGCTGCTGGAGCCCGAGGCCCACGCGGCCATGCCGGAGGGCTCCAGGCCGAGCGACCTGCGGATCCTCACCGAGGACCCGCACGCCTCCGAGGTGGAGGTCTCCTACACCCTCGCCGGCGAGGAGGTCAACACCACCGTGCGTGTGAACCGGCTCGACTCGGGCGACTACCAGCTGGCGCGCACCACGGTGACCGTCCTGACGCAGGTGGCCGGCGGCGACAACCTGCCGATGTTCATCAACGGTGTGGAGGCGGACCACACAATCCCGCTGGAGGTAGTGCCGGGGACCTACTCGCTGAGCACCGAGCTGCCCTTCATCGCCTACCCGGAGGAGGCCAGCTTCAGGATCCAGTCGCTGGCCTACACCGACGTCACCGTGTTCCCCGTGAACCCGCAACTCACCGCAGAGGGCCGCGACGCCTTGCTGGGTTCGGCCCGCGAGTCGCTGGCGAGGTGCATCGCGTCCCGGGAGCTCACCCCCACCGGCTGCCCGAACGCGATCCGGGCCAACAAGCCAGTGTCTGCGGGCAGCGTCGAGTGGACGCTCCTGAACGACCCGTGGAGCTCCTTCAACCCCACCCTGAACTCCGACGACCAGACCATCGGGATCGCCACCGTCTCCCTGCAGTACCGGGTCACCATGACCTACACCGACGGCCACACCTCCGGCAACAACGACCTGTCCCGCAACGTGCAGGTCAGCGCGACGCTGCTGGGACGTTCGGCCGACGAGGTGAGCGTCACCTGGGACCGGTGAGGCTCACCTCGTCCTCGGGAAGGGCACGGCGTGGAACCGCCGTGAACACGCCGGTGCGCTGCCAACGCTGCCACTGGAGCCCCTGCCCCCTCGAGAAGCGCCACAGGCTCCGCACGAGCGCCTGCAACTCGACGGCGTCCACCAGGTAGATCGTGACCCAGGCGCCAGGAGCGAGCAGCAACAGGTTGAGGTTCTCCCTCCGCTTCGGGTCGGTGAGGACCTGCAGGGTGATCACGGCCGTGATCAGGACCACGTAGAGGGCGAGGGGCAGGAAGTCCGACGTGGCGAAGGTGTAGGTGATCAGCACCACCAGCAGGAACACCTCGAGCAGCAGCAGGACCTCGCACAGCAACGCCACGGGCAGCACGAGCAGCGTGAGGAGCCTGCTGTGGTGCGGTCGCAGGCTGAAGAACAGGTGGCGGTAACGCCAGAACGTCGTGAGTCGGCCGAACTTCCAGCGCAGTCGCTGCTTGGCCAGGCCCGTCACGTCCGTGGCGCCCTCGGTCCAGACCACGGCGTCGGGTGCGTACTGGATGGTCATGCCCGCGTCCTGGATCCTGGTGGACATCTCGATGTCCTCGGTGATGATCGTCTCGTCGAAGCCGCCCAGTTCCTCGAACACCGAGCGGCGGTAGGCCGCCGCGGCCCCACCCACGATGTAGATCGAGTCGAGCAGCGAGTCCGCCTTCTTGAAGTAGAAGCCGTAGAGGTACTCCAACTGCTGCAGGAGGCCGATGCCGCTGCGCCGGTTGCCGATCTTCACGTTCCCGGCCACCGACATCACGCGCTCGTCCTCGAACCGCTGCACGATCCGCTCCAGTGCCGCCGGGTCGACGACGCAGTCGGCGTCGATGGTGACGATGATCTCGCCGCTGGCCAGGAGCAGGCCGGAGTTGAGGGCCCGGGACTTGCCGGCGTTGTCCTGGCGGTGCAGCACGAGGTGGCGACCCTCGTCCCGCCGGCAGCGTTGCGCCAGTCGGCACAGCCTCTCCCACGTGCCGTCGGTGGACCCGTCGTCCACGACGACCACCTCGACGTCCGAGTACGTGCTGGTCAGGATCGACTTCACGGTGGACTCGATCCCCACCTCCTCGTTCCAGGCCGGCACGATGACGCTCACCCGCGGCCTGGCCGGGGCAGGCTCCCGTCGCAGCCGACGCCGCCGGCGTCGGGCCATGACCGGTTCGTACCAGGGCGCGACGAACAACTGGAGGGCGTAGCGCAGCAGCGACGGGGCGAACAGGGCGAGCAGCACCCACCGTAGGAACAACCAGTCGTCGTCCGGGCGCACGTGGCGCGTCAGGAATAGGTGGAACACCATGAACGTCGCCGCGTAGCCGACGAGGTGTAGAACAGTTCTGCCCATTGGGCACCTTCCGGGACCAAGTCCCCCGGCGCCACACTTTACGCGGGGCCCCGCAGTCGGGCAATCCGGCCGTCGTCCTGTTGCGCCCGGCCGCTACGCTTGCGGTCATGAAGCCGAGTCTCAACTTCGACCATTTCGACCCGACGATCCGCCCGCAGGACGACCTCTTCCGGCACGCCAACGGCACGTGGCTGCGCACCGTCGAGATCGACGCGGACAAGTCCACCGCCGGCGGCTTCGTCGACCTGCGCGACGAGTCCGAGCGCCATGTCCAGGAGATCATCTCCGAGCTCTCCGTCGAGGACCCGGCATCCGAGGCCGGCAAGATCGCCAACCTCTACGCGTCATTCATGGACACCGAGCACATCGAGGCGCTCGGCGCCACACCGCTGTACCCGATCCTGAACATGATCCAGGACATCGCCTCGGTCTCCGACTTCTCCCGCCACCTGGGCTGGAGCCTGCGCCACGGCTTCTCGTCGCTGATCGCCTTCGGCGAGGAGTCCGATCCCGGAGACCCGCAGCGCTACGTGATGTTCGCGGAGCAGGCTGGCCTGGGCCTCCCGGACGAGGCCTACTACCGCGAGGACAAGCACGCCGAGACCCGTCAGGCATACCGGGCCCACCTCCAGCAGGTCTTCGAGCTGGCCGGCTTCCACGACGCCCCCGAGCAGGCGCACGCCGTGTTCGAGCTGGAGACCGCGATCGCGGAGCACCACTGGGACAAGGTCCGCACGCGCGACCTGCGTCAGATGTACAACCCGAAGACGTGGGCCGAGTTCACAGCCCTGGCCGTCGGCTTCGACTGGGACGCCTTCGTCGATGGTGCAGAGCTCCCCGTCGACAAGGTGGCCGACGTGGTTGCCTGCCAGCCCTCGTTCGACGAGGCCGCCGGCGACCTGCTGACGTCCCAGCCGCTGGACGCGTGGAAGTCCTGGGCGCGGTGGAAGGCCATCGCTGCCCTCTCCCCCTACCTTTCCCAGGACTTCGTCGACGCCCGCTTCGACTTCTACGAGCGGACCCTGCAGGGCACCGAGGAACTGCGCCCACGCTGGAAGCGCGCCGTCGCCCTGGTCGAGGGTGCCATGGGCGAGGCGGTGGGCAAGATCTACGTCGAGCGCCACTTCCCGCCCGCGGCGAAGGACGCGATGGACGAACTCGTGGCCAACCTGCTCGCGGCCTACCGCGAGTCGATCGAGAAGCTCGACTGGATGACGGACGCCACCCGCGCGGAGGCGCTGGACAAGCTGTCCAAATTCAAGCCGAAGGTGGCCTACCCGAACAAGTGGCGCGACTACTCGGACCTGCAGGTCGACCGGGAGGACCTGGTGGGCAACGTGCTGGCGATCCACTCCTTCGACATGGACTTCACCCTCTCCAAGCTCGGCGGTCCGATCGACCCCGAGGAGTGGCTGATGTACCCCCAGACGGTCAACGCCTACTACCACCCCCTGCGCAACGAGATCGTGTTCCCGGCGGCGATCCTGCAGCCCCCGTTCTTCAACGTCGAGGCGGACTCGCCCGTCAACTACGGCGCGATCGGCGCGGTGATCGGCCACGAGATCGGCCACGGCTTCGACGACAAGGGCTCCACCGCCGACGGTGACGGAAGGCTGCGCGACTGGTGGACGGAGGAGGACCGGACCGCGTTCGAGGAACGCACCAGGGCCCTCATCGGCCAGTACGAGGTCCTCTCCCCCGAGGGCGCCGACGGCGAGAAGGTCAACGGCGAGCTCACCATCGGCGAGAACATCGGGGACCTCGGCGGCCTGGGGATCGCCTACAAGGCGTGGCTGCTCTCCGGCGGCGACGTCGACGGCGACCCGGTCGACGGGCTCACCCCGGCGCAGCGCTTCTTCCTGGGCTGGGCAGCGGCCTGGCGCTCCAAGGTGCGTCCCGAGGCGGCCAAGCAGCGCCTGGCGACCGACCCGCACTCCCCCAACGAGTTCCGCTGCAACCAGATCGTGCGCAACCTCGACGCCTTCCACGAGGCCTTCGGCGTGACCGAGGACGACCGGCTCTGGCTGGCCCCGCAGGAGCGGGTCAGCATTTGGTGAGGTGACGCACCCCTAGTCCAGGGGAGCTGTCGAGCCCCGCACCACGAGGTGGGTGGCCAGCCGCATGGGGCCGGTGGTGGCGGGCCGGCCGGCGCGGCGGTCCATGAGCGAACGGACCGCCGCGGTGCCCATGTCCTCCAGGGGCTGCCGGACGGTGGTGAGGCCCGGGGCCGAGAGTCCCGCGATCAGGGTGTCGTCGAATCCGACGACGCTGACGTCGTGCGGGACCGACATCCCGAGCTGTCGTGCCGCCTGGAAAACGCCCAGCGCGGCGTCGTCACAGGCCGCGAAGATGCCGGTGGGGCGGACGTCCTCGGGGAGCGAGAGCAGCTCGAGGCCGGCGCGCAGCCCGGCCTCGTGGGAGAACTCGTCGCCAGCCACCAGCCGCGGGTCGTGCGGCAGTTCGTTCATGCTGAGAGCGGACAGGTAGCCCTGCAGCCGCTCCGTCGCGGGCACGGAACCAGGCGTCCCGCGGACGAAGCCGATGCGCCTGTGCCCCTGTTCGATCAGGTGCTGGGTGGCCTCGACGCCGCCGTTCCAGTTCGTGGCCCCGATGCTGGTGAAGTCCGGCGGCATGGCGTTGGCGGGGTCGATGGAGACCAGCGAGATCCCGAGCTCTCGGACCTTCGCCAACTGCCGGGAGGACAGCCTGGAGGTGACGACGATGACTCCGACGTAGTCCTGGGCCTTGACCATCTCGAACCAGTGGTCCCCCAGTGGAACCGGGTCCCGCTGGACGCTGTCGGGCGGGGTGTACAAGGAGACGAGGGCCACACCGTGGGCCATGGCCGCGGTGGCGGCGCCACGCAGGATGTCCAGGGTGTACGTGCTGGTGAGGTTGTCGGCCACCAGCGCGATCAGCGGGTAGGAGTTGCGCTGCTCGCCTCCGGCAGGGACGTATCCCAGCGCCTCGGCCGCCGCCAGCACGCGTGCGCGGGTGGCTGTCGAGACGTCAACGCGGCCGTTGACCGCCTTGGAGGCAGTGGCACGCGAAACACCCGCTCGCCGCGCCACGTCATCAAGCCGTACACGCTCTCCAGTCAGTTCGCTCACGCACTCAGCATACGAAACGTTTCGGGCATTGGCAACGCCTGTGTAACACTAGTTGTCGCTCAGTTGACAGAATTAGAACTACGGTTAAACTAATCCTACCTAGCACGTTTCGCGAAAGCTTTCGCGAAGGCAAACCTGGAGGTTTCAATGAAGAAGCGACGGATCCTTGGGATCGCTGCAGCCGCATCAATGCTGCTCACCGCCTGCGGCGGGGCCACCGACGGCCCCGGCGACGGCGCGACCACCGGCGGGGGTGACACCACGACCGCACAGGGTGAGGACGTGACCCTGCGCTGGTGGCACAACTCGAACACCGGCGACGGCAAGGACTACTACGACAAGGTGGCTGCGGACTTCGAGGCCGCCAACCCCGGCGTGACCATCGAGGTCAGCGCCATGCAGCACGAGGACATGCTCACCAAGCTCGAGGCTGCCTGGCAGTCCGGTGACGTCCCCGAGGTCTACATGGAGCGCGGCGGCGGCGAGCTCGTCGACAAGGTCGAGGTCGGCCTCGTCAAGGACCTCACGGACCTCGTGCCGGAGACCATCGAGACCGTCGGCGGCAGCGCGGCGGGCTGGCAGGTCGACGGGCGCACCTACGCCCTGCCCTTCTCGATCGGCGTCGTCGGGTTCTGGTACAACACCGAGCTCTTCGAGCAGGCCGGCATCGAGGGCACTCCCGAGACCATGGCAGACCTGTACGACGCGGTCGACAAGCTGAAGGCAGCCGGCATCGAGCCCATCTCGGTCGGCGCCGGCAGCAAGTGGCCCGCAGCGCACTACTGGTACTACTTCGCGCTGCGCCAGTGCAGTGCCGAGGTCATCGACACCGCCACCACCACCCTCGACTTCTCCGACCCGTGCTTCATCCGTGCGGGCGAGAGCCTGCAGGAGCTGGTCGCGGCCGAGCCGTTCAACGCGGGCTTCCTCACCACCGAGGCCCAGTCCGGCCCCACGAGCGCTTCGGGACTCCTCGCCACCGGCAAGGTCGCGATGGAACTCGCCGGCCACTGGGAGCCCGGCGTCATGCAGGGCCTGACCGAGGACGGCACCGGCCTCGGCGACGCCACCGGCTGGTTCCCGTTCCCCGCGGTCGACGGCGGCGAGGGTGACCCGAGCTTCCCGCTCGGCGGCGGCGACGCCTGGGGCGTCCCCGAGACCGCACCGCAGCAGGCCGTCGACTTCGTCGAGTACCTGCTCTCCGACGAGATCCAGCAGGGCTTCGCGGAGTTGGACATGGGTCTGCCCACCAACCCGAACGCCACCGAGTTCGTCCAGGACGAGGCGCTCGCCGCACTCCTCGAGGTGCGTGACTCCGCAGAACGCGTCCAGCTCTACCTGGACACGGCCTTCGGAACCTCCGTCGGTGGCGCGATGAACGACGAGATCGCGCTGGTCTTCGCCGGCCAGTCGAGCCCGCAGGGCATCGTCGACGCCATCCAACAGGCAGCTGACGCGGAGAAGTAAGCACAAATGTCAGCCTCCACCCTCGCAACAACCTCCACCGGCGGGCGCTCCATCTCGGAGCGCCCGCCCGGGCAGGGTCCCCGCAAACGGCGCCGCAACTGGGGCATGGCCCTCGAGGTGCTGCTGTTCACGGCCCCTGCGCTCATCCTGTTCGCGATGTTCGTCGTGTGGCCCATGCTGCGGGCGGTGGAGCTGTCCGTCTTCCGCTGGAAGGGCTTCGGACCGCTGGTCGACTTCGTCGGACTGCGAAACTACATCTCGGTGCTCACCGACGACGTGTTCCTGGGTGCCCTCGGGCACAACATGTTCATCGTGGTCGCGTCGATCGCCATCCAACTGCCCATCGGCATCGCGATCGCGCTGCTGCTGAACCGGAAGATGAAGTTCCAGGGCCTGGTGCGGACCCTCGTGTTCGTGCCCTACGTCCTGGCCGAGGTGATCGCCGGCGTGGTGTGGTTCCAGCTTCTCACCCCGCGCTACGGCTTCATCGAGAACGTGCTGAGCGCCATCGGGATCACCCCACCCCCCCAGGGCTTCCTCGGGACACCCGAGATCGCCCTGTGGACCGTCATGGTGGTGCTGACCTGGAAGTACGTCGGCCTCGCCATCATCCTGTTCCTGGCCGGCCTGCAGTCGATCCCGGCCGACGTGGACGAGGCAGCCCAGATCGACGGCGCCTCGTGGTGGCGGATCCAGTGGCACATCACCATCCCGCTGCTCGGCCCCACGCTGCGGACCTGGGCGTTCCTGTCCATGGTCGGCTCGCTGCAACTGTTCGACATGGTTTGGATCCTCACCAAGGGCGGTCCCGCGAACGCCACCACCACCATGGCGACGTTCCTGATCAACGAGGGCACCCGGCGCTCCAACTACGGCATCGCCGGTGCCGCATCGGTCGTCCTGTTCGTAATCGCCCTCGTCCTGGCGCTGGTCTACCAGAGGTTCGTCCTCGGCCGCGACAACCAGCAGGACGTCCAGCCCCGGAAGAAGGCCGGCCGATGACCGCCACTACCCTGGCCGCCCCGGCCACCCAGGACTCCCCGACCCGCCGCCGCCACCGCGACGGCAGCGCGGGCCCCGTCACCTACTTCATCGCCCTCGTGCTCGTGGCGTTCACCCTCGGGCCGGTCCTCTACGCCGTCCTCGGCGGGTTCCGCACCAACGCGCAGCTGGCCGAGAACCCCGCCGGCATGCCGGACCCGTGGGTCTGGACCAACTACATCGGGGTTGTGGCCAACCCCAGCTTCTGGGTCTACGCGATGAACTCGACGGTCATCGCCCTGCTCACCACCGTGATGGTGATGCTGTTCGGCCTGATGGCCGCCTACCCCTTGGCGCGCTACAACTTCCGCCACCGCGAGAAGCTGTACATGATCTTCGTGACCGGACTGCTGTTCCCGGCCACCGTCGCCGCCATCCCCCTGTTCATCATCATCAGCAAGGACCTCGGCCTGAGCAACAACTGGTGGGGCATCGCGCTCCCCCAGGCCGCCTTCGCGCTGCCGATGACAATCGTCATCCTGCGACCCTTCCTCCAGGCCATCCCACCGGAGCTTGAGGAGGCTGCCTTCATCGACGGCGCCAGTCGGCTGCGAGTGTTCACCCGCATCATGCTCCCCCTCTCCGGGCCGGGGCTGGTCACCGTCGGCGTGCTCGCGTTCGTCGGTTCCTGGAACGCCTACCTGCTGCCGCTGCTGCTGCTGCAGGGAGACATGCGCACGCTCCCCCTGGGCGTCGCCGACTACTCCTCCGAGCACTCGTCCGACACCGCCGGCGTGTTCGCGTTCACGACCCTCTCCATGATTCCCGCACTCATTTTCTTCCTCGCCATGCAGCGCCGCATCGTCGGTGGCCTGCAGGGCGCGGTGAAGGGCTGATCCCCCCATGCACAAGGACACCACCATGCTCCCCTGGCAAGACCCCGGCCTCGCTCCCGCCGAGCGCGCCGCCGCCCTGCTCGCCGAGATGACCCTCGAGGAGAAGGCGGCCCAACTGGGCTCCCACTGGCACCGCGCCTCCGACAAGCCTGTTGACGACGAGGTGGAGACCCATGACGTCGCTCCGATGGAGCACGCCTTCAAGTCCCACCAGAAGACCTGGCAGCAGGCAGTCGTCAACGGCATGGGGCACCTCACCCGCACCTTCGGCACCGACCCGGTCAGCGTCCCCGAGGGCCTCGCGCGGCTCGCGTCGCGGCAGGCCGACGTGACCGCGGCCTCCCGCTTCTCAGTGCCGGCCCTGGCCCACGAGGAGTGCCTCACCGGCTTCACCACGCTCGGCGCCACGGTCTACCCTGCCGCGATCGCCTGGGGAGCCACCTGGCGGCCCGAGCTGATCCGGGAGATGGCGCGGGCCATCGGCGAAGACCTCGCCGCCGTCGGAGTCCACCAGGGCCTGTCCCCGCTGTTCGACGTGGTGCGCGACTACCGCTGGGGCCGCGTCGAGGAGACCACCGGTGAGGATCCCTACCTCGTCGGCACCGTCGGCACCGCGTACGTGCAGGGCCTGCAGGCCGCCGGCGTGCACGCCACCCTCAAGCACTTCGCCGGCTACGCCGCCTCCCGCGCCGGCCGCAACCACGCCCCCATCTCGATGGGCCGCCGCGAACTCGAGGACATCATCCTGCCGCCGTTCGAGATGGCGGTCCGCGAGGGCGGGGCCAAGTCCGTGATGAACTCCTACTGCGACATCGACGGGGTTCCCGCCACGTCGTCGCGCTGGCTCCTCACCGAGGTGCTCCGCGAGCGCTGGGGCTTCGAGGGTCCCGTGGTGAGCGACTACTGGTCCATCGAGTTCCTCACCAAGACCCACCGCATCGCGCAGAGCCCCGCCCACGCGGCGGCGCTGGCGCTGCGCGCCGGCCTCGACGTCGAACTGCCCGCGACCGGCCCCTACGGTCACCTCCGCTCCGCCATCGAGCAGGGCCTCCTCGACGAGGCCACGGTGGACACCGCCGTGCTGCGCGTACTGACGCAGAAGGCCGAACTGGGCCTGCTCGACGAGGGTTGGGAGCCGCTGCAGGGCACGGACTCCGAGCGCGACCTCGACTCGCAGCACAACCGCGACGTCGCCCGCCGGGTCGCCGAGGAGTCGGTGATCCTGCTGGCCAACGACGGCATCCTCCCGCTCGCCTCGCCGGGCCGGGTCGCGGTCGTCGGGCCCGTCTGGACCGACGTGCGCTCCTACATGGGCTGCTACGCGTTCCCGAACCACGTCCTGTCCCGCGACGGCGGCAAGGAGACCGGACTCGAGATCGACCGGCTCGACGACGTGCTCCCTGCGGCGCTGGGCGGCGACGTCTCGTTCGCGGCTGGCTGTGGCTTCACCGACGGGACCGACGAGCAGCTCGCCGAAGCCGTCGAGCTGGCGGCATCGGCAGACGTGACGATCGTCACGGTGGGCGACATCGCAGGCATGTTCGGCATCGGCACCTCCGGCGAGGGCTGCGACGTGGCGGACCTGCGCCTGCCCGGCCGGCAGGGCGAACTCGTGGAGGCAGTGCTGGCCACCGGGACCCGGGTGGTCCTCGTACTGGTCACGGGCCGGCCCTATGCGCTCGGAGAGTACGCCGGCCGCTGCGCCGCCATCGTCCAGGCCTTCATGCCGGGAGTCGAGGGCAGCGACGTGCTCGCCCGGGTCCTGACCGGTGAGCTGAACCCGTCGGGCCGGCTCCCCATCGGGATCCCCTCGGGCCACGGCGCCCAGCCCGGCACCTACCTGGCGCCCTCGCTCGGGTGGTTCTCCGACGGCATCTCCAACCTCGACCCGCGCCCGGTGTTCCCCTTCGGCCACGGCATCTCCTACACGAGCTTCCGGCTGAACGATGCCGCCGTCTCCGCCCTGGAGATCCCCGTCGACGGCGTCGTTAACTACTCGGTGACGGTCACCAACACCGGCGATCGGGACGGCTCCGAGACGGTCCAGCTCTACCTGGAGGACCCGTGGGCGGAGGTCGTGCGACCCCTCAAGCAGCTGATCGGCTACGCGAAGGTGGACATGGCGGCCGGCGAGTCGCGGCGGCTCACCTTCGAGGTGCACGCCGACCGCACGTCCTTCACGGGCACCGACCTGCAACGCATCGTCGAGCCCGGTGAGGTCCTGCTGTCGGCCGGCCACTCCTCGGAGGACAGGCTCGACGGGCTCGCGGTGGTGCTGACTGGAGAGCGCCGCGTCGTCGGCGAGGGCCGCGTGCTCACCACCCCTGTCACCTTCGGGTGACGGGGGCGGCCCGCTCGGTCACCGACGGGTCACGCAGTCCTGTCGACGAGGTCGTCGCAGTACTGCAGCAGCAGGTCCTTGGCCTCGCCCTCGGGGAGGATGTCCAGGTGCCGTCTGGCGGACTCCGCCCGGCGGCGCACCTCGGCCCGCGCCCGCTCCATCACGGGGTGGGCGCGGAGCTCCGCGAGGGTGTCGGCGAGGGCCTCGTCCGAGGTCAGGTCTCCCGCGATCCTCGCCTTCAGCGCCTCGTCGGCCGGATCGTCGGAGGCCGCGAGCATCAGCGTCGGCAGCGTGGGGACACCCTCGCGCAGGTCGATCCCCGGGGTCTTGCCGGTCGTGGTGGAGGTGATGTCGATGAGGTCGTCGCTGAGCTGGAAGACGGCTCCCAACTCCTCGCCGAACGCGCTCAGGGCGTCCAGCACCTCCCCAGGGGCGCTGGCAACCATCCCGCCGAAGCGGGCGGAGGCCGCGATCAGGGACCCGGTCTTGTCCGCGATCACCCGCAGGTGGTGCTCGAGCGGGTCGTCGCCCTCGCGGGGGCCGACCGTCTCGGCGATCTGCCCCTGCACCAGTCGGGTGAACGTGGCGGCCTGCAGGTCGACGAAGTCACGCCCGAGTTCGTTCACCGTCGTGGACGCGCGGGTGAACAGCCAGTCCCCCACCAGGATGGCGACGTGGTTGCCCCACATCACGTTGGCCGACGGGGTTCCGCGGCGCACCGTGGCGTCGTCCATGACGTCGTCGTGGTAGAGGCTGGCCACGTGGGTCAGCTCCATCACGAGGGCGGCCTTGATCAGCTCCTCCTCGTCCACGTCCCCGCCGAACCGCGAGCAGACGAACACCAGGGTCGGCCGGAAGCGCTTGCCGCCGGCGGCGATGATGTGCGTGGCCGCCTCGGAGACGAAGTCCGAGTCGGCCATGGCCACCTCGAGCAGGCGCTCCTCGAAACGCTCGGACAGCCGAGTCAGCTCGTCCGGGTGGACCACCTGTGACAACTTTCCTCCTCGTTGGCCGACCCGACGGGTCAGCGGATGAACTCGGCGGCGCCGTTGAACAGTTCGAGCAGCCCACCGGGCAGGATGCCGAGGACGATCGTAGCCAACGCGGCCACCACGAGCACGCACCAGGTCCACAGTGACGGCGTGGCGACCTCTGCGGTCTCACCCTCCACCGGGTCCTGGAACCACATGGCGACGACGATCTTGAGGTAGAGGAACGCAGCCACGAGGCTGAACACCACCGCGAGGAAGACCAGCCAGCCGTAGCCACCGGCCCAGGCCGCCGCGAACACCGCGAGCTTGCCGACGAAGCCGGCGGTCGGCGGGATGCCGGCGAAGCTGAGCAGGAACAGCGTCATCACGGTGGCGACGACGGGGTGCGACCTGCCGAGACCGCGCCAGGCGTTCAGGTGGTTGGCCTCCCCGCCGGAGCGACGCACCATCGTGACGATGGCGAACGCGCCGAGCGTGGCGAAGCCGTAGGCCAGCAGGTAGAAAGCGATGGAGCCGACGCTGTTGAGGGAGACGTCCTCGGCGGCGGCCACCACTCCGACCGCGCCCACGAGGATGAAGCCCGCGTGCGCGATCGAGGAGTAGGCCAGCAGTCGCTTTACGTCGGTCTGCACCAGGGCGACGACGGAGCCGACGAGCATCGTGGCGATGGCGACGCCGGTCAGGAGCGGCTGCCAGTCCCAGCGCGCCGCGCCCAGGGCGACGTAGAAGATGCGCAGCAGCGCACCGACGGCGGCCGTCTTCGTCGCGATGGCCATGAACCCGGTGACGGGCGTGGGGGCGCCGACGTAGACGTCGGGGGTCCAGGCGTGGAACGGCACCGCGCCGATCTTGAACAGGAGCCCGACCGCCAGCAGCACCATGCCGGCCAACAGCAGCAGGTTGCTGCTGGTGCCCTCGGTGATGGCGTCCGCGATCGCGCCCAGCTCGAAACTGCCGGAGTAGCCGTAGAGCAGGGCGGCACCGAACAGGAAGAAGCCCGAGGCGAACGCACCCAGCAGGAAGTACTTCAGCGCGGCCTCCTGGCTCAGCAGGCGACGGCGGCGGGCCATGCCGGAGAGCAGGTACAGCGGCAACGAGAGGATCTCCAGCGCCACGAACAGGATCAGCAGGTCGTTCGAGGCGACGAACAGCAGCATCCCGAACAGCGCGAACACCAGCAGCGGGAAGACCTCCGTGTGCTCGCGCTTGAGGCGCTCGGCCTCGCGCTCGAGCGGCGACCCGGGGACCGTCGCGGCCGACGCTGCGAACGCGGACTGGCCTCCTCCGACGCCGCGCTCGGCGAACAGTGCGACGCCACCCAGTCCGAACACCAGCAGCATGGTCCAGAACACGTACGTGGGTCCGTCAGTGACGACCGATCCCATCGCCGCGATGCCGGTCTCGCCGGCGACCCAGTTGTTGATGGTCAGCCCGAGCGCCGCGACGACGGCGAGACCCGCGATGAACACCTGGACGGCGTAGCGCGCCGTGCGAGGGACGAAGGCCTCGACGAGGACGCCCACGGCGCCCGCACCCAGGAGCACCAGTAGCGGGGACAGCTGAAGCCATTCCAGTGTCGGCGCAGTGATCTCAAGGATCGTGCTCATCAGTTGCCTTCCTCAATCTGCGGGGCGGGGTCCTGGACCCCGACGACGGACATCACACCGGTGGCCGCATCGTCGACGACGTCGAGGATCGGCGACGGGTAGAACCCGAACACCAGCAGCAGCACCAGGAGCGGGACGACGGCAGCGCGCTCGCGCGTGGTCAGGTCCTCGGTGATGTGTTCCGCGGTCTGGCTCGTGACGGGCCCGGTCATGGTCCTGCGGTACATGCTGAGCACGTAGACCGCGGCCAACACCATGCCGATCGTGATGACGGCGGTGTGGATCGGGTAGCGCTGCCAGGCTCCCGCCATCACCAGGAACTCACTGACGAAGTTCGCCAGGCCCGGCAGGGACAGCGTCGCCAGCCCGGCAATCAGCAGGAATCCGGCGAGCACGGGGGCCACCTTCTGGACGCCGCCGAAGGCGGAGATCTCCGCTGTGCCGCGCCGGTGGACGAGGAACCCGATCACCAGGAACAGCGCCGCGCTGGAGAAGCCGTGGGCGAGCATGTAGAAGATGGAGCCCGTCAGGGACTGGGTGGTCATGGCGAAGATGCCGAAGACCATGAAGCCGAAGTGGCTGATGGAGGTGTAGGACACGAACCGCAGCAGGTCCTTGGTCCCGAAGGCCATCAGGGCGCCGTAGATCATGGACACGATGGCCCAGACCAGGATCACCGGGGTGGCCCAGCGGCTCGCCTCCGGGAACACCATCAGGCAGACCTTGATCATCCCGAAGGCACCGATCTTGTCGAGGACGCCCACGAGCAGGGTGGAGGTTCCGGCACGCGCCTGCTCCGCCGCGTCGGGCAGCCAGGTGTGGAGGCCGACCAGCGGCGCCTTCAGTGCGAACGCGAAGAAGAAGGCGACGAACAGCCAGTTGCCCACGGCGCCGCCGAAGTCGATCTGCTGCAGGTCGGACAGCAGGAAGCTGACCTGGCCCTGCTGGGCACCGACGGCGTAGACGCCGGCCACGCCAACGAGCATCACCAGGCCACCGGCCAGGGACACGAGCAGGAACTTCATCGCTGCAGCGCTGCGCTTCGCGCCGCCCCAGCCACCGATGAGGAAGTACATCGGGATCAGGGTCGCCTCGAAGACGATGTAGAACAGCAGTAGGTCGCCGGCCATGAACACGTACAGCGCGAAGGTCTGCATCATCAGGGCCAGCGAGAAGTAGGTGCGGCCGGTCCACCGGGCAGCGGGCGTCTCGTCGACGTTCCACTCCGCGATCATGACCACGGGGACGAGGATCACGGTCAGCAGCACCAGCACACCGCTGAGGCCGTCGAGCTCCAGCGCGTAGTTGGCGCCGATGGCGCGGATCCAGGGGACGTTCTCGACGAGCGGACCGCCGAGGGACAGGACGAAGGCGACCACGCCGAGGATGGTGGTGGTCAGGGCGAAGCCCAGACCGACGAGCTTGCCCGTGTTGCCCTTGAGCAGCAGCAGTACCAGGGCGCCCACCAGCGGCAGGAGCGCCAGAATGGTCAGCAGGGGAATCGAGTTGATCATTGTGCCTTCCTCCTCAGACCAGCTGTCCGAAGAACACGATGGCCGCGAGGGCCACGATTCCGATGACCAGGGTCAGGCCATAGGTGCGAACGTAACCGTTCTGGGCCGTCCGCAGCCAGGCCGACAGGCCGCCTGCGAGGGAGGCCGAGCCCATCGTGAGCCCGTCGACGACACCGCGGTCGATGGCCGCGACGCCCTTCGAGAGGCCGCGCGTGGGCCGGATGATGGCGTGCTCGTTGAGTGCGTCGCCGTAGAGGTCCGCCCGGCCGGCGAGCACCAGTGGGTTCTTCGTGGTGGGCTCGTTGCGGGGGATCTCGCCCCGGTGCAGGAACCAGCCGACGAGGACGCCGACGATCACGACGGCGAGGGTCAGCAGGCCGATGGTGGTGAAGTGCACCAGCGGCGTGTCGTGGACCTCGTGGCCGGTGGGCGGCGCGAGCCAGCCCTGGATCCAGCCGTTCATCGCGAGGCCCGCTCCCAGGGAGGCGATCGCCAGGATGATCAGCGGGACGGTCATCACCAGCGGGGACTCGTGCGGGTGCACGTCGTCGGCCCAGCGCTTCTTGCCGAAGAAGGTCATCACCATCAGGCGCGTCATGTAGTACGCGGTGACACCGGCGCCGATGAGTGCCAGCACGCCGAGGACGGTGTTCTGGTCGAAGGCGGCCTCGATGATGTGGTCCTTGGAGTAGAAGCCGGCGGTGAACGGGAACCCGATGATGGCGAGGTAGCCGGCGGCGAAGGTGATGAACGTGACGCGCATCGCCTTGGACAGGCCCCCGTAGTGGCGCATGTCCACGTCGTCGTCCATGCCGTGCATCACGGACCCGGCGCCGAGGAACATGTTGGCCTTGAAGAAGCCGTGGGTGATGAGGTGGAAGATCGCGAATGCGGCACCCACCGGGCCGAGACCCGCGGCCAGCATCATGTAGCCGATCTGCGACATGGTGGATCCGGCCAGGACCTTCTTGATGTCGTCCTTGCTGGAACCGATCCAGGCGCCGGCGAGCAGCGTGACCGTGCCGACGATCGCGACGGCCGTCAGTGCGATCTCGCTCTGCGCGTAGATCGCGTTGGAGCGGACCACGAGGTAGACGCCGGCGGTGACCATCGTCGCGGCATGGATCAGTGCGGAGACCGGGGTCGGGCCCTCCATGGCGTCCAGCAGCCACGACTGGAGCGGCACCTGTGCGGACTTGCCGCAGGCGCCGAGCAGCAACAGGAGACCGAGCAGGGTGGCCCAGAACGGGGTCAGTTCCGCGGCGCCGGCGTTCACGTCACTGAACGAGCTCGAGCCGAACCAGGCCAGCATCGTGAAGATGGCCATCGCCATGCCGAGGTCGCCGACCCGGTTGACCACGAAGGCCTTCTGTCCGGCGGCGGCTGCGGAGGGGCGGTGCTGCCAGAAGCTGATCAGGAGGTAGGACGCCAGGCCGACGCCCTCCCAGCCGACGAACAGCACCAGGTAGTTGTCGGCGAGCACCAGCAGCAGCATGGCCGCGATGAACAGGTTCAGGTACGCGAAGAACCGGCGGCGACGGTCGTCGTGGGCCATGTAGCCGATCGAGTAGATGTGGATCAGGGATCCGACGCCGGTGATCAGCAGCACGAACAGGATCGAGAGCTGGTCGACCAGCAGACCGACCTCGATGGTCCAGTTTCCCGTGGACAACCACTCGAACAGCGGCACGGACGCGGCGCGGGAGCCCTCGTCAGCGGACAGCATCTGACCGAACAGCACCAGCCCGATCGTGAACGAGGCGAGCGGTGCGGCGGTGGCCAGGATGTGGCCCCACTTGTCCGAGTAGCGCCCGAGCACGAGCAGCAGGGCCGCGCTGGCCAGCGGGATCGCGATCAGCAGCCAGGCGAGGCTGAACAGCCCACTGGCCGGGACGGCGTTGACGATTTCCAGGAGTTGCACTCTTCAGGCCCCTTAGAACTTCAGCAGGTTGGCGTCGTCGACGGAGGCCGATCGGCGGGCACGGTAGACGGCGACGATGATCGCCAGTCCGACCACGACCTCCGCCGCGGCGACCACCATCACGAAGAAGGTGCCCACCTGGCCGTCGAGGTTCCCGTGCTGCCGGGCGAACGTCACCAGTGACAGGTTGACGGAGTTCAGCATCAGCTCCACGCTCATGAACGCGATGATCGCGTTGCGGCGCACGAGGAACCCGAGGACTCCGATGGCGAAGAGAATCGCCGAGACCACCAGGTACGGTTCGCTGCTCATTCGCTTTCTCCCTCAGCGTCGGAGTGGACCCGTTCGATGGCCTTGAAGGCCCTGTCGGCGGGGGTGCGCAGTTGGTCGACTGCCACGATCGCGCCTCGAGCGGTGAGCGTCTCCGAGACCGAGGCCTCGGCGACGCTGCCGTCGGGCAGGAGCGCCGGCGCGTGGATGGCGTTGAAACGGGCGTAGACGCCGGAGTTCGGAAGCACGCCGGGGTGCTTGCCCTCGGCCGCGTAGGCCTCCATGCGCTCCTGGGCCTGGACGACCTGGGACTTCTTCGCCTTTAGGCGCTCGCCGTGGGCGAGGACCATCGCGCCGACCGCTGCGGTGATCAGCAGGGCGGCGGTGGCCTCGAAGGCGAACACGTAGCGCGAGAACAGGAGGGCCGCCAGTCCCTCGAGGTTGCCGCCGAACTCCTCGTTGGCGGCCGCGAGGCCTGCAGGCTCGCCCTCGAAGACCTGGCCGACGGCCATCACGAGCAGCACGGCCAGGCCGATGACGGCCAGGAACGAGGCGACGCGGTGGCCCTTGAGTGTCTCGACCACGGAATCTGAGGTGTCGACGCCGACGAGCATGACCACGAACAGGAACAGCATCAGGATCGCGCCCGTGTAGACGATGATCTGGATGACGAAGAGGAACGGTGCGTCCTGCGCGGCGTACATGACGGCCAGCGCGAGCATCACGCCTGCGATGCAGATGGCGCTGTGCACGGGCTTGCGCATCAGGACCATGCCCACCGCCAGCAGGATCGCGATCGGGCCGCAGACCCAGAAGGCAACCTCACCGGCACTCACCAGTGGGATGAAGGAGGTCATTTGGCGGCTCCCTGGGCAGGTGTGCGGGTGTCGGGCTGTCCGGTCTCGGGCAGCCCGAGGAAGTATGCCTGCTCGTCGTCACCGAGGCGACGCGGGTGCGGCGGCTGCTCCATGCCCGAGATGAGCGGCGCGAGCAGCTCGTCCTTGGTGTAGATCAGGTCGCGACGGTTGTCGTCGGCGAGCTTGAACTCGTTGGTCATGGTCAGTGCACGCGTCGGGCAGGCCTCGATGCAGTACCCGCAGAAGATGCAGCGCAGGTAGTTGATCTGGTACACGTGGCCGTAGCGCTCGCCGGGCGAGAACCGCTGGTCGTCGGTGTTGTCCGCACCCTCGACGTAGATGGCGTCGGCGGGGCACGCCCAGGCGCACAGCTCGCAGCCCACGCACTTCTCCAGGCCGTCGGGCCAGCGGTTCAGCTGGTGACGCCCGTGGAAGCGGGGCATCGTGACCTTCTCCTTGCCCTTCTGCGGGTAGCCCTGCGTGAAGGTCTTCCGGAACATGGTGTTGAACGTGACACCGAATCCGGCCCACGGATCGAAGATGCCCATCAGTTCTCCTCCCCTTGCTTTTCCTCGCCGGAACCGGCGGGAACCGTGACGACGCCTGCGAGTTCGGGCAGCACCTGGCCCGGCCGCGGGGGCACGGGATAGCCGCCGGCGAACGCGTCGAACGGCTCGTCGGTGTCGATTTCTTCCTTCTCGGCGGCGTCGGTGCGCCCGCTGAACGCGATCAGGATCGCGAGCAGGGCCACGGCCAGCCCGATGGTGTACTGCGGTGCGAGCGCGATCATGACGATCCAGAGGATCGAGACCGGGATCAGCACCTTCCAGCCGAGGTCCATGAAGTGGTCGTAGCGGAAGCGGGGCAGGGTGCCGCGCAGCCACACGAAGATCGAGAACACGAGCTGGACCTTGATGATGAAGAAGATCGGCCCGAACCACGGGTTGTCGATCCCCGGGATCAGGTTCAGCGGCCACGGTGGCAGGTAGCCACCGAGGAACAGCGTGACGGCCACGGCGGACACGGTGGCCATGTTGATGTACTCCGCGAGGAAGTACATGGCGTAGCGGAAGCCGGAGTACTCGGTCATGTAGCCGGAGACCAGCTCGGACTCGCACTCGGGCAGGTCGAACGGTGCCCGGTTGGTCTCGCCGACCATCGAGATGCCGTAGATGATGAACGACGGCAGCAGGAGGATGGCGTACCAACCGGTGATGCCGACGTCGAACTGCATCTCGGTGAACGGCACGCGGAAGATGATCGGGTTCGACTGAGCCTCCACGATGGCGTGGGTGGACATCGAGCCGGACAGCAGGAACACGCCGACGATCGAGAGGCCCATGGCGATCTCGTAGGAGATCATCTGTGCCGAGGAGCGGATCGCGCCCAGGAACGAGTAGGTGTTGTTCGACGCCCAGCCGGCCAGCACGATGCCGTAGATGCCCACCGACGCGATCGCGATGATGAACAGCACGGCCACGGGCAGGTCGGTGACCTGGAGGCGCGTGGTGTGCCCGAAGATCTCCACCTGGCCGCCGAACGGGATGACGGTCCAAGTGGTGAAGGCAGCCACACCGGTGAGCAGCGGACCGAGGTTGAACACCAACCGGTCAGTGCCCTGCGGGCGGAAGTCCTCCTTGAAGATGAGCTT
Organism: Tessaracoccus rhinocerotis; assembly: GCF_007197885.1. Taxonomy (GTDB): domain Bacteria; phylum Actinomycetota; class Actinomycetes; order Propionibacteriales; family Propionibacteriaceae; genus Arachnia; species Arachnia rhinocerotis. The sequence continues at coordinate 748,048 of NZ_VKKG01000001.1, forward strand.
CGTGCCGTCGGCCAGTGCCTGTCCCAGGCCGAAGGGGCCGTTCATGATGGGACCGAGACGGTGCTGCATCTTCGCCACGAGGCGGCGCTCGTACCAGACGTTGAAGATAGTCCAGACGAGCAGGATCACGAAGAGGGCGACCACCTTGATGAGGATGAGCCACCATGGGTCCTGGAAGAACACGTTCATGCCTGAACTCCTTCTTCAGCGTTGACTGCCTGGACGGTGACGGGACTGCCCACCACGGCGGGGAGCCTGTCGCCGCTGCCCACACCGGGGTTGGCGGGGACCCAGACGACGTTGTCGGCCATGCTGTTGGTGACCATGACCGCGAGCTCGACCTTCGCGTCGCCCACGGACACGGACGCGACGTCGCCGAGTCCGAGCTGGGCGGCGGTGGCCGGGGAGACCCGCACGACGGCGGGTCGGGCCGTGGCGCGCAGTGCCAGTTCGTAGTCGTTGCCGCTGGAGGCGTCCAGCAGTTCGCGCCACGAGGAGACGACGTGGCCCTCGGGGACCCCGCCGTCGGCGACCTTGGGGCCGCTGGGACGGGCCCCCTCCCAGGTGCCCAGTTCGGTGAGGTCGGCGAACGCGTCCGCCGGGGTGCGGAAGCCGAGCTCGGAGCCGAGGGCGTCGCCCAGGGCTGCGATGATCCGCAGATCCGTCATCGGGGTGCGGTTGGCGCGGTTCACGAGTGCGACGGGGCGCTCGCGGTGCTCCCAGTTGATGAAGTGACCGGCCTGCTCCTCCACCAGCGCGGCGGGGAAGACCACGTTGGCACGTTCGGTGACTGCGCTCTGGCGCTGCTCGATGCTGACGACGAAGTCCGCGCCCTCCAGGCCTGCCAGCGCGGCGGCGGGGTCGGCCAGGTCGGCCGGGTCCACGCCCGCGAGGATCAGCGCCTTGAGGTCACCCGATGCGGCGGCGGCGAACTGCTCGACGGCGGACAGGCCGGGCTCGGCGGAGATCGGGGTGCCGCCCCAGGCGGAGGAGACGTCCACCCGGGCCGCGGCGTCGTCCAGCGGGCGACCGGCCGGGAGCAGGTTCGGCAGGCAGCCGGCCTCGATGGCTCCCATGTCACCGGCACGGCGCGGGATCCAGGCGAGGCGGGCACCGCTGGCGTCGGCCTTGGCCGCGACCGCGGTCAGGAGCCCGGGCAGGACGCCTGCGCGCTCACCCACGAGGATGACCGCGCCGGAGTCGAGCTCAAGCGAGTCGAGGGCTGCCGCCTCACCACCGGGGGCCACCTGGAGCAGCTCGGCGTTCAACTTGTCGCTGCCGCGGCTGGAGAAGGGGGCCAGGGTGGTGACCTTCAGGCCGTTCTTCCGGTTTGCCTTGCGCAGGCGCAGGAACACCAGCGGCGACTCGTCCTCGGGCTCGAAGGCCACGAGCACGACGTGGTCGGCCTTCTCGAGGTCGAGGTTCGTGACCGACTCGGCCAGGCTGCGCCCGGCGACCCGGGCGGCGATGAACTCGGCCTCCTCCGCGGAGTGCGGGCGGGAGCGGAAGTCGATGTTGTTGGTGCCGAGCACCGCGCGGGCGAAGCGCGAGTAGGCGTAGGCGTTCTCGACGGTCAGTCGGCCACCGGTCTGGACACCGACGGCGCTACCGGCGGCCCGCAGGCCGTCGACGGCGGCATCGATCGCCTCCGGCCAGCTCGCCGGCTGGAGGACGCCGTCGCGCCGCACGAGCGGGCGGGTGATGCGGTCCTCGCCGCGGCCGTACATGAAGCCGAAGCGGCCCTTGTCACAGCTCCACTCCTCGTTGACCTCCGGGTCCTCGCCCGCGAGGCGGCGCTTGACCTGGTGGTGGCGGTGGTCGGTGCGCAGCTCGCAGCCAGCGGCACAGTGCTCGCACGTCGTCGTGGTGGAGACGAGGTCGAACGGCCGGGACTGGAACCGGTAGGCGGCCGAAGTCAGGGCGCCGACGGGGCAGATCTGCACGACGTTGCCGGAGAAGTACGAGTCGTAGGGGTCGTCCTCGTAGAAGCCGACCTGCTGCAGCGCACCGCGCTCGACGAGGGCGATGAACGGGTCACCGGAGATCTCGTCGGAGAACCGGGTGCAGCGCGCGCACAGGACGCAGCGCTCGCGGTCCAGGAGGATCTGGGCGGAGATGTTGATGGGCTTGGGGAAGGTGCGCTTGGCCATGCCGAAGCGGCTCTCCCCCGCTCCGTGGCTCAGCGACTGGTTCTGCAGGGGGCACTCGCCGCCCTTGTCGCAGATCGGGCAGTCCAACGGGTGGTTGATGAGGAGGAATTCCAGCATTCCGCGCTGGGCCTTCTCCGCCACCGGCGAGGAGACCTGGGTGTTGACCTTCATGCCCTGGGCCACCGGCATGGTGCAGGAGGCCTGCGGCTTCGGGAACCCGCGTCCGTTGCCCGCGTCGGGGATCTCCACCATGCACTGGCGGCAGGCTCCGATGGGATCGAGCAGGGGGTGGTCGCAGAAGCGCGGGATGTTGGTTCCGACCATCTCTGCGGCACGGATGATCAGGGTGCCCTCGGGGACGCTGACCTCGGTGCCGTCGATCGTGAGGGTGACCAGCTTGGGGGCCGGCTCCACCTCACTCGTGGCGATCTTGGCGTCGACGCTCATCTTGCGGCTCCATCCGTTGCGAACACTGCGCTCTTCTCGTACGGGAACAGTTCCCAGGCGGGCGTGTGGTAGCCCTGCTCGAACTCGTGCCGGAAGTGCTTGACCGCGCTCGTGGTGGCGGCCACCGCACCGTCGGCGAGCGCGCAGAACGAGCGGCCGCCGATGTTGTCACAGGCATCGAGCATCTTCTCGATGTCGCCCTCCTCGGCGGTGCCCGCCTCGAAGCGCATCAGCAGCTGGACCAGCCACCAGGTGCCCTCGCGGCAGGGGGTGCACTTGCCGCAGGACTCGTGCTTGTAGAACTCGACCCAGCGCAGCGTGGTCCGCACCACCGACGTGGTCTCGTCGAAGACCTGCAGCGCCTTGGTGCCCAGCATCGAGCCGGCACCGGCCATGCCCTCGTAGTCGAGGGGGATGTCCAGGCTCTCGGCCGTCAGGATCGGGGTGGAGGAACCACCCGGGGTGAAGAACTTGAGCTCGTGGCCCTCGCGCACTCCCCCACCGAGCTCGATCAGCTCACGCAGGGTGATGCCCAGCGGGGCCTCGAACTGGCCGGGGTGCTTGACGTGGCCCGAGAGCGAGTAGAGCGTGAAGCCCTTGGACTTCTCGGTGCCCATGGCCTGGAACCAGGCCGCGCCGTTGGCGATGATCGACGGGACCGACGCGATCGACTCGACGTTGTTCACCACCGTCGGCGACGCGTACAGGCCCGCGACGGCGGGGAACGGCGGGCGCAGCCGTGGCTGGCCGCGTCGACCCTCGAGGGAGTCGAGCAGTGCCGTCTCCTCACCGCAGATGTAGGCGCCGGCGCCGGCGTGGACGATGATGTCCAGGTCGTAGCCGGTGCCGAGGATGTTCTTGCCGAGGTAGCCGGCGGCGTAGGCCTCGCGCACCGCCTGCTGGAGGCGGCGGATGATGTGCAGCACCTCGCCGCGGCAGTAGATGAACGCGGTGTGTGCGTTGATCGCGAACGCCGAGATGATGACGCCCTCCACCAGCGTGTGGGGGGAGGCCATCATGAGCGGCATGTCCTTGCAGGTGCCCGGCTCCGACTCGTCGGCGTTGACCACGAGGTACTTCGGGTTCGGGTTGTCCTGCGGCACGAAGGACCACTTCATGCCGGTGGGGAAGCCTGCGCCACCACGGCCGCGCAGGTTGGCCTCCTTCACCAGCGAGATGACGTCGGCGGGCTGCATGTCCAGGGCCCGGCGCAGGGCGCGGTAGCCACCGGTGGTCTCGTACCTGGAGAGCTTCCAGGAGTTCTCGGTCCCCCAGTGCTCGGACAGGACAGGGGTGAGGACGTCCACACCCGGGTTGGTCGCCGTGTCGGTCACTTCGCCTCCTCGTCCTTCGTCGCGGGCTTGGGCAGGTTGTCGGGGTCGGGAGCGCGCCAGTCGTTCTCGCGGGCGAGCTCGAGGCCCACCAGGGAGGCGGGGCCGGCCGACGGTCCCTCGTCGGCGCGGCCGTCGGGGAAGCCCGCGAGGACGCGCTCGGCTGCCCGCCACGAGGTGAGGGTGGCGCCGCGCGGCGACGACACCTCCTGGTCGCTCATCAGGGCGTCGAGCAGGGCGTCGGTGGTCTCCGGCGTCATGTTGTCGAAGTACTCCCAGTTGACCATCACCACGGGGGCGAAGTCACAGGCGGCGTTGCACTCGAGGCGCTCGAGCGAGACCTGGCCGTCGGCCGTGGTCTGGCCCTCGTCGATCCCGAGGCGCTTCTTGGCCCGGTCCAGCAGCATGTCGCCGCCCATCACCGCGCACAGGGCGGTGGTGCAGACGCCGACGTGGTGCTTGCCGGCCGGGCGGCGCTTGTACATGGTGTAGAACGTGGCCACGCCGGAGACCTGGGCGGTGGAGATGCCCAGCACGTCGGCGCAGACCTCGATGCCGCGGGGGCTCACGCGGCCGTCCACCGACTGCACGAGGTGCAGCATCGGCAGCAGCGCGGAGCGTGCCTGCGGGTAGCGGCCGGCGAGCTCGCGGAGCTCGCTGATCGTGGTCTCGTCGATGTTGCTCGACTGGTCCGAGTAGTCGACCGCTCCGGAGTCGGGGAAGTCGCTGACGAAGTGGCCGCTCATCGGTCCACACCTCCAAGAACTGGGTCGAGGCTCGCCAGGGAGACCACGACGTCGGACATCATGCCGCCCTCGGTCAGCATGGACATCGACTGCAGATGGTTGAATCCGGGGTCCCGGAAGTGGGCCCGGTAGGGGCGCGTGCCGCCGTCGGAGACGAGGTGGACACCCAGTTCGCCCTTCGGGGACTCGATGGCCTGGTAGACCTGTCCCACCGGAACCTTGAAGCCCTCGGTGACGAGCTTGAAGTGGTGGATCAGGGCCTCCATCGACTCGCCCATGATGTGCTTGATGTGCTCGTTGCTGTTGCCCTGGCCGTCGGGGCCGAGCGAGAGCGACGCGGGCCACGCGATCTTCGCGTCGGCCACCATGATCGGCTGTCCCTGGGTCTTCTCGAGGCGCTCCATGCACTGCTCGATGATCTTCAGCGACTCCCAGCACTCGTCCAGACGGATCCGGAACGCGGCGTAGGCGTCGTCACCCTCCCAGGTGATGGTCTCGAAGTCGTAGGTCTCGTAGCCGCAGTACGGCTGGACCTTGCGCAGGTCCCAGTCGAAGCCGGTGCCGCGCAGGCGCGGTCCGGTGACGCCCATCGACATGCACTGGGCGAGGTTCAGCTTGCCGATGTCGCACATGCGGAGCTTGAAGATCGGGTTCTCGTTGCAGAACGCCGCGTACTCGGGCAGGTGCTTCTTCAGCCACGCGACGATGGTTCGCAGGTGGTCGATGCCACCCTCGGGCAGGTCGTTGGCCACGCCTCCGGGGCGGATGAACGCGTGGTTCATGCGCAGGCCGGAGATGCCCTCGAGGAAGTCGAGGATCATCTCGCGCTCGCGGAAGGCGATGGTCATCATCGTCAGCGCGCCGATCTCCATGCCGCCGGTGCCCATGGCCACCAGGTGCGAGGCGATGCGGTTGAGCTCCATCACGAGGACGCGGATGACGCTCGCGCGCTCAGGGATGTCGTCGGTGATGCCGAGGAGCTTCTCGACGCCGAGGCAGTAGACCGCCTCGTTGAACAGCGGTGCGACGTAGTCCATGCGGGTGCAGAAGGTGACCCCCTGGGTCCACGTCCTGTACTCCATGTTCTTCTCGATGCCGGTGTGGAGGAAGCCGATGCCCGGGCGGCAGGAGACCACCGTCTCGCCGTCCATCTCCATGATCAGGCGAAGGACGCCGTGGGTGGAGGGGTGCTGCGGGCCCATGTTGACGACGATCGTCTCGTCGCCGCGCTCCGCGTGCTCGTTGGCGATGTCGGACCAGTCGCCGCCCTGCGCGAGGTAGACCCTGTCCGCGGTTGCTTCACCCGGGGAGGCGAAGATGTCCTCGGTGGCTGCATGCGTGCTGCTCATGAGTAAGTCCTCCGGTTGTCGGGGGCGGGAACCCTGGCGCCCTTGTACTCGACGTCGACGCCACCCAGCGGGTAGTCCTTGCGCTGGGGATGGCCCTCCCAGTCGTCGGGCATCAGGATGCGCGTGAGGGCGGGGTGGCCGTCGAACTGGATGCCGAACAGGTCCCAGGTCTCGCGCTCGTGCCAGTCGGCCATCGGATAGGTGGCGACGACCGATGGGATGTGCGGGTCCGCGTCGGGGCAGGTGACCTCGAGGCGCACACGACGGTTGTGGGTGATGGAGATCAGGTGGTAGACGGCGTGCAGCTCGGCACCGGTCTGCTGCGGGTAGTGCACACCCGAGACGGACATGCAGATCTCGAAGCGGAGGAAGGCGTCGTCGCGGAAGGCCTTCACGACGGCGGGCAGCTCGGCACGGTCGACGAAGATGGTCAGCTCACCGCGGTCGTACAGGACGCGGGCGCCGCGCAGCGCGGGCACCACCTCGAGCGCCCGGCCGTGGATGGCGTCGGCGGCCTCGTCGTCGAAGGGGGGCTCGGAGCTGCCGGGCATCTGCAGGCTGCGAGTGATGCCGCCGTAGCCGGAGGTGTCCCCCGCGCCGCGCGACCACATGCCCTTGGTGGTGGCGAAGGCGCTGCGCGCGCTGAAGCCGTCGGACGTCTCGGCTGGCAGGCCGGAGGTGGACGACTCGGGAAGGTTCTCGTCGTTCATCGCATGAGCCCCTTCATCTCGTGGGTGGCGGGAGCGGCCAGGGCCAGCTTCTCGTTCTCCTCGACCGCCGCGATGGCGTTCGGGCCGATCGGGGTGCGCTGCACCTGCTGGCGGAGCTTGAAGATGGCGTCGATCAGCATGTCCGGGCGGGGCGGGCAGCCGGGCACGTACATGTCGACGGGCAGGAAGTGGTCGCAGCCCTGGATGACGGCGTAGTTGTTGAACATGCCGCCGGAGCTGGCGCAGGCACCCATTGACAGGACCCACTTGGGGTTGGGCATCTGGTCGTAGATCTGGCGGATCACGGGGGCCATCTTCTGGCTCACGCGCCCGGAGACGATCATGAGGTCGGCGGAGCGCGGCGAGGCGCGGAAGACCTCCTGGCCCCAGCGACCCGAGTCGTAGCGCGGCGTTCCGAAGGCCATCATCTCGATGGCGCAACAGGCAAGGCCCATCGTCACGGGCCAGAACGAAGCCTGGCGCATCCATCCGGCAACACCCTCGAGGGTGGTCAGCAGGATGCCGCTCGGCAGCTTGTCTTCGATTCCCATGTCAGATCTTCCTTGTCAATCCCAGTCCAGGCCGTTGCGGCGCAGGACGTAGAAGTATGCGATGAGGACCGTGATCACGAAGATGATCATCTCGACCACGGCGAATGTGCCCAGTTGGTTGTAAGCGACCGCCCACGGGTACAGGAAGACGATCTCGATGTCGAAGATGATGAACAGCATCGCGGTGATGTAGTACTTCACCGGGAACCGGCCGCCGCCGATCGGCTGCGGCGTGGCCTGGATGCCGCACTCGTAGGAGTCGAACTTGGCCTTGTTGTACCGGGCGGGCCCGACGTTGAGACTCAGGACGATTGCCACGAGCACGAACACGGCGGCCAGGACCACCATGCCCACGATTGGGATGTAGAGGTTCACGTCAGTGCCTTCCCTTCTGCTTCACGGTCATGCTGACGGGGCCACCTTGCACAGGGCATTGATGATCCGGTCCATCGCGTCGCCGTCACGCTTGTCCGTGAGGTTCGCCAACAACTTCATCACGAATCGCATGAGAGTTTTGCGAGGTAGCCCGTAAGTGGTGCACAGATGCATGATCCTCGGGTCCCCGATGAGCTTCACGAAAATCGTTCCGAGGCGGTAGTAGCCGCCGAGTTCGGCGCTCAGGCGCGCCGGGTAGCCCTGCAGCGCCCGCTCCGCCGAGGCGGTGCCGATGCCGCGGGCGTGGGCCTCGGCCATGGCGTCTGCGGCGGCCTCGGCCGCTTCCATCGCGTAGGCGATGCCCTCGCCGTTGAACGGGTTGACCATGCCGCCGGAGTCACCGACGAGCAACAGGCCGCGGCCGTAGTGGGGCTTGCGGTTGAAGGCCATCGGGAGGGCGGCGCCCTGCACCTTGCCCACCATGTTCTCGTCGCGGAAGCCCCACTCCTGAGGAGTGTTGTCCAGCCAGCGCTTCAGCAGCGCGCGGTAGTCGGTCTTCCCGAAGCCCTTGGAGGTGTTGAGCACGCCGAGGCCGACGTTGGAGGTGCCGTCGCCCATGCCGAAGACCCAGCCGTAGCCCGGCATCAGGGTGGACTTGTGCGGCTCGCCGTCCCACAGCTCCAGCCAGGACTCGAGGTAGTTGTCGTTGGTGCGGGGAGACTTGTAGTAGGTGCGCACGGCCACGCCCATCGGGCGGTCGTCGCGCTTGCCGAGGCCCATGGAGATCGCCAGGCGCGAGGAGTTGCCGTCGGCCGCCACGACCAGCGGAGCGCGGTAGCTCACGCCGTCCTTGGTGCGCACGCCCACGATGCGGCCGGACCGGTCGTCGGTGATCGCCTCGTTGACGTTTGCGCCCTGGACCAGTTCTGCGCCGTGGGCCACCGCGTGCTGAGCCAGCATGTCGTCGAAGTCGGCGCGCTGCCGAACGACGCCGTAGGGCGGGAAGTCGGTCAGGTCGGGCCAGTCGAGGACGAAGGGCTCCGTACGGCCGCCGTAGATGCGCAGGCCCTTGTTGTGGATCCAGCCGGCTTCCTCGGAGGTGTCGATGCCCAGCCTGGTCAGTGCACGGGTGGCGCGCGGGGTGAGGCCGTCGCCGCAGACCTTCTCACGAGGGAAGTGGCTCTTCTCGAGCAGGAGCACGGAAAGACCGCGGCGCGCGAGGTTGGCCGCGGTCGAGGATCCCCCGGGACCGGCTCCGACGACGATGACGTCGGCTTCAGTCCCTCCGGTGGCCGCCATGCCTTCGGTTGGCTTGGCGTTCTGCATTGGCTACTCCTGGCTCGACACGACCCTCGAGTAGAGGGTTTCGGGGGTCAGTCTAGGGGTTCAAATCCGCAAACCTCCAACCGGAGTACTTACGGCTCTCGCGTCGGCCTGACTAGGCATTTTGCCAACCATTTCAAGTACACAAACCTTGCGTAAATGGTCTCGTGGCGTCGGTCCTCGGGCTGCCAGCCCTGCGCTCGGGGCCGGGGATCAGGCCCGGGTTAGCAGGCACTCATTGGGCTCGGCTAATGTCGGGTGGGTGATTCTGGAATCGGGTAGCAACCGTCTGCGTGCCACCACCGTCGCCATCGACGACCCTGGCCCCCTTCAGCGCTTCCTGCCCCTGACCGGCCCCTCCACTGCGTTCATCCGCAAGGGCGAGGGAATCATCACCATCGGTGAGGTTGAGCGCTTCGAGACCGACTACCCCGACGCCGCCGACGTGTGGTGGGACGAGGTGGCCTCCTACATCGACCACGACTCCGAACTGCCGGGCGCCTACGGCACCGGCCCGCTGGCCGTTGGTTCCTTCACCTTCGACCCGGACGCCTCCGAGGAGCGTTCCGTCCTGATCGTGCCGAAGGTGATCATCGGGCGCCGCGCCGGACAGTTCTGGATGACCAAGCTCACCGGTGGCCGGATGGACTACGAGCTCCCCGACGTCGGCGAGGCCATCGTCCCGCCCACGGGAGTCACGCTCGACGACGGACCGGTCCCGCCCGCCGAGTGGGGGCGAATCGTCGCGGAGGTGGTGGGCCTGATCCGCGCCGACGAAGTGAGCAAGGTGGTGCTCGCCCGCAAGGTCAGGGCGCGCTCCGAGACCCCGTTCGACGCCCGCGCCATCCTGAACCGGTTGCTGCACCGCTACCCCACCACCTGGGCCTACATGGTCGACGGCCTCGTGGGCGCCACCCCGGAACTACTGATCCGGCGCCAGGGCGGACTCGCGACGTCGCGGGTGCTCGCCGGCACCATCTCGCTGGACCCCGACCACACCGATCCCCTCGCCCGCGCCGCAGACCTGGCCCGCTCCCACAAGGACATCTCCGAGCACGAGTTCGCGGTGGAGTCCATCGCCCGGGCACTGGAGCCGTTCTGCTCGGCCATGAACGTGCCGGAGTCACCCTCGGTCCTGCCACTGCCCAACGTGCTGCACCTGGCCACCGACATCACCGGCGTCACCGACCCGGACACCAGTGCCCTGGCCCTCGCCGCCGCCCTGCACCCGAGCGCCGCCGTCTGCGGCACTCCCACGTTCCTGGCCCGCGAGGTCATCGGGGAACTCGAGTCCATGGATCGTGGCCGCTACGCCGGCCCCATCGGCTGGGTGGACGCCCGCGGCGACGGCGAGTGGGCCCTGGCCCTGCGCGGCGGCCAGATCCTGCGCGACGACCCCCGGGAGATCCACCTGTTCGCCGGCGCCGGCGTGGTGGCCGACTCCGAGCCGGAGGCCGAGATCGCCGAGACCAACGCCAAGCTGCTGCCGATGCTCCAGGCCTTGGGCCTCTCCGACTGAACGCACGCGCCGGGGGGTGGAGCGCAGAGGAGGTTCGGGCGCCTAAGAACGCTTGAAACCCGAAGAGCACCCACACCGGACCGGACTGCTGGCTGGTACAAACGGCGCCCGAACCTCCTCTGCGCTCCACCCGCCTGCACAAGTGCCCGGCATCCACTCACCGCTTCTGCGAGCGCTGCACCTTGATCTTGGTGGTGTTGCCGGTCGAGCGCCCCTGCTTGCGCGCCTTCTCCTCCTCCAGCAGACGGCGCTGCTCCTCCTGCTGCTCCATCATCTGGTCCTTGTCGAACCCGGAGCGCAGGATGGCGAACGCGATCGCGGCGATCAGCAGCGAAACCCAGGCAGGCAGTCCGAAGACGATCGGCAGGGTCACCAACGCCACCATGTCGATGCCGCGGAGCATCGAGAACAGCATGCCCGGGGGCATGGCGCCGACGCCGATCGCGACGATGGGGCCGCCGTAGTCCGCAGGCTTGGCGCTCATCCAACGGATGGCGGCCAGCAGGCCCGCGATGGCGGTGATCAGCGCCGCGGTGATGCCGGCGATGACGTCGAGCTGCTCGCCGCCGAGGGCGCCAAGGAACGCGGGCGTGGTGGCCACGCCCCAGATCAGGGCCAGCACCGCGGGCACCACGATGACCGCCGTCTTGATCTGCGCCGGGGAGAACGGGAAGCTGCGCTGCAGGCCCTTGGTGCGGGTGAGCACGCGCAGGGAGTTCATGAACGGGATCAGCGCCGCCATCAGCACGAGCGCCGAGATCGGCGGGTTGAGCTGCGAGATCCCGAGGGCCTGGACCGCGTAGGGGACCACCATCGATCCCAGCCACACGACCAACGGCATGGGGTTGCGCCACAGCCGCTGCACGTCGCGCATGATCAGGGCGGTGGTGCCCTGTCCGGCGCCGCGGGTGGCGCGGACGTGGCCCTTCTGCTTGGCCTTGTGCTCTACGAGGATGTCGCGCACCAGGGCGAAGTCGAGCGCGAAGGCCGCTCCCTGCATGCCCGCGATCAGCGAGCTGCCGGCGGTGAGCCGCTGCCGACGGATGTTGCGCAGCCTGTGGTGCGCGACCACCATAGACACCAGCCCGAGGACCAGGCCGGCCCCGGCCACGATGTAGGCGAACTCGACGCTCAGCTGCTCGAGGCCGGCGACCGGGAGCCAGCCCGCCGCGATCCCGACGAGTGCCAGCAGCGTCGCGACCGCGGCCAGGCCGACGATCCACTGCAGCGTGCTGGTGATCCAGTGCCGCTCGAGGCCCTGCTCGGCCGCGGCGAAGGCGGTCAGCCCGAACGCACCCAGGCCACCTGCCAGCGCCCAGATGCCGATGTGGGTGAGGGTCGAGCCGGTGAGGGTGGCGATCAGGGCGCTGAACAGTGCGCCGGCGAAGAACGCGACGGCGAGGGAGGCGACGAGGCGGCCACGCAGGAGCTTGCGGCGGTCCACCGCGGCGTCCATGAGCCAGAAGCCCTCGGCCGCGGAGGCGACGATGGGGCCGAACATGCGGCTGGCCACCAGCGTGAAGGCGAGCACGGCGGCGACGGCGGCCCATGGCAGCAGGCCGCGGGCGGCCAGGCAGGAGTCGGTCTCGCAGCCGGAGACCGACTGCTGGGCCTGGATGATGGAGCTGATCAGCATGGCGCCGATGAGGACCACGCCGAAGACCATGACATAGGCGTCCTGGAGGGCCTGCAGGATGTTGCGGTCGGCGCGTCCGTGTCGCCAGTCGCGCATCAGCAGCTTCAGCTGCTTCTCGTCGGCCTGACCCACCTCGCCGAACTTCTCGTCGGTGGCACTCATCCGCGCGGCTCCCCCAGTCGGACCTCGCGGGCGTTGATCGCCTTCAACAGCGCCGGCTCGTGGCTGGCGAGCACGATCGCGAGACCATCGGCGAGCTCCTCGCGGAGCCGGTTGCCGAGCCACTCGATGCCCTCGACGTCGAGGCGCTGCTCGGGCTCGTCCATCACGAGGAGGCGGCGCGGCCGCACGAAGGCCGTCGCCAGGGCCAGCCGGCGGCGCTGACCGGAGGAGAGGGTGTTCGGCAGCTGCGACGCCTGCGGGACGAGCTGCACCTCCTCGAGGACCTCGTCCACGAGCGCGTCGGGCTCGTGGATGCCGTGCGCCCGCGCGAGCAGGTCGAGGTGCTCGACCACCGAGAGGTCGGGGAAGAAGTCGAGGTCGTCGATGACGGTGGCCACGGATCTGCGGATCTCGGGGTTGGTCTCGTTCATCTTGGTGCCAAGCACCTTCACCGAGCCGTCGTCGGGCTTGTCGGCCCCGACGATGCAACGCAGCACCGTGGACTTGCCGGCACCGTTGCGGCCGGTCAGGGCCACGGCCTCGCCGGCATGGACCTTGAGATCGAGTCCCTCCACGATCGTCACGGGCCCGTAGGCCTTCTTCAACTTCTCGACTGTCAGGACCACTTCGCGCTTCGCCACGGCCCCCATTGTTCCCCATCGGGTCGAAAGCCTGCGAACTGCACCTGTCGTTGCGCGGCGATAGGCTGAGGGGATGCAGCACACGCGAGCGGACCTCAACAAGCAGACGGCCGAGGTATCGGCCATGTTCGACGGCGTCGCGGAGCGTTACGACCTGCTCAACAGCATCCTCTCCTTCGGCCAGGACCGCGCCTGGCGCAGGGCCACCGTCGCCGCCGTGGCACCTCGCCCGGGCGAGCGGATCCTCGACCTGGCCGCCGGCACCGCCAAGTCCTCCACCCCCTTCGCCGACGCCGGGGCGGTCGTCTTCCCCACGGACCTGTCCATGGGCATGCTGCGCGTCGGCAAGTCGCACCAGCCCGGGCTCGACTTCGTCAACGGCGACGCCCTGCACCTGCCCTACGCCGACGAGGTCTTCGACGCCGTCACGATCTCCTACGGCCTGCGCAACGTGGAGCGCACCGTGGAGGCGCTGGCCGAGCTGCACCGCGTGACCAGGCCGGGTGGCCGGATCGTCGTGAACGAGTTCTCCACGCCCACCGCCGGGGTCTTCCGGTTCCTCTACGAGGAGGTCGCCCTGCGCGCCGTGCCGCTGGTGGCGAGGATCTCCAGCAACCCCGTCGCCTACGGCTACCTCGCCGAGTCCATCCTCGCGTGGCCTGACCAGGCCGGGCTGGCCGACCTGATGGTCGCCGCCGGCTGGCGCGACGTCGAGTGGCAGAACCTGACCGGCGGCATCATCGCGCTGCACCGCGCCCGGAAGCACTGATGGCAGAGTTCACCCTCGGCTCCTACGCGGCCCGCAGCTGCCCGGTCAAGACGTTCAACGACTTCGACCCGACACTGCAGCAGCCCGCCCTCGACCACTCGCTGCGCGAATCGTTCCAGGGCGGCGAGGACCAGCGCAAGCTCGTGCTCGCGAGCATCGTGGAGCAGGACTCGAGCGTGGTGGACCTGCGCTCGCTGGGAACCGACCACTGGGCCGAGCTCGAGGCCTCCACCCTGGGGGCGATGTCCGACGGGGCCGATGTAGTGGTGGGCGGCGTGCTGCCGCTGGACCTCGCCGGGCACCGCAGCGGCAGGGCCGACGTGCTCGTCCGCGGCGACGACACCCCCGACGGGCGTCCCGGCTACTGGCCCATGCGGATCAAGAACTACAAGGTGCTGGAGCGCCAGGTGGGCTGCACGGACCTGCAGTACTCCACCATCGACGACCTCGGGGCCATGCAGGTGCTGCCTGACCTGCGCTACCGCGCCTACCGGCAGGCAGCGCTCCTCGAACTGGCACACGTGTGGCGGTTGCTGGAGACGGCGGGCTTCGCCTCAGCGACCCCGCTGGCGGGCATCGTCGGCACGGACAAGCCGCACAGCCCCGGGGAGGGCCCCGCCGTGGCGTGGGTCCGGCTGGACCACCGGTTCCTGCGCACCTTCTCCCGCACCTCCCCCACCGGGCACCGGATGCGCTCGGCCCTCGAGCGCTACGACCACGAGCACGGCTTCCGCGTCCACGTCGCCGAGCAGGCCATGCGGCGCACGGGCGTCGACGATCCCGAGCCCGTGGTTCGTCCCATCCGGGTCAAGGAGTGCGAGTGGTGCGCCTGGTGGGAGGTCTGCCGCCCGCGGATGGACGACGACGACCTCTCGCTGCGGATCTCCAAGACCCCCCTCGACGTGCGGGAGCTGCAGACCCTGATGGGTCTGGGCATCGGCACGGTCGCGGAGCTGGCAGAGGCCGACATCGAGGCGATCCTGCCGCAGTACCTGCCGCTGACCGCGCACCGGGACCACTCGGAGCAGCGCCTGCGCACCGCCGCCCGGCGCGCCCGGATGCTCGCAGCCGGCGTCGAGCTCGAACGGGTCTCCTCCGACCCGATCGCCGTGCCCCGCTCGGACGTCGAGATCGACCTGGACATCGAGACCGCGGAGCGCGACGTCACCTACCTGTGGGGGGTCCTGGTCACGGACCGGCGCAGTGGGGAGCAGTACTACGAACACTTCAGCGCGTTCGCCGACCAGTCGGGGGACGAGGAGGTCCAGCTTGCCGTGCGGTTCGCCCGGTGGTTGGTGGACTTCGTCGCGGCCCACCCGGAGGCGCTGGTGTTCCACTACAGCGACTACGAGACGGTGCACCTGCGCCGCCTCGCCGAGCGCAGCAACCACCCCGACCTGGTTGCGGCCTGTGGCCTCGTGCGCGACCACTTCGTGGACCTGTTCGGCCACGTGCGCGACAACTTCGTCGGCGTCGACGGCCTCGGCCTGAAGGTGGTGGCCCGCAAGGGTGCCGGCTTCAACTGGCGCGACGACGACGCGGGCGGCCTGAACTCGCAGACCTGGTTCGCGGCCTCGATCAGCGCAGGGACCGACGCCGGGCGCGCCGCCGCCCGCACCCGGGTGCTGGAGTACAACGAGGACGACGTGCGCGCCACGTGGGCCGTGCGCGAGTGGCTCGACGGCGTCGACGCCGGACCCCCGGCCGGCGACTGACTCCCCCGCGCGTCCTAGGCGATGGCGGCGGTCCTGCGGCGACGCACGAGGAACGCCACCAGGCTCAGTAGCACCAGCACCACTGCCACGGCGGCGGCAACGGCAACGGGGACCGACTGCGGGTCTCCGGCGGTGCGTCCGATCGCGATCCAGGTGAACGCCCACGCCATGGCGCCGGCGATGGCCACTCGCGGACCGAAGGCCCACTGGTAGAGACCGTGCAGGGCGGCCGCGACTGCGATCACGATGACGGCGAGGACCGCAGCAAGGGACCCCTCCGGCTCCCATCCCGACGCCGCACCGGCTGCCGCGATGTTGGCGCAGGACGCGGCGGTCACCCAGCCGAGGTGAAGTCCGTGGGTGCCGTCCACGACGATCCGCGCGGGCCACGAGTCGTCGGGGTTGCGGTGCAGGTTGCGCACCAGCAGGCCGAGCACCAGCGCGAGGGCGAGGATGACGACGACGCTGAGCCAGATCAGGTCCGCCTGGGTCACCAGGAGCCAGGAAGAGTTCAGGATCAGGCTCGCGCCGGCGAGCCAACCGATCGAGCGTTCCCGCTCGGAGGACGCGTTGCGCGGCAGCCACTGCCACACGACGTAGGCGATGAGGCCGGCGTAGATGAGGCTCCAGATGGAGAAGGCGGGCCCGTCGGGGGCCAGCAGCGTCGCCTCGTCCGACAACGCACCGCCGGCGGACTCGGCCACCCGTTGCCCGATGACCCCCGTGCCGAAGAGCAGGCCGACTGCGCAGAACACGGCGCTGGCGGTGACGAACAGGCGGCGCAACAAGTCTCGGTGCATGTCCCGACGATACCCGTGAGGGGGTCCCACCCATCCCGCGAGCGCATGGCAGTCAGACCTGGGTCCACGAATCTCACCCCCGTCTGGCGATGGCCCCCGGGCCGCCCTATGCTCATCGCAGATCGCGTTACATAGAAGGGGTGGGGATGGATGCGGAGCCGGCTGTCGAGACCAAGGACCTGAGCAAGGTCTACCGCGTCGGTGGATCGCCCGTCGTGGCTCTGAACCGGGTGAATCTCAGCATCCCCCGCGGCAGCTTCACCGCGGTGGTCGGCACCTCCGGCTCGGGGAAGTCCACCTTGCTCAACATGCTCGGCGGGCTCGAGCTCCCCACACACGGCCAGGTCCACGTCGCCGGGCACCGACTCGAGACCATGAGCGAGACGGAACTCGTGCGCTTCAGGCGGGAGAACGTCGGCTTCATCTTCCAGTCGTTCAACCTGATCGAGTCCCAGACCGCCCTCGACAACGTGGCGATGCCGCTGTCGTTCCGCGGCTGGTCGAGGCAGCGTCGCAGGGAACGCGCCCGGCTGGTGCTGCACCAGCTCGGTCTGGGCCACCACCTGCACCACAAGCCGTCCCAGCTCTCGGGCGGGCAACAGCAGCGGGTGGGCATCGCGCGCGCCCTGGCCGTGCAGCCGTCGATCGTCTTCGCCGACGAGCCCACCGGCAACCTCGACTCGAGGACGGCCGAGCAGACCCTGAACCTGTTCCGCGCCGTCGTGCGCCGGTTCAACCAGACCTGGGTGATGGTCACCCACGACCAGCACCTCGCCAGCTTCGCCGACACCATCGTCTCCATCAGCGACGGGCGCATCAGCAACATCACTCAAGTCGAGCACGACGACACCCTCCGGAAGGTCGCAACATGAAGCTTCTCCGACCCCTGGCGCTGCTGGCAGCGCTGTGCCTGGCACTCCTGGCGCCGGTCCACGCCCACGCCGGCAACGGCACCGACGGCCTGGTCACCGAGGACGGCGCCGGCGTCGGTGCGGGCTCCGGCGACGGGACCGGCGGGGATGCCGGCGACGGTGGTGGCGCACCGGAGGGCCCGGCCGGGGTCTCCGTGCCCAGGGTGATGCTCACCGAGTTCATCAACGTGCCGCTGGAGGTGACCGCGGGGGACGCGGTGACCGTCTCGTTCACGCTGCAGAACATGTCGCGCAGCACGCGCGTGAACAACCTGCGGGTCACCCTGTCATCCGACGAGGCGGGCGCCTTCCTGCCCGTCAACGGCTCCGCCTCCACCTACATCTCCACGATCCGCGCCGAAGGGTCCGTGACCCGCGAGATGACGCTGCGCACGATGCCGTCGCTCGAGGAGAAGCCCTACTCACTGACGTTGCGGATCGAGTACGAGGACGCGCGGGCCAACGCGTTCGAGTCCACCGAGCAGGTGGCGATCGTGGTCCGGCAGACGGTGCGCGCCGACACCTCGACCGCACAGGTGATGCCGGAGGCCATCATGGCCGGCCAGCAGGCGTCGGTCAGCTTCAGCATCAACAACCTCGGCAGGAACAAGCTGTTCAACGCACGGGTCACGGTGCCGGAGGGCCAGGGCCTGGCGGCCCAGGAGGTCTTCGTCGGCACCATCGACGCAGGGGCCTCGGGAGCCGTGGACATGACGGTGCAGTCGCTGGAGGAGACCCCCGGGCCCGTCACCGTCCAGGTCAGCTACGAGGACGCGGCCGGCGTGGTGACCACCCTGGACAAGGAACTGGCCCTCGTGGTGCAGCCGGAGATGCTCCCCGAGGAGGAGTTCCCCGTCGAGGAGGAGTTCCCGGTGGAGGAGGAGTCCGGATTGCTGGGCGGGATCCCGGCCGGGGTGGTGGCGATCGCCGCGGCAGTGTTGGTGCTGCTGCTGGCGCTCGTGATGTTCCTGGTGGGTCGCAGCCGCAGGCGGCGCCGCGCCCGGGAGAAGGACTCGGACATGGCCCTGCTCGACGGTGACCCACTGCTCCCCACAGACGTCGCGTAGGTCCCGGCATGCGCTTCGGCGACCTGGTCCGCTCCAGCCTCACCAGCCTGTGGCAGCGGAAGTTCCGAACCTCGCTCACGGTGATGGGCGTGGTGATCGGGACCATGGCAGTGGTGGTCATGGTCTCGCTCGGTGTGGGGTTGTCGAAGGCCCAGCTCGACTCCATCGAGCAGTACGCCAGCCTCCGCCAGATCACCGTCCACGCCACCTCGATGATGGAGGGCGAGCCGGATGCCGACGTGGTGGCCATGGACGACAACCTGGTGGCCGAGCTGGAGTCGCTGCCGGGGGTCTCCGACGTCTGGCCGGTCTACTTCGCCGACGCGGAGGTCAACCTGCGGGGGACGGTCAACTGGATGCAGCTCATGGGGGTCCCGCACTCGATGCTGGAGTCCCTCGACGTGGAGTTCGCCTCCGGCGGTGTCCCCGAGGTGGGAGCACCGCTGGCCCTGGTGGCCGGCGACAAGGTGGGCGAGATGTACTTCTGGGACCCGGTCACCGGCATGCCGCTCGAGGTGGACATGGCCACCGAGCAGTTCTTCGTGACCTTCCCCGGCGGCGCCGGACCGGGCGAGCCGCAACCCGGCGGGGGCGACGGTGAGGACCCGGTCACGGTGGCGCCGCCGCAGAAGTTCCTGGTCCCCGTCGCGGGTGTCCTGGCGGGCGAGGAGATGGAGTGGGGCCAGCACTCGGGGATGCTGTACGTGGACATGGCAGCCCTGGTCAGGACGCTGGAGGAGGCGTTCCCGGGCAAGGCCCTGCCCGGCCAGCCGGCCACCCCCAGCGGCAAACCGGTCGGCGCCTTCGTCTACTCGCAACTGGTGCTCATGGCCGACGACGTCGCGGCCGCCAAGGAGTTGACCACGTCCCTGCGGGAGCAGGGCTACCAGATCGACGCAGCCGTGGAGTGGATGGACCAGATGGAGCAGCAGTCGGCTCTGATCCAGGCCGTCTTCGGCGGCATCGGGCTGATCTCGCTCCTGGTGGCCGCCATCGGCATCGCGAACACGATGCTGATGAGCGTCTACGAGCGCACCCGCGAGATCGGCATCATGAAGGTCCTGGGCGCGGCCCTGCGCGACATCCGCAACATGTTCCTGCTGGAGTCGGCGTGCATCGGGTTCTTCGGCGGCTTCTTCGGGCTGCTGCTGAGCCTGGCCGTCTCCGCGGTGCTGAACGCCACCCTCGGCGGCGCCATGGACATGGGCATGGGCGCCAGCGAGCTCTCGGTCATCCCCGCATGGCTCGCCCTGGGCGCGGTGGCTTTCTCCACGCTCATCGGCACGGTCGCGGGACTGGTCCCCGCCCAGCGGGCGATGCGGCTCAGCGCGCTGGGAGCGATTCGCGCGCAGTGACGGGCAGCGCGGCGACGATGGCCTGCGTGGAGGCCTTCGCGTCCCCGAAGCACATCAGCGTGTTGTCCCGGAAGAACAGCGGGTTCTGCACGCCCGCGTAGCCGGCGGCCATGGAGCGCTTGAACACCACGACGGTGCCCGCCTCCCACACGCGCAGCACCGGCATGCCCGAGATCGGCGAGCCGGGGACCTCCGCGGCGGGGTTGACGGTGTCGTTGGCACCGATGACGAGCACGACGTCGGTGTGCGCCAGGTCGTCGTTGATCTCGTCCATCTCCAGGACGATGTCGTAGGGCACGTGCGCCTCGGCCAGCAGCACGTTCATGTGCCCGGGCAGGCGCCCGGCCACGGGGTGGATGCCGAAGCGCACCTCGACGCCCCGCTCCTGCAGCTGGTTGACGAGGTCGGCCACCGGGTACTGCGCCTGCGCGACGGCCATGCCGTAGCCGGGCACGATGACGACGCTGCGTGCGTCCGCGAGCAGGTGGGCCACCTCGGTCGTGGACGCCTCGCGGTGCTCCCCCGCCTCGCCGGTGGTGGCCGGGGCGGTGTTGTCGCCGAAGCCGCCCAGGATCACGGAGATGAAGGAACGGTTCATCGCCTTGCACATGATGTAGGAAAGGATCGCGCCGGAGGCCCCGACGAGGGCGCCGGTGATGACCAGCACGCTCATGTCGAGCATGAAACCGCTGAATGCCGCGGCCCAGCCGGAGTAGGAGTTCAGCATCGAGATCACCACGGGCATGTCCGCGCCGCCGATGGCGGCCACCAGGTGCACGCCGAGCCACAGCGAGAGCACGGTCATCGAGACGAGGGCGATGATCGAGCCGCTGCCCAGGTACCACCAGCCGAGGAGCGCGATCGCCACGACGGTGGCCAGGTTCAGCCAGTGCCTGCCCGGCAGCACCAGCGGCCGCGACTTCAGTTTGCCGTTCAGCTTGCCCCAGGCGACGATGGAGCCGGTGAACGTGACCGCACCGATGAAGATGCCGAGGTAGACCTCGACGGCGTGGAACGGTTCCGGGTCGGGGTGCTGGAAGTGGACGTTGAATCCCACCAGCACGGCTGCCGCGCCGACGAAGCTGTGCAGCAGCGCGATCAGCTCGGGCATCCCGGTCATCTCGACCCTGCGGGCGCGCCACACGCCGATGGTGCCGCCGATGGCGATGGCGGAGTACAGGAGGACGGCCGACAGCGGCTGCAGCTCGTGGTTGCGGTAGTCGGTCCAGGCGATGGCGAAGTTGGTGGCGACGAGGGCGAACACCATCCCCATCACCCCGTAGACGTTGCCACGCCTGGCGGTCTCGTGCTTGCTCAGCCCGGCCAGCGCGAGGACGAACATCAGGCCGGAGGCGATGTAGGTGGCGTCGATGAAGTTGTTCAGCACGGCTCAGCCCTTCCTGAACATGCCCAGCATGCGGGCGGTGACGGTGAACCCGCCGAAGACGTTGATGGAGGCGATGAGGACGGCCACGAAGGCCAGGCCCTTGACCAGCCACGAGTCGCTCGCGAGCTGGGTCATGGCGCCGACGATGATGATGCCGCTGATGGCGTTGGTGACGCTCATCAGGGGCGTGTGGAGCGCGTGGGTCACGTTCCACACGACGTAGTAGCCCACCACCACCGCCACCGCGAAGATCCCGAAGAGGGACACGAACCCGGTGGGAGCGAAGGTGAGAGCGGCCACCAGCCCAAGTGAGCCGACGCCGACCGCGACCACCTGGTGCCACCAGGGGCGCTTCGGTCTCGGTGGTTCCGGTTCGGCCGCCGGCTCGGCGACGGGGGCCGGTGCGGGGGCGGCGGAGACCTGGATCGGGGGTGGCGGGAACGTGACCTCGCCGTCCCTCGCGACGGTCATGGTGCGCACGATCTCGTCGTCGAAGTCGACGACCAGCCGGCCGTCCTTCCCGGGGGTCATGAGGGCCAGGACGTTGACGAGGTTGGTGCCGTAGAGCTGGGAGGCCTGCCCCGGGAGCCGGGCGGCGAGGTCGGTCCAGCCGATGATGGTGACGCCGCCGTCGGTGATGAACGTCTCCCCGGGGCGGGTCAGCTCGCAGTTGCCGCCGCCGGCTGCCGCGAGGTCGACGATCACCGAGCCGTTGCGCATCGAGGCCACCATCTCGGCGGTGATCAGTCGCGGCGAAGGTCGGCCGGGGATGGCTGCGGTGGTGATGATGATGTCCACCTCGGCGGCCTGCTGCGCGTACAGCCGGGCGGCGCGTTCGGCGTAGTCGGCGCCCACCTCGCGTGCGTAGCCGTCGGAGCTCACGCCCTGGTCGTCGGCGCCGACGTGCAGGAAGGTGGCGCCCATGGACTCCACCTGTTCGGCCGTCTCGGGGCGCACGTCAGTGGCGCGCACGACGGCGCCCATCGCGCCGGCGGCGCCGATGGCGGCCAGGCCGGCGACGCCGGTGCCGGCCACGAGCACCTTGGCGGGCGGGACCTTGCCCGCGGCGGTGACCTGGCCGGTGAAGAACCTGCCGAAGACGTGGGCCGCCTCGACGACGGCACGGTAACCGGAGATGTTGGCCATGGCGCTGAGCGCGTCCATCGACTGGGCGCGGGACGTGCGCGGCACCATGTCCATGCTCATCGCGGTCACGCCCTGCGCGGCGAGCCGGGCGGTCAGCCCCGGCTCCTGGCGGGGGGTCAGGAAGGCGACCAACACGGCCCCGGCTCGCATCGTCGCGAGCTGGGCATCCGTGGGCGGGTGGAGGGCGACCACGACGTCGCCACCCCACACGTGTTCGGGCCCGACGACCAGCGCACCGGCCTCCGCGTAGGCGGCGTCGTCGAAGGCGGAGCGCTCGCCGGCCCCCTCCTCGACGAGCACCCGGTGGCCGAGGTCCAGCAGTTGCCGGACCGTCCGAGGGGTGGCCGCGACCCGGGTCTCGCCGCGGGCGGACTCGTTGGGAACTCCGATATCCATGTGGCACAAACTAGCCGGAGTCATCCGTGTGGATAGCGGCGGGGTCGGTGCAAGATGGGTCGCATGGCGGTCGAGGTGAGGACAGAGACCCGGTTCGAGGGCGTGCAGGCGGTGCTCGGGCCGAGGAGACCGACCTCCAACGTCTGGCTCGGGTTCCCCCGCATCCTGAGGCGCCACGACCTCAGCTCCTTGTGACCCCGGTCCGCGGGATCCTCGCCACCACGAGTTGGCGACCCTGCACCCGGGCGGCCAGCGCCGCCTCCAGCTCCTCGGGCGTGCCGACCGTCGTGGCCCGCCAGCCGAGAGCCGCACCGACGGCCGCCAGGTCGAGGCCCTGCGGGGTTCCGAAGACGCGTTCGAAGGCCGGCGCGTAGGCGGGGGCGCCCTGCTCGAGCGTCTCGAAGATGGCACCACCGTCGTCGTCGGCCACCACCACCCTGAGGTCGGCCGCAGGCTCCTGGGCGGGGTGGACCAGGGCCCCGAGGTCGTGCTGCAGCGTCAGGTCGCCGAGCAGCACCGTGGTCGGTCTGCCGGTGGCGAGCGCGACCCCGGTGGCGGTCGCGAGCGTGCCGTCGATGCCGGCGAGCCCACGGTTGGCCCAGGTCCGGATCGGGTGCGGGGCGATCGGCGCCAGGTCGGCGTCGCGGATGGTCTGGCTGGAGCCCAGGAACAGGTTGTCGCCCGGCGCGACGCTGCCGAGCACGCCGGCGACGACGGCGGCCCGGTCGAGGCCGGGACCGCCACGGGCCGGGAGCGCCTCGTCGGCGGCGAGCCACTGCGCGAGCCAGCCCTCCGGCTGGCCCGTCAGGAGGACCCGGTCCGCCACCACCGATGCACGGGACCCGACGTCGAACCAGTCGGCCCGGTCGCTGACCACCACGAGTTCCACGTCGGGCCGCGACAGCAGGCGGGTCACCGGCCGCGACAGCGTCGGGTGCCCGAAGCAGACCACGCGCTCGATGCGCCCGCCGAGCTCCGACTCCAGCAGCAGTCGGTAGCCGGCAACCGCGTTCCCACCGGCGCGGGCGTTGCTCGAGGGTTCGGCGAACAGGGGTGCGCCCGCGAGTTCCGCCGCCGCGCGCGCCTCCGTGCCGACGGCGGCGCCGGCATCACCGACGAGCACCACGGTGGGGCGCTCGTCCAGCTCGACGACGGTGGCGCCGACGCTCCCGGAGACCTCCGCCACGCGCACCTCCACGTCCGGGACGGGCCCGACGTGCGGCGAGGGGAACTCCACGTTCAGCTGCACCGGGCCGGGGCGCCGGGTCCGCACCCCGGCTGCGAGCACGTGGGCGCGCTGCACGGCCGCGGTCCAGGCCTCGACGCTGCCGGAGGCCGCGGACAACCGCAGCACCCCCAGCGCGGAGGGACCGAGGACGCCCACCTGGTCCGTGGTCTGGTTGGCGCCGGTGCCGACGGCCTCGGCCGGCCGGTCCGCCGTGACGAGCAGCAGCGGGACACCGGCCGCCCGTGCCTCCATCGCGGCCGGGGCGAGGTTGGCGACGGCGGTTCCCGAGGTGGTCACCACGGCCACCGGGCGCCCCGACGCCTTCGCCAGGCCGAGGGCGGTGAAGGCGGCGACGCGCTCGTCGACGCGCACGTGGAGGCGCAGCCGGCCGGCCGCGTCGGCCGCGTGCAGGGCCAGGGACAGGGGCGCGTTGCGGGAACCGGGGGCGAGCACGACGTCGGTGGCACCGCAGGCGGCCAACGTCTCCACGACGACCGCTCCCAGCAGTGGTGAGTTCACAATTCCTCCAAGTCAGGCCTGCCGAGCAGCGCGGCCGCGCGCCCCAGCCGTTGCCGCCACCAGAGTGCCACCTCGGGGGCCGCCGCGACCCGTGCGAGCGCGTCCCGGTCCACGTGCAGCCCCCGAACCGGCAGCTCGCCGTCGACGGCCCGCAGGGGGTCGTGGGCGACGTCGTCGAGGAGCAGTGACGCGGTCTCGAGGCCGCAGGCGTGCGAGAGTTCCGGGAGCGCGGCTGCCAGTGCCACGCCGGCGCGCAGGCCGACCGAGGTCTCCAGCGCGCTCGAGACCACCGCTGGCAGCCCGAGGCGTTCGGCCAGTTCGAGCGCGGCGCGGACCCCGCCGAGGGGCTGCGCCTTGAGGATGGCGACGTCGACGATGTCCCTCACTGCGAGGGGGTCGACCGCCCGCCGGATGGACTCGTCGGCGGCGATCGGCACGGCGATCCCCGCGGCGTCGAGGCCGCGACGCAGTTGCCGCAGCTCCTCGACGCTGCGGCACGGCTGCTCGGCGTACTCGAGCCCGAACTGCGAGAGCTCGCGCAGCGCCTCCAGCGCACCGGCGACGTCCCAGGCCGCGTTGGCGTCCACGCGCACCAGCCCGTCGGGCCCGAGGGCCTCGCGCACCGCCGCCACGCGGGCCACGTCGTCGCCGAGTCGCTCACCGCTCTGGGCGACCTTCACCTTCGCGGTCCGGCAACCCGCCTGCCGCACCCTCGCAGCGGCCTGCTCTGGGCCGACGGCGGGGACGATCGCGTTCACGGGCACGCTGCTGCGGACGGGGGTGGGGAACCCGACCTCGGCGGCCTCCAGCGCGGCCGCCAGCCAGCGGGCGGCCACGGCGTCGTCATACTCGGGGAACGGGCTCCACTCGCCCCACCCGGCCGGCCCCTCCAGGAGGACGCCCTGCCTGCGGGTGATCCCCCGGAAGCGCGTGGTGAGTGCGATGTCGTAGACGATCACGGCAGCACCGGGCTCAGCCCGCGAAGGTGCCGACGAGCAGGCCCAGGCCCACGCCGAGCTCGGTCATGCTGGTGCCGCGCAGCAGCGGGATCAGGGCGGTTCCCGTGGCACCGCCGAGCATCCGGCTGAGCGGCGCGAACGCCATCCCGAAGGCCAGCAGCGCGATCAGCGCGGCCCACGTGGTCAGGGCCGCGAAGACCACCACCGACACGGCCGCGAGCGCGACCAGGGCGACGTAGAACCAGCGGGTGCCGGCGTCGCCGAGGCGGGTCGCGAGGGTCAGCTTGCCGGCGTCCCTGTCGCGCTCCAGGTCCCGGAGGTTGTTGACCACCAGCAGCGCGCTGGCCAGCAGGCCGATGGCGCAGGCGGCGGCCCACGTCGCCGGGGGCACGGCGTCGCCGATGACGTAGGCGGTGCCGGAGACGGCCACCAGGCCGAAGAACACGAACACGAACAGCTCGCCGAGACCCAGGTAGCCGTAGGGCCGCTTGCCGCCGGTGTAGAACCACGCGGCGAGGATGCACACCAGGCCGACGGCCACCAACCACCAGTGGCCGGTGACGGCCACGATGACCAAGCCAGCCACGGCGGCGACGCCGAAGCAGATGAACGCGGCCCGCTTCACAGCTGCGCCGCTGGCAAGGCCGGAGGCGACGAGGCGGACCGGACCCACTCGGTCGTCGTCGGTGCCGCGCACGCCGTCGGAGTAGTCGTTGGCGTAGTTGACGCCGATCTGGAGGCCGAGGGCCACGAGGAAGCACAGGAGCGCCAGCGGCCAGTCGTACACGCCGGAGAAGGCGGGCACCGCGGCACCGGCGAGGACGGGCGCGAGCGCCGCGGGCAAGGTGTTCGGGCGCGCGCCGGCCACCCAGACGTTGATGGTGTCTCTCATGATTGGACCCACTCTAGGAGAGCGGAGCGGTCCGGTTTGCCACCCGCGGTGCGCGGCAGGGAGTCGACCAGCACGAACTGACGCGGCAGTGCGCTCCTGGGGAGGTCCGCCGCGAGCGCGCCCCGCCACGCGCCGAGGTCGCCGTGGGTTGCGAACAGCACGATCCGGACGCCCCACTCCTCGTCCGGGACCGCGAGCACGGCAGCGTCCGGCTCGCGTGCTTCCACCGCCCTGCGGATCCGGCCGAGATCGACGTTCACCCCGCCGGTGATGACGACGTCGTCGAGCCGGCCCCCCACCACGAGGTGGGTGCCGTCGAAGGTGCCGAAGTCCCCGGTCAGGAACTCCCCCGCCGGCGCCTCGCCACCCAGGTAGCCGTCGAACAGCATCTGTCCGCCCAGGGCGATCCGGCCGCTCCCCTCCGGCGCGCGCGCGTCGGGCACGATCCGTACCTCGACGCCGGGCAGCGGGACCCCGTCCCAGACGCAGCCGCCGCACGTCTCGCTCATGCCATAGGTCTCGATGATCCTGATCCCGGCCGCCTCGGCCCGCTCCCTGAGTTCCCTGCCCAGGGCGGCCCCGCCGACGAGGACGGCGTCGAACCCGGCCAGCCGTGCCGTCACGGTCGCGGACCGCAGGGCGCGGTGGAGTTGCGTCGGCACGATGGACAGCGCATCACCCTCGCCGGTGGATCGCGCGTCCGAGAGGTCGGTGGCGCCCAGGACGGGGCTCCGGCCGGCGGCGTGCGAGCGCACCAGGACCATCAGACCCGCGACGTAGTGCGGCGCCAGCGCGAGATGCCAGGTGAGGGGGGCGCCCAGCCGCTGCTGCGACGAGGCCGCCGCGGACCGGAGCGCGGTGCGGGACAGCACCACTGGCTTGGAGTCCCCGGTGGAGCCCGAGGTGGCCACGACGGCGCCGACGTCGGCGGGCAGTTCCGGTGGCACGCCGGGTGCCAGCCAGAGCGCGGGACCGCCCTCCAGCATCCGGGCGACGGCCCCGGCGGCCCACGCAGCCTCCACGCTCAGCGCCCGAGCTCCGACTCGGGCTTGGCCAGGATGATGATGAAGTCGACCAGGGCCCACAGGCTGTTGGCGGCCGACAGGAGGTACCCGAGACCGGCCATCAGCAGGAGGCTGTCGACCTGCGTGCTGCCTGCGCCCACCACGCCGCCGATCATCAGCAGGAAGCTGATGACGGCCAGCGCGAGGTGTCCGAGGCCGAGGGCCGTCCTGCCGAGGTAGAAGGAGTGTGCTCCGATTCCCCCCAGGAAGAACGCGAGCAGCGCGGCCGCCACCTTGGACTTCGCGGGCGCCTGCGGGTAGGACTGCACCCTGTAGGACATGGCTCCGTAGCTGCCGTAGGGGCTCGGCTGGGCGTACGGGTCAACGCTCTGGCCGTAGAGGTTGGTGGTCGGCGACGGTCGCGGCGACGGGGTGCCGTGGTGGCCGTAGCCGGTGGGTTCGAACGAGGGACCCGGGCCACCGGGGCCATGGGCGTCGTACGGGTTGCTCATTCGCGTCCTCCCTGCCGAACCGAGCGCAGCTGCAAACACCCCGAAGGTAGCACCCGCCGCCCCGAGCGGGATTCGTTCGCACGGCTGCGGCAGGTAGGCTGGCGGCGTGACCCGGGTACTCATTGTCGTCGTGATCGTCGCCCTGACGATCTACTGCATCGTGGAATTGGCCCAGTCGCACACCTACCGCGTCCGGAAGATGCCGAAGTGGCTGTGGGCCTTCACCGTGATCTGCCTGCCGGTGATCGGCCCGTTGGCCTGGCTGATGTGGGGACGCCCCACGGGCGAGGACCCGCGTCGGTTGCCGAGGGACCAGGGCCCGGACGGCGACGAGGACTTCCTGCGCGGCCTCAGGCCGTGAGTGCGATCGCCCACTGACAACCTCGATAGACTTGCCGCGGCCTGGAACGGCCCGGAGGAGGAATGCCGGATGACAACCGACAACGACGTGATCCGCGACTGGCTCGAGCGAGCCACTGCAGTGCTCGAGGAGCACGCCGCGGAGCTTGACGAACTCGATCGTGCAGTAGGGGACGGCGACCACGGCACCAACATGCTGCGCGGCTTCCGCGCGGCGCTCGACAGCGTCGTCGCCGACGACTCCCCTGCCCGGAACATCAAGCACGTCGGCATGGCGCTGGTCAGCAACGTCGGTGGCGCCTCCGGACCGCTGTTCGGGACTTTCTTCCTGCGCGCCGGGCAGGCCTGGGGCTCCCCGGTGAGCACCGCCTCCCTCGCCCGCGCGATGCGCCTCGGACTGGAGGGAGTGGTCGCCCGCGGCAAGGCCGAGGTGGGTGACGCGACGATGGTGGACACCCTCGCACCGACCATCGAGAGCCTCGAGGCGTCGGTCGCGGCCGACGTCGACCTGCAGGACGCGATCGGCGAGGCCGTCGCAGCAGCGCAGGAAGGTGCGGAAAGCACCCGGCCGCTGGTGGCCAGGCGCGGCCGGGCGAGCTACCTGGGCGAGCGCAGCATCGGCCACCTGGACCCGGGCGCGGTCTCCGCGTCACTGCTGGTGTCCACACTTTCCGCCGACCACGACTGACCAATAGGGTGGGGGCCATGGCACCTGACACCATCGCACCCCCCACCAAAGCTGTCATCCTGGCCCGCGGCCTCGGCTCGCGAATGCGCAAGGAGGCCGACGGCGTCGAGCTGAGCGACGAGCAGTCGAAGGCCGCCTCCGCCGGCGTGAAGGCAATGATCTCCGTGGGTCGTCCGTTCCTGGACCACGTCATGTCCGCCCTCGGCGACGCCGGGTTCACCCAGGTCTGCCTCGTCATCGGTCCGGAGCACGACATGATCCGCGACTACTACGACAACATCGACAAGTCGCGCCTGAGCATCAGCTACGCCATCCAGGAGGAGCCGCTCGGCACCGCCAACGCCCTCCTGGCCGCCGAGGAGTTCGCCGGCGACGACCGCGTGCTGGTGATCAACTCGGACAACTACTACCCGGCCGAGGCGCTGCGCCAGCTCGCCGACGTCCCGGGCTCGGCCCTGGTCGGGTTCGAGCGCGAGGCGATGCTGAGCGAGTCCAACATCGACCCGGAGCGCATCAAGGCCTTCGCCCTGGCCACGGCCGATGCCGAGGGCAACCTCGACGAGCTCGTCGAGAAGCCCGACGACGCCACCGTCGAGCGGCTGGGCGACGACGCGGTGCTGTCCATGAACTGCTGGCTGTGCGGGCCCGCGATCTTCCCCGCCGCCAAGTCGATCCCGAAGTCCGCCCGCGGCGAGTACGAGATCACCGACGCCGTCCGCGCGGCCATCGATGCCGGGGACCCCTACCGGGTGGTCCGGGCCAACGTCGGCGTGCTGGACATGTCCAACCGCGGTGACATCGCATCCGTCGTCGAGGCCCTCGGGGACCGCGAGGCCAACTTGTGACACAGATGTTCGTCCCCGGCCGCCTCGAGGTGCTCGGCAAGCACACCGACTACGCAGGCGGCCGGTCCCTCCTGGCTGCCGTGGACCGCGGCATCACGATCATCCTCGACGACAACGGCGAGGGGATCTCGGCCACCACGTCGGCCAGCCCGGACGTCCTCGTGCTGCACCCAGGCGACCGCCTGGACCTGCCCACCGGCCACTGGGGCGGCTACCTCCAGGCCGTGGTGGACAGGCTGGCGCTGAACTTCGGCGAACTGAGGCCGGCGCGTCTCGAGATCGACTCGGACCTGCCGCTGGCCAGCGGGATGTCTTCCTCCTCCGCGCTGGTCGTGGCGATGGCCCTTTCCCTGGTCGACCACAACGGCTTCCGGGAGACGCCGCAGTGGAAGGAGAACATCACCTCCGCGATCGACCTCGCGGGCTACATGGCCTGCTTCGAGAACGGCATGACCTTCGGCACGCTCGAGGGCGTTCGGGGCGTGGGGACCTTCGGCGGCTCGGAGGACCACACGGCGATGCTGTGCTGCCGGCCGGACCAGCTCACCCAGTTCTCCTTCTGCCCCATCGTCGAGCACGAGTCGGTGCCGTTCCGCCCGGAGTGGTCGTTCGTCGTCGCCGTCTCGGGGGTCCTGGCCGAGAAGACCGGGACGGCGCTCGCGTCGTACAACAGGGCGTCGCAGCAGACGCGCGACATCATCGCCGCCTGGAACACCGCCACCGGGCGCGCGGACACCGTCATCGCCGACGCCCTGGCCTCCGACGAGGACGCGCTCGAGGGCCTGCGCGCGGTGGTCTCGCACTCCCCCGACCTGACCGCCAGGCTGCGGGCCTTCCTCACGGAGTCCGAGGAGGTCATCCCCGCCGCCACCCGGGCACTGGCCGCCGGCGACCTGTCCGAGTTCGGCCGCCTGGCGGACCTCTCGCAGCGCAACGCCGACGAGGTGCTCGGCAACCAGATCCCGGAGACCAACCGCCTGCAGGCGTTGGCGCGCGAACTGGGGGCCGACGGTTCTGCCGGTTTCGGTGCCGGCTTCGGCGGCTCGGTGTGGGCGCTCACCCGCACCGCCGACGCTGAGGCCTTCGCCACCGATTGGCTCACCCGCTACGTCTCGGAGTTCCCAGAGGTGGCCGGACGCGCCACCACCCTGGTCACGCGCCCCGGTGGACCGGCCCGGCACCTCTAGTAGTCGTAGTCCATGTCCTCGTAGCTGCGGGGGTCCTCGATGGGCTCCAGGTGACCGGTGACCCACAGGTCCGGGAACTCCTGGCGGATCTCGCCCACCAGGTCCTCCATCGCGTCGTGGCCCTGCTGAACCGTCCACGCGCCGGGAACCAGCATGTGCATCTCCATGAACTTGCGGGTCCCCGACTCCCGGGTGCGGATGGCGTGGAAGGCCATGGTCTCCGAGGTGTGCGCGTCCAGGATCTCGCGCAGCCGCTGGTTCTCCTCCTTCGGCAGCGAGATGTCCATCAGCCCCTCGGTGGACTCCTTCACGAGCCCGTAACCGGCCCACAGGATGTTGAGGCCGACCCCGATGGCCAGCAGCGGGTCCAGGATGGTCCATCCGGTGAGCATCACCAGCAGGATCCCGATGGCCACGCCCACGGAGGTGTAGACGTCGGTCATCAGGTGCTTGCCGTCGGCGCGCAGCGTGATCGAGTTGTGCCGACGACCGGCGCGCATCAGGGTGACGCCGACGACGCCGTTGGCCAGGGTCGCCACCAGTGAGATGGCGATGCCGAGGCCGAGTTGCTCGAGGGGGCGCGGGTCGAACAGCCGGATGACCGCGAACACGATGATCGAGGCGGCCGCGACGAAGATCATGATGCCCTCGACCGCGGCGGAGAAGTACTCCGCCTTGGTGTGGCCGAAGTGGTGGTTCTTGTCCGCCGGCTTGGCCGCCACCTTGAGCGCGACGAGCGCCACGATCGCGGCCACCAGGTTCACGATCGACTCGGCGGCATCGGCGAGCAGGCCGGCTGAGCCGGTTAGCAGGTACGCCCCGGCCTTCAGCGCGATGGTGAACACTGCCGTCGCGACGGCGAGCCAGCCGTAGCGGGTCAGATCGGGCCTGGTCTCGGTTGTCACGCCACTAGACTCCCACGCATGGCAAGGACGGGCTGGCTGGGACTTCCGCTATTCGGATTCACCCCCCACGAGGAGACGGTGGCCTGCGTGCTCTCCGGCGGGGGTTCCCGGGCGAGCTTCCAGCTCGGGGCGCTGGCCTGGCTCTATGAGCACGACCCCAAGTTCAGGCCCACCATCTTCGTCGGCACGTCGGCCGGGGCGATCCTCGCCGCCGCGCTCGCCCAGGGCGGCAACGCCCAGGAGCAGCAGGCCTACGCGGAACTGCTGCGCGACATCTGGTTGGGAATGACCAGGTCGGAGGACATGTTCATGCCTCGGCCGTGGATGGCGCGCGCCAAGCAGGAGATGCCGCTGTGGTTGCAGATCGTCGATCCCCCGGAGCAGGTCGAGCCGCCCACCCGGTCCTTCGCGGCCAGACTGCCGTTCCGGCGCCGGCCGGAGCATTCGGCCGCCAGCCCAGCCAGTCCACCGTCGCCCATCGACCCGCTCGAACTGGCGCTCACACCTGACGAGGACCTGCACGCGGAGTGGTCGCTGGCGGACCTGGCCACGATCATGGGTCACCTCGGGTCGCTGCCCCGGATCGGGACGGACCTCGCCACGATCCGGCTCGGGATGGAGCAGACCCGCTCCATGTACCGGCCCGGCCCCATGCTGGCGCGCCTCCTGGACAAGGAGGTCTTCGACGGCGACCGCGTGGCCGCCTCGGGAAACACCATGCGGATCGCGATGGTCTCGCTCGAGTCCGGACAGCTGCACTACATGCGCGAGGACGGCCGGATCGTCGACCGCACCGACCGACTCATCGACGACAGGCCGCACAACCTCGCCACCGGGGTGCTCGCCTCCTGCTCCATCCCGGCCGTGTTCCGCCCGGTCCCCCTCGGACGCGACACCTACGTCGACGGCGGGGCGCGCGAGAACCTGCCCGCCGAGCTCGCGATCGGACAGTTCCGCTCCGAGCGCACCTACGTGATCAGTTCGCAGTCGACCGGCGTCTCGGCCCGCCAGTCCATGGCTGATGCTGACCTGTTCACGGTGGTCACCCGCTCGATGGAAATCCTCATCGACGAGGCCACGCGTGACGAGCTGGCCTACGCCCACTCCGCCGGCGCCATCGTGATCGACCCGGAGGTGGACGTGCACGAGGCCATGACGGTCCACCCCGGCCTGATCCGGATCAACATGGACTACGGCTGGATGCGGGCCGCCGAGGAGGTGCTGGGGCTCGGGACCGCGCAGGAGGCCCGCACCTCGCGGATCACCGTCCTGCGCATGCAGTCCCTGCAGTTGGAGCAGCAGATCTCCGACGGTGCGGACACGGCCAGCATCGGGGCCCGGCTCGCAGGCGCCAAGGGCGAGTTGCGCCGTCTGGTCGACGCCTCCCCTCCGGAGGCGCTGCCCCCTGGCGCGGACCAGTGGTGGCGCAGCTTCGAGCACCACCCAGAGGAGCCCACGTTCGAGAAGTCGTGGCTGGGCGGCTGACCCGCTGAGGAACCGCTTCGCTATACGCTTTGGGCCATGCAGACCCTCGACGAGCTCGGCCGCCTCGTGCAGGCCAGCTTCGGCCTGTGGCGCCGCCACCTGCCTGCGCTGCTGACCTGGTTGGCCATGGGCTGGGCCGTCCGAGAGCTGTCGTTCCAGCTGGGGGTCCTCTTCGGGCCGAACCGGGTGGCGGCACTGGCATGCTTCGCGTTCGGCATGGTCTTCTGGGTGGTCTGCATCATCGGGATGCTGTTCACCGTCACCCGGCGCCCGCGCGCGTTCGACGACCTCCGACTCCGCACCGGCGCGCCTCCCGTCGCCACGCGCCGCTGGCGCGACGTGATGGTGGAGGCCGTCGTCCCGTTCCTCGCGCTGTACGCGGTCTGGGGCCTGACCGAGGACCAGGTGCAGCGCGCGTTCACGGCCAACCTGACCTGGTGGGGAATCGACGCCGCCAACTTCTCCATCTCCTTCGCGCAGTGGCAGCTCTACATCGTCGTCACGGTGGTGGCCTGGGCGCTGCAGGCGGCGCTGGGGCTGATGTTCAGGCGTCGCCGCAAGGGCGTGGTCCTGAGCGTGGTGCTGACCTTCCTGCGAGGGGTGGCCATCCTCACGGCCTTCCTCGGCCTGGACACGGTCTGGGCGCGGATCCTCGGCTGGCTGCAGGACCGCCGGGTGTGGGGTTGGGGAAGCGATGCCTGGAGTGGCTTCGTCGACGCCCTCCCCCGGTGGCAGCTGCCCGTCGGGATGACCCTGCCCGAGGCCGTCAACGAGTTGGGGCAGCTCGTCTGGACCGGGCTCCTGCCCGGCGTGCTCGGAGGGGTGGTGCTGCCGCTGCTGTGGCTGGCCCTCACGGCACTGACGGTGGGCTGGAACGACTTCACCAGCGGCGTCACCGGTGGGCGGCTCGCCGGGATCCTCGACAGCGCCACGGGCAGGGCGAAGCGGCTCGGCGACCGCAAGGAGCGCACGCCGCTCGCGGTGGCGGGTCGGGTGGCGGCCAGCCAGCTGGAGCCGCTGCTTCCGGTCGTAGAGGCCTTCCGGCTGGTCATGCGCGCCGGGCTCCCGCTCCTCGGCGCCTACCTGGTGCTCGCGGCCATCGGGCGCGGCCTGGGCGTGTGGCTGGACGACGCCGTCATCTGGCTGATCGGGCCCAACACGACGGCGGTCACCATCCGCTACACGGCCGTGACCGAACTGTTGGCCGAACTGGTCGCGTGGCCGCTGCTGGCCTGCCTCTACGCGGCCACCTTCGACAGGGTCCTGCAGGTCACCGTCGTGGCGGATCAGCCCTCGGCGGATCAGCCCTCGGCGGAGAAGCCGATGCCGGCCCGCTCGACGCCGTAGAACCGGAGTGCGACCCGCGCGCCGTCGAGGGCGCTCTCCGGCACCACCCACCCGACGGAGATCGTGCGCACGATCCCGGCAGTGACGTCCTCGCCGTCGACCCGGTGGCAGTCGGGTTCCAGTTCGAGGTCGTAGGCGACGTCGTAGTCGGGGTACCAGGAGTCGGGACCGTTGTGGAGCCGGACCTCGCAGGCCAGGTCATAGGGGTCGAGCGGCACCTCCCCGACGCGCTGCCTGATCTCGGCGACGACCGCCACAGCGCCGGTGGGCACGGGATCGCTGATCCCCTGCGGCTCGTATTCGACCGCCGAGACGCTGAGGAGTTCGAACTCCATGCCCAGCACTTCCTGGACCTCTCCGGGGCCGGCCCAGTGCATGATGATGGGCTGTTGCCGGTGCGAGGTGACCAGCCCGAGCCCGACCGCCGTCGCCAGTGCGAATACGAGCGCCACCGCGGCCGGCAGCCACCTCCTCATCGGGTCACCTCCGTGGTGGGCGGTCCGATGACGTGCGAGTCCTCAACGTCGGCGTCGTCCGGCACCACGTCGGCCACACGCACGCCGGCACCATGGGTGAACAGGAAGCCCTGCGAGCGCTCGATGGTGAGTTCGACGTCGTCGAGCGCATCCGGTGGGAGCTGGAACACCGACGTGCCGGACCCGGTGAACCCGGGATCGGTTCTGGGCACGCCCATCAGGCCCGCCACCTCGTCGCGCTCATGGAACACCGTGCCGTCCGCGGTGACGAGTGCCACCGGGCTGAACGCGGCGCTCTGTCGCTTGGCGGCAGCCTCCCACTCCACCACCACCCAGACGCCCTCGGTGGACATCGGCTCGTCGCGGACGATGACCTCCCGGGCCAGCCGGACCTCGGTGACCCGCACGTCGTAGTCGGGTGTCGAGATGGTCTCGCCGACCTCGCCGGCGTACCAGCGGGTCACCATCTGGGACTCGTCGGTCACCATCGAGACCAGGCCGACGCCTACGAGGCACAGGAAGAAGGCGAGGATGCGCCCGGGGCGTGTCACTCCTCCACCTCCAGGACCGTGCAGACGAGGTCCACCACTGCCACCAGTTCGGACGGGTACCAGCGGTCGCTGGAGAGGTAGCCGTCGTCGGAGGACTCGTCGAACAGGCTCACGGTGATCGCCTCGTCCGGGCCCCACAGGGGTTCCTCCGTCTCCAGCCGGATGCTGGCCTCGGCGGCGAAGCCCGGGTCGAACCCGCCGCCGGCCAGGTTCCTGGTGGTGTACCACTCGCCGTCGAAGCCGTAGCCCTCACCGGTGGGCAACTCCACCCCGACTGCCGGTTCGAGCATCTCGAGGGTGGCCCGCCAACGGTTCGTGGCGTCGAGTCTGATGACGACGGCGCCACCGTCGGAGTCCTCGGAGGGCTCGATCTCGCAGCCGTGCAGCGTGATGTCCCAGCGGGTGAGGGAGACCTGTTGGCCAGCCTCGACCCTGTACGGCGACGTGTCCCTGGGACCGAACCCACCGACCAGCGCGATCACGCCGAGCACGGCGCCGACCACCAGGAGCGTGAGCAGCCACGTCCGCACCGTCGGGTTGATCCTCGCCATGGTTCGCAATCGTAGGGCTCCGGTCGGCCACGCCGCACCACGGGCCGGAAGAGCCGAAATAGTTGTCCACAGCGATTCGCTCAGGCGTTCCATTCCGCCCCCGTCTCCGGTAGAATTCACACATGGAAGACATCGCCGCCACCCTCGCGAAGGAGCTCCTCGAGATGGAGCAACTCTCCGAGCTCGTGGCCGCGCGCAAGGTCATGCTGCTGGCCGAGCTGGCCGCCAACTATCACCTCACCGAGGACGACGTCGTCGAGGTGCTCGTGGAGAAGCAGATCCCGATGGGCGACGGCGCCCCGAGCGTGTCGGAGTTCCTCTGTCTGGAGGTGGCAGGGCTGCTCCGCTGCACGCCCGCAGCTGCCGGCGGACGGATCGCCGACGCCGTGAACCTCAAGTCCCGCCATCCGCGCCTGTACGCGGAGATGCGCGAGCTGAGGGTGTCCGCGGATCGGGCGTGTGCGGCGGCGCGCAAGTGCCAGCACCTGCCGCAGCCCGTGGCCGAGCAGGTCACCGACCGCTGGATGCGTACCCAGCACCGCCACGGCTGGACCGCCGCGTTCAACCGTCTGGACAAGGAGATCGCCAACGCGGCTCCCGAGATCACTGCGGCACGGGAGCGGCGGACCCGGACGCAGCTCGGAGTGCACGTCTGGGGCCTCCACGAGGGCACCATGAACCTCACCGGGCGGCTCGAGACCCTCGACGCCCGCTACCTCGACGCAGCGGTCGAGCGCATCGCCGAGATCCTGGGCGCCGAGTCGCCGGAGGCCACCAAGGAGGTCCTGCGCGCCAGGGCGTTGGGCGTCCTGGCCAACCCGGCCCACGCCCTCAGCCTCCTGCAGCAGGCCGCCCAGCCAACCCTCGACGCGATCCCGGCCGAAGAGAACCAGGCACGCCACGACCCCCACGGCTGCCGTGGCCACCTCTGCGGCACCATCACCACCCCGCTGCACAAGCTGCGGCCCCAGCTGGGCATCGCGGTGCACCTGCACGTCGACGCCCTGGGCGGCCTGGAGGGTGCGGCCCGGATCGAGAGGGCGGGACACATCACCACCGCCACCCTCGCGGAGGCGCTGAGAGGGGTCGACATCACCGTGCAGCCGGTCATCGACCTCGACAACGTCCCCGCTGAGGACCGGTACGTCCCCACCACGTCGATGCGCAGGGTCGTCGAACTGGCCGCCCCGTACGAGCCGTTCCCGTTCTCCACCCGCGGACCACACCGGCTCGACCTCGACCACACGGTGCCGTACCAGCCGGGCGCGCCCGGGCAGACGCGCCTCGGGAACCTGGCACCCCTCAGCAGACGCGTGCACCGGGCGAAGACCGCCGGCCACTGGCGGGTGGAGCAACCGAGGTCAATGACCTTCGTGTGGCACAGTCCGCTGGGATTTCAGTACGAGGTGCATCCGGCAGAGGGCACGCGCAGGGTTGTACCTGTCGCCCGCAGCGGCATGCCCCAGCAGTACGCCGAGCTCGTGGCACGCATCCGCACCGAGAAGCCCTCGCCCGCCACGATCCTTCGGTGCGCCCAGCGGGGCTCGAACCCGCGACCCGAGGCTTAAAAGGCCCCTGCTCTACCAACTGAGCTATAGGCGCCCGCACAGTCTAGTGCCTCCTCGCACTGGGTGCGTGGCAGGCTGGGCGCGTGGCTGACTACCTGGGACTGATCATCGCGCTGGCCATCGGCATCCCCCTGCTCGTGGTGGCGGTCCTGTTCGACGCCCGTCGGCGGCGCCGGCTGGAGGGCGACGGCGAGTCCCCGCCGCAGCGCGGCGCGGTCGAGGTCGACGCGCACCTGCCCCGTTACGTCACGGAGAGCGACATCGAACGGCTTCCCCTGCCCGGAGCCGGCGGGAAGGCGGCCAGGGAGCACCCCGGCACGGCGTTCGGGTTCGGGCACGCGCTGCCGGACTTCGCGACCGCCGGTGAGCAGGCGGAACTGCTCGACGTGCGCATCCTGATGGTCGACGGCGAGGTCACGTCGATCCGCGAACTGCTCGCCCTCCTCGCGACAGCGACCGCGGACGCGCCGCTGGTGATCGTGGCGAGCGGCTTCCACGAGGACGTGCTCGGCACCCTCCGCGCCAACCGTCGCGCC
The DNA here is from genome assembly GCF_007197885.1 of Tessaracoccus rhinocerotis. Taxonomy (GTDB): domain Bacteria; phylum Actinomycetota; class Actinomycetes; order Propionibacteriales; family Propionibacteriaceae; genus Arachnia; species Arachnia rhinocerotis. The sequence goes on from NZ_VKKG01000001.1 coordinate 786,147, forward strand.
GCCGCCACTCAGGTGGTGGCGGCCACGGCGTCGGAGAAGGACCTCCACGAGCTGGCCGCCGTGGTTGGCGGCGAGGTCCTGACCGTCCCTGACCTCAAGGCCGGCTACACGCCCGAAGCAGCCCTGGGCAGGGCGGATGCCTGGACCAGCGACCTCGGGCGCACTTGGGTTGAGCCCAGCAAAGCCTGAACCTCAAGTGCTGCTTGAGACGCTCCGGGGAACCCGCCTCCCGAGCCATTCTCAGCCGGTTCTCAGCATTGGGGCGAATCAAACACCACACTCACGCGACGAGGTGAAATACGTAGTCAAAGCCCATTCGGATGAAATCGAACTGGCGAATCACACGAATGTGGTTACACGGCCGTCTTCGGCGTGGGAGCTTGCAGTTCACTCAGCAAACTCTCAAGTAGCGCTTGTCCACCCCTCCCGGCCCTCCCTAGTCTCCGACCCACTGGGCCAGGAACGCGTCGGAGGTCCCCCCGACCTCGAGGAAGCGGCGTGTTCCACCCAGTTCTGTGACATCCATTCGAAGGGACCACTGTGAACCGGGTACTCAAGGGCCTGAGGGGCATCGCCATCGCTGGCACCATGGCCGCCCTCGTCCAGGGAACGGCCAACGTCGCCCTCAGCCTGAGCGCCGAGGCGGCGGGCACACAGCTCACGGCCACCACCGCCGTCAACGTGCGCTCCGGCCCTTCGGTGACCAACTCCCGCGTGGGCATCCTCTACAAGGGCGAGAAGGTCACTGCCGGCAGCAGCAAGAACGGCTGGACCGAGGTCACCTGGGGCGGCAAGACCGCCTACGTCGCAACGGCCTACCTGACGACTGGCTCGGTGGCGAAGAACGCCGCCCCCTCACCGGCCGCATCGGCCGCCCAGGGCACGGTCTACACCACGTCGAACCTGAACCTTCGCGTCGGCCCGACGATCAACGACCCGGTCTCCGTCGTCGCGACGCAGGGCACCAAGCTCGCACTCACCGGCAAGATCAGCGGCTCCTACTCGCAGGTCCAGTACAACTCGAGCACCCTGTGGGCGGCGACGGGCTACCTGTCCAGTTCAGAGGGCGCCCCGACCCAGTCACTGCCGGCCGTCAAGCAGAAGGCACGGGCCACCACCGCGCTGATGATCCGGACCACTTCCGGCCGCGACTTCAAGTCCCTGGGCGACGTCCCGCGCGGCACCATCCTGGAGCTGACCGGAACGGTGCAGAACAACATGGCTCAGGTGGTCTGGCAGAGCAACGTGCGGTGGGTGAACAACTCCTACCTGACGCGGCTCACCGAGACCGTCCCGACCGCCCCGGACGTCCCCGACACGACCACGCAGTACGCGACGGCCAACCTGAACATCTGGCACGCCGCCACCGGTGACGCCCACACCGGCGAGATCCCCCGCGGTTCCGCCGTCTCGGTCACCGGCACCGTCACCAGCGGCCGGGCACAGATCGTCCACAACGGCGCGCTCCGCTGGGTCACCGCCAAGTACCTCTCGGCGAGCAAGCCGTCCGAGCCCGCTCCCCCGCCGAGCGGTGGCGGGGCGGACCGTGGCGACATCAACAAGGGCTACTCCAGCGGCCTCGACAAGACCAACGCCAACGTCCAGCGCATCGCCTGGCACGTCTGGGACCACTACCCGCAGATCAAGACCCAGTACGGCTGGCGTCGCGACGTGACCCCGGACCACCCGGCCGGCCGCGCCGTCGACGTGATGATCCCGAACTACAAGAACAACAGCGCACTCGGCTGGGAGATCGCGAAGTACTTCCGGGCACACGCCTCGGAGTTCAACATCAACTACATCATCTTCGACCAGAAGATCTGGAGCGTGGCCCGCAACAAGGAGGGGTGGCGCAGCATGGCGAACCGCGGCGGCGACACCGCCAACCACAAGGACCACGTCCACATCAATACCTACGGCTGACCCCCGGGCCGAAGGAAAACACCGACCCCCACTCCCAGCGACACGCCGTCGCGGAGTGGGGTTCGGCGTTTGCAACGTCGCACGTCTGCCGACTATCCTTGTGCAGTCCGGTCCCCATCGTCTAGCGGCCTAGGACTCCGCCCTTTCACGGCGGCAGCACGGGTTCGAATCCCGTTGGGGATGCCAAGTCCCTCCCTGTCGGGAGGGGTTTGAACTGGTAGCTGACTAGCGTCGGAGCCCGATTTCCCTTCCGGGGAAATGGCACGCTATAGTTACCGGGCTGGCCCAGCCAGCAAGGTCAAGAAATTGGCCCCGTAGCGCAGTTGGTTAGCGCGCCGCCCTGTCACGGCGGAGGTCGCGGGTTCGAGTCCCGTCGGGGTCGCTGGTAAGCGCAAGCAGCGCGAAGCCACCTGGCCAGGTAGCTCAGCTGGTAGCAGCGTTCGCCTGAAAAGTGAAAGGTCGCCGGTTCGATCCCGGCCCTGGCCACTCCCGAACCCCCGCCGCAGGCGGGGGTTTTTCTGTTCCCTCGATGCTGTTGCCGATGGCCACCACGACGGTTTCCAGCTCTGGAATGCCACGGGTGCTGGATCAGCCGTAGGTCTCCAGCCAGCGCCGGAGATCGGCGAAGAACCGCCCCCGCACCGGCTTGGGTGACAGGGCGAGGTCGTGGAGGCCGTCCTTGATCCGCACCAGTGTCACGTGCCGCCCCAGCATCGCGGCGCGGGAGGCCAGGCGTTCGACGTCCAGGACGATGTCGGCCGTGGTCAGGTCCTCACTCCACCTGGCGGAGATCACCGTGCGCTCCGAGATCGCCATGAACACGGGAACCTCGATGCCCAGGCCGGCGGCCACCTTGGCATGGCCCGCCATGATGGCAGCCAACCAGCCGACGCGCACCCTGAACGCCTTGTGACCCTTGTAACCCTCGTTGTAGCCCCACTCACCGTCCTGCGAGGAGTGGATGGAGCGCCGGTAGAGGCCGGTCTCGGAGACGGGGAACGTGGCGAGCGGGTTCAACTGGCCGACGGCGCTGAGCATGGGCGCGATGGCCGGCCGCAGCGCGGGGTAGCCCTGCAGCTCCAGCCAGGGCGAGTTCAGCACCAGGGCCTTGGCCCGGTCCGGGTGTGCGACGAGCCACAGTGCGGCCACCAGTCCCCCGGTCGAGTGGCCCATCACGACGAGTTCGTCGTGCCCCTCCCGTGTGATCAGGTCGGCTGCGCGGTTCAGTTCGTCGTGGTACTCGGCCAGGTCCGTCGTGAAGCCGGCGAGGTGGCCGGGCCGCAGGGAACGACCGTAGCGGTGGAGGTCCACCGCGTAGAAGTCGTAGCCGGCGTCGGCCAACTCGTCGGCCATGTGTCGCTGGAAGAAGTAGTCGCTCCAGCCGTGCACGTACAACACGGCACGCCTCGACACCGGCGGGTTGCGCCGAATCACCGTGGCAACGAGAGACCCCGGTTCCTCACCGCTGTAGGTGGGGAGGTCGGGGAGTGCGAGGGTGAGGACCTCGAAGGAGTCGAGCTCCTTGTCCGGAGCCCACGAGAGGCCGGGAGTGACCTCAGGATGGGGAGTCGTCGTCCTCGTCCTCTACCGCGTCATCATCATCGTCGAGGTAGGTTCCACCGTGTCCGTACTCCTCGGCGAGATCCGCGTACGCGTCGGGGATCTCCTCCGTCTCGGTGTAGTCCTCACCTCGGAGCTCACGCTCCAGTGACGCAAAATCGGTGTCCACAGGGCGATACTTGAGATCGCGGGCCACCTTGGTCTGCTTCGCCTTTGCACGGCCGCGCCCCATATCGGGTCGACCCCCTCGCTTTGTCCCTCGCGGCCTTGCCGCGGAATCTGTCAATAACTCGTGGGCCATAGGCTACCGGAGGTCGCGGACAAACCAAAGAACACGCCCAACAGCGTGGTCGCTAAGCTGTGCAGCGACGCATCGAGATCATTGGAGACCACATGGGCAAGATCATCTACACGCTGACCGACGAGGCGCCGCTGCTGGCGACCTACTCCTTCCTGCCGATCATCGAGGCCTACGCGAGCCAGGCAGGGGTCGACGTCGACACGCGCGACATCTCGCTCGCTGCCCGGATCGTCGCCCAGTTCACGGACCGGCTGCCCGCCGACCAACAACAGGCCGACGCGCTGGCGGAGCTCGGACAGCTGGCACGGACCCCCGAGGCCAACATCATCAAGCTGCCGAACATCTCTGCCTCCATCCCCCAACTGAAGGCCGCAATCGCCGAGCTGCAGGCCCAGGGCGTGGAGGTCCCCGACTTCCCGGAGGACCCCCGCACCGACCAGGAGCGCGAGGTCCGCGCCCGCTACGGCAAGGTCCTCGGCTCGGCCGTGAACCCCGTCCTGCGCGAGGGCAACTCCGACCGTCGTGCCCCCGAGTCCGTCAAGAACTACGCCCGCAAGCACCCCCACCGGATGGGCAAGTGGTCCTCCACCTCACGCACCGAGGTGGCCACCATGGACCACGCCGACTTCCGGCACAACGAGAAGTCGGTCATCCTCCCCGCGGCCGACACCCTCCGGATCCAGCACGAGGCCGTCGACGGCACCGTGACCGTCCTGAAGGACGCACTCGAGGTCGAGGCTGGCGAGATCATCGACGCCACCGTGATGCAAGGCGCCGTCCTCACCAACTTCCTGCGCGAGCAGATCGTGCGGGCCAAGCACGCGAACGTGCTGTTCTCCGTGCACCTGAAGGCCACCATGATGAAGGTCTCCGACCCGATCATCTTCGGCCACGTGATCCGCGCGTTCTTCGCCGACGTGTTCGAGTCCTACGGCGCGGAGCTCGCCGCGGCCGGACTCTCCCCCAACGACGGCCTCGCCGCCCTGCTGGCCGGCGTGGACGCGATGCCCGACGGCGCGAAGATCCGCGCGGCCATCGACGCCGCGCTCGAGAACGGCCCCCGCCTGGCGATGGTCAACTCCGACAAGGGCATCACCAACCTGCACGTCCCCTCCGACGTGATCGTCGACGCCTCGATGCCGGCCATGATCCGCAGCTCGGGCCACATGTGGGGCCCCGACGGGGAGGAGGACGACACCATCGCCGTCATCCCCGACTCCTCCTACGCCGGGGTCTACCAGGCCGTGATCGAGGACTGCAAGACCAACGGCGCCTACGACCCGACCACCATGGGGTCGGTCGCCAACGTTGGCCTGATGGCGCAGAAGGCCGAGGAGTACGGCAGCCACGACAAGACCTTCGAGGTTCCCGCCGCTGGCAAGGTCCAGGTGGTCGACTCCGCGGGCAACGTCCTGCTCAGCCACGAGGTGCACGAGGGTGACATCTGGCGCGCCTGCCAGACCAAGGACGCCCCCGTTGCCGACTGGGTGAAGCTGGCCGTCAACAGGGCCCGCGCCACCGGCTGGCCGGCCGTGTTCTGGCTCGACCAGACGCGTGCACACGACCGCAACGTGCTGGAGAAGGTGAAGACCTACCTGGCCGACCACGACACCGACGGCCTGGAGATCCACGTCAAGAACCCGGTGGACGCGACCACCTACAGTCTCGAGCGCATCCGCCGCGGGGAGAACACCATCTCCGTGACCGGCAACGTGCTGCGTGACTACCTGACCGACCTGTTCCCAATCCTCGAGCTGGGAACGTCGGCCAAGATGCTGTCGGTGGTTCCCCTGATGGCGGGTGGCGGCCTGTTCGAGACCGGCGCGGGCGGTTCCGCCCCGAAGCACGTCCAGCAGCTCGTGAGCGAGAACTACCTGCGCTGGGACTCCCTCGGTGAGTTCCTCGCCCTGGCCGCCTCGTTCGAGCACCTCGCGGGCACGGAGGACAACGCCAAGGCCCAGGTCCTTGCCGACACCCTGGATCGCGCCACCGGCACGTTCCTTGACAATGACAAGTCCCCCACCCGTCGCCTCGGCGGCATCGACAACCGCGGCTCGCACTACTACCTGGCCCGGTACTGGGCACAGGAACTGGCAGCCCAGGCCGAGGACGCGGAACTTGCCGACGCGTTCAAGGACGTGGCCCAGAAGCTGGCGGACAACGAGACCGCGATCGTGGACGAGCTCCTCGCCGTCCAGGGCTCTCCCGCCGAGATCGGCGGCTACTACCGCCCCGACCCAACCCTGGCCGGAACCGTGATGCGTCCGTCGAAGACCCTCAACGAGATCATCGACGCGATCAACTGATCCGGACACGACGACGGCGCCGCACCTCCGGGTGCGGCGCCGTCGCTGCTGTTCAAGGCGGGCGGGATCAGCCGAAGACCCGCTTCAGCCAGCCCTTGGAGCCACCCTGCACGGGCGCGGTCTCGACGGGACCGGCGGCGAGGCCAACCCTGCGTCGCCGCAACTTGCAGCAATTTTCGGGGGCGGCGGTGGCAATCTTTGCAAGTTGGCATAGTCTGGGCCCATGCCTGAGTCCCTGAACACCGACTCCGTGGCCAACCCCACGGATCGAATGCCTGTCTCCGTCCCGAACGGCAACGACCCGATCGCCGTGATCGCCGACGACCCACGCCACAGCGTGTCCGGTTTCACCACGGAGTTCATCCGCGAACTCCACAACCGCCAGGGCGTCAGCCTGCGGGACGCGAGCCTGCACGACAAGTTCCAGGCCACCGCCAGTGCCGTGCGCCACTACATGGTCGACGAGTGGCTGGAGACCAAGGACAAGAACGCCGCGGCGAAGCAGAAGACCGTCGGCTACCTCTCGGCCGAGTACCTCCTCGGCCCGCAGCTGGACAACGCCCTGCTGGCCACCGACCTGACCGAGATCGTCGAGGAGTCCCTCGCGCAGCACGGCATCGACCTCGCACAGGTCCGCGAGCAGGAGGTCGAGCCGGGCCTCGGCAACGGCGGCCTCGGTCGCCTCGCCGCCTGCTTCATCGACTCCCTCGCCACGATGGACGTCCCGTGCATCGGCTACGGCATCCGCTACGAGTACGGCATCTTCCGCCAGACTTTCGTCGACGGGCACCAGGTGGAGGAGGCCGACAAGTGGCTCGCCCTCGAGTCCCCGTGGGAGTTCGTGCACCCGGAGAACGCCGTCCAGGTGAACTTCGCCGGCCACACCGAGACCTGGACCGACGAGACCGGTCGTGAGCGCACCCGCTGGGTCCCGGGCTGGGGCGTCCAGGGCCTCCCCTACAACTACCTAGTGCCCGGCTACGGCACGCGCCGCGTGAACACGCTGCGGCTGTGGGGTGCACGCGCCAACAACCAGTTCGACCTCAAGACGTTCAACCAGGGCGACTACGTCGAGGCCGTCCGGGCGCAGACCTTCGCCGAGAACATCTCCAAGGTGCTCTACCCCGAGGACTCGACCCCGCAGGGCAAGGAGTTGAGGCTGCAGCAGCAGTACTTCTTCGTCGCGTGCTCGCTGCGTGACTTCATCGAGAACGAACTCGAGCCCGGGTTCGACCTGCACCGCCTCGGTGAGCGGATCATCTTCCAGCTCAACGACACCCACCCCGTCATCGCCGTGCCCGAGCTGATGCGCATCCTGATCGACGAGAAGGGCTTCGAGTGGGATGAGGCGTGGGAGGTCACCAAGTCCTGCTTCGCCTACACCTGCCACACGCTCCTCCCCGAGGCGCTCGAGGTCTGGCCGACGGAGCTGCTGGGACGCCTGCTCCCCCGCCACATGCAGATCATCAACCTCATCAACGTCTCCTTCATGGCCGAGGTGCGCGCCACGTTCCCCGGCGACGAGGAGCGCGCACTGCGCATGTCCATCGTCACCGAGCACCCCGTCCAGTCGGTCCGGATGGCCCACCTGGCCACCGTCGCCGGCTCGAAGGTGAACGGGGTCGCCGCGCTCCACAGCCAACTGCTGCGCGACAAGGTGCTCCCCGACTTCTCCGCCCTGTGGCCTGAGAAGTTCACCAACGTCACCAACGGCGTCACCCCCCGGCGTTTCGTGCGCCAGTCCAACCCGGGCCTGTCCGCACTGGTCACCAGCCGGATCGGCGGCGGCTGGGTCAAGCACCTCGACCAGTTCGACGGCCTCGAGCCGTTGGCCGACGACGCCGGCTTCCGCGAGGAGTTCCGAGCCGTCAAGGCCGCCAACAAGGAGCGCCTCCGGGAGGTGCTCCACAAGCGCGACGGCATCGACCTGCCCGAGGGCCACCTGTTGGACGTCATGGTCAAACGCCTCCACGAGTACAAGCGCCAGACCCTGAAGCTGCTGCACGTGGTCTCCCTGTACGAGCAGGTGCTCTCCGGCAAGCGCAAGGTCGAGGACCTGACACCCCGCACCGTCGTCTTCGGCGCCAAGGCCGCCCCCGGCTACCGTCTGGCCAAGGACATCATCCACCTCATCAACTCGGTGGCCGCCGTCGTGAACCGGGACCCGCGCCTTGAGGGACGTCTGGGGATCGCCTTCCCGGCGAACTACAACGTCACGCTGGCCGAGAAGCTGATCCCTGCCGCGGACCTGTCCGAGCAGATCTCGCTCGCCGGCATGGAGGCCTCCGGCACCGGCAACATGAAGTTCGCCCTCAACGGCGCGCTCACCATCGGCACGGACGACGGCGCCAACGTCGAGATCCGCGGCCTGGTGGGTGACGACAACTTCTTCCTGTTCGGCATGGACGAGCCCGCCGCGGCCGCGCTGCGCGAGCAGGGCTACCGTCCGCGCTCGATCTACGAGTCCGACGAGACGCTGCGCGCCACGATCGACCTGATCGAGTCCGGCATCTTCTCCGGCGGCCGTGGCGGCGCGTTCGGCTCCGTCACCTCTGCCCTGCTGGACGAGGACCGCTTCATGGCGTTCGCAGACTTCGCCAGCTACCTGGAGGCGCAGGAGGCCGTCGAGGCCAAGTACGCCGACCAGGAGGCCTGGACCCGCTCGGCGATCCTGAACGTGGCCCGCACCGGCTACTTCAGCTCCGACCGCTCGATGCGCGACTACCTCGACCGCATCTGGCACGCCGGGCCCGTCGTCTGATCGACTGCCCGCGCGGGCCCCTCGCTACGCTTCGGTCATGGACTTGATCAGGCAGGCGCGTGCTCGGCTGGCCGCACGGCTGGTCGTCGTCACGGGCGCGTCGTCGGGGATCGGGCGCGCGTTCGTCGAGGCGATGGCGCCGTCCGGTGCACGGTTCGTGCTGGTGGCCCGGCGCCGGGAACTCCTCGAGCAACTGGCCGACCACGTGCGCGACTCCGGCTCGCACGCGATGGTGCAGGCCCTCGACCTGCGCGACGTCGAGGCCGGTCGCGCCGCCGCGGAGGAGGTACTTGCCCACCACGGCATACCCGAGGTGCTGTTCAGCAACGCGGGCCACTCCATCGCGCGCGGGCTCCGCGGCCTGGTGGCCAGGCCGGACTCGGTGACGCGCTCCGTCGCGGCCAACTTCACCGGCCCGGTGTGCCACGCCCTACCCCTTCTGGGGGCGATGTGCACCCGGGGCGGCGGCCACTTCATCGCCACGACCACGGTCGACGCCCGCACCTCGGTGCCAGGCTGGTCGCCGAACGTCGCCTCGAAGGCCGGCTGGGACGCCTGGGCCCGCAGCGTCGCCCCCGAACTGCGCAGTGACGGGGTGGCGACGTCGCTGCTGGCGTTCCCGCTGGTCGCGACGCCGATGCTGCCGCCGGCCCGACGTGCGCGAGCACGTTGCGCGATGAGCCCCGAGGCGGCGGCCGAATGGGTGGCGCGGGCGGTGGTGACCCGGCAGGCTCGGGTGGCTCCATGGTGGCTGCGTCCCCACGAACTGCTCCACGCCGCCGCACCGGTCCTCACCGCCCGGGTGACCGCACCCTTTTCGATGCGGCTCGTGGACCGTGGCTGACTGGCTCCGGGGTTCCTGGCGGCCGACGGGGGTGGCGCTCCTGCGGATCGTTCGCGCGCAGCTGGACGCACGAGGCTCCGACCCGGCGTTCACCGACGAGATGGGGACACTGACTCGCCGGGCGCTCTGGGACGCGGTCCTGCGCCGACGGCGGGAGCTGCGCGGACACCGCGCCGTCCCACTCGTGGTGGACGGTGCCGAACCGCGCGCGGTGGTCATCGATGCCCTGGCGGGGATGTGCGCCGGGCGGACCGTGGTCGTCGTGTCCCCGCGCGCCGGCGCTCGGGCGCTGCGGCAGGCGCATGCGACCTGCGGAGGCCGCGTCGGTGTCTTCTTCACCACTTCCGGGACCACGGGAGCGGCTCGCGTGGTCCGCTCCCGCCGCGGCCCACGGGCCCTGGGCCAAAGTGTGGGACTGCTCGGGATGTTGCCCCGGTTCGACAGGCCGGTGGTGGCGTGCCTCGCCCCCGTCGGCCACGGCCACGGCTTCAGCACCTTCGCGGTTACCATGGCCCTCGGCGGCCACTTCGTGTCACTCGGGTCGGATCCGGCGGCCGAGCTGCCACGACTGGGACCGGTGGACGTCCTCACGGGTGTCCCCACGCAGTTGTCCGAGCTGGCCGCAGCCCTCCCCCGGCCCGTCCCGGTCGGTCTCGTCCTCAGCGGCTCTGACCGGCTCGTCGAGCGCGAGCTCGTGGAGAGGGCGTTCGCGGCTCCCGTGGTCGACGCCTACGGCGCCACCGAGACGGGCACCATCACGCTGGACGGCCGACCCCTGCCGGGCGTCCGGATCCGGGTGGAGGCGGGTCGGCTGCTCGTGCGCTCCCCGATGCTCGGTCCGGGTGTGTTCTCCGCCGACCGCGGGGAGCTCATCGACGGGCGCGTCCACGTCACCGGCCGCGCCGACGGGGTGCGCGTCACGGGAGGCGAGAACACGAGCCCGGAGGCGGTGCGGGAGTGGCTGCTGGCTGCTCCCGGAGTGCAGGCCGTCACGCTCGAGGAGCACCCCGACGTTCGCTTCGGTACCCGCCCGGCGGCCGTGGTGACGGCGTCGCTGCCCATCGACGGCGAGCAGTTGCGCCGCGGCATCCGCCAGGAGTTCGGTGCGGCGGCGACGCCGGCGGCGGTGGCGGTCACGGTCGTCGGTGTCGAGAACCGGGCACCGGCTGCGACCCAGTGGTGAGAGCGACCACAATGGTCGCACCAGCACAAGGAGAACCACCATGAAGTACCTACTGCTGAAGCACTACCGGGGCGCCCCGACCGCACCGAACGACGTCCCCATGGACAGGTGGTCGCCGCAGGAGGTGACCGCCCACATGACCTACATGTCGGACTTCGCGGACAAGTACCGGGCCACCGGGGAGTACCTCGACGGTCAGGCCCTCTCGCAGGAGGGCACGTGGGTCCGCTCCGACGGCGAGGGCCGGCCGCCTGTGACCGACGGCCCGTTCGCGGAGACCAAGGACCTGATCGCGGGTTGGATGGTCATCGAGGTCGACTCCCACGAGCGAGCACTGGAGCTGGCCGGCGAGCTCTCGGCGGCTCCCGGCGCGGGCGGCCGCCCGATCAACGAGTGGCTGGAGCTGCGTCCCTTCCTCACCGCTCCTCCCACCATCTCGGAGTGACGTGGACGAGGAGCTGCTCCGGCGCCTGACGCCTGAGGTGCTCGGAGTCCTCTGCCGACGCGGTGCGGATTTCGCGTCGGCGGAGGACGCCGTCCAGGAGGCGCTGCTGGACGCGTGGCGGACCTGGCCGTCGGAGCCACCGCGCGACCCGAAGGGCTGGCTGGTCACCACGGCCTGGCGTCGTCACCTCGACGCCGTCCGGGCCGACACCTCACGCCGCCGCCGCGAGGACGTCGTCGGCGCCGAGGCGATCCGGCTGACGCGCGCGCTCGCGGCCCTCGACGACCACCCCGAGACCGGCGGGCTGCTGGCGCTGATGTTGCTGCACCACGCGCGCCGCGCATCCCGTTGGACGCCGGAGGGCGCCCTGGTGCCCCTGGCGGAACAGGACCGGAGCCTGTGGGACACGGCGTTGGTCGCGGAGGGCGTGGCGGTGCTGCAGGCCGCCCTCGCCCGGGACCGGCTCGGGGAGTTCCAGGCGCAGGCCGCCATCGCCGCGCTCCACGCAGACGCCCGCACGGCGCAGGAGACGGACTGGGTGCAGGTGGTCGAGTGGTACGACGAGCTGGTCCGGCTCACCGACAGCCCGGTGGTCAGGCTCAACCGGGCGGTCGCCGTCGGGCAGGCTGACGGTCCGGGTGCGGGGCTGCGAGCACTGGCCGAGCTGGATCCGGCCCTGCCCCGGTACGACGCCGTCGCCGCCCATCTCCACGAGCGCAACGGGGACCCTCTCCGGGCAGCTACCCTCTACTCCGAGGCGGCCCTGCGGTCCAACAACCCCGCCGAGCGGGACCACCTGATGCGGCAGGCGGCGCGGCTCAACTCGGCGACATAGGCTTGGTCCATGATCGACCTCTCCCTGGCACTGCAGCTCCGGGAGGCGGGCCTCGAATGGCGGCCCGCCCCGGGGGACCGATTCGTCGTCACGGCGACGGAGATGATCGATGACCTGCTCTACCTCTCCGACATGGTGATCCAGCCCCGGGAGCTCGAGACCGGGACGATCTTCGCCTTCAACGGGACCACCGAGTGGGCGCTCGACTCCGTGGCGCAGGAGCGCACGGTGTGGCTCCCCCACGAGGGGCAGCTCCGGACGGCGTTGGGGGACGCCTTCGGCTCGCTCACGCGCTCCGACGGGTACACCGTCGGCGCGGTGGTGGACGGCCGCGAGGTCCAGTTCCACGACCACGACCCCGAGAACGCCTACGCCCGGGCCTTGGTGGCAGTACTGGGGTCGAGGGTGGAGGCACCCTAGGGGCCGGCACGGGGGCGGCTCCGGGCAGCGCCCGATACCCCTGCGACATCGGTCTCCATAGGTTGGTGCTGGCCGCTCAACTCGGTCTGTCAACCGGAGGAGAACCATGCCTGGCGTGCGGGAACTGCGAGCACTGACGTGGCGTTCACTCCGGCGCAACCGGGCGTCGGCCGCGATCCTGGTGGGCTTCATGGCGCTCGCGACGATGCTCGCGGCCTCAGCCGCGGCCCTCGTCGTCACGGCCACCGGAGCGAGCGAGTCGCTGATGCGGCAGGCCCGCACCCCCCATTTCCTGCAGATGCACGCCGGTGACGTCGACCTCGTCAGGATGGCGGCCTTCGCAATGTCCAACCCGTTGGTCGAGCAGTGGGCCGTCAGCGAGATCCTCAACGTCGACGGCGCCGCCGTCAGGATAGTCGGCGACGGCGTGGACACCACGCTGGCCGAGGCCCTGCAGGACAACTCCTTCGTCACCCAGAACGCCGGCTTCGACCTCCTGCTCGACACCGACGGCGAGGTCATCGCGCCCACGCCCGGGACGGTGTGGCTGCCGTTGTTCTACTTCGCGGAACTGGACCTGGCCGTCGGCAACGTGCTCTGGGTGACGGGCCCGGGCGGCCGCACCCAACTGGAAGTAGCCGGCTTCCTGCGGGACTCGCAGATGAACTCCTCCTACGCCTCCTCCAAGCGGCTGCTGGTCTCCGCCGGGGACCTCGAGCGCGTGCGCTCCACGGTCGCCGACGCGGGCGCCGTCGAGCACCTGGTGCAGTTCCGTCTCACCGACCCGGCCGCCGCCACGCAGTTCGAGGAGCAGTACCGCGCCGCCGGGCTGGAGGCGAGCGGCCCGACGGTGACCTGGGCGCTGTTCGTGCTGGTCAACTCCATCTCCGAGGGTGTGACAGCCGCGATCGCGATCCTGGTGACGGTCCTGCTGGTGGGGATCGCGCTGCTGTGCGTGCGTTTCACCCTGCTGACCACCATCGAGCAGGACCACCGCCAGATCGGCACCCTGATGGCTATCGGCACGCGTCGGCGCGACCTGCGGCGGCTCTACTCCCGCCGCTATCTGGCGATGGCCCTGGCCGGCGCCGTCGTCGGCCTCCTCGGGGCGCTCGGCCTGAGCCGGGTCCTGCTGGCGCGTGTGGAACTGTTCCTCGGCCCCTCCGGCCGGGAACTGCCGGCGATCGCGCTCGGGGTGGCACTGGCGGCACTGCTGGTGTGCGTCGTCGTGCTCTCGGTGCACCGCACACTGCGCGCGCTGGAGCGGATCTCGCCTGTGCGGGCCCTGCGCACCGACGGCGCCGCACCGGCCGGGGTGCCCCGCCGGCCACCCCGCTGGCTCTCCGTCGCCGACGGTGCGCTCGGGACGAACACGACGCTCGGACTCGGCGACCTGTGGCGCCGACCGGGACTATACGTGGTGCCCCTGGTGGTGCACACCCTGGCCGTCTTCGTCCTCGTGGTCCCACAGAACCTCTACACCACGGTGACTTCCCCCGGCTTCGTCACCAGCATGGGCGCCGGCGTCAGCGACATGCTGGTCGGCGTCCGCCCACCGGTCGAGGTGGAGCGCGCCGCCGAGCTGGCCGAAGAGCTCGCCGCCGACCCGCGGGTGGAGCGCCACACCATGCTCGTGACCGCCGCCTACTCGACGACAACCGTCGAGGGCACCCGCGCCAGCCTGCGGATCGAGTCCGGCGACCTGGGCATGTTCCCCATCTCCTACACGCGTGGGCGGGCGCCCGTCGAACCCGGACAGCTGGCAGTTTCCGCGCTCCAGGCGGACGCGCTGGGAGTCGACCTGGGCGACGTCGTCGTGGCCGAGCCGGTGGGCGGTGGCGAACCACTGGAGTTGGCGGTGGTGGGCGTGTACCAGGACATCACCAACGGCGGCCGCACGGCCAAGATGGTCATGCCCCACACCAGCTCCGAGGTGATGTGGAGCACCCTGCAGGCTGACTTCACACCCGGCTTCCACGTCGGCGCCGCGATCAGCGGCTACGCGGCCACCAATCCGGACGTGCGTGTCAGTTCGGTTCGTGACCACGTCGCCGCCTCACTCGGGGGCACGGTCGACGCACTCGGCTCCGCGGCCGTGGCCGCGGTTCTCGTCGGGCTGGCGGTCGCGGCTCTCGTGACTGCCCTGTTCATGCGGTTGCTGGTGGCCAGGGATGCAGCCCGCACGGCCACGCTCCGGGCGCTCGGGTTCAGGGACCACCAGATCCGACGCCAGAGCCTGGTGCGCTCGACCAGCGTCCTGGTGGCCGGCGTCCTGCTGGGTACCCTGCTGGCCCACGTCGTCGGAGGCCCTCTGGCCGGGTTCCTGCTCGCCCCCGCCGGCCTGACCGAGCTCACCCTCGGCACCAACCCCTGGCTCGCCCACGTGGCCAGCCCCGCTGCACTGCTGCTGGTGGTCGTGGGGACCACCCTCGCGAGCACCCGATCCGGCGTCGAGGACTCGATCGCCCTCACCACCAAGGAGTGACCCCGTGTCCACCGCACTGCTCAACGCCTCCGGGCTCCACAAGTCCTACGCCGAGACCCCCGTGCTGCACGGCGTCGACCTCCGGGTCGACGACGGCGAGTTCGTTGCCGTCATGGGCCCGTCCGGCTCCGGCAAGTCGACGCTGTTGCACTGCATCGCGGGCCTCGACGAGCTCGATGCCGGGGCCGTGTGGCTCGACGAGACCGATCTGACGGAGCTGGCCCGCGACCAGCTCGCCGATGCCCGTCGCGAACGGATGGGCTTCGTGTTCCAGCAACCGACCCTGCTGCGCGACCTGTCGCTCCTGGACAACATCGTGCTCACCAGCTCGCTCGACGGCATCGGGACGAGCAGGCAGCGCCGGGAGCGGGCCGAGGCGCTGCTGTCCCGGGCGGGGATCGGGGATCTCGGCGCGAGGATGCCGACGGAGGTCTCCGGTGGGGAGCTGCAACGCGCCGGCATCTGCCGGGCCATGATGAGATCCCCCCGGATCCTGTTCTGCGACGAACCCACCGGCGCCCTCAACAGCACCGCTGCGACGGCTGTGCTGGACCTCCTGGTGGAGCTGAACTCCGAGGGGACGGCGCTGCTGGTGGTCACGCACGACGCCACCGTCGCGGCCCGTGCGGACCGGGTGGTGTTCATGATCGACGGCCGCGTGGCGCAGCAGCTGTGGCTGGGCGAGACCAGGGACCCGGTGGCCGCCGTCGCGGCGACCATGCGCCACGTCGGGGTCTGACCACAGCGCTCGCCCCACATAAGATGGTCCGGTGATCGAGATCCTCGACGTCCGGACGGACTCCCCCATCGCCGTCGAGATCCTCGGCGAGTACGTCAGTGACCGGGTCTCCACCCGCCCCGTCGGTGCGGGCAACTACCGGCCGCCGCAGCCGGACCCGGCGAGGTTCATCCCTCCCGCCGGCGCGTTCGTCATCGCCCGCGACGGCGAGGAGGTGCTCGGCTGCGCCGGGATCCGCCTGATCACGCCCGGCCCGGAATGGGTGGACGACGGCTTCGGCGGCAGCCGCTGGTTCGAGTTGAAGCACCTGTTCACTCGCCGGGCAGCCAGGGGACGCGGCGTCGCGCGCCGGGTCGTGGACCACCTGACGGTGGTCGCCCGCGACCTCGGGGGCGACAGGCTGGTCCTGGACACCCACTCGTCGCTGGCCGCCGCCTCGGGCCTCTACGCGCGCGTGGGGCTCCGGGAACTGCCCCGTTTCAACGACAACCCCAACGCCGACCGCTGGTACGGCAAGGCGTTGTAGCCCCGCTCAGACCAGCTCGGCCGAGCCCTCGCCGTCGCTGGACTGGATCTCGCCGAGCACCCACGACCCGATGCCACGCTCGGTGAGCGCCGCGAGGGCGGTGTCGACACTTTCTGCCGGCAGGACCGCGACCATGCCGACCCCCATGTTCAACGTGGCGTCCACGTCGGCCTGGGAGAGGGCACCCACCTGCTGCACGAGCTGGAAGATGGGGCCGGGGGTCCATGAGTCGCGACGCAGGACGGCCTTGTGTCCGTCGGGGATCACGCGGGCGAGGTTGTTGACCAGGCCACCGCCGGTGACGTGGCTGAAGGCGTGCACCTCGGTCCGCCCGATGAGGTCCAGCACGTCGAGCGCATAGACCTTCGTGGGCTCGAGGAGCTCCTCGCCGAGGGTGCGGCCGAGTTCTGCGACGTCGCGGTCCAGCGCCCAGCCCGCCTGCTCGAGCAGGACGTGGCGCACCAGCGAGTAGCCGTTGGAGTGCAGGCCGGAGGAGGCCATGCCCACCACCACGTCACCGGCCACGATCCGGTGGGACCCGAGGATCTCGTCCTTCTCCACGACGCCGGTGGTGGCGCCGGCGATGTCGTACTCGTCGGGTCCGAGGAGCCCGGGGTGCTCTGCAGTCTCGCCGCCGACGAGAGAGCAGCCAGCCGCGACGCAGGCGTCGGCGATGCCGCCGACGATGGCGGCGATCCGCTCGGGGACCACCTTGCCGGTGGCGATGTAGTCGGTCACGAACAGCGGCTCGGCGCCCACGACGACGAGGTCGTCGACGAGCATGCCGATGAGGTCGAACCCGATGGTGTCATGCTTGTCCATCGCCTGGGCGATCGCCACCTTGGTACCGACGCCGTCGGTGGAGGTTGCCAGCACCGGGTTGCGGAACTCCTTGAGCGCGCTCGCGTCGAAGAACCCGGCGAAGCCGCCGAGCCCGCCGAGCACCTCGGGGCGTCGGCTGCGGGCCACGGAGGCCTTCATCAGCTCGACCGCGCGGTCTCCGGCCTCGATGTCGACGCCGGCGGCGGCGTAGGCACTCGTGTTCACTTCTCCTCCAGCTTCAGCAGTTCGGCCTGCTCGGGTGGGATGCCGACGGGGTAGTTGCCGTCGAAGCACGCGCGGCACAGGTTGTCCGGCGCGATGGTGGTGGCCCGGGTGAGGCCCTCCAAAGAGATGTAGCCGAGGGTGTCGGCGCCGATCGAGCGGCAGATTTCCTCGACGCTCAGCCCCGGCGCGATCAACTCGGCCCGGGTGGAGAAGTCGATGCCGTAGAAGCACGGCCACTCCACCGGCGGCGACGAGATCCGCACGTGCACCTCGGCCGCTCCGGCCTCACGCAGCATGCGGACGAGCGCGCGCTGGGTGTTGCCGCGGACGATGGAGTCGTCGACCACCACCAGGCGCTTGCCGGCGATGATCTCGCGCAGCGGGTTGAGCTTGAGCCGGATGCCGAGCTGGCGGATGGTCTGGCTGGGCTGGATGAAGGTGCGCCCGACGTAGGCGTTCTTGACCAGGCCCTGCCCGTAGGGGATTCCCGACTCCTCGGCGTAGCCGATGGCCGAAGGGGTGCCGGACTCCGGCACGGGGATCACGAGGTCCGCGTCGATGGCGTGCTCGCGGGCGAGTTCGCGCCCGATCTCGACGCGGGTGGTGTGGACGCCACGACCGGCGATGGTGGTGTCCGGACGGGCGAGATAGACGTACTCGAACAGGCAGCCCTTGGGTCTGGCCTCCGCGAACCGCTGCGAGCGCAGGCCGGCCTCGTCGATGGCGATGAACTCGCCGGGCTCCACCTCGCGCACGAAGCTGGCGCCGACGATGTCCAGCGCGGCCGTCTCCGACGCCACCACCCAGCCGTGCTCGAGCCTGCCGAGCACCAACGGACGGATGCCCTGCGGGTCCCGGGCGGCGAACAGGGTGTTCTCGTTCATGAAGGTGAGGCAGAAGGCGCCGCGCAGGCGGGGCAACACCTTCATCGCCACCTCCTCAAGCGGTGCGTCGCCGAAGGAGACCATCAGTGCGGTCACCAGGGAGGTGTCGTTGGTGGAGTCCATGGTCTTCTTCTCCGGCACCTTCTCGCCGGAGTCCAACTCACGCAGCCACTGCTCCAGTTCGCGCGTGTTGGTGAGGTTGCCGTTGTGGGCGAGCGCCAGCCCGCCGCGGGGGCCGGAGCGGAAGGTGGGCTGGGCGTTCTGCCAGACCGAGGCGCCGGTTGTCGAGTAGCGCGTGTGACCGACGCAGACGTGACCGCGCAGCGCGGTGAGGGTGGTCTCGTTGAACACCTGGGACACGAGTCCCATGTCCTTGAACACCATGATCCGCTGCCCGTTGGACACGGCCATGCCGGCGGACTCCTGGCCGCGGTGCTGCAGGGCGAAGAGTCCGTAGTAGGTCAGTTCGGCGACGTGCTCCCCGGGAGCCCAGACGCCGAAGACGCCACACTCATCCTGCGGTGCGCGTTCGATGGGATCGATGTCGAGGCTCAGTTGGCCGTCGGGACGTAGCACCGAATCAGCTTACCCCGAGCCGATCGGACGGCTCACATCCCGCGCAGCCCTGAGACCCGGCCGGGGCGTCAGCCGCCAGTTGCGAGGTTGACCAGCAGCAACGCCTCGGCCGTGGCCGCCTTCGCCAGGTCCGCGAGTTCGAGCGACTCGTCGATGCCGTGCATGCGAGAGTCAGGATCCGTGACGGCCGTGACGAGCACGAGCGCGTCGGGGTTGTGCTCGGCGAACTCCGCGACGATCGGGATGCTGCCGCCGCAGCCGATCTCCACCGGGGCGGTGCCGAAGGCCTCGGCGAAGGCCGAGCGGGCGGCCTCGGCCAGCGGCCCGTCGAGCACGAGCCGGCTGGGCGCACCGAGCTGGCCGTCGACGACCTCCACCCGTGCCCCCCAGGGGGCGTTGCGTTCCAGGTGTGCCCGCAGTGCTGCGCGCGCGACCTCCGGGTCCTGGCCGGGCGCGAGCCGGACGCTCACCTTCGCAGAGGCGGCCGGGACCAGGGTGTTGGAGGCGTCGGCGATCCGCGTGGTGTCGATGGCCAGGACGGAGGCCGCCGGTTTGTACCACATCCGCTGGACGGCGCTGCCGGTGCCGATCTGCCGGACCCCGTCGAGGATGCCGGTCTCGGACTGGATGCGCTCGGCCGGGTACTCCAGGTCCGGCCCGGGGAAGGAGTCGATGCCCTCGATGGCGACGTCGCCGGCCTCGTCGTGCAGCGTGGCGAGCAGCCGCACGAGCGCGGTGAGCGCATCCGGCACGACGCCCCCGAACTGGCCCGAGTGGAGCCCTTGCCGCAGGGTCGAGACGGTGACCACGGCGTCGACCACCCCGCGCAGCGCGGTGGTGAGGCTGGGTTCGCCGACCGCCCAGTTGACCGAGTCGGCGATCACGAAGACGTCGGCGCTGAGTTCGTCGGAGTACTTCTCGAGCATCGCGGGCATCGAGGGGGAGCCGATCTCCTCCTCGCCCTCGATGAACAGCTTGACCCCCACAGGCGGGTTGCCGTCGAAGGCGCGCAGGGTGGCGAGGTGGACCGCGATGCCACCCTTGTCGTCGGCGGACCCGCGGGCGTAGAGGCGGCCGTCGCGCTCGTCCGGGGTGAACGCGGGCGAGCTCCACAGGGCGTGGTCACCGGCGGGCTGGACGTCGTAGTGCGCGTAGAGCAGCACGGTGGGCATGCCCTCGGGCGCCGGGTAGTGCCCGTAGACGGCGGGCTTGCCGCCGGCCTGGAGGAGGCGCACCTCCGGGCAGCCGGCGCCCTTCAGGAGGCCCTCGACCCGGTGGGCGCACGCCAGTACGTCGGCGTCGTGCTCCGCCTGGGACGAGACCGACGGGATGGTGATGAGTTCGTGGAGGTCCGCGATGACCGATGGCAGGACGTTCTCGAGGTCCCAGGAGAGGTTCGTCATGCCCCCACCGTACTCGGCCCCCACGTCCCAGATGTCCGGCAGGGTGGGGACCAGTGCCCAGCATGCGCAACGGTTTCTGCAAATCTCACCGGCTTGTTGGTAGCGTTTGCGGATGGAGGAAGGAGCCGAGATGGCACCAACAAAACGGACGAGGATGTCCGATCTCGCCAAGGTCGCAGGCGTTTCGACCGCAACGGTCTCGCGCGTGCTCAGCGGCAGGCCTGGCGTCAAGGAGGAGACCCGTCGCGTCGTGCTCGACGCGATGAACGAACTCGGCTACGCCCGCGAGACCGCCAGTGGCAAGCGCAACGGCGTGGTCGCCGTCGTGGTTCCCGAACTCTCCAACCCGGCGTTCCCGGCATTCGTCGAGGAGTTGGACATCCTGCTGTTCGCCGCCGGCCAGGCCAATGTCGTCTGCCCGGCCGGGAACTCCGGAACCAGCGAGCTGCAGCACCTGGAGACCCTCCAGGGGCTGAACGTCTCGGGCGTGATCTCCGTCTCCGGCACCCCCGCCGACAGCCTCGGCTCCAACGAGCACTACCGCCGCCTGATCGAGTCCGGCGTGCCCACCGTGTTCATCAATGGCTACGCGCCCGACCTGCGCGGGGCCTTCTTCTCCTGCTCCGACGTGGAGGCGGTCTCCGCGTCGGTGACGCACCTGCGCACGCTCGGCCACGAGAGGATCGGCCTGGCCATCGGCTCAGAGCGATACCTGCCCGCCCGGCGCAAGGCCGAGGGGTTCGAGGCGCTCGGCTTCCCGCGGGACAGCATCGCCAGCACCATCTTCACCGTCGAGGGCGGTCAGCTCGCCGCGGCGCGCCTGATCGACGCCGGGCACACCGCCGTCATCTGCGGCTCCGACATCATGGCGCTCGGCGCCATCCGGGAGGCCCGCTCACGCGGTCTGTCGGTGCCCGGCGACCTCTCGGTGGTGGGCTTCGACGACAGCCCCCTGATGGCCTTCACCGACCCGGGGCTGACGACGATCCGCCAGCCCGTGCGCGCGATGTGCGAGGCTGCGGTCACGGCCCTGCTCGAGGGTCTGGGCGGCAGCCCGCTGGACCGCTCCGAACTCCTCTTCCACCCCGACCTGATCATCCGCAACTCGACGGGACCAGTCTCATGACCAAGAACAACTGGTGGCGCGACGCCGTCATCTACCAGATCTACCCCCGCTCCTTCGCCGACACCGACGGCGACGGCCACGGTGACCTGCCCGGCGTGATCGAGCGCCTGCCCTACCTGGTCGAACTGGGCGTGGACGCCATCTGGCTGTCCCCGTTCTACCTCTCCCCCATGGCCGACGGCGGCTACGACGTGGCCGACTACCACGTGGTGGACCCGATCTTCGGCGAGACCGCCGACGCCCACCGCCTGGTGGAGCGCGCGCACGAACTGGGGCTGCGGATCATCGTCGACCTCGTCCCCAACCACACCTCGGCGGAGCACGAGTGGTTCCGCGCGGCAGTGGCCGCCGGGCCGGGATCCACCGAGCGGGAGCGCTACCACTTCCTCGACGGTGAGGGCGACGGCAGCCTGCCCCCGAACAACTGGCACAGCGTCTTCGGCGGCTCCGCCTGGACCCGGCTGACCGCCCCCGACGGCACCCCCGAGCAGTGGTACCTCCACCTGTTCGACGAGAGCCAGCCGGACCTGAACTGGGCCAACCCAGAGACCAGGGCCCTGTTCGAGGGCATCCTGCGCCACTGGCTGGACGCCGACGTCGACGGTTTCCGCATCGACGTCGCCCACGGTCTGGTCAAGGCCCCGGGACTGCCCGACGAGGGCGCGGTCAACCCGGAGCTGCTGGGCATGCAGATGGGACCCGCCTGGGACCAGGACGGCGTCCATGAGATCTACCGCGCCTGGCACCGCGTGCTGGAGTCCTACGGGGGCGACCGCATCCTGGTGGCCGAGGCCTGGGTGCCGGCGTCCCGGATCGCGAACTACGTCCGGCCCGACGAGATGCAGCAGGCGTTCAACTTCGAGTTCCTCGAGTGCGCCTGGGACGCCGAGGAGTACCGGCGGGTGATCACCTCGTCGCTGGCCGCCACCAACCAGGTCGGCGCCCCCACCACGTGGGTGCTCAGCAACCACGACGTGCTGCGCCACCGCAGCCGCTACGGCCGCGCCGACACCTCGAACCGCCAGGGCATCGGCGCGGACGACCCCCAGCCGGACAACGAGCTCGGACTCGCGCGGGCGACTGCCGCGACGCTGATGATGCTGGCGCTGCCGGGCTCGGCGTACCTCTACCAGGGCGAGGAGCTCGGCCTGCCCGAGCACACGACGCTGCCCGACGAGCTCCGGCAGGACCCCACCTGGTGGCGCTCGGAGCACACCGAGGTGGGCCGCGACGGCTGCCGCGTCCCGATGCCGTGGGAGGCCGACGCCCCGGGCCTCGGCTTTTCGCCGACGGGCCGGACCTGGTTGCCGCAGCCCGAGTCCTACCGTGCGCTGGCGGCCGACCAGCAGGTGGGCGTGCCCGGGTCCACGTGGACCATGTACGCCGACGCGCTGCGCCTGCGCCGCGAGCTGGGGCTGGGCCGCGGGGACCTCGAGTGGCTCGAGCTCGGCGAGGGCGTGGTGGCCTTCCGGTGCGCGGGCGTGGCGGTGGTCACCAACGTGTCCGCACCGTCGGTGGCGCTGCCCGAGGGCGAGGTGCTGCTGGCCAGCGGCCACGTCGAGGGCGGGGCGCTCCCCACCAACATGACAGCTTGGCTGCGCGTCAGCTGAGCGGGGCGCCGTCGTTGTCGCGGCGGGTGAGGAACAGCGCGGCCGCGACGCCGACGAAGCTCACCGCCGCCGGCAGCAGCAGGCTCTGCCCCATGGCGTTCGAGAACGGCCCGGCCACCTCCGCTGGCACAGCGGCGCCTGCGCCCTGGATCGACGTCGGCAGCCCGTTGGCGACCAGACGGCCCTCCATCGTGGCCGCGATCCCGGCCGAGCCGATGACCGCCCCCACCTGCCGCAGGGTGTTGTAGACGCCGGCGCCGGCGCCCGCGCCGTCCATGGGCAGGTCCCGGGTGGCGGCCATCGAGAGCGCACCCCACATGCCGCCGTTGGCGAGCCCGAGCAGGGCCGACGGGACGAGCAGCAACAGGACCGGCACCTGCGCCTGCACCCACAGGGCGAACCAGCCCAGCCCGACTCCGAGGCAGGCGAGGGAGACCACCGCGATCCCCCTGCCCAGCCGTCCGTGCGCGAGCTTGCCCATGAACGGCGCCAGCACCCCAGAGATGACCGCCATCGGGACCAGCATCGCCGCCGCCCGGATCGGGCTGAGCCCGGCGCCGACCTGCAGGTACAGCATCATCGGCATCGACATGCTCGTGACCACGAAGCCCACCACGCAGATGCCCAAGCTGGCGAAGGTGAAGTCGCGGGTCCGAAAGAGCCTGAGCGGCAGCAGCGGCTCGGAGCGGTTGACGGCCTGCCAGGAGACGAACAGTGCAAGCACCACCACGCCGGCCACTACCAGCCCCACCGACGGCGGTGCGAGGCCGACCGGTCCGAGGGCGATCGGCACGGGGCCGAAGTCATGGGCAGCACCCTCCTGGATCCCGAACACCAGCAGGAACATGCCCACTGCGCTGAGGACGACGCCGAGGAGGTCGAAGGTGTGGGTGTGGCGGGGCAGCTGTGGCACCAAGAGGCTGACCGCCACGATCGCCACGATGCCGACCGGCAGGTTGATGAAGAAGATCCAGCGCCAGTCGAGTCCGTCGATGATCACCCCGCCCAGCATCGGTCCGGCCAGCGACGCGAATCCCGCCACGCCTCCCCACAGCCCCATGGCGGCGCCGCGCTGCTTCGGGGGGAACATCCGGGTGATCACCGCCATGGTCTGCGGCGTCATCATCGAGCCGCCGAGGCCCTGCACCACCCGGGCCAGGATGAGCTGCTCGATGCTCGTGGCGAACCCGCACCAGGCCGACGAGAGGGTGAAGGTCGTGATGCCGACGAGGTAGACGTTCTTCGGGCCGAACCGGTCCCCCAGCCGCCCCGTCACCAGCAGCGGCACTGCGAACGCCAGCAGGTAGGCGCTGGTCACCCAGACCACGTCGTTCACGTCGGCATCCAGGCCGGTCATGATGTGCGGCATGGCCACCGAGACGATCGTCTGGTCCACCAGGATCATGAAGAAACCGATCACCAGCGAGAACAGCGCGGGCCAGGCACGCTTGCGCTGGGACGGGTGGAGATCGGTCTGGGCGACGGACATGTCCCGAAGTCTGCCACCGCCCGGGAGATCGCCACGATGGTGCGCCGCGCCCGTCGTAGAATCGTGGGATGTTGTTTTCGCGGCGCCGGCCCCGCGGCGGTTCCCCGACGCCCGGGCCCGAGGGAGAGTCCTCGGCCCCGGCGCGTCCGGGCGTCGTGCTGCGCAACGTCGGCAGGTCGTTGTTCGGCCTGGCGCTGGCCGTCGTCCTCACGCTCGCGCTCGAGTTGACCCACGGTCTCGGCAAGGCACGGCCCGAACCGTTCGACCGGCTGCTCGACCTGGAGCCGGGCGTGCTGGCGATCGGCATCGGCCTGGTCTGGGCCGTGTTCGTGTTCCTGCGGGCGCTGTCCAACCGCACGTGGGTCGCCTCCGCGGGCGTGATCGTGCTGCTCGCCCTGATCGCCTGTGGTGACTACTTCAAGCTGCGTCTGCGCGGCGAGCCGCTGTTCGTCTCCGACGCCACCTACCTGTCCCAGACCGGCTTCCTGGTCGAGAGCGTGGGTTTGGGCCCGTTGCTGCTGCTCGCCCTGGCGTTGCTGGCCATCCCGATGCTCAGCTGGGGCGCCGCACGGCTCGCCCGGCCGGCCTCGTCGGGCCGACGGGTGCTGGCGCGCGTGGTGGCCGGCACGGTGGCCGGGACGATCATCCTCACCGCCGCCACCTTCAACGTGCCCGGCAACGCGGCCCGTGGCCTCTACGAGGCGGCCGGGGCCAAGTGGCGCCCCTGGAACCAGGGCCAGAACTACGACGACAACGGCGTGATCGCGGGGTTGCTGTACAACCTGCCTGCCGAGCCGATGGCGAAGCCCGAGGGGTACTCGCAGGCCGCCATGGCGGACCTGCTCGAGCGCTACTCCGGGATCGCCGAGGAGCACAACGCCACCCGCGACGTCTCGGCGCTGTCGGACACCAACGTCGTCCTGGTGCTGTCGGAGTCCCTGTCCGACCCGATGGCGATGCCCGGGATCACACCGGCGGAGGATCCGCTGCCGTTCCTGCGCGAGCTGATGGCCACCAACACCTCGGGAACCCTGCTGTCCGGGGCCTTCGGCGGCGGCACCTCCAGCATGGAGTTCGAGGTGGTCACGGGCATGGCCGTGGCCAACCTGCAGCCGCAGGTGGACAGCCCGTTCCCGGGGCTGGTGGCCCAGACCGAGCGGTTCCCGAGCCACCTGCGCACGTTCGAGGACTGGTCGCACAACAGCTACGCGATCCACCCGTACGCCCAGGAGTTCTACCGACGCAACGTCGTCTATCCCGCCCTCGGCTTCGACCGGGCGGACTTCCGGGACTCCCTGCGCGGACTGCGCAAGCTGCCCGGTGACGAGTACATCTCCGACGCCGCCGTCCTCGACCGGGTCGTCGACGAGCTGACCGCCTCCGACGAACCGATGGTGGTCAACGTCGTCACCATGCAGAACCACGGTCCGCAGAAGGGGTTGTCGAACCCGATGGAAGTGGACGGCCCGCTCTCGGAGGACCAGCGCGCCGCCGCCGGCCAGTACCTACGGGGCCTCAAGGCCTCCGACGAGGCCCTCGAGGCGTTCACCGAGGACCTCGCCGAGATCGACGAGCGCACAATCGTGCTGCTCTACGGCGACCACCTCCCCACGGTCTGGCCCGAGGAGGTACTGGCGGCCAGTGGTCCCACCGGGCGCTACGAGACACCTTGGGTGGTGTTCGCGAACTTCCCGACCAGCAAGCAGGACCCGGGCATGATCAGCGCCAACCAGCTGATGAACCAGGTGCTGGACGCCTCGGGCGCGGCCTACACACCGTGGACGGCGCTGCTCCACGAACTGGCGCAGGAGGTGCCGGCGATGGAGCGCACCGGGTGGCTCGGACCCGACGGTGCGGCGGTCTCGGAGGCCGACCTCTCCGAAGGAGCCCGACAACTCCTCGCGGACTACCGCCTGGCCCAGTACGACATGGCCGCCGGGCAGGGCTGGGCCACCGACGCGCTGCTGGCCGCCCCCGAGGACTGAGACCGCTCAGGCCTCGGGTTTGCGGTAGACGTCCAGGGTCAGCGGCCAGCGCAGCCGCAGCCGGGCGCGCAGGCCGCGGTAGACCACCAGGAACACCCCGACACCGAGGAACGTCAGCCCACAGGCCAGGGCACCGAACACGAGCGTGGAGCGTGGGCCGAGGACGTCGCCCACCCACCCAACCACAGGCGCGCCGATCGGCGTCCCGCCCATGAAAATGGCCATGTAGAGAGCCATCACCCGGCCGCGGAACTCAGGGGCGGTGGACAGTTGCACCGTCGAGTTCGCGCTGGTCATGACGGTCAGGGCGAACAGGCCGCACGGCACCAGGAGGATCCCGAACGAGATGTAGCCGGGAGCCAGTCCGGCCAGCAGGCAGAACAGCGAGAACAGTCCCAGCGCGCCCAGCAGGACCCGCAGCCTGGGGGTGCCGCGCCGGGCTGCCAGCAGCGCCCCTGCGAGGGTGCCGACGGCCATCGCCGAGCCCAGCAGTCCGTACTCCTCGGCGCCCTTGCCGTAGACCTCGGTGGCCATCAGCGCGATGGTGATCTGGAAATTCATGCCGAATGTTCCCAGCATGAACACGACGACGAAGATCAGCAGCAGGTCTGGTCTGGAGCGGACGTAGGCGATCCCCTCCCGGACGGTGCCGCGGTTCTTCGGCCTCGGCGCCAGCATCAGCTGTTCGTCGCGGATGAGGAGTAGTCCCAGGAGCACCGCGATGAAGCTGAGGGAGTTGACCAGCAGCGCCGGGGCCACGCCCCAGGCCCCGATCACGACGCCGGCGACGGCGGGCCCGACGAGCCGGGCCATGTTGAACGAGGCCGAGTTGAGGCCGATCGCGTTGGCGACCAGCTTGGGCCCCACGAGTTCGTTGACGAACGCCTGCCGGGCCGGGTTGTCGAAGGAGACCACCACCCCCTGCAGGAACGCCAGCAGGTAGGCGTGCCACAGGACGGCCAGGTCCGTCGCGACGAGGAACCACAGCGCCAGGCCCGTGAGCGCCATCAGGACCTGGGTGGTGAGCAGGATGTGCTTCTTGCTGAACCGGTCCGCGATGAGGCCGGCGTAGGGCGCCAGGAACGGCAACGGGAGGAACTGCAGGCCGGTGACGATGCCGAGCGCCGAGGCGGAGCCGTCGGTCAGGATGGTCAGGACGAGCCAGTCCTGTGCGGTGCGCGCCATCCAGGTGCCGACGTTGGACACCACCGCACCGGCCGCGAACCACCTGTAGTTGGGCACGGCCAGGGAGGCGAACGTTCTGCTCATTGTTCGCCACCCTAGCCCCCGTGACCGGCCGCGTGGTCAGCCGGAATCAGCCGATGAGGTGCTCCAGCGCCAGCTGCTGCAGCTGGACGAAGTGGTACTCCCGGGCGCCCTTGGCGTCGGCGTCGAACTCCTCGGTGGCGGCGAGGAAGTCGGCGACGGACTCCCCCTCGTCGAGCGTCGGCTGGGCGAGCTCGAAGATGGACGCCTTCTGCATCAGGTCCTGGACCGCCGGGTCCTGGCGGAACTTGCGAGCCTTCTCGGCGAGCATCAGGTAGCCCACCATGTTGGCGCGCGCGGATTCCCAGACGCCCTGCATGCCCTCGGTCCGGCTCGGCTTGTAGTCGAAGTGGATCGGGCCCTCGTAGCGGGTGGCCTCCGGCGAGGCGGGGAAGCCGTTGACCAGCAGGTCGACGGTGAAGAACGCGCTCATCAGGTCACCGTGGCCGAACGCCAGGTCCTGGTCGTACTTCAGGCCGCGCTGGCCGTTGAGGTCGATGTGGAACAGCTTGTCCCGGTAGAGCGCGAGCGCCAGCCCGTGGGTGTAGTTCAGGTTGGCCATCTGCTCGTGGCCCACCTCGGGGTTGAGGCCGACGATGTCGCCGTGCTCCAGCGAGTCGGCCAGCGCCAGGGCGTGGCCGATGGTGGGCAGGAAGATGTCGCCGCGGGGCTCGTTCGGCTTGGGCTCCAGTCCGATTCGCAGGTTGTAGCCCTGCGACTTGATGTAACCGGCGACGGTGTCCAGGCCCTCGGCGTAACGGGCGTGGGCGGCGAAGAGGTCCTTGGAGGAGTCGTACTCGGCGCCCTCGCGGCCTCCCCACATCACGAACGTCTCGGCGCCCATCTCGGCGGCGAGGTCGACGTTGCGCAGCACCTTGCGCAGGCCGTAGCGGCGCACCGCACGGTCGTTGGAGGTCAGGCCGCCGTCCTTGAACACGGGGTGGCTGAAGGTGTTGGTGGTCACCATCTCGACCACCAGACCGGCCTTGTCCGCGGCGTCCTTCAGCTTCTTGAAGGTGGCGCGTCGCTCCTCCTCCGGGGCGTCGTAGGCGACGACGTCGTCGTCGTGGAACGTGATGCCCCACGCTCCGAGCTCGGCAAGCTTGTCCGAGTACTCCCACGGGTCAAGGCTCGGGCGCGAGTCGCCACCGAACGGGTCGGTGCCCGTCCAGCCGACGGTCCAGAGGCCGAATGAGAACTTGTCTGTCTTTGAAGGCACAGGGGCCATGGTCCACTCCTCAACGAGTTTTGTTTCTATCAACAACTTAACGGTGGCAAGGCTGTAGAGTCAAGCGCATGCCAGAAGAAGAACCGTCGGGCGCGGCAGAGCCGCTCAAGCGCCGTGCACGTCCCACCTCCTCCCTGCGTTCCGGGCAGCCGGGAGCCAGGCAGTCGGACCTGCGGGAGCGCAACCTGTCCCTGGTGTTCCGGCAGGTCCTGGCCTGCACCGAGCCACCCTCGCGTGCGGACGTGTCCGCGCTGACCGGCCTGACCCGGTCCACCGTCTCACGCCTCGTCGACGAACTCCTCGGCGGCGGGATGCTGCTGGAGCTCGAGGCCCTCGGCACCGGGCGCGCCGGGCGGCCCGCCCTCCCACTCGTGCCGGCCGCCGGTGCGCTGCTCTCGCTCGGCATGGAGCTGAACGTGTCCCACATGGCCGTGTTCGTGATGGACCTCGACGGCACCGTGCTGGCCAGCGGCACCGAGGACGGCGACTACGCCCACTCCTCCCCCACGGCAGTGCTGGGCCGGCTCGCCGAGATCACGCGGAGCGCCCTCGCCGAGTCCGGCTCGGGCCACCTCGTCGGCGCCGCCATCGCGGTGCCAGGCCTGGTGGACTCGAATCGCGGCGTGCTCCTGCGCGCACCCAACCTGGGGTGGGTCGACGTCCCCGTCGCCGAGATCCTGCGCGCCGCGCTGGCCCTCGGCGACGACGTCGAGCTGGTGGTGGGCAATGAGGCGGACTTCGCCGCGGAGACCATCGCCATGGACGCCCCCGGGAAGCCCTCGGAACTGGGCGACTTCCTCTACATCTCCGGCGAGACCGGCATCGGCTCCTCAGCCGTCGTGGGCGCCGGGGTCGCCGGCGGCCGGCACGGCTGGGCCGGCGAGCTCGGCCACATCTGCGCGGACCCCAACGGCCCGCTGTGCGGCTGCGGCGCCACCGGCTGCGTCGAGGCGTTCGCCGGCGCCAAGGCCGTTCGCGAGCGCGCCGGGGTGGACACCATCGAGGAGCTCATGGCTGCGGCCGAGCAGGACCGACCCGCCGCGGTCGAGGCCCTCCGTCGCGCCGGCGCCGCACTCGGGGTGGGCGTCGCCGCGGCCCTCAACCTGCTCGACCTCCCGGTGGTCGTGATCGGCGGCCACCTCGGGAGGCTCGGGAAATGGGTCGTGCCCGCCATGCAGGAGCAGCTGGAGCACCGGGTGCTCGCCTACGAACTCTCCCCGCCGGAGATCATCCCCGTCGCCAACGACGTCAGCCCGGCCGCGCAGGGCGCCGCGCTGGCGGCGTTCACCCCGCTGCTGGCACATCCGAGCGCCTGGCTGGAGGTCGCCGGCGCGGCCTGACCGGCTACTCCACCAACTGCCAGCCGTCGGGACCCCTGACCGCGCGTCCCTCGGCCTCGAGCCGCCGCAGGTAGGCGGCCATGCCGCGCTCGCCCTTGCGCCGGAAGAGACGCATCAGTCTCGGCAGCTGGTTGGGCACCAGCATGGCCAACCGCACCAGCAGCGACTCCGACGCCTTGGGGTAGGCCTCCAGCCTCGGCCGGTCGAGCAGCGCCATCATCGCCCGCGCCACCGCCTCCGGTGGTTGCGGCGGGTCCTGGAACTGCAGCGCGTTGCCGCCCTCGACCGCCTCCTGCCGCAGCATCCGGGTGTCGGTGGCCGACGGCAGCACCGAGGAGACCGTGATGCCCTTCGCGGCCAGGTCCAGCCCGATGGCCAGCATCGCCCCCCGCAGCCCGAACTTGGAGGCCGTGTAGATGGGTGTCTCCCCGAGCGGGAAGATCCCGCCCAGCGACACCGTCGTGATCACCCGCGGATCTCGTGCCGCACGCAGCAGCGGCACCGCCAGCCGGGTGAGCACCAGCGGCGAGACGAGGTTGACCTCGAGCTCACGGCGGATCGAGGCCACGTCGCGCTCGTCGAAGCGCTCCTGGCTGGACATGCCGACGTTGTTCACCAGCACGTCGATGCGGCCGTGGTCCTCCTCCAGCCGGGCGACGAGCGCCTCCACCTGCCCGAGGTCGGTGAGGTCCACCGCGTGCCCGCGGTGCCCCGACCCCGGCAGCGCGGCCGCCACCCGTCGCGCCTCCTCACCGCGGATGTCGACGACGGCGATCCTCGCGCCGCGCCGCGCGGCCGGCCCGATGAGGGCGGCGGCGATGTCACCGGCCCCACCGGTCACGACCATCACCTTGTCCCGATAGTCGTAGCTCATCGCGTCCGCTCCCCCGCGCGCTCGCCCGCCCGCTGCCAGCCGAACTCGGCGGCGACAGCGTCGAGGTGGGCGACGAAGGCGTCGGAGTCGACGTAGCCCTTGTGGCGCGGTGAGGTGTCGAACTTGAGCCCGCTGGTGAGGTCCGGCCTGTCGGTGCGGATCCGCTCCTCGAAGCGGGCGGCGACGTCGGAGCCGCGGGAGCGCTCGTCCAGGTAGCCCGCCACGATGTGGGCCTGCCTGTCCAGCAGCTGGTAGGCGCCGGAGTTGGTCTCCACGAAGCCGACGGCACACAGGCCGGAGTGCCGGGTGGAGAACGAGTTCAGGTAGAGGTCGTCGGGATGCTGCGGGTCCCCGAACAGCTCCTGGGCGAACGGGACCGAGTGCCGGTAGCCGGTGGCGAGCAGGACCACGTCGAAGTCGGCGCTCGAGCCGTCGGTGAACGTGATCGTCATCCCGTCGGCCGAACGGATCCCGCGGCGGGGCGTGACGTCGCCGTGGCGCACGTGGTGGAGCAGTTGGTCGTTCATGATCGGGTGCGTCTCGAACAGCTTGTGGTCGGGCTTCTGGAAGCCGAGCCGGGACACGTCTCCGACGAGCAGCCGCAGGAACGGCTGGAGCAGGGCGCGCTCGACCCGCTTCGGGAGGAACGACCCCTTCCCACCCACCACGTCGGACGGCACCCCGAAGACGTGCTTGGGGATGAACCAGTAGCCGCGCCGCATGCTGATGCTGACCGCCTCGGCGGTGCGGGCGGCGTCGCACGCGATGTCGCAGCCCGAGTTGCCGCCACCCACCACGAGAACCCGTCTGCCCCTGAACTCGTCGGCGCTGCGATAGGTCACCGAGTGCCGGACCTCGCCGGTGTAGCCGGGCACGCCGACCTCGAGCGGGTCCCACTGCACCCCCGGGCACACGATGACGGCCCCGTACTCCTCGACGGTGCCGTCGGCCAGGGTGACCCGCCAGCTCCCACCGTCGGCCGCGAGTCGCTCGACGGCGGTGTTGAACCGGATCCGCTCCGTGAGGCCGTGGTGGTCGGCGAAGTCCCGCAGGTAGGCGAGGATCTGGCGGTGGTTCGGGTAGTCGGGGTAGTCCTCGGGCATCTCGAAGCCGCTGAAGCCCGAGACGGTCCGGCTGGAGATGAAGTGGGCGGACTCGTACATCGGGGTGCCGGGCGCGTCGATGTCCCAGACCCCACCCACCCCACTGTTGCGCTCGTAGTGGGTGTATTCCAGCCCCCTGGCCCCCAGGGCGCGCGCGGCGACCAGCCCGGCCGGCCCCGCCCCGATGATGCAGATCTCGTGCGCCAACGACTTCTCCCTCCCAACGCTCGACACCTCGCATCGTAGGAGCGCGGCGCCGTCGGCGGGCGAGAACTCAGTCCAACCGCAACAGTTGCAGTCGGCGCTCCGAGCGGCCGATGCTCACCTCCTGGCCCCACTCGAGGCGCAGGTGGTCCCGCTCGATGCCGTCACCGAAGACGACCAGGCTCCCCCGGGCACGCAGCCGCAACTCCGCGTCCGGGGCGAGCAGGCCCGCGACGAGGCTCGCGCCGGTGGTGGCAGAGGGCCAGGCCTCGCGGACGAACCAGGCGAGGCCGTCGGAGTCTGCATCCGGCAGTTCGAACCCCGGGCGGTTCTGCCCCCACAGCGAGGCGAGCCAACCCGTCGCCCCGGTGCCGGTGCCGACCACCAGCCCCGAGGACGACTGCTCCTCCGCCGCAGCACCGGACTCGAGGACGTAGCGCGCGGACTGGTGGCCCCGGTCCCCGAGGAAGACCTCGTTCAGTGCTACGAGTCGCTGGCCGTCGTCGACCCGGGCCTCGACCATGGCGCGGTGGCTGGTGCGGGTGGGCGTGCTTCCGGCGACCACACCCGCGAGGTCCTCGGCCCGGTGCCTGCACAGCACCCCGGGGGCACCGGGGCTGATGCCGAACACGAACTGC
The DNA here is from genome assembly GCF_007197885.1 of Tessaracoccus rhinocerotis. Taxonomy (GTDB): domain Bacteria; phylum Actinomycetota; class Actinomycetes; order Propionibacteriales; family Propionibacteriaceae; genus Arachnia; species Arachnia rhinocerotis. The sequence continues at coordinate 819,248 of NZ_VKKG01000001.1, forward strand.
CCGTCGAGGTACTTGCCCACGTTCGGGACCAGGCCGTCCTGACCCACCACCACCACGAGGTCGTCCGGCTCGAACAGGAACCGGGAGAGCTCGGCCCGCTCGACGACCGCCTGGCGCCAGTCCGCCGGGGCGGCCCCGGAGGCGAGTTCCAGCGCACGCCGCTGCGCCTCGTCCGCGATCAGCAACGGCTGGACACGCTGCCCGCGTGCGGCCAGGAAGAACTCGACGGCTCCCAGCGTCGAGTGCTCCGCGAGCAACTCCTCGAGCTGGGTGCGGCGGTGCACGAGCACGAGTCGCGGCGCACTCATGCGGCCCTCAGCCCGGCGACGGCCCGAGCGAGGGCATCGCCCAACATGTCCGGGGTCAGGGTGATGGCGTCGATCTCAGGAAGTGCCCTGAGCACCTCGGGGGCGATGCTCGCCACGATCGCCGGCAGCTCGGCACCCCGGTACGCCTCGAGCCTCGCGACGAGTGCCGCGTTCTCCGCAGCCGCCACCCGCTCGATCTCGTCGACGCGGGCGTCCACCGCGAGCCGGTTGCTCTCCAGCAGTGCCTCGGCCCGCAGTTCCTCGCGCTCGAGTTCGTGCTGGGTGCGACGCCGCTCGTTCGTCCCGACGAGCTCCACCAGCTCGGCCTCCCGCCCTGCCAACTGCGTGCGGTTGTTGAGCTCGTTCTCCTTGATGGCACGCTCCCGGTCCACGGCCTGGGCTCGCCGTTCGTAGGTGGCCCGGTCCGCCTCGGCCTGGATGGCCTCGCGCACCCCGGTCTGCAGTGCCCGTTCCAGCTCCTCCTCCGGCCGCACGGCCACCACCCGAACGCCCACCACCTCGACGCCCGCGGAGCCCAGCTGCTCCTCGCCGAGGAGGCCGTCGAGCACCGCGTTCCGCACGAGCGCGAGGCCCTCGTCGAGGAGGACCTCAAGGGTGGTCACGGCGACGACGGCGGCCGCGAACTGCTGCGCGGTCTCGGCCACCCTGTTCTGCAGCGCCTGGAGCGGTCGGCCGGTCCATTCGCCGGTGGTGACGTCCACCGCGAAGTCCAGGTGACGCACCGCTCTTGCGGGGTCGGCGATCCTGACGGTCAGCGCCGTCTGCACGCTCACCTCCTGGCGGTCGCGGGTGGTGACCCGGAAGATGTGGCCGAACTCGAGGTCCTCGATCGGAACCTCGGAGATGCTGGCGCCCAGGGGGCGGAACCAGAACGAGGCCCCAGGGCCGCGGGAGATGAGCTCTCCACGGCGGCCCTGGATCAGGACCCTCGTGGCGGTGCCGGTGGCGTGGGACAGGAACGGGAAGCGACGGATGGTGGTCATGGTTCCTCCTTAAATGTCACTTCAACGTTAATTCCCAGCAGCTTAACTATCAAACCGACATCAATGGTGATGGGCGCCCTGGCCGACGAATGCGCAACAATCAGACCCGTGCGATACATCCTGTTCCCCGGCCGGCACCACCTCGTCACGCGGTTCCAGGTGGCCCACCTCAGGGACCTGCTGGCTCGGCACCCCGGTGCGGAGCTGGTCTGGGCCATCACCAGCGCCGACCACGGCGGCACGCAGCGCAACCCGGTGCCCGGCTCCCGTCGTCTGGGGATGCTCGAGGCCGTGGCAGCGGTGGAGCACCTCCCGTCGCTGACCTTCCGGATCGGCAACCGCTCCCCAAAGCCGGACTTCGCCCACTACGTGGTCGAGTCCATCCGCACCCAGAGCGGGGGCCGGGTCACCATGACCCCGACCAACACCGTCGTGGCCTGTTCGACCCCGGCCGTGATCGCGGGCTACGAGGCGCTGGGGTACGGCATCGACACGGTCGAACTGGGCACACGGCAGCTGCGGCCGTGGGACGTCGTCGAGGCGATCGTGGCCGCCGGGCCCGCCTGGCGCGACGACGAGGCGATCACGGCCGCGATGGACCCCACTTCACGGCAGCACTACCTGCGCTACGGCCTCGCGGAGCACGTCCAGCAGATCCACGCCGACCCGCTGATCGACTCCGACGACGGGGACATCACCGACACCCGCGACTACGCCACCTACCGCGCGGCGTTCGAGGACAACGCCTGGCGCAAGGTTTCGGAGTTCGCGCACGCGGTACGCCCGGGCCGCATCGTCGACGTCGGCTGTGCCACCGGGCAGACCATCAAGTTGCTGGCCGAGCGGCCGGACCTGTTCGAGTCAGACTTCTACGGCGTCGAGGTGGCCCGCCCCCTCTACGAGATCTGCCGCCAGCGGCAGTCCAACGGCGAGTTCGGGGACGCCAACGTCTTCTTCCACCAGCGCAACATCCTCACCACCCAGTTGTTCGAACGGGACTCCGTGGACACCGTCATCACGATGGCGTTGACCCACGAGGTGTGGTCCTACCTCGGCCCCGAGGCTCTCGCCGAGTTCATCAGGCACACCTTCGAGATGCTGCGTCCGGGTGGCGTGTGGATCAACTACGACGTCGTCGGCCCCGACGACCCGGACCGGGAGGTGCTCGTCCGGTTCACCACCGACGACGGCGCGGACGCCGGGGAACTGGCCGAGCTCTCGTCGCGGGCCCGCTTCGAACGGTTCGCGCAGGACTTCCGGGCCGAGGAGGGCGAGCGGATCAGCCACCAGGTCGTCCACGTCGACGGCGTGGAGCACGTCCGCCTGACCAGGCGCGCCCTGTACGAGTTCCTCGCGAAGAAGGACTACGTGGACTCCTGGCTGTCCGAGGCCCACGAGGCCTTCTGCTTCTACTCCCCGCAGGACTGGGTCCAGGTGCTGGAGGCCGCCGGCTTCCGCTGCACGGACGACACCCGCGGCGTGCGCAACCCGTGGCTGCTCGAGAACCGGTTCGCGCCCGCCGCGCAGGTGTTCACCGTCGGCGAGGACGGGGCCCTGGTGCCTGAGGAGTGGTCCTGGACCAACGTGCTGCTCGTGGCGGAGAAGCCCGCCTGAGGCGGGGCCTCAGGCCCTGAGGGCGTCCCGGATCGGGGCGCTCCAGGCGTCGCGGACCTCCGCGAGCCCGATCTCGAACCGGCCGACGAACTCGGCCGTCTCCCCGCCGGTGACCTCGCCGAGGCGGGTGACAGGCACGCCGTGCTCCGCGCAGAGCTCCTCGAAACGGGGCAGCGAGCCGCCCGGCAGCGAGACGACGGCGCGGGCGCCGGACTCGGAGAACAGGGCCACCGTCGGGTCCCCCTCGGGAAGGGTGACGGCGAAGCCGAGGCCGTCGCGCAGCGCGGACTCCAGGAGCGCGACGGCAAGGCCGCCCTCCGACAGGTCGTGCGCGGAGCTCACGAGACCCTCCCGCGCGGCGCTCGCCATGACGCGGGCGAGGGCACGCTCGGCGTCGAGGACCACCTGCGGCGGGACGCCACCGAGATGGCCGTCGTGGACGGCGTCGGCCCAGATTGAGCCGGACAGTTCCTCGCGGGTGGTCCCCAGCAGCAGGATGCCGTCGCCGGCGTGGGTGAAGCCGGAGCGGATGCGCGTGGCCACGTCGTCGATCACACCCATCACGCCGATGGTGGGTGTGGGGAGGATCGGGGTGCTGGCCGTCTGGTTGTAGAGGCTGACGTTGCCGCCGGTGACGGGAACCGCCAGTTCCTTGCAGGCGTCGACGAGTCCTGAGATGGCCTCGACGAAGGTCCACATCACCTCGGGGTCCTCCGGCGAGCCGAAGTTCAGGCAGTCGGTGACGGCCACGGGCTCCGCGCCCGTGACGGCGACGTTGCGGTACGCCTCGGCGAGCGACTGCTGCGCCCCGACGTAGGGGTTGAGGTAGGTGAAACGGGAGTTGGCGTCGAGGGACAGGGCGATGCCGAGTCCGGTCTCCTCGTCGATGCGCAGCATGCCGGAGTTCTCCGGCTGCGCGAGGACGGAGTTGCCACGGACGTAGCGGTCGTACTGGTCGGTGACCCAGGACTTGTCGGAGACGTTGGGGTGTGCCATGACCTGCAGCAGCGCTGCGCGCACGCCCTCGGCGGAGTTGTCCCGGTGGAGGTCCTCCGCACGATCGGCGGCCGCCGCGTCGAGGTAGGCCGGACGCTCGTAGGGACGGTTGTAGACGGGGCCCTCGTGCGCGACCGTCTTCGGGTCGACGTCGACGATGACCTGGTCGTCCCAGGTGATGACCAACCGGTCGCCGTCGGTGACCTCGCCGACGACCGTGGCCAGCACGTCCCACTTGCGGCAGATCTCCATGAAGCGCTCGACGTTGGCCGGCTCCACCACCGCCATCATGCGCTCCTGCGACTCGCTCATCAGGATCTCCTCCGGCTTGAGGGAGGGATCGCGCAGCGGCACGAGGTTCAGGTCCACCTTCATGCCACCGTCGCCGGCCGAAGCCAGCTCGGAGGTGGCACACGAGATGCCTGCGGCACCGAAGTCCTGGATGCCGTTGATGATGCCTGCACTGAAGAGCTCGAGGGTGCACTCGATCAGGAGCTTCTCCATGAACGGGTCGCCCACCTGGACGCTCGGGCGCTTGGCCGGGCCGGTCTCGTCGAAGGTCTCGGAGGCGAGGATGGAGGCGCCACCGATGCCGTCGCCGCCGGTGGCCGCGCCGAACAGGATGACCTGGTTGCCGACGCCCGAGGCGTGGGCGAGGTGAAGGTCCTCGTGGCGCAGCACGCCGACGCACAGGGCGTTGACGAGCGGGTTGCCGAGGTAGGAGTCGTGGAACTGGACCTCGCCGCCGATGTTGGGCAGTCCCAAGCAGTTGCCGTAGCCGCCGACGCCGGCGACCACGCCGGGCAGGACGCGCAGGGTGTCGTCCTCGTGGAGGGGGCCGAAGCGCAGGGAGTCCATCACGCCGATCGGGCGGGCGCCCATGGCGAGGATGTCGCGCACGATGCCGCCCACCCCCGTGGCCGCACCCTGGTAGGGCTCGACGTAGGAGGGGTGGTTGTGGCTCTCGGCCTTGAAGGTGACGGCATAGCCGTTGCCGACGTCGACGACTCCGGCGTTCTCGCCGATGCCTGCGAGCAGCGGTCCGCGCGGAGTCTCCTGGCTGAGCTCGCCGAAGCGCTTGAGGTGCACCTTCGAGGACTTGTAGGAGCAGTGCTCGGACCACATCACCGAGTACATCGCCAGCTCCGCGCTGGTGGGTCGGCGGCCGAGGATCTCGCGGATGCGCGCGTACTCCTCGTCCTTCACGCCGAGCGCCGCGTACGGCTGCTCGAGGTCCGGGGTGTCCATCGCGTTCGAAACAGTGTCTGCCACGAGCGACAATCTACCCTCCCTGCGCCGGGACCGCCCACACGCGCGCTCCGGCGTCCACCGCCGGAGGGAGGCTCGGCTGGGAACCGGCGGGGCAGTCGTCGACAGCGGGAGGCCGGGGCGGTGGTGACAGGGGCTCGCGACACGCCACGGCGCCCGTCGAGCAGTGCAGCCTCACTCGCGTGTGGCGAGCGCTGGTCACACCTTCGCGCGCTGCGACCAGAAGAAGCAGTACACGCCGTAGCCGGCGAAGCCGAAGGCGGCCGCTCCCAGCAGCCAGGGGCCGAACGGCGCCGCCCTCAGCGTCTGGAGGGCGGCGTCGAGGCCGCCGGCGGACTCCGGATCGTAGGTGATGGCCGCCCACACGAACAGGGCGCCGATCCCGGCGTAGGCGAGACCCTTGGTGAAGTGACCCACCCGGGCCGCCCACTTCCCCGCCGTGCCGAGACTGCCCGAGAGGTTCTCCTGCCACTTGTCCGTGAACGCCTTGGAGGCGAGATAGACGCCGAGGGCCACGACCACGAGGCCGGCGATCGCCACCAGGACCTGTCCGAAGGGCAGCGCCATCACGGCGCCACCGGCCGCCTCGGCTGCGTCACCCTCGGAGCGACCGCCCAGCGCGATGTTGGCGGCGCTCAGACCCAGCGCCAGGTAGATGACCGCCTTGCCCGCCGACGAGACGCGCTTGCGCGACCGCTGGGCGCCGTCGTACTCGCGGTGCCCCAGCAGGGCGGCCACCAGTTGCCAGATGACCAGCGCGAAGAACCCGACGGCCACGGCCCACAGGAGCACCGGGCCCATCGGGGTGTTGGCCAGTGCACGCAGGGCCCCGGTCTGCGAGGCCTCCTCGTCCGAGCCGCCGGTGGCGAGCCGCACGGTGAGGAACGCGATCAGCAGGTGCACGACGCCGTAGGCGATCAGCCCCACGCGCACGAGGGTGCGGTAAGCGCGCGAGTTCTCAACCTTGCGGGCCGCGCGCTTCGCGTCCGCCACGTCCGGGGTCTCCATCGGGCCACCCTAACCAGTTGCAGACCGGCGCGGGCTCAGTTGACCGTGGCGGCCTGCACCTGCTGGGCGATCCGGAGCTCCGCGTCGGACTCCACCACGAGCCGCCTCAGGGCGCCCGGGGCCTCTGGGTTGGCCTCCAGCCAGGCACTCGACCTCGGCAGGTGGTCGACGTCGCGTGGGAAGCCCCGCACCACGAGCCGGCGGGCGATCTCGATCGGGTGCTCCGCCCAGACGTCGAGCAGGCCCTCGAAGTAGGGTTCTGCGAACTGGTCGGTCAGCTCCGGCGCGCCGGGCGCGAACACGCCGGAGAGCAGCGCGTCCACGGCATCGTTCGACTCCCCGCCGACGACGTGGGCGCGTCGCCACGCCTCCTGCCTGAGCGCGGGGTCTGGGCGGGAATGGAAGGCCTGCAGGTGAGCAGTCTCACCGGCAGCGGTGCGGTCGGCCTCGAGCGCCGCCGCGAGGTCCTCGTCGCTGGCGCGGCCGTGCACCGCGCGGGCCTGCCATGCGAGCCAGCGCAGGTCGGCAGAGACCTCGAGTCCCACGAGCGAGCCGTCGAGCAGCCAGTCGAGGTCGGTGTCCACCAGCGTCGCGGCGCGTAGCAGTGCCCTCACCCACAGCAACTGCTCCGCGCTGCCCGGGGCCGCGCGGCGGGTGGCTTCGGCACAGGCGTCGCGCCAGTGCGTGGCGGCCTCCCGGCGGCGGTCGGCCGGGACGTAGCGCGCGACGGCGTCGACGGCATGGCCCAGCATCGCCGACAGGGTCCCGGGCCGGTCCTCGCCGGGGCCGTGCGCGACGACGGCGGCGACGTAGTCGGTCACCGGCAACGTTGCCGCGCGCACCTCGGACCACAGGGCGGACCACACCACCGCCCGGGTGAGTGGCTCCAGCTCGCCCACATGTCCGAGCAGCACCCCTCGCGTGGCGTCGTCGAAGGCGATCCGGGCGAAGGTCTGGTCCGTGTCATTCGGGATGATCGCAGCCGCCCCGTCCACCGGGGGCAGGCTGGTGCGGGCCCCGGTCACGACGACAGGGTGCCGCTGGCGCAGGACGAGGGCGTCGTCGACCAGGTCGTAGACACCCACCGTGGTGGCGTGGGGCCGGTCGGCGTCATGGCCCTCGCGGAGCAGGACGCCGTCGCCGACGCGCAGCGTGTCGTGGCCGCTGGTGCGCAACCACGCGTCGGACCAGGCCGCCAGGTCCTTGCCGGAGACCTCGGACAGCGCCGCGAGGAAGTCGGCCAGCGAGGCGGCGGCGTGGGCGTGGCGCGCGAAGTAGGTGCGGCAGCCGGCGAAGAAGTCCTCGAGGCCGACGTAGTGCACGAGTTGGGTGAGGGCGGAGGCGCCCTTGGAGTAGGTGATGCGGTCGAAGTTGTTCTTCGCGGCTTCGAGGTCCGGGATGTCCGCCACCACGGGGTGCGTCGTGGGTAGCGAGTCCGCGATGTAGGCCGAGGCCTTGCGCACCCCCGTGAAGTTGAGCCACGCGTCCTCGAAGCCTGCTGCCTCCAGGGACAGGTGCGCGCCCATGAACTCGGCGAACGACTCCTTGAGCCACAGGTCGCTCCACCACCGCGGCGTCACCAGGTCCCCGAACCACATGTGGCTCATCTCGTGGAGGACGGTGTTGGAGCGCCCCTGGTACTGCGCGGGCGTGGCCTGGGAGCGGAACAGGTACTGCTCGGTGAAGGTGACCAGGCCGGGGTTCTCCATGGCGCCGAGGTTGTACTCGGGCACGAACACCTGGTCGTACTTGCCCCACGTGTACTCGCCGAAGGCGGTGTGCAGGTACTCCAGGCCGCCGCGGGTGATGCGGAACAGTTCGTCGGCGTCCAGGTGCTGCGAGAGGGACTCGCGACACAGCAGCGCCAGTGGTACCTCGACGCCACCGTCGGGCGAGGTCCACGAGGACTCGACGCGGTGGTAGGGACCGGCGCAGATGCAGGTGATGTAGCTGGACAGGGGCGGGGTCTCCGCGAAGTCGACGCAGACCATCGCCTCCCCCGCGCCGGTGCGCGCCACCTCCGGCTGGTTGGACAGCAGCTGCCAACCGTCCGGTCCGATCACGCTGAACGAGTAGCGAGCCTTCATGTCCGGCTGCTCGAAGCAGGGCATCACGCGCCGGGCGTCGGCGGGCTCGTACTGCGTGTAGAGGTAGACCAGAGAGTCGGCCGGGTCCTGGAAGCGGTGCAGTCCCTCGCCGGTGCGCGAGTACAGGGAGGCGCCCTCCACCACCACCTCGCACTCCTGCCCCACCGGCAGGTCGCGGACGCGGACGCGGGCGCCGTCGAACTCGATGGGCCGCACCTGTCCGTCGACGAGTACTGCGGTGACGGAGTCACCGAGATAGTCGATCCAGGTCTCGGGCTGCGACGACGTGAGCCGGATGGCGGAGCGGACGGGGTACGTGGGCTGGCGGAGGTCCTGGCAGTCGCGCAGGTCGACGGTGACCTGCTGGGTGGACAGGGTCACGGCCTCGGCTCGGGCGGCGGTCTCTTCACGGGTGAGGTTGGCGGACATGGCCTCCATCCAACCATGGGTTCGATGCGGCTAGAGTGGCCACGAGAGTCACATCTGCGCCTCGAAGGCGCGTTCACAAGGGAGAATCAATGGCGAGGGTCCTGCTGGCGGGAGAGTCGTGGGTAAGCGCAGTCATCGATCACAAGGGATATGACGCCTTCCCCCACACCCAGGTCCACATCGGATGCGCGGAGCTGCTGCGCGTGCTCGGCGAAGCGGGGCACGACGTCACGCACCTGCGCTCGCACGACGTCGCCGCCGATTTCCCCCTCACGCTGGAGGAACTGGACGCCTACGACGTTGTGATCCTGTCCGACGTCGGCGCCAACACGCTGCTGCTGCCGCCGCAGGTCTTCGAGGAGGGGCGTCGCGCGCCGAACCGTGCGAAGCTGCTGCGGGAGTGGGTGCAGCGCGGCGGTGGGCTGATGATGGCCGGCGGCTACCTCAGCTTCCAGGGCTTCCAGGCCAAGGCCAACTACCACGGCACCGCCATCGAGGAGGTGCTTCCCGTGGAGATCCTCCCCTACGACGACAGGGTCGAGTCGCCCGAGGGCGTCGAGGGTGAACTCACCGGCGTCGAGCACCCGGTGGCCGAGGGCCTTGACCAGCAGTGGCCCGCGCTGCTCGGCTACCAGAAGCTGACGGCACGCCCAGACGCGACGGTGCTGGCCACCGTGGAGGCGCACCCGCTGCTGGTGGTCCGCACGGTGGGCGAGGGCAGGACGCTGGCGTTCGCCTCCGACATCTCGCCCCACTGGGCACCGCAGGAGTTCATGGCGTGGCCCGGCTACGCCCGGCTGTTCGACAACTCGGTGCGCTGGCTGGCCGGCAGCTGAGCCTCAGGCGCGGACGGCCAGGAAGTCCAGCACGGAGCTGAAGAACTTCCGGCCGTCCAGCGAGGGGCTCGTCAACTCCTCGACGTTGTGCTCTGGGTGGGGCATGAGGCCGACGACGTTGCCGCGGGCGTTGGTGATGCCGGCGATGTCGTTGGCCGAGCCGTTGGGGTTGTCGAGGTAGCGGAAAACCACCTGGTCGTTGCCCTCCAGTCGCTTCAGCGTCTCCGGGTCGGCCTGGTAGTTGCCCTCGCCGTTCTTCAGGACGATGGTGATCTCCTCGCCCTTGGTGAACGACTTGGTCCACACGGTGTCGATGGTCTCGACGCGCAGGCGCTGGTCGCGGCAGATGAAGTGCTGGTCGACGTTGCGGATCATGGCGCCGTCGAGGAGGTGGGCCTCGCACAGCAGCTGGAAGCCGTTGCAGATGCCCAGCACCGGCATGCCCCTGTTGGCCGCGTCGATGACGGTGTCCATGATGGGGCTGAACCGGGCGATGGCGCCGCAACGCAGGTAGTCGCCGTAGGAGAACCCGCCCGGCAGAATGATGGCGTCGACGCCGTCGACGGAGTCGGACCCGTGCCACAGCGGCACGGCCTCGGCGCCGCAGAGTTCCACGGCGCGCAGTGCGTCGTGGTCGTCGAGGGATCCGGGGAAGGTCACCACCCCGATGCGGGGCATCAGTCGGTCACCACTTCGAAGGACTCGATGACGGTGTTGGCGAGGAGCCGCTCGGCGGCCTCCTCGATCTCGGCCAGCTTCTCGGGGGTCACGTCACCGTCGACCTCGATCTCGAAGCGCTTGCCCTGACGGACGCTGAGGCCGTTGAACCCGAGGCGGCCGAGGGCGCCGGTAACAGCCTTGCCCTGCGGGTCCAGGATCTCCGGCTTGGGCATCACGTTGACGATCACACGACTCATGCGAGCCACAATACTGGACCGCGCCGCTGCCGCGCCCACTGCGCGTCCGCCCCGGATGGCACACCACAACCCGGAATGGAATCCCATCCCGGGTTGTGCGTGCTCAGTGCGGAAGAAGCTCGGTGAGGGCTCGGCCGCTCAGCCGAAGAGCTTGGACCAGAATCCCCTGCCGTCGCCTGGCTCGGGCGCGTGTCCGGGGCAACGATCGGCCTTCGGGACTCGGGCGAATACCTGGTCGACGTGCTGGCCGCATCCGGCCCAGGTGGTCTTCCCGCAGGTCCTGCACTTGACTGCACTGCACATGTTGTTTCTCCTTGGTTCGTCTACTGCTTGTTGGTTCTTGGTTCTTGGTGGTTGCGTCGAACGGCTTCAGTCGCCGACGGTCACCCTCTGGGAGGGTTCGATGGGGGTGGTGTGGAGACTGGGGCTGCCGGTCTCCAACAGGTCGTCCAGCCCCGGCCCCAGGGCGGCGCGCAGCGTCAGCATGCCGCCGGACAGGTTGGCCGAGTCGAAGCCGGCCTGGGCGAGTTGGCGGTGTGCCAGGTAGGAGCGCACACCAGATGCACACATGACACGCACGGGGCGGCCGGCCGCAGCGCGTCGGACCTCCTCCATCCGGTCCCGGAGCTCGACGTGCGGGATGTTCAGCGCGCCCGGCAGGTGTCCGTCGGCCACCTCTTCCCTGCTGCGGACGTCGAGCAGCAGCGCGCCGTCGGTGACCACGTCGAGGTCCGGTGCGTGCCACAGCCGCAGCGTCCCGTCCAGGACGTTGGTGGCCATCATCCCGGCCATGTTCACCGGATCCTTGGCGGAGCCGTAGGGCGGCGAGTAGGCCAGGTCGAGGTCCACCAGGTCCGCCACCTTCAGGCCGGCCCTGATCGCAACGGCGAACACGTCGATCCGCTTGTCCACGCCGTCACGGCCCACGGCCTGGGCCCCCAGGACCTTGCCGTCGGTGCCGAAGTGGAGGACCAGGTGGATCTGCGAGGCCCCCGGGAAGTAGCCCGCGTGGTTGAGCGGATGCAGGTGGACGGTGTGGTACTCGATCCCCGACTCGGCAAGTGCCCGACGATTGGCGCCGGTGAGCGCGGCCGTGAGTTCTCCGACGCGGACGATCGCGGTGCCGAGGGCCGTGGGAACGGTGTGGCCCACGCGCCCCATGACTGCATCGGCCACGATCCGCCCGGCACGGTTGGCCGGTCCGGCCAGCGCGATCGGCCGACGGGTTCCGGTGACGCCGTCGACTGAGCGGGTGGCGTCGCCGACGGCCCAGATGTGCGGGACGCTGGTCCGTCCGAGCTCGTCGACCTCGATGGCACCGGCGACGGATCCGACTCCGGCGGCCTCCCACACCGAGACGTCGGGGCGGACGCCCACGGAGAGCACGATGACGTCCGCGTCCAGACGGGTGCCGTCGGACAGGACCACGGTGTCGTGGTCCGGGCCGTGCTCCACCTCGGTCGCGGACCGACCGTCCAGGACGTCGATGCCCAGACGGACGAGTTCCTCACGCACGAGCCTCGCCATCTCCGGCTCCAGCGGGGGCAGGACGTGGGGCGCCAGCTCGACGACGCTGGTCTCGAGACCACGCATGCGCAGCGCCTCGGCGGCCTCGAGCCCGATGAACCCGGCGCCGAGCACGACGGCGCGGGCACCGGCCTGCGCCCTGGCCTTCAGCGCCACCGCGTCGGAGACGGTGCGCAGCGTCAGGACCCGGGTGGAGTCCAGCCCGGGGATGGGTGGGCGCAGCGCCGAGGCCCCGGGGGACACGATCAGCTCGTCGTAGCCGAGCTCGTGGGCGCCCTCGGGATCGACGACGGTGAGGGTGCGGCTGACGGGGTCGCAGGCGACCACGTCGGAGTTGATCCGCACGTCCAGTCCGAGCGACTCCCTGAGCTTCTCCGGGGTCTGGACCAGGAGCGCCTCGGCGTCGGTGATCTCGTCACCGACGAAGTAGGGCAGGCCACAGTTGGCGAAGGACACCTCGGGGCCTCGCTCCAGGACGATGATCTCGGAGTCCTCCGAGACCCGACGCGCCCTCGCCGCGGCACTCATGCCACCGGCCACTCCCCCGACGACGACGAGCCTCACCGGGAGGCCTCCGCGGCCTGGTTCTGTGCCTCCATCTCGCGCCGCACGTCGTCCATGTCGACCGCGCGGAGTCCCTCGATCAGTTGCTCGAGCGCCTGCGGCGGCAGGGCGCCGGCCTGCGAGTGGAGCAGGATCCCGTCGCGGAACGCCATCAGGGTGGGGATGCTCATGATCCCGAGCGCCGCGGAAAGCTCGCGGTTCGCCTCGGTGTCGACCTTGGCGAAGACGATGTCTGGGTGCTTCTCCGAGGCCTCCTCGAACACGGGCGCGAACCCGCGGCAGGGACCGCACCAGGCGGCCCAGAAGTCAACGAGGACGATCGGTTCGGAGATGGTCGCCTCGAAGTTGTCGGCTTGCAGTTCGGTAGTTGCCATGGTCCCAGAATACCCCCGGGGGTATACTGGAGCAAATCGCGACGATACCTATGGGGGTATGCTGGGCGTGACAAGGGAGGTTGCTGAATGCAGATCAAGGACTCTGAAGCGCTCGAGGCTCAGCGGAAGGTGCTGAACCGTCTGAAGCGCGCTCGCGGTCAGCTGAACGCGGTGATCGACAGGGTCGAGGAGGGCGCCCCGTGCCGGGACGTCGTCACCCAACTGGCGGCCGTGTCGTCGGCGCTGGACAAGGCAGGTTTCCAGATCATCGCGACTGCCATGCGCGAGTGCCTGGTCGATGACTCCCCCGACGCGGATGTGACGCCGGCGGAGTTGGAGAAGCTGTTCCTGTCCCTCAGCTGAAGCTGGTGCCGGTCAGGCGGGAGTACGCCTCGAGGTAGCGGTCCCGCGTCGCCGCGACGACGTGCTCGGGCAGCGGCGGTGGTGGCGTGTCCGAGGCCCGGTCCCAGCCGGACTCCTTTGCCAGCCAGTCCCGCACGTACTGCTTGTCGAAGCTCGGCAGCGAGACGCCGGGCTCCCACGCCTGGGCGTCCCAGAACCGTGACGAGTCCGGCGTCAGCACCTCGTCGGCGAGCACGATCGTGTCGTCCGGGCGCAGCCCGAACTCGAACTTCGTGTCGGCAAGGATGATGCCCCGCTCGGCCGCGATCGTCGCGGCCCGGGAGTAGATCTCGAGCGTCAGGTCCCGCAGCCGCGTGGCGAGTTCCTCGCCGTGGATGCGGGCGATGGTGGCGAAGTCGACGTTCTGGTCGTGCTCGCCCACCCGGGCCTTGATGGCCGGGGTGAAGATCGGCTCCGGGAGCTTGTCCCCGTCCCGCAGGCCAGCGGGCAGTTCCACGCCGCAGACCGTCCGCGACTCCTGGTACTCCAGCCAGCCGCTGCCGGTGAGGTAGCCGCGAGCCACGCACTCGACCTCCACCATGTCCAGGAGTTCGACGACGGTGGCGCGGCCGCGCACGGCCGCCGGCACGTCGGTGGACACGACGTGGTTGGGCACGAGGTCTGCGAGCTGCCCGAACCACCACAGCGACAGCTGGGTCAGCACCGCACCCTTGTCCGGGATGCGGGTGGACAGCACGTGGTCGAACGCGGAGATGTTGTCGGTGGCCACCATCAGCACCCGGGGCAGGCCGTCGTGGGTCACGTCGTAGAGCTCGCGCACCTTGCCTGCATGGCGCAGCGGCAGGCCCAGGGACTCGAACTGCGCCATTACAGCACCGCCCCGGGGACGTAGGCGGCCTCGTCGGGGTTCGCGGTGACGATCTCGTCGATCCGGGCGACGATCCGCGCCACCTGGTCCTGCGCAGTGCCGGCCAACTCCAGCGGGCTGCCCACCAGGGAGCCCAACTCCTCGCGGCTGAGGCCGAGTCTGTCGTCGGCGGCGAGCCGGTCGAGCAGGTCGTTGGCGGCGAGGCCCTCGCGCAGGTCGAGGGCGACGGCCACCGCGTGCTCCTTGATGGCCTCGTGGGCCACCTCGCGACCCACTCCGGTGCGCACCGCTGCCATCAGCACCTTGGTGGTGGTCAGGAACGGCAGGTAACGCTGCAGCTCCGCCTCGATCACAGCTGGGAAGGCACCGAAGTCCTGCAGGACGGTGAGGAAGGTCTCGAACAGCCCGTCGAGCGCGAAGAACGCGTCGGGCAGCGCCACCCTGCGCACCACCGAGCAGGAGACGTCGCCCTCGTTCCACTGGTCACCGGCGAGCTCGCCCACCATCGCGACGTAGCCGCGCACGATGACCGACAGCCCGTTGACCCGCTCGCAGGAGCGGGTGTTCATCTTGTGGGGCATGGCCGAGGAGCCGACCTGGCCCTCCTTGAAGCCCTCCGTGACGAGCTCGAGGCCCGCCATCAGGCGGATGGTGGTGGCGAGGTTCGAGGGTCCCGCAGCCGTCTGCGCCAGGGCGGTGACGACGTCGTAGTCCAGCGAGCGGGGGTAGACCTGTCCGGTGGAGGTCAGGACGGCCCCGAACCCGAGGGCATCGGCGACGCGCCCCTCCAGCTGGGCGAGCTTGGCTGCGTCCCCGCCGAGCAGGTCCAGCATGTCCTGGGCGGTCCCGACCGGGCCCTTGATGCCGCGCGCGGGGTAGCGGCTGATGAGTTCCTCGATGCGGCGCAGCGCCACGAGCAGCTCGTCGGCCACGGTGGCGAACCGCTTGCCGAGGGTGGTGATCTGGGCGGCGACGTTGTGGGAGCGGCCGGTGAGGGGCTGGTCCGCGTACTGGGCGGCGAGGCGCGCGAGCTGCGAGAGGGACGCGATCACCCGGGTGCGGATGATCCACAGCGAGGCCAGCACCTGGTACTGCTCGATGTTCTCCGTGAGGTCGCGCGAGGTCATGCCCTTGTGCACGTGCTCGTGGCCGGCCAGCGCGTTGAACTCCTCGATCCGGGCCTTCACGTCGTGCCGGGTGACGCGCTCCCGCTCGGCCATGGACTGGAGGTCCACGTCGTTGACAACCCCCTCGTAGGCGGCGATCACCTCGTCGGGGTCGGCGCCTCCGAAGTCGACGCCGAGGTCGCGCTGGGCGCGCAGCACCTCGAGCCACAGCTTCCGCTCGGCGACCACCTTGGCCTCTGGGGCCCAGACGGCGCGCATCGGCGCGGAGGCATAACGGTTGGCGAGGACGTTCGGCAGGCTCATGGGCAACAGCTTATTGCGTCGGCGGGAGTGCCTCCGTGTACAGCCACCTGCCGGCCCGGTACTCGAACCCGGAGCGCTCGTGCATGGTCTTGGTCCGCCAGTTGTCGCGGTAGGTGGCGACGAACTCGACGACGCCCGTCACGTCGCCCGGCTGGCCGTCCACGACGTCGGCGACCTCCAGCTTGAGCCACTGGTTACCGCTGGGCAGCACCCGCTGCGGGCGGGTGCGGGGGTGCCAGGTCCGCCACAGGTGGTCGAGGTCACCGATCACGTTGGCCGTGAAGCGCGACCGCATGACGGCCTCCGCGGTCCAGGCCTTCGCGCTCTGGGTGATGATCGGCTCGCAGCAGGTCCCATAGGTCTCGCCCCCGCAGGGGCAGGGGGCTGCACTGTCAGGAGTGGGCATGCGGGAATGATGGCACACCTGACCCGGAAGTCGTGTTTGACTGGGGCCACACAGAAGGAGGTCGGACATGCCCCGAAAGAAGAACCACAGCCTCAGTTCGTTCCTGGGCGCAACGGCCGCGGTGGTCACCACGGCGGTCGCCGGTTCCGTGGCCACGGATCCCAAGACGGCCTGGTACAAGTCCCTGGACAAGCCGCGCTGGCAGCCACCGCCGGCCGTGTTCCCGGTGGCCTGGACGGCGCTCTACACGAGCATCGCCCTGGTCTCGGGCAAGGTCCTCGCCGACACGAAGGCCGAAGGGGACGACGAGCGGCACCGCGACTACAAGGCCGCGCTGGTGCTGAACCTGATCCTGAA
This sequence comes from Tessaracoccus rhinocerotis, assembly GCF_007197885.1. Lineage (GTDB taxonomy): Bacteria > Actinomycetota > Actinomycetes > Propionibacteriales > Propionibacteriaceae > Arachnia > Arachnia rhinocerotis. Next base: position 835,605 of record NZ_VKKG01000001.1, read on the forward strand.
CGCAGGCTGGAGCTTCGCGTTCTTCAAGGCCAAGAAGCTGGGGCTGGCCTCGATCGTCGCCGGTGCGCTGGCCGCGAGCTCCGCCGACCTCTCCAAGCGGGCCGGGCAGCAGGACCCCAAGCTGGGCCTTGCGCTGAAGCCCTACTCCGCGTGGACGTCGTTCGCCACGGCGCTGTCCACCGACATCTGGCGACGCAACCGCGACTGACGGGTCAGTGCGGGATGCCGATGTCGGTGCGGTGGAAGCCGTCGGCGAAACCGACCAGGCCCAGCTGGGCGTAGGCGCGTTCCCGGGCCTCCTCGAGGTCCACTCCCCTGCCCACGGTGCCCAGCACCCGACCGCCGGAGGCCACCAGCCTGTCGCCGTCCAGCGTCGTGCCTGCCTGCAGCACCCAGGCGTCCTGCCCGTCGGCCGGCAGCTCGATGTGGCCGCCGCTGCGCGGTGTGCCGGGGTAGCCCTCCGCGGCCGAGACGACGACGACCGCCGCGCCGTCGCGCCACTTCAGTTCCCCGACGGAGTCGAGCTCACCCCGGGCGGCCGCACGCAGCACCCCACCGAGCGGGGTTTCCAGCAGCGCCAGCACGGCCTGGGTCTCCGGGTCACCGAACCGGACGTTGAACTCGACCACCCGCAGCCCCTTCGAGGTGAGCGCGAGACCGGCGTAGAGCAGCCCGACGAACGGCGTGCCGCGACGCCTCATCTCTGCCAGCGTCGGGTCGACGACGGCCGTCATGATCTCCTCCACCAGGCCCCGGGGGGCCCAGGGCAGCGGTGCGTAGGCACCCATGCCGCCCGTGTTCGGCCCGGCGTCGCCGTCACCGACGCGCTTGAAGTCCTGGGCGGGCAGCAGCGGCAGCGCGCGCTCACCGTCGCAGATGGCGAACAGGGAGACCTCGGGGCCGTCCAGGAAGTCCTCGATGACCACCCGGCCGCAAGCTGCGGCGTGGGCGAGGGCCGCAGCGCGGTCGTCGGTGACCACCACTCCCTTGCCGGCCGCGAGGCCGTCGTTCTTGACCACGTGGGTCGCCCCGAACTCGTCCAGTGCGGCCGCTGCCTGCTCGGGGGTCTCGCACAGCCTCGAGGCTGCCGTCGGGACCCCGGCCGCGGCCATCACCTCCTTGGCGAACGCCTTCGACCCCTCGAGCACGGCGGCCTGCGCCGACGGGCCGAAGCAGTCGATCCCCGCGGCGACCAGCGCGTCGGCGACTCCCGCCACGAGGGGCGCCTCGGGACCGACCACCACGAGGTCGACGCCGAGGGCCCGGGCGAGGGTGACCACTGCGTCGGGGTCAGCGGGGTTGATCGCGTGCAGCGTGCCGATGGCTGCGAGGCCGGGGTTGCCGGGGGCGACGTGGAGTTCGCTGACTTCCGGGTCACCGGCGAGGGCGCGGCCCAGGGCGTGTTCCCGGCCACCGTTTCCGAGGAGGAGGATCTTCACGCGGCCCACCCTATAGGCACCACGCCGGCACGACCGTCGCCATCTGGTTCACTGGGACACCACGCAGCCACGACGAGGGAGGCCCCCAATGACCCGCCGCGCAGAGATCCACAGCGGAGCTACGCTGACCCCCACGAAACGGGAGCTGGTGGTCGACTGGCTGGCCCGGCAGGACTGGTTCACCGGTGACCCGGCCGTCATCGAGCAGGTGGCCGCCTTCCGGTTCGTCGACCCCGAGGGTGAGGTGGGTATCGAGACCCTCCTGTTCAACGCCGACGGCTTCGTCTTCCAGATCCCGCAGACGTACCGCGCCGAGCCGCTCGACGACGACGTGGAGGGCCTCATCGGCGTGCTCGAGCACAGCGAGCTCGGCACCCGCTACGTCTACGACGCCATGACCGACCCCGTCTACCTGGCCGAGCTCGAGCGCGTGATCCGCGAGGGCGACACCGCCGTCGAGACCGTCTCGCTGCGCGACGGCAGCGTGAAGCCGGCAGGCATGGAGATCCGCGGCACGGGCGTCGCCGAGGGCGTGGCGACGGTGGGCGAACTGGAGGTGGTTGGGCTCCTCACGGACGAGCGCTACGAGGACGCACCGGGCCGCCTGCTGGGTCGTCTCGTCGACGACGCCGGCACCCGCGAGGTGGTGCTGGCCGTCCTCCGCTGACGTCGTCCGTCGGCAACTCGCGCGGCGCCTGCTTTGACACCGGCCGCCCACGACGTAGCGTGGGATGGTCGGGAAGGGGTGGGAGATGGTGCTCTCCAGACGCTTCGCGGTTCTCGGAGCGGCTTTGTTGCTGTGCCCGAACGTGGGAGCGGCCTTCGCCGACCCCACGCCGTCGCCGGTCCCCCCTGAGTCCTCGATGACCATCGAGTGCCCCGCGCCCGAGGACGTGGCGGCCGCGCTCGGACGGCAGGTGACCAGCAACATGGTGGCAGCCCGCGAGTGCCGGTACAGCGCGAGCGGCGCCGGCCCGGTCCTGTTCAGGTTCGAGTCCTTGACCCTGGCGGAGCTGCGGAGCGCCGCGGAGTCGGCCGGGACCACGCCCACGGAGGTCGACGACCTGACCCCGGGAGCCTTCGCCACCAGCGTCGGGAACAACTGGGTGGTCCGATTCCAGCTCGGCACCGAGGCCGCCACGCTGGTGGTGCCGACGGCGCTGCAGAGCGGCGCGGTCTCCCTCGCCGAGCAGTTCCTGGCCGCTGGTCCGAACCCCGTCCCGTCCACCTCCCCGCGCGATGAGAGGGAGCGGCCCGGGATGCCGGGCACGGGCAACTGACTCAGTTGATCGGGTGGTCGATCACGCTGCGGAACTGGTCGAAGATGCGCCGTTGCCCGTGGACGATCAGTTCTGATTCGTCCCCGCGGCGCCACAGCCAGGCGTCGATGGCCGCGGCGGCCCCGGTGAGGACGCCGTCAGGCTCCACCCCCGGGTCGTCGACGACGGCGATGTCCGGTTCCCTGAAGGACCTGCCCTCCGGGTCGGTTCCGCTGAACGTCCCCAGCTGAATCCACACCGGCCACCGGGCGTCGTCGGGATCCACGCGGAGCAGGCCCTCGCCCGGCGTGAACTTGCCCCACTCCGGCACGCTGCCGAACATGACGTCGAGGACCTCCTCCACGCCGTCGGCGGCGAGCTGGGGATCCACCGGGCTGACCGCACCGAGCGTCAGCTCCGCGTCGAGCCGGTGGACCAGCACCTCGTGCGCCTGGCGTCGCTGGATGAAACCCACCGTCTGCTCAGCCGCCCAGGTCCAGGCCGGCTCGGCCATGCCCGCGCCGGCCAGAACCTCGGAGAACTCGCCCGTCACCGTGTCGAAGCTCCGCAGCAGTTCAGGATGCGACGACGGCCGCGGCACCTCGAGCTCCTCAGGCTTGTCCGGGCGGGCCCGGACCGCCCGCGTCCAGAACCGCTGCACGCCCGTGAGGTGCCACAGCAGGTCAGAGGCGTCCCACTCGGGACACGTCGGGACGCGGGCGGCCGGGTCCACCTCGCCGAGGACCTCCCGGAACCGCTCGGACTCCGTGCGGATGAACTCGAGGTAGGTGGCTGGTTCCAGTCGGGGCATGGCCCCACGCTAGCCCCGTCAGCGGCTCACCGGCTCGAACCCGTCGGCTTCGAACGCGTCCGGAGCGCTCTCCCCGACCAGGACCACGCGTCGCCCGTCGCGGACCTTGACGGCGTCCACGAGAACACCGCGCCCCTGCGTGTTCGAGTCGGTGGTGTAGCGCCAGCGGACCAACTCGGTTCCCTCGGGGACCCGCGCCGTGGCACGTCCCCAGTCCCGGTTGCCCTGGTTGTTCCAGGTGCCGTCGATCTCCTCCCGATCGGCGTGCCTCCCCTTGCCCCGCTCCACCGTGAACGGCAGGAGCGTCCAGGTCTGGCCGCCGTCGGCCGAGGCCTCCAGCGCGAAGACGTCCGTCGGCTCGGCGTCGACGAATGCACTGAACTCAATGCTGACCCTGCGACCGTCGGGAACCTCGAGGGCCAGGGTGGTCTCCGAGCCGTCGCGGAGGCCACCGAACCAGGCCGTCCGGCCCTGCTGCGGCGGCACCGCCAGCGCCCGGGCGAGGCCGTCGGAGGCCGCGCGTCGCGCCGGGTTGTTCGATCCCCAGGACCGGCTGGGGTGCACGCGGTTGGTGAGCAGCACCACGAACGAGCGTGACTGGAAGTCGATCACCAGGGACGTGCCGGTGTAGCCGGTGTGGCCGGCAGTCGCAGGCCCGGACAGGCCACCCATGTACCACATCTGGTCCAGCTCGAAGCCGAGCCCGTGGGCGTCACCGTCGAACTCGGTGTTGAGGTTGGTGACCATCGCCCGCACCGAGTCCTCGCCCAGGATCCGGGCGTCGCCGTAGGCCCCACCGTTCAGGAACGTCTGGGCGAGGACGGCCATGTCCGGCGCGGTGGAGAAGATGCCCGCGTGCCCGGCGACACCGCCGAGGCTCCAGGCGTTCTCGTCGTGCACCTCGCCGTGGACGATCCCCCGGTCCGGGCTGGCCTGGTACTCGGTGGCGGCGATGCGGTGCAGCAGCGCCGGGTCCGGGTTGTAGCCGGTGTCCGCCATGCCCAGCGGAGCCGTGATGCCGTCGCGCACCAGCACATCCAGGGGCTCGCCGGTGAGGCGCTCGGCCAGCACACCCAGCGCGATCAGGTTGAGGTCCGAGTACTCGTAGACGGTTCCCGGCGGGTTGCTCACCTCCACGTCCATCACCGCCCGGATGCGGGACTCCACGTCCGGGTAGCGGCTCCACAGCGGCAGCCACGCCACGAGCCCGGAGGTGTGGGTCAGCATCTGGGAGACCGTGATCTCATCCTTGCCCCCGTTGCCGAACTCCGGCACGTACGAGGCGTAGGCGGCGTCGAGGTCGACCAACCCGTCCTCGACCAGCTGCATCACGACGATGGACGTGAACAGCTTGCTGACCGAGGCCATGTCGTAGATGGTCTCCGGCGTGGCGGCGATCCGTTCATCGGGCGGCAGCTCGGTGCCGTCGCCGTCGGCGTACAGCAGGGCGTGGCCGTCGTGGTGGCGGCTGACGACTGCGCCCGCGTGGCCCATGATGCCGACGCTGGAGGAGTACAGCGGCCGCACGTCGGGGTCCGACGGGTGGGCGTAGGAGTTGATCTCCTCCCAAGCCGCCTCGATGGGTGCGGGGTCGAGGCCGAGCCGCACCGGGTCCACGTCGGACAGCGTGGTGCGGGGGTCCATGAAACCATCATGGACGACGTCGAAGCGGCCGGTCTGGCCGTTCCCGTCGTCGGCGCGCGCGGGTGCGAGGGATCCGACGGCGACCATGGCCGCCGTCGTCACCCCCACTGCCGACGCGCCGAGGAGCTTTCCCAGCGCGCCCCTCATCAGCGCGGCCCGGGGTACAGGAGGTACCCGCGGGTGTCCTTGACGAACTGCTGCAGCTCAGGTTGCCACGCCTCGATGATCTCCTCGGCGGAGGCACCGGCCTCGAACTGGGTGCGGAACCTGTCGGAACCGGTGAGCAGGTCGATCCAGCGGCCACCGTCACCGCGCCAGTCGAAGCCCTCGTAGAGGTCTCGCGCCTCGACGAGCATGTGGGTGGCCACCGCGATGGCGTCCACCTTCTCCTCGTCGATCAGGTGCACCTGCACGCCGGCGCACACCTGGCCCTGGTTCTTCGAGAAGGTCGGGACGAAGTAGGCCTCGCGGAACTCCACGCCCTTCAGCCCGCGCTCGTTGAGCGCCGCGGCCCACTGGTGGTCCACGTACGGGGCGCCGATCAGCTCGAACGGGCGGGTGGTGCCCCGTCCCTCGGAGAAGTTGGTGCTCTCGAACATGCCCGTGCCCGGGTAGATCGTCGCCGTCTGAGGGGTGGGCATGTTCGGCGACGGCGGGATCCACCTGTCGGCCTGGTCCGGGCCCACCATCTCCCGCCGCCAGCCCCGCACCTCGATCACGTCGAGGTCCGCGAGCGGCACCTGCCCGGCACGCTCCATGAACACGCCGTTGAAGAAGCGGGCGAGCTCGCCCACCGTCATGCCGTGCTGCTGCGCGATCTCCAGGACACCGACGCCGGAGGAGAATCCCTCCTGCAGCACCGGTCCACGGGCCCGGCCGCCGAGGGGGTTGGGCCGGTCGAGCACGACGAACGCGATTCCCACCTGGGAGGCCGCCTGCATGGCGGTCCACATGGTCCAGATGTAGGTGTAGAAGCGGGCTCCGACGTCACGGATGTCGAAGACCACCGTGTCCACCCCGGACTCCGTGAAGAAGCCGGCGAACTTGGCGACGTTGGCCCCGTAGGCGTCGTAGACGGTGACCCCGGTGCGGGGGTCGACGAAGGTCTCCTCGCTCTCGCCGGCCTGTGCGGTGCCGCGGAACCCGTGCTCGGGCCCGAACACCGCCCCGACGTCGACCCCGCGAGCCACCATGTCATCGACGATCGAGGTGAAGTCCTCGAGCACTCCGGTCGGGTTGGTGATCACGCCAACCTTCCGACCGGAGAAGACACGCCACTGGTCTGCGGCGGCGACGTCGGCACCCGTCCTGAGGCCGCGCCCCCGGCCGCCGCCCTTGCTGCCCCGGCCGCCGTCGGCCCGGGCAACTCCCGCGGTCAGTGCCGAGCCGGCAACCGCTGCTGCGCCGATCCCGACGCCACGAAACATCCCTCGTCTGCTGACAGTCATTCAACCGTCCCTTTCCGTTTGCGACGGGCAGGATCGCCGGACTGCGTTGCTCATACGACGAACCGCCTCATCGAGTTTCGTCCCCCGAGCGTCGCCCACGTCGGCGACGTCGCCAACGTACACAGCCGAGGGGTCACCCACCCCCGCGGCACGATCGCCGCCATCGCGCGGCGCGGCTGACCGCGGAGCGATCAGGCGTCCATGGCGCCGGTCGCGACCTCGCCCCCGGGCGCGTAGCGCAGCATCACCGCGCCGCCGTCACCGGTCACCGCCGGTGCGAGGAGCCGCAGGGTGGAGGGTGCGGCGCCGTCGGGGAACACCTTCTTGCCCTGACCGAGGACCACCGGGTACACCCACAGCTTCAGCTCGTCGAACAGCTTCTCCGCCAGCAGCGTCTGGACGAAGTCGATGCTGCCGATGACGTGCACGTCGGCGTGGCGCTCGCGCAGCCCGGAAACTGCGGCCGCGACGTCGGCGCCCAGGAGGCTGCTGCCCTCCCAGCCGAGCTCCGGGTTGCCGCGGGAGGCGACGTACTTCGGGATCCGGTTGAACAGCCGCCCGATGCCGCCCTCCTCCCCGGTCACGTGGTGCGGCCAGTAGGCGGCGAAGATGTCATAGGTCCGCCTGCCCAGCAGCAGCGCGTCCATGTGCTCCATCCCGGCCTGCACCTCGCGGCCCACCATGTCGTCGGGGAGCGGCGCCTGCCAACCCCCGAACCTGAAGCCGCCGCTGGTGTCCTCCTCCGGCCCGCCGGGACCCTGGCCGACGCCGTCGAGGGTGGTGAACAGGTCGATGCAGATTCTTCCGGTCATGCTGCCTCCTGCGTTCGTGCCGGATGGAACATACCTCCGGACGGGGCCATCTGGAATGCTGGTGGCATGGCCACGTCCCCGGCGTCGACCACCGCCCCCGAACCGCCCGCAGACGGGCAGTGGCGGCTCCGAGACCTGCCGCCGGCCGCAGGCGTCGCGATCTCTGCCCTCCTGCTGTTCGGGTTCCAGCTGGCCGGCTGGGGACACGCCCTGCTGGTGCTCAGCCTGCTCGGCGCCCGGTGGGCGGGCCGCGAGCTCGCCAAGGACCTGCTCCTGATCGGGATCGGGGTGGCGATCGTCAGCACCACCTCCGTGGAGGCAGACGTCAACTGGGACCGGTTCTTCACCATCGGCGCCGTCCTGGTCCTCGCGGTGGCCGCCCCGCTGCTGGTGGACCGTCTGCTGTACCGGCGCCGCGCCATCGGCTTCCCGTGGATCGGGGAGCACCGCTGGTCCAAGGTGGAGATCACCTACGTGGTGGCGGTGCCCTTCCTGGGCTGGGCCATCCTGCCGTTCTACTTCATCCGTTCGGGCGCCTACCTCAACTGGCCGCACATCACCGACGGGAGCGAACTGGTCCGGTTCTTCGTCGGGGTCAACTTCGTCGGAACCTGGGACGAGCTGTTCTTCATCTGCACCTGCTTCGCCCTGCTGCGGCGCCACTTCCCGGTGTGGCTGGCCAACCTGCTGCAGGCCACGATCTTCGTTTCCTTCCTGTGGGAGCTCGGCTACCGGGAGTGGGGACCGTTGCTGACCTTCCCCTTCGCGCTGGTGCAGGGCTTCCTGTTCGCCCGCACCGGCTCGCTGCTGTACGTGCTCGTGGTGCACCTGCTGTTCGACGCCATCGTGTTCATGGCCATCGTGCACGCCCACAACCCGCACCTGTTCGCCATCTTCCTCTACTGAGTCGGGGCCCGTTCGGCCACGGCGGGCAGGCCGTAGCCGCCACCGCCCGGGGTCTCCACCACGAGGACGTCACCGGGCCCCACCTCCACGACGTCGTTGCCCGCCATCGGCGTGAGCGTCCCGTCGGCGCGCTCCACCCGGTTTGCGCCGAGCGCTCCGGGCGAGCCGCCGGCCATCCCGTAGGGCGGCACCCGGCGGTGCCCCGAGAGCATGCTGACCGTCATGGGCTCGAGGAAGCGCAGCCTGCGCACGCCGCCGTCCCCACCCCGCCACCGCCCGTCTCCGCCGCTGCCGCGGCGGATCCCGTAGGACTCGAGCAGGACCGGGTAGCGCGTCTCGAGCACTTCCGGGTCCGTGAGTCGGGAGTTGGTCATGTGGGTCTGGACCACCGCCGTGCCGTCGAACCCGTCTCCGGCGCCGGAGCCCGAGGCTAGGGTCTCGTAGTACTGGTGGTCGGCGTTGCCGAAGGACACGTTGTTCATGGTCCCCGCCCCCTCCGCCTGCACCCCGAGCGCCGCGTAGAGGGCTCCGGTGACGGCCTGGGAGGTCTCGACGTTGCCGCCGACCACCGCGGCCGGGAACTGCGGGGAGAGCATCGAGCTCTCGGGGAGGATGATCTCCAGCGGACGCAGGCAGCCGTCGTTGAGGGGGATCTCGTCGTCGACGAGGGTGCGGAACACGTACAGCACGGCGGCCGTGGTGACTGCGGCCGGTGCGTTCAGGTTGTCGGCGAGCTGCGGTGAGGTGCCGGTGAAGTCGAGGGTGGCGGAACGGGATCCGCGGTCCACCCGCACCCGGACCCGGATGGTGGCGCCGGAGTCGGTCTCGTATTCGTGCTCACCGTCAGCGAGGGTGGACACGACGCGGCGCACGGCCTCCTCGGCGTTGTCCTGCACGTGCCCCATGTAGGCGCGCACCACGTCGAGCCCGAAGTGCCGGATCATGGCCGCGACCTCCGCGGCGCCCCGGGCATTGGCCGCCACCTGGGCGCGCAGGTCGGCGAGGTTGCCGTCCGGGTTGCGGGAGGGATGGGCACCCGAGGTGAGCAGTCGCCTCGTCTCCGTCTCCCTGAGCCTGCCCTCGGAGACCAGCAGCCAGGCGTCGAACAGGATCCCCTCCTCCTCGACGGTGCGGGAGCGAGCAGGCATCGAGCCCGGGGTGATACCCCCGATCTCCGCATGGTGGCCGCGGGAGGCCACCCAGAACAGCACCTCGCCCCCGCCCGCGTCGAAGACGGGACTGATGACGGTGATGTCGGGGAGATGGGTGCCGCCGTGGTAGGGGTCGTTGACCGCGTAGGAGTCGCCGGGCCGGATCGAGCCCGCGCGTGCGATCACCTCCCGGACGCTCGTGCCCATCGACCCCAGGTGCACCGGGATGTGGGGGGCGTTCGCGATCAGGTGGCCCTCCGCGTCGAAGAGCGCGCAGGAGAAGTCCAGCCGCTCCTTGATGTTGACCGACTGCGAAGTCTGCTCCAGCGCAGTGCCCATCTGCTCGGCCACCGCCATGAAGAGGTTGTTGAAGATCTCGAGCATGACGGGATCGACGTCGGTGCCCACGTCGGGGGCCCCGTAGCTGCTGCGGACCCGGTCCAAGCGCAGTTCCCCGAGACGCCCCGCCACGCCGCGCCAACCGTCCTCCACAACGGTGGTGGCGTTGGCCACCACGATGGCCGGCCCCGTCACCTCGTCCCCGACGGCCAGGCGCCCACGGTGGTGCAGCGGCACGTCGCGCCAGCCGTCGCCGACGTACATCGCCACCGCTCCGTCCGGACGGGCCGGGCCGCCCTCACCCGTCGGGGGCGCGGCGGAGGGGCCCGACGGATCGGGCGCCCCGGAGCGTGCGACCACCTCGACGGAGACGGCCTCCACCACCAGGCGCCGGTCCAGCAGGAACGAGTAGAGCCGCCGGTGCGCTGCCTCGAACTCCGACCGCATGGAGTCCGGGTCGGCCAGCCGGACCTGCAGCGAGGTGTCGGTGCCGTCGTATCGGACGTGGGCGGTGCGGTTCACCTCGGTGCGGCCGCGGGCGTCCGCCAACTCGGCCCCGGCGTCGGCCTCCAGCGAGGCGGCGACGGCCTCGAGCCGACCGACGACGCCGTCGTCCAGGTACTCCCCCACGGACTGCTCCCGCATGGTGGTGACGTCGGCGAGGCCCATGCCGAGGGCCGAGAGCACGCCGGCCATGGGAGGGACCAGGACCGTGCGCATCCCGAGGGCGTCGGCGACTGCGCACGCGTGCTGCCCGCCCGCGCCCCCGAACGTGGTCAGTGCGTAGGCGGTGACGTCGTGCCCCTTGGCCACCGAGATCCTCTTCACGGCGTTGGCCATGTTGGCCACGGCGATGCGCAGGAATCCGGACGCCACCTCCTCCGGTGTGCGCTCGTCACCCGTGGCCCGGGTGATCTCGCCGCAGAGTTCTGCGAACCGGGCGCGGACTTCCTCGGCGTCGATCCGCTGGTCCCCGCCGGGCCCGAACACGGCCGGGAAGTGGTTGGCCTGGATGCGGCCGAGCATGACGTTGGCGTCGGTCACGGTCAGCGGCCCGCCGTGCCGGTACGAGGCGGGCCCGGGCATCGCGCCGGCGGAGTCGGGTCCGACGCGGTAGCGGGCGCCGTCGAAGTGCAGCACGGAACCGCCCCCGGCTGCGACCGTGTGGATGTCCAGCATGGGTGCCCGGAGCCGGACGCCGGCCACCTGCGTGTCGAAGACGCGTTCGTAGGTGCCCGCGTAATGGGAGACGTCGGTGGAAGTGCCGCCCATGTCGAAGCCGATCACGCGGTCCAGCCCGACAGCCTGCGACATCCGCACCATGCCGACGATGCCGCCCGCCGGTCCGGAGAGGATGGCGTCCTTGCCCCGGAAGTGGCTCGCCCCGGTGAGACCGCCGTGGGACTGCATGAACAGCAACTCGACGCCGGGCAGTTCCCCGCCCACCTGCTCCACGTAGCGGCGCAGGATCGGCGAGAGGTAGGCGTCGACGACGGTGGTGTCACCCCGCGGCACCACCTTCAGCAGCGGGCTCACCTCGCTGGACAGGGACACCTGGGCGAAGCCGAGACGGCGCGCCAGGGCGCCGATGCGCTGTTCGTGGGCCGGGTGGAGGTGGCTGTGCAGGCACACCACCGCCACCGCCGTGATGCCGTCGGCGAGCGCCTGCAGCAGCGGTTCGGCCAGGCCTTCCAGGTCCGGCTCGAGGAGCACCTCCCCGTCGGCGGTGATGCGCTCGTCGACCTCGACGACGCGCTCGTGGAGCAGGTCGGGCAGCACGATGTGCCGCTCGAACAGGCGGGGCCTGTTCTGGTACCCGATGCGCAGCGCATCGGCGAACCCGCGGGTGATGACCAGCACAGTCGGCTCCCCCTTGCGCTCCAGCAGCGCGTTGGTGGCGACCGTGGTGCCCATCCTGACCACGTCGATCTGCTCGACGGGCAGCCGTTCGGCCGGTCCCACGCCGAGGAGTTCCCGGATGCCGGCGACGGCCGCGTCGCGGTAACGCGGCGGGGTGGCGGTGGCCTCGGACAGGACCTTGTGGGAGACGAGTTCCCCGTCGGGGCGCAGTGCCACGACGTCGGTGAACGTGCCGCCACGGTCGATCCAGAACTGCCACTTCGACGCCATGGCCCCAGAGGTTACCGGGCAGGGCTCAGCCGGCGTGGTCCTCCAGCCGGAAGCCCAGCTTCAGGCCCACCTGGTAGTGCGCCACCCGGCCGTTCTCGATGTGTCCCCGGATCTCGGTCACCTCGAACCAGTCCAGGTTCTTCAGCGTCGTGGAGGCCCGTTCGATCGCGCCGTCGATGGCCTGCTGCAGACCAGCCGTCGAACTTCCGACGATCTCGGTCACCTTGTACGTGTTGTCGCCCATCTCGAACTCCTTCGTCCAGTGGTTACGACCTCCACACTAGGCGTCGGATGCAATCCTGAACACCCCGACGGAGGCGTCAGTGGGGCTCGAAGCCGATCAGCCAGCGGATGCCGAAGCGGTCGACGACGGTGCCGTCGTGCGCTCCCCAAGGCCGTTCCTGCAGGGCGTCGACCACCCTGCCGCCGTCGGAGAGTCGCTCGAACCAGCCGGTGAGCACCGCCGGCTCGGCGGTCCCGAGCAGCGAGAAGAACGCACCCACGATGTGGACGGCGTCCTCGTCCGCGTCGGCGTCGGCGCCGAACAGCGTCACGGGGCCCTTGAGCATGCCGTGTGCGATGGCGTCGGCCGGGCCGGGACGATTGAAGTCGGCATAGGTGTTCAGGATCAGTTCTCCCCCGAAGACGTCCCGGTAGGAGCCGAGCGCCTCCGCCGCGGTGCCGGGGAACAACAGGTACGGCGTGAGTCCGGTCATGGGAGCGAGCCTAGACCCGTGACGGTCCTCCCGGCAGTGAGGACGGGTGGGTGGTCATGCCGTGGGGGCGGGTCGGGGTGCGCGTGAGATTTCCGTTACCCGACCGTCACGGCCCCGCAACCCCATCCCGGCATCCAGACAATAGCCTCGGACGAACGAACCATGGAGTCGGGGATGCTCCGCACGAGAGGAAGGAGGAGCAGGTGGACGCAGTCTCACTGCCCCTGGCCGGCCTCAGGATCGCGGTCACCAGCGACCGCCGCTCCGAGGAGCTCATCGACGCACTCGTCCGGCGGGGCGCCGACGTCACCCACGTCCCGCTGCTGCGACTCGCGCCCCTGGCCGACGAGGCCCCGCTGCTCGAGCAGACCCGCCGGGTGATCGCCGCGCGCCCGGAGGTGCTGCTGGTCTCCACCGCCGACGGCTTCCGACGCTGGTTCGCCTCGGCCGAGGCGGCCGGCCTGGCCGACGAACTGTCAGAGGCGGTCGACGCCGCCGCCGTCTACGTCCGCGGCGCCAAGGCGCACGGCGTGGTCCGCGGCCTCGGGTTCCGGGCCGCGGGGATCTCCGACGACGGGACCGTGGCGTCGCTCGTGCCCCAGCTGAACGGCCGGCTCCGGGGCGCGACCGTCGCCGTCCAGCTACAGCTGGAGAACGACCTCGGCCTCCCCGCGGCGCTGCGGCGCCTCGGCGCCGCCCACGTGCTGAAGGTGGAACCGTACCGCTGGCTGGACTCGGCGACTGATCCCGAGGTGGCAAAGCTGGTGGACGGGTTGTGCGCGGCCCACTTCGACGCCGTGACCTTCACCAGTGCCCCGGCGGCCGTGGCCCTGATCAATGCGGCGCACCGCCGCAACCGTGGTACCGCGCTGGTTCGCTCGCTCAACGAGCGCGTCGTCGTCGCCACCGTCGGCCCGGTCACCGCCGCGCCGCTGGAGGAGGCCGGGGTCCACCGCGTGCTCGTCCCGGAGCGGCACCGGATGGGCGCGATGATCCTCCAGCTCGTCGACCACCTCTCGGGGCTGGGGACGCTGACCCGAGACACCGTCCACGGTCCCTGCGTGCTGCGGGGGCGCACCCTCGACGTCGACGGGGAGCAGTGCGAGCTCTCACCCACCCAGGCCGCTATGGTCAGGTGCCTGATGGAGGCCGACGGCTCCGTGGTCTCCCGCGACGAGCTCTGCGCCGCCCTGCCGTCGGTCTCGACTCGCCACGCCCTCGACATGGCCCTGAGCCGGCTGCGCCGGATGCTGCCGAAGCCGGACCTGATCACCACTGTCACCAAGCGCGGCTACCGGCTCAACTCCCCACCGCTGGGGGCGACTCAGGCCGGCGGCTGCGTCGCGGTGGGGGCAGGAACCAGCACGTAGGTGTGGGACACCGCGGTGTCCTGACCGATCATCATGACCAGCGCCCCGGCGTCCTGGCCGATTGAGAGGTGGCCGCTCCTGCCGTCCAGGTCGAGGCCGTGCTCCTTGACGGCCTGCGCCGCAACCTCGGCAACGTGCTCGGGTGAGACGTCGGCGAACCTGAACCCGCGGTCGATGCCCTGCGCACAGGCAGCCACCAGCGCACCGTTGCCCGGCTTGAGGTCCAGCCGGGCGTCCGAGGGCATGAGCGAGCGGGAGAACAGGAAGCCGGTGAGCCCACCGCACTCGACGCCGTTCGACCCGACGATGCTCACCCCGCCGTAGGCCGGTGTGATCGAGATGGCCCGCAGCAGGGTGTCGGCCCCCATCGCCGCCTGCCCGTCGTCCCAGATCTGTGCCAGCGCCTCCGGGGAGGCCCAATCCTCAAGGTCCACCACGGGCTCGCCATCGAGAAGCACGCGTTGCGGCACTGGCACGACGTTGTAGAGGCCCGGAGTCGCCCCCCGGTCCTGCGCCACCCTGTTCTCGGCCGCGCAACCGCCATACTCCTGCCACACCCCCGAAGGCATCGGGCGCGCCGCCCACATCCTGACCTCGTCGGGGGCGCACTCCCCCACCGCGTCGAGGAAGTCACGGGCCTGCTGGTAGGTGTACTCGGTGAGGGGGACGGTGATCTCGCCGCCGGCCCCCAGCGCGATGCTCTCGCGCACCTCCCCCTCGGAGTCCGCCCAGTGCCACTCCATCTGCCCCTGGCCGGCCCCCGGGAAGGCGGCGGCCATGACGTACTCTCCGCTGGCGTCCCACTCCGCGACCCCGATCCAGACCGAATGCATCCCACCCACCTCCATCAGGCCCTGGACGGCCGACTCCCAGCCCTCCTGCGACAGCTTGGGCTCGGCCGACTCCGGGCTCGGTGACGGTTCGGCGACCGACGGCGCGTCGTCGGGCGTGGGCTGGAGGAGGGAGCAGGACGTCACGAGCAGGACTGTGGCAACTCCCCCGAGGATGCGACCGGTGGTGCTCATGCCCGAAGTCTCCCACCTTCCGGGCACCGACACGCACGGATCCACGACGCCAGCGGCGCGCGGCGTAGGGGTTAACCCGCAACAAGTCGGCGGAGCCTCCCGACGTCGGGACAGCTGGACTACGTTCGCAGCCACAACGCCCACCGATGACCTCCCAGGGGGACCCATGTCCAGACTCGTGAAACTGCTCGTCGCCGTCCCGGCGGCGCTCACGCTACTGCTCGCACTGACGGCCCCCGGCACGGCCGCAGCCGACGTCGACATCTACATCACGCCCGGCAAGCACACCGTCAACTCTCGGCAGTGGGACACCACCTGCGAGCCGTACTCTCGGATCAGGCGCTGCCGCACGAACATCCTGGCGACCCAGGTCTCACAGGTCGGCGGCCGGTTCGTGGCGAAGACCGACTGGGTGTTCAACAACCTCACCTACACCGCCGGGCCCCGCACCCTGTGGAAGTCCAACCCGCTGGGAGCCAACGGGGTCGTCGGAGGAAAGGTCTCCTGGACGGCCGACGACGGACGCAAGTGGCGCACCGAGTGCGACACCGAAAACACCGGGCGCAACGGCTGCCGCTCCTGGATCGTGGCCCGGGTGATCGAGTCCTACAAGACCTCCGGGGGCGCCACCGCGTATCGCTGGGTGTCCAAGGAGATCTTCAACAACATGGTGCGGTTCACGACCTCCTCGACGCCGACCACCCCGACCACCCCACCCACGACGCCGCCCCGGGCCAACGTGGTGGAGCCCTACGTGCTCAAGGGCCGGGTGCTCGACCCGCAGGGCAGGCCCTTGGCCGGCGCCACCGTCGGCGCCGACGACACGATGCTGAGTTACGGCGACCGGACCACGCGCACCGACGCGAACGGATACTTCCGCATCAGCCTCGCCAACACCAGCACCACGTGGCGGAGCTGGGGCGCCACGACGGTGGTCTACCACGGCCGGACCTACCACATCGACCTGCACAACGATCCCACCGGGTTCTCGAGCCGCTCGGGGGCGGTCAGGAACATGCAGTGGAAGCTCGTCGGCCCCCGGCCCCAGTCCGACGACGAGTTCCACGGCGGCGCCGCGTCCTTCCATGAGAGCTGGGACTCACCGCAACCGATCGAGGACTGGTCGCGGGTGAGGGCCACCTTCACTCCCGTTGGGCCACTGATCGACGGTTCCACGGGCCAGGTCATCGTCCGGACCCTGACCACCGACCTCCAGGAGAACCTCCCGATCGGCAGGTACCGGATCACGGCCACCTACACCAGGCCCGGCACCACCACGCCCGTCCCGCTCCGGCTGAAGGACTTCCGGGACGACGACGCGCCCTACGCGAACTCACTCGACGTCGTGCTGCCGCCCTGGGACGTGGACGGGGGCAAGGTGACCATTGACCTGCTGCTCGACGCCTGAGCGGGGCCGCCGGTCGTCACCGCGGGTCGAAGGCCACGCGGAAGCCGAGGTTCCCGGCGGCGCTGTCCGAGGTGTTGCTGGTGCGGGCGGCCACGCGGTATCGGTTGCAGTAGGAGTCGTGGCACAGGTAGGACCCACCGCGCATCACGCGGGCTCCCGACCGGATGATGCCCTTGGCCGGGTCCGCCGGGTTGGTGTTCCACTCGTCGGCGCACATCTCCCAGACGTTGCCGGCGACGTCGAACAGGCCGTAGCCGTTCGGGGCGAAACTCGCGACGGGGGCGGTGCCGACGAAGCCGTCCTCGGCGGAGTTGTGGGTCGGGAAGCTGCCCTGCCAGATGTTGCAGCGGTGCTCGCCTCCCGGGGTGAGCTCGTCGCCCCACGCGTAGCGGGCCCGTTCCAGTCCGCCGCGTGCGGCGTACTCCCACTCGTTCTCCATGGGCAGCCTGCCGCCCACCCAGTGAGCGTAGGCCTCCGCGTCGCGCCAGGAGACGTGGACGACGGGGTGGTCGAGGATGTCCTCGATGCCGGAGCCAGGGCCCGTGGGCGAGTCCCAGAAGGCGCCCTCCACGGCGCGCCACCAGGGGGTCCCGGCGGGCGCTGCCGAGGCGTCGCGCACTTGGGCGTCCAGGAGCAGGTGGAACACGAACGACCACCCGAAGTCGTGCGCCTCGGTGACGTAGTCGGTGGCGTCCACGAACTCGCGGAACCGCGCGTTGGTGACGGTGTGCCGGGCGATCCCGAACGGTGCGACGGTGACGCTGCGGACCGGGCTCTCGCCGTCGCCGATGTTGACGTCGGCGTCCTGGCTGCCCATCAGGAAGGTGCCGCCCGACAACTGGACGACGTCGGCGCACGGAATCGTGTCCCGGCCGCTGCCGCGCTCCCACGGGTGCTCGACGGCGGAAGTGGCCTCGGGGGTGCCGCCGGGCAGGGGCGCGCAGCAGGACAAGGGAACTCCCATCAACGACGGTGCCGGGTCAACTCTGTTGCGCGGCGCTGCGCAGCAGCTCGCGGGCGACGACGTCGATGGAGCGCTCCGCCGCCGGCTCGTCGGGGTTGTTGAGGTGGCCGTGGAAGGTGCCCGGCTCGGTGAGCAGGGTGACGTCGACGCCCGCCGCGGACAGCACCTCGGCGTAGGCCTCGCCCGAGGTCCGCAGGTCGTCTCGCTCGCTGTTGATGACAAGGGTCCGCGGGTGCCCGGCGAGTTCCTCGGCGCTCGCCAGGCCGGGGATCGCACGGATCGGGGCGGTGTCGACGTCAACCCCCGGGCCGAGGTAGTTCTCGTACATCGTTCGGATCACCTCCGGCGTGAACCGGCGCTCCTGCGGGGTGTCCGCCAACGCGGCAGTGAGCTCGGCCGAGTGCGGGCGCTGGAGCGCGTGCACGGTCGGGTAGGCCAGGAAAACGAACGCCGGCACGGGCCCGCCCTCGTGCAGCAACTCCAACACGGCCCCGGCCGCGAGGTTGCCTCCGGCGCTGGCACCGCCGAGAGCCCACGGGCCCGGCGCGAGCCCGGCGCCCAGCGCCCACGCGTGGGCGAAGACGACCTCGTCGTGGGCCACCGGGAAGCGCACGCCCTCCTCGCGCACGGCGCGTCCCGGCACGACCCAGTCCGCGGGCAACGGGGCGAGCCGGTAGTCGACGGAGACGACGGTGATGCCGCGCTCCGCCAGGGCCGTGGAGACCCAGTGGGCCTCGGCCATGTCGATGTCGCCCTCCACGAACCCGCCGCCGTGCACCCAGACCATCCCGGGGCCCAGTGCCTCGGCGGGCCGGTAGATCCTGACGGGCAGTGACCCGTGGGGGCCGTCGAGCACACGGTCATCCACCTGGAGGGTCTGCTGCGGACTCGGCTGGCCCATGCCCGCCACCTCTCTCGAAAGGGAATCGTGGCTCGAATCTATTGGGCTCGTCACCGGTGGGTCAATCACCCGAGAACGCACCGCGGGCAGATCACCGGCGGCCTCCGCACTTCGACGCGAGGCCGGTTCGCCCCTAGGGTGAAGCCTCTGGAGTCCGTCCCCGCGAACCCCGCGGAACTCTACCGTCGCACCGAAGGACACGATGAGCGAGATCAACATGGAGGACTACCTGCGCTGGCTGACCGCTGACGAGGCGGTCGCCAGGGCGGGGCGCATCGCGAACATCTATCGCGAGGCCTTCAACCACACCGACGAGGCCGCCGCGCAGTTCGCGAAGGACTTCGCGCGCTGCATGGGGACCAACAAGGGCGCCACCTGCCTGGTCGGTGAGATCGACGGCGAGATCCTCGGCTTCGTGTACGGCTACGACCTCCGGCCCGACAACTGGTGGCCGCAGCAGATCGCCGGCGCGATGTCCGAGGCCGGTCACCTGCACTGGTTCGAGGACGCCTTCGAGCTCGCCGAGATCGAGGTGGACCCCGCCGTCCACGGGCAAGGGCTGGGCGGGGCACTCCTGGACACCCAGCTGGACGCGATGCGCCAGTCCCGCGCCCTGCTGGCCACGCATCCGGACAACCCCGCCCGGGCGCTCTACCGCCGCAAGGGCTTCGTGGACCTGCTGAGCGAGGTCACTTACCCCGACAACGGCGAGCGCGCCTGCGTCATGGGCTGGGAGCGGTGAGCCCGGACTCGATTTTGTCGGGCCAGCCCCGCCGGTGGTAGTATCGACCCGCTTGAAAGATGGGGCTATGGCGCAGTTGGTAGCGCGTCTCGTTCGCAATGAGAAGGCCGGGGGTTCGAATCCCCCTAGCTCCACAGCTGTCCTGGGTCACGGTTCCCGTGGCCCGGGACTTTTCTGTTCCGCGGGGTAGGTGACCACCGCGTCGGCGGCGACGACGGCCCCCTCGGTCAGCTTGGCCGCCTCGGCCCGTCCCGACCCGACGACGTGGCGCACGTCCAGCCCGCGGGCCAGCAGGTTGTCCGAGATCAGTCGGCGGTGGCAGCGCCACCAGACCGCCTCCGAGCACATGACGGTGCTGCGGCGGGTCCCGCCCAGCTCGACCAGCTCGGCCAGCGCCTGCTGGAACTCGTCGGAGAGGGCATGGTCGGCGTAGTTGTGGAAGCTCCGGTTCTCCCACCACGCGTTGACCTCGAACCCCACTTCCTTGCTGACAGCACGTCGACCGGTCAGCCCCTTCGACCACTGGTAGGCGATCCCGGCCCCGTCGAGGGCGGCTGCCAGGGTGTCCTGGTCGAACTGGGGGTAGCGCCTCGAGCCGGGTAGCCGCCGCACGTCGACCACCACCTCGATCGAGTGCTCCCCCAGCAGCCCGACGAACTCGTCGAGTTCTCGGTTGGAATGGCCGATGGTGAAGAACGCGTTCATCCCGGGTCAGTGCACCACCGCGGCCGGGGAGTCCTCGTCGAGGTGCTCCTCGATGCTTGGGCGGCGGAGCCACCAGGTGCCGACGAACGCGAAGACGCAAACGGCGGCGGCCGACAGGAACGCGATTCTGGACCCGCCCAGCATCGCCTGGGCCTCCGGCAGCCCGACTACCTGCCCGACCCGCGTCTGCGTGGCGTAGATCGTGACGAACAGCGCGGTCCCCATCGCACCGGCGAGCTGCTGGATGGTGCCGACTGCGGCGGAGCCATGGGGGTAGAGCGGCCTCGGCAGCGAGCCGAGGGCGGTGGTCAGCAGCGGGGTGAACATGAACGCGAACCCGACGCTCATCGCCATGTGGCAGGCGACGATGAACCAGGGCGAGGTGCCCACCGAGATGAACGAGAAGGTCGCGAGCACGATGCCGATCAACGCAGTGGCGGGCACGACCAGCGGCCGGGGGCCCACCCTGTCGTAGAGCCGACCGACGGTGGGGCCGAGCAGGCCCATCACCAATCCACCGGGCAGCAGCATCAGCCCGACGAGCAGCGGCTCCATCCCGAGCGCGTCCTGCAGGATGAGCGGCAGCATGATCAGGGTGCCGAACATGGCCGCCATGGCGATGGCCACCACGAGCACCGAGACGCGGAAACCGGGGTACCGGAACGTCCCGAGATTGAGCAGCGCCCGCCCGGAGTGGGCGAGCCGCCCCTGCCGGAGGAGGAACAGCACGAGCGCGACCGCCCCCACGGCGAGCACGCCGACGAGTTGCAGCACGGGCACGGTTGGCTCGCCGAACAGGCTGAGCGAATACACGAGCCCGCCGAATCCGACCACCGAGAGCGCCACCGAGGGAGCGTCCACGGGGATGTCACGGGGCTCGTTCAGGGTCTGCACCCGCAGGGAACCGAGCACGCCGAGGGCGATGGCCAGCGGCAGGATGATCACGAAGATCATCCGCCAACTGGCGAACTGCAGCACGAAACCGGACAACGTCGGCCCCAGTGCCGGGGCGACGGCGATGACCATCGAGATGTTGCCCATCATGATCCCGCGGCGCTCCTTGGGAACGACGTTCATCACGGTCGTCATCAGCAGCGGCATCATGACTGCCGTGCCGCTGGCCTGGACAACGCGACCGACGAGCACCAGCGCGAAGGTGGGCATCACTGCCACCGTCACGGTGCCCACGACGAAGAGGCCCATCGCGATCATGTAGACCCGGCGGGTGGTGAGGCGCTCCAGCAGCCAGCCCGTTACGGGAATGACCACGGCCATGGTGAGCATGAAGGCCGTCGTGAGCCACTGGGCGGCGCGCTCGCTGACGCCGAGGTCGTCCATGATCCGCTTCAGCGCAACGGTCAGGGTCGTCTCGTTGAGGATGACGACGAAGGCCGAGGCGAGGAGGATCCCGATGACGAAACGGGTACCGGGCGCGAGTCTGTGGTCTCCTCTGGTTTGTGGCATCAGGTTGATCCTTGTCGTGCTGCGACCAATGCGAAGTTCACACAAGCCCACCAACCCTACTGCCGCCACGGGTTCACTCCAGCGACCGTGCACGGATTTCTCCCACAGCACAACCGGCGCGCGAGGTCGCGCGCGCGTGCCTACTCGCCGACGGCGCGGGGCCGGAACTCGTGCAGCATGGCCTCGGTGTCCTCCATCTCCAACGCCTCGAAGTCGGAATCGGGGCGGTCGGCCGTGGGCACCAGCGGCTGCTGGGCGACCGCCGGGGCGGAGAGGTCGATCGTGCGCACGGTCCGGGGCACCAGCGGCTTGGAAACGTAAGTGGGGGCGGTGACGGGGATCGGGTCCCAGAGCGCTCCTGTGGTCTGCGGAGCGGACAGGTCCACCCTGATCTCCTTGGAGGACTCGTCCTCGAGCGGGACCTGCAGCACCGTGGTGTCCTCGTCGCCGAAGCCCTCGGTGACCGACTTCGCACGGGCGGCGAACCTGCGGTGCATGGCGGCCACCCCCAGGCGGGAGACGACGACGAAGACCAGCACCAGGCCGACGGGCACGAGGACGGCCCACCAGGGCACGTGGCCGAGGATCGCGACCACGCCGACTGCCACCAGCAGCAGCGCGAGACCCAGCAGTGTGCGGCGACGTCGGGTGGCGGCACTCGCGGCGAGCAGGCGGATCTCGGTCAGTTCGGCGCGGCGCGTCAGCGGCGTGGAGACCTCGGCGGCCTCCGTGGTCTCCAGGTAGTCCGAGATGTCGCGCCGCAGAATCCTCATCGAGTCGGAGAAGCGCTCCGTAGGATCTCCCTCGAGGACTTCGGGCGCGTCACGATGGGACGCCAACCAGGGCAGGCCGAACGCCAGACCTGCGATGACTAGGGCACTGATGACGATTCCGGCGAGCACATGCCCACCGTAAACAACATCGGTGTAATTAGGTAGCCCAACTCGCGGTCAACGAGAAGTTGCTCTGGCTCAGTCCTCCTCGAGGGGCCAGCACATGACCTGTTCGCCGGCCCTCACGAGGTCGGTGTCCTCGTCCAGGATGATCAGTGCGTTGCTCCGCGAGAGCTCGGCCAGGGCGTGCGGGTCCGTCACGCGGTCGATGGTGCGAATGCTGGACTCGGAGAACAGTTCACCGCGCAGCAGGTGGAGCTGGCCCTTGTTGGAGCGCAGCGTGGAGGACGCGATGGCCCGCACGGCGCGCCGCTTCTCGCTGGCCCCCATCAGGCGACGGATCAACGGCCAGACGAAGGTCTGGAAGGTCACGTAGGCCGAGACCGGGTTGCCGGGCAGCATCACCATCGGGACCTGGTCCTCACCGATCAGGCCGAAGGTCTGGGTGCGGCCGGGTGACATGGCAACCTCGGCCGAGTCGACCATCCCCAGCTCGCGCATGGCGTTGGCCACGGCCTCGTAGTCCTCGCGGTGGCCACCGGTGGTCGAGACCAGCAGGTCGGCGCGGATCAACTGGTCCGCGATGGCCGTCTTGAGCTGTTGCGGGTCGCTGCTGTGCAGGGCGACGCGGAAGACGGTCGCCCCCGCGGCGCGGGCAGCCGCCGCGATCATGAAGGAGTTGGAGTCAGTGGTCTCGCCGTGGCGCACCTTGTCCCCGGGCTCCACGAGCTCGTGGCCCGAGCTCACCACGACGACTCGCGGCCGGGGCCGCACCAGCACCTTGTCGATGCCCGCGCTGGCGAGCATCCCGATGGCGCGGTCGTTGAGGCGTTCCCCCTCACTGAGGAGGCGGGCCCCCACGGCCAGGTGCTCGCCCGCGGCCCGCAGGTAGGCGCCCTCCTCGACGACGTCGAGCAGCCGTAGCCCGCCCTCGGAGGCCTCCACGAAGGTCGACGGCAGCACGGCGGTGGCGCCCTTGGGCAGAACGGCGCCGGGAAGCACGCGAGCGGCTTCGCCGGGCGCGAGGCGCTCCTCGGCGTCGACCAACCGCAGGGATTCGACCATGGCGCCGTCGTCGTCGCGCAGGTCACTGGCGCGGACCGCGTAGCCCTCGACCTTGGCCGTGCTGTTCGGCGGCACGTTGATCATCGAGTTGATGTCCTCGCACATCACCTGGTCCCAGGCCTCCACCAGCGACATCCCGAAGGGACGCAGGGGCTCGACGAGCCCCAGGAGGTAGTCGATGTGGTCCGCGACGGACCGGAGCCCGGCCTCGTTCAGCGGGGGCGCCGGGGGCAGGCTGGGCACCTCCTCCACCACTTCGGGGGCGACGGGGGCGGGCTTCCTGCGACCGAAAAGAGCCATGCTGCCTACGATAGTTCAATGATCCCGGACCATTCGAAGGACTCGCTGCGCGCGGCCGTGCTGGCCGCCCGTGCGGGGCTGTCCCGGGACGAGTGGGAGGCCGGGGACGCCGCCAGGGCCTCGGCCCTGCGGGCCGCGCTGCCCGAGGACGCCACGGTGGTGGCGCTGTACGCGGCGCGTCCGGGCGAGCCGGGAACGGCGGGCCTGCTGGCGGAGCTGTTGGCGAGCGGGTACGAGGTGCTGCTCCCGAAGCTCCGCCCCACCCCGGACTGGGCCGCCCTCACGACGCCGGCCGACCTGGTGCCCGGCTGGGCTGGCATCCCCCACCCCTCGGGTCCACCGCTGGGCCCCGCCGCACTCGGCCGCGCCGACGTCGTGGTGGTGCCCTGCCTCGCCGTCGGGCGCGACGGCACCCGGCTGGGCACAGGCGGCGGCTGGTATGACAGGGCGCTCGGCCATCGACGCGCCGGTGCCGCGGTGTGGGCGCTGGCCCGCGCCGAGGAGGTGTTCGCCTCGGTGCCGACGCTCCCCCACGACCTGCCCGTGGACGCCGTGGTGACCGAGGCCGGTTTTTCACTCTGCGCGAAGGGCTGAGCAGCCGCTTTGGGCCACCGAGGGGGCACGACGTATCATGACCCCAGTCCCCTTCGTGAAAGAGACAGCTGCATGCCCACCTACCAGTACCGTTGCACCGCCTGTGGCGAAGACCTCGAGATCTTCCAGAAGTTCACCGACCCCTCGTTGACGGTGTGCCCGTCCTGCGACGGCGAGCTGCGCAAGGTGTTCAACGCTGTGGGCGTCGTCTTCAAGGGCTCCGGCTTCTACGCCACCGACTCCCGCAACTCCAAGACCAGCACCACCCCTGCGGCCAAGAGCGAGTCGGCGGCGGCCACCACCTCCTCGGGTGACTCCTCCGCCAAGAGCTCCACCAGCAGCGCCCCGGCGCCCGCCCCCGCCGGCTGAGGCATGCCACCCGGGGGCCTGTGGACAAAGACGAAACAGACCTCCCGAACACCAGAGTGTGGGCATGGAGTTCCCACACAAGCTGAAACGGTTCGTCGCCTGGCACCGCCGCGCCCTCGCCGCGGCGCTGGCCGGCCTCGGCGTGCTGCTGCTGGCCACTCAACTGGCGCCCGCACAGGATCCCGGGACCGCCGTCGTGGTCACCACCCGCGCAGTCGCGGCCGGTGACGTGCTGACCGCGGCCGACGTCCAGGTGGTAGCACTGCCGCTCCGAGCGCTGCCGGAGGGTCCGCTGCCCGAGCCGGCCGACGTCGTGGGGACCACGGCCGCAACCCGCATCGCCGCGAACACCGTGGTGCAGGCAGGCATGCTCGCCACCACCGCGGATCTCGCGGACGGCCGTGCACTGGTGCCCATCGCCATCCCGGACGACCAACTGGCCGGGCTGCTTGCCCCTGGGAGCCTCGTCAGTCTCGTGTACGCGGGCGAGGGCTTCGAGGTGGTGACCGACGACGCTCGCGTCGCCGCGCTGCCCGCCGCGCAGGAGCGCTCCGAGCTCGCCGTCGTCTCCGCGCGAGCCCCGCTGGTGCTCCTGGACGTGCCCAACGCCATCGCCCCGACGGTGGCCGCACTGGGGCAGCGGGGCGAGCTCAGCGTCATCCTGGGGGCCGCCTAAGGCGCGTTCCTGCGCACCGCGGAGCCCGATCGAGGTTAGGATCGCGGAGTCCCGGACACCCCCATCCGGGCGGAACTGAAAGTGAGAGAACACATGAAGGGCTTCAAGGAATTCCTGCTTCGCGGGAACCTGGTCGAACTTGCCGTGGCCTTCATCATGGCCACGGCGTTCGCAGCCGTCGTAACAGCATTCACCCAGATCATCCTGGACCTGATCGGCCTTGCCGGCGGCATGCCGGACTTCAGCAACGCGCAGATCGGTGGAGTCAACGTCGGGGTGTTCCTGACGGCCCTGATCGCGTTCCTGATCATGGCCACCGTCGTCTACTTCGGCCTGGTGCTCCCCTACAACAAGCTCCGCGAGCGCTTCGACAAGGAGGGTGACCCGGAGGCGGACGCAACCCCGACGTCGGAGGAGCTCCTCGTCGAGATCCGTGACCTGCTGAAGCAGAACCGCAACCTCTGAGGCAGCCGCTCAGCCCCAGTGCGGGGGCCGGTCCGCGAGCAGCCGCTGCTCGTCGCGATCCGGCTTCCGGCTGGTGGCGGGCGCCCTGTCCGCCCTGCCGCTGAGCCCCAGCACCTCCCGCAGTTCGGCCAGCCGGGCGCTGAAGCGGGCGAAGCCGAAGCCACGCACCTCCTCGACGCCGATCGGGAACGGCCAGGGCTCGTGGGCCGCCATCCGGGCGGTGCGCAGCTCGGCCAGCCTGTCGGCGTCCCAGCCGAGGGCGGCCAGTTCCGCCGCCAGCGCCGTCGGGTCGGTGGCGGTGAGCGGGAGTTCCTCCCCCGTCACCGCGCGGCCCAGCTCGACGGCCTCACTCACCGACTGTCGCGCCGTCCTCGACGGTGCCGCCGTCCCCTGCCAGCTCGGCATCGCCGACCACCCGCACGTCGCGTCCGAAGCGCCAGTCTCCGCGCACCTTGAACGAGGTCGCCCCGCGGAGCGAGAGCTGGTGCGGGATCCGCTCCGAGAACTTGTCCACGACCTTGTAGAACTTCGGGTCCAGGTCGATCTCCGGGGTGGACTCGGTGGTGGCCGCCAGGCGGCCGTCGTCGCCCAGGTCGTAGACGTCCGAGCGGAGCAGGAGCAGCTCGTTGGTGGTCTTGACGGGCTGGAACCGGTCGCGGCCGACGCAGATCGCCGTCGCTCCCTCGAACACCTCGATCGCCGCCCCCATGGCGGTCTCGATCTGGATGACGGGCGTCGAGGAGGAGTCGCCCGGGTCAACGGTCTTCTCGTTGCGGATCATGGGCAGTCCGAGCACCGATTCGCGCTCGACGAGGGTGTCGCGGAGCTTCTGCAGGTCGAACCAGAGGTTGTTGGTGTGGAAGAACGGGTGACGGTGCTCGTCGGTGAAGTAGTCCATCTCCTCCGGGGCGGTCTGCGCCGTGTCGCGGAGGATGAGCTGGCCGTCGGCCTTGCGGACGGCCAGGTGGCCACCCTTCTTGTCGTTGATGGTGCGCCGGCAAAGTTCTGCCGCGTAGGGGGCGCCGGAGGCGGCGAACCAGCCTGCGATCGTCGCGTCGGGGGCGGCGCCGAGGTTGTCACCGTTGGAGACGCAGGCGTAGCGGAACCCGGCCGCGAGCAGCTCGTCCAGGACGCCCGAGCCCTCGAGCGCGGTGTACAGGTCGCCGTGGCCGGGCGGGCACCACTCGAGGGTGGGGTCCGCCTCCCACGTGACCGGCGTCAGGTCGTCGGCACGCAGCTTCGGCTCCTGGTTCTGCACGAAGGTCAGCGGCAGGCCGTCCACAACGAGGTCGTCGTAGCGCGCCAGGTGTGCGAGCGTGTCGTCGTCGGTGCGGAACGAGGTCATGAACAGCAGCGGCAGCCGCGCGTCGTAGGCCTGGCGGGCGGCCCGCACCTGGCCCACGATCAGGTCGAGGAAGTTCTTCCCGTCGCGGACCTCGAGCAGCGTCTTTGCCCGGTCCAGGCCCATCGAGGTGCCCAGCCCTCCGTTGAGCTTCACGATGACGGTCCTGCCGATCGCCTCGGCGGCCGCCTCGTCGGTGATGTCCACGTCGGCGAGCATCGGCGGGTCGAGGAGAGGAGTGATGCTGTCCTCGCGGATCAGGCCGGTCTCCCCGGAGGTGAGGAGCTTGTAGTAGTGCGAGAACACCTCGATGGCTGGCCCGGCCACTCCGGCGGCCTCCATCTTCTCCCGTGCGGCGGCGAGACCTGCTTCGGACACGATCTTTCCCTTCGTCGACTTCACTGCCGATCCTATCGACGTCGTCGGCAGCCCGACCAACCCGAGGGGGGCCCTCAGGTTCCCAGGCGCGGGAACGGCTCGAGGGAGAAGATGACCTCCACGGGCACCTCGAAGTGGGCAGCGATCCGCAGCGCCAGTTCCAGGGAGGGGCTGTACTCACCCCGCTCGAGGTAGCCGACCGTCTGGTAGTGCACGCCCAGCGCGTCGGACAGTTGGCGGCGAGAGATCCCTCGCTCCGCACGGAGCATCGCGATGCGGTTGTGGACTTGGTCGTTGGCCGTGGGACTCATGGGTGGATCAGTACCCCCTGCTGAGGACCCGCTCGCGCGCCTCGGCCACCGCGCTGCCGGAGGTCCTGCGCGCCATGCGACGCAGCAGCACCGGTGCCAGCAGCAGCCCGACCGCGGCCCATGCCACCAGGACCAGCACCATCTGCGGCGTGCGCCAGGAGCCGCCCACTTCCAGTCCCATGGCCGCATCGTCGAGCAGGACCGTGCGGATCCCCAGCCCGATCCAGTAGTGGGGCGTGAACTGTCCCACCACCTGCAGCGCAGCCGGCAGCATGGTCAACGGGTAGAACAGGCCGGCGATGATGGCCAGCGCGTAGAGCCCGAGGCTGGCGACGCCAAGTCCGATTGCGGAGCGGAACAGCGAGCCCATCACCGCTCCCCACGGCAGCATGGCCGCGGTTGCCAGTGCGTAGACGAGCACGAACAGCAGCCAACGCGTCGGGTCGGAGGGTAGGAGGTCGGGGAGGATGATCGCCGCCCCGACGACCATGGGCACCACCGGGATCGCCGTGTCGACGACTGCCACCACCAGTTTCGCCAGGAGATGGCCCGTGACCCCGTTGGGCACCGCCTTGGCGCGCATCAGGGTCCCGTCCTCGCGCTCCTGCTGGATCTCGGCGGAGACCCCGATGGCGGCACCGGCGATGAGGCTGAAGGCAAGCATGCCTGAGAACACCCACGCCGAAACCCCGACCGCCCCGTCGATTACGCTGTCGCGCACGAACCAGAGCACCGCGAGCACGACGACGGGGAACACCAGCAACGAGATGCCGGTCGGGCTGAGGTACTTGCGCAGAACGGTCACCTTCGCCTGACCCCAGGCTGCCCGCAGCACTGCCTTCCTTGCGTTCATGACGCCACCTCCTGGATGGTCGCGATCTCGGAGAGGTCCTCGCCGGCCTCGGCCCGGCGCACGACGCTGAGATAGGCCTCCTCGAGCGACGCCGGACGGACCTCTAGCACCTCCACCTCCCCCGGACGCAGGGTGAGCTGCTCGGTCAGCCACGCCGTCGGGTCGGGGGTGGAGTGGACCATCACCCGCCCCGTGGCCCGGTCCCGGACCCGGACCTCGTTGGACCTGGAGAACCCGAGGCGCAGTTCGTCGGGGGTGCCGTCGGCGATGATCCGGCCGGAGGCAAGGACGAGGATCCGGTCGGCCACCTTCTCGGCCTCGTCGAGGTCGTGCGTGGTCATCAGGATGGTGGTCTCCAGGTCGGCGACGTCGCCGAGCAGGTCGTGGATGTCGCGGCGACCCTTGGGATCCAGGCCGGTGGTCGGCTCGTCGAGGAACAGCAGCTCGGGTCGTCCCACCAGGCCGACCGCGACGTCGAGCCGACGTCGCTGGCCGCCGGAGAGCCTGTCGATGCGCTGGTCACGGGAATCGGCGAGGCCGACCCGCTCCAGCAGTTCGTCGGTGGGCCACGGCCGCACCACCTCCGGCGTCGCGAACGGCACGTAGTAGTCCGCGATCACCTCGAGCAGTTCGTGGACGCGCCAACGGGCGTGGTCGCGCCAGCTCTGCAGCACGATGCCCACGCGCGCCTTCCACGCCTCCCCCGCCCTGATTGGATCCGAGCCCAGCACCTGCACCCGGCCACCGCTGGGCCTGCGGATCCCCTCCAGGATCTCCACCGTGGTGGTCTTGCCCGCGCCGTTCGGTCCGAGGAGCGCCACCACCTGGCCGCGCGGGATCTCGAGGGTCAGGCCGTCGAGGACCAGCTTCGGACCGTAGGCCATGGTCAATCCGTCGCAGCGGATCACAGAATCGAGAGCAGCACCCATGCCCTCAAATGTAGCAGGACTACTACAAACCGTCTAGGAGTTGATGACCCGGTGCTCGTCAGCCCTGCGTCACCTCCACGATTCCGTGGGCGCCCCTTTCGGCGTCGACCATGACGTGGTTGACCACGCTGTAGTGGCCGGCCTCGGGGAACTCGAGCTCGACGAACCCGCCCTGCGCCGCCTGCAGGTCCAGCGCCTGCGAGCCCCCGCCCGCGTTGCCGAACGCATCCACTCCGTCGCGCAGGAGGTAGGCGCCCTCCTTGTAGACGGTGTCGAACTGCGCGCCGACGATGTGGAACGACGCCGGCCTGTTCGGCCCTGCGGCGACCACCCAGAACCTGACCCGCTCTCCCACCTTCGCCTCGAAGGGCGCCTGGTCGTACTGGTTGGCCACGCCGTTGAAGACCACGAAGCTCGGGTCCTCCGCAGCTACGGCATCGGCGTCCACCTCGGTGGCCTCCTCCGCAGTGGCGGCTGCCGAGTCGAGGAAGACTTCGGACTGCACCACGACGTAGCTGCGGTCCACCTCCGGCAGGCCCTCGGCGGGTTCGATGACCACGGCTCCGTGCATGCCGGCGGCGATGTGGGAGCTCATGGGCATCGTGGAGCAGTGGTACATCCACGCGCCGGCGCGCTCCGCGGTGAACCGGTAGACCAGTGACTCCCCGGGCGCGATCGTGCGCATCGGCCCGTCGGGCGCGAGATTGCTGGCGTGGAAGTCGATCGAGTGGCCCATGGAGCCGTCGTTGACGAGCGTGACCTCGAAGACGTCGCCGACGCGACCGTGGAGCGTCGGCCCGACGCCCTGTCCGTTGAACGTCCAGCGGGTCTGCCAGACGCCCGGCGCCACCTCGAGCGGCACCTCGGTCACGGTGAAGGTGACCCGGTGCACGGTCTCCTCGCCCAACGGCTCCAGCACCGGGTCGACGACGTGGCCCAGCTGCGCGTCCGGATCGGCGGGCACGCCGCCGTGCTCATGGGTCTCCTCGGCGCTCGGCTGCGCGGGGGCAGGCGCCCCCTCTACGACGACCGTGAAGGTCATGCCCATCTGGCGGTGGCCCACGACGGTGCACCAGCCCTCGATGGTGGACCCGACGACGCCGAGGTCCAGTTCCGCGGTCTCGCCGACGGCCAGCCGCTCGGTGCGCTGGTCGCCGACGGCCAGGTCGTGGAGGTTGGTCGGGTCGGTGTTGACGAGTTCGATGACCACGTGGTCTCCGGGGTTCACGGTGACGGAGTTCGGCTCGAACGCCATGTCCACCGCCTCGACGCGCACGCGCACGGTCTCGCCACTGGGGACGACTTCCACCGACGACGCCGCCACCGACTGCCCGAGACCGACGGCCCCGGGATCGGCGCCGATGCCGAACGTGATCGCCAGCACGATGGCCGCGACTCCTGCGACGGCGCCGCTGCCGCTGAAGGCCGACGGCCGCTCGGCGTCGTCGGCGGGCTCACCGGCCTCGGCGCGCCGCTTCTCCCCGACCGACGCGGCCACCCCGGCCAACAGCAGCGGGACGAATGCGGCGAGCGCCACGAGGACGACCACGGAGAGGGTCACCCGGACCCAGGAGGCCAGGGGGAACAGCCACAGCACGAGGCCGACGTTGATCACCACGAGACGGGTGGTGGCGAACTTGTCGAACTTGGCGGCGGCCTTGCGGACGACGCGCGGACCACCACCCATCACCGACGGCATCAGGTAGCTGAGCGCGCCGGTGACCAACTGCAGCGCGAAGCCGACCACCCAGATGGACGCCACCAGCGGGTAGCCCTCGGCGAGCCCCTTGTCGTCGGTGCGCAGCACGTGCACGGCGGTGGCGATGATGCCGATGCAGGCCCACAAGCACGCGAGCCCGATGGAAGCCGGCGCGAACTCGCGCGGCAGCTTGCGGCGCAGCGGACCCCACAGGCTGCGGCCCCAGAAGACGATCCCGCCCGCGTAGCCGAGCAGGCCGAGCACGGAGACCAGGCGCAGGCCGGTCAGGGAGCCGACGATGACGATCGCGATCGCACCGAGGAGCACCGGCAACGTCTGCCTGGCCAGGCGCTCGGCACGGTCGTCCATGCGGGTGCGCAGCACGGTGGGCCAGAAGGTCACGAGGGTGCCCACGACGGTGAGGCCGAGCCAGCCCAGGATGTTGGTCATGGTGTGCGCCACCAGCAGGCGGGCGTGCCAGGCGTCGTCGAGTCCCAGCGCGAGCGCGGCGCCGAGCCCGCCGCCGACGGGCAGGCAGCAGGCCGCCGCGACGTAGTAGCGGATGCAGATGCGGAACCGGCCGGGCAGGGCGCGGCGCAGGTCGCGGACGAGTTCGAGGCCGTGCCACACCACGGCGACCGCCACGCCGACGGCGCCGACGAGGGTGAGTGGCCACACGGTGCTGGGCACGCCGATGAACACCAGCAGCGAGCCCACGCCGAGCAGCCCGAGCCGCAACGAGGACCTGGTGGCGGCCGCGTCGTCGGGGCGGGTCTTGAGCAGGGCGGCGGTGAAGTGAGCGCTCCAGGTCATCACGGCGTGGGTCATCACGCCGAGCCCGACGAGGTGGACCATCAGCCACGTCGCCTCGGGGATCCACTGGTGCGCCACGGCGACGACCACCGCGGCGACCATCCAGACCACGACTGGGATGTCGCGCATGATGCGCAGCCCGCGGCTCATCGCTTCACCACCGAGGAAACGACGGCCGCGGCGAACAGCAGCAGCGAGGTGACGGTCACAATGCCTCCAGACTTGAACAGTGCGTCGATGCCGGTGAGGTCACCGAGGGCACGGACCACCATGCCGACGTGCAGCACCCCGAGCGGCACCCACATGACCGGCCGATAGGGCAGTGGCCGGCCGAGCACGGCGGGGAAGATGATCGGGGCGTGGGCGATGATCATCGAGAGCCCGAATCCGAGGAAGACGCCGTGGATGGTGATGTCGTAGGCACCGCGCCCGGCGGGTTGGCCGACGACGATCCAAACGATACCGGCCACCGCGAGCCAGAAGTTGCCGGCCAGCAGGGACACGGCGTTGAAGCGGCGCAACCCGTCCGCGCGCACCATCCGGCGTCCGACGTCGTCGCGGAACAGCCACAGCGCCGTGACGAGGCAGGCGGCGCCGAAGATCCTGCCGCCCACCTGCGGCGCCACGACCGCCAGGCTGGCCGAGAGCGCCAGCAGGGACCCCATCGCGAGCAGGGTCGGCACGGCACGGCGACCCATGGTCAGCTGGGCCAGCTCGGCGCGCTCGGCGGCGATGGTGACCACGAGGAAGGCCGCGAGCAGGGGGACCAGGGCGGCGATCTCGACGACGAGCCACAGCCCGGCGGCCAGCGCCGCCATGAGCGCCCCGAGCACCTGGGCGGCCACCAGCCCCAGCGGCGCCCGCAACCAGAGCGCCAGCGCGAGGACGACGAAAGCCACGGTCCCGTCGAAGAGCAGGAGCTTGCCGAGGTACTGCGGGGCACCGGCCACCAGGAGGATGGATCCCAGCCCCAGCAGGGCCGGGGCCAGGTAGGCCAGCGAGTTCCGCAGCGCCTGGGCACGCTCGAGCGAGATCAGTGTGCCCATGAAGCCGAGCACCATGACGGGACCGTGTAGGTCGCCGACCCGTTCGGAGGCGACGGGCGCCCAGACGCCGAGGCGCACGAGGGCCGCGTTCAGCCCGGACAGCATCGAGAGCCCGCCGAGGACGACGAGCAGCGTGCGCCACCCACGGGTGGCGCGGCCCGGGTCAGTGGGCGGCGGCCCCGTGCGGGGCGTGCGTGTGGGGCGTCCCCGTGGAGTGGTCGTGCTCATGGGTGCGACGGTCGATCTCCTGCCACTCGTCCCCGTCCAGACCGGAGGCAGCGGCGGGGAACAGTCCGTTGTCCTCCTTGTCGATGTGGTCCCGGAGCTCCTGCTCCAGGGTGTCCATCAGCGAGTGGTCGCCCGCGACGATGGCTTCGAGAAGGTCGTCGAGGCTGCGGTGCTCGCCGCAGAGCATCTCGATGTGGTCATGGAACTCCTCGCGGCGTCCCATGATGCCGAAGAGTCCCACCTCCTCGGACCTGGTGTGGGGTCCGAGGAGGTGGGCCAGTTCGTGCGCGCGTGCCCTGATGTCGTCCTCGACCCCCGTAGCCACTGCGGCCTTGAGCCGGCCACAGGAGTTGATGATCTCCACGTGCTCGGCCATGTAGCGGCCAATCACCTGGATGGAGTCACACCCGCAGTAGGAGCACATCAGGCGCGGGCCAGCTTCAGCTTCCAGGCGTCGGGGCCCTGCTGGACGTAGCTGATCGCGATGCCCTCGCCGTGGCGCTCGACGATCTGTGCGAGCAGCGGCTTCGGGTCATGGGGAGCGATGAGGACGAACGCAGCGCCGGGGCGCAGTGAGTCCACGACGCCGTGGATGGCGGCATGTCGGACGGCGTGGGGGATGACTCGAGCATCCAGCTCGGGCAGCGCCTCGTCATGTCCTCCGCAGCCGCAGGACGAATTCTTCTCGGTCAGGTTCAGTTCAGTCACATGGCGAACATTACTACAAGTTTGTTGTACAAAAGTGTATGGTTGCCGCATGCACAGGTCCCAGGAACGCAACAAGCTCTCCAACCCGCGCCGCAGGGTGTTGCTGGCGGTTCGGGACCTCGGGGGCGAACACGTCACCATCAACCAGCTCGCCGAACACCTCGGCGGCCATCCCAACGCCTCGCGGGCCCACCTCGGCGCCCTGGCGGACCGGGGTCTGATCACGGTCGCCGACATCCCCGGCACCGGTCCGGGCCGGCGGCCGCGCGGCCACACCCTGACCGAGGCGGGCAAGGCCGCACTGGATCCCGCCGAGGTCAACAACGCCAGCCTCGCCGGGGCTTTCGCCTCCTACCTGGTCAGGAGCGGGCACGGGTCCGAGGACGCCCGCGCGATCGGGCGGATGTGGGGTGACTCGCAGGCCGCAGCCCTGGACGACGCCTGCCCGCGCGACGCCCTCGACTCAGTGGTCCGCGTGCTCGACATGCTCGGGTTCGACCCGGGGCGCGTCCGCACCGCCGACGGTGAGGCGCTGGTCCTGCGGACCTGCCCCCTGATCGGCAACGACCACGACGACCAGGCGTTCCTGTGCGACGTGCACCACGGCCTGATCGACGGCGTCCTGCGCCGGATCGGGGCGGCGGAGGGGCTCACGCTCCTGCCGTTCGCCGATGCCGCCGGGTGCCGCGTCGAGGTCGACGAGCCCGTCGCCGTCTGAGGCCGGACCCGCCACCGCGCGGCCCACGGCACTGTCCTAGGATCAGGGTCATGGTTGAGATCCGCTCCGAAACAGACAGCATGGGCGCCGTCGAGGTTGCCTCCGATCGTTACTGGGGTGCGCAGACGCAGCGCAGCATCGGCAACTTCCCCATCGGCAGGGACACCTTCGTGTGGGGTCGCTCCATGGTCCGCGCCCTCGGCATCCTGAAGAAGTCCGCCGCCCTGGCCAACGCGGAGCTCGGCGAGCTGACCCTGGACCAGACGCAGCTCGACGCCCTCGTCCAGGCCGCCGACGAGGTCATCCGCGGTGATCTCGACAGCCACTTTCCGCTCGTGGTGTTCCAGACCGGCAGCGGCACGCAGTCGAACATGAACTCCAACGAGGTGATCTCCAACCGCGCGATCGAGATCCTCGGCGGCGACCTGGGCAGCAAGTCACCCATCCACCCCAACGACCACGTCAACCGGGGCCAGTCCAGCAACGACACGTTCCCCACGGCGATGCACATCGCCATCGTGCTGGACCTGCACGAACTCCTCTACGAGCAGGTCACCACCCTGCGCGACACCCTCGCGGCCAAGGCCGAGGAGTTCGCCGGCGTCGTCAAGGTCGGCCGCACCCACCTGCAGGACGCCACCCCGATCACCCTCGGCCAGGAGGTCTCCGGCTGGGTGGCGCAGATCGACTTCGCGCTCGAGCAGGTCCGCCACTCCGAGCAGGGACTGGCCGACCTCGCCATCGGCGGCACCGCAGTCGGCACCGGCCTGAACGCGCACGCCCGCTTCGGTGCGCGCACCGCCGAGCTGATCTCCGAGGAGACCGGCTTCACGTTCCGCCAGTCCGGCAACCTGTTCGCCTCGCTCTCGGCCCACGACGCCCTGGTGGCGGTCTCCGGATCGCTGCGCGTGTTGGCGATGGCCCTGATGAAGGTGGCCAACGACGTGCGCTGGCTCGCCTCCGGCCCCCGCAACGGCATCGGGGAGATCACCATCCCCGAGAACGAGCCCGGCAGCTCGATCATGCCCGGCAAGGTGAACCCCACCCAGTGCGAGGCCCTCACCATGGTGGCCACCCGCGTCTTCGGCAACGACGCCACCGTCGGCTTCGCCGGCAGCCAGGGCAACTTCCAGCTCAACGTGTACAAGCCCGTGATGGCACACGCCGTGCTGGAGAGCATCCGCCTGCTGGGGGACGCCTGCACCGCGTTCAACGACAACTGCGCCGTCGGCATCGAGCCCAACACCGCCAGGATCGAGGAGAACCTCGCCAAGAACCTGATGCAGGTCACGGCGCTCAACCCGCACATCGGCTACGACAAGGCCGCCAAGATCGCGAAAAAGGCGCACGCCGACGGCACCTCCCTGCGCGAGGCGGCCCTCGAGCTCGGTTTCCTGACCGAAGAGCAGTTCGCGCAGTGGGTCGTCCCGATCGACATGACCCACCCGCGCGACCAGCGCTAGCGGCCCGGCCGGTTGGCCTCCTGCGGCGTAGGGTGGAACGCACCCAACGACTCAGGAGGTCATGATGGCCGAGAAGAAGAGGGACCCGGGCCCGAGCGTGAAGGACAAGGAGCTCTACGAGGAACTGCGCGACGAGGGCAACAGCAAGGAGAAGTCCGCCCGCATCGCCAACGCGGCGGCGAACACCTCGCGCGAGGAGGTGGGCCGCAAGGGTGGCGAGTCGGGCAGCTACGACGACTGGACGGTCGACGAGCTCCGCGACAGGGCGGCCGAACTCGAGATCGAGGGCCGCTCGGGCATGAACAAGGACGAGTTGATCGACGCGCTGCGCAACCACTGAGCGGCCCGCTTTCGTGGCTCGCGGGTGGGACCGGTACCCTGTTCGCGTTGGCCCCGTAGCTCAGGGGATAGAGCACCGCTCTCCTAAAGCGGGTGTCGGAGGTTCGAATCCTCCCGGGGTCGCCAACCGGCTCGGGCCCGCCGCTGGCGTCGCAGGACCGCAGCGGCGGTGCCCGCAGCCAGCCCCACCACTGCGGCGATCCCGGCGGTGGTCCACAGCCAGGGCTCGAGCGAGGCGAGTAACCTCTCCGCCAACCGACCCGGTACCGCTTCGGACAGGGTGCCGAGCAGGACCCGGAGCGCGACCACCAGGGCGGCGGACACGGCCGCCGAGACCAGGCCTGCCACCATCAGCCCCTGCGCCCGACGCCGCACCAGCAGCAGCCCCACGCACAGCGCGACGACGCAGACCAGCGGCAACCACGCCGCCGCGAGCACCAACCTGCCGTAGGCCTCCTGGACGCGCACCAGGTCGGCGCTGCGGGCGAGCACCACGCTCTGGTCCCCGACCAGGTCCGGCGGGAGGCTCACCCCGCGGTCCTCGAGCTGTTCTGCCAGCGCCTCCACGAGCGGGCCCAGTGCCATGGTGAGCGTGCCGTCCTCGGACAGTTGGAATTCCTCGCTGTCCCCCGTGAGCACCCCCGTGACCTGGGCGTGCACCACGCGGTGCAGGCCGAGCCAGAACTCGCTGAAGCGCTCGTGGGTGAACACCGTGTCGACGGCTCCGGAGACTGCCCGCTCCGCCAGTGCCTCGGCCACGCCGTGTAGGTCGACGCGCTCGAGGATGGCTGCCACGACACGGTCGCGGAACTCCCGCCTGACCTGCGGTTCCTGCGAGACGCCCGAGACCACCGCGAGGTAGCGGTCCTGGTCCGTCACGGTCTGCTTGGTCCAGACCGCCCCCACCGCCACGGGCGTCAGCACCGCTGCGAGTGCCACCAGCAGCCCGGCCACCAGCCTGCGCAACATCGCCCACCCCCCATCCCCGGGCCCACGGCCCTGCCAGAAGCGTATGCCGGGCGGCAGCGCGGCGAGGCGGGACGCGCACTTGTCGGTACCCTCTGGCATGCTCGCGGCATGGAGGATCCGGAGCAGAGACTGACGTATGCGGCCGAGGACATGGTCACCTCGTGGCTGGACTCCGTCGCGCCGGAGACGGGTGAGGTCCGGGTGGTGCTGAGGGACGGCGCACACGCACGCACGGTCACCTACCGGCCGGAGCCCGAGCCACGATTCTCCAGACCGGCCGAGGTGGCGGTTTTCGTCACCGAAGTCCTCACCCGCCTGCGGCAGCAGGCCGGCGGGTTCGGTTCGAACTACCGCGGCCGGGAGCAGGCCGACGTCAGGGTGGTCAGCCACCGGGGCTGGAAGAAGGCCACCTACGGCGACGGGGTGATCCGGCTCCCGGAGCGCGAGCGCGGGGGCGCGTGGGCACTGCGGGGGCTGGTGGTGCTGCATGAACTCGCCCACCACCTCAACACCGGCACCCACGGCGCCATCATCGACGCCCACGGCGCGGGCTTCCGGCAGACGTTCGTGCAGCTGTTGAAGGACATCGGCTGGGTCCAGGTGGCCTCCATGCTCAGCGACGCCCACCAACAGTCCGGCCTCGACAGCCTCCGGCCCGTGGACGACGGGATGCTCGCGAAGGTCGGGAAACTGCTGCGCCACGCAGAGGGCGCCTCAACCGAGGCCGAGCGAGACGCCTTCTTCGCCAAGGCCCAGGAGCTTGCGACGCTGAACTCCATCGAGCTCGCCGTCGCCCGGGCTGCCCACACTGATGGGCAGCGCCAGGACCCGACGTTCGAGCCGGTGCGCCTCGGGCACCGCGGCAAGCCGTCGAACGTCAGGTTCATCTCCCTCATGCTCGCCGTCGCCGGCGCGAATGACCTGCGCTGCACCATCCGCGGCGACAACACCGGCGTCACCCTCTACGGATTCCCCATGGACATCGCGGTCACCAAGACGCTCTACGTGACGCTGGTCCTTCAGATGGTGGCCGACGCGGACGCCTACATCCGCTCCGGCGCCCACCGGCCCGTCCACGGCCGCACCGCGAGGGCGGCGTTCTACGAGGGTTGGACCAAGCGCATCGGCGCCCGGTTGCGTGCCGCCCAGAGATCCGCCCAGGTGGCCTCCGGCGCCGTCGCACCCGCCCAGGACTTCCCCACCCCCCCGGCAGATGCCTCCCGCGCGCTCGCGCTCGTGGCCAAGGGCGTGGAGGTCTCCGGCTACTACGAGCGCATGAGCCGCGAGCACGGCGTCCGCGGCTCGTGGCGCGGTGCCACGGAGGTGCTGGACCCGTACTCGGAGATGCAGGGCCGCGCCGCAGCGGACCGGGCCCGGCTGGGCGCAGAGAGGGAGCTGCCGGCTCAGTTCAGCGAGCCGTAGACCTCCTTGGCCTTGAGCAGGGACGCGACGTACCCGGCACGCTCGTAGCCGGCGGCCGGAGTGTGCGGGGGGACGGCGAGAAGTCCGCGCGCCGCGGCGAGGGTGAGGTCCTTGCGCTCCAGCCAGGCGTCGAGGCCGTCGACCAGACCGCGGGCATGGGCGGCGCCGTGGCGCACCAGCGCGGAGGTGGACATCACGACGTCGGCCCCCGCCAGGATGTACTTCACGACGTCCTCGTGGTCGGCCACGCCGGAGGTGGCGGCCAGCGAGGCCCGCACCTTGTCCCTGAGCACTGCGATCCAGGTCCGCGGGAGCCGGGCCTCGTTCGGCGACGACAGGGTCACGCCGGAGCGCACCTCCAACCGGTCGACGTCGATGTCCGGCTGCAGGAAGCGGTTGAACAGCACCAGTCCGTCGACCCCGACCTCGTCGAGGGCGAGGCAGAAGTGCCCCACCGACGAGAAGTACGGGCTGAGCTTCACCGCCACCGGCACCCGCACGGTCTCCTTCACCGCCCGGACGATCTCCAGGTGTCGCCGCTCGACGTCGGCGCCCGTCATGGTCAGGTCTCCGGGGACGAAGTAGATGTTGAGTTCCAGCGCGGCGGCCCCGGCCTCCTCGAGGTGTCGCGCCATCGTCGTCCAGCTCCCGGGAGCGGCGCCGTTCAGGGAGGCGATCACGGGGACGTCGACCGCGTCGGCGGCCACCTCGAGCAGCTTCAGGTACTGGGTGATGCCGTCCGGGTCGTGGTGCACCCCGGGCAGGAACGCCGTCGCCTCGGCGAACGGCTCGTGCACCATGGCGAGTTCTGCCGTGTACTCGGCCTGGCGGCGGACCTGCTCCTCGAACAGCGAGTACATGACCACGGCCCCGACGCCGGCGTCCGCGAGCGACCTGATCCCGGTGACCGACTGCGAGATCGGACCCGCTGAGGCGACGACCGGGTTGCGCAACTGCAGCCCCAGGTAGTTCGTGGTCAGGTCAGGCATTGATCTCTCCCCTCCTCGTGTCGGCCGCGAACGCCTCGGGGCCGCGGGTCGCGAGCTCCTCGTACTCGGCCCAGCGTCGATCCACCTGCTGCTGCGCGTGCGCGGCGAGCCGTTCGGCCTCCACCGGATCCGTCGTGTGCAGGACCTGGTAGCGCAACTCGGCGCCCTGGTAGTCCGCCAGGGAAAGCCGCGGTCTGGGCGAGTCGAGCAGGAACGGGTTCGCTCCGTTGTTGCGGAGCACCGGGTTGTAGCGCATCAGGGGCCAGTGTCCGGAGTTGACCGCCTTGTACTGCTGGTCCAGGCCCTTGCGGATGTCGTAGCCGTGGGCGATGCAGTGGCTGTAGGCGATGATCAGGCTCGGCCCGTCGTAGGCTTCCGCCTCGCGGAACGCCTTGAGCGTCTGCTGCGGGTCGGCGCCCATCGCGACGCGCGCCACGTACACCGATCCGTAGGCCATCGCCTGCATGGCCATGTCCTTCTTGTTCGTGAGCTTGCCGCCGGCGGCGAACTTCGCGACGGCGCCCAGCGGGGTCGACTTCGAGGCCTGCCCGCCGGTGTTCGAGTACACCTCGGTGTCGAGGACCAGCACGTTGACGTCACGCCCGGAGGCGAGCACGTGGTCGACACCGGCCGAGCCGATGTCGTAGGCCCAGCCGTCGCCGCCGACGATCCACACCGAGCGGCGCAGCAGGTGGTCGGCGACCGAGCGCAGGTCGGCGGCCTTGGCGCCCTCCATGCCCTCGAGCCGCGCGAGCAGCTGCTTGAGCCGCGCCGCCTGGGCCTGGAGTTCGGACTCGTGGCGCTGCGGCGCGTGCAGCAGCGCCTCCACGAGGGCGTCGTCGCCGATCTCGGTCCGGAGCTCCCCCAGCCGGGTGCGGGCGAGGTCCTCGTGCAGGTCGGCGGCCAGCCGCAGCCCGAGACCGAACTCGGCGTTGTCCTCGAACAGGGAGTTCGACCAGGCCGGGCCACGGCCCTCGGCATTGGTGGCCCACGGCGTCGTCGGGAGGTTACCACCGTAGATCGAGGAGCAGCCGGTGGCGTTGGCCACCGAGGCCCGGTCCCCGAACAGCTGGGTCAGCAGCTTCAGGTAGGGCGTCTCCCCGCAGCCGGAGCAGGCACCGGAGAACTCGAACAGGGGCTGCAGGAACTGCGTGCCGCGCACCGTCCCGAAGTCCACCCGAGCGCGGTTGTTCAGCGGCAGCTCCTCGAAGAACTCGACGGCCCTGCGCTCGGTGGAGCGGTCCGCGACCGGCTCGAGGTTGATGGCCCGGCGCGACGGCTGGCCGATCGGCTTGACCGGGCACGCCTCCACGCAGAGCCCACAGCCGGTGCAGTCCTCGGCGTAGACCTGGAGCGTGTAGCTGGTGTCCGGAAGCCCGGCCGCGTCGAGGGGAGCACTGAGGAACCCGTCGGGCGCGAGCGAGAGCTTGTCCTGGGGGTAGTACTTCGCCCGCAGCACCGAGTGGGGGCACACGAACGAGCAGTTCCCGCACTGGATGCAGGCCTCCGGGTCCCAGACCGCCACGATGTCGGAGATGTTGCGCTTCTCGTAGCGGGTGGTGCCCGAGGGGTAGGTGCCGTCCACCGGCAGCGCGGAGACCGGGAGCAGGTCGCCCCTGCCCTCCAGCATGGTGGCGGTCACGGTGCGCACGAACTCGGGCGCGTCGTCGGGTACGGCGGCCAGCATCGCCCTGGTTCCCGTGGCCGCGCTGGGCACCGGGACCCGGTGCAGGTGTGCCAGTGACTGCTCGACGGCCAGGTGGTTCTTGCGGACCACCTCGGCGGACTTGCGGGCGTAGGTCTTCGTGATCGCGTCCTTGATCCGCTCGAAGGCCTCCTCGCGCGGCAGCACCCCGGAGATGGCGAAGAAGCAGGTCTGCAGGATGGTGTTGGTGCGCGAACCCAGCCCGGCGGCCCGGGCCACGCGGGAGGCGTCGATGCAGTACAGGTCGATGCCCAGCTCGGCGATTCGTTCCTGCACCGGTCCGGGCAGGCGGTCCCACAGCTCGTCGGCGGGGTGCGGCGAGTTCACCAGCAGCGTCGCGCCGGGACGGGCGAACTCCAGCACGTCGACCCGCTCGAGGATGGACCAGTGGTGGCAGCCGACGAAGTCCGCCCTGGCCACCAGGTAGGGCGCTCGGATCGGGTTGGGGCCGAAGCGCAGGTGGCTGACGGTTCGGGAGCCGGACTTCTTGGAGTCGTAGACGAAGTAGCCCTGCGCGTACATCTCCCCCGACGAGCCGAGGATCTTGATGGTGTTCTTGTTGGCGCCGACGGTGCCGTCGGAGCCGAGGCCGTAGAACACCGCGCCCACCGTGTCGGGGTCGGGCAGCTGGAAGGATGGGT
This sequence comes from Tessaracoccus rhinocerotis, assembly GCF_007197885.1. Taxonomy (GTDB): domain Bacteria; phylum Actinomycetota; class Actinomycetes; order Propionibacteriales; family Propionibacteriaceae; genus Arachnia; species Arachnia rhinocerotis. Next base: position 877,754 of record NZ_VKKG01000001.1, read on the forward strand.
CGTGCTCCAGCGAGAGGTGGGTCACGTCGTCGTTGATGCCGACGGTGAACCGCGGCCTGGGGTTCGGGCGCTCGAGTTCGGCGAACACGGCCTTGACCATCGCCGGGGTGAACTCCTTGCTGGAGAGGCCGTAGCGGCCTCCGACCACCTGCGGCATGGTCGCGCGCCTCCCTGAGGAGTAGGCCTCGCCGAGGGCGGAGTTGACGTCCAGGAACAGCGGCTCGCCGCCGGCGCCCGGCTCCTTGGTGCGGTCGAGCACTGCGATCCGGCGAACCGACTGCGGCAGTGCGTCCAGGAAGGCCTCGGTCGGGAACGGCCGGTAGAGCCGCACGAACAGCACACCCGTGGCGCCCTGCTCCCGGTTGAGGTGCTCAACCACCGGGATGACGGCCTCGACGCCGGAGCCCATCACCACCACGACCCGCTCGGCGTTCGGGTCACCGTGGTACTCGACCAGCGAGTACTCGCGGCCGGCGACCTCGGCGAAGCGTCGCATGGCGGCGGCCATCGTCTCCGGCGTGCGGTCGTAGAACGGGTTGGCGGTCTCCCGCGACTGGAAGTAGGTGTCGGGGTTCTGCGCGGTGCCTCGGATGAACGGGTTGGCCGGGCTGAGGGCCCGCGCCCGGTGCTCCAGCACGAGCTCGCGCGGCACCAGCTCGCGGAGCTGGTCGTCGGTCAGCAGCTCGACGGTGTTGAGCTCGTGCGAGGTGCGGAAACCGTCGAAGAAGTGCACCACCGGCAGCCTGGTCAGCAGCGTGGCCAGGTGCGCGACGGCCGCCATGTCGTGGGCCTCCTGCACGGACGCGGAGCTGAGCAGGCAGACACCTGTCTGGCGGATGGCCATCACGTCCTGGTGGTCGCCGAAGATGGACAATCCCTGGGTCGCGAGCGACCGCGCGGCCACGTGGAACACCGATGACGTCAGCTCGCCGGCGATCCGGAAGAGGTTCGGGATCATCAGCAACAGGCCCTGCGAGGCCGTGAACGTGGTGGACAGCGCACCGCCCTGCAGTGCGCCGTGCATCGCGCCCGCGGCGCCGCCCTCGGACTGCATCTCGATCACCGTGGGCACCTGGCCCCAGACGTTGGTGCGGCCCTTCGACGCCCACTCGTCGGCCAGTTCGGCCATCGTGGAACTGGGCGTGATCGGGTAGATGGAGCACAACTCCGTCAGGCGGTAGGCGACGTCGGCAGCGGCCTCGTTGCCGTCGATGATGACTCGCTCGTTCATCGTCCCTCCTCCGGGACCATCGAGATGGCGTGCACCGGGCACTGCTCGTAGCAGGTGGCGCACCCGGTGCAGAGTTCGTAGTCGAAGCGGTACCGGTTGCCCGGGCCAAGCTTGATGACCGCGTCCTCCGGGCAGGCACCGAAGCAGCCGTCGCACTCGAAGCAGTTGCCGCAACTCAGGCAGCGCCTGGCCTCGAACTCGGCCTCCTGCTCGGTGAGGCCCGCCACGATCTCGCTGAAGTCGGCGATGCGCTCGTCCGGCTCGGACTCGACGTGGGTGCGTCGGTCGTGCCCGCCGAAGTACCAGAGGTTCATCTGGTCGAGTCCCACCTGCGACTGCCCCTTCGGGCGTGGTGGTGACGCATCCAGGTTGAGCCACTTGTCGATGCAGCGGGCCGCCTTCTTGCCGTGCCCGACGCCGACGGTGACCGTGCGCTCGGAAGGGACCGCGTCGCCACCGGCGAAGATGCCGGGGACGTCGGTCATGAGCGTGCTGGAGTCCACGGTGACCACGTCGGAGTCGAACCGCATCCCGGGCACGTCGTGCAGGAAGCCGGTGTCGGCCTCCTGCCCCAGGGCGAGGATCACCGTGTCGGCGGCCAGTTGCTCGAACCGGCCGGTGCCGCGGGCGCGGCCGTCCTCGTCGAGTTCCATGACCTCCACGGTGAGGTCCCCCTCGTCCATCGAGGTGATGGTGCGAAGCCAGTTCATCCGGACGCCCTCGGCCTCGGCGCCCTCGCGCTCCTCGGCGTGGGCGGGCATCTGCTCGGCGGTGCGGCGGTAGACGATCACGGACTCCTCGGCGCCCAGCCGACGCGCCACGCGGGCCGCGTCCATGGCTGTGTTGCCACCGCCGTAGACGGCGACGCGACGACCGATGACCGGCCGTCCGCCGGAAGCGACGTCGCGCAGGAAGCCCACGGCGTCGACGATGCGGCCGGCGTCGGAGGTGGGGATCTCGACCCGCTTGGACAGGTGCGCCCCGATGGCCACGAAGACCGCGTCGAAGCCACCCTCGCGCTGCGTGCGCATCAGGTCCTTGACCGGGGTGTTGTTCCGGAACACCACGCCGATGTCGACGAGGCGGCCGATCTCGGCGTCGAGGACGGAGCGGGGCAGCCGGTACTCGGGGATGCCGTAGCGCATCATCCCGCCCGGCAGGTCCGCGGCGTCGTGCACCTCCACGTCATGTCCGAGGCGACGCAGGTGGTAGGCGGCCGACAGCCCGGACGGGCCTGCGCCGACGACCAGGACCCGCCGCCCGGAGGTGCGGGCCGGAGGCTCGAAGCGCCAGCCGCGCTCGATCGCCAGGTCTCCCAGGTAGCGCTCCACGGAGCGGATCGAGACCGACTCGTCGAGGTCGGCGCGGTTGCAGGCCGTCTCGCACGGGTGGTAGCAGACGCGGCCGTGGATGGCGGGGAACGGGTTGTCCCGGGTGAGCTGGCGCCAGGCGTCCTCGTGGCGGCCGACCTTGATGAGTCGTAGCCATTCCTGGATGTTCTCCCCCGCCGGACAACCTGCGTTGCAGGGCGGCAACAGGTCCAGGTAGACGGGCCTACGAGAACGCACCGGGGATACCCGGCTCTCCGTCCTGGTCAGGTCCGGAAGTACTGTCATGTCCCTCGGGTCCACCGCCACGTCGCCCTCCTTGGCTCGCTTGCCAAACACTCTAGGAGACCGGTTTCCCGCCGGATCAGGCGGGGTCGGCTAGCGGGTTGTCACTGGCGCCGTCGCCGGTACGCCGTCAACGCGAGCGCGTTGGCCAGCACGAGGACGACGACGAGCCAGGCCAGGGCGGTCAACAGGTCCCCACCCACCGGCTGCCCCACGAACAGGGCGCGGATGGAGTCGACGATCGAGGTGAGCGGCTGGTTCTCGGCGAACCACGCCACCGGGCCGGGCATCGAGTCCGTCGGCACGAACGCGGAGCTGACGAACGGGAGGAAGATCAGCGGATAGCTGAACGCGCTCGCCCCCTCGACCGACTTCGCCCCGAGCCCCGCGATCACCGCGATCCAGGTCAGTGCCAGCGTGAACAGCGCCAGGATGCCCGCGACCGCGAGCCAGGCGCCCACCGACGCCCCCGTACGGAAACCCATCAGCAACGCCACGCCGATGACGAGGGCGACCGCCACGAGGTTGGCCGCCACCGACGTCAGCACGTGGGCCCACAGCACGCTGGAGCGCGCGATCGGCATGGACTGGAAGCGCTCGAAGATGCCGCCCTGCAGGTCGAGGAACAGTCGGTAGGCCGTGTAGGCCACGCCGGAGGCGATCGTCATCAGCAGGATCCCCGGCAGCATGTAGTCGAGGTAGGGCGAGCCGGCGTTCGTGAGGATCGCGCCGCCGAACACGTAGACGAACAACAGCATCACCGCGATCGGGGTGACAGCGGTCGTGATGATCGTGTCGGGGCTGCGCACCACGTGGCGCAGCGAGCGGCCGGTGAGGACACCGGTGTCGGTGAGGAAGGTCGTGCTCACAGTGATCCACCTCTCGTGGTTGCGCCGCTGCCGACGAGGGCGAGGAACACGTCCTCCAGCGACGGTTGCTTCTCGACGTACTCGACCTCCGTCGGGAGGAGCAGCCGCTTCAGTTCCGCGAGAGTGCCGTACTGGATGATGGTGCCCTCGTGGAGGACGGCGATGCGTTCGGCCAACTGCTCGGCCTCGTCGAGGTACTGGGTGGTGAGCAGCACGGTTGTGCCGCCGTCGGCCAGTCGCCGCACGGTCTCCCAGACCTCTCCTCGCGACTGCGGGTCGAGGCCCGTGGTGGGCTCGTCGAGGAAGACGACGGCCGGGTCCCCGACCAGGCTCATCGCGATGTCGAGCCGACGTCGCATGCCGCCCGAGTACTCGCCCGCCTTCCGGCCGCCGGCCTCGCTGAGCGCGAACCGCCGGAGCAGGTCGTCGGCGGTCGCGCGCGGGTCAGGGACGTGCCGGAGCCGCGCCACCAGCACCAGGTTCTCGCGCCCGGAGAGCCGCTCGTCGATCGCGGCGTACTGCCCCGTGAGGCTGATCGAGCTGCGCACGGCCCGCCCCTCGGAGGCGACGTCGAAGCCGTTCACCATGGCCGTGCCGGCGTCGGCCGCAGTGAGGGTGGAGAGGATCCGCACCAGCGTCGTCTTGCCTGCCCCGTTCGATCCCAGCAGGGCCACGATGCTGCCGGCGCGGACGTCGAGGTCCACGCCACGCAGCACGTGCAGGCCCTTGAAGGACTTCTCAATCCCCCGCGCCGAGATGGCGAGATCGGCTCGTTGCTCAGCGCTCATCGCCGGCACCCCCTTCCCCGTTGGCCCCCTGCTGTTGGACGGCCTCGTCCATCGCAGCGGCGAGGCGGGTGCGCTCCCTGTCGATCCAATGGCTGTCGCGGTAGTTGGCCGCGAAGGCGTCCGCGAACTCGACGGGATCGTCGCCGACCACGTCGCGGATCGGTGTGCCGTCGGCCGCAGAAGCCTCGACGAGCTCGATCAGGTCCTCGAGCATCTGCACCAGCACGTCGCCCTTGACGATGGCGGCCGAGCGCATCAGGTAGCGCTCGATCCCGTCGATGGCGGTGCGGTAGCCGACCGGCAGGGCAGCCTTGCGGGTGTTGTAGGCGCGCCATCGGCGCTTGTCCTCGAGGGACCCGGTCACCTTCTCGATCCATCTGGTCATGCTCGTTCCCCTTGCTGCTCGACGTGTTCGTGGAGTTGGGTGATCCGGGAGGCCAGGAAGCTCCACGTCTTCCAGAACTCGTCGAGCTGCGCGCGGCCCGCTGCGTTCAGCGAGTACACCTTGCGCGGCGGGCCCTTCTCGGAGGGCACCTTGTCCACGTCAACCAGTCCGCGCTGCTCCACGCGCACGAGCAGCGCATACACGGTGCCCTCCGCGATGTCGGAGAAACCCTCCTCCCGCAGCCGGGCGGTGATTTCGTAGCCGTAGGCCGGGCGTACCGCGAGGAGCGCCAGGATGATGCCCTCGAGCGTGCCCTTGAGCATCTCGGTCATCTGCTTGCCCATCGCTGTCCTTTCATCGGTACTCAATGTCACTGAGTACCAGTAGATAGTAACACCAAGTACCGCAGATGCAAGGGGGTTGAAAAGAACATCCCGCCCGGATGCCCGGGCGGGATGTTCTTCGGTGACTGGGGGTGAAGGTCAGCCCTTGGCCGCCTCCTCCTTCAGCTTGTCCATGTCGAGTGCCTTGATCTGCTCCACGAGGCTGTCGAGCTGCTTGCCGTTGAGGAGTCCGGACTGGCGGAACACGAGCGCGCCGTCGCGGAAGCCCATCAGCGTGGGGATGGACTGGATCTCGAGCGCAGCGGAGATCTCCTGATTGGCCTCGGTGTCCAGCTTCGCGAAGACGACGTCCTCGTGCCGGCCGGAGGCCTCGTCGTAGATCGGCGCGAAGCGCTGGCACGGACCACACCAGTCAGCCCAGAAGTCGATGAGCACGACTCCGTTGCCCTCGATGGTGGAGGCGAAGTTTTCCTTGGTCAGGTCAGTGGTCGACATTTGGCGACCCCCTATCTGTCGATGTCTCTTGGTTCGTCCTGCACAACGCTACTCGCCCCGCAGAAATTCCACAGCGGTTACTTGAGGGCGACGATGCGGCGCATCGGCAACGGCACCCGGAAGGGCTCCGCCTCGGCGCGCGCGGCGAGGAACTCGAGCGCGGCGGAGGACCGCGCGCGGTCAGGTGCCTGGCGCAGACCCGCGAGCAGGAACTCGGCGTCCTCCCGCGAGGCCACCTCGTAGTGGTAGCGGGAGCGGGAGTCCTCCACCTTCTTCAGGCCGGCATCGGCGAGCATCTTCTTCGCCCGGAACTCCGAGAGTCCGGGCAGCTGCGGAGTGACCCGGAGGTAGCCCGCGAGTTGGCTGGAGATACGTAGGTCCTCGGCGTTGAACGGTCGCAGCGACGGCGACAGTGCGGCGAACACTCCCCCGGGGCGCAGCACCCTCGCCGCCTCCTCCAGGAAGCGTCCCCGGTCCGCCACCACACCCAGCCCGAGGCTGGTGACGACGGCGTCGAAGCTGTTGTCCCTGAACGGGAGGTAGCCGACGTCGGCCCTCAGATAGGTGCCCGGCCCCGCCTCCAGCGCCGCCTCGAGGTTCGCCCCGGACAGGTCCACCCCGACGGTCATGCGGCCGGGCCGCACCAGCCGTCGGGTGAGGGCGCCCGTGCCGCAGGCCAGGTCCAGGACCTTGGTGGCGGAGTCTGCCACGGCGCGGGCGAGCCATCGGTACGGGTCGTGGTCGCCACCGTGAGAGTGCTCGAGCACCCATTCCGAGGCCCCGGGACGGCGCGAACCGTACCAGCGGACCCCCGAGGCGGCCTCGCTCATGCCGAAGCCTGCGCGACGAACAGCTGCTCGGCGGTCTGGGTGGAGACGAAAAGCGTCCTCTCGCCCAGCATCAGCTCGAGGCCGCCGACCACCGCCCTAGCGGTGAACTCGACCCCGGGACGCAGTCCGATGGCGGCGATGCCCTCGATCGTGTCCGGGTTGTTCTGGACGTTCTCGCTCATCCGCTCCAGTCGGGCCGGGGCGGCACCGAATGCCGCGACGTGCTCCGAGAGCGGCACGACGCCCCTGCGAAACGGCACCTGCTGCGCGTCCACACCGAGTTCCTTCAGCCCCGGGATCGGGTTCCCGTACGGGGAGAACGTCGGCGAGTCCAGGATATCCACGAGGCGGCGCTCGACGTCGAGGGAGATGACGTGCTCCCAGCGGCAGGCCTCCTCGTGGACCTTGTCCCACTCGAGTCCGATGACCTCGGTGAGGAGGCACTCGGCCAGACGGTGCTTGCGCATCACGTCACGGGCCAGCTTCGCACCCAGCGGGGTGAGCTTGATGTGGCGGTCCTCCTCGACGACCAGGAGCCCGTCGCGCTCCATCCGCGCAACGGTCTGCGACACCGTCGGTCCGGACTGGTGCAGCCGCTCGGCGATGCGCGCCCGCAGGGGCGGCACGCCCTCCTCCAACAGCTCGTACACAGTGCGGAGATACATCTCCGTCGTGTCGATCAGGTCACCGCTCATGTCCTCCGACCACCTCCGGGGGCAGTCTAGTCCGAACCCGCCGACGGGGGTTGGGATTGCCCGACCCACAGATTCGGGTCTCCGAGCGACGAGCGTCGTGCTGTCAGTGGCCGCCGATAGCGTTGATCCATGGACGAGACGGCGCAGATGCTGGCACGGGAGCTGGTGGGAACCGACCACCTGGCCCGGCAGGCGCTGGCGCGGCGGACCATGCTCATCGCGGAGTTCGCGGTCAACTACTCGGTGGGTCACGACGACGTCATGCCCGTCCTTGCGGAGCGCCGGGTGGCCCTCGGCCCGGGGGCACCGAGCGTGTCGGAGTTCACCTGTCTGGAGGTCGCTGGCTTGCTGGGTGTCACCCCGCGCGCCGCTGCCGGAATGATCGCCGACGCCGTGAACCTACGCCACCGGCATCCCGGCCTGTACGCAAGGATGATCGACCTCGCGATCGAACCGGACCGCGCCTGCGCCGCCGCGCGCAAGTGCCAGGAGCTTCCCCAGGAAGTCGCCGACGAGGTGACGAACAAGTGGTTGAAGGTGCAGCACCGCCACGCCTGGACCAGCGCCTTCAACCAACTCGCCCGGCTCGTGACCAATGCGGACCCGGAGCGCGCCGCAAGACGTGAACGCAGGCTGCGGACCCAGCTGGGGGTGCACGTCTGGGGCCTCCACGAGGGCACCATGAACCTGACCGGCAGGCTGGAGACCCTGGACGCCCGCTATCTGGACGCCGCGGTCGAGCGCATCGCGGAGATCCTTGGCGCCGAGCACCCGGAGTGCTCGAAGGAGGTGCTCCGAGCGCGGGCACTCGGAGTTCTGTCCAACCCCGCCCGGGCGCTCGCGATGCTCCAGCAGGCTGCACAGCCGACGCTACCCGCGGGACGTGGGGACGCGGAGTCCCCGCTCTCCTGCCCCGGGCCACTCTGCGGGACCATCACCACTCCGCTTCACAAGCTGCGCCCACGGTTGGGGATCGCGGTGCACCTGCACGTGGATGCGCTCGGGAACCTCGAGGGAGCTGCGCGGGTGGACCGGGCCGGGCACATCACAGTGGAGACCCTCGCGGAGGCATTGCAGGGCATCGACATCACGGTCCAGCCGGTGATCGACCTCAATGACGTGCCCGCCGAGGACCAGTACGTCCCGTCCGCCCGGCTCCGGGAGGCCGTCGCCCTGGCAGCGCCGCACGAACTCTTCCCATTCTCCGGCCGCACCACTCCCAGTCTGGACCTGGACCACACGGTGCCGTACCGCGCCAGGGGGCCGGGGCAGACCCGGCTGGGCAACCTCGCCCCGCTGAGCCGGCTCGTGCACCGGGCCAAGACCAGGGGCAGTTGGACCGTCGAGCAACCACGGTCGATGCTGATGGTGTGGCGCTCACCACTGGGGTTCCGCTACGAGGTCCACCCGAGGGCGGGAACTCGTCGCGTGGTGGAGTCCCCATGGTCCACGCCGGCGGAGTTGCTTCGGGCTGACCCGCCACGGATCCGTGGGCTCGACGCGCCCGTGGAGATCGTGCGGGACTAGGAGACCAGTTCCCCGTGGCGGATCACGGCGCGCAGTTCGCCCTCGGCGTCCACGATGCACACGTCGGCCCAGCGACCGGGGGCCAGCTGTCCCACGTCCTCCAGTCCGTGCCAGCGGGCGGGGGTGGTGGCGCACATCACGGCCGCCTCCTCGATGGTGCACTCCACCTGCTGCACCAGGTAGCGGAACGCCCGCCCCATCGTCAGGGTGGAGCCTGCGATGGCGCCGGGGCTGCCGTCGTCGGTCACGAGGCGGGCGGTGCCGTCGGTGACCTCCACCGCGAGCTCGCCCAGCACGTAGCTGCCGTCGCCCATGCCGGTGGCGCTCATGGCGTCGGTCACCATGGCGACGCGGTCCACGCCCGCGGCGTCGATGGACATCCGCGCGATGACGGGGGCGTGGTGGACGCCGTCGCAGATGAGCTCCACCATGCAGCGCTCGTCGGTCAGCAGCACGGGGACCGGGCCGGCGTCACGGTGGTGGATGGGGCGCATGGCGTTGAAGAGGTGCGTGACCAGGTCCGCGCCCCAGTCCAGGGCGTCGCGGGTCCTGGCCTCGTCGGCGTTCGAGTGGCCGAAGGCGACCTTGACCCCGGCCCCGGTGAAGGTGGCGATGGCCTCGCGGGAGTGCTCGCGCTCGGTGGCCATGGTGACCATCTTCAGCGCGGGCCCGCCTGCGGTGATCAGCCGCTGGACCGATTCGGGGTCCGGGTCGATGAGCAGGGCCAGCTCGTGGGCGCCCTTCTTCTCCGGCGCGAGGAACGGGCCCTCCAGGTGGATGCCGGCCAGCTCCCCGCGCTCGAAGAGGCCGCGGAGCACAGCGATCTGGGCCTCGAGGTTCTCGATGGTGGCCGTGACGGTCGAACCGAAGATGGTGGTGGTGCCGTTGCGCCGGTGGTACCGGATCGCCCGGAGGTTGCCCTCCGGGTCGGGCGCCCCGAAGCTGACGCCCTCCGCGCCGTGGCAGTGGGTGTCCACGAAGCCCGGCACAGCCACCAGCCCGGCGTACTCGCCCGAGACGCTCTCGGCCTGCTCCACCGCGACGATGCGGCCGTCCTCGACCACGATCACCGCGTTCTCGACGACACCCTCGGGCGTGACCGCACGCCCCACCTCGATCTTGTCAGCCATGCCCACATCAAATCACTGCTCGTGCTGCGCGCAGAACACGGGGTCACAAGAACTGATCGGTCCGGCTCCTGTCAGTTCCAGCAGATGTGGGGATCGATGCCTCCCCCGGTGACCATGTCCGGCGGCTCGCGCCGGAAGATGGGCACGCACATGTCCTCGGTGAGCAGACGCCTGGTGGTGCCGTCGTCGGCCCCCAGGAGGCGACAACCGTCCACCCGCAGGAAGACGTCGCGTACCCCCGAGGCGTCCAGGACGTGGACCACCACGCCGGCGGTCTCCTGATAACCCTCGATGCAACTGTCCGGTTCTCCCCCCACTCCCTCGGGTGCGGCGGCGAGCGCGCGGGCGAAGGCGGCGGCCTCGTCGTCGACGAGCAGTCTGGATCCCATCAGCAACGAGTCGTCACCCTGTTCCTGGTAGCGGCACAGCCCCACCTCGGACACCTCGTCGGCCTCCGTGACGTCCCAGGCCGGGACAGGCCTCGCGTCGATGTCAGCGATGGGCGAGACGGGGACGCAACCGGCCGCGTCTCGCTCCAGGATGACGGCAGAGCCGGTGATCGTCCCGGCGAGCGCGCGGTCCTGGTCGGTCGGCTCGGCGGTCAGTGTCACGACCACCTCGGTGTCCCCCACGACCGCGGATACCTGTTCGGTGAGGGGTGTCCCGGACTCGACGCCGACCGGCATCCACTCGAGGTGCATCTGGACCCACTCGGGCCGGAGCTCTGGGCACGCGATCGCCGCCACCGCTCCCCACGGGGAACTGACGAACGGGGCCTCCGGGACGTCCGGTTCCGACTTGCCGTTGATGCACCACGACGACGCGGACCAAGCGTAGTCGTCGTAGCGCCACTCCTCGGGCACCTGCACTGCGACGTCGTGGCGGGAGACCCACTTCCAGCCCTCCTCCGGCGCGGGGAGACCGCTCAGCGTCGGCCCGGGTTGCTCCCCGGTTGCCGATGGCGACGTCGTGGTGGCCGGGAGCGCGACGTCACCGTCGCCGTCCAGCAGCAGCCACAGCGGCACCCCGAGTGCCACCAGCACCACGGCTGCCGCGGCCAGCCACGGGAGGGGTCCTCGCCGCGGCCGACGGGGCGCGACCCCTCCGAGCGGGATCCTCGCCTGCTCGGCGAAGGCCTCGCGGAATGCCTGCTCTGCTCTGTCACTCATCGGTGATCCTCCTGGTCGAGTCGCTCCCGTAGCGCGGCCAGCGCGCGGTGGACGTGTGAGCGGGCAGTGGCCTCCGGCATGTCGAGCAGCTCGCCGATCCGCGCGAAGTCCAGGTCTTCGTAGAACCGGAGCACCACCGCGGCGCGCTGGGGCATCGGCAGTTCCCTGCACAGGTCCCAGGCGACGACGCGGTCCGGCACCTTCTCGGTCGCCGACTGCATCGCCGGCTCCCGTGTGAGGGCGACGGTCTCGAGCTGCTGACGGCGTCGCCTCGAGATCACCTCGTTGGTGACGGACCGGGTGGCGTAGGCGTCGATCCCGCCGTCGCCGTGGAGACGGTCGAACCGGCTGAACATGCGGCTGAGGACGTCCTGGACCACGTCTCGGGCCTCTTCCCGGTCGGCGCACAGCAGGTAGGCGTACCGGAGCAGGCGGGACTGCGTGGCCGAGACCCAGGCGTCGAACGCCGTACTTGCGCTCATGACCCTCCTCAACGCAGTGGGCGCCGGTTTCGTTGCACCGGCCGGCAACCATCCAATCAGGACAGCGCACCCGGCAGGGCCACGAGAGCGGTGAAGGTGCACACGGCGACGACGGCGAGCACCCAGTCCGGCGCGGTCAGCGGCACCGGGCGGTGGATCGTGCGCGGCCCGGCGCGCAGCCCGCGGGACTCCAGCGCCAGAGCGATCTGCTCCGAGGCGCGGATGGAACCCACCAGCAGCGCGAACGCAGCCTGTCCGAACTCCTTCGCCCCGAAGCGCACACGACCGTTCCTGCCACGCGGAGCACGCACGGCCTGCGCGGTGCGGATGGTGCCCCAACGGGCGGGCATGGTCTGCAGCATCCGGTGCCCAGCCAGCAACGGATAGGCGAACCGGGGGCTGAGGCGGGCGTGCTGGACCAGGCTGACCATCAGGTCCCGTGGCGGGGTGGTGGCGATGAACGCGATGCTCAGCACGCCGATCACGAGTCCGCGCAGCGCCAGGGCCGCGCCGATGGCGAGTCCGTTCTCGGGTCGGGTCATCCAGTTCACCGCGACCAGCCCGATTCCGAACACCAGGAACGGCAAGTGTCCCAACAGCAGCGTCCGCAGGGACACGGCACGGCAGGCGAGGACCCCCACGACGGCGGCCGCGTAGAGCAGGCCAAGGGCGCGCAGGTCGAACAGGAACAGGTTCACGAACGATACGACGAAGACCACCACCAGCTTCACCGTCGGGTTGCGTAGGTGCAGCCAGCCGCCCACGGGGGTCGGGGTCATGCCGCCACCGCCCGACCCAGTTCGCCGACGCGTCGGTCGGCCGCTTCGAGCGCCCGCCGGAGCGCGACGTCGTCCCCGCAGGCCGCCGCGAGCTCCACCAGCCACGGTGCGGGCCGCAAGGCACCGCGCCCGAGAAGGTCGGGATCGGTGAGCAGCCGCCGCGGCGTCGTCCGGGCGATGACGGCGCCACCTGTCACCACGATCGCGCGGTCCGCCGTCGTCGCCACCGAGCGGAGGTCGTGGCTCGAGAACAGCACGCCGCCGCCGTCGTCGGCCACCTGCCGCAGGGCCTGCATGACCGCGACGGTGGCGTGCCTGTCGAGCCCGAAGCCCGGTTCATCGGCCAGCAGGACGGGGCGTCGGTGGGCCAACATCGCGGCCAGGCTCAGTCGTCGCATCTGCCCGCCGGAGAGCTGGTGCGGATTGTGCTCGGCCAGGTCTGCCAGGTCGAAGCGGTCGAGCAACTCCTCCACCTGGGACTCGGTCCCCGGCGGCAGCCCGAACGCCACCTCGGCGCGCACGGTGTGGGCCTGGAACTGGTCGGCCGGGTTCTGGAACACCAGGCCGACGGCGGGGCCCTCGACGCTGCCGGCCAGCGGAGCGTGGAGTCCCGCGAGGCACGTCAGCAGGGACGACTTTCCCTGTCCGTTCGCACCGAGCAGCGCCACCACCTCGCCGGGTGCGACCTCGAGGTCGACGTCGTGCAGCACGGGCGTGCCACCCCGGCGTCCGCCCGCGGCGACGGTGAGCCCGCGGGCCACCAGCGCCTCAGGCCCGGGCGCCCCACCACCCGACCCGACACGCCGCACGGTTCCGGACCGGAGGGGGCCCGTCACCCCTGGCCCCGTTCCACGCGGCGTGTCGGGTCGGCCCGACGGGGGGCGCGTGGGCACGACGCGCGCCTCCAGCTCGGCGGGGAGCCAGCAGCCGGCGGCGAGGAGCTCCGCCACCGCGTCGACGTCGAGCTCCGTCGCGGGGCCGTCGAAGCGGATCCGCCCCGCCCGGTCCACCACGATCCAGCGGGCCGGCAGCCCCGCCAACCCTTCCCCGCCCGCGTACTCGTCGAGGCGGTGCTCCACCAGCACGACGGCGGCGCCCGTCCGCGCCCGGACCCCAGCGACCGCCGAGCGGACGCCGTCGATCCCGGCCGCGTCGAGCATGGAGGTGGGCTCGTCGAGGAGCAGCAGCCGGGGACGGGTGACGGTGGCCGCCGCGATCGCGATCCGCTGCTGCTCCCCGCCGGAGAGCTCAGCGGTGCGCCGGCCGGCCAGGTGCGACGCCCCCACTGCGGCCAGCGCGTCCCCCACCAGGCCCGGGATCCGGGCGGGGTCCTCGCAGAGGTTCTCGAGCGGGAAGGCCAGCTCGTCATCGACGTCGCTCAGGCAGACGCCCGAGGAAGGGTCCTGCCCCACCACGCCGACGACGTCGGCCAGCCCGGCCACCCCGGTCTCGGCGACGGGGCGCCCGGCCACGCTGAGGCGGCCGGTGACCCGCGCGTTGATCGCGCCCGGCACCGCGCCGTGGAGGGTCCGCAGCAGGGTGGACTTGCCCGAGCCGGAGGGGCCGAGGACCAGCACCTCCTCCCCCGCGGCCACTGTGAAGGTGGCCGGCCCGACGCCGAGTCCCGACGGGAACACCACCTCCACCTCCTCCAGCACGACGAGCGGCTCAGCGCTCACGGCGCACCACCTCGGCGGGGGTGTCGTCCCTGGAGATGTTGAAGTTGGCGAGCACGCCCGTGGCCCTCAGCGCATCGACCAGCACCTTGCCGAGCAGGCCACCGAGGACGACCCCGGAAGCGCACTGCATCGCGAACCGCAGCCAGAAGATGTTCTGCCCGTACCAGCCGGAGCGGAACGCGCTGTAGAAGAACACCAGGCCAGCGCCCAGGAGCCCGGACAGGGCGTAGGTGCCCCAGCCGAAGCGCCGGTAGCGGCCCAGCGCGAAGGCCAGTTCGCTGCCGAAGCCCTGCACCGCCGCGGCGATCACCAGCGTCGGACCGACGGGTGACCCGAGGAACACCACCTCGACGACGGAGGCCAGGATCTCGGCGATGATCCCCACGCCGGGGCGACGGATGATGGCGATCGCCAGCGGCGCCACCAGGAGCCAGCCGCCGAACAGGACGTGCTGCGCCAGGTCGCCGGCCGGACCCATCGCCACGGCGAGGGCGTTCCAGGCCTGTACCAGCACCCAGTAGAGGAATCCGAAGGTGACCCCGAGGACCACCATGAGGACGATGTCGCGCAGGGGCAGGGCTGCGCGCTCCTCGTCACGCCGCAGCATGGGGGTGGCTCGGGCTGTTGAGGGAGATGCTGAGGTGTGCGACGACGTGCTGGACGCTGCGCCCGACCATCGTCCAGCCGGCGACGACGGTGGCCAGGATGGCGCCCAGGTCGCCCTCCAGCCGGGTGACGAAGTGCTCAGAGCCCCGGAACGTGCCGAGTTCGCGGGCCAGTTCGATGGCGGCCTCGATGTCTCGCATGTGGTCCGGCTCCACTCCGGCGCGGACGTCGTCGGCGAGCGGGTAGATGGCCCACTCCGCGGCCGCCCACGTCCCGACGTCGCGACCCCTCGGGGTCTCGACGACGCGTGGCCCGGCGCCACCGGGGAGCTCGCAGGCGACCTCGCCGGGGCAGCCCCGGCTGAGCTGGACGGTGATGGCTGCGTGGTGTCCGGTGGCGGCGACGGCGGCGCCCAGGTCCGTTAGCCACCCGAGGAGGTCCTCCTCGGAGCCGCCGGCCCAAGTGCTGACGTCGCCGGTGCTGATGGTCAGACCGCGGGGGTCGACGTCGCGCAGCGCGCCGAGGATGACCTCGGCGAAGTCGTCGCTCATCACGGCGACGCCCACCCTCGCGCCCACGCCGAAGCGCAGGGGCTCTGCGGTGAACTGGTTGGTCATGGTGCCCTTTCCGTTCTTCGCACGGAGGGCGGGTTGCCCGAGACCCAGCAGATGAGGCTGGTCGCTCCCTGCGCTGGCATGATCCAGATCAGGTTCTACGGTCGGAGTTGAGTACTCCCTCTCAGCCCAGCTCACTGGACTCCCGTGCGCCGCCCACGCTAGCAGGAGTCCCCGACGGCACCCGCGAACCGTCCACTCCTAGACTTCACCCATGAGCTTCCGCGCACTGCTGACCAGCCAGGCCGACGACGGCACCACCACTGAACTGGTGGACCTCACCGACGAGGACCTGATGCCCGGGGAGGTGACCGTCGACGTCGAGTACTCCACGGTGAACTACAAGGACGCGCTCGCGGTGACGGGCGCCGGCAGGATCATGCGGAGGTTCCCTCTCGTACCGGGGATCGACTTCGCGGGCACCGTCACCGCCTCCGACGATCCGCGGTTCGCGGTCGGGGACGCCGTCGTCGCCAACGGCTGGGGCCTCAGCCAGACCCATCATGGCGGCCTTGCGGAACGGGCGCGCGTGGACGCCGACTGGCTGGTCCCGCTGCCGGAGCGGTTCAGCACCTTCGAGGCCATGGCGATCGGGACCGCCGGCTACACCGCGATGCTGTGCATCCTGGCCCTCGAGCACGGCGGACTGACCCCTGACTCCGGCGACGTCCTGGTCACGGGCGCCACCGGAGGCGTCGGCTCCGTGGCCATCGCCGTCCTGTCCGGTCTGGGCTACCGGGTCGTGGCATCGACGGGGCGGCCGTCGGAGCACGACTACCTCACGGGCCTGGGCGCGGCCGAGGTGATCGACCGCGGCCCACTCGGCGAGCCCGGCAAGCCGTTCGTGCGGCCCCGCTGGGCCGGGGCCGTCGACACGGTGGGCAGCCACACGCTCGCCAACGTGCTCGCCGCCACCGAGCGCGACGGCGTCGTCGCCGCCTGCGGGCTGGCGCAGGGCAACGACCTGCCCACCACCGTGCTGCCGTTCATCCTGCGGGGCGTGACCCTTGCCGGCATCGACTCGGTGGAGGCCTCGCAGGGGGTGCGCCACACCGCCTGGCAGCGCCTCGCCCGCGACCTTGATCCCGACAAGCTGGCCATGGCAGCCACCACCGTCGGGCTCGGCGACGTGGTCGCCACCGCCCGGCGGGTCCTGGACGGGCAGGTCCGCGGCCGCACCGTGGTGGACGTCCGTTCCTGACGGACGGCCTCTCGGCCCACGGAGCACGTCGTGAGAGAATCGGGCGCGTGATCACCATTCCCGAAGAGTTGCTGCCCGCCGACGGTCGCTTCGGTTCCGGACCCGCGAAGGTCCGACCGGAGGCACTGGACTACCTCGCCATGCGTGGCGACGTGATGGGCACCTCCCACAGGCAGGCACCGGTCCGCGACCTCGTGGCGGCCGTGCAGACGGGGCTGGCCGAGCTGTACTCCATCCCCGACGGCTACGAAGTGGTCCTCGGCAACGGCGGCTCGACGCTCTTCTGGGACCTGGCCGTCAGCTCCCTCATCGAGAACCGCTCCGCCCACGGTGTCTTCGGAGAGTTCTCCAGGAAGTTCGCCAAGGCCAGCGCGGCGGCCCCGTTCCTGGACGACCCGGCAGTCTTCGAGGCGCAGCCCGGCTCCGCCGCCGTCCCCGAGGCCACCGACGCCGACGTCCACGCCTGGGCGCAGAACGAGACCTCGACCGGGGCGGTCGCCCCGGTCACGCGCATCGGCGACGGGCTCGTCCTGATCGACGCCACGTCCGCCGCCGGCGGCATGGAGGCGGACGTCAGCCAGACCGACGCCTACTACTTCGCACCCCAGAAGAACTTCAGCTCCGACGGCGGCCTGTGGTTCGCGTTCGCCTCCCCGGCCGCCATCGAGCAGGCCGAGCGGATCAACGCGTCGGGCCGCTGGATCCCCGCCAGCCTGGACTTCCTCACCGCCGTCAAGAACTCCCGCCTGCACCAGACCCTGAACACGCCCGCCGTGGCCACGCTGCTGCTGATGGAGGACCAGATCAACTGGATGCTCGCCCAAGGTGGCATCGGCGCCGTCGCCGAGCGCTGCCGCACCTCGTCGGGCATCCTCTACGACTGGGCCCTCGCCAGCGAGTTCGCCACCCCGTTCGTCACTGAGCCCGAGCATCGCTCCCCCGTGGTGGCCACGATCGACTTCGACGAGAGCGTGGACGCCAAGGAGGTCTCGCGGGTGCTGCGGTCCCACGGCGTCGTCGACGTCGACCCCTACCGCGCGCTGAACCGCAACCAGCTCCGGATCGCGTGCTACGCCTCGGTCGACCCCGACGACGTGCGCGCCCTCACCGGCTGCATCGACTTCGTGGTGGGAGAGCTGGGCAAGTAGCGCCGACGGCCTCGGTGTTGCTCACCCGGGCTGGGTCAGTCCTTGCTGAAGAACACCACGGCGCCGGCCGCCAGGGCCACCACCAGGGCTCCCGCGAGGGCGATCAGCGTGCCGCCCCGGGAGACGCTGTCGGAGCTGCTGTCCGCCGGCTGCGCAGGTGCGGCGGTACCGGTCGGGGACGGTGCGACGCTCGGGTCCGCGCTGGTCTCGGCCGTCTCGCTCGGTTCCGGGCTGGTCGTCGGCGCTGCCGGCGTGGCGGTGGTCTGGCCCGCGGGGAGCGGCTCGTCGCGCAGGGTCCCTCCAGCACCCACCAGCATCCGGTCCGCCCCGAACGGGGTGACCGACTCCCCCTCCGCGCCGCCGACGTAGGTGGTGCTCGACTCGACCTCCCAGGTGAAGGCGTTGATCAGCTCCACGCCGTCGCCGGTGCGCACCAGCATGGTCTCGCCGTCGTCCAGGAAGGCCGCGTCCGTGACGCCCTCGGGTGCGTCGGCCGCACGGAACAGGGTGTTGACCCCCTGCCGCGACGGCTCCAGCTCGGCTCCGTAGATGCCGGCGTCGTCGCCGGTGGTGATGAAGTAGAAGCGCCCACGACCCGAGATGAGGAACGCGGTGGCGTCCTGCGCGCCGTCGGGATAGGCGAAGTCCCAGGCGCGGTAGCTCTGCTGGCCTGCCTCCGGGGCGACGGCGAAGACGGTCACGAACTCGCGGTCGGCGTCCGGGTCGCCGATGTCGGCGATGTGGAGCTGCCCGTCGTCGAGGGCGAGGCCCTGGACGGACTGCGGTCCACCGGTGAACGTGATCTCGCCGGCGGCGGTGCCGTCTCGGCCGACCATCTGCACGGCCTCGGGCGTACCGGCGGCACTGACGTAGAGCGTCTCCGCGCCCTCGTCCCAGGCCAGTCCAACCACGTCGGTGGTCCCACCGAGGTCGACGTCGTCCGCGTGGGCGAGCGCCGGGACGGCAGTGGCCAGCAGACCGAGGGAGAGGGCGGCGGCGAGTCGGCGGAACGTCATCATGTTGTGCGCCAGAATACTGTGCGCCCACGCGGATGCCTACGCGACGTCCCGTGGCGCGTCACGACGGCTGCAGCAGCACTCCCCACACGACCACCACAAGGACCATCGCCAGCAGCACGCCGGAGACGATCAGGCGTCGGGTTCTCGGATTCACGAGCTCGAGCCTACCCTCGCGGATAGGGTTGACCCATGCACACGCTGCGCCTGTTCGCGATCAGCATCGACGCCGTGCGCGACATCTTCGGCGCCGATCCGGCCCTGGCGGAGCGCCTCCGGGCCGTGGCCGCGGCCCGGTTCGCCCCACCGACGAGGGCGAGGCCCTCCGGCATCCTCGGGCTGTTCCGGAGGGACCGGCAGCTGGAGGTGGACCCCTCCCGGCCGCTCGTCTCCGACGTCGAGGCCCTGCTCGCCGGCGGCTACATTTCCCCGGACCGGACCCGCCAGTGCTGGCTGGTACTGCTGGCCTGGTTGGAGGAACTCTCGACCGCCCACGCCGAACTCGCGGTGAGGGAACTGGACACGCTGGAGTTCGACCTCGCGCGCGCCGGCCTCCACAGCGACAACTCCCTGCGCAACCTCGCGGCGCGGCAGCTGGGAACCATCCTGCGCCCGCTGCCGGGGCAGACGGTCGGGTACGCGAAGCACTCGACAGCGGTGGACACCCTGGACGCGCTGGTCTCCCTGGGGCGGACCGCCGACGAAGAGTTCGCCGCGGTGATCGCCCGCACGGACCCGGTGAGGGACCTGTTGACCGTCGTCGCGACGGGTCAGGACCTCGACGTCGTGGTGGTCGAGGTCCCGCCCGGGGAGACTACGCCGGGTCGATGACGACGACGAGGTCGCCGCCGTCGAGCTGCGTGGTGTTGTGCAGCACGACCCGCGAGACCACACCGTCGACGGGGGCGTTGATCGCCGCCTCCATCTTCATCGCCTCGATGGTGGCAACGGGCTCGCCGGCCTTGACCGTGGTGCCCTCCTCGACGTTGACCGTGACGGCCCCCGCGAACGGGGCGGCCACGTGTCCCTTGTTGCCCGGATCCGCCTTCTCCGCGGCGGCCACCTCGGACTCCAGCGAGTAGTCGCGCACGCGGACCGGGCGCAGCTGGCCGTTCATCAGCGTCATGACCGTGCGCTTGGCGCGCTTGTCGGGTTCGCCGATCGCCTCGAGGCCGAACAGCAACTGGACGCCCTTCTCGAGCTGGACCACGTACTCCGAGCTGTTGTCCATGCCGTACAGGTATGGAACGGTCGGGATCACCGAGATGTCGCCGAAGTCGTCGCGCTTCTGCTGGAACTCCTTGGTCGGACCGGGGAACAGCAGCCGGTTCAGCGTCTCCTGCCTGGTGCGGCCGGGCTCCTGCAGCACGGCGAGGTCCTCCGGGGACACCTCGTTCTCACGAACCGTGCGGCGACGCCCGCCGACGGCCTTCGTGCGGAACGGTTCGGGCCAGCCACCGGCGGGGGCACCGAGCTCGCCCTCGAGGAAGCCGACGACGGAGTCGGGCAGGTCGAACTTCTGCGGGTCCGCAGCGAACTCCTCGGGGTCCGCGCCCACGGCCACCATGTGCAGCGCCAGGTCGCCGACCACCTTGGAGGAGGGGGTCACCTTGACCGGGCGGCCGAGGATCTTGTCCGCAGCTGCGTACATCTCCTCGATCTGCTCGAACTTGTCCCCGAGACCGAGGGCGATCGCCTGCTGGCGCAGGTTGGACAGCTGGCCGCCCGGGATCTCGTGCTCGTAGACGCGGCCGGTGGGTGCGGGCAGCCCGGACTCGAACGGCTGGTAGACCTTGCGGACCGCCTCCCAGTACGGCTCGAGCGCCAGCACGCTGGCCGGATCGACGTCGGGCTGCTGGTCGGTGCCCTCGAGGGCCATGATCAGTGCGGACATCGGCGGCTGCGACGTGGTGGAACTCATCGCCGAGTTGGCGACGTCGACGGCGTCGACTCCGGCCTCCACGGCCGCCACGAGGGTGGCGATCTGGCCGCCCGTGGTGTCGTGGGTGTGGAGGTGGATGGGCAGCTCGAAGCGCTCCCGCAGGGCGGTCACCAGCTTCGCCGCAGCTCGGGGACGCAGGAGGCCAGCCATGTCCTTGATGCCGAGGATGTGCGCACCGGAATCGACGATCTCCTCGGCCAGGCGCAGGTAGTAGTCCAGTGTGTAGATCTTCTCGTCGGGATCGAGCAGGTTGGAGGTGTAGCACAGTGCCACCTCGGCCACCGAGCTCGTCTCCCGAACCGCGTCGATCGCCGGGCGCATCTGGTCGACGTCGTTGAGCGCGTCGAAGATGCGGAAGATGTCGATGCCGACCTCGGCCGCCTCCGCCACGAAACCGCGGGTCACCTCTGTGGGGTACGGGGTGTAGCCGACGGTGTTGCGTCCGCGCAGCAGCATCTGCAGGTTCTGGTTGGGCATGGCCGCACGGAGCTTCGCGAGCCGCTCCCACGGGTCCTCGCCCAGGAAGCGCAGCGCGACGTCGTAGGTGGCGCCGCCCCAGCACTCGACGGAGAACAGGTTGGGCAGCATCCGCGCCTGGTGCGGCGCGACGGCCACCAGGTCACGCGTGCGAACGCGGGTGGCCAGCAGCGACTGGTGCGCGTCGCGGAAGGTGGTGTCGGTGATCCCGACCGCCTTGGTCTCGCGCAGCTGGCGCGCGAATCCCTCGGGGCCGAGCTTGAGCAGTTGCTGGCGGGACCCGTCGGGCACCGGCCCGGACAGGTCGACGTCGGGGAGCTTGACGGAGGGCTCCAGCTTGGTGGGGGCCTCGCCGTGCGGCTTGTTCACGGTCATCTCGCCCAGGTAGCGCAGCAGCTTGGTGCCGCGGTCCGCGGGCGTGCGAGCGGAGACCAGCCAGGGCCGCTCGTCGATGAAGGCGGTGGTGACGTCGTAGGAGACGAAGTCGGGGTCCTCCAGGACAGCGCGGAGGAACGGGATGTTGGTTGCCACGCCGCGCACCCGGAACTCGGCCAGCGCACGCTTGGCGCGGGCGACCGCCATCGGCAGGTCCCGGCCGCGGGTGGTGAGCTTGACCAGCAGCGAGTCGAAGTGCGGGCTGATCTCCACGCCGGTGCCGGTGGTGCCGCCGTCCAGGCGGACGCCTGCGCCCGAGGCCGAGCGGTAGGCCTGGATGAAGCCGGTGTCGGGTCGGAACGAGTTCTGCGGGTCCTCGGTGGTGATGCGGCACTGCATCGCGACGCCGCGGATCTCCAGCTGCTCCTGCACGATGCCGATCTCGGCGAGGCTCTCGCCCCCGGCCAGCCGCATCTGGGCCTGCACGAGGTCGACGTCGGTGATCTCCTCGGTGACGGTGTGCTCCACCTGGATGCGCGGGTTCATCTCGATGAACACGTGCTCACCGGCGCGGTCGCCCTCGGTCTCGACGAGGAACTCGACGGTGCCGGCGCAGAAGTAGTTGATGGAGCGGGCGAACTTGACCGCGTCGGAGGTCAGCGCGGCACGCAGCTCATCGCTGATGTTCGGCGCCGGGGCGAGCTCGATCACCTTCTGGTGGCGACGCTGGATGGAGCAGTCACGCTCGAAGAGGTGAACGACGTTGCCGTCGCGGTCCGCGAGGATCTGCACCTCGATGTGGCGGGGGCCGGAGACGGCCTGCTCGACGAACACGGTCGGGTCACCGAAGGCGGACTCGGCCTCGCGCATGGCGGCACCGAGCTCGTCGGCGAACTTCGCGGGGTCGTCGACGCGTCGCATCCCGCGGCCGCCGCCGCCGGCGACTGCCTTGATGAACACGGGGAACCCGATCCCCTCGGCGCCCTGCTGGAGCTCCGCGACGTCGGTTGACGGCGGGGTGGACTTCAGGGTGGGCACGCCCGCGCGGCGGGCGGCCTCTAGGGCGCGGACCTTGTTGCCGGCCATCTCGAGCACTTCGGCGGAGGGGCCGACGAAGGTGATGCCCTCGCGCTCGCAGGCCGCGGCCAGCTCGGGGTTCTCGGAGAGGAAGCCGTAGCCGGGGTAGATGGCGTCGCTGCCGGACTCCTTCGCGACGCGGATGATCTCGTCGATGTCCAGGTAGGCGCGGACCGGGTGGCCCTCCTGCCCGATCTGGTAGGACTCGTTGGCCTTGACCCGGTGGTCGGCGTTCCTGTCCTCGTAGGGGAAGACCGCCACCGTACTGAGGCCGAGTTCGACGGCTGCACGGAATCCACGGACCGCGATTTCGCCGCGATTGGCTACTAGAACTTTCGAGAACATGCGCGTCAGCCTACCGGGCAGCGGCCCGGCGGCCCTCCTCCGATCAATTGCTGGTCGCGGGACTGCGAGCTGCCTCAGTCGCGTTGTCGCGCGAGGACGAGGCGCTGGAGCAGGACGAACACGAGCAGGATTCCGCCGGTGATGATCGTCGTGGCCTCGGGCGGGATGCCGCCGTCGCGCGTGATCAGGACGATCATCAGGCCGAGCACCAGGGAGCCGACCACGGAGCCGAGTACGAAGCCCACGCCGCCGGTCAGCAGCGTGCCGCCGATGACGGTGGCGGCGATGGCGTCCAGTTCCCAGCCGATGCCCGTGATGTTCTGCGCGATCCCGAGCCGGGAGGTGTAGACGACGGCCGCCACGCCGGCGAGGAGTCCGCTGATCACGTAGACCCACATCTTGGTGGCGTGCACCGGCAGGCCCATCAGCTGCGCGGACTGCTCCGAGCCGCCGATGGCGTAGACGGTGCGCCCGGTGCGGGTGCGGTGCAGCAGGAACATCGCCACCAGCACCACCACGAGGGCGATGATGACACCGGGGGTGATGATGAGGTCGTTCACCTTCGGACCGTCGATGATCTTGAACTGCGTGGCGAGCGCCAGGATGCTGGCGTCCGCGGCCAACCGCTCCGGGACCGTGCTCAGCATCGAGGCGAGGCCTCGGGCTAGGAACATCATGGCGAGGGTGGCGATGAACGGCTGCACGTTGAAGTACTGCACCAGCACCCCGGAGACCACCCCGAACAGGCCGCCCATGGCAACCATCAGGAGCACCACGAGCCAGCCGTTCCAGCCGGCGTTGGTGAGCATCACCCCGGCCACGCTCGTGAAGGCGATCACGGCCCCGACGGAGAGGTCGATGCCTCCGGTGATGATCACGAAGGTCATGCCGACGGCGATGATGATCAGGTGAGAGTTGTTGATGAGCAGGTTCGACATCGTGCTCATCTGGACGATCCGGCCGTAGGCGACCTCGCCGTAGATCACCATGGCGATGAAGATCACCAGGGCGGCCAGCGTCGGCAGCAGTTCGAGGCGGAGCTTGATCCAGTCCTTCAGGGACGTGCTGGATCGGGACTCGGTCATGGTCGCGGCGGTCATGCTGCCACAGCCTCCTTCCGGGAGGGACGGGACCCGGTGGTCCTGCGGCTGCGCAGCAACTGCCGGACACGGTCGGACTGGATCAGGCAGAGCACGACGATGACCACGGCCTTGAAGGCCGGCGTCGCCGACGACGAGACGCCGAGGAACACCACCGTCTTGTCGAGGGTCGCGATCAGCAGGGCGCCCACCGTGGCGCCGGTCAGGTTGAACTTGCCGCCGGCAAGGGAGGTGCCGCCGATGACGACGGCGAGGATGGCGTCCATCTCGAGCTGGTAGCCCGTTCGGGAGATGTCCACGGTCATCACGCTTGCTGTGGCGAAGACGCCGGCCACACCGGACAGCAGGCCGGAGATGGAGTAGACGGCCAACAGCAGGCCGCGCCGGTTGACGCCTGCCAGTCGTGCGGCCTGCGGGTCCATGCCGATGGCCTCGATCATGAGTCCGAGCGCACTGCGGCGCACGAGCAGCCCGACGAGGACGACGATGGCCAGCGCGAGCAGGAACACCACGGGCAGCCCGAAGAGGTAGCCGTTGGCGATCCAGCGGAAGGAGTCGTTGACGGCGCTGGTGTTCTGGCCGCCGGTGATCACCTTCGCGATGCCGCGGCCGGCGAGCATCATGATCAGGGTGGAGATGAACGGTTGCAGGCCCACCACGGACACGAGGATTCCGTTGACGAGACCGACCACCGCGCTGACGAGCAGCGCAAGGCCGAGGGCGGCCATCGCCCCCGCGAAGGTGTTCGGGGCCGCCGCCAGGAACTGCATGGACACGGCTCCCGCGATCACCATCACGGACCCGACCGACAGGTCGATGCCGCTGGTGGCGATCACGAGGCACATCCCGATGGAGATCATCATGATGGGCGCCGCGGCTCGCAGGATGTCGACCAGGTTGCCGACCAGGGCGCCGTTGGCGTCGTTCCAGCCGATCGAGAGGTAGCTGGGGTCCTTGGTGAGGTTGACCAGGAGCAGAAGGACGATCGCGACGACCCCCCAGAAGTACTGGCGGCGCACGACCTCCTTCAGGAAGCCCGCTGGGCCGGTGCCGTTGTCGCTCACAGCGCGACCTCCTTGGTCTTGTGCGCACGGGCGACCGGCGCGTTCTGCTCTGTACTGTGGTCAGCGATGATCTTCACGATGGTCTCGGCCGAAACCTCGGGGCCATTGGTGACTTCCGCGATCATACGGTGGTCCTTGAGGACGATGATCCTGTCGCTCAGTCTGACCACCTCCTCGAGTTCCGAGGAGATGAAGATGACGGCGACGCCCTCGGCTGCCAGTTGCAGGACCTGCTCCTGGATCTCCGCCTTCGCGCCGACGTCGATGCCGCGCGTGGGTTCGTCGAGGATCAGGATGTCGGGCTTCGTGGCCAGCCAGCGGCCGAGGAGCGCCTTCTGCTGGTTTCCGCCGGAGAGGTTCCGCATGGCGCGGTTGGGGTCGGAGGGCCTCACGCCCAGCTCGACCATGTACTTGTCGACGATCTCGTCGACCTGCTTGCGCGGCAACGGCCTGGCCCAGCCGCGCTTGGCCTGCACGCCGAGGACGAGGTTCTCCCGGACCGTCAGGTCCCGGATGATGCCCTCGTCGCGGCGGTTCTCGCTGGAGAACGCGATCCGCCGGCGGAGTCCGGCTGCGGGGGTGTGCACGGCGACCTTGTGGCCGTGGATCTCGACGTCGCCGGAGTCGGGCCTGTCGGCCCCGTAGATGAGCCGGGCGAGTTCGGTACGACCGGAACCGAGTAGCCCGGCGAGGCCGACCACCTCGCCCCGCTTCAGTTCGATGTCGAACGGCTCGATGGAGCCCTTGCGGCCCAGGCCCCGGGCGAGGTAGACCGTCTCGGCGTCCTGCCGGTGGCCCCTGGCCGCGGACTGGGAGTCGAGGCTGCGCAGGGCGGTGATCTCCTTGCCGATCATCTTGCCGATCAGGCTGGCCTGGTCCAGTTCACCGGTGGCGTACTCCCCGACGAACTGGCCGTTGCGCAGCACCGTCAGGCGGTCGCTGATGGCGTAGACCTGCTCCAGGAAGTGGGAGACGAACAGGATCGCCACTCCCTCGTCGCGGAGCTGGCGCATGACCGAGAAGAGTTGCTCGACCTCGTTGGAGTCGAGGCTGGAGGTGGGCTCGTCGAGGATCAGCACGCGGGCCTGGGTGACCATCGCGCGGCTGATGGCCACGAGCTGCTGCATCGCCAGGGAGATCGACGCGAGGGACGCCCGCGGGTCGAGGTGCCCCAGCCCGAGCTTGCGGAGGGTCTTGGTGGCCGCCTCGTGGGTGGCCTTCCAGTTGACGCCGAAGCGGCCGCGGACCTCGTGGCCCAGCATGACGTTCTCGCCGATGCTCAGGTTCGAGCAGAGGTTCACCTCCTGGTAGACGGTTGACACCCCCGCCTCCTGGGCGTCGGCGGTGCCCTGGAACTGCACGACGTCGCCGTCGACCGAGATCACGCCCTCGTCGATCCGGTAGACGCCGGTCAGCGCCTTGATGAGCGTGGACTTGCCGGCACCGTTCTCACCCATGAGGGTGTGGACCTCGCCGGGGAACAGACGGAAGTCGACTCCGTCCAACGCCTTCACGCCCGGAAAACTGATGGAGATGTCCTTCATCTCCACGATTGGCGACTGCGACATCGCGATCTCCCTGAATCTGGTTGGCCGCCGCGAGTCTCCTCGCGGCCCGGAAAGTCGGGTGCGGGGCCCGGTGGGACCCCGCACCCGCCTCATTGCGTCAGTGGCTCAGAACTTCCGGTCCGGCAGGGCCTCCTCGGCGGCCTCCGGCGAGTCGAACGTCAGGCTCGGGACGATGATGTAGGAGTCCACGGACTCCCCGGCCAGCGTCTTGTTGACGACGTCGAGTGCGGTCTCGCCGAAGAGCGGGTTGTACTCCGCGACGAAGCTGAGCTTGCCGTCGGCGAGCGCCTGCAGGGCGTTCTTGGTGCCGTCGATCGTGGCGATCTTGACGTCCTCACCGGGGACCAGTCCGGCCTCCTCGACGGCCTGGACGGCGCCGAGACCCATCTCGTCGTTCTGCGCGAAGACCATCTGCACGTCGTTGTTGTTCGACTTCAGGACGGTCTCGAAGACGCTCTTGGCCTCCTCGGTGGACCAGTTGGCGGTCTGGGCGCCCAGCTTGTTGAAGCCCTCGGCCTCGCCGATCACGGCGTCCCAGCCCTCGTTGCGCTCGTTGACCACGGACACGCCGGCCGGGCCCTCGAGGACGAAGTAGTTCGCACCCTCGGGGAACTCCTCGATGGCCCAGTTGGCCACCGCGGACGAGACCTCGATGTTGTCCGGCGCGATGCGGGTGACGTAGAGGTCGGTGTTGTCCGGCTCGATGCCACGATCGATCAGGATGACCGGGATCTCGGCCTCCTGCGCACGGGTCAGGGAGTCCTCCCAGCCCGAGCCCTCTGTGGCAGAGAGCAGGATCACGTCCACGCCCTCGTCCACGAACGAGGTGAACGCGTCGATCTGGGACTTCTGGTCAAGGTTGGCCGCAGGCGCGTACTTCAGTTCGAAGCCAGCGTCCTCGGTGAACGTCTCCTGGATGTTCGCCTCGTTGGCCTGCCGCCACGCCCCCTCGGGGCCGACTGCCACGAAACCGACGGTGGTGAGGTCCCCCGAGGTTGCCTGGCCCTCTTCGGTCCCCTCGCCCCCGGCGGGGTCACCGCCGCAGGCCGTCAGCGCGAGCGCGCCGACCGCGACAAGTCCCATGAACTTGGCGAGGAATCTGTTGTTTGCCATGAATCTCCTCCTTGAGATGCCGCGGATCGGTGCGTTGCCTGCGCTGCTGCAGGCGGACCCGGTCCGACGAATCGTGCACGCGACCTCCGCGTGCAACACCGATGTTACCGGGAACATTCGGAACACTGCAAGCCCTGTGGCCCGTCGACAAGGTAACGATTTGGTCAAGCAGTGTCGTCGTCGGCGGCGATCAACTCGACGACCGTGTCCACGCTCACGCCTGGGCCGTTGCTCAGTTCCCCGATCTTGCGCCGGTCCTTCAGGACAACGATCCTGTCCCCCAGCCGCACCACCTCGTCCAACTCCGAGGAGATGAAGACCACCGCCATACCCTCGTCGGCGAGGTGGGCGATCTGCTTCTGGATCGCGAGCTTCGCCGCGATGTCGATCCCCTTGGTGGGCTCGTCGAGCACCAGGACCCGGGGGCGGGTGGCCAGCCAGCGCGCCAGCAGCACCTTCTGCTGCGCACCGCCGGACAGCGTGCCGACCAGCGTCTCCGGGCGGACGTCGCCGATCCCCAGGACCTCGATGTACCACTCGACGGTCTCCTGCCGCTCCTGCCTGGAGACCGGCCTGCCCCAGCCGCGGTTCGCCTGCAGCGCGAGCATGATGTTGTCGGAGATGCTCATCGACTCGATGACCCCGCCGAGGTGCCTGTTCTCGGGTGAGAGGACGAGTCGACGCCGCAGCCCCGCTCCCGGCCCCGAGCGGGTGACGGGCCTGCCTGCAACGAGCAACGCACCGCTCTCGGAGCGGTCGGTGGCCGTGAGCAGCCGGGCCAGCTCGGTCCGCCCGGAGCCGCGCAGCCCGGCCAGGGCCACGATCTCGCCCGGGAACAGCTCGAGGTGCGTGGCCTCGAACTCGCCGTCGCGGCCAATGTCGCGGGCCACCAGCACGGGGGGCCCCTCTGGGTCCTGCTGGTGGGCACGGCGCTGCGATCCGAGGGCCTGCAGCTCCTCGAAGTCCTGGCCCAGCATCTTGGAGATCAGCTCGGCACGGTCGATGTCGTCGGTGGCGAACTCGCCCACCACGCGCCCGTCGCGCAGCACTGTGATGCGGTCGCTGATGGCGTAGACCTGTTCGAGGAAGTGCGAGACGAACACGACCGCGACGCCGCTGTCGCGGAGCTGGCGGACCACCTTGAACAACCGGTTGACGTCGGCTGGTTCGAGCGACGAGGTGGGCTCGTCCAGCAGCACCACCCGCGGATCGCCAACCATGGCGCGGGCAATGGCGACGAGTTGCTGGACGGGCGGGGTCAGCGCGTCCAGCCTGGTGCGCGGGTCGAGGTCAGCGAGCCCGAGGCGCGCCAGTTGCTCACTGGCGGAGGTGCGCAGGGCACGCCAGTCGATCCCGAACCTCCCGCGCGGCTCGTTGCCCAGCATGATGTTCTCCGCCACGCTCAGCCGGTGGCCCAGCTCGATGTCCTGGAACACCGTGGCGATGCCGAGGTCCCGGCTGGCCGCCGGTGAGTTGAGCACCACCGACTCCCCGTCGAGGAGCACCTCGCCGGAGGCAGGGGCGTTGACGCCGGTGAGCACCTTCACGACCGTCGACTTGCCGGCGCCGTTCTGGCCCATGAGGGCGTGCACCTCACCGGGGAAGAACCGGATGCTCGCGTCCTGCAGCGCCTCCACCCCGGGGAAGCTGACGGTGACTCCCCTGAGCTCGACCAGCGGCTCGGTCATCTCGCACCGGACCTCGGCGCCGCCGTGGAGGACCGCACCACCAGGTCCACCCCCAGCTTCGTGCGCTGTGGGATCTCGCTGCCCTCGGCGGCAGCCTTCATCACCTCGACGGCCTTCACGCCCAGGTCGTGGAAGCCCTGTCGGACGGTGGTCAGTGGAGGCAGGAAGTGGGAGGCCAGCGGGACGTCGTCGAAGCCGACGACGCTGATCTCGTCGGGGACCGAGATGCCGCGGTCGTGGAAGCCGTGGACCAGACCGAGGGCCATCTCGTCGTTGGCCGCGAAGATCGCCGTGTAGTCGGGCCGGCGCTTGAGGCCCTTGGCGAAGTCATAGGCGAAGTCCGCGGACCAGTCCCCCACGACGATGGGGCGCTCGCGCATCCCCCACTCCTTGCGCCTGTGGTTGTAGGCCCGCTCGCGGGCGCGGGCGTCGAGCCAGTCGAGCGGCCCCGACAGGTGCAGGACGTCGCGGTGCCCGAGATCCGCCAGGTGGTCGACGAGCAGGTTCGCGCCCTGCTTCTGGTCCAGGGAGACGGTCAGGAAGTTGGGGTCGCCCTCGGCCTTGATCACCAGCACGGGCACGTCGATGTTGATCCGACGCAGCGTCGCCACCGATGAGGACCGGGGAGCGATGACGCACAGGGCGTCGACACCCTGGCCCGTCAGGTGGTCCACTGCGGCCTGCGGTGACAGTTCGCCCTCCTCGTCCTGCAGACCCACGGAGGTCACGAAGTAGCCGGCCGCGCGGGCGGCGGTCTCCACGCCGCGCAGCATGCTGCTGGGCCCGTACTCCTGGGCGGCCTCCACCAGCACCCCGAAGCGTCGGGTCTTCTGGGTTGCCAGCGCCCGGGCGGCGACGTTGGGACGGTAGTTGAGTTGCGCGATCACCTCCAGGACCCGCTTGCGGGTCTCCGGTCGGATGCTCGGGTGGTTGTTGACGACGCGGGACACGGTCATGTGCGAGACACCGGCGGCGGCAGCCACCTGCCGGATGTTGGGCCGTGCCGGCAACGTCTGGTCACTCATCGGCACTCCCTTCCCGGACATCGTGACGGCCCCGCTGGCGTTCGTCCGCGGGTCAGGCACCAGTGTGGCACCACTGTGCGGGAAGGGTGTGAATCGCCCTCCCGAAAAGGGTTATCGAAACCGATTGTTCCCGGTAACATCCCTCGGACGGACGTCACCGAACGACGTTTCCGGAGCTCGACTCGAGGAGGAGTAGGCAATGAAATCGTCACAACCATGGCACGCACGGCTTTCCCGTCGCGGTGTCCTCGTGGGGGGCGCGGTCGCAGGGGGAACGCTGACCGCAGGCACCCTGCTGCCGCAGCTGGGGTCCGCGGCACCACCCACCCCCGCGGCGACCGCGGCAGCCCGGCTGATAGCCAACCCGGCGGGCTGGTCGGTGGAGCCGTTCCCCCTCTCGGACGTCACCCTGGACCCGGGCAGCGTCTTCGAGCGCGGCCGACGCAACATGCTGGAATTGGCACGTCGCTACCCGCTCGAGAGCCTGTTGGTCATCTTCCGCCTGCAGGCGGGACTCATCACCCGGGAGGAGGCCCTGGCCGCCCGTCCTGCCGGCGGTTGGGAGGGCTGGCCCGACGGGGGCGTCGATGCCGCCATCGAGCAGCGCTGGGGTGACGACTATGTGCGGGGCACGAACCGGGCCGGGGCATCGGGCCTGCTGCGCGGCCACTACAGCGGACACATGCTGTCCATGCTCTCCATGGCCTATGCATCCACCCACGACGAGGCCATCCTGCAGCGGGTGCAGCAACTCGTCGACGGTCTCGAGGAGTGCCGCGCCGCGATGGCCGCGGGCAAGGGCGGCGTCACGTACTCGCACCCCGGCTTCCTGTCCGCCTACGGCGAGTGGCAGTTCTCGGCGCTGGAGGAGTTCGCCCCCTACGGCGAGATCTGGGCGCCGTACTACACCCTCGCCAAGATCCTGGCCGGGCTGGTGGAGGCGTACCGCCACTGCGGATACCAGCCCGCGCTGGCACTGGCGCAGGGCATCGGGCACTGGGTGCACAGCAGGCTCTCCAAGTGCTCCGTCGAGCAGCTGCAGCGGATGTGGTCCATCTACATCGGCGGCGAGTTCGGCGGCATGAACGAGGCGCTCTACGACCTGTGGGTCATCTCGGAGGGCCAGCCGGACCCGTACGACGCGCCTCGCGACGAGTTCCTCGAATGCGCGCAGCTCTTCGACCAGGATCGACTGATCGCCTCCTGCACGGCCGGCGAGGATCCCCTCACTGACCTGCACGCGAACCAGCACATCCCCCAGTTCGTCGGCTACGCCAAGCTGGCAGCGGCCGAACTGACGCCCCGGGCCGGCGCGGAGGGCTTCGACTACCACGCCACGGCCCGGAACTTCTACGCGATGATCAATCCGGGTCGGATGTATGCCCACGGCGGTACCGGCGAAGGCGAGATGTGGGGTCCCCCGCACACCGTCGCCGGGGACATCGGCAGCCGCAACGCCGAGTCGTGCGCGGCATACAACATGTTGAAGGTGTCCCGGTCCCTGTTCTTCATGGAACCGGACGCCGCCTACATGGACTACTACGAGCGCACCCTGCTCAACCACGTCCTCGGCGGGCGCACCCGCGGACTCGACAACGCCGACAACGAGGGCACGGCCCTGAGCCCCGGCAACTGCTACATGTATCCGGTCCACCCCGGGGCCACCAAGGAGTACGGCAACGGCAACATCGGCACCTGTTGCGGCGGCAGCGCCCTCGAGAGCCACATCAAGTACCAGGACACCATCTGGACCCACGCCAAGGACGACTCGGCGCTCTACGTGAACCTGTACATGCCCTCAACCCTGGACTGGACCACCAAGGGGGTCGTGGTGCAGCAGAT
Source organism: Tessaracoccus rhinocerotis (assembly GCF_007197885.1). Classification (GTDB taxonomy): domain Bacteria; phylum Actinomycetota; class Actinomycetes; order Propionibacteriales; family Propionibacteriaceae; genus Arachnia; species Arachnia rhinocerotis. Next base: position 909,971 of record NZ_VKKG01000001.1, read on the forward strand.
CACGGAGTACCCCCAAGCGGAAACGTCCAACATCACCGTCACCGACGGTGGGGGCGAGTTTGCGCTGCACGTCCGGATCCCCGCCTGGACCAACGGTGCGACCGTGGCCGTCAACGGCGCGGAGCCGGAGTCGGCGGCCAGCGGCGGCTACCACGTCGTCCCGGCCCGGAGGTGGGCCGTCGGCGACACCGTCGAGGTCACGATCCCGATGGAGCTGCGCACGGAGGCCTCCGACGACCGGGCCGACATCCAGTCCCTGTTCTACGGACCGACCCTGCTCAATGCACTCGGCAGTTCCAAGTCGTTCCTGAACTTCAGCTTCTACCGGCGGCTGGGGCTCGATGCCACCATCCAGCACGGGTACCGGCGTCGGACCGACGAGACCCACGGCCACTTCCTGTTCGAGATCGACGGCACCACCTTCGAGCCCGCCTGGAACGGCAACAACTCCGCCTACCACATGTACTTCCAGCGCTCGGAGGACACCATCGCCTTCGCCGGCGCCGACTCGGGGCTGCGGAACCCGCAGCGCACCCTGGTCCGGGACGGCCGGGAACAGACTGTGACGCTGCTGGACGAGGTCTGGGAGTCGGCCCCGTTCGTCGACCGAGGCGAGTTCCTGGCGGCGGTGCGCGACGTCACCGACGACTGGCAGGCAGCCGGGCAGCTCAGCTCCCGCAACCGCCAGACCATCCTCGTGACGGCCGGGAAGGCGAGGCTCTGACAATGACTACGAAGGAGAAGAACGTGAACAGGAGCCGAGGCCCAATCGGGCGGCTCGCCGTGGCGGCGCTGGTGTTGGCCACCGCCGTGATGGGATCGCTGGCCCCCGCCGCGGGAGCCGCCCCCATCAACGTGGCCCTGGCCACCAACCCGGGCGGCAACGGCCCCACCGTCGAGTTGTCGCACGTCAACGCGGGCTCACCGGAGATCCTCATCGATGGCGCCTCCGGCAACGGGAGCGACCGGGGGACCAACTGGAACGCCTGGCCGGAGAGCAGCGGCACGACCGTCACGCTCAGCTGGCCGTTCCTGGTGGACGTGAGCAGCACCACGTTCCACGCCTGGACCGACTGCCCCACCACCACCAGCTGCGGCGGCGGGGTGTACATCCCCTCCGACGTGGAGGTCCAGACCTGGGACAAGGAGTCCGAGGACTGGGTCGCCGTCACGCTGGCCGGTGCGGCACCGATGATGCCCGTCGGCGTCGACGACGTGCGGGACTACCCGATCAGCCACGAGTTCGAGGAGGTGCGCACGTCGTCGCTCCGCTTCACCTTCCCCGGCCAGAACCGGCCTGTGGGAGCCACGGAGGTGGAGGTCTTCGGTGAGAACACCGACGTCCCGAGCATCGATCCCGACCCGATCGACCCCGGCCACCCCGGTGTCTTCATCGAGCACGAGCAGGTGGAGCTGCGCACGGTCCCCGGCGAACTGCCAGACCTCCCCGATACCATCTGGGCCCTGTACGAGGCCGACGTGGACCGAGCAGACGCCGGCCTTTCCCCTCTGGTCAATGATCTTGCCGTGGTCTGGGACGCCGACGCGGTGGCCGCAACGGACTATGACGAGGCCGGCGATTCCTTCACCATCCCCGGAACCGTCGACGCCGTCGCTCTCTCGGCGACGGTCACGGTGCACGAGTCCCTCTCCGACGAGGTGAGCGAGGTCGACCCGGCCTCCACCCTCACCACACCAGGGCTCGCGCCGGTGTTCCCGGCAACCGTCACCGTCACCTACGCCGACGGTTCCCGCTCGAGCGGGGTTCCGGCCGACTGGGCCGCCGTCGTGGCCGGGGACTACGACGCCGTGGACGACTTCGCCCTGGTGGACGCAACCGTCGCCGGAGTCGTCAGGGAGGCGCTCGGCGTCTTCTTCGTCGTCGCACCCTCCCCCGCGGACGCCCCGCCGGTGCTCCTGCTCGACTTCGCCGAGGACTCCCTGGCGGCCAGCGGCTGGCACACCACCGCGCCGCGCGTCAGCGTCCAGGCTGACCGGGGTGTCACCGACTCCGAGATCGTCGCACTCGAGTACTGCCTGACCGACTGCACCGAGGGTGGCGCGGGCTGGGCGGACTACTCCTTCCCGGTCTTCATCGAGGAGCAGGGCGAGGTGACCTTCCGTGCCCGGGCCACCGACGACGGCGGCCGCGTCGGCGAGGCGGAGATCCGGATCCGGATCGACACCTCGGCACCGACCACGACCGCCACCGAGGCGGTCGAGGGCCGCGACGCAGTGGTCGAGCTCAACGCCTCCGACGGCGAACACGGCTCGGGCGTGACCCGGACCGTGTGGTCCTCCGGCCCCTCCAGCGACCCGAACAGCTCGGAGAACGTGATGTGGGGTACCTACGACCCGGCCGAGAAGATCCAGATACAGCTGTCCACGGAGCGCCGGACCTACGTCCACTTCCGCTCGGAGGACGCGGCGGGCCACGTCGAGGATGTCCGGACGCTCGAGTACGAGCCGGCCGAGGAGGCCGAGCCGACCCCGACCCTCGAGCCGAGCCCGGATCCCAGCCCCGAACCGACCGGTGAGCCCAGCACGACGCCGAGCGGGCGGCCCACTCCAGCGCCCACCACCTCGCCGTCCACCCCGGCGCTCGACGTCTATTCAACGCCGGGCTTCCACAACGTGAACGGCCGGCGGTGGTACACCACCTGCGAGCCGTACTCGCAGACCATCCGGTGCACCACCCAGATCTGGGCCACCCAGGTCACCGGCGAGAACGGCACCTTCGCCAATCGGTCCGGATGGTACTTCAACAACCTGACCTACCTGCCGTACATGAGCCGCACACAGTGGGCGGCCAACCCGCTGGGCAGGGCGGGCGCCTTCACCAGTGATGGGCGCCAGTGGCGAACCGAGTGCGACACGGCTGCCACCGGGCGCGGTGGTTGCCGCTCCTTCGTGATGGCAGACGTCGTGCACGCCACGAAGGCCGCCGACGGCACCTGGCAGTTCCGGCAGCGGCACGAGTGGGTGTTCAACAACATCGTCCGCTTCGGCTGACCCGGACGCTCCAAGGAGCAGAGCGACGACGGCCACCCCGCCCGGGGTGGCCGTCGTCGTCGTGGTCGAGGGTGTCGTACCGGGTCTCAGCCCTCGATCAGCGAAAGGATCGGGCCCTGCATGAAGTAGATGATGAACATGACAGCCACCACGTACATCAGCGGGTGGACCTGCTTGGCCCGACCGCGCACCAGCTTGATGAACACGTAGGCCAGGAAGCCTGCGCCGATGCCGACGGTGATCGAGTAGGCGAACGGCATCAGGATGATGGTCAGGAAGGCCGGGATAGCGAGGTCGGCGTCCTTCCAGTTGACGTCCACCACCTGGGCGATCATCAGGAAGCCCACGAACACCAGGACCGGCGAGGCCGCCTCGGAGGGGACCATGTTGATCAGTGGCGAGGCGATGATGGCCAGCAAGAAGGCGATGCCGGTGAACACCGACGCGAGACCCGTGCGGGCGCCCTCGCCGACGCCGGCGGTCGACTCGACGTAGGCGGTGTTGGAGGAGACGGAGCCGAGGCCACCGGCCACGGCGGCCAGGGAGTCGACGAGCAGGATCTCGGTGGTGTGCGGCGGCATGTCGTTCTCGTCGAGGATGCCACCTTCGGCGCCGACGGCCACCATCGTGCCCATGGTGTCGAAGAAGTCAGCGAGCAGGAGCGAGAACACGAGCACCAGCAGGGCGACGAAGCGCGTGACGGAGAATTGGCCGTCCACGAAGAAAGCGCCCACCATGTCCACGCGGCCCAACAGGCTGAGGTCCGGTGCGGCGAAGTTGCCGAGCTCGGGGACGTTGAGCGCCCACCCGGTCGCGTTCTCGGCGCTCTGCGGGCCGAGCTTCGAGACGGCCTCGATGATGATGGCGAGGACGGTGGCGGTGACGATCGAGATCAGCATCGCGCCCTTGACCCTGAGCACGTGCAGCGCGATCAGCAGGAACAGTCCGACGACGAAGACGAGGATGGGCCAACCCATGAGCGAGCCGGCGATGCCGAGCTCGACCGGCGGGGTGGCGGTGCTGCGGACCACGCCGGCGTTGATCAGGCCGACGAAGGCGATGAACAGGCCGATGCCGACGCTGATGGCTGTGCGCAGCGCCTTCGGCACCGCCTTGAACACGGCGGTCCGGAAGCCGGTCAGCACCAGGATGGTGATCAGGATGCCCTCCCACACCACCAGGCCCATGGCCTGCGGCCACGTCATCTGCGGCGCGAGGACGTAGGCGACCAGGGCATTGAGGCCCAGTCCTGTCGCCAGACCGATCGGGAACCGGCCGATGACGCCCATCAGGATGGTCATGACGCCGGCGATCAGTGCGGTGGCAGCGGCCACCATGCCGATCGAAGCGGCGACCGCGCCGTCGACGTCCGGCGAGACGCCCGAGATGAGCAGGCCGTTCTTGTCGGTGGCCGTGCCGATGATGAGGGGGTTCAGCGCGATGATGTAGGCCATCGCGAAGAAGGTCACGAGGCCACCGCGCAACTCCTGCCCGACGGTGGAACCGCGGCCGGTGATGTTGAAGTGTCGTTCGATCCAGGAGCTGGTGTCCGCCGGGGCGGACTCGGGCCGACGGACGGCCTTTGGGGACTTGTTGATCACGGGCGACCATGTTAGCGGCCCTGAGCTGATCACGCCGCGTGCCCGCGTGGTACCGAGCGACCTCCTGGACCCGGTAGATTCTGACATGAGGAAAGGCAGGATCCACGAACATGAAGAACTGGAAGTCAATCACCCTCTCCGGAGTCGGCATCGTCGCCGTGCTCGCCATGTCGGCCTGCACCGATTCCGGGGTCGAGGTCCCCTTGCCCGGCGAGGGAACCGGCTCGGCGAACGCCAGCCAGCCACAGGCCGAACCCGAGCAGCCGGCCGAGCCCGGCGAGGTGGAAACCCCCGCCCCCGAGGGTGGCGCCGCCGCCCGCGTGGGTGATACCGAGATCACGATCGACAAGGTCGCGTGCACCGTGATCCAGGGCAAGTGGTCGATGAGCGGCAGCGACGCGGAGGCCGACGACAAGGTGGCCGTCACCGGACCCGAGGACCGTTCCGCCGTCGAGACTGCCAGCGTCGTCCTCGCCGACGGCACCGTCGTCCAGGTCATGCCCGGCACCGGCACCGCCTCCATCGCCTGGGAGGGCGAGACCTTCACCGTCACCGGCACGGGTGCCCTGATGAACCTCAACGAGCCCGACGCCACGGGCGAGGAGGAGGACTTCGTCATCACGGCCACCTGCGGCTGACCGACGCACCGCGAGCGAAGCGAGCCCGGTTCGTCGGAATACGAAGTCCGCGCGAGCGGAGCGAGCACCTGGCTCGGGGCCCACGGGGGCGGGCCCCCGTGCGTGTCAGTCGAAGAGGCCGTCGTCGATGCTGATGGTGTCGAAGACAGGCGCGGGCAGCTCCCGGGGACGCTCCGCCGCGACGACGTCGGAATGGCCCCCGCACCCGTGGTCCAGGCTCACCACGCGGCCGTCGGAGGGCGAGTACTCGTTTGCGCAGGCGCCGAACAGGGTCCCCAGCGAGCCGCGCAGCGGCACGAAGTAGGCGCAGGTGGCGCAATTGGCCGGCGCCTGGCGGGAGGCCTCGTCGTCGGGTCCGGGAGGGCCTGCGAGCCAACGCTCGGCCGCCAGGTCCCTGCCCTCGCGGGAAAGGACGCGTTCACGACCGAGGCCGAGCTCGGCGACGGTGGAGCGCAGCTGCACCCACTCCGCCGGATCGGCGTCGACGGGGAGGTCGGTGGCGGCGAACCCTGGCTCGAGGCGTGGGTCATTGTCCGGCGTCGCCATGAGCATGCCGGCGCCGATGTCACCGGGACCGATCCGGTCCTCCCAAGGGATCCAGTCGGGCGCGAGGAGGGCGCCGCTCTGCGGCAGCAGGACCACCTCGTTGACCGTGGGCTCCTTCGCCCGGGAGGCCCGCACGAGGGTCACTGCCCAGTGCCAGCCGGCGTAGCCGGGCAGCTGTGCGTCGAAGTAGTGGGTGACGATGCGCTCGGCCTCCGCCACGGCTGCCTGGTGCTCGCCGACGGCGTCGGCACCGGCCTGCTCGACGGCGGCCTCGCGGGCGAGGTCGACCGCAGCCGCCGTGACTGCATCCAGTTTGGGGGAGGCCATTGGTCACAACTCCAGTTCGTCGGCGACGCGGCGCAGCAACTGCGCCGTGCTCGCGGCTTGCTTGTCATCGGGGTGGCGGCCACGGCGGTATCCGTTGCCCAGTGAGTCGAGGAGGCTGATCAGGTCCTCGACGATGACCGCCATCTGTTCGGGCTTCTTGCGCAGCGCCTTCGACAGCGATGGCGGTGCGTCGATCAGCTCCACGGAGAGCGCCTGCTCGCCGCGGCGGCCGTCCATGACGCCGAACTCAACGCGCTGCCCGGCCTTCAGGGAGGACACTCCCGCGGGCAGGACGTTGGCGCGCACGTAAACGTCGCCGCCGCCGTCCTTGGTGATGAAACCAAAACCCTTGTCGGCGTCGAAGAACCGCACCTTTCCAGTGGGCACAGCCATTCCCTCGCTATCTACTCGCTCGACTTCCCACTGTATCGCGCCGGGGAAGCCCGCGCCCACCCGGGAGCCGGGCGGGCTCGGCGGGCGGGTCAGCCGGCGGAGACGTTGGACAGCTGGGACCCATCGTCGGGGCCCCCGGTGATGGGGAGCTCGAGCGAGTGGCGGAAGTAATCGGCGTAGCGGAGCTTGGCCCCGGCGGCCTCGTCCACCACGACGAACACCTTGGGATGGAACTGCAGGATCGACGCCGGACACACCCCCGCGACGGGTCCCTCCACCATGGCCGCCACCGCGTCGGCCTTGTGCTCCCCGGAGGCCACCATCACGATCGCCCGGGCCTCCATGATGGTGCCGAGGCCCTGGGTGACGCAGTGCGTGGGCACGGCCTCGCCGTCGGAGAAGAAGCGCGCGTTGTCCTCCCTCGTCTGGCGGGTGAGGGTCTTGACCCGGGTGCGGGAGGAGAACGACGAGGTGGGCTCGTTGAAGCCGATGTGGCCGTTGGTGCCGATGCCCAGGATCTGGACGTCGACGCCGCCGGCGTCGGCGATGGCGTTGTCGTACTCGAGGGCGGCCGCCGCCAGGTCGGGTGCGAAGCCGTTCGGCACGCGGACCCGTGCGGGGTCCATCCGGAACGGCTCCTGGACCGTGCGGCGGATGGTCTCCTTGTAGCTGAGCGGGTGCTCGGGCGGGATGCCGACGTACTCGTCGAGCGCGAACGCCAGCCCGTGGGAGAGGTCGACCTCCCCGGCCTCGATGCGGCGGGCGAGCTCCTCGTAGAGCTGGACGGGTGAGCTTCCGGTGGCAACTCCGAGGACCGGGGTCTGGTTGCCGGCGATGCTCGAGATCACGCGATCGGCCGCGACGGCACCGACTTCCGCCTCATTCGGACAGATGACGACTTCCATTGCTGTACTCCTGTTGATGGCCCCGACACGGGCGTTGCTGCGGACTCCGAACATTTACTGGGGGCCCCAACAAATGGTGGCGCCTGCGGGTGAATCTATCTGGCGGCGGTCCTCGCGCACAGGCCGGGGCCCTGTTTGCACCGAACTGCTCACGCGGGCTGCACAGCACCCACCGTTAGGATGGCTCCATGGCCACTTGGACCGACGGTGCGGCGTACGCGCCCCTTGAGCGCCCCGACGGCTTCGCCACCCCAGAGGTGGAGGAGCTGGAGGTGGCAGTCCCCCAACTGGCACGAACCCCCGGGCCGATCCCGCCGCCGCAGGGCTTCCACCCCTCCGCGCCGCAGGCCCCCCTCGACCAGATCCGCACGGACCCCCCACCCACGCGGGATCCGGCCGCACCCTTCACCACCGCCTCGGCAGCCCTGACCGCAGGTCCGGACCGGCTCCCCGGCGCCGGGCGTGACCCCCGCCAGCCGTTCCACACCTACAGCGCCACCGTCGGCTCGCAGGAACTGCCACCGCCGTCGGGCGATCCCCTGCCCCCGCCGACCGGGGCCCCGCTGTCGCTCTCCGAGCTGCCGCCGCCGGGCCAGTTCAGTATCCCCGGGCCCGCGCCGTTGAACGCGGACACGCTCAAGACGCTGCGCACCCTGTTGGTGCTGGCGATCGTCGGACTGGGCATCGGCGTGCTGGTGCCCGGCACCACCGCGTGGCTGGTCCTGGCCGCCGGCCTCCTCGGCCTGCGCACGAAGCCCTTGACCGGCCGGATGGGAACCGCGGCCTGCGTGGCCGGGATCTCGCTGCTGCTGCTCGGGGTGGTGCTCCCCGAGGTGCCGTGGCTGTTGGGCTTCAGCGCCGCCACGGTCTTCATCGTCTGGGCCTCCTACGGGCTCCGGCGCGGGGCGGAGCCCCGCAGGTAGTCCTGCACCCTCGAAAGCTCCGCGCGGTCCAGCGCGACGGTCGACTCGTCCATCACCCCGAGTTGCACCGGCTCCCCGCCGTCCCACCGCGCGAGTCGTGGCAGGTCGGCGGGCCAGACCTCTTCCGGCAGTTCCGGGACGGGCCACCACCGGAAGCCCTTTAGGCGCCGGTTCTCGTTGTCGCTCCAGGCGAGCCGGTCGGGCTCGAACCGCTCGGTCCGGAGCAGGAAGAAGGACTCGGGCTGCACCAGCACCCGGTCCGAGTAGCCATGCACGGCGATGCGTTCCGCGACGGGCCCCTCGAGTTGTTCGGGGGCGACCGGCAGCCCTGTCTCCTCGTGCGCCTCCCGGGCCGCGGCCTCGCGGGCGCTCTCGCCGTCGTCGACGCCTCCCCCTGGCGTCACCCACCAACAGGAACCCGCGACGCCGGGGTCCGAGTCCGCGATCAGCAGCACCGCGTCCCCCGCGAGCACGAGCACTCGGGCTCCCGGGCGGTGGTGCACGGGGCGCGTCACCGGGTGGGCTGTCGTAGGTGGCGGACGGTGTCGTCGAGGAGGTCGCGCCAGGTCTGCACGAGGTCGGAGTCCACGTAGGCCTTGAACGATCGGCCGGGGCGCGCGGGGCTGCCGATGTGGAACGCCCGCACGCCGGCCCGGACGAGCCACGGTACGTGCTCGGGGCGGAGCCCGCCCCCGGCCATCACCAGTCTCGCGACACGCTCGTCGGCCTTGGCGCGGCGGATCAGTTCCTCCAGCCCCTGCTCCACCCCGCGGGCCGAGCCGGCGGTGAGGACCTGGTCCAGTCCGGGCAGCTCCAGGAGCGTTGCCCAGGCCCGGTCCAGGTCGAGGCAGTGGTCGACAGCCCGGTGGAAGGTCCACGGCCAGTTCCCCTCCCCCGCGAGCTCGGTGACCACCTCGACGTCGACGTGGTTGTGGCCGTTGAGGAACCCGAGCACGACGCCGTCGGCCCCGGAATCCAGGTAGCTCTCGATCAGGCCCTTGAGCCGCACCACCTCGCCCCCGTCCGTGCCGAAGCCAGCCCGCAGCCGCACCATGGGTCGGATGTGGATGGACGTGGCGCGGCGGACCTTCTCGACGGTGCGCGGTTCCGGGGACAGCCCGTCGTGGTCCATGGTGCCGAGGAGTTCGATGCGGTCGGCTCCCCCGGCCTCGGCGCGCTCCGCGTCTGCCGCGTGCAGCGCGATGACCTCCAACATGCTCATGACCCCATCTTGCCAACGCCCACCCCGAACCGGCGGCAGACACTCTGCTCCAGTAGCCTGCGCTGGTGCACTCGCCCGTCATCGCCCCGCCGCAGCCCGAGGATGCGGGCGACTGGTTCGACTTCCTGGTCGCGCAACAGGCCGAGGCCTACCGCGGGATCGTCCCGGACGACTTCGCGGATCGGCAGCGGCTGCAGCGCGACGAGCGGGTGCAGGAACTGCGCGAAAAATTCGCCGAACCCGGAACCGGCAGGCGGCTGGCGGCGAAGGTCGCCGGACGGATCGTCGGCGTGGTCTCCGTGGTCGACGCCCCCATGGACTGGGAGACGGCACTCGGGTTCGTCCCGGCTCCGGAGCCCCGCCAGCTGGACCGGCTGTACCTGCACCCGGAGTTCCGCAACCGCGGGCTCGGGAGCGCCCTGCTGGATGCCGTCGACGACGGCCGGGACCTCTACCTGTGGTTGGTGAGCGCCAACAGGGCAGCCCAGCGGTTCTACCGACGACACGGATTCGTGGACCTCGACGAGTCGCACCGCGCCGGGCAGTCCTGGGGCGGCGTAGCGATGCACCGCATGGTCCGCCGCCGTCCCTGAGCCCGAGCATGCCGAAGGGCGGCCCGACCGGAGTCGGACCGCCCTCGAGATGCGGATCAGCGGTGCGGGCTCAGAAGCCCATGCCGCCCATGCCACCCATGTCGTCGCCACCGCCGGGCATCGGGGCAGCCTTCTCGGGCTTGTCCGCGATGACCGCTTCGGTGGTGAGGAACAGGGCCGCGATGGAGGCCGCGTTCTGCAGTGCGGAACGGGTCACCTTGGCCGGGTCGATGATTCCGGCCTCGACCATGTTGACGTACTCGCCGGTGGCGGCGTTGAGGCCTTCACCCTGCGGCAGTCCTGCAACCTTCTCCGCGACGACGCCGCCCTCGAGGCCGGCGTTCGTGGCGATCTGGCGCAGCGGCGCCTTGGCTGCGGTGATCACGATCTGCGCGCCGATGGCCTCGTCACCCTCGAGTCCGTCGATGACGGAGGCCGCAGCTGCGGAGGCCTGGAGGAGGGCCACGCCACCGCCGGGCACGATGCCCTCCTCGACGGCCGCCTTCGCGTTGCGGACGGCGTCCTCGATGCGGTGCTTGCGCTCCTTGAGCTCCACCTCGGTGGCTGCGCCGACCTTGATGACTGCGACGCCACCGGCCAGCTTGGCGAGGCGCTCCTGGAGCTTCTCGCGGTCGTAGTCGGAGTCCGAGTTCTCGATCTCGCGACGGATCTGGGCCACGCGACCCTCGATGGCGGCGGACTCGCCGGCGCCCTCGACGATGGTGGTCTCGTCCTTGGTGACGAGCACGGAACGCGCACGGCCCAGCAGGTCCAGGGAGACGGCGTCGAGCGACAGGCCGACCTCCTCGGAGACGACCTGGCCACCGGTCAGGATGGCGATGTCGGCCAGCATGGCCTTGCGGCGGTCACCGAAGCCCGGCGCCTTGACTGCGACGGACTTGAAGGTGCCACGGATCTTGTTGACGATCAGGCCGGCGAGCGCCTCGCCCTCGACGTCCTCAGCGATGACCAGCAGCGGCTTGCTCGACTGCATGACCTTCTCCAGCACGGGCAGCAGGTCCTTGAGCGATGAGATCTTGGAGTTGACCACCAGGATGTAGGGGTCGTCCAGGGTGGCTTCCATGCGCTCGGCATCGGTCACGAAGTAGGGCGAGATGTAGCCCTTGTCGAAGCGCATGCCCTCGGTCAGTTCGAGGTCCAGCCCGAAGGTGTTGGACTCCTCGACCGTGATGACGCCTTCCTTGCCGACCTTGTCCATGGCCTCGGAGATGATCTCTCCAACACCTGCGTCAGCGGCGGAGATGGAAGCCGTCTGGGCGATCTGCTCCTTGGTCTCGACGTCGATCGCGAGCTTGGTCAGCTCGTCGCTGATGGCCTTGACGGCCTTCTCGATGCCGCGCTTGAGACCCATCGGGTTGGCGCCGGAGGCAACGTTGCGCAGGCCCTCGCGGACCATTGCCTGGGCCACGACGGTGGCCGTGGTGGTGCCGTCGCCGGCGACGTCGTCAGTCTTCTTGGCGACCTCCTTGACGAGCTCGGCGCCGATCTTCTCGAAAGGCTCCTCGAGCTCGATCTCCTTGGCGATGGAGACGCCGTCGTTGGTGATGGTGGGGGCGCCCCACGACTTCTGGAGCACGACGTTGCGGCCCTTGGGGCCGAGCGTGACCTTGACCGCGTCGGCGAGGGTGTTCATGCCCCGCTCGAGCCCGCGGCGGGCCTCTTCGTTGAATTCAATCAGTTTTGCCATGGTGTTTCGGGAGTCCTCCCGTCAGTGGGGGCGGTTGCCCCGGATGTTCGTTCTGGGTAGATCCGCGACGGTGCCCGCGACGGACGGTCCGTGGACCTCACCTTGCAGATCGGTAGCACTCAGACGAGCCGAGTGCTAAGTCCATTCTTAGCACTCCACCCAAGCGAGTGCAAAGAACTCCCGCCCGAACACCGGAGACCTGCGGCATTCCTCAGATGGCCGCCCTGGGCCACTGCGAGCCGGGCACCGAGCTGGCTGCGTTGTTCATCTCGCTGACCTGCGCGATGATGCCCATCATCGCCTTCACGTAGACCATGATGTAGGTGAAGATCGCGGCCACCAGCGCCAACACCTGGGCGGCACCGATGGCGGTTCCCACGGGCACCGCCGCCATCTCGACGATGGCGATGATGATGCCGCCGATGGCCGTGACCAGCGACGTGATGAACGTCACGGTCGTGGTCACGCCGTCGGCACCGATCTTCTGGACGGCCTGTCCGAACTTCTTCACCGCCTCCGCCACGTCGTTGGCATGGTTGTACTGACGGTCCATCTTGGAGCTGAACATCTCCGCCGCCGGGCCGGTCCACGTCGACCCCGCGGACTTGAGGTTCCCCGGGTGGAGGGTCATGGCGAAGTCGGCACACTTCGGCGCCAGCTGGTCGCGCAGCTGCTCACCCGCGGAGCGGACCTCCCAGGGGGCCAGGACGTGCTTCATGGCCTCGTAGATCCGGTCGTAGATGGTCGCAATGGTGTCCACCGCCCTGCGCAGCACCCTGCAGGCGTTGTCCACAACGGCCTTAGCGAACTTGCCTGCAGGCATCCAGCAGAACCAGGTGAGGATGCCGGACAGCTTGTCCAGGATCCGCTCCGCCTTGTCCAGGACCTGGTGGCAGAACGTCTTCACCTTGCCGATCATGTTCTGGACCTTGTCGATGATGTCCAGGATCCACTGGACGTCCAGCTGGAACGAGCACGCCTCGATGCTCGCGACGGCGCTGGACGAACCGCTGCCCATTCCACGTGTCACTGCATGTGCCATTTCAGTTCACCCTCACTCGTTGATGCTGGCCGCAACCTGCACGGCATCGGATTCTTGCGTCTGGTAGTCGGTGGCCGTCTGCTGGAGGCCCTCCGAGATGGCGGCCAGTTCCCTGGCCGCCCCTGCGTACTGGTTGGCGAACTTCTCGTTGCCCCCGGTGTAGGGGCCCGCGGCCGCGAACCAGAGTCCCCAGTGCTGGACCAGCGGCGAGGCCGCCTCGAAGCACGCCTTCAGGGTCTCCGCGAGGGGCACGAGGTCGGCGACGTACGCCGCGTCGTCCCGGATGTCGGACAGGTCGACGGTGAAGTCCTCCGCAGTCGCGGTGCCGGGCCCACCATCGCTCGGACCACCGCTGGGACCGCCCCCGCCGCCGGGTCCACCACCGGTCGGGCCACCGCCACCACCGGGTCCACCGCCGCTCGGGCCACCGCCACCGCTGGGGCCGCCCCCACCACCGGGTCCACCACCGGTCGGGCCGCCCCCACCACCGGGTCCACCACCGGTCGGGCCGCCCCCACCACCGGGTCCACCACCGCTGGGGAGTCCGCCGCCACCGATGCCGCCGCCGGGTCCCCCACCGCCCGGGGGCGTCTCGCCCGGACGGGGCAGGCCCTCGTCGGGGCGCGCCTCGACGTAGTCGGGGATGCCGTCGTTGTCGGAGTCGACGTCGCGGTAGTCGGGGATGCCGTCGGCGTCAGTGTCGACCGGGTTGTGCACCAGGCCGTCGTCACCGATCCCGGGCGAGGTCACGCCCGACCCGTCATCGACGGTCGTCGGTCCGCCTGTGGGGGGCTGCGGGTAGCTGCCGGACGGGCTCACGCCGGTGTCCGAACCGGGCCAGGTGACGTTTCCGCCGGGGACGGGATCAGCGACACCGCCGGAGGGCAGGCCGCTGCCGACGCCTCCGCCGGGCATCCCTCCGCCGGACGGGAGGCCGCCGCCGATACCGCCGGCGGGACCACCGCCCGCGCCGCCGCCGAGACCCGCACCGGGGTCCTCGCCACCACCGCCGCCGGACGAGCCGCCACCGGAGGGTCCGCCCCCGCCGCCGCCCTCCTGGGCCGCGGGCTCCTCCTCGCCGGCGCCGTCACCCTCGGGGCCGCCGCCACCTCCCTCGGAGCCGATTCCCCCCTCGGCGCCCGAGCCGTGACCCTCGGGGATGTCGACGTCGACGGTGCCGTCTGGGTTGATCGTCATGGTCTGGCCGTTTGCCTGCTCGATCGTGATCGAACCGTCCTCGTCGCGGGTGACGACGGTGCCGGCCTCGGTCTCGAAGGACCCGCCGACCGCCAGCGTGGAGATGTCCAGGACCTCCTCGCCGTTGGTGAAGTCGGAGTCGACGCTCACCGTGCCGTCCGCCGCAATCGTGATCTCGACCCCCTCCGACGTGCTGATCACGGTGTCCTCGCCGCTGGTGTCCACGACGGAACCGTCGGGTGCCACAGCCACCGTGCCGTCGACGACGGTGGTGTCGCCGGTGATGTCCACGGCGTCGTCCGGTACCGAGGTGACGGCCTCGCCGGTGACGTAGTCCTCGGCGGGCTCGGCCTCCTCGGTGAGGGTCCCGGTCTGGGCGTCCGGGCCGGACTGGCCGCCGCGCATGGTGCCGTAGTCGGTCCCGGAGTCGGGCCAGGAGAATCGGCTGCCCGGGGTCACGTTCTCGCTCACAGGGAATCTCCTTGCTTGTTCTGGGCGGCCACGACTGCGGGCAACCGCTCGATGATCTCGTTGAACGACTCGGTGAGGGCGTTGCCGGACCTGCCTGCCGCCCAGCTCTCCTTGATCGAGACCTCGGACACGAGACCCGCCACCACGCGCACCCCGACCATCCGGGAGTCGGTGTGGACCCAGTCACCCACCGACTCGTCCGGGACGAAGTCGGCCGGATCCTGTGGGAGGTCGGCGTCGGTCAGGTTCTGCATCTTCAGGGTCTCGACGTCCAGGCGCCTGCTGAGACCCTCGATCATGTCCGGGAGGGCGTCGACCCTGGCCTGCAGGGTGTCCTCGCTGATGGGGGCCAGCAACTCCTCGGTCTTCTCCCGCAGCAGTGCGTCCCTCGTGGCCTCGACCTGCGCCTCGTCCACCTCCGGGCCCTGTCCCGCCTCCGAGGCCTCGAGGGCGTCGATGTCGAATCCCATCGCCTTGGCCTGGGCGCGGCCGAGTGCCTCTCCGACCACACCGGCGAGCTCACCGGGCTCCACCTTCTCCTGCCATGCGGGAACCACCGAGATGGCGGCAAGCGTCGTGTCCGGACGGACGGTGACCTGGACGACTCCCCTCTCGTCGGAGACGGTGACGTCCTCGGTGACCGGCGCCAGCGTCGCGAGCGCCCCGAGGACGTTGCGCAACTCCCTGTCCAGGTCCGCCATCAGTTCATCTGGTCCCATTGGTTTCCTCCGTGATTCCACCCGTTGTCTCGTCCCGTCGAGTCTTCCAGCCGCTAGGGTCACGAGGGGTAGGTACCGCCACTCAAAAGGAGCCGTGCAATGGGCTCGTCCAGGCTGATGCGCAACGTCGCGAACGTCGCCAACCTCTCCACGCCGCTGGGGCTGCTGGTTGCGCTCGCCACCCGCTCCCGGCTGCGCAGGGTGGACGGCCTGCTGGTGGCGGAGGGGGCGAGGCTGCGGCTGCCCGCGACGGCGCTCACCATCGGCAGCGTCGTGCTGGTGCCGAAGCGGACCCTGGCCGAGGCCCTGGAGCGGATCCCGGGCCTGCTGGAGCACGAGGACCAGCACGCCTGGCAGTACGCCTACTGCCTGGGGCTGCCCTTCGTGCCCGCCTACTTCGTCGCTGCGGGTTGGTCCTGGCTGCGCAGCGGCGACCGCGCCACCGCGAACCACTTCGAGGTGCAGGCGGGGCTTGAGCTGGGCGGTTACCGCGTGGGGAGGCTGCGCACCGTGCGCAAGGGGCTGGTGGACCTGCGGGCGCGGCTGCCCTGGTCCCGCGGCGCCTAGGCGCTCAGCCCTGGAGGCGACGCGCCGAACGCGCCGCCTGGCGCGTGGAGCGGAGCCGGCGGAGCCGCTTCACCAGGAGCGGCTTGTGGGCCAGCGCAGCCGGGGTGTCGATCAGCGAGTTCAGGTGCTGGTAGTAGCGCGTGGTGGAGATCCCGAAGTGCTCCATGATGGCCTGCTCCTTCGGGACGGCCGAGGTGAACCAGTTGTCCTCGAAGTCCAGCATGGCAGCATCGCGTTCGGTGAGTTCGGTGGCCGGGGCGGCGGCTGCGTGCGACATGCGCGCCATCATACGCGTTCCGAATGACACCATTGTCATTCGACGCGCCCCGGCCGCGTGAGCTTGCCCACCGCCCGTCTGACAAGGTTCACTGGAGGCCATGTTCAGACTCGGAGGGATCGAGCAGCACTACGCCTGGGGGACCACCGATGTCATCCCGGGACTGCTCGGGCGCGAGCCGGACGGCGAACCCTTCGCCGAGTACTGGTTCGGCGCCCATCCCTTCGGGGACTCGCCGGTCGACGGCGGCGGCACCCTCTCGGCGCGCCTGGCCCAGCAGCCCACCGAACTCCTCGGCGAGGCGACCGCGGCGTCGTTCGGGGGTCGCCTGCCGTACCTGGTCAAGTTCCTGTCCGCGGCCTCCCCGCTGAGCCTGCAGGCCCATCCGTCGCGCTCACAGGCGGAACAGGGCTACGCCCGCGAGTCGCTGCAGGGCATCCCCACGAACTCCCCGGAGCGGGCCTTCCGCGACGACTGGCCCAAGCCCGAGACGATCATCGCCCTGACCCCCTTCGAGGGACTGCTGGGCTTCCGGGAACCCACCAAGACGGCCCAGCTGTTCGAGTCGCTGGGCGTCGGCGACACCCTCGCCTCGGTGATCGGGCCCCTGCGGGAGCGCACCACCACTCCCGCGCTGCAGGAGGTCTTCCTCGATGTCCTCTCCCTGGGCGAGCGCCGACACCTGGTCGACGAGGTGCTGGGCGCCGCCGTCGGCCTGCTGGACGCGCCGGGCGAGCTCGGCGAGTTCGCCAAGACCGCCGTCGAGCTCGACGAGCACTTCCCGGGCGACCCCGGCATCCTGGCCGCGCTCCTGCTGAACCGGTTCTCGCTGGAACCCGGACAGGCGGTCAGCCTGGAGGCCGGCGTCATGCACGCCTACCTGAAGGGCACCGGCGTTGAGGTGATGGCCAACTCCGACAACGTCCTGCGCGGGGGCCTGACCCGCAAGCACATCGACGTCGACGCCCTGCTGCACGTCGTGAAGTTCGAGCCCACCGAGGTCAGGGTGCTCACCTCCGACGGGGTCGACGGCCTGTACCTGTTCCCCTCCAACGTCGAGGAGTTCGAGGTCTGGCTGGTGCAACCCATCGCCCAGGGCCGCGCCGTGGAGGTGCCCCGCGCCGACTCGGGCCGCATCCTGGTGGTCGCCGAGGGGGACTTCCTCCTCGAGGGCGACGGCGAGCCGATCCGGCTGCGCTGCGGCGAGGCGGTGTTCGTGCCCGCCGGCGAACAGGTGCACGCCAGCGGCCAGGGCCAGCTGTTCACCGTCGCCTCCGGCGTCTGAGGCCCCGGTTTTTCCATATCCGGCGCAGTTTGGGCACAATTGACGACGCTGCACCAGCGCCTCCGTAGCTCAGCGGCCAGAGCGCTCGCCTTGTAAGCGAGTGGTCGAGGGTTCGACTCCCTCCGGAGGCTCCACCACAATGGGAGGCATGACTCCCGAACCAGGCAAGTGGTCCCGCATGATCGCGGTGGACCCCGAGCACTCCCACCGCTACGTCCAGCGCTTCCGGATGATGGCCCGGGCGGGCCATGACCTGGTGGGCGAGGCCCGCACGGTCCACGCGATGCTCTCCCCGAACTCGCGGGTCCTGGACGCCGGTTGCGGGCCGGGCCGGCACGCTGAGCACCTGCACTCACTGGGCCACCGGGTGGTGGGCGTCGACGTCGACCCCGTGCTGATCGCCGCGGCGAAGGACGAGCACCCCGGCCCCGAGTACGTGGTGCAGGACCTGGCGGAGCTGGACCTCCCTGCCAAGGGCATCGAGGCCGGCTTCGACGCCATCCTGTGTGCCGGCAACGTCGTCGGGTTCCTGGCGGAGAGCACCCGGGTGGACGTACTGCGCCGCATGGGCGCACACCTCGCTCCCGAGGGCCGGGCCGTCATCGGCTTCGGAGCGGGCCGGGGCTACGAGTTCGGGGAGTTCTTCGACGACGTCACCGCCGCCGGCCTCGCGGTGCAGCTGAAGCTCTCCACGTGGGACCTGCGGCCCTTCTCGCCGGACAGCACGTTCCTCGTCGCCGTCGTCGGCCGGGCCTGATCAGCCCTGGCGCTTGGCGGCCTCGTCCCTGCGGCCCTTGATGACCGCACCGACGACGATCACCACGACCAGGCCGATGGCCACGTAGCCGGCGATCCTGGCGTACCAGTCGAGGATCTCCACGACGGGCTCGCCCAGCTGCCAGCCGAGCCAGAAGTAGAAGCACAACCACACCGTCGACGCGATGTAGTCGTAGACCAGGAAGCGCCTCAGGCTCATGTTCGCTGCGCCGGAGATGACGAAGACCACCTGCATCAACGGCAGCGGGATGGGGATGTAGGCGATGAAGAAGCCGAGCGGCCCCAGCTTCTCGGCCCAGCGCTCGGCACGGGCGTAGTTGCGGGCGGCGCGCTTGCTGCGGCCGGCCCAGACCTCGATCATCCCGCGACCCCACAGCTTGCCCGCCCACCAGTAGATCCAGTCGAACTTGAGGCTCAGGACCGAGGCCACGAGCAGCACCCACGGCCAGTGGCCCATCTGCCCCACGGAGGCGAGCGCCCCGCTGGCGGCGACGGCGGTGCGGCTGCCGGTGCCCATCGCCAGGATGTCGGGCGCGGCGGCCATCAGCCAGGCGCGCATCGGGATCAGCACCAGGCTGAAGACCCCGACGACGCCGAACCAGACCAGGCAGGCGATGTCGGCGCGACCGGGCTTGGAGTTCCAGGGCATGCCCGAGTCCTCCCACCACTCCTTCTCCTTGTCGGCCGTCGTGTCGGCGGCGGGCTCGGCCTCGGGCAGCTCAGGGGATTGGGTCACGCGTCGAATGGTACGCGGAAGCCACTATGTCTCGAAAAGATCACGTTCCGGGCACCTGCCTCGCGTCAGCACTTGCCCACCTGTAGAGTCCGGGACGGAAGAAGCACTTCCTCCACTACGGATCGTCGGGCACGTACCTGCCCGTGGAAAGGAATGTGGCATGGCCACTGTTAGCTACCGCGATGCATCACGCATCTACCCGGGCTCCGATCGAGCCGCCGTCAACAAGCTCAACCTCGAGATCGAGGATGGCGAGTTCATGGTTCTCGTCGGCCCCTCCGGCTGTGGCAAGTCGACCTCCCTGCGAATGCTCGCGGGTCTCGAAGAGGTCAACGCCGGAAACATCTTCATCGGTGACCGGGACGTCACCGACCTGCCTCCGAAGGACCGGGACATCGCCATGGTGTTCCAGAACTACGCCCTGTACCCGCACATGACCGTTGCGGACAACATGGGCTTCGCCCTGAAGATGCAGAACGTCCCCAAGGCCGAGCGCCAGAAGCGCGTCCAGGAGGCTGCACACCTCCTCGGCCTCGAGGACTTCCTCAGCCGCAAGCCGAAGGCACTCTCCGGCGGCCAGCGCCAGCGCGTCGCCATGGGCCGCGCCATCGTGCGCCAGCCGCAGGTGTTCCTCATGGACGAGCCGCTGTCGAACCTCGACGCCAAGCTCCGCGTCTCCACCCGCACGCAGATCGCCGCCCTGCAGCGTCGTCTCGGTGTCACCACCGTCTACGTCACGCACGACCAGGTCGAGGCAATGACCATGGGTGACCGCGTCGCGGTCCTCAAGGACGGCATCCTGCAGCAGGTCGACTCCCCGCTGGCCCTGTACGACACCCCGAACAACCTCTTCGTCGCCGGCTTCATCGGTTCGCCCGCGATGAACCTGATGATCGGCAAGGTCACCGAGGGCGGTGCCACGATCGGTGACTACACCGTCCCGGTCCCCCGCGAGACCCTGGCCAAGGCCGACGGCGACGAGACGGTCACCCTGGGCATCCGCCCGGAGACCTTCAAGATCTCCTCCACCGGCCAGGGCATCGCGCTCGACATCGCAGTGGTCGAGGAGCTCGGTGCGGACTCCTACCTGTACGGCACGCTGGCCGGCCTCTCCGAGGACGAGCTCGTCAACGCCCCGCAGATCGTGGCCCGCGTCGGCGCCCGCACCGCACCCCAGAAGGGTGAGGTCGTCCGCCTCGAGATCGATCCCGAGCACGTCCACGTGTTCAACAACACCACCGAGGATCGCATCAGCTGATCCAGCTGCTCCCGAGACGAAGGCCCCCGCCGGCGGGGGCCTTCGCCTTTCCTCCCCCAGTGAACGCCCGCGTCATCGCCAGTGGGTCGTTGCTACAGTGACGGCTCGAATACCAGGAGGATGCATGGCAGAACTCGGACGTTGGACCAGGGCGGCCAGGGCCGGCATGGCCCGGGACACCGGCCACGGAGCGGTGGTGCCACCGATCCACCTTTCCAGCAACTACGTGTTCTCCTCGCCCGAGTCCCCCGGGCCCTACGACTACTCCCGCTCGGGCAACCCGACGCGAGACATCCTCAACGACGCCCTCGCCGACCTCGAGGGCGGGGCAGGCGCCACGAACGTGGCCACGGGCATGGCAGCGATCACCCTCGTCGTCGAGGCCTTGGTGCCGGTAGGCGGCCGCGTGATTCTCGCCCACGACGCCTACGGCGGCACCTGGCGGCTGTTCACCGCACTCGCCGCCAAGGGACGGTTCACGGTCGAACTGGTGGACCTGACCGACTCGGAAGCCACCGCGGGGGCGCTGGCCGCGCCCACCGATCTCGTGTGGATCGAGACCCCGTCCAACCCCCTGCTGCGGATCACCGACATCGCGGCGGTCTCCGACCTCGGCCATCGCGCCGGGGCCCAGGTGGCCGTGGACAACACCTTCTGTTCCCCCCTCCTGCAGCAGCCGCTCGTTCTCGGGGCGGACTTCGTGATCCACTCCACCACCAAGTTCATCAACGGCCACTCCGACGTCGTGGGCGGCGTCGCGATCGCCCGCACGCAGGAGCACCACGAGCTGCTGCGCCACTGGGCCAACACCCTCGGACTCACGGCCAGCCCCTTCGACGCCTACCTCACCATGCGCGGACTGCGCACCCTGGACGCGCGGCTGCGCGTGCACCGCGAGAACGCCGAGGCGCTGGCCGACCTGCTCGAGGCGCACCCCTCCGTCGCGGCCGTCCACTACCCCGGGCTGGCCTCGCATCCGGACCACGAGCTGGCCGGGCGCCAGATGTCCGGCCCCGGATCGGTCATCAGCCTCGAGCTGTCCGGCGGACGCCCCGCCGTGAACCGGTTCCTCGACGGGCTGCAGGTCTTCCACCTGGCCGAGTCGCTCGGTGGCGTGGAGTCCCTCGTGTGCCACCCGAAGACGATGACCCACGCCTCCATGACCCCCGCGGCGCAGGCGGCCGCCGGCATCACCGACGGGCTGCTGCGCCTGAGCGTGGGCGTGGAGGGGCGCGACGACCTGCTCGCCGTCACCCGCGAGGCGCTCGGACGCCTGGGGTGAGCGACCCGGCTCGACGCCCCCACTAGACTGTTCCGCGTGCCCAGATTCCTAGCCGCGAAACCAGACGCCGACCTGATTCGGCTGCCGTGGAACGTGCCGCTGGAGTCCTGGCCCACCGCCCACCTGGTGGCACTGCCCCGAGGCATCTCCCGCCACGTCGTCCGCTTCATCCAGGTCGGCGACGACATCCTGGCCGCCAAGGAGATCCTCGAGGAGGTGGCCGTCCACGAGTACCGGCAGCTCACCGAGCTGCGTCGGCTGGACGTGCCAGCCGTCGAACCCGTGGGCGTGGTCCTCGGGCGCAATGACTCCGAGGGCAACGTCCTCGACCCGATCCTGCTCACCCGGCACCTGCCGTTCTCGCTGCCGTACCGCGCACTGTTCTACTCCGGCGTGAAGCTGGACACCGTGAACCGGCTCCTGGACGCGATGGTGGTGCTGTTCGCACGCCTCCACCTCACGGGCTTCTACTGGGGCGACGTCTCGCTGTCCAACATCCTGTTCCGCCGCGATGCCGGAGAGTTCGCCGCCTACCTCGTGGACGCGGAGACCGGCGAGCTGCACGCCAAGCTGACCGACGGACAGCGCGCGCACGACCTCCAGATCGCCACCACCAACCTGTTCGGCGAGTTCAGCGACCTCGAGGCCGGCGGCATGCTGGACCCGTCGCTGCAGCCGCAGTGGCTCGTCGAGACCATCGTCGACCGCTACCACTCACTGTGGGCCGAGCTCACCGGCGTCGAGGAGTTCTCCGAGTCGGAGCTCTACCGGCTCGAGGGACGCGTGCGCCGCCTGAACGCGCTCGGCTTCGACGTCGCGGAGATCGACGTCAGCACCTCGGCCGACGGCAGCACCATCCGGATGCAGCCGAAGGTGGTCGAGGCCGGGCACCACTCGCGTCGCCTGATGCGGCTCACCGGGCTGGACGCCGAGGAGCACCAGGCACGCCGCCTGCTCAACGACATGGACACGTTCCGTGCGAAGATCCCCGGCACCATGACCGAGAGCGTGGCCGCCCACAAGTGGCTGATGGAGGTCTTCGAACCGGCCACCTCGCGCATCCCGCCGGACCTCGCCGGCAAGCGCGACCCCGCGCAGTTCTTCCACGAACTACTGGACTACCGCTGGTACATGTCGCAGCGGGAGAACCACGAGGTGAGCATCGTGGAGGCCGCCTCCGGCTACGTGGCCGACGTGCTGCGCACCCTGCCCGACGAGGAGATGAGCAACGTCATGCCCGTGGGGCAGGAGCTCCTCAACAAGTACGACCCCTCCCAGGGCTTCGCCGACGACGAGGAGGAGCCCCCCTACGACCCGTGGGAGGACGGCGCCAACGACCCGGAACTGCCCGTCTCGTTCGGCTTCGACATCGAGGCCCTCCGCGCCCGCGAACGGGCGAAGTCCCGGGAGCGCGATCCGGGCTGATCCCCCGCCCGAGGGGGCAGGACGCTCACGGACCACGTTGGTGAAAGCCCTTTCACGCGTGTAGTGTTTCGTTTGGACGAGAGCAGCGTTTTGTTCAATGAAACGGGAGCAACATGAGCGAGATCGACGGCCTGCACATCCTCGGGCCCGGTGACGACGTCGGAGTCGTCATCCGCGAGGGCGGACCGGTGCCCGTGGGCCACAAGGTGGCGGTCCACGACGTCGCCGCCGGCTCTCCCGTGATCAAGTACGGCCACGTCATCGGCTACGCCACCCGCGACATCGCCGTCGGCGACCACGTCCACTCCCACAACCTCACCTACGGCGACCACGGTGCCCCCGAGCACGGCGCGACGGCGGCCGCACACCCACCCGAGCTGACGCTGGACGGCTCCGGCACCTTCAAGGGCATCCGCCGCTCCGACGGCAGGGTGGCCACGCGCAACGTGATCGCGATCGTGTCCACCGTCAACTGCTCGGCAACGGTCTGCCAGCGGATCGCCGACGCCGTCACCCGCGCCGGCATCCTGGAGGACTTCGACGGCATCGACGCGGTCGTACCCGTCACCCACACCAGCGGCTGCGGAATGTCGGGCGACGGGGACAACCTGCGCCGCCTGCGCCGCACCCTGGCCGGCTACGCCGGGCACGCCAACGTCGGCGGTGTCCTGGTGGTGGCGCTCGGCTGCGAGGTCAACCAGATGACGGACTTCATGGCGGACATCCCGCGCCGCGACGACCTCCACATCCTCGAACTGGGCATCCAGGACATGGGCGGCACCAGGGCCACCATCGACGCCGGCATCCGGGCCGTCGAACAACTGGCGCGGGACATGGGTGAGGTCACCCGCGAGGACTTTCCTGTCAGCGAACTCGTGATGGGACTCAACTGCGGCGGCTCCGACGGCTGGTCCGGGATCACCGCCAACCCGGCGCTCGGCGTGGCCTCGGACATGCTGGTGGCGCGCGGCGGCAGGTCGGTGCTGGCTGAGACGCCCGAGATCTACGGCGCGGAGGACCTGCTGCTCAACCGGGCCGTCTCGGACGGGGTGGCCCAGAAATTGCGCGACATCATCGCCCGCTGGGAGTCGGACGTCGAGGTCACCGGGGAGTCGCTGGACAACAACCCCTCCCCCGGCAACAAGGAGGGTGGCATCACCACCATCCTGGAGAAGTCCCTCGGCGCCGTGGCGAAGGGCGGGCACTCGCCGATGGCGGCGGTCTACGAGTACGCCGAGCCGATCGACGAGCCGGGGTTCGGCTTCATGGACACCCCGGGCTACGACCCGGTGTCCGTGACCGGCCTGATCGCGGGCGGTGCCAACGTCGTCGTGTTCACCACCGGCCGCGGGTCCGCCCTCGGCTACGGCATCGTGCCGGTGGTCAAGGTCTCCACGAACTCCACGCTGTTCCGCCGGATGCCCGATGACATGGACCTCGACGCCGGCGACATCGTTGAGCAGGGCGTCCCCGTGGCCGACAAGGGCCGGGAGATCTACGAACGCATCGTCTCGGCGGCCTCCGGCGAGCGGACCAGGAGCGAGGACCTCGGCTACGGGTCCCAGGAGTTCGTGCCTTGGCTGCTGGGCCCCGTCTTCTGACCTGCAGCCCCTCCGACCCAGCCACCCACCCCGCCAGAAGGAACCACATGTTGAAGGTCCAGGTGACCAGCCCCGGCGAGATCGCCGTCGTGGACGCCGAGCGCCCCACGCCGGCTCCCGGCGAGGCCCTCGTGCGCGTCCGCTACGCCGGTATCTGCGGCTCGGACCTGCAGACGTTCACCGGGAACCAGCCGTTCGCCAGCTACCCCCGCGTGCCGGGCCACGAGTGGTCCGGCGAGATCACCGAGGTCAACGGGGACTCCGGGGACCTGCGCGCCGGGCAGCTCGTCACCGGCAACCCCTACTTCAACTGCGGCGAGTGCTACTCCTGCCGGCGCGGGTTGGTGAACTGCTGCGAGTCCAACCAGACCATGGGCGTGCACCGCGACGGCTCGTTCCAGGAGTACATCACCATGCCGGTGGACCGGCTCTACCCGGCCGACGGCCTGGACCCGAAGCACGCGGCGATGGTGGAGCCCTTCTCGATCGGCTGGCACGCCATGAACCGGGCGCGAGTCACCGAACGCGATCGCGTGCTGGTCCTGGGCGCCGGCGCCATCGGCATGCTCACCATGGTCTCCGCGCTGGCACGCGGGGCCGAGGTGCACATCGCCGACATCGTGCCCGAGCGGCTCGCCATCGCCCGGGAACTGGGCGCGTCCTCCGCCGTGGACCTGACCGCGACCACCGTCGCCGAGCTGATGTCCGAGGCCACCGGCGGCGACGGGTTCGACGTCGTGGGCGAGGCCACGGGCCTGCCGGTGAGCTTCCTGAACGCGATCGAGGCGGCGGCCTTCGGCGGGCGGATCGCCCTGATCGGCAACGGCAAGCGCGAGGTCTCGTTCAACCAGTCGATGCTGATCCGCAAGGAGCTCGACGTGCTGGGCTCACGAAACAGCCTCGACGCGTTCGCACCGCTGATCGAGTTGCTCCAGCGGGGCGAGGTGGACATCTCCCCGATCCTGACGGCCGTCGTGCCTGCGTTCGCGACCGTCGATGCCATGAGGGACCTGCTCGAGCACGCTGAGCTCAACGTCAAGGTCCTCGTCGAGTTCTGATCGAGGAGATCACAATGAGAGTTGTCCAGTTCGGTGAGGGCGTCTTCCTGCGGGGATTCGCCGACTGGATGTTCCAGCGGTTGAACGCGGAGGCGGGCGCGGACATCCGCGTCACCCTCGTGCAGCCACGCAACTCCGACGGCGTCGCGCGCCTGATGGCGCAGGGCGGCCGCTGGACGGTGGTCCAGCAGGGGCTGCACGACGGCGCGGAGCAGTCGCGGCGCACCGTCATCGAGTGCGTCGACTCGGGCCTCAACACGCACACGAACCCGCACGGCTTCGCCGCACTGGCACGCGACCCACAGGTGCGGGTCGTGGTGTCCAACACCACCGAAGCCGGCATCGCATGGTCCGAGGAGGACGCGGGACTCGGTGACCGGCGCGCGGAGGTCCGTTCGTTCCCGGGCAAGCTCACCTGGTTCCTCGCCGAGCGGTTCGCCACGATCCCAGCCGCCGGCACCCTGTTCGTGCTGCCGGTGGAGTTGATCGCCGACAACGGCTCCACCCTCGCCGCCCTGGTGCGGCGGATGGCCGACGCCTGGGGCCTGGGTCCCGAGTTCCAGGCCTGGCTGGCCGACCAGGTCATATTCCTCGACACCCTCGTGGACCGCATCGTGCCCGGCCGCCCGAGCCGGCCCGTGGAGCTCGCCCCGGGAGTCCCGGACGCGTTCCCCGTGCAGGTGGAGTGGTTCCACTCCTGGTACCTGCGGGGCCCGCGCGAACTCCTCGACGTGCTCCCCCTCGACGCCCTGGACCTCAACGTCCGGTTCGTGTCTGACCTGCGCCCCTACCGGGACCTGAAGGTGCGCGTCCTCAACGCCCTGCACTCCGCCATGGCGGCGGCCGGCACCGCGATCGGCGTGGAGTCCGTGGCCGAGGCGGTGGACCACGATGTGCTCGGCCCCTGGCTGCGCCGTCTCCTCGACGAGGAGATCGCCCCCACCCTCGACCTGCCCGCCGACGAGGTGGCGGACTTCACCGCAGCCACCTGGGACCGCTACCGCAACCCCTTCATCCACCACCGACTCGAGAGCATCCTGCTGAACTCCTCGGCGAAGATCCCGGCGCGGCTGGGTGACATCGCCCTGGATCGCGGTGAGGAGGGCAGCCCGCTGCTGGCCTTCGGGGTGGCCGCGTGGCTGCACCTGACCCGTGGCGCCGGGTTGTCCGACTCCCCGGAGGTGCTCGCCGCCGTCGCGGGCCTGTGGGAGCGCGTCGCATCCGGGGACCTGACGGTCGAGGAGCTGGCGGCTCGCGTGCTCGCGGGGCCGATGGGCGCCGTCGCGTGGCCGCAGCCCTTCGTCGCGGAGGTCGGTTCCCACCTGGCGCGGATCGGGACCGCGGGCCCCCTGACGGCGCTGCGGGCCGTGGCGGCGGTGGAAGCGACTGCGGCCAGATAGACTCGTCGGGTGAGTTTCCGCCTGTACGACACCGCCGCCCGTGCGGTGCGCCCACTCGAACCCCTCGTCGAGGGCGAGGTCTCGATCTACCACTGCGGCCTGACCGTGCAGTCCTCGCCGCACCTCGGCCACATCCGCAAGGAGGTGGTCTTCGACGTGTTGCGCCGGTGGCTGGAGCACAAGGGCCTGGCGGTCACCGTGGTGGCGAACGTGACCGACATCGACGACAAGATCCTCGCCAAGTCCGCGGAGAGCGGGTTCGAGTGGTGGGCGCACGCCTACAAGTTCGAGCGTGAACTGCACGACGCCTACGCCGCGCTGGGCTGCAAGCCCCCCACCTACGAGCCGCGGGCAACCGGACACATCACCGAGATGCTGGAACTGGTCGAGGTCCTCCTGGAGCGCGGCCACGCCTACGTGGCCGAGGACACCTCCGGCGACGTGTACTTCGACGTGCGCTCGTGGCCCCGCTACGGCGAACTCTCCGGCCAGAAGGTCGACGAGATGGAGGCCGCCGCCGACGCCGACCCACGAGGCAAGCGTGACCCGCGCGACTTCGCACTGTGGAAGGGCCACAAGCCCGACGAGCCCGAAACGGCCTCCTGGCCCGCCCCCTGGGGACGCGGCCGGCCCGGCTGGCACCTGGAGTGCTCCGCCATGGCGGGCAAGTACCTCGGTGACACCTTCGACATCCACGGCGGCGGCATCGACCTGCGCTTCCCCCACCACGAGAACGAGCTCGCCCAGTCCGCCGCGGCCGGCCACGGCTTCGCCCGGCACTGGATGCACAACGCCTGGGTGACGATGGCCGGCGAGAAGATGAGCAAGTCGTTGGGCAACACCGCGCAGGTCAGCGAGGTCACGAAGACCTACTCGCCGCGTGCGGTCCGTTACTTCCTCGCCGCCCCGCACTACCGCTCAACCATCGAGTTCTCCCCCGCCGACGAGGCCACCCGCGGCTCGCTCGCCGAGGCCGAGAAGGCCATCGAACGGATCGACACCTTCCTGGCCCGCGCCGTCGAACTGGTGGGCGAGGCCCAGGTGGACCCCACCCCCTCCACGGAGCACTGGGCCACGTTCCAGCGCTCGATGGACGAGGACCTCGGCACCCCCGGGGCCGTGGCGGCGCTGTTCGACGCGATCCGCGCCGGCAACCAGGCCATCACCTCCGGCGACGCCGACACCGTCGGCACCCACGTCGTCGCGATCACCGCGATGCTCGACGTGCTGGGCCTGAACCCCTCCGCGCCCGAGTGGGCCGGTGCCATGGCCGTCGACAACCTGACCCCCGTCGTCGACGGCCTGGTCGCGCACCTCCTCGAGCAGCGCAACACCGCCCGCGCCGCCAAGGACTGGGCCGCGGCCGACGCCATCCGAGACACCCTGGCCCACCTCGGCCTCAACATCACAGACACCCCCAGCGGTCCGCGCTGGAGCTTGGAGAAGCACTGATGCCCGGAAACTCGTCCCGTCGCGGCGCCACCTCGAAGGGCAAGGCGAACACCGCCGGCTCCGGGGGTCGCATCCGCCGATCACTCAAGGGCAAGGGCCCCACGCCCAAGGCCGAGGACCGCACCTACCACAAGGCCTTCAAGGCCAAGCAGGCCGCGGCCAAGCGCACGCCGGCGAAGAACAGGACCACCCGCACCGCCGTCGGCGCCGACTGGGTGGTGGGCCGCAACCCAGTGCTCGAGGCACTGCTCGCGGGCATGCCCGTCAAGCAGGCGCTGGTTGCCGAGGGCGCTGAGCGCGACGACAGGCTGCGCGAGATCCTGAAGTTCACCGCCGAGCGCTCGATGCCGCTGCTGCAGGTGACCCGCGCAGAACTGGACCGCGTGACGGGAGGCCTCGTCCACCAGGGCGTGGCCATCCAGCTGCCCGCCTACGAGTACGCCGACGTCGAGGACGTGCTTGCAGACGCCGTCGCCGCGGACGCCAAGGGGCTCGTGGTGGCGCTCGACGGCGTGACCGACCCCCGCAACCTCGGGGCCATCGTGCGCTCGGCCGCGGCGTTCGGCGCGCAGGGCGTCGTAATCCCTGCCCGACGTTCGGCCTCGATGACCGCAGCCGCGTGGAAGACCTCGGCCGGCGCCGCCGCCCGCATCCCGGTGGCGATGGCCACCAACCTGAACCGTGCACTGGAGAAGGCCTCGAAGCTGGGCATGACCGTCGTGGGGCTCGCCGGTGAGAGTGACGTGCCGCTGTCCGGCGTCCCGAGCGACGGTCCCGTGATGATCGTGGTCGGCTCCGAGGGCGAGGGGCTGTCCCGCCTCGTGCGGGAGCACTGCGACCTGCTGGTCTCGATCCCGATCGCGAGCGAGGTGGAGTCCCTGAACGCGTCGGTGGCCACCTCGGTGTCGCTGTACGAGATCAGCCAGCAGCGCCTGCTCGCCGCGGAGTGATCCGGGCGCCGCGGCTCAGCTCGGGCGGGGCCGCGGCTGGTACTCGATGAGGAACTCCAACGGCTCCGCCGGCGTCGAGAAGTCAGCCGGGATGTTCTGGTAGTCGGTGTAGTCCACCTCGATGGGCCCCGTGGGGTTGATGCCGAGCACGCCGCTGGCGTCCCTGCCCGACACCGGCCAGATCACCATCAGGTCCACCTGGGTGCGGGCGAGGGCCTCTGTCGTGACGCTCTCCGGGTGGGCGGCAGGGATCTTCTGGCCAGCAGCGTCCTGGTAGGTGAACGACTGCGCCACGTTGATGTTCTGCTGCCCGAAGACGTCTCCCCCCGCCTGGATCCGCGCGTTCATGGCGGTGACCAGCCACTGCTTGCCCTCCGGCGCCCAACCAAGGATCGGCGTCCAGGGAAGGAGTTCACTGTCCGGCCGCAGCGTCAGCACCACCTCGCCGCTCTGGGCCTGCAGTTCCGCGGGGGGTTGCGTGGTGAACCCGCGCCTGAACGTGCCGTTCTCCGGGGCACAGGTGATGTCCCAGCGCTCCCGGAAGCCCAGGTTGGCGTTCCAGGCCTCGTCGGTGACCGGAAGGCCGGTGCGCAGGTCGACGCTGACGGTCTGGCCCTCGTCGGTGACCTCGAGTGTGATCTGGTCATCCGGCAGCACGCTGAAGATGAACATCTCCCACTCCGTGAGGTAGCTGCCCGAGGACGGGTTGAACTTGTCGAACAGGTTGGGCAACGGGATGCGGTTGCTGCCCACCCTGAGCTCGCTGGTCACGACGTGCTCGGTGGTCTCGACGTAGGCCGGCAGGCCGCCCTTGAGCGTGAACGCCGCGAGCTGGTAGCCCGGTGGAGCCTTCAGCGGTGTCGCCTCGCCCACCTGCGCCGCGGTCTCCAGCGACAACCTGTCGCCGGTGAACCAGCCCTGCAGTGTCGCGTCGAAGTGCGGGGTGGATACCACCAGCGAACCGTAGTCGCCCTCGGGCAGGTTCTTGGCAATGCCGTCGCGGGACCGCAGGAAGTACTCGGAGTCGACCTCCTTGGCGGGATCGACGCTGGCAGTGGGGGTGGGACTCTCGCTCGGGGGGTTGAAGTCCACCGGCTCGAACGAACAGCCGGACACCGCTGCTGCCGCGAGGCCCAGGAGGGCGGCGCGTCTCGTAACTTCGTGACCCACGGGTCGAGGGTAGACGATCAGGGAGCCACGGCCGCTCGGCCCCGACGCCCGGGCGCCCTAGACTGAGGGCAAGACACCCGACAAGGAGAACTGTGACCGACATCTCTGAACTCAGCAAGGCCTACCAGACACTGCTCAGCACCATCGAAGCAGTGGAACCCCGCATCGCGGAGGCCACGCGCTCGGAGCTCGCGGACCAGCGTGACTCGCTGAAGCTCATCGCGTCCGAGAACTACGCAAGCCTGCCCGTCCTCGCCACCATGGGGACCTGGCTCAGTGACAAGTACGCCGAGGGTACCGTCGGGCACCGCTTCTACGCCGGTTGCCAGAACGTCGACACCGTCGAGTCAGTCGCTGCGGAGCACGCCCGCGAACTGTTCGGCGCCGAGTACGCCTACGTCCAGCCGCACTCCGGCATCGACGCCAACCTGACCGCCTACTGGGCGATCCTCGCCCACCACGTGGAGATGCCCGCCCTTGAGGAGTTCGGCGTCAAGAATGTCCAAGCCCTCACCGAAGCCGACTGGGAGACCCTGCGCGCCCGTTTCGGACAGCAGCGCCTCCTGGGCATGAGCCTCGACGCCGGTGGGCACCTGACCCACGGCTTCCGCCCCAACGTGTCGGGCAAGATGTTCCACCAGAACCACTACGGCACCGATCCCGAGACCCAGTTGCTGGACTACGACGCCGTCGCCGCGAAGGCCCGGGAGTTCAAGCCGCTGATCCTCGTCGCCGGCTACTCCGCCTACCCCCGCCGCGTGAACTTCGCCAAGATGCGTGAGATCGCCGACGAGGTGGGCGCCGTGCTGATGGTTGACATGGCTCACTTCGCCGGCCTCGTCGCCGGCAAGGTGTTCACCGGCGAGGAGGACCCGATTCCCTACGCCCAGGTCGTCACCACCACCACCCACAAGTCGCTGCGAGGGCCTCGCGGCGGCATGGTGCTGGCCACCCAGGAGTACGCGGCGGACGTCGACCGTGGCTGCCCGCTCGTCCTGGGCGGTCCGCTCAGCCACGTGATGGCCGCCAAGGCCGTGGCGCTGGCCGAGGCCCGCACCAAGGAGTTCCAGACCTACGCGCAGGCCGTGGCCGACAACGCCAAGGCGCTCGCCGAGGGGCTCCTGACCCGGGGCGGGAAGCTCGTCACCGGCGGCACCGACAACCACATCGTGCTGCTCGACGTCACCGGCTACGGCCTGACCGGCCGCCAGGCCGAGTCGGCGCTGCTGGACGCGGGGATCGTGACCAACCGCAACGCAGTCCCCAACGACCCCAACGGCGCCTGGTACACCAGCGGCGTCCGTCTGGGAACCCCCGCCCTGACCTCGCGCGGCTTCACCACCTCGGACATGGACTCGGTGGCGCAGCTGATCGACGAGGTCCTGCGCTCCACCACCCCGGTGCCCACGAAGGACGGCAAGCCCGGCAAGGCCAAGTACGACCTGGCGTCCGACGTCGCGGCGAACAGCCACAACGTCGCCGGCGGCATGCTGCAGGCCCACCCCCTCTACCCGGGCTTCGAGCTCTGAGCCCGACCTGACGTTGCAGCGGGGCGCCGACCGGATGATCCGGTCGGCGCCCCGCTCTCGTCAGGTCCCGGTCCTCAGCGGGCGAACAGCTCCCCCTGCACCGTGTGGATGAACTGGGTGAGCGAGGCCGGAAGGTCCCTCAGGTGCCAGGTCTCGGGTGCGTGGTACCAGGAGATGTCGGTGGGGTCGGGGGTGGCGTCGTCGTCGGCGCGGACCATCGCCTCCAGCCAGCGGCCCTTACCTCCCAGCACGACGGCATACGGCAGCAGCCGTGAGATCTCCGGCAGCTCGCGCCCCGAGGGCATGTTGTCCGTCGGGTGCGTGGTCAGCAGGGACGACAGCGCTCCGAGGCCGCTGACGAGCTTGGCACCCTTCTTGGTGCGGCGCGGCATCCGGTCGGCCACCCACAGCAGCGCCAGCGCGAGCAGCACGAGCACGAGTCCCAGGAAGCCGAACTGGGTGAACACGATCAGCAGGCCGGCGGCGACCGCGGCCGCGACGACGCCGATGATGCCGATGCGGCGCCAGTTGTTCCGGGTGGAGTCCGGCCGGGACTCGAACCAGCCACGCTGCACGACGTCGTCGTAGAGGGCGCTCTGGATGTTGCCGATCACGGGACTGAGCGTCGCCGGCAGCGTCGAGACGAGCGTCTCGCCGCCGATCGGGGCGATGGCGTCCAGGATCTGGGTCTCGAAGGCGGCCAGCTCGTCGCCGCCGGTCTCGGTACGGCTGAGCTTCCAGTCCAGCAGCCCGTGCTGGTCGTGCGGGAGCTCGGTGATCAGGAGGTGGCCCCGGACCGCCAGGTCCAGCAGGGTGGCGGTGACGTCGACGGGGTCCACCCGCTCGTCCGCGACGGTGCCGACGTGGCCCGGCCGCACACCGTCGTGGATCTCGAAGACGGACTCGCCGTCACCGACGGGACGGAAGGTGGCCACGGGGGCGAACTCGCCGTCGTGGGAGGCGTCGACGCCGGTGCGGCGGTGCAGCAGGTACAGCGCCAGCGCGCCGAGCAGGAGGGCGCCGAGGGCGGTGAGGATGGTGAGCGGAGTGATGGCGAAGGCGCGGTTGAGGCTCCAGTCCTCGTGCACGACGTCGGTGGCCGCCACTGCGGAACCGGCGACGCCGACGGTGATGGTCACCTGCTCGCCGATGCCGCGCTCGAAGCTCTTGAACGTGGGCAACGGGGCGTCGTGGGTGCCGGCGGCGTAGAGCTCGCACTTGACCACGGCACCGGGCGGGCCCGCGAGGCAGTCGATCAGCTCGACGACGGCGCCGACGCGGATCGTGCCGCTGACCTCCGCCACCTCGACGCTGAGGCCCTGGAGGGCGCGCCAGCTGAAGATGGTGAGCTCGCCCGTGGCGCCCTGGTCCGAGCGGGTGGCGCCCGAGACCTCGTAGCTGATGGTGATCGGCTGGTTGCCGGCGTCGGAGGTGTCCAACGCCACGACGAGGTAGTCGCCGTCCTCCGTGACCTCGGCGTCGGCCGCGGCACCGCCGATGGTTGCCTGCACACCCGTGATCTCGTAGACGAAGCTGCGGGTGTCGTCGATCGGCGCCCGCAGCGCCAGGCGCTGGGTCAGCCGGTCGGGGGCGGCGTCACCGAAGGTGATGGTCTCGGTGGCCTTGAGGATTCCGTCGGGGCCCAGCTGGCCGTCGAACTCGTAGGTGTCTGCGATCGGACCCTCGGCGTGCGCGGCGGTGGCCCCGAGGAACGTCGCGAGCACGACCAGGCAAAGCACGGATAGCAGGCGCTGGACGCGCCCGACGGAGGAGGTCTTCAACAAGGTCCGGTCTCCTATTTGTTCGTGAGTCTCGCAACGGACGGTATCGCACCGTCGGACCGCTGGGAAGACAATGTTGCATCTTTCAACCCCTGCCCCGGCTTGCGGTTACCCTGTGCTCGTGACGCAACCGCAGAATCCTTTCGGGCGCCCCCAGGGACCTCAGTTCGGCAACCCCGCCCCGCACCCCGGCCAGTCGAGCTTCGGCGGTTGGGGCGGCGGCCAGTTCCAGGCTCCCGGCCAGGCGCTGCCCCAGCAGCAGTTCGGCCAGCAGTACCAGCAGGGCACCGGGGCCTTCGGGCCCGGCCACGGCGCACCCGGCCAGTTCGGTCCGCCCGCGGCACCCAAGAAGAAGGGACCGCCGCCGGTGCTGGTCGGGGCCGTCATCGGCGCCGGCATCGCACTGATCGCGCTGCTGGTCTACGCGTTCGTCTCGGGCGGCGGCTCCGAAGACGTCGGGCCCGACTACCGCAACGAGGACTACCAGGTCCCGACCGTCAGCAGCTCCCCGCCGGAGCTCAAGTTCCCCGAGACCATGGGCGAGCTCATCGAACTGCTGGAGGAGAACCCGATCTACGAGGAGACCTTCCCGGTGCCGGTGCGTTGCGACCTCACCTTGGACGGGGCCACCGGCTCGTTGACCAACGACGAGCTCGAGGACCGGATGACCACCTACATCGGGTGCCTGACCCGGGCCTGGGGACCCACGCTGGAGGCCGCGGGCTTCGTCGCCTACCAGCCGCGCGTGACCGTGTACCCGGGCGGCGGCACCGTGAACACGCCGTGCGGCACTGCGGAGTCGCAGAACGCGTTCTTCTGCGGCGGCGACCAGAACCTGTACCTGGCCCCCGACATCGCCGACGTGCTTCCCCCGGGCGTCGCGTCCGAGCGGATCCTGTTCGAACTGATCATGGCCCACGAGTACGGCCACGCCATGCAGGGACGGACCGGGATCTTCGCCTCGTCGGCCTACCTCGCCTACGAGGAGGAGGACGAGTCGGTGGCACTGGAGCTCAGTCGCCGCACCGAGGTCCAGGCGGACTGTTTCGCCGGCCTGGGGCTGCGTTCGCTCGGCGAGAGCATGGGGGTCGAGGACGCTGACGTCGACG
Organism: Tessaracoccus rhinocerotis; assembly: GCF_007197885.1. Classification (GTDB taxonomy): domain Bacteria; phylum Actinomycetota; class Actinomycetes; order Propionibacteriales; family Propionibacteriaceae; genus Arachnia; species Arachnia rhinocerotis. Next base: position 944,925 of record NZ_VKKG01000001.1, read on the forward strand.
CCATCTCCACGATCAGCTTTGAGATCGGCGACGACCAGCTGCGCGAACGCTTCGGCGGGGACCCCAGCGAGCCCGGTGACCACGGCCGCGGCGAGAACCGCGAGCTGTGGATCCAGCGCGGCTTCAACGACCCGGGGATGTCGGTGTGCAACACCTGGACCGCCCCCACCAGCGAAGTGCGCTGAAAACCGCTAGGTGGTGAGCGAGGCGACTGCCGTGGCCGCGACGCCCTCGCCCCGGCCGGTCAGGCCGAGGCCGTCGGTGGTGGTGGCGGACACGCTGACCGGTGCCCCGAGTGCGTCGGAGAGCACCCGTTCAGCCTCCTCGCGGCGCGCGGCCATCCGGGGACGGTTGCCGATCACCTGCACCGCGACGTTGTCGATCTCGTAGCCGGCCGCGCGCACGCGCCGAGCGGTCTCGGACAGGAACGCGACGCCGCTGGCGCCGGCCCACTCCGGTTCGGCCGTGCCGTAGTTGGAACCCAGGTCGCCCAGTCCCGCGGCGCCGAGCAGCGCGTCGCAGGCCGCGTGGGCCGCGACGTCGCCGTCGGAGTGGCCGCTGAGACCCACACGCTCCTCCGGGAAGTGGAGCCCCGCCACCCACATGGGCACGCCCTCCACGAGCCGGTGCACGTCGGTGCCGATGCCGACACGGTTGCCCATCACTTCCTCCCTGCGAGGATCGCGTGTGCGAGCACCATGTCGACGGGCTCGGTGATCTTCATGGCGTCGCGGTGGCCCGGCACCAGGGTCACGGCGTGCCCGATGGCCTCGGCAGCGCCGGCGTCGTCGGTCACCTCGATCCCCTCCGCCTCGACGTGCCGGTGTGCCGCCAGCAGCGTCCCGAGCCGGAAGCCCTGCGGGGTCTGGACGGCCCGCAGCCGGGACCGCTCCACGACCCGGCTGCCGAGGTCGTCCAACTCGCGGATCGAGTCGATCACCGGCACGGCCGGAACAACTGCTCCCGCACCCGCGGCGACCGCGCGGCTGACGTGGGCGACCACGCCGGAGGGGACCAGTGGGCGGGCCGCGTCATGGACCAGGACGACGGCGTCAGCGGGATTCCCGGCGGCCAGCGCCTCGGCACCGAGACGCACGGAGTCCTGCCTGCGCGCCCCTCCCACGACCGTCCGGAACGGCACCGGGGAACCTGAGAGAGCTTCTTGGAATCGGGCCTCGTACGAGGCCGGGACGGTCACCACGACGGAAGTGACACCGCCGTCGGCGAGGGCATCGAGGCAGCGCCTCACCATCGGCACGCCGTCCAGCTCGACGAGCGCCTTCGGGACGTCGGCGCCGAGGCGGGAACCAGAACCGGCCGCCACCACGATGGCGACGGCCGGCACGAAATCGTTCAATGCAGTGCTTCTGGTGTTCAGGAAGCCAGGACCTCGTCCAGGAGGTGCTCGGCCCTGTCCTCCGCGACGTCCTCCGCGAGCGCCAGTTCGGCGACGAGGATGGTGCGGGCCTTGGCGAGCATACGCTTCTCGCCCGCGGAAAGACCCTTGTCACGGTCACGTCGCCAGAGGTCGCGGACGACCTCGGAGACCTTGATCACGTTTCCGGAGTGCAGCTTCTCCAGGTTCGCCTTGAAGCGGCGGGACCAGTTGGTGGGCTCCTCGGTGTGCTCTGCCCGCAGCACGTTGAAGACCCGCTCGAGGCCATCGGCGTCGACCACGTCCCTCACTCCGACCAGATCCAGGTTCTGCGCCGGAACCCTCACCACCAGATCGTTCTGCCCGATGATTCGAAGCACCAGGTAAAGTTTGTCCTCGCCCTTGATCTGACGGGTCTCAAGGTCCTCGATGACTGCTGCCCCATGATTGGGGTAGACCACCGTTTCGCCGACTGAAAAAGTCATAGGTTATGGCCCCTTTCCACAGGCCATTCTATCACGAAGCGGGGGTGGATCCCCTTGATCCGAGTTCTTCGGTATAGGATGACCGCGACCCGCGCCTACCCAGAGGAGCTCCATGTCCGTGCCCACTCCGAAGCGACGCATCCGCACCCTGCTGGCAGCAACGGCCCTGACCGCCGTACTGGCCACTGGCTGCACCGCAGGTGACTGGCACTACGAGTCCCCGCCGGCGGCCGGCACGCAGGCCGATTCCGGTCCTGTGAAGGCACGCAACTTCGTGCTCGTGACCGACGGCTCCCAGGCCGTGCTGCTGGGCACCATCAGTTCGTTCGAGGCCGTGACGCTGCAGGGCGCGGTGGTCACCCCCGAGGACGAGAACGGTGGGCGCGGCCAGTCGACGGCACTCGCCGTCACCGCCGACATCCCCCGCGACGGGGCCCTGAAGCTCGACGCCTCCAACGCGCTGGTCGAGGACGCCGCCCTGGTCCCGGGCCGGCTGGCGGAGGTCACGCTGCAGTTCGACGGCGGCACGAACCTCACGCTCGACGTACCGGTGTTCTCCACCGAGCACGAGGACTTCGCCGACGCCCTGCAGGCCTGAGGCCGCCGGGCGGCTCAGCCCTGGTACTTGTAGCCCAGTCCCCTGACCGTGATCACCCGTTCCGGGTTCGACGGGTCCCTCTCGATCTTCGAACGCAGCCGCTTGATGTGGACGTCGAGGGTCTTGGTGTCACCGACGTAGTCGCTGCCCCAGATCCGGTCGATCAGCTGGCCGCGCGTCATCACCCTGCCCGCATTGCGCAGCAGCAGCTCCAACAGTTCGAACTCGCGCAGCGCGAACCGCACGTCCTGGCCGTCCACGTTGACCTGGTGGCGCTCGACGTCGATGCGGACGCCCTGCACCTCGACCACCTCCGGCAGCAGCTCCTGCTCCTGGCCCCGGCGCAGCACCGCACGGATGCGGGCCACGAGTTCACGGTGGCTGAACGGCTTGGTGACGTAGTCGTCGGCCCCCAGCTCGAGGCCCACCACCTTGTCCACCTCTGAGTCGCGCGCAGTCACCATCACGATGGCGACGTTGCCGCGCTGCCGCAGCTGGCGGCACACCTCCATGCCCGGCATGCCGGGCATCATGAGGTCCAGCAGCACCAGGTCGGCCCCGGTGGCGTCGAACTCGGCCAGGCCGGCGGCACCGTCGGGAGCCGACGAGACGTCGAATCCCTCCTTGCGGAGCATGAAGGCGAGAGCCTCACGGTAGGAGTCCTCGTCCTCGATGATCAGGATGCGGGTCATTCGATCAGTTCCTCGTCCTCTGGGATGTCGGGGTCGGCCTCTGCGGACTGGATCGGCAGACGCAGAGTGAAGGTCGAACCCTGGTGCGGTTTGGACCACACCCGGATGCTGCCGCCGTGCGAGAGCGCGATGTGGCGGACGATCGAGAGCCCGAGCCCGGTGCCGCCGCTCTCCCGGCTGCGGCCGTAGTCCACCCGGTAGAAGCGCTCGAAGATGCGGCTCTGGTCCTCGGGCTCGATCCCGATGCCGTTGTCGGCCACCTTGATGTCCACGAACTCCTCGCCGTCCTCGGCGACGCCCACGACGGTGACCGCCACCCGGGCGTTCACGTCCGAGTAGACGATGGCGTTCTGGACCAGGTTGGTGACTGCGTCGGCCAACTGCCAGGAGTTGCCCTGCACCCGGAACGACGCGGCGCGGGCGCGGATCAGGTTCACCCCGCGGTTGGCCGCGAGCACGCGGGACCGGTTCAGCGCCTCGTCGATGACCTCGTCGATCTCGACCACCTCCTCCAGGGCCGTGTGGTCCGAGGACTGCAGTCGGGACAGGTCGATGATCTGGCTGACGAGCTCGCCGAGGCGGTTGCTCTCCACGTGCAGGCGGCGCACGAAGTTGGAGACCTGTTCGGGGTCGTCGCTGGCGGCCTCGATCGCCTCGGCGAGGATCGCGATGGCGCCGATCGGGGTCTTCAGTTCGTGCGAGACGTTGGCGACGAAGTCGCGACGGACGGCGTCTATGCGTCTGGAGGCGGTCTCGTCCTCGGTGATCACGAGCACCATCCCGTCGTCGAGGGGCACGACGCGCCCGGTCAGGTCCATCGGCTCCTCGCCGGGTTCACGCTCCCGCGCGATGGCCCCCTTGTAGGTGTGTCCGGTGTCCCTGACCTCGCGGACGAGCGCCAGGAGCTCCTTGAATCCGACGCGGGCGCCGCGCACGATGCCCATCGCGGCCCCGGCGTCGTTGGAGGCCAGCACCTCGTCGTGCGAGCCGACGAGGATCGCGCCCTGGTTCAGCGCGGCGATGATCCGGGACAGGTCGGGGGTGGCCTCGGAGCCGGGGGCGGGTCCGGACAGGTCCCGCCGGGCCCTGATGCCGCGGCTGATGCCGTAGCCGACCGCGACCACCGCGAGCGCGACCAGGGCACCGATCAATCCGGCCAGGGCAGGGGACATGACGGCATCCTATGCCCCACCCCACCGGTGTGCTCGACCACACCCGGGCGGACCGAGTCCGAGGATTCACCTGCTGTTCACCTGCGCGACACCCTCACGCATGGAACTGTCGGATGCGTTGGCTATGTTCGATGGAGTCCTCGTCCCCAACGGCGGGGGTGCCCGCAGACTAGACTCCTAGAACTCAACGATGAATGCCGAAGAAAGGGCCGTGACCATGATGCGCGCCAGCTACCACGAGGAACTCGAGTCCGTCCTCGAGCAGCTCCACGAGATGTCACACCTTGTCGAGATCGCGATGGTGGAGGCCACCCAGGCCCTGCTCAGCGCAGACCTCGAACGGGCTGAGACAGTGATCTCCGACGACGCCAAGCTGGACACCATGCACGAGGAGCTCGAGTACAAGTGCCTCTCGCTCCTGATGCTGCAGGCCCCGGTCGCCGGGGAGCTGCGCACCATCGTCTCCGCCATCCGCGTCGTCTTCGAACTCGCCCGCATGGGTGACCTCGCCGCCCACATCGCGAAGATCGCCCGGCTCCGGTTCCCGAGCCACGCCGTGATCGGGGACCTCGAGCCGAACTTCCTGCGGATGAGCGAGGTGTGCGTGAAGATGATCCGCGTCGCCTCGGCCAGCCTCCGGGACCACGACGCCACCGAGGCCCTCCAGCTGGCCGCCATCGACGCCGAGGTTGACGACCTGCGTCGCGAGCACTTCACCACCGTCCTCGACGACAGCTGGACCGGGACCACCGCCCAGGCCGTCGACGTCGCCCTGCTCGGTCGCTACTACGAGCGCTTCGCGGACCACGCCGTCGCCGTCGCCCGTCGCGTCATCTACCTGGTCACCGGCAGCACCCCCGAGGGCCACGAATGGCCCAACGCCTGACCCCGGTTCCCGGCGCACGGCGCGGCTTGTAGTGTTTGGTGCATGACGCAGAAGTTGATCCTGCTCCGCCACGGCGAGAGCGAATGGAACGCCAAGAACCTGTTCACCGGCTGGGTGGACGTCGACATCAACGAGAAGGGCGTCGGCGAGGCCGAGAAGGCCGCCGAGCTGCTGAAGGTCGAGGGCCTGCTCCCCGACGTGCTGCACACCTCGCTGCTGCGCCGCGCCATCCACACCGCGAACATCACGCTGGACGGCTGCGACAGGCACTGGATCCCGGTGAAGCGCAGCTGGCGTCTCAACGAGCGCCACTACGGCAAGCTGCAGGGTCTCAACAAGACCGAGATCCGCGACCAGTTCGGCGAGGAGCAGTTCATGCAGTGGCGGCGCAGCTACGACGTGCCGCCGCCGGCCATCGACCCCGACGGTGAGTTCAGCCAGCACAACGACCCGCGCTACGCGGACATCCCCGAGTCCGAGCGCCCGCTCACGGAGTGCCTCAAGGACGTCGTCGCCCGCATGCTGCCCTACTGGACCTCGGACATCGTCCCGGACCTGCAGGCCGGCAAGACGGTGATGGTCGCGGCCCACGGCAACTCGCTGCGGGCACTGGTCAAGCACCTCGACGGCATCTCCGACGACGAGATCTCGGGCCTCAACATCCCCACCGGCATCCCGCTGTACTACGAACTCGACGAGAACCTGTCCCCCGTCACGCGCGGTGGCCGCTACCTGGACCCCGACGCCGCAGCCGCCTCCATCGAGGCAGTGAAGAACCAGGGCAAGAAGTAGACGCACGGGGGCTCCGCCCCCGTGGACCCCCGAGCCCCGGTACAGACACGTGCCGGGGTCTCGACTTCCAACGACCCCCGAGCCCCGGTACAGACATGTGCCGGGGTCTCGACTTCCAACGACCCCCGAGCCCCGGTACAGACATGTGCCGGGGTCTCGACTTCCAACGACCCCCGAGCCACTTCCAACGACCCCCGAACCCCGGTACAGAAATGTGCCGGGTCCGCGTCATCGTGGGAGCAGGCCCGCGGCGGGCGGACTAGATTTGTCTGCATGAGGACCCCAACCGCCGTTGTCACCGGCGCCTCGTCGGGAATCGGCGAGGCCACCGCCCGCCGCCTCGCCTCCCTCGGCTTCCACGTCCTGTGCGTGGCGCGCCGCACGGAGCGGATCGAGGCACTGGCCGCCGAGGTCGGCGGCACCGCCGTCACCTGCGACATCACCGTCGAGGCCGACGTCGCCCGTCTGGCCGAGGCGGTGGGAGGGCGGCTGGACGTCCTGGTGAACAACGCCGGGGGCGCCTTCGGGCAGGAACCGGTGGCCGAGGCCGACCTTGACGCCTGGTCGCGGATGCTGGAGCTCAACGTGGTGGGCACCGGTCGGGTGACCAAGGCGCTGCTGCCGGCGCTCGAGGCCGCCGAGGGCGTCGTCGTGTTCGTCACCTCCACCGCCGCCGAGACGGCCTACGAAGGCGGTGCCGGCTACAACGCGGCCAAGTTCGGTGAGCGCGCGGTCGCCGGGGCGCTCCGCCTGGAGATCGTGGACCGCCCGGTGCGGGTCTGCGAGGTCAGCCCCGGCATGGTGGAGACCGAGGAGTTCTCCCTCACCCGCTTCGGGGGTGACACGGAGCGCGCCTCGAAGGTCTACGCCGGCGTCGAGGAGCCGCTGGTGGCCGACGACGTCGCGGACTGCATCGCCTTCGTCGCCACCCGCCCGGCGCACGTCAACATCGACCGGCTGGTGGTCCGGCCGCGCGTGCAGGCCGCGAACCACAAGGTCCACCGCACCTCCTGAACGCAACATCTCGACCGACTGGCCGCCCGTCGGCCCTCCACGAAGTCAACAAGTGGTTCTGTGCCCGAGAACGGGCCCAGAACCACTTGTTGAAACGCCACAGGAGAACCTGGACACGAACTCATCGGCCGGTGGCGGCAAACTCGAGGGCCGCATGCGTCAGCGTTCCACCGGTTCGCTGTAGAGCACCTCGAACTCCTCCAGCACCACGGGCATGTCGGGCGCGAACCCGCGACCGTGGCTGGCGTAGTCGGTGAAGAATTGCTCGTGGATCTCCCGCCACGAGGCGAGGGTGCGATCCCGCTCGCCCTCGGCGCGGGCGTGCGCCTCGTCCACCTCGTCGAACGGCACGGTCCGCACGCGCGTGACCCCGAGCAGCGCCCTGGGGACGCCGGCCCCGTCGGTGATGATGCTCAGGGTGCCCACCGAAGGCAGCGCCTCGCCCTCCGCCTCGAACTCCCAAAGGGCCGTGGCGGTGGCCGTCTTGGTGCCGTCGAGCACCAACTGCAGCAGGCCGTCGGCGTGCTCTGCGGTGGCGCCGAAGGACCAGGCGGGTGGACGCAGCGTCGCCAACGGGTTCACCCCCAGCACGGACGGCATCCCGACCAGGCGTGCGTGCTGCTGTGCGCGTTGCCAGAAGGCTTCGATGTCATCCATGCGCCCAGTGTCTCAGGCCGCGGCGAGGACCTGGTGCAGTTCCTCCTCGGTGAGGTCGATGGGGTTGCCCTTCATGGAGCTCGCCCGCACCGCCTTGGCCACCACCTCGTCGTGGTCCGCGGAGCGCAGTCCCAGCTCGGCAAGCGTGGGGCTGTCGAGGCGGGCGGCGAGGTCCGACAGCCAGTCCAGCAGGCTGGGCAGTGAGAGCACCCCGGTGAGCGCCTCGGCCCCGAGCAGGTAGCCCGCGAGTGCGGGGTTGTCCGGGTCGCGCTCGCTCATCGCGGAGATGTTGGCAGCTGTGGTGGGCGCCAGCAGCGCCGCACAGATGGCGCCGTGCGGGGCTCCGGTGATGCCGCCCAGCACCCCGGCCAGGCCGTGGACCGCTCCGAGTTTGGCGTTGGCCAGGGAGAGTCCGCCCATCAACGAGCAGAAGGCGACGTCGGTGCGGGCCGCGAGGTCACGCCCGTCGTCGTAGGCGCGCATCAGGCCGCGGGACGCGGAGCGCAGGCCCGCCAGCGCCAGTGCCTCGACCAGTGGGTTGGTCATCCTCGAGGTCAGGGGCTCCAGGCACTGGGTGAGCGCGTCCATCCCCGACTGGGCGGTCACCTGGGGCGGGCAGGTGACGGTCAGTGCGGGGTCGACGATGGCCACCCGCGCCAGCATCGACGGCGAGCGCAGCGACACCTTCACCCGGTGCACCGGCGAGGACAGCACGGCGTTGGCGGTGACCTCGGACCCGGTACCGGCTGTCGTCGGGACGGCCACGAACGGCAGGGAGGTCGCCGGGAGCCTGTGGCCGGCGCCGATGACCTCTGCGTAGTCGAGCGGTTCGCCGTCGGCCCCCACCAAGATGGCTACGGCCTTGGCCAGGTCCAGCACCGCCCCTCCCCCGATCCCGACCACCACGTCGGCCTCGCAGGCCCGCGCGGCGGCGACGGCGGCCGTGGCGTCGTCGAAGGTGGGCTCGCCGTCGAGCGCGAAGTGGCCCACCTCGCCCAGCTCGCCGGTCACGGGATCGGTGCGGCCACGGTTGGAGCCGGTGACGAGGAAGGGACGACGTCCGAGCCGGCCCGCCTCGTCGGCCAGGGCCTCGACGGCACCCACCCCGAACCTGATCGCTGCGGCCGTGGCGAAGGAGAACCCAGTCATGGCGCCAGCTTGCCAGAGGCCCTCCCCGAGCAGCGACCCTGCGCAACATTCGCCTGAAACTCGTCGGGGTTGTGGGAATACCCGTTCGCCTGTGGAGAACGTTGCGCTCAGGGCCACGGGAGGCGTCCAGTGCCTGAGATCCTGGGGTTCCGGTGACCCCGGATTCCGCGTAGGTTCCTCACCCATGAAGCACAGCCGCAACCCCAGACTCGTGAGCAGGGCTCACGTGGACCTGGTGCGCGTCGCATCCGCCATGTGTCCGGGCAACTGACGCCCGACAACCCCCAAGTCTCCGGGCCGTGACTGAGCCCGGATCACCTCCCGGTTCATCGGGCCCCTTTCTGTGCAGCCCCACCCCCAGAAGGAACCATGACCACCACCAGCACCAGCGACCGTGTCCGCCCGTCCGCGTCCGGCAAGTCCAACGGCCAGTGGCTCGTCGACGGCACCGCGCCCCTGAACCCCAACGAGGAGATGAAGGGGGTCGAGAACCCGCTCAACGTGGCCCGGCGCATCAAGGAGATCTACTCGAAGGAGGGCTTCGACTCCATCCCGGAGAGCGACGCCTTCGGCCGTTTCCGCTGGCTGGGCATCTACACCCAGCGCGCCCAGGGCTTCGACGGCAGCAAGACCGGCAAGCTCAGCGACCAGGAGCTGTCCGACCGCTACTTCATGATGCGAATCCGCATCGACGGCGGCGCGCTCACGACCGAGCAGTTGCGCGTCGTCGGGAACATCTCGAAGGACTTCGCCCGCGACACCGCCGACATCTCCGACCGGCAGAACATCCAGCTGCACTGGGTGGCTATCGAGGACATCCCGGAGATCTGGCGGCGGCTCGAGGAGGTCGGCATGCAGACCACCATGGCCTGCGGCGACACCCCGCGCGGGTTCCTCGGCTCGCCCGTGGCCGGGATCGCGAAGGACGAGATCATCGACCCGACGCCGGTCATCCGCAGGATCGTGGAGACCTACGTCGGCGACGAGACGGTCGCGAACCTGCCCCGCAAGTTCAAGACCGCCATCACCGGGCACCCCAGCCTCGACGTCGTGCACGAGATCAACGACATCTCGCTCGTGGGCGTGAACCACCCCGAGCTCGGCCCCGGCTACGACCTGTGGGTGGGCGGAGCACTCTCGACGACGCCCCGCCTGGCCGAGCGGCTGGGCGCGTTCGTCACCGAGGAGCAGGCCTTGGACGTCTGGTACGGCGTCATCCGGATCTTCCGCGACTACGGCTACCGCAGGCTCCGCAACAAGGCCCGGCTGAAGTTCCTGCTGGCGGAGTGGGGCCCGGAGAAGTTCCGCGAGGTGCTGGAGACCGAGTACCTCGGCCACCGCCTCCCCGACGGCCCCGCCCCCGAGCCCGCCAGGACCCCGGGTGACCACGTCGGCGTCCACGAGCAGAAGGACGGCAACCTCTACGTCGGTCTCGCCCCCACCGTCGGGCGGGCCTCCGGAACCCGCCTGCTGGCCCTGGCTGACCTGGCCGAGGCGGCGGGCTCGGGAAGGATCCGATTCACTCCGCACCAGAAGGTCCTGGTCCTGGACGTCCGCCCCGACGCGGTGGATGAGCTCACCGCGGCGACCGAGGAGATCGGGTTCACCGCCAAGCCCTCCCCGTTCCGGCGCAACACGATGGCCTGCACCGGCATCGAGTTCTGCAAGCTCAGCTTCGTCAACACCAAGGACACCGCGCGCGAGACCATCGCCGAACTGGAGCAGCGGCTGGCAGGCGTGGAGCTGGACACGCCGATCACGCTCAACGTCAACGGCTGCCCCAACTCCTGCGCCCGCATCCAGGTGGCCGACATCGGCCTGAAGGGTCAGCTCGCGCGTGGGGCCGACGGCAGCAACGAGTTCGCCTACCAGGTGCACCTGGGCGGTGGACTGGCCTCCGACAACCGGGAGGAGCCCGGCCTCGGCCGCACCCTGCGCGGCCTGAAGGTCACGGCGGCCGACCTGCCCGACTACGTCGAGCGGGTGGTGCGCAACTACCTCGCCGGGCGCACGGTCGGCGAGACGTTCTCCGAGTGGGCGCACCGCAGCGACGAGGAGTCCCTGCGATGACCACGATCGCACCACCGGCGCACGGCCCGGGCCGCGTGCGCAGCAGCGAGGAGCTGCGCGCCATCGCCGAGGAGGCCGCCACGCGCTTCGCCGACGCCTCAGCCGACGAGGTGCTGGCCTGGGCCGCCGAGACCTTCGGCAGGAACCTCGTGGTGGCCTGCTCGATGGCCGCCGACACCGTCGTGCCGCACCTCGCGGCCCGGCACGTCCCCGGCGTCGACGTGCTGTTCCTGCAGACCGGCTACCACTTCGCCGAGACCATCGGCACCCGGGACGCCCTCGCCCACACCGTCGACGTCCGCATCGTCGAGGCGCTCCCCAGGCTGACGGTCGTCGAGCAGGACGCCCAGTTCGGCCCGAGGCTGCACGACAGGGACCCGCAGGCGTGCTGCGCGATGCGCAAGGTTGAGCCGATCAACCGGGAGCTGGCCAGCTACGAGGCCTGGGTGACCGGCGTCCGGCGCGAGGACAACTCGCTGCGCGCGAGCACGCAGGTGGTCGAGTGGGACGCCGCCCACCAGATGGTCAAGATCAACCCCGTCGCCGCCTGGAGCACCGAGCAGGTCATGGAGTACGCGGGCACCCACGGGGTACCCGTGAACTTCCTGCTCGACGAGGGCTATCCCTCCATCGGGTGCGAACCGTGCACCCGCCCCGTCGCGCCGGGCGAAGACCCCCGTTCCGGCCGCTGGGCCGGGCACGCCAAGACCGAATGCGGGCTGCACGTGGCCCCCGGAGAGAAGGAATCCGCATGAGCGACACCGCTGTGGCCGGCAGGACACTCACCCACCTCGAGGCCCTCGAGTCCGAGGCCATCCACATCTTCCGCGAGATCGTCTCCGAGCTGGAGCGTCCGGTGCTGCTGTTCTCCGGCGGCAAGGACTCCATCGTGATGCTGCACCTCGCGGCGAAGGCGTTCTGGCCCGCACCGGTGCCGTTCCCCGTGATGCACGTCGACACCGGGCACAACTTCCCCGAGGTCCTCGCGCACCGTGACGCCACCGTCGACCGGCTGGGGCTGCGGCTGGTGGTTGCCAGCGTCCAGGACTACATCGACGACGGTCGCCTGCTGGAGCGCGCCGACGGCACCCGCAACCAGCTGCAGACGCAGCCGCTGCTGGACGCCATCGTCGAGGGCCGCTTCGACGCGGTCTTCGGCGGCGGCCGCCGCGACGAGGAGAAGGCCCGCGCCAAGGAGCGCGTGGTCTCCCTGCGTGACGAGTTCGGCCAGTGGGACCCCCGCAACCAGCGCCCGGAGCTGTGGAACCTGTACAACCCGCGGCACCGGCCGGGCGAGCACGTGCGCGTGTTCCCGCTGTCCAACTGGACCGAGTTGGACGTGTGGCGCTACATCGAGGCCGAGGCGATCTCGCTGCCGGAGCTGTACTACGCCCACGAGCGCGAGGTGTTCCGGCGCGACGGGATGTGGCTCGCAGTCGGGGACGTCTCCCAGCCCCGGGACGGCGAGGCGGTCGAGAGGCGGCAGGTGCGCTACCGAACCGTCGGCGACATGTCCTGCACGGGCGCCGTCGAGTCGGAGGCCCGCACCGCGGCCGACGTCATCGAGGAGGTTGCCCTCACCCGCATCACCGAGCGTGGCGCCACGCGCGCCGACGACAGGGTCACCGAGGCCGCCATGGAAGACCGCAAGAAGGAAGGCTACTTCTGATGCACGAGTTCAACCGTCCGAGCAGCACGCCCGGCACCAGCACCCTGCTGCGCATCGCCACCGCCGGGAGCGTGGACGACGGCAAGTCCACCCTCGTGGGGCGGCTCCTCTTCGACTCGAAGGCGGTTCTGGCGGACCAGTTGGAGTCCGTCGAGCGCGTCAGCCGCGCCAAGGGCCTCGGCCACGTCGACCTCGCCCTGCTGACCGACGGCCTGCGCGCCGAGCGGGAGCAGGGAATCACCATCGACGTCGCCTACCGCTACTTCGCCACGGCGCGGCGCACCTTCATCCTCGCCGACTGCCCCGGACACGTGCAGTACACCCGCAACACGGTCACCGGTTCCTCGACGGCCGACGCGCTGGTGCTGCTCGTGGACGCCCGCAAGGGTGCCCTTGAGCAGACCCGCCGTCACCTCGCCGTCGGCCAGCTGCTGCGCGTGCCGCACATCGTCGTGGCCGTGAACAAGATCGACCTCGTCGACTACTCGCGAGACCGGTTCGAGGAGATCAGCGCGGACATCGTGCGCATCGCCGAGGGACTCGGGGTACCCAGCATCCACGTGCTGCCCGTGTCCGCGCTGGTGGGAGACAACATCGTCGAGCGCTCCGACAGGCTGACCTGGTACGAGGGCCCGACGCTGCTGCAGCTGCTCGAGGAGCTGCCGCCGGCCGACGCCACCGAGCACTCGTTCAGGTTCCCCGTCCAGCTGCCGATCCGCCCCCAGGGGGCCGCGCGGGACCCGAGGTACGTCGAGTACCGCGGCTACGCCGGCCAGATCGCCTCCGGGGTGGTGCGCGTCGGCGACCGCGTCGTCGTGCTGCCGTCCGGGCGCGAGACCACCGTGGTCGGGATCGACACCGCCGACGGGGAGCTCACCGAGGCGTTCGCGCCCCAGTCGGTGACGCTGCGACTGGCCGACGAGATCGACATCACGCGCGGCGAGCTGATCGCCGGCGTCGCCGACGCCCCGGAGCCGACCCAGGACCTCGACGGCATGGTGGCCTGGCTCGCCGAGCGGCCACTGCGCGTGGGCCAGAAGGTGTTGGTCAAGCACACCACCCGCACCACGCAGGCGGTGGTCCGGGACATCGACGGGCGGCTGGACCTGGACACGCTGCGCCCCCAGCACACCGATGCCCTGGAGCTCAACGACCTCGGCCGTGTCCGACTACGACTGGCAGCACCGATCATGGGCGAGCCCTACTCGACCTCCAGGCGCACCGGCTCGTTCCTGCTGGTCGATCCCCAGTCCGGCACCAACCTTGCCGCCGGCATGATCCGCGGCGACGAGGCGTTCTCCGACGAGGCCGCAGTCCCGCTGGACACGACGCTGAACTGGTCCATCTGATGGCCGAGTCACCCGCTGGTCGACCAGGCCCCACCCCAACCACCGCTGGTCGAGTAGGACGCGAGGAACGAGCGTCCGTGTCGAGACCCCCCACCCCAGCCACCGCTGGTCGAGTAGGACGCGAGGAACGAGCGTCCGTGTCGAGACCCCCCACCCTCGTCATCGCCCTCCACGGGACGCGGCGGCGCCGCGGCACCCGGTTCGCAGAGGCTCTTCGCAGGGCGGTCGCGTCACGGTTGCCGGGGGTCCCGGTGGAGCTCGGATTCGTCGACATCCACGACGAGCTGCTCGGGGAGACGGTGCAGCGCTTCGAGAGGTCCGTCATCGTGCCCGCCTTCCTGGCGGCGGGCTACCACGTCGCCCACGACATCGTCGAGGCGGTCGAGCACTCCGGCGGCCGCGCCGTCGCCACGCAGCACGTGGGGCCGGAACTCGTCCACGCGATCGCGGACCGGCTCCGTGCCGCGGGGCCACCCGTCGACGCCGTCGTGTTGGCCGCCATCGGTTCCCGACGGCTGGGAGCGACGGCAGAGGTGCTGGCCACCGCGAACCGGCTCTCCCGCATCGTCGGCCGACCGGTCCAGGCCGGCTTCATATTCGCCTCCGAACCGTCGCTGCCTGACGCCGCGGCGCAACTGCGGGCGCAGGGCCACCGCGACCTCGCCGTCGCCACGCACGCGCTCGGCCCCGGCCTGTACCAGGACCACATCGCGGCCCTCGGGCTGCGGGTGGTCGCGGAGCCCATCGGAATCCACCCGAGGCTCCTGGACGCCATCACCAGCCGGTACCTCGCCGCGACCGGCACCACGTCGCAGAAAGTCGCATGATGCACGAGAAAGTCGACCCTGAAGTGACCGCAACCCCGCTGGACCGCGTCGTCATCCGCTTCGCCGGGGACTCCGGAGACGGCATGCAGCTCACCGGCGACAGGTTCACCGCCGACGCCGCCGCGCTCGGCAACGACTTCGCCACGCTGCCCAACTTCCCCGCCGAGATCCGCGCCCCGCAGGGCACCATCGCGGGCGTTTCCAGCTTCCAGCTGCACTTCGCCGACGACGACATCCGCACCCCCGGCGACCGGCCCGACGTCCTCGTCGCCATGAACCCGGCGTCGCTGAAGGCCAACGTGAACGACCTGCGCCGCGATGGCCTGCTGATCGTCGACACCCACGACTTCACCCGGCGCAACCTCGCCAAGGTGGGCTACGCCGAGGACCCGCTGACCGACGGCTCGCTCGAGGACCACGAACTGCACCCGGTCGACCTGACCGGACTGGCGACGGCCGCAGTCGCGGAGTTCGGGCTCGGCCGCAAGGACGCCGCCCGGTCGAAGAACATGGTGGCCCTTGGCCTGCTGACCTGGCTGTACTCCCGCCCGACGGATCCCACGCTGGAGTTCCTGGACCGGAAGTTCGGCGACAAGCCCGCGATCCGCGACGCCAACCGGGCCGCCTACCTGGCCGGCTACAACTATGGGGAGACCACCGAGGACTTCACCGTCCGCTACGAGGTCCGCCGCGCGCCCCTGCCGTCGGGCACCTACCGCCAGATCACCGGCAACAAGGCCCTCGCGCTCGGGCTGATGGCGGGAGCCGCGAAGTCCGGGCTGCCGCTGTTCCTGGGCGCCTACCCGATCACCCCGGCCTCCGACGTGCTGCATGAGCTCTCGCGCCACAAGGACCACGGCGTCATGACCTTCCAGGCGGAGGACGAGATCGCGGCCGTCGGGGCGGCGCTGGGTGCGAGCTACGGCGGGCACCTCGGCGTCACCGTTTCCTCCGGTCCGGGCATGGCCCTCAAGAGCGAGTTCATTTCGCTGGCGCTGATGCTCGAGCAGCCCCTGGTGGTGGTGGACGTGCAGCGGGCGGGGCCGTCGACGGGCATGCCCACCAAGACCGAGCAGGCAGACCTGCTGCAGTCGGTGTTCGGGCGCCACGGGGAGGCCCCCGTCCCGGTGCTGGCCGCGCAGTCCCCCGGCGACTGCTTCGACGTCGCAGTGGAGGCCACCCGGATCGCGCTCGAGTACCGAACGCCCGTGATCGTGCTCTCCGACGGCTACCTCGCCAACGGAGCCGAGCCGTGGCGCGTGCCCGACCTCGCGGCGCTGCCCCAGATCCACCCCGACTTCGCCACCGAGCCAAACGGGCCCGACGGCAAGTTCCTGCCGTACCTGCGCGACGACAAGCTCGCCCGTCCCCTCGCCGTCCCCGGCACCCCCGGGCTCGAGAACCGGATCGGCGGAATCGAGAAGGCCGACGGCACCGGCACCATCTCCTACGACCCGGCCAACCACGAACTGATGGTCGGGCTGCGGCAGGCCAAGGTCGACGGCATCGCGGACTCCATCCCCGCCCTCGAGGTGGACGACCCCTCCGGCGAGGCCGACGTCCTGGTCATCGGCTGGGGATCCACCTGGGGGCCCATCGGGGCCACGGCGCGGCGCGTGCGTCGCAGGGGACGCAAGGTGGCCACTGTCCACCTGCGCCACCTCAATCCGTTCCCCCGCAACCTCGGGGACATCCTGCGCTCCTACGAGCGCGTGATCGCCCCCGAGATGAACCTGGGACAGTTGGCGCTGCTGCTGCGCGCCAAGTACCTCGTCGACGTCGAGCCCTATTCGCGCGTGCGTGGGCTGCCGATCTCGCCGTCGGAGTTCGAGGCCGACCTGCTGGACATCATCGACAGAAGGGATGAACGATGACCACCCTCACCTCTGGCCCCACCCTCGGAGGCCTGGCCGGCGTGCCGCTGGCGATCGAACCGACCACCCGCAAGGACTTCGTCTCGGACCAGGAGGTGCGCTGGTGCCCCGGCTGCGGCGACTACGCCGTGCTGGCCGCCTTCCAGTCGCTGATGCCGAAGCTCGGGGTCAGGCGTGAGAACACTGTCATCATCTCCGGCATCGGCTGCAGTTCCCGGTTCCCCTACTACCTGGACAGCTACGGCGTGCACTCCATCCACGGCCGGGCCCCGTCGCTGGCCACCGGTCTGGCGATGGCGCGCGAGGACCTGGCGGTGTGGGTGGTCACCGGCGACGGCGACGCCCTGTCCATCGGCGGCAACCACCTGATCCACGCCCTGCGCCGCAACACCAACATCACGATCCTGCTGTTCAACAACCGGATCTACGGCCTCACCAAGGGGCAGTACTCGCCCACCTCCGAGACGGGGAAGGTCACCAAGTCCACCCCGGCCGGATCGGTGTCCGCCCCGTTCAACCCGGTGAAGCTGGCGCTGGGTGCGGAGGCGACGTTCGTGGCGCGCACCGTCGACTCCAACCGTGCGCACCTGACCGAGGTGATGACGCGCGCCGTAGAGCACCGCGGCGCTTCGCTGGTCGAGATCTACCAGAACTGCCCGATCTTCAACGACGGCGTCTTCGACGGGTTGAAGGAGCCCGACTCGCCGGCCATCATCCCCCTGCGCGACGGCGAGCCGATCACCTTCGCCGGTGGCTCCCGCAGCGTGGTGCGCGACGCCGTCACCGGGCGCCTCGACGTGGTGCCGACGCATGAGGTCGGTGACCGCACCGTCGTCGTCCACGACGAGCGCTCCGACGACGTCGCCCAGGCGGTGGCGATCGCCTCACTGACCGACGACCAGGGCCTGAGCCAGTCTCCGATCGGCATCTTCCGCGACGTGGACCGCCCCGTCCACGACGACGCAGCCCGTGCCCAGGTCCGGATGCCGGACCCCGCCGACCGCGCTGCCCACCTGCAGTCCCTGATCACGGGCACCGACACCTGGACCGCCTGAGCCCACGGGCCGCTCCCGTTGGTCGAGTAGAACTGCGAGGACCCCCTCCCTCGCCGGTCGAGTAGCGCCGCGAGGAACGAGCAGCGCGTGTCGAGACCACACCCGGCAAGGTCTCGACACGGGCGCCGGGCGCCTACTCGACCAACGAGGTCCCCCGCCGGTCGAGTAGCGCCGCGAGGAAACCCTCCCCCGCCGGTCGAGTAGCGCCGCGAGGAACGAGCAGCGCGTGTCGAGACCACACCCGGCAAGGTCTCGACACGGGCGCCGGGCGCCCTACTCGACCAACGAGGTTCCCCGCCGGTCGCGTGTCGAGACCACACGCCTACTCCGTCGTCCGGCGGTAGGCCGACCTCGACAACGCCGGCAGGTCCGCGAACCGACCTTCGATCAGCGCCTGGCGTTTGGCCCGCGACCAGTTCTGAATCTTCTTCTCCAACTCGAACGCATCACCGACGTTCTCCGTCTCCGTCGCCCAGACCAATTTCACAGGCAGTAGACGTGCCGTGTAGGCAGCGCCTCTGCCTGACATGTGCTGTTCGACCCTTGCTTCCAGACTTCGGGTGCTTCCCACGTAGTAGGAACCATCACGGCACTCCAGCATGTATACCCACGGCATGGGGTCGAGTGTCCTTCTCTGTGAGTCGAAACTCCAATGGGTGTCGTGCGGGCTGTGGATAACCCTGGTCTCGACACGGGCGCTGGGCGCCCTACTCGACCAACGGGAACGCGGGGCGGGTCTCGACACGGGCGCGGAGCGCCCTACTCGACCAACGGGAACGCGGGGCGGGTCTCGACACGGGCGCGGAGCGCCCTACTCGACCAACGGGAAGCCGTTGGGGGCCGGCGACTGGCGAACCACCTGCTGGTCCAGCCAGGAGACGCCGCCGTCGGTGGAGCGGCGCATCAACATCGCGATGTTGCTGGGCAGGTCAGCCATGCTGGGGCGCCCGTCGTAGAAGGCCAGCAGGTCACCGTTCGGGGCGACCGTCAGCGCGGGGGTGCGGTAGCGCAGCCAGCTCTCCCCCCGGTTTGCGAGCTCCACCAGTTCGAGGCCCTCGGCCAGTCCGTCGGCGGGTCTGGCCGTCTCCGCGGTGACGGGCTCGGCGGCCGCCCGGGGGATGGCGTCGGGCTGGATGGCCAGGCCGGTGGTGGCCAGGAGGGTGGCGACCACGCCGAGCATCAGCGTTCGGGTGGAGCGGCGGGGTTTGCGCATGGACGGACTCCTGGCATCGTTGCAACAGATTCCAAGCACCATAGAACAGACGTCCGACGTCTCCGCTTTCGCGTCCCGAACTGCTCAGTGGGGGTGTGCGCCGACGCTCAGGTCCAAGCCGGCAACGTCGCCCACCACGACGATCGCCGGCGGCCGCACGTCCGAGGCGGCGGTCCGGTCCGCGACGTCGGCGAGGGTGCCGCGGATCACCCGCTGCCCGGGCGTGGTGCCGTCCTCCACCACAGCGGCCGGGGTGCTCGGGGGCAGTCCGCCTGCCACCAGGGCCTCGGCTATCACCCCCAACTGCTTGACCCCCATCAGGATCACGAGGGTGAGACCCGACGCGGCCAGCGCCGCCCAGTCCACGGTGCTGCGCGGGTCCGACGGCGCCACGTGCCCGCTGACCACGCAGAATCCCTGAGCGAGGCTGCGGTGCGTGACGGGGATGCCGGCGACGGCGGGCACCGACACCGCCGACGTCACTCCCGGCACCACCCGCACCGGGATCCCGGCGGCGGCACAGTGCTGCCACTCCTCGCCGCCGCGGCCGAAGACGTAGTTGTCCCCGCCCTTGAGCCGAACCACTCGACGGCCGGCGCGGGCGTGCTCCACCAGCAGCCGGTTGATCTCCTCCTGGGGGGTGAAGTGGCCGTGCGGGATCTTGCCGACGTTGACCACCTCCGCACCCTCGGGCGCCTCCGCGATCAGTTCGACCGGGCCCAGTCGGTCGTGCAGCAGCACGTCCGCCTGCCGGATTGCCTCCAGCCCGGCGACGGTGATCAGGCCGGGGTCCCCGGGCCCGCCGCCGACGAGGGTGACCGTCCCGGGCAGGATCTCGAACCTCATTCGGTGGCACCTCCGAGCGCTTCCGCGATGACGCCCAGCAGTCGCCGGGAGCGCTTCGGGTCACGGTTCCCGATCACGGCCACCGTCACGTCGTCGATGTTGCGGGTGGCGGGCGTCCAGGCGGATCCGGCGGGGGCGTCGTCGCAGCGGACGCAGAACGTGTGGCGCGCCTCGGCGCCGGCCGCGACCGCGGCGTTGACCTCCGTGGAGTCGGTGGCCGCCACCACGTACCAGGCGCCGTCCAGGTCCCCGTCGACGAACCTGCGGCGCCGCCAGGCGATCCGGCCCTCCGAGTCCAGGGCTGCGATCGCCGGCGTGGCCTCCGGGGCCACCACCCGCACGTGGGCGCCCACCTCGAGCAGCCGCCCGAGCCTGCGCTCGACCACCGCGCCCGCCCCCACCACGAGGACGTCCCGTCCGGCGAGCAGGAGGCCCGAGAGGTAGGCGGGCGAGCCGGACGGCGGCGGGCTTCCAGGCGACATGACCGACAGTCTAGTTCCGCGGCGCTGCACCACTTCGCGGTGCCCGCCGTGGGCAGTGACCCACCTACCGACTGCCGCCCTCCCCCGACGGCCCGGAGCCCGGAGGCAGCCGCCGGCCGCGCGCGGCGAGCAGCGTCACCAGTTCCACCCGGTGGCGCACTCCGAGCTTCGAGAAGATCCGCCCGAGGTGCGACTCCACCGTCTTGATGCTGACCACGAGCGTGCCCGCGATCTCCTTGTTGGTGTGGCCGGCCACCACCAGCCGCGCCACCGCCTCCTCCGCCGGCGTCAGCTTTTGGGCGTCCGACGCCGAGCGACGCAGCGCGCACAGCTGCAGCTCCATCCGCGCCTGCTCCGCGAACGGCGCGGCTCCCAGCTCGGTCAACCCGGCCAACGCCTCTTCCAGCAGCCCTGCCGCCTCGCGTCGTCGACCCTGCCTGCGGGTGAACGCACCGGCAGCCAGGAGGGCCCGGGCGTGCACGAAGGCCCCGCTGGCCCGAGCTCCGGGCTCGACGGCGCGGCGGTGCAGTTCCTCTGCCAGGGCGGTGTCCCCGACGGCGACGGCGTGGCCGGCGCGGACCCGCAGCAGGCCGGTCGCGGCGTGCGGGTCGTCGTCGAGCTCGGCCGACTCCAGCACGTCCCCGGCCTCGTCCGCCAAGCCGATGGCGAGCAGTGCCTCGGCCAGGTCCGCGCGCCAGGCGTGGACGCCCTCGGGGACGCCGCCCGCAGCCCCGGGCTCGGCCAGTGGCAGCAGCAGGCTGACCACCCGATCGGGGTCCCCCATCGCCAGGGCCATCCGCGCCCTGGCAAGTCTGGTCATCAGCCAACTGGGCAGGTTGCTGATGCCCTCGATCAGCGACTCGGCGCGCACGATGAAGGCCTCCGCCCGCTCGTACTCCCCACGCGCCGCGCAGACGTAGGCCCCGACCGCCAGCGTCATCGGCGCCACCCTCGTGTCCCAGCCCTCGTCGACGAGGGCCAGGTCGGAGTCGGTGGTGGCCAGCACCGCTTCCCAGCGGCCGGTGCGGTAGTCAAGCTCGGCCTGCGCCAGCCGGGTGGTGGTGCGCAGCACCGCCGCGCCGCCGTCGGCCGGATCCCGCAGCCGCGTGAGCAGCTCGTCGGCCTGGCCGTGTCGTCCCGTCCAGAGCTCCGCCAGGGCGAGCCCGAGAGTGATGTCGGGCAGGCTGTCCGTGCCCTCGAACCTGCCGATGTGCCGCTGCAGGACCGACCGTACGCCTGCGAGGTCGTCCAGCAGAGCTCCGGCCGAGACCAGCACCGTGCCCGCGCACTCGAGCGCACCCTGGTCCGGATCCGCCGCCTCCAGTGCGCGGAGGGCCCAGGCGTGCGCCTCCTCGCCGGCCCCGGCGTCCATGTTCAGGTAGGCGAGCAGCTCAGCCGCCCCTGCCACCACCCGCGGGTCCGTGCCCGCCTCGTAGGCCCGTCCCAGCATCGACCTCGCCCGGGCGGGGTCGCCGAGCTGGGTCGCGAGGTGGCCCGCGACCAGCAGTTCGGCGGCCGACGGCTCCTCCTGCCGCTCACGCTCGACGGCCTCGAGCACCTGCTGCGCCCACCGCACCTCCCCGATCCGCAACAGCTGCGCGGCGCCGCGCAACAGCAACTCCTGCCGCCGGGCCGGAGGCACGACCGCTGCCGCCAGCGTCAGGAGCCGGGCGGATGCGAGCACGGCACCGGAGGCCACCTGCTGCTCGGCGAGCTCGACGGCCTCGGCGGCGAGCTGGGCGTCGTGCTCGACGCTGGCCTGGAGCCTGTGCAGCATGGCCAGGACCGGGTCGCCCACCAGTTCGGAGGCGCGCTGCTGGAGGGCCAGGTGCTCGGCGAAGCCGATGGACTGTTGCACCGCCGAGCGCACCAGGGCGTGCTCGACGTCGACCAGGCGCCCCTGGCCCATCGACACCATCCGCAGCAGGCCGAGCTCGATCCCACTGTCGATCGCCTCCGCGAGCGTCTCGCACCCGGTCATCGCCCGGAGCATCGGCAGCGGCGTCGGCGCCCCGACCACGGTGACGGCCGCCACGACGGAGCGGACGTCGGCCTCGGCCTCGGTGTAGACGCGGCGAACCCAGTCGGTGAACGAGGCCGGGGCCGGCAGCGCCCCCTCGCCGGCCGAGAGCACCTCCCGGCTCAGCTCGGAGGCAAGCGCGACGATGAGCTGGGGGCTGCCCGCGGTGTGGGTGTGCAGTCGCTTGCCCGCCCGCGGGGTCAGTGGGATCCCCCGCGCCGCCATCAGCTGTCTCACCCCGTCCACCGAGAGCCCGTGCAGGTCGATGCGCTCGAGCCGCATCGGTCCCCTCAGTCGTTCGGGACCGTCGGGTCCACCGGGGGTGGGTCGCTGGGCGACGATGACCGCGACCCGCATGTGCTCGATCCGGCGCAGCAGGAACCGGATGCTCTGGCGGGAGGAATGGTCGCACCAGTGCGCGTCGTCGACCACCAGCAGCACCGTCGCCTCGCGGGCGCGCTCGGACAGCCGTCGCAAGAGTTCGACCGCCACGTGGTGGGGGCGGGTCTCCTCCTCCAGCCGGAACCCGCCAGCATCCGGCACGTCGTCGGAGAGGCGCAGCAACTGCTCGCTGATCGCGTGCTCGATCAGCTGCTCGGGGGCGTCGCACGTGACCCGCCACACCAGTCCGGGCCCGTCGTCACGGTCGTGGAAACGTGCGACGGCGGCATCGATCAGCGCGCTCTTCCCGGAACCCGCGGGTCCCTGTACCCAGACCAGGCTGGCCGTGCCGCGGGCCGCCTGCTCGAAGGCACGCTCGATGACGGCGAGTTCGGCATCCCTGCCGATCACTGCTGTGTCCACGTCGCCCACCCCCGGGTGCTACACCCCTGTGGCCGGAATGTTAGCGGCTCGGCGGTCACCGGCGGTGGGGCCGGGAGCAGGCCGAAGCGCAAGAGGAGTCGACAGGGCCACAGCCCTGCCGACTCCCGGACTCAGAACTCGATCAGCGCCTGGCCGCCCTGGACCGCCTCGCCGGGTGCGACGAGGATGCGTGCCACGGTGCCGGACGAGGGCGCGGTGATCTCGGTCTCCATCTTCATGGCCTCCAGGATCAGCATCACCTGCCCGGCCTCGATCTCGTCGCCCTCGGCGACGAGGATCCGTGCCACTGACCCGGCCAGCGGGGCGACGACGGCGTTGGAACTGACCGCCGACACCGAGGCCTTGGTGGGGATCTGGTTCGACCCGGCGTTGACGCCGATGATGATCGGCCCGAGGCCTTCGGGCTTCTCGTCCTCCACCTCGACGTCGATCTCGTACTCCGTCTGGTTGACGGTCACCTTCAGTTTCATCGTGGTTCTCCTGTGCTCATCAACGGACGTGGGGGACTCGACGGTCGTGGACCCGCTCGCGGGTGGCGGCTGCCCAGCTCGACTGCCTGCCGAAGCGCACGGCCCTGACCTTGGCCTTGTGGCCGAAGTAGGCGGCCACGGCGGCACCGATGGCCACCAGGTCCTCCTCCGGGATCTCCTGCTCGGACTCGAGCTCTGCCACTCTGGCCTCGAGCATCGAGACCTTCTCGACGAGCGCAGCGAGCCGCGCGACAAGCTCCTCCTGGTTGGTTTCCATTACCATCTCCGATCAGACCGGTCCGAGGCCGTGCTTCTTGGCGGGGCGGATCTCCCGCTTGCCGACGAGCAGCTCGAGCGCGACTGCGATCTCACGGCGGGTGTCGGCCGGGTCGATGATGTCGTCCACCAGGCCGCGGCTGGCCGCCATGTAGGGCGTGGAGAAGGTCTCGCGGTACTCCTCCACCAGCTCCGCGCGGCGGGCCTCCTTGTCCTCGGCGGCCTCGATCTCGCGGCGGAACACCACGTTCGCGGCGCCCTCGGCCCCCATGACGGCGATCTCGGCGGTCGGCCACGCGAACACCTTGTCCGCGCCGAGGTCCTTCGAGCACATCGCCAGGTAGGCGCCGCCGTAGGCCTTGCGGAGCACGACGGTGATCTTCGGGACCGTGGCCGCGGAGTATGCGTAGAGCATCTTCGCGCCGTGGCGGATGATGCCGTTGTGCTCCTGGGCGACGCCGGGCAGGAAGCCGGGGACGTCGACGAGGTTCACCACGGGGATGTTGAAGGCGTTGCAGAAGCGGATGAACGCCGATGCCTTGTCCGAGGAGTTGATGTCCAGGACGCCGGACATCACCGAGGGTTGGTTCGCGATGATGCCGACGGTGCGGCCCACGATCCGGCCGAATCCGACGACGATGTTCATCGCCCAGCCGGCCTGCACCTCGAGGAAGTCACGGTGGTCGACGATCTCGGCGATGACTTCGCGGACGTCGTAGCCCTTGTTGGCCTGCTCGGGCAGGATGTCACGCAGCACCGGGTTCGGTTCCACAACGTCGTCGGGGTCGACGATGGGGGCGTCCTCGGTGTTGTTCTGCGGCAGGAAGCTGAGCAGCTTCTTGGCGATCAGGATGGCCTGCTCGTCGTCGTCGGCCACGAAGTGCACGACGCCGGAGCGGGACATGTGGGCGTCCGCGCCACCGAGCTCGTCCTGGCTGACCTCCTCGCCGGTGACCTGCTTGATCACGCCGGGGCCCGTGATGAACATGTGGGCCTTGCGGGTCTGGATGATGAAGTCGGTCAGCGCCGGCGAGTACGCCGCGCCGCCGGCGCAGGGGCCGGAGATGATCGAGATCTGCGGGACCGCCCCCGACAGCAGGACGTTGGCGTAGAACACCTTGCCGTAGCCGGAGAGGGAGTCGATGCCCTCCTGGACGCGCGCACCGCCCGAGTCGTTGATGAAGATGAACGGCGTGCCCGTCTGCAGGGAGGCGTTCAGCATCTCGGTGACCTTGATGGAGTGCGCCTCACCGGCGGACCCGCCCACGACGGTGAAGTCCTGGCTGGCCAGGTGCACCGGGCGACCGAGCACGGACGCGGAGCCGGTGACCACGCCGTCGGCGGGCATGTCGGCCTTGTCCATGCCGAAGGTGGTTGTGCGGTTGCGCCGGAACGCTCCGGTCTCCTGGAAGGAGCCGGCGTCGATCAGCGACTCGATGCGCTCGCGGGCGGTCAGTTTGCCCTTGTCGCGCTGCTTCTGGAGTTTCGCCTCACCGCCGCCTGCCTCGACCGTGGCGCGCTTCTCGGCGAGCTGGGCCAGGCGATCTGCCATGGTGTGTTGCTTGCTCATCCAACTGCTCCTCAGACTGGCTCGACGGAGACGCTGTGCTGGCGTCCGGCGAAGGTGACGTTGTACTTGATGGGACCGGCGATGCCCTGCGGGGCGGAGCCGGCGGCCTGCTTCTCGGCCGCGAGCTGCGCCTCGGACTTGGCGACGCTCTTGGGGCCCTCGGCGCGGGTGGCGAAGAAGGCGGGCGCGACGCCGGGGAACATGGCGTTGGTGAGCACGTCCTCCTCGGTCCCGTTGCTGCCCGGCAGCGCGTCGGCCTGCTTGGTCAGCTCGTCCCACTCGGGTGGGAGCAGGTCCGCGGGACGCTCGGTGATGGGTTCCTTCTTGGTCTGTGCCCTTGCGAGCTCGACCACCTCGGCGTTGCGTTCTCCGAGGCACTCGCCGTAGTAGCCCAGCATCAGGTCGGCGAACTCACCGGTCATCACCTTGTAGCGGCCCATCAGGACGTTGAACACGGCCTGGGTGCCCACGATCTGCGACGACGGGGTGACCAGCGGCGGCTGCCCGGCGTCGGCCTTGACCAACGGAACCTCGGCCATGACCTCGTCGATCCTGTCACCGGCTCCCTGGGCCTTCAGCTGGCTCTCCATGTTGGAGAGCATCCCGCCGGGGATCTGGGAGGAGAAGATGTCGGTGTCAACGAGGGTCTTCGACTCGAACTCCTTGTACTTCGGGCGCACCTTGCGGAAGTGGTCGCGGACGCGCAGCAGGCGCTCCATGTCCAGGCCAGTGGTGTACTCGGTGCCCTCGAGCATCGCGACGAGCGACTCCGTCGGGTTGTGGCCCGGGCCGAGCGACATCGACGAGATGGCCGTGTCCACGACGTCGGCACCGGCTTCGATCGCCTTCATCAGGCTGACCAGGGTGACGCCGGTGGTGGAGTGGCAGTGGACGTTGATCTGGACGTCGCCGTAGGTCTCCTTGATGCCGCGCACGATGTCGTAGGCGGGCTGCGGCTGCAACAGGGCGGCCATGTCCTTGAGGGCGATGGACTCCGCGCCCATGTCCAGCAGCTGGCCGGCGAGCTTGATGTAGCCGTCGACGGTGTGGACCGGGGAGACGGTGTAGCAGATCGTGCCCTGGGCGTGCTTGCCGACCTTTTTCACCGCGGCCATGGCACGGGCCATGTTGCGGGGGTCGTTGAGGGCGTCGAAAACCCTGAACACGTCCATGCCGTTCTCGGCGGACTTCTCGACGAACTTGTCCACCACCATGTCCTCGTAGTGGCGGTAGCCGAGGAGGTTCTGGCCGCGCAGCAGCATCTGCAGGCGCGAGTTGGGCATCAGTTCGCGGAACGTGCGGAGCCGCTCCCAGGGGTCCTCGTTGAGGAACCGGATCGCGGAGTCGAAGGTCGCACCACCCCAACACTCGACGGACCAGTACCCGGCCGCGTCGATGTCGGCGCATGCATCGACCATGTCTTCGGTAGCCATGCGCGTGGCCATCAAGCTCTGGTGCGCGTCGCGGAGTGCCAGCTCGGTGACGCCGATCTTTCGTGGACTCATGTGCCAATCAAAACACCTACCCAAGGCCAGATGTGGGGCACCCCCCACATAAGGTCCGGGCAGGGTGCCGGTAACATGGGCCAGATGCAGAATCGGGCGGTGCCGAGTTTCCTCGGCAACCGCCCGATTCCCATTCAGGGGTGTCAATCCCCCACCGCGATCAGTTCCTGGCTCGTCGCATCCCGACGCCGATACCGGCGGCAGCCAGGGCCAGCGCCGCGGCGGTCATCCAGATCACGCCGCCGTCCGCCTGCCCACCCGTCGACGGGAGCCCGGGCCCCGGCCTGTGGGTCTGCTGCGGGGCGCTGGTCGGGACCGGGCCGGAGCTCGCCGTCACCGTGGGCGTCGGATCCGGATCGGAAGTTTCGCTCGGATCGACACTGTGGCTCGGGCCGACACTCTGGCTCGGCTCGGGCGACTCACTCGGCTCAGGAGACTCGCTGGGCGCGGGGCTCTCGCTCGGCTCGGGCGACTCACTCGGCTCAGGAGACTCGCTGGGCGCGGGGCTCTCGCTCGGCTCGGGCGACTCACTCGGCTCAGGAGACTCGCTGGGCGCGGGGCTCTCGCTCGGC
>NZ_VKKG01000001.1:972462-1088655 GCF_007197885.1 Tessaracoccus rhinocerotis
TCGGCTCAGGCGTCTCATCGGTCTCACCGCAGGGCAGCAGTCCGGCGAAGGTGTGGTGGTGGAGTTCGCCGCCGCTGCCGGCCGTCGTGGTGAAGTCCTGGGAGACCCACTGGCCGTTGGTGGACCGGGAGCCGGTGAAGTGCAGGTTGGCGTTGGGCGCCCAGACGGCCCCCATCTCGTGATCGCCGAAGCGCACGGTGCCGGTGACGTCGGAGAGGTCCAGGATGATGTGGCGGGCGTAGGCCTGCTGGGCACCGGAGGCGCTCCAGCCCTCGAAGTTGAGGACACCGATCTCCGTGGTGCCGGCCGGGAACTTGATGACCAGCGGGGCATCCGCCGTCGGGAAGTAGCCCTCGGGCTTGACGACGTTCGCGCCCTCGATGTCGTCGTAGTTGATCACGTTCGGCCTGTCCGAGGCCCAGCCACCGAGCGTCAGCGGGTCACCGGACAGGGTCGGGAAGTTCACCTGGTCGTTCCCGGGCACGTAGCCCGCGAGGCACTGACTCGCCGCCGCAATCCGCTGGTCCATGTCCGGGAAGTAGGCCCCGACGGAAGCCCGGTCGGTCTTCAGGGCAGCGATCGCGTCGTCGGAGTAGGACACCTTGGTCAGGTCCAGGACACCGGAGTCGTCGTTGGTGACGCGCAGGAAGTTGGAGCCTCGCGCGCTGCCACGCAGGTTGTCGGTGACGACGAACTTGGCGGAGGCGAGGTCCTCGGGCGATCCCGGGACGGCGCCGCTGTTGGTCTGCTCGATGGCGGGTTCACCGGCGGGGACGCCCGCGAACTCGTTCGCCAGGATCCGGACGGGGACGCCGTCGATGCGTGGTACCTCGTAGTCGGCCATGCCCCCCACGTGGTGGAGCACCGGGTAGTTCTGCTTGCTGGAGTTGATTGCGCCGGTGGCTGCCACCGAACCCTCGAGCTCACCGTTGCCGAGCGTCACGTCGCCCTGGGCGAGGATCGAGAACCCGCCGTTGACGTCGAACGGGTTGAAGTACTCCGTCGCCGCCCTGGCCATGGAGGTCGCCCCCACCAGGAAGGTACCCAGCGTCAGGGCCCCCGCGAGCACTGGCACGAGCGTGCGAATGCTCCTTCGGCCAGCAACGCGTTGCGCATCTGGTTGTCTGCTGTTCATTGTCCGAGTTCCCCCTCGCCCGGACGCCACAGCGTCCGATCCAGTTATTAAGTTGAGCAGTCGGGGGCAGGCTACTAGGAGAGCGCTCCCCGGGCAAATCCGCACGCGCGCAGAACCCGCCCCGAGCGGCTTGCCTCGGGGCGGGTTCTTCGTCGTGGCTGGATCAGACCGGTCGGCTCACTTGAACCGCACCATGTTGTTGAACACCCACTTGTGGACGGTCCGGTAGCTCGTGGCACCGTTTGCGTCCTTGACAACCTCGACGAGGTTCGCCCACACGTAGCTGCGGCAGCCGTTGCGACCGGTCACGGAGCTGTCGCAGTCGGTGTACCACTTCCGACCGTCCGTGGCCGTCCAGGCCGTCTTGTACCCCAGCGGGTTGTCGGACCACTGCGCTCGGGTCATCATCGGCAGGTAGGTCAGGTTGTTGAACACCCAACCGGTCACCTGCTCGTAGCCCGCGCCGTCGCGCAGCACCGTCGTCGCCCAGATGTCGGTCTGGCACCGGAAGGTCTGCGAGTAAGCCTCGCACTTGGTGAACCAGTCCCTGCCGCCCACGTGGTGCTTGCCCGGTGTCGTGTACAGGTCCGTGCCCGGGGGCAGCGTCGGCTTGCCGGGGGCAGCGCTGGGCGACTTCGACGGCTGCTGCGTGGCCGGCGGGTCTGACGGCTCCCCCGACGGATCGTCGGTCGGTCCCCCGGTGGGCTCCTCGGTGGGCTCGCCGGTGGGCTCCGCCGTCGGCTCCGGGCCGGGGACGTAGGGAGCGAATCCCATGGCGAAGATGTGCAGCCCTCCCGCGTTCGGCAGCGTCACGGCGGAGACCGTCTTGCGGGGATCGATGTTGATCGTGCTGACATAGATCCCGTACTCGAACTCCGTGTTGGCCAGACCGGCCGGCGTGTTGCGACCGTTCATCTTGTACGCCACGGTCTCCCCGAACGCGGGAGTGGCGGAGAACCAGTTGCCGAAGCCGAGGTTCCCCGTCGAGGCCGACCCGTCGGAGTAGTGGATGACGAACTGCCCCGACACCCCCGAGCCGAGGCCGCTGCCGAGGACCGCAAGTCCCCCGCCACTGCCCTCGAGCTCCACGCTCTGGCCCGCGGCGACGACGTTGTCCGGCTCCCCGGGAGCGACGTCCGGCCAGGTGAAGGTGGCGCCAAGGTGTTCGACGGTGGCCCCGGGTGTGGCCCCGAGTTCGGCGAGCAGTTCACGGGAGAAGGAGTTCCCGTCGCCGTCGTAGTCGCCGGCGGCGACCGTCTCCAGCGTCGTGGTGCCCACGTTGTTGCGCAGCTCCGCCATGGTGCCGGTCTCCCCAAGCTCGAGCTGCTGGAGCCGGATCGTGTCGACGGACTCGCGTGCGCCGGCGCTGGTGAGGTACGTCGCCGAGGCGGTGAACTTCCGCAGGGTGGTGGGCGACGGGTTGTTCGGGACGTGGATCTCGGTAACCACCTCGACGGAAGCCCCGTCGGCCAGCTCCTCGATGGTGTGGGTGGCCGGGTAGAGGGTCCAGTTGATTGGGCCGCCCACCTCGACGGTCACGTCGGTCACGGCAGCGCCGCCGACGTTGGTGACGGTCACCGTGATGTCGGAGATGGCGGGCTGCCCGCCAAGAACCCTCGGCGGGATGGACTTGGGAGTCCCGTCATTGTCTGTTTCTCCTCTTTATTGGTCATTGGGCCCCCAGCGCAGTGGTCACGAGTCCTTGTGACCGGGCCAGGACACCGTCGTCCGAACGTGGTCCAGCAAACAGGTTTGAGGTGTCACACGGCGACCAACACCCGAAGCTGAGCACAGCTTCTGCACGAGTTCCAAACCGACGCGGGGGGCCCCGTCCACGTCCCGGTCCGCCCCAGCGGGTTGTCGGCCCACTGCTCGCGTGTCATGAGCGGCGGCACGGCGTCGGCGCCGGTCCGCGAGGAGGCCGTTGTGACCACAGTTCGCGAAACGCCGCGATCCCGGCTCTGGAGGGCCTGGATCGCGGCGTGTCACGACCTGTGGTCACCGGCCCCACCGGGCCGGCAGCGGTCAGCTGCTGAGCATGACCTGCCCACCGGTCACCGGCAGCGCCTGACCGGTCTCGTAGTCCTGTTCGACGATGTAGAACAGCGCCCGCATCACGTCGGCGCCGTGGGTGCCGCGCCCCATCGGGACCTTCGACTCGTAGAAGCGGCGAACGTCGTCGACGTCCTTCGCACCGGGGACCTTGCCGGAGCGCAGGTACTGCACGAACAACCCGTTGTCGGGGTCGGACCACAGCGGCCCGTCGAGGAAGTTCCCCGGGCAGATGGCGTTGACCTTCACGCGGTGGTCGACCAGTTCGAGGGCGAAACTCTGCACCAGCCCGATGCCGCCGAACTTGGAACCGGCATAGGCGGCGTTGCGGTTCGAGCCCACGAGCCCGGACTTGGAGTTGATCTGCACGATGTCGGTGGTCCAGTCCGGGGCCGCGACGTGCTGCTGGCGCAGGATCTGCCCCAGGTGTTTCGTGACCAGGAAGAACGCGACGTAGTTGACTTCGGTGGACAGCTGGAAGGCGGAGAGCTCCTGGCTCAGGACCGAGCCGGCCCGCGCGATGCCGGCGTTGGAGACCACCAGGTCGATCCCGCCGGTGGTGGCGACGACCTGCTCGGCCATGGCCCGCACCGAGTCCTCGTCTGCCACGTTGACCTTGATCGGCGTGGCGCGC
This sequence comes from Tessaracoccus rhinocerotis, assembly GCF_007197885.1. Lineage (GTDB taxonomy): Bacteria > Actinomycetota > Actinomycetes > Propionibacteriales > Propionibacteriaceae > Arachnia > Arachnia rhinocerotis. The sequence goes on from NZ_VKKG01000001.1 coordinate 976,284, forward strand.
TCCCCCAGCTCCTCGGTCAGGCGCGTGGCGCCGTCGATGTTGAGGTCCGCCACGAAGACCCACGCACCGGAGGCGTGCAGGGAGCGCACGATCTCCTCGCCGAAGCCCTGTGCACCGCCGGTGACCAGCGCCACCCGCCCGGCGACGACGCCAGCGCGCGACGACGCGTGCCCGGCCTCGGGCTGCCGCGACGAGGGCACCGTCGCGGCACCGCCCAGCTTGGACGCCTCCACCACGGCTGCTGCTCCCCCGGCGGTCACCTTGATGGTGGCCGGGAGGCTGAGGTCGGTGGGCAATGCGGCGGCCACTGCGGCGGCGACCTCGGCCACGTCGGCACCGTCGGCGGAGATGGTCACCGTCGGCTCGGCCTGCGATGGCTGGAGCACGACGGGGGTGTTGTCGCGGGCGATCAGGGCGCCGCGCAGGAGGGGGAGCAGTTCGAACTGCGTCAGTTCAACGGTCATGACGAGAAGCCTCCGATGCGAAGTGACTGTGCGACGTCGGCGGGCTCGGCACCGGCGACGAGTTCCGGCCCGGCCTTGCCGTAGCGCTCGATCCGTTCGTTGAGCGGCAGTTCGGCCAGGGGGTTGTGCGGATGCAGCAGCCCGAGCGTGACGTCGGCGTTGCTGAGCATCTCGTGGGCCACCATCGCCCAGGTCGAGGTGTTCAGGTGGGCGAAGCGGGGCTCGGACAGCTCAGGGCAGGCGAAGACCTGGCGCGGCTGGTTGATGTCGACTCCGGAGACCTCGATCAGGCCGTTCTCAGATGCGAGCCGGGACACCCTCTCGAGCTGCTCCGGGGTGTTGCGGGGCGGCATGAACGTGATGGCCGGGAAGCCGATCTCGCGCAGGGTCACCACCAGCTCGTCGAGGTAGGCGTCCTCGAACTTCTCGGCCTTCTTGTCGCCGGTCGGGGACGCCGAGACGTCACCGAGGTAGGCGTAGCACGGGATGGCCCCGATCGAGAGGGCGAACTCCACGACGGTCCGAGCATCGGGGAGTTCGCCCCCCTCGTCCCAATGCCTCGGCTGTTCGTAGAACTCGCCGAGGTACTCGGCCTTGAGGAGGCCGAGCAGGTCATAGGGGAGGAACCGGTTCTGCTCGTCGCCCAGCACGGTGGCGAGCTTCTCCGGGACGGTGACGCCCATGCCGGCGAGTCCGTCGAGCAGCGACTGTCCACGGCCGAAGCCGGAGATCAGCGCCTCGGACATGGCGAACAGCAGGTGGCGCTCGGTGACGGTGCCGCCGGTGGCGTACTGGGAGATGCCGATGACGTCGCGCTCGAAGTCGAAAGTCGGCGCACCGAGCCCGGCCAGGATCTCGTTGGCGGCGGCCGCCATCCGACGGGTTCGCTCCAGCCGGCGTTCCCGGATCGGGCGCAGGAACTCCTCTGCGGTGGCCCTGGCCGTCACCGGGATGCCCTGGACCGTCATGTAGACGACGCCCTCGGAGTCCGGGTTGTTGAGCTTGCGGTCGGCGAAGATCGCGGTTCCGGCGGCCACCTCCTGCGGGGTGTGCAGCGTGACGCGGATCTCGAAGCCGGTGACGACGCCCATGCCCAGGATCGTCCCGGCGTCGCGCATCTCGGCGGCGGCACCGATGGAGTCGTGGTCCACCGACCCGACGACCTGCAGCCCAGCCTCACGGCCCTTGAGGCAGGCCATCGACGGGGTGTACGGGCTGAAGCTGTAGATGGTGTGGATGTGGTTGTTGGACTCGAGCGTGAACTCGGGCACCTCGTGCCCCGCGTCCACCAGTTCCCTCAGTGCGGCGACGCGAGCATCGGGAGCTGTCGCTGGATCGTTGATGATTTCGGACATCGGTTCCTCCTCAGGTGCTCGGCCGGCGAGTGGCCGCGAGGAACGAGCTGCGTGCCGAGACCATGATCTCGACACGCGATGCTCGTTCCCCACGGCGCCACTCGGTCACCGAGGTGCGGGATCAGACGGCGTTGCGGGTCCGGCGGGCCAGTTCGGCGCCGGTCTGGTTCGTCGTCGGGGTGTGGCCCTCGAGCGGCAGGATCCGCTCGTGGATGGCGTCGATCAGCCAGCTCGGCTGGGGGAAGAACTCCTCCTCCAGCTCGGCCGCCGGGGTGATCGCGTTGCGGGATCCGACGACGGTGACCGGCGCGTCGAGGTGGTCGAACGCCAGCGTCTGCACCTGGGAGGCGACGGTGTGCATGAACGAGCCACGCTCCACGGCGTCGGAGGTGAGCAGCAGGCGGCCGGTCTTCTTCACGGACTCGACGATCGGGTCGAGGTTCAGCGGGGCGACGAAGCGCAGGTCGATCACCTCGGTGGAGATGCCGTACTGCTCCTGCAGGGTCTCGGCGGCCTCCATCACGCGGTAGAGGGTCGGGCCGAGCACCGCGATGGTGACGTCGGTGCCCTCGCGGCGGACGACGGGCTCGCCCTCCGGGACCTCGTAGTAGCCCTCGGGAACGCCGTCGGCCTCGAACTCCTCGGCCTTGTCGTAGAGGAGCTGCGACTCGAAGAACACCACCGGGTCGGTGCCGCGCAGGGCGAGGTTCATCATGCCCTTGGCGTCGTACGGGGTGGACGGGTAGTAGACCTTCAGGCCGGGCATGTGGGCGCACAGGGCGGCCCAGTCCTGCGAGTGCTGGGCGCCGTACTTGTTGCCCACCGACACGCGCATGACCAGCGGCATCTCGAGGAGGCCGGCGGACATGGCCTGCCACTTGGCGGCCTGGTTGAAGATCTCGTCGCCGGCGCGGCCGAGGAAGTCGCAGTACATCAGCTCGACCAGTGCGCGGCCGCCGGAGAGGGCGTATCCGACACCGGCGCCGATGATGGCTGCCTCGGAGATGGGCGAGTTGAACAGGCGGTGGTGCGGCAGCAGCTCGGTGAGTCCGCGGTAGACGGCGAAGGCGCCACCCCAGTCTCGGTTCTCCTCGCCCCAGGCGGCCAGCGTCGGGTCGGTCACGAAGCGGTGCGCGATGGCCTCGAACAGCGCGTCGCGGTAGGAGTAGGCCTTCGCCTTGGACACTGGCTTGCCGTCGGCGTCGCGGGCGGTGCGGACCTTGTTCTTCAGCGACTTGACGCGTGCGTTCTCCTCGAGGGGCTGCAGCAGCTCGGGCTGGCGGTCGGAGAGCTTCTCCTTGTTGCCGTTGCTGTGCATCACGGTCTCGATGAAGTCCATGTGGACCCGCGGGGAGACCTCCTCGTCCTTGGTGGCCAGCGCGATCACCTTGGTGATGCGCTCGTCGATCCGACCCTGGATGTCGTCGACCTCGGACTGGCCGAGGACGCCGTTGTCGATGAGGTAGGTGGCGTAGTTCTTGAGGCCGTCGTGGGCCTCCCAGAGCTCGACCTCCTCCTTGGAGCGGTAGCTGGAGGCGTCCGACGGGGAGTGGCCGGAGAAGCGGTAGGTGATGGTGTCGGTCAGGACCGGGCCGCGGCCCGCCTCGAGCAGCTGGCGCTTGCGGGCGACGGCGTCGGCCACGGCCAGCGGGTTGAGGCCGTCGACGCGCTCGGCGTGCATCGCCTCGGGGTTCACACCGGCGCCGACGCGGGCGAGGATGTCGTAGCCCATGGTCTCGCCGGCGGTCTGGCCACCCATGCCGTAGAAGTTGTTGAAGAAGTTGAACCAGATCGGCGGGTTGCCCTCCACGCCGTCCTTCCACAGGGTGCGGAACTGGTCCATCGAGGAGAAGCCCATGGCCTCCCACACCGGTCCGCAGCCCATCGACGCGTCGCCGATGTTGGCGATCACGATGCCCTGCTCGCCGTTGATGCGCTTGAACAGCGCCGAGCCGAGTGCGATGTCGGCGGAGCCGCCGACGATGGCGTTGTTGGGCATGGAGCCGAACGGGGAGAAGAAGGCGTGCATGGAGCCGCCGAGGCCGCGGTTGAAGCCGGCCTTGCGGGCGAACGTCTCAGCGACGGTGCCGTAGAAGATGAAGTTCTCGGCCAGGTCCTCGAGGCTGTCGTTGCCGATCTGCTCGGCGAAGCCGAGGGTCTCGCCGTCGAGGAACTCCTTCATGATGGTCTCGAGCTCGGCCGGGTCCAGCTTGCGGGCGGCTGAGAAGCACTTGGCGAGGATCTCGCCGTGGCTGCGGTGGGATCCGAACACGAAGTCGGACGGGTCGAGCTGCGACGCCTGGCCGACGACGGCGGACTCCTGGCCGATGGACAGGTGCGCCGGGCCGCGGTGGTTGTACTCGACGCCGTTCCAGGAGCCGGTGGTCTTGATGGAGTTCAGCATGGTCTCGAACTGCCGCACGGCGATCATGTCGTGCAGGATGTCGATCAGGCCCTGCTTGCCGTGCTGGGCCAGTTCCTTCTCGAAGTTCGCCTCGTAGGCGTTGACCGGGATCCGCGGCGCTTCGATGTAGCTCTTGGCGCGGACGTTCGTCGGGTCGACGATGAGTGACTTGGGCATGTTTGTTTGATTCTCCTGTTTCTGCTCGCTCAGGCGTCGATGGCCCAGGCGGCCTCTCGGATGAGTTCACTGACTGTGGGGTGCGGGAAGACGATCTGGCGCAGGTCGAAGATGTCGAGTTCGGTCTCCAGGACCACGGATGCGCCCCAGATCATCTCTGCCGCGTAGGCGCCGAGGACGGTGAGGCCGAGCACCTGGCGGCTCCGGGCGTCGATGACGATCTTCGCCGCGCCCGGGGCACGGAAGCCGTTCTCCGCGACGAACCGGCCGGACATGTAGCCGGGGACGGTGTGGGTGATGACCTCGCGCCCCTCGGCGCGGGCCGCGTCCTCACTCAGGCCGATGCCGGCCACCTCGGGAATGGAGTAGACCGCCCACGGGACGGTGTTCCAGCGCATCACCTCGCCGCGCCGATGGGCTTCGCCGTCGATGATGTTGGCGGCCGCGATCTCGCCCATCCGGTAGGCGGCGTGCGCGAGCAGGCTGCGGCCGGTGACGTCCCCGACGGCCCAGACGTTGGGGAGGTTGGTGCGCATCCGGTCGTCAACGACGATCCCAGCTCGAGAGTGCTCGAGGCCGGACTCCTGCGCTCCCCAGCCCTGGACGGCCGGGCGGCGCCCGACGGCCATGAGCACGACGTCGGAGTCCACGGAGGTCTCGGTGCCGTCGGCGGTGGTGTAGTTGACGGTGCCGCCGTCGAGGCTGGTGACCTTGCAGCCCAGCTTGAAGTCGATTCCCTTGAGGGCGCCGCGCAGCTGCCCGGCGATCTGGGAGTCCATGAAGGGCGCGATCTCCGGCAGCATCTCCACGACGGTGACCCGGCTGCCCAGCGTTGCGAACAGGCTCGCGAACTCCAGGCCGATGACGCCGCCACCGATGACGGTCAGTCGCTCCGGGATGGACTCGACCGCAAGCATGCCCGTGGAGTCCACGAGCGCGGGGTTGTCCTCGGTGCCGGGGATGGGCGGCATGACGGGGACTGAGCCGGTGGCGAGGATGACGTGGTCGCCGGAGTAGGTCTTGTCCCCCACGCTCACACTCCCGGGGCCGTTGAAGATGCCGCGGCCGTCGACCACCGTCACACCGGCCTTCTTCTCGGTGGCGCCCACGCCGGCCACCAACTTGGAGACCACCTCGGCCTTCCACTCCTGCATCTTGGTCCAGTCGACGGTGACGTCGCCGGCGACCACGCCGAAGGGGGCCCCGTGCACGGCGTGCTCGTAGGTCTTGGCGGCGTTGAGGAGCGTCTTGGTGGGGATGCAGCCGACGTTGAGGCAGGTGCCGCCGAGGGCGACCTCCTCGATCAGCAGTACCTTCTTGCCGGCGTGGCCGAGCCGCTCGGCGGCAATGTAGCCGCCGGGCCCGCCGCCGAGGATGATGACGTCGAAATCAGTCATTGGTTGGGTTCTTTTCCTTGTCAGCTCAGGATTGCGAGGTCGATGTTCTCGATGAAGGCGACGAGGTCCTTGAGGAACCGGGCGGCGTCCGCGCCGTCGACCACGCGGTGGTCAGCGGTCAGCGACAGTCCGATCCGCTGCTCGGCCACGGCCTTGCCCTTCTCGTTCAGCGTGACGCGCGGGACGATCGCCGAGACGCCGAGGATGGCGGTCTGAGGGGCGTTCAGGATGGGGGTGAAGCTCTCGATCCCGAAGGATCCCAGGTTGGAGACCGTGAAGGTGGCCCCGGCCAGCAGGTCGGGGTTGATCTTCCCCTCGACCGCCTCCGCTGCGAGCTGCTTGCTGATGGTCGAGAACTGGCCGAGGCTCAGCTGGGAAGCATTGCGCACCGTCGGGACCAGCAGCCCACGGGGGGTGTCACAGGCGAACCCCATGTGGACCCGCTCGAAGGTCTTCAGGACCCCGCCCTCGAGGTGGGCGTTGTGGCTCGGGTGCTTGGCTGCCGTCTTCACCGCGGCGTAGCCGACGAGGTCACCGATGGTGACGCCGTTCATGCCGATCGCCGGGTCCGAGTTCTTGAACTTCTTGCGCAGGTCCAGCAGGCCCTGCGCGTTGGCGGTGGTGTTGTAGGTGAGCTGGGCGCTGCCGGCCAGCGAGGCCATCATCCGCTCGGAGATGACCTTGCGGATGCCCTTCACCGGGGTCTCGGTGACGGCGCCCGGGAAGTCCCCGGAGGCGGTGGCGGCGGGCTGTGCGACGGAGGCTGCCGACGCTTCGGGGGCCGACTCGGTGGCAGCGGCGAGGTCTGCGGAGGAGACACGTCCGCCGAGGCCGGTCCCGACGGCGTCGGCCCGGCCTGCGCCGCCGTCGCGGGCCGCCGCGCGGGTGGCTTCGGGGCCGGCGGCCAGTGCTGCCTCGACGTCGCGCTCGATGACTCGGCCGCCGGGTCCGGTGCCGTCGGCGATCGCGTCGGTGTCGAGGGACTTCGATGCGGCCAGGTTGCGGGCACGGGGGCTGACGCCACGCTCGATGGAGGAGCCACCGGCGGGTGCTGCGGGGGTGGGCTCCGGCGCCTTGTCGAGGGTCTCGACGGGCTCGGCGCCACTGGCGGGGCGGGCGTCGGTCTCCTCATAGCCGGCCTCGCCGTCGGCGGCCTCGGTGGACTCACCAGCGCCAAACCCGGCCTCGCGCAGTGCGGGTTCCGGGTCCTCGCCGGGCTCGCCGACGACGACGAGGGGGTCCTTGACCGGGACGTCGTCGCCCTCTGCCCAGAGCAGCTTCAGCACGGTTCCGGCGGCGGTGGAGGGGACCTCCATCGAGGCCTTGTCCGTCTCCACCTCGCAAAGGACGGTGTTCTCGGCGACGGAATCGCCCTCGGACACCGCCCAGGACACGATCAGGCAGGACTCGACGCTGTTGCCGAGCTGCGGCATCACGACAATGGAAGCCATAAGTTTCAGTTCCTCCTAGACGACACGCAGTTGCGTGTGCTCTTGCAGTTCTTCGGCGGCCTCAGGGGGCAGGCCGGAATCGGTGATGATCCCGGTGATGCCGTCCAGCGGCAGGAAGCTCACGAATCCTGCCTGGCCGAACTTCGACGAGTCCGCCACGAGCCAGGTCTGCTCGGCGCGGTCGCGCATCACGGTGGCCACCTGGCCACCCTCGACGAATCGGGTTGTCAGACCGCGTTCCGGCGAGAACCCATCGGTCCCCAGGAATGCGATCCGGGTGTTGAAGTCCGCGATGGCCCGCTCGGCGAGCGGCCCGACCAGGGACTCGGTGTCACGGCGGAAGACCCCGCCGGTGAGGATGATGATCAACGCCGGGTTCAGCCGGGCGTTGTTGAACACGAGAGTGGAGTTGGTGACGATCTGGACGCCGCGGCGGCCGGCGAGGTGCCGCACGATGAGTGCGGTGGTGGTGCCGGCCTCGATCATGATCGTGTCGTCGTCACCGACGAGGCTCGCGGCGGCGGCAGCGATCCGCTCCTTGGCGTCGGTGTTGACTCCTTGGCGCTGCAGGATGTGCTTGATCGTGGTGGGCCTGGCACCCCCTCGGGTGCGTACCAGCATGCCCTGCTGTTCCAGGCCGCGCAGGTCCCCGCGGATGGTCACCTCGGACACGCCCAGCTCGGCGGCGAGCAGCGAGACGGTGAGTTCTCCGTCCGTGGCGAGGCGCGACATGATCGCTCCCTCACGCTCCGCACGCTCGACCGTCACCTGTGACCTGCTTTCGAATGTCGCTTTCGAATTGCTTTCGCAACCCTGACGATACACCGTCGGACCGAAAGCTGCGCAACCCCCTGACCGAAAAGATCCATACAGTAGTGTCTCGATGTTGATTGACCCCCCGTTGGTCGCGGCGTCCGACATCGACTCTCTAAATGTTGTACGTTCCGAGCGTATAGTTGAGGACTCTGGTCCTGGCAGGAGGTAACACCATGGCAGGAAGACCACCGGGCGACAGCGCCGACGGCCGGCTCAGACTTCTCGATGCGTGCTGGGCGCTGTTGCTGGAGAACGAGCCGGGCGAGCGCCTCACGATCGCGGCGGTGTGTGACCGCGCGAAGTGCACTCCACCGACGCTGTACCACCACTTCGGAGACCTCGCGAACCTGGAGCTGGCCGCCAGCGCACGGGCCTTCGGGCAGTGGGCCCAGGACATCAAGGCGGAGATCTCGAAGGTCAAGGACCCGAGGGAGCGACTGCACCGCCACGGGCGCGCCTACCTCGAGTGGGCCTACGAGCACCCCGATGCCTACATGGTGCTGTTCGCGCGGGCCGGCAAGCTCGGCCCGGACGGGCACGGCCCCAAGTTCCCCGACCTGTTGGAGACGCTGGCCGCCATCCACGACCGCGACCAGGACGACCCCGGCCTGTTCGCCATGGGATTCGCCTTCTGGTCCGCCGTGCACGGGCTGGCCTGCCTCGGGATCGCGTCGCCGCTGCCGGAGGAGACCCTCGTCTCGACCCTCGAGTACTTCGAGGCCTCGCTCATCGAGTTCGGTCCGCCGGAGGCACAGGACTGGGCATCCGACATGATCGCCAAGCAGAAGGCCGCCGCGGAGGCGGAGGAGCCGCGACAGCGTCGCAGCCGCCCCCGCTTCTGACTCAGGTTCGGATCACGAGGTCCGCGTGGGCACGGGTGTCCTCGCGGGCGAAGAGTTCCTGCTCCTGCCGCGCCCACCGCTCCCAGTGGGGACGGTAGGCCTCACCGTCGCGCTCGATCCCCCGCGCCATGCGGACGGCCGCGTCGGCCTCCAGCCAGATCAGGGCGGTGAGGTGCTCGCGGCAGGCCGCGGAGCCGGCGGCGACCCCTTCCAGCACGATCCATGGCGCCCACGGGACCTCGATGCGCTCGCCACGGGTCCCGTTCACCCAGTCCCATCGCCGGAATCCGCCGTGCCGGCCGGCCGCGTGGGGTGCGAGCACCCACTCGGTGACCAGCCCGACGGCCTCCGCGAGCCCGTCCCAGCCCGGGTAGACGTCGTCCATGTGGACCACCTGGGGCCGGGCGCCGGTGCGTCGGGCGAGTTCCCCGGCGACGACTTCGGCGTAGGTGGTCTTGCCCGACCCCGAGGGCCCGTCGACGGCGACCACCCCCGGGCGGGTGGTGTCGAGCAGTGAGGTCAGGGACTGGTGCACCGGTCCATTGTGCTGCACCCTCAGTTGAGGAGGACGGCGGCCGCCATCAGCGCTGCACAGACGAGGGCCAGCAGTACCGTGCTCACCCTGAGCACCCGGTTGAACAGGGCCGCGCGGGCATCCGTCGACGGCGCGAGGATGGCCATCCTCAGGACGTTGGGGCGGAGCTTGCGCTGCCCTGGCCTGCGTTGTCGCGCGGCGCCGAGCGACGTGAACATCCGACTCAATCCTCCTGTGTTGTCATGTGGAGCGACCCCCGCAGGGACTCGCAGGCGCGGTGCGCGTAGGACTTGACCGTTCCCTGCGAGATGCCGAGCAGTTCGGCGACCTCTGAGACGGGGCGGTCCTCGAAGTACCGCAGGACGACGACCGAGCGCTGCATCCGCGGGAGCTCGTCGAGCGCGCGGGCGACGTCGACGCTCAGCTCCGGGCTGGTCTCGTGGCCGCCCGAGTCCTCGCGGGGCTCGGCGACGGCGCACTCGCCCCGCCAGCTGCGGCGCCGCCACCAGGAGCAGAACGTGCGGTAGATGGTCTTGCGCACGTAGGCCTCGAAGTGGTCGTCGTCGTTCATGGAGTTGTACTTGCCGTAGGTCTTGACCAGGGCGGTCTGGACCAGGTCTTCCGCGTGCTGCGAGTCTCCGGTGAGGAGCCAGGCGGCACGCCACAGCCGGGAGGAGCGTTGGCGCAGGAAGCCGTCGAAGCCGGCTTCGCCGCCGACGTGCAGTTCGGCCATCTCCACCCCCTGCTGTTCCAACGCTGTGGCGTTGCCGTTAGGTTGCCACGCAGTTCCGACAGTCTTGGGAGCGTGCCCGCGTGGCGCGGGAACATGCCCAGCCGTACGGATCGCGTTACTGGACATCGATCCCCACCTCCCCCATCCACTCGAGGAGTGCGGCGCTGGGAACAGCTGCCATTCGCTCATCGACTGCGGAACGCTCTGCGGTGTCCCACACGAGCGTGCCGTCGGTGGCCACGTAGACCGCCGCGTACTGTCCTTCGCTGTCCTCGACGGTCAGGTAGCTACCGGTGAACTCGGGCTCCTCGTCGATGCTGATGGGACGACCGGCGGCCTCGATCTCCTCGGCCCACACCGCACCCTGTTCGGACCCGGCCTCCCGGAAGGAGTACCGGCCGTCACCGTCGTCGACGCACGCGCCGAGACCTGAGTACTCGCCGACCGGGAACTCGACGTAGGCCACGTCCGGGTCGAGGCAGACCTCCACGAAGGGCTCCTCCTCGAACGGCTCGGTCCGCGTCCCCTCGAAGTAGGTGGCCAGCTCGGCGGCGAGCTCGTCGGAGGGCATCCAGGTCATCCACTGCACGCCCTCCCGCATCAGGTAGGACTCATCGGCCATCCGGTACATGGTGTACGGGTCGCCGAACTTGTTGGCAAGCTGGATCGTCTGCGTGTAAGGCGGGAACCCGGTGGCCGGCGCCACTTCGGCGTTCGCGGTCGCCTCGTCGTGGATGCGCTGGACGACGTCGCTCTCGAGGCCCCTGGCGATGACGCCCTCGTGCAGGTTCGGGGAGTCGGGTTCGACACCGCACGCGACCCCCCTGATGGGCCCGTCGTAGATGGACTGGGACATCAGGGAAGAGGCCTCCGGACACAGGACGTCCTGACCCGCGTACTCGAAGTCGACGTTCTGCCGCTGCGCGAAGAAGCGCTCCCGCACATCGAGGAAGAACTGCTGGCCGTCGCCGCGCTGCTGGGTGCCATCGTTCAGGACGCCGATGCAGGGGTCGGTCTCGGAGCTGACCACGAAGGGCTCGCGGTCCGGGTACTCGAGAACCACCAGGTAGGACCAGTTGAAGAACTCACCCGTCCCACAGGCCTCCTGCGGATCGGTCAGCGGCTGCTCGTTGAGCGCGCGAATGACGTCGTCGATGTTGCCGACGAGCGGCTCCGGCGCGCCGTACAGCGGCGTGCTCGGCTCCTGGTCGCCCGAGCACAGCCAGACACGCGTGGCGCCCTCGGGCACCAGTGCGTCGTCGGTATCGGTGGCGAGGCCGAGGTTCTGCTCGCAGATTTCGGGAACGAGCTGCTCCGGGTTGGCGACGGTGGTGGCCGGGTTGGGCGAACCCTCCTCGGTCGGCGCCTGCGTGGGTGCCTGCGTCGGCTCCTGCGTGGGGCTCGGGTCCGGATCCTCGCTGGGGTCCATCGGGTTGATGACGGGCGGCAGCGCCTCCCGCGGGTCCCCCAACATGGCGTTCACCTGCAACGCAGCGGGGATTCCCAACGCGAGCACGGCGACTCCAGCAGTTGCCACCTGGATCGTCCGACGGCGGCGGTGGCCCCTACGAACACGGTCACCCAGATCCGCCATTCGCGGGGCGCCGGGCGCGCTGTTCTTGAGAATCTCGGAGATGTCCTTCTCGGTCATCGTGTGCCTCCTGCTGGTGCTGCCACGGTGGGTCTGCCGTGGTGGAGGGCGTCCCGGCCGGGGACGTCGGTCCGCTCTCCTGCCCCATACACGTCATGGGTGGGCGTTCTGGTTGCCAGGGGTGGCGAACGCGTGTTTTTGAGGTCGGTCCGGTGCTCACGTGGCTGGTCCGCGCGCAACAGTGTTGCGCTGGGCGCCGTAGTCGAAGCCTTCCGCAACACTGTTGCGCTGGGGTCGGTACGAGGTCAGGCAAGCGTGTAGCGCTGGCTGCCGCAGTCGAGGTCTTGCGCGACAGTGTTGCGCTGGGGTCAGCGATGCGGCAACGATCCGCCGAGGGATGGCTTCCGTCGAGTAGCCGGGCGGTCTGCAGCGGCACGATGAAAAGCGTAGCGACGTAATCGTCGAAGCGGCAGCGAGGATCAACCGTCAGTGAGTTCTCCAAGAGCGGCCGAGTAGTCGCCTCCGCCGCTGCGGTGTTCGTTGCTCGCGACGATGCTGCCGCAACTGTTGTCCCGGATCTGGAGGACGTACTCCGTGCCGTCCCCGTAATGGAAGGCGATCAAGCCCCACGCCCCGTCCTTCGCACGGCACTCCGCACCCGCAAAGGGCAGCGAGTTGTAGCCGTCGACAGCAGCCTGGGCACCACCCGATTCGCTGCTGATCAGTGCAGTCCCGACGCCGGCCGGCCTGCTCTTGGCCTCCAACAAACCAGTCAGGCACAGAGCCACGAACTCGGGATGGTCAGGCAGCCCACCTTCCGGTACGGCATCCGGGACACTCCCTTGCTCCAGGAAATCCTGCCTTGTTACGAAACAGTGTTCGCCCGCTGGGCTGAAGACTCCTTCGGACTCGTTGCCCTCGAGGAGCCTGTGGTACTCCACCCAGCCGGGTTCGACGCCGCCGGGCACAGTCACTTCGGTCCTGATTCGGACCAGGTCATCCAGCGAACTACCCACTTCCACCTCGACGTCACCTGGCTCCAGCCCAAGCGTGGCGTAGCTCTCCCGGCCGATCTCGACAGAATCGCGAACACTGCTCGGCAGCGCAGCCAGTTCAGCGTCGTCGAACCAGGCCTGTTCCACGTCCTCCGCGGTGAAAGGCACCGTGGGCGGGTCGGTCGTCGTGGTGGTGGTCGTCGACTCGGCTTCGTCCGGGGTGGCCGGCGACGACGAGTCCGCGGGACCGTCCGGTTCTACGACCCGGCTCGCGTCGATCTCAGCCAGCATCCGCTCCCTGATCTCCTGGCTCGGCCGCCAGATCTGCATGCCGCCGGCGTCACGCGGTGGGTACCAGTGGTAGCCGTCGCCCGGGGTGCCGAAGATGGTGAACGGATCACCGTGCTCGTTCTGCAGGACCAGGCTGGGCGCGGAGCGCTCGAGACCCGGCTCGGGCCCATCTCCGGTCACCTCGATCTCAGCTGCGATGTCGGCGACCAAGTCATCGGAGAGCCGGATCTGCACCGCCTCGCCCGAGTCGTCGTCGACCGGCAGGCAGACGAAGCCGCTGGTTGCCTCCTTCGGCGAGACGTCGAACACGGAGGCACTGTCCGGGCAGACATCGTCGCCCGGCACGAACGCGGTCCCCTGGGCGGCGCGCTGCCGCTGCCACAGTTCGGCGAGTTCAGCGACGAATGCCTGGGGTTCGAAGCGGAGCCACCCACCCACCGAGATGTGGCGGCACCCGACCTCGGGGGTGCGCCCCCGATGGACCTGGGCCACATAGCGTGTTCCGTCGGGGTAGGCGTAGACGACGTCAAACATCTCGCTCTGCACGCCGTCGCAGTCAATGGCCATCGTGGCGGTCGGTTCCGCGTTGAACGCGGCCACGGCCTCCTCCACGTCCAGGGTGAGTGGCTCGGCAACCGCGACGAGGTTGACGTCGCCCCACTGCCCCAGCCCTTTGCCACCGCAGATCCAGACCTCCTCGGCACCCTCGGGCATGCGGCCGTCGTTCGGCAGCTCGTGAGGGAAGGCATCATCGTGGAGCCCCTGGCAGATCTCCGCCACCACCGGCGTCGGATCCTGCGGCGAGGAGTCCGCGGGAGCGGGCGTGGCGGTCATCGTCGGCTGGCCGCTGAGCTGGCTGCTCACCGCGACGACGGCGACGACCACCGCCCCCACAACTCCCGTGACAGCGGCAGCCCGCCGATTGCGGCTCCGCCGTCGGGCCTTGGCACCCCAGCCCTTCGTGATCGGCTGGGGCGGGAGAGCGTCGTCGATTGCTTCGGAGAACTCTTCGGGGTTCATTCTGGTTCCTCCTCGTCAGCCAGGTGGGCAGAGGTGCGTAGTGCGGCGAGGCCGCGGCGGGCATGCGAGGCGACTGTTCCCATGGGAATGCCGAGCTCTTCGGAGACCTGTCTGGTGGTGCGGTCCTCGAAGTAGCGCAGCATCAGCACGGCCCGCTGCAAGCGGGGCAGCTTGGCCAGTGCCCGGAGCAGGTCGGCACGCTGGGCATGGCCGTCATCGTCGACGGTGAAGGCGTCGGGGTGGATCTCGGCCGGCACCTCCTTGCGCCAGTTGAGGCGCCGCCACCAGGACACGTAGGTGCGGTAGATGGTGGTGCGGACATAGGCTTCGAAGTGGCGGTCGTTGTCGAAGGTCGAGTACCTGGTCCAGGTCTTGGACAGTGCCGTCTGCACCAGGTCCTCGGCATGCTGCTCGTCACCGGTCAGCAGCCAGGCAGCCCACCAGAGCTCGCCCCCGCGCTCGTCGACGTAGCGGTCGAACGCGGCAGCCGAGTCCTCGGCGATCCCCGCCACAGCAGCCTCCATACCCACCCAGACGAGGTGGGACACCCGTTTTGATGCACCAGCCTCGGAAGTTCCTGCACATCCTTGCGGATCAGGCTCCCGACTGTGGCCCCAGCGCAAGAGTCCTGCGCCAGGGTCAGGCGTCGGGGCGGAAGACTGCGAACGGGTCGGTGACCACTAGGTGCGGATCACGGAACCGGAAGCGACGCGCCGGTCGGCCGCCCCTGGCACCCGGCTCGGTTTTCGTGCCGGTGTCCACCAGCTGGCCCCGCCGGGTCAGCACCCGCTGCAGGTTGGTGGCCGCGACGTCGTAGCCAAGGGCCGCGGCGTAGACGTCGCGCAGCTCGGCGATGGTGAACTCGGCGGGCATGAGCGCGAAACCGAGGTTGGTGTAGCTGAGCTTGGCGCGCAGGCGCAGCACGGCCTCGGCGACGACGTCGGCGTGGTCGAACGCCATCTCTGGCAGTTCGTCGACGTCGACCCACGCGGCGTGCGGCGGCAGGTCGGTGTCGATGGAGGTGGGCACCAGCCCGAGGTAGAAGGTGGCGATGGTGCGCTGGGCGGGGTCGCGGTCGGGGTCGGACTCGGTCCCGAGCTGCTCCAGATGGGCCAGTCCCTCGACGTCGAGCTTCTCCGCCAGGTGGCGCAGCACCGACTCCTCCAACGACTCCCCCGGCTCCACGGGACCGCTGGGCAGCGCGTGCAGGCCCTCGAACGGCGGGGTCACCCGCCGCGCCAGCAGCACGTAGAGCCGCGGCGGCGCACCGACGTCGGCGGCCCTGCGCACCTGCAGGACGGCGCCGATCGCCTCGTGCCGGTAGAGCGGGACGCCGACCGCATCGCGGATCGGGTTCTTGGCGGTCATGTTCGGAATGCTACTGTTCAATCAGTTTTAGTCTCTCAGGCGATAACCGAAGGAGCAGGAGACATGACGCTGACACAGGACCCGGCAGTGTGGAGCCCGGCGGAGATCTCGCAGTGGCAGGAGCGCGTCCACGCCCTCGCCCGGGAGCGGGACGCGGTGATCCTGGCGCACAACTACCAGTCGCCGATCATCCAGGACGTCGCCCACCACGTCGGTGACTCCCTCGCGCTCTCCCGCATCGCGGCCACCTCCGACGCGTCGACCATCGTGTTCGCTGGCGTGCACTTCATGGCCGAGACCGCCAAGATCCTCTCCCCCGACAAGCGGGTGCTGATCCCGGACCAGGCCGCGGGCTGCTCACTCGCCGACACCATCAACGCGGAGCAGCTGCGCGCCTGGAAGGCCGAGCACCCGGGCGCCGTCGTCGTCAGCTACGTCAACACCACGGCCGAGGTGAAGGCCGAGACCGACGTCTGCTGCACCAGCTCCAACGCCGTCGACGTCGTGCGCTCCATCCCCGCCGACCGGGAGATCCTGTTCCTGCCGGACCAGTTCCTCGGCGCCCACGTCCGCAGGCAGACCGGCCGCGAGAACATCCACGTGTGGCTGGGCGAGTGCCACGTCCACGCCGACATCTCCCCCACAGACCTTGTCGACGCCGTGCGCGACAACCCGGAGGCCGACCTCTACGTCCACCCCGAGTGCGGCTGCACCACCAGCGCGCTGTGGCTGGCCGAGTCCGGCGAGCTGCCCGCAGAGCGCACCCACGTGCTGTCCACCGGCGGCATGCTCGACGCCGCCCGACGCGAGTCGTCCCGCCAGGTGCTGGTGGCCACCGAGGTTGGGATGCTGCACCAGCTGCGCCTGGCCAACCCGAACACCGAGTTCCGCGCAGTGAATCCCGAGGCGGCCTGCCCGTTCATGAAGCTGAACACCCCCGCGAAGCTCGAGGCCTGCCTCGGGGAGCCCGCCCTCACGCGGGAGTTCGAGGTCGACGTCCCGCCCGAGATCGCCGCCCGCGCCCGCCTCGCGGTCGAGAAGATGGTGGCGATCGGCAACCCCGGCGGCGGCGAATGATGCTCCCGGCGCCCGCCCCGGTGGGGGCGGAGCGCACGGGCGTCGTGGTGGTCGGGACCGGCGCGGCCGGCCTGTCCGCGCTGCTGCACCTCGCGGCCGCCGACGTCGACTGCATCGCCATCACCCGGGGGGCCGCCACGGACTCGGCGACGGCGTGGGCCCAGGGCGGGCTGGCCGCGGTCTGGGACGAGGCGGACTCCCTCGAGGCCCACGTCACCGACACCCTCGTCGCCGGTGCGGGGCTGTGCGACGAGGCGGCCGTGCGCGAGCTCGTCGCCGCCGCGCCGGGCGCGATCCGTCGCCTCCTGCGGCTCGGCGCCCGGTTCGACCTGGACGCCTCGGGCGCCATCGACCTCCACCTCGAGGGCGGTCACGGCGCCCGCCGCATCATCCACGCCGACGGCGACGCCTCGGGCGCCGAGGTGGAGCGGGCCCTGTGGGCCGCGCTCTCGCTCGCGCTGCAGGGTTCGCGCACCAGCGTCCGGGAGCACACGCGCCTGGTCGACGTCCTCACCGACGCCGCCGGCCACGCGTGCGGGGTCCGCGTCCTGGCCGCCGACGGGTCCGTTCGCGACATCCTGGCCGACGCCGTCGTGCTCGCCACCGGCGGCATCGGCCAGCTGTGGCCGGTGACCAGCAACCCGCCAGGCGCCACCGGCGACGGCGTGGCCGCGGCCCTGCGCGCGGGCGCCGATGTCTGCGACCTGGAGTTCGTGCAGTTCCACCCCACCGTCCTGGCCGACGAGTCCGCCACCAGCCGCGGCGTGCTGGTGAGCGAGGCTGCCCGGGGGGAGGGAGCTGTGCTGCGCGACGGCGCCGGCACGCCGATCATGGCGGGCGTGCACCCGCAGGCGGACCTGGCCCCGCGCGACGTCGTCTCCGCTGCGATCATCGCCCACCTCGCGCGCACCGGCGAGCCGCACGCGTTCCTGGATGCCACCGCCTTCGGGGCGAAGGTGTGGGAGCAGCACTTCCCCGGGATCCTGCACCTGTGCCGGGACCGCGGCATCGACCCGGTCACCCAAACGATCCCCGTCCACCCGGCGGCGCACTACGCGTGCGGCGGCGTGGTGGCGGACCTGGCGGGCCGAACGTCGCTGCCGGGGCTGTTCGCCGTCGGGGAGGTCGCCGCCACCGGGGTGCAGGGCGCCAACCGCCTGGCCTCGAACTCGCTGACGGAGGCGCTCGTGGCCGGGGACCGCGTCGGGGCGCTGCTCGCGTCCGGCCGCCCGAACCCCGGCCGGCCCGCCCTCCGCGGGACGGTTGGGGCGATCGCCGCCGACGCCCTGCCCGGCATCCGCTCGGCCATGCAGCGCCACGCCTTCGTCGCCAGGTCGGCAGCAGGCCTGGCCGCGCTCGGTTCGGAGCTGACGGCCTTCGGAAGGTGGACGGGCCCGGTGGACGGGACGACCCTCACCGCCACGAACCTCCACACCGTCGCGACGGTGCTGGCCGCGGCTGCCGCTGAGCGCACCGAGTCCCGCGGGGCCCACCGTCGCGACGACTTCCCCGGGACGTCACAGGCCTGGGAGCGCCGGATCGTCGCCACGCTGGGCGACGGCGAGGTTCGCCTGAACACGAAACCCCTGTTCACCTCAGAGAGGACTGCAGCATGATCGATGCCTGGAACGCCGTGGACGAAGCCGAGGTGCGCCGTCTCATCGACGTCGCCCTCGACGAGGACCTCCGCCTCGGCCCCGACGTGACGACGCTGGCCACAGTCAGCGCCGAGGCCGTCGGGACCGCCCACGTGGTGGCGCGTGAGCCGGGGGTGGTCGCCGGCGTGCCGGTGGCCGCGGCGGTCCTGCGCGAGGTTGCCGATCGGATGGGCCTGCAGGCCTCGAGCGTCGTGGTTCGGGGAGACGGGTCGCGGGTGGCGGCGGGCGACGTGGTGCTCAGCGTCGTGGGTCCCCTGCGTTGCCTGCTCACTGCCGAGCGGACACTGCTCAACTTCCTCGGCCAGCTCTCAGGTGTGGCGACGGCGACCGCACGTTGGAGCGACGTCCTGGCCGGCACCGGCGCAGTCGTGCGCGACACCCGCAAGACCGTGCCCGGGCTGCGCTCGCTGCAGAAGTACGCCGTCGTCTGCGGTGGCGGCGCGAACCACCGGATGGCGCTGGGGGACGCAGCCCTCATCAAGGACAACCACGTCGCGGCCGCCGGCTCCGTCGCCGCCGCGTACCGCGCGGTGAAGGAGCGCGCGCCGGAGATCGAGGTGGAGGTGGAGTGCGACACCCTCGAGCAGGTCCGCGAGGCGGTCGAGGCCGGCGCGGAGCTCATCCTGCTGGACAACTTCAGCCTCGCCGACACCGTCGCCGCCGTGGCGCTGTGCCGGGAGGCCGGCGTCCGGACCGAGGCGAGCGGCGGGCTTACCCTGGATCGGGCCGCCGAGGTGGCCCGGACCGGGGTGGACTTCATCGCCGTCGGCGCGCTGACGCACTCGGCACCGGTGCTGGACCTCGGGCTCGACATGGCCGGTTGAGGCACGAGGCGTCACTGAGTTCGTCGGAGGATGCGCGACTCACTCGATCGCGCTGGCCCCTCCACCGATTCGGCGGCGATCGCCCTGTTCCTCGACGGGCCCGATCTCGGTCCTTCGGCGCACCGTACGCCACACTCGGTGACAGGCGATGACCACCGCCAGCCACGCGAGGCCGATGGCCCACGCTCCCAGCACGTCGCTGAGCCAGTGGTGCCCGAGGTACACGCGTGTCAGTCCCATGGAAATGGAGTAGACGGTTGCCAGCACGCCGACCAGGACTTTGAGCCACAGCCCGCGATCCCAGAGGTGGCGGATCAGTAGGTAGGCGAGGATGCCGGCGATCACGAGCGCGTTGAGGCTGTGCCCGCTGGGGAAGCTCATGGACGACTCGTGGGGCGGAATCGCCTCCTCGATGGGTGGTCTGGCCCGCCCGAAGTAACCCTTGCCCACGACGGTGATCAGCAGCGAACCGAGCGCGGCGACCAGCGCGAGCACGAGCGGGGTGACGTCGCGCCAGCGCCAGGAGAGGAAGACGACCACCAGACCAGTGACGATCGGCTGCCAGAGCGGACCGCCCGTGTTCGAGTACCAGGCGACGAAGGCTGTCAGGCCGGGGGTTCGCGCGTCGATCGCCCACTCGAGCACCGGGCGGTCCCAGGCGGCAATGCCGTCCTCGTCGGCCACCGACTCCACGATCTCCCCGACGAGCTCGGTCAGGCCGAGGACGATCCCGAGTGCCACGCCCAGGATCACAACCAGGATCGCTCCCGTCCGAGTCTTTGCCGTCAACTCCATCCGCACATGATTCCATGAGCTGGTTCCACACCTCCATGAGACGAGCGAACGTGCCTACGGCTACGGTGAGGCATGCGCGTCGTAGTGATAGGTGGCAGTGGCCACATCGGAAGCTTCTTGGTCCCTCGACTGGTCCGCCTCGGCCACCAGGTGGTCAACATCAGTCGTGGCCAGCGCGCCAGCTATGTCGAGGACCCCGCCTGGCAGGAGGTCGAGCACGTCACCGCCGACCGCATCGCAGAGGACGCCGACGGCACCTTCCCCTCACGAGTGGCACGCCTCGAACCCGACGCGGTGGTGGACCTGATCGGCTTCACGGTGGAGTCGGAGAAAGCGCTCGTGGACGCGCTGCGTGGGAGGACGGGGCACCTGTTGTACTGCGGTTCCACCTGGCGGCACGGGCCGAGCCAGAGGGTCCCGATCCGGGAGGACGACCCGACGCCTGCACTGGGCGACTACGGCGCCGCGAAGGCCGCCACCGCCGCGATGCTGAAGGCGGAGACGGCCTCCGGTGGGCTGGACGCCACGTCGCTGCACCCCGGCCACATCGTCGGACCGGGCTGGCACCCGATCGGGCCGCTGGGCAACGCGGACCCGTCGGTTTGGTGGAAGCTATCGGCCGGAGAGCCCCTGCCCATTCCGGGGATCGGCACGGACTTCATGCACCACGTCCACGCCGACGACGTCGCGCAGGGCTTCGAGCTCGCCCTCACCAACCGCGAGGCTGCCGCGGGCGAGGACTTCAATCTGGTCGCACCGTCCGCGCTCAATGTCCGCGGCTACGCCACCGTCGCCGCGTCATGGTTCGGCCGGAGCGCCGACCTGAGGTCGGTCACGTGGGACGAGTTCCGCCGGACGACCAGCCAGGAGTTCCACGACTCCAGCTGGAACCACCTCGTCAGGGACCACTACTTCAGTATCGACAAGGCCCGCACCATGCTGGGCTACAACCCCGGCCACGAGCCTGAAGCAGCCATCCTCGAGGCCGTGCGCTGGCTCATCGAGAACGACCGCCTCCACGTCGCAACCCCGCTCACCGTCTAGGCCCTCCGTCGTGTGCGGCCTCAGGTCAGGTGTCCGGAGCGGCGCAGGGCGCTGCGGCCGCGACTGGAGTGCGTCTTCACCGCCCCCACCGTGATCCCGAGCTCCTGGGCGATGTCCTTCAGGCTGCGGTCCTCGAGGTACTGAAGCACGATCACGGCCCGCTGCATCCGCGGCAGGTCGTCGAGGGCGCGGAGCACGTCGAGCCGCAGCGCCGACTCCTGGTCGTCCTCGCCGGGTGGCTCGGGCATGGACTCGACGGCGAACTCACCGCGCCAGCTCTTGCGCCGCCACCAGGAGACGAAGGTGCGGTAGATCACCGTACGGACGTAGGCCTCGAACTCGCCGTCGTCGTTGAAGGACTCGTAGCGGAAGTAGCACTTCGACAGGGCGGTCTGGACGAGGTCCTCGGCGTGCTGGCGGTCCCCCACGAGCAGCCAGGCGGCGCGCCAGAGCCGGGAGCCGCGGTCCGCGATGAAGCGCTCCAGACCGCGCTGGTCCACCGTCGCACCCTCCGGCGTCATGGCACTATTCAACGCCAAGATGCTCCCGGAGCTGGGAAGCCACGTCGGGACCAGGCGTCCACACCATGAATCCGTCAGCTCGTCTCCAGAGATAGGACAGTTCACCGGGCAGCAAGGAGACCTGCCACAGCTCGGCCCTCGCGTCGTCGTCAGTCGCCAGTACCAAAGCTGAGTCCTCGTACGCCCAACCGCCGCTGGAGTCGGGCCAGGAGTCTCGCAGCATCGACGTCGCCACTGAACGCACCAACTCAGCGGGCAGTTCAATCTCCCGCGGGTCCTCAGCCAGGACCGTACCGGTGCAGACGACGCCACGGACGAACGCCTCCGGCCTGTCCACCCCAACCGCCGGCTCCAGCACGTTCGTCGAGTTGCACAGGGCGACGGCGTGGGTGGTCTCCACGTCCGCGGGCAGCGCGTCGATCGGCCCCGCCCCGAGGTTCATGCCGAGCGGCACCGCCAGCGCGAGCACGACGACGCCCACCGCCCCCGCCGCGATCCCCCGGCGCCGACGCCGTCGGCGGCGGGCGCCATCGAGCCACCCGTCCGTCCCGGGGGTCGGGGGGACGATGCGCTCCAGCACCTGCGCGAACTCGTCGTCCTTCACGAACCGACCACCTCCGAGGGTTCCTGCCGCCTGACACCCAACCTAACGAGGACGGGCGGTGCGCAGGTTGACACCACGCCGCCTCAGGCCGAGAGCAACTCGTCCAGCTCGACGGCCACCGCGCTGGGCGGCTGCCAGGCCATGTACTGCTCCCCCGCCAGCCACTGGTAGGTGCCGTCCTCGAGCCGCATCAGCTGCAGCGGGTCGCCGAACTGGTTCAGCACGACCACCGCGTCGTTGGTGGGCGCGACGCTGAACGTCTCGGTGGGCAACGGGTAGGAGCCCGCAGCGAGCAGGTCGGAGAGGGACTGCACCAGCTCCGGCGAGAGCTGCTCCTCGCCCGGCTCACCGCCCTGGCCGTCGTCCCACAGGTTGGTGCAGGCGAAGCCGGCGGTGAAGCCCTGGGCGGGGTCGACGGGGACCATTGCGGGCCCGGCGATGCACAGCGGCGCCGGCCGCTCCGCGGGAACTCCTGAGGCGGCCCGCAGCTCGGTCCACAGCCCGACCAGCTGGTCGAGGTAGGCCTCGCCGCCGGTGCGCAGCTCCGCGCCGGCAGCCACCACGTGGCATCCGTAGTCCTGGAACTCGACCGGGAGCCGGGTGCCGTCGGCGTAGGCGTGCACGACGAAGTACGAGGGTCCGAGGTCATCGGTGCAGGCCTGGTTCGGGTCCGGCTCGGGGAGTGCGTTGTAGAGGTCGACGGCGCTCTGGGCCGCGGCGTCGGTCAGCGGCTCCAACGGGCCTGCCGGGGTGCCACCGCCACCGGGGCTCTTGCCGCACAGCCACACGGCGCTCGGGTCGTCGGGGACCACCCCGCCGGGCAGGTCGGAGGTGACGAGCTCGCCCGCCTGGACGCCCTCGCAGCCCGCGGGCTCGAAGATCGCGACGGTGGGGTCGGGCTCGACCGGCAACGGCGGCTCCACCGGCTCGTTGGGATCGACGTCGGGCTGGTTGGAGACCGGGACACTCGCCATGGCGGCCGCGAGCAGCTCGGCGACCTCCGGCGTCGGGGTCCAGGTCCAGCTGACGCCCTCGGCGTCGACGAACCCGTAGCTGGATGCGTCCTCGGAGCTGACCAGCCGCAGCCAGTCACCCCAGCCGCCGACGAGCGCGAGGGTGGCGTCCCAACCCTGGACCTCCCCCTCGACCGCGTTGCCGGAGATGTCGTCCAGCACCCGCGCGACGTCCTCGGGGGGCAGTTCGGCCCGGCCGTACTGTCCGCTGCCGGGGTCGCCCGCGCACACCGCCCCAGCGACGATTTCGTCCAGGCCGGGGACCAGCATCGTCCCCGGCACGGGACAGGCGGGGAGCCCGGGGGCGGTGTCGGGTGCCTCGAGCGCGTCGCGCTGGGCGCTCCACAGCCCGGTGAGGTGGTCGAGGAACTCGACGCCGCCCGAGCGGGCCGTCTCGCCCGCCATGACGATCTCGCAGCCGTGGGTCTCGCCGGTGACGTGGGCGAGGCTGCCGTCGGGGTACTCGAGCACCACCAGGTAGGCCAGCGAGTACTCCATGGTGCAGGAGATGCTGGCCAGGTTCAGTTCCGGCTGGGCCTCGACGAACTCGACGATCTGGTCGACGTCCTGCTCGAGCGCCTCGAGCGGACCGACGGTGCCGTAGGGGTTGTTGGGGCTGGCGTCGCCGCACAGCCAGGCGCGAACGGCGCCCGGTTCGAGTTCCGCGTCGCCCGCGCTCGGCTGCACCCGCTCGCCGGCCTCGTCGAAGCAGGCTGCCGCACCCAGCAGGTCTCCGGTGCCCGGCTGCGAACCACCGTCGGAGTCCTCCGGGACGTTCTCGGCGGGGTTCGGCTCGCTCGTCGCGCCGGCGTCCTGGGCCTCCTCGGGGTTGGCCGTCAACTGGCTGGCGGAGAGGTTCAGCGCCACGGGGATCGCGAGCGCAACGGCGAGCACTCCCACCGTCCCGCCGACGACGCCCGCCCGGTTCCTGCGCTTGCGGAGGGCGCCGTTGGCCCAGCCCTCTGGAGAAGGCGAGTCGGGGACGATCTGCTTGAACGCCTTGGAGAACTGGTCGTCGGTCATGGGGTCACCTCAAGGTTCGCGAGATGTACTGAGTCGCGCAGGGCCGCGCGACCGCGGGAGGAGTGTGCCTTGACGGTCCCGGGCGCGATGCCCAGTTGCTCGGCGATGTCAGCGATGCTGCGGTCCTCGAAGTACTGCAGCACCAGGACCGCACGCTGCATGCGCGGCAGTCCCTCCAGCGCCCGGACCAGGTCCAGGCGCAGCGTCGAGGCCTCTCCCGTGCCGGGCGAGCCAGCGTCGGGGAGCACCTCCGTCGGGGACTCGTTGCGCCAACTCATCCGCCGCCACCAGGACACGAAGGTCCGGTAGATGGCCGTGCGGACGTACGCCTCGAAGCCCTCGTCGTCGCCGATGGCGTCGTAGCGCCCGTAGCACTTGGCCAGGGCCGTCTGGACGAGGTCCTCGGCGTGCTGCGAGTCGCCGGTGAGCAGCCACGCCGCCCGCCAGAGCCTGCGGCCGCGGTCGGACACGAAGCGCTCGAACCCGAGCGTCGTCACCGTCGCCCCCGGTGTTGCTGTCATGACACCCTCCATGTCCCCCACAACGCGTTCAGGGTCCATGATGGTTTACCCGTCGGCCAAGCCTTGCACGGGTCTGGAACACTGGCAGGCGTGAGTGAGCAGGAGACACCCCCGACGTACTACGAGCGGGTCGGCGGGCACGCCACGTTCGTGAAGCTCGTGCACGCCTTCTACGAGGGCGTCGCACAGGACCCGCCGCTGCGCGAGCTGTACCCGGAGGAGGACCTCGGCCCGGCCGAGGAACGCCTGCTGCTGTTCCTCGAGCAGTACTGGGGCGGGCCCAAGACCTACGGCGAGACCCGGGGACACCCCCGCCTGCGGATCCGCCACGCCCCCTTCAGCGTGACCCCCACCCAGCGCGACCGCTGGCTGCACCACATGCTCGGCGCCGTCGACACCCTCGGGCTGGACCCGATCGACGACCTTGAGATGCGCGACTACCTCACCCGCGCCGCCCACTTCATGGTCAACGCCGAGGAGGACCCCGCCGACGGGGGCCGGAACCTCCCCCTGCTCTGAGCGCGATACCCTCGAAGCCATGCGCGGTGAGTACAAGGTGCCCGGTGGCAAGCTCGTGGCTGTCGACGTCGAGGTGGCCGACGGCCGGCTGAGCCGGGCGGCCGTCTCCGGAGACTTCTTCCTCGAGCCCGACGAGGCCCTCGACGACATCAACCGCGCGCTGCGCGGCCTGCCGGAGTCCGCCAGCGTCGACGACATCGCCGCCGCCGTGAGGACCCAGCTGCGCGCCGGCGCCAACATGATCGGCTTCGACGCCGAGTCCGTCGGCATCGCGGTCCGCCGCGCCCTCGGTCGGGCGACCAGCTGGAGCGACCACGTCTTCGACGTCATCGAGCCCGTCCGGATGGACCCGCGGATGCACGTCGCACTCGACGAGGTGCTCGCCACCGACGCGGCCCACGGCCGCTCCGGCCCGAGCTTCCGGCTGTGGGACTGGGACGCTCCGCTGGTGGTGATCGGCTCGTTCCAGAGCTACCGCAACGAGATCGACGAGGAGGGCGCGGCCCGCCACGGCATCGACGTCGTGCGCCGCATCACCGGCGGGGGCGCCATGTTCATGGAGCCCGGCAACTGCGTCACCTACTCGCTGGTGGCGCCCACCTCGCTGGTGGAGGGGCTGAGCTTCGAGCGCAGCTACGAGTTCCTGGACCAGTGGGTGATGGCTGCCCTGGCGGACCTGGGAATCAACGCCCGCTACGTCCCGCTGAACGACATCGCCAGCGACAAGGGCAAGATCGCCGGCGCCGCCCAGCGCCGGCTCACCGGCGGCACCGTCCTGCACCACGTCACCATGTCCTACGACATCGACGCGGACAAGATGCTCGACGTCCTGCGGATCGGCCGGGAGAAGATGTCCGACAAGGGCACCAAGTCCGCCAACAAGCGCGTCGACCCGCTGCGCTCGCAGACCCAGCTCCCCCGCGACGAGATCATCTCCTCCTTCCTCGCCTCGTTCGAGGCCCGCTACAACACGCGCCGCCGCACCTACACCGACGACGAACTCGCCCGTGCCCGGGAACTCGTGGAGACCAAGTTCGCCGACGACGAGTGGACCCGCCGCGTCCCCTGACGGCAGCCACTTGACCCTGACGCCACGTGAGGGTGTCCACTTGGTCGCAGTCGGAAGGAGACCGCGATGAACACCACCGCAGACCGAATCGAGAAGCTCGAGCGAGGGCTCTCGCACCCCAGCACCGCCGTGCGCCTGCGCGCCGCCATGGCCGCCGGCACCTACCCGGACGAGGCATTCATCGAACTGCTGCTGGAGCGCTGCGGCGTCGAGCCCGACTTCTACGTGCGCGACATGCTGACGTGGGCACTGATCCACCAGCCGCGCGCCGACGTCGTGCCACAGCTGCGCGTCGACCTCGGCTCCCGCTACGCCCAGGCACGCGGCCAGGCGCTGCACACGCTGTCCAAGATCGGTGACCCCGAGATCTGGGAGTGGATCACGCTCGACCACATCCACGATCCCGACGACGTCGTTGCCGTGCCCGCCTGGCGGGTCGCCGCGGCCGTCGTCCCGGACGATGAGGTGCGCTGGCTCGCCACAGAGCTGCTGAAGGAGCTGGGCCGCTCGGACCACGACGCGATGCGCTCGCTGGCGCGGGCCGTCGTCGTCCTCACCGACAGGGCCGCCGCCTGGGACGACGCCACCGGCGCCTGCGTCATCGAGTCAATGCTCGAGTCCGTCGTGGCACGCACTTCGGACCCCAAGGTCCAGGCCCACGCCGAGGCGACACTGGCGCTGTACCGGAACCCCGGAACGCCGTTCTCCCTGACGCAGTCGGAGGCGATCGACGTCGAGCTTGCCAGCCACCTCGCGGCCCCGGAGCGCTGAAGGGTCCACCCAGAGGCTCGCTCCTCCTGCTGGAAGACGCTCCGGATCTATCCGGGGCGTCTTCCCTGTTGGGGAGCGGTGTGCACCAAGGGGAGCAGTTCGCCCGCAACCAGACGAGTAGGTTGACGCGCAGACTAGTCAGGCATACGATCTAGGTATGGAAACTGACTTGCCGTGGCCCAGTGAATGGCTGCGCGGGGTGCTCGGGGTCTGCATCCTGAGGATCCTCGCGGATGGGCCCACGTACGGCTACGAGATCGCCGCCAGACTGGCGGCGGGAGGGCTCGGCACCGTGAAGGGCGGGACGCTCTACCCACTGCTGGGCCGCTTCGAGGACTCAGGATGGGTCGACGTCGAGTGGCGCCCCGGCGAGGGCGGCCCCGGGCGCAAGTACTACTCGATCACCGACGCCGGCCGCGCCGAGGCCGCCGCCCAGGCGGGCAGGTGGGCGCGGTTCACAGCCGTCACGAGATCACTGACCGAAGACAACCCCAACCGAGGAAGGGCCTGAACCATGACCGAGAGCACGACCCCCAACATCGACCAGCAGTGGCGCGATGACTTCGTCCTCGCAATGCGGATGGCCGACGTGCCGGGCGAGCGCATCGGCGACGCGCTGGCGACCGTCGATGCCCACTGTGCCGAGGCCGGCGAGACCGCCGCCGAGTCCTTCGGCGACCCGGAGGCCTACGCCCTGTCGCTGGCGCCCGAACCGGCAGGAGGTCTGCAGATGTCCTTCGCTGCGGGAATCTTCGCCGGGCTGCTCGGCCTGCTCACCGTGCCTCGCGCCGTGACTGCCCTGTCCGCCGGCACCGACGTCTCGGTGACGCTCGGCGACGTCGTCGCCCTCGGCGTCACGCTGGGTCTGGCCGCCACCGTGCTGGCTCTGCCCCGCAAGGTGCTGCCGTGGCTGGCCCGCGCCAAGTTCTCGCTCGTGTGGCTGGTCGGCGTCCTCCTGCTTGCCGCACTGGTCCCGTCCCTCCTGCTGCTGCGCCAGGTCATCGCGGAGATCACCCCGCTGGCGGTGCTCGCCCTGGGTGTGGTGCTCCTCGCCGGGAGCGTCGCCTGGACCTCGCGGTACGTTTCGCGGCCCGACCCGGTGCAGGACCCCCGTTCGGGCAAGGCCCCACGTGGCCGCACCCAGTGGGTCACTGCGCTGCTGTTCCCGATCCTGACGGCACTGGTGCTGCTGGTCGACGCCGCATTCCGGGCCCTCAGCTGAGACCGGGGCGGAACGCCTCGATGGTCTCCACGATCGCGGGACGCAGCTCCGACGGCTGGATCACCCGGTCCACCGCTCCGACCTCGACCGCGCGGTGGATGCTGTGGACGCCGTCGAACTCGGCGGCCACCTCGGAGATCTTCTCCGCACGCACGGTCTGCTTCAGGTCGGCGAGCGCGAGCTGGATCTCGCCGCGGTCCTCGGGCGAGGCGGCACGCAGGCGGGCGTCCAGTTCGGCGACGCGGGGATCGGTCTCGGTGCGACGACGCACGTCACCGGCGAACACGACCGCAGCCGCAGGCGCACCACCGAGCACCGACGCGTAGGAGCCCTCGATCGCCAGCACCGTCATGTTCTCGTTGAGCCGCTTGGAGAACACCACGAAAGCACCGCCGTGGTACCGGGAGATGACGACGAACACGATTGGGCCACGGAAGTTGACCACCGCGCGGCCGATCTCGGCGCCGTACTCCAGCTGGAGGTTGCGCATCGACTCGGGCGAACCGTCGAAGCCGGACAGGTTGGCCAGGACGACGACGGGACGGTTCCCGGAGGCGGCGTTGATGCCCCTGGCCACCTTCTTGCTGGAGCGCGGGAACAGGGTGCCGGCGGTGAACGTCTCGGGCCCGTCGGTGGGCGGGAAGCCGCGACGGGGCACTGGCTTGGACTCGATGCCGATCACCGAGACCGAGTGGCCGCCGATCCGGCCGTCCATCACGACGGCGGTCTCGGCCTCGGCCATCCCGGCCCAACGCTCGGTGAGGGTGTGGTCCTGGTCCACCACGGAGGCGATGACGGTACGGATGTCGAACGGCTTCTTGCGGTCCGGATTGTGTTGGGGCGAGAAGATCTGGCCCACGGTCGTGAACTCGCTGCCGGCCGCCTGGTGCGGGAAGTCCGAGACGTCGCGTCCCACGGGGTCGCTCGTGGGTGCCCGGCGCGGACCGACCTCGCCGGGTGCCACGTAGGTCTTCTCGTAGTGGCCCATCAGGACGCCGAGTGCGGCGCTCAGGTTCGGCGCCCAGTACTGGGCCTGGCCGTTGGGCCCCATGACGCGGTCGTAGCCGCCGATGCCGTGGTTGTCCTCGGCCGAGACGCCACCTGAGAAGTCCAGTGACTGCTTGCCGGTGAGCACCATCGCCGAGTCGGGGGTCATCACGAGGATGCCCTTGGTGTGCATCAGCATCGTGGCCTCGGCGTTCCAGTACGGCTGCGCGCCCACGTTGATGCCCGCCACGACGATGTTGATCTCGCCGCCGGCCTGCGTGAACTCGACGATGCGACGCAGCGCCGCACCCACCCAGTCCATGTTCTCGACTCCCGAGTCCATCGCGATCCGCGCACCGGAGGAGACGGTGAACCACTCCAGTGGGACGCCCATCTCCTCCGCCAGGTCGAGGGCGGCGATGATGCGGGCGCACTCGGGCTCCGCCACCGCTCCCAGGCCCTTGGTCGGGTCGCCGGAGAGCGCGATGCGGGTGATGCCCTCGGGGTGCAGGTCGGTGACGGTGGTGACGCGGGCGCAGATGATGCCGGCCCGGTTGCGGCCGGGCGCGCGGTCGACGTCGACCAGGCGGCCGTTCTCGTCGAGGTCCAGCTCCACCAGGGTGCCGCCGGGGCCGGCCAGCGCCTCGGTGAAGTCGTACGGGTAGACCAGACCGCGACGACGGGTGCGCAGCACCTTCGTGGCGTAGTCGTCAAGCGGCTGCAGCGGCTCGGACGGGCGCCCGGACACCGTGGCGGTGACCGTCCCGGCCCTGGCGTGGAAACGCACCGCCAGCGCCCGCGGGGTGCCGCCGGCCTGCGCGAAGCGGCCCTGGCACAGGACCTCCTCGATACCCGCACCGTCGGACAGCGGGGTGATCTTGTCCTTCAGGGGCACGATGTCCTCCAGGTCGAGGCGCACCTCCGGCCAGACGTGGATCCAGACGTGGTTCATGTCCAGCTTGCTGCCGGCGGTTCCCCGCGAGGCGCGGGTGCGGCGGATGGCCTCGAGGCAGCGCTCCACGGCGCGCTCGGCGTGCGGCAGGCCCACCAGGTTGCCCGACTCGTCGTAGACCGCCGCGAGCTGGCGGACCTGGGCCATCGCCACGAGGCGACGGTCGTCGGGGTTGGTGCGGGCCACGCACTCGTACAGCAGCACCTCGGCGGGTGCCGGCAGACGCGTGATGTCGAACTCCTGCAGCCGCCACAGGTCCAGCCGACGCGTCGACATCGGGTGCAGGCCACGGATCCGGGTGTCCTCGACGGGCTCGCCGTCGGGGAAGCGGAACGTGCGGTACTCCACGGTGCCGTCGGACTTGCAGATCGCCACGGCGACGCGGCGCACCGCCGGATCGAGCTGCCAGCCGGCGATGGTCGCACCCAGCGACTCGCCGACCCGGTCGACGTCGGCGTCGTCGGGGAAGTGGACGTAGAGCTCGCCCACGGCCTGCTGGCCGTCGTGGCGCCGCGCCACCTCGCGGGCGAGGAGCCGGTGCAGCGCTCCCCCGGCCGCCAGCTCGTCGGCGGTGCCCACCGCGGAGACGAACCGGGTGGGGCGGTCCTCCAGCTGGTAGTCGGCGGTGACGACGGGGTGGCCGTCGTCGACGAAGCGGTGGACGTCGCGCAGGTCGTGGTCGCCGTAGTACTTGGTGACGAGCACCTCGAGCATCGGCTCGGTCTCCGGCACGCCACGGCCGAGCCGGGCGGCGAGGAAGTTGGCGGTCCACTCGGGGATCCCGGCCAGCCGCGCGACGCGCTCGGCGTAGTCGGGGGCGTCCGGGTCTGCGGCGAGGGCCTCGACCTCGGCGTCGACGCCGGCGATGACGGACTCCCTGTCGGCGTCCACCTGAGGCTGGTCGAACCAGCGGAACCGCACGGAGCGGGCCTGGTCGCCGACGGCCGGGTAGCGCAGCTGTGTGGTGCGCACGAGCCGCTCGAGCTGGGCGCGCGCAGGTCGGGCGAGGTTCTCGGCGCAGCCGGGCTCGGCCATCCAGCGGTCCAGGATGGCCAGCACGATCTGGACGTCGGTGGCGACGCGCTTCTGCGCCAGGAAGATCCGGAACACCGCCTGCTCGAGCTCAGGGGTTCGGTCCAGGGACTCCACACCGTAGTGGCGCAGCACCCGCATCAGGCGGGCCTCGAAGTTCTCCGTGAGGCCGGCGCGCTCGGCGTCGAGGGTGGTCAGGTAGCGGTGGAAGTGCTCCCGGTCCGAGTGGATGCGCAGCTCGCTGCCGCTGTCGTCCCCGAAGGGACGGTTCCGGCTCAGCTCGGCCACGTCCGCGAACAACTCCATCAGCTGGATCTCGCCGGCCAGGACGTCGTGCCCGGCGGCCCGGGACTCGTCGCGGGCCGCCAGGTAGCGGTTGACGGCGGCGGCCGAGGGGTCGACGTCGTAGCCCATCAGGGTGGCCGAGAGGTCGGAGCGCAGCCGGTCGGCCCGTGCGACGGGGTCCGCGGTCTCGTCGGCGAGCGGAGGCAGCTCCACCGGCGCTGCCCCGGGGGCGGATGCTGCGTCGTCGACGTCGGCCACCGGCTCCAGCCGCACCAGCGGCGCGAGCGTCTCGACCTGCGAGCCGGTCACGGCCAGCAGTTCGCGCACGCGCCCGGCGAAGGGGGCCGGGATGACCGTCTCCATCTTCATGGACTCGAGCACGATCACCGGGGCGCCCGCCTCCACCTCGTCACCGACGGCGACGGGCGTGGCCACCACCAGCGCCGGGGCGGGCGAGCGCAGGATGCCGCCCTCGTCGCGCGAGATGCGGTGCGTCACCTCGTCGACCTCCACGAGGTGGATGGGGCCGTGGGTGGCGGTGACGATGTGGTGGCGACGGCCGTTGACGGTGATGCGCCCGTGGACGTCGTCGAGGCGCTGCACCTCAGCGAGGGCTGTGACGCCGCCGACCACGACGCGGTAGCGGTCCTTGCCCGTGGCGTAGGCGGTGACCTTGTGGGTGACGCCGCGGAGCTTGAGGTCCACGGAGACCCCGGACTTGTGCTGGGTCTGCGGTCGGCCGCCGTGGGCGGTCTCGAGGAGGCGCTCGGTCTCGCGGGCGGTGGTCTCGTCGTAGGCCTCGATGGCCGCGACGACGAGCGCGACGCCGGCGTGCGCGTCGGCGACCAGGTCGCCGTCGGCGCGGGCACGGTCGATCCAGCCGGTGTCGGCCCACTCGATGCCCTCCCCGCCACACACCTCGGGACGGTCGAGGAGTTCCAGGATGAAGCTCTTGTTGGTGGCGCCACCCTCGATGACGACGGTGGTGTCCGCCATGGCGCGGCGGAGGCGGCCGAGCGCCTCGGACCGGGTGCGGCCGTGGGCGATGACCTTGGCGATCATCGAGTCGAAGTCGGCGGGGATGATGTCGCCCTCGGCCACGCCCGTGTCGACGCGGATGCCCGGGCCGGTGGGGACATCGAAGCGGGCGATCAGCCCGGGGGCGGGCGCGAAGTCGCGGTCCGGGTCCTCCGCGTTCAGGCGGGCCTCGACGGCGTGGCCGAACTCCTCGGGACGCTCGCCGAGTTCGTCACCGGCGGCGACGCGGATCTGGGCCTTGACGAGGTCGAAGTCGCATGTGACCTCGGTGATGGGGTGCTCCACCTGCAGCCGGGTGTTGACCTCGAGGAACGCGAACAGCTGTTCGCCGGGGTGGTAGAGGAACTCCACCGTGCCGGCGCCCTCGTAGCCGACGGCCAGCGCCAACCGCTCGGCCGACGCCTTGAGCTCCGTGCTCTGCTCGGGGCTGAGCAGCGGGGAGGCGGACTCCTCGATGACCTTTTGGTTGCGGCGCTGGACGGTGCAGTCGCGCACCCCGAGTGCCCAGGCGTTGCCGTGGGAGTCGGCGATCAGCTGCACCTCGACGTGCCGCGCGCCGGTGACGAGCTTCTCGAGGAACACGACGCCGGAACCGAACGCGCGCTCGGCCTCGTCGCGGGTGCGCTGGTAGGCGTCGGTGAGCTCGTCGGCGGTGGTGACCTTGCGGATGCCGCGGCCGCCACCGCCAGCGGTGGCCTTCAGCATCAGGGGGTAGCCGACGCGCTCCGCAGCGGCCAGGGCCTCCTCAAGGGTGTCCACTCCCCCTCGGGACCAGGGCGCCACCGGGACGCCGACCTCCTCGGCGATCAGCTTGGAGCCGATCTTGTCCCCCAGCTTGCGCATCGCCTCGCCGGAGGGGCCGATGAACTTGATCCCGAGGGACTCGACGAGGTCCGCGAACGCGGCGTCCTCGGCGACGAAGCCCCAGCCCACCCAGACGGCGTCGGCGCGCGCCTCGGTCAGCACCCGGGCGAGGAGTTCGTGGTTCAGGTACGGGCGCTCGGAGGCCGGGCCGAGTGACCAGGCCTCGTCGGCCTCCCTGGCGAACATGGCCGAGCGCTCGGCGTCGGTGTAGAGGGCGATGGTCGTGATCGGCGCGGCATCCCGGTTCTCGGCGTTGAGGTCGCGGACGGCGTGGATGAGCCGCATGGCGGCCTCGCCCCGGTTGACGATGGCGATGCGCTGGAACACGTGGACCTCCTGGGGACAGACAGAACTCACAGCCCGAGGGCTAACGATGAATCTTCCACCGATCCGACGCCTGTGGCGAGTCGCCACGACGGACGCACCGTCGCCGATCCTGAATCAACCGGTGCGGGTCCAAGTGGCGACGGGGAACTTTGTGCAGTCCCCACAATCGGGCCCACCTGCGGGCGTAGGGTGCGGGAATGACCAGCTACAGCGGAGAACATCTCAAGTCAGCTGTTCGGGAAGCCGGCCTTCGGGATTGGGTCCCGACTCCCGAGGGCCTGCGCACGCGCTACCTCAGCGGCGACTTCGCCAGGGGACTCGAGCTCGTGAACCGGATCGGCGAGGCCGCCGAGAAGGCGAACCACCACCCCGACCTCACGCTCACCTATCCGCATCTGGACGTCCAGCTCATGAGCCACGACGTCGACGCCGTCACCGACCGTGACCTGGACCTGGCGAGGGAGATCAGCGGGCTGGCCGCGGCCATGGGAATCTCCGCGGGACAGCCCGACGACTAGTCACTCGCCGGGGCTGCGGACCCCGATCGTGAGCAGCACGTTGGCGTAGATGCGCGCCTCGCCGGTGGCGATGACGACGGCGACGTTGTCGGCCTTCGCGGAGTCGTAGAACTCCCAGCGGCCGTGCTCGGTGAACGGGACACCGTCCAGCGCTGAGCGGAACTCGTCCAGGATCGGCACCTCGGTGATCCCGGTGTCGGCTGCGGGGACCATGACCTCGGCCGCCTCGATCGGCACCGTGGCCTTCACGACGTCGAGCACGTCGGTGGCGTTGACGAGGCCGGGTGCAAGGTTGAGGAACACGACGGTGGAGCGCGGGTTGGCAAGGGTCTCGTGCGGGTAGTTGGAGTCCGCGATGAGGATCTTGGCCCCGTGCCCGGCACCTGCGAGCGCACGCAGGAGGGGTGGGTGGATCATCGGTCCGTTGATCATTTCTTTCCTTTCGACGCCCTACGGGCCTTGGTCGGCGCCGGGGTGCTCGAGCGCACCACCAGCGACGGGTTGATGAGGGTGTGGTCGGCCTCGCCGCCCTCGATCAGGTTGACGAGCTGGGCGACCGCGGCGTGCCCCACCTCGGAGAACGGCTGCCGGACGGTGGTCAGCGGCGGCCAGAAGCAGTGGGAGCCGTCGGCGTCGTCGAATCCCACGACTGCAACGTCCTCGGGGATGCGGCGACCGGCCTCGTGCAGGCGACGCATCACGCCGAGCGCGAGCTGGTCGTTGCTGGCGAAGACCCCGTCGACGTCGTCGGGGATCTCGGCCGCCAGCACGTAACCCTCGGCTGCGTCCCAGGTGGGGCTGGAGAGCTTCTGGTAGCCGATCCCGGCGTCGGCGCAGGCCATCAGGAAGCCGTCGCGGCGCTCTCGCGCGTCCAGCCAGTCCGCGGGACCGCAGATGTGGAGCAGGTTGGTCCGGCCGCTCTCGATCAGGTGGCGGGTGGCGAGCCAGGCACCATGCCTCTGGTCCACGGCGACGGTGGAGATGGAATCGTGCAGGCCGAAGCGCTGCCCGACGAAGATCACGGGCACCTGCGTGTGGGCGACCTCGGCCCACTGGCTGGAGCGGCTGTGGCCGCCCAGGATGACCACGCCGTCGACGCCGATGGGGATGAGCCTGCTGAGGCTGATCTCCTCGTCGAACGGGACCAGCGAGGACGACGTCTGGAACCCGAGCTCGCCCAGGGCGCCGACGATCTCGAGGAAGGTGCGGGCGTGCCCGTGGAACAGGGGCGTGGCGTTGATCACGTGGATCACGCCGGTGCGGCTCTGCGAGAGCGAGCGGGCCGCGAGGTTGGGCTGGTAGGCCAACTGCTGGACCGCTGCGAGGACTCGCTGGCGGGTGTCGTCGGCCACCACCCCGGCTCCGCGGACCACGCGGGAGACCGTCTGGCTGGAGACGCCGGCGAGCTTGGCGACGTCGGCGAGGCTCGCCCGCTTGGGTCGCGACTGCGTCGTCATGGCACGTACTTTCTCGTCGAGGCCGTGGCCTCGATGACCGTACCGCGCTCGGAGGGCCGCAGGCGTCCCATGACCTCGAACTGGGCCAGCAGTGAACCGAGCGTGGAGGCCTCGGCGGGCCCGGCGACCACCGGGATCCCGAGCGCCTTGGCGGTGAGTTCGCACAACAGCTGGTTGCGGGAGCCGCCGCCCACGAGGTTCAGCTGGCTGGCCGGGCTGCCGGTGAGTGCCGCGAGGTCGGCGACCCCACGTGCGTAGCGGGCGGCGAACGACTCCAGCAGGGCTCGCACGAGCTGGCCCTGGCCGATCTGGCGCGGTGCGCCCTGCGCCACCAGGTCCGCCGTGACCCGGGCCACCATGTCGCCGGGGGCGGCGTAGCCGGGCTCGTCGGGATCGATCTGCAGGCCGAGGGAGTCGGACTCCTCGGCCATGGCGACCAGCTCGACGATGCCGCTCTCGGCGCCCTCAGCAGCCCACTGCCGCTGGCACTCCTGCAGGATCCACAGGCCGGTGATGTTGAACAGGGGGCGCACGCCGGCGTCGCCGCGGGCCTCGTTGGTGAGGCCCAGCGCGCGTGCTTCGTCGGAGAGCAGCGGTTCGTCGCGGAGCACGCCCAGTACAGACCACGAGCCGCACGACAGGAAGAACGTCTCGCCCTCGTCCGCACGCTGCAGCGCGTGCACGGCGCAGGCGGAGTCGTGCGCGCCGGCGCGCACGACCGTCAGCTGCTCGAGCCCCTCGACGATGCAGTGGCCGACGACGTCGTGCTCAGCGGTGAGCTCCCCCATCCAGGTGCGGGGGATGCCCAGCGCGTCGAACACCTCGGTGGCCCAGTCGTTCGCGCCGGGCGCGCAAAGACCGGAGGTGGAGGCGTGGGAGCGCGACCAACGGCGCTGGCCGGAGAGCAGGAAGGTGAAGTAGTCGGGTAGGAAGAGCACCTGGTCCGTGGCTGCGGCCGTCTCGGGCTCCTCCGAGAGGAACGCGAACAGCTGGTTGGCGGAGTTGATGGTGGCCGGCGCGATGCCGGTGAGCGCCCAGGCCCGCTCGTCCGAGAGCCGCTCGCGGAACGCGTCCAGCGTGCGGACCGTGCGCTCGTCGCGGTAGGCCCGGCCCGGCGTGAGGCGCCGGCCCTCGGCGTCCAGCGGCACGACGTCGACGCCCCACGTGTCGACGGAGACGCTGGCGGCGTCCGGGAACCGGCGGACGGCCTCGCGCAGGCCGATGACCACCTGGTCCCAGATCAGGTCGAGGTCCCAGCAGAGGTAACCGTCCAGCATCTCGGCCCGGTGCGCGAACCGGTGGATCTCCACCTCGGTGACTACTCCGTCGACGAGCGTGCCGGCGATGATGCGGCCGGACGAGGAGCCGAGGTCGACGGCGAGGGCGGTTGCGGACATGTTCTGGGGACTCCTGGTCGTGGGATGGATGTGGTTCCGCTGGTTACAGAGGTCTCGACACGGACGCCGGGCGTCCTACTCGACCAACGGGGTGGTTCCGCTGGGCGTCCTACTCGACCAACGGTTTGTCCCGCTGGTCGAGTAGCCGGCGAGGAACGAGCTGGCGTGTCGAGACCCCCGGTGAGGGAGGTCTCGACACGGACGCGGGGCGTCCTACTCGACCAACGGTTTGTCCCGCTGACGGTCAGCCGTAGAGCGGACCGTAGGTGGCGCAGGCGCGGTAGTCGGCGCCCTCGAGGTCGGAGGTGCCGAAGCCCATCCAGCTCTTGGGACGGAAGATCCGCTCCTTGGACACGTTGTGCATGTTGACCGGGATGCGCAGCATCGAGGCCAGCGTGATCAACTGGTGGCCGATGTGGCCGTAGGAGATCGCGCCGTGGTTCGAGCCCCACGAGTTCATCACGTCGTAGACCGAGGTGAAGGCACCCTCACCGGTGATGGTCGGAACGAACCAGGTGGTCGGCCAGCCCGGGTCGGTGCGCAGCTCGATGGTCTTGGCGACCTCGTCGGGCAGTTCGACCGTGTGGCCCTCGGCGATCTGGATCACCGGACCAAGCCCGTCCACCCAGTTGATGCGAGTCATGGTGACGGGCACCTCGCCGGCGGAGCGGAAGTGCGTGGAGAAGCCACCGCCGCGGAAGTAGCCACCGTTGGCGGGGTGGAACGTGCTCTCCGCGATCATCGCGTTGATGTCGGACTCCGTGACCTCCCACCAGGGCTTCATCGTCGGGTTGCCGTCGGCGTCCTTCGCGGCGAAGGTGCCGTCGAGGGTGGTGGCGCCGGAGTTGCGCAGGTCGATCACGCCGCCTGCCGCGAGGCCCTCGGGGCGGTGTCCGGTGACGCGCTCGATGGCGTCGGCGCTCCAGTACGTGCGCACGTCGGAGAAGATCTGCGGACGGTTCGTCAGCAGGTGGTTGAAGACCATCGACGCACCGTTGAGGTTGTCGTTCTCGGTGGCCATCAGGCTGGGCTGGCGCTTGCCGTTCCAGTCGAAGGTGGTGTTGAGCAGGGTCTCCATCAGGTCACCGTTGGGCAGGTAGTCCGTCCACTGGCGCTGGCCCTGGAATCCGGAGATCAGGGCGCCGTGACCCAGCGCCTCCTCCTCGAAGCCCATCTCGGCGAGCTTCGGGTTGCCCTCCATCAGGTCCCGTCCGATGAGGACCATCTTGGTGACGTAGGGCCACCACTCCTCATGGTCCTCGGCGGTCTTCTGGAACTGGGGCTCGTTGAAGTCCTCGCCCTGCTTGAGGTTCTCGCGCACCCACTTGTAGGCCACCTCGTACTCGTCCTTGTCGTAGATCTCGAGCTTGATGCGGCGCTCGATCTCAACCATGTCGACGTACTCGTTGCGCATGCCCAGGTACGGGGTCCAGAACTCCTCCTTGACCACGCAGCCGGCGATGCCCATGGACACGCCGCCGATGGACAGGTACGACTTGCCCTTCATCTGCGCGACGGCGAGGCCGGCGGTGGCGTAGTCCAGCAGGCGCTGGCGAACGTCGTCCGGGATGGTGTCGTCGTCGGCGTCCTGCACCTCCTCGCCGTAGATGCCGAAGGCGGGGATGCCCAGCTGGGCGTGGCCGGCGAGGGCGGCGGCCAGGTAGACCGCGCCGGGACGCTCGGAGCCGTTGAAGCCCCAGATGGCGTGCGGCATGTTGCGGTCGAGGTCGATGGTCTCGGAGCCGTAGCACCAGCAGGGGGTGACGCTCAGCGTGAGGCCGACGTTCTCGCGGCGGAACTTCTCGGCGGCGGCCTGCGCCTCCGGGACGCGTCCGATCGTGGAATCGGCGATGACCACCTGGACCGGGGTGCCGTCGGGGTACTTCAACTCGGACTCGTAGAGCGCCTTGACGCGCTCAGCCATGCCCATCGTCTGGTCCTCGAGGCTCTCGCGCACTCCGCGGCGACGGCCGTCGATGATGGGACGAATGCCGATCTTCGGGTAGTTGGTCATGCAGGTAACACCTCTCACGTGTCGGGTGGAAATCTTTGCTTGTGGTGCTTGTGGTGCTTGTGGTGCTTGTGGGCAGCGGCACCGCCCCGGTTTCGGGACGGTGCCGCTGTTCTGTTCAAACTTCGCGTGCGAGTTCTGGAAGGTCTCGACAGGGCGCGAAGGCGCCCCTACTCGACCATGGGGGTCACTCGTACAGGTTGGCGGCGATCTCGGGATCGTCGATGTTGTTGGCGTCGTACCAGGCGAAGCCGGAGTCGATGATCTCGGGCTGCTCGATGCCGTTGACGGCCTTGATGGCGGCGACGACGGTCTCGTAGCCCATCTTCACCGGCGACTGGGTGATGGCGCCGGCCATGCGGCCGTCACGAACCGCGTCCATCTGGGTCTTGCCGGAGTCGAAGCCGATGACGACGAGGTCCTCGACGCCGGACTCGGTGACGCCCTGGACGGCGCCGGAGGCGGCGGCCTCGTTGGTGCCGTAGATGCCGACGATCTCAGGGTTGGCCTGGATCATGGCCTTGGCGGTGTTGGCTGCGAGGCCAACCTCACCTGCGACCTGCGGCTCGAGCACGGTGATGCCGGGGGCGTTCTCCTTGACGTAGTCGACGAAGCCGTCGCAGCGCTGCTTGCCGGTCTGGGAGGTCTGGTCGTGGCAGATGACGCCGATCTGGCCCTCGCCACCGGTCAGCTCGATCATGTGCTTGGCGGCCTCGGCGGCAGCGGCGGCGTTGTCGGTCTGGATGGTGGTCACGGGGAGGTCGGAGTCGACGCCGGAGTCGAACGCCACCATCGGGATGCCGGCGGCCTCGATCTTCTGCAGGATCGGCTCGGCCGCGCCCGTGTCGAGTGCCGCGAAGCCGATGGCGATCGGGTCGCCGTCGAGGGCGGTCTGGAGCTGGTCGAGCTGCTGGGTGACCTTGGTCTCGTCGTCGGGGCCGACGAACTCGATGGAGTAGTTGTAGTCCTCGCCGGCCTGCAGCGCACCCTCGTTGACGGCCTGCCAGAAGCGGTGCTGGAAGCCCTTCGAGACCAGGTAGATGGTCTCGCCGTTGCCCTGCGGGATGTCGCCCTCACCTGCGGGGGTGGTCTCCTCAGCCGCAGTAGTCTCCTCAGCCGCAGTGGTCTCCTCGGCTGCGGTGGTCTCGGCCGCAGTGGTGTCTGCGGGCTCCGCGGTCTCGGTCGGGGTGGAGGTCGTGCACGCTGTGAGGCCGAGGGCCAGCAGCGACGACGCCGCGATGGCGGTACGCAAAAGACGCATTGTCTTTCCTTTCATTCGAGCAGCGATGCTCTTTGTGGTTGCCGGGAGCAGGATGCTCCTAGGTCAGTTATTCAGTTGTTTGGGGGGATCAGGCCGCGGCGGCGCGGCGACGGCGGAGGTTGTCGACGAACACGGCGATGATGACGACGATGCCGGTGACGACGAACTGCCACTCCTGGGCGATACCCATCATCAGCAGGCCCTTCTTGAGGGTCTCCATGATCAGGGCGCCGACGACGGTGCCGAGGATGTTGGCGCGGCCGCCGGCCAGGGAGGTGCCACCGATGACGACCGCGGCGATCACGTTCAGCTCGAAGCCCAGGCCCTCTGCGGGCTGGACGAAGCCGAAGCGTGCCGAGTAGAGGATGGCGCCGAAGGCGACGAACACGCCGGCCACCACGTACACCAGCATCTTCCACAGCTTGGTGTTGACGCCGGAGAGGCGGGTGGCCTCCTCGTTGGAACCGATCGCCAGGGCGTAGCGGCCGAGCAGCGTCTTGTTCAGCATGACGGCCGCGACGACGGCGAGCAGGATGAAGAACAGCACGGCGTTGGGCACACCGGGGATCAGTTGGCCGTTGGCGATCCAGCCGTAGCCGGGGTTCTTGATGGAGATGGAGGCCTTGTCCGAGATGATCAGCGCCAGGCCGCGCGCCACCATCATCGTGGCCAGCGTCGCGATGAACGGCGGCAGTCCCAGATAGGCGATGTTCGCGCCGTTGGCGAGCCCGAGGGCACCGCCGACCAGCAGCACCAGGATGAGGCCGCCGCCCAGCGGCATGTTCATCCACTCGCCGGAGAGGAACACGCCCGCCATCACGGCCACCAGCGTCATGCCGGTGCCGGAGCTCAGGTCGATGCCACCCGTGGCGATGACGAAGGTCGCGCCCAGCGCCATCACGCCGATGTAGGCGGACTGCTGGACGATGTCGAGCGCGATGCTGAACTGTGCGAAGTTCGGGGCCGCGAACATGAAGAAGATGTAGATGCCCACCAGTGCGGCGAACACGAAGATCTGCTGCACCGACGAGCGCATGATCCTCGACATCGTCGACGGCGCGTCCGCCGTTTCCGCGGCGGCTGCCCGGGTCGGGGCCGGCTTCTGGTCCACGTTGTTCTTCTCGCTCACGCTGCGTCTCCTGCCAGTTGGGCGTGGCCGACTGTGGCCAGCTCCATGATGTTCTCCTGGGTGGCGTCCTCGTTGTCGAGGACACCGGTGATGTGTCCGGCGGCCATCACTGCGATGCGGTGGCTCATCCTGAGCACCTCCGGCAGTTCCGAACTGATCATGATGATGGCCTTGCCCTGCGCACTGAGGGTCTCGAGGAGCTCGTAGATCTCCTCCTTCGCCCCGACGTCGATGCCGCGCGTCGGCTCGTCGAAGATCAGCACGTCACAGTTGCGCACCAGCCACTTGGCGATGACCACCTTCTGCTGGTTCCCGCCCGAGAGCTTGCCCATCAGCTGGTTGACCGACGGGGTCTTGACGCGCAGCTTGTCCGAGTACTCGGTGCCGACCGTCTTGATCTTGCCGTCGAGGATGAAGCCGCCGACGTGGAAGTCGTTCATGGCCGCCATCACCGTGTTGGCCTTGATGTCCTGGTCCAGGAGGAGTCCGAAGTGCTTGCGGTCCTCGGAAAGGTAGCCGATGCCGTTGCGCACGGCGTCGGCTGCGGTGCGGATGTTGAGCTTCTTGCCGTGCAGCTCGACCTCGCCGCTGGTACGGGGGTCGGCGCCGAACACGCAGCGGGCCACCTCGGTGCGACCGGCGCCCATCAGGCCGGCGAAGCCGAGGATCTCGCCCTTGCGGACCTCGAAGTTGATGTCGCGCAGCAGCTTGCGGGTGTTCAGGCCTCTGACCTTCAGCACCACCTCGTCGGACTGGCGAACGTTGCGTGGGCGGGCCTCTGCGGAGACCTCGCGGCCCACCATCATCGAGATGATTTCGCGCATCTCGACCTCGTGGGTGTTGACGGTGCCGACGAACTCGCCGTCGCGGATCACCGTCACGCGGTCCGTGATCTCCTCGATCTCGGGCATGCGGTGGGAGATGTAGATGAGCCCGGTCTCGGGCGTGATGAAGTCCCTGATCATGCCGAACAGCGCCTCGGTCTCGGCGACGGTCAGGGCCGCCGTCGGCTCGTCCATGACGAGGATGCGGGACTCGTACGACAGGGCACGGGCGATCTCGACCATCTGCTGGCGGGCCACCGAGAGGTCACCGACGCGGCTCCTCGGGTCGATCCTCATGCCGAGGCGCTCGAACAGCTCGGAGGCGCGGCGGTTGAGCTCGGCGTCGTTGATCCAGCCGCCCTTGTGGCTGCCGTCGCGGCCGATGAAAAGGTTCTGGGCCACGGTGAGGTCCGGGACCATGTTCAGTTCCTGGTGGATGATCGACAGGCCGAGTTCCCTGGCGTGGTTCACGCCGGTGACCTCCACCTGCTCGCCGTCCAGCCAGATCTCGCCGCCCGGGTCATGGGTGTAGATGCCGGTCAGCACCTTCATCAACGTCGACTTCCCGGCCCCGTTCTCCCCGCACAGGCCCAGCACCTCGCCGGCGCGCAGGTCGAGGCTCACGTTCTGGAGCGCCTTGACGCCCGGGAACGTCTTGCTTATGTCTCGTAGTTCGAGCAATGTCCTGGTCACTCGCACTCCCTCGTACGTCCGCTTGCCTGGCTGCTTGGACGCGACGCACCACCACTGCTGTGTTAGCGCTGCCATCGCTTGGTGTTAACGCTAGCACCCACCCACCCGGAAACGAAAGCGGGGTTACCAAACTGTGATGCTGGCGGCTCCGCGCGCGGGGCCTGAGCGCTTCCCTGCGCGGCCGGATCAACCCGCCGTTGACGAGGACCTGGGCCGTCGGAAATGAGTACCCGGAGCAGCGTGTCGTGATCCCCTCGGGCGCTAGCGTCACGGTTGTGAGGAGGCCCCATGTCACAGTCCGCTGACCGCCCGGCCGGAGCCACGCTCTCCGACACCGTCGCCCGGGTCATCGAGTTCGCGTCCCAGTCGGGTCGCAGCATCCGCCAGGGGGCCGAGATCGAGCCCGTCGAGGCGGAGGCCAGCCGCAACGACCGCTCCGTCGTCGTGCGCGCATCAACGGAGGAGATCATCGCCATCGAGATCACCGAGCCCATCCGCGTTCCCGCCGCGGAACTCGCCGCGCTGGTGACCGAGGCCGCCAACGAGGCGCTCGCAGCCGCCCGCGAGCAGGCCATGGCCCAGTTCGCGGGGATGCCGGACCTGGCGGAGGTGCAGGAGGGCCTCAGGTCGCTCCAGGGCGAGGTGCTGGACTCCTACCGGGTCGAGATGGCCAAGCTCGAGGACCTCACGAAGGGCCTGGCCAGTGGTTGAGGTCCGGTTCGACCCGCAGAGCTGGGACGACGGCGCCCGCCGTGTCACCGCCGGGGCGCAGGACTTCGCCGCCACCGCGAACGCCACCCTCGCCCGTGTCAGCGACCTGGGCCGGCTGGGCTGCAACGACGGCGGCACGCTCGCCGACGCCGCACTGGGCATGGTCTTCCCCGCGCTGTTCCAGGCCGTGCAGGAGACGGTGGCCGGAATCTCCGAGGGGCTCGCGCAGGAGGCCGGCAACATGCAGGTCACCGGCACCAACTACCGCACCGTCGAGGAATCCAACACCGCCACCGCGGCCACCATCAACGAGGGGCTCTGAGATGGGAATGCAACTGCCGGGCTGGCTGCGCCAGGCCCTCGAGTACGTGGGATACGACTGGCCCGCCACGGACGAGTCCGTGCTGTGGGACTGGGCACAACAGTGGAACACGCTCGCAGGAGAGTGCACCCAGGTCATCTCCCAGGTGCAGCAGGGGGCCGAGCTCGTCACCGTCGCCAACCAAGGGCCGGCGGCCCGCGCCTTCGCCCAGCACTTCGGCGGCGAGGACACCAACCTGAAGGCCATCGTCGACTTCCGGCAGGGTGCGGTGAACGTGGCCGGCGCCCACGGCGTCGCGGCGGGCATCGTCCTCACCATGAAGCTGGCGGTGATCGCACAGCTCGTGATCCTCGCGGCGGCCATCGCGTCGGCGGTCGCGACGCTCGGGCTCGCCTCCGGGGCCGCCCTCGCCGCGCGGCAGGCGGCCAAGTGGGCGATCGAGGCGGCCATCAACATCGCAGTCGAACAGATCCTGGCGGCCTG
Organism: Tessaracoccus rhinocerotis; assembly: GCF_007197885.1. Lineage (GTDB taxonomy): Bacteria > Actinomycetota > Actinomycetes > Propionibacteriales > Propionibacteriaceae > Arachnia > Arachnia rhinocerotis. Next base: position 1,020,675 of record NZ_VKKG01000001.1, read on the forward strand.
ACATGGCGAAGTACCCGAAGAAGATCGTGGACCTGGCCAACGGTGGCATCTTCAAGCGCGTCGTGGCGAAACACTTCCACTTCAGCAAGGCCACCAGGGAGGCCATCGACAAGGCCCACAGGAACGCCGACGAGGCGGCGGCGCGGAACCCCATCACCCGCAGGCGCAACGCCTACGTCGGCTCCACCCCCAGCAAGAAGTCCCAGGTGGGCCAGGACGTGATCCGCCGGATGGATGGCGAGACGCCACCGAGGATCCGCGGCTGGGACCCGGACTACCCGGACGACCTCACCGACGTGCAGGTGAAGGGCTCCGACGGGAAGTGGTACGAGCTAGAGGACTGCGACATGGGCCACTCCCCCATCGATGCCGTCACCTACTGGAACAACGTCGGGCGCTACCACGGGCCGCGCAGCGAGCAGGTGCGCGACTGGATGACCGACCCGGACAACTACGAACTCCAACCCGGCCCCATCAACCAGGCCGACGGCCGAATCATGGGCAACTCGGGCTTCACCTACCAGCCGCCCGTGACCCTTCCCGATGGCGTTGACATCGCCGTGATCGAGCCGCGGGTGCTCGAGGACCTCAAGAACTTCAAGGGCGACCCCGTCCCATGACCCCGGATAGGATCTGACCGTGAACCAACGCCCCCAACTCCCCCCGGAACTCGACGAGGTCCTCGAGGCCAAGCTGCGCAGGGCCTCACGGGCGACCCGCGACGGTGACCACGCGGCGGCACTCGTCCTCGGTGAGGAGATCTGGGACGCGCTGCCCGAGCCGAAGCTGGGCTGGGACTACTACCCGGAGATCCTCTCGCAGAAGATGTGCGACGCGGCGATCGAGGCCGGCCAGTTGGACCGCGCGGCCGTCTGGTTGGAGCGCACCACCGAGGCCTACGGGGCCGACAACGCCAGCGCGGCACCGATCATCGGCTTCAAGAAGGCCAAGCTCTACTACCGCAGCGGACAGCTTGACCTGGCCTACGCCTACTTCGACGCCAACTACACCGCCGACGGCAAGCGCCGCTTCAAGGGTGAGCCCGAGGAGTACTGGCAGTTCTACGAGGCGGCCCGTGCCAGCGGTGGCGTGGCCGCGCAGGACGAGGCCGTCACGGCCGTGGGGACCGCCGGTTCGCCCGTCCCGGCCGATGGCGCCGGCTCACCCTCCGGAGGGGAGCTCCCCGACGAGATCCACGCCGAGGTCACCCGCCTCTTCGAGGAGGGCGCCAACTTCGAGGACCTGAACGCCCCGGACGCCGCCGTCGAGTGCCACACCAGGGCACTGGAACTGTTGCCCACGCCCCGCACCCAGTGGGAGGCGGCGACACTGTTGTACACCGCCCTGGCCGATGCGCTTGGAGCACTGGACCGCTGGGCCGACGCGTACGAGGCGCTGCAGCTCGCACTCCGCTCCCCCGGCGGCCGCGAGAACGGCTACGTCTGGCTGCGGCTCGGCGACGCCCACCGCGCCGAGGGCCGCGACCCGCAGGCCCTCGAGGCCTACACGTCGGCCTTCATGCTCGAGGGCGCTGACCTCTTCGAGGACAGCCCGGAGGAACTCGCCTGGCTGCAGCGCGAGGGCATCTCCTGACCTGTCCGTCGCTGCGGACGGACCCTCAAGGAGGCGGGGCGAGCGGCCGGGTCCCCCGACTCGTGACTGGCCGTCCCCACAAGTTCGGCGAAGGCACACGCCGGCCGGGCGGTTCCCGCACGCCTGAGCTCTCACCGCCCTAGTATCCAACCCATCTACAAGGTTGAGGAGACCTACATGCCCAAGACATGGCGTCGAGCGGCGGCCGTGGCCGCTGCCTGCGCGCTGATGACCCCCCTCGGGTTCGCAGCCGCAGACACAGACCTGGGTGATTCCCGGGACCACGTGACACCCCCCGATCTGACAACCAGCTTCGCGACCACGGGGAAGTGGTTCGTCGAACTGGAGAGCGAACCCACCAGCTCCGGAGGCTCCGAGCGGACCATCCGCGCCGAGCAGGACAAGTTCCTTGAGGAGGTGGAGCGCAAGACCATCCCGATCACCGTCAGCAGCAAGTATGAGGACCTGTTCAACGGCATGGCGGTGGAGTCCGACGCCGAGGGCGCTGCAGCGTTGCAGAACCTGCCCGGCGTCGTCGCCGTCTACCCCGTCTTCCCCGTCGAGCGCCCCGAGCCCCAGGACATCTCGCAGGACCTCTACTCGGCCGGCGACATGACCGGCGCCACCACCGTGCGCAGCGAGCTCGGATTCACCGGCGAGGGTGTCCGCGTCGGCATCATCGACTCCGGCATCGACTTCGACCACCCGGACCTCGGCGGCACCGGCACCGACGGCGGCGCCTTCCCGACCGCACGCGTCACCCACGGCTGGGACTTCGTCGGCGACGACTACAACGCCGACCCGACCTCCCCGGAGTACCAGCCCGTCCCCCGCCCCGACGCCATCCCAGACGACTGCGGCGGCCACGGCACCCACGTGGCGGGCATCGTCGGCGCCGACGGCGAACTCACCGGAATCGCGCCGGGCGTGACCTTCGGCGCCTACCGCGTCTTCGGCTGCAACGGCTCCACCGACACCGAGATCATCCTCGACGCCCTCGAGCGCGCGCTCGCCGACGGCATGGACGTCGTCAACATGTCCCTGGGCGCGGCCTTCCAGACCTGGCCCGGCTACCCCACCGGCGTGGCCTCCGACCGGCTCGTCGACGCCGGCGTCGTGGTCGTCGCCTCCGCCGGCAACGAGGGTGACTACTTCACCCAGGTCACCGGCTCCCCGAGCGTCGGCGACAAGGTGATCGGCGTCGCCTCCTACGACAACACGCAGGTGACCCTCGCCGAGATCCTGGTGAGCGACGCCGAGGGCGAGACCGAGTCCGTCGGGTTCCTGCCCGCGACCGGCTCCCCCGCGATCGACGCCTCCGTCAACGGCCAGGAACTCGCCTGGACCAGCGATCCCGAGGCCTGCACCGCTGACACGGCGGACCTGACCGGCAAGATCGCCGTCACCAGCCGCGGCACGTGCACGTTCCACGAGAAGGCGGTGGTGGCGCAGAACGCCGGCGCCTCAGCCCTCGTGATCGCCAACAACGAGGCCGGCTTCATCAACGCAACCGTCGAGGGCGAGACCGAGATCACCATCCCCGTGGTCACCGTCACGCAGGAGGCCGGAGCGCTGCTCGAGTCGATGCTGACCGACGAGGACGCCGTCGTTCCCACGGCCGTCGTCACCGGTGAGAACACCAGCACCCCCAACCCCACCGGCGGGCTCGTCTCGGACTTCTCCTCCTGGGGCCTCGCTGCCGACCTGACGCTGAAGCCGGACCTCGGCGCGCCGGGCGGCTCGATCTACTCCACCTACCCGCTCGAGAGCGGCTCCTACAAGACCGAGTCGGGCACCTCCATGGCCGCGCCGCACGTTGCCGGAGCCGTCGCGCTCATGCTGGAGGCCAACGCCGGACTGCAGCCCGCACAGGTGCTGACCGCGCTCCAGAACACCGCCACCCCGACGTTGTTCTCCTACGCCCCGTCCCTCGGGTTCCTCGACGCCGCCCACCACCAGGGCGCCGGCCTGATCCAGGTGGACAGCGCCATCCAGGCCACCGGCAGCGTCAGCCCCGGCAAGATCTCCACGGGTGAGTCGGCCGACGGCCCGTTCACGCAGACGCTGACCATCACCAACTCCTCCGACGCCGAGGTCACCTACGACCTCAGCCACGAGGACGCCGTCGCCACCTACGTGGACCCGGAGGACCCGGAGGCGACGCAGAACGCCGTCGGCTTCGCCGTCTTCGAGTCCCAGGTCACGTTCTCCGCGCCGTCGGTGACCGTGCCCGCGGGCGGCACCGCGCAGGTGGACGTCACCATCGACGCCGACCCGGAGGCCCTCGAGGTCGAGGGGTCGCAGTACAGCGGCTTCGTCGTCCTGCAGGGTGAAGAGGGCACCGAGCCCCTGACCATCCCGTTCGCCGGCATGGCCGGTGACTACGGCAACCTCGAGATCTTCCCCGGTCTCGAGATGGGGCTGCCCGCCGTCGTCGTCCTCGACGGCTGCACCGTCTGGATGGAGCAGCAGTGCATCGATCCAGACGTGGTCTTCGACTACGCGCCCGAGGACCACGTCTTCGGCGAGGGTCGCGACCTGCCCACCATCGCCCTCCACATGGCGGTTCCGGTGCTGAAGGTCGACGTCCAGGCGCTGCGGGTGGACGCCTCCGGCAACCCTGTCGAGTCCAGCGCCCTGCCCGCATTCTCCGCCGACCTGCTGGGCCGCGACGCCGGCCTCAGCCTCTGGTCGTGGGACGGCCGGGTGCAGCAGTCCGACGGACTCGTCGTCGAGGTCGAGCCGGGCGACTACGCCCTGCGCCTCGTGGCGCACGAGGCCGACGGTGACGGCGGCACCCAGGTGTGGACCTCGCCGGCGTTCGGCTACAAGAACGCCCAGCCGGAGCCGACGCCGACCCCGACGCCCACCCCGTCGCCGACCCCGACGCAGCCGAACCCGCAGGTGGACCTGTACTCCACCCCGGGATACCACCACGTCAACGGCCGCAAGTGGTTCACCGTGTGCGAGCCCTACTCGCAGACCGTGCGCTGCCGCACCAGCATCATGGCCACCACCGTGGTGCAGGAGCAGGGGCAGTACGTGGCCAAGAACGCCTGGGTGTTCAACAACCTCACCTACCTGCCCTCCGCCAAGTCGCTGTGGACCAACAATCCGCTGGGCAACGCCGGCGCCTGGACTGCCGCTGACGGCCGCAGGTGGCGCACCGAGTGCAACACCCCCACCACGGGTCGCAACGGTTGCCGCAGCTACGTGGAGTCCCGAGTGATCGAGGTGAACCCCGCCGGTGGCTTCCAGTGGACCACCAAGTGGGTGTTCAACAACATCGTCCGCTTCAGCTGAGGCACTGACGAGAAAAAGACTGCGGCCCGTCCCCTCTCGAGGGGGCGGGCCGCAGTCGTAGGTCCCGGTGGTCGAGTAGGGCGCCCAGCGCCCGTGTCGAGACAACGGTCCTCCCGTTGGTCGAGTAGGGCGCCCAGCGCCCGTGTCGAGACCCCAACCAGCCGGATCTCGACACGTCACCCGCTCGTACCTCGCGGGCTCCTACTCGATCAACGGGCGGCGGTCACTTGCCGGAGGTGCCGGCCGAACGCAGCTGCTCGCAGGCCTCGACCACGCGCTTGGCCATGCCGTTCTCGGCGGCCTTGCCCCAGGCGCGGGGGTCGTACTGCTTCTTGTTGCCGACCTCGCCGTCGATCTTCAGGACGCCGTCGTAGTTGCGGAACATGTGCTCGGCAACGGGGCGGGTGAAGGCGTACTGGGTGTCGGTGTCGATGTTCATCTTGATGACGCCGTAGTCGACCGCGTCGGAGATCTCCTGCGCGGTGGAGCCGGAGCCGCCGTGGAACACGAGGTCGAACGGGCTCTCCTTGCCGTACTTGGCGCCGACGGCCTCCTGGATCTCCTTGAGGACACCGGGACGCAGCTTGACGGCACCCGGCTTGTACACGCCGTGCACGTTGCCGAAGGTCAGGGCGGTGATGTAGCGGCCCCTCTCGCCCAGGCCGAGGGCCTCGATGGTGGCGATGCCGTCCTCGACGGTGGTGTAGAGCTTCTCGTTGATCTCGGCCATGACGCCGTCCTCCTCACCACCGACGACACCCACCTCGATCTCCAGGATGATGTTGGCGGCGGCGCAGCGCTCGAGGAGCTCGGCGGCGATCTGCAGGTTCTCCTCCATGGGAACTGCGGAACCGTCCCACATGTGGGACTGGAACAGCGGCAGGCCGCCGTTCTTGACGCGCTCCTCGGAGATTGCCAGCAGCGGACGCACGAAGCTGTCCAGCTTGTCCTTGGGGCAGTGGTCGGTGTGCAGGGCCACGTTCACCGGGTAGTTCTTGGCGACTTCCTGGGCGAAGGCCGCGAAGCCCACCGCACCCGCGATCTTGTCCTTGATGGTGGGGCCGGAGAAGTACTCGGCGCCACCGGTTGAAACCTGCAGGATGCCGTCGGAGCCCGCCTCGGTGAAGCCCTGGAGGGCTGCGTGCAGCGTCTGGGACGAGCTGACGTTGATGGCCGGGTAGGCGAACTTGCCCGCCTTGGCCGAGTCGATCATCTGGGCGTAAACCTCAGGAGTTGCAACTGGCATGGATGCCCTCTTTCCTAACAGAGACTGGGTGTTGCCAGCCTATCGCGTCGTGCCCGGAGCGAGACCGCGGGGCCACTATGCAGGAGCCGAGGCGGCTCAGAGCATGCGATCCATGTCACTGACGTCGAGACGCACCCGCCCCAGCGAGCGGGCGCTGGTGGCCGAGTCGATGGCCGAGGGCATGGCGTCGAGGAAGCTCATGGGGATCTTCGCCGCGGGTCGGCCGCCCACCTCGAGGACCAGGCTCGGCCCGGCGCCGAGGCTCGAGCCGCTGATCTTGAGGGCGCTCACCTCGGCCCAGTCGGCCCGCACCTGCCGGGGGTGGACGAACTCGATGCCACGGGCGTCGATGTGGAGGGCGTCGCCGTGACCGATGGCGGCGAGGTCCCTCTTGGCGCGACTGAGGCCGACCGCCGAGATGGTCATCCAGACCGCCGTCGAGATGGCCCACAGCACGTAGATGCCGATGATGACGCCGGTCCCCCAGCCGGGGTTGAGGAAGTAGACCACTGCCGTCAGGAACACCAGCGAGATGATCGCGGAGATGATGCGGAACCGGAGCGCGGTGCGCTGGCGCACCACCCGCTGTGCCGTCGGGAGGGGGGTGAGGCCGACGGTGAATCGCTCAGGCAGCATGGCTGCAATGCTAGCGCCGTCAGGGCTTGGGGAGGTGCTGGAGTCCCCAGTGGTACATGGCGATCGCGGCGGCGGCGCCTGCGTTCATGGAGCGGGTGGAGCCCAGTTGGGTGATGGCCACCAGACGCTCGCAGCCGGCCACCATCTCGTCCGTCAGCCCCGGCCCCTCGGATCCGAACACGAGGCAGCATCGCTCGGGCAGTTCCGCGTCCTCCAGCGGCACCGACGAGGGCAGGTTGTCCACCCCGATGGGCGTGATCCCACGCTCGGCCAGCCAACTGAAGAGGGCGGCTTCGTCGGCGTGGTGGAAGACGTGGAGGTAGCGGTCGGTGACCATGGCGCCGCGGCGGTTCCAGCGTCGTCGTCCGACGATGTGGACGCCGCCGACGTTGAAGGCGTTGGCCGTGCGGACCATGGAGCCGATGTTGAAGTCGTGCTCCCAGTTCTGGATGGCCACGTGGAGGGGCGAGCGGCGCTCGTCGAGGTCGGCGACGATGGCCTCGAGGTGCCAGTACCGGTACTGGTCGACGACGTTGCGGCGGTCACCGTCGCGCAGGAGGTCGGGGTCCAGGCGGGGATCGTCGGGCCAGGGCAGCGGGTGCGGACCGACCCCGACGGTGGGCGCCGTCGGGTCGGCCGGTTCTTCGGTACTCAGTGCGTCACTGCTGGTAGGGAGGCTGGTAGCCACCCTGCTGCGGCTGCTGCGGGGGCTGCTGCTGCGGCTGCTGCGGGGGCTGCTGCTGCGGCTGCTGCTGGTACTGCGGCTGCGGCACCGGGTTGGCCGACGGCGCGGAGTACTGCTGCTGCTGGTGCTGGCCCGGGTTGGGCAGCTGGCCCTGTCCCTGACCGGTGGGGCGCTGCGAGATCTCGCCGAAGTTCACGCCCGGAGCCTGGCGCACCTGCGGGTCGTTGACCTCGAAGTAGGTGGCCTTCTCGAAGTTGGCGAAGCCGGCGATGATGTTGCTCGGCACGGTCTCGATCTTGGTGTTGTAGTCGCGCACGTTGGCGTTGTAGAAGCGGCGCCCGGCGGCGATCCGGTCCTCGGTGTCGGTCAGCTCACGCTGCAGCTCGAGGAAGTTCACGTTCGACTTCAGCTCGGGGTAGGCCTCTACGGAGACGATCAGGCTGCGCACTGCGTTCGACAGCTCACCCTCGATGGCGGCGCGCTGCTGGTTGGGGGCGCCGTGGGCCTGGTTCGCGAGGGCGGCGGCGCTGTTGCGCAGCGACGTGACCTGCTCCAAGGTGTTGCGCTCATGGGCGGCGTAGCCACGCACCGTCTCCACCAGGTTGGGGATCAGTTCGTAGCGGCGGTTCAGCTCGACGTCGATCTGGCGCCACGACTCCTGGATCAGGTTGCGGCCCTTGATGAAGCCGTTGTACACCCCGAATCCCCAGAACACGGCGATCAGGCCGATCACCACGATCACGGCGAGGATGCCCAAGATGATTTCCATTGCAACTCCTTAACGGATGGATCAGAGCCAAGCGTACTGGGACTGTCGGTTCACAGCCCGAGATCTTCCAGACCGAGCGCGAAGCGGTACTCGAGCCCGGCGTCGGCCACCTTCTGGGCGGCCCCGGTGCCGCGGTCGACGACCACCGCGACTGCGACGACCTCTCCCCCGGCCTCCCGGACGGCCTCGACCGCCGTGAGTGCCGAGCCGCCCGTGGTGGAGGTGTCCTCGACCACCAGCACGCGGCGGCCCGCGACGTCGGTGCCCTCGATCCTGCGCTGCAGGCCGTGCTGCTTGGTGTTCTTGCGCACGACGAACGCGTCGAGGCGGCCCCCGGCGGCGGCGCGCGCGTGCAGCATGGCGGTGGCGACGGGGTCCGCGCCGAGCGTGAGTCCGCCGACGGCGTCGAAGTCGAGGTCGGCGACCAGTTCGTTCATGACGCGGCCGACGACGGGCGAGGCGGCGCCGTCGAGGGTGACGCGGCGCATGTCCACGTAGTAGTCGGCCTCCTTGCCGGAGGCGAGCGTCACGCGGCCGCGGACGACGGCGAGTTCGCCGACGGCGTCGATGAGGGTCTGCTTGTCAGTCATTTGGTCTCCGTTGAGGTCAGGACACCGAAGCCGACCGAGCGGTCCGGTGTCGGGTAGAGGTCTTCGCAGGTGGTCAGGGTGATGAGCGCCTGCGTGGGGTCCAGGTCGTCGCGTCCGGGGACCGGGTCCAGCACCCAGGCCTCGCCCTCGTCGACGGTCAGGTCCGCGGGCGCGGAGTTGATGGTGTAGGTGAAGACCTGGTGCACGCCCTCGACCAGCACCTCGTCGCCCACCTGCAACCGGCGCAGGTCGCGGAACGGCTGGGCGCCGGTGATGCACCGGCCGGCGACGGCGAAGTTGCCCACCTGCCCGGGCTGGGACGTGCCGGGGTACCAGCCGACGCCGTGGCCCAGTGACTCGTCATCGATGCCGACGGAGACGGGCCACTGCCACGACTCCCCCAGCGCCGGGATGCGCAACAGCCACTGCGCCCGTCCGGGCTCCGGATCGGCGACCAGGGTGGGTGTCTCGGGATCTGCGGGCGGCTCCTCGTCCGCCCAGCGCTGCTCCAGCTCGGCGACGGCCTCGGCGGCCGCGTCCTGCGCCGCAAAGCTGCTGCCCCAGTAGAGCCAGGTGCCCCAGCCCGCGAGGCCGAGGACCGCGACGAGCAGCACGATGCCAAGCACCAGCAACGGCGAAACGCCTTGGGAAGCGCTGCGACGGGCTCGGGACATGCACCCACCCTATTGGAGGCCCCGACTGCCGGACCACCCGCCGACCGGAGGTCTCGACACGCACGGCTCGTACCTCGCCGGACTACTCGACCGACGAGTTCGGGCTCCGCTGGTCGAGTAGCGACTGCGAGGAACGAGCGGCCGCGTGTCGAGACCCCACCGATGCCTGAACACTGGCTCAGGAGAACCAGAGCTTGCTGCCCGACGGCTCGGGCGAGGGTTCGGCGTCGGCGTCGGTGAACGGTTCGGCGTCGCTGATCCAGTTGCGCACGTCCCTGCCGTCCAACCAGCGGTACCCGAAGGGCAGCTTCCCGGACTCGCGGCGGATGCCGCCCAGGTCGGGGCGCGTGGTGGAGCCGACCAGGAGCAGGTTCCCGAACCGTTTCCCCTTGTGGACCGGGGCCTCGGCGCCCACGATGACGTGGCGCCAGCGCTCGGCGATGCCTGCGGCGACGCGCTTGGCCCACCGGAACGGGGCCCTGTCCGTGACGTTGGTGATGACCAACTCGGGGCCCCGGCCGATGCGGCGGATGTCGTCCAGCGCCTGGGCGGTGACCAGTTCGCCGGGCACTTGCGAGCCGTCGAAGGCGTCAAGGATGACTGCGTCGGCGTAGGCGTCCGGCATGGCGGTCAGGCCGCTGCGGCCGTCGACGTCGCGCACCTTGATGCCCGAGCGTGGGGGCAGCGGGAGCTTGCGGCGGACCTCGGCGGTGAGCTCGACGTCCGGCTCGCACACGATCTGCGCGGTTCCCGGGCGGCGGTGGGCCACCCAGCGCGGCACCGACATCCCCGCGCCGCCGATGTGGATGATCCGGAGTCGGTCGTCGGGCGGCAGGTCGAGGATGGTGTGGTCCAGCACCATCGCGATGTGCTGCACGTACTCGAACGCGAGGAAGTCCGGACGCGCGGGATCCACCCATGACTGCGAGGTGTCGCCGAACCTGACGGCGAAGGCTCCCGGGACGGTGTCGTCGGGGACGAGGCGGTCGGGCATGGCCGAAGACTACCGTCGCGGTGAAGCAGTGGCCACGTACCCATTGCCGCCGCCCATTGCCCGGCGTAGCGTGAAACGCAAGATCCGGGGTCCGCCGTGGATCCCGCCTCAACGAGGAGGAATGACTGTGAAGCTATTGCGTACCGTCATGGCGATCCTGGCCACCGCCGCCACCATGCTCACTCTCGGTGCCGTGAACACCGCCCGGGCCGACGTCTACACCCAGCCCGGCGGTCACGCCGTCAACGGTCGTCTCTGGCAGACCGAGTGCAGCATGTACTCCAGCACCGTCGTGCGCTGCCGCACCGACATCTGGGCCACGCAGGTCAAGTACCAGGGCGGCCACTACGTCCGCGTCACGGACTGGGCCTTCAACAACCTCACCTACCTGCCGTCACCCCGGGGACAGTGGGCGAACAACCCGCTCGGGAAGACCGGGACCTGGACTGCCACCGACGGTCGCCAGTGGCGCACGGTCTGTGACACCCCCGAGACCGGCTCCAACGCCTGCCGCAGCTACGTGATGGCACGCGTGGCATCCGCGACGGCGACGCCGTCGGGCTGGTCCTACTCGGTTGAGTCCAAGTGGGTCTTCAACAACATCGTGGTGTTCTCGACGGCGTCGCGGCCACCGGTGCACGACGTGCCGCCGAGCGTCCTGGAGACTGCGAAGCTCAGCCACGGCGGATTCGGGCCGCTGGCGGTCGGGGCGAGCCTGGTCGACCTCGCGCGACTCGGATACGTCGAGCACAACACCTCCGACGTGTGTGACTACTACGAGGTCTCCGACGAGGTGGCAGACCTCGGCCTGGCCATCGTCGCCAACGGCCACACGCTGGACGTCCTGATCGCCACCACGGCGGCGGTGGAGACCACCCTCGGGGTGAAGGTCGGCCAGACCTACACCCAGGCCAACACGGCGTACTCCGCCGGCGGCTACACGTGGGAGCACGAGACCAAGGACGGCTACCAGCCCGTCTACGTCTACAAGGTGGTCAACGGCACCAGGGAGATGCTGTTCCTCGACGACTTCGAGGCCACCTCCCTGCCGGACTCCAACACACCGATCGGGATGATCATCGTGCGGCAGGCGTCCAACACCCTGATGTGGGACGGCTGCTGAGCCCGTGGCCCACCCCGCTGGTCGAGTAGCTCGCCCAGCGAGCGTGTCGAGACCTAACGAAGCCCCAGAAGGTCTCGACACGGGCGCCGGGCGCCCTACTCGACCAACGCCTGAACGGAGGAGATGCCCGACCAACGGTGGAGCGGCCCACCCCGCTGGTCGAGTAGCTCGCCCCGCGACGTGTCGAGACCTAACGAAGCCCCAGAAGGTCTCGACACGGGCGCCGGGCGCCCTACTCGACCAACGCCTGAACGGCCGAGCCCTCGGTGGTCGAGTACCTCGACCACCGCTCAACGGTCGACGATTCAAGCCACCCCGACGACGTGGCCGACCACCTCGGAGTGGCCGGTCACCGGGGCCGCCACCAGGTCACCGAGCTGGTCCGCGGTCGCAGCGCCACAACGCAGTAGCAGGGCCGCCAGCACCACGCCGGCGGCCCTGTCCCCGCCGTCGGCGATCTTCACCGCCACGCCGCGACCGTCCGGGAGTCCCGCCGCGAACACGCCGTCGGCACCGCTCTTGGCGATCAGTCCCGGGACCCGCTGCATGAACTGGGTGGTGCGCCGCCCGCTGCCGGCGAGCAGTTCGGGATTGGCGCGCACGGCGTCGGCCACCCGGAACTGCAGCCCGGAGCGGGCACCGGCGATCCGTCCGTAGGTCCGCGCCAGACCGGCGATGGCGAACGCGTACACGGGCACGCCGCAGCCGTCGACGCCGATGGCCGAAACCTGCTCGTCGGCCAGGTCGTGGGTGGTCTCCCGCACGAGTCGTTGGAACGGGTGCGCGGGGTCGTCGTAGGAGCCGAGCTCCCACCCACCGGCGACGGTGCCTGCGAGCATCACGGCGTGGTTGCCGGAGCAGCCCTGGGCGATGCTCTCGGGCCCCCGACCGCTGCGGATCCACTCGGCCGCTGCGGAGGGGTCGCCGGGCAGGCCGGGGACGTTGCGCAGGGCCGACTCGTCGAGGCCGACGGCGTCCAGCGCGTCGCGGGTGGCCTGCAGGTGCGCCGGCGCGCCCATGTGCGAGGCGCAGCCGATGGCCAGTGCCGGGGCTGACGGGGCGGCGCCGGCCCGCAGCGCCGCGACGGCGTGGATCGGCTTGTTGGCCGAGCGGGGGAAGACCTGGGTGGCAGGGTCCCCGAGGGCGAACTCGACGGTGCCGTCGGGCGCGGTGACCACCCCCAGTCCGTGGTGCAAGGACTCGAGGAAGCCGCTGCGGATGACGTGCGCGACTACCGGCGCGGCTGCAAGGCTCATCCCCGCAGGCTAGCGCGGGCGGGAATCGTCGGGTGAGCCTAGACTCGTCGCCGTCGAGCGGATACGGAGCGTGATGGGAACCAAGGGGCTGAACCGGAGGATTCTGGCGTTGGCCGTACCCGCGTTCGCGGCCCTGGTGGCCCAGCCGCTGTTCCTGCTCGCCGACACCGCCATCGTCGGACGGCTCGGCACCCTTCCGTTGGCGGGACTGGGTGCGGGCGCCACCATCACCTCGACCGTCGTCGGTCTCGCGATCTTCCTGGCCTACGGCTCGACGGCGGTGGTCTCGCGGCAGCTCGGGGGCGGCAACCGACGCCGCGCGCTCGAGTTGGGCGTGCAGGCCATGTGGCTTGCGCTCGCGCTGGCTGTCGCCGTCGGGTGGCTGGTGTGGTTGGCCGCTCCCCAACTCGTGGGCTGGCTGGGCGCCACCGGCGAGGTGCACGGCCACGCCGTCGCGTACGCGCGGTGGTCGCTGCCCGGATTGCCGGGGATGCTGCTGATGCTGGCCGCCACCGGGACGCTGCGCGGTCTCGCGGACGCCAGGACCCCGCTCGTGCTCGCGGTGTCCGCCGCCGGGATCAACGTCGTCCTCGACCTCGTGTTCGTGTTCGGGCTGCACATGGGCGTGGCGGGATCGGGCTTCGCCACCGCCGTCGCCGAGACCCTGATGGGCACGACCGCGGCGCTCGTCGTCGCCCGGGGCGCGCGCCGGGAGGGTGCCTCGCTGCGGCCGAGCCTCGCCGGGATGAGATCCAGCCTGAAGGTCGGGGCGCCGCTGCTGATGCGAACACTGACGCTGCGGCTCGCGTTGGTGCTGACCACGTGGGTGGCCGCCAACAAGGGGGCGGTCGCCCTCGCGGGCCACCAGGTCACCTACAACGTGTGGGGCTTCCTCTCCTACGCCCTCGACGCGCTCGGGATCGCCGGACAGACGCTGATCGGGATGGCGCTCGGCGCCGGCGACGTCGACGAGGCCCGCGCCGTCACCCGTCGGATGCTGTGGTGGTCGCTGGGCGCCGGGGTGGCGCTGGGTCTGCTGACGATCCTCGCCCGGCAGCCGATCGCCGCGCTGTTCAGCCCCGAGGTCGAGGTTCGCAACGCCGTCGCCGCGTCTCTGGTGGTGGTCGGCGCCACCCTCACGCTCACCGCGTACGTGTGCCTGATGGACGGCGTCCTGATCGGCGCCGGCGACGGGCCGTTCCTGGCCCGGGCAGGGGTGTTCACGCTCGTGGTCTACGCACCGCTGGCTGTGCTGGTCGCGTTCGTCGGCCCCGACGGCGGCGCCGGCCTGGCGTGGCTGTGGGTCGCCTACGGCGTCGCGTTCATGGGCGCCCGGGCGCTGACGCTGTGGCTGCGGCAGCGCGGGGGCGCGTGGCTGGTCACCGGGGCCTGAGAACCCGACCCCGGGTGGCGCCGGAGCGCCCTACCTGACCGGGGAGATCACAAGCTCGTTGACACAGACATGGCGGGGTTGGTCGATGACCATTCCCACGGCCGCAGCGACGTCCTTCGGGGTCAACATGGTCTTGCGCGCCTCGGCACCGGGAACGTTCGGACGCATCTCCAGGAACTCGGAGTCGATGTCACCGGGCACAACCGCCGTCGCCCGGATCCCTGAGCGGCCCTCCGTGGAGTTGATGTGCTCTGGGAGGGTGCTCATCCCCTTCTTGCTGGCGCTGTAGACGACGCCGGCATCCGGCGCGTGCTGCCAGGCGGAGAGCGACGATACGTAGATCAGCGTGCCCTTCCCGATTCCGCGCATCCCGGGGAGGACGAGGGAGGTGGCTGTTGTGGGGGCAATCAGGTTGGTGGCGTACACCTGCTGGGATTCGACCGGGTCCATGTCGGCCCAGTACCTGCGCGGGGTGTTCAGGCCAGCTGCAAAGACAAGGACTTCAACCTCGCCGATGTCTGCCACGATCGCCGCATGCACGGCCTCCATCGCGGTTGCATCAGTCACGTCCAACGGGTGTGGGACCAACCTCCCGCTCCCCGGCGCTGCGCCGGCCGCTTGGACCTCACGCAGGGTCTGCTCAAGTCGATCGGCTCGCCGCCCGGAAAGAGCTACCGCGTAGCCCCGCCTGTGGAGCTCGTGGACGAGCGCGGCGCCAACCCCGCTCCCGGCGCCGATCACCCACGCCGCCGGTGGCCTCGAATCGGTGACCTCGTGTGCAGCACTCATCTGGTTCCTCACTTCGCCCGACATGTTAGTATCATTAATCAGCTTAGTATGCTTCGGCGCGGAGGCGATCATGGAACTTGGACTGAATGGGCGTGTGGCAGTTGTCACGGGGGCCAGCCGTGGGATCGGCACGGCAATCCTCCGCTCCCTGCGTGACGAGGGGGCAACGGTGGTCAACCTCGACATCCGCAGCCCCGGGTCAGGCCGCGTGGGAGATCTCGATCTCACGTGTGACGTCACCTCCCCCAGCGAAGTCGAGTCTGCAGTCTCCGAGATCGACGACACCTACGGACGCATTGACGTCCTCGTGAACAACGCCGGCATCATGGTCGAGGCCCCCGCCGAGTCGATCGAGATGGCCGTATGGCGACGCGTCTTCGAGGTCAACGTCGAGGGCGTCCTGAACATGTGTCAAGCCGTGGCCCCGATCATGAAACGGCAAGCCTGGGGACGGATCGTGAACGCGGCTTCATTCGCCGCGATCGTGCCTTCCGTCGGGTCCTCCGCATACGCGGCATCGAAAGCTGCGGTCGTCCAGTTGAGTCGGACACTGGCCAGCGAACTGGGGCCTTGGGGCATCACGGTCAATTCCTACGCACCCGGAATGGTTCCCACCGAGATGAACGGCTTCGAGGGCCTGGCTCCGGCCATGCGGGACGCGAAACTCGACCAGCTCGCGATCCGCCGGTGGGGCACCCCCGAGGAGGTGGCCCAGGCGGTCACCTTCCTGGCCAGTGAGTGCGCTGGGTACATCACCGGCTCCCTTCTGGACGTCAGCGGCGGCAAGCTGGCAACCCAGTCACCTTCCACCGCTTACGCAGCCCCCTACGCCGGAGGCGCATAGCGCTGTCGAGCCACGGAGCAGTTAGGTTCAACGCTGTGAACACCTCCAAGCACGATGCGTCGGCACGCGAACGGCGCGTGACGCGCATGGGCTCTGGTCTCCACGGCCAGATCGTGAACACACTCGGGCAGGAGATCATCGACGGATCCGCAGCGACCGGCTCCTTGATGAACGCAGACGAACTGGTGGAGCGCTTCGGCGTCTCCCGTTCGGTCGTGCGCGAGGCGCTGAGGACCTTGGGTTCCCTGGGGCTGGTTGAGGCACGCCCCCAGGTCGGGACACGGGTGCTCCCTCCCGAAGCGTGGGATCTTCTCAGTCCACAGGTCGTCACGTGGCGCGCGAGGGGCCTCCAGTACGAGAGCCAACTGCGCGAACTGCTCGAACTTCGCCACGGAGTTGAGTCGAGCGCCGCCGAACTTGCCGCGCGGCGCGCTTCCGACGAGAGCGGCACCCAGCTGGTTGAGCTCGCAGCCCACATGCGTGCAGCCTTTGAGGCCGGCAATGCTGACCAGTTCTACGCACACGACGCCGAGTTCCACCGACTGGTGCTCAAGAGCGCCGGCAACATCGTCATTGCGCAGCTCGCCGAGACGATCTCGGCTGCATTCAACGCACGCCGGAACAACCGAAGCAGCCCGGGCGCGCACACGGTCAGCGCTGAGGCCGTCGCCCAGCACGAGGAACTCGCGAACGCGATCCGGGGACGGGACGAGCGGGGCGCCAACCAGGCAGTCCGCGATCTCGTCCTTCATTCCATTCGCGAATTGGAGGACCAGCAGGAGGTCACCCGACGCCTCAGTGCGGCACTCCAAGCTGCTCGCGATGCCCGCGCGGAGGCTCGCTGACCCTCAGCCGTCGAGGAATCGCACCATGTTGTTGAACACCCACGCGTTGGCGCGGTAGTAGCGCCACGTGCCGTCGGCATTCCGCGCGGAGTGCACCATGCCGTAGGTCAAGACGTAACTGCGGCAGCCCCCGCGGCCGGTGGCCGGGGTGTCGCACTCGGTGCGCCACGGCCGTCCCGACGACGTGAACTCGCCGGTGCGCGCCAGCGGGTTGGTTCCCCACTGCGCGCGGGTCATCAGGGGCAGGTAGGTCAGGTTGTTGAACACCCAGTCGAACCTCTTGACGTAGCGGCGGCCGTCGAAGGTGACGGTGGTGGCCTTGATCTCGGTGGTGCAGCGCCGGGTCTGCGAGTAGGCCTCGCAGTCGGTGCGCCACTCGCGGCCGTTGACCTGGTGGTAGCCGGGGATGACGTAGAGGTCGCGCGCGGCGTCGGGCTTCCACGTCATCAGCGGGACGGCTGCCCACTCCCGGAACGGTCCGGCGACCAGGGCGTCGATGAGGGCCCGCCGCTCGGCCCCCTTAACCGAGGTGGAGCCGGAGGCATAGCCGGGCGCGCTCGGGTTGGCGTAGCTGTAGCCGGACCAGCCGATCCCGAGCGCAGTAGCGGCGTTGGCCTGGCGCAGGGACTCGGCGACGGTGTTCAGGTACAGCGCCGGCCCCGAGACCATCAGCCGGCCCGTCTCCTCCTGCAGGTCAGCGAGGAACACGTTCCAGGAGCGGAACTGCGCTGCCTGGGTGCTGTTGGACTCGCGCTTGTAGTTCATCAGCACCACGACGTCGACCAGGCCGTTGCGGGCCCACCCGCGCCAGTCCTGGAAGACGGCGCGGTAGGGGTCGGTCGCCTCCCAGCTGCGGGTGCTCGATGGGCCGTAGCCGTAGGAGATGCCGTTGACCGAGAGGACGGTGGAGGGCGCGGTCCGGTCGATCGCGCGCTTGATCTTGGTGACGGTGGCGGTCACCTGCTGGCGTCGGAAGTTGGAGAAGGCGGCGTCGGTGGCCAGGGGCGTCTCCGTCGTGCCGGTGGCGGCGTGGAACCGCTGCAGCGACGTCGCTGAGTAGCCCCACTGGTTTGCGCCGCCGGTGCTGTGGTCCGGGTAGCGGATGTAGTCCAGGTTGATGCCGTCGACGTTGTAGTTCTCGACGATGGAGGCCACCTTTGCCGCGATGTAGTCCTGCGCCGCGGGGTTGCCCAGGTCGAGGTAGGTGGCTGCGCCGTCGACCCGCTCCACCCCGTCGCTGCGCTTGTTCATCCAGCGGTTGGCTCCGGAGGCCGAGGGGCCGTTGGTATTGAAGACGTGGTTGGGGCTGGCCGGCGCGGCCGTGGCGCTCCACATGGTGCCGACGTTGACCCAGGCGTGCACCTCGAGACCGGCCGCGTGGCCCTGCCGGATGACCTCGGCCAACGGGTCGTAGCCCGCAGCGAGGCCGCTGTCGGTGGCGCGCGGGAAGTCGGAGTTGTTGCAGAAGCACTCGTAGCGCCGCACCACCTGCACGATCAGCACGTTCGCGTTGGCGGCCCTGGCGTCGGCCACCACCTGCTTCACCTGCTGCGCGTTGAAGATGCCCGGGTTCAGGGTGTCCACCCAGAACGAGCGCCACTGCGCCGTGGCGGCGGCCGCGGGTGGGGCGGCTATCACGCCGGCGACGAGCACCAGCGCGGCAATCAGTGCGGTCAGGATCTTCTTCATCGCAGTTCCTCTCGGTGACCTGCGATCAGGATCCCTCCTGGCACCCGTCACCGCAAGGGGTCAGCCCGCCTCACGCGGCGGCGAGGAGCTCGTCGTCGGCCAACTGTCGGGCGGCGAGCCGCGCGAAGGCCCCACCCGAGGAGCGCAGCTCGACGGCGGTGCCGCGCTCGACGACGGCGCCGGCATCCAGCACCGCCACCTGGTCGGCGTTCTCGACGGTGGACAGGCGGTGGGCGATCGTCAGCGTGGTGCGACCCTCCGCGAGCCGGTCGAGTGCGGCCTGCACCTCGGCCTCGGTGGTGTTGTCCAGGGCGCTGGTTGCCTCGTCGAGGACGAGCACCCGGGGGTTGCGCAGGATGGTGCGTGCGATGGCGAGGCGCTGCTGCTCACCACCGGAGAACCGGTGGCCGCGGGCCCCGACGAGGGTGTCCAGACCGTCCGGGAGTCCGGCCACGAGGGTCGCGATCCGCGCGGAGGACAGGGCGTCCCACAGCTCGTCGTCGTCGGCTTCGGGGGCGGCCAGCAGGAGGTTCTCGCGAACTGTGGCGTGCACGAGGTAGGTCTCCTGGCTGACGACTCCGACGATGCCGGCCAGGTCGTCGGGGTGGAGGTGGCGCACGTCGATGCCGTCGATGGTGATGCGCCCGGAGGTGGCGTCGTGGAGGCGCGGGATCAGCGAGCCGAGCGTCGACTTGCCGGAGCCCGTGGGCCCGACCACGGCGGTGGTGGTCCCGGCGGGGACGGTCAGGTCGATGCCGCGCAGCACCGGGGCGCCGTCGCCGTAGGCGAAGCGGACGTCCTCGAAGCGGACCTCGCCGCGCACGGTGGCCGGGTCGATGCGGACCGGGTCCACCGGCGGCTGCACCTCGGGGACCAGGTCCAGGTACTCGAAGATGCGGCTGAACAGGGCCATCGCGGTGACCCACTGGACGCCGACGTTGAGCAGGCCCATGACAGGGCGGAAGATCGTTGCCTGCAGCGCGGTGAAGGCCACCAGGGTGCCGATGGTCATGCCGCCGGAGACCGCCGGGTAGCCGGCGGCCAGGTAGATGGCCGCCGGAATGGCGGCGAAGACGATGCCCATCGTCGCCATGCGCCACTGGCCCGCGAGCTGCGAGCGCATCTCGAGGTCGATCAACCGCTCCGAGGAGTCGGTGAACGCGCCGGCGTTGCGGTCGGTGGTGCCCAGCGTCTTCGCGAGGCGGACGCCGGAGACCGACAGCCCCTCCTCCACCAGCGTGTGCAGGTTCGCGAGCTCGGCCTGGCGCTTGCTGGTGATGTCGCG
Source organism: Tessaracoccus rhinocerotis (assembly GCF_007197885.1). Lineage (GTDB taxonomy): Bacteria > Actinomycetota > Actinomycetes > Propionibacteriales > Propionibacteriaceae > Arachnia > Arachnia rhinocerotis. The sequence continues at coordinate 1,040,389 of NZ_VKKG01000001.1, forward strand.
GCGCAGCAGCGCCACGCGACGGCTCAGCCAGATGGCCGGCGGGAGCACGAACAGGGAGATCAGGGAGAGCCTGGGCGAGAGCGCAACCATGGCGACGGCCGTGGCCACCGCCGTCGTCAGGTTGGACGCCACGGAGGTGGCGGTGCTGGTGACCACCGACTGCATGCCGGAGATGTCGTGGGTGAGCCGGGACTGTACGTCGCCGCCGCGGGTGCGGGTGAAGAACCCCAGGGACTGGCCCTGGAGGTGGGTGAAGAGCTTGGTGCGCAGGGCGTGCATGACCTGCTGCCCCATGCGCGTGGCGAGCCAGGTCTGGACCACGCCGATGACGGCGGTGACGGCCGCGACGGCGATCATCGCGCCGACGAGCCACCCGAGCAGCCCGACGTCCCGGTTGGGCAGTGCGTCGTCGATGACGCCCCTGACGAGGAACGGCTGCGCGAGCCCGACCACGGAGGACGCGCTGATGAGGAGCACGACCACGAGGATCGTGAGCTTGTGGGGCCCGAAGAGCGCAGCGATACGGCGCACGTCGACGGGGTGTTGTTCGAGTTGGCGCTTGTCGGCCTGACTGACGCGCGCGGGTCCGCGCCCGCCGCCCTGGCCCTCGCCGGGAGTGTGGTTCGGAGCTGCCATGAGGCATCACCTCCTGCAAGATGGCATGGATTCGTCCCCATGCATTACTGAGGTTACCTCACAATGAGGCAGGCGGTCAAGTTGCTAGGCTGTCCCCATGGGCAGTGACCACCGCGACGTTGAGCCGTCGAGCGACCTCGGCTCGCTGCTGCACGCCGCCTTCCGGGGCCTGCGGCACTCGTGGACCGAGCAACTCGCGCCGTGGGAGGTCACCCCCTTCCAGTGGCGCGCCCTGCACACCATCATGCGCATGGACGACGGCGTGCGCCTGGGTGTCATCGCCGAGCGCTTGCGCATCGCGCCCCGGTCCGCGACCGAAGTGGTGGACCAGTTGGAGGCGCGCGGACTGGTGCGGCGCGCGCCTGACCCGAGCGACCGCCGGGCGATCATCGTCGAGCCCACACCTGAGGGGCTGCAGTTGCACGACGCGGTGATGGCCGAGCGGCGCGAGCGGGCAGACGAGTACTTCGCCGCGCTGTCGCCCAGCGAGCAGGACCAACTCGCCAAGCTCCTCTCCCGCCTGCCCCCGACGGGCTGAATCGAGTCAACTGTTCGCCTCTGGGCCCGTCCAAGGTCGACGAATGAACAGTTGAGCAGATTCGCCCGGGCCAACCCGTAGGCTTCGCGCAACGTCTCCCACCCCTGGATCGGAAGGAACGACGATGGTCCGCGTCGCCCTGATCGGCACGAGCATGATCTCCCACCAGTTCGTCGAGTCCTCGCGACGCGTGCCAGGCATCCAGCTCGCCGGTGTACTCTCCCGCGACGCCGACCGCGCCGCCGCCGTCGCCCAGCAGATCGGCGCGCCGCAGTCCTGGTCCGACATCGAGGAGATGCTCGCCTCCCCCGACGTCGACGCCGTCTACGTCGCCAGCCCCAACTCGCTGCACCACGCCCAGTGCCGAGCCGCGCTGCAGGCGGGCAAGCACGTCCTGGTGGAGAAGCCCGCGGTGACGACGGCCGCGGAGTTCATGGAGCTCATCGCCCTCGCCGAGTCCCAGGGCGTGGTCCTGTTCGAGGGCATGCGCAATGCCCACGACCCGGGGATGGCCCTGGTGCGGGAGCTGTTGCCGCAGGTCGGGACCGTCCGGCGCGTCTCCTTCGAGTACGCGCAGCGCTCGTCCCGGTACGACCAGGTGCTCGCCGGGGAGCAGGTCAACATCTTCGATCCTGAGATGGCCGGCGGCGCGCTGAACGACCTCGGCGTGTACTGCGTCTCCGCACTCGTTGACCTGTTCGGCCCTCCCGAGCACGTCGCCGCGCAGCAGGTCGTGGTGGCCTCCGGAACCGACGGCTCCGGCGTCGCGCTGATGCGGTACCCCGGGTTCGTCGCGGACGTCTCCTGGTCGAAGATCACCGCCTCCAGCCGTCCCAGCCAGATCGAGGGTGAGCTGGGGACCATCACGATCGACCGGATCGGCGAGCCCCGCCGCGTCGGCCTGCAGTTGCTGGGCGCCGACCCGCTCGAGTACGAGGTCGACGGCGCCGACGAGACCGGCGCGTTCATCGGCAACATGCACCTCGAGATGGCACGGTTCGTCGAGCTGGTCGACGGCGCAGCCAGCGCTGAGGTCGACCAGCTCCGCACCGTCCAGACACTGCGCGTCCTCGAGGCCATCCGCGCAGCGTGCGGGTCGGCGTCGGGCGGTTGAGGGAGGTCTCGCCAGACGAGACCCGCTGGTCGAGTAGCGCCGCGAGGAACGAGCGGCGCGTGTCGAGACCCCACCCAGGACAGGTCTCGACACGGGCGCCGGGCGCCCTACTCGACCAGCGAGGGAGGGTGCGCCACCCGCTGGTCGAGTAGCGCCGCGAGGAACGAGCGGCGCGTGTCGAGACCCCACCCAGGACAGGTCTCGACACGGGCGCCGGGCGCCCTACTCGACCAACGACGGGACCCGCTGGTCGAGTAGCGCCGCGAGGAACGAGCGGCGCGTGTCGAGACCCACTAAGGACAGGTCTCGACACGGGCGCCGGGCGCCCTACTCGACCGACGAGGGAGAGGCGCCCCCCCACTCGACCAACGTGGCGGGCAGTCGATCAGTCGACCGTGAGGCCGTCGCCCGAGGCATTGAGGTCCACCTCGACGCTCTGGCCGTCGTGGATCTCACCGGCCAGCAGCTTGCGTGCGAGGCCGTCCTCGACGGTGCTCTGGACCAACCGACGGAGCGGACGGGCACCGTAGATCGGGTCGAACCCGGTCCGGCCGAGCCATTCGCGCGCAGCCGCGCTCACCTCGACGTGGATGCGACGAGGCGCCAGTCGACGGTTCAGCTTTTCCAGCTGGATCTCGACGATCCGGCCCAGCTGCTCCTGTGTGAGTGGCTCGAACAGGACGATGTCGTCGAGCCGGTTGAGGAACTCGGGACGGAACGACTGCCGCACCACACCCATCACCTGTTCGCGCTTGACCGCGGAGTCCGTCAGCGGGTCCGCGAGGAACTGCGAGCCGAGGTTCGAGGTCAGGATCAAGATGGTGTTGCGGAAGTCGACCGTGCGGCCCTGGCCGTCGGTGAGGCGGCCATCGTCGAGGACCTGCAACAGGATGTTGAACAGGTCCGGGTGGGCCTTCTCCACCTCGTCGAGCAGGACGACGGAGTAGGGCCGACGGCGCACGGCCTCGGTGAGCTGGCCGCCCTCCTCGTAGCCGACGTAGCCCGGGGGCGCACCGACGAGGCGTGCGACGGAGTGCTTCTCCGAGTACTCGCTCATGTCGATCCGCACGAGGGCGGTCTCGTCGTCGAACAGGAAGTCCGCCAGGGACTTCGCCAGCTCGGTCTTGCCGACGCCCGTGGGGCCGAGGAACATGAACGACCCGGTGGGGCGGTTCGGGTCGGAGATGCCGGCCCGAGAACGGCGCACGGCGTCCGAGACTGCCTTGACGGCCTCCTCCTGTCCGATCAGCCGGGAGGCGAGGCGCTGCTCCATCTCGAGGAGCTTCTCGCTCTCGCCCTGCAGCAGGCGACCGACGGGGATGCCGGTCCAGGCCGCGATGACCTCCGCGATGTCGGTGTCGGAGACCTCCTCGGAGACCATGGACGGGGTCTTGTCGTTGGCCTCGGCGGCCTCCAGCTCGCGCTCGGCGGCGGGGATGTCGCCGTAGAGGATCTGCGACGCCTTGGTCAGGTCGCCCGCGCGCTGGGCCTTGTCGGCCTCGACGCGGAGCTGGTCGATCCGCGACTTGACGTCGCCGACCCGGTTCAGGCCCGCCTTCTCGGCCTCCCAGCGCTGCTCGAGCCCGCGCAGGCGCTCCTGCTCGTCGGCCAGCTCGGTGCGCAGCGCGGCCAGGCGCTCCTTGGAGGCCTCGTCGTTCTCCTTCTCCAGGTGGAACACCTGCATGGTCATGCGGTCGACGTCGCGGCGCAGCATGTCGATCTCCTCCGGGGAGGAGTCGATCTCCATCCGCAGGCGCGAGGCGGACTCGTCGATCAGGTCGATGGCCTTGTCGGGCAGCTGGCGCGAGGTGATGTAGCGGTCGGACAGTGCGGCGGCCGCGACGAGGGCCGCGTCGGTGATCCGCACCTTGTGGTGGGCCTCGTAGCGCTCGCGCAGGCCGCGGAGGATGGCGATGGTGTCCTCCACCGTCGGCTCGCCGACGAAGACCTGCTGGAAGCGACGCTCGAGGGCCGGGTCCTTCTCGATGCGCTCGCGGAACTCGTCCAGGGTGGTGGCGCCGATCATCCGCAGCTCGCCGCGGGCCAGCATGGGCTTGAGCATGTTGCCCGCGTCCATCGCCCCCTCGCCGGAGGCGCCGGCGCCGACGACGGTGTGCAGCTCGTCGATGAAGGTGATGACCTGCCCCTCGGCGTCGCGGATCTCGTTGAGCACGGCCTTGAGCCGCTCCTCGAACTCGCCGCGGTACTTGGCACCGGCCACCATCGAGGCGAGGTCGAGCGAGACCAGCCTGCGACCCTTCAGCGAGTCCGGGACGTCGCCCTCGACCAACCGGAGCGCCAGGCCCTCGACGACGGCGGTCTTGCCCACGCCGGGCTCGCCGATCAGTACGGGGTTGTTCTTGGTGCGGCGGGCCAGCACCTGGGAGACGCGGCGGATCTCGGCGTCACGGCCGATGACGGGGTCGAGCTTGCCGGAGCGCGCCGCCTCGGTCAGGTCGACGGAGTACTTCTCCAGCGCGGACTCGCCGCCCTCGGACTCGGCCGAGGTGACGCGCTTGCCGCCCCGCGAGTCGTTGAACGCGGTGGTGAGGCTCGCGACGTCGACGCCCGCGGCGGTCAGGATCCTCTTGGCCGGGGACTCGACGCTCGCCAGCCCGATCAGCAGGTGCTCGGTGGCGACGAACTGGTCCCCCAGCTCGTGTGCGAGGGTCTCGGCGGAGGCCATGACGCGCGCGAGCGCGCCGGAGAGTGCCGGCTGCGTCACGGACGAGCCGGTGCTGGACGGCAGCTGCGCGATGGCGGCCTCGGCCGCGTCGTCGACGTTCTCCGCGCTGGCGCCGAGCGACTCCAGGAGCGGTCCGACGGTGTTGTCCGGGACCATCAGGAGGCCGTGCAGGAGGTGCTCGGGCTCTGCGTTGGGGTTGCCGTTGGTGAGTGCCTGCCGCACGGCCGACGTGATGGCGTCGCGGCTCTTCGTGGTCAGTTTCTCGGTGTTCAAGGGTTCCTCCGGGTCAGGATTGCAAGTTGAGTCTACTACACTCAACCCAAATCCGGGCCGGTTGATTCCCGGTCAGCGCCCCCTCTTGCTCAACTGTCGCGCCAGCGCTCCTGCTCCGTGAGCGGGACCAGCGGGCCCGGCTCGGCGGTGGTCAGCAGCGGGACGCGCCGCCCGGTCGAGGCGGAACGCAGCAGCGACTCCATGGCGTCCAGCACGTGCAGGGCGAGGGCGCCGCTGGCCCTGCCGCCGCCGTCGATGAGGTCCAGCAGGCCGATCCCCCGCTCGGCCCCGGCGTAGCCGGCCGACGGCTCGAGCGCGGCCCACGCCGACTCCCCGGGACGCCGCAGGTGTACGGTCCCGTCGAACTGGTTCGGGTCGGGCACCTGCAGGGTGCCGGTCTCGCCGTGGACCTCGATCGGCGCGGCCACCGTGGCGGAGCCGTCGAAGCTGAACACCACGGTGGACAGGGCCCCGCCCAGGTGCTCGAGGACGCCGGTGACGTGCGTGTCCACCTCGACGGCGATCTCCTCGCCGGCGCGCGGCCCCGAGGCGATCCGCCGCGTCGGGCGGGGCCGGGACGACGCTCCCTGCACCGCGACGATCGGGCCCAGCAGGTGTACCAGGGAACTGAGGTAGTACGGGCCCATGTCGAACAGGGGGCCGCCGCCCGCGCGGTAGTAGAAGTCGGGCTGCGGGTGCCACGCCTCGTGTCCCGGTGAGATCCAGGTGGCCACGGCGGACAGGGGCCGTCCGATCATCCCCGAGTCGACGGCTGCCCGCGCGGTCTGGACGCCGGTGCCGAGCACGGTGTCGGGCGCCCCGCCCACCGCGGCGTCGCCGGCCGCGGCCAGCACCGCGCGCGCCTCCGCGACCGTGGACGCGAGCGGCTTCTCGCCGTACACGTTCTTGCCGTGCCGCAGCGCGGCCAGGGCGACGTCGGCGTGGGCGTCCGGGATGGTCAGGTTCAACACCGTTTCCACCGCCGGGTCCTCCAGCAGTTCGGACACGGCCAGGGCGCGGCACCCGTCCACGCGCCGGGCAACCGCCTCCGCCCGACTGGGGATCAGGTCGGCGACGGCGGCGATCCGGACGCGGGAGACGTCGCCGAGGGTTGCGAGGTAGCGCTCCGAGATCACCCCCAGCCCGATCACTCCGATTCCGTGGCGGCTGCCCACAGGATTCCCCTCTCGATGATGCGGCTCACGTTCTCGTCCCTGAGGACGTCCAGGCTGTGCCCGGGGGTGGCGACGAAGATCCTGCCCCTGCCCCAGTGCCTGGTCCACACCGCCGGGGAGGTGATCGGGCGATGCCACGGGTGGTAGGGCTGCACGGGATGGGTGGTGGTGGCCAGCACGTCGATGAGGTCGTCGTGCAGGACCCAGTACTGCTCGGTGTGCAGTTCGAAGTCGTCGAGCCCGGCCGTGATCTCGTGCTCGCGCCCCAGTGCCGTCAGTTCGACGGTGTAGGGCAGGAAGTTGTCCGACTCGTCACCGCCGCACTGGTCCGGGTGCTTGGAGGGATGGGTGGCGAACTGGCCGCCCACCAGCTGCAGGTAGTCGGAGCTGTTGCGGTAGGAGTCGGCGATCCCGCCGTGCCAGCCGGCCAGCCCGGTGCCGCCCTCGACCGCCGAGCGGAGCCCCTGGAACGCCTCGCGGCTGATCTCCGACATCGTCACGCTCTGCAGCACGAGGTGGGTCTCGGCCATGACGTCGGGATCCGCGTAGACCTCGTTCGAGCCCTCCACGCGCACGCGGAAGCCGCTGCGCTCCAGGAACGGGATGAACAGGTCGGTGGCTTCGACGGGGTGGTGGCCCTCCCAGCCACCACGCACCACCAGGGCATTGCGGGTCATCGGGCACCTTTCTGGTTGACGGGGGTGATTCTGCTCTGGTCACCGGCGCTGGCCTCGACGGCGGCCAGCACCCGCTGCACGTGGGTGGCCTCCGCGAAGTCCGGGGAGGCCGGCTCGTTCCCGGCGATCGCGCGGACCAGGTCCACCACCTGGTGGGTGAACAGGTGCTCGTAGCCCAGGCCGTGGCCCGGGGGCCACCAGGCACCGGCGTAGGGGTGTTCGGGTTCGTTGGCCTGGATCCTGCGGAAGCCCTGCTCGCCGGCCTCGTCGCGCGCGTCGTAGAACTCGAGCTCGTTCATGGCCCGGAAGTCGAACGCGACGGAGCCGTGCTCGCCGTTGACCTCGATGCGGTTGGAGTTGCGGTGTCCGGTGGCGAGCCGGGTGGCCTCGAACACGCCGAACGCACCGCGTGAGAACTGCGCGGTGAAGGCGACGGCGTCATCCACGTCAACCTGACGCCGCGGCGCCCCGGCGTAGGCGCGCCCGCCCAGTCCGGTCTGCTCCGCGAGCTGCGGGCGGGTGTCGACGAACGTGCGCAGGCGCGCCGAGACGTCGGTGATGACGTCGTCGACCAGCCACTGGGCGGTGTCGATGCTGTGCGCGCCGATGTCCCCGAGGGTGCCGGATCCGGCCTGCTCGCGGTCCAGCCGCCAGGTGAAAGGCGACTCGGAGTCCGACAACCAGTCCTGCAGGTACTGCGCACGAACGTGGCGCACCTCGCCGATCCGGCCGTCGCGGATGAGGCGACGCGCGAGGGACAGCGCGGGAGTCCGGCGGTAGCTGAAGCCGCACATGGCGACGACGCCGCGGGCGGCGGCGAGCACGGCAGCCGCCGTCATCCGCTCTGCAACCGCGAGGTCATTGGCAAGCGGCTTCTCGCACAGCACGTGCTTTCCCGCCTCGAGTGCGGCCACGGCGACGGGCTCGTGCAGCTGGCCCGGCGCGCAGATGTCCACGACGTCGACGTCGGCGCGTTCGATGGCCTCGGACCAGCTCACGGAGGGCTCCGCGAACCCGAGCTCCCGGGCTGCGGCGGCGGTGCGCTGCTCGTCGCGCCCCACGAGCAGGACCAACTCTGGGTTTCGTGGCAGGTCGAAGAACCTGTGCGCGGTGCGCCAGGCGTGGGCGTGCATCCGCCCCATGAAGCCGGTGCCCACCACGGCCACCCGAAGCGGTTCGTTCATGCTTGTCCCCTCCCGATCGGAAGCAGCTCCGCTCCCGCGTCTGCGGCGTGAGCCACGTCGCTCATCGTCATCTGGCACTCCTCTCACCGGGGACCAGTTTATCGTTACAGATCCGGTTGCTGTCGACGCCCCGATCTTGCACTGTCCAGCCATCCTCTCGCACTGGCATCAGGTTCCCGGCCAACGCGGCCCGCACAACTCGTAGGCTCGGTGCATGAGCCAATCAACAGTGGACGCGATCGTAATCGGGGCCGGGAACCATGGGCTCGTCGCTGCGGCGCTGCTCGCCGACGCCGGCTGGGACGTTCTGGTCCTCGAGGGCAGGAGCAAGCCGGGCGGCGCCGTTGCCTCCAGGACAATCGACGGCTTCGTCGTCGACGAGTTCTCCTCCTGCTACCCGCTCGGGCAGGCCTCACCTGTGCTGCAGTCGCTCGAACTGGGCGGCCACGGCCTCGAGTGGCTCGACCACCGGCCCTCGCTGACGCACGTCTCCGACGCCGATGACGAGCTCGGCTCCGCCGTGCAGGACAGCCCCGAGGCCACCGCTGCCGAGCTGGACCAGGATCATCCCGGCGACGGCGAGGCGTGGCTGAAGATGTTCTCCGGTTGGCGACGCGTCCGCGAGCCGTTGCTGGACGCCCTGATCCGCGGCTGGCCGCCGGTCCGCGCCGGCGGGCGACTGGCGCGCACGCTGGGCGCCGCCGGGCTGCTGGACTTCGCGCGGTTCGCGCTGCTGCCTTCGGACCGGATGGGTGAGGAGTGGTTCGGGGGTCGCCGGGCCCGCGAGATCTTGGCCGGCAACACTGCCCACGCCGACGTCTCGCCGCTGGCCCCGATCAGCGGCCTGATGGGCTACTTGCTGGCCATGCTCGCCCAGGACGTGGGATTCCCCGTTCCGCGGGGCGGTGCCGGGGCCTTGGGCGAGGCGCTGGCCTCCCGGGCCCGGCAGGGCGGTGCCGAGATCCGGCTGGACTCCCCCGTCGCGGGCATCAACGTCGCCGAGGGGCGCGCCGCCGGTGTGCGCCTGGCCGACGGCTCGGAGGTCCGGGCGCGACGTGCGGTCGTCGCCGACGTCTCGGCCACGTCGCTGTACGGGGACCTGCTGCCCGACAACGCCGTGCCGGCCGGGCTGCGAGCTCGGATGGAGCGCTTCGCCTGGGACCCGCCGACGCTGAAGCTGAACCTCCTGCTGGACGGCGAGATGCCCTGGCGGGCCGCGCGGGCGAGGGGCGCCGCCGTCGTGCACGCGGGGCTGTCCGCGAAGGAGCTGATCGGCTGGCACGCGAGCATCGCCACCGGCAAGGTGCCACCGCGGGCATTCTGCCTGGTGGGGCAGATGACCACGGCAGATCCCGGGCGCTCACCGTCGGGAACGGAGTCCCTGTGGGCCTACACGCACCTGCCGCGGGTGCCGGACGAGGCCGCGGCGGGCGTGGCGGCCGAGTCGCTCGGGAACATCGAGGCGATGTTCGACGAGTTGGCCCCCGGCTGGCGCGGACTCGAGCGCGACCGGTGGGTGCAGTCCCCTGCGGAACTCGAGGACGCGAACCCGAGCCTGGTCGGAGGCGCCGTCGGAGGCGGGACGACGCAGCTGTTCCAGCAGGGACCGTGGCGGCCCGTCGCGGGGTTGGGCGGGCCGGTGACGCACGTGCCGGGGCTCTACCTCGCCTCGGCCGCGACCCACCCGGGCGGCGCAGTGCACGGCGGCGCCGGCTACAACGCGGCCCGCGCGGCGCTGCGGGACTCGAGGTGGTGGTCCAGGCCGGTGGGAACAGCGACGACCAAGGCGCAGTTGATGCTGCAGCGCCGGGAACCCAACTACTGACACCGAGGAGATCCGATGAAGCTGAAGCCCTTGCCGGAGCAGGTCGTGGTGGTGCTCGGCGCCTCCAGCGGCATCGGCCGCGAGAGCGCGCTGCGGTTGGCCGCGCGTGGGGCGAGGGTGGTGGTGGCCGCCCGCGGCGAACCGGGCCTGCAGTCACTGGTGCGGGAGATCACCGCCGCCGGCGGGCGCGCCACCTATGTCGTGTGCGACGCCGTCGACCCGGCGCAGGTCCGGGCCGTGGCCGACGCAGCGGTGGCAACCTACGGGCGCATCGACACGTGGGTGAACGTGGCCGGCGTGATCGCCCACTCCCCGTTCGACGAGACGGAGCCCGAGCAGTTCCGGCGCCTGATGGAGATCAACTACCTGGGGCAGGTCCATGGCGCCCGCGCCGCGCTGCCTGAGTTGCGTGCGGCGGGGGGCGGCGCCCTGGTCTTCGTCACCTCCGCCGAGTCCGCCGTGGCCATGCCCGGCCACAGCGCCTACGCCGCCTCCAAGCACGCCGTCGAGGGGCTCGTCTCGGCCCTGCGACGGGAACTGCTGGCCGAGTCCGTGCCCATCTCGGTCACCAGCGTGCGACCCTCCAGCACCAACACCCCGATCTTCTCCAACGCCGCTCACGGCGGCGACGTCGACCCCGAGGCCCCGCCCCCGATCTACCCGGTCTCCGTGGCCGCGGACTGCGTCGTGCACGCGGCGGAGCATCCCCGACGCGTGTTGTGGGCGGGTGGCTCGGGACGCGCTGCGGCACTCCTGCAGGCCGTCGCGCCGCGCCTGCTCGACGAGATCGTCGTGCGCATGCAACCGCTGCAGCGCTCGTCCGGGGACGAGGGCGATGCCGGGACGCTGTCGGCCCCGAACAAGGGCGAGACGGACGCGGCCGGTGGGCTCGGGAACCGGGAGCGCAGCTTCAGCCTGTACACGTGGCTGCAACTGCGCCCTGCAGTCACTGCCGCCCTGGGGATCGGCGGCGTCGCGAGCGTGCTGGCGGGCATGGAGCGGGCAAGAAGGGGCCGACGGTCGCGGCGGGGTTGAGCCGCTACTTTCCCGGTTGCACCGTGAATCGGGCCTTCGCCGTCGCGGCATTCGCCTCCAGCACGCGCCCCCGCTGGTCCTCGCAGCGCTCGATCATGGCCTGGCAGTCGTCGGCGTCGAGGCGGTCGTCGATCTCGGAGAGCACCTTGAGCGTCTCCCACATCATCTGCTGCCCCCGCACGGCCGCGGCGAGCGCGTCGAACTCCGCCTGGGTCATCAGCCCGTCCTTGTTCCGGGTGATGTTGAGCGGGTTGAGACGGCCAGCCACCGCGGCGACGCCGGAGACGATGTTGCGCACCGTGCTGATCTCGTAGCCGAGGCGTTCGATCAGTTCCTTGAGCTTGGTGTGGGAGTCCTCGAGCTCGTCGTGCAGTTGCCTGAAGGTGGCCTCCCACTCGGTGTCCGCCCAGGTGTCGGCGGCGGCGCTGAACGCCTGGACACCTGCGTCGGCGGCAACGAGGTGCTGGTTCAGGTAGGCGGAGTACTTGTCGTGGTCCAGTTCGACACTGCTCATCGGTTCCTCCTCGGTACGGGGTCCAAACCTAACCCGGGAGGGGTCACCGCGAGGCCGGTGGGCGCAACTGGTCCGGGTCAGACCCCTCCCGTGATTAGCATGGACGGCCCGGACGCGACGACGTCCCCGACTGCAAGGAGGAAGTCATGGCCGTGACCGAAGACTTCGCACCCCGTACCGCCATCGTGACCGGATCCGACTCCGGTATCGGAAGGGCCACCGCCGTCGCCCTCGCCGAGGCGGGCCTCGACGTCGGGATCACCTGGTTCACCGATCAGGCCGGAGCCGAGGAGACCGCCGAGGAGGTGCGCTCGCACGGCCGCAGGGCGGTGGTGGCACGTCTCGACACCACCAACCTCGACGACGCCGGCGGTGTGATCGACTCGATGGCCGACGAGCTGGGCGGCGTCGACGTGTTCGTCGCCAACTCGGGGTCGGGTGCCTCGGTCCCGTTCGTGGAGATGTCGCTCGAGAAGTGGCGCGAGGTGGTGGCCACCGACCTCGACGGCGCGTTCGTGACGCTCCAGGCCGCCGCCCGGCGGATGGTCGCAGCCGGGCGCGGTGGCCGGCTGATCGCGGTGACCAGCGTCCACGAGCACCAGCCGCGCGTCGGGTCCAGCGCCTACGACGCCGCGAAGCACGGCCTCGGCGGCCTGATGAAGACGGTGGCACTCGAACTGGGGCAGCACGGCATCACCGCCAACTGCGTGGCCCCCGGCGAGATCGCCACCCCGATGACCGGCCAGACGGACGAGGACCCCCGCGGCACCGACCGCCCCGGAGTCCCGCTCGGACGGCCCGGCGACGCGCGTGAGATCGCCGCCGTCATCGCGTTCCTCGCCTCGCCGGCCGCCTCCTACCTGACCGGCGCTTCGATCCCCGTCGACGGCGGCATGCTCCAGATGGGGCCGCAGGCCGGCTCCCACCTCCCCGACGACGAGTGGCGCAAGGTCTGATCCTGCAACCCGCTTCGGGTATGAATGGAGCCATGACCAACCTCGCACCCACGATCCCCCTGTCCGGCGGCGCGGCCATCCCCGCGATCGGCGCCGGCACCTGGCCCCTCGACGACGCCGAGGTCGAGGCCATGGCGCTGACCGCGTTCGAGCTCGGCTACCGGCTCATCGACACGGCCGAGAACTATCGCAACGAGGCCGGCGTCGGGAAGGCCGTGCGCAACTCGGGGCTGCCCCGGGAGGACCTGTTCGTCACGACGAAGTTCAACAGGAAGTGGCACGGCGACGCCGTCGGCGGGGTGGAGAACAACCTCGCCACCCTCGGCCTCGACTACGTGGACCTCGTCCTGATCCACTGGCCCAACCCTGACCAGGACCTGTACGTCCGCGCGTGGGAGGGACTGGTCGAGGCGCGTGAGCGCGGCCTGGTGCGCGCGATCGGGACGTCGAACTTCAAGCCCTCTCACCTGCAGCGGATCATCGACGCCACTGGCGTGACGCCCGACGTCAACCAGATCCAGTGCAACCCGTTCACCGAGCGGGCCGCCGAGCGCGCCTTCCACGCCGAACACGGGATCGTCACGGAGTCATGGGCGCCGCTTGCCGCCGGCAACGGCCTGATCGACGATCCGATGGTTGCCGAACTCGCCGAGGAGCACGTCGCCACCCCCGCGCAGGTGGTGCTGGCCTGGCACGTCAGCCAGGGCCTGGTCCCGATCCCGAAGTCCTCCAACCGCGAGCGGCTGGAGCAGAACCTGGCCGCGGCTTCCATCCGCCTGGGCGAGATGGAGCTGCAGCGCCTGTCGGACCTGACGAACCCGGACTACAGGGCGGCCGACTCGGACTCCTTCGGGCACTGACGCCGCCAACGCAGTGACCACAGTCCAGGCGTCCTTGCCTCCCGCTTTGCGGCCCGAGAAGGTAGCTTCGATGCATGAGACGACTCGCAGTCCTCGCACTTCTCGGGCTCGTCGCGTGCTCGGGGCCGACGGAGGCGCCCACGCAGACGCCGGGAACGCCGCCCGGAGCCAGCGCCACAGCCAGCACCAGCACCGCCGAGCCCACAGCCGCGCCGGCGAGCACTGACACGTCCGAACCCACGCAGAGCGCTGAGACCGACCCCGTCCCAGAGACGCACGAGTTCACCGTCACCGAGCACGAGAGCTTCACCCAGCCCTGGGCGCTCGCGTTCCTGCCCGACTCCGAGGTCATGGTGGTCACCGAGCGGGTCGGGACCATGAAGCTCCGCTACGCCGACGGCACCGTCCGCGAGGTCTCCGGGGTGCCCGATGTGGTGGTCGGCGGCCAGGGCGGCCTCGGCGACGTGGTGCCTGCGCCGTCGTTCTCCGAGGACGGCAAGATCTACCTGAGCTGGGTGGAGGGTCGCACCGGCGACGCGGGCGCCGTGGTCGGAACCGCCACTCTCGACGTCGAGGCCGCCGCCCTGACCGACCTCACGAAGATCTGGGAGCAGACCCCGAAGGCCGACAGCCGCGGCCACTTCTCCCACCGCCTGGCCATCCACGACGGCCACCTCTGGGTCACCTCCGGCGACAGGCAGGAAATGGACCCGGCCCAGGAGTTCGACAACAACCTCGGCAAGATCCTGCGCCTCACCCTCGACGGCCAGCCCGCTCCCGACAACCCGTTCGCAGGTGAGGACTCACCCGTGGCGCACCAGTTCTACTCGATGGGCCACCGCAACCCGCTGGGCATCGACTTCGACGCCGAAGGCCGGCTCTGGTCCTCGGAAATGGGTCCGGAGGGCGGCGACGAGCTCAACCTGATCGAGGCGGGTGGCAACTATGGCTGGCCGGAGGCCTCGAACGGCAACCACTACAGCGGCGGCGAGATCCGGGACCACGCCGAGGGCGACGGGTTCATCGCGCCGAAGGTGTTCTGGAACCCGAGCATCTCCCCCGGCTCACTGCTGATCTACCACGGCGACCTCTTCCCGGCCTGGCAGGGCGACGCCTTCCTCGGAGCCCTCTCCGGCGAGGCCCTGCAGCGCGTGGACCTCGAGGGCGAGAACGCCACCGAGGCCGAGAACTGGCCGATGGGCGCCCGCATTCGGGCGGTCGAGGAGGGCCCCGACGGCGCCATCTGGCTCCTCCAGGACGGCGACGGCGGCCACCTGCTCGAACTGCGCCCGACGAACTGACCCGAGCAGGCCGGCCTAGGCAGTCCACCCCAAGAAGGCTCCTCCGAGCGAGACTCCACCGACGAGGAGGCCGAACGCCAGCACGGGGACCAGCAGGACCCACAGCGGGTGCCGACGCAGCAGCACGATTCCCAGCACGAGCAAGGCCGCCCAGACCAGCAGGAACAGTGCGTACCAGGGCATGGGCGTGACCAGTCCCACCGTCAGGTAGATGTAGCCGACCACGAGGTGCGCCACGAGCCCGACGATCCCCAGCGCGCGCTTCCAGCCCGGCGGAGCGGGCGACGCATCCGGAGCTTGGTCCATCAACCCAAGGTACCTGCCGGCAGCCGGTCAGGGCGTGAGCAGCTTCCCCGGTGTCCATGGGCGCGGCGGCGCACTGATTTGTGGCGCGTCCGAACTTTTTCTTCGGGATTCGTTGCGCCGTCGAACAAGTTGGGCTAGCGTGAGGCTCGGGCCGAAGCAAGGAAGCTTTCGTGGCTGTCCGTCTACAACGTTGCAAACGGTCGGCGGGCTCCCGTCTCGCATGGAATGACCCAGATGAAAGGGGAGGTGATTCACACTTCTTTTGTGAGTAGTTCTCAGAGATTCACGCAAACCCAACAAACCAGGAAGAGATTGACATGATTAGGAAAAGATTGGGGATTTTCTCCCTCATCGGTGCCCTGTTGGCCATCAACCTGTCTGTGGTTTCCGCTGCAGGAGAGGAGGGCACCACCCTCCCCTTTATTCTAAGGAACGAAAACTTCGCCTTTGAGGAGCGCGTAGCCGCGGTCATCATCGATGCGGGACAAGTCATTGAAGATCCGTCGCTGTCCCCCGAGGACTTCGACGTGCACGTGGTGTCCACCAGGATGGTCGATCCGGATGTCGTCGTCTACGACGGCCCGCGTGAGGTCACCGGCGTCTACACCAGCGAGGTCGAGGACTGGGGCTTCCCCGCTGATTCGGGGCAGTACATCGTGCTGGACTTCCAGCACGTCGGATGGGGCGACGGTGGCACCACCATCGACAGCGGCTTCTACCTCGAGGCCCAGTACACCGTGACGTACAAGGGCGATCCGATCGCCACCGTCGACGGCTCCACGATCACGCCCACCGGATTCGAGCAGACCGGTGTTGTGAGCCCGGTGCTGGACCAGTACGAGTACGCCACCAGCCCGGAGGGAATGGACTACGCCTACTTCCTCAACGACGAGATCGACGAGCCGCTGCCGCTGGTCGTCTACTTCCACGGTGGCGGACAGGGCGGCGACAACTACAACCCCGCCAGGTTCAGCAACGGTGGCACTGTCTGGGCCAACCCCGACAAGCAGGCCGAGTTCCCCACGCACGTCCTGGTGCCCCGTACCCCGGGTTTCCAGACCGACGTGGCCGCCGTCAAGAACGTCATCGACGGCTGGATCGCCGAGGGCAAGGTGGACCCGAACCGCATCTACATGACGGGCTACTCCATGGGGTCGTCCTCCACGTGGGCCTTCGTCTCCGCCTACCCCGAGTACGTCGCCGCCGCCATCTACGGCGCCGGCACCGGACCGAGCAATGCGGCACTGGTCGACGCGGTTGACCACATGCCCCTGTGGGAATGGGTGGACGCCGATGACTTCGCCTACAACGGCGTCATCAACCGGTACAACACCTGGGGCGAGTACCTGAACGACTACAAGCTGACGATCCTGCCCGAGGTCACCCTCCACGACTACCCATACAACGGTTGGACATTCGACGGTCACTCCTCGTGGCTGGTGGCGTACAACGAATACGTTGACGACGAGCGAGGAACGGTCTTCGACTGGTTCTTCAGCATCAGCAAGATCAGGGGAATCGAAGACGTGGCACTGGACACGGTTTCCGGCGTCGCTCCTGCACTTCCCGCGACCGTGACCGTGGATGTGAACCACAACGCCACTGGTGTTGTTTCCGAGGAGCGCTCTGTCGTCTGGGACGCCATCGATCCTGCCCTCTACGGCAACGACGGACCCGGCGTCTTCACGGTTGAGGGCACCATTGACGGCGTCGTCGAAAAGGCAGTCGCCACGGTGAGTGTCGAGTACAGGAACCGGATCGGTGACCTGAACGATCTCGTGTCCGATCTCGACCTCAACAAGGGCAATCAGAAGGCGCTGGAAGTCAAGCTGGCCAACGCCGAGCGATTCCTCGAGCGTGGGGACACGCACCAGGCCGGCAACATGCTGGGCGCGTTCATCAACCAGGTCGAGGCCTTCAGCGGCAAGAAGCTCTCTGAGGCGCAGGCCGCAGAGCTGATCTTCGCCGCGGAGGAGACGACGAGGAGCATCACTGGTTGAGTGCAGCGCTGTTGCCCGGCGGAGTCCTGATCACAGGACGATGCCGAGCAGCAGCAGCTGAGCGAAGCGGGTTGGCGGCGGTCATCACTGACCGTCGCCAACCCGTCTTCCATGCCGTACCGATTCCCGGTCACGGGCAACGAGCTTGGGAGATGGCCTCGCCTCAGTTGGAGGCCACCCGGTCCAGCGCCGCCTTCAGGGATGCACGCACTTTGTCCGCGAGCGGCTCCATCGCCGGATTGCCCGTCACGCCGACCATCATCTCCGGGTCGATGGCCTCGACGACGGTGACGCCGGCACTGTGGCGCACCACCACGTTGCAGGGCAGCAGCAGCCCGAGCGATGGCTCGGTCCGCAACCCCTCGTGGGCAAACCCGGGATTGCAGGCACCGAGGATGATCTGCTCGTCCACGTCGACGTCGAGCTTGTTCTTCAGCGTCTGCTTGATGTCGATCTCGGTGAGGATGCCGAAGCCGCTCTCGGCCAGGGACTCACGGACCTCCCCGACCACCTCGGCGAACGGCCGCTCCAGGTCGATTCGTAGTGCGTAGTTCATGTTTCCTCCTGTTTCGATCTTGCCTTCTCCGGAGGACCGGGACGGCCGAACCGGTGGATTGCTCAACAGGTCGCGTGGTCGGTGATCCGCTTGCCCGCCGCGAGGGCGTAGCAGGCCAGCAGCACCAGCACAGGGGCAAGGCCAGCCGCCGCCTGGGACAGCAGCACGGGCGCTCCCAGGGTTGCCACCACCGGCAGCACCGCACAGGCGCCGCCGGACAGGTGCGCGCGGGTCGCCACCCCGGCGGGCGGCACGTAGGTGGCGAGAGTGAGCGCACCCACCGTCGCCGCCACTGCCAGGAGGGCGAGTTCCAGCCCGCCCGCCGAACCACGCGCCGAGACCAGCAGCAGGAACAGCAAGCCAGCCGCGACGATGGCGGCGACGGTGTGGCGACGCGACCAGACCTGGCGCCAGAACCCCACCCCGCTTGCCGGGACGTCCACGTGGCCGAGTGCGGTCGCGCGGATGAGTGGTTCGGTGCGAGGAGCGTCGACTTGAGCCATGCACCGAGCGTGACACATACCCCCGGGGGTATCAAGCCTGCAGCCGCCAACTACGCCCGGTGGTGGGCCAGATCGGTCAGGTAGACCACTGAACTGCTGGCCACCCAATCGTTCCAGGTGTCGGCGATCTCCTTGCCGGGAAGTTCGGTGTTGTCACGCTCGAACTCCTCGGGGCTGGTGATCTCGACGATCTCGGCCAGGTCCCACTCGGAGGTCCCGCCGCCCATCAGCCCGGTGACCGCGAAGTCCTCGAACCCGATCACCGACGGCATCGCGAACATCCCCCTGCGGATCACGTCGAGGGACAGTTCGCGGTACTCCGCCACGCTCCGCCCACTCCTCAGCTTGAACAACGCCACGACCTTCATCCCAGCTCCTGCCTGAACGCACGTGCCGACTGGCACCCTTGCCTTGCAGCCACCCTAGTCAACCGGGACGCGCCGGGCTTGCCAAGGGTGACTGACCCGGCGTTCATCCCCCGTGGTCGGACATCCGCCGTCCGCCCGATGCTCGGGACCGAGATTGGGCATGCTAGCATCACTCTGAGTTTCTTCTGGGCCATGATCACCGAGATCACGTCCTGCCGCTGGGAGGGTTGGATGGAACGACTGAGGCCCGGACTTGTCCTCGCCGATCGTTACCGCCTGGTTGGCCACGTTGCCTCCGGCGGCATGGGTCAGGTGTGGGAGGTCGCCGACAGCATTCTCGAGCGACGCGTCGCAATGAAGATAATGCACCCGCACACCCGTGACGAGATCGCGCTCGCGGAGCGTTTCCGCGACGAGGCGCGCTTCGCCGCCCAGCTCGCGCACCCGAACATCGTGACGGTCCACGACTACATCGACCACGAGGGCCTGTCGTGCCTGGTGATGGAGTTCGTGGACGGCCCGACGCTTTCCGAGCTCATGGCGAGCGGCCCCCTCCCCTTGGAGGACGCCCGCATGATGCTCCTCCAGCTCGCCTCGGCGCTCGCGCAGGCCCACGCAGCGGGGATCATCCACCGCGACCTGAAGCCGGCGAACGTGCTGGTGTCCGAGGCTGGCGCCAAGCTGACCGACTTCGGCATCGCCCGCTCCATCGACGGCGGCTCCCACACCGTCCCCGGCCAGCTCCTCGGGACCGCGTACTACCTCAGCCCCGAGCAGGCCCTCGGCCAGCCCGTCGGACCCGCCACCGACATGTACGGCTGGGGGCTGCTGGCCCACGAGATGCTCACGGGCACCAAGGTCTTCGACAAGGGCAGCCCGATTGCGACCGCTCTGGCGCACGTCCAGGACGAGCCGCCCACACTGCCGCCGGGCATGCCGCCCGTGCTCGAATCACTGGTCTCGGCCGCGCTGGCGAAGGAACCTGAGGATCGCCCCACCTCGGCACTGGCCGCAGAGCTCCTGGAGGCATCGACCGGGGAGTTCCACGCCACGCCGAAGGACGCCCAGGACCCGTCGGTCCCGCGTCGCGCCGCTGTCGACGGCTGATCCTTCACCGACCACCTCACGGGTCTTCGCGCTCGGACACTGTTCGCTCCCTCCGCATTGTGTTCAAGGGCGATCGGTCCCGGACACGTTTGCAGCGAGCCATTGCATCAGCGGTCGGTAGGCACGCCAGTCCGCAGCCACGCGCTCCGCGGCACCGGGAGTGGGCAGCCATTCCGGCTCACCGTGCTGGCGCTCGGCGGTCAGGCTGCGGTGCCGCAGCAGGTCGAGGAAGGGGTGCTCCGCCGCGACGCCGCGGGGCTTGGTCCTCAGACGGTCGCCGCCGATGGCGTAGCCCGCCTCCCGGAGGTCCTGCAGGATGCGTTCGAGCTCCTCGCCGGCGTCGTGGTCCTCCTCCTCCAGCAGCGCGGCCCGGTAGGCGGCGATCATCTCCGGGGTGCCCCGCCACCAGCCGCCAGCGGTCATCAGCCCTTCGGCGCTGACCTGCACGTACCAGCCGATCCCCTCCGCCAGCGGGACGACGAACCCCTGGTGGGTCTTGTAGGGCGACTTGTCGGCGGAGAAGCGGACGTCGCGGTTGGGCCGGAACACCTTCGCGGATCCGAACTCCTCCTCCAGCACCGCGGCAAGGGCCTCCATCGGGGCGCGTACGTCGTCGGTGTAGCGGGCCCGCTGGGCCTGCCACCACTCGCGGGAGTTGTCGCGTTCGAGGTCCTCGTAGAAGTCGATGGCCGCGAGGGGGACCCCGTCGAATGCACTCATGGGTCCACGTTAGGCCGTGTCCCGGTGTGCCGGCTCGAAGAAGTAGTCGCCGTCGGCCCTCGCGATACCCATGCCGTCGAGCTGGAAGGTCTCGAAGACGTCGAGCTTCTGGTCCATCGTGATGCGGTGGTAGTAGAGGTAGAGGTGGCCGCCCTGGTGGGTGCCGTGGATTGCCCACAGCCGCTGCGTCGACTTGTGCTCCGGTGGCTCGAACCTGATTAGTTGCCGCGCCCTGTCCCCGCCGGGATCTGTGAGGTAAGTGAACTCCTTGAAGCCGTCTGAGATGTCCTGCCTCGGCACGATGGCGCCCGTGTTGGACAGGACCTCAGTGAGCGACATGTACCGGACGGTCTCGAACGGGCCCTCGAGAGTGTCTCCGAAGATCCAGAAGGTCTCGTCCCCGGGGAGCTCGACGGAGGTGACCGCGTCCTGCCCGGAGATGTCGACGTCGTTGTCCAGGAACTGCACGCCCAGGTCACGGACCCGGGCCACCAATGGACTGTCTGGGAGAGCCATGCCTCAACGTAACAGTCGGCGTTGACTGCGGCCGCGTTTCGATTCAGACAACTACTTCCTCCCTCTAGGTCTGGCGCCCCGAGTGCACTGGCTAAGGAGCCGGGCGCGAACCCGTCCTCAACGCCAACGTTTTCGGGGCTTCCCACAGTCGAGGCAGTCAGTCCCTCTCCTGTCGTCCGCCTTCCCTTTGAACACGGCGTGGTCGAACTCTGATCGCGCCACGCCACGACTGGAGGGTCACGACGACGCCCCCAGGATGACCACTAGGGTCGAGGCGAAGGAGAGCCAACCATGCACAGATCTGGTCGCCGAGCACCCGGGACTCCGCGCGCACACTTCGTCGAGGGTGAGGGCGCGTGAAAGTAGTCGTGGCGGCGATCGGCAGTCGCGGTGACGCGATGCCCTTCGCCAATCTGGCCGCGCGATTCGCCTCCAGGGGGCACGACGTGACGCTCGTCACGCACCAAGCCCTCAGCGGCCTCGCCCACCCCTCGCTGCGCGTGATTACGGTGGCGAGCGACCCGAATGCGCTCATTGCGGGCCCCGCCGCTCGGGCAGTTCGCCGCTGCAACCCGATGGAACTGAATCGGACGCGGGATCTCTTCGCGGAGTTCGTCCACTCGGCACAAGAGCCGACCCGTGAGGCGCTGTCCGACGCCGACGTGCTCGTCGCCTCGACGTTCGCGATCGCCTCGGTCGACGAGGCCCTTCAGCAGTCCGTTCCCGTGGTGCGGGCCCACATGTGGCCGGAGTATCCCGGTCGGAGCGGGCCGATGCCCCTGCTGCCGTACGCATGGCTCGTCCCAGGACCGGTGCGGCGCCTCGCGCGGCAGGCACTCCACCATGCCGAGCGCTACCTCGGAGGAGTGGACGGACGGTGGCGGCGCGGTCGGCTCCACCTTGTCTCCCGCCACCCGGTGGGGCTGCGAACGGCAACCTCCGGCTCGCTGTACGCGTTCAGCCCTCACGTCGTCCCGAGTCTTCCCCAGGACGGCCCCGTGACGGGATGGTGGACGGGTTCGGGCGCCACGTCGAGGCTGTCGGAGGCCGTGGCGGGTGCGCTGGACGGGGGCGGCGACTGGATCTATGCCGGTTTCGGCTCGATGGATCAGGGGGACCCGACCGCGTTCCTGGACCTGCTGGGGTCGGCGTGCGAGCGGGCTGGCGTCCGCGCCGTCGTTCAGGCGGGTGACGTGCGCGGCAGCCCTCATCCACGCCTGCTGTGCGTGGGCGAGGAGCCTCACGACGAACTGTTCCGCCGCGTGCGGGCCGTGGTCCACCACGGAGGTGCGGGCACGACTGGCGCCGTGGTGCGGGCCGGTGTCCCCTCGGTCGTGGTGCCGCACTTCGCGGACCAGTTCTACTGGGGCAGGCGCCTGCAAGCGCTCGGGGTCGCAGCCCGGCCGCTCCCTCGAGCGTTCGCATCGGCGCGGGTCCTCGCCCGGCGCATCGACGACGCCCTCGCCCCCGCCATGGCACGGCGCGCGACCGATCTCGCCGACCGGGTCCGAGGCGAGGATGGCTGCGGTCGCGCCGTTGACCAGGTGGAGGAGTGGCTGACCGACGGCAGGGGCAGGTGACGTCCGTGAGCCCGTTGCGGGTCGCAGCTGCTCCCATGGTCGCCGTCACGCTCGTTCTGCTCGCCGTCGGACCCCGCTACGGCCCGCACTGGGACGAGCTCTACTTCGGCATGCTGCCCTTGCAGTGGTGGTACGTGGACCAACCGCCGATGACCGTGTGGCTGTCGTGGATCGCTGCCCGGATCAGCGACGGGATCTGGGTGCAGCGGCTCCCCGCCGTCGCCGCCGCCGCTGCGGGCGCGGTCGTGGCGGGGATGTACCCGCGGGTCCTCGGCGCAGGCCCAGGCACCCAGAAACTGGCGGCATGGGCGCACGCGTTCACCGTCTATCCCCTGCTCATGGGGCACGTCTTCACGACAGCGGCGATCGATCTCCTCGCCTGGCAGGTCGTCATTCTCCTGGTCCTGCGGGCGACGGCGGGGCATCCCCGCAGTCTCGTCTGGGCGGGTGCCGTGGCCGGTGTGGCGTGCTGGAACAAGCTGCTCATCGTCGTTCTTCTGGCAGCGATCTTCGCCTCGCTCCTCCTCACTGACCGTTGGTTGTTGCGCACCCGGAACGCCGTGGCGGGCGCGTGCCTGTTCGGGGTGCTCGCTGCGCCGCAACTCGTCGCGCAACTGGCCCACGGACTGCCGATGGGGCAGGTCTCGGCGGGCCTGGTCGCGGAGCAGGGCACCCTCGTGCGGCTCGTCCTCCTACCGACGATCGCCCTCTTCGCGGGTCCTCCCCTCCTGCGCGTCTGGGTGGCCGGGCTGGTCGACCCCTGGCGCCTACCAGGGCGGGCTGGACGCTTCCTGCTGCCGGCCCTTCTGCTCCTAATTGTCTGGACGCTGGCCTTTCCGTCGCAGCCGCACTATCCCATGGGTGCGGTGCTGCCGGCTCTGGCGATGGGATGGACGAGCCCCCGCCTGAACGAGGATTGGAGTCCCACGAAGAGACGCGCAGTGGTAGCAGCGAACGCCGCGGTGGCGTGCTTGCTGTCCCTGCCGGTGCTCCCGGCCTCGGAACCCTGGCTGTCAACGCTGTCGAGGGTCAACCCGATGATCCGTGAGCAGGTCGGGTGGCCCGACTACGCCCAGCAGATCGGTGAGATCCGGCAGGACGGCGAGGACGTCATCATCGACACCTACGCCTTGGCCGGTGCGGTGCACCGCTACGGCTCCGCGTCGGAGCGGGCAGCTGTGTATTCCGGGCACAACGGCCTGTGGGACCTCGGCCCGCCACAATCGAAGCAGGTACTGCTCGTCGGCGAGCACGCCGTGGCCCAGCAGGACTCCTTTGCGTCGTGCGAGCCCGCGGGGGAGTTGCAGACCCGACCCGTCGTCCACCCTCAGTTGGTAGACGTGCCCATGCTGCACTGCTCCGGGCCCCTCGTCGACTGGCAGGCCCTGTGGCCCCAGTTCCGGCGGCTGAGTGGCTGATTCACCCGACCCTGCCGCCCGCACCCGGCCGGAAGGCGAGGATTCGCGCAGCTTCGAAAAGGAGCGCGAGGAGGAGGCACCCGACGATGATCAGTTCGCCCGCGCCCTGCGGCAACAGGTTGTGAGTGAGGCGATTCTCGGCGCAGAAGACGAGAGCCGTTCCGCCGAGCAACCCGCGCAGCACACGATGGGGATGCAGCCAGGCCGTCTCCGGTCTGATCCCCGAGATCAGGAGCCCCAGCCCCGGCACGACGAGTGCCAGCACGACTCCTGCCAGGTGGAGGGCTCCGGCGTCACCGGCGGGGAACACCCCGGCCACGACCAGCCCGACCCCCATCACGGCCAGGCTCCCGGCCAGGAGGCGCCCCCAGAGGCGGCGTACGCCGACCCCCGCCGCAGTGAGAAGCAAGCCCGTGATGATCAGCCCGGTGTTGAACAGGGCGAACCCCGGCGAACAGATCCACCGGCCGCCGCGGGTGCGGCATGAACTGTCGCCCAGGTCGCTGATCATGTTGACCTGCCACGCGTAGGTCGTGCCCGTGACGCTGAGAGAGACCGCGGCCGTCACCGCGAAAGCGAGGACCGCCGCAATGACCCCGAAGGCGCCGAGCCGACCACGCCGGTCGACAACGTCGGCGATGCTCCCCCCGTCCGACGGCATGGCTCGGGGGGCCTGAGATCTTGTCCTGCCCCTCAGCGCCCGCATGCCGACGATCATAGGCGGGGCATCTACCCTCCCGGCACTGAGGCGGCTCGGCGCTCGCCATCGGGCCGATGCCGCTCGGGCTGCACAAGCCTGTGGTCGCTCCCCTCCCCTAGGCCACCCGATACGCTGGCCGCACCACTCATTGATCGCCCAACCGCGCCAACGGAGACTGCCCATGTCAAAGCCCTTCCAGCACCCTTCACTCCCCTTCCCGCTGACGCCGTCACAGGGTTCGGAGTGGAACCTTGAATCGGACAGGTTGTCCGCCACGGCAGCACCGAGGAGTGACCTGTTCGTGGATCCAGGCACCGTCGGATCCGTGAACGCGGTCACCATGATGAACGCCCACCGCGCGCTCGGACCGGCACCCGAGGGCGACTTCCAGTTCAGCGCCCGCGTGGAGGCCGACCTCACCTCCCAGTTCGACGCCGGCGTCCTCCTGCTGTGGCTCGATGACGACCACTGGGCGAAGCTCTGCTACGAGTACTCCCCCGACGCCGAGCGAATGGTGGTCTCGGTGGTGAACCGTGAGGGCAGCGACGACGCCAACGCGTTCACCGTCGATGGAACCGACGTGTGGCTGCGGATCGCACGCGTGGGCAAGGCTTTCGCCTTCCACGCCTCCCGCGACGGGCAGCGCTGGGAGTTCGTTCGCGAGTTCGGCCTGGACGCCTCCGAGGACGCCCAGATCGGTTTCAGCGCCCAGTCGCCCACCGGCGAGGGCTGTGACGTCGCCTTCGACAACGTCAGCTTCAACCGCGAGACACTGGCGAACCTGCGCGACGGTTCCTGAAGCCCGGGCACACGGCGTCAGTCGGGATTGCCGAGGGGGTCAGGAGTTCCCGGCAGTCGTGTCCGGGTCGGGTCCGTCCACAGCAGTGTCCTGGGTTGGCTTGCGCCTGAACAGCCTCCCGGCGCGGCCGACGGCTCCGGTTGCGGCACCCTTGATTGCATCTCCCGCCCGCGTTGCCGCGGCGGCAGCCCGGGACTTGTCGGGGACACCGTCGCCGTCGATGTCCACGGCGCGAAACGGACGCGTTGCCCGGTCGAGGGTGTCAGACCCGAAGCGTCCTGCGGCGCTGACGCCATCGACGGCAGAACCGACGACCCTGTCACGGAGCTCGGCTGCCGCCTGCCGCCAACGCCTCCCTTCGCCCGTCCCATTCCCCGAGCCGATCCCGAGCCGGTCGCGGAATTCCAGGACGCCGGCGGTGACCTGATTGCTGGACTTCACCGCGGAGGGCGAGTCGAACGGGTTGAACAGCACCTTGGAGTTCGCCTTGTCGACGGTGGCCGCCATCTGCTCCAGCATCCGCTCGGTACTCCGGCCAATGAGGTGCACCCGGTGCTCCCGCGCGGCGATCAGCCCCAGGCGATGGTTGTCGAGTTCCTCGGGCGATGCGTCGAGCACGCGGTCCAGCTCGAGGACCCAGATGCCATCCTGGAGCTGGAAGGTGCGTGCAAGAACGGCGAGCCACTCCCGCACCTGCGGCTCCGCCCGTCTGGTCGCCCTGGCGATCTCGCCGACGTCTGCCTTCTTCTCAAGCTTCTCGGCGATGGCGTCGAGTTGGCGAAGTGCGTAGGCCTGGGTGCGCGCGAGGGCCGAGCCCATCTGGACCTTCGACCAGATGACTTCGGAGACGCGGCCCACCCGTTCCCGGACGGCCAACGCCTCCTCGATGACCAGGTCGACGCCGATCATGTCGGCGAGCACGGCATCCTTCTGTCCCCGCAGGACGTCGTCGACCTTCTCGCCGATCTCCTTGAGGTACTCGACGATCTCGTCCATCTGCTGCTGCATCGCCCGCTGCTGCATCATCGTCGCCAACGCGGTCAGTGCGAGCGGTCCACCCAGCAGCGTGGATGGTGCCTGGGCAATCTGGAGCCACTGTTTGATGTCACCGGCTTCGCCGATCATTGCGTGACTGACGCCCGGAGTCCTCGTAGGCATCAGCCCGAACTCCTTGACGGCCTCGGCGGACTCCGCTGTCAGCTTGACCCAACGCCCCGAGTTCGCTGCCACATCCGCACCGACTTGCGCCGCGCTACCGGCACTTGCCGACACCGCCCGTAGCCGCTGGATATCGAGCTGCTCTGCGGCAGCCCGATCGAGACCTGTAGAGAGGAAGAACCTCTCGACGTCGGATGCAGTCCCAAGGATGGCGACACCGTTGCCGTCGCTCACCAGCTCGACCTGACCGCCCATCGTCCCCTCCTGCCACGCCCACCCACTACGTCGTGGAGCATTCTCGATTCAAACGTACCGGACGGACTAGCTCGTCCTCTGCGCCCCAGCGTGTCCAGTCTTCGCGAGATCGCTGAGGTAAACCACGGAACTGCTGTCCACCCACTCGTTCAGGCGTCGGCAATCTCCCTACCCGGCAGTTCGGCGTTGTCGCGCTCGAACTCTTCGACGCTGGTGACCTCCACCATCTCGGCCAGGTCCCACTCGGACGCCTTCAGCTTGAACAACGCCACGACCTTCATCCCAGCTCCTGTCCCGCCCGTGCAACGTCGCACGGGAGCATGACGACCACACTAGCCACCGGCCCTGAGCCCGAAGTACAGTGAGGACTGTCTCTCAGATCGGAGCAGGCGATGATTCCAACGATGATCCTCTTCGGCCTCGTTATGGGCCGCTGGTGGCGTGCCGCGTTGGTGAGCGCAGCCATCGTCTGGCCGATGTTGCTGATCGTGACCGGCGTGCCTGAGCCCGGTTCGTGGCTGTCGACATTGCTGCTGGGCGGGTTGCTCGCCGTGGCGAATGCGGCGGTCGGTGTCGCCGTGCATCAAGCACTGCTGGGTCTGGTGCGCTTGATTCGGCAGGTGGACCTTGAGCGACGCCGTAAGGTTCATCCCTAGACAGCATGTCAGTCCCAGCCCGTTGAGGGGAAGCGCAGCTTCCGGGGCCTCGCGAAGGTCGCGGTAGGGGCGGAACAGCGCCCGAACTGTGGAAGGGTGCTCCCACACCTCGCGGAACTCCCAGTGCTTTAGGCGCGACAGTCGTTCGCGATGTGCTCAGCGGCCGCGGGCGTCGGCAACCATTCGGGTTCGCCGTGCTGGACCCTGTCCCTGACACTCATGGGCAAAGGTTGCATGTAACACAGGGAGGCAAGGTCAAACGGTCTCCGAACCCACCTGCCATCACTTTTCTCCCGAATCGCTAGACCGCCGGCACGTATCGGCACGGCTGTAGTCTCGGGATGCACGTCCGCCAGCGAGTGGGGAGCTCACGATGAGCGCAGTGGTGATGACCGGAGGCACGTCAGGATTCGGGGTGCACACCGTCAGTCGGCTGCGCAGCGCGGACGGACCGATCATCCTCGGGACGCGCACCCCCACCGACGATGAGCACCTGGCCCTGGACCTGACCTCTCTGGCCTCGGTCCGCCGGTTCGCAGATCAGGTCCTGAACCGCCTCGGGCCGCAGCCGATCGGAGCGCTCGTGCTCAACGCGGGCATCGTGCGGCCGGACGCCACCGCCCGCAGCGCCGACGGGTTCGAGATGGCATTCGCCGTCAACCATCTGGCGCACTATCTGCTGCTACGGCTGTTGCTGGAACAGATGGCCGAGGGCGGCAGCATCGTGCTGACCACCAGCGGCACCCACGACCCGGCGCGCAACGCAGGGCTGGCCCCGCCGCGCCACGCCCAGGCCCGACTGCTCGCCGACCCGGACCTGGATCCCGGCGCCCAGACCGCGACGGCTCGGGGCGGGCAGGAGGCCTACACCGCCTCCAAGCTCGGCACGGTCATGACTGTCCGTGCGCTCGCCGGCCACCCGGCCGTGGTCGACCGCCAGGTCACGGTCCTCGCCTTCTGCCCGGGCTAGGTCTTCGGCACCGGCCTCGCCGCGGACCTTCCCCTGCCGCGCCGCATCGTCTGGAAGGTGATGGGCACCCCGCTGTCAGCGCTCCTGCGCCCAGTCGTGCCGACGCTCAACACCCAGCACAGAGCCGGGGTGGCGCTGGCCAGCCTCGCGCTGGGACAGGTCGCTGCGCCCGCCGGACGCAGCTACGTCGCGCTGCGGCGGGGGAAGCTGTCTTGGCCGGAGCCTTCAGAGCTCGCCCGCAACGGTCGCGCCGTCGAGGGCCTGTGGGCCGACAGCGCGGCGCTGGTGGGACTTCCCGCCTGAGCGGTCACTGCGACACCCCCGAAGGACGTGCGGCCTGCGGCACCCAGCACCCCGTGGCCGCACCGCACCGCATCGCGTCGACGAGTTGCCGTTCCCTCACAGGCACGGCGCGGCTGAGGAGATGTTCGGTCTTCACCCCCCGGAGACGTTTCGGCCCCGATCGACTCCCGGTTGGGAGACGGTCACTATTCTGCGTGCATGGCTAAAGCCTCCAGCTCAATTGAAAAGATTGTGACCGGGGCGCGGACGTCGTCGGTGTAGCGCGCCCACTGGGCCTGCCACCACTCGCGGGAGTTGTCGCGCTCGAGGTCCTCGTAGAAGTCGATAGCTGCAAGGGGCACCCCGTCGATGCACTCGTGCGTCCACGTTAGGCCGGGTCAAGCGCGAACGCCCCGACCAGCCGGGCCACGGCCTCCCGGACGCCCTCGATACGGATGCCGGCCACCTTCCCCAGCGGCACTCCCCCGATGATGCACGCTTTCCAGTCCCGGGTGGTGGCCCAAACCGTGGCATCGGTGACGCCCGCTTCCGCGACCCTCTCGACGCTGCTGCCGGCCTCGGACATCACCGCCAGGTAGCCGACGGGCTCGGCCTCGTCGCGGCGGGAGTCGGTGAGGGTGAGCGAAACCCGTCGCGCGCGCCGGTAGCCCGGGACGGGCCGGGCGTGGGCGCGCATTGCCAGCACCACGGTGTCGGGGCTCATGTCGGCCTCCACCGGCAGCCCGGGTGAGGCCACGGCCCACATGGACAGCGCGGTGTTGACGGCTTCGAGCCGGCGCCCCCAGTCGGTCAGCTCGTAGACTTCGGGCCGACCGGGACCGGTGAGTCGGCGGCGTTGCAGGACGCCGTGCGCCTCGAGCTCCTGGAGCCGCTGGGTGAGGACCGCGGGGCCGATGCCCAGGACGTCGCGCTGGATGTCGGAGAAGCGCTTGGCTCCCAGGAGCAGCTCGCGCACGACGATCATCGTCCAGCGCTCCCCCACGATGTCCAGCGCGTGGGCCGCCGCGCAGCCGTCGTTGTAGGAGCCGTAAGTTCGTCGCCCAGCCATTGACACAGCCTATCATTCCAGTAGTGTCTACTACTGTATTAGTAGCGACTCGGAGGTGCCGGATGCGGAAGTCCATGACAGTGTGGCCAGTGGTGCACGAGGAGCGGCGGCGGCTCGTCGCCGACCTGGCCGAGTTGACCGACGCCCAGTGGGCGACGCCCTCGCTGTGTCCGGGCTGGGACGTGCACGACGTCGTCGCGCACCTGATGGACACCGCCAGGACCGGGCGGCTCGGGTTCGTCCGGGCGCTGGTGGAGGCCCGGATGGACTTCGACAGGGCCAACGAGAACGGGATCGCCCGCGAGAAGCGGCCGGATCCGCGCGAGACGCTCGGCGCGCTCAGGGACGCGGCCGAGCTGACGCTCACCCCGCCCGCCAATCTGGCGACGCGGCTGGTGGAGGCGATCGTGCACGGCGAGGACATCCGGCGCCCCCTTGGGTTGGCCGGCCAATACCCGGATGCAGCCGTCCGGGACGCGCTGGCCTACCAGCTGCGCACCACCGTCTCCTTCGGTGGAGGCAGGGAGCGCGCGGCCGGGCTGCGCCTCGTGGACCGGCGCAGCGGCAACGCCTGGGGTGACGGCGCGGTCGTCGAGGGAGAGGCCATCGACCTGCTGCTGGCGGTCTCGGGCAGGCCCGTCGATCCGGGCCGGTTCAGCGGCGACGGCGCGGCGCGGTTCGCGGGCACCCTCGTGAGCGAGCAGCTGTGAGCGGCAGCGGGGCGGGCGCCGTCAAGCGCGCGGAGGATCTGATGGCCCTCATCCATGCCGAGCGGGCGGCGGTGGCGGAGGACCTCGAGCACCTCACCGAGGAGCAGTGGCGGCACGCGACGCTGTGCGGCCTCTGGGATGTGGAGCAGGTGGTTGCCCACCTGGTGGCGGGCGCGAGCCTGAACCATTGGCAGTGGCTGCGCAGCATCATCGGGGCCCGCTTCCGCCCGGACGTGCACAACCAGCGCAGGCTCGAGGAGCAGCTCGGCGCGAGCCCCGCCGAGACCCTCGAACGGTTCCGGGCCGTGATCCACAGCAGGACGTTGCCGTCGAACCATGCGGCGGCCTACCTCGGCGAGGTGGTGGTGCACGCCCAGGACATCCGACGGCCGCTCGGACTGGAGCGCGTCCCGGCGATCGAGGCGCTGACCCCCGTGGCGGAGTTCTTCGCCCGGCGGGACTTCACCGTCAACAGCCGCCGGTTGGCCTCCGGGCTGGACCTGCGGGCCGACGACGGATCGTTCCGCGCGGGCGCCGGCGAGGCGGTGACGGGCTCGACCCTGGCGCTTGTGATGAGCCTCGCCGGCCGTGCGACCTACTTCGACGAGTTGGACGGGCCCGGCGTCGCGATCCTGCGCGAACGACACCGGGCCGCCTCCGCCTAGCGCTCTTGATGGCCAGCCGTGCGGTCCCCTCGGCGCGAGCGGCTCTTCTCATCCCGGCCGTCACCAGGCGTGTGCCAGCACCTCCTCGAGGAGGTCGTCGCCGTCGACGTCGAGGCCCGCGGCGCTGAACCAGGCAGCCATGTTGAGGCAGTCCCGGTGCAGCAGGTCGAAGGCGTTCGGGTTGGACGCCAGGTCCATCAATTGCGGCACGTCGATGATCACGAGCCGGGGCTCATCCCCTTGGAGTCCTGCGACCAGCGTGTTGTACGGACTGAGGTCACCGTGGACGAGGCCCAGACGGGCCATCGTCTGCATCGCCGCGAGCAACTGGGCGAACAAGGCCGCCAGCTGCGGTGCGGAGGGCCGGGTCTGGTGGAGCCGCGGGGCCGCGGCCACACCGTCGTCGGAGATGAACTCCATGAGGATCTCAGTCCCGTCGATCTGCACGGGGTACGGCACGGGGACCCCGGCCGTGTAGAGGGTCTTGAGCGCGTTCCACTCCGCCCGCGCCCACAGACCAGACTCGACGGCGCGGCCATGGGTTGACCTGCGCGCCATCGCACGGACGTCGCGGCTGTTGCGGACGCGTCGGCCCTCCGTGTAGGCGGTGTCGCGGTGGAAGAGGCGACGCTCGGTGGAGCGGTAGCGCTTGGCGGCCATGACGCAGGATCGCGTCGGGTCGTCGGGCACCGCGCGCTCCAGCAGGGAGACGTCGGCCTCCTTTCCGGACTTGAGGACGCCGAGGTCGGTGTCGATGGCCGCCGCGGCGGTCACCACCCAGTCCGGCCAGGGTTCCGGTCCGCGGCAGAGCCGCTCGACCGAGTCCCAGGTGGACCAGCGCTGGTCGTCGTCAAGGTCGTCAACGTATGCGGTGAATGGGACGTCGCTCCAACTGAACGACGAAAGAAGGTTCGGCAAGGGTGTTCTCCTGAGGAGGAGGCACCCGACGACGAGTGTCAGACGGCGGGAGCCTCAAGTGAGTGGGGGTGTGAGTTCAGGCACACGGCAATGGGTGACATCTCAAACTCCCTTCACTAGTTCTCCGAGGCGCAGTTCGCGCTGGTTCAGGCTAACAAATCCAGTCGTCTATGGATAGGCCTCAAGGCGCATCGCCTAGCGCGTCCGTCAGGGCTCCGGCCGCGGCATCATCCCGCAGCCGGCATCAACGACGATGGGTCGCCGCTGTAGGTCACCACCAGCTCGTCCCTCGCCCTCGACGCCGCCACGTAGAGCAGCGACCTCTCCCGAAGCTGCGCCTCGCTGAGCTCTCCCTCGTCGAAGTCGTAGGCCTTCAGCCCTATGGGCATGGCGTCCTTGCTAAGTCCGAACAGGAGGACCCGCGTGAACTCCGTGCCCTTCGCCCGATGCATCGTCAGCACCACCGGCTGTCCTGGCTTCACTGACCCGGACTCCAGCGCCCGCACGTCGACTCCCCGGTCCCCCAAACCAGCTACGACGCGATCCCTGGTGGCCCGGTCTCGGACCAGTACCGCAATGGTCTCCGGTTGCACCTCTTCATCGGATGCCCACGCCCCCACCAGTTCGGCAGCGTGGTCCAGCTCTGCACTCATCGACGGGAAGGACCGAACCGTCGGCTTGGGACCGGTCCGCGCGGAATGGTATCCGGCGGTGCTCTCTGCCTCGCCGTCTGAGTCGATCACCTCCTGCCCTGTCAGCACCCCGACCGCCCACGCCAGGTTCTGTGCGGTGGTGCGGTAGTTCAGCTTCAGTCCCCGCGATCGACCTTGGGTCCGGATCCCGTAGGCCGAGAGCATCAGCTTCTGCCCGTAGATGCGCTGGTGGGCGTCCTCGGCTATGAAGATGTCGTTGGGCCCCTCCGCCGCCAGAGCCCGGACCAACTGCCAGTGACACGGCTTGAAGTCCTGCCCCTCGTCCACCAGCACGTGCCGGGCAGGCCCCTCCCCCGACGCCTCGAGGTGCGCCGCGGCGATGGAGGCCGCCTCGGCGAAGTCCAGCGTGCCTGCCTCCCGGGCAGAGCTGCGGTAGGCCTCGACGACGGCCCATACGGCTTTCCTTCCCGCCCTCGACAACCGCACCCCACGTCCGGTGCGGGCCACCTTCAGGTATTCGGCCAGCTGGGTGATGCGATGAGGCAGGATGACCATCTCGTACTCCGCCTGCAGGAACGCGGGCTTGCGTAGTTTCTGGTCGAGGCCCTCCCCGGCTCGCAGCACGGCTTGTCGCCAGGCTGCGTCCGTGTCGGCGCGCCCGCTGATGTCCGTGCGACCCACCCCGAGTACCGACGCCACAGCCGGACTGACGCCGGCGCCTGCCGACTGCAGCACCGCGCGTGCCAGCGCGTCGATGCCCTTGACGTGGAGGCCGGGCTCCCCGAGTGCGTCGGCAAACTGCGACTCAGGGTCGAGGCGCTCGAGACTGCGTGACAGCTCTGCGGCCAAGTTCGTGGTGAAGGTCGTGACGACGATGGGGGCGTCCGGATCCTCGACGGCCAGCCGCCTTGCTCGGTGCAGGACGACGACGGTCTTGCCCGTCCCGGCACCGCCGGAGATCCGGTAGGGGCCCTTCCAGTTCCCTCGGACCCACTTGCGTTGCTGGGGGTGCAGGAAGACCCGCCACGCGGAGAAGTCGCCGCCGGTGATGACCCGGCGGAGTTCCTCCGCGCCAGCGAGCTTGGCGAATCCCATCTGGGCGCTTGGCTGGCTGAAGCTGTCGAGGAGCTCCTGGTCGCTGACCGGCTGGGGCTCGTTGAACCGGGCGGCGGCCTCATCGTGGCTCATGGGCCGGTTCATGAGTTCCAGTTCTTGCTGGATCTGTGTGATGGACTCACCGTCGGCCAGCAGCAGCAAGGCAAGTCCTTGCCATTCGGGCAACGTCTGCGCAAACGCCTGCATCGCGTCGTTGTTGGTCAGCGCAACTGCCTGCTCAGCAACGGCTGGCGGGATGCCCAGTGAGACAGTGAGATCGGCGGCGCTGAAAACGATCAACGGTTCGGGAGCCGATGGCAGGGACTCGACGGGCACTGGTTGCGCCCACGTCTGCTCCCCTGCCGCCACGGGTGTGGCCTCGTTGTACTCAGGCAGCCCGTTGATCGGGTTGATGGTCAACTGCACCTTGGCGGCGGCTTCGTAGGCATCGTCGTGGTTGTAGATCCCGTGGACGACGTAGGCGGTGGACGTCGGGGTGGTGAGCTTGAACAGCAGCGCGCGATATTGCTGGTCGACCCGTCCCGTTCGGGCTCGTGGATCTGCGGCGTTGTTCACGGGCTCGATGTGCAGGCCTGGCGCGCTGTCGTCCTGGGCGAGCTTCTCGAGGAAGCTGTAGGCCTTCTGCTTGATGGAGGAGTCGAGCAGTTTGTCCTGCTTCGGGTAGATGATGACGCTCTCAGCCACTGGTGTGTTCCTTCCATGCCGCGGCGATCACGGCCGCGTCGGGCGCGAGGACGCGCCATCCGTCCGTTTCGGGGACAGCTGCGGGGTCCAGCTGGACCGCGATTCGTTGATCGGTCCAGACGAGGTCGAACGGCACACCGTCGAGTTCGTATCCCAGCTCGGCGTCCGGAGCGGCTACCCCCGCTTCGCTGAGTGCGACGATGAGCTCCAGGGCGGAAGACGACTCCTCGGCCAGTTCCTCCACGATCGGTTGCCATTCGGCACTGACGGTCACATCCGCATGGGCGACATCCAGAATCGGGGCCGACGGGACGGTCGTCGCCGAGCGCGCCTCGAACGCGGCGATGGACGTCGGCAGCAGCGCCATGACGTTGGCCAGCCGGAGCCAATCGCGCCACGCCTCCTTGGCCTCGGAAGTGGTTAGGTCGACTGTGTCGTCAAGCACCGCGGCCAGCCGCACAGAGCCTGGGGCCGGGACGCTCACCGCGACGGTGAGGTTGCCCTGCCGCCAGACCCGTGTTTGTCCACCCGCTCCCGACAGTAGGCCGACTGCGAGGTCGTCAACCCCGTCGATGGGAGCGGCACCGGAGGCGAACACCGAGAACGAGGCGGCACGGGCGAAGCGTTCCAAGTTCTCGGGGTCGGGCTGCTGCATCCAGCCGGCCAGGAACGCCAGCGGCCCGCCGAGCAGAGCCTCCCGTGCGGCGGCGGTGTGCTGCATGGCCGACTCGGCGTTCAGCTTCTGGACCAGCGGCGCCTTGAACCACGACGGGGACGTGACCGCGTCGCCCGCCTCGTCGAGCGCCAGGTCCTGTGCGGTGATCGCCAGCACGAGGGTCCCGCCCTGGCGGAGAATCCGGCGCTTGGCGGAGTCGTCAGCGATGTTGTTGTGCTTGGGCGAGGCGTGGAACAGCCAGCCGTCGGTGAAGATCGCGACGTCCGGCAGGCCCTCGCTTGAGAGCACGAAGTCGGGCTTGGAGTTGGCCACGTGCACCTGCGGCCGCAGCCGGAAGGTGCGGCTCCCCAGGGACACGGTGATGATGTTGGCGCCCGAGATGCTGGGGGTCTGCTTGACGGTGCCGCCCAGCTTGGCCGCCAGCCGCAGGAACGCAGCGCGGAACCGCTCCTCCAGCCACGACTCCCCCGTCGGGTCCGGCGCGGGCGGGGCAGCCGTGATCTTCCACGACGGCACGAGCGGCGGCTCCCCGCCCTCGATGCCTAGCAGCGTCCGCAAGTGTCGCTCCGCGGCGACCCGGGAGGTGACCTCGCGGTTGTGCGGGGCGGCGAAGGGCAGCAGGCAGCGGTGGCAGGACAGGCGGCCCTCATCGGCGCACTCGCAGGCGCTCACGCGCACAAGCGCCCGGCGCAGCACGTCCCACAGTTGATCCTCGCGGATCAGTTCCGCCAGGTAGCCGGTACCGCCGGGGACGAGGTCGTGCAGGAGGAGGGCGTCGCGGTTGTCGAGCAGCGGGTCCTTGATGAAGGCGACGTCGAGGTGGTCTGGCGCGCCGCCGTAGTTCTCCCGCAACCCGAGCAGGACGGCGGCGGTCAGGCTCGGCACGGCGAACACGTCGTCGCCGAACGCGATGCCCTGCGGCAGGGCGAGCACCACGCCCTCGGTGGTGAGCTTGCGGGTGAGCAGCACGGAGCGGGTGTGCTCCTCGTGGCTGTGGCGGTGCTTGCACCAGGGCCGGTGCTCGTCACGCTTGTTGGCCAGGCCAGTGCGGTCGAGGTGGCCGCAGGCCTCGCAGATCCGGAACCGGGGCCCGGCGAGCCGGTTGCCGGCGATGGTGATCTCGCCGGCGGTGTGCCGGCGGGGGCCGAGGTTGTACCAGCGCACGTCCATGCCCTTGAGGTACGCCACCCCGAGCCCGCCGGTGGTGTACCAGCGGTGCTGCACGGTCTGCGGGTCGACGTCGGCGGCAGTGACGATGGAAAACCCGGCGCGCACGCGCTCGTCGTTGGAGTCGTCGATGCGGGACTCGTCGCGCCGCACGAAGGCCGACACGCGGGTGAGCTCGATGGTCTCGAACCGCTGCCCGACGTCGTTGATGCCGGACTTCCCGCAGCGGGGGCAGGTGGTGGGGGTGTCGTCGCCCTCGTGGCTGTAGCCGCAGTGGGGGCAGAGCCGCACGGTACGGATGGCTGAGCCGTCGTGGCCCACCTCGACGGCGTCGATGTCGATCTGGTGGCCGCCCACGTAGAAGGACGCACCGGGCGCGAAGTCGCGCAGCGCGTTGGCGCTGGCGCGGGAGTAGTCGGCGGCCTCAGAGTGGTATTCGCCGGTGTCGGAGTCGATCCAGCTCATGGTGACGTCGAGCTGGACGGAGTCGTCGACCAGCGAGTAGTTGGGCAGCAGCCCGATCCGCTCGAGCGCGGAGATCCAGAAGTCGCCGTACGCAGCGCCGATCTGCGCCTCCAGCATGCGCTGCTCGGCCCGGGCCTCCTTGAGCGCGCGGGCGTCGTCGTCGCTGTCCTGCTCGCGGGCCTCGAGGTCGGACAGTTCGGCAACCAGCTGGTCGAGGCGGTCCCCCAGGTCCTGCTGCTCGGCGTGCCAGCGCTGGGCGGCGCGGCCGATGGTGGCCACCAGTCCGCTGGAGCCGTCCGGCCCAGGGGTGGCCCACTGACGCAGCGCCTCGGCGGCGTCTGGGCGGAGGGTGGCGGTGAGGTCGTCGTCGACGGCGAACGCCGCGAGGAACCGGTCGACCGCGCCGGGCTTCCGGGAGGCTTCGCCGAGCTGGTCGAGGAAGGTGTTCTTCCCGCCGGTGGGCTGCGCGAGGGCGGTGCCGGTGGTGCGGGGGTGGATGGCGCCGGGGTCGCGGGCGAGGCTGTCGGCGAGGTGGGCGATGTACTGGCGGCGGAGGATCTCTTCGGCGCTCAGGTACGTCGCAGGCGGGGTGACGGCGCCGTTGATGAGGGAGAGCGGGTCGCCGAGGCGGGGCAGGAACTCGCCGCGGCCCTGGACGAAGGCCAGGTCCAGCGCGTTGCCGGTGAGGCGGCCGGCGCGGCCGACGCGCTGCACGTAGTTGCTGACGGTGCGGGGCAGGGAGGCGAGCATCACCGAGGACAGGTCGCCGATGTCGATACCCATCTCCAGTGTCGGGGTGGCCACCAGCACATTGGGGGCGGTGGGGTCGTCGGCGCTGGACTTGAAGGCATTCTCGTACTCGAGGCGCTTCGCGGTGTCCAGGAGGCTGGTGTGTTCGCGGGCGACGACGCGCCGCACCTCGGAGGAGCGGTAGAGGCGTCGGTAGTAGTTGTCCGCGTCACCGGGGTGGGGGGCGAGGGTGCCGGCGCAGGTGGCGTGGAGGCAGGGGCCGCCGTCGAGCTCCGCGCCGGTGGCGACGCTGACCGGGAACTCGCCGTGGCAGGTGGTGCAGCGTAAGGTGTGGCGGCCGGCGTCGACGTCCGATTCCTCGGTCGGGGCGACGACGACGCGCTCCGGCTCGATGGCGTAGACGGTGGCGCCGCTGCGGGTCTCGACAGCGCGGAGCAGTTCGTCCTTGGCCAGCTGGTCCAGCAGCGTGCGTGCGAGCACTCCCCCGGCGGCGCCGTCGACAAGGAGGCAGCGCCTAGCCCACTGGGCGTACCAGGCCCTGCTGCCGGTGACGGGATCGAGCAGCGCCTTGTTCGCATCGATCTTCGCCCCGCCCACCCGCGGGAAGGCGGGCGTGGAGCGGCCGGGCGGGAAGGGAGGCATGTACTTGGCGCGGCCCTTGCGGCTCCACAGGTGCCAGCGGTTGCCGTCCTCGGTGACGTACCTCTCCAGCCACGGGTGCCAGATGCCGCCCTGGGTGCGGATGCGTTCGACGGCGCCGCGGGCCCAGGCGATGAGCGTCCGGTCGTCGACGTCGTGGGGGAACAACCCGGGGTCGAGCGAGTCGAGTGCCTTTCTCGCGGAGCGCAGCAGGTCGGCGCCGTCGATGGCGACGTGAGCGCTCATGGTGCCGGTGCGCTCCAGGGTGCGGCCGAAGCTGCTGGTGAGGCCGAACTCGAGAGTGGCGGAGAACAGCAGGCGTTCCTGGGCGATGGCGGTGAGCTTTGCGGGCGGGTTGTCCCGCTCCCAGAACGGCTTGAACTCCTCCTCGCGGGCGGTGAGGTTGGGTGCGAGCAGCCGGTAGCGCTTGAACTTGTCGTCGCGGGCCTGCTCGACGGCGTGCTCCACCAGGGCGGGCAGTGATCGTGGCGCGTCGCCGGCGGCGCGCAGGACGGAGCGCAGGGTGAGGGTGTGGGAGCGGGAGGAGACGAAGCCGGCGCGGTGGGCGGCGTCCTGGACGGAGTCGACGAAGACCAGTGACTTCTTTTCGGCCTCATCGAGGGTGGCTTGGCCGAACATGTTGGACAGCGTCACCGACATCAGGGTGGCGATGGCGCTGCCGGTGAAGCGGATGGCGTCGGTCTGGCCGCAGCTGGGGCAGGTGTCCTTGGCGGAGTCGTCGTCGGCGTCCGCGCCGACGTGGGTGACGACGCGCAGCACGCGGCCCTCGCGGACGGCGGTGGGGTCGACGTCGCTCGGCGTGGTGGTGATCCGGCGCTCGCGGGGGTCGAACCAGGCCAGCCCGGTCTCGGGTGGGGCGTCGGAATCGACGTCAGCCGAGGCGTTGAGGAGCGGCCGGAACCGGCCCTCGCGGGTGACGTGGTGGCGTCGGATGTTCTCGTCGTTGGCCGCCAGCTGGTCGCCGACCGGGCCGAGCTCGACGCCCCAGCCGGAGCGGCCACAGAACCGGCAGTGAATGGCAGGGAACGCGATCCCTCCCCCCTGGGTGGCGTCCTCGCTCGCGACGGGCGGGCCGTCGTCGGCCCAGCGGAAGCGCGCGGCCGAATCGGCGTAGCGGTCGATTCGGCTGAGTTCCCGCACCCACATGTGGGCCTCCGTGGACGGCATGGTCCGGTCTGGCCCGCCGTCCTTGCCCCGCGCCCGCAGGTGCCCGAGCGCTCCGTGCACGGCGATGACGAACCGACGGCGGATGTCGAGCGTCTCCGGGGTGCCGCGGACGAGCCGCGCGAGCTCGGTGACGTGGGTGGCTTGGGCAGTGGCGGCGAGGAAGTCGCGGATGAACGCGCTGGACTTCGCCAGCATCTTGAGGTCGGCGGTGCCCGGATCCTGGTGGAGGGCGGTCAGGACGATCCGGCAAAGCTCGGCCGGGTCGGTGTCGTCGTCAATCTGCGCGACGACACCGGCGGCCACCTGCTCGGTGACGTCCGTTTCCGCTGGTTGAGCCGGGCGCGAGCGGAGCGAGCCCCGTGTCGAAACCTCAGAAACCCGCGCCCGACCGCCCAACCCGGCCCCCACATCCGACCACTCATCCGGAGCCAAGCGCTGCTCCCCCACGACACAGCCGTCATCGAACTTCTCCCCGAACACCCGGGTGGCGAAATCGACGATGTCCATCGCACCGGACGGAGCATCCTCCCGCGGCCCAAGCGTCGCGGACGTCCCCACCGGCGTGATGCGTCCCAGCGGCCGACCCCACTCCTCGGCACTGTGCGTGTCGCCAGCGCTCCCCCGCTCCGGCCAGTACGACTTCAGCGCCAGCCCAAGCCGACGCAACAGCATCGCGACATCCGTGCCCTGGGCCCCGTCATAGGTGTGGAACTCGTCGAGCACCAGGTACGTCAGCGACTCGGCCGACTTCTCCCACAGCTTCTGGTCAGCAGACCGCAAGAGGAGCTGGTCGAGCATCTTGTAGTTGGTCAGCAGGATGTCCGGCGGGTCGTCACGGATGATCGCCCGATCGGTGATGAGCCCCTTCTCCGTGACCTTGGTAGTGAGACCGGAGCGCTTCCCACCCGCGGCGACGGCTGCTTCGCCGGTGTAAAGGGCCGCGGTGACCGAACCGAGGGGCTTGTGCCCGTCCGCGCCACGCTGGGTGATCAGCCGGGCAAGGCGCTGCGCCTGGTCGTTGGCGAGTGCGTTCATCGGATAGAGGACGAGGGCCTTCATGCCGCCCACCCCCTGCCGACGGGCGCGGAGGCAGTGGTCCAGAATCGGGTAGAGGAAGGCCTCCGTCTTACCTGACCCTGTGCCTGTGGTGACCAGCGTCGGTTGGGGACGGCCGTTCAGGCTGGAGAGCCGCCGAAATGCTGCTGCCTGATGGGCGTACGGCTTGAAGCCGAGGGGCATCCAGTCAAGCGGCGAGATGGCTCGGCGTGGGGCCGCGCTGAACGGCATCCCGATGCGCAGGTAGGGGCCTTTGAACATCCCCTCGGATTCGTCCTCCAGTAGCTCACGGAGGGCAGCCTGAGCGTCCGGATCGACGAGGGCGAAGGTAGTGGTGAGGTAGTCGATCAGACCGGCGCGCAGGCGCGTGGCCTGGTAGCCCGGCAGCAACTCGCTCACGTACCCTCCCCCTGCACTGGACGATGAGTTTCCCTCGACGGCCTCAACCTATCGAACATCGGCGTGATGGATGCTGTGTGACTTGGGATGATTTCACCATGTTGTCGGTGATCTCGTCGATATGACCCGCACGCAACTCAGGACCACTCGTCCGTATTGGCGGACATGCATGAACATCCACTGTCGTCAGGGACATGTCTCGATCCCGAATCCGAGGCGCTGCAAGTCCGTTGTGCCGCAGTGGTCGAGGCCCCTCCAATGACATCCAATTCGCGGGAAACCCCGTGTGGTGTCCATGGGTCGCTCCCGTGATGTGAAGACGCGGATGGCCGACCACCCTCCGGGCCTCCTCCGCTCGATCTCCTGGGGCCCAGGGCAAGGAGATGGCCAGGCACCTCACGATCGCGGAGACGCTCGGCGCGCCGGTGTCCTTCTGCGACTCCCACTCGCCTTGAAGACGCGCGAGCATCGAGAACGCCAACGGGCTCCAGCGACTACCTCCCCGAAGGGATCGACCTCGGCGTCCATATCCCGAGCACCTGAGAGCAGTGGAGGACCAGCTCAACGATCGACCACGAATCATCCTCTACGACCGCTCTCCTGCCTAGCCGCCCACAGCGCTGCTAGCCTCACAGAAACCGTCCGTGTTGCGACGTTGACTGGAACCCGACGCGCCGAAACTGTTTACTGTTCGAGCGCCGTCGACACCCAGATTCGCACGACGCGTATACCACGCTCATGTGCCCTGCGCTGCGCCGCCACACACTGGTCGGTTCCTCGACCGACAATGCGCGGCGCCATGAATCTGACCAGACCCCCTCATGGTCGAACCACTTCACTATCCTTTCACTGATGGTTCAGCCACACCCTCTGGAACAGTCACATGGTCTCGCAAGTCACCATGACCAGTCGCCATGCCCGCATCGCAAGGCCGCGACGGTCGCAGAGGCCGTCGCGACGATACTGACGGAGCCCGAGTCGGAGAAGGCCATGCGCGAAGCGGTCGACTCTGCGATCACCGGTAGCGAGCAAGAGGTCCGCTACCTGAAGGAGCAGATTGGCAAGACAAAGGCGTCACTTGGGTCAGCATGCAAGCGGGCCATCGATGCGTTCCAGAAAGTTGAGCACGATGGCGTCGATTCACTCACGGCACCATCGGTTGCCATCGCTGACCTGCTAGAGGGCGCGTGTGACCAGATTGACGACTACTTCAGCAGGTATGAGGACGTCCTCAAGACCTTCAACATCGCGCTCTTCGGTCGAACAGGAGCCGGGAAGAGCACGCTGATCTCCGCTCTCGCTGAACTCGATGGCGAGCGCGTCTCTCGCGGTGAGAGCGACTGGACTGTCGATGTCACGCCTATCGAGTGGAACTCGTGCCGTCTCTACGACACTCCTGGAATCAACGGCTGGGGTAGAACGCGCAGCGTTGACGAACTTGAGATGGCAGCCCGTCGTGCGGTCGAAGTCGCAGACGTCGTGCTTCTGTGCTTCGACACACAAAGCCAGCAGGCCAGTGAGTTCTCAAAGGTAGCCGCTTGGGTCCAGGAGTTCTCGAAGCCTGCCATCGCAGTCCTGAATGTGCGGAACGCCATGTGGCGGCACCCGGCTCGATTATCTGCGAAAGCAGGGCGGGGCAACGTGCAGAAGGGGGTCCGAGAGCACGCCTCGAACATCAAGGACTCGCTGGCGTCCATAGGGATGAATTCCGTTCCCGTGGTCGCAATCCAAACCAAGCGAGCGCTCGCCGCAAAGGCCAGAGACCCCTATCGCGGCCCAGACGAGGTGAATCACAGCAGCGCTCGGCAAGAGTTCGGCCTTGACTACCTGTACATCTGGTCGAACCTCGGAACTCTCCAAGATCTGATCTCTGCCCTAGTGAGGTCTGGGGGCATGGATCTGCGGGTCAACGGCCTTCGCGAAGGGGTGCGCTCTGTTCTTCAGGCGTGGGGCGAGGTGCTCCGCGCCGAGGCCGAGAGCATCCAGAGGCGTCTGTCCATTCTTGACGCTGCCGTTGCCGAGGAGTTCGACATCCTTGGTTACCCCGACACCATGGATGGTTCCCCGTGGATTTCCGTTGACGAGCTCTCAGCGGTCGAGGAAGTCCGTGGCGGACCTTACGGGTCCCGGAAGGTCGGCCGCTTCGAACGGCATTGCAGCCAAGTGATTCGCAACGAGCTCGGCGCTTTGCAGACTAAGTCGCTCAAGGAAGCAAGCAACGCGGTCCGCGAAGCCTTCGACAAGAAGATCAAGCTCAGTCAAGAGCAGTTCACCCAGCGCGTCTTCGACGACAAGTCGATTAGGGCTTCCGCAAAGAAGGCCGCTGACCGCTCGTCGGCGTATTTGGCACAGGAACTCAAGATGGGCGCGACCGAGGTGGCTGCTGACATCGAGTTCGAGCAGCAACTCTTCCAGGTGGGCGGAAAGGCTGGCGCGGTCGGCAATCGGATGGGCATTGCTGCACGCCTTCTAGGTGTTGTCGGTGGAGCCGCCGGCGCCGGTATGGCTATCGCCATCGCAGCCAACTGGTGGAATCCGATTGGTTGGGTTGGCGCGACTGCTGTTGTTGTCACTGGGGTCGTGTCAGCCGCTCTAAGTTGGTTCGGCAAGAAGAAGCAGACCAACGCGGAGGAGAAGCGGTTGGGTGCTCGCAAAGAGGCTCTGGGAAACGCACGACTGAGCGTGACAAGGGCGTACGCTGAAATGGAGACGGCCCTAACCAAGGCGTTCTTAGATGAGGCACGGAAGTCTCGGGCTTCGGCTGTGCACACCATGCTCGGTGACTATCTCGCTATTGCCACTGCCCAAGTCGCCCTCTGCGACGCCGCAGAAGAGCTCCGGCAGCGGGCGGAAGAGATGGAGCGAGCTGTCACAACGGAGTCCGTGATGCGCGAAGCACTCAAGTGCATCACGGCCGAGAACGATGACTCCATGAGCGCCGACGCGATTCTTCTCGGCGAAGACTGGGTCAATGCTGGTAGCGAACGTGCCACCGTGCCAGTCACCCATCACGATGAGCTCACCGCGGTGGCCGCCCAGGACACCAAGCAGTTGATGGCAGCCGTGACCGCAGCAGCAGGCCTGGTGTCACGCGAAGGGCTCACTCGGTGGCTCGAAGGTTTAACAGAGTTGGCCGACCGGAGCCCCAGAATCAAGAACATCCAGCACTCAGCCCGCCGAATGCTGGCCAGCCCGCCTCGTGTCGTCCTCTTCGGCGACTACAACACTGGCAAGTCTTCGCTGATCAAGAGACTCCTCGCCGAGGTCGGCGTAACCACACCAGAGAGCCTACGCGTCGCCGGCAAGCCGACGACGCCCAAAGAGACATCGTACCGGTGGAGCAGCGTGCAACTAGTTGATTCGCCCGGCCTCCAGTCCCTTAATACAGAACACGACTCCACGGCCAAGGGGTCGGTGTCGGGAGCTTCGATTGCCATCGTGGTCCTCAATGTCAACCTAGTGATTGGCGACGCCACGGCCCTCAAGGGATTCTTGGTCGGCACGGAAGCGACCCGGGCCAAGCAGGGCAACACCATTTTCATCATTGGCCGAGCGGACGAACTGGGCGTCGACCCGCTCGGAAGCCCAGCGCAGTTCCTCCAATTGCGACGCCAGAAGGAATCCGAGCTACGCGCCCTGCTGGCGCGTTGGGGCGCGGATGACATCCTGGTCCACACGGTATCCGCTGACCCCTACGGGACCGTGGGAGACCTTCCTGCGTCAGGACCCGAGAGCTACGAGGATTTACACCGTCAATGGGATGGCATCGCACCACTCATCGCAGCCCTTGAGCGTGCCAGCGACGAACAGGCACAGCTCTCGCAGATTGGCGCGCTGGACCTTGCAGTCGATCGACTGCTGAGTACCAAGCAAGCCCTGCTCGCCGACCTCGACGGCCTGGGCATCAGCC
This sequence comes from Tessaracoccus rhinocerotis, assembly GCF_007197885.1. Classification (GTDB taxonomy): domain Bacteria; phylum Actinomycetota; class Actinomycetes; order Propionibacteriales; family Propionibacteriaceae; genus Arachnia; species Arachnia rhinocerotis. The sequence continues at coordinate 1,085,122 of NZ_VKKG01000001.1, forward strand.
TTCTCGAGGAGTCGAAGATCCTGACCGCCATCAAACGCGGCATCAGGGCGGGAGAAGTGCTTCGCAGCTCACTCTCGGCCGATACCAAGGCAATGACGCGCTCCCATGCGGAAAGAGCCGCGAGTGAGGCAATGTCTGCCACGCAGGAGAATTTGGAGTCTACCGCCAACGCAGCGGCAACGTGGTGGGAGGATCCAGAATTCCAAGCCGACGCCGTCGCCCTCTACGAGGGTGCGCAGAAGAAGATTAGGGCGTGGAGCGAAGAGACGAACTCTGACGTCTCCAGGAGCATTCGCTGGAGCAACAGGCACAGCACGCGCAAGGGTCAAAGCGGTCGCCGCCAAACCAACCGCGTCAAAGAGGGCGTCACATTCGGCCGGGGTGTAAACCATGCCACCAGGGAACTTGCCAACATCTTCAAGGAACGCGACGCGCTCTACGGAATCGTGAAGAAATTCACAGACATCAAGTTCAAGCCGTGGGGAGCAACTAAAGCCGCCGCAAAGGTTGCCAAGGTGGGCGCGGTTCTCGCAGTCGTCGGAGTCGTCCTCGATATCGGAGCGTTTGTTTCAGATCAGATGGCTGCCAGTGATCGCGAGAAAGCCCGGAAGCGGCTCGCGGACGCCATCGACAAGACCGTTCGACAAGTCGAGGAGATGCTGCTCGTGGGAGACAGAAGAAGCGCAGGCCCTGCCAAGGTCCTCGATGAGGCGCTGAGCCGCCTGACCCATATGAGCGACGCAAGCTCTGCGCGACAGCGCGAGATTGAAGCGTTGATGCACGAGAAGGAAGAGCTCGTGGAAGCCATTGAGGAGCTCATTGATGAGAGTCCACATGCAAGCAGGAAGGTCTGCACGGATGTCTGAAGATGTGAAGCTCGTGGATCGAGCCATGAGTTGGCTCGGTGCCTACGGGGACGCCGATGACCTCGCCACGGCGCGCGACACATGGAAGGTCTTCGAAGCCAATCCACCGACTGCCACCGTCTTTGGTGCTTACGACTCTGGAAAGTCATCCCTGCTCAGAAGACTGCTCGTCGATGCGGACATCCCCGTCCCAGAATGGCTGACCATCAGCGCCAGGCAAGAGACCTTCGAGGCCTCTGCGATCACGTATCGAGACATCATCCTCAAAGACACTCCAGGTGTTTCACCGGGGAGTACGGACGCCAGAGGCGAGAGCCACACTGCCACGGCCCTCGAAGCTATCAGGACGACCGACGTTCTAGTTGTCGTGGTGACATCACAGTTGCTGACTGCCGAGCGCGCGTTGGTCGCAACCGCCCTCGATCTCCCCTGGAGTGAAGGTGCACTGTGGTTCGTCATCTCGCGCTTCGATGAAGCCGGCGTCGATCCCGATGGCGACCAGGACGGCTATCGCCAGTTGGCTGAATGCAAGCGGCGCGAGTTGGCCGAACAGCTGCAACGCACCCTGGGGAGGGACCTGAAGCCCCGAGTCTTCGTCGCTTCACCGGACCCTTACGGCGTCGTCGGATCCGACCAAGACCCAGACCCGACGCTGTGGGACCCCTTCCGTCAGTGGGACGGGATTGAAGAGATCGCCACGCAACTCGCATCACTCCATCCAGCAGCAGTGGCGTTGCGCGCTGCTGCCGCCAAACGATTCTGGATCGGCGAGGTCCGCGATCAGCTCGCAACGCTGCTCGCTCAGGAAGCCGAAGTAGACAACGTCGCAAGGACCACAAGCGACCTGTACGCCAGAGTCGACCAGCTGAGCGCACGGCTAAACGAGCTCCGTGTGAGCGCGCACAACGACCTCAACACTGCCGTTGGTGCTGTGGTCGACCAAGCGATGACGTCATCCGTCCTCACCGAGGAGGGACTCAAGACCAGACTCACCGAGGCCCTAGAACTCTGGCTGGAGCGTCAAGGAGCTGAGTTGGCCGCCCTGGCCCAAGACATGGAGCATCAACTTGAGCAGCAGGTCGCCAGACCGAGCTGGCAAGGACTGAAACGCTTGATCGAGCAACTCTCGGTGCACCTCCCCACGGACGATACGACCCGCGATAGCGAAGGCATCAATCTCGGCGACTACAAGAAGCCGCTCCTAGAACTCAACAAGGACCTCGCGAAGACGACCACCGACCTCAAGGCCATCTTTGAAACCAAGTCGAAGGGCGCTAGGCAATCGGCTGCTGAGTCCAGCGCCGAAAAGCTGTCGAAAGCGGGGAAGCTCTTCAAGAGCGTCGATGCTGCAACCAAGATCGTCCCGTTCGCGCTCGATCTTCTCGACCTGACGAGTCAGATCAACAACGACGCTAAGGAAGCCAAAGCCAAGGTCCAGAGGCGAGCCGAGATTGACGGGCAGCTCGAAGCCATCAAGGATCGCGCAGTTGCGGAGAGCTACGGTGCCTTTCAGTCCGAGTGCGACAAGTTGTCTGCCGTGCTCAACGAGTTGAAGACAAGTATCGACGCCGTAGCGAATTCGCTTGACGAGCGACGAGAGTTTAGCGACTCCGCACGCGCAGAGGCCGCGACTCTTCTTCAGTTTCGGTGATTCATGATTCAGTGAGAGAGTTCATCGGATGGAGGCTGACGCCTTCGCGCCCGACTACGCCTTGTCGGCGGGCGTGAAGGCGTGGGTACAGGAACGCTTCGGTCTTACCCGACCCCGTGCCGGTGGTGACCAGCGTGGGTTGCGGCCGGCCGTTCAGGCTAGAGAGCCGCCGGAACGCTGCTGCCTGGTGGGCGTAGGGGGCGAAGCCGGCGGGCATCCGGTCCAGTGGAGAAACGGCTCGACGCGGTGCTGCACTGAAAGGCACCATGGTGCGCAGATAGGGGCCCTTGAATATCCCCTCGGACTCGTCCTCCAGCAGTTCGCGAAGGGCAGCCTGCGCGTCTGAATCGACAAGGGCAAAGGTGGTGGAGGTGTAGTCAATCAGGCCGACGCGCAGCCGCATGGCCTGTCGGCCCGGCAGCAACTCGCTCACTAATCTTACTCCTGCATTGGACGATGAGGTCCCCCAACGGCCCCAACCTATCGAAGATCAGCGTGACGGATCCTCTGCGACGAGGGACAATTCCGCGGACCCGTCTGCAACCTCGTCGATATGACCCTTGCACGACTCACCGACCGCTCTGCCGTACTGACCTGCCCCCAGTCTTAGGTCCAGACGGTGTGGGAGTCGTCGGTTGCTAATCGGTGAGTGCATTGTCGAGCGTAGTCGACCGGTGCGAGGTAGCCGAGTGATGAGTGCCGACGGCGGTGGTTGTATTCGGTCTTCCAATCGCCGATCACGACTCGGGCGTGCAGGAACGAGTAGAAGCTGTTGATGTTGAGGCACTCGTCTCGGATCCGGCCGTTGAACGATTCGATGTAGCCGTTGCGCCACGGCGACCCGGGCGGGATATAGCTGAGACCGGTGCGAGTACCGGCCCACCGGGCCATCGCCTCGCTGATGAGTGAATATCAGCGCTGCTGGGGGCCGTTGATCGTGTGTTTGGGGGCCACTGGCTGGCGGTGCTGATTGTCTCGTTGGGGGCCGGTGGTGGCGTGGTTGGGGGCCGCTGGTCT
>NZ_VKKG01000010.1:0-2742 GCF_007197885.1 Tessaracoccus rhinocerotis
CACCCCCCGACACCCAACAAAAGTTGGATGAACGGGGGGTGATTATAAGTCCGGCGGCGTCCTAGTCTCCCACAGCGTCCCCGCTGCAGTACCATCGGCGCTGAGAGGCTTAACTTCCGGGTTCGGGATGGGACCGGGTGTTTCCCTCTCGCCATGGCCACCGAAACACTCAATGAGCGATCGTTGAACCGGCACAACACACAATACTATTGAATTGTTGCAATCAACGGTTCCCGACCGTATCTCGGGAACCTCACAGTGGACGCGTAGCATCTTTGTAGGAACAAGCCCTCGGCCTATTAGTATCGGTCAGCTCCATGCCTTTCAGCACTTCCACATCCGACCTATCACCCTGTGGGCTACAGGGGGCCTTACCAGATTAATTCTGTGGGAGCCCTCATCTTGAAGCGTGCTTCCCGCTTAGATGCTTTCAGCGGTTATCACTTCCCAACGTAGCCAACCAGCCGTGCTCTTGGCAGAACAACTGGCACACCAGAGGTTAGTCCGTCCCGGTCCTCTCGTACTAAGGACAGCTCTTCTCAAGACTCCTACGCGCGCAGCGGATAGGGACCGAACTGTCTCACGACGTTCTAAACCCAGCTCGCGTGCCGCTTTAATGGGCGAACAGCCCAACCCTTGGGACCGACTCCAGCCCCAGGATGCGACGAGCCGACATCGAGGTGCCAAACCATGCCGTCGCTATGGACGCTCGGGCAAGATCAGCCTGTTATCCCCGGGGTACCTTTTATCCGTTGAGTCCTGGCGCTTCCATGTGCCACCAGAAGATCACTAGTCCCGACTTTCGTCCCTGCTCGAGATGTCTCTCTCGCAGTCAAGCTCCCTTGTGCACTTACACTCGAAACCTGATTACCAACCAGGCTGAGGGAACCTTTGGGCGCCTCCGTTACCTTTTAGGAGGCGACCGCCCCAGTCAAACTACCCATCAGGCACTGTCCCTGATCCAGATAATGGACCTAGGTTAGATAACTAGAACGACCAGAGTGGTATTTCAACGTTGACTCCACCCGAACTGGCGTCCGGGCTTCAAAGTCTCCCACCTATCCTACACAAGTCGTCCCAATCACCAATACCAAACTATAGTAAAGGTCCCGGGGTCTTTCCGTCCTGCTGCGCGTAACGAGCATCTTTACTCGTAGTGCAATTTCGCCGAGTTCATGGTGGAGACAGCGCCCAAATCGTTACTCCATTCGTGCAGGTCGGAACTTACCCGACAAGGAATTTCGCTACCTTAGGATGGTTATAGTTACCACCGCCGTTTACTGGGGCTTAAGTTCAGCGCTTCGCCCTGAGGCTAACACTTCCCCTTAACCTTCCAGCACCGGGCAGGAGTCAGTCCGTATACATCGTCTTTCGACTTAGCACGGACCTGTGTTTTTAGTAAACAGTCGCTTGGGCCTGGTCTCTGCGACCTTCAACGCTTTCGAAGAAAATTCTAATACGTATCCGGTCCCCCTTATCCCGAAGTTACGGGGGTATTTTGCCGAGTTCCTTCACCATGATTATCTCGATCGCCTTGGTATTCTCTACCTATCCACCTGTGTCGGTTTGGGGTACGGGCCGCAACACACGTCGCTCACGAAGCTTTTCTAGGCAGCATAGGATCACTCAATCCACACAAAAGTGCAGACCCATCATGTCTCAGGCTCAATGAGACGCGGATTTACCTACGTCTCGCCCTACACACTTAGCCCGGGACAACCAACGCCCGGGATGAGCTACCTTCCTGCGTCCCTCCGCAGCTTGCCTAATACGAGTTCGGGTCACAGACTCAGCCGGCATCCGTCCGAAGACATCAACCAGCCTCGCGTGCTTAGCATCACTCGATTCAGCATGGGCCGTGTGATACGGGTACGGGAATATCAACCCGTTGTCCATCGACTACGCCTGTCGGCCTCGCCTTAGGTCCCGACTTACCCAGGGCAGATTAGCTTGACCCTGGAACCCTTGGATATTCGGCGGACGGGTTTCTCACCCGTCTTTCGCTACTCATGCCTGCATTCTCACTCGTGTGCTCTCCACGGCTGGGTCACCCCGCCGCTTCAACGCGCACACGACGCTCCCCTACCCACCCGTGCGACATTACTGTCATATGCACGAGTGCCATAGCTTCGGCGGATAACTTGAGCCCCGCTAAATTGTCGGCGCAGAATCACTTGACCAGTGAGCTATTACGCACTCTTTCAAGGGTGGCTGCTTCCAAGCCAACCTCCTGGTTGTCTCCGCAACTCCACATCCTTTTCCACTTAGTTATCGCTTAGGGGCCTTAGCTGATGATCTGGGCTGTTTCCCTCTCGACAATGAATCTTATCACCCACTGTCTCACTGCCGCGCTCTAACTTACCGGCATTCGGAGTTTGGTTGATTTCGGTAAGCTTGTGGGCCCCCTAGACCATCCAGTGCTCTACCTCCGGTAAGAAACACGCGACGCTGCACCTAAATGCATTTCGGGGAGAACCAGCTATCACGGAGTTTGATTGGCCTTTCACCCCTATCCACAGCTCATCTCCTCGGTTTTCAACCCAAGTGAGTTCGGTCCTCCACGACGTCTTACCGTCGCTTCAACCTGGCCATGGATAGATCACTCCGCTTCGGGTCTAGAGCACGCGACTAAAACGCCCTATTAGGACTTGCTTTCGCTACGGCTTCCCCACACGGGTTAACCTCGCCACGTACCACTAACTCGCAGGCTCATTCTTCAAAAGGCACGCCGTCACCCCCCAA
>NZ_VKKG01000010.1:2837-4584 GCF_007197885.1 Tessaracoccus rhinocerotis
CGACCTCAGGTCAATGTTCCACTATCCGGTGCCTGCCGGCCCGACAACACTCGTGTCGGAAACCAGCAAATGACCACCCAACCCGAAGGCCAGGCAGTAAAGGCTCCTTAGAAAGGAGGTGATCCAGCCGCACCTTCCGGTACGGCTACCTTGTTACGACTTAGTCCTAATTACCGGTCCCACCTTCGACGGCTCCCCCCCTAAGGTTGGGCCACCGGCTTCGGGTGTTACCGACTTTCATGACTTGACGGGCGGTGTGTACAAGCCCCGGGAACGTATTCACCGCAGCGTTGCTGATCTGCGATTACTAGCGACTCCGACTTCATGGGGTCGAGTTGCAGACCCCAATCCGAACTGAGACCGGCTTTCTGAGATTCGCTCACCCTCACAGGCTCGCAGCTCTTTGTACCGGCCATTGTAGCATGCGTGAAGCCCTGGACATAAGGGGCATGATGACTTGACGTCATCCCCACCTTCCTCCGAGTTGACCCCGGCGGTCTCCAATGAGTCCCCGGCATTACCCGCTGGCAACATTGGACGAGGGTTGCGCTCGTTGCGGGACTTAACCCAACATCTCACGACACGAGCTGACGACAGCCATGCACCACCTGTATACCGACCAAAAAGGGGCACCTATCTCTAGATGTTTCCGGCATATGTCAAACCCAGGTAAGGTTCTTCGCGTTGCATCGAATTAATCCGCATGCTCCGCCGCTTGTGCGGGGCCCCGTCAATTCCTTTGAGTTTTAGCCTTGCGGCCGTACTCCCCAGGCGGGGTACTTAATGCGTTAGCTGCGGCACGGAGAACGTGGAATGTCCCCCACACCTAGTACCCACCGTTTACGGCGTGGACTACCAGGGTATCTAAGCCTGTTTGCTCCCCACGCTTTCGCTTCTCAGCGTCAGGAAAGGTCCAGAGATCCGCCTTCGCCACCGGTGTTCCTCCTGATATCTGCGCATTCCACCGCTCCACCAGGAATTCCGATCTCCCCTACCTTCCTCAAGTCTGCCCGTATCGGAAGCAGGCTCAGTGTTGAGCACTGAGTTTTCACTCCCGACGTGACAAACCGCCTACAAGCTCTTTACGCCCAATAAATCCGGACAACGCTCGCACCCTACGTATCACCGCGGCTGCTGGCACGTAGTTAGCCGGTGCTTCTTCTCCCACTACCGTCACGTTAGCTTCGTCATGGGTGAAAGCGGTTTACAACCCGAAGGCCGTCATCCCGCACGCGGCGTTGCTGCATCAGGCTTTCGCCCATTGTGCAATATTCCCCACTGCTGCCTCCCGTAGGAGTTTGGGCCGTATCTCAGTCCCAATGTGGCCGGTCGCCCTCTCAGGCCGGCTACCCGTCGAAGCCTTGGTGAGCCATTACCTCACCAACAAGCTGATAGGCCGCGAGTCCATCCATGACCGCCGGAGCTTTCCAACCCCAAACATGAGTCCAGGGTTCATATCCGGTATTAGCACCTGTTTCCAGATGTTATCCCAGAGTCAAGGGCAGGTTACTCACGTGTTACTCACCCGTTCGCCACTCGTGTACCCCCGAAGGGGCCTTACCGTTCGACTTGCATGTGTTAAGCACGCCGCCAGCGTTCGTCCTGAGCCAGGATCAAACTCTCCGTTGAAAACTTTCAGCAAGGGCAATAACCCATAAACTGTCAATTCAAAACAACAAGCTTGACTACCCGACAGAGTTCCATTGCTGGATCTATCAATTAATCAAAGGAATCTCAAAGACAAACC
>NZ_VKKG01000011.1 GCF_007197885.1 Tessaracoccus rhinocerotis
GGCACTCATCACTCGGCTACCTCGCACCGGTCGACTACGCTCGACAATGCACTCACCGATTAGCAACCGACGACTCCCACACCGTCTGGACCTAAGACTGGGGGCAGGTCACAATCAACCGACCCACCGTTTAGTCCGATCGCTCGTTCCCGCGGCTCTATGTGGGCCTCCCAGCCGACACAGGCTTGTAGGCGCTAGGATCATTGCCATGTACCGGCAAACTGGGTTCGGGACGAACGCACTGAAGCGTTCCCGCGCAATCAGCAAACGACCAACCATCTCATTTGGATGCCAAGGAATCGGCGCACGCCGCTACTATCCGACCGGCAGAAGGTGATCGCGAACCACTATGACTCACGATCAGCAGCTACCCGCCGCGGCGGAACGCAGCCTCCCAGCTCAACAGTTGCAGGAACGAGGCTTCGGCAACTTTGGAATGGAAAAACCGTCTCTCGTTGAACGGTCGAAGCTAGCCTTAGCTAGACGAGGCTCCCATGGACGTGTATTAGTCGTCTTCAACGGTGGTCGCGCATCGGCCAAAGGCGTCGAACGCGAGCACCGTCATGGTCTTTTCCCGAACATGGTGCTCACCACCCGCAGCTGGCACATCTATGATATGAACTTCCGCAACCTCCAGGCGCAAGGAGAACTGAGAGACTTACTTTTAGCGGAAGAGGTCAAGGAGTCAGTAAGGGTACATCTCACTCGTGGGCGATATCTCTCGTTCTACACTGGCTCTATTGCAGCTACCCCGATTGTTGAAGCGTTCAACAACGCTTTATCGCTGGCACATTTGGGCGCGGGGAGCTTTCCCATCGTTGCACCCCTTCAAGAGCCCGTGGTCTACGCCGCGCATCATTTCGGGGGGTACGGCACCCCCATACCCCCCGATACACCGGCACAGATTGCTTTTTCCAGCGGAGGCGTGTGTGTACTCTCGCACGCCGAACCCTTCCTCAGGCCGCTTGCTCAGTTGCAGGGGCTACAGTCTGGGGGAATGGGAGAGATGAGGTCCGACGCTGGGTGGGTCGGTGGTGGTTTCGGTGTCGCCGGGGCTCTGAAAGGTGCACTGTTTGCGTCAGTTATGAACTGGGTGTCCACCGCGACACATATGGACTCTGTTCTCCGCCTGCGATTCGATGATGCTGAGGCCACCTTTGCCCTCCTCACGACCGGCCCTGGACGGGTCGGAATTGAGCTGTCAGCCCTGCTGGCGACCCTCCGTGGGAGTGATCAGCCTGTCGCGCCTGATGCGCTGGGCCTGGCCAGTCTCGCAGAGCGTGCGGTGTCACGGACGACTGAGCCCCACAACCGCAGCAGCCTCAAATTCTGTGGTGGGTGCGGAACCCGGAGAGCCGACGCGCATGCCTTCTGCACCGAATGCGGCTTCAAGTTCTGATGTGGTCGTTCTATGCCCCTGCTCCCATCTGGTCTCGGTATGACCTCGGAACGGCGGTATTGAGCATCCACCTTTCATGAGTAGAGGGGTGCTCCGATGCGACCCTTGAAGGAACGTGAGTCCTGCAAAGAGAGCCTCCCTTCTTGCGGTGCCGCACCACGAGAAGTACATTGCCCTTGCATTGGCCGCGACTGGCGTCCCCTGCGTCCACTAGGTGCATCACGAAGTGGATGCTCTGGGCCTGTCGGATTCTTTGTGTAACTGGCCATGGCTTCAGTTGAGACCCAGGCGGTCGCCGTAGGTCAGGGACAAGACGTTGAGGATGTTCTTCCAGCCGGCGATCTGTCCGGTTGGGTTGGCCCGGTTTAGTCGGCGTTCGGTGACTGTGAGGTAGAGGACCTTCAACGCTGCAGCTTCGTCTGGAAAGTGACCACGCCTGCGGACAGCGGCGCGGAATCTGGAGTTCAGCGACTCGATCGCGTTGGTGGTGTAGATCAGGGACCGGACCTCGGAAGGGAAGTCCAGGAACGGCACAAACTCGGTCCAGGCGCTGCGCCAGGACCCGATCATCGCCGGATACTTGCCCTGCCACTGCTGTGCGAACTCCTCGAACCGGTCGGTCGCTTCGTCGACGGTGGCGGAGGTGTAGAGGCCGCGGAGTTGGCGGGTGATGGTCTGCCAGTGCTGCCGGGCCGAGTAACGCAACGAGTTCCGCACCAGATGCACCACACAGGTCTGCACCACCGCGAGCGGCCAGATCGCCGAAATGGCCTCTGGCAGGCCCTTGAGGCCGTCGCAACACACGATGCATGCGTCCATGATGCCGCGGTTCTTCAACTCTGTCAGCATATTCATCCACTGCTTCGCGCCCTCACCTCCGGTGGGGCCGACCCACATGCCCAACACGTCACGAACACCGTCGAGGTTGACGCCCATCGCCACATAGACCGGCCGGTTCGCGACCTGCCCCTCCCGGATCTTGAGCACGATCGCGTCGATGATGATCACCGGATACACGCGATCCAACGGCCGGGTCTGCCACGCCTTCAAATCCTCAGCCACCCTCGCGGTCACAGCCGAGACAGTGTCCCGCGAGATCGTGGTGTCGTAGATCTGTTCTAAATGCGATGCGATGTCGCCGGTGGTCATGCCTTTGGCATACAGACTCACCACCTGGTCATCGAAGCCTGACAAGCGGCGCTGGTGCTTGGCGATGATCTTCGGCTCGAAGGAACCATCCCTGTCGCGAGGGACCTGGACGGTTAGTTGGCCGATCTCGGTGGTGACGGTCTTCGGCGTCGACCCGTTGCGGGAGTTCCCGTTGTTGCGGCCCTGCGAGGCGTGCTTGTCGTATCCGAGGTGGAGACTCATTTCCGCCTCCAACGCCGACTGCAGGACCTGCTTGGTCAGCGCCGAGAGCAGCCCTCCCTCGCCGGTGAGCGAGATACCACGCTCACCAGCCGCCGAGACCAGCTGCTCCGCCAGACCGGTCAAGTCCGGCTCCCTAACCGCCGGCAGACTGGCACCCGACTCGCTACCGATGTTGTTGTTCATGAACTGATGCTCCGCTCTCCACGGCCGAACCGTGGACCACGCCACACCCAGTTACACAAAGTTCCCGACAGGCCCGATGCTCTCGCCGCCAAGGTGAAATTATGTTTGTGATCGGAGTTGGTATCCCATCGGAATCCCCCGCCGAGCAATGACTCAGGCTGAGAGACTGCGGAGTTGCGGGAAGCGCGGAAGCGGATTGCAAGCGGACATGGCATCCTCTTTGTAGACAGACAAAGAGGCTCTTCACAGAAGAGAGTGGATGAGGGGTCGGAAGCCGCCAGCGTCGAGTAGACACCTCGCTATGTAGTTGCCTAGATTTCGGAAGCCTCTGGCGGTGCTGCGGAGGTGTTCCATGATCCCGTTGAGTGCTTCGGTGGGCCCGTTCGATGTGTTGGGGTGATCGAAGAAGGCGGGGACGTCGTCGCGACGTCGCTGCGAGGTGCGGCCGAGGGTGCGCAGTTCTGCGAGTCTGGCCTGACCCCGTTTAGTAGGTCCAGACGTTGTGAGAGTCGTCTTGTCGCCCGATACGTCGGGCAGGAAGACTGGTCTCATCATGACAAGCAGCAGAAAGCGTCACACC
>NZ_VKKG01000012.1 GCF_007197885.1 Tessaracoccus rhinocerotis
GACGTGGAAGGGGTCCATCACCGCGACCGCGTCGGGGACCTCTTCGGTGGCGGCGGTCTTGAAGCCGGTGAATCCGTCCATCGCAATCACCTCCACGGCTTGGCGCCAGGATGAGTATTCGAGGCTGACGGGACCACTGGATATTGCCTCTGGGGGCCAGCGATATTGACGTTGGGGGCCACCGATGGCGCTGGTGGTGGCCGGGGGCCCGCCACCAGCGCCTGACGGTCACTGGGCGGTGGCTGTGTGTTCTCTCATGTTGTGGGTGCCGGTGTCGATCCAGATGGTGTTGTGGACGATGCGGTCCATGATGGCGTCGGCGTGGACTCCGCCGCCGAGGCGGCTGTGCCAGTCCTTCTTTGCGTATTGGGTGCAGAAGACGGTGGAGGTGGTGTCGTAGCGGCGCTCGAGGAGTTCCAGGAGCATGCTGCGCATGCTCTCGTCGGGTGGGTCGAGGAGCCACTCGTCGATCACGAGCAGGGTGAAGGCCGCGTATTTGCGGAGGAACTTCATCTGCCCCTGCGGCTTGTCCCGGGCCAAGTGCCAGGCTTCGGCGAGGTCGGGCATGCGGATGTAGTGTGCCCGGATCCGGTGCAGGCAGGCCTGTTTCGCCAGGGCGCAGCCGAGGTAGGACTTCCCGGAGCCGGTGAAGCCTTGGAACACGACGTTGTGGGATCGTTCGATGAACGAACACGTCGCCAACTGCGAGATCACACCCCGGTCCAGACCGCGTTCCTCGACGAGGTCGAGCCGCCGCAGATCAGCGGTGGGATAGCGCAGCCCCGCCCGGCGGATGAGACCGTCGACCTTGGAGTGGGTGAAGGCTGAGTGTGCCTCGTCCACGATGATCCGGATCCGTTCCTCGAACCCGAGACCCAGCACCAGGGCCTCGTCCTGGGCTTGGAAGGCCTCCAGCAGCGGGATGGCTCCCATCTCACGGAGTTTGCGTTTGGTCTCGATGTCCAAGCTGCTCATCGGCTGCTTCCTTCTGCGTAGTAGTCGGCGCCGCGGACGTAGCCGCCGGCATCAACCGGCTCCGGCATGGGTTGCTTGTCTTGGCCCGTGTCCAGGATCGGCCTGAGGTGGACGTAGCGAGGCGACCTGACCCCTCCTGCGAGGGCGAGCTGGCAGGCGTCCTCAACCCGGGTCGCGGAGAACCGGCGAGTCAGTCGCAGCACCGCCAACGCCGGGTCCAGGCCCTGCTCGTCAATCGCCACGGATTCGAAGATCCGGTCGATGACCGTCTGCGTCGCCGGCCCGACCCTGCCGGCCCATTCTCGGACGCGGGCTGCGTCCCAGGGCTGATACTTCTCGCCGGCGGGTAGGTCGGCCTCGGCTGTGCGCCAATGTCCGGCGGATCCCTCAGGCAGCAGCAAATGGCTGCTCAGGCGCTGCGAACCGGCGAAGACTTCCAGGACCCGGTCAGTGATGCGGAGGTCGACCTTGGATCCGATGTGGAGATAAGGCACCGAGTAGTGGTTCTTCTCCCAGACCACGTGCCCGCTGCGACCGACGCGGCGGCCATAGACCCAGCGACTGATCTCGTAGGCGACCTGCGGCAACTGCCGCAGCAGCGGCTGCTCCTCATCGGTGAACACACTCGCCCGTGACCCGGGCCGCTTCTGGAACGGCTCAGCGTTGTAAGCCACGACCCGGCCCTCGATCGCCGCGGCCAGCTCGGGCAGCGATGTGAACACCTCGTCCCTGAGTGCGGCGATCACCCAGGTCGCAACATGGGCCACGGTGTTCTCCACTGAGGCCTTGTCCTTGGGCTTCCTCACCCGGCCCGGCAGCACCGCAGCCGAGTAGTGCGCAGCCATCTCCCGATACGAGTCGTTCAACACGACCTCACCCTCACGGGGATGCTTCAACACCCCGGTCTTCAAGTTGTCGGGAACGATCCTGGGCACCGATCCACCGAACGCGGCGAACATCGCCACGTGTGCCCGCAGCCACGTGTCCTGCTTCATGTCCAGCGCGGGATAGACGAACGCGAACCTGCTGAACGGCAAACACGCCACGAACAAGTAGACCTTCGACACCTCCCCGGTCGCGGGGTTCGTCAGCTCCATCGTCGGCCCGGACCAGTCGACCTCGACGCTCTGGCCGGCCTTGTGACCCACCCGCGACGAGGCCCCCGTCACCAGGACGTGGCGCTGGTAGGTCTTGCAGAACCGGTCATAGCCCATCGCCGGCACCCGCTCCGCGGCACACGAGTCGCTGTATTCGCCATGCAGCAGTTTCAGCGTCACCCCGACCCTGGCCATCTCCTTGTGGACCTGGTCCCAGTCCGGCGTGGCGAACACCGTCTCATGCTCACCCCGCCCCGGGAACAACAAGCCATAGACCTCATCATCGCTGCGCCCCGCGACGTCGTCCCAAGACACCCCCGCGGTGTCGGCGGCCTCGAACACCGCCGTCACCGACTTTCGTGACATCTGCTGCGACGCAGCGATCGCCCGCCCCGACAAGCCCTCGGCACGAAGCTGCAACACCAGCTTCGCCCTGATCTTTCGTACCATCGAAGAATCTCCTTCCGCCGCGTGCCCTATACACACGGCGGAAGGAGCCTAGAATCCAGCGGCCCCCAACCACGCCACCACCGGCCCCCAACGAGACAATCCGCACCGCCAGCCAGTGGCCCCCAAACACACGATCAGCGGCCCCCAGCAGCGCTGATATTCACAGGACTCGTCGCGGGCGGCGAGCCATTGTTTGAACGCCTGCTTCGAGCGTCCCGGAACCATGTCCAACAGGCGTGCCGGACCGGTGTCGTCACGCACCGGGGTGAGGTCG
>NZ_VKKG01000013.1 GCF_007197885.1 Tessaracoccus rhinocerotis
GTGACGGTGCCCTGGTAGATGCCGTCTTGGGCGGTACCCGAGATGCGGGTCATCTCACCAAAGCCAAGCGTTTGGGTGGTGTCGTCAGAAGACAGGATCAGGGTGGGTGCCAGGGCGCCGGTGGCGTCGGTTACTCGGGCAGTCACGACTACTTCCCGGGAGCTGCCAGCAACGTCAAGGGTCTTGGGTGTGAAATCAAACTCGGACAGAATGGGGGAGGCAGTATCGGATGACGTCTTCAAGACCGTGAGTTTTGTTGGGTGGTTATGGTAGGTGGCATCGTGGTTACCCAAGGTGTCACGCAGCGGCGTTATTGTGGCTGTCCAAGTTCCGGTGCTGGCGGTCACGGGAATCACGATGGTCCGTCGATAGCGCGCATCCGTTGCTAGGCCTGAGGAGTAATCCATCTGGCCGAAATGTAGGGTTTGTCCGGTCTCGTCGGATACGAGTCTAAGGATGGGCGTTACGGCGCCCGTAGCGTCAGTGATGTGGGCCGTGAAGGTTACTGCCTGTGGGCCTTCGTCTAGGTCTAGAGTCTTGGGAGAGAAATCAAAGTCAGACAGGACGGGTGCGGCAGTGTCGGGGAGTCTGTTTGTGACAACCAGACTAGTTGGGTTGTGATGAAAAGTACTGTCGTGATTTCCCAATATATCCTGAAGAGGGTTAATCCCAAAACTCCAGGTGCCTACGGGTGCATTCTCAGGTACTGTAAACTGCCGCTGATAAACGCCGTCACGGGCGTCCCCTGAAATCAGAGTCATGGTCCCGTTATCTGGAGATTGCTGTCCTCCCTTATCTAACTGCAGGGTAACGTAGGGTGGAACAACTCCGGAGTTATCGGTGACGCGGGCCCTTACAGTTACGGTCTGGGGGCCATTGGCCAAATCCAAAGTCTTTGGGGTGAAGTCGAAGTCCGACATCATTGGTGCCGCAATATCGTTCCCGCTAAGCTTGAGGGCCTCGGCATGTATCGTGGCAACGCCTGTGTTCCCCAAAGCGTCTCGAAGCGGACCGATATGTATGTCCCACGCACCTGTGGGTATGGTATAGACGGTGACGGATGAGCGATAATATCCGTCCGTTGTGGTACCAGATGTTCGCCGCATCCGGCCAATCTCAAGAGTCTGTCCTGTGGTGCGAGAGACAAGACTCAGAATCGGTGCGTCTGCCCCAGTGGCATCCGTGATGCGAGCCGTTACGGTCACGGTGGGATAGTCATTGTCGAGATCGACAGCCTTAGGGGTGAAATCAAACTCTGACAACACCGGTGCCGCGGTGTCGGCGGGGGTGTTGGTGATTGTGAGTTTGGTGGGGTGCTCGTGGAATGTGGAGTCGTCGTTGCCGAGAGAGTCCTCCAGTGGGTAGATCTTGACGGTCCAGTCACCG
>NZ_VKKG01000014.1 GCF_007197885.1 Tessaracoccus rhinocerotis
TGATATGATTAATGTATTACTCCTTTCATTTAATATATCAAAAACAATTCCCTGGCTACTCAAAAAATGAGTAGTCTTTTTATTTTGCATTTTAAGCCCTTTCTAGGACATTTTATTATTCCACGTATAAAAAACACCTAAAATTTTTTTCGTTCAACAGAGAGGCTATAAATCACTTTAGAATTTATTTCTAAACGTAAAATGATTTCAGAAAGCGTAAGAAAAAAATCATTTATCAATTAGTATAGACAAAACAAGATTTTCAACGTACCCGATACGTACTAAAAAATTGGTACGTTTCACGTACGTTTTGGGTACGTTTTGAGTACTTTTTACGTACGTATTGAGATTTTATGGTACTTTTTACGTACTTATCGGGTACGTTTTACGTACGTTTGCATAAATTTTTACATCACATTTAGGAATCCTATTTGACACTGTCAAATCAATACTTTTGCATTATATTGGTACGTGAAACGTACCAATTTGATGCAGGATTCCCTTATGCTCTTGAATGGCAATAGTTGCAATATTACACCTGTATACCCTCATATTTTTCATTTCAAAATCTCAAACCTTTTTCAGAAAAACATCTTTAATTTTTTCTAACAAAACAAAAAACGCTCACTCTTTTTTCGAGTAGCGTTTTGTTTTTTTATTTTTCTTCTTCAATTTCATTTATCATTTTTTGATTCACTTCTCGTTTTTCTTCATCCGTTAAATCAAAAATTTCGCTTGCCAAATATTCTTTTTGATTCCACATGTAAAAAATCTGATATACATATTCTGTTGGATCAATTTCTTTAAGATAATCTAAATCGCCATCTTTCAATTTTTTACGTGCTTCTTTAAACAATCCTGAATAAACTAATATTTGTTTACCTTTAAGTGATTTATAGAATGCATCAAATACTTTTTGATTTATTAAATAATCACTATCTTTACCAGAATACTTAGCCATTTCATATAACTCTTTATTGTTATTTTGTCTT
>NZ_VKKG01000015.1 GCF_007197885.1 Tessaracoccus rhinocerotis
CTGGCCTGACCCCGTTTAGTAGGTCCAGACGTTGTGAGAGTCGTCTTGTCGCCCGATACGTCGGGCAGGAAGACTGGTCTCATCATGACAAGCAGCAGAAAGCGTCACACCCCCGAACAGGTTGTCCGCAAACTCACCCGAGCCGACCAGATGCTCGGCAACGGCGCGGACGTGGCCGGGGTGTGTCGAGAGCTCGGGGTGTCGGAGCAAACGTATTACCGGTGGCGCAACCAGTACGGCGGACTGAAAGCCGACGATGCCAAGCGTCTCAAAGAGCTCGAGAAACAGAACGCGACACTGAAACGACTCTTGGCCGAGGCCGAGCTAGAAAAGGCTGCGCTCAAGGAGCTGGCTGAGGGAAACTTCTAGGCCCGCACCGGCGCCGCGCCGCAGTGACTCACCTGATCCGAACCTTGCAGATCAGTGAGCGGATGGCGTGCCGCCTGGCCGGGCTGTCCCGATCGGCCTACCGCCGCCCCTTGAAAGCCGACACTGTGGCCGACCCAGACCGGGCGTTACGGGACTGGCTGCACGAGTATGCCAAGAAACACCCGCGGTGGGGATACCGCCGGGCCTATCACGACGCCCGCGCCGAAGGCTGGGTTGTGAACCACAAGAAGATCCAGCGGCTGTGGCGTGAAGAAGGTCTACGCGTCCCGCAGCGTCGCCGCCGCAAACGCATCGGTGCCTCCACCTGTGACGCGCCAGCCGCGGTAGCACCGAACGTGGTGTGGGCGATCGATTTCCAATTCGACAGCGATGAGCGTGGCCGGCCGATCAAAATCTGCTCCATCGTCGATGAACACACCCGCGAATGCATCGGCGGCCTCGTGGAACGCTCCATCACCGCCGATCGACTCGCCGCCCATCTCGACGACCTCGTCGCAAGCCGGGACGCCCCGGCGGTGCTGAGGTGCGACAACGGTCCCGAGCTCAT
>NZ_VKKG01000016.1 GCF_007197885.1 Tessaracoccus rhinocerotis
CGATGCCGGCGGCTACGTCCGCGGCGCCGACTACTACGCAGAGCGGAGCAGCCGATGAGCAGCTTGGACGTCGAGACCAAACGCAAACTCCGCGAGATGGGAGCCACCCCGCTGCTGGAGGCCATCCAGACCCAGGACGAGCAACTCGTGCTCGGTCTCGGGTTCGAAGAACGGATCCGGATCATCGTGGACGAGGCACACTCAGCCTTCACCCACTCCAAAGTCGACGGCCTCATCCGCCGCGCTGGGCTGCGCTACCCGACAGCGGACCTGCGCAGGATCGACCTCGTCGAAGAACGCGGCCTCGACCGGGGTGTCATCTCGCAGCTCGCGACGTGTTCATTCATCGAACGATCCCACAACGTCGTATTCCAAGGCTTCACCGGCTCCGGGAAGTCCTACCTCGGCTGCGCCCTGGCGAAACAAGCCTGCCTCCACCGGATCCGGGCCCACTACATCCGAATGCCCGACCTCGCCGAGGCTTGGCACTTGGCCCGGGACAAGCCGCAGGGGCAGATGAAGTTCCTCCGCAAGTACTCGGCCTTCACCCTGCTGGTGATCGATGAATGGCTCCTCGACCCACCCGACGAAAGCATGCGCAGCATGCTCCTGGAGCTCCTCGAGCGCCGCTACGACACCACCTCCACCGTCTTCTGCACCCAATACGCGAAGAAGGACTGGCACCAGCGCCTCGGCGGAGGAGTCCACGCCGACGCCATCATGGACCGCATCGTCCACAACACCATCTGGATCGACACCGGCACCCACAACATGAGAGAACACACCGCCACGAAGTGACCAGCCCGGCGCTGGTGGACGGCCCCCGGCCCCCACCAGCGCCACCGGTGGCCCCCAACGTCAATATCGCTGGCTCCCAGAGGCAATATCCAGTGGTCCCGTCAGGCTCGAATACTCAA
>NZ_VKKG01000017.1 GCF_007197885.1 Tessaracoccus rhinocerotis
GGTCGCCCTTTTGGGTGGTTGGAGTGGAAAGTCGGGGTCGGGGTTTGCGGCTGGAGCACGCTGTTGGGTCCTGAGGGGTCGGTTGCTTTTGCGACGCTCTCTTGCGGACCAGTGTCCTGGCTGTCACGTTTGTGGTGGTTTGGGGTCTGGGCCCGCCCGTATCTTGAGAACTTCACAGTGGACGCGAGCATCTTTGTAGTAACAACAAGCTACTAAGTGCGATCGGTGGATGCCTTGGCACCAAGAGCCGATGAAGGACGTTGTAACCTGCGATAAGCCATGGGGAGCTGGTAAACGAGCTTTGATCCTTGGATCTCCGAATAGGGAAACCTCGAATTTCCGGAGTTATGTCCGGCGACCTCTGCCTGAATATATAGGGCAGTTGGAGGGAACGTGGGGAAGTGAAACATCTCAGTACCCACAGGAAGAGAAAACAATTGTGATTCCGTTAGTAGTGGCGAGCGAACGCGGAAGAGGCCAAACCATGTGTGTGTGATAGCTGACAGGCGTTGCACATGTGGTGTTGTGGGGCCGCTTGGATCGGGCTGTCATCCGGTCAGAGAGTAAGAAATGATCAGGGAAGTTGAAGTGCCTGGAAAGGTACAGCGTAGAAGGTAATACTCCTGTAGACGTAATTTGATCACTCTCTAGCGTTACCCCAAGTAGCACGGAACCCCTGAAATTCCGTGTGAATCTGGCGGGACCATCCGCTAAGCCTAAATACTCCTTGGTGACCGATAGCGGACAAGTACCGTGAGGGAATGGTGAAAAGTACCCCGGGAGGGGAGTGAAATAGTACCTGAAACCGATCGCATACAATCCGTCGGAGCCTTCCTTTTGGGGGG
>NZ_VKKG01000018.1 GCF_007197885.1 Tessaracoccus rhinocerotis
GAAGCATCCCCGTGAGGGTGAGGTCGTGTTGAACGACTCGTATCGGGAGATGGCTGCGCACTACTCGGCTGCGGTGCTGCCGGGCCGGGTGAGGAAGCCCAAGGACAAGGCATCAGTGGAGAACACTGTCGCTCATGTTGCGACCTGGGTGATCGCTGCCCTCAGGGACGAGGTGTTCACGTCGCTGCCGGAGCTGGCTGCGGCGATCGAGGGCCGGGTCGCGGCCTACAACGCTGAGCCGTTCCAGAAACGGGCAGGGTCCCGACACAGCGTGTTCGTCTCGGAGGAGCAGCCGCTGCTGAGGCCGTTGCCGCAGGTCGCCTATGAGATCAGCCGCTGGGTCTATGGCCGCCGCGTCGGACGCAGCGGGCACGTGGTCTGGGAGAAGAACCACTACTCGGTGCCTTATCTCCACATCGGATCCAAGGTCGATCTCCGGATCACCGACCGTGTCCTGGAAGTCTTCGCCGGCTCTCAGCGCCTCAGTAGCCATCTGCTGCTGCCTGAGGGATCCGCCGGGGGTTGGCGCACAGCCGAGGCCGACCTGCCCACCGGTGAGAAGTATCACCCCTGGGACGCCGCCCGCGTCCGAGATTGGGCGGCCAGGATCGGGCCGGCAGCGCAGACGGTGGTGAACCGAATCTTCGAATCCGTGGCGATTGATGAGCAGGGCCTGAACCCGGCGTTGGCGGTGCTGCGGCTGTCGCGTCGCTTCTCCGCCGACCCGGGTTGAGGACGCCTGCCAGCTCGCCCTCGCAGGAGGGGTCAGGTCGCCTCGCTACGTCCACCTCAGGCCGATCCTGGACACGGGCCAAGACAAGCAACCCATGC
>NZ_VKKG01000019.1 GCF_007197885.1 Tessaracoccus rhinocerotis
CAGGACTCGTCGCGGGCGGCGAGCCATTGTTTGAACGCCTGCTTCGAGCGTCCCGGAACCATGTCCAACAGGCGTGCCGGACCGGTGTCGTCACGCACCGGGGTGAGGTCGATGACCACCGTGACGTACTTGTCGCCGTGGCGGGTGTGGCGCCACACATGCTCATCGACGCCAACGACCCGGACCCCATCGAGACGAGCGGGATCGTTGATCAGGACCCGGCTGCCCTCGGTCAGGACCGCGTCGTTGGCGGTGTTCCACGACACCCCCAACCCCTCGGCAACACGGGCGACGGTGAGGTGGGCCACCACGATCCCCTCCAACGCCCACCCCAGTCCACGACGCGACAACTTCGCCCTCGGCTCGGCCGCCCGGCTCATGTCCTGGCGCCACACATGCCCACAGCCCGAACATCGGTAGCGGCGGATCGTGACCTCCAGCACCGTGGGCCGCCACCCCAGCGGCTCATGCGCCAGCCGTCTTTTCACAGTTCCTCGCGCGGTCCCTTCACAACCGCATCGTCGGCACCACCGGTCGGGTCCCACAACACGGCACGCCAGCACCGCGCGGTCGGGTTCCAGTCGTTGCCCGGTGGCCTCGAGACCGAGTTCGTCGAGTCGGCAGAAGGTGGTCAGGTCAGGGCGGCCGAAGCCGGCAGCGGCGGTAACATCAGGCACGTCGAGGTCTTCCAGATGGGCAGTGTGAGAACTTCCATCATCGGGAGGCCTCGACCCCTACCCGGTCAACGACGCGCCGGACCCACTACACCCCGCTTTGTGATGAGCC
>NZ_VKKG01000002.1 GCF_007197885.1 Tessaracoccus rhinocerotis
CACCTCCGCGGTTCCGCACTAGGGTTCCGGAACTTGGCCAACTACATCGCCAGATCCCTACTCGAGACCGGCGGATTCAGACCCCAGCTACACCCTCGATTGTGAAGAGCCGGTTTACTAATCACAGGGATGTGATTACTATCTGTAGTGCTGGTTCATTGCCTAGCCCACAACATGTTGTGGTCAGGGTGGTGAGACAACAGGGAACCCGGTGTGAATCCGGGACTGCCCCGCAGCGGTGAGAGGGAACGACCGGCGGCAACAGCACTGGCCAACTGGCTGGGAAGCGTCGCCCAGTAGGACCACGCCACACAGGCGCCCGCCCTCGAGTCCGAATACCTGCCAGCGGCCGGGTCCGCCCGGTTCGTCCGACCAACGGTCTCGCGGGAAGACCGGGCGCACCTGCCGTGCTCCCTCTCCTCGCAAGTCCCTGCTTCGAGGAGAGAGCAAGTGTCAATCACCGTCTACACCAAGCCGTCGTGCGTCCAGTGCACGGCCACCCACCGAGCGCTCGACAAGTTCGGACTCGACTACGAGGTGGTCGACCTCGCCGAGGACGAGTCCGCCCTGCTGGAAGTGATGGCCATGGGGTACCAGCAGGCCCCCGTCGTCGTCGCCGGCGAGGAGAACTGGTCCGGCTTCCGCCCGGACCTGATCCGGGCCGCCGCCGCCCGCGCCCGGGCCGCCTGAGGCGTGCGCCTGGTCTACTTCTCCTCGGCGTCGGAGAACACCCACCGCTTCGTCCAGAAGTTGGACCTGGACGCCGTCCGCATCCCGCTGCGCCGCGCCGACGAACCACTCACCGTCAGCGAGCCGTACGTGCTGCTCCTGCCCACCTACGGCGGCGGCGCCACCGGCGGAGCGGTCCCCAAGCAGGTGATCCGGTTCCTGAACTACCCGGACAACCGTGCCCTGATCCGCGGCGTGATCTCCGCGGGCAACACCAACTTCGGCGAGGCCTACTGCCTGGCCGGTGACATCGTCGCCGCCAAGTGCCGGGTGCCCCACCTCGACCGCTTCGAACTCCTCGGAACGCCCGACGACGTCGCGCGCATCCGCGAAAGGCTCACCACACCATGACCATCCTCACCGACACCGGCGCCGAGACCCTCGGCGACCGGGCCGACTACCACGCCCTGAACGCGATGCTGAACCTCTACGACGCGGAGGGCAGGATCCAGTTCGACGCCGACCGCCGCGCCGCGCACCAGTACTTCCGGCAGCACGTGAACCGCAACACCGTCTTCTTCCACTCGCTCGCCGAGAAGCTCGACTTCCTCGTCGCCGAGGGCTACTACGAGGCCGACGTCCTTGCGCGCTACGACTTCGAGTTCACCAAGAGCCTGTTCAAGCGGGCCTACGCCGTCAAGTTCCGGTTCCCGACGTTCATGGGGGCCTTCAAGTACTACACCTCCTACACGCTGAAGACCTTCGATGGCACCCGCTACCTGGAGCGCTTCGAGGACCGGGTCTGCATGGTGGCCCTGACGCTGGCCGCAGGTGACCGGACCCTCGCCGAACACATCGTCGACGAGATCCTCTCCGGCCGGTTCCAGCCCGCAACCCCCACGTTCCTCAACGCAGGCAAGGCGCAGCGGGGCGAGCTGGTCTCCTGCTTCCTGCTGCGGGTGGAGGACAACATGGAGTCAATCGCGCGCGCCATCAACTCCTCGCTGCAGCTGTCGAAGCGGGGTGGCGGGGTGGCGCTGTCGCTGACGAACGTCCGCGAGTCGGGGGCGCCCATCAAGCAGATCCAGAACCAGTCCTCGGGTGTTAACCCGGTGATGAAGCTGCTCGAGGACTCCTTCAGCTACGCCAACCAGCTCGGCGCGCGGCAGGGCGCGGGTGCCGTCTACCTGAACGCGCACCACCCCGACATCCTGTCCTTCCTGGACACCAAGCGGGAGAACGCGGACGAGAAGATCCGAATCAAGACCCTCTCACTCGGCGTCGTCGTCCCGGACATCACATTCGAACTCGCCCGTGCGGACGAGGACATGTACCTGTTCAGCCCCTACGACGTGGAGCGCGTCCACGGCGTCGCGCTCAGCGAGATCTCGGTGACGCAGATGTACCGGGAGCTGGTCGACGACAAGCGCATCACGAAGAAGAAGATCAACGCCCGCAGGTTCTTCCAGACACTCGCGGAGATCCAGTTCGAGTCGGGCTACCCGTACCTGGTGTTCGAGGACACGGTGAACCGGGCCAACCCGATCGACGGCCGGATCACCATGTCCAACCTGTGCTCGGAGATCCTGCAGGTCTCGACCCCGTCGACCTACAACGAGGACCTGTCCTACGACCACGTCGGCAAGGACATCTCCTGCAACCTCGGTTCGCTCAACATCGCCAGGACCATGGACTCGCCGGACCTCGCGCACACCGTCGAGACCGCGGTGCGGGCCCTGACGGCGGTCTCCGACCAGTCGAACATCGCCTGCGCGCCCAGCATCGAGCACGGCAACGACCGCAGCCACGCCATCGGGCTCGGACAGATGAACCTGCACGGCTACCTGGCACGAGAGGCCATCCACTACGGCTCCGACGAGGGCCTGGACTTCACCAACATGTACTTCTACACCGTCACCTTCCACGCGGTGGCGGCCTCCTGCAGGATCGCGCGGGAGCGCGGCGTCCGGTTCGAGGGATTCGAGCGCAGCCAGTACGCCACAGGTGAGTACTTCGCCAAGTACGTCGAGGGGGAGTGGCTGCCCCGCACCCCTCGCGTGGCCGAGCTGTTCGACGTCGCGGGCATCGCGATCCCCACCCGCGACGACTGGCGGGCGCTCGCCGCAGAGGTGGCCGAGCACGGTCTCTACAACCAGAACCTGCAGGCCGTGCCGCCCACCGGTTCGATCAGCTACATCAACCACTCGACCAGCTCGATCCACCCGATCGTCGCGAAGGTGGAGATCCGCAAGGAGGGCAAGCTCGGCCGCGTCTACTACCCGGCGCCCTACATGACCAACGAGAACCTCCAGTACTACGCCGACGCCTACGAGATCGGCCCCGAGAAGATCATCGACACCTACGCCGAGGCCACCAAGCACGTCGACCAGGGGCTGTCGCTGACGCTGTTCTTCCCCGACACCGCCACCACCCGGGACATCAACAAGGCCCAGATCCGCGCCTGGCGCAAGGGGATCAAGACCCTCTACTACATCCGGCTGCGGCAGCTTGCGCTCGCCGGCACCGAGGTCGACGGCTGCGTCAGCTGCATGCTCTGACACGAGAAAGCGAGAACGAACAACATGACACAGGCAATCCCGCTGCTGCGCAGCATCCAGGCCATCAACTGGAACCGGGTCACCGACGAAGTGGACCAGGACGTCTGGGACCGGCTCACCAGCAACTTCTGGCTGCCGGAGAAGATCCCGTTGAGCAACGACATCCCGTCGTGGCGAACCCTGAAGCCGCTCGAGCAGCTCATGACCACGCGGGTGTTCACGGGGCTGACGATGCTTGACACCATCCAGGGCACTGTCGGCGCCGTCTCCCTGATCCCGGACGCCAGCACCCCGCACGAGGAGGCGGTCTACACCAACATCGCGTTCATGGAGTCCGTGCACGCGAAGAGCTACAGCTCGATCTTCTCGACGCTCATCTCCACCGCCGAGATCGACGACGCGTTCCGCTGGAGCGAGGAGAACGAGCACCTGCAGCGCAAGGGCCGCATCATCCTGGACCACTACCACGGAGACGACCCCGCCAAGCGCAAGGTGGCCTCCACGATGCTGGAGTCGTTCCTGTTCTACTCGGGCTTCTACGCGCCGATGTACTGGTCGAGCCGGGCGAAGCTCACCAACACCGCAGACCTGATCCGGCTGATCATCCGCGACGAGGCCGTCCACGGCTACTACATCGGCTACAAGTACCAGCGGGCCCTGGCCTCGACCTCCGCCGAGCGGCGCGCCGAGCTGAAGGACTACACGTTCTCGCTGTTGTACGAGCTCTACGACAACGAGGAGGCCTACACCGAGGACCTCTACGACCCGCTCGGGCTGACCGAGGACGTCAAGATGTTCCTGCGCTACAACGCCAACAAGGCGCTGATGAACCTGGGCTACGAGGCGCTGTTCCCCAAGGACGCCACCGCCGTCTCGCCCGCGATCCTGTCGGCCCTGTCCCCGAACGCGGACGAGAACCACGACTTCTTCTCCGGCTCCGGTTCCTCCTACGTGATGGGCAAGGCCGTGAACACCGAGGACGAGGACTGGGAGTTCTGACCGCTCCAGCCATCGGACCGATCGATGGGCCCAGCGTGACCTTGTTGCGCACGGACGGGGCGATCCCGGCGGTCATGAGTGTGACTGACCAATGACTGCATGCGCTTGCAGTCGCACCAAATGTCAGTTGACAAGGTATTCAAGGCGGCATGGAGGGAGGGGTGGATGACGATAGTTGTCTGACGTCACGAATCGGTCACTCCCATTGACCTCACCTGCAAGCGCATGTAGCGTTTCGGTCACCGCACAGGGCAGTGCGGAAAATGAAACGCACGGGGAGGTGTGTTCACTTGGCAGCCACTGCAGACGACGTGGCCCGCGCAGCGGGCGTCTCGGTTTCCACCGTCTCGCGTGCCCTCTCGGCGCCGCAGAAGGTCGCCCCGGACACCCGGCTGCGAGTCGTGCAGGCCGCGGAGACACTGCGCTACCGCCCCAGCCGTGCGGCGCGGGACCTGGCCACGGGGCGCACGAACAACATCGGCCTCGTGATCCCTGACCTCGAGAACCCGTACTTCTCCTCGCTCACCAAGGCGTTCCAGTCGGGGGCCCACATGCAGGGCTACCAACTGTTCGTCATCGACACCGACGAGGACGCCACCCGGGAGCCCGAGGTCCTCGGGAGGCTCGCGGGCGACGTCGACGGCATCATCCTGTGCTCGCCGCGGGCCGCCGACGACCAGCTGCTCGCGGTGGCATCCGAGGTGCGTGTGGTGACCACCAACCGCAGGATCCCCGGCATCGCGTCGGTCCTGATCGACGAGGCCGGCAGCATGGGCCAGGCCATGCGCCACCTGGTGGCGCTCGGGCACCGCCAGATCGCCTACGCCGGCGGCCCCCTCACCTCCTGGTCCGACCAGCACCGCCGGGCGGCCTTCACCGCCTTCGGGGAGGCGGACGACGGCGTCGCCCTCCACGACCTCGGCTCGTTCCTGCCCTACTTCTCCGGCGGGGTGGCGGCGGCAGACCTGCTGCTGGCCACACCAGCGACCGCGGTCATCGCGTTCAACGACCTGATGGCCCTCGGACTGCTGGACCGCATCAAGAGCCGTGGCGTCGAGGTGCCCCGGCAGATGTCCATCGCGTCCTTCGACAACACCATGTTCGCCTCCGCGGTGACCCCGCACCTGACCTCGGTGGACTTCCCGAGGCGGATGCTGGCCCGCCACGCCCTCGAACTGCTCCTGTCCCGAGGCCGCCCGGCCGCGGGAAGCGCCGGGGAAGAGTCCCCGAGCAAGACCCTGACCACCCAACTCACCATCCGGGCCAGCAGTGGCCCTGCACCAGAAACCACCCGGAGCCCACGCACCGAAGCGTGAGCCGACGAAAGGTTGTCCTGAAATGACTCGTCCATCAATCCTGCGGTTCGCAGCCATCGCGTCCGCCTTCACCCTGGCCCTCACGGCCTGCTCCGCGCCGGACACCGGCGGGGGCGACACCGAGCCCGACACCGGCGGGGAGACCACCTCCGCCACCACCGCCGACGGCGTCGACACCGGCGGCGAGGTGCCCGAGGCCCCGTCGGAGCCGGTGACCCTGAACATCCTCGACGTCGCGGGCAACATCAAGCTCACCGAGGGCATGATCGACAAGTTCGTCGAGGAGCACTCCGACGTCATCTCCGCCGTCACCTGGGAGTCCGGTGGCGCACCGGACCTCGTCGGCGCGGTCAAGCCGCAGGTGGACTCCGGCAACCTCTCGATCGACCTCGTCCTGACCGGCAACGACGGCCTCTCCGCCGGGCTCGACCAGGACCTGTGGATCCCGCTCGTCGACGAGTACGGAGACCGCCTGACCAACCAGGAGAACTACCTCGAGCCCGCCGCCGCGATGCAGGAGCTCGCCCAGGGCCACGGCGTCGTCGTCACCTACTACCCGTCCGGCCCCCTGCTCCAGTACGACCCGGAGGTCGTCACCGACGTCCCCAGCACGCCCGAGGAGCTCCTCGCCTGGGCTGAGGCCAACCCCGGCAAGTTCGGCTACGCCCGCCCGGCCAACTCCGGACCGGGCCGCACCTTCCTGATGGGCCTGCCCCACATGCTGGGCGACGAGGACCCGGGTGACCCGGAGAACGGCTGGGACAAGACCTGGGAGTACCTCAAGGAGCTCAACCAGTACGTCGACAACTACCCGACGGGCACCGGCCAGGTCATCACCAACATGGCCGACGGCACCTGGAGCCTGATCCCGACCACCACGGGCTGGGACATCGAGCCCCGCGCCGACGGCCGCGAGCCCGCAGGCATCGAGGCGGCCGCGTTCGACGACTTCACCTGGGTCACCGACGCGCACTACGCCGTCATCCCCAAGGGTCAGAGCCCGGACAAGATCGCCGCGATCCTGCAGCTGCTGCAGTACATGCTGACGCCCGAGATCAACGCAATCGCCTACGACAACGGCTACTTCTACCCCGGGCCCGCCGTCGAGGGTGCCACCCTGGACCTCGCCCCGCAGGACTCGCAGGACGCGATCGCCGAGTACGGGCGCGACTGGTACGACGCCCTCATCGAGGAGAAGCCCAAGACGACGCCGCTGCCGCCGGACCAGATGGTGCTCGCCTTCGACATCTGGGACCGCGAGATCGGCGCCGGAAAGTACTGACATGGCAATTCAGGCAGGATCGTTCCGGACCCTGGAGCTGACGGACGTGGGCCGCAGCTTCGGTGGGCACAACGCCCTGACCGACCTCAACCTGACGATCCGGGCGGGCGAGTTCATCGCCCTGCTCGGACCGTCGGGCTGCGGGAAGTCGACAGCACTCAACTGTCTGGCAGGGCTGCTGCCCCTCACCCACGGCACCATCAGGATCGACGACGAGCGCATCGACACGCTGCCCGCAGAGAAGCGTGGCTTCGGGATGGTGTTCCAGAACTACGCCCTCTTCCCGCACCTGTCGGTCGAGAAGAACGTCGCCTTCGGGCTCCAGATGCGCAACGTCCCGAAGGCCGAGCTCAAGAAACGGGTGGCCGAGGCCATCGCGCTGGTCAAGCTCGAGGACCACGCCAGGAAGCTGCCCGGGCAGCTCTCAGGCGGCCAGCAGCAGCGCGTGGCGATCGCCCGCGCCATCGTCCTGGAGCCCCGGCTCGTGCTGATGGACGAGCCGCTGTCCAACCTCGACGCGAAACTGCGCCTCGACATGCGCACCGAGATCCGCAGGATCCACCAGAACCTCGGCCTGACCACGGTCTACGTCACGCACGACCAGGAGGAGGCGCTGTCCATGGCCGACCGCCTCGTGGTGCTGCGCGAGGGCCGGGTGCAGCAGGTGGGCAGCCCCGAGGAGGTGCACACCTCGCCGGTCAACTGGCACGTCGCCGACTTCATGGGCTACCGCAACATGCTGGACCTCGAGGTGGCCTCGGCCGACGCGGACCGTGTGGTGGTCGCCGGCAGCGGCCTGAGACTGCGCGCCACCGCGGTGGAACGCGTCGCCGTCGGGGACAAGGTCCGGCTCGCGATGCGCCCGGAGGACGTCAGGATCGCGCCCGACGGTGCGGCCCCGGCCGAGTCGATCCCCGCGACGGTGGCGGTGGTGGAGTACCACGGCCGCGAGTTCGCCGTCGGGGTGAGCACGGCGTCGGGGCTGACGCTGCACGTGCGCAGCGACCACGCGCCGCAGGTGGGCCAGGAGGTCGCCCTCGTGGTCGCGCCCGAGCGTGCGCTGGTGTTCCGCTCCTCCCTGGACGCCGCGGACCTCTCCGAGGTCGAGCGGGACCTGGAGGAGGTCCGGACATGAGCACCGTCGCCCCCGCGCGGACCCCCGGGTCCCGTAAGGACGGGCGCAGCACGGCCAGCCTGCAGCACAGGCTCGCCGAACGCGGGATCGACCGCTCCCTGCTGATGCTGCTGCCCGCAGTGCTGTTCACGTTCGCCCTGTTCGTCTACCCGTTCGCCTACGGCATCGGGCTGACGGTGCAGCCGAACCCGGACGTCGTCGAGAAGTGGGGCGGCGGGATCTTCGCAAACTACGTCGCCTTCTTCTCCGACCCGTTCTTCCGCGACTCCGTGTGGATCACCATGCGGCTCGCGCTGCCGGCTGCGCTGTTCAACGTGCTGGCCTCGGTGCCCGTTGCGTTCAAGCTGCGGGGCAAGTTCCGCGGCAAGCGCGCGCTGACCACGCTGCTGGTGCTGCCCATCACGCTCGGCACCGTCCTGACCGCCCAGGGCCTGCTGATCTTCGCCGGTCGGCAGGGCTGGCTCAACCGGTTCCTGATGGACGTCGGCCTGATCCAGGAGCCGTTCCAACTCGTCATGAACTACACGGGCGTGTTCCTCTCGCTGGTCATCTCCGGCTTCCCGTTCGCGTTCCTGCTGATCTCCTCCTACCTCTCGGGCATCGACCCGTCCCTCGAGGCGGCTGCGACGACACTGGGCGCGAGCTGGTTCCAGCGGTTCCGCAGGATCATCCTGCCGCTGCTGGCGCCCGGGCTGGCCACCACCTTCATCCTCACGTTCGTGCTGGCGTTCTCGGTGTTCCCGTCCGCCCGCCTCGTGGGTGACGCCACCGGCGAGACGCGCGTGATGGCGCTGATGGCCTACCGCGCCTTCGGCGAGCAGATCGACTACCCGATGGCCTCCACCGTCGCCATCCTCATGGGCGTCATCGAGCTGGCCGTCATCGCGCTGGTGCTGCTGTGGCGATCCACTTTCTACAAGGGTTCGACTGGAGGCAAGGGCTGATGGCAACCATCGAGAAGGTCGAGACCCCCGAGGGCACCCGCCGCAGGGTGGCCGCGAAGCCGAGCACGTGGGTGGTCTGGTTCCTGGTGGCCGTGTTCTTCGTGTTCCTCGTGGGGATCCTGAGCTCCGTCGTCGTGGACTCGTTCGCCAAGCAGTGGTTCGGCACCTGGCTCCCGCCGGAGTTCACCGCCGACTGGTACGCGGCGGCCTGGGACCGCTTCGACCTCACCCACGTCATGGGGGTCACCCTGTTGGTGGCAGTGGCCGTCGTGGTGCTGTCGGTGCTGATCGGTGTGCCGGCCGCGTACCTGCTCGCGAGGCGAAACTTCCCCGGCAAGCGGCTGATCACGCTGCTGTTCCTGATGCCGATCATCATCCCGCCCATCACCTACGGAATCCCACTGGCGACGGTGATGTACAACTTCGGGCTGGGACGCACCGTGCTGGCGGTGGTGCTGGTGAACCTCGTGCCGTCGGTGCCGTTCGTGATCATGACGATGACCCCGTTCATCGAGCAGATCAACCCCGCCATCGAGAACGCCGCCCGGATGTGCGGGGCGACGATGAAGGACGTGTTCCTGCGCATCCTCGCGCCGCTGCTGATCCCCGGGATCCTCGCCGCGGCAATCCTGGTGCTGGTGCGCACCGTGGGCATGTTCGAGTTGACGTTCCTCGTCTCGGGGCCCCGCTCGGACACCCTGGTGGTGGCGATCTACCGGGCCATGACCTCGGCCGGTGGTGCCGAGGCGCGGCAGCTCGTGTCGTCGATGGCCGTGCTCTACACCGCCACGATGCTGGTGATCCTGGTGATCGCGCTGCGGTTCATCAACCCTACCCAGCTGGTGGCTCGGGTGAAGGACAGCAGCGACGACTGACCGCGACGTGGCGACCGACGCCCTCACCCGAACAGGGAGGCCGCGTGCCCGCCACCGCTCCGGGGGACCTGCCCGAAGCGGTGGAGGGTGCGGCTGACGGACTGTTCCCTGAGCAGGCCCAGCAGTTCCCTGTGGCCGTTCGCGAGCACCGGTCCGGTCCGGGTGTCGACGCCCAGCGCCGCCAGTTCGTCGGGCAGGGCGCCGGGCTCGCCGACGATCCGGACACGGGTGCCGACCACGGCGGCGGCCACCCAGCCGGTGATCGGACCCTCCGGGACCCGGAGCAGGGGCTCCAACTCGTCCCGCAGCCGGCGTCCCGGGCCGGTCGCGGCCAGTCGGCGCTCCAGCGCCGCCGAGACCGACGGCGAGAGCGAGATCCGCGTCGTCGTGCCCGTCAGCTCCGCCGCGAGCAGCAGGCGGGCGATCTCGACGGGTCTGGTCCCCTCCGCGCAGTGGAGCACCAGCAGCGGCACGCTGCGGCAGCGGAACTCGTTGCGCTCCGAGCGCAGCCCGGCCTGCTCGTGCACGAGGCCGAGATCTGTCTCCCAGGCGAAGGCGTCGCTGCCGATGGCGGCCTCCAACCAGTCCCGGGCGGCGTCGTCGACCAGCGGCGCCAACCGGGCGGCGAGCTCGCGCACCCGCGGCCGGGGCGTGCGTCGCATCCGGGGGAGGCCGTCGGGCACCCAGCTGCCAAGGCTCGCCACGTAGTTCGGGCCGCCGGCCTTCGCGCCCGGCCCGACGGCGGAGTCCTTCCAGCCGCCGAACGGCTGTCGGCCCACGACGGCACCCGTGGTCACCCGGTTGACGTACGCGTTGCCCACGTCCACCCGCTCCAGCCAGGTGGCGACCTCGTCCTCGTCGAGGCTGTGGATGCCGCCGGTCAGGCCGAACCGTGTGGCGTTCTGCCAGTCGAGCGCCTCGTCCAGGCTGCGCGCCCGCATCAGACCCAGCACCGGGCCGAACACCTCCGTGTTGTGGAGGAACGAGCCCGGCCGCACCCCGGTGCGCACCCCCGGGCGCCAGAGCCGGCCGGTGTCGTCGAGCGGCGCCGGTTCGACGAGCCAGCGCTCGCCGGGCTCCAGACTGGTCAGGGCGCGCCGCAGCTTCCCGGTGGGGGCCTCGATGAGGGGGCCGACGGCGGCACCCAGGTCGTCGGGCCAGCCCACGCGCAGCGAGCGGACGGCGTCGACCAGTTGCCGCTCGAACCTCTCCGACTCCCCGACGGAGCCGACGAGGATCCCGAGCGAGGCCGCCGAGCACTTCTGGCCGGCGTGGCCGAAGGCGGACCTGACAAGGTCGGCCACCGCCAGGTCGAGGTCCGCCGCAGGGGCGATGACCAGGGCGTTCTTGCCGGAGGTCTCGGCGTGCACCGCGGGGCCGTCGGGCCGGCCGGTGCGCCAGGACTGGAACAGGCGGGCGGTCTCGATGGCGCCGGTCAGCACCACCAGGTCGACGTCGGCGTGGGACACCAGGCGCCTGCCGGCCTCGCCCTCGTCCGTGCGCACCACCTGCACCACGTCGTCGGGGACACCCGCTGCCCACAACGCCTCCACCGCCACCTCGGTGCACCGCTCGACGCCGGGCGCGGGCTTGATGACCACGGCCGAGCCCGCGGCCAGTGCGGCGAGGACGCCGCCGATCGGGATGGCGACGGGGAAGTTCCACGGCGGTGTCACGAGGGTGACCCGCGGTGGGACGAACACGGCGCCGTCGGTCATCGCACGGCCCCGGGCGAGGTCCTCGGCCGCATCTGCGTACCAGCGGGCGAAGTCGACGGCCTCGCTGACCTCGGGGTCCGACTGCTCGATGGTCTTTCCGCCCTCGGCCGCCATGGCAGCGACGAGTTCCCCGCGGCGCGCCTCCAGTTCTCTCGCCGCCCTGCGCAGGTGGTCGGCCCGGCGGGTTGAGGACTCGGCCGCCCAACCGGCGGCTGCGGCCCGGGCCGTCGCCACCACGGCGTCGACCCCTTCCGGTCCCGTCTCGGGGCTCATGGGCTCGCCCGGGTCGCCCAGCACCGCCTCCCGGCCCCACTGCCTGGTGGTCTCGAGGGCCGGGTCCGAGTCCGGGGTGTTCGCGAACCGTTCCCCGATCTCGGGTCGCTGCGCGGTCCGGCGTGGCGTCGACGGGGTTTCTGTGATGGCGGCCAAGGACTCGCGGAACCGGGCCTCCTGCCGCGCGATCGGCGAGTCCGCCCCCGCGTCCTGGCTGAAGGCGGCGTGCAGGTAGTTCTGGGGCTGCGCATTCTCCTCCAGCCGTCGCACCAGGTAGGCGACGGCGACGTCGAAGTCCGCGGGCGCCACGATCGGCGTGTAGAGCACCATCGACCCGACGTCGTCGCGCACCACCCGCGCCTGGGCCGGCGCCATGCCCTGCAGCATCTCCGCGTCCATCCGGTCGGCGACGCCACGGCGCCGGGCCAGCAGGTGGGCCGCCGCGACGTCGAACAAGTTGTGGCTGGCGACCCCGATCCTGAGCACAGACGTGGCGTCGGGGCGCAGGAGCCGCTCCACCAGGCGCAGGTAGTTGGCGTCCACGTCCGCCTTCGAGTCGTAGGGGGCCTGCTGCCAGCCGTGCACCTCGGCCTCGACCGCCTCCATGGCGAGGTTGGCACCCTTCACGAGCCGGACCTTGATCCCCGCCTGCCCGGCGGCGCGGCGTCGGGTCGCGAGGTCGACCAGGCGCTCGGCGGCGGCCACCGAGTCCGGCAGGTAGGCCTGCAGCACGATCCCGGCCTCGAGCCTGGCGAACTCCGGCTCGCCGAGCAGCTCCTCGAAGACCCCGAGCGTGACGTCGAGGTCGCGGTACTCCTCCATGTCGAGGTTCACGAACGCGTGTGGCCGACTGCTCGCGGCGGCACGCAGCACCGGCCGCAGCCGCTCGGCCACGCGGGCCACGCTGCCCGGCAGGTCCCAGGCGGAGATCTGCGAGGCAAGGGCGGAGACCTTGACCGAGACGTAGTCGACGTCGTCGCGCTCCAGCAGCGCGACGATGCGCGCCGCCCGGTCCGCAGCCTCCGACTCGCCCAGCACGGCCTCCCCGAGCAGGTTCACGTTCAGGCGGAAGCCGTCGCGGCGCGCCCCGGCCAGGTGGCGTGCCAGGGCCGGGTCACGAGCGTCCACCACCAGGTGGCCCACCAACTGCCGCAGCCGGCGGCGGGCCAGCGGCACCACGATCCGGGGAGCGAGCGGCGCCAGCCTCGCGCCCAGGCCGAGCAGCAGGCGGTCGAGCGGCGGCAGGAACCCGGCGTCGGGCAACCGGAGACCCGCGAGGGCCTTCGCGGCGGCACCCACGTCCTCGGGGCGGGCGACCTCGTCGACGAACTTCACGGCCAGCGCCAGCCCGGACGGGTCCCGCAACAGGTCTGCCAACCGGGCACCCGTGGCCCGTTCGCGCTCGGTCTCGCCGGCCGCCGCGCGCTCCCGCCACCGCGTCGCGAGCCGAACGGCGTCGTCGGCCAACTGCGTCAGCTCCGTTGCCTCCATGCCTCCAGTCTCACCCCAACTGGGACCTGTCGGTGGGGACTGGCAAAGTTGGTCCGTGGACTGGAACTGGCTGCTCGAGCGCGACGAGGTGGTTTCGTCGCGCCGTCGCGAGGCCACCGGCGGCGCCACGGGGCAGTGGCCGGACTGGCTGCCTGCGGCAGCGAGGGAGGGCATCCGCGCGGCCGGGATCGACAGTCCGTGGCAGCACCAGACCGACTTCGCGGAGCTCGCGTTCGCCGGCCGACACGCGGCCATCTGCACCCCGACGGGCTCCGGCAAGTCGTTGGCGTACCTGATGCCGGTCCTCGCCGCCACGACCGAGGGCCGTTTCGGGTGGGAACTGCCCGAGGCGCGCAGCTTCGCCAAGCCCCGCCACACCGCGCTCTACCTGGCTCCCACCAAGGCGCTCGCGCACGACCAGCTCCGCGCCGCACGGGAACTCGCGCCCAAGGGCTGGCGCGTCGGGGCGCTGGACGGCGACTCCGAGCAGGGCGAGCGTCGCTTCGCCCGCGAGCACGCGCAGTTCCTGCTCTCCAACCCGGACATGCTGCACTTCTCCGTGCTCGCGAACCACGAGAAGTGGGCGCGGTTCCTCGGCGGGCTGCGCTACGTCGTCGTCGACGAGGCGCACCGCTACCAGGGCGTCTTCGGCGCGCACGTCGCCGCGGTCCTGCGGCGGCTGCGCAGGCTGTGCGCCCTCTACGGCACCAACCCGACGATGCTGCTGTGCTCGGCCACCGCCCCCAACGCCGCCGAGTTCGGGGGCGCGCTCATCGGGGAGGAGACGGTCGAAGTCGTGGACGTCTCCACCGCGCCCGCCGCCGCGCGCACCGTCGCGCTATGGCAGCCGAAGGGTTCACTCAACCACGACACCTCGCAGCTGCTCGCCGGGCTCTCCGACGAAGGTGCCCAGACCCTGGCGTTCGTGCCCAGCCGCGCGGGCGCCGAACTGGTGGCCGTGGGCGCCCAGGAGGAGGCACTCGAACCCGAGCGGATCGCGTCCTACAGGGCCGGCTACCTGGCGTCGGACCGCCGAGCCCTGGAGGCCGCCCTCCAGTCCGGCCAGCTGCGAGGGCTGGCCACCACCAACGCGCTCGAGCTCGGGGTGGACGTCTCCGGGGTCGAGGCCGTCCTGGTCTCCGGGTACCCGGGCAAGCTCTCGTCCTTCTGGCAGCAGGCGGGCCGCGCCGGGCGTGCCGGGCAGGAGTCCCTGGTGGTGCTGCTGGCACGGGAGAACCCCCTCGACACGTACCTGCTGGCGCACCCCGAGCTCATCTTCGACGCACCCGTGGAGCACGCCGTCTGCCACCCGGGCAACCCGCACGTCCTGGGCCCCCACCTGGCCGCCGCCGCGCAGGAACACCCGCTGACGAGGGAGGACGAGCGTTGGTTCGGGCCGCAGACGCTGCCGCTGCTGGAGCAGCTCACCGCGCAGGGGGTGCTGCGCGACCGTGGCGGCCGATGGTTCTGGACCCGCCCGGACCGGGCCGTGGACTTCATCAACCTGCGCGCCACGGGGCCGGCGCCCATCGAGATCATCGAGCGCGAGACGGGCCGGGTGCTGGGCGTGGTCAGCGACGAGGCCGCGGACCGCACCGTGCACCCCGAGGCCGTCTACCTGCACCAGGGCGAGACCTGGGCCGTCACCGACCTGGACCGCGCGGAGGGGCAGGCGCTGGTCACGGCCGTGCGGCCCCACTACTACACGCAGGCCCAGTCCACCTTCGACATCGAGATCCTGCGCCAGGCCGGCCGCCGGGACCTCGGTGTGACCGAGGCGGGCTTCGGTGACGTCCTGATCACCTCTCGGGTGGTTGGCTACCTGCGCCGCGACGAGGTCACCCACGACGTCCTCGACGCCTCCGAACTCGACATGCCCAAGCGGCAGCTGCGCACCCAGGCGGTCTGGTGGACGGTCCCGCAGGAGCTGGAGCGCGTGCTGCGCTGGCCCGCGCTGCGGATGGGGGCGGCGGCCCATGCGATGGAGCACACCGCCATCGGGCTGCTGCCCGTGTTCGCGCCCTGCGACCGCTGGGACATCGGCGGCGTCAGCACCGCCGCCCACCCGGACACCGGCCTCCCCACGATCTTCGTCCACGACGGGATGGACGGCGGCTCCGGCTTCGCCGCGCGGGGGTTCGAGGTGCTCGACGAGTGGCTGGCCGCCACACTGGAGCGGCTCGAGACCTGCCGCTGCGACGACGGCTGCCCGGCCTGCGTCGTCTCGCCCAAGTGCGGCAACGCCAACCAGGTCCTGGACAAGGCCGACGCCACCTCCCTGTTGCGACAGCTGCTCGCCGCCAACTGAGGCACCGCCCCGCGATTTCGCCCCCTCCCCGGGCACTTCTCCACAGCCCCAGGTCGCCGTGACGGATCACCCGTCCCCACAACCAGAGTGTGGGTTGCCGGCGGGTGATGGGCACCCGGGCACCTTGGAGAAAGGGCATCACAATGACCAACCACAACATCGACGACGAGGCGGGCGCCCTCGAGGCCGCACCCCGCAGGGCAGCGGTTCGCAGGCTCGCCGAGCGGGGCCTGACCACCATCGAGTACGCCATCGGGCTCGTGGCGGCGGCCACCGTCGCACTCACGCTGCTGCGCATCTTCAACGACAACCGGTTCTTCGAGATCCTCTGGGAATGGGTCGTCGGCATCTTCGACATGCTGGCCGCATGAGCACCGGGCCCGGGGAGGCGCCGGTGGGCGTCGCCCCACGCCGCCTCCCCGGGCTCCGCGAGCGGGGGCTGGTCACCGTGGAACTCGCAGTGGGTTTCGTGACGGCCACCCTGCTCGCGGCGGTGCTCGTCGGGGTGGTGCTGCTCGGGGTCTCGCAGGCCGCGGCCGCGCGCACCAGCTCCGAGGTCGCGCGGCAGTTGGCCCGCGGTGACGCCGTCGCCGCGCGGCTCGCGGAGGCGCAGGCCCCGGACGGGGCGAGCGTGGCGGTCCGCGACGTCGACGACGGCGTGGAGGTAGCCGTCGCGATCCCCGTTGACGTCTTCGGCATCGGTGTGGTCGACGTCACGGACAAGTCGTGGGCCCGCTACGAGACGGGGGCTGGGTCGTGAGCGGCGATGACGAGCGGGGCGTCGGCACCGTGCTGACCGCCGGCGTCGCCATGGTGCTAGTGGTGGCGGCAACCGCGGCGTCCATCCTCGCCACCTGGCTGGCGCAGGTGACCGCCACACAGGACGCCGCCGACCTGGCGGCGCTGGCCGGTGCCTCGGCGATGGCGGAAGGATTCGACGGCTGTGCCGCAGCCGACGTTGCCGCCGACGCGAACCAGGCGACCCTGATGGAATGCGACGTGCGCGGTGACGAGCGCGCGTTCGTGCTGGAGGTCAGCGTCCGCGCGGTCCTACAGCCGCGCCTTCCCGGGCTCCCCGAGGAGGTGGTGCGCACCGCGACGGCGGGCACCGGCTGAGGCGGTTCAGCTCCAGTCGATGCGCACCACACCGGCGGCCGCGTTCCCGGCCTGCTCGAGCAGGTGCGCGAACTGGTCGTAGCCCTCGAACATCTTGCGGTGGGTGCCGATGCCGAGCTCGTAGATGATGCGCTCGTCCGCCTTGGTGAGGATCTTGGCCGAGCGGTTGATGAACTCGCCCGGCGGCTTGATTTGGATCACCTTGAGTTCGGAGTAGTTGAAGGAGCGGTCGTCGAATGCCACCCAGGTGGGTGCGACGACGATCTGGCTCGGCAGCTTCGCGGCGCGTCGCCGCATGACCAGCAGGGGGGTGAGGACCAGCAGGGCGAACAGGATGAACGCGCCCAGCACCAGCCACGCGACGTACGCCTCGGTGTCGGGGTCAGTGCTGATGCCCCAGGCCGCGAGGGCGCCCAGCAACACGAGCACCGCCGCGACTACCCAGAGCGTGACGTAGAACTTGCGCAACGGCGCCCGGGTGATCTCGAAGCGCTGCGGCTGGAACTCCAGCGGCCGCCGAGCGGCAACGCCGGGCACGGGGGAGGGGGCGCCGGGAGCCTGCGGGGACGCGGGTGGTACCCCCATCGAGCGGCCGGTCAGCCGGTGGATGAGTTCGTTGAACTCGTCGGCCTCGAATCCGATGACGTGCGTGTCGGTGCCGTGCGGGCCCATCACCTCGAGCGCTCGGGTGGTGCCGACGTGCTGTCCCCGGTTCATCTGGTGCGTGACCTTGGGCGCGAACTGGTTCTCGCCCAGGCGGTACTCCTTCGTCGCCCCCGAGAGCAGGTGGATGCGCAGCGACTGGTCGTCGAGTTCGATGCGCTTGATGGTGCCGAACAGCGTGTTGAGCACCATGGCCACGGCCACCACGGCCCCGATGCCGAGGGCGAGCGGCATCACCCGGGTGGCGGTCCAGTTGCTGAACTGGCTGATCAGGCCGTAGCTGACGAGCACGGCAGCCAGGCCCACCCCGACGGCGACGGCGAAGCCGAGGGCGATCCTGC
Organism: Tessaracoccus rhinocerotis; assembly: GCF_007197885.1. Lineage (GTDB taxonomy): Bacteria > Actinomycetota > Actinomycetes > Propionibacteriales > Propionibacteriaceae > Arachnia > Arachnia rhinocerotis. Next base: position 17,689 of record NZ_VKKG01000002.1, read on the forward strand.
CGGGCTTGGCGACGAGTTCGAACGTGTTCACCGCGGCATTGTGGCATCCGGCGGGTTCGCCGTGCGGAGCGCCGAAAGCGGGCGGGGCTGCAACTAGTGTGTGGCCCATGCAACTGGACACCACCTCCCTGCGCGAGCGACTCACCGCGGCCGGCTACACCGTCGACTCTGTCCTGGACCGGATCGGCGAGGCCGGCCAGGAGGCACTGGGACGCAACACGACCGTCGCCGCCGACGTCGCGCTGGCCGGAGCGATGGACCCGCTGGCCGTGCTGGTCCGCCTGTTCCTGCTGCAACAGGCCGTGCCAGCGGCGCGGGCCGAGGCCGCCCTCGACGTCGAGGACCTGGTGGCCGGCGGGGTGCTGCGCCGCGACGGCGACGACGTGGTGGCGCTGCTTGACCTTCGGCCCTACGACTCGCCCGACGACGGCGCCTCTGGCTTCCTCGCCAGCGACCTCACCCCCGGGATGGACGCGGCCACCTCGGCCACCCGGTCCGACTACGTGCTTGGCGCCTCCCCGGCGTCGCTCACCCTCGCGCAGCTGGTCGTGCGTGACGAGGTGGGCTCCGCCCTGGATCTCGGCACCGGCTGCGGCGTGCAGGCGCTGCACCTGGCGCGGCACTGCGAGCGCGTGGTCGGCACCGACCTCAACGAGCGCGCGCTCGAGTGCGCCCGGTTGACCGCCGAGCTGTCCGGTGTCGAGGTGGACCTGCGGCACGGCTCCCTGTACGAGCCGGTGGCGGGGGAGCGGTTCGACCTGATCGTGTCCAACCCGCCCTACGTGATGAGCCCGCCCAGTGGGGGCGACGCGCGCCTCACCTACCGCGAGGGCACCCACACCGCGGACGGTCTCGTCGAGGCCGTCGTCCGCGGTTCGGCCGACCACCTCAACCCCGGCGGCACCGCCCAGTTCCTCGTCAACTGGGCGGTCACGGCCGACCAGCCCTGGCAGGAGCGGCTGCGCGGCTGGGTGGAGGGCACCGGCCTGGACTGCTGGGTGATCGAGCGCGAGCGCCTCGACCGGTACTCCTACATCGAGCTGTGGCTCACCGACGCCGGTCTCGCCGGCTCCGAGGAGTGGCTGCCCGCCTACCGACGCTGGCTGGACTACTTCGACGAGCTCGGGATCGAGGAGGTGGGCATGGGCTGGATCATGCTCACGGCTGCCGGGCGCGCCGAGCCGCAGCTCCGGTTCGAGAGCTGGCCCCACGCCGTCGTCCAGCCCGTCGGGATCGCCTTCGCGCAGGCCCGCGACGCGATCGATGCCTCGCTGCTCCCGCTCGACGAGCTGCTCGCCGCCGCACCGCGCCTGGCCGACGTCAAGCAGGAGACCATCGGCGAGCCCGGCGCAGCGGACCCCCAGCACATCGTGCTGCGTCAGCGCAGCGGACTGCTCCGGGCCATCGAGGTGGACACCGCCGAGGCCGCCGCCCTGGGCGCGCTCGACGGCGACCTCACCGTCGGCCAGGTGCTGGCGGCGGTGGCCCAGGTCCTCGATCTGGACCCCGCCGAGCTGGCCGCCGGCGTGATTCCTGTCATCCGCGACGCCCTGCGCGACCAGCTGCTCGTGCTCGGCGGGTCGGGGGAGGCCGTCGAGGAGGAACCACACGTCGTCGGCGCTCTCAATTAAGTCTTGACTTAAATAAGTCGCTGCTTAACAATGGTTCCATGCACGCTCTGGACGTCCTCGGTGACCCGGTGCGGCGGCGGATCCTCGAACTGCTCGCCGACGGTGAGCTCGGCGCGGGCGACGTCGGCCGGAGCGTTGGCGACGAGTTCGGCATCAGCCAGCCCGCGGTCTCGCAACACCTGAAGGTGCTCCGGGACAACGGGTTCGCGAGCGTGCGGGCACAGGGGACCCGTCGGCTGTACTCGGTCGACGGTCGTGGGCCAGAGGAGGCGCGGCAGTGGCTGAGCGCCTTCGAGCGCTTCTGGGTGCCCAAGCTGGACGCGCTCGGCACCGAGCTGGCAAGAGGGCGACGCAGGCGTCGCCAGGACGAACAGGACAAGGAGAACTGACATGGTCGACGTGATCACACAACTTGGAGCCGTCTCCCGGGCAGTGGCGGAGGAGGAGCGCGAGGGTGAGCCCTCCCGCGTGCAGAGCCTCGAACAGACCTATCCGTCGCCGATCGACGACGTCTGGGAGGCCGTCACCAGCGCCGAGCGCATCGAGCGCTGGTTCATGCCCGTCGAGGGCGAGCTCGCGCTGGGCGGGCGATACCAACTGGTCGGCAACGCCGGCGGCAAGGTGCTCGAGTGCGAGCCGCCGTCGGAGGGGACCGCCCGCTACCGGATCACCTGGGAGTTCGGCGGCGGCATGAGCTGGGTCACGGTCAGTCTGGCCGAGCAGGGCGCGGAGACCCGCCTCGTGCTGGAGCACGTGGCCCGCGTCGCCGACGTGCCCCAGGAGATGTGGGACACCTTCGGCCCGGGCGCCACCGGCGTCGGCTGGGACGGCGGCCTGCTCGGGCTGTCGCTCCACCTCGGAGGCATCCACGGCAAGCTCGCCCCAGAGGAGGCGGAGGCCTGGGCGGCAACCGCCGAGGGCAGGCAGTTCTACCGGGGAGCCGCCGACGCGTGGGCGGCCGCGCACGTCGCCTCCGGGGCCGACGCCGGCGTGGCGGCCCGCAACGCCGACGCCACCTTCGGCTTCTACACGGGCGAGCCCGGCTGATCCCTGCGCAACAGTGTCGCGCCGGGCGCCGAGTGCCGCGCCCAGCGCAGCATTGTTTGCGCTGGCGCCACGGTCTCGCCGGGCCCGGTGGGCAAGGACCCGGTCGGTGGAGTGCGAGACGTCGGCTAGCATTCCAATCGTCCTGCTCCCACGAATGGAAGAAGTTGCATGGCCGACAAGCTGAAGCGACTCGTGATCGTCGAGTCGCCCACGAAGGCGACCAAGATCGCCGGATACCTCGGTGACGGGTACATCGTGGAGTCCAGCCGCGGCCACGTCCGTGACCTGCCGACCGGTGCCGCGGAGGTGCCCGCCAAGTACAAGGGCCAGCCGTGGGCGCGGACCGGGGTCAACGTCGACGAGGGGTTCCAGCCCCTCTACGTGGTGGCGGCCGACAAGAAGGCGACCATCAAGGACCTGAAGTCCAAGCTCGCAGGGGTCGACGAACTCCTGCTCGCCACCGATGGTGACCGCGAGGGCGAGGCCATCGCGTGGCACCTCCTGGAGGAGCTGAAGCCGAAGGTCCCCGCGCTGCGGATGGTGTTCCACGAGATCACCCCCAGCGCCATCGAGGAGGCCGTGAAGAACCCGCGTGCCCTGGACACTGACCTGGTGGACGCGCAGGAGACGCGCCGGATCCTGGACCGCCTCTACGGCTACGAGGTCTCCCCGGTGCTGTGGAAGAAGGTCATGCCGCGCCTGTCCGCCGGCCGCGTGCAGTCCGTGGCCACCCGCCTGGTGGTGGACCGCGAGCGCGAGCGGATCGCGTTCGTGCCGGCCTCCTACTGGGACCTCGACGCGGTCCTCGACGGCGGAGCCGAGGCCGATCCCCGCAGCTTCCCCGCCCGCCTGACGACCGTCGGCGGCAGCAAGATCGCCCAGGGCCGTGACTTCGACGCCTCCGGCCGGGTCACCAACCAGACCGCCGTGATCCTCGACGAGGCGGGTGCCAAGTCCCTGGCCGAGGCCATCGAGGGCGGCAGCCTGGCCGTCGCCTCGGTGGAGGCCAAGCCCTACACCCGCCGCCCGTACGAGCCCTTCCGCACCACCACCATGCAGCAGGAGGCCGGCCGCAAGCTCGGATTCACCGCGCAGCGTGCGATGTCGGTGGCGCAGGAGCTGTACGAGAAGGGCTTCATCACCTACATGCGTACCGACTCGGTGACACTGGCGGCCTCGGCCATCCAGGCCGCGCGGGCGCAGGTCGCGGAGCTGTTCGGCGAGTCCTACCTGCCGGAGAAGCCTCGCTACTACGCGTCGAAGGTCAAGAACGCCCAGGAGGCCCACGAGGCCATCCGCCCCGCCGGTGACGCATTCCAGCACCCGGACCGCACCGGTCTGGTGGGCGACGCGTTCAAGCTCTACCAGCTGATCTGGCGTCGCACGCTCGCCTCCCAGATGGCCGACGCGCGCGGCGAGCAGATGACCGTCCGGATCGACGCCAGGCTGGCGGCGCCGGTCGAGCTGGCCACGGGCACGGTCACCGAGGCCGAGCTGACGGCGTCGGGGCGCACCATCGTGTTCCACGGCTTCCTGAAGGCCTACGTCGCCGGTTCCGACGACGCGGCCGCGGCCTCCGACGACTCCCAGGCGCGCCTGCCGCAGTTGACGCAGGGCCAAGAGGTGCACGCCGAGTCCGTGACCGCCGCCGGCCACGAGACCAAGCCGCCGGCGCGCTACACCGAGCCGTCGCTGGTGGCCAAGCTCGAGGAGCTGGAGATCGGCCGCCCGTCCACCTACGCGTCGATCATCCGCACCATCACGGCCCGGGACTACGTGTTCAAGAAGGGTTCGGCGCTGGTGCCGACGTGGCTGGCGTTCGCCGTCACGCGCCTGCTGGAGGAGCACTTCTCCAAGCTCGTCGACTACAAGTTCACCGCAGAGTTGGAAGAGCTCCTCGACGAGATCGCCGCAGGTGACGCCGACCGGCTGGAGGTCCTCACCGAGTTCTATCGGGGCCCGGACGGCTCCGAGCACCAGGGGCTGCACGCGCTGGTGAACGAACTCGGTGAAATCGACGCCCGCGAGCTGTCCACCTTCCCCATCGCCGACTCCGGCATCAACGTGCGGGTGGGACGCTACGGCACCTACGTCGAGGACTCCGAGGGCAAGCGGGCCAACGTCCCGGAGGACGTCGCCCCCGACGGCCTCACCGTCGAGTACGCGCAGGAGCTGTTGAGCCAGCCCCTCGACGCCGAGCACGAGCTGGGCGTCGACCCCGACACCGGGCTGATGGTGGTCGCCAAGAACGGCCGCTACGGGCCCTACGTCACCGAGGTGCTGCCGGAGGACGCGCCGAAGTCGCGCAAGCCGCGCACCGGTTCGCTGTTCAAGTCGATGTCGCTGGACAGCGTCGACCTCGAGACCGCCAAGAAGCTGATGGGCCTGCCGCGGGTGGTCGGCGCCGATGCCGAGGGCGTGGAGATCACGGCCCAGAACGGCCGCTACGGCCCGTACCTGAAGAAGGGCACGGACTCGCGTTCGCTGACGTCGGAGGAGCAGATCTTCGACATCACCCTCGACGAGGCGCTGGCGATCTACGCCCAGCCCAAGCAGCGGGGGCGCGCGGCCGCGGCGCCGCCGCTCAAGGAGTTCGGCGAGGACCCGGTCTCGGGCAAGCCCACGGTGCTCAAGTCGGGCCGCTTCGGCCCCTACGTCACCGACGGCGAGACCAACGCCACCCTGCGCCGGGACGACGACCCCGACGCGGTGACGCCGCAGCGTGCGTTCGAGCTGCTGGCGGAGAAGCGCGCCAAGGGACCTGCCAAGAAGCCGGTGCGCAAGAAGGCACCCGCCAAGAAGGCGCCGGCGAAGAAGGCCACCACTCGGAAGACGCCGGCCAAGAAGACCACCACCGAGTGAGCTGAGGACCTCGCATGGGCAAGAAGCACAAGTCAGCGATGCGGTTCCACGTCCCGTTCACGGCGACTGCGCCGCCCATGACCTCGAGGGCCGTCGGCATCGTGCGGCTGACCCAGCGTCGCGCAAGCGGGACCTCCACCGACGTCACCATCATCGACTCGCCGGACAACCGGCTCCTGCGTTCCGGGGTGACGGTCTCCCACCGCGTCTGTGAGGGCTTGGGCCACTGGGTGCTCGAGGCGCCCGCCTGGGCGCCCAGGCTCCCCGCCCACCGCAGCGAGCCCGTAGGGGCGACGGCTGAGCTCCCGCTCGAGTACGCCATGCTCGTGCGCCCGATCGCGCGCGGAGCCGTGCTCGGGCCGGTCGCGGCCCTCGACATCGAGCGCACCGAGTACACGATGCTCGGGCCCGAGGACGCCCCAGTGGCCGCCATCGTCGACGAGCAGGTCGCGGTCCGGCGCGGCGGCGTCACCACCGCCCGCTACCGCGAGACCACCATCACCCCCACCGTTGAGTTCACGCCGCAGCAGCGCGAGTTCGTGCTCTCCTCCATGCTCTCGGTCTCCGCCACCCCGGTGGACTCGTTCCCGTCGCTGCAGCAGCGCCTCGGGCCGCCCGCCACGGGCATGACCGACTTCCCACAGCCGCAGCCCGTGCGGCGGGACTCGACGCTGGAGGAGCTGGTCACCGCCGTCTTCGCGCGGGACCTGCACGACCTCGTCGACACGCTGCTCGACCTCGCCTCCGCCCGCCCCGACGACGTCGCCGTCCTGAACTCGCAGCTCGCCACCGTGGCCCGCGACGTCCGCGGCTTCGCGCACGCCCTGGACCCACAGTGGTGCAGGTCCGTCCAGGAGCTCGTCTCCGGTGCCCCGTTCGGCAGCATCGGCGACGCCGTCCCCGTCGCCCTGCGGGTGGCCGACACCCTGGTCGGCGCGGTGCACGCGCCCCGGCTCGGCGACACCTCGCACGACCTGGCTGCGCCGCTGCTCCACCGCCGCGCCCAGCAGGGGGTCTACATCCTCGCCGACCGCTGCCGCGCACTGGAGGAGTCCTCACCCGACAAGCAGTGGGAGGGCGCGCTCCAGGCGGCCGAGCAGTTGGCCGTTTCCGCCGCCGTCGCGTCGCTGCTGCCGGGCAAGCCCCTGACCAAGATCGTGCGCCTGCTCGACGAACTGAGCACCCACCTCAGGTCCTGCGTGGCGCCCCCCGACGAGCCGGTCGCGCTGGAGGGGTTGACGCTGGAGGAGGCGTTCCGCGAGGGCGCCCGCGCCGAGCGGCGACGCTTCACCATGGTCAATTCCCGCGCCCGGTTCGTGGCGCAGTGGCCCGAGCGGATCGCCAAGCTCCGCAAGTACCAGGAGAAGGCGAAGAAGAAGCGATGACGGGAGCCTTCATCGTCCTCGAGGGTGGCGACGGCGTCGGCAAGTCCACGCAGGCGGCCGCGCTCGTCGAGTGGCTGACCGCCCGCGGCACGCCCCACGTCCACACCCGGCAGCCGGGCGGCACCCCACTCGGCGCGAGCCTGCGCAGCCTCGTCCTCGACCCGGCGACCGGCGACGTCGCGCCCCGCGCCGAGGCCCTCATCTATGCTGCTGACAAGGCCCAGCACCTGATGCAGGTGGTCGAGCCCGCACTCGCCGAGGGGCTCGTGGTGGTGTGCGACCGCTACGTCGACTCGATGATCGCCTACCAGGGAGCCGGCCGCGCACTCGACGTCGCCGAGGTGGAGCAGGTGGCCGACTGGGCCACCGCCGGGCGCCGCCCCGAACTGACGATCCTGCTCGACGCGGCCCCCGGCGACGCCGTGGCGCAGATCGCCGAGAAGGACCGGCTCGAGGGCGCAGGGGACGAGTTCCACCGCCGCGTCCGGGCACACTTCCTGCACCTGGCCGAGGCCGCTCCGGAGCGCTACCTGGTGGTTGACGCCCGGCTCCCGATCACCGAGGTCACCAGCGCCATCACCGCCCGGGTCGAGCAGTTGCTCGACGGTGACTGAGCCGGTTGTCGGTGCCTGCTGGCAGGATGGGCACCGTGACTGTTTGGGATGAGCTGATCGGCCAGCACAAGGCCGTCGAGGTGCTGCAACGCGCCACCTCCGGCGGCCGCCACGCGATGACGCACGCGTGGCTGTTCGTCGGCCCTCCCGGATCCGGCCGCTCCAACGCTGCCAAGGCCTTCGCTGCGGCGCTGCAGTGCGAACGCGGCGGCTGCGGCGAGTGCAACGACTGCCGCACCTCCCTGTCCGGCGCGCACCCGGACGTGACGCTGCTGCGCACCGAACAGCTCTCCATCGGCGTGGAGGAGGTCCGCCAGTTGGTCGGCCGGGCCAACGTCTCGCCCGTCAACCGGCGCTGGCAGGTGGTCATCGTCGAGGACGCTGACCGAGTCACCGAGCGTGGCGCCGACGCCCTGCTGAAGGCGATCGAGGAGCCGGCCCCCCGAACGGTGTGGCTGCTGTGCGCGCCCAGCGCCGACGACGTAATCGTCACCATCCGCTCCCGCTGCCGCAAGCTGCAACTGGTCACCCCCGGGATCGACGCCGTCGCCGACCTGCTCGTCACGCGCGACGGGATCTCGCCGGCGCTCGCAGCCCACTGCGCCCGCGCCGCCCAGGGCCACGTCGGACGCGCCAGGATGCTGGCCCGCTCCGACTCCGCCCGCATCCGGCGCAACGAGATCCTCACGCTCCCGGGCAGGCTCCGCTGCCTCACCGACTGCCTGACCGCCGCGGAGAACCTCGTCGCCGCCAGCGCCGACGAGGCCGCGCAGGCCACCGCCGACGTCGACGCAAAGGAGCTCGCGGAGCTGCAGGCCGCGATGGGCATGGGCGGACGCGGCGCCAAGCCCCGCTCCGCGCAGGCGGCCGTCAGGGAACTCGAGGACCAGCAGAAGATGCGTGCCAAGCGGATGCAGCGCGATGCCCTGGACAACGTCCTGACCGAGCTGACGGGCTTCTACCGCGATGTGCTCGCCCTCCAGACCGCACCCGGGGTGGAGCTCATCAATGCGGACCTGACGGACCAGATCAGTCCGATCGCGCGGCGCTCCACCGGCGAGCAGACCATCCACGCGCTCGACGCGATCCTCGAGGCGCGCACGGCGCTGGAGACCAACGTCGCTCCACAGTTGGCGATGGAGGCGCTGATGGTGAGCCTGGCCGAGGCCGGCCGCACCACTGTCTGAGCCCCGCAGGCGTGCCGCACCACCCGCGCGACCCGCCGACGGCGTGTGCCGCCGCCGCTGTGGCCGCTCGGATGGGAGGATGATCCCAACTCACCCGGAGAAGGAACCACCATGTCCACACCAGAAGAACCCGATTGGGTGCGTCAGGGAACGCCCCGCGACGTCGATGCCGAATGGAACGATGAGCAGAGCGAGTACGGGACCACAGTGAGCCCGGTCGAGTGGGACGACTACTCCAGCGAGCAGTCCGTGCCTGTCGAGCGGCCGCGCCCAGTCGCGCAGCCTCCGGTAACTGACCAGGGCGCCGCGGCGGGGGCGGAGACGGCCGAGGACGACTTCGCGGCACAGCCCCAGGCCACCCCGCCCTCCGAGGACGGTCTTCCCGAGACCCCGCAGGAGCCCATTGACACCTCCGACGACGCCGCCGTCATGGGTGCGCCGATCGAGGACCAGCCCGTTCTCCCAGAGGACGACGCCGATGCAGGGCTGGAGCCGGCCGTCACCGACGAGCCCGACGTCGAACCCGTCGACGCTCCCGTTGCCGGCACGACCGACACCGGTCGGCCGGTCGCCGCCGAGGAGCCGACGGCGGAGGAGTTCGGCGCCTCCGAGCCGCGCGAGGGCCTCGCCCCCGGCACCGACATCCCCGCACCGGTCCCGGCCGGCTCGAGCGACCTCGAGGACTCCGAGGAGGAGTCATTCGAGGAGGAGAGCCTCGACGAGCCCTCGATCGACGACTACGACGAGCCCCATGACGACGAGACCGTCGCCGCGGTGCCCGAGGACGACGTCCGGGACGAGGAGTACGACCCGGACGCCACCCGGGTGAGCCCCGCCGTCGGCTCGGACGCCGACGCCACCGACGACACCCTCGCCCGGGACGACCGGGTGGCCGACGACGACGCGACGCGCGTTGTCCCCGTCGCTGTGGGCGCGGCCGGAGCCACGGCGGTGGCCGGCTCCTCACCGCTGCCGGACGACCTCTACCGCACCGGCGAGACCGCGGTGATCGACGACCGTGAGGCGCTCGCCGCCCGTGCCCGTGAGGCCGACGAGGCCGAGGCCAGGGAGCGCGAGCTCCAGGCCCAGCTCGACGCCGAACGCCGCGCCCGTGACGAGCGGCTCGGGGTGGTCGCCACCTCCTCGGAGAACGAGGTGCGTGACCCCGCAACCGCCTACAAGGTCTCCACGGACCGCTTCTTCGGCAGCCTCGGGCTGTTCGTCCTGCGCCTCGTGACGGCCACCATCCTGGGCGTAACCGGCTACCAGGTGCTCACCAACGTGGACCGCACCACGGAGTTCCTCTCCCAGACAGCCATCCCCGAGCCGCGGCTCGTGACTTGGATCGTCGGCTTCACGCTGGGGACCCTGGCGCTCCTGCTCGTGATCGGACTGGTCCAGCGGGCGGTCGGCGTCGTCCTGCTGCTGCTGAGCATCGGGTCGCTGGTGTTCATCCGCTGGGGTGCGTTCAGCCCCTTCGTCCAAGGCCGCGAGGGCTTCCTGGGTGACAAGACGCTGCTGCTCGCCGCCGTCGGCTTCGTGCTGATCGGCGTCGGGGGCGGCCTGTGGGGCGTCGACGGCGCCTTCCGCCGCGCCCGTGCCGCAGCCAGGGCTGACAAGGGCTGAGCCAGGCCACAGCCACCCCCGTGAACCCGCCCGTCGTCACTCGCGACGGGCGGGTTCCCGCATCCACCGGCCCTGAGTGCCTGTGACGAATCAACAAGTGGTTCGGAGCCCGTTCTCGGGCACTGAACCACTTCTCCGGCTGGGAGCCCCGTCTGGGAGGGCGGGCGGTGGTTGAGTCGTCGGGCAGAATGAACACGGACGCGACGCCTGCCATGGGAGAGCAATGAAGAAACGACGCAACTGGGTGAACTGGGCACAGGTGCTGTGCGTCGTGATCGCCGTCGGTCTGGTTGCGTCATTCTTCGTCGGCGGCCTCTTCACCGGCGGGACCCCCGCCGACGAGCCCGTGGAGCCGCAGGAACCCACCACCCAGGCGGGCGAGCCAGTCGACGAGGGGGACCCGCAGCCGGGCGTCCCCGCCGTCCCCGTGGCGGAGCACGAGGTCTGGGAGCTCGAGGAAGAGGTGAACCCGGACCGGCAGCTCGACTACCAGCCCGAGGGCGAGCCCGACGTCGAGTTCCAGGACGCCCCCGGGGAGGATCTGGCCGGCTACTGGACGCAGAGCATCGACTGGCAGCCGTGCCACGACGGCGACCTCTGCGCCACCGTCCTGACCCCCCTCGACTGGGAGGACCCAGGCACCGCCGCCATCCAGCTGAAGGTGCGCAGGTCTCCCGTGGAGGACCCGACGCAGGACCCGATGTTCCTCAACCCGGGTGGTCCCGGCATCGGCGGCCAGTACATGGTCGACAGCGTCGGGGACCGCTGGCCCAGCTACGACAAGATCGCATGGGACCCCCGGGGCACGGGCGAGTCCACGGCCGTCCAGTGCGGCACCACCGAGGAGATCGACGAGGCCTACGAGCTCGACGGCTCGCCGGACGACGCAGCCGAGGAGGAGGCACTCGAGGCCGGTTGGGGCGAGTTCGCCCAGGACTGCCGGGACGCCTCCGGGGCGCTGCTGGACCACCTGAGCACCATCGAGGTAGTGCGGGACCTGGACCTGCTGCGCCACCTCGTCGGGGCGGAGAAGCTCAACTATCTCGGCGTCTCCTACGGCACCTACCTGGGCGCGATGTACGCGGAGCTGTTCCCGGAGCGCACCGGCCGGATGGTGCTCGACTCGGCGGTCAACATCACCGACGACGAGGGCGCCCCGAACCAGATCGAGGGCTTCGAGCTGGCACTGCGCAACTACGCCGAGTGGTGTGCCGGTGAGGACCGCTGCGTCTTCGGCGAGTCCCGCGACGAGGTCATGGCAACCATCGGGGACTGGCTGTCCGGACTGGACGCGAACCCGATCACGGTGGGGGAGCGGGAGCTGACCCAGACCCTCGCGACGGTGGGTGTGCTGTTGTTCCTCTACTCCGACGAGGAGGCCTACGAGGGCCTGACGTACGTGGTCATGGAGGCCATGGAGGGCCGCGCCGAGGAACTCCTCAAGGCCGCCGACAGCCTCAACATGCGCGGTGACCCGGCCATCGGAGCATTCCCGGCGATGCGCTGCGCCGACTGGCCCGACGAGGGCGTCGACGCGGCCTACGAGTGGTTCGAGGAGGTCAAGCCCCTCGCGCCCACCCTCGCCCCGAACTCGGGCATGGACCTGGTCTGCGAGACCTGGACCGCGGACTCCGCGCCGCCGCTCAAGCTGACCGGCCAGGGGGCCGCCCCGCTGTTGGTCATCGGGACCACGGGCGACTCCGCCACCCCCTACGAGCACGCCGTCGCAATGGCCGAGCAGCTCGACTCAGGGGTGCTGGTCACGTTGGACGGCGCCGGTCACGGCTCCGCCACCGGTGACAACGAGTGCCTCCAGGACGTCCTGACCGCGTTCTACGAGGATGGCACCGTCCCGGACGAGGGCGTCACCTGCAGCTGAGGGCGCCTGGGCGGAGTTTCTTTCCTGCGCCCGGCGCCGCTATAGTTTCTGCGTGCTGCCGCCCTAGCTCAGTAGGCAGAGCGACGCTCTCGTAAAGCGTAGGTCAGGAGTTCGATTCTCCTGGGCGGCTCCAGAACCGGAGAACCCCGGCCCCTCGTGGGTCGGGGGTTTTCCATCTTCCGGCGTTGTCAGCCCAGTTCAGGTGGGTGGGTCGGGATGTGCGTCAGGACGTTTGCTGCGAGTAGGGTGGTTCGTCCGTGTCCGAACCGAGGGGCGGCTTCGGCGGGTCGGGACCCGCCTTGTACTCTGGTTGGGTCAGTGCGGATGTCGCACCGGTGCTCTAAACGAGGAGGGGACATGTTCGACTGCGCCATCATCGGGGCTGGTCTGGCGGGCCTGACTGCGGCCCGGGATCTTGTCCGGCGTGGCCTGGACGTCGTCGTCATCGAAGCCAGGGACCGCGTTGGGGGACGGGTCGAGAACGGGATCCTCGCCGACGGACAGTACGTCGAGCTCGGTGGCCAGTGGATCGGCAGCGGCCACGACTCGATCGCCGAACTCGTGAACCACTACGGGCTCAAGACCATCGGCAACCCCTCCACCGGACACCTCATGGTTCGCCTGCGCGGCAAGGCCAAGGCGCTGCCGTCGTCCGAGGAGACCTCAGAGCTCACCCCGTTCGAGGTCGCTGACCTCGGCAGCGGGCTGGTCAGGCTGCGCCGCCTCGGCCAGCGCCTCCGGGAGGACGAGGCCTGGGCCAAGGCCAACCACGTCTGGTTGTCGCAGGACCTCACCCGCTGGGTGAAGACCAACCTGCGCACCGTCGGCGCACAGAAGCGATTCAAGAAGGTCTACCAGACCGCCTTCGGTCCGCTCGAGGAGGGGACCACCCTCCAGGAGGGACTGATGGAGGTCAACTCCGGTCCCGACCTCGAGGGCATGCTGGCCTCCAACGGCGGCCTCAACCAGCTGCGCGTCGAGGGCGGCGTCCACGCCCTCACCGAAGCCATGGCCGACGAGCTCGGCGACCGCGTCCGACTGGGCAGCCCCGTCGTCAGGGTCGAGCACGGCCCCGAGTCGGGCACCCTCGTGCTGGCCGACGGCGAGCGCGTCGAGGCCCGCCACATCATCTCCACCCTGCCGCCGAAGCTCGCGGTCAAGCTCGAGCACGAGCCCCCGCTGGCGCCGTGGCGCGCCGAGACCGCGGAGAAGGTTGCCAGCGGCAACGTCATCAAGGCCTACCTCGTCTACGACCACCCGTTCTGGCGCGAGGGCGGCCTGTCCGGCCAGTCCAGCGCCGACGACGGCCCCGTCCGCGTGACGTTCGACACCACCACCGGCGAGAACCGCCGCGGCCTCCTGATGGGATTCTTCGAGGGCGCCGACGCCGACTCGCTGTCCAAGCGCTCGATCACCCTGCGCAAGCGCGCGTTCGTGGACTCCGTGGTGCGGACCTTCGGCGACGTCGCGGCCGAGCCGCTCGAGTACGTCGAGCGGGACTGGTCCGCCGAGGACTACACCGGCGGCTGTCACGGCGCGCACTTCGCTCCGGGCGTGTGGACCGCAAACGGTCCCGTTCTCTCGGAGTCGGAGGGTGTCCTGCACTGGGCGGGTGCCGAGTACTCCGGGCGCTTCAACGGCTACATGGAGGGGGCGGTCCGCTCGGGCCTCGACGCCGCAGCCGTGGTGGCGCTCCACCTGGCCTGAGTCGTCGCGCTCAGTCGCTGACGAAGGGGAAGGCGTCGAACAGGCGCGCCAGTTGGGGCCGCAGGTCGTCGGGGACGGGCGAGAACTCGGTCAGTTCCAACTGCCGATTCGAGGGTCTCCCGCCGCGCTTCCACACCCCGAGCACGACACCGTCGACCACGAGGCTGCGCCCGAACACCCCGTTGTTGCCAGGGACCAGTCGCTGGTGCTCCTCGGCTGACATGGCGAACAGGCGGTCCTGGTAGCCCAGGATGAACTCGTCGAACCCCGGCAGGAGCAGGGGATTGGCGACGGCGTCGCCAAGCGCCGCCACCTCGTCGCGCAGCCCGGGGCGCCAGTAGGTGGGATCGGCCTCGTTTCCCTCCTCGAACTCGTCGGCCACCAGGTCAAGCGCCGCACGGGCCTCCCGCAGGGTGAGCTTGGTCCACCAGCCGAAGTCGCGGATGGTGGCGGGACCGTGGCTGCACAGGTAGCGCCGCAGGAGCTCGGCCGCTGCCGCGATCCGATCGCCGTTGAATCGGCCCTCCAGCCCCGAGCCCACCGGCACCCAGCCCTCGGCGAGGACCACGTTCTGGTCCTGGCCGTTCCAGGGGCCGAAGAACAGGAAGGTCTCCGAGATCATCCGTGCCAGCAGGTGGTAGCCGGGGCCGCCCTTGGTGGGCTGGCCGTCGGCCTCCCAGAGCGCGAACAGGTCCGCGCGGGACAGCCCCTGCGGCGACCGGGAGAGCGCCTCGAAAGCCACCTCCCGCGCCCTGGCCATTCGGGCGTCGTCGAGCCCGAGTTGGTGCTGCCGGCTGCGGGCCGCCCTCAGCGCCGGCGCCGCGCACAGCTGCCCCATCCACGACGCGTCGGCTGCGGGCAGCAGCAACAGCGTCCCACGCATCGGGTAGCCGCGCACCACCAGACCCGCGTCCATCGCGTCAGTGACGGCCGAGACCGAGTTCGACGGCGTCCGCAGCGCGGTCGACGCGATCACCCCGGGCAGGTCCTGGCCCTGCATCGCACCCTGGGCCGTGACCACGGCCAGCGGATCGGCGTGCGGGCGGGTCAGGAGGCCCTGGGCGACGAGGCGGGCGCGGCCGAGCAGCTTGTCAGTCATGGGAGTACCTAACCAGAGGAAGGGGACACCCCCCGTCCGCCACCCGCCCTGCGCGACGCTGTCACGCTGGCGCGGACCGCCCCACGCCGTCGCCGGGGTCTGCCAGACTTGCCCCGTGACCCAGAACACCGCCGCCAGGCGCGCAGCAGGTGAAATCACCGTCCGCGAGCGGCTGACGTTCGCGGCAGGTGACGTCTTCGCGGGAGGCGCGTCGTCGCTGATCGCCGTCATGTACCTGATCTTCCTCACCGACGTCATCCGGCTCGCCCCCGGACTGGCAGGCACCGCGGTGCTGGTGGCGAAGCTCTGGGACGCGGTCAACGACCCCCTCATGGGCGCCATCTCGGACAGGGTGCGCACGCGCATGGGTCGACGCCGCCCGTTCATCCTGGGCGGGGCCGTACTCCTGATCCCCATCATGGCGCTGCTGTGGCTGCCGTTCCCGGTCCTCGACTCCCAGTTGGGCAAGATGGCGTGGGCGATGCTGTCCTACATCGGCTACAACACCGTCCAGACCGTGATGGCCGTGCCCTACGCGTCCATGTCGACCGAGATCACCACCGACTACGACGAGCGCAACAAGGTCAACACCACCCGACTGCTGTTCTCGACGGTGGCCTCGGCGACGGTGACGCTGCTCGGCGCCTGGCTGTTCGACCAGTACCGCAGCGGCGAGATCGGGCTGTGGCCGATGTACCTGGCCATCGTCCTGGGCTTCGGGACGGTGTTCATGCTCGTCATGCTGGGGGTGGCGCTGTTCACGCGAGAGCGAGCCCCCATCCCGCCGCGGGCGCAGCGCTTCGAGGTGCGCACGTTCGTCGCACCGCTTCGGACGAGTTCCTTCCGCAAGCTGCTGGGCATGTACCTGAGTCAGGCGCTGGCTTTCGACATCATCTCCGCGACGGTCCTCTACTACGCCCTCTACGTGGTGGTGGGCGCCAACTCGCAGGTGTTCCTCGGCATCTTCATCGGGGTCAACGTGATCGCCTACCCGATCGTCACCTGGCTGGTGGGGCGAGTCTCCAAGCACCGCGTCTACATGCGGCTGATCCCGCTGGCACTGGTCGGCGCGGCGGCGGTCGCGGTATTCCCGGGCGACGGTCCGGTGCCGCTGGTCTACGTGTTCGCCTTCATGCTGGCCGCGGGCATGGCCGGCGCCCAGCTGATGTGCTGGGTGATGTTCCCCGACGTCCTCGACGATGCCGAGCTGGCCACCGGGCAGCGCAACGCGGGCTCCTACTCCGGCCTGATGACCTTCACCCGCGGCATCGCCTCGGCCATCGTGATCCAGGCGCTCGGGCTCGTGCTGCAGTTCAGCGGCTACGTGGCACCGGTGACCAACGAGGTACCCCTCCAGCCCGACTCGGCGGTGCTCGGCATCCGCCTGTTCATGTGGATCGGCATCACGGCCCTGCTGGTCCTCGGTTGGACCATCGCGCGCCGCTACCCGCTCACCCGGACCGTCGCCCTGTCCAACCAGGCCGAACTGGACCGTCGGCGTGGAAAAGTCGTCTCCGGGGAGGAGCTCGCATGATCACTTCGCTGACACTGTGGCTGCGCTCGCTCGGTCGCGAGACGACGCCGCCGCAGCCCGACGACCCGGGCATGGCCGTGAAGATGTCCCCCTCGGGCATCCGGGACCTCGACAAGCTGGTGGCGGGCGAGCCCATCGACGAGGCCCCCGTCCACACCATCTGCGACTTCGTCGACATCCGGTTCGACTGCGCGGACTTCCGAGTCCTGACACTGCTGCGGATCGCCTACTCGGACAACCCCAACGTCTCCGACGACCTCCGCAAGCGCATCCGCACCAGCCTGCTCGGTTTCCGGTACTGGATGGACGAGCAGGGCGAGGACTCGATGTGCTTCTGGTCCGAGAACCACCAGGTGATCTTCGCCGCGTGCGAGTACCTCGCCGGGCGGCTCTACCCCGACGAGGAGTTCACCAACCCCGGACCCGACGGCCGGCGGCTCACCGGCCGCGAGCGGGAGGCGCGCGGGCGACGTCGGCTCGAGACCTGGTTCGACCACCGCTTCCGCTACGGCTTCACCGAGTGGAACTCCAACACCTACTACGAGGAGGACGTCGCCCCGCTGGCGCTGCTCGTGGACCTCTCCGGCGAACAGGAGATGGTGCGGCGCGCCACGACGATGCTGGACCTGCTGCTGCTGGACATGGCCCTCCACCGGTTCGAGCGCTACTTCATCTCCTCGGCCGGCCGCGCCTACGAGGCGCAGAAGAAGGATCCCCGCCGCGCCGACGTCAACGACATCGTCGACCACGCCTTCGGCCGCGACTTCCGCCCAACGCTCGACAAGGCCGGCGGGTTCTTCGTCGTCAGCTCCTACGAGACCCCCGAGGTGCTGCGCCGCATCGCCGCGGCCCCGGGGGAGCTGCTGCTCAAGGAGTCGTTCGGGCTGGACGTCGACGAGGTGGTAGGGGAGGTCGGGCCCGCCCGCGACGTCGAGACCACGGGGCTGTTCTTCTGGTTGATGGAGGCGTTCACCACACCGGAGTCCATCAGGATCACGGTGGACATGGTCGAGCGCTGGCGGATGCACACCAACCGCTTCCTCGAGCCCCTCGGGGCGTTCCGGCGGCTGCCGCGCGCCCTGCTGCCGGGGCTCGTGAGACTGCTCAACCCTGCGACCCAGGGCGTGGCGATCCAGCGCGCCGACGTCCAGACCTTCCGCACCCCGCACCACCTCCTCACCAGCGCGCAGGGCTACCAGCCGGGTGGTTTCGGTGACCAGCAGCACCTCTGGCAGGCGATCCTGCCCGGCGGCGTGCCGGTCTTCGCCGTGCACCCCGGCGCCCCCATGTTCGACGAGACGGCGCGCAACTTCTCACCCGCCTCCTGGGTGGGCAACGGCATCAACCCGCAGGTGGGGCAGGACCGCGGCCTGCTGATCGCCCTCCACGACCTGCGGCTGCGCGGCGGTTTCCTCGAGCGAGAACGCCTCCGCTTCACCCACCTGTTCTGGCCCACCGAGCGCTTCGACGAGCACACCATGGGCCTCCACCCCGGCGGCGGCAACTGGCTGGCGGCGCGCTGCGGCGAGGGCTTCATCGGCGTCGTCTCCATGCGACCCCTGCAACTCGGGGCCGAGCCCGAGCCCCAGTCCGTGGTGCAATCGGGCGACGTCACGGGCTGGGTGGTCCTGATGGGCTCTGCCGACGAGGGCAGCTTCGCGGCGTTCTGCGAGCGCGTCCGCACCATGCCCGTGACCCACACCGTCGGTCGCAGGCCGCGCGAGGGCAGCATCACAGCCACCCTCGACGGCGTCGCCCACGAACTGCGCTGGGACGGCGGCCTCCACCGCGACGGCGTGCGCCTCGCCACCGACTACCCCCGCCTCGACACCCCCTTCGTCAGGGCCGAACGGTTCCCGACGCGGCTGCACGTCAGCCACGACGGCCACACCCTCGACCTGGACTGGGGCGCCGGCACCCGGGTGGTCGGGGCCGACGCGGACGCGACGCAGGAGGTGGCCTCATGACAGCCCTCGAGGTTGCCGTCGAGTTGTGCGACGACATCGCCGCCATCCACCGCGACCGGCGGGTGCTGCCCTGGATGTGGGGCCCGGCCCTGCTCGGGTTCGCGCTCGCGAAGCTGGACGAGCACTTGGGCGAGGACCGCTACCTCAGCTGTCTGGAGCGCTACGGCGACCACTACCTCGCCAACCCGCCGTCCATCACCTACTCCGACCACGTGGCCCCCGCCCTGGTCACGTGGACGCTGGAGCGCAAGGGGATGGACCGGTTCGCGCCCCTGACCGCGCGCGCCGTCGACTACATCCGCAACGCTCCGCGCGCCGTCGACGATGCGGTCAACCACCTCGGAAGATCACCCTGGAACTGGATCTACCCGCGCTCTGTCTGGGTGGACTCGCTGATGATGTTCTCCGTCTTCCCCGCCATGTACGGCAGGATCGAGGGCGACCGCTACCTGCTCGACGTCGCCGCCCGACAGCCGGCGCAGTACGCCAGGCGCATGTTCGACGAGGAGAGCGGCCTGTGGCACCACGCCTACTGGGTGCGCTTCGGACCGTTCCCCAACGTGTTCTGGGGCCGCGGCAACGGCTGGGTGGTCGCGGCACTGCCGATGATCCTCGACCAGCTTCCCGACGACCATCCCGAGCGGGAGCAGATCCTCGGCCTCCTCGGCCGCACCAGTGCCGCGCTGCTGCCGCTGCAGTCCGAGGACGGCACCTGGAAGACCGTCCTGAAGGACCGTCGCCGCTGGTTCAAG
This sequence comes from Tessaracoccus rhinocerotis, assembly GCF_007197885.1. Lineage (GTDB taxonomy): Bacteria > Actinomycetota > Actinomycetes > Propionibacteriales > Propionibacteriaceae > Arachnia > Arachnia rhinocerotis. Next base: position 36,979 of record NZ_VKKG01000002.1, read on the forward strand.
TCGCGCGGTGGCTACCGTGAGCTCTCCGCGACGGCCCTGGTGGCCTCGGGTTGGTTGCACGGCGTCAGGGTCGGCTACCTGGGTGAGGAGTACCTCGACCCGGCCCAACGGGCGCTGGCCGCGGTCACGGGCGCGGTCCGACGGCGCGGCGGGCACGTCGAGCTGCCTGAGATCTCCGGCCCCACCATCCCGCTGCCGTTCGCCCCGCGACTGGGATACCTGATGACGCCCAAGGGCTCGAACCATCCCTACGGCGTGGCGGCGTTCGTGCTCGCCGCCATCAACCAGGACCTGCTGGAACGGGCCTGAACCCGTCCACCGCGAGGCTCAGGACGGATCCGGGAGCGCGAGGTAGACCGTCTCCAGGTACTCCTGGATCCCCTCGTGGGAGCCCTCTCGCCCGATCCCGGACTGCTTCACGCCACCGAACGGCGCGGCCGCGTTGGACAGCACGCCGGTGTTGATCCCGATCATCCCAGTCTCCAGCAACACCCCGAGCCGCTGGATGCGGTCCGGGTCACGCGTGTACGCGTAGGCGGCCAGCCCCATCCGGGTGGCGTTGGCGATCCGCAGGGCCTCGGCCTCGTCGCGGAAGCTGGTCACGACCGCGACGGGACCGAAGATCTCCTCGCCGAGGATCGCGGCGTCGTGCCCGACCCCGGCCAGGACGGTGGGCGGGTAGTGGTGGCCGGGCCCGTCGGGGACCTCTCCTCCGGTCAGCAGCTGGGCGCCCGCAGTGATCGCGCTCGACACCAGGGAGTGGACCTGCTCTCGGGCGTCGGCGGAGATCAGCGGGCCGACGTCGGTGCCCTCGGCGAGTGGGTCGCCCACCTCCAGCCTGGAGAACTCCGCCGCGAGCCTGCGCGCGAACTCCCCGGCGATCGACTCGTGCACGATGAAGCGGTTGGCCGCTGTGCACGCCTCGCCGATGTTGCGCAGCTTGGCGGCCTTCGCGCCCTCGACGGCGGCGGCCAGGTCCGCGTCCTCGAACACCAGGAACGGTGCGTTCCCGCCGAGTTCCATCGACGTGCGCAGGACGCCGTCCGCGGCCTGCCGCAGGAGTGCCTGACCCACCTCGGTCGAGCCGGTGAACGACAGCTTGCGCAGCCGGGGGTCGGCGATGACGGCGTCCGTGACGTCGTGCTCGGTGGAGGTGATGACGTTGACCACGCCGTCGGGGATCCCGACGTCGGCCAGCACCCGCGCGAACAGCAGCGTGGTCAGCGGCGTCACCGAGCTGGGTCGCAGCACGACGGTGCACCCCGCGGCCAGTGCGGGCGCCACCTTTCGCGTGGCCATCGCCAGCGGGAAGTTCCACGGCGTCAGCAACAGGCACGGTCCCACGGGCCGCTTCATCACCAGGCCCCGCAGCGTGCCCTCGGGCAGGATGCCGTAGCGGCCCTCGATCCGGACCGCCTCCTCGGAGAACCAGCGCAGGAACTCGGCCCCGTAGGTGACCTCGCCGTCCGACTCGGGCAGCGTCTTGCCCATCTCGAGCGTCATGGTCCGGGCGAAGTCCTCCCGTCGTGCGACCACGGCCTCGAAGGCCGCGCGCAGGAGCTCGGCCCGGGTGCGGGGCGGGGTGGCGGCCCAGCCCGGGCGGGCGTGGTCGGCAGCGGCGAGCGCGGCGAGACCCTGCTCCACGTCGGCGTTGGCGACGGTGGCGAGCAGCTCCCCGGTGTCGGGGTTGGCGACGGGAGTGGCGGGACGGGCACCGTCGACCCAGGCGCCCCCGATCCACAGCTGCGTGGGGAGGTCCGAGGGGAGGCTGTGCTCATCCATGCGGCCACGTTACTCCGCCGCGGACGCACCGGGGCCCCGCCTGCACGGCCGCAGGCGGGGCCCCGGGCGGGGGGATCGGGGCCTCAGACGGCGGCGGCGCCGGTCTCCCCGGTGCGGATCCGCACCACCTCGTCGACCGCCGTGGACCAGACCTTGCCGTCGCCGACGGAGCCGGTGCGGGCGGAGGCGAGGATGACGTCGATCACGCCCTCGGCCTCGTCGTCGCCCACGAGCACCTCGATCTTGGCCTTCGTCAGGAAGTCGATCATGTACTCCGTGCCGCGGTAGACCTCGCGGTGCCCGCGCTGGCGGGCGTAGCCGGCGCACTCGGTGACGGTCATGCCCGCCACCCCATGTTGGGCCAGCGCCACCTGGACGGCGTTGAGCATCCCGGGCTGGACGATTGCTGTCACGAGCCTCATGCCACACTCTCCTCTTCACGGACGGGGACGACGATGGTCTGCCTGACCGAGTGCGACGAGTAGGCGACGTGGCTGAGGTCGTAGCCGGTCTCGGCATGCTCGGCGTTGTCGATGCCGGCGGTCTCGGCGGTCTCGGAGACGCGGATGCCGATCGTCACGTCGAGCACCTTGGCGATCGCGAACGTCACCACGAAGCTGTACGCCAGCACCGCGGCGGCGCCGAGGAACTGGGCCCACATCACGGCGAAGCCGCCGCCGTAGAGGATGCCCGCCGCGGCGGTGGGGGAGGCGGGGTCGGCGAGAAAGCCGATGGCCAGAGTGCCGATGAGGCCACCGCCCAGGTGCACGCCGACGACGTCGAGTGAGTCGTCGTAGCCCAGCTTGTTCTTGAGGCCGATCAGGAAGGCGCAGCCCACACCGGCCAGCAGGCCGATGGCGAGCGCACCGAGCGGGCTGACGGCGGCGCAGGCGGGCGTGATGCCCACGAGGCCGGCCACGATGCCCGACGCCGCGCCCAGGGTGGTGGCGTGGCCGTCGCGGAGGCGCTCCACCACGAGCCAGCCGATCATGGCGGCGGCCGCACCGGCGAGGGTGTTGACCCAGGCCACGCCGGCGGTGCCGTTGGCTGCCAGGGCGGAGCCGCCGTTGAAGCCGAACCAGCCGAACCACAGCAGGCCCGCACCGAGCATCACCAGGGTCAGGTTGTGGGGACGCATCGGCGTCCTGCCCCAGCCCAGGCGCGGGCCCAGGACGACGCACAGGGCCAGGGCGGCGGCGCCGGCGTTGATGTGGATCGCGGTGCCACCGGCGAAGTCGATGGCGCCGATGGTGTTGGCGATGAAGCCGCCGGTAGCCGAGACGCTGTCGTCGAAGGCGAAGACCCAGTGGGCGGCCGGGAAGTAGACCAGCAGCGCCCAGACGGCAGCGAAGACGATCCAGGCGGAGAACTTCATGCGGTCCGCCACGGCGCCGCTGACCAGTGCCACGGCGATGATCGCGAACGCGCACTGGAACCCGGCGAAGACCATGGTGGGGATGGTGCCGACCATCGCGTCCGGGCTCATCAGCGACGACAGCCCCGCGAAGGTCAGCGGGTTGCCGACCACGCCGCCGATCGAGTCCCCGAAGGCCATCGAGAAGCCGACGAGGATCCACAGGACGCCGACGACCGCCATGGTGATGATCGACATCATGAGCATGTTGAGCACGCTCTTGGCGCGCACCATGCCTCCGTAGAAGAAGGCCAGGGCGGGCGTCATCAGGAGTACCAGCGCGGCGCTGGCAAGTACCCAGGCGGTGTCGCCTGCGGAGAGTTCCAGAAGGTTCATGGTCACGATCCAACCGAGTCAACGTTTCGGCAGGACCGTCGCCCGGTAACGAACCGTCCCTCGCCCGTTGCTGTTCGGTTGCTCCGTGGTTACCGACCGATTACGGAGTCCTCACTAACCGGTCCATGGCGTAGTCAGCCGCGGTTCACGCGCTCGAGCCGGACGTGCTCCAGGTTGTCGCGCTCCAGGTCAGCCCAAGACCCCTCGAAGGTGAACTCGGCGAAGGCGGAGGTGGGGAACCAGCACTGCAGGTCATCGGCCTCCTTGGGGGAACCGGCGTAGCTGAGCTGGGCCGACAGGCTCGGGATGGTGGGGGCGTGGCCCACCACGAGCAGACCCGTCACCGCGTCATCGGTCTCGGCGATCCGCTGCAGCATCGTCTCGGTGCCGTCCTCGTACAACGCGCGCTGGTACTCCACGGGGATGTCGAGTCCGAGTGCGGTGAACGTCTGTCGGGTACGCGTGGAGGTGGACACCAAGGCGTACTGCAGGCCCAGGCCGGCCAGCACCTTGCCGGTGTCCTGCGCGGCCTGCACACCGCGGGGGAGCAGCTCTCGGGCGTGGTCACCGCCCGGGTTGTTGCCTTCGGTCTTGGCGTGGCGCATCAACACGAGTCGTCTCATGCACCGAGTCTAGGAGGCTGCCGGACGCTGCCCGCTGATTCTGTGACCGGGAACCGAATCCGGGCCAACTTTGAAACGTGCCAAAAACCGTTCCCGGTAGCAGAATCAGCGGAACGGAAAGGGAAGGCCGGATCAGGGCTTGGTGGCGACCATCAGGTCGCGCCGGATCGAGGAGTCCACGCGGTGCGCGAAGCGATCCCAGGCCCCGCCCTCGTTGACCACGAGGCCGGCCGCCTCCATGACCGAGGCGAGGTCCTCGCGCGGCATGCCGAGCGTGTTCCAGGAGAGCCCCAGCGCGCCGCCGTGCACCAGCTGGCCGGCCCAGACGGGTACGGCCTCCTTCAGCAGGCCGGCGGGGGTGCGGTCCCTGCGCCCGGAGTGGCCGACGACGTCGGTGTGCGAGCCGTGCACCACGCCGTAGGGGGCGTCGACGACGACGGCGTCGAACTTCTTCTTCCCGAACAGGTCCGCGGCCGCCCGGGTGTCGCCGGTGAAGGAGGTGAGCTGTCGCTCGCCAAGGGCGGTGGTGATGGTGGCGTCGAACCGCTTGCCGATGGACTTGCCGTCGCGGCGCACGGGCGTGGTCCTGGTCTTGTGCTTGATCCGCTTGCGGCGCAGCCAGGTGCTGTAGAACGCGGCCATCTGCTCGAACGCCTTCGTGTCCGCCTCCACGCCGAAGGCGTCGTGGCCGGCGAGCAGGGCGGTGGACAAGGTGGTGCCGCGGCCGGCCATCGGGTCCAGCACCTGCCGGGGTCCGGTGGCCTCCCGGGTGACGGCGGCCAGCGTCACGTTCAGCAACAGCCGCGTGAACTGCTCGTTGGTCTTGCCCTGGTACTTGGGGATGGTGACGAGGTCGTCGTCGAGCGCATCCACGGCGGGCAGGGCGACCGGCCGCAGCAGGTCACCGGAGCGCTCGAACAGCGCGAACGCGGTGGACTGCGAGGCGATGGTGGCCGACGCGGCGTCGTCGAGTCCGGGTGCGCTGAAGGCGAGGTAGCCGACCCCTGCGAGCTCCTGGTCGGAGGCCCCGGCGGTGAACGGTGCGGTCAGCTCGAGTTCGGCGACGCTCAGCGTCGCCGCCTCACCGGCGTAGACACGGTTGGCGGAGGGGGAGCGCAGCAGCAGGTACTCGGGCATTGGACAAGTGTCGCAGACCCGCGGGGGGCCGCGGTGTCAGGCCAGGTTGACGTGGTGGTGCTCGAAGGGAGTGCCCTTCGCGCGGTCGAAGGAGGCCTTGATCTCGTCCTCGGCGTCGACCTTGCCGGTCCACGTGGCGCCCTCGACGGACTTGCCGGGCTCGAGGTCCTTGTAGACGGAGAAGAAGTGCTCGATCTCCAGCAGCATGTGCTCGGGGACGGTGTCCAGGTCCTGCACGGCGTGACGGCGCGTGTCGGCGGTGGCAACGCACAGCACCTTGTCGTCGCCGCCCATCTCGTCGGTCATGCGGAACATGGCGACGGCGTAGCACTCGATCAGGCAACCCGGGAAGGTGGGCTCGGCGCCGATCACCATGGCGTCGAGGGGGTCCCCGTCCTGGCCCAGCGTGCCCTCGATGAACCCGTAGTCGTACGGGTACTGCGTCGACGTGAACAGCGTGCGGTCCAGCCGGATACGACCCGTGTTGTGGTCCATCTCGTACTTGTTCTTGGTTCCCTTGGGGATCTCCACGGTGACATCGAACAGCACCCGTCGGTCCGCAGGCAGAACCTCGATGTTCTCGACGACGTCTTCGCTCACTGAACGCGCTCCTATGATTGAGGGCAACCCGCCGGTGCGGGTGGATGTGTTGCACAATACCGCGTCTGGAGCATGAATGAGGTCATCGGGCAGGGCCCTGCAGTGGCTCGCCGTCTGGATCGTCCTGGGGGTGCTGCTGGCGCTGGGGTTCGTCGGCGCCGTGTTCCTGCGCCCGGCCATGGTGGCCCTCGGGGCGGAGACCACGGGCGCCCCGACCACCGTCCCCCCGACCCTCTTCGAGCCGCCGCCGGTCGAGCAGGTGGAGCCGCCGATAGGCACCGGCCTCGTGGGCCCGGCGGCCGTTGCGGAGCCCGGGACGGAGCCGTCACGGGAGGTGCTGGAGGCCAGGCTCGCCGCGCTCGACACCACCGCCCTGGCCGCCGGCGCCGAGGAGGGACTGCTGCTCGGGCTGGAGGTGCTGGACGTCGAGACGGGGGAGGTGCTCGCCGCCCGCAACGCGGACCAGCCCCTCATCCCTGCCTCCAACACGAAGCTGTTGACGGTCGCGGCGGTCATCAACGCCTTCGAGGACGAGGACACCTTCGCCACCACCGTCGTCCAGCCCGAACCCGGCCGGATCGTGCTCGTCGGCGGTGGCGACCCGCTGCTCACCAGCGTCCCGGTCGAGCCCGGCACCTACCCGCGCCCCGCCTCCCTCGAGGAGCTCGCGGCCGCCGCCGCCGAGGCGCTCAGCGCCGCCGGCCAGTCGTCGGTCGCCGTCGGCTACGACGCCTCCCTCTTCGAGGAGGAGTGGAACCGGACCTGGCCGGGCAACTACGCCGACCAGGTCACCCGCATCACCGCACTCTGGGCCGACGAGGGTCGGCAGGCCAACCGGGTGCGCAGCAACACCCCGGCCGAGCTGGCGGCACAGACCTTCGCCGCCCAGCTGACTGCCGAGGGCATCACCGTCACCGGCGCGCCCGTGGCCGCCCTTGCCGAAGGCGAGGAGATCGCGCGGGTGGAATCGCTCCCGGTCCACGTCCTCGCGGAGCAGGCCATGCTCCGGTCGAACAACTCCTTCACCGAGGTGCTCGGCATGCAGCTGGCGCTGCGGACGGGGCACCCTGCGACGTTCGCGGGCGCCGTCGCGGCCATCGAGGAGGAACTGGCTGGGCTGGGCCTCTGGGACGATGCTGCGGTGATCCACGACGCCTCCGGCCTGTCCCGCAGCAACGCCGTCCCCGCCGCGATGCTGGCCGCCACGATGCGCCACGTGGCCACCGAGCCCCGACTCACGGTCGTCCTGGACGGCCTGCCGGTAGCAGGCGTGACCGGCACCCTCTCCGGTCGCTTCGACGACCCGGTCTCCAGCCCCGCACGCGGGGTCGCGAGGGCCAAGACGGGCTCGCTCACCCGCGTGGCGACTCTGGCCGGGACCACCGTCACCGCCGACGGCCGGGTGGTTGCCTACGCGTTCATGACCAACGGGTCCGCCGACGGTTGGGCCGCGCGGATCTGGACCGACCGCTCCGTCGGCACGCTCACGGGATGCGGTTGCTGATGCAACTGCGCCCCCACGTCGACTGGTCCCTCGCGAAGAAGCTCGCCGGACGGCTCCTGGCCGACCTGCCCGACGCCACCCGCCCGGAGGCGCACCAGAGCGTCGGGTCGCTGCGGGTGGCCGCCCGCCGCGGCGGCGAACTGGCCGTTCGATTCAGCGGCCTCGACGGCGAACCCGCCCCGAGGGTGGCGGTCACCGACCGCGACGGCTGGGCGCACGGCATGACGGTGATGGCCGACGCCGTGATCGGAACTCTGCCGATGCGGACCCGCAGCGAAGGGCTCCGCAAGCGTCTCGTCGGTCTTGGGTACGGCAGCCTCTCGGGGGTGGCGATGGGGTTCGTCGGCCGCCAGTTGCTGGGCCAGTACGACGCCTTCTCGCCCGAGCCCACGCTGTACCTGATCGCGCCCAACATCGTCGCCATGCAGCGCGCCAGGCGCCTCGTCCCGAAGGACTTCCACCTGTGGGTGGCGATCCACGAACAGACCCACGCCGTCCAGTTCAGCGCCGCCCCGTGGTTGGGGGAGTACCTGCGCGAGCGCTTCGTCGCGATCGCCACCGACGACCTGTCCGCCTCCGGTGCCCTGCGGAACCTGACCGCCGGCCGCGGTGCCGCCTCGGCCGTCGCGAGCCCCGAGGGGCACAGTGCGCTGGACGAGATGTCGGCCGCCATGACGCTCGTCGAGGGCCACGCCGACTTCGTCTCCGACGCGGTCGGCCGGCGCAACGTGCCCACCGTGGCCCAGCTGCGCAAGGCCTTCGCCCGCGACGCCGGGCCGTCCCGGCTGGCGAAGCTCATGCCCGCCGTCGACAAGACCGCCCAGTACCGCGACGGGCTGGCGTTCTGCCGCAAGGTGGCCGGACGGGTGGGGCGCCGCGGCCTGGCCAGAGCCTTCGAGGCGCCCGAGAACCTGCCCACGGCCGCGGAGATCGCGGACCCGGCCGAGTACCTGCGGAGGGTCCATGGCAAGGCGTGAACTCGGGCCCGCGGCCCTCGAGGTGGCGCAGGCGGTGGCGGCGCTGCTGCCCGCCGGCGAGGTGGTCGTCGGCGTTTCCGGTGGTGCCGACTCCCTGGCGCTGGCGCTCGGCGCCCAGTGGGCGGCCGCCCGGTCGGGGACGGTGGTGCGCTGCGTCGTGGTCGACCACGGGCTCCAGGCCGGCTCCGCCGACGTGGCGGCCGCAGTGGTGCGCCGGTTGGACGACCGGGGCGTGCACGCCGAGGTGCGCCGCGTGGCCGTCGACCTCGCCGCCGGCGAGGGCCTCGAGTCCGCCGCCCGCGACGCCCGCCTCGATGCCCTCGCGGCTGACGGGGTGCCCGTGCTGCTGGGCCACACCCTCGACGACCAGGCCGAGTCCGTGCTGCTGGGACTGCTGCGGGGCTCCGGCGTCCGCTCGCTGGCCGGCATGGCGCAGGTCCGGCCCCCGTTCCTGCGCCCCCTGCTCACGATCCGGCGTGCCACGACGCACCTGGCGTGCCGGGAGTGGGGGATCGAGCACTGGTCCGACCCGCACAACACCGACGACCGCTTCGCCCGAGTGCGCGTGCGCAACCACGTCGGAGCCCTGGGCGAAGCGCTTGGTCGCGACGTCGCACCGGCACTCGCGCGCTCCGCCGCCCTGGCGCGCATCGACGCCGACTACCTGGACGGGCTCGCGCTCGGCGTCGGGGCGAAGGCGCTCGACGGGCGCGACCTGCGGGCCGACGTGGCGGACCTGCCCGACGCCATCCGGCTGCGGGTCGTCCGCGACTGGCTGGCCGCCCACGGCGTCGAACCGTTGGGCATGGTGCACCTGCAGGCCGTGGACGCGCTGGTCACGTCGTGGAAGGGCCAGGGGCCGGTCGACCTGCCCGGCGCGCGGGTGCACCGCTCCGACGGCACGCTGCACGTGACCCGGGTCTGAGCGCCCGCTCCGCCCGGGTGTCCCAGCGAGCTCCGACGGGCGCTAGTCTGTGGGGGTGGACGCTGCAGATGTGAGAGATGACCTGTCCGAAGTTCTCTACACCTCGGACCAGATCGCGGAGCGGATCGCCGAGGTGGCCGCCCAGATCGACGAGGACTACGCCGGGCGGGAGGTGCTGCTGGTCGGCGTCCTCAACGGCGCCGTCATGGTGGTCGCGGACCTGCAGCGGGCGATGAAGAACCACGTCCAGATGGACTGGATGGCCGTGTCCTCCTACGGTTCCGGCACTCAGTCAAGCGGAGTGGTTCGGATCCTGAAGGACCTCAGCAGCGACCTGGACGGTCGCCACGTCATCGTGGTCGAGGACATCATCGACACCGGCCTCACGCTCAGCTACCTCATGAGCAACCTCGCCTCCCGCAACCCGGCGAGCCTCGAGATCATGACCATGTTCCGCAAGCCCGAGGCGTCGCGGATGGAGGTCGACGTCAAGTACGTCGGCTACGACATCCCGAACAAGTTCGTGGTGGGCTTCGGGCTGGACTACGACGGCCGCTACCGCAACCTGCGTGACCTGGCGATCCTCTCCCCGCACGTCTACTCCTGACGCTCCGATCAGCGGGCCTGCCCGTATTTTGTCCGAGCCTCAATAAATTGCCGTTTCCGGTCTCGCAAGCGGTAGCGTTCCACGCATGAGCACCAACTCCCGCGACGCGCTGCGACCCTCCGCCGATCCGCGCCCCGCACCCGAGGCACCCACGGGCGCGACGATCACACGCAGGACGGTCACGATCCCGGCCGCGGACGTGGGCCCGGAAGGGCTGCCCCTCCTGCGGTTGCAGCACGAGACCTCCATCACCGACGCCGACCGCGAGCTCCTCGGGGAGCAGCCCGGGCGGCGCCTCGTCGAGCGGCCGACGTGCATGCTCCCGTACCGCGCCCAGGACCGCTATGGCCGCACGGTGACCGAGCGCGCGTTCGACACGGTCGAACTCGCCAACGAGCACCTGCGCGCGACGTTCCTGCCCGAGCTCGGCGGCAGGCTCTGGAGCCTCGTGGACCTGGCCTCGGGCCGCGACCTGCTGTTCCAGCCGGACGCGATCTGGTTCGGGAACCTCGCACTGCGCGACGCCTGGTTCGCCGGGGGCATCGAGTGGAACCTCGGCATCACCGGGCACTGGGGACTGACGGCCTCGCCGGTCGGGGCGGGGATCGTCGAGGTGGACGGGCAGCAGATCCTGCGGATGTGGGCCTTCGAACGCCTGACCAGCCTCGTCTGGCGGCTCGAGGCATGGCTGCCCGCCGGCTCCCGGCACCTGTACACCAGCGCGCGGATCGCGAACCACCACTCCTATGCCGTCCCCTTCTACTGGTGGTCCAACGCCGCCGTCCCGCTGGCCGACGGCGCGCGCGTGCTCACCGAGGCCACCAGCTCGTTCCACAACGACTACGAGGACCGGCTGATTCGCATCGGCCACCCCGACACCGGCCGCGACGTCGACTCCAGCGCCCCGCTCAAGGCGCCCCGCGCCGCTGACTACTTCTTCGACACCGCCCGCGCTGGGGGCGAACCCGCCGCCACGCCGTGGGTCGCCATCCGCGACGACGAGGGCCCCGGAACCCTGCTCGCGTCCACCTCCGAGCTGCGCGGCAAGAAGCAGTTCGTGTGGGGCAACACCAGGGGCGGGCACCGGTGGCAGTCCTGGCTGAACGGCGAGGGCCGCTACCTCGAGCTCCAGTCCGGCTACGCCCGCACCCAGAAGGAGCACATCGCGCTGGAGCCCGGGCAGCGCGTCAGTTGGGTGGAGGCGTTCGGCGCCGTCACCGGCGAGCGCCCCGAGGACTACGAGGCGGAGGTCCGCGCCGTCGCGGCCCAGCTGCCCGAGCGCGGCCTGGAGCGGGCCCGCGAGGTCTTCGACGCGGCCGCCGACATCGCACCCGAGGTGTGGCGCAACGCCGACGGCTGGGGTCGCGTCGAGGTCGAGGCCGGTCACCTGCCGGCGGACCCGGCGGTGCCGTTCTGTGCCGAGCTGGACCCGGAGCAGGCCGCGTGGGTGGCCGTTGCAGGCGGGGCCGAACCGGAGCCGCTGCTGGCCGGCTCGCCGCAGGTCGGTCCAGAGTGGCTGGGCCACGTCGAGCGGGCCTCCGACGGCTGGCTGAAGGAGCTCCTGCTCGGCTACTGCGCCTGGGCCGACGGCGAACCCAGCAGCGCCGTCGCGCACTGGGAGGCCTCGGTGGCCGCCGAGCCCAACGCCGCGGCCCTGCACTGCCTGGCCGCCGTGACGGAGGATGGCTGGGACTCGTTCGACTACGCCGAACGGGCCTGGGAGGCGCGTCCGGAGGACGACAACCTCCTGATCGACTACCTCACCCGCGCGCGCTCCGTGCCGAGCCTGGTGCTGCGCGTCATCGACCGGCTCCCACCCGAGCGGCAGCAGCTGCCCCGGGTGCAGCTGGCGCTGGCGAACGCGCTGGTGGCGGAGGGTCGACTGGTCTCGGCCCGCGCAGTCATCGACGAGCTCGTGCTGCCGAACCTGCGGGAGACCAGCAACGAGCTCGAAGACCTGTGGCGCAGCTACACCACGGCGGCAGGGACGCTGGACCCGCTGCCCGAGCACCTGGACTTCCGGATGTTCTAGATCACAGGGGCTGCCGCCCCCTGACCCCCGCAAGGGCGACGGGCTCCCTCCGCCAGCACGATTTGTCTGTTCCGACGAACAAGCTCCTTCGTCGCGTTCGTCGGCGCTGGTAACCTTCCCTTGCCCACCATTGTTTTCCAGATCGGCGTTGTTCGTTGCAGAAACTCATGAAGAGCCCGTTCGGGTGGTTGACCTGGATCATCATCATCATCCTGGTCTTCACACTCGGCAGCCAGCTCGTGTCCTCGCTCGTGGGGTACCAGACGAAGCCCACCTCCGAGGTGCTCGCCCTGCTCGAGGGTGACACCAAGCTCAAGGAAGTCATCCTCGTCGACGGCGAGCAGCTGGTCCGCGTGACCACGGCCGCCGGGGAGAAGGTCGAGACGGCCTGGGTCGGCAACCAGGTCGACGACATCGTCTCCATCCTGAACGAGCGGCAGCAGTCGGGCACGCTCGAGTCCTGGGTGGCGCAGAACCCGAGCCCCGGGTTCCTGTCGACGCTGCTCTACACCGGCCTGCCTTTCCTGCTGCTGGCGATCGGTTTCTTCTTCGTGATCCGGATGATGTCCAGCGGCGGCTCGGGCGGCCCCCTCTCCTTCGGCAAGTCGAAGGCAAAGCTGGCCAGCAAGGACACCCCGAAGTCCACCTTCGCCGACGTCGCGGGCGTCGACGAGGCCGTGGAGGAGCTCCAGGAGATCAAGGAGTTCCTCGCCGAGCCCGCCAAGTTCCAGAAGCTCGGCGCCAAGATCCCCAAGGGTGTGCTGCTCTACGGCCCGCCCGGGACCGGCAAGACCCTCCTGGCCCGCGCCGTCGCGGGCGAGGCGGGCGTCCCGTTCTTCTCCATCTCCGGCTCGGACTTCGTCGAGATGTTCGTCGGCGTCGGCGCCTCCCGCGTCCGCGACCTGTTCGAACAGGCCAAGGAGGCCGCACCCGCCATCGTCTTCATCGACGAGATCGACGCCGTCGGCCGCCACCGCGGCGCCGGCATGGGCGGCGGACACGACGAGCGCGAGCAGACCCTGAACCAGCTCCTCGTGGAGATGGACGGGTTCGACGTGCGCGGCGGCGTCATCCTGATCGCGGCCACCAACCGACCCGACGTCCTGGACCCGGCGCTGCTGCGTCCCGGCCGATTCGACCGCCAGATCTCGGTGGAGGCGCCCGACCTCGACGGCCGCGCCCACATCCTCGGCGTCCACTCCAAGGGCAAGCCCCTGACCGCCGACGTGGACCTGCACTCCATCGCGCGCCGCACACCCGGCTTCTCCGGCGCAGACCTGGCCAACGTCCTGAACGAGGCCGCTCTCCTGGCGGCCCGCATGAACCTCGACGCGATCGGGCAGGCCCAGCTCGACGAGGCCATCGATCGCGTCATCGCCGGCCCGCAGAAGCGCACCAGGCTGATGAACGACCGCGAGCGACTCATCACCGCCTACCACGAGGGCGGACACGCCCTGGTGGCGGCGGCGATGCCCGGCAACGACCCGGTCCAGAAGGTCACCATCCTGCCGCGCGGCCGTGCGCTCGGCTACACGATGGTGATGCCGGACCAGGACAAGTACTCCCAGACCCGCGGCGAGTTGCTGGACCAGATGGCCTACATGATGGGCGGCCGCGCCGCCGAGGAGCTCATCTTCCACGACCCCACCACCGGTGCCTCCAACGACATCGAGAAGGCCACCAAGGTGGCCCGGGCGATGGTGATGCAGTACGGCATGAGCGAGCGCATCGGCGCCATCCAGCTCGGCGGCGGCGACTCCGAGCCCTTCATGGGGATGCGCGGCTCCCAGCCCAGCAAGGACTTCTCCGAGCACAGCGCCGCGATCGTCGACGAGGAGGTGGCGTCGCTCATCCACGCCGCCCACCAGGAGGCGTTCGACGTCCTCGAGGAGAACCGTGACGTCCTCGACGAGTTGGTGCGCCAACTGTTCGCCAAGGAGACCCTGAACAAGGCCGAGGTGGCCGAGGTGTTCAAGCCGCTCAGGCGCCGCGAGAAGCGCCCCGCCTGGACCGGCTCAGAGTTGCGCGTGCCGTCGGACATCCCGCCCGTCGAGGTGCCGCCGTCGCCGAGTCGGCCGAACGTGATCGGCCCGCCGGCGGACCCGCACCCGCACCCCCAGCCGCCGACCCCGGGGCCCGTGGACCCGCAACCCCCCGTCCGGCCGGGCGGGGAGCAGCCGCCCACGCCGGGACCGGACACCTGGGAGCCTCCGCAGTGGCCCAACCCCGGGTCGGGCCGCTGACATGGCCGTCGACCAGGCCCGCATCGAGGCCGCCGTGCGGGAGATCCTGATCGCCGTCGGGGAGGACCCGGACCGTGAGGGGCTCCAGCAGACCCCGGCCCGCGTCGCGCGCGCCTACGAGGAGCTCTTCGCCGGGCTCTCGCAGGACCCCGAGACGTACCTGGGCACCACCTTCGACATCGCCCACGACGAGCTCGTGCTCGTCAAGGACATCGAGGTCACCAGCACCTGCGAGCACCACCTGCTCCCGTTCGTCGGCGTCGCCCACGTCGGCTACATCCCCAGCTCCGACGGCCGCGTCACCGGCCTGTCCAAGCTGGCGCGCCTCGTGGACGTGTACTCCAGGCGGCCCCAGGTGCAGGAGCGGCTCACCACCCAGATCGCCGACGCCCTCGTCGAGCACATCGAGGCCCGGGGTGTGATCGTCGTCATCGAGGCGGAGCACATGTGCATGACCATGCGCGGTGCCCGCAAGCCCGGCAGCAAGACCGTGACCAGTGCAGTGCGCGGCCAGCTCCGGGACCCCGCCACCCGCGCCGAGGCCATGGGGCTGATCACCGGGCGGCGGTGACCATGACGCTGGTCATGGGAGTGGTGAACGTCACCACCGACTCCTTCTCCGACGGCGGTCGCTACGTCGACACCGACGCGGCCGTGGCGCACGGGCTGGAACTCGCCTCCCAGGGTGCGGAAATCGTCGACGTCGGCGGTGAGTCCACCCGCCCCGGAGCGCAGCGCGTCGATGCCGAGGACGAGTTGGCCCGCGTCGTTCCGGTCGTCCGCGAGCTGGCGGGCCGCGGGATCACCGTCTCGGTGGACACCATGCGCGCCCGGGTCGCCGAGGCGGCCATCGCAGCTGGTGCGGCAGTGATCAACGACGTCTCCGGCGGACTCGCCGATGCCGACATGCTCGACGTCGTCGCCTCCTCCGGAGTCGATTACGTCCTGATGCACTGGCGGTCCCACTCCGAGACCATGCAGTCCGACACCGCCTACGACGACGTCCTGGCCGACGTCGTGGCTGAGCTGGTGGTGCGGCGCGACGCGGCGCTGCGCGCGGGGATCCCCGGCGAGCGCATCGTGTTGGACCCCGGCGTCGGGTTCTCCAAGACCTGGGACCAGAACTGGGACCTGCTCGCAGGTCTGGAACGCTTCGAGGCGCTGGGCCACCGCATCCTCGTCGGCGTCTCCCGCAAACGGTTCCTCGGGGAGCTGCTCGGCGGCCGTGAACCACTCGGCCGGGACGCCGCCACCGCTGCCATCAGCACCTGGTGTGCACTCGCCGACGTGTGGGCCGTGCGGACCCACGAGGTCCCCAGCCAGCTCGACGCGATCCGTGTCGGCCAGCGGCTGCGGGCTGCGCGCCTTGCCCGGAGCGGCGGGGTCGGACCTCAACCCGGCCCGGTGACCGCCTGATGGGTTGGGGTAGAGTCACACCCGTCGCAGAAGAGAATTGGGGGTGAGCAGCTTGGACAGCATCACATTGACAGGGATTTCAGCAACGGGATTCCACGGGGTTTTCCCCGAGGAACGACGTGACGGCCAGACCTTCGTCGCAGATGTCGAGTTGGGGCTGCAGCTCGAGACCGACTCCGACGACCTGGCGGACACCGTCAACTACGCGGAGATCGCTGGACTTGTCGAGGCTGTGCTGAGTGGTGAACCCCAGAACCTCATCGAGACGGTGGCCGGCCGGATCGCCGCGGGCTGCCTCGAGCACGACGACCGGGTGGAGACGGTGACCGTAACCGTCCACAAGCCCCAGGCACCGGTCCGGCAAGCCTTCACTGACCTGTCCGTCACCATCACCAGGAGCAAGAATGTCCAACGGCCCCTTTGACATCGACGTTGACACCCTCGGCAACCTGCGACCGATCTCGAAGGTCGTCTTCAGCCTCGGTTCGAACCAGGGCGAGTCGGCGTCCATCCTCGCGGAGGCGGTCGAGTACCTCGCCGAGACCCCGGACCTGATCCTGGTGGACGTCTCGCCGGTGTACGAGACGAAGCTCGAGGGCGACGGGCCCCCGCAGCCGGACTTCCTGAACCTCGTCGTGGTCGCCGAGTCGACGCTCGAGCCCCTGACCCTGCTGGACCGGGCACTGGCCATCGAGGAGAACTTCGGCCGAGTGCGCGAGGTGCCCAACGGCCCGCGCACGCTGGACATCGACATCATCATGGTGGGCAAGCGCATCAGCGAGGCCGAGATCGAGCTGCCCCACCCGCGCGCCCACGAGCGGGCCTTCGTGCTGGTCCCGTGGCTGGACATCGACCCCGACGGCGAGATCGCGGGTCACGGCCGGATCGCCGAGCTCGTCGAGGACGTGGACGTCAGCGGGGTGCGTCGTCGCGACGACATCATGATCTCCGCGCCCACCGGGTTCTGAGCACCCCTTGGCAGAGCACCCGGAGCCGCCCCGGCCGAAGCTGGGGCTGACGACCTTCAGGCAGGTGCTGGTGGCGGCCCTCTCCGGTGCGCTCCTGGCCGCGTTCCTGCTGAGCATCTACGACCTCCTCGAGGGGTTCCCGCCCGTCGTCCCTTGGACCGTCCCCGCGATCCTCGTCGTGATGGCGGTGGCCGCGTGGATCTACTCCCGTGGCCTCTCCCGGAGGGTCGCCGAGCGCTCGGTCTCCGGCGTCGAGGCGGTACGCGCCCTGGCCATCGCGAAGTCCGCGATCATGGCCGGCGCCGTCCTGGCGGGCATGCACGCCGTCTACGTGGGCCGCTGGATCGGCCAGCTCGACGCCGCCCAGCCCGCCCAGCGGGTCCTCCTCGGATCCGTGACCCTCGTCACCGCCATCCTGTTCACCGGCGCCGGGCACCTGCTGGAGAAGGCGTGCGTGACCCCGGACGACGAGGACGAGGACGAGGACCCGGGGGAGGGCCAGGGCCAGGCCGGGCGACACGCGGAGTGATCGACGGCGCGGCTCCCGCAGTTGTGGCATCCCCGGGATATCCTGTGCGCATGGCTGGTCGACACGTAGCAACCCCTTCCCAAGAACGTCGGATCGCACTGACGATCCTCATCGTCGGCACCGTGGTCTCCCTCGCTTCCCTCCTGGGCGGCGTGTGGGTGGTCCGCGCCGGAGTCCTCCTCGCGATCGCCATGGCCTTCGCGGCCGTGGCGGTGGCTCGCAAGCAGCTCGAGCGAGAGCGTGTCGAGCATGCTGAGGAGATCAAGGAGCAGCTGGCCGCGCGCGTCGCCCTCTCCGAGAAGCACCACGCTGACTCCGTCGCGATGATCGAGCGCTTCGGTGCCCGCACCGACAACCTCAAGGCGGTCATCGCGAACCTGCGCCGCCAGCTGGGCGCCGCGAACGCCGAGCTCAGCAGCATGCGCGGCAACGCCGTTTGGCTGCGCGCCGAGGTGGCCGAGCGCCAGGCCCGCATCGACGCCCTCACCACCCGCATTGCGGAGCTGGAGGCGGAGCACAGCGAGAAGCTCGTCATGCTGCCCCGTCGCGGCTCGGCCGCGGCCCTGCACCCGAGTGCCGAGGACATCTGGGGCGAGGACGAGCACCCCACCATGGTTGACCTCGCGAAACTCCAGCTCGACGGACTGCCCGAGATCCGCAGCGAAGTCGGCTGATCCGACCGCGCTGCGGTTTTGGCGAGCGCTACTTGTCCAGGTCCCCGATGGCGTAGCCCATGGAGGCGACCACGTCGGCGACCTGGTCGGTGCGGGCACCCACCAGCAGGCGCTCCAGCGCCGAGACGTTGGCGAAGGTGGGCGTCCGCAGCGCCAGCCGCCAGGGCGTCGGCCCGCCGCGAGAGACCAGCAGGACGCCTGCGGTGCCCCAGGGTGCCTCGACCTCGCTGAAGTGCTCGCCCTCGGGCACCTTCAGGCGGCGGGACAACTTGGTGGCCACCGGGCCCTCCGGGACGCCCTCGGCGAGGCGCGAGACCATGGCGCAGCTGGTGTCCAGCTCGTCCACCAACAGGGCGAGTCGGGCGTGGGCGTCGCCGGCGGTTCGCACGGGTGCGGGTTCGAAACAGCTGCCGTAGTCGAGCAGGCCCGATCTCCGAAGGTCGAGGTCCAGGCCACAGGAGCGAGCCACGGGACCCGAAAGTCCATATTCGTGACAGATAGTTGGATTCACGACGGCCAGGCCGCGGAAGCGCTCTGAGGTGTTCTCCAGCGATCCACGCAGTTGCCCCGCCAACGTGGACACCCGCCCGAGCAGCGTCCCAAGGGAATTCAGCCAGCCCTCTGGAACGTCGGTGGACAATCCGCCGACGCGGCACAGCATGGGGTGAACTCGGTTCCCGCTCCAATGCAGAAGTCCGTTGCGTAAATCGTCCACCGTTGCCCACAGCGAGGACACGAATTCCTCCTCGGCGACGTAGGAGAGGTAGGAGAGGTGGGAATGCAGCCTTGCGTATTCAGCGAGCAGTGTGCGCAGGCGGGTGGCCCGCGGGGGTGGGGTCAGGCGCATCGCTGACTCCACTGCCAGCGTGGTCACGAGTTCACCGGAGAAGCTCGCCATCCAGTCGTGCCGGTCGGCGAGCATGATGAGTGAACGGTAGTCACGGACCTCGAAGAGTTTCTCAGCCGCCCGGTGCAGATATCCCGGTTGAATACTGACTTCGGTGATGACGTCTCCGGAGGTGCGGAAATCGGCGGCAATGGCACCCACATGGCTCGGGTGGCGCTCACCCAGTGAGATGTGATATCTACCGGGCAGGGGAATGCCGCCGATGGCCACTTGAAAATCGGTCACACCATTTCCTTCGAAATGAAACCCGGACGAAGTAAGGTATCCATGATCGCACATGACCGGTCGAGCCCCGACGCTGGAGATCATGGTGTGACGAGCAACAATGAAGGAGCGTTCATGCGCAAGGTACAAGTAATTCTGATTGACGACATCGACGGCTCCGACGCGGACCGGACCGTGCAGTTCGGCCTCGACGGCACCACCTACGAGATCGACCTGAACAAGGACAATGCCGCCAAGCTCGAGAAGGCGCTCGCGCCGTTCGTCGAGAAAGCCACCAAGGTGTCCTCGGCACGGGCGGCCGGCGGCAGGGCGAAGCGCACCGCCAGCGGCCGGAGCAAGGCCGCCGAGGTGCGCGCCTGGGCCAAGGAGCAGGGCATCGCGGTGCCGGACCGCGGGCGCGTCCCCAACGAGATCCTCGAACAGTACGAAGCCGCACACTGAGCCCGGTTCGCGGACGGTGAACCCCGGAACCCTTGGACAACTCCGGTCGTTGGTTAAGCTGGACGAGTCGGGGATCGCCAGCACGCGCGTAGCCCCGGCGGGAGGGAAGAATTCATGTTCGAACGGTTTACCGACCGCGCCAGGCGCGTGATCGTGCTCGCCCAGGACGAGGCGAAGCTGCTGAACCACAACTACATCGGCACCGAGCACATCCTTCTGGGTCTCATCCACGAGGGTGAGGGTGTCGCTGCCAAGGCTCTGGAGTCCCTCGGGATCTCACTGGAGGCGGTACGGGAACAGGTGGAGGAGATCATCGGGCAGGGACAACAGGTCCCCACCGGTCACATCCCCTTCACCCCCCGTGCGAAGCGCGTGCTGGAGCTGTCGCTGCGCGAGGCGCTGCAGATGAACCACAGCTACATCGGCACCGAGCACATCCTGCTCGGCCTCATCCGCGAGGGTGAGGGTGTGGCGGCCCAGGCGCTGCTCAAGCTCGGCGCGGACCTCAACCGCGTGCGCACCACCGTCATCCAGCTGCTCTCGGGCTACCAGGGGAAGGAGGCGTCCCTGTCGGGCGCCCCCGAGGTCGGACCGGAGAAGTCGTCGTCACAGGTGCTGGACCAGTTCGGCCGCAACCTGACGCTCGCCGCCCGCGAGAACCGGCTGGACCCGGTCATCGGCCGCACCAAGGAGATCGAGCGCGTCATGACCGTGCTCAGCCGACGCACCAAGAACAACCCGGTGCTGATCGGCGAGCCCGGCGTCGGCAAGACCGCCGTCGTCGAGGGGCTGGCCCAGGCCATCGTCCGCGGCGACGTCCCGGAGACGCTGCGCGACAAGCAGATCTACACGCTGGACCTCGGCGCGCTCGTGGCAGGGTCCCGCTACCGCGGTGACTTCGAGGAGCGCCTGAAGAAGGTCCTCAAGGAGATCAAGTCCCGCGGCGACATCATGCTGTTCATCGACGAGATCCACACCCTCGTCGGGGCCGGCGCGGCCGAGGGCGCCATCGACGCCGCGTCGATCCTCAAGCCGATGCTCGCCCGCGGTGAACTGCAGACCATCGGTGCCACCACCCTCGACGAGTACCGCAAGCACATCGAGAAGGACGCCGCGCTGGAGCGCCGCTTCCAGCCGATCCAGGTGGCTGAGCCGTCGGTCAGCATGACCGTCGACATCCTCAAGGGCCTGCGGGACCGCTACGAGGCGCACCACCGCATCACCATCACCGACGAGGCCCTCTCGGCCGCGGCGACGATGGCGGACCGCTACATCCAGGACCGGTTCCTGCCGGACAAGGCGATCGACCTGATCGACGAGGCCGGTGCCCGCCTGCGCATCCAGCGCATGACGGCTCCGCCGGACCTGCGCGAGTTCGACGAGCAGATCGCCAAGATCAAGGTCGAGAAGGACGCCGCGATCGACGCCCAGGACTTCGAGAAGGCGGCGAAGCTGCGCGACGAGGTCCAGCGGCTGCAGGCGCAGCGGGCGGAGAAGGAGGAGGCCTGGAAGCAGGGCGACTCCGACATCCCCGCCGTCGTCGGCGAGGAGGAGATCGCAGTCGTGCTCTCCGGCACCACCGGCATCCCCGTGTTCAAGCTCACGGAGGAGGAGTCCGCGAGGCTGCTGCGCATGGAGGCCGAGCTGGGCAAGCGCTACATCGGCCAGGAGGATGCCGTCAAGGCGCTCTCCCGTTCCATCCGACGCACCCGCGCCGGCCTGAAGGACCCGAAGCGACCTTCCGGCTCGTTCATCTTCGCCGGCCCCTCGGGCGTCGGCAAGACCGAGCTCACCAAGGCACTCACCGAGTTCCTGTTCGGTGACGAGGACGCCCTCATCACGCTGGACATGTCCGAGTACTCCGAGAAGCACACCGCGTCCCGGATGTTCGGTTCGCCTCCGGGCTACGTCGGCTACGAGGAGGGTGGACAGCTCACTGAGAAGGTGCGCCGCAAGCCGTTCTCGGTGGTGTTGTTCGACGAGATCGAGAAGGCCCACCCCGACATCTTCAACTCGCTGCTGCAGATCCTCGACGAGGGTCGCCTCACCGACGCGCAGGGCCGGGTCGTGGACTTCAAGAACACGGTGATCGTGATGACCACCAACCTCGGATCCCGCGACATCAGCAAGGGTGTCAACCTGGGCTTCTCGCAGGCCGGGGACGCCGAGAGCAGCTACGAGAAGATGAAGGCCAAGGTCTCCGACGAGCTCAAGCAGCACTTCCGTCCGGAGTTCCTGAACCGCGTGGACGAGGTGGTGGTCTTCCACCAGCTCACGCAGGCCGACATCGAGCGGATCGTGGACCTCATGGTCGCGCAGGTCGAGGAGCGCCTCAGCGACAAGGACATGGGCATCGAGCTCACCCCTGCCGCGAAGACGCTCATCGCCAAGCGTGGCTTCGACCCGGTCCTCGGTGCCCGTCCGCTGCGTCGCGCCATCCAGCGCGACATCGAGGACATCCTCGCCGAGAAGATCCTGTTCGGGGAACTCACCGGCGGCCAGATCGTCCTGGTGGACGTGGCGGAGGAGGGCTCCGAGCTGCCGTTCAAGTTCACCGGCGTCGCGAAGGGCGAGGTGGACCAGCTGGCCCCGGCGGCGACCGACCAGGGCTGAGGCCAAACGCAGTAGTCGAAGACGGCGGCGCGTCCCACCAGGGGCGCGCCGCCGTCGCGTCGTGCTGGGCCGGCTCAGGCGAAGTGGCCCACCATGGCGAGCACGAACGCGAAGATCCCGGCGGCCACCACGGATGCGGAGATGAAGAACATCAGGAAGCCGTCGGCCAGGCTGCCGCGCTGGCTGGTCAGCGTGCGGTGGTGGTGCTGGTAGCGGCGATGCGCCCGCAGCCCCATGACCACGGCGAGCGCGATACCGGCAGCGGTCGGGGCCAGCGCCCACAGGCCCACGGTGGGGGAAATGATGCGGGCGTAGATGACGGATCCGACGGCGAGCGCCAGGGCGGTGCGTTGCCATGAGAGCGCCACCCGCTCCGGTTGGAGCCCCGGGTCGAACGGTTGCTGGGACATGGCGTTCAGCGCAGGACCAGGCCCAGCATCACCAGGCCGCCGGCGACGGCGACGGCCACCACCACGGGCAGGGCGAGCATCGGGTTCGGCAGGGGCGTGTTGTTGCGTAGTGCCCGCTCGTTGCGGGCCCAGCCGAACCAGGCCTGGACCGGGGCCAGGATCCCGGTCAGCATCAGCACCACCGAGGCCGCCAGCTGCAGGTCCGGCTGCAGGCCCAGCCCCAGCGCCTCGAGCGCGACGCCACCGGCCATCAGGGCCAGCGCCGTGCGGATCCACGCCAGGAACGTGCGCTCGTTGGCGAGGGTGAACCGCGCGTCGGGCTCCTCGCCGTGCGAGTACACCGACTGTGGGAACCGCTGTCTTGCCACTGACCACTCCTCCGTCGTAGACGGCCGCCCTCCGGCGCCGCCACAACTCTCGCACATCCGCCGGGGCCGACGGAAAGCGGCGCCCCCGGCAGCGCCAGGGGGCTCAGGTCGGCGCGTCCGCGGGAGTGACGGCACCGCCGACCAGCCGCACGCGCACGGTCTCGGCGCCGGCGCGTTCCTCGGAGCGCACCACCGCCCGCTGGCCGTTGGGCAGCTCGACGCCGATCTCGACGTGCCCCAGGTCGAAGCCCTCGTCGAGGACCTGCACGGGCACGCCGTCGGGGTGCAGCTCGAGGCTGCGGGGACCGACGCCGAGTACGTGGCCCGCCGGGAGGCTGCCGCTCCAGCCGAGCGCTCGCGCGTCGTCGGCCGTGAGGAAGGCCTTGTTGCCGAGGAACCGGGCCACCGCCACCGACGCGGGTTGCCGCCACAGTTCGTCGGGCTCGGCCCGCTGCAGCAGCCGTCCGTCGACGATCACGCCGACGGTGTCGCCCACCATGGAGGACTCCTCCTGGTCGTGGGTGACGTAGATCGCGGTGGTGCCCACCTCGCGCAGGATCCGGGAGACCTCGCCGGCGAGGTGTCGCCGCAGCCCGGTGTCCAGGGCGGAGAGCGGCTCGTCGAGCAGCAGCGCCCGGGGCGACGGCGCGAGCGAGCGCGCGAGGGCGATTCGCTGCGCCTCGCCGCCGGAGAGTTCGGTGGTCTTGCGCTTCTCGTAGCCCGCGAGGCCCACCAACTCGAGCATCTCGGCCACCCGGTCCTGCCTCGAGCCCTGCCACTTGCCCAGTCCGTAGGCGACGTTGCGGCCCACGTTCAGGTTGGGGAACAGCTGGCCGTCCTGGAACACGAAACCGAAGTTGCGCTTGTGCACCTTGACGGCCGAGAGGTCCTCACCGTTCCAGTGGATGCTGCCGGCATCCAGCTTCGCCAACCCCGCGATGGCCCGCAGCAGGGTGGACTTGCCGGACCCGGACGGGCCGAGCAGCGCCAGCACGTGGCCGGGCTGCAGGTGGAGGCTGACGCCGTCGACGGCGGTGACGTCCTTGTACCGGACCACGACGTCGCGGGCCTCCAGTCCTGCTACCACGTGGCGACTCCCTTCGGGCGACGGCCCTCGGCGGCGGCCATCACGACTGCGGTCAATACTGCCAGCAGGGTGGCTGCGGCCAGCGCCATGCCGTAGTTGTCGGCGCCCGGGCGGCCGAAGAGCCGGAAGATGACCACGGGCAGGGTGGGGTCGTCGGGCCGGGACAGGAACGAGGTGGCCCCGAACTCGCCCAGCGACGTTGCGAACGCGAACCCGGCGGCCAGCCCGAGGCCCTTGGCCAGTTGGGGGAGTTCGATGGTTGCCAGCACCCGCCAGTGGTTGGCGCCCAGGGTGCGGGCCGCCTCCAGCTGCCGCGAGTCGATGGCGTGCAGCGACGGCAGGAGGCTGCGCACCACCAGCGGGAGTGCGACCAGCGCCTGCGCGATGGGGATCAGCGCGAGGCTGGAGCGCAGGTCGAGCGGCGGCCGGTTGAGGGTGATCAGGTACCCGAAGCCGACGGTCACCGCCGACACCCCCAGCGGCAGCAGGAACAGGCCCTCGACGGCCCACAATGCCCGCCGCCCCCGCTGTGAGGCGGGGCGGCGCGAGGCCACCAGGGAGACCAGCACGCCGAGCGCGAGCGCGACGGTGGCCGCCACCAGCGCGATCCACAGCGAGTTCCACACTGCCCGCGAGACGGGCACCGACAGGGCAGGGTTCTCGGCGGTGAGAAGGGCCGCGTAGTTGTGCAGGCTCCAGCCGCCGTCGCGCCTCAGGGACCGCACGGCGAGATTCACCAGTGGCGTGAGCAGCAGCACCAGCACCACCGTCGCGGTCACGACGACGGTGGCCCAGTCCCGGCGCCAGGTGGCGGCGGAGACGCCCGTGTCGTCGGTGTGCAGGCGCCTGGCGTGTGTCGTGCGGCGCTGCAGGGCGTTGGTGGCAACCAGCAGCAGCGTCACGACCAGCAGCTGGGTGATGGACAGCGCGGCGGCTGCGGGCAGGTCCAGCAGCTGGGTGGTCTGGAACCAGATCTCGGTCTCGATGGTCGAGTACCTGACCCCGCCCAGCACCATCACGATCCCGAAGGAGGAGGCGCAGAACAGGAACGTCAGGGACGCGCCGGCGGCGATCGCCGGGCCGAGGGCGGGCAACACGACGGTCAGGAAGCCCCGCAGTGGCGAGGCCCCGAGGGTGTGGGCGGCCTCAGCGAGGCGCGGGTCCAGCCGCCGCCACATCGTGCCCACCGTGCGCACGATCACCGAGTAGTTGAAGAACACCATGGCGAGCAGGATGGCGATCCAGTGGTCGTCGAGTCCGAGGGGGCCGAACGGGCCGCCCGTGTCGAACAGGGAGCCGAACGCGACCCCCACCACCACCGTCGGCAGCACGAACGGCACCACCACCAGGGCACGGACGACGGCGCGGCCGGGGAACCGGCGCCGGTACAGCAGGTGCGCGCCGGGGATGCCCAGCAGCACGCACACGACCGTCGCGAGCCCCGCCATGCCCAGGGTGAACCCGAGGATGCGCCAGGTGCGTGGGGCGCTGAAGACGCGCTGGAAGCCCTCCAGGGTGGGCACGCCGTCGACGACGAAGCCCTTCAGCACCAGTGCGCCCGCAGGCCAGAAGAAGAAGACGGCGAGGAAGGCGGCCGGGATGACCCCGGCCACCACCCACGCCAACCGCCACAGTCGCAAGGTCAGCCGATCACCCGGGCGGTCCAGTCGGCGATCCACTGGTCGCGGTTGGCCGCGATCTCGTCGGCCGGGACGTCGATGGGGTCCGAGGACAGCGGGGCGAACGAGGCCCAGTCGGCCGGCAGCTCCACCTCGTCGTCCACCGGGTACATGTACATGTTCTCCGGGATCGAGGCCTGCACCTCGGGCGAGAGCAGGAAGTCGATGAACTCGCGCGCGCCCGGTTCGTTCTCGGCGCCCTCGATCACGCCCGCGTACTCGACCTGTCGGAAGCAGGTCTCGAGCAGGGCCTCGGTGGTGGAGGCGCTGCCGTCCTCGGTGAGGGTGAACGCGGGGGAGGTGGCGTAGGACAGCACGAGCGGGTAGGGGCCCTCGCCGTCGGCGCCGGAGAACTCCGTGTAATAGGCGTCGCTCCAACCGGAGACCACCTTCACGCCGTTGGCCACGAGCGCGTCCCAGTACTCCGGCCAGGCGTCGCCCTCGGCGCCCACGGTGGCGGCGAGGAACGCCAGCCCCGGCGAGGACGAGGCGGGGTGCGAAACCACCAGCAGGTCCTTGTGGGCGGGGTCGGTGAGGTCGTCGAGGGTGGCCGGCACCTCGATCCCGGCCTCCTCGAACCACTGGGTGTCGGCGTTGATGCAGACATCGCCCATGTCGACAGGCGTCAGGGACTCGATGGCGTACTGCGCCGCCGACTCCGGCAGTGCCGGCGACTCGTAGGGCGCGAACACGCCCTCCTCGACGGCGCGGCCGGCGAAGGTGTTGTCCACGCCGAACACGACGTCGCCCAGCGGGGAGTCCTTGGTGAGGATCAATTGGTTCACCAGCGCCCCGCCGTCACCGGGCGCCACGTAGGTGACGTCGTAGCCGGTGGTCTCCTCGAACTGCGCCTTGAGTTCGTCGGGCAGTGCGAACGAGTCATGCGTCACGACCGTCAACTCGTTGCCGGCGGCCCCGCCCTCGCCGGGGTCCTGACTGGGGTCGGCCGGGTTGCCGGAGCAGGCCGCGAGCGCTGCCAGCGCGAGCAGCGCGGTGGTCGAGGCGGTGGTCCTGCGTGCGAAAGACATGAGTCTCCTCCTGGTCCTCCGGGCTCGGCCGCGCACGACCGAGGAGATGTGTGCTCACTCCCTACGCCGGTGCTAGCCGGATCAGGTTTGAGGGTCTGCGGTTCCATCCGCACTCTCAGCGCACTGGTTGCGCTCCCCTGTGTGCCTGCCAGCCTACACCGCGTTGGCGGGGGACTCGGCCACGCTCTGTGCCGCGGACCCGCGGTGCAGGATCCGGTAGGGGCCCTGCAGGCGCAGTGCCGCCAGCAGCGGCAGCACGGCCGAGGCGAGGCCCACCAGCACCCCCAGCCCCACCAGGCCCCACAGGCCGCCCCAAGGGATCTCCAGGAAGGGGTAGCCCATCGTTGCGAGGCCGCGCTGCAGCCCCCAGCCGGCGATGGCGCCGGCCGCGGTCCCGACCAGGCCGCCGACGGTTCCCATCAGGACGGCCTCTAGGGCCACCATCGCGCTGACCTGGATCCGGTCCATGCCCACCAGCCGCAGCGCGCGGAACTCGGGCTTGCGCTCCTGGACGGCGATCAGCAGCGTGCCGGTGATGCCGATGATCGCGATCCAGGTGAGGAGTGTGAGCAGCGAGTCGACGGTGTCGGCGGCGGCGGCGAGGGCGGCGCCTCGGGAGTCTGCCAACTCGTCGATGTCCTGGACCCGCAGCAGCGGGTCGGTGCCGGCGATGTCGACCAGGGCGGTGCGGACGGCGCCGACGTCGGCCGCGCGGGCCAGCTCGAGGGCGACGAAGTCGTCGACGTCGGTGACCCCCCGGTCGGTGAACGTGCCGCGGGCGGAGATGACGGGCGGCAACTCCACGCCGCGGGCGGCCTGGAAGATCCCGACGACGCGGACCTCCACCCGCTGCTGGTTGACCACGACGTTGAAGGCGTTGCCGCGTTCGAGGCCGCTAGCGGCAGCGTGGTCCGCCGAGATCATGATCTCGTCGTTGGCGTCGACGTCGCGGCCGTCGGTGACCTCGTAGTTGACCACCGACTCCAGCGTTCCCGGAGCCGCCACCAGGACGCGCAGCGGGTCCCCGCCGTGCAGGGCCGTCTGGACGCCGTAGGAGGCTACCCGCTCGACGCCGGGCAGGGCTGCGGCCAGCTCGGCGACCTGGCGGTTGAACCCACCGTCGTCGGCCGACGAGGTGACGAACAGGTCCCCGTGGACGTTCTCAGGGAGGTCGTGGTGCGCCGAGGCCCTCCCCGAGGCACCCAGGACCGCGAAGGTGGCCACGAGACCCACACCCAGGACGAGGGCCGCAGTGGCCTTGGCGAACCGCACGGGGTGCCGGGTGACGTTGCGGGCGGCGATGGTGCTCACGTCGCGCAGCGCAGGCCTTCCGAGGAGGCCGACGAGCCGCACGAGGGGTGCTCCCAGCACGGGGGTGGCGATTGCCGTGCCCACCAGGACCACGCCGGCGCCCAGCAGGGCCCACGCCCACGGCAGCGGCATGCCGGGCACGATGGTGCCCACGGCGAGCAGGCCCACCCCGACGGCGACGAGGCCGACGCTGGTCCAGGCGGCGTCGCTGAAGTGCAGCCGGGGGCGGGGGATCAGGGGCCGGGGCGGCAGGGCCTGGGTGAAGGAGACGGCGGTGGCGTGCCGGTGTCCTGCCAGGACGGTGATCACGACGCCGATGCCGACGCACAGCCAGGCCTCGGTGGACGACAGGGCCGGGATGACGGTGCCCAGGGAGAGGCCGTGCTGGCGCCCGAGGTCGTTGAGCTCGGCGGCGAGCGCCTGCCCGATGGGCATGCCGATGGCCGAGCCGGCCAGTCCGAGCAGCAGGGCCTCGGCCAGGATGGGCAGCGCCACCCTCCCCGGGGAGGCGCCGAGCCTGCGCAGGAACGCGGCCTCGCCCCGTCGGCGCGCCACGAGATGGGCGGTGGTGGAGCTGATGAGGGCGGCCGCGATGCCGAGCGTGAGCAGTCCGGCGACCCACAGGCCCACCTGCGCCACGGTCAGCCGCGGGTAGAGCTGGAACTGGGTCGCCGAGGCCACCTGGGCGCCGTCGACGATCTGGTACTCGGAGGCGATGAGCTCACGCATCTCGGCGACCATGACCTCGACGTCGACCTCGGCGTCGTCGGCGACGTCCACCCAGATGCTGTTGAAGCCCTCCCTGCCGGCCTGGAAGTGGGTGCGGGCGGCGGCCTCGCTGAAGAGGGCGTAGCTGGCTCCGGCGGGTCGGTCCCCCTCGAGCGCGACCACTCCCACGACCGTCGCCTCGATCGACGGCGCGGGCCCGGTGCGCGCGAACGTGACCGTGTCCCCGAGCTCGTAGCCGCTGCGCTCCAGCGTGGGGCGGTCCAGGACCACCTCGTCCTCGCCCTCCGGGGCGCGGCCATCGCTGATCGCCATGTGGGCGCCGCCGTCGTCGTCGGTGGGCAGGAAGCTCCCGGTGATGGTGGGGGCCAGCTGTGGCTTGAGGAGTTCGCCGTCGCTGGTGATGGGGAACAGCACGTCACCGCGGATCTGGCCGCGGGCCCGGGCGACCCCCGGGATCTCGGAGACGTTGGCGACGGTGTCGGCCGAGAGCGGCGGCGGTGCGGAGACGGCGTCGACGGCGATCAGCGAGCCGGCCGGGACCACGGTGATGTCGGCCGCGGTGGCGGCGACGACGCCCTCGGTGGTGGTCCGCACCAGCGCGTTGAGGGAGATGGCCGCACTGACCGCGGCCACCGAGATGATGATCGCGCACAGGCACAGCAGCATCTGCCAGACGCGGTTGCCGAGAGTGTGGAGGCTGGCTTTCCACATGGTCAGCCCTGCGCCATGGCGGTGGCCCGGGCGTCGAGCTCGGCCAGCTTGGTCAGGACCTTCACGGGGGTGGGTGAGGGCATGTCGGCGACGATGTTGCCGTCGGTGAGCACGAGCACCCGGTCCGCCCGGGCGGCGACGATCGGGTCGTGGGTGAACAGCACGATCGCCTGCGAGGTCTCCTCCCGGGCCCACTCGAGCAGGTTCATCACCTCGTCACCTTCGCGGCTGCGCAGGCGGCCGGTGGGCTCGTCCGCGAGCAGGAGCGAGGGCCGGCCCAGCAGGGCACGGGCGGTGGCCAGCAACTGCTGCTGGGTGGGGGTGAGCGAGACCGGCGGGTGCTGGAGGAGGTCCTTCAGCCCGGCCGCGGCCACCACGGACTCGTACCAGGACTTCTCGGGCCGCTCGCCCGCCAGCGACATCGGGAGCAGCAGGTTCTCCCGGGTGGAAAGGGTGGGGACGAGGTCGGCGCCCTCGAGGACCAGTCCGATGTCGGTTCGGCGCAGCCGGGTCAGCTCGCGGTCTGAGAGGATCGCCAGGTTGTGGCCGCCGACGGTGACCTCGCCGCTGGTCGGTTGGTCCAGCCCGGCGAGGATGTTGCACAAGGTGGACTTGCCGGCTCCCGAGGGGCCGAGCACGGCGGTGACGACGCCGGCCGCGAAGGAGGCGGTGATGCGGTCGATGGCGAGGGTGTCCACACCGTCATTGCGGTGGACCTTGTGCAGGTCCAGTACGTGCGCCGTCAGGCCGGGGGAGGTGGATTGCATCGACATCATCCTGGGATCTTCTTCGGTGGGCGGCGGTCAGGTGACCTGGTCTGGGCGGGAGTAGGCGGCTTCCGTGACCCGCAGCAGCGCGTCGCGGATCAGCCTGGCGCGGGCCGTGCCCACGCCGTCGAGCTTCATGAGGTCCGCCACCGAGGCCCCGAAGAGCTCCTGCAGGGGGTAGCGCTCCACCAGCTTGTCCACGAGGTTCGCGGGGAGCCTGCCCACGGCGGTGAGCAACCGGACGCCCCTTGCCTTGATGGGGGTCTCGAGGTAGGCGTTGGGTCCGAAACCCAGGCGCTCGGCCACCAGCGAGGGGCTGAGCAGTTCGTCCGCGGAGAAGTTCTCGAGCCGCTCGAGCGTGAACAGCTCGGGCTCGGCCAGGTTGTGGGCGTAGTCCTCGCGCAGCAACTGCGCCAGGTCCCCGAAGCTGGCCATCAGCTCCTGGTGCTGCAGCGCCGTCAGTCTGCCCTCGACCCCGAGGGTGTCGATGTGGAACTGCATCTCCTGCGAGAGCCGGCGAACCATCTCGTATCGGTGCGACACCTGCACGAGGTCACGGATGGTGACCTGCTCGCCCACCTCCAGCGCGTTGAGCTGCTCCAGTACCGCGTCCAGACGGGTGACGACGCGGGCCAGCGTGGCCAGCGTCTGGTTGGCCCGGCTCGTCATCTGTCCCGTGGTCTCGATGACGTGGCGGTGGCTGTTGATGAACAGCGAGATCGTCGACATCGAGGCCGACACGGTGACCACCGGCAGTCCGGTCACCTGTGCGGTCCGGTCCGCGGAACGGTGTCGGGTGCCCGTCTCGGCGGTGGGCAGGTCACCGGCCGGAACGAGGTGGACGCCCGCGGCGACGATGCGGGTCAGGTCCGTGGAGAGGATGATGGCGCCGTCCAGCTTCGCCAGCTCGCGCAGCGCCTGCGGGGTGAACTCGACGTTCAGCTGGAAGCCGCCGCTGGAGACCTGCTGCACCTTGGAGTTGTTGCCGAGCACGACGAGGGCGCCCGTGCGGCCGTGCAGGATGCGGTCCAGTCCTGCGCGCAGGGGCGTGCCCGGCGCCATCAGGCGCTGGTACTGCCGTAGTTTCGGCCGTGACAACATCACTCCTGTTCGTGTGTCCGACGCTGGCTTCTGCGCAAGTCTAGGACCCCCAGCGCCTCGGCGAGGCTGCTAACCTCAACCACGCGCAGCCCGGCGAGTCGCGGCACCTTCACGGTGACGTCCCGCGAGCCCATCGGCACGAGCGCCAACTCGAAGCCGAGCCGCGCGGCCTCCGCCAGCCTGCGCTCCACTCCGGGCACCCGGCGCAGGTCACCGGCCAACCCCACCTCGCCGAGGGCGAGCAGGCGCTTGGGGAACTGCGTGTCCAGCGCGGCCGAGGCGACGGCGATGGCCACGGCGAGGTCCACCGACGGCTCCGAGATGCGCGCGCCACCCACCGTGGAGACGTAGACGTCCTTCTGTGACAGCGGCAACCCGGCCTTGCGTTCCAGCACGGCCAGCACCATCGCCATCCGGGAGGAGTCCAGTCCGTGGGTGGTGCGCTTGGGCGAGCCCCGCTCGGGCGACGGTGCCACCAGCGCCTGCACCTCCGCCAGCAGCGGACGACGGCCCTCCATGGTCACCGTGACGCAGGTGCCGGGGACCGGTTCGCTGTGGGAGGTGGTGAACAGCCCCGACGGGTCCGGCACCTCGACGATGCCGGTCTCGTTCATCTCGAAGCAGCCCACCTCGTCGGCGGGGCCGAAACGGTTCTTGGTGGCGCGCACCATCCGGAAGCCGGAGTGGCGGTCACCTTCGAACGTGAGCACGACGTCCACCAGGTGCTCGAGCGTGCGGGGACCGGCGATGGAGCCGTCCTTGGTGACGTGGCCCACGATCAGCACGGACATGTCCTCGCGCTTGGCGACGCGTGCCAGCGCACCGGTCACCTCGCGGACCTGCGTGGTGCCGCCGGGGGCGCCCTCGGCCTGCGCCGTCGCGATGGTCTGGACCGAGTCCACCACCAGCAGGGTGGGGCGGACCTGCTCCACGTGCCCGAGCACGGTGCCGAGGTCCGTCTCGGCGGCCAGGTAGAGCTCGTCGTGGAGCGCGCCGGTGCGGGTGGCGCGCAGCTTCACCTGGGACGCGGACTCCTCGCCGGAGATGTAGAGGGTGCGCTCCCCGGAGGCCGCCCACTTCGCGGCCACGTCCAGCAGCAGCGTCGACTTGCCGACGCCGGGCTCACCGGCCAGCAGCACCACCGCACCGGGGACGAGGCCCTCGCCCAGCACGCGGTCCAGCTCCGCGATGGTGGTGAGCCTGCGGCGGGCCAGGTCCGTGTTCACCTCGGAGATCGGCACGGCGGCCGCGGCGGGGGCCGACGAGGCCACCTGCTTCAGCTTGGGTGCACCGCGCTCGACGACGCTGCCCCACGTCTGGCACTCACCGCAGCGTCCGACCCAGCGCACGGTGGTCCAGCCGCACTCGGTGCACTGGTAGGAGTCCTGTTGTTTCGCCACGCTGAGACTCTACGTGGCCCCACCGACAGCGGCGGCCATGCCCCGGTCCCCCAGTGGTGGACCCGGCTCAGATGATGACTTCGCCCTTGGTGGGGGAGTTGAACTTCACCCGGTTGATGCCGGGGGCGCCGTTGGGGGCCACGAGCTTGAGCTGGATGCCGTCGAGCTCGTTCTCCACCGGGGTGTTGAGCCAGTCGGAGAGCCGCTCCGAGGAACCGGAGATCTCGATGGCGCGCAGGTCCACCTCCGCCGGGAGAGCGCTGGGGCGCAGGGTCTCGTCAGAGACCCACTTCAGGAAGTAGGGCAGCTGCGGATCAGCGATCAGGCCCTTGATGCCGATCTGCTGCCACTCCAGCTTGCGGCCGTCGGGGAAGTGGCGCGAGCCCGGCACCGACGAGCGCTCGAGGCGGGCCTCGTAGGGGGAGAGGTCATCGACGCTGACCACCCATCCGAGCCAGCCGCCGCCCATCTCGGAGCGGGCGCGCACGGCCTGCCCGAAGGGGGCCTTCTCCGCGGCGGGGTGCTCGAGAACCTCCACCACCTCGATGTAGCGCGCATCAGCCAGTGGGATGATGTGGTTGCGGGTGCCGAACCGAGGATGGAAGCCTCCATCCTTGAATTCCGTGCCCAGCTCAGCTGCGAGGCGCTCGGCGTCAGCTCTGAGACCGGCGGGCCCAACTGCGAAGATCAAGTGGTCCACATGCATGCCGCCATTGTGCCCCCACGAGCCCCACAAGTCCCAATCGAGCCGTGCCGTCGACGGTGCCCCGGCGGTCACCGGCGGCCACACGCCTCGAAGTAGCGGTCGAGCACCACCCGGGCCAGTCTGGGGTCCGGTGCCAGGGGCGCCGTGACCGCGTCCGCCCCGGAGCGCAGCAGTTTGTCGTGGAAGTGGCCGGGCGCCAGCAGGTAGGAGGCCACGACGATGCGCGCGCGGCTGCCGACGGGGTGCGGGACCCGTCGGCTGGAGCCGCGGGCGAGTTCCACCGCCTCGGCCACCGTCGGCCTGGCGATCGCCCCGAAGCCCACGTGCACCGGGCCCGGCCGACGGCGGCGCAGCGCAGCCGCCACCTCCTCCACGTCCCGGGCGGCACCGGGACTGCTCGATCCCGCGGCGGCGAGCACGACCGTGTCGAAGCCGCGGGTGCCGACCTCCGCGAGCCGGTCCACCAGGATGTCCACCAGCCGCGGATCGGGCCCCAGGGCGGCCGCGGCGCACGAGCGCCCAGCAGCGCCGCGCTGCTCGACCGCACGCGCGATGTCGACCCCGACGTGGTACCCGGTCGACAGCAGCAGCGGGACGACGACCGCCTCGCCCGCCTCGTCGGGGCCGTCGGCCACCACGTCGGCGACGACGTCGGCCACGCTCGGCCGCTGCACGTCCACGAAGGCCTCCAGCACCTCGAGGTCGGGGCGTGCCGCGCGGACGTCGTCGAGCAGCGCGCGGACCACGCGGCGTCCCACCGGATCGCTGGTGCCGTGCGAGCAGCCCACCAGCGCCGGGGCTGCCGGCACGGCGGCCGGCCAGGCCCGGGTGCTCACCCGCGCACCGGGCCCGGGGTCAGGGCGATGCCGACCGCGCCGTCGCGAACGCTCACGGGCCAGGTGGCCAGGTCCGCGGCCTGGCCGGCGACGGGGCTGCGGCCGCCGTCGTCGAGGCAGGTGCCGTCGACCAGGTCGAAGACCTGCTTGTACATCGGGCTGGTGACGGTGGGCCTGCCGGCCCGGCTGCCGACGATGCCGCGGCTGATCACGTTGGCGCCGGAGAACGGGTCGCGCTGCTGCACCGCCCGGACCGTGCCGTCGGCGAGGCGGAACAGTGCCACCTGCACGCCGTCGACGATCGCGGCCGCCCCTCGCTCGGGGAGCAGGTCCTGCAGTTGGCACACGCCCTGCCAGGTGTCAGTGGTGGTGTTGGCGGTCAGCAGGGTCATCGGCGGACCTCCAGTTGCGTGCCGGCGATCAGGACGGGTCCGGCGGGGACGGCGCCACCGGCGGCGCGGGTGGCCTCGACGGCTCGGCTGTGCTCTGCGGCCGTGGCCGGCCGGAGCTGGCCGCGCTCGCTGACGTGGGCGAGCTCGGGGTCGGCGGTGGTGGGGGAGTTGACGAAGGAGTTGAACCAGCGCAGCTTCTGCGGGTCCTCCAGGACCCCGCGCCACTCGTCGGCGTAGCCCGCGACGTGCCTGTCCATCGCGGCGTCGAGGTCCGCCCCGATCCCCAGCGAGTCCTCCAGCACCACGGCGCGGATCGCCTCCAAACCACCCTCGTACTCCTCGACCCAGGCCGCGGTGCGCTGCAGCCGCTCCGCGGTGCGGATGTAGTACATGAGGAACCTGTCGATGGTGCGCAGCAGGGTCGCGTCGTCGAGGTCCTCGGCCAGCAGCGTGGCGTGGCGGGGGGTGAAGCCGCCGTTGCCCCCGACGTAGACGTTCCAGCCCTTGTCGGTGGCGATGACGCCGACGTCCTTGCTGCGGGCCTCGGCGCACTCCCGGGCGCAGCCGGAGACGCCGAGCTTGATCTTGTGCGGGGAGCGCAGCCCGCGATAGCGCAGTTCCAGCTCGATAGCCATGCCAACCGAGTCCTGGACGCCGAAGCGGCACCAGGTGGAACCGACGCAGGACTTCACCGTGCGCAGCGACTTGCCGTAGGCGTGGCCGGACTCGAAACCGGCGTCCACGAGGCGTCGCCAGATGTGGGGCAGCTGCTCGAGGCGGGCCCCGAACATGTCGATGCGCTGGCCGCCGGTGATCTTCGTGTACAGCCCGAAGTCCTTGGCCACCTGCCCGATGACGAGGAGCCCTTCGGGGGTGATCTCGCCCCCGGGGATGCGCGGGACGACGGAGTAGGTGCCGTCCTTCTGGAGGTTGGCCAGCGCGTGGTCGTTGGTGTCCTGCAGTGCCGCCTGCTCGCCCTCGAGGACGTGCCCACCGTGCAGGGAGGCGAGGACGGAGGCGATGGTCGGCCGGCAGATGTCGCAACCGCGCCCGGCGTCGGCGGCCCCCTCCGGGACCAGCCCGAAACGGGCGATGATCTCGCTGAAGGTGGTGAGGCCTGCGACGCGGACGACGTCGAACAGTTGCGCGCGGGACAGGTCGAAGTGCTCGCACAGGGCGTTCGAGACCGCCACGCCCGCCCGCTCCAGCTCCGTGGTGGTGAGTTTCTTCACGAGCGGCAGGCAGGACCCGCAGCTGGTGCCGGCACGGGTGCACGCCTTCACCCCGGCGAGGTCGGTGCAGCCCTGCTCGGTGACGGCGCCGCGGATGGTGCCCGCCGTCACGTTGTTGCACGAGCAGACGGTGGCGTCGTCGGGCAGCTCCAGGTCGGGCGCATCCGCGGCGCCGGCGGGCGCGAGGAGGAGGCCGGGGTCCCCGGCC
This sequence comes from Tessaracoccus rhinocerotis, assembly GCF_007197885.1. Lineage (GTDB taxonomy): Bacteria > Actinomycetota > Actinomycetes > Propionibacteriales > Propionibacteriaceae > Arachnia > Arachnia rhinocerotis. The sequence continues at coordinate 72,897 of NZ_VKKG01000002.1, forward strand.
AGCTCGGTGCCCAGCAGCGGGCGCAGGGCCGGGTACAGGGAGGCATCGCCGACGAAGACGCCGCCCAGCAGCGTGCGGGCGTCGTCGGAGACGACGAGTTTCTTGTAGACGCCGGCCAGCGGGTCGGAGTGGACCAGCTCCACGGATCCCGGGGTCTCGGCATGCGCGTCGCCGAAACTTGCGACGTCCACGCCCTGCAGCTTCAGCTTCGTGGCGGTGTCCGCGCCAGGGAAGGTCGCCTCGCCGCCCAGCAGCCGGTCGGCCACCACCTCGGCCATCGCGTATCCGGGGGCCACCAGGCCCACGCAGCGACCGTTCACGCAGGCCACCTCACCGATCGCCCAGACGTGCTCGTCGGGGGTGCGGCAGGTCTCGTCGACGACGACGCCGCCCCGTTCGCCGACGGGTAGACCCGCCGCCCGGGCAAGCTCGTCGCGGGGCGTGATGCCGGTGGCGACGACGACGACGTCGGCGTCCAGGCGCCCGGCGCCGCCCAGGTCGAGGTGCCCGACGTTGCCGGTGCGGCGGGACGGCCGCACGGCGCGGGTGCTCGCGTTGCAGCGCACCGCGATCCCCATCGCCCTGATCAGTCGCCCGAGTGCCTCGCCGCCGCCCAGGTCGAGCTGCGCGTTCATCAGGTGGGTGCCCTGCTGGAGGACGGTGGCGTGTGCGCCGAGGGCCTTCAGGGCACCGGCGGCCTCGAGGCCGAGCAGGCCGCCGCCGATGACGGCGCCGCGCACTGGCCGCTCCCAGTCGCCCTCCCACGCCTCCGGGCGCCGGATCTTCTCCACCCAGCCGCGCAGGGCCGCGACGTCGTCGATGGTGCGGTACACGAACACCCCGGGGGTGTCGTTGCCGGGGATCGGGGGCATCGCCGCGCTGGAGCCGGTGGCCAGCACCAGTTGGTCGTAGGCGTGCACCCGTCCCAGCCGGTCCGTGACGTTGCGGGCGCCCCGGTCGATGGCGGTGATCGCGCAGCGGCTGTGGAACTCAACCAGCGGGTCCTCCCACAGCGCGGGGTCGCCCAGCGCGAGCTCGTCGGGGTCGCGCGCCGTGAAGTAGCTGGTCAGCGCCACCCTGTCGTAGGGGCGGCGCGACTCCTCGGCGAACACCGAGATCCGCCAGGTGCCGGCGGTGTCCCTCGCACGGAGCGCCTCGACGAGGCGCGCGGCCACCATGCCGCCGCCCACCACGACGAGGTGGGAGGGGTGCGGCTGCGGGGGTGTTCCGGTCACGGGTGACCTCCTGGCTGGGCTGACAAGGTGTCAAACACGCTATGGGCGAGCCGTTTCCGGGCCGTGTCCCACCTGTTGCCCGCCGGTAACGGTTCATTGCTCCCGCGTAACGGACTGCTCACACCCGGCCGCTGCCCCGGTTCGGGTACCGCTCCGCCGCCCGCGGTGCGCGTGTAGGGTTTGCTACGTGTCCACGTCGAAAGTGCTCCTGTCGACAACGTCGGTGTACCCGGAGTCGACGGCAAGTGCCTTCGAGCTCGCCGGCCGGCTCGGCTACGACGGCATCGAGCTGATGGTGGGCATCGACCCGCTGGCCGCCGACGTCGAGGCCGTGTCCAAGCTCGCCGACTACCACGGCGTCCAGGTCCACTCCGTGCACGCGCCCGTGCTGCTGGTCACCCAGAACGTGTGGGGGAGCGACCCGTGGGAGAAGCTGGAGCGCTCCGGCGAGGCCTGTCGCCAACTCGGCGCCGACACCGTCGTGGTACACCCGCCGTTCCGCTGGCAGCGTGAGTACGGGGCCGGGTTCGTCGAGGGCATCCGCCGCCTCAACGCGGACTACGACGACGTGACCTTCGCCGTGGAGAACATGTACCCGTGGCGCACGCCCGGCGGCAGTTTCCAGGCCTACGTGCCGCACTGGGACCCCACGGACCTCGACTACGACCACCTCACCCTCGACCTGAGCCACGCCTCGACGGCGCGGATGCAGTCGATGCAGCTCGTCCACAGCTGGGGCGACAGGCTGCGCCACGTCCACCTCACCGACGGCCGCGGCTCCTTCAAGGACGAGCACCTGCTGCCGGGCGAGGGGGACCAGGACGCGTGGGACGTGCTCGCCGAACTCGGCAAGGCGGGCTGGGACGGCCACATCTGCCTGGAGGTCTCCACGCGCCGCGCCCGCAGCCGCCACGAACGCGAGGTGCTGCTCGCCCAGATGTTGGAGACGTGCCGCAAGGTCCTGTCGAAGGGAGCCCCGGCCGATGCGTAGGATGCAGCGTCTCGTCCAGCGTGCCATCCGTTCGGAGCGGCTCAACAGGATCGCCCAGGAGACGGCCGTGCGCGACCTGGCGCTGGCCTACTTCGCGGGCGAGCACGTCGACGACGCCGTCGCCACCGCCGCCGACCTCAGGCGCAAGGGCCTGTCGGTCAGCTTCACCCACCTGGGCAGTGAGTGCGGCGACACCCCCGTCGAGTTGGGTCGGCTGCTCGACGCCCTGGGTGAGGGTGCAATCGGCGCGGAACTGTCGGTGCGGCCCTCCAGCATCGGCCTGCGGGAGTCCGTGGACCTGGCCCGGGGCACCCTCGTCGACCTCTGCGCCGCGGCCGACGACGCCGGCGCCAGCGTCACCCTCGAGATGCAGGGCCACCCGGAGTACACGCAGACCCTGGCCCTCTACCGGGGCGTCGTCGGACACCACCCCAGCCTCGGCATCACCCTGCCGGTGGACCTGCGCCGGGCCGAGCGCGACGCCCGCGACCTGGGCCGCGACGGCGCCCGCGTCCGTATCTGCATCGGCACCTACCCGGAGCCGAGGTCGGTGGCCATCCGCTCCGAGCACGAGAAGTCCCTCGCCCTGGTGCGCTGCCTGCGCATCCTCGTCGAGGCGGGCGCGCACACCCTCCTGGCCAGCCATGACCCGCGCGTCATCCACATCGCGCAGGAACTCGCGCACCGGGCCGACCGGACCACGGAGGACTTCGAGTTCCAGATGCTGATGGGCGTGCGGCCGCTGGAGCAGCGGCGCCTCGTGGACATCGGCATGCGCTGCCGCACCTACATCCCGTTCGGCCCGGCCTGGTACGAGTACCTCGCCGGCCGGATCGCCGCGCGGCCGCGGACCCTGTGGAACTACGCCCGGGCCATCCTCGACAAGCGATGACGGCCGGGGAGATGGAGACGGCCACCACGCCGTCGGGGACGAGTCGCATGCTGCGGATCGAGATCCTGGTGGTGCTGGGGATCTCGCTGGGCCAGTCCGCCGTGTACTCGGTGCTGCGCATCATCAACCGCCTCACCTACGAGGTGCCGCTGAACCAGCAGACCACCACCATCAACAGCTCGACCACGCCCGACCGGCCCTGGCTGGACCTCGCCTACCAGGTGGCCGGCACCGTGTTCCCGCTGATGCCCGCGGTCCTCGTGCTCTACCTGTTGTGGGCAGTCCACCGGCCAGAGGGCGGCCCGTTCGGCTCGATGGGATTCGACCTCGCCAAGCCGGGGCGCGACCTCGCCGTCGGGTTCGCCACCTTCGCCGGGATCGGCGTCGCCGGGCTGGCGTTCTATCTCGTCTCACGCGAGCTGGGCATCAATACCAACGTCGCCCCGGCCAACCTCGCCGCGGCGTGGTGGACGGTGCCTATCCTGCTGCTGCGCGCGGTCATGAACGGCATCCTCGAGGAGGTGGTGATGCTCGGCTACCTGTTCACGCGCTGGCGCCAGAGCGGCGGCGGAATCGTCGCCGTACTGGTCGGCAGCGCGCTGGTTCGCGGCGGCTACCACCTCTACCAGGGCTTCGGCGGCTTCATCGGGAATGCCGTCATGGGTGTCCTGTTCGGGTTGATCTACCTGAGGACGAAGCGGGTGATGCCGCTGGTGGTCTGCCACACCCTGCTCGACGTGTTCGCCTTCGTCGGCTACGCCCTGCTGGCGCCCCACCTCGCCTGGCTCTAGGGGGACCCACAGCCCGGGCCCGTGAGGGTTGTTTTACATCGCTGTCACGAGACGGCGGATCCGCGTAACACCTGCTTCCTACGTTGTGAATGGCACCTTCGCGACGACAGGAGAAGACATGACGCTGATCCAGGAGGACGTCCTCGGGACCGCCTCGGGTACCGTCCCGACCCGCGGTCGTGGCCGTTGGCTGCAGGGCTACGACCCCGAGGACCGGGCCCAGTGGGAGGCAGGTGGCCGGGCCATCGCGCGCCGGAACCTGTGGTGGTCGATCCTCACCGAGTTCCTCGGATTCGTCGTGTGGCAGCTGTGGGCCATCACCGTGGTGTTCCTGCCCGCGGCAGGGTTCGAGCTGAGCGTGTCGCAGAGCTTCTGGCTGATCTCCCTGCCCTCCCTGGTGGGGGCGACGCTGCGGATCCCGTACACGTTCATGGTGGGCCGCTTCGGCGGCCGCAACTGGACCGTGGTCTCCGGACTGCTCCTGCTGCTCCCGGCCGTGGGGCTCGGGCTGGCCGTGTCCAACCCGGACACCCCGTTCTGGGTGCTGCTGCTGGTGGCCGCCACGGCAGGCTTCGGTGGCGGCAACTTCGCCTCCTCGATGGCCAACATCTCGTTCTTCTTCCCGGCCCGTGAGAAGGGCTGGGCGCTCGGCCTCAACGCCGCCGGCGGCAACCTCGGCGCCGCCGTCGCGCAGCTCGCCGTGCCGCTGGTGATCTCCGTCGGGGCGGCCGGGGCGCTGCGACTCCCGATGGCCGGCTGGGTCTGGGTGCCGCTGGTCCTCCTGGCGGCACTGGGCGCCTGGTGGCGGATGGACAACCTCTCCGACGCGCGCAGCGACGTGGCCGGGTCCCTCGCCGCCGTCCGCCAACCGCACTTCTGGATCCTGGCGCTGCTCTACGTGGGCACCTTCGGCTCCTTCATCGGCTTCTCCGCCGTGTTCCCGAAGCTGATCGCCGACACTTACCCGCAGTACTCCACGTTCGCCCTCGGCGCGGCCTCCCTCTCGCTGTCCTTCCTCGGGCCGCTCGTCGGTTCGCTGGCCCGGCCGTGGGGCGGCCGGCTCGCCGACCGCCTCGGCGGCGCACGGATGACAGTCGGGGCGTTCGCGGCCATGTCCGCGCTGGCCCTGTGCGTGGTGTGGACCCTGCCGCTGCGCAACTTCTGGCTGTTCCTGGGCCTGTTCCTGCTGCTGTTCGTCGCCTCGGGGCTCGGCAACGGGGCGACCTACAAAATGATCCCGACCGTCTACGGGCTGCGAGGCCGGGCGCACCTGGCGGCACCGGCGCTGGGGCTGGTCTCGGCCGTCGGCGGCTACGGCGGCTTCATCATCCCCCAGGTGCTCTCGGCCGCCAAGCAGACCACCGGCGGCTACGAGCCGGCTTTCCTCGGCTTCGTCGGCTACTACCTTGCCGCGATGGTCCTGTGCTGGGCCGTCTACCTCAGGCGCGACGGCGCGATGGCTGCGCAGCGTGTCTGAGACCACCGCGCGGGAAGCCACCGCCACCCACTGCCCGTACTGCGCGCTGCAGTGCGCGATGACCCTCACGACCACCCCCGACGGCGTGCGCGTCGAGGGGCGCGAGTTCCCCACCAACCGGGGTGGCCTGTGCCGCAAGGGCTGGACCGCAGCCGAACTGCTGGACCGGCCCGACCGCCTGGGAACCCCGCTGCTGCGCACCGAGGACGGGACGTTCGAGCCGGTCGGTTGGGACGTCGCCCTGACAAGGTGGGTGCGCGAGCTCCGCGCCGCCCGGGCCACCCACGGCGCGGACGCCGTCGGGGTGTTCGGCGGCGCCTCGCTGACCAACGAGAAGGCCTATGCGCTTGGCAAGTTCGTGCGGCTGGGGCTGGGCTCCTCGCGGGTCGACTACAACGGACGGTTCTGCATGTCGTCGGCCGCGGCGGCGGGCAACCGCTCCTTCGGGGTGGACCGCGGTCTGCCGTTCCCCGTCACCGACCTCGACGACGCCCACACCGTGCTGCTGCTCGGGTCCAACGTGGCCGACACGATGCCCCCGTTCGTCCAGCACCTCGCGGAGGCTCGGGCGGCGGGCGGCCTGTTGGTGGTGGACCCGCGCCGCTCCGCGACGGCCGACCTGACGGCCGATGGCCAGGGCACGCACCTGCAGCCACTGCCCGGCACCGACCTGGCGCTGCTGCAGGGCCTGGCGCACGTGGTCCTCGCCGAAGGGCTGGCCGACCACGAGTACCTGGCGGCGCGTACCACCGGCCTCGCGCAGCTGCGACCCGCGCTCAACCAGTGGTGGCCGGAGCGGGTCGAGGCCGTCACCGGCGTCCCCGCCCACCGGATCCGGGAGGTGGCGCGACGGCTGGCCTCGGACCCGCGCGGCACCTACGTCCTGACCGGCCGCGGCGTGGAGCAGCACGCCGACGGCACCGACACGGCGACGGCCGCGATCAACCTCGCGCTGCTGCTCGGCCTGCCGGGCGGCGAGCGCTCCGGCTACGGGACCCTCACGGGGCAGGGCAACGGCCAGGGTGCCAGGGAGCACGGGCTCAAGGCGGACCAGCTCCCCGGGTACCGCAGCATCTCCGACCCGGCCGACCGGGCGGCGGTGGCCGCGGTCTGGGGCGTGGCGCCGGAGACCATTCCGGGTCCTGGGCTGCCGGCCGTCGAACTGCTCGCGTCCCTCGGCCGGCCGGGAGGGGTGCGGTGCCTCTGGGTCAACGGCTCCAACATCGTGGTCAGCGCGCCCGACGTCGCCGCCGTCGCCGCGGGACTGGAGCGCCTGGACTTCCTCGTGGTCAGCGACTTCTTCTTCTCCGAGACCGCGGCCCACGCCGACCTGGTGCTGCCGGTGCGGCAGTGGGCGGAGGAGGAGGGCACCATGACCAACCTCGAGGGGCGCGTGCTGCGGCGACGCAGGGCCGTCGCCCCACCGCCGGGGTTGGTGGGTGAACTGGAGATCATCGCAGAACTGGCCCGCAGGCTCGGGGTGGAGGGATTCACCGACGACCCCAGGGAGGTGTTCGTCGAACTCGCCGCCGCCTCGGCCGGCGGCCGAGCGGACTACTCGGCCATCACGTGGGACCGGCTGGACGCGGGCGAGGCCCTGCACTGGCCGTGCCGGCCCTCCGCGCCCGAGGGCAGCCCGCGCCTGTTCCTGGAGCGCTTCGCCCACCCCGACGGCAGGGCCCGGCTGGTGCCCGTGGGCGGCCCGACCCGTCGCCCGGCCCCCGGACCCGGCCCCGCGGGCGGCCTGGTGCTGACCACCGGGCGCTGGCTCGAGCACTACCAGTCCGGCACGCAGACGCGTCGCGTCGGGTCGCTGGCCGCCGCCCGGCCCGAGGCCCGCCTGCAGGTCCACCCGGCGACCGCGGCCGCGCGGAGCATCGCCGACGGCGACGTCGTCGAGGTCACCAGCGCGGTGGGCAGCGCCCTGGTGCGGGCCGAACTGTCCACGGCCGTCCGCCCGGACACCGTGTTCCTGCCCATGCACTTCGGCGGCGAGGCGACGGCCAACCTGCTCGTCGAGGCGCGCACGGACCCGGTCTCCGGCATGCCTGACTTCAAGGCCACCGCCGTCACGCTCCGTCGGCCCGTCGCCGGGGGGAGCGCATGATGCGGCACGCGCTGGACGTGGGCGACCGGCTGCTGGTGGTCGGCTTCGGGCCGGTTGCCGTGCGCCTGGTCGACGAGCTGCTGCCCGAGGTGGCCGCCGGCAGGCTGCGGGTCACCGTCGTCGGCGCCGAGGCGCGCCCCGGGTACAACCGGGTGCTGGTCGGGGAGTACGCCGTCGGCCGCACCGACCACGAGGCGCTGGAACTCGTGGACGAACCGGCCTGGCGGGGCGCCGGTGTGGAGCTCATCCTGGGCGCACCCGTGACCTGGGTCGACCGGTCCGCGCGCGTCGCGCACCTGGCGCCGGGCTCACCGGTGGAGGAGGTCGGCTACGACGCGCTGGTGCTGGCCGTCGGCGCGAGGGCGAACGTGCCCGTGCTGCGCGGCATCAACCCCGACCCGGCGGCCGTGGCGCACCTCCCCCGAGGGGTGACGGTGCTGCGCACGCCGGCCGACGGTGACCAGTTGCGGGCGGTGGTGGCGCGCAGGGGCCGCGTCGTCGTGCTCGGCGGCGGGGTGCTGGGGCTGGAACTGGCGCTGGCGGCCCACGAGCAGGGCTGCGACGTCACCGTCGTCCACCACCGGCCCTGGCTGCTGACGCGCTCCGCGGACCGGGCGGCGGGGGCGATGCTGGAGGCGGTCCTGGCCCGCGCCGGTGTGCACGTGGTCGCCGACGCGATCGCCAGGGAGGTGGTGCTGCACGAGGGCGGGGACTTCGCCGGGCTGCGCCTGGCCGACGGACAGCTGCTCGCCGGGGACCTGCTGATCCTCGCCTGCGGCACCACCCCGAGGACCGGCGTGGCAGCCGGGGCGGGGCTGCGGGTGGACCGCGGGATCCTCGTGAACCACGACCTGGAGGCGGACACCGAGGGGCGGGTCTTCGCCATCGGCGACTGCGCCGAGGTGCTGTGCGCGGACCCCACGTGCACGGTGTGCCCGCCGCGCAGGGGACGCGGCCCCGCCGGACTGATCGGGCCGGGCTGGCAGCAGGCGCAGTGGCTCGCCGCCCGGATCCGGCGGGAACTCGACTCCGACCCCGAGCCGATGGAGCCCCTGCCGAGCATCGAGTCCGACGTCATCCGGCTCAAGGCGCACAGCGTGGAGTTCGCGGCCGCCGGGGAGATCGACGGGGAGCCGTGGGAGTCGCCGTGCGGCCGCAGCGTTGCGCTGTGGGCCGATGCCGCCGCAGGCAGCCTCGCCAAGCTGGTGCTGCGCGACGACCGCCTCGTCGGTTTCATCGCGCTCGGCCTGCCCCGCACGGCCGCCGAACTCGGGCTCCGCTACGGCGACGGGGCCGAGGTCCCCGCGGACCTGAGCGTGCTCCTGCGCCTGGACGGTCCGGACGCGGTGGATCCTGGCTCGCCCTCGCCGACGGCGACGCTGTGCAGGTGCGCCGGGGTGCCTGCGGAAGACGTCACCGCGGCCATCGAGGACGGCTGCCGCAGCGTCGCCGAGATCGGGGCAGCCACCCGTGCCGGCACCGGCTGCGGCGGCTGCCGGCCGGTGCTGCAGCAGCTGCTGGACCGCGACGGTGCCGTGGCCCACTGATGCGCGTGGGCAGCCGTCCGGCGCAGCGACCGATCCGTCGTAGACTCCTCCCATGCGTGTTGGAGTCTTTGGAGCGACGGGCCAGGTCGGCGCCGTCATGCGATCCCTGTTGGTCGAGCGGAACTATCCCGTGGAGCAGATCCGGTACTTCGCCTCGGCGAGGTCCGCGGGCAGGACCCTGCCCTGGAAGGGTGAGGAGATCACCGTCGAGGATGCCGCCACAGCGGACTTCTCCGGGCTCGACGTCGCCCTGTTCTCCGCGGGTGGCAGCACCTCCAAGGCGATCGCGCCCCGCGTGGCCGAGGCCGGTGCCACCGTCGTCGACAATTCCTCGGCCTGGCGCATGGACGAACGCGTCCCGCTGATCGTCTCCGAGGTGAACCCGGGCGACGTCGACCGCGCGGAGATCGGCATCATCGCCAACCCGAACTGCACCACCATGGCGGCCATGCCCGTCATGAAGGCGCTGCACGACGCCGCCGGCCTCGCCGCCATGCAGGTCACAACCTTCCAGGCGGTGTCTGGCTCCGGCCTGGCCGGCGTGCAGACGCTCGCGACCCAGCTCGGCGAGATCGAGCAGGCAGAGCGCCTCACCCACGACGGCTCGCTGTTCCGGCCTGCCGACCTCGGCCCCTACGTCGAGCCGATCGCCTACAACGTCGTCGCCCTCGCGGGCAACCTCGTCGACGACGGCCTGAACGAGACCGACGAGGAGAAGAAGCTCCGCAACGAGTCCCGCCGCATCCTGCACCTGCCGGAACTGCGCGTGGCCGGGACCTGCGTGCGCGTGCCGGTGTTCACCGGGCACAGCCTCAGCATCCACGCCGAGTTCGACCGCGACATCACCCCCGAGGAGGCCACCGAGGTGCTCGCCGCGGCACAGGGCGTCGTCCTCGATGCGGTCCCCACCCCGCTGAAGGCCGCCGGCGGCGACGCCAGCATCGTGGGCCGGATCCGGCGGGACCAGTCGCGCGCCGACGGCCGTGGTCTGGTGCTGTTCGTCAGCAACGACAACCTGCGCAAGGGTGCGGCGCTCAACGCCATGCAGATCGCGGAACTGCTCGTCCGATGAGGATCGTGCTCGTCGGTGCCGGAGCCATGGGCGGAGCCCTGCTGAGCGGCTGGGTCGCCGGCGGGCAGGACCCCGCCGACGTCGTGGTGGTGGACTCCTACACCCCCCGAGTCAACGAGCTGGTGGCCGAGTTCGGGGTGCGCGGGGCGGACCTCAACGAGGCGGCCGAGGCCGACGTCGTGGTGCTCGCCGTGAAGCCGCACCAGATCCTGGGCGTGGCGAAGGCGCTGGACGGCGCGCTGCGCCCCGGCACCGTCGTCGTCTCCATCGCGGCCGGTGTCCCGCTCGCCAAGCTGGTCGACGCCCTGCCCGAGGGCCAGCCCGTGTTCCGGGTGATGCCCAACACCCCCGCGCTGCTCGGCAAGGGCATGTCCGGGGTGGTGGCCGGCCCCGGCACCAGCCAGGACCAGCAGCTCATGGTGGTCGGGCTGCTCGACGCCGTGGGCCGCACCGTCGTCATCGACGAGGACCACATCGACGCGCTCACCGGGCTGTCCGGCTCGGGACCCGCCTACCTGTTCTACGTAGCGGAGGCGATGGTCGAGGCCGGCGTGCACCAGGGGCTCACCCGCCCCGAGGCCACCGCGCTGGTCAACCAGACCTTCGTGGGGGCCGCGGCCATGCTCGACGAGTCCGGAGACAGCGCCACGCTGCTGCGCGAGCGGGTCACCTCGCCCGGGGGCACCACCGCCGCCGCGCTCCGCACGCTCGACGACCACGGCGTCCGCGCCGCCCTCCTCGCGGCCGTGGAGGCGTGCGTCGAGCGCGGTGCGCAGATGGCCTCGGACGGCTGAACCACCGCCCGGGCCGTGCCCACCGGAGCCATCGGCGAATTGGTTCCGGCCACGGCCGCGGGTTACCATTGGGAGTCCGCCAGAATCCTCCGGCGGCTCCGAACCCACCCCAGTCCGGGACCCGTCCCGGAAACCGAAAGGCAAACATGGGCTCTGTCATCAAGAAGCGCCGCAAGCGGATGGCCAAGAAGAAGCACCGCAAGCTGCTGAAGAAGACGCGCATCCAGCGTCGACGCGCCGGCAAGTAACCTTGCCAGTGCCCTCGCGGGTCCTGCTGCTGACCCGAACCGGTTGCCACCTCTGCGAGGAGGCTGAATCGGCGGTCGCGGCCGTCTGCGAGGAAGTTGGGGCCAGTTGGCGCCTGGTAGACGTCGACACCGACGCGAACCTGCGCGCGCACTGGACGGATCATGTACCGGTAACATTCGTCGACGGCGAGTTGCACGGGCGTTGGTTCGTCGAACCTGACAGACTCAAACAGGCACTGGCAACCGGAGTTCCCGACCCCATGCCTGTGGACTGGTTACCGTCCGCATCCGGCCCGCGCTGAGAGCAGGAGACATCTGTGAGCGAGTTCGAGTTCGACGACAACGATCGTGAACCCGTGGATGCAGCGACCGGTCCCGGTTCCGTCACGTTCGTCGGAGCCGGCGCCGCCGACATCAGTCTCGTTCCCATCGCGGGGGAGCGCGCCATCAGCCAGGCCGACCTCGTGGTGGTCGACGCGCCCACGGCCGCCGAGGCGCTCGCCAACTCAGGCATCCGGACGCGGGCCGAGGTGGTCTGCGTCGAGGACGACGAGGCCGCGCAGCTGATCACCGCCGTCGACGCCGGGCGCCACGTCGTGCGCCTGTCCGCCGGCGACTTCTACGAGAGCCGCTTCCGCGACGTCACCTTCCACGCCGTGCTGGCCAAGCACGGGGTGCGCACCCTCGTGGTGCCCGGTGTCAGCCGCTGGGTCTCCGTGCTCACCTACGGCGCGATCACCCCCACGTCTGCCTTCGCGTCGCTGGACGCCTCCCGCGGGGCGCGGTCCGAGGACTGGCCCACCGCGCCCACCACCATCGTGTGGACCAACGACGAGCACCTGGCGGCGATCGCCGCCCAGGGTGCCGAGCGCTTCGGCGCCAGGTCCGACGTGCTGGTGCTGACAGAGCTCGGCACCAACTCCCAGAAGGCCCGCCTGCACACCTGGAAGGAAGTCCAGTCGGGCAAGGCCGACGTCCGGGGGGAGTGCTACCTCGTCGTCGGCCCCGGCATCGCCGAGCGCGAGCGCGAGCGGCTCGACTGGTTCGCGTCCAAGCCGCTGTTCGACTGGCGCGTCGTCATCCCCCGCACCAAGGACGAGGTCGACGAGCTCACCGGGCACCTCACCGGCTACGGTGCAGCAACCGAGGTGGTCCCCACCATCGCCATCGAGCCGCCCCGCACGGAGCAGGCCATGGAGAAGGCCGTCCGCGGCATCGTCGACGGCCGCTACCTCTGGCTCGTGCTGACCTCGCCCCACGCAGTCGGGGCGATCATGGAGCGGCTGGCCGAGTACGGGCTCGACTCCCGGGCCCTGTCCGGCCTCAGCCTGGCCGCGGTGGGCCGCGGCACCGTCGAGAGCCTCGAACGCTTCGGCCTGCGCGCCGACCTGACTCCGATGGGGGACAACACGGTCTCCGGCCTCGCCCTGGAGTTCCCCGCCTACGACGACCTGATCGACCCCCTGGACCGCGTCCTGGTGCCCAGCGCCGACGTGAACGTCCAGCCCCTCATCGACGGACTCGTCCCCCTCGGCTGGGAGGTTGAGGAGGTCACCGCCTACCGCACCGTGCGCGCGCTGCCGCCGCCCCCCGAGACCCGGGAGGCCATCAAGACCGGCACGTTCGACGCCGTCGTGTTCACCTCCGCCACGGCTGTCCGCAACATGATCGGGATCGCCGGCAAGCCCCACGCCGCCATGGTGGTTGCGGCCATCGGGCCGGCCACCGCGCAGGCCTGCGAACTGCACGGCCTGAAGGTGGACGTCGTCGCCACCACCCCCACTTTCGAGTCCGTTGCCGAGGGCCTCGCGCGGTTCGCGCGCGCCCGCACCGCGGACCAGGTCGCCAAGGGCCTCCCCGTCAGGAAGCCCTCCGAACGCCGCCGGCGACGCCGGAAGGCCACCTCGCCGACCGAGTAGTCTGGCGGCGGTAGCTCAACAGGAGGTGGACCGTGGCCGACGAGGCACGCGTCGTGCACGTTATGAGGCACGGACAGGTGGAGAATCCCGACGGCGTCCTGTACGGCCGCATCCCCGGGTTCGGGCTGTCCGAGCTGGGGCGCAGGATGGCCCAAGAGATGTCACAGTTCTGGGCCGACGTGCCGCTCACCCACCTGCGCTGCTCGCCGCTGCAGCGAGCCCGGGAGACCCTCGAGCCAACTGCGGCCCTGTTCCCCCACCTCGACGTCGTCACCGACGAACGCGTGATCGAGGCGGAGAACCAGTTCGAGGGCATGGTCTTCGGCAAGGACAACAGGGCGTTGCGGGACCCCCGCATGCTCCGCCACGTCCTGAACCCGCTGCGGCCCAGCTGGGGCGAGGCCTACGTGGACATCGCCGCCAGGATGCGCGCCGCCATCATCGATGCCGCGGCGGCCGCCGGCCACGGGGGACAGGCCCTGGTGGTCAGCCACCAGCTGCCCATCGAGATCGCGCGCCGCGAAGCCCAGGGCCACCGCCTGGCGCACCACCCCGGCCGTCGCAGGTGCATGCTCACCTCGGTCACCTCGTTCACGCTGCGGGGTGACCGCGTCACCGGCGTCGACTACCGCGAGCCCGTCGCGCACCTCCTCCCACCCAAGCACGGCCGCAGGTTCCGGGTGGGCACATGAGGCGTCGGTCCTTCCTCGCAGCCCTCGCGGTGGTGCCGCTTGCCGCCTGCACCGAGGGTGGCGGCACCGGCGTCGACGACGACAGCATCGGCTTCACCACGGGCGACGGCTCGGTCCTCATCATCCCCGGCGACGAGCGTCGGCCGGCCCCCGAGCTCACGGGCGAGACCCTCGACGGCGAACAGCTCAGCACCGCCGACCACGCCGGCCAGATGCTGCTCCTCAACGTCTGGGGGTCCTGGTGCGCGCCCTGCCGCAAGGAGGCCCCCGCGCTCGTGGAGGTGGCCTCCCAGTACCCGGAGGTGCAGTTCATCGGCATCAACACCCGTGACCTCGACCCCGCCCCGGCGCGGGCCTTCGTCCGCGCCTTCGAGGTGCCCTACCCGAACATCTACGACCCGGACGGCGCGCTGCTGCTGGAGTTCGGCCAGCTGCCACCCAAGGCCATCCCCAGCACGCTGGTCATCGACGAGAGCGGTCGGGTGGCCGCACGGATCCTGGGTGAGGTGACGGCCGCGACCCTCGCCGGCGTGATCGACGACGTGCGGGGTGCCGCGTGATCCTGCTCGAGTCCTGGGTCAGCGGAGCCCTGTCCTCCTCACTGCTGCTGGCGGTCCCGGTCGCCCTGCTGGCGGGCCTGGTGTCCTTCGCCTCGCCGTGCGTGCTGCCGCTGCTGCCGGGGTACCTCTCCTACGCCTCGGGCCTGGGTGCCTCCGAGATCTCCGAGGGCACCGGCAACCGGCGGCTGCTGTTCCTCGGCACCCTCGGATTCGTCCTCGGTTTCGCCGCCATTTTCGTCGTGACCGGTGCGGTGCTGGGCGGTCTGGGCACGTTCCTGCTCGTCAACGAGCGCATCATCACCGCCGTCGCCGGGGCGCTGATCATCCTGCTGGGCCTGGGGTTCATCGGCTGGCTCCCGATGCCCGCCCAGTGGAAGCCGAAGGCCCCGAGGATGGGGGTGGCGGCCTCGCCGCTGCTCGGCATGGCGTTCGGTCTGGGCTGGACGCCCTGCATCGGACCCGCTCTGTCGGTGGTGCTCACCCTCGCCCTCACGGAGGGCTCCGCGGCGCGGGGCGGCCTGCTGGCCTTCGTGTACGCACTCGGACTGGGGCTGCCGTTCATCGCGTTCGCGCTGGCCTTCACCAAGCTGTCCGGGCACTTCGCCTGGCTGAAGCGAAACCAGCGCACCCTCACCGTCGTCGGTGGCAGTCTGCTGGTTGCCGTCGGCCTGGCGATGGTGTCGGGGCTGTGGACCTACGTCCTGGGCCACCTGCGCCAGTGGGCGGCGTCGTTCGGGACGATCCTGTGAGCCGGGAGGACCGGCCCGCCACGGAGACCAGGGCGATGTCCACCCGCGAGTTCCTGCGCTGGTGCTGGACGCAGCTGACCAGCATGCGCACGGCCCTGGCACTGCTGTTCCTCGTGGCGCTCGGCTCGGTGCCGGGCTCGATGTTCCCGCAGTACAACATCTCGCCGGTCGAGGTGCAGTTGTACAAGAACGACAACCCCGAGCTGGCCGCCGTCCTGGAGCCGCTGGGGATGTTCAGTGTCTACACCTCGCCGTGGTTCTCGGCGCTGTACCTGCTGCTGTTCATCTCGCTGATCGGCTGCATCCTGCCGCGGATCGGCGTGTACGCCCGCAACGTCGCCAAGCCGCCGCCGAGGCTGCCCGCGCGGCCCGAGCGGCTCGCGGAGCACCGCAGTGGCACCGTCGACGACGCCCCCGCGGCCATCGCCCGTGCCGACAGCTGGCTGCGCGCCAAGCGGTACCGCACCCTCGTGACCGCCGACGGCGTCAGCGCCGAGCGCGGCTACTCGCGCGAGGCCGGAAACCTGGTGTTCCACAGCGGGCTCGTCGTGCTGCTCGTGGGGCTGGCCTGGTCCAGCCTGCTCGGGTTCCACGGCAGCGCCGTCGTCGTCGAGGGCAACTCCTTCAGCAACTCCATCACGCAGTACGACGAGTTCAGCGCGGGCGGCCTCGTTGACACCGACCACCTGACGCCGTTCACCGTCGACGTGAACTCGTTCGTGGCCGAGTTCGAGACCGGCGACGTCCAGCGGGGCGCGGCCCGCCGCTTCGACACCCAGATGACCGTCCACCACGACGGCGAGACCTGGGACCAGCTGATCCAGGTGAACCACCCGCTGACCCTGCCGACGGGGGAGCAGGTCAACGTGATGGGCCACGGCTACGCCGCTCACATCACGGTCACCGACGGCAACGGCGACGTCGCGTTCGCCGGCCCGGTGGTGTTCCTGCCCCAGGACGGCAACTTCTCCTCGATCGGAGTCGTCAAGGTGCCCGACGCCCGCCCGCAGCGGCTCGCCTTCGAGGCCTTCTTCTTCCCCACCGCGGTGCTGGACGAGACGGGCCCGCACTCGGTGTTCCCCGACGCCCTCAACCCCGAGGTCTTCATGAACGCCTGGTCCGGCGACCCGGCCGTCGAGGACGGCGTCCCGGAGAGCATCTACGTGCTGGACACCGCTGGGCTGGCGCCCATCGAGGGCGACAACGGCGAGGTGCTGCGCATGCGGCTCGTGCCGGGGTCGGGCATGGAACTGCCCGACGGGCTCGGGAGCATCACCTTCGAGGGCTGGTCGCGCTGGGTGAAACTGCAGGTCAGCATCACCCCCGGCAACGCCCTGACGCTGGTGAGCCTCGCCGTCGCCGTCGCCGGGCTGTGCGTCAGCCTGTTCGTGCGGCCTAGGCGCCTGTTCGTGCGGATCACCGGGGACCGGGCCGCCGTCGCGGGCCTCGACCGGACGGACGCCGCGAGCGGTCTCGACGACGAGGTCACGGGCCTCGCCGAGGCGGTACTCGGAGGACCGATTACCCAGCCCACGACTGAGCAGGCAGAATGGGGCGGCGGCCTGAGTGCCGCAAGCCTGCAGGAGGAGGAGCTGAAGTGACACTGTCCGGAACCTCGGACACGGCGATGGTGATCGCCACCGTCGGGTACCTCGTCGCGTTCTCGCTGCACAGCCTCGAGTGGTCCGCCGCCCGCGGACTGGCCGGGGCGCGTCCTGCCGACGGCAGCGAGGACGCCCCGCGCCTGCGGGTGGACCTCTTCGGACGCCTTGCCATCGCCCTCACCGCCGTCACCCTGATCGTGCACGTCGTGGCAGTGGTGCTGCGCGGCGTCGCGGCGGACCGGGCCCCGTGGGGCAACATGTACGAGTTCATCACCTCCTCGCTCGCGTTCGCGGTCATCGTGTACCTGCTGGCGGTCTGGAAGCTGGGCGCCCGCTGGCTGGGACTCGGGGTGACCCTGCTGGGGACCGTGGGACTGGGCCTGGCCGTCACCGTGTTCTACGTCGACGTCGCACCGCTGGTTCCCGCGCTGCACTCGGTGTGGTTCATCGTCCACATCGTGGCCGCGGCCATCGCTGGCGCGGCGTTCAACGTCGCGGCGGTGGCAGCCATCCTCTACCTGCTCAAGGACCGTGCCGAGGCATCCGGGGCGCCCGCGCGCGGCTACCTGGCCCGCCTGCCCGAGGCGAGGCGGCTGGACCTGTTCTCCTACCGCCTGCACGCCTTCGCGTTCCCGCTGTGGACCTTCACCATCGCCGCCGGCGCCATCTGGGCCCAGTACGCGTGGGGTCGGTTCTGGAACTGGGACCCCAAGGAGACCTGGTCCTTCGTGACCTGGGTCATCTACGCCGCCTACCTGCACGCGCGCGCCACCGCGGGCTGGAAGGGCCGGCCGGCCGCCTGGATCGCCCTCGTCGGAGTGGTGTCGTTCTGGTTCAACTTCATCGGCGTGAACCTGCTGTTCAGCGGCTTCCACTCCTACGCAGGGATCTGACCGCGGGACACCCATGGCCGCACCGGATGCCGAGATCGAGCTCCTCGTAGACCTCTACGAGGAGCATGGAACGAGCCTCCACCGGCTCGCGGTGCTGCTCGGGGCCGAGGCGGCCTCGGGGCACATCATGCGCACGGCGCTGCTCTCGCTCGGCCGCCGCGTCAACAGCGTCGTCGACCCGGTCGAGCGCCTGGAGTACCTGCAGGAGCAGGTGGTGCACCAGTCCCGCAGCGCCCGTGGTTCCCACGGCTCGCTCAACCTGCCCGACGTCGAGGACGGCCGCCAGCAGGAGATCCTCGCCGGGATCCGGGCGCTGCCCGTCCGCGACGGGGAGGTGCTGATCATCAGCCACTACCTGTCCACCTTCGGCCCTGAACTCGCCGGCATCCTGCGGATGACCATCCGTTCCACCAACACCCGCCTCGAGGAGGCGCTCGACCGGCTCCGGCTCGTGGTGGGCGACCCCACCCAGGGATCCATGCCCGGCGTCATAGAGTCCCTGTCGCAGGAGGTCACCGCGGCGCTGCGGGCCTCCGCCAGATCCGTCCAACCCTCGGGAACGGACACCCTCGCGGCCGAGCTGCTCACGCTCGGTGACTCCTCCCAGCGCGGCGTCTCCCCGTGGCTGGTGGCGCCACTGGCCGCGGCTTCGCTGCTGCTGGGAGTGTGGCTCGCCACCGTGACCGCCGCCGGACAGCCGGGCCCGCCGCCGACCCCGCCGTCGGTCGGTCCGACGGTCAGCGCCTCCCCGTCACCGTCGGCCACGGCGTCCAGGTCCCTGCCGGCCGTCGTCCGGTCCGTCCCCGTGTTCTACGTGGGCCGTGCCGACGGGCAGCTCTTCCGCGAGCTTCGCGACCTGCCCTCGGGCCGCCACCTGATCTCGGCCGCGCTGGAGGCAACGCTGTCGCTCGCGCCACTGGACCCGGACTACGGTTCCGCCTGGGGCCCGGGCTCGCTGCTCAGCGCCGAGGTGACCGGTGACGTGCTCACCGTCGACCTCACGGAGGCGGCCTTCGACGGCATCGAGAGCAGCGCCCAGGCCCGCAGTGCCGTGAACCAGATGCTCTACACGGCCAGCGAGCTCAGCGGGAACCCCGACCTGCGGGTCATGTTCCTCTCCGATGGCGGACCGCCACCGGAGGTGCTCGCCCAGCCGGAGGAGGGCTTCGGGCGCACGGGCCTGAGCCCGATGCCGGCGCTGTGGTTGTCCTCGCCGAAGAACGGCGCCACCCTCCCCCCCGGGCAGGTGGTGATAGCCGGCACCGTGAAGCCGGGCGCCGAGTCGCCGCTGGTCACCATCACCGCCGAGGACGGCACCGTGATGGCCAGCGTGTCCGCGCAGACCACCACGACTGCCTCGTCCGACGGCTGGCGGGACTGGTCGGTCGTGGTGCCCCTCGAGGCTGGCGCCTTCATCATCACGGCGACCACGACCATCGCCCCCGAGGACGGCGGTGTGGAGCGCGGCTACCAGGAGACCAAGTCGATCACCGTCAGGTGAGTCCGCGCGTCAGTGCGTGACGACCCAGTTGGCGAGCCGGAGCGCCACCCTCGTCGGCACGAACCGGTTGGCGTGGGCGAGCAGCCTGTTGGCGACGCCGTCGACCACGTACGGCTTGCGCTGCCGGAGCCCCGCGAAGGTGGTGGCCACGACGTCGTCTACGCTGCGGCGCCTCGTCATGTTCTGCTCCGCCCCCGCGTTGCTCCAGAAGGAGGTCTCGGTGGGTCCCGGGCAGATGCAGACCACGCGCACCCCGGTGCGGCGGGTCTCGGCCCACAGCGCGTTCGAGAAGCTGAGCACGAAGGCCTTCGTGGCGGCGTAGGTGGCCATCTCCGGGATCGGCTGGAAGGCGGCGGTGCTGGCCACGTTGATGATGGCGCCCAGGTCCCGCGAGAGCATCTGCGGCAGCACGGCGTGGGTCAACTCCGTCACGGCAGCCACGTTGAGCTGCACCTCGCTCGCGATTCGGTCCCGCTCCAGGTCAGCCAGCTCGCCGTGGCTGGCGAAGCCGGCGTTGTTGACCAGGGTGTGGACCTCGAGGTGGTCCAGCCGGCCCAGCAGTTCGAACCGGTCGGCCGGGTCCGTCAGGTCGAACGGCAGCACCAGGGTCTGGACGCCATGGGTGCGCTCAAGGTCCACCGACACGTTGAACAGCTTGTCCTCGCTGCGGGCCACCAGCACCACGTTCGCGCCCTGCGCGGCCAGGTGGCGTGCGTACGCCTCCCCGAGGCCCGATGATGCCCCCGTCACAACCGCCCACGATGTAGTCATGTCGCCAGCCTAGTCTGCCGGGGCGCCGCCCGGCAGGGGGTGCTGTGTGCGTGCCATGATTGGGACATGCAGCACTTCGACGTGGCGGTTATCGGCTCCGGTTCGGGAAACTCCCTCATCGACGAGAGGTTCCAGGACCTGCAGGTGGCCCTCGTCGAGCGGGACGAGACCTTCGGCGGGACGTGCCTGAACCGGGGCTGCATCCCCACCAAGATGTTCGTCATCCCCGCAGACCTCGCCGCCAGCGTGTCCGAGGCCCGCCGGCTGGGGGTGGACCTGGAGTTCAAGCGGGCCGACTGGCCGGCCATCCGTGACCGGATCTTCGGCAGGATCGACCCGATATCCGCGGGCGGACTGGACTGGCGCGAGCGCAGCCAGAACGTCACCGTCTTCCACGGCGAGGCTCGTTTCGTCGATCCGCACACGCTGGCCATCGGGGAGGACCGGATCAGCGCGGACCAGATCGTGCTGGCCACCGGCTCCCGCCCCCGTCCCCTCGCGGTGGACGTGCCGGAGTCCCTGGCCGACCGCGTGCACACCTCAGACACCGTGATGCGCATCGACGAGCTTCCCCGCCGGGTGGTCATCCTGGGTGGTGGCTTCGTGGCAGCCGAGTTCGCGCATGTCTTCGCCTCCTTCGGCAGCGAGGTGACCCTGATCAACCGCTCCGACGTGCTGCTGCGGGGCCAGGACCACGAGATCTCGACGGCGTTCGCCGAGGCGCTCGGCAGGCGCGTCAACATCCGGCTCAACCAGGTGGTCTCCACCATCGAGGAGGAAGAGGACGGCTCGGTGCACCTGATCACCGTGGACCGCAACGGCGTGGAGTACGACTACTTCGCCGACCTGGTCCTCAACGCAACCGGCCGCATCCGCAACTCCGAGGCCCTGGACCTTGCGGCCGCCGGCGTCGACGTCCGTCCGGACGGCCAGGTGATGGTGGACTCCACGCAGCGCACGAACGTCGCCCACATCTGGGCGCTCGGCGATGTGTCCTCGGACCACCTCCTCAAGCACGTAGCCAACGCCGAGATGCGCACGGCCGCCCACAACGTCCTGAACCCGGACGACACGATCCAGACGGACCACCGCTACGTTCCGCACGCGGTGTTCTCGGAGCCCCAGGTGGCCGCCGTCGGGGCCACCGAGCAGCAACTGCGGGACTGGGGCATCCCCCACGTCATCGCCCGCCAGCGCTTCGGCGACGTCGCCTACGGCTGGGCGTTGGAGGACCAGGGCCACTTCGTGAAGCTGATCGCGGACCCGCGCAACTGGCGCCTGCTCGGCGCCCACATCATGGGCCCGCAGGCCTCGACCCTGATCCAGCCGCTGATCCAGGCGATGAGCTTCGACCTGTCCGTGCCGGACATGAGCCGGGGCCAGTACTGGATCCACCCCGCGTTGCCCGAGGTGGTGGAGAACGCCCTGCTCGGACTGCTGGCCGCCTACCAGCCCGACGAGATCGAGCATCCGCAGGCTGAGAACTTCTGAGTCGGCATGATCGACTACGCCCGCATCTATGCGGCCCAGCTCCTCGAACTGCTCAGGCCCTCCGAGCGAGCCGTGGACGCCATCTCGGTGGACTACGCCGCAGGTCGCGAGCGCCCCGACGATGACCATCCCGACGGTGGCGCCGGGTCGATGGCGGGCATGCTCGCAAAGGCGGCCCGCCTGACGCCCTTCCTGGTGCTGACCGAGCGGCGGCTGCTCGTCGTGGACGAGCTGGGAGACCCCGAGCGGCAGGCAGTGACGTGGGCGGTGCCGCTCGAGCGGGTCGCCGTCGTCAGGCACGACCCCCGCCCGCCCGTGGACCTCGGCCGGATCCTGGTGGGGTTCGACGACTCGTCGCTGGTGCGCCTCCGCGCCGGGCTGCTGCTCCCGTTCGCAGCGCGACGGTTCGCCCGGGCCTTCGCCGACCTGCAGGGAAACAGCCGTCCCCGCCGCGGGCGCGGCTAGGGTCGGGGACGTGGGATCTTTCAAGAAGGTGGCGTTCGCAGGCCTCGCGGGTCTGGCACTGACGGCCTGCGCCCCCGGGCCCGTAGTGACGCCCGAGGAGACCGAGTCTCCCGTGGCCACCACCAACGTGCGGCCGGCTACCAGCGAGCCTGCGTCCGCCACGCCCGAGCCCCAGAGCATGGAGCCGGGACCCGCCGCCTGCAGTGCCCTGGCTGCCGGGCTGTCGCTGCCGGCACAGGTCGGCCAGCTCTACATGGTGGGCGTCTCCACCGCCGGGATCGACGAGGCCACGGCGGCTGCCATCACCGAGGCGCAGGTGGGCTCCGTGGTGCTGCTGGGCAACTCCACGACGGGTCTGGCCGCCATCGCAGCGGTGACCGACACCGTGGCCGGGCTGGGCGCCGAGGAGCTGCCGATCATGGTGGCCGTCGACCAGGAGGGCGGCAGCGTCCAGCGGTTGCAGGGGGAGGGGTTCAGCGACATCCCCACCGCCGTCGAGCAGGCGACCCTGCCCGAGGGGGAGCTCACTGACGCCGCCCACGGCTGGGGCCTGGAACTCGTCGACGCGGGCGTCCACTTCAACCTGGCGCCCGTGGCGGACGTCGTGCCCGCCACGAAGCAGGACAGCAACGCACCCATCGGGGCCCTGCAGCGCAACTACGGCAACGACGCCGCCGCCACGGCCCGCGCGGTGGCCGAGTTCGTCTCGGGCATGGACCTGGCGGGGATCGCCACCTCCCTGAAGCACTTCCCGGGCCTCGGCCAGGTGACCGTCAACACCGACTTCGGCGTCGCCCGCGACACCGACGTCGTGCCCGGCGACTCCGACTGGACGGCCTTCACCGCCGGGATCGACGCCGGGGCGCGCTCGGTGATGGTGTCCTCGGCGGTCTTCGAGCTGATCGACCCGGCGAACGAGGGCGTCTTCTCCCGCACCATCATCACGTCCTACCTGCGCGAGCAGCTCGAGTTCGACGGCGTGGTGATCGCCGACGACCTGGGGGCGGCCGGTGCGGTGGCCGACACTCCACCGGCTGACCGTGGCGTCCGGTTCATCGCGGCCGGGGGAGACATCGTGATCAACGCGGACCCCAGCATCCTGCAGGAGATGGTGGCTGCCACCACGGCGAAGGCCGAGGCCGACGCTGCCTTCGCGGACCAGGTCACGGCCTCAGCCACCCGGGTGCTGGAACTGAAGTCCTGGCTGGGGCTGGTCGACTGCGCCTAGCCGAACCGGCCGGTGATGTAGTCCTCGGTGGCCTTCTCCTCGGGGTTGTGGAAGATCTTCTCGGTGTCACCGAACTCGATCAGCTCACCCGGCTGGCCCTGCGCCTTCAGGTTGAAGAACGCCGTCTGGTCCGACACGCGCGCCGCCTGCTGCATGTTGTGCGTGACGATGACGACGGTGTACTCCTCCTTGAGCTCGTGGATGAGCTCCTCGATGGCGAGGGTGGAGATCGGGTCCAGGGCCGAGCAGGGTTCGTCCATCAGGATCACGTCGGGGGACACGGCGATGGCGCGGGCAATGCACAGCCGCTGCTGCTGGCCGCCGGAGAGGCCGGAGCCGGGACGGTCCAGGCGGTCCTTGACCTCGTTCCAGAGGTTCGCGCCACGCAGCGACTTCTCGACCAGTTCGTCGCTTTCCTTGCGGCTCACCCGGGCGTTGTTCAGCCGCACCCCGGCGAGCACGTTGTCGCGGATGGACATCGTCGGGAAGGGATTGGGGCGCTGGAACACCATGCCCACCTGCCGACGCACGCGGACGGGGTCCACGTCGCGGGCGTACAGGTCAACGCCGTCGAGCAGGACCTGGCCCGTGACGTAGGCGCCTTCGATGACCTCGTGCATGCGGTTCAGGGAGCGCAGCACGGTTGACTTCCCACAGCCGGACGAGCCGATGAAGGCCGTCACGGCGCGGGGCTGGATGGTCATGTTGACCTGCCGCACGGCGTGGAACTTTCCGTAGTAGATGTCCACGTCCTGCAGCTCAATGCGCTTCGACATATCTGTGAGTTTCCTTCTGGCGGTGGTCAGCGACCGGGCTTGGGTGCGAAACGCCACGCGAGGAGGCGTCCGAAGAGGTTGAGGCCCATGACGATCAGGATGAGTGTGAGGGCGCCGGCCCAGGCACGGTCGTAGAACGGCTCCTGCGGGATGCCGGGCGTGACGTACTGGTAGTAGACGAACACCGGCAGGGTCGACATCTGCGTGTCGAACGGGTTGGTGTTCAGCGACGGGTTCAGCCCTGCGGTCACCAGCAGCGGCGCGGTCTCGCCGATGATGCGGGCGACGGCGAGGACGGCTCCCGTGATGATGCCGGCGATGGAGGTGGGCAGGACCACCTTCAAGATGGTGCGGAACTTCGGCACGCCGAGGGCGTATGACGCCTCGCGCAGCTCGTTGGGCACGAGCCGCAGCATCTCCTCGGTGGAGCGGACCACGGTCGGGATCATGAGGATGCACAGCGCGATCGCGCCGGAGAACCCGTTCCTGGTGCCGGCTCCGAAGAGCGCGGAGAAGATCGTGTACGCGAACAGGCCCGCGACGATGGACGGGATGCCCGTCATCACGTCGACGAAGAACCGGATGCTGCTCGCCAGGCGTCCCTGGCCGCCGTACTCCTGCAGGAAGATGGCGGTCAGCAGACCGATCGGCACCGAGATCAGGGTGGCGATGCCCGTGACGATCAACGTGCCGGCGATCGCGTGGGACGCGCCACCGCCCTCGCCGATGACGTTTCTCATGGAGTAGGTGAAGTACTGGAGGTCGAAGCGCTCCATGCCCTTGGAGACCACCTGCCACACCAACGACACCAGCGGTGCGAGCGCCAGCAGGAAGAACCCGACGAAGACGTAGCGGAACAAGCGGTCGACCGCCTTGCGGCGGCCCTCGACGGCACTCGACAGGGCGAAGATCGCAACCAGGAACAGCAGGGAACCGATGACGACGACGGCTCCGAGGGACATCACGGAACCGACGGCCAGCACCCCGGCGGTCACGGCGTACGCGAGCACCAGCAGCGCGAGCCACGTGAACCGGGGCAGCTGCCCGGCGGTCAGGGAGAGCTTGGACTCCCGGGAGCGGGTGGTGGTGGACATCAGTTGGCTCCCGAGAACTCGCGGCGGCGGGAGATCACCCAGCGGGCCCCCATGTTGACCACGAGGGTGATCACGAACAACACCAGCCCGGTGGCGATCAGCTGGTTGACGCCCAGCCCGTACGCCTCGGGGAACGCCAGCGCGATGTTGGAGGCGATGGTGTTCGGGTTGTCCGAGGTGAGCAGCTTGAAGTGGATCGTCTCGCCGGGGGACAGGACCATGGCCACGGCCATCGTCTCGCCCAGGGCACGCCCCAGTCCGAGCATGCAGGCCGAGATGATGCCGGGGGTGCCGAACGGCAGGACGGCCTGGCGGATCATCTCCCAGCGGGTGGCGCCGAGAGCGAGGGAGGCTTCCTCGTGCAGGCGCGGCGTCTGCAGGAAGACCTCGCGGCACAGTGCGGTGATGATCGGCAGCACCATCACCGCCAGCACCAGGGCGGCGGTCAGCACGGTGCGCCCGGTGCCGGACACGGGCCCGGCGAACAGCGGGATCCAGCCGAGGTTCGCCTCCAGCCAGATGAACAGCGGACGCACCAGCGGTGCGAGCGTGTTGATGCCCCACAGGCCGAAGACCACCGACGGCACTGCCGCCAGCAGGTCGATGATGTAGCCGAAGGTGGTCGCCACGCGCCTGGGTGCGTAGTGGGTGAGGAACAATGCGATCCCGATGGAGACCGGCACGGCGAACAGCATCGCCAGCGCGGCGGCCCACACGGTGCCGAAGGCGAAGGGCAGGACATAGGCCCAGAACTCGCCGTAGGGGAGGTCCTCCGGGTCCGCCAGGAGTGCCGGGACCGAGAGCCCGACGAGGAACACCGCCACAGCGGCGAGGATCACGAGGATCGTGATGCCGGATCCCGTGGACAGCGCCTTGAAAAGGGTGTCCCCGAAGCGCTTGGAGCTGTGCTTCAGCGCGTGGCGGGAGTCTTCCGGTGGGGTGCTTGTTGCCTCGGCTGGCGAGGTCGATGTCGACATTTTGCTCCTGGGAGGATCGCTGTCAGGTGCCAAGGGTCTTGAACGCGGGAAACCGCGCCCGCCCTCTGGGGAGCGGGCGCGGCTTTCAGCCTAGGCCAACTGTCACGAGATGGCGTCGATGGCGGCCAGGACCTGGCTGCCGAGCTTCTCCGACAGGGGCGCGGAGCCGGCACCCTCGGCGGCGACTTCCTGGCCCTCGGGGCCGGCGATGTAGCTGAGGTAGGACTTCACCAGCGCAGCCTTCTCGTCGTCGGCGTAGTCGGCGCAGGCCATGGCGTAGGCGACGAGCACGATCGGGTAGCCCGGTGCGTTGCGATCGATCTCCAGGGCCAGGTCGTGCTCCTCGCGACCCTCCTCGACAGGCGAGGCCTCGACTGCGGCGGCGGCGTCAGCCGCGGTGGGGCCGAAGAACTCGCCCTCGTTGCCGACCAGGGCGACGGACAGGTCGCCTGCCTGGGAGGCGTCGGCGTAGCCGATGGTGCCCACGCCGTTGGTGACGGCTGCGACGACACCGGAGGTGCCCTTCGCGGCCTCGCCGCCCTCGATCGGCCATTCGCCGTCGGCCTCATTGGTCCACACGTCGCCGGCTGCCTTGTTGAGGTAGTCGGTGAAGTTCTCGGTGGTGCCCGAGTCGTCGGAGCGGTGCACGGCGGTGATGGCGAGGTCGGGCAGGGTGGCGCCCTCGTTCAGCTCGGCGATCGCCGGGTCGTTCCAGTTGGTGATGTCACCGGCGAAGATGCCCGCGAGCACCGCGGGGGTGAGGTTCAGGTCCGAGACGCCCTCGACGTTGAAGATGACGGCGATCGGGGAGATGTAGACGGGGAGGTCGTAGGCGATCGACTCGGGGGTGCACAGTGCGAAGGCGCCGGCGACGTTCTCCTCGGGCTTGAACGCGCGGTCGGAGCCGGCGAAGTCGGCGCCGCCACCCATGAAGGCATCGCGCCCGGCGCCGGAGCCGTCGGGGGAGTAGAGGACGGTCGCGCCCGGGTTCGCGGTCTGGAAGCCGGCGATCCAGTTGGTCTGTGCGACGTTCATGGCCGAGGAGCCGATACCCGTGAGGTTGCCCTCGACCTGGGCCGGGGCCTCATCGGCGGTTCCCTCGTCGGTGGTGGTGTCGTCCGAGGTGGTCTCTTCCGCGACGGCGGTCTCCTCCGCGGCGGTGGTCTCCTGCTCAGCGGGCTGCTCGTTGGCGGCGCAGGCGGAGAGCAGCAGGGCGGCGCTCAGGCCGAGGGCTGCGGTCAGACGCAACTTCATTTGATTCCCTTCCGGGGTTCGACGTACTTGGTGGGCGGTGGCCCTGGAACATGCGTTTCCAAGACGTGAAGCTAGGCGGGCAAGATGACCGAACGGCCCTGTTCGGGTTAACAAGAGATGAACGAACGGCGAGTTCTTCCACGCCGTGGCCGAAATCGCGGTAGATCGTTATGGACTCGTGACCGGTTGCAGCTCACGCTGTCGGTTTCAGGATGTCAGAGCGGAGCACTGTGCCATCGGGCAGCAGGTGCACGGCCAGCACCTCGCCGACCACCATCGGGCGGGGCTCGAGGCCCAGGCCGGCATACATCGAGGGCAGCACCGGGCGGTGGCCGCACAGGGCCGTCGGGCCGTCCAGCGACGAGGCGAGCTGCGCCATGTACCGCGCCACCCGCTTGGGGTGCTTGGTGCCCTCCTCCTCGGTCAGGAGGTCGACGCCCTCGACCGACAGGCCCATCTCCTCGCCGTAGGGCCGCAGCGTCTCCACGCAGCGCACCGACGAGGAACTGGCCAGCCTGGAGACCCCGAAGGTCCCGAAGAGGCCGACGAGGTCCTTGGCCTGCCGCCGTCCCCGCCCGGTGAGACGCCGTTTCTGGTCCGGTCCGGACCAGTCCTTGCGGAGCATCGCCTTGCCGTGGCGCACCAGCAGCAGCACGTTCGTGTGGGGCTGCTCGAGCGCCTCGTGGATCACTTCGCGCTCGTCGTGGTAGGTGACCTTGGCGACGGCCTCCTCCGCCGGGTACCAGCGCGACTCCTGCACCTCGTCGTCGGGTGGGCGAGGGCTCTCGGTGAGCACCGTCGCGCGCCAGTAGTGCGTGATCTTGCTGCCCTTGGACACCTTGTAGCGGATGCTCGGCAGGCGCAGCCCGAGCTTGACCAGCACGCCCGTCTCCTCCAGCGTTTCCCGCACAGCGGTCTCCGGCAGGTACTCGTCCACCTCGCCCTTGCCCTTGGGCAGGGACCAGTCGTCGTAGCGCTTGCGGTAGATCAGGAGCACGTGCTGCTCGCCGTCGACCTCCTTGCACACGACGGAGCCGGCAGCGACGACCTTGGCCTTCTTGCTCATCGGGCTCGGCGGGACGCGGCCTGTTCGATCAGGGTCTGCTGCAGGTCCACCAACGGGTTCCCCTCGGCATCCTTCGTGTGGGCGGTCCAGGTGGTGTCCAGCAGTTCCCAGTGCACTGTGTCGGGTGCGAAGGCCATGTCGAAGAGTTCCTCGATGCGCCGGACGTGGTTGGGGTTGGTGAGGCCCACCACCGCCTCCACACGTCGGTCCAGGTTGCGGTGCATCAGGTCGGCCGATCCGATGCCGACGGTCGGTTTGCCGGCCCCGGCGAACCAGAACACCCGCGAGTGCTCGAGGAAGCGGCCGAGGATGGAGCGCACCCGGATGTTCTCGCTGAGGCCGGGCACCCCGGGGCGGATGGTGCAGATGCCGCGCACCCACAGGTCGACGGGCACTCCCGCCTGCGAGGCGCGGTAGAAGGCGTCGATGAGCTGCTCGTCGACCGCCGAGTTCACCTTGATCCTGATGCCGGCGGGCAGCCCGGCGGCCTTGTTGGCGATCTCGCGTTCGATGTAGGCCAACAGTCCCGACCGGATGCCGTGGGGCGCCACGAGCAGGCGACGGTAATTGGTCTCGGCGGTCATGCCCGAGAGGTGGTTGAACAGGCGCGCGACGTCATCGGTGATGATGGGATTGCTCGTGAGCAGGCCCATGTCCTCGTAGCCGCGCGCGGTCTTCGGGTTGTAGTTGCCGGTGCCGATGTGGGCGTAGCGCCGCAGGCCGTCGGACTCCTTGCGGACCACCAGGCACAGCTTGCAGTGGGTCTTCAGGCCCACCATGCCGTAGACGACGTGCACGCCCGCCTGCTCGAGCTTGCGCGCCCAGCCGATGTTGGCCTGCTCGTCGAAACGAGCCTTGATCTCGACGACGGCGAGCACCTGCTTGCCCACCTGGGCAGCCTCGATCAGGGCGTCGACGATGGGGGAGTCGCCCGAGGTCCGGTACAGCGTCTGCTTGATGGCCAGGACGCTCGGGTCGGCGGCCGCCTGCTCGACGAAGCGCTGCACCGAGGTGGCGAACGAGTCGTAGGGGTGCTGCACCAGCACGTCGCGCATCTTCAGCGCTTGGAACATGTCAGCGGGGCTGGCGCTCTCCACCTCGGCCAGGTCCGGGTGGGTGATGGGCAGGAAGTTGGGGTAGAGGAGGTCCTCGCGTGGGCTGTCGGACAGCGCGAACAAGCCGGTGAGGTCCAGTGGGCGGGGGAGGCGGAAGACCTCCTCGGTCTTGACGTCGAGCTCCTCCATCAGGAGGTCGAGGATCTTCTCGTCGATGTCCTCCTCCACCTCGAGGCGCACCGGCGGCCGTCCGACCTTGCGGCGCAGGAGCTCCTTCTCCAACGCGAACAGGAGGTTCTCCGCGTCGTCCTCCTCCACCTCGATGTCCTCGTTGCGGGTGACGCGGAAGGTGGTGTAGTTCAGCACCACCCGGCCGGTGAAGAGCTGGCCCAGATGCCGGCCGATGACCTCCTCGAGGGGCACGAACCGGCCGTCGGCGAGCTTGATGAAGCGCTCGAGGATGGGCGGCACCTTCACCCGGGCGAACTGCTGGGCGCCGGTGGTGGGGTGTTTCAGGAGCACGGCCATGTTGATGCTCAGGCCTGAGATGTAGGGGAACGGGTGCGAGGGGTCCACGGCCAGCGGGGTGAGCACCGGGAAGATCCGCTCTGCGAAGAGCGTGCGCATCCGGTCCTTCTCCGCCGCGGTGAGCTCGGCCCACGTCAGGATCTCGATGCCCTCGGCGCGCAGCTCCGGGCGGATCTCGTCCTGGAACACCCGCGAGTGCTCGCTGACCAGCTCGCCCGTGCGGCGCAGGATCGAGGAGTGCAGTTCACCGGGCATCTGGCCGGTGACCGTGCGCACCGCAACGCCGGCGTCGATGCGGCGCTTCAGGCCCGCGACCCGGACCATGAAGAACTCGTCGAGGTTGCTGGCGAAGATGGCGCAGAACTTGGCGCGCTCGATCAGCGGCACCCGCGGGCTGTCCTTAGCCAGGTCCAGCACCCGGTTGTTGAACTCGAGCCAGTCGAGTTCCCGGTCGGCGTAGCGGTCTGCGGGCAGGTTGGGGGAAGACTCCATGTCAGCCGTCCTTGCGTGCGTAGCTCGTGTCCAGGTTCACCTGGTTGAAGTTGGCGGAATTGTAGAGGCGCACGACGCGTTCCTGGTCCTCCTCCACGTAGAGGACCACCTGCGTGCAGCCGATCTCCGCGAGGTGGGCAAGCCCTGTCTCGAGCAGGACCCGGCCGAGGCCTTGCCCGTCGTGCTCCGGGTGGACTGCAAGGACGTAGACCTCGCCGGTCTCGGCGTCGTGTCGCTTGGTCCAGTGGAAGCCCGCCACCTCGGGCCCGTGGTGCGCGACGAACAGGCCGTCGGCGGAGAACCAGTCCTGCAGGGTCAGCGCGCGGAACTCATCCAGCGTGAGTTTGCCCTGCTCGGGGTGGTGCGCGAACGCGGCCGCGTTGACGGCCACCACTGCTGCCGCGTCCTCTCCGGCGAAGGGCCGGATCGTGTAGCCCTCGGGCACGGGGCCCACCGCCTCGTCGCCCAACCGCCGGCCGAGCTTGAGCAGCCCGCGCACCGGCGCCAGACCGAGGTGCTCGGCGAGGGCCGCCGCAGCGGGCAAGGTGCCGAACGCCCACACCGAGTGCCCGGGGTGTGCCTCCAGTGCCGCAGCGAGCAGGCGGGAGCCGATGCCGCGGCGTCGGTGCGAGGGCCGCACGGCGGCCACGACGGTGCGCTCGCGTGGGTCGGCGACGGTGAAGCCCGTGAGCAGGCCGTCTTCGTGGGAGAGGTGGAAGTCGCCGGGGCGCTCGCCGGCAACGATCAGAGCCGCCGACTCGTTCAGGGGGGAGGTCCCATCGACGGCGGCAGCCTCGTCCGCCAGCGCGAGGATGGCCTCGCGGTCCGCAGCCTCAGGCTGTTGGACCCTGGACAACCCGGTCCTGGTCATTGCGTCCCTCTCTGACACTGGTGAATCTGTAGCCGACGTTCCTGACAGTACCGATGTAGGAGTCGTACTGGCCGAGCTTGGCCCGAAGCCGACGGACGTGCACGTCGACGGTGCGGGTGCCGCCGAAGTAGTCGTAGCCCCAGACCTGACTGAGCAGGACCTCTCGGGTCAGCACCCGCCCGGGGTGCTGCATCAGGTAGCGGAGCAGTTCGAACTCGGTGTAGGTCAGGTCGAGGGGCTCGCCGGAGAGGGTGGCGTGGTAGGCGGCCTCGTCTATGCGGATGGGGCCGGCGACGAGGACCTTCGAGGCGTCCGCGGACTTCAGGAGGAGCCGGATGCGGGCGTCGAGCTCGGAGGGTTCGGAGTCCACCAGCAGGAAGTCGCTGAAGCCCCAGTCCCTGCCGATGAGCGCGAGACCGTTCATCGGGACGAGGAGCAGGATCGGTGCCTCCTCCCGCGCGGAGTGGAGGGTGCTGGTGATGGCGCGCGCCCAGGCGAGGTCCTCCCTGCCGTCGACCAGGACGACGTCGGCTCCGTCGATGTGTGCCAGGGCGGTCTCGGAGTCCGCCGCGAGGATGGAGGTGTGGCTCAGGAGCGCCAGCATCTCCGCCGCAGAGGGGCGCTGGGAGACGATGAGGACTGTGCTCATCCGGGCCTCCCTCCGTATCAACCGAGAACATCCTAGTGGAAACCGGGGCTCCGGTTCGCCAGGTGTCTGCCGTAGCATGGCCCCCATGCCCAAACGCCTTCCCGACGAGTTCTTCCGGGAACAGGCGTCCCCCGAATCCCCCGACGTGGGGGTGTCGCCCTCCGAGCCGCAGTCGGAGGAGGTCGAGGACCGGGCGACGCCGCCCAAACCGTTCGGCCGGGGCGTGCCGCCGAGGTTGGTGGTGGCCGGCGTCCTCGGCGCGCTGCTGCTGGGCTTCGGGATCGGCCGGCTCCTGGTGCTGGGCAACACGCCCCGCACGGAGTCGACACCGTTGCAGAGCCCGAGCATCTCCCAGGACTCGTCGCCGTCGCCCAGCACGTCGGCGGTGGCCACGCTGGTGCCCTACGACGGTCCGGTCAGCAACGTGACGGTGCTGGATGCGCAGGGGGCCTGCCAGCAGGGACCCACGCGCGACGAGCCGGCCAACCTGATCGACTCGAACCCGTCGACCTTCTGGCGCTGCCCCGGTTCCGGCGTGGGGGAGGAGGTCACGTTCACCCTCGATCCGGCGGAACCGATCGTCGGCGTCCGGGTGGTCAACGGCAACACGATCTGGACTGACAGGTACCAGGCCGAGCGCCGTATCCTGGCCATCCGCTGGACCTTCTCCGACGGCTCCTGGGTGGAGCAGGGGCTCGCCGGCAACGACCGGCTGCCGCAGGAGGTGCGGTTCCCGCCCATCGACGGTGCCCAGTGGGTCCGCATGACCATCCTCGACGCCACCGTCGTGGGTGCCACGGACGAGCAGAGCGACGCCGTGTCCATCAGCTCGCTGAACTTCCTCACCACTGCCTGAGCACAGGTTCCCGGGTCCCGGGGAAACGGCAGGCTCGGGTCGGCTCAGTAGTCGGGCTGGGCAGAATCGAGCCAGATGGTCACGGGGCCGTCGTTGACCGAGGCCACCTCCATGTGGGCGCCGAAGCGGCCGCGGTGCACCTCGGCGCCGAGCGCCTCGAGCTCCGCGCACAACAGTTCCACCAGGGGCGCCGCCTCCCCGGACGGGGCCGCGCGGCTCCACGACGGCACGCCGCCCTTCCGGGTGGAGGCGTGCAGCGTGAACTGGCTGACCACGAGCACGGGAGCCCCGGTCTGGGCGACCGAGCGGGCGCCGTCGAGGATGCGCAGCCGATGGATCCTGGCGGCCAACCAGCGGACCCGCGCCGGGTCCTCGTCGCGGGCGACGCCGGCGAGCACCAGCAGGCCGGGGCGGGGCAGTTCGGAGACGACCTCGCCGTCGACGGTCACGGAGGCGGTTGAGACCCGGGTCACGAGAGCGCGCATGACCCAATCTGTACCATTTCGGCCTTGTAGACTCGGGTCCCGTGGGCATCGTGAGCGTCTGGATCCTGATCGCGTGCTGTGGCGTGCTCGCAATCGCCGCGCTCGTCAGGGTGGGGTTCTCGATCGCCGCGGCGGTATCGACAGGGAGGCACAAGGATGCAGATTGACATCGAGGTCCCGGAGGGCCTGAACCCGAAGCTGACGGCCCTCGGCTGGCTGGTCGGGCGCTGGGAGGGCACCGGGAACGGCACCGACCACAACGGCGAGCCGTTCACCTTCGAACAACGCATCGACTTCAGCCACAACGGCGGCGACTACCTGCTCGGTTCCTCCCAGACGTTCCTGCTCGGGGAGGACGGCAAGCCCACCGCCCCGCTGGACATGGAGACCGCCTTCTGGCGCCCCGCGGCCGACGCCACCGTGGAGGTGGTCACCGCCAACTCCAACGGCTGGACGCAGGTACTGGTCGGCAAGATCCAGGTCACCCGGATCGACCTGCAGAGCGACGCCGTCGTGCGCGCGTCCGCGGCGGGCATCAGCCACTCCGCGGAGCAGCGCCTCTACGGGAAGGTGGAGGGCGACCTCATGTACGCGATCGACCGCGCCACCACGGAGCACGAGCTGCGGCCCCACATGTGGGCACGGCTGGCGAGGCGCTGACCATGGGGGTCCAGATCGACTCCGGGGTGGACGTCGGACTCATCCAGCACTACGGCAACCCGGTGGCCGAGGCCCGGGCGATGGCCGACGGCAGGGGCGTGGTGGCACTGGGCAATCGTGAGGTCGTCCAGGTCTCGGGCCCCGACCGGCTCGAGTACCTGCACAACATCACCACCCAGCACCTCGCCCAGCTGCAGCCGGGGACGGCGACCACGATGCTGCTGCTCTCACCCACGGGCCACATCGAGCACGTGCTGCACGCCGTCGACGACGGTCACCGGCTGCTCGGGTGGACCGAGCCGGGCCGCGGCGCCGAGCTGGTCGCGTTCCTGGACCGGATGCGGTTCATGATGCGCGTCGAGGTGGAGCTGCGCACGGACCTCGAGGTGGCCTGGTACGGACACCAGGTCCCGGCACCCGAAGCGGCGGTGGTGCGCGACAGCGAGCTCGGCGGCTCCGACGTGTTCCTGCCCGCTGGCACCCCGATGCCCCCCGAGGCCGTGCCCGTCGGCATGTGGGCGTTCGAGGCCGCCCGCATCGCGGCCGGGGTCCCGAGGATCTTCGTGGACACCGACCACAAGACCATCCCGAACGAGATCGGCCTGCTCGGTACCCACCTGGACAAGGGCTGCTACCGCGGCCAGGAGACGGTGGCGCGGGTCCACACCCTTGGTCGACCGCCCCGTCGGCTGGTGCAACTGCACCTGGACGGCTCGCTCGTGGAGCTGCCCCCGGTGGGTGCTGCGCTGGAGTTGGACGGTCGCGCCGTCGGGTTCGTCGGGTCGAGCGCCCGGCACCACGAGCTCGGACCGATCGCCCTCGGGCTGGTCAAGCGCAACGTCCCGGTCGAGGCCACGCTCACCGCCGATGGCATCCCGGCCGCGCAGGAGGTCCTGGTCGACCCGGAGGTCGGGCTGCACGTCCGCCCCGTCCTGCGCTGAGGCGCCGGGCGGCCAGATCAGCCGCGGACCTGCGCCAGTGAGGCCGCGATGCGGCCACGCGTGTCCTCGTCGGCTGACGCGCCGAGCATCCCGACGGCGAGGAACGCCGAGCCGACCACGCCGTCGGTGACCCGCAGCGCGGACTCACCCAGCTCGGCGAGGACCCGCCGTGCCACGGGACTGTTCGGCCCCATCACTCCGCCGCCCACCACCACCGGGCCCGCCCCGGAGCCGGGAAGGGCGGCTACCGCCTTCAGGATGCGGTCGGCCGCCTCGTCGCAGATCTGGCTGGCGACGGCGTCGCCCCGGTTCGCCTCCTCAAGCGCGAGCGGCGCGAGCCTGGCCAGCTGCACCGGCGGCACGCCGTAGGCCCAGTCGATCAGTCCCGAGAGCGCCGGCGGCCGACCGGGGACGTCGGCCTGGATGCTGCCGGTCATCTCCTCCACCCGCTGCGTGAGTGAGGAGGCGGGTCCGCGGTGGTCGAGGTGCCGGGCTGCTGCACGCGCCACCTGGTGCCCGATCCAGAAGCCCGCGCCGCCGTCGCCGAGCAACCAACCCAGCCCGTCGCGAACGGCGCTCACCCTGCCGTTGCTGATGCGAGCTGCGGTGGTGCCGGTGCCGACGATCAGGACGGAGCCGGTGGGGGAGGCGGTCGCGGAGAAGTAGGCGCTGAGCATGTCGGGCTCCAGTCGCACCAGCCCCTCGAGCCCCTGCTGGGACAGCGCCACGTGCAGTTCGGGGAACTCGCCACCGGTGGAGAGCATGCCCGCCGCCGTGATCACGAACAGGTCGGGCCAGGCGTCGGTCTGGTCAAGTGCGGCCACGCACGCCCCGACGATGTTGGCGGCCGCGGCGTCGCCGCCGACGGACCTCGGGTTGCCCGGGCCGCCGTACGCCTCCGCCAGGCAGGTGCCCGTCGAGTCGACGACCACGGCCCGGCTGGTGGTACCGCCGGCATCGACGGCGATGGCTCGGCGCTGTGACATGCCATACAGTCTCCCACCACGGGGACGCAAAAGGGGGCCGGACCCGCAGTCCGGCCCCCCACCTCTCAGGGTGCCTCAGGCGATCGCGGCGAGCGCGGCGTCGTAGTCGGGCTCCTGTGCGATCTCCGGGATCTGTTCGGTGTGGATGACCTGGCCGTCGGCGTCGATGACGACCACGGCGCGCGAGAGGAGGCCCTCAAGCAGTCCGTCGACCAGGGTGACCCCGTAGTCCTCGCCCAGCGTGTTGCGGTAGTCGGAGGCCACCACCACGTTGTCGATGCCCTCGGCGCCGCAGAAGCGGGCCTGCGCGAAGGGCAGGTCCCGCGAGACGCACAGGACGGTGGTGTTCTCCAGGTCCGCGGCGCGCTCGTTGAAGGTGCGCACGCTGGTGGCGCAGATGCCGGTGTCCAGGCTGGGGAAGATGTTCAGCACGAGCTTGCGGCCGGCGAAGTCGGAGCTCCTGACCGGGGCGAGGTCGGTGCCGACCAGTTCGAAGGCCGGGGCGACGGAGCCCACCTCGGGCAGTTCGCCGTGGGTGTTGACGGGGTTTCCCTTGTGAGTGATCTGTGTCATGGTCACGATCTTTGCCGATGCGACCAAATGTCGTCACGTCACGACGGCGGTTGGTCACCATTTGTTCACGCAGGGCTGACAGGGTTGTCCCATGAGCCAGAACCTGCGCGAGTTCATCGACAACATCCGCGACGAGGGCTACTCCGTCGGCGACGTCCACGGTGAGGACCAGTACCTGATCGACCCGCTGGGCAATGCTGTCGAGACGTGGCGGGACAAGTTCCCGTACGAGGAACTGCTGAGCCGCGCCGAGTACGAAGACGAGAAGCGGGCTCTCCAGATCGAACTGCTGAAGTTCCAGTACTCCGCCCAGGAGCAGGGCACCAAGCACATCCTGATCTTCGAGGGCCGTGACGCCGCGGGCAAGGGCGGCGCCATCAAGCGGTTCACCGAGCACCTGGATCCACGCTGGGCGCGGGTGGTGGCGCTGGCCAAGCCCACGGAGCGGGAGCGGGGACAGTGGTACTTCCAGCGCTACGTCCAGCACCTGCCGACCGAGGGGGAGATGGTCCTGTTCGACCGGTCCTGGTACAACCGCGCCGGGGTGGAGCGGGTGATGGGATTCTGTTCGGACGCGGAGTACGAGACCTTCATCCGGCAGGCGCCGCTGTTCGAGGAGATGCTGATCGAGTCCGGCATCTCCGTGACCAAGCTGTGGTTCTCGGTGACCCAGCGCGAGCAGCGCACCCGGTTCGCGATCCGCCAGATCGACCCGGTCCGACGGTGGAAGCTGTCCCCGATGGATCTCGAGTCGCTGGACCGGTGGGAGGCCTACACCGACGCCAAGGTGGCGATGCTGAAGGAGACCGACTCCCAGATCGCGCCCTGGTACCGGATCAAGTCCAACGACAAGAAGCGGGCCAGGCTGAACGCGATGAGGCTGTTCCTGGACCTCCACGACTACGAGGACAAGGACCCGTCGGTGATCCCGGCCACGGACCCGCTGATCGTCCAGCGTGGGCGCAGGTCTCGCACCGGCGCCAAGGCGCCGGAGCACGACGAGCAGTCGGAGCGCGACGACTGAGCCGACTCAGGGCAGTTCGCCCAGCGCGGCGACGGCGTCGGCGAGCACGCGCAGGCCGTTGCTGTTGACGCGCTGGGAGTTGGCCGAAGGGCTGATGCCCTCGCGCTGGGCGACGGTGGCGTTGTCGAGGCCGTCGAGGAGCCCCTGGAGGCTCCTCCTGGTGCCGGGGCGCAGGCCGGCCGCGGCGGCCTCGACAAGGCGTACCAGCGCGTCGGCCGCAGGCGTCGCCATCGGACGCTCGTCCCGCACGGCCGTGCGCACCGAGCGGTAGCCGGGGTCGTCGGAGAGGCCCTCCACCCAGGCGATCGCCTCCCGGGCCAGGTACCACGCGCTGCCGTCCTGGATGCCGCGCTCGGCGTCGACCACTCGCACCTCGCCGCCACCCAGGCCGAACCGGAGGTCGGCGACGTCCAAGAGGGCGGCCCGCAGGCTCCAACCGGCCCGGAACGCCTCCCCGAGGCTGCCGTAGATGCCCTGCAACTCGTCCCCGACCGTCACGCGGAGCGGGTCCAGGGCCGGGACGGCCGCGTTGGTGACCTCGATCGCGTCGAGCACGGCCGCGTGGCTGCGCGTCCGGTCACCGAGCCTGGAGCCGACGAGGTCGGCCAGCAGGGCAACACAGTTAGCGTATTCCTTCATCTTTGCCATGTGAAGATACTACCTTAATCCCACGAGCTTGAAGCCGCGCGCTGAAGGGTGGGTGTCGGTGTGCCGTGGGAGAATTCCTCGTAGACCGGAACCCGACCCGAGGAGGGACGTTGCTCGATCTCGTGCTGAAGTCGCTGGTCATTGCGGCCGGCTTCGGGCTGGCGGTGCCCGTCGGTACGCCCGCGGTCCGCGCCCTGCTGAAGCGGGTGGAGCGGCGGCAGCAGGCGCAGGAGGCGGGAGTGCCGGGGCTGCTGCTTGCGGAGAAGGAGCTCGCCGGTGGCTACTGGATCGGCCTGCTCGAGCGGGCGGCACTGTTCGCGTGCGTGCTCACCGGCTTTCCCGCCGGCATCGCCGTCGTGCTGGGTGTCAAGAGCATCGGCCGCTACCCCGAGCTGCGCACGCCCACCGGCAGGAAGGGTGAGCTGTTCATCATCGGCACGTTCGCCAGCATGCTGTGGGCATCGGCGTTCGCGGGGCTGGCCTACGGGGTGGTCCGGCTGTGGTGAGCGAACTCCTGCCCGGTGCGGTGGTCGACGAACTCCTGGAGCGATGGACCGAACCGCACCGGCACTACCACTCCACCAGCCACCTGCGCGCCGGTCTGGAGGCGCTGGACCTGCTCGGCGGCGGGCCGACGGAGCGCGTGGCCTTCTGGTTCCACGACGCCGTCCACTCCAACACCACACCCGCCGACGAGACCGCCTCGGCCGAGTTGGCCGGTTCCCTGCTCGCCGGGCACCTGCCCGCGGCCGAGATCGCCGAGGTGCGCAGGCTGATCATGCTGACCACCCACCACCAGCCGGACGTCACTGACCTGCCCGGCAGCCGTCTGTGCGACGCGGACCTGAGCGGCATGGGGTCGTCGTGGGAGGACTACCTGGTCAACATCGCGGGCATCCGGGCCGAGCTCCCCGTCATCGACGACGAGCAGTGGCGCCACGGCAGGTCCAGGTTCCTCGAGGGGTTCCTGGCCCCCGAGTGGCTGTTCCACACCGCTCGTGGCAGGGAGCTGTGGGAGGCCCGTGCCAGGGCCAACATGGAACGCGAGCTGGACCTGCTGCGCTGAGGCCCCCCGCGGCTGGCTGAAAGCGCATTCTCCAGGCGCTGCCCTCGGATGGTCAACGCGCCCAGGGAGCGCCGAGGTCGGTGAAGGAACGCAGTTGCGACGCCACCTGCTCGCACCAATGCTCAACCTCATGGACCACGGGGTGGCGGCCGGCGGAGTCGGTGCGCCACTCGACGTGCCGGTCCCCGATGGGCGTGGGGTCCGGTGCCGTGCGCACCGCCTCCAGCACCCGCATGAAGGCGCCGGAGTCCTCCAGTGAGCTGAGCAGTGCCGTCTCGGGGTCGGCGACGTGGTCCAGCAGGTTCTGCAACAGGGGCGTGGTGCTGCACTCGATGCGGCGGGTGCCGGCGGCGTTGGCGACCTCCACCACGTCCAGCTTGTAGTAGAACGTGATGGACCCCGACGAGCCGTGCACGACCACGCGGGGCTGGGTCTGCTCCGCCGCGCACAGCGTCAGGCCCGCCGCGATCCGGGTCCCGCGCGCGGTGGTGACCGCCACCGAGGAGGTGTCGTCGGCCTCGATGTCGTGGGCGCGGTACAGGTCGAGCGAGACCTCCGAGACGTCCTCGCTCCGGCGCGACCCGTCGATGCGCAGGGCGGTCGCGATCGCGTGTGACAAGGGGTTTGTCACCACTCCGTCCACCACTGGCAGCCCGCGGAACGTCCGCCGACCGGCCCAGGTGGAGCGCTCGTAGTAGGAGGTGGCCCGCAGCCAGGTACCGACGACGCCGATGCCGGTGACCTCTCCGATCTCGCCCGCCGCGATGGCCCGGTCGATCACGGCGTAGGACGACGACCCGAGGCTCTGGAAGCCCACCTGGACGGTTCGCCCGGTCTCCCGGACCACTTCGCACAGTTCGGAGAACTCCGCCAGCGACACGGTCGGCGGCTTCTCCAGGAGCACGTTGCTGCCGGCGCGCAGGGCCAGCTCGGCGAGGCCGCGGTGGGTATGCAGTGGCGTGGAGATGATGACAACGTCCGGGACGTCGTCGGCGAGCAGGTCCTCGAGCGAGGCGAACCGTGGGGTCGTGCCCACCAGTTCCTCCGACCTGCCGGTGGGTGGCGAGGGGTCGGCTACGGCCACGAGCCGGCAACGCCCGGCGCGGAGGAGGGGTTGCAGCGCCAACAGGTGTTGCAGGCCGAACCCGTTCACGCCCACCAGTGCAACGCTGCTGGCTGACGGGGGTGGCGAACCGTTTCGCCGGGTGCTAGTCTCACTCATGTTGAAAGCGGTTTCCCGAAACCTGTCGATTTGGTCTGATCAGATGGACAGGGGTCAGCGTAGCAGTCGGAGAAAGCGCTAACAGCAGTGTCGCTGGAAGCTCTGGGACGTCGACGAGGATCACCCGAGGAGAGAAGTGAAGCAGCCATCCACCCATCCGAGGCAGGAACGGGGACGCCATGTCCGTTCTCAGTGAACTGGGCAGCCTCCGCAAGTCGAAGTCTCTCGACCGGGGCCCCTCGCAGCGCCACGACGGCAAGTGGGCGCTGTTCTTCCTGGCGCCCTGGTTCGTCGGGCTCGTGCTCATCGTCGCGGGACCGCTGCTGGCCTCGCTCTACCTGTCGCTGACCGACTACGACCTGCTGTCCAACGCGAACTTCATCGGCCTCGAGAACTACGTCGAGATGTTCGGTGACAGGCGGCTGCGCAAGTCGCTGGTTGTCACGTTCACCTACGTGATCGTCTCCGTGCCGCTGCAGCTGATGGCCGCACTCGGGCTCGCGCTGCTGCTGGACCGCGGACTGCGAGGGCTGGCCATCTACCGGTCCGCGTTCTACCTGCCCTCCCTGCTCGGCTCCTCCGTCGCGATCGCGATCCTGTGGCGCCAGATCTTCGGGGCGGACGGGCTCGTGAACCAGCTCCTGGCAGTCATCGGGATCGACGGGCCGGGGTGGATCTCCCACCCGGACTACGCACTCGGGACGCTGATGGTCCTGAACGTGTGGACCTTCGGCTCCCCGATGGTGATCTTCCTGGCCGGCCTGCGCCAGATCCCCACCATGTACTACGAGGCCGCCTCACTCGACGGCGCCAGCAAGCTGCAGCAGTTCTTCACCATCACCCTGCCGCTGCTGTCACCGATCATCTTCTTCAACCTCGTCCTGCAGGTCATCAACGCCTTCCAGACGTTCACGCAGTCCTACATCGTCTCGAACGGCACCGGCGGCCCAGTTGACTCGACGCTGTTCTACACGCTGTACCTCTACCAGGAGGGCTTCGGCAACCTGAACATGGGCTACGCCTCCGCGATGGCCTGGCTGCTGCTGGTGATCATCGCCGGCATGACCGCCGCCAACTTCCTGCTCTCCAAGTACTGGGTGTTCTACAATGACTGACCTCAAGCACGCGCCGCAGTCGGCCGAAGTCGAACCGCTCTTCCAGGAGCCGCAGCCCAGCTCGGAGGCCCGTCGCCGCCGCTCCATGCGCTGGCACCGCGTCCGCGGCGTCGCGAAGCACGTCGGGCTCGTCCTGGCCGCCTTCGTGATGCTCTACCCGCTGCTGTGGATGGTGGCCAGCTCGATCAAGCCCGACGCCCTGATCTTCCGCGAGCCCTGGCTGATCCCCTCCGAGGTCAGCCTCGAGAACTACACGCAGGGCTGGAACGCGCTGCTGCACCCCTTCAGCCACTACCTGGCCAACTCGTTCCTTGTGGTGCTCGGGGCGGTGCTGGGCAACCTCGTCTCGTGCACCTTGGCGGCCTACGCGTTTGCCCGGCTCAAGTTCCGGCTGCGCAACCTGTGGTTCGCGATCATGCTGATGTCGATCATGCTGCCCATCCACGTGATCATCGTCCCGCAGTACATCCTGTTCTCCGAGCTCGGCTGGATCAACACCTTCGCACCGCTCATCGTGCCCAAGCTGCTGGCCACCGACGCGTTCTTCGTGTTCCTGCTCGTGCAGTTCTTCCGGGGCGTCCCCAGGGAACTTGACGAGGCCGCCACCATCGACGGCGCGAACCACCTGCGCATCTTCTTCCAGGTGATGCTGCCGCTGGCCACGCCCGCGCTCGCCACCACCGCGATCTTCACGTTCATCTGGACCTGGAACGACTTCTTCAGCCAGTTGATCTTCCTGACCAAGCCGGACATGTACACGGTGCCCATCGCGCTGCGTTCGTTCCTGGACTCCACCGGCCAGAGCTCGTGGGGCGCGATGTTCGCGATGTCGATCGTCTCGCTCATCCCGCTGTTCCTGGTCTTCCTGTTCGGCCAGCGCTACCTCGTGCGAGGGATCGCAACCACCGGACTCAAGTGATGCCCCCAACCACCCGACCCTGTCCCTACGAACCCAGTCCAAGTCTCGCTCCCGCCGAGGGTCGAGCCGGTAGCACCGCTGCCGAACACCGAGAGATGAAGGAACAGACATGACCAGCAGGACACCCTGGAAGCGGATGGCAGCGTTGCTCGCCGCATCCACCCTCGCCCTCACGGCCTGCGGCCAGGCGGACAACCTCGCCGAGGACGAAGAGACGACCGCCCCTGTGCAGACCGCCCAGGAAACCGAGACCGATCAGCCCCCCGCCACCGAGGGCGACGGGGGTGGAGAGCCCGGTGAGGCCACCATCCGCTTCGCCTGGTGGGGTTCCGACTCCCGCCACCAGATGAACCAGCAGCTGATCGACGCCTTCGAGGCCGAGCACCCGAACATCACCGTCGTGCCCGACTACACCGACTGGGGCGGCTACTGGGACAAGCTCGCCACGCAGACCGCCGCCGGCGACACCCCCGACGTGATGATGCAGGAGGAGCGCTACCTGCGCGAGTACGCCGACCGTGGCATCCTGGCCAACCTGAACGACTTCGACGTCGACACCTCCAAGATCGACCCGTCGATCCTGGGCAGCGGCGAGTTCAGCGACGGCCTCTGGGGCATCGCGACCGGCGTCAACGTTCGCGTCATGATGGCCGATCCGGAGGTCTTCGCCGCGGCGGGCGTCGAGATGCCCGACGACAAGACCTGGACGTGGGACGACTACAACGAGATCATGAGCCAGATCTCCGCCAACACCGAGGACGGCGTCTACGGCGCCCAGGACTTCGGCATCCCGGAGTCCGTCGAGCTCACAGTCTGGGCGCGCCAGCACGGCCAGGACCTTTGGGATCCCTCGGGCGAGATCGGCTTCGACCCCGAGACCATGGCTGCTCGCTGGCAGGTCACCCTTGACCTGATCGAGGCCGGGGGCGCCCCCGAGGTCAGCCAGGGCCTCGAGATCAACGCCGCCGGGCCCGAGCAGTCGCTCGTCGCCACGGGACGCGGGGCGATTTCCCCGTTCTGGAGCAACCAGCTCGAGGCGATCACGAG
Source organism: Tessaracoccus rhinocerotis (assembly GCF_007197885.1). Lineage (GTDB taxonomy): Bacteria > Actinomycetota > Actinomycetes > Propionibacteriales > Propionibacteriaceae > Arachnia > Arachnia rhinocerotis. The sequence goes on from NZ_VKKG01000002.1 coordinate 116,228, forward strand.
CGCCGCGGGGCACGAGCTCCAGCTGCTGCGCTACCCGGGTGAGTCCCAGTTCGAGCGCCAGGGCCTGTTCCTGAAGCCGGCCATGGCGCTGTCCATGTCCGCCTCGTCGGAGTACCCGGAGGAAGCGGCACTCTTCCTGGACTGGATGCTGAACAGCCCCGAGGCGGGCGAGATCATCCTCTCCGACCGTGGCCTCCCGGCGAACCTGGATGTCCGTGCCCACATCATGGACCAGCTGGGCGAGGCCGACCAGCAGGCGGCCCAGTTCGTCGAGGACGTCTCCGCCGACATCCTCGACTCCGCGAACACGCCGCCCCGTGGCGCCGGTGAGGTCAACAGCCTCCTCCAGCGCATCAACGAGGAGGTCCTGTTCGGCCAGATCACACCCCAGGAGGGTGCGGAGCGCTTCATCGAGGAAGCCTCCGCCATCACCGGCGACTGACCGCGTGCAGTGACGGGCCGGGAGCCATTGCGCTCCCGGCCCGTCCCCGCAAGCCCCACGAGCCGAGCCACCGTCGAAGGAACCCATGACCATCTCCGTCCACCCCGACCGCCTGCTACCGGGAGACCCGGCGCTGCGCGACGTCGCACGCGAGCTCTACCGCGCGGTCGCCGAGCTCCCCATCACCTCCCCCCACGGACACGTGCCGCCGCAGTGGTTCGCCGACGACGTCCGCTTCGACAACCCCACCGCGCTGCTGCTGACCCCGGACCACTACATCAACCGCCTGCTGCACTCGCACGGCGTGCCACTCGAGAGCCTCGGCGTCGGGCGTGAGGACTTCACCGACGAGGAGGCCCGCGCCGCGTTCCGTACCTTCTGCAGCCACTGGAAGGAGTTCCGCGGCACGCCCATGAAGTACTGGTTCGAGGAGCAACTCGTGGGCGTGTTCGGGTTGGAACTCGAGCCGAGCGAGGCCAGTGCGGACGAGCTCTACGACCGCATCGACGCGTTGCTGGCGACCCCGGCCTTCCGCGCCCGCGCGCTGCACGACCGCTTCAACATCGAGTTCATCGCCACCACCGACGACCCCTGTGACGACCTCGAGCACCACCGCCGCATTCGCCAGGACCCCGACTGGGACGGCGCCGTCGTGCCGACGTTCCGGCCGGACAAGTACCTCGAGGTGGTGCGCCCGGACTGGAACCGGGACGTCGACCGGCTGGGGGAGTGCGCCGGGACCGGCGTCGACACCTACGCCGGGTGGGTCGCGGCGATGGAGGCCCGGCGTGGCTTCTTCAAGGACAACGGCGCGGTCTCCACCGACCACGCCCACCTCGACGCGGGAACCGTGAACCTGACCGCCGCCGAGGCCGAGAAGCTCTACTCCCGGGCCCGCTCCGGCCAGATCAGCACGCCGGAGGCCGAACGGTTGCGCCGCGGATTCCTGTTCGAGCAGGCGAGGATGGCCTCCGAGGACGGACTCGTCATGACGCTGCACCCGGGTGCGTGGCGCAACCACCACACCGAGACCCACCATCGCTTCGGCGCGGATGTCGGCGCGGACTTCCCGTTCGTGACCGAGTACGTGGCCGCGCTGCAGCCACTGCTCGACGCGTTCGGCACCAACCCCGGGTTCAAGCTCGTCCTGTTCACGATGGACGAGACCACCTTCTCCCGCGAGATCGGCCCGCTGGCCAGCTTCTACCCGAGCATCTACGCCGGCGCCCCGTGGTGGTTCCTGGACACCCCGGACGGCGTGACCCGCTACCGCGCGGCGGTCACGGAGTCGTGCGGCTTCGGCAAGACCTCCGGCATGATCGACGACACCCGCGCCCTGCTCTCGATCCCCGCGCGCCACGACATGGCGCGCCGGCTCGACTCCGGCTACCTCGCCCGGCTGGTGGCCGAGCACCGCCTCACGATGGACGAGGCGATGGACACCGCACACGACCTGGTGGTGCGACAGCCACGCCGGGCCTTCAATCTCGTCGGCAGCGACTGAAAGCGCTTACGCAACGGTGTAGCCTGCTCGACGCAACCTGACACTCATCCAACCGGAACCAATCATCGGATAGGCGGGGAAATGACCCGACGTGTGGTGGCGACCAACGCCGAGGTGGCCCGCCAGGCAGGCGTGTCGCCGGCGACCGTCTCGCGCATCATGAACGGACGCTTCACCGGCGCCCAGGAGGTGGCCGAGCGGGTGCGCCAGGTGGCGGCGGACCTCGGCTACTCGCCCAACCACCTGGCGCGCTCGCTGGCGCTGGGGCAGACCGGGTCGGTCGCGTTCCTGGTGCCCGACCTGGGCAACCCCGCCTTCCAGCAGGTCCTCGCCGGGCTCAGCAAGGCCGCCGCCGCGGACGGCCACCGGGTCCTGATCGCCGATTCGGCCGAGTCCTCCGAGGACGAGCCGCTGCTTGCGGTCGACACCCGGCGACGCTGTGACGCCCTCGTGCTGTGCGCCCCACGCATGACGGAGGAGCGCCTGGCCGCCGTCCTGAAGGAAGTGCAGCCGGTGGTGCTGGTCAACCGCACCTCGCCGGGCGTGCCGGTGCCGTCGATCTCGATCGACTACGCCAAGGGCATCCTGAACATCGCCGAGCACCTCCACCGCCTGGGACACCGCCGCTTCGCCTACCTGGCCGGCGTGGAGGGCAGCATGTCCAACCAGCGCCGCCTGCAGGGGCTCGCGACGTTCGAGGCCAGGCACCCGGACGCGACGGTCACGCGGTTGGTGGGCGGCGTGACCGCGCAGTCCGGAAGCGAGGCCGCCGACGCGGTGCTGGAGGCGGACGTGACCGCCGCGCTGGCGTTCAACGACCTCGTCGCCGTCGGTCTGGTCCAGCGGGTCCGCGAACTTGGGCTCAGGGTGCCCGACGACCTGTCGGTCACCGGCTTCGACGACATCCCCTTCGCGGCGTACAACACGCCGTCGCTGACGACCGCGTCCGTGCCCTACGAACTGGTGGGGGAGGAGGCCTGGCGGCGGCTCTACGCCGTCATGAACGGCGAGCCGCCGGCCCCCGACGTGCTCCACCAGCCCCGTCTCCAGGTCAGGGACTCAACGCGCGCGATCCGCTGAGTGGCACGATTGGGGACATGCACCAACGAGAACTGCTCACCGACGCCGCGCGCCGCCCCCTGGAATCAGCAAGGGCCGTCCTGGCCGACATCTCGCAGGAGACCCTGCACGCCATGCCCGGCGGCGGCAACTCCATCGCCTGGCTGGTCTGGCACGCGGCGCGCCAGCAGGACTCCCAGATCGCGCACCTCAGGGGCGAACCGCAGGTCTGGGAGGACGGCTGGGCCTCGCGGCTCGGGGTCTCCCGCGGCCCGGGGGACATCGGCTTCGGTGACTCGCCCGACGAGGTCGCGGAACTGCGGATCGCGGACCCGGCGCAGCTGTTGGCCTACCTGGAGGCGGTGTTCGACGCCGTCGCCGCCTACGTCGGAGCACTGTCGGAGGGCGACCTCGACGACGTGGTGGACACGAACTGGACGCCGCACGTCACGCGCGGTGTGCGCATCATCAGCACCATCGACGACGCCGTCGCCCATGTCGCGCAGGCTGCATACGCCCGCGGCGTGGTGGAGGGCTGGCGAGTCGGCTACTGAGGGTCGGTGCCCCGCCGACGCGGGATGCTCGACAGCACCGCTGCCGTGTCGCTGACCGTGACCTGCGGCGGGTACAGCCCCAGTACGTGGAGCGCCGCGGCGTGGTTCTCGGCCGTGGAGCCCGCGCAGGCGTCGGCCACGACGGTGACTCGCGCCCCCGCATCGGCGGCAGCCAGCGCGGTGGAGAGCACGCAGCAGTCCGTCGACACTCCGGTCAGCACGACGTCGGCGCCCCGCCCGAGGAGCTTCTCGAGCTCCTCCCACTTGCCGAAGGTCGGGGCGTCGAGGGTCGCGTGCCGGCTGAGGCCGACGGCCTCCGGCACGAGGTCGAACAGTTCGTCCGTCGGCGGCTGGTCGGCGAACGGCCAGGCCCGGAAGTAGTCACCCCAGGACGTGGAGCGGTCCGCCGTCGGCAACCAACGTGTCACCAGCACCCGCTGCCCGAAAGCGGCTGCCAGGGCACGGATGTTGGCCATCGCCCCGGCGAAGAAGGGCGAACCCCAGTCCGAATGCGGTGAGGCGAAGATCGTCTGCGGGTCGATGACCACCAGCCACGGCTCACCCAAAGGGTCCGCGAGCCTCACTCGCCCTCCTGTTGCCTGATCCTGCCGGCACGGGCGATCCAGGCGACCACGAAGGACAACACCAGGGAGACGAAGACGCCGAGGTTGGCGTAGGCCCAGTCGCCCTCCCGGCCCCCCACCAGGAACAGCAGGTAGCCCTGCCAGTTGTTCCACGGCGCCGCGTCGGCGAACTGGTTGATCACCAGGCCCCAGCCGATGGCCGAGGCCACCACCATGGTGGTGATGGAGGTCCAGTCCCAGGCCCCGTAGCGACCGGAGGAGTCGAACAGGGCGTCCTCGTCGTAGTCCTTGCGGCGGCGCAGGATGTCGGCGATCAGGATGCCCGCCCACGACGCGAGGGGCACACCGAGGGTGATCAGGAAGCTCTGGAACGGTCCCAGGAAGTCCGTGGCGAAGAAGACCACCCAGATGGTGCCGACCGTCAGGATCGCACCGTCGATCGCAGCCGCTGTCGGACGGGGGATCCGGATCCCGAGGCTCAGCAGGGTCAGGCCTGAGGAGTAGATGCCCAGCACCGCACCGGAGACCAGCGCGAGTACCGCGGTCACGAGGAACGGGACGAGCACCCACACCGGCAGCAGGTTCGCCAGTGCGCCGATCGGGTCGGCGGCGACGGCGTCGAACAGGGCGGGGTCGGAGCCTGCGAGCAGCGTTCCGAAGATCACCAGGATCACGGGGGCCAGCGATCCGCCGATGGTGTTCCAGGCGACGATGGCGCCGTCGGAGGCGGTGCGCTTCTGGTAGCGCGACCAGTCGGCCGCGATGTTGATCCAGCCCAGCCCGAAGCCGGTCATGACCATGACCAGCGCGCCGATCACCTGTCCGAGGCTGCCGTCCGGCACCGCTGCCACCGCGGCGAAGTCGATGTGGGGGATGGTGAGGATGACGTAGACGATCGTGACGGCACCCGTGAGCCAGGTGAGCACGGACTGCATCTTCATGATGGTGTGGTAGCCCAGCACGGAGGCCGCCACGATGAGCACGGCGACGATGACCGTGGCCACCACCCGCAGGGCGACGCTCTCGCCGTCGCCGCCGAGCCGGGTGATCACGGTGGCGGTGGCCAGCACCGCCATGATCGCCAGGAAAGTCTCCCAGCCGATGGAGGTCAGCCACGACACGACGCCGGGGACCTTCTGGCCCTGCACCCCGAACGCGGCCCGGGACAGCACCATGGTGGGCGCCGACCCGCGCTTGCCGGCGATGGCGATCAGGCCGCACAGGAAGAACGAGATGACGATCCCGATGACGGAGACCAGCGTTGCCTGCCAGAAGGAGATCCCGAACCCGAGCACCCAGGACCCGTAGGACATGCCGAACACGGACACGTTGGCTGCGAACCACGGCCAGAACAGGTCCCTGGGCTGCGCGGTGCGCTGGGACTCAGGAATGATCTCGATGCCGGCGCGCTCGATCAGGCCCGGCGCCTCAGTGGTCTGCTGTGACATGGCCCCATCCTTGCAGGACAGGGACTTGGATCAGTGCTTGGCCGCGCGCTTTGCCTTGGCCCGGTCGGTCTGGGACAGGATGACCTTGCGGATCCGCACGATGTCCGGGGTGACCTCGAGGCACTCGTCGGCGGCGCAGAACTCCAGGGCCTGCTCCATGGAGAGGTTCTTGGCGGGGATCAGCCTCTCCAACTCGTCGCCCGTTGCGGAGCGGACGTTGGTGAGTTTCTTCTCCTTGGTGGGGTTGACGTCCATGTCCTCGGCGCGCGGGTTCTCGCCGACGATCATGCCCTCGTAGACCTCGGCGCCGGGTCCGACGAACATGCTGCCGCGCTCCTGCAGGTTGAACAGGGCGAACGACGTGACCGTGCCGATCCTGTCGGCCACCAGCGAGCCGGTCGGGCGGGTCCGGAAGTCCCCGGCCCAGGGGGCGTAGCCCTCGGCGACGTGGTTCATGATGCCGGTGCCGCGGGTCTCCGTGAGGAACTCGGTGCGGAACCCGATCAGGCCGCGGGCGGGGACGATGAACTCCAGCCGCACCCAGCCGGTGCCGTGGTTGACCATCTGCTCCATCCGGCCACGGCGCAGGCCCATCAGCTGGGTGACGGTGCCGACGAACTCCTCGGGGATGTCGATGACGAGCCGCTCGATGGGCTCGTGCACCTTGCCGTCGATCAGGCGGGTGACCACCTGCGGCTTGCCGACGGTGAGCTCGAAGCTCTCGCGCCGCATCATCTCGACGAGGATCGCGAGCTGCAGTTCGCCACGGCCCTGCACCTCCCAGGTGTCCGGACGCTCGGTCTGGTTCACCCGGATCGACACGTTGCCGATCAGTTCCTGGTCCAGGCGGGCCTTCAGGAGGCGCGCAGTCAGGTTCTTGCCGGACTTGCCGGCCAGCGGGGAGGTGTTGATGCCGATGGTCATCGAGATGGACGGGTGGTCCACGTGGATCAGGGGCAGCGGCTTCGGGTTGTCGGGGTCGGAGAGCGTCTCGCCGATGGTGATCTCGGGGATGCCTGCGATGGCGACGATGTCTCCCGGGCCGGCGCTCTCGGCCGGGACGCGGTCCAGTGCCTCGGTGCGCAGCAGCTCCGTGAGCTTGACGTTCTGGATGGTGCCGTCCTGCTTGCACCAGGCCACCTGCTGGCCGCGGCGCAGCTCACCGGCGACGACGCGCAGCAGCGCCAGGCGGCCGAGGTAGGGGGAGGCGTCGAGGTTGGTGACGTGCGCCTGGAGGGTGCCGCCCTCCTCGTAGCTGGGCGCCGGGACGTGCGACATGATCGTGTCGAACAGCGGCATCAGGTTCTCGGAGTCGGGCATCTCGCCGTCGGCGGGCTGGGTGAGCGAGGCGCGGCCGGCCTTGGCCGAGGCGTACACGATGGGGAAGTCGAGGGCGTCGCCGGCATCGTCGTCGAGGAGGTCCATGAACAGGTCGTAGGTGGCCTCGACGACGTGGTCGATGCGGGCGTCGGGGCGGTCCACCTTGTTGATGACCACGATCAGCGGCAGCTTCTTGGCCAGGGCCTTGCGCAGCACGAAGCGGGTCTGGGGGAGGGGGCCCTCGGAGGAGTCGACGAGCAGGATCACGCCGTCGACCATCTCCAGGCCGCGCTCCACCTCGCCGCCGAAGTCGGCGTGCCCGGGGGTGTCGATGATGTTGATCGTCACGGCCTCGCCGCTCGGGCGCATGTGCTTGACGGCGGTGTTCTTCGCGAGGATGGTGATGCCCTTCTCGCGCTCCAGGTCCATGGAGTCCATTACCCGGTTGTTCACGTCCGAGCCCTCCCGGAAGGCACCCGACTGCCAGAGCATGGCATCGACCATTGTGGTCTTGCCGTGGTCGACGTGGGCGACGATTGCGACATTGCGCAGGTCGTTGCGGATGGGCATGCGGTGGCTCCTCGAGATGGACAACGGTGGGAGTTTACGGCAACTGCGTCCCCATCCCCGCATCGACGAGGGCCGGGATCAGCCCTCGGTCGGCTCGGGGGAGCCGTTGAGCACCTGGTGGGCCGTTTCGGAGGAGTCCCGCAGGAACTGGGCGCAGCGTGCCTCCTCCTCGCTCTCGCCCAGTCTGCCGGCGGCCATCCCGAGGGCGTGGACCGCGCGGAGGAAGCCGCGGTTGGGCTCGTGCTCCCACGGGATCTGCCCGGAGCCCTTCCAGCCGCTGCGGCGCAGGAGGTCGAGGCCGCGGTGGTAGCCGGTCCTGGCGTAGGCGTAGGCGGCGACGGTGGAGCCCAGGTCCTCGGTGCGCAGGCACGTCTCGGCCAGCAGTGCCCAACACAGCGACGAGGCCGGGTGCCGCTTCACGACCTCCAGGAAGTGGTCGCGGTCGGACCGGGTGATCTCTGCCAACGCCGGGTCCTGCGGCAGTTCCACGACGACGGCGGCTGCCATCAGGTTGGGGTGCGTCTCCATGCCCACCAGCCTAGCCGTGCGGCGGCTGGAAGCCCGAAGCCGTACCGGCTGCGGCACGCCGAAGACCCCCCGACACCCAGAATCGGTGTCGCAGACTGTGTCCGTGGCACCGATCCCAGGCCGGGGGGTCCAGTTGTGTGACTGCTCGGGTCCGATGGCCGAACCTCGCCGAGGGGTTCCCGGAATCCCTCGGGTCGGACCCGGTCAGTAGGCCCCGGAGGAACCCACGACGGCGCGGGCAGTCTTGGCCAGGATCATCAGGTCCTGCACCACCGACCAGTTGTCCACGTAGTAGAGGTCCAGCCTGACCGTGTCCTCCCAGGACAGGCGCGAGCGTCCCGAGACCTGCCACAGACCGGTCAGGCCCGGCCGGACCTGGAGGCGGCGGCGGGTGTCGAAGTCGTACTGCGCGACCTCCCGCGGCAGTGCCGGGCGGGGACCGACGAGGCTCATGTCCCCACGCAGCGCATTCCACAGCTGGGGCAACTCATCGATGGAGAAGCGTCGGATGAACTTGCCGACCTTCGTGATGCGTGGGTCGTCGGCCATCTTGAACAGCACACCCGCGGCCTCATTCTTGGCCTGCAGCTCTGCGAGCTTCGCCTCGGCGTCGGTGCACATGCTGCGGAACTTCAGGCAGTCGAACTCCTCGCCCTTCAGCCCCACGCGACGCTGCCGGAAGATGACCGGCCCGCCGTCCTCGAGCTTGACCGCGATGGCGGTGGCGAGCAGGACCGGCGAGGCCAGGAGCAGCAGGAGGGCGGCGCCGGTGATGTCAGCGGCCCGCTTGATCCAGCGCAGCGAGTTGATCGCCCGGGGACGTGCCACGTCCACGAGCGGGAGGCCGGCCACCGGCCGGAACTCCAGGCGTTCGGCGCTCACGTCGGCCATCGTCGGTGCCACGATCATCTGTACCTGGGAGTCCTCCAGGCGCCAGGCGAGGCGACGGAAGTCGCCCGGGCAGTCGAAGGAGCCCTCCGCGAAGATGACCACCTTGATTCCGTGTTGGGCGATGATGTCGTCGACGTCCTCGATCTGCCCGAGGACGGGCAGGCCGATGGCGGTGGCCTGCAGGCGCTCCCTGGTGACGGCGCCCACCATCTTGTAGCCCATCCAGCGCTCGCGGCCCAGCACCAACGCGATCTCGTCGACGTGGTGGTCGGCTCCCACAACGAGCACCGGTGTCTGGAACATCTCCATGGCGTGCAGGCGGTGCATCAGGCGGCGGCGCAGGAAGCGTGCCACGCACAGCCCCACGACACCCACTCCAATCCACACGACGAACATCGTGCGCGGGTAGGAGTAGTTGAGCAGGAAGCAGGCGACGCCGAAGCTGCCGGCCGCCCACGCGGTGGCGTTGATGGCCCGCTTGTACTCCATGGAGCCCGCACGCAGGTCGCGCAATGAGTAGGTCCCGGTCAGGGCCAGTGTGGTCATCCAACCCAGCGTCAGGCCGATGCTGACCAGCGCCAACGATGGCGTGTACTGAATGAGATCACGAGCGGCGCCCCAAGCGATGGCCGCGCCGAACCCGGCGCCGATCATCAGAAGGTCCACGGCTAGCAGGAACGCGCGTTGAGTGCTCGATGCCAGCACCCAGCGCGCGCTGCGCGCCGAGGATTTGGTGGTGGTTGCCTGCCATGGCAGAGCATGCTCTAACGTCCGAATGACGGTCATGATTTATCCCCCGATTGATCATGTCCTGATATGGAACCCGCCCAAGAGTGGACGGGTGGTTTTCATTAGTGGCCCAAGTATTGCGCGGAACCGAGGTTGGCGCAAGACCCTAGACGAACGCGTTTCGAGCCCTAGACTGCCACCCATGAGCCGCTCGACCGGGGGAAGCGACCCTCATGTCCTCGTCATCGTCCAGAACCTTCCGATCCAGGTGGATCGCCGGGTGCTCCTGGAGTTCCACGAGCTCCTCGCAAGGGGGTACCGGGTCAGCCTGATCTGTCCCAAAGGGCCGGGGGACCCCTCCCGCGAGCAGATCGACGGGGCCCGGATCTACAAGTACCGCCCCGCCCCGGAGGCGAAAGGCCTGGCCGGTTATGCGCTGGAGTTCGGCTACAGCTGGCTGCGCACCGCCTGGCTCAGCCTCGTCGCCTGGCGGGAGGGCGGCCGGTTCCACGTCATCCAGGCCTGCAACCCACCGGACACCTACTGGCTGCTGGCGCTGCTGTGGCGGATCCGAGGCGTCAGGTTCGTGTTCGACCACCACGACCTCAACCCCGAACTCTTCCTCAGTCGGTTCGGGGAGCCGAAGTCCCGCGGGCAGCGGCTGCAGTTCGAGGGCCTCAAGTGGTTGGAGCGCATGACATTCCGGGCGGCCCACCGAGTCATTTCCACCAACGACTCCTACCGGGCCGTCGCCATCCGGCGCGGCAAGCGCGAGCCCCGCGACGTCGACGTCGTGCGCAGCGGGCCCGACACGACGCGCATGCGCCCCATCTACCCGTCCGAACCCGTGCCCGAGGGCATCACAATGCTCGCCTACATCGGCATCATGGGCCCGCAGGACGGCGTGGACCAAGTGCTGGACCTCGTGGCCGAGCTGCGTCGCCGCGGCCGCACCGACGTGCGTGCCACGCTGATGGGCTTCGGGGACTGCCTGGAGGACCTCAAGCGGCAGTGCACCCGGCAGGGGCTCGACGACATCGTCACCTTCACCGGCCGCGTCGACAAGCGCGAGATCGCCGAGCACATGAGCCGTTCCCACATCGGGGTGTGCCCCGACCTGAAGACGCCGCTCAACGACCTGTCCACCATGAACAAGAGCCTGGAGTACATGGCCTATGCGCTGCCGTCGGTGTCCTTCGACCTGGCCGAGACCAGGGTGACCGGTGGCGACGCGATCAGCTACGTCGTATCCGGGGACATCGGCGCCATGGCCGACGAGGTGGAGAAGCTGATCGACGACCCGACGCGCCGCGCGGAGATGTCGCGGCTTGCTCGCGAACGCGTGGTCGAGCTCTTCGACTGGGCAGGACAGGCCAAGGTGTTCGGGGACGTCTTCGACCAGGTGCTCGGGCGCCCGCCGTTGGGGGAACGCGATGCCGCCCCTGAAGCTGGGGGCAGCGACGAGTGGGGCAGGACCTACGTTCCGCTCGATGATGAGGCAGAGTTCGAACGCTACGTCTTGGCGCGGCGTTCTTGAGTGAGCTTCCAGATCGCCGGCAAGCGCTGAAGAGTAGCTGAACTCAGGAATCAGGTGAGTCGCTCTCGGCCCGGTGAGTGGGCTCCACCTCGTTGGGGGTCCCTTCCTCCGAAGGGTCCGATGCTGCATCGGTGCGGCGTGCGGCTCGGATACCGGCGCGTCGCCGGACCAGTGAATCGACAGCAAACGCTGCCAGGAGAGTGACCACGCCGCCAGCAGCAACCACGACCAGCGCTGGGCGAAGCCAAGGATTGCCTTCAGACGTGGGCACGTTCTCGGATGCGAACACCCGTGCATGTGCGATTTGTGAGTTCGGGGCTCCCTCTTCTTCTTGGAGTCGCCGCAGCTCTGTTTGGAGGAGTGACAGAACCCAGTCGCGCGTGTCGAGGACGTCCCGCGGATCAGTACCACTGACCTGAACGGTGAGCATCGGAGCGTCGCGATCGGCAGCAACCTCGACCGACGAGCCAAGACCCTCCTCTGCCTTGGCCGTCTGGAAGGCAAGGGTGGCCGGCGTGCCGGCGATCAGCCCAGCGAGGACCTGAAGACCGCTCGGCAAGTACAGGAAAGGGCTCCCGATGGCGTCGGGTCCACGAGCGTCGTTGGGTAGGAGAAGGAGGAGACGCGAACTGACGACGTAGCTGGGCGGCGTCGACACCATCAGGTAACCCACTGCTCCACCTGTCAGGAGCAATCCGATGAGGATGACCAACCAACGTCGCAGGAGCACCTTCACGGCACTGAGCAAATCCACTGCGTCCCCTCGCCTCGCTGCAATGACGGATCGTACACAGATTAGCAGTCGGTTCCTCGCGGCCGTGGACTTGCAGATGAGTCATGGTCGGGCCGACTCGCCCCGTCCCCAGTCCATCGAGTCTACCGGGCCGTGAGAGGCCAGAATGCCAGAGTAAGCGGTGAGCGCCGCATAGACGACTCCCGCCGGAAGCAGCTTCGCGTCCTTGGCCACTACATCACGTATCCAAGACCAGGCGTCGGAAGGCCGGGGTCGAATGGGGAGGAGGCCCTGTCGGCCCGCTCGCCGCATGGCCGTGGATCCACGGCGGACACGGACAAGGCGACGCACCAGATCCTTGGTGGTGGCGGGGGCCTCCACCACGACTCGCGATTCTTCAACCAAGATCTTCTCGTGTGGTGCGAATAGGGAGTCTAGGAAAAGGTCATCGGCCACCATGTTCGGGAACTCCTCGAATCGGGCTCGACCTTCTTCGGAGATGGCAATCATCCCGCGGCCGAAGAGCCCTTGTCGAAAGGCGGGGAGCCGACTGTGGATCGCGGCGTGCGACGCCACCGGCCAAGGTCGGCCACTAACGTTGAGTTTTCGCGAGGGGCCTGCCGCCATGATCCCTGGCGTTTCAAGTGCCGTGACCAGGCGATCGACTGTGCCCTTGGGTACGGATATGTCGGCGTCCAGGAAAATCCTCGGGAATGAGTCAGCCGCGATGTCGCCTGTGTTCAGGGCGAGCGGTTTGCTGCCCGGGGAAACCCGGATCACGTCCACTCCAGATCTGGAACGGGCGACTCCTGAAGTGTCGTCGGAGCAGCCGTTCGCGACGACGATGACCTGCGCACCGGGTGCGTCGGCCAGCAGGGTGTCGAGGGTTCTTCCGAGCACAGCGGCTTCGTTGTGTGCGGCGATGATGACACTGACCACAGGCCCCCCTCAAGTTGTCGCGGGAGAGATTCTATGGTGTGCGGCCCGGAATTGTCAGTAGCAGCATCAACCTGTGCCTGGCGCCCTATAGTTGTTTGCGCACAGCCACGGGGGAGGTAGGGCATGTCAATGAGGGCAATGGGATCGCAGGTTCCCGAACATCCGCTTGATCGTGTTCTGGACGGCAGGATGTGCGCTGGTTGCGGTGCTTGTGCCTACCTCGCTGACGAGGTAGAGATGGTTGACCTTCCACACATCGGGCGTCGCCCCGTCGGGGTCAGGGCGCTGCCCATCATGGTCAAGGACCAGATCTACTCGGTCTGTCCCGGCGCAGCCGTCCGCTCTCCTGGGGAGAAGGTTGCGCCCAGCAACAGCGCCGAGCTACTTGTGGGCCCGGTCAAGGAAGTGTGGGAGGGATGGGCTTCAGACGCCGAGACCCGAAGAGGTGCTTCCTCGGGTGGAATCATCTCGGCTCTGGCGACGTATTGCGTGGAGCAGTTGGGGATGCGTCTGGTGGTCCACACCGGCATGGAGAAGGCCGAGCCTTGGACCAACTCGACCGTCGTCAGCTCCGACCGTGCAGGCATCCTGGGGAATAGTGGTTCGCGCTACGCCCCCTCATCTCCGGTCGAGGCGCTGCGGGAGATCGAGGCCAGCGACCGACCATGCGTGTTCATCGGAAAGCCCTGTGACGTCGCAGCAGTGCGGGAGCTCCGCCGGACCCGCCCTCAGCTTGACCGAAATCTTGGGCTGGTGCTCAGTTTCTTCTGTGCGGGTACGCCAGCATCTGCCGGCACCCTGCATGTGGCCGAACACCTAGGATTTCATGATCCTTCCAGCATCGAGTCCATCAAGTACAGGGGAGACGGTTGGCCGGGCCGGTTCCGTGTCCGGGACAGTGCGGGCGAGCACGGTTCCCTTAGCTACGAGGAGTCATGGGGAATGCTGGCACGGCAACATCGTCAGCTGCGCTGCCACATGTGCCCCGATGGACTTGGTGAACTTTCTGACATCACAGGCGGCGATGCTTGGCACAGAAAGGCGGAGGGTGGGGACGGTGTCTCCTTGGTGCTTGCGCGGACCGAACTGGGACGGCGAACGGTGTTGCAAGCAGAGGCTGCCGGGTACCTGACCCTTGCCCCGAGCGACGTGCAGAAAGTTGTGGATGCGCAGGGGCTTGTCGCCCGGCGAGAGCTGATCACCCCTCGACTTGCCGCACTGCGGCTCATGGGATTGCCGGTCCCGTCCTACCCAGGGTTCAGGCTCTGGAGGGCGAGTCTGTCGATTGGCCCGCTCAAGTTTGTTCGCGAGTTCTTGGGCACCTTAAGCCGGGCTGTCATGAGGGGCTACCGGCGCCCTGAGCAAGAGGAGGAGAAGGAGGCGCAGTGAGCTACAACAGGGTGTTGGTGCGAGTGTACGCAGTCCGGCGACGGTCTGTGAGGCGTCTGGTGGTGCGTATCTGTCGTGCTCTGGAGGGCGGCGAGATGACGTCCAAAACCCTGCGTGAGATCTTCCGGCGGTTCCATGACGTCGACGTTGGTATGTACTCTCACGGTGGCTGTTTCGAGCTGTACGCTTTCGGCCCCAAGACGACGATAGGACGGTACTCCTCAATCGCTCGGGGAGCCTTTGCGGCGACTCTGGACCATCCGACGGGGCGAAAGTCGATGCACGGGTATTTCTTCAATCCGCGGCTAGGTCTGGTTTCGGATGAGCTGTCGTACAGTCCACTGAGGATTGGCAACGACGTCTGGATGGGCTACAACTCGATCATCCACAGTTCGGTGAATGAAATTGGGGACGGTGCGGTCATCGGTGCGGGAGCAGTGGTGTTCAAGGATGTCCCGCCATACGCAGTCGTGGTCGGGAACCCCGGAAGAGTGGTTCGCTACCGCTTTGACGAGGAGACGATCACGAGACTGCTGGCTGAACGCTGGTGGGAGAAGGACCTCGAGGAGTTGGACCCTGCCGCGATGATGACCCCACACATGGGAATTGCGTGATCGCTGACACCTGACGATGCCAGGCGGCAGTTCTCGCGCATCACAAACACCAAATCAGCGGCACGCCTGAGAACTGGGGTGGACAACCCGTAACATGGTGGGCATACGGTCCGTGTTGTACGGAGGGGGACGTAGTGGGGGCATGGGGCAGCGCATCGGAGACTTATGGGGTTCCAGGGGAGGTCCAAGGCGTATTCCGGCGTGACGGCGCGGTCGACGTTGCCGTGATCGTCGTCACCTACAACAACGAAGGGGACGTTGATGCCCTAATCAGTTCCCTTCGCAGCGAGGCCATGCAGTGCAGCATGCGCGTCATCCTCGTGGACAACGGCTCCGTCGATGCGACTGTGGCTCGCGCCAGCGCCCACGCGGATGTACACGTGGTGGACACCGGCTGCAACCTGGGCTACGCTGGCGGCATCAACCGAGGTTCCACATTCGTCGGTGAAACCGAGACGTTGCTCATCCTCAACCCCGACACCACCGTCGTTCCGGGGGCAGTCGCGGCCATGCGGCGCCGCCGGGAACTCGTGGGAGCCGATCTGGTGGTGCCCGCACTGGAAGGTTCCGATGGCCGGCGTGCTAGGTCTCTTCGTCGTGAACCTTCCATCTCACGTCGTCTCGGAGACGCTGTTTGCGGGCGTTTTTGGAACTCCAGGCCAAGTTGGCTCAGTGAGGATGTGCGGGACCGGGCAGCCTACGCTCACGCGCACCCGGTGGAGTGGGCCACCGGTGCGGCGCTGATGGTCTCGGCCGAGGCCGCCAACCAAATCGGGCCCTGGGACGAGCGATTCTTCCTCTACTCGGAGGAGACTGACTATTTCCGACGGGCCAGGGAACTCGGATTCTCAGCCTGGTATGAACCTTCTGCGCGCGTGATCCACGCCGAGGGGGGCTCCGGGCGGTCACCAGCACTGGTTGCCCTGCTGGTAGTGAACAGCCTGCGTTATGTCGAGAAGCATCGTCCGGTGGCTGCTCCCATCCACCGTGCCCTGCTCATCCTGCATGAACTGCGTCGCTGGCGAGATCCGGATCATCGACTCGCGCGGACGATCCTGTGGCGGCGCAAGTCATGGGAACAGCTGCCACAGGGAGAGAAGACCAAATGACGGCCCACAGGGAATCGAGCCACAAGTCTTTCCGATTGGAAGGTGGCTTCATCTGGTTCGTGGCGCAGGATTGGTGGTACCACAACCAAGCTCATTCAGACTTCCAACTGATGAAGGAGGTCTCACGTCTGGCCCCGGTCCTGGTGGTCAATAGCCTCGGGATGAGGCTTCCCGGTCAGGCCACGAGCACCAACCCACGACGCAGGATCTGGCGCAAGATCAGGAGCATGACCAAGTTGCTGCGCAGACCACTCAAGGAACTCCCAAACTTCCACGTCTACACACCTCTGATGCTTCCGATCTACGGCTCGAACGGACTCTTGGCTCGTCTAAATGCCGCCCTGATCCGGATTCAAGTCCGAATTGTCGCTCGGCTCGCAGGGCTGAACCGCGACGCAGCGATCGGTGTGACGATTCCGACGGCGTGGCCCGTTGTGGCACCCATGCGCCGCTCGGCCCTCGTGTTCAACCGTTCGGATCTTCACTCGGCTTTCCCTGAGGCAGATGGGGCTTGGGTGGAGGGGTTGGAACGGATGCTCCTCCAGCACAGCGACCATGTACTCTACGTCAGCCACGAACTCATGCTGCGTGATGAGGATCTCGTAGGGGAAAGGGCGTTCTTCATCGATCATGGAGTGGACCTGGAACACTTCCAGCGCGAGGGCAGTGTGCATCCGGAGTTGGCGGGGATCCCGAACCCGAGAATCGGATTCTTCGGAGGGCTGGACGACTATGTGGTTGACATGGCGCTTCTGGAGGAGACTGCACGCTCCTTGCCGGAGGCCAGCTTGGTACTCGTCGGTGACGCAACGTGCTCCATGGCAGCGCTGACCGAGTTGCCGAACGTCCACTGGTTCGGTTTCCGCAACTATGACGAGATTCCTGCTTTCGGCCGCGGCTTCGACGTCGCGCTCATGCCTTGGCTCGACAACGAGTGGATCCAGCATGCCAACCCGATCAAACTCAAGGAATACCTGTCCTTGGGGCTACCGGTCGTAACGACCAACTATCCAGAGGTGGAGCCGTACCGGGATCACCTCCGTGTGGCTCGGCGAGAGGATTTTGCCGCTGAGGTGGCCGCCGCATATGAGGATCCGGGCGATGCCGAGGAGAGGGTGCGGTTTGTACGTCAGTACTCGTGGACCGGGCGTGCTGAGGCCTTGCTCCACCTGATCGGCAACAACTGATGTGTGGGATCGCAGGGGTCTACCACGCTCGGGCGAGCGGCCCGGTAGACGTCTCCCGCTTACGGATCATGGCGGAAGTGCTCGCCCATCGTGGACCAGATGACAGGACCACTTGGATCCAAGGCCCTCTTGGGCTTGCGCACACCCGGTTGTCGATCATTGACGTCGAGGCTTCCCGTCAGCCAATGCACGCAGTTGATGGTTCATGGAGCCTCGTGTTCAACGGGGAGATATTCAACTACAAGGAACTGCGGCGAAACCTCGAATATCCGTTCGAGACCGACGGTGACACCGAAGTCCTCTTGGCCGGACTGGTCTTGCATGGAATCTCATTCGTCAAACTTCTCCGCGGACAGTTTGCGTTCGCAGCCTTTCACAATGCTTCGGGGACGTTGCACCTGGCACGCGATCGGCTGGGGGTGCTGCCGCTCTACTATCACCAGGCCGCGAAGGGGCTGACGTTTGCTTCCGAGGCGAAGGCAATCAACATCGGCTTCCCCCACGAGATCACGGTTGATCATGACAGCCTTGACGCTTACTTGACGGCACGCTCCGTGCCTGCCCCCTACACCCTGTTCAAGGGCATATCCAAACTGGAGCCCGGCCATCGCGCTGAATACCATTCCGACGGTACGCTGACGCTTTGTCGATACTGGGAACCTCCTCCGGTGGAGTCCTCCGCCAACCATCGCTTGCCGACTGTGGTCGACGAGGCCGAGCAGCAGATCCGCGATGCAGTAGGGGCCGCCATGGTGGCTGACGTCCCTGTTGGGGCCATGCTAAGTGGCGGGGTAGACAGCAGCTTGATCGTAGCCGTCATGAAGGAGATCAGGGGGGACGCACCAATCGACACCTTCTCGGCCGGGTTTGGGGATGCTCGCGTCGATGAGCTGTCTTGGGCGCGTCGGGTGAGTGAGCATGTCGGAACCCGGCACCACGAGGTGGAGGTCCGCGCAGAAGACTTTCTGGAACTCTGGCCGCGGCTTACCTGGCACCGGGATGCACCGATGTCGGAACCCGCTGACACCGCCGTTTTTCGGCTGGCGGAGTTGGCGCGACACCACGTGAAAGTGGTGTTGTCTGGGGAGGGAGGAGACGAACTGTTTGGCGGTTACCCAAAATACCGCTATGCATCCATGATGTCGGTCTCTGCGATTGTCCCGGCTGGACTGCGTGGGGAGGCGGGGCGCATGCTCGAGAGCCGTTTGCCACCCAGACTGTCGCGGGCAAGGGTGATGCTGCGCGCACTGGCCGAGGGGTCCAAGTCACAGCAACTGGCAGCTTGGTTCGCGCCTTTCACATCCTCTGAACGGCGTGTTCTGCTGGGGACGGAGCCTCCGTCGGGACGCAGCCGCAACGAACCCCCGGGCGCAGACGATGTAGATCGCCTGCTGCGCCACGACCTTGCTTCCTGGCTTCCCGACAACCTCCTCGAACGCGGGGACCGGATGTGCATGGCTGCCTCATTGGAACTGCGGCCGCCGCTCTTGGACCACCACTTGGTGGAGTTTGCTTTCCGGCTGCCGAGCAAGCTAAAGGTGCGCGGTGGCCGGCCCAAGTGGCTTCTCAAGGAGGTGGCGCGGCGCTACCTGCCGACGGAGGTGGTGGACCGCCGCAAGGTCGGATTTCGTGTGCCTCTGGACACTTGGCTGCGGTCTGACCTCCGGGAATCTGCTTGGGACAGACTGACGGGGACCGGCTCCTACGTCGGTTCCATCTTCAACCGGAATGCGGTCCGTGAGCTATTGGAGAGTCATGAACGCGGCGCAAGCAATGAGGAGAACCGGATTTGGACTCTGTTGTCGCTGGAAGTGTGGCACGAGACGTGCATCTCCGGAGTCCGGAATGGTTGGAAGGGGGTTGCCTGAGGGGCGTGGCGGCAGGATCACGTTCCGGGAAGGAACCCCAGCAGATCGGTGTTGTCGTGGTCGGCATTTAGAATCCTCGCAGGGTTCCCGGCCACCAAGCAACGGTCGGGGATGTCCTTGGACAGTACTGACCCTGCCGAGATGGTCACCCCATCACCAATATGGACTGCTCCCGTGATGATCACACCTGGCCCGATCCAGACGTTGTTCCCGATGGACGCCACGCCATGATCTCCCTTGGCCACACGTTCCCCGATTGTGACCCCGTGATGAAGGACGCAATTTCGTCCGATGGTGGCGGGGCCGATCAGGACCCCATGGCGGTGCATGAGGCGGAGGCCTGGACCTATGCGTGCCTGCGGGCTGATCTCGGTGTGGTGGATCTGTGTCATAAAGCGATTGACGACCCGATGTAAGATTATGAGCAACGTTCCGAGGGTGCGGTTCCGAGCGCGAACTTCCCGTGCGAACTGCCCGAGCCGGTAAATCGCCACGCAGTGGAACTCAGGGTCGAATATCTGGAGACGCCACCACTCCCAGACGGATCGGCCTCCACCAGGCCCTGCAGCGCCAAACGCTCGGGCGCGGTCAGAAGCGAGTGCGCCACCTGTCAGTCTTACCCAGGAATGCATATTCCCACGGCCTCCCCGACTACATGCGGGACAACGATCCCGCCCCGACACTTGGCATGATCCTACCAGCTGGTCTCGGCCAAGCCGCGCAGCTGATGGGCTGTTCTTCCGTCGTCCACTGGGCCTACACGGCGTCGGTGGGGGAGTCGGCGTCCTTGTCAGAGATCGCTTTGATGGCACCGCCCAGACCGATAAGCAAGAAAGTCAGGCCTGCCACCTGCCGAAAACCCAAGGCGTCAAACGTCACGAAGCTCATCGAGATACCGACCAAGGAGGCCGAAATAGACAGCCCCGCATTGCGTTGCACCTCGTCCTTTGCCCTCAGTCGGACCAAAATGCCCTGAACAACACCGGCTCCTGCCATGATGAAGAACGCTAGGGCTCCTACGAGGCCAACCTCAAGGAGCAGCACAAGGACTTGGTTGTCGAGCGTTCGGTACACGTCGGGAACCCACGCGAAGAGTCCTCGGCCGAAGAAGGGCTGTTCCAAGACGAGTCGTGTAACGAGCCCGTAGTCACTGGTTCGGCCCTCAATGCTCGGATCATTGCCGAGATTGGTGAACAGGGCTCTGATCGTACCCAGCAGTCCGGGCAGCACGACGGGTCCAACGACCCCGAAGATCGGCACCAAGATCAGAGCCATGATGCGGAGTCGTGCCGGCCACCCCAAGATTAGGACAACCATTGCGGCCGCAGCTACGATGACCGCGGACCGTGAGACCGTCATCAGCGAAGCTAACCCAATTGCCAACGCTGGCAACCATGAAGGGGCCGTCTTGTCGCGAAAGCCCACATGGATTGCGAGGGGCAGCATCGCGGCCATTGCGACGCCCAACTCGATGGGGTGGGCGGAGGTGCTGACGATCCTGTTCAGATCAGACCTTGACAACGCTCCCCCGAACTCACCTTGTGCGGACAAGCCCGGAATGCTGATGAATCCCGAGATGTCCAAACCGGTGAAGTACTGGATGACGCCAACGACGGCGACCACGGTCGCTGAACCCACCAGCCAGTTGATTGCCTTGTTCAGGTCGCCCCACGAGCGCAAGCCATCCGCCGTCAGCAGCGCTATGCCGACCCAGCCTGCCAGCGCAAGTAGGCCACGATCAGCAGCGCTGGTGAGCAAAGCTGTCATTTCTGGGACATCAGCGACGTACCATCGTGTCGCGCCGAACCTTGGGCGAATGTCTGCTGGTTGGTACCAGCCCTGAAGGTGCCCCGCCGCAAAACTCGCCAAGACCATTGAGGCGAAGAACGCGACCGTTAGTCTCGCAGGGGTCAGGCCCCGGTGCAGTTGGCCACCCACGGTTCCACAGAGCCACCACAGTAAACCCAGCATGGCAAGAAGGTTTGCGGGTGCTCCTGGGGCGCCGATCGCCCCGACCACCAACCTTGTGGGAATGCATAGAAGGAGCACTGAGTAGAGTGCGACGAATGCCGCAGCTGATAAGGTGGCGGGATTGAGCGACTCGACCGCCGCTGGCTCGGTCCCTCCTGAAGGGTCTGGTCTATTCATCGGACGGACTTCTCATAGCCCGCACGCGATGACTGGTGGCGCCGCTGTACGGCCGCTGCCCAGACTGCTGAAAGGATCAGGCCGGCCGCGATCACGCCGATCTTGGCCCGAGCGGAATCGCCGACTATCCTAATGGCTGACGCCTCTGCCATGAAGGTGTGAGCAGAAGCAGTTTGAGTGGTTGGAGCCCCCAACTGTTCTTGTACAGTCAGCAACTCTGATTCAATCACTGCAACGACCCAATCCCTCGTCTCAATGACGTCGACAGGACTGCCGCCCTCAACGCTCACTGTCACGATCGGTTGGGAGTGGTCGAAAGAAATCTCGAACTGAGAACTAAGGCCAAGCGCGTCACGGGCTTCTCTCGAAGAGTCCGTCAAGGGGGCCTCCGCGATCACGCGACTAAGAACTACAAGGCCATTGGGTTGTTCGAGAAATGGATTCGTCGCCATGAGCCCAGTGTTCGGTGGGAGGAGGAGCATGAGTCGGGCGGTGGCTTGGTAATTGGCAGGGAGCAGCTGCGGTAGTGAAACGGCCAGCGCGCACGTGATGACTATTCCGAGGGCAAGTGCGATGGAGGTGTGGACAGTTACTTTACGAAGTGTACCGAGGCTCATGTCTCTTCCTGGTTGCGAACCCTCCACGGCTGACTAAGAATGTCAAATGGCATGTTTTCGATCTGCCTTAAGTTTGCGCGCCATCCCCGCTATGCGTTCCTGAAAGGTGGAAATCCGGCTGGCTGCTACGGCTCTGCCGCGTGCGACCCCCTCCCGGAGGGTGTCGGACTTCTCAACGTAATCGAGTGTCTTGCGCACTGCTTCTTGAGTACCCAGTGCCTTGAGATCAACGTTGATGTCATACCCCATACCGCTGAACAGTCCTGCAAACTTGCGACTGTATGCGGCTGGGATGGTTGCAACTCCGGTGGTGAATGCGGCGATGGTCGCGTGCATCCGTGACCCGATGAACACGTCAGTCTCCGCAATCCAAGACTTTGCCTCCACCGGATTTCGAAATGACGGGGCCAATTGTGCGCCTGGACAGTCAATCTGGAGTGCTGAGCAGGCCGCCACATCCCCTTCGCCCTGTTCGCCGTCACGTGGAACCACGTGTGATACCAAGTGGACGTCATGCCCGGTGTCCAGAAGGCCTTGGACGACACCGCGGCAGTATTCTTGGTAATTCACTTTCAAGTCGAACTGGTTCTTACCCGTGTACCCTCCGGTCCAGAGCAAACCTGAAACATTGAAACCAATCCTTTGGGGCCGTGACGCCGCGAGCTCGGTGTTCGGGCCCGATGGGAGAGTGACCGCCACGTCGGTAGTCAGAATGACGTCGCGTGATGTGAGGCCTCCAAGGAACTTCAGGGAAGGCTCGTCGCGGGAAAACACGAGTTCAGCGCGTTCCACAACGCTGCGTACCCATGGAAGGACTGACCTGTGTGTAAACGGCCCATACGTCTGGGGAGCCAGGACCAGCGCGGCGCCGCTCCTGAGTGCCATCTCCTTGTGCAGGAGGTTCTTGAGGAGGCGCGGCAGACCATAGATGTCTGAGAAGCTGTCCCCTCCCGTGAAGTCCACAATGAATGTGCAGCTCTCCATCTCTCGGAAGGTGTGGAGGAGGCGGCGGGGGCTCTTGTGCCGGAACGGGACCGCCCTGATCGGACGCCCGCCGAGCCCGAGAGTGTCGCTCATGAGCTTCAGGCCGTCGGTGCTGTTGTCGGAGAACAAGACAAACTCTGCTGCGGGATCAGTCACTTGATGTATCAAGTTGACCCCCGCGTACGCCAGAGCTGAAACCCCTAGATTGGGGTTGTCGCACTGTATGCCAAGGAACCCGATTCTCATTCGCCCCCCGAAGAACGTTCACAGTGTTGTCGTTGACAGCGTACTGGCTATGGCGCCCGCGATGGGCGAGTCTTGTCAGGGTGCAGGCTCGCCCGTGTCGTCGTAGACGTTGCTGGCCTCCCACACCACGCCCGCTTGTGGTGTGCTCACGACCGCGTATCGGAAGTCGCGACCGAACCTGTTCTGTCGGATCACTGCGTCATCGAGGTCGGTCACGCGACCCAAGTTGACGGTGATGCTGCCCCCGTTCATGAGGTTGTGCTCAACTACGAGGCCCTGGATGGGATCGTTACCGACCAAGGACCCAATCTGTATCGCGGCATTCATGGGATTGTCATTGCGGTCATTATAGGCTTGAAGATTGTTGTTTCGGATGTGGATATTGTTTCCGCTGCGAATTTGGATCGTGTCGTTGTGGCTGCTCGGAGTGGCGAACAGGTGATGGATATAGCAATCTTCAACTGTGACGTCGTCCCCGGTGATGAAAATGCCGTCCACGCCCGAATGGATGTTGGAGTGACGGACGATGCCGCTGGACGTGTCGAAGAAGATACCCTTACCCGTGGAGTTCTCGTTGGAAACCTCGACGAACTCGATGATCGCATTCTTTACACCGGGGTGCACATGGATCGGATAGCGATGTTCCGCCGTGGTTACGCGACTGTTGCGAATGGTGACATTGTCTGCCTGGATGTCAATCTTTCCTTGGACGTCCAGACCTTCGATGACCGTGCCGGGCTCCGTCACGATCAAGCTCTCCGAAGCTTGCAGATGGATACCATCCGGCACGCCGGTGGTTGATTCGTCAGGGAAGGGGCTCGCTCCGTGCTCAGGAGCCGGGGTCGAAGTGCTCGGAGTTGGCTCGACAGGGCTGGCGGATCTTCCTGAAGGAGCCGAGACAGGTATCGATGGGGATGCGAGGTCCGGGCTACGAGCTGATGTGTTGCTGGTTTCACTGGGTGGTGTTGGAACGCCAACGCCAATGCACGCCGAAAACGTGGCAGCGGTGACCCCTGCCAGCAGCAGGATGCCAATGCTCCTGAGTACGGATCTAGAAAGTGCGTCCCCCATCACTCCAGTGTGCACTGTGCATCGAGAGAATGTCAGGGGAACGGGATCTGGCCAGCACCCTGGAGGGTGCTGGCCAGACGAGGTTGTGGACGAGGTGCCGTCAGCGGGCGGGTTGTCCGTTGTCGTCGTAGACGTTGCTGGCTTCCCAGACGCTGTTCTGGACGTTGGCCTGGACGCTGTACTGGTGGGCGCGGCCAAAGCGGTTGTTGCTGTAGATGGCGCTGTCGACCTCGCCACGGCCACCGCCGTTGACGGTGACGTGGCCACCGTTCATCAGGTTGTCGGTGACGCGCAGGTTGGTGATGGTGTCGCCGCCAGCCAGGGATCCGATCTGGATGGCAGCGTTCATCACGCCGATGGAGGCGGTGTATGCCTGCAGGTTGTTGTGGCGGACGGTGATGTTGTCGCCGCCTCGAATCTGGATCGTGTCGGGATGGGCTCCCGCGAAGCGAGTCAGATCGTGGATGTAGTTGTGCTCGAGCGTCACTCCGTCGGCGACGATGTGGACACCGTCCTCGGCGGAGTGGATGTCGGAGTATCGAACGGTCCCGGTCCCCCCGTCGAAGAAGATGCCCTTGCCGTTGCTGCCGGCGTTGGATACTTCGACGTGGTCGATCAGTGTTCCGGTCACGCCGGAGGTGATGTGGATCGGGTAGCGCGCGTCGGTTGTCACGCGGGAGTTCTTGATGGTCACGTTGTCAGCGCGGACCACGATTGATCCCCGCACGTCCAGGGCGTCGATCACGGTCCCCGGGGTGGTTACCACGATTCCGCTGGACTGGCGCAGAGTCACCCCAGCGGGGACGCCGGTGTTCGAGGCATCAGGGAAACCCGAATACGAAGGAGCGGGACCCGCAGGTGCCGGATTCTGCGACCCGGTCGACCCCCCGGGGCCTGTGCCGCCAGAGCCAGGGCGCCATGAGGTGTCGACGCGCTTGGGTGTTCCGAACGCAACGATGTTGTTGAACACCCACTTGCCGTCCACGAGGATGAACGAACGGCACGCGTTCGGACCAGTCCATTCATCGTTGCAGCTGGTTCGCCACTGCCGTCCATCGGAGTTCCAACGCGCACCGTTCTGGGCCAGTGGATTGTTGGTCCACAGCGCGCGCGGAGCCGGGAGATACGTCAGGTTGTTGAACGTCCACTTACCCATGGAGACGATCTCTGTCCAGCACCGCTGAATAGTGCTGCTGTAATCCTCGCACCAAGTCCGCCATTGGCGTCCGGAGGAGGTGTGTTCTCCCGGCGTCGTGTAAACGTTCACGTCTGCGGAAGCGCTCTGGGAAGGTATTAGGAAGCCAGCAAGGGCTAACATGGCCCCCGAGGCCGCGATCAAGATGTTCTTAAACAATTCTATATTCCTCTCATGGACTGTCCGGAGCTCACGCTGCTAGCGGCGACACGCGCCTTGAGCTCGCGGACGAGGTGCCGTCAGCGGGCGGGTTGTCCGTTGTCGTCGTAGACGTTGCTGGCTTCCCAGACGCTGTTCTGGACGTTGGCTTGGACGCTGTACTGGTGGGCGCGGCCAAAGCGGTTGTTGCTGTAGATGGCGCTGTCGACCTCGCCACGGCCACCGCCGTTGACGGTGACGTGGCCACCGTTCATCAGGTTGTCGGTGACGCGCAGGTTGGTGATGGTGTCGCCGCCAGCCAGGGATCCGATCTGGATGGCAGCGTTCATCACGCCGATGGAGGCGGTGTATGCCTGCAGGTTGTTGTGGCGGACGGTGATGTTGTCGCCGCCTCGAATCTGGATCGTGTCGGGATGGGCTCCCGCGAAGCGAGTCAGATCGTGGATGTAGTTGTGCTCGAGCGTCACTCCGTCGGCGACGATGTGGACACCGTCCTCGGCGGAGTGGATGTCGGAGTATCGAACGGTCCCGGTCCCCCCGTCGAAGAAGATGCCCTTGCCGTTGCTGCCGGCGTTGGATACTTCGACGTGGTCGATCAGTGTTCCGGTCACGCCGGAGGTGATGTGGATCGGGTAGCGCGCGTCGGTTGTCACGCGGGAGTTCTTGATGGTCACGTTGTCAGCGCGGACCACGATTGATCCCCGCACGTCCAGGGCGTCGATCACGGTCCCCGGGGTGGTTACCACGATTCCGCTGGACTGGCGCAGAGTCACCCCAGCGGGGACGCCGGTGTTCGAGGCATCAGGGAAACCTGAATACGAAGGAGCGGGGGTCGTGGGAGCAGGACTAGGAGAGGCGCTGGCCGTGGGCTCAACAGATGGAGCCACGGTGGTGGGAGCGGCGGTCGGTTCGGGTGCCGGCGTGGGCTTGCTCGTCGAGGACGGTTCTGCGGTGGGCGAGGAATCCTCGGTGCTGTAGGCGATGCCGTCGATGGAGGAGTTGGTGACGTTCGCCGGGCGTTCGGCGGTGAAGTAGAAGTCGTGGCGGCATCCGAACAAGTCGACTCGATCGGCCGTGAAGTCGCCGTGGGCGACACCGTTGGCGCGCTCGTCCATGCAGAGCACCTGGGTGTTCTGGATCTTGGAACCCTTGGCTCCCTCGTAGATCCGGATGCTGTTGTAGTTCTCGCTCTCGACGATCGTGTTCTTGATCGTGACGTTGTCTGCCTTGATGTCGATGTAGCCCTTGACCAGCAGGCCATCGATGACGGTGTTGTCCTGTTTGACCACGAGCCGACCCGAGTACGGCTGAAGATGGTCACGGTCGATATCTGCGAACTGGGAAGCGCCCTGAGCCGGCAGTGCCAGCATCGTGACCACCAGTGCCGTACTGGCCAGCAATGTGGCTCCGGCAAGGACCGGATGCTTGGATGACGTCCGGTTGTCTGACGGTCGCGGGCGCGAGAGTATTCGCGACGTTCGGGGCATTGAGTTCCTTCCGGGGGTGACCGACTCAGCGGTCATGGGGGGGAACCGCTGGGGGTAGCGGCGGGACCAGCATAGGTCATTCCTGAGAGATTCTCACAATTTTAACAGCTTGGCCAGCCGTGGGTGGCCCCCGGCTAGGAGAATCTCTCAGGAAACGGCTAGACCCTGGAGGGCGTCGTCGACCTCGGACGCCGTCGCGTCTCGTCACTTCATCTCATGCGCAGCAGTCTTGGCCGTGCACGGTGCAGCAGACCCCACGGCCAGGCGAGATGCATGCAACAAGGATGGAACCTACCGGCTCCCGGGCATCAGCGGAGGTCGGAATGCGGTGTCCCGACCCGTCCTTCGGAAGGGCTTCGTAGGGAGCCTTGGCGTAGCGAGGCGAGGACTCTGCGTTCGCGGAGTAGTAGTAGTGCCCAGCAAGCTCCGCCGAATGCCGCGCAGGTGAGCACTTTCGCCCAGTCGGGAAGGTGGGTCAACGTAACGATGAGGAGCGCAGGGACCGAGACACAGGCAGCGGCCCCGGCTCCCGCACGGATCGTGGCGAGAAACGACACGACGCCGAGCCCGATGACGCGACGTAGGTTGAACAGTTGGACGGCCATCGACCCAACCATTGCGATGAGGAGGGCGAGTGCTGCTCCCTCGATCCCCAGCAGTACTGATAGCGGATAGAGGAGGAGTACGACAAGCAGTGCGCGGACGAGTGTGAATCGCCTTTGGAGCTCTGGTTTGCCGATGGCCACGTAGACGAAGAAGCTCACGATCGAGTTCATGTACACCATGACGAAGGCGCAGTACAGGGCGAAGGCGTGGGCCGCTTCGCCGAAGGGGGGGCCGTACAGCAGCCTGAGCAGTGGCTCGGCGACGATGGACAGCGTCGCCATGAGGGGCAGGCCAAAAAGCCACACCAGCCGAGACAGCGCGAGCACCCGTCTCCGCAGTGCTTCGAAGTCGTCTTGCGCTTGCGACAGGACCGGGACGATCAGAGGTTCGATCACGCTGGTGAACACGCCAAGGGGGAAGCCAGCGAGGGCGATTGCGAATGCGTACAAGCCCAGCTGATGTGCGGAGACAACCATCCCGAGAACTGCGGTGTCAGCTTGGATCACCAGCATCGTGAGGATCGAAAGGCCGGCCATGCCGCGGGTGAACTTCAACAGGTCGCGCACTGACACGCGGTCCAAGCGGAATCGAATCCGAATCGGGCACAGGATGAACGAGAGCACGAAGCGGCAGAAGAACTCGAAGACAGCACCCCACATCAGTGCCCATACATTTTGGAGGAGGAAGCCAAGAACGATGGTGAGCATCGTGCCGAGTAGGGCAGCTCCTTGGTTCGTCCACAGCGTGGCTTTGAACTGGAACTTCCGCTGCAGCGCGAACACCTTGGGGCTGGTGAGGCCGGTGAACAGGATAACCACGGGCGCGACGAGAAGGAGCTTCCCCAGTTCTGGCTCATCGTAGAGGCGTGCCACTGGGCCAGCCAAGAGAATCGCAAGGATGCCCACGACCACACCCCGGACGACCCCGAACCACCAAGCCACGTTCAGAAACTCTGGCGTGTCGCCACGCTTGTTCTGAACAACGGCGTGGGAAACCCCGACCTCTGTGATGGCCCCGAGAACTGCCAGAACGGACATCGTAAGGGCCATCAGACCGAACTGGTCAGGGACAATGATCCGTGCGAGCAACATGTTGCGACCGAGTCGTGCGAGACGCTCAATTACGGTGGCAACGGCCAGAAAGGTGCCGCCCCGGAGCGCCTTCTTGCCGAGACTTGCCGAATCTCTGTGCTCCTGGGGTGCGGACATGGATCAGTACTGGATCTCCGCGACGTCCTCCACCAGCACTGGCGGCTGGTGGAGGTATCCGGTGGTGCGACGCTTCTGCTCGATGTCGGCGTTCACCCGACGCACCTGCTCGACGGTCAGGCCCGTGGCTTCGGCCACCTGCTCCTCGGGCACGTCGTGGTTCACCCCGTAGAGGCACAGGTCCATCAGGTGGTGCGGCAAGGAGAAGTAGAACTCCTCCTGCGACTGCTCGAGCGTGTAGGTGTCCGTGGTGGAGGGGCGGGTCCGGATGGCCTCCGGGACGCCCAGGTGCTCGGCCAGCGCGTACACCTGGGTCTTGTACAGGTGGGCGATTGGTTTCACGTCCGCCGAGCCGTCGCCGAGCTTCACGAAGAACCCCTGGTCGTACTCGAGCCGGTTGGGCGTGCCGGTGGTCACGTAGTTCAACCGGTCCGCGTGGTAGTACTCCATCATCTTGCGCACCCGCTGCTTGAAGTTGGTGGCGGCGACGATGCCGAGGTAGGCCTCGGTGGTCAGGCGGTGGCTGCTCTGTTCGCCGTCGGGGTTCTCCACCACGACCTGGTAGACGCGCAGGGTGCCGTCATCGACGACGCTGGGCAGCACTATCTTCGACTTCCAGCCCTCGCCGTACTCGGGCACGACCTTGCGCACGGATTCGTCGTAGCGGCTGTAGCAGCCGGCGGCGGCCAGGGTCTCGGCGATCTCCTCCAGCACGGAGTCGAAGCCGAAGTGGTCCGAGATGGAGCGGCTCAGGGAGATGGTCTCCGGCGACGACGCGCGCTCGGGCATGTGCAGCCCGAAGGTGCGCTCGGGGCCCAGTGCGGCGACGCAGAGCGCGGCCGTGACGCTGGAGTCGATGCCGCCGGACAGTGCGATCACCGCCCCCTTCCGGCGGGCTCCCCGCAGGTAGTCGCGGATGGTCTGCGAGATCCGCTCGGTCTCCGCCGCCAGGTCCAGCGCGAGGGTGTCGGGTCCGAAGGTGGTGGTGTGGGTCATTTGTCCTCCTGGGCTTGAGCGACGAGGTCGATGGCGTGCACCGGCTCGGGTGGGCGCCTGCGCTGCGCCCGAGGCCCGGTCCCGGCGATGAACTGGTGGTGGAGCAACTGGGTGGAGACCACCCCGACGATCCGCATGTTATCCGTGTTGCCGAACGCTCGGCTGCGGTTGCGAGCCTTTGCCACGAGCCCTTCGACCTGGCGGGCGTCGAACAGTCCGCTGGCGAGCAGCGCGGAAGGGGAGAGCACCTCGGAGAGCCAGTCCGGCGGGTCGCCGTCGGCGAAGAAGCTCGCCGCGTCGGGGGCCCGGTAGGGCTGCTTGGCGCGGTTGCGGATCTCGTCAGGAACGAGGTCGGCGAACGCGTGCCGCAGCAGGAACTTCTCCTCCAGGCCGAAGAGCTTGTGCCGCGCGGGCAGCGCGTTGGCGAACTCGACGACGTCGCGGTCCAGGAACGGGAAGCGGCCCTCGACGGAGTTTGCCATCAGCATCCGGTCGCCCTGCGAGGCGAGGATGTAGCCCGGCAGCAGCGTCGTCATCTCCAGCCACTGCGCGCGCCCCAACGAGTCCCACTCCCTGCTATCCGCGGGAAGGAGGGAGGCGGGGTCGGCCTGGCGCCCGGACCCGATCGCCTCCTGCACTCCCGGGCTGAGCAGGGTGCGCAACGCCGCCGTCGAGTTCCAGCGGGTGCGGTGCGACATGCCCGGGTCCGCCGGGTCGAAGTCCGCACCGAAGAAGCTGCGCGCAAACGCAGGGGCCTTGCCCGGGTTGCGCGACAGCCACGGGTAGAGCAGCTCGGTGGCCCGGTTCCGCAGCCCGGAGTCCGGCCCGCGGGCCCAGAACTCCCTGACCTTCGCCTCGCGGAAGATGTCGTAGCCCCCGAGCACCTCGTCAGCGCCCTCGCCGGTCACCACCACCTTGTATCCCGATCCGCGCACCAGCTTGGACAGCAGGAACAGCGGCGCTGGCGCGGTGCGCAGCAGCGGCGCCTCGGCGTGCCAGACCACCTCCGGGAAGACCTCGGCGATGTCGGAGTGCGAGACCTCCACGTCGTGGTGGTTGGTGCCCAGTTGCTCGACCATCCGACGCTGGTGGACACCCTCGTCGAACTCGTCGTCGGTGAACCGGAGCGAGAAGGTGTCCAGGTCGGCGTCGGTGAAGTGCCGGATGGCGGCCGCGGTCACCGACGAGTCGAGCCCTCCCGACAGGTAGGCGCCGACTGGGAAGTCGCTGCGCTCGAACCTGAGCCGGGTGGCCCGCACGAGCAGCTCACGCAGGCGCTCCGAGTTCTCCCGCAGGTCCTGGCTGGGTTCCCCTCCGCGCGGGGGGAACCCGATGGCCCAGTAGGGCTCGCTGCGGAAGCCGCCGGCGTCGAAGACCGCGACGTGCCCCGGTTCCAGCTGCTGTATGCCCTCGAAGGGGGTGCGCGGCGCGACGGTGGACCACAGCGAGAACACCTGACCCAGCCCGACCGGGTCCAGGGCGCGCGGTACCCCCGGGTCGGCGAACAGCGCCTTCACCTCGGAGGCGAACACGATCCCGTCCGGCCGCAGGTGGTAGTACAGCGGCCTTACCCCGAGGCGGTCCCGGGACAGGATCAGTTGCCGGTTGCGGCGGTCCCAGATCCCGAGCGCCCACTGCCCGTTGAAGCGGGAGAAGCAGTCCTGTCCCCACTCCTCCCAGGCGTGCACGATCACCTCGGTGTCCGACCTGGTGCTGAACCGGTGCCCGCGGGCGAGGAGCTCGTCGCGGAGTTCGATGTAGTTGAAGATCTCCCCGTTGAACGTCACCCAGACGGTGCCGTCCTCGTTGCCTAGCGGCTGCGCGCCGCCGACGTAGTCGATCAGCGAGAGCCGCGTGTGGCCGAGGATGGCGCCGTGGTCACGCAGGTAGCCGGAGCCGTCCGGTCCGCGGTGGGTGAGGGCTCCGATCATGTCCTCCACCACGCCCAGCTCGGGTGGCTGCCCGAGCGAGACCACCCCGCAGATGCCGCACATCAGACACGCGGGTGGCGCGTCGCCGACAACCTGCGCAGGGCCGCCGGATCGGTCAGGACGTGGTGCGCGATCTGCTCGTCGGTGAGACGGACGCCCAGGACGTCCTCCACCAGCAGGGCGCGCCGCAGTGCGTCGAGCTCCGGATCATCGAGTGGGCGCAGGTGTACGCACTCCTCGAGGAGCCGGTCGACCAGGGGGCCGGTCACGCCGCGCCCTGGGCCCGCTTCGACGAGACGTAGCGCGTGAGACCCGAGATGCTGCCGAGGTTCTCCGGGACCGTCTCGGTGTCCTCGACGCTGAAGCCGAACTCCTCCTCCAGGAACTCGATCAGCTCGAGCACGCCGGTGGAGTCGATGATCCCGGTCTCGAGCAGGGACTCGTCGTCCGCGGGCATCCGTGAGCTGTCCCCGAACAGGTAGCTCTCCTCGATGAAAGCCCTGAGAGTGGTGGTGACCTGAGTGTCCATTTGATCGTCCCCCCGAACGGTCGTGTGATGGTTCATGGGAAGTGTACTGTCCCAGACATAGATTGAGCCAGTGCTTTCCGGGGGTGGACATGTTCTGCGACTTTCTGCTGACTGCGGGCGATGACGACGCGGTGGTCGTGATCGACGGCGGGCAGGAGTACACCTACGGGCAGCTGAGGCGCTCCGTCGACCGGCTGGCCGCCGAGCTCGGTGCCCTCGGACTCGCCCCGGGCGCCCGCATCGGCCTGCTCGGGGTGAACTCGTTCTTCTGGGTGGCCGCCTACCTCGCGGCGTTCCGCGTCGGCGTGGTGGTGCCGCTGTCGGACAAGCTGGGAGCCGACGAACTGGCCGCCCAGGCCGATTTCGTCGAGCTGGGAGCGGTGCTGGCCGACCGACGGCAGCTGCGCCGCGTCGCGAACGCCTTCGGGGACCGGGCCGTCGTCACCGACGCCGCCCTCGCCGGGGACGACGTCGTGCGAGTGGCCGACGTGCCACCTCGGGCGGTGTCCCCGGACGACGACGCCGCCCTGATGTTCACCTCCGGCACCACCTCGCGCCCGAAGGTGGTGCGCCTCACCCACCGCAACCTCATGGCCAACGCCCGCTCCATCATCAGCTACCTCGAACTGGACGCCACGGAGCGGATGCTGGTGATCCTGCCCTTCCACTACGTCTTCGGCGCCTCCCTGTTGCACAGCCACCTGGCGGTCGGCGCCAGCCTCGTGCTGTGCAACACCTTCGCGTTCCCCGAGACCGCCATCGAGCTCATCGACAGGCACTCCTGCACCGGGCTCGCGGGGGTGCCGTCGTCGTACCAGCTGCTGCTGAAGGCCAGCTCATACTCCAGCCGGAGACTTCCGTCGCTGCGGAAGGTGCAGCAGGCCGGCGGCCGGCTGGCGCCGGAACTGATCCAGCGCCTCGTGGAGGCCCAGCCGGACAGCCGGGTCTTCGTCATGTACGGCCAGACCGAGGCCACCTCCAGGCTGTCCTATCTGCCACCGGAACTGCTGCCCACCAAGCTGGGCTCCATCGGGCGCGGCATCCCGGGCGTGACGCTGACGGTGGAGGGCCCGGACGGGCACCCGGTGGCGCCGGGGGAGCAGGGTGAGATCATCGCGGCCGGGGAGAACATCTCGCCCGGCTACCTCGGCGACGAGGCCGCCACGGCGGAGAAGTTCGTCGGGGGCCGGATGCGCACCGGTGACCTGGCCACCGTCGACGAGGAGGGCTTCATCCACATCGTCGGGCGCAGCGGCGACTTCATCAAGTCGTGGGGCTACCGCATCTCCCCGCAGCAGGTGGACGAGGCGGCTCTCCTGCACGACAAGGTGGCGGCCGCCGTCACGGTGGGGCTGCCCGACCCCGACGCGGGGGAGGCCGTGACCCTGGCCGTCGCGCCGGTGCCGGGCGGCTCGCTCGACGGCGACGAGGTCCTCGCGTTCCTGCGGGGCCACCTGCCCAAGCACATGGTCCCCAGCCGGGTGCACGTCCTGGACGAGATCCCCCTGACCGCCAACGGGAAGATCTCGCGCGGCCACGTCCGCACCCTGTTGGCCGGCGAGGCCTCGGTGATACCATAGGTGGCACGCCGATCTTGGGGGAGATCATGACGAAACAGCCGTTGTTGCGCATCGTTGCCGCACTCGTTGCGCTCGGACTGGTGGGAGCAGCCACCTACACCTTCTTCTGGGACCCGGATCCCAGCTACGACGCCGCGCCCGACACGGCAACCGCCCAGGCTGACCCCGCCGAGCTCGCGCGGGCCGCAGAGCTGCGGATCTTCTTCGGTCACATGTCAGTGGGGAACAACATCATCTCGGGCATGCGCCAGGTCTACGACGCGCACGAAGTCCGCCGGCCGGGCTTCGTGGAGACGGGGATCGGCGACGTGCCGGACCTCCCGCAGGGCGGGGCCTTCGTCCACACCCTGATCGGCGAGAACCGCCACCCGTACCGCAAGCTCGAGAACTTCGCCGCGATGCTGCGGGGCGGCATGGCCGAGCAGGTCGACGTGGCGCTGATCAAGTTCTGCTACATCGACATCCGCTGGGACACCGACGTCGACAAGCTGTTCCGGACCTACCGCGACACCATGGCAGAGCTCGAGGCCGAGTTCCCCGACGTGCGGTTCATCCACGTCACCGCGCCGCTGACCACCGGTCCCCACGGCATCAAGGACCACGTCAAGCACTTCGTCGGACGCAACGACAACGCAGCCCGCGAACGCTACAACGAGCTGATGCGCGCGGAGTACGGCGCCGATCGGCTGCTCGACGTCGCAGCCCTCGAGTCCCGCGCACCCGACGGCACCGTGGCGCCCGAGCTGTATGCCGGCTACAGCAACGACGGGGCGCACCTCAACGGCACCGGCTCGGCCCTCGCCGCGCTCGAGCTCGTGCGCATGCTGAACCTGGCCCGGGACTGACGTGCGGCTCCACGGCGTCGGGGTGGACATCGTCGACGTCGCCCGCGTCACCCGGCTGCTCGCGCGCGGTGGCTCGTTCGCGCGCCGCTGGTTCTCCGACGACGAGGCCGCCCGTTGCCGCGCCTCCGAGGCGCCGGCGCTCGCCTTCGCCCGGGTGCTGGCGGCGAAGGAGGCGGCGTGGAAGTCGCTGCGCATCGGCTGGGACGCCGCCGTGCCGTGGCGGTGCGTGCTCGTGGGGGAGCAGGGGGTCGTGTGGTTCGAGGGTGAGGTGGCCGAGGTCGCCGCGCGCGCCGGGGTGGCCCGGGTCACGGTGACCACGTCGTCGGTGGCCGAAGTGGCGATGGCCCAGGCGATGGCCTTCGGCCCAGAAATGCCACTGGTCGAGTAGCCCGCCCAGCGAGCTACTCGACCAGCGATGGGGTCAGCGGAAGCGGACGATGTTGTTCAGGACCCAGTCCTTCGTCTGCCTGTGGGTCCAACCGCCGTCAGCGGCCTGCGAGGATGCCACCACGTCCGAGCGGACCCAGGTGCGGCAGCCGCCGCGGCCGGTCCGGGCGGTGTCGCACTCGGTGCGCCACTGCCGACCGTCGGCGGCGGTCCACTCGCCGTCGTTGGCCAGCGGGTTCGAGCCCCACGCGGCGCGCGTCATGTACGGCAGGTAGGTGAGGTTGTTGAACACCCAGCCGTTGCTGGAGGTGAACCGACCCGCCGCGTAGCTGGTGCTGGTGGCCCAGATGTCGGTGGTGCAGCGGATGGTCTGCGAGTACGGCTCGCACTCGGTGTACCACCAGCGACCGTTCACGTTGTGGAAGCCGGGGGTGGAGTAGACGTCGGTGACCGCGGGGGTGGTGGGCCCGGCGGTCGGCTCCTTCGTGGGCTCCTGCGTCGGTTCCTGGCTGGGCTCGGGGCTGGGCTCCGGCTCGGTGGGCACCGTTTCGCCGAAGAGCTCCCCGGGGGCGGGGACCATCCCGGAGACCAGGTGGCCACCGGTCAGCGTCTCGGCCTCGAGGTACCACGCCTGCAGCACTTCGGCATCGACCGTCGTGGACAGGCGCTCGTCCGCAGGTCCCTCGTCGGTCCCGAGGACCTCGTCGGTGGGTGAGAGGACCAGCATCGCGTCGGTCTGGATGGAGGTGCTGCGGGTGTTGAGCTCGATCGGGACGACGAGGTCGTCCTCGGTGCCGTCGTAGCGCTGCTCGAGGTCGTACTCCGTGGCGTTGAAGTTGTCCAGGAACGGCGAGTAGGTGTCGATGACCAGTTCCGAGCGGTCCAGGTCGAACTGCAGCATCCGCAGGAAGCTGGCGCCGAAGCGCAGCGTCTGCTCCGGGCTGTAGCCGCCGATCTCGGTGAGTCCGAGCTCCTCGACGCCGATCTCGTAGAACTGGTAGTCGGCGAGCATCTCCACGACGTGGTTGCCCTCCTCCGAGACGTTGGTCAGGACGTTGAGGCCGACTCCGTGGTGGTGCCCCGACAGCGTCAGGAACACGTTCGGGTTCTGCGAGACGATGTTGCGGAACTGGTAGAGGCCGCCGGCGTTCGAGTACGGGGCCTTGCGGCCGTCCGGCTCGGAGCTCGTGGTCAGGTAGGCGTGCGAGAGCAGGATGGCGTTGCGCTCGGGGTAGCGCCCGAGCACCTCGTTGGCCCATGCGACGTCGGCCTCGTCGACGCCGTAGGACAGGTAGACGGCGATGAAGTCGGCCCCGGCGGCGCTGAACAGGTCGTAGTGGTTCTGGTTGTCGTCCTCGGTGAAGCTCCCGCCGAACTCGGCGTCGGCCCAGCCCTCGGACAGCGCGCGGTACTTCTCGGGGCCGAAGTACTCGTTGTAGAGATCGTGGTTCGTCCCGGTCCAGTTGTCGTGGTTGCCCGCGAGCACGCCGTGCGGCAGGCCGGAGTCCTCCAGGATCTTCTGGGCGCGCGAGGCGACCTCCCACTCGGCGCGGGCGTTGGCCTCGTCGTTGGTCTCGCGGATCCAGTTCTCGATGATGTCGCCGGTGTGGGCGGCGTAGGCGATCTTGCGCTCCTGCGCGTTGTCGACGATCCACTGGGTCAGGTCCGTGTAGGACTTCTCCCACACTGCCCGTTCCTCCGCGGTCTCCTGCTCCACCGCACCCTCGGACAGGTACTGGGTGTCGGTGAAATGGGCGATGGCGAAGTCGTACTCGGCCGGGTCCGCGAAGGCGTCGTCGACCGGCTTGGCGATGTCGTCGGCGAACGGGTCACTGCCGGCGACCAGCGCGTGGACGACGCTGTCGTCGACGTGCGCGGTGGCGACGGGGGCGGTGAGTACGGTGGCGGCATCGGAGTCGCCGCGGCCGGTTGCCGCCTCCTCCCACTGCGCGGACACGGTGTTCCACAGGTAGAGCGTGGCGGTGCGCTGCGGGTCGACGTAGCCGCGCCAGTGGGCGCGCGCGTCGGTGGCGGGGACGTCGGTGACGTCCACGTCGAAGCGCTGGTAGGTCACCCCAGAGCTGGCCGGGCTGGTGACCAGCGCCTCGTCGTCGGCGAGGAGTCCGTCGACGGGGATCGCGTCGCCCTCGAAGTCGAGGGTGTCCGGGATCCCGGTGCCCTCGGCCTGGCGGCCCGAGATGGCGAGCGCCGCCTCGGCCCGGTAGAACGTGCCCGAGACGGAACCGCCGCCGGTGACGTCCACCGCTGCGGACAGCTCGATCCCCTCCGCGGTCTCCTCTGCGCGGAGGTCGATGATGCCCGCGGGGATCTCGGCGGTGCTGAACTCGATGGTTGTCGTGCCGGTGTTGCCGATGCCGTCGGTCGCGGTGATGGCCAACTCGTGGAAGCCGAGGCGCAGCTCGGGACCGATCAGCGAGCCGCTCGCGACGGGTGCGCCGTCGATTGTGATGGTGAGGTCCTCGACGCCGTTCGGGTCGGTGGCCTCCACCTCGAGCACCGTGGTCTCGGTGAGGTGCTGGCCGGCGGTGATGGAGCTGGTCGCCACCGGGGCGGTGTTGTCCACGTCGAAGGTGCGCACCGAGACCGCGCCGCTCGCGGTGGTGGCGGCCAGCTGGTGGGTGCCGTCTGCCAGGGCGGTGGTGTCCAGGGCGGTCCGCAGGCCGGTGCCGTCGGCGGCGACGTCGAAGTTCATCTCGGCCGTCAGCAACCGGCTGGAGTTGCTGCCGCAGTTGCCGTCGCCGAAGGAGTACTGGTCCTGGACGTCATCCGGGGTCGCGACGGTGCCGTCGACCACGAGTTCCACGCCGGTGACGTTGAAGTCGTCGTAGTTGGTCCCGCAGCTGCTCTCGATGGTGCCGGCGTTGAACACGACGGTGTTCCGGCCGGGGACGAGGTATGCGCCGGGCACCGGCAGTTCGTGGGTCTCGCTCACGATGGTGTCGTCGAGCACGATCGTGAAGCCGTTGACGACCACGTGGTTGCCGTAGCGGGCGTCGGCGGAGTTGGAGCCCACGGCGAACCGGAAGACGCCGTCGGAGGCGCCGAGGGTGGGGGCGGTGTCCAGTCCTCCGCCGTCGAGAGTGATCCCGGTGACGTTCGGCGTGCCGAGCGGGGCGGCCGTGACGTGGACGTTCCCGTGCAGGACGCTGCCGTCGACGATGCTGATGTCCGCGCCGTCGGCGGGGTCGTTGTTCACGTTGATCGTCTGTGTGGCGGTGCCGCCCGCGGCGGTGGTGGCGGTGACCGTGTGCGGGCCGTTCTCGAGGCCGGTGGTGTCCACCTCGGCCACCAGGCCGCTGGTGTCGGCCGGGTCGTCGCCGACGGTGAAGGTGATGTCGAACTCCTTGAGGAGCGTGGCGTTGGTGCCGCAGGAGCCGTCGCCCATCGAGTAGACGAGCTTCGGGTCCCCGTCCATGGTGACGGGCCCGCCCGTGACGACGGCGACGTCGGCCACAACGTAGTCGTCGTGGTTGGCTCCGCAGCTGGTCTCGAAGGTGCCGACGCGCCAACCGAGGGTGTTCTCACCCGCGACGAGCCACTCGGCCGGGAACTCCACGACTCCGCGCTCGGAGACCCAGTCGCGTTCGGTCAGGTCCACGCGGTTGCCGTTGACCAGGACGTAGGAGCCGTACCTGGCCTCGATGGAGTTGGAACCGACGTCGAACTGCAGCTCTGCCGACCCGAGGTCGGTGCTGGTCTCGAGTGCCTGCCCGTCGAGGGCGAGCTCGGTGACGTCGTCACCGCGCTGTCCGGGCAGCGCGGTGACGGTCTGGGTGCCGGAGACCCAGGCGCCGTCGGTGGGTGTGATGGAGGGGGAGGCCGGCTCCGCCCCGGCGGGGGAGGCGGTGATGAGCGAGCCGGTCAGGGCGAGGGTCGCGAGCAGCGCGCCCGTTCGTCTGCGGGTGGGTGACACCTTCGAACTCCTTGGGGGAGGGGTATGAACAGACCCATCCGACCCGATCCGAAGGAAGCCGGGCAAGGTTTGCCGGAGGTGTTAACCGACTGTTAAGCGCCTAGTCACGAGCCAGTTGCCCTTCCGTTGCCGGGGGTTGGGGCAGGCCTACGAAATCCCTGATCGCGGCCAGCTCCCGCCGGCCCTGGACCAGGCCTCGCTGGTACATGGTGCGCAGCCTTGCGAGGTTGCGCTCGCTGTTGCCGATGGGCATCTCGTCCGGGAACACCAGGTGTGCGCGGCCGTGCCGTTCCAACTCGTGGAGCTCGTCGAGGGTGCGGTTGTAGTTCCTCGGCCTGTCGATCAACCCGCGCGCCACGGCCGGGAACCGCCGCAGGAGGGTCCTCATGGTGCGCTCGGAGCGGACTGCGGTCTTGCGGTAGCCACGTGGCCGGGTGAGCACCACCACGAACCTGTCGTAGCCGGCCGCGCGGGCGGCGTCGACGGCGAACCCGCCGGTGGGGCCGAGGGCGCCGTCGCAGTACGGTACGCCGTCGATGTCGGTCCACGGCATGAGCAGCGGCATGGTCGACGACGCCCGGACCCGCTTCATCAGCGCCTGCCGGGTGGCCAGCTCTTCGCGGCCCCAGTAGACCATCTCGCCGTCGGTGCAGCGGATGGCGCCGATCGCGCAGCCGGCGGGGTTGGCCGAGTAGGCGTCGAAGTCGAACGGGAGCACCTGATCGGGCCCGGAGGTCTGCTCGTAGATCCACTCCGCGTGGAACATGCCCTTGCCCCGGACCCAGCTGCCGAGCCCGCCGAAGTTGGCCTCCCCGGCGAAGTCGGTGAACGAGCGCTCGGCGCGCCGCTGGTCGCGGGACAGGTAGTTGGCTGTGCAGCTGGAGCCGGCGGAGATGCCGCCCACCCAGTCGAAGTGGACCTCGCCCTCCAGGAGCGCGTTGAGCACGCCGGAGGAGTAGCTGGCGCGCATGCCACCGCCCTCGAAGACGAGGGCGACACCTTCGACGTTGCTATGCAGCAGCGCGCCCACCCCCGAGGACGTCGGCCACGGCCTGCTTCGCGGCGGCGGCGGTGGGTGCGGCGCAGGCGGCGTCGGCGGCCCGACGGCACTGCTCGAGGCTGGCCGCGGCGAGCGTCGCCCCCACGGAGTGCAGCGCACGCGGACCCATCGAGAGGCTCGTGATCCCGAGGCCGACGAGGACGCTCGCGAGCAGCGGGTCGGAGGCGGCCTCGCCGCAGATCCCCGCGGACTTCCCGGCCTCGGTGGCGGCCCGGCCCACCTCCCGCAGGAGGCGGAGCACACCTGGTTGCCACGGGTCCTGGAGTTCCCCGAGCGAGGTGGCCTGCCTGTCCGCGGCCATCGTGTACTGGGTCAGGTCGTTGGTGCCGACGCTGACGAAGTCGACGTGCTCGAGGAGGTCGGCGGTCTGCAGGGCGGCCGACGGCGTCTCCACCATCACGCCCACCTTGCGCACCCCGGCCTCCCGGGCCAGCCGGGCGAAGGCCGCGGCCTCGTCGACGGTGGAGATCATGGGTGCCATCACCCACACGTCGGCCTCCGAGTCCTCCGACGCGCGCACGATGGCAGCCAGCTGGCGGGCGAGCACCTCGGGGTTGTCCACGGCGGTGCGGTAGCCGCGAATCCCCAGCGCTGGGTTCGGTTCGCCCGGGATGGTGAGGAACGGCATCGGCTTGTCGCTGCCTGCGTCCAGCGTGCGGATGACGACCCGCCGGCCCGGGAACGCGTTGAGGACGGCGCGGTACTGCGCCACCTGCTCCTCCACGCCCGGCTCGTCGGCACGGTCGAGGAAGGCGAACTCGGTGCGGAACAGGCCGATGCCCTCGGCGGCGGCGAGCGCGGCGCCGCGGGCGTCCTTGCCGGAGCCCACGTTTGCCAGCAGCGGCACCTCGAACCCGTCGGAGGTCCTGCCAGGCTCGGCAAGCGGCACCAGCTCGGCCGGTTTCGTGCGTGCGCCGTCGAGCTCGTCGTCGGCGGGGGAGATGATCACCTGGCCGCTGCCGCCGTCGATTAGCACGCGGGTGTCGTCGGCGATGTCCAGCGCGTCGACGACCCCGGCCACTGCCGGGATTCCCATGCTGCGGGCCAGGATCGCGGTGTGCGAGGTGGGTCCGCCCTCGACGGTGACGATGCCCAGGCAGGTGGCCGGGTCGAGCGCCGAGGTGTCGGACGGGGCCAGGTCCCGCGCCACCAGGATGAACGGGTGGCCGGGATCGGGGATCCCGGGCATGGGAACGCCGAGCAGGTGCGAGACCACGCGGTCCCGGATGTCGGTGATGTCGGTGGCGCGCTCGGCCAGCAGCCCGCCGGCGGCCCGCATGGTGGCGGCCACCTCGTCGGCGGCCTGCCAGAAGGCGTTTGGGGCGCCGAGGCGCTCCTCCTCGACGCGCCGACGGGCGGCTGCGAGCAGGGTCGCGTCCTCGGCGAGCCCGGCGGTTGCCGAGAGGATCTCTGCGGCCTCGTCCTGCGCGGTCGACGAGCGGCGCCGGTACTCCGCCACCACGGCGGCCACGGCCTGCTCCAGGCGTTCGCACTCCTGGGCCACGCCGTCGCGGGGGACCTGCCGACTCGGCGGCTCCTCGGCGAGGGCGGGCAGCATCCGGCGGCTGGGGCCCACCACCCTTCCGGGGCTCACTCCCAGCGGGGAGCGCGATGCGGCGGCATTGGAGGGGGACGCGGCGGGTTCCTGCTGCTGGACCGGTTCCTCGGGGCCCGCCTCGCCGAAGCCGTCGCGGACCATCTCGAGCAGGGCGGCCACGGCCTCGGAGGCCTCGGGGCCCCTTGCCTCAACGCGGAGTGTCTCGCCGTACTTCGCAGCCAGCGTCGCCAGCGCGAGCGGGCTGCGGGCAGCCACCGTGCCGCGCTCGTGCAGCACGCGGACCTCCGCGTCGAAGCTCGCGGCGGTGGACGCGAACAGCGAGGCGGGTCGGGCGTGCAGCCCCATCTTGTTGGGCAGGGAGGCCTCGTCGGCGGCCTCCGCACCCCAGTCGTCTGCGGGCGCCTGCGGGGCGGGTTCGGGTTCCTCGTCGCCACCGGGCAGTGCCTGGATCTTCGGGCTCAGGGCGGCGGTGGCCTCCCGGGCCACCTCGTCGAGGGTGGCACCACCTGCCGCGAGGACGGCCGCGGCCAGCAGCCCCTCGACGAACGGTGCCGCCAAGATCCGCACGTCGGCGGCCTCGTCGTCGAGGAACTCACATGCCATCTCGGCGCTCATGACAGCGGAGCCCAGGTCCACCAGGACCACGACGCCGGCGCCGGCGGAGACCTCCTGGATGGCGGCCATCACCTCCATGGCGTCGGTGCCCAACCCGCCGTCGGGCATGCCGGCGGCTATCCGGATGGGTGGCTGCTCGCCATGGACCATCTGGAGGGCGAGCTCGACGGCGGCTTCAGCCAACCGACGCGAGTGGGAGACGACGACGAGACCCACCGACGCCATCTCAGGCCTTGTCCACCGACGCGGCGAGCGCCTCGAAGAGGTAGGCGGTGGAAGTGGCCCCAGGGTCCTGGTGTCCCACGGAACGCTCGCCCAGGTAGCTTGCGCGACCCTTCCGGGCGAGCATCTCGATGGTGGCCTCCCGGCCCTGTCGGGCTGCCTCGGCGGCGGCGGCGGTGCCGGCGGCGAGCGACTCGCCCTCGCCGAAGGCCTTCTCCATGGCCTCGACCGCCGGGACCATGGCGTCAACCATGGTCTTGTCGCCCAGTTCGGCCTTTCCGCGGGCCAGCACGCCGTCGAGTCCCGCGCGCAGGGCGGCGGCCAGTTGCTCCGGCGTGAGCTGGTCAGCGGCCCCGGTGGAGGTGCCGAACTTCATGAAGAACGTCCCGTAGAGAGGGCCGCTCGCGCCGCCGACGCTGCTGACCAGCGTCATCCCGGCCTTCTTGAACAGGGTGCCGACCCCGTCGGCGCCGTCGGCGTCGACGAGGTTCAGCACGGAGGTCATGCCGCGGGCCATGTTGGCGCCGTGGTCGGCGTCACCGATCGCCGAGTCGAGCTCGGTCAGGTAGGACTTGTTCTGGTTCACCAGGGTGCCGAACTCGTGCAACCAGGCGACCAACTGCTTGAAGGAGACGTTGTCTGTCATGCTCACAGTCCCCAACGTAGCCCTGCCGTCTTCACCGGCGCATCCCAGAGGCCGAGAATCTCCTCGTCGGCCTTGAGCAGCGTGACCGAACAACCTGCCATGTCGAGGCTCGTGATGTAGTTGCCGACGAGGTTGCGGGCGATGGTGACACCGGCCTCGTCCAGCAGGGCCTTGACCTCGCCGTACATCAGGTAGAGCTCGATCAGCGGGGTGGCGCCCATCCCGTTGACCATCACGATGACATCGCTGCCGGCGTAGTCCAGGTCGTGCAGGATCGGGTCCACGAGCTGCTTGGCGATGTCGCGGGCGGAGCCGATCTTCTCGCGGTGGCGGCCGGGCTCGCCGTGGATCCCGATGCCGATCTCCATCTCGTCCTCCGGCAGGTCGAAGGTGGGCTTCCCGGCGGCGGGCACGGTGCAGCTGGTGAGTGCCATCCCCATGGAGCGGCCGCCCTCGTTCACCTTGTTCGCCACGGCCACGACGGCGTCCAGGTCGCGTCCCTCCTCGGCGGCGGCGCCGACGATCTTCTCGAGCAGCACGGTCAGCCCGACGCCGCGTCGTCCGGCAGTGTAGAGCGAGTCCTGGACTGCCACGTCGTCGGCGACGACGACGGTGGCCACCTTCACGCCCTCGTCGGCTGCGATCTCGGCCGCCATCTCGAAGTTCATGACGTCGCCGGTGTAGTTCTTCACGATGTGCAGGACACCCGCACCGGCGTCGACGGCGGTGGTTGCGGCCTGCATCTGGTCGGGGGTCGGCGAGGTGAACATCTGTCCCGCGCACGCGGCGTCGAGCATGCCGAGCCCGACGAACCCACCGTGCAGCGGCTCGTGGCCGGAGCCACCGCCGGAGACCAGGGCCACCTTCCCCTTCTCCTTGGGCGTGGCCCGGAGGATCACGCGGTTCTGGTGGTCCACGCGGACGTTCTCGTCGGACGCCTCGATGCCCTTGAGTGCATCGGTGATGACGTCGTCGACCTCGTTGATGAGCTTCTTCACGGTGTTTCCTCCTGCTTCGCTGCTGGGGTTCTCCGCAAGGCGGATGGGCGCCGGGCGCCCTGACCTCTGAGCTTCGCCCGCCGGGGGTGCGGAATCAATGCCCCTGACCTTTGGTGCACGGCCAGCTCTGGGAGCGCGCAAGAACGTGCACGATGAATGGAATCGCCGGATGGCGGGGTGACTCGGTATTGTGGGGTGGTAAGGCCCCAGCACGCTCTGCGGGGCTTGATCC
Source organism: Tessaracoccus rhinocerotis (assembly GCF_007197885.1). GTDB lineage: Bacteria > Actinomycetota > Actinomycetes > Propionibacteriales > Propionibacteriaceae > Arachnia > Arachnia rhinocerotis. The sequence goes on from NZ_VKKG01000002.1 coordinate 160,487, forward strand.
ATTCTTGGAGGTGGCTGAGATGCCCAGCGTTGTCGTGGTCGGTGCCCAGTGGGGGGACGAGGGCAAGGGGAAGGCGACGGATCAGTTGGGTGATCGCGTCGACCTGTGTGTGCGCTATTCCGGTGGCAACAACGCCGGTCACACCCTGGTGGTCGGCGGCGAGAAGTTCGTGCTGCACCTGCTGCCCTCCGGCATCCTCAACCCGAACACCACCACCGTCATCGGCAACGGCGTCGTCGTGGACCTCGACGTGCTGGCCGAGGAGATGGCCGTCCTGACCTCCCGCGGCGTGAACGTGCCCCACCCCTACGTGAGCTCCAACGCACACGTCATCACCGAGTACCACAAGGTCCTCGACAAGGTCACGGAGCGCTTCCTCGGCAAGAAGAAGATCGGTACCACCGGACGCGGCGTCGGCCCCGCGTACTCGGACAAGGTGAACCGGATGGGCATCCGGATCCAGGACATCTTCGACGAGCCGATCCTGCGCCAGAAGGTCGAGGCCTCGCTGGACCAGAAGAACCAGCTCCTGGTGAAGGTGTACAACCGGCGCGAGATCGAGGCCGACGAGATCGTGGAGAGCCTGCTCAAGCACGCGGACAAGATCCGCCCCTACGTCATCGACAGCGCGCGCTTCATCAACGACGCCCTCGACGAGGGCAAGGTGGTCCTGTTCGAGGGCGCGCAGGCGCACTTCCTCGACGTGGACCACGGCACCTACCCCTACGTGACCTCCTCCAACCCGATCGCGGCCGGTGCCTGCACCGGCGCCGGCGTCGGCCCCACCCGGCTCGACCGCACCATCGGCATCGCCAAGGCCTACACCACCCGCGTCGGCGAGGGCCCGTTCCCCACGGAGCTCTTCGACGAGGACGGCGAGAAGCTGCGGCAGATCGGCGGCGAGTTCGGGGCCACCACCGGCCGGCCCCGCCGCTGTGGCTGGTTCGACGCGGTCCTGGTGGAGCAGGCCTCGAAGATCAACGCCTTCACCGACATCTTCCTCACCAAGCTCGACATTCTCTCCGGCTGGGAGAAGATCCCCGTCTGCGTCGCCTACGAGGTCGACGGGGTCCGCCACGACCACATGCCGATGACCCAGACCGACTTCCACCACGCGCAGCCCGTCTACGAGTACCTCGACGGTTGGAGCGAGGACATCTCCGGCTGCCGCACCTTCGAGGAGCTGCCGGCAACCTGCCAGGCCTACGTCAAGCGACTCGAGGAGCTCATCGGCTGCCGGATCTCCGGCATCGGCGTCGGCCCGGGTCGCGAGCAGTCGATCGCGATCCACGACCTGATCTGAGCGCCGTGCCGAAGCGCGGAATCTGGGCAGCGGTGGTCACCTACATCGTCTTGTTCATGACGGTGACCCTCGCCATCGCCCTGTTCCAGGAGGAACTGGGCTGGGGCTGGTGGTGGGTGGTGCCGATCGGCTTCGTCTTCGTCGCCGCCATCATCGGTTTCCGGCTCCTGGTCCAGCACTCCCACGAGGCCGCCGAGCGCGCGGACCGCGAGGCCGACGCGCAGCGCTAGGCCTCGGCCGAAAATCCCGATCGCCGGTCCCGCCATCTCCGAAACCAACCGGGTGAGTTTCGAAGAACCTATTGCGACCAGCACATGTTCCCGGTAACATCCATCGCATCGCCGGACACCGCACAGTCCCGGCCCAAGAACCAGTCATTTGTTCAACGACGAAAGTGGCTCAGCGCATGCGTGTCTCGAACCCTGCCCCTTCCCCGGTCGATCGACTGGCCGGGACCTCCGTGGTGACGGTCCTCAGCACCGCCCTGCTCCTCGGCGCGATGGCCGTGCCGTCATGGGCCGCGGGCGAGGACCCGGCCGCCGACGTGGCCGCCGTCTCGGTCCACAACGCCGACGACGTGCGCGGCAACGTGCACCTGCCCGGGGCCGGCGCCACCGGCTCCATCCTCGAGTGGACCAGCTCCGACCCGGCCGTCGTGACCGCCACCGGTGAGGTCAGCCGCCCCCCGGCGGGCAGCGAGCCCGTCGACGTCGTGCTCACCGTCGAGGCCAGCGCCGAGGGCGCGCCCGGCGCGCAGGCCACCATCGCGCTCGAGGTGCAGCCCCTGCCGGCGGACCAGGCGCTCGTGGGCTACGTGTTCCCCTACTTCAAGGGCGAGACCACCGCCGACGGCGAGAAGATCTACATGGCCGCCAGCACCGGCAACTCGCCGAAGTCGTGGACGGTCCTGAACGACGACCAGCCCGTGCTCGAGTCCACGCTGGGGGAGCAGGGCCTCAGGGACCCGTTCATCATGCGCAGCCCCGACGGCGACAGGTTCTACCTACTGGCCACCGACCTCAACATGTACGCCAACTATGACGGGTTCGACTTCGGCTCCGCGCAGGAGCGCGGCAGCCACTCCCTGATGGTCTGGGAGTCGACTGACCTCGTGAACTGGTCCGACCAGCGCATGGTGGAGGTCTCCTCCGAGTTCGCGGGCAACACCTGGGCCCCGGAGGCCTTCTACGACGACACCCGCGGCGAGTACATCGTCTACTGGGCCTCGGCGCTCTACGACACCGCCGAGGTGGCGGGCCGCAACATCGCCGACAGCTACCAGCGCATGATGTACGCCACAACGCGCGACTTCGTGAACTTCAGCGAGCCCCGGGTCTGGGTCGACGAGGACAAGGGCTCCGGCCTCGGCATGATCGACGCCACCATCGCCGAGGAGGACGGCACCTACCACCGCATCATCAAGGACGAGGGCTACATGGCGATGCGCCAGGACACCTCGAGCGACCTGCGTTCCACCTCCTGGACCACGGTCAAGGAGAAGGTGGGCGTCGGTCAACCGAACCCGTGGGGCGGCACCTACACCCATGGTGAGGGACCGTCGGTCTTCCCGGCCAACGACCAGCCCGGACACTGGTACCTGCTGCAGGACCAGCCCTCCTACCACGGCGGCCAGGGCTACATGCTCTTCGAGACCGACGACCTGGCCAGCGCCGAATGGACCGCCGCGCTCGACGCCGACCTCCCGCCCGCCCGCCACGGCGGCATCATCGGCGTGACCGAGAGCGAACTGCAGGCCCTCTACGCGGCCTACCAGCCCGACGCCATGCTCACCTCCGCAGCCCCCGTCGAGCTGAGCGTCCAGGTGGGCGACACGCTCACCCTGCCCGAGGCCATCCCCGCCACCGGCCTCGACGGCCAGACCCGCGACGTCACCGTCGAGTGGGACGCCGTCGACCCGGCCTCGCTCCAGACCGTGGGCAGCTTCACCGTCGAGGGCGCCTTCGCCGCCGCCGGCGACGTAACCGCGCGTGCGGTCGTCACCGTCACCGAGGACGCAGTGCCGGTCTCGTCCCTGGCGCTGGAGCCGGAGACGCTGGAGGTGGTCGTCGGCTCATCGGCCCACATCGAGGCGCGCGTCGAACCGCTGAACGCCACCGGGCGCGCCATCGCCTGGAGCAGCTCCGACGAGGCGGTGGCCGCGGTGGCCGCGGACGGCACCGTCTCCGGCAGGGCAGCCGGCACCGCCACAGTCACGGGCACCACCGCCGACGGGCTGGGCACGGACACCGTCGAGGTCACCGTCGTCGCCGACGGCGGCCCCACCATCCCGGCGCACGCCTGGACCGACTCCTTCGACGCCCCCGAGCTGGGGAGCGAGTGGCAGGTCCACAAGCCGCAGCTCGACCGCATCAGCCTCACCGAGAACCCGGGCACCCTGACCATCAACACCCTGCCCGGCGACATGTGGCAGACGGCCAACGACCACGAGAACATCCTCATGGTCGACGCCCCCGAGGGCGACTTCACCGCGTGGGCCAAGCTGGACCAGGCCGTCGCGGCGGACCACAACGGGGCCGGGCTGCTCGCCTGGCAGGACCAGGACAACTACGTGCGCACCGGTGTGGCACACGTCAGCTGGGCTGAGGGTGGCCCCATCGTGATCGAGGACGCGCTCGAGCGCAACGCCTCCTACGCATCCAGCTTCGCCGCCCGCCCGGGCTCGACGACGGAGTGGCTGCGGCTGCAGCGCACCGGCGACCAGGTGGCGATGGCCCACTGGGACGGAACGGACTGGGTCACCACCAGCACCCTCACCGTCGACTTCCCGATCACCGAGGTCGGACTTTGGGCGCTGGCGGCCGGTGCCGCGCCGTCGCACCGCGTCACCTTCGAGTGGTTCGCGCTGGCCGGCGAGGAGCCCGTCGAGGTGACCCCGGCACAGCAGGCGGCCAACGCCCTGGTGGTCCACGACGTCGACGACGTCCGGGGCAACCTCACGCTGCCCGCCACCGCCGGCGCCGACGCGAGCGTCATTTGGGCGAGTTCCGAGCCCGGTGTCATCACCGCCACCGGTGAGGTGACCCGTCCCGCGAGCGGCGGGGAGGCGGCCGTCGTGACGCTGGCCGCCACCGTGACCGTCGGCGACGACGTGGCCACCCGCGAGTTCGAAGCCACGGTGCCGCCGCTGCCCGAGGCCGAGCCACTCGAGGGCTACCTGTTCTCCTACTTCGTGGGAGAGGGCTACGCGGACGGCGAGCAGGTCTACTTCGGCCTCAGCCGGGGCAACGACGCGCTGCACTACCGCAACCTGAACGACAACGAGCCCGTCCTGACCTCCGAGCTGGGTGAGCAGGGCCTCCGGGACCCGTTCATCATCAGGTCCCCCGAGGGAGACAAGTTCTACCAGATCGCCACCGACCTCAAGATCCACGGCAACGGTGACTGGGACGCGGCACAGCGTACCGGTTCCCGCTCGATCATGGTCTGGGAGTCCACCGACCTCGTGAACTGGACCGACCAGCGCCTCGTGGAGGTCTCGCCCCCCGAGGCCGGCAACACCTGGGCCCCCGAGGCCTTCTACGACGAGAGCATCGGCGCCTACGTCGTGTTCTGGGCCTCGAAGCTCTACGCCAGCGACAACCCGGCCCACACCGGGTCCAGCCACAACCGGATGATGTACACCACAACCCGTGACTTCCACACCTTCACCGAGCCGCAGGTCTGGATCGACCCCGGCTACTCGGTGATCGACTCCACGGTCGTCAAGCACGACGACACCTACTACCGCTTCACCAAGGACGAGCGGAACTCTGGTTCCTGCGCGAAGTTCATCGCCGGCGAGAAGTCCACCGAGCTGCGCTCCCTCGACTACGAGTTCATCGACGAGTGCATCGGCTCGGGAAGCATCGCCCGCGGTGAGGGGCCGACGATCTTCAAGGACAACCTGGCCGAGAAGTGGTACATGTTCATCGACGAGTTCGGAGGCCGCGGCTACGTCCCGTTCGAGACCACCGACCTCGACGGCGACCGCACTGCCTGGACGGTCCCGGCGGACTACGAGATGCCCGACCGCCCCCGCCACGGCACCGTGCTGCCTGTCACCCGCGCCGAGTACCTGCGACTGCTCGAGGCCTACCAGCCCGACGCGCTCGTCTCCGCCGCTGACGTGCTCGCCCTGACGGTCCAGGCCGGAACCGTGCCGACGCTGCCTGCCGAGGTCCCCGTGACCCTGGCCGACGGCACCAGCGGAACAGCTGCGGTGCAGTGGTCCGAGCTCGACCCGGCCGACTTCGACGAGATCGGCACGGTCCGTGTCGAGGGCATTTTCGCGGATGCCTTCGACGGGGTCCTCGCCGTCGCCGAGATCACCGTCCAGGACGGGCCGGTCCTGGTCACCTCCCTCGAGGTGACGCCGACGACCGTGGCGCTCAAGCCGGGCGGCTCCCGGCAGCTCTCGGCGCAGGTCGCACCCAGCTCGGCCAGCGACAAGACCCTGGCGTGGGAGTCCTCCGACGAGACCGTCGCGACGGTGGACCAGCAGGGTCTGGTGACGGCGCACGCGCTGGGCGCCGCCACCATCACGGTGGTGGCCAACGGCTCCGCGGACGGTGCCGTCTCCGGCAGCGTGTCCGTGACCGTCACCGAGGACGTCTCGGCCGGCCTGCTGCTGCGCTACGAGTTCGAGGACCTCGACTCCACCGTGGTGACCGACGTCTCCGGCAACGGCAACGACGGCACCCTCGCGGGTGCCCCCTCCGGCACCGAGGGGGTGAACGAGCAGGCGCTCGGGCTCGACGGGGCCGACGACCACGTGGTGCTCCCCGAGGGGCTGCTCGCCGCTGGCGACCTCACCGTCGCCACCTGGGTGAGGTGGGAGGCCGTGGGCTCCCAGAGCCCGTGGGTGTGGAGCCTCGGGGCCGATCGCACCCGCTACCTGTTCCAGGCGGCGAGGCACTGGAGCGGTGGTTCGGCCACCGGCATCACCGTCGACACCTGGAGCGGGGAGGAACGGGCCAACGGTCCCGAACTCACCAACTCCTGGACCCACACGGCGGCGACACTGGCCGACGGTGTGCTGAAGTACTACGTCGACGGTGAACTCGTCGGCGAGGTCGCAACCACCTCCTCCCCGGCCGACCTCGACGACCCGGCGGACCTCCTCTCCGGCTTCATCGGCCGCTCGATGTACGCGGAGGACCCGCTACTGCGGGGAGCGGTCGACGACTTCCGGCTCTACGACCGGGGCCTCACCGCCGAGGAGGTGCAGCTCCTCGCGGGACCGACCACGGAACCCTCACCGGAGCCGAGCCCCGAGCCGTCGGAGGAGCCGAGCCCGGAGCCCACGCAGGCGCCCTCGCCGAAGCCGACCGAGACGGTCCGCCCCCCGGTGGACGTCTACACCACCCCCGGCTTCCACAACTCCTCGGGACGCTGGTGGCACACCACCTGCGAGCCGTACTCGCAGACCCTGCGCTGCCGCACGGAGATCTGGGCCACCCAGATCAACCAGGGGGTGTCCGGCTACGTGCGTGACACCGGCTGGCACTTCAACAACCTCACCTACCTTCCCCGGATGACCCGCGCACAGTGGGGCACCAACCCGCTGGCCAACGCCGGGGAGTTCACCAGCCAGGGCCGCAAGTGGCGCACCGAGTGCGACACCGCCGCCACCGGCAGGGGAGGCTGCCGCTCCTACATCTGGGGCGACTACATCGGCTCCAGCCAGCTGTCCTCGGGTGCGTGGGTGCACGGACCCACCCAGGGCTGGATCTTCAACAACATGGTGCGCTTCAGGCAACCCTGATCCCCCCGAACCCCGGGGACCCGGCAACGGGTCCCCGGGGCCCCACCACAACGCAAGTGTGAACGCTCACATCACCGGCCCAACGACGGGCGAACCGCAATCCCGAGGAGCTATTCGACGATGAACAAGCATCCCTTCAGAACCCTCACCCTGTCGCTGGCGGCAGTGCTCGCCGTCCAGTGCCTGGCACTCGCCCCGGTGACGACGGCGTCGGCCGCCGACCCCTCCATCGAGGACGCCAAGGTGCTCGGACTGCACTTCGACGGCAACCTCGAGGACGCCGGCCCGGCGGGCCACGACGTCACCATGCGCAGCGGCGAGTCCAGCTGGGTGGCCGGCATCTCCGGTCAGGCGCTGTCGTTCGACGGCTCCACGGTGGTCGACCTCGGCACGGCTGAGGCGTTGCAGCCGTCTGACCTCACGCTGTCATTCTGGTACCGGCCGGACGCGGACATGGGCTCGGGAGAGCAGGTGTTCACCTGGAGCAAGTCCCAGTACAACTCCGACGGCTGGTACCTGTCGTCGGAGAACTCCGACACCCCACTGGCACTGTCCATCGGCCCCGCGAGCGGCCAGCCCTACAAGGTGGCCGTCGGAGCCCCCCGCGCCGAGTTCTTCCCCACCGGGCAGTGGACCCACGTCGTGGTCACCTACGACGGCGAGTCCAAGGCGGTCAACTTCTACCGCAACGGCATTGCGCAGGACGCGGTCGTGCGCAGCGGCATCGGCGGCGACGCCACCGGCGTGCTCGGCTCGGACCCCACGATGCCGAAGACCATCGGGTTCAACGGACCGGTGTACAACGGCTCGCACCTGCGTGGCACCCTGGACGACTGGTTCCTCTACGACGCTGTCGCCGACGTCGCCGACGTCGTGGTCCTGCACCAGCAGCACGTGCCGGACTTCGAACCGGCGGACGTCGCCGCCTCCGACCTGGAGCAGGTGGTGGTGCCACCGACGGTGCGCGCGTCGTTCAACCTCCCGACGCGCGGCGTCGGCGGCTCGGAGATCACGTGGCTGTCGGACTCGCCGTACCTGCAGGTGACCGACGGCGTTGCCACGGTCACCCGCCCGAGCGACGCCCCGGCGACGGTCGCGCTGACGGCGTCGGCCAGCTACGGCGGCAGCGAGGCGGTCACGAAGGTGTTCGAGGTGGTCATCCCCGTCGGCGGCGAGGTCGGCGTCCCGTTCCTGGCGCTGCCCGCGCTGGCCCAGGTGGAGATCACCGACCCGTACCTGGCCAACGCCCACGACAAGACGGTGGACTACCTCCTGAGCCTGGACTCCGAGAAGTTCCTGTACTCCTTCTACAAGCAGGCGGGCCTCGAGCCCACCACCGCGGAGGGCTACGGCGGCTGGGAGCGCGAGACCGGCACGCGTTTCCAGGGCCACTTCTTCGGGCACTACATCACCGCGCTCGCCCAGTCCTGGTCCACGGAGGACGACCCGGGACGCCGGGACCTGCTGCTGGCCGAGCTGACCGAGGCCGTCGACGGGCTCGCCCGAGTCCAGGCCGCGCAGGCCGAGCTGGACCCCGCCAATGCGGGCTACGTCTCGCCGTTCCCCGTCTCCTACCTCCCCGGCGGCCGCGACGGGCTGCTCGTGCCGTTCTACAACTTGCACAAGGTGCTGGCCGGACTCCTGGACGCCCACGAGTACGGCCCCTCGGAGCTGGGCGACAAGGCGCTCGGTGTGGCCGCGGGCTTCGGCTCGTTCGTCAAGGCCTACGGCGACCGGCAGGCCGACCCGGGCAGCCTCCTGCGCATCGAGTACGGCGGCATGAACGAGGCCCTCTACGAGCTCTTCGACCTGACGCGGGACCCGGACCACCTGCGCGCGGCAGAGTACTTCGACGAGGTCCAACTCTTCCGGGCACTCGCCGAGGGCCGCGACGTCCTGGCCGGGCTGCACGCCAACACCACCATCCCCAAGCTGGTCGGGGCCATGACGCGGTACCGGATCTTCACGGAGGACGCCGACCTCTACGCCACCCTCGACGACGCCGGACAGGCGGATCTCGAGATGTACCGGATGGCAGCCGAGAACTTCTGGCAGATCGTCGTCGACGACCACACCTACGCCAACGGCGGCAACAGCTACTCCGAGCACTTCCACGGCCCCGACACGCTGTTCGAGTACGGCACCAGCGGCGTGACCGGAGGCTACGGGGAGAACTCCACCTCGGAGGGCTGCAACGAGTACAACATGCTCAAGCTGACCAACCTGCTGTTCCGGGCCGGCAAGGACGTCAAGTACGCCGACTTCTACGAGACCACGTTCATCAACGCAGTGGTCTCCACCCAGAACCCGGAGACGGGGATGGTCACCTACTTTCAGCCCATGACAGCGGGCTACGCGAAGGTCTTCGGGCACCCCCTGGACGAGTTCTGGTGCGACCACGGCACCGGCATCGAGAAGTTCACGATGCTCTCGGCCGGCTTCTACTCCACCGACGCCGAGTCCGTCTGGGTGAACCAGTTCCACTCCTCGACGTTCACCTCCGCCGAGCACGGCCTCGTGCTCACGCAGAACGGGGACATCCCGGTGACCGACACCGTCACGCTGACCGTCGCGGGCACGGGCGACGGCGTCGTCGAGGGCACGGTGCTGCGCCTGCGCAAGCCGGCCTGGCTCGCCTCCGGGCCGATCCTGACCATCAACGGCGAGACGGTCGACCAAGCGGCCCTCGCCGAGGCGACCGAGCAGGTCCCCGGGTACGTCTCGTTCAAGATCGCCGAGGGCGACCGGATCACGTGGCGCCTGCCGGCCGAGGTCACCGTCGACGACAACACCGAGAACCCGAACTGGGTCGCCTTCTCCTACGGGCCGGTGCTGCTCGCCACCGAGTTGAGCCGCGACAACGTCGAGGCCGACTACGTGGCCGGGGTCCTGGTGCGGATGAGCAACGCCGACAAGTCGCTCAGCGGCGACGTCGTGGTCGACGACGCGGCGGCCTGGAAGGCCGACATCGCCGAGAACCTGGTGCGGATCCCCACCGACGCATCCGGTCCCGACGGCCTCGTGTTCCGGCTCCGCAACGTGGACCCGGCCGCCGCGGAGCTCGAGTTCACCCCGTACTACAGCCTCTACGAGGCCCGCTACGCCCTCTACATGACCCTGATCAGCCCGGACTCGCCCGAGGCGCAGGCGAAGATCCTGCGGGAGAAGGAACAGCTGCGCGAGGCGGAAACCACCATCGACTCGCTCACCTCGTTCGACAACAACAACAGCGAGGCGGACAAGAACTACAGCGCCAGCGCGAACTCCACCGTCGGGTCCTTCGGAGGCTTCAGCTTCCGGCACGCCCCGCCGGAGCCCGACTCCTGGTTCAGCTACGAGATGGCCGTGGACACCGGGGCCGAGCACAACCAGTTGTGCGTGCGCCTCTACGGCGACGGACAGGACGTCGGGCGCAATTGGGACGTGCTGTTGGACGGTGAGCAGTTCAAGCGTGAGCGGGTCACCGACCATGACGGTTTCTACGTCCAGTGCGACGAGATCCCCGCCGACGTGGTGGCCGCGGCCGTGCCGAAGCTTGACGCCGGGGGCAACCTGGTTCTCGACGACGAAGGCGAACCCGTGCGCGTGGTGGAGGTGCGCTTCCAGGGCACCGGATCCAGCTGGGTGGGTGGCATCTTCGGCATCTGGACCCGCCCGTCGGCCAGCTACGGCACCGACTCGGCCCTGACCTCGCTGACGGCCGACCCCGGAACCATCTCAGGGAGCGGCACCGAACTGACACTGACGGTCCCCGCCGGCACCACCACCGTCCTGCTCGAGCTGGCGCCGGCCGTCCCGAGCGGCCTCGTGAAGGTCGACGGCATCCTGGTCGACGACACGCTGCCCCGGGAGGTGGCGGTCGCCGACGGCACCGTCGTCACCGTGGAGTCCGTGGCCCAGGACCACACCACCGCCACCACCTACACGATCACGGTGGTCGAGGAGGACGAGCCGACGACCGACCCCTCCGAGGAGCCGACCCCCACGCCGACCGCCACCACGACGTCGTCCCCGTCGCCCACCGCCACCGCGACGGTGACCGCGCCGGCCCAGCCGGGGGACGTCTACTCCACTCCCGGGTTCCACAACGTGAACGGGCGCTGGTGGTACACGCAGTGCGAGCCGTACTCGCAGACCATCCGCTGCCTGACGGAGATCTGGGCCACCAACCACGGCCAGTCCGCGTGGACCTTCAACAACCTGACCTACCTGCCCCACATGAGCCGAGCGCAGTGGGGGAGGAACCCGCTGGCCAACCCCGGCGAGTTCACCAGTGACTCGCGCCGCTGGCGCACCGAGTGCGACACGCCCGCCACCGGCCGCAACGGCTGCCGCTCCTTCGTGTGGGGCGAGGGCGTCGGGTGGGTCTTCAACAACATCGTCCGTTTCAAGATCTGAAGTGACCAAGGAGAACCCGATGACGAAACCGATCAACCGAAAGCTGGTGGCGCTGGCCTCCGCGGTCGCGCTGGTGCCTGGCCTGCTCACCGTCGGCAGCCAGGCCCACGCGGAGCCAACCGACCCGTTGACCTCCTACCTGTTCGTGAACTTCACGGGGTTGGAGAGCAGCCCGGACATGGAGCAGATCTACTTCTCCACCAGCCAGGACGGCCACTTCTGGCAGGACCTCAACGACCGCGAACCGATCCTGACCTCAGAGGTGGGGGAGACCGGCGTGCGTGACCCCTACATCGTGCGAAAGCGCGACGACAGCGGGTTCTTCCTGATCGCGACGGACCTGAGCATCTACCACCGGGGTGGCTGGGGCAACACCGACGCCACCGCTGACGGCAGCCACAGCATCGTCGTGTGGGAGTCCGCGGACCTGGTGGACTGGGGCGAGCCGCGCCTGGTCGACATCGCCCCCGAGGGCGCCGGTATGGTCTGGGCGCCCGAGGCGATCTGGGACGAGGAAGCTGAGGCCTGGATGGTCTACTGGACCTCGAAGACCCCTGGCGGAACCGGCGACCACCTGAAGATCTACTACGCCCACACCACGGACTTCCAGACCTTCACCGAGGCCCAGCTCTACATCGACCGCGGGGCCGGCAGCACCATCATCGACACCGACATCATCAAGGTCGAGGACACCTACTTCCGCGCCTCCGGCGACGGGCAGCTCACGATCGAGAAGAGTGAGAACGGCCTGCACGGGGACTGGGAGCGGATCTCCGACCTGCAGGGCCTCGGCTTCGGCCTCACGGGCGGAGACGTCGAGGGCCCCCAGTTCTTCAAGTACAACGACGACGACGCACCGCTCGACGACCAGGGCAACCCGGTCGACCAGTGGGCGCTGCTGGTGGACCAGTACGGTTCGGGTGCCGGCTACTACCCGCTGGTGACCACCGACATCGGCGACACCCGGCCCATCACCGATCCCGACTCCAGCTGGTCGCGCATCCCCAGCACGGACTACGACTTCGGCATGAAGAAGCGCCACGGCTCCATCATCGCCATCACGGACGCCGAGTACGACGCCCTGATGGCGGCCTACGGGCCGCCGGAGCCGCCGGCCCCGCAGCAGGAACCCATCCTGCACTACGACCTGACCGCCTTCGAGGGTGAGCAGAGCGTCGTCGACGCCTCGGGCAACGGCAACGACGGCGAGTTCCACGGCACCTTCACCACCGAGGACGACGCCCTCACGTTCAGCGGCGATGACTGGATCAGCCTCCCCGACGCTCTGATGACGGACCTGGACGAGATCACCGTCGCCGCCCGCATCAAGACCCGCACCACCGGGAACCACTTCATCTGGGGACTCGGCTCGACCCGCACCTCGGACGGCATCGGCTGGGGCTACCTGTTCCAGAACTCCAACTACCGCAGCACCATCACCCCCACGAACTGGACGGAGGAGACCTCCGCCACCACGTCGGCGCTGCCGCAGGACACGTGGACCGACATCGCCCTGACAATCGAGCGGCAGGCCAACGGCACCTACGCCCTGACCACCTGGGCCGACGGCGTCGCCAGGGCCAGTGTGCGCACCGCGACGCTGCCGCGCGACATCGACACCCCTGCGGAGGGGGCGGTGGCAGCGAACTACATCGGCAAGTCCCTGTACAACGCGGACCAGCTGTTCAAGGGCGCGATCTCGGACTTCCGGATCTACAACCGTGCGCTGTCGGCCAGTGAGCTGGCGGCCCCCGGTTCCATCCTCGCCGTGGAGCTGGACTCCCTGAAGGTGCCTGCCATCATCGACGGCGCCGCCGGCACCGTCGTGCTCCCCGTGGAGCCGGGAACCGACCTCACCGGCCTGGACCCGACCTGGGTCACCGCAGCCGGCGACGTCGTCAGCCCGACCGGGGCGCAGGACTACACCGAGCCCGTGACGTTGACCATCACCGGCGAGGGCGGCACCGTCCGGGAGTGGACCGTGACCGCGGTGGAGATGGGCTCCCCGGTCCTGCCGGGCCTGTACGCCGACCCGAACGTCGCCGAGTTCGACGGCACCTACTACATCTACGCCACCAGCGACGGCTACCCCGGTTGGGGAGGGCAGGAGTTCTACGTCTGGAAGTCGGACAACCTGAGGGATTGGACGCGCTCCGAGCAGCCGTTCCTCACCCTCGACGGCGATCAGGGCGACGTGCCGTGGGCCACGGGGAACGCCTGGGCCCCGACCATCATCGAGCGGGACGGGAAGTACTACTTCTACTTCTCCGGCCACAACCCCTCGGTGGACCGCAAGACCATCGGCGTCGCCGTCGCGGACCACCCCGAGGGCCCGTTCACCGCGCAGCCCGAGGCGATGATCCTGAACAACGAGACCGTGACCTCCGGCCAGGCCATCGACCCCGCCGCCTTCCACGATCCGGAGACCGGCAAGTACTACCTCTACTGGGGCAACGGCCGCCCGGTCATGGCCGAACTGGCCGACGACATGGTCTCGCTCGAGCCGGGCACCATCCAGCAGATGAGCGGACTGCCGGACTACCGGGAGGGCACGTTCGTGGTGTACCGCGACGGCACCTACCACCTGACCTACTCGATCGACGACACCGGCTCGCCCGACTACCGCGTCGGCTACGCCACCGCACCTACCGCGGAGGGCCCGTGGACGAGCCACGGCGTCATCCTGGAGAAGGACCCCTCGATGGGAATCCTCGGCACCGGCCACAACTCGATCATCCAGGTGCCCGGGACCGACGAGTGGTACATCGTCTACCACCGCTTCGCCATCCCCGGCGGCAACGGCAACAACCGGGAGACCACCATCGACCACCTACGCTTCGGCGAGGACGGGCTGATCGAGAAGGTGGTTCCCACCCTGACCAGCATCGAGGCGCTGGAGCCCAGCACGGAGCCGAGCCCGGATCCCAGCCAAGATCCCAGCCAGGAGCCGCCGACTGCCGAACCCGCGCCGACGGTGACGGTCACCGTCACGTCGGACCCGAAGGTCACCTGGCCCCACGTCCCTGCGGGCCAGGACCTGTACTCCACGCCCGGCTTCCACGAGGTGAACGGCCGCCGCTGGCACACCACCTGTGAGCCCTACTCCCAGACCATCCGGTGCCGCACCGAGATCTGGTCCGGCGGCGGCTGGGTGTTCAACAACCTGACCTACCTGCCCACCATGAAGCGGGCGCAGTGGTCCGCCAACCCGCTGGGCGTGGCAGGGGAGTGGACGGCCACTGACGGTCGGCGGTGGCGCACCGAGTGCGACACCGCAGCCACCGGCCGCAACGGCTGCCGCTCGTTCACCTGGAGCCAGGGTGCGGGCTGGGTCTTCAACAACATCGTCCGATTCAAGATCTGAGGCAGGTAACAATGACCGGGAACCGCACGAGATCGGTGGTCGCCCTCGCCGGGGTGGCGGCACTCCTGGCATCGGGAACGGTGCTGGGGGCCGCCCCCGCGGGGGCGGAGGAGCCCACTGACGGGCTGCTCGCCTCCTACTCCTTCACCGCACGTCCGGGTGACGGTGCCACCGTGCCCAACGGCGCGGACGGCTCCTTCGGGCCGGCGGTGGTCCAGAACGCCGCCGACGAGCAGTGGGCGGACAGCGCCCTCACGTTCGTGGGCGGTGCGAAGACCAGCGCCGGCAACTGGGTGCGGCTTCCCGACGACCTGCTGGTGGGGGAGAACTCCGCCACCATCCAGATGGAGATGAAGGTGGATGCGAGCATGCTGGCCAACTGGCACTTCCTCTACAACATCGGGGCGGACAACAACACCCAGCAGTACCTGTTCGCCTCCGCCCGCCAGAATGTTCGCTCCGCCATCACCACCGGTTCCAACGGTGGCGAACGCAACGCTGCGGCGTCCCACCCGCTCGACGCCGACCGCTGGTACTCCCTGGCCACCGTCATCGACGGTGACGCCGGCACCATCTCGACCTGGCTCGACGGCGTCCTCGTCGGCCAGGGCGACACCGCCGGCCTCACGCCGGCGAGCATCGCGGACCAGTCGATGAACACCATCGGGCGCGCGCCCTGGCCGGACGGCCTGTTCAAGGGCGCCGTCGCCACGTTCCGCGTCTACGACCGGGCCCTCGGCGCCGACGAGCTGATGACCATCTCCGACGACGACGCTGCCCTCCACCCCGACTCGTTCACGGCTGCGGCCGCCGGCGTCCTCGAGGACCTCACGGCCATCACCGCCGACACGACACGGCTGGTGCTGCCCAGCCCGCAGGGCGAGGTCACTTGGAGCTCCGACCTGCCGCAGGTCCAGATCGCCGACGATGGCGTGACCGCCACCATCACCCAGCCGGCGGCAGGCGAGGCCGATCTCACCGGCACCCTCACCGCCACCGCCTCCGTGCGGGGCCAGCAGGCCACCCGGGAGATCCCGATCACCATCAGGGCACAGGCCGAGGCCGCCGACGACTACGGCTACCTGTTCGTGCACTTCGTCGAGGACGCTGACGGCTACGCCGAGCGCATCTACCTCGACGTGTCCAACGGCAACAACCCCATGTCCTGGACGCGCCTCAACGGCGGCGAGCCCATCCTCACCAACGACCTCGGCACCACCGGGGTGCGGGACCCGGTGCTGGTGCGCAACCCGCAGACCGGCACCTACTACGTCGTCGGCACGGACCTGCGCGTCTGGATCGAACCCGGCAGCGACTGCCCCGCGGGCGTGCCCGAGGGATACTGCCCCTGGTACCAGTACACCCACCACAGCCTGAACCTCGTCGTCTGGGAGTCGGCGGACCTCGTGACCTGGAGCGAGCCCCGACTCGTGGAGGTGGCCCCGCCCACCGCCGGGCGCGCGTGGGCGCCGGAGGCCACGTGGGACGAGGACCTCGGGGCGTTCGTGCTCTACTGGTCCTCCAACATCTTCGACGAGGCCGACCCACAGCACGCGGGGGAGTCATCGAGCGAGACCCTGCACGGCTTCACCACGGACTTCACCCAGGCGGACTGGGACCAGCGCAACCCGGACGGTGCCCGGCAGCTCTACGTCGGCGAACCCGGCACGGACACGATCGACATGACGGTCAAGCAGTTCCGCAACGCGGCCGGCGAGCTGGTCACCTACCGCGCCTTCAAGGAGAACGGCGGCCGCGGCATCGTGTTCCAGAGCACCACCGAGCCGCAGTGGTGGGACGTCGCCAACACCGGTTCGTGGACCACGCACCAGACGCAGATCGGCCAGGCCGAGTACGGCCAGGTGGAGGGGCCACTGCTGTTCCAGGAGAATGGCCGGGATCGCTGGTTCCTGTTCGTCGACCAGTACGGCGGCTCCGCGCAGGGCTACCGCCCTTTCACCACCACCGACATCGGGGTGGCGGACTGGACGGCGCTGCCACAGTCGCAGCTGCAGGGCATGCTGCCCGAGACCAAGCACGGCGGCGTGCTCAACCTCACCAAGGCCGAGTACGACGCGGTCCGCGCGGCCGACGTCGTCGCCGTCGACGAGGTCGCCGTCACCACCGCACCGGGCGTCCAGCCCGAACTGCCCGCCACTGTGGGGCTCCACACGTCCGACGGCGCCTCCCGCGAGGAGGCCGTCACCTGGGACGCCATCGATGCCGAAGACCTCGAGTCCCCCGGGGTGGTGGAGGTCGGCGGCGAGATCGCGGGTTCCACCCTCTCCGACAACACGGCGGAACCGGTGCGGGCAAGCGCCGTCGTCACGGTCGAGGGCACCGCCCTCGAGCAGGCCACGGCCGGCCTCTTCCTGCCCCGCTTCCTGTCCGCCGGCACGGAGCTGCCCACCAGCTTCGACGGCGCGGACGTGACCTGGCAGGGCCAACCCACACCGCCTGCCGCGGGGATCTCCGAGCCCGTCGAACTGACCGCGACCATCACACTGGACGGCCAGAGCGCCACCAAGTCGTTCACCGTGCGGGTGCTGGCCGAAGGCTCACCGCTGGCCAGCGGCTACACCCGCACGCCTGCGGGACCGGTCACCTCGGCGCTGCACCTGGCCCTCCGGGACGGGGACGCCACCGAGGTGCTCAACCTCGGTGAGGCGATCCTGTTCGCCCAGGCGGACTTCGACGTCGCAGACACCCTCCGGGGCGAGACCCGAACCCTGCTCCAGCCGCACCTGTTCCGGCTCGCCGACGCCGGCTTCGGCGTCCTGGCCGTGCCCGGTGACGCAGACGGCAACCGTCTCCCGGGGCGGGACCTGCTGTTCTTCGAGTCCCCGGACCTGATCACCTGGACGGAGCGGACGATCGCGGTGCCCACCTCGGGAAGCGTGAACGATCCCGCCGCCGCCCTGGATGCGGCGACGGGCGCCTACCGGGTCTGGTGGACCGACGCCGCAGGTGCGGACTTCCGCGCCGAGACGGCGGACCTCGTCTCACTCGGCCGGCCCGTGCCCGCAGACAGGGAGGCCGAACTCGGATCCGAGGAGACCCAGCTCGGCATCACTGCAGCCCTCCCGGGCAACTCGCTGCCCGTCACACAGGCGGAGGCCGACGTCCTGCGCGACAGGTTCACCCAGGTGGTGAACACCACCGTCGACGAGGGGCCGACGCTGGGCCTCGAACTGGGGGCCGACGTGCCCGACGCGACAGCACTGGGCGACGTCGTGGCGCACTACTCCGACGGGTCGAGCGCTACCAAGCGCGTGCAGTGGGACGCCGACGACCTCGCCGCCGTCGACACCTCCGTCGACGGGACCTACACGGTCGCGGGCACCCTCGAGGTCACCGACTTCGAGTTCCCGCTCGTGCCGGGCGCCTCGGCCGACCCGACGGTGTTCGTGCACGAGGGGTCCTACTACTGGATCGCCACCAACGAGTCCGGCGGCCAGCGCGGCCTGGACATCCGCAAGTCCGACACCATCGAGGGCCTGCGCGACGCGACTCCCGTCCGGATCGTCGAGGACGGCGGCAACCTGGCCTGGGCGCCCGAGGTGCACGAGGTCGGCGGCCAGCTGTACCTGTTCTACGCCCGCGGCCGCACCAGCACCTGGAACACTGTCCAGGCCGTCGTGAAGCCGCTCAGGCAGGGTGGCGAGCCCGCGAACGCGGCCGACTGGGAGGACCACCGACTGGTCACCCTCCCCAACGGCCAGCCGTTGGTGGACCCGGCCACCGGTGCCATCACGCTGGACATGACCTACATCCACGACGGTGACAACCACTACGTGATGTGGTCGGAGTCCACTCGCACCGCCCCCGCCGCGGGTGCCTACCTGAGCATCGCGAGCATCGACCCCTCCGACCCGTCGGTGCTGACCAGCGATCCAGTCCAGATCCGCCGACCCCTGTACGGCTGGGACCGGCAGACCACGCCCGTGGTGGAGGGGCCCTTCGCCCTCCACAAGGACGGCAGGATCATCGTCACCATCTCCGGCTCCGGGGTCGACAACACCTACGTCGTCGGCTCCCTCACCGCCGAAGCGGGGACGGACCTCCTGGACCCCGAATCGTGGACCGGCAGCAACGCACCGCTGCTGACCTCGGCGTCGGTGGCGGGCCAGTTCGGTCCCGGCCACAACTCCTACTTCACGTCCCTCGAGGGGGACCTGATGACAGCCATCCACGCCAAGCCGGACGGCGGGGCGCGGCAGTCGGGAGTCCGGCTGGTGCAGTGGCGTGCCGACGGCGTCACCCCGGTCCTCGACCTGGTGGCCGAGCGCGAGGTGCTGCCCGGCAACCGCTGGGTGAGCGCCACCATCGTGGTGGGTGATGGAGGGGAGCCCGTCGTCGACGTGGCAGACCTCGCCATCCCGGCCACCATCACCGGCGACCTGCCCACCACGGCCGGGTCCGAGGACGTCACGTGGACGGCCGCCCCGGAGGGCTGGATCGGCTCCGACGGTCGAGTCACGCTGCCCGAGGACGAGCCCGTCGAGGTGCACGTCACGGCCACGGTCGGGGATGCCAAGGTGAGTGCCGACGCGCGGATCCTGCCTGACGGGGGACAGTTGCTGAGCTACCCGCTCGCGGGCGGCAACGTGTTCCTCGGCGAGTCCCTCCTCGCCTCCCCGGACAGCCGCCGCTCCGACGCCCTGCACGTCGCGCTCGACGACGGTGCCTCCGGCTGGCTGCCGCTCAACAACGGCAAGGCCATCGGCTACGCCACCTGGGACGGGGACCAGAAGTCCCAGGCCGGGGCGGACTGGCAGCTGGGATCGCCGACGTTCTTCCGACACCACGACGGGAGCCTCGGGGTGGTGGCCTCGGCCAACAACAACCGCCACGTGGTCTACGTCTTCGACCTCGACCAGGACCTCCTGGTCACGGACGAGCGCAGGGTCCCCGTCACGACGGACACCTCCGCCCGCGTCGGGCACCCGAGGATCGTCGCGGACGCCGCCACCGGTGACTACAAGGTCTACTGGAGCGACGCCGGCGGCGAGGGCGATGCGCACGTCACCGTGCTCGACGACCTCAGCGGCGACGCGAGGCCGGTGGTCTCGCCGTCGAGCGCTGTGCGTCCCGCGTGGGACGGTGCCGTGCCCGAGGGCGCGCTGGCCGACGAGGCGTCGGTCACCACCATCACCCCCGACGAGCGCGCCGCCTTCTCCGCCGCCTACGGGTCCCTGGTCAACACCGGGGTGCGGGCGCCGGAGCTGGAGTTCGCGGGCTGGGACGACGTGGAACTGCCGGGCACGGTGACCCTCGACTACAGCGACGGCTCCACCAAGGACCTCGCCGTCGAGTGGTCGCGGGCCGACCTCGATGCCGCCCGCACCGCAGGCGCGGGGACCCACGAGATCAGCGGAACCGTCGTCCAGGACGACTACGCCTACCCCTTCATCGAGGAGCGTGCCGATCCGCACATCTTCCACAACCCGGACGACGGCCACTACTACGCGACCGGCTCCTACTACGCCGACGGTGGAGGGGCGCTGCTGGACGAGCGCACCAGCTACGGCGCGGTCGGACTGCGACGCGCCACCACCATCGAGGGCCTGGCCGAGGCCCCCGAGCACCTGCTGCGCACCTCAGAGGTGGGGGATCGCTGGGGCGGCTTCTTCTGGGCGCCCGAGGTGCACCGGATCAATGGCACCTGGTACATGGTGGTCGGTGCCCACGACTACGGCACAGCGGGTCGCCCCGCCGGCGCCGCCCACACCTGGACCAGCGCCACGATCCTGATCCCGTTCCTTGGCACCACCCAGGACATCGTGGACGGGAAGATGCTGGATCCGCAGTACTGGGGCGACGACGACGCCATCCGCCCGCTGGCGGGGGCGCCGTCGTTCGACGTCAACTATTTCCTCGACGAGTCCTCCGGGCAGGGCTACTGGATCATGCCCCGCTCGGCCGGGCTGGAGGTCGTGGAGGCGGTCACCGCGGAGGGCGAGTTCCCCGCCCTCGACGGCACGCCGTCGCGGATCAAGGATCTGCAGTGGCCCTTCGAGTACGGCGTCTGGGACGGCAGCATCACCCAGTCCAACCCGGAGGGCAACGACCAGGGCATCATCGAGGGGCCGTACACGTTCACCCACGGTGACTTCCACTACCTGATCTACTCGGGCGCCACGGTGGACAAGTACTACAACCTCGCTGTGATGCGCGCCGAGGTGGGCAGCGACATCCGGGACCGGGACAGCTGGACCGGGCAACCGTTCTCGGCGTTCAACGCCCACGACACCCACGAAGGCGAGATCGGCGGTGCCCCGCACGTCGGTGGTGGCCACAACTCCGTGGTGACCGACGAGCACGGGAACCTCGTGCTGGTCTACCACGCCAGGCCCCACCCCGACCCGCACGCCGGGCAGCCCGGTGCCGGGGGCCTGTTCGACCCGGACCGCCACACCTCGGTGAAGGCGATCAACGTGCGGGCAAACGGCCATCTCGCGCTGGACGTCACTGCGGCCCAGGAACTGGCCGACGAGTTCCGCACCGTGACCGCCGTCGTGACGGTGCGTGGCGGGACGGAGCCTTCCGAGGAGCCGTCGGAGGAACCGACCGCCGGACCCACCCCGCCCGCGCCGGCACCGACGGCAACGGTGACGGTGGATCCGCCCCGGGGCGACGTCTACACCATCCCCGGGTTCCACAGCGTGAACGGTCGTTGGTGGCACACCACCTGCGAGCCGTACTCGCAGACCATCCGGTGCCGCACCGAGATCTGGTCCAGCGCGAACGGCGTCTCGGGGTGGGTCTTCAACAACCTCACCTACCTGCCGTTCATGACCCGTGCGCAGTGGGCCTCGAACCCGCTCGGCGTGACGGGGGAGTGGACGGCGACCGACGGTCGGCGTTGGCGCACCGAGTGCGACACCGTCACGACCGGCCGCAACGGCTGCCGCTCCTACACGTGGACGGTCGGCAGCGGCTGGGTGTTCAACAACCTGGTGCGCTTCAGGAACTGAACCAACCGCAGTTGGTCTCGACACGCGGGCTCGTTCCTCGCGCCGCTACTCAACCAGCGGTCGGAGGCGCCTCGTTGGTCGAGTCAGTTCTGGGAGGCGATCTGGGCCTCCACCTCGGCGGCGTCGGGGTAGGAGGCCTGGGCGCCCTCGTGCTGGACCACGAGGGCGCCCACGACGTTGGCGTAGTCAGCGGCCTCGAACAGGTCCTCGCCCGCGACGAGGCGGGTGACGAGGGCGGCGACGAACGCGTCACCGGCGCCCGTGGTGTCCACCACCGGGACGGGGAAGCCGGTGACGTGGCGGAAACCGCCCCCGTTCACGCCGACGGCGGCGCCGTCGCCCCCGAGGGTCAGGACCACTGAGCGCGACCCCAGCTCCAGCAGTCCCCGGACCAGCGTCTCCGGCGTGTGGGACGGCGCCTCGGAAGTGGTGCCGAGCAGGAACTCGGCCTCGGACTCGTTGACCACCAGAGGGTCCGCCCGACCCACGAGGTCCGCGGGCAGTTCCTGCGCCGGTGCGGCGTTGAGCACGAATCGGGCGCCGTGCTGCTGCGCCAGTTCGCTCGCGTGCACCACCGTCGCCAGCGGGATCTCCAGCTGGCACACGACGGCCCCCACCGCCGGCTGCCCCGGCTGCCAGGCGGCGTCGACGTCGGCCGGGCTGACGTGCTGGTTGCTGGAGGGTGACACGATGATCGAGTTCTCGCCGTCGGGGGTGAGCAGGATCAGTGCAACGGAGGAGGGGGAGTCACCGGTGCGCAGGAGGGAGACGTCCGCGCCCGCGTCGAGGAGACCCTGCCGCAGTCTCTGGCCGTACTCGTCGTCGCCGACGCGCCCGACGAACCGCACGTCGGCCCCCAACCGTGCCGCGGCGGCCGCCTGGTTGGCACCCTTGCCGCCGGGAGAGGTCCAGATCGGGGAGCCCAGGATGGTCTCGCCGCCGACGGGGATGTGGTCCAGCCGGGTGTAGAGGTCCATGTTCGCCGAGCCCACCACCAGGACGCCCCCGCGGGCCGCGGCCTCGCTGGTGGCGCCTGTGTTGATGGTGGCCTGCTGGGTCTCGCTCACGGTTCCTCCTGGGACAAGGTGGTCTGTTGCGCTCACGATATCCGCCCGTGACCCCGCCGGGAATCTGGACTCGTCGGTAGCGCGCGCCTGACGGAGTAGGTTGTGGCACGACCCTGGAAGACGGAGGACACCGCATGACTGACCGACCCCTCGCCATCGTGACCGGCGCCACCGGTGCAATGGGACGCTGCACCGTGGAGAACCTCGTCGCGACGCACGACGTCGTCGCCCTGGGGCGGAACGAGGAGGTGCTGGCCGAACTCGCCGAGCTCGACGGTGTCACCACCCACGCGGTGGCGCTGTCGGACCACGCCGGACTGGCAGCGGTCGTCGAACCGCTGGAGCGCATCGACGTCCTCGTCCACGTGGCAGCGATCTCCGTCCGCTTCACAGTGGAGACGGCAACGGCCGACGACTGGCGCGAGCACTTCGAGACCAACGTGATCGCTCCCGCCGAACTGACGCGCCTGGCCCTGCCGAGGCTCCGCGAGTCGCAGGGCACCGTGATCTTCATCGGGTCGGGTGCCAGCCGCGTCCCGGCACCCGGACACGCCGTCTACACCGCCTCGAAGCACGCGCTGCTCGGGCTGGCCAACACGCTGCGCATCGACGAGGCCAACACCGGGGTGCGGGTCAGCACGATCGCGCCCGGGCCGACCAACAGCGGCATGATGCGCTCCATGCAGGCGCAGGCGGGTGACGACTACAACGAGGACCACTACCTGATGCCTGAGTCCATCGCGCAGGCCGTGCGCTACGTCGTGGACGCGCCGGCAGACGCCCAGATCACCGACGTCTCGGTGCGGCCCCGTATTGAGGTGCACCTGCGCAAGGACGGCGAGGCCAGCAAGCCCCGCCGCTCTGCCTGATTGCTCAGGGGAGGCTGATCGCGCGGTCCGCCGAGCCGAACTGGCGACGGTAGTAGGTCAGTCCGCCGTGCTCGGCGGACTCCGCGGTGGCGACCGTCGCCAGCAGTACGGTGTGGTCGCCGCCGGGTTCGAGCACGACGTGCTCGCAGCGCAGCCACGCCGCCGCGCCGGAGAGCCTCGGCAGGCCGTGGTCCTGCGTCCAGTCGACACCCTCGAACCGGTCCGGCAGCGCCGGGGTGGCGAACCGGATGGCGGTCTCGGCCTGGTCCTCGGCGAGGACGTTCACCAGCAGCCTGCCCGTCTGCCGGATCCGACCCACCAGCGAGCCGCGGTTGTCCAGCGCCAGCAGCACCATCGGCGGATGGACCGAGAGCGACGCGAACGCGGAGACGGTGGTGCCGTGGGGCACGCCGTCCTGCATGGTGGTGACGATGGTGACGGGGGCCGAGACGCGGCTCATCGCCTCCCGGAACGCGGCAGCCAGTTCATCCATGGCACCCAAGCTATCGGCCGGGACAAGGTTCACTGCCGTGGCTGCCCCTCGGGATCCTCCTCGCTGGTGTAGATGCCCGGGGCGTCGTAGAACATGTTGGCGCCGTCGGCGGCCTCACGCAGTTCGCGGGGCGCGATCGCGCGGGCCAGGTGGTACAGGGCGACCGTGACGATGGTGCCCAGGGCGATCCCGCCCAGGCTGAAGGTCTCGCCGATCGGGAGTTGCACGTCACCGACGCCGATGATGATGCCGGCCGCTGCGGGGACCAGGTTGAGGGGGTTGCCGAAGTCGACGTTGTTCTCCTTCCAGATCTTGGCGCCGAGCAGGCCGATCATGCCGTAGAGGACGACGGTGATGCCGCCCAGCACGGCCCCGGGGGTGGCCGAGATGATGGCGCCGAACTTGGGGGAGAAACCGAAGGCGATGGCGACGATCGCGGCCACGACGTAGGCCGCGGTCGAGTAGACGCGGGTGGCGGCCATGACGCCGATGTTCTCGGCGTAGGTGGTGGTGGGTCCGGCTCCCACGAAGGTGGCGATCATCGAGCCCGCGCCGTCGGCTGCGATGGCCCGTCCCATCACCGGGTCCAGGTCCTCGCCGGTCATCTCGGCGACGGCCTTGACGTGGCCGGTGTTCTCCGCGATCAGCGCGATCACCACTGGGAGGGCGACGACGATTGCGGCCAGGCTGAAGCTCGGCAGGTGCAGTCCGACGACGTTGGCCTCGCCGTTCCAGACCCAGTTCGCCAGGTCGGTCACCGGGGGCAGGCCGAACCAGTCGGCGGCGGCCACCCCGCTCCAGTCCACGCGCAGGGCCTCGGTGACCGTGCCGTCCTCGGCGACGGTGCTGCGCGGACCGAGCACCAGGTCGAAGACCCAGCCCAGGAGGTAGCCGATGACCAGGGACAGGAAGATCGCGATCCGGCCGAGGAAGCCGCGCAGCCCCACGCTGAGGGCGATCACCACGAGCATCACGATGAAGGCCAGCCACGGGTCCTGGGGCCAGTAGACCCCGGCCACCACGGGGGCGAGGTTGAAGCCGATCAGCATCACCACGGCGCCGGTGACCACGGGCGGCAGGGCGCGATGGATGACGCGGGCCCCGGCGAAGTGGATGATGAGACCCACCATGAACAGCGTCAGCCCCACCACGAACAGCGCACCGGTCAGGTCGGCGGGATTCCCGCCGATGCTGTAGACGGCGGTGGCGACGCCCACGAAGGAGGCGCTGGAGCCCAGGTAGCTGGGCACCTTGTTCTTGACGGCGAACAGGAACACCAGCGTGGCGATGCCGCTCATCATGACCGCCAGCTGCGGGTTCAGACCCATCAGCAGCGGGAACACGAACGTGGCGCCGAACATGGCCACGACGTGCTGCGCGCCGAGTCCGACGGTGCGTCCCCAACCGAGCCGCTCGCCGGGCATCACCACCGCCCCGGGCAGTAGGTCACCGTTGTTGTGCAGCTTCCATCCGAGCATCTCCCGGCCCCTTCCGTACGGCGGAATGTTAGCGGGTCTAGGCTGGTCGCATGGTGCACGACGTTGTGGTGATCGGTGCGAGTGTGGCTGGACTGACGGCGGCCCGACGCCTCGCGACCGACGGATTCGACGTCGTGGTGCTGGATCCGAACCCCGAGGGGGCCTCCGCGGCCATCGGGCACGGGGTGGCCGCGTGTGCGCACAGCAGCACGGTGACCACCATGTCGGCCGCCTACGGCACCGAGGCGGTCAACGAGCACGTGCGCCGCAACCTCGTCGGCATGGAGGAGATCCGCAGGGTGCTGGCCACCGGCGACGTGCCGCACCGGGTGCTGCCGCTGCACGACCACTCACTTGGCGTCGCGCTCGACCGCGAGCTGGTGCCGACGCTCGAACTGCTCGCCTCCGCCGGGGCCGAGGTCCGGCTGCTGGGCCGGGACGAGACCCGACGTCCGGGGGCGGGGATCGTGTCGGAGGCCATCCTCGTCGACCCGGCTCAGTACGCCGGCGCCCTGGCCGCGCAGGCCGCGCACGCCGGCGCCGACATCCGCTACGACATGACCGTCACCCACCTCGTGCGGCGCGACGGCGTGACCGCCGTCGCCGCCCGTCCCAACCTGGCCTGGGCCCGGGAGGTCCACTCCATGCTCGCGGTCGCCGTCGTCGACACCCTCGGCGTGAGCCCATGGGGACGGATGGCCGGCAACGGGGCGGCGCAGTACGTGCCGCGGGTCCGGTTCCGGGTGGCACAGGTCCCCGACGTGGTGACCCTCAGCGCCGGGCCACCGGTCTGGCTGGTCCGCCCGGACGGTGACGAGGCGGTGGCCTACGGCCCGAAGTACCCGGCGTCCGGGCGCGGCGACGGTGTGGCCGAGCTGGAGCGCTTCGTCACGGGCAGACTGGGCGGGACCGACCTGCGCAGCGGCACCATGGCCATCGACCCCAGCGACCACGGCCGCCCCGCAGTGGGTGCCTCGCCGATACCTGGCGGCTTCTACGCACGCGGCAACGGCCGCGGCGAGCTCATGAACGGCACGGCCAGCGGCACCTTCCTCGCGGCGCTGCTGCTGGGCCTGGAGTCCTCGCACCAGAACAACGCGCTGCCGATGTCCTCGCGCCTGCGTGCGTCGGCGCGGGGGCTGCGCCAGCGGCTCCTCGGCCACTGACGCGCCTCCGCGTCACCTCTTGGTCAGCGGCTGAACGAGACCTGGTTGTTGAACACCCAGTCCCAGCGCTCGTCGAACTGCCAGCCGGAGGGGGTGCTGGTCTGGTCCACCACCAGCGTCCAGATGTAGCTGCGGCAGCCACCCCTGCCGGTGTTGGCCGTGTCACACTCGGTGCGCCAGCGGCGGTCGTCGGAGGTGAACGTGCCGGGGACCCCGAGCGGGTTGTTCGCCCAGGCCTGGCGCTTCATCAGGGGCAGGTAGCTCAGGTTGTTGAAGTGCCAGCCCGTCTCCCGGACGAAGGTCTCGCCCACCGGGTGCTCGTCGGCCGTCACCTGGCCGAACACCGACGTCCCCAGCGCGCCGTTGCCGATGGGAAGCGACTCCTCCTGCCAGCCGTTCAGCGGGGCCGGGGCGCCGTAGGTCAGGACAAGGGGGTCCTGCTGTGTGGTTGGTTCGGCCGCTGCCGACTCAGTCAGTGACGGGACCACTGTCCCGGCCATTGTCAGCGCTGCCACAAGACCTGACAGCAGAGCGGTTCGGATTCGCACAGGAGATCACCCATCGTCGTCGACACGGTTCGGCGGCCAACCCTGGCCGGTCCGCCCATCGAACTCATGCGGCTTCGGGACTGTCAACCAGTTGGGCTACTCTGCGCGGTCCCAGTGATCAGATCCAGGTCCCGAACCACATCCGCGCCAGCCACTCCGGTCTGGTCATCAGGTCCGCGGTGAGCACCGGGTAGATGAAGGCGAAGTTGGCCACGAC
This sequence comes from Tessaracoccus rhinocerotis, assembly GCF_007197885.1. Lineage (GTDB taxonomy): Bacteria > Actinomycetota > Actinomycetes > Propionibacteriales > Propionibacteriaceae > Arachnia > Arachnia rhinocerotis. Next base: position 188,131 of record NZ_VKKG01000002.1, read on the forward strand.
CAGCCCGACGGCGATCCCGACGTACATCGCGCGCGTCCTGCGCTGCGGTCCGTCCGCGGGGCCGAGGAACCTGCCCAGCACCATCGCGAGGGCCGTGGCGGAGAAGGGGATGATCATGATGGCGTAGAAGAAGAACAGGGGACGCTCGGCGTACTGGAACCACGGCAGCCAGACCGAGCCGATGGCGAGCAGCGGCACCGCGAAGCGCCAGTCGCGGCGGCCCAGCCAGAACCACAACGCGGCCACGAGGGCGATCGCAGCCATCCACCACAGCAGCGGCGTGCCCATGGCGGAGATGACGCGCAGGCAGGTGGTGCCGACGGCGTCGCAGCCCTGCTCTCCGGGCTCGATCCCGTTCTCGGCGTAGATGCCGATGGGGCGGGCCATCACCAGCCAGCCTGCGGGGTGGCCCTCGTAGGTGTGGGTGGCCTCCTTCATGCCGTCGCCGGTGTGGAAGTTGTAGGCGGCCACGTGGTACTGCCACAGCGATCCGAGCGCGGTGCCGAAGCGCTGCACCACCGGGTCGTCGGGGTTGTTGGCGCCCCAGTCCCGGTAGTAGCCGCCGGTGGTGCCCAGCCAGCGGTACCAGGAGGCGAGGTAGACCGGGACGGCGACGACGACGAGGTGCACGAACGCGGCGGGGGCGTCGGCGAGGATGGACAGGAAGTACTTTCGCGAGCCACCACCGCCGGCCAGGCGCCTGGCACCGAGGTCCCACACGACGGTGACGATGCCGAACACCGCAACCATGTAGATGGTGTTCCACTTCACGGCGCAGGAGGCGCCGAACATGATGCCGGCCACGATCCGCCAGGGCCGCCACAGCATGACCGGACCGAACTTCCCACCGAGGTCCGGGAGGTCACGTTTGCGCAGCCAGCGGGCGAGTCTGAACCTGAACCAGTCCCGGTCTGCCACCAGTGCGGCCACCCCCGCGACGGCCAACGTCGCCTGGAAGATGTCGAGCAGCGCGATCCGGCTCATCACGAAGGCCAGTCCGTCGAAGGTCACGAGGATGCCGGCGACTGCGCCGACCAGCGTGGAACGCGACAGGCGCCGCGCCATGCGGATGACCAGCAGCACCATGAGGGCCCCGAACACGGCGGCGCCGAAACGCCACCCGAACGCACCCCAGTGCAGGGGTTCGGCGAACCAGCCGATGAACAACTTTCCCAGCGGCGGGTGCACGACGAAGGACGGGTCGTCGAGGATGCCGCTGAAGTCGTTGTCGGCGAACTGCTGGTTGATCTCGTCGTTCGGCTCGGCCCAGTCGCGCTCGTAGCCGCCGTGCTGGATGGCAAGGGCGTCCTTGGCGTAGTAGGTCTCGTCGAACATGATCGTGCGGGGGAAGCCGAGGCCCACGAGCCGGAGCACGAAGGCCAGGGCTGTGATCCCCAGGGTGACGAGCCACGCCACCCGTCGATCCTTCATTCGCCCGTCCTCGAGCGCCTCCACCGTTGTCAGCACGTGAGCATTCTAGGGGTGCCCGGGACGAAGGGGTCCACGTCCGCATCTAGGCTGATCGCATGACCAACCCAACCGGCGGCGCCCTCGTCCTGGCCGCCACCCCCATCGGATCGCACCGCGACGCGAGCCAGAGCCTGAGGGACCTGCTCGCGTCGGCGGACCTCATCGCCGCGGAGGACACGCGCCGGTTCGCCACCCTCATGCGTCGCATCGGCGTGGAGGCCTCCGGGCGGGTCGTGTCCTACTTCGAGGGCAACGAGGCCACCCGCACCGGTGAGCTCGTCGCCGCGGTCGAGGCCGGGCAGCAGGTGGCTCTGGTGACCGACGCCGGGATGCCGTCGGTCAGCGACCCGGGGTTCCGCGCCGTCACGGCCTGCATCGAGCACGGCCTGCGGGTCACGGCCGTGCCCGGCCCCTCGGCCGCGCTGACCGCACTCGCCGTCTCCGGGCTGCCCACCGACCGGTTCTGCTTCGAGGGGTTCCTGCCGCGCAAGGAGGGCCAGCGCCGGAGCCGGCTGGACTCGCTGGCGACGGAGGAGCGCACCATGGTGTTCTTCGAGGCCCCGCACCGGCTGCAGGAGTTCCTCGCCAGCGCCGCCGCCGCGCTGGGCGGGGATCGGGCTGCGGTCGTCTGCCGAGAGCTCACCAAGCCGTACGAGGAGGTGGTGCGGGGGAACCTCGCCGAGCTGGGCCTCTGGGCCGCCGAGGGGGTCCGCGGCGAGGTGACAGTGGTGGTTGCAGGCGCGCCCGAGGTGGTCACGTCCGCCGACGACGCGCTGGGACTGGTGGCCGCCCGCGTGGCCGAAGGTGAGAAACTGTCGGCGGCGGTGCGCTCCGTGGCCGAGGCCACCGGCACCAACCGCAAGGAACTATACGAGGCCGCGTTGGCCGCGCGGCCGCCGAAGCCGGGGAAGGACACCAAGTGAGCGTGCTCGAGGAGCTGGGGCTGCCGCCACTGCCGGAGCCGCTGCCGCGGCCGGTGGTGGACAACCACACCCATGCCGACACCACCACCGAGTACTCCGGCCTGCAGGTCTCCGACTCCATCGCGCTGGCCGCCCGGGTGGGGGTCAACCGGATCGTCCAGGTGGGCTGCGACGTCGTCTCCTCGCGCTACGCCGTCGAGCTCGCCACCCACGAGCCCACCGTCGTCGCTGCCATCGCCCTGCACCCCAACGACGCCGCCCGCACCTTCACGTCCGGCGGCCGTGCAGCACTGGCAGCCGAGTTCGAGTCGATTCGGCAACTGGCGGCCAACAAGTACGTCCGCGCGATCGGCGAGACCGGCCTCGACCACTACCGCACCCGCGAGCCCGAGGGCCGCAGCGCCCAAGAGGAGTCCTTCCGCTGGCACATCGCGCTCGCGAAGGAGCGCGACCTGACCCTGGTGGTCCACGACCGTGACGCCCACGCTGACATCCTGCGAGTCCTCGACGACGTCGGCGCGCCGGGACGCGTGGTGATGCACTGCTTCTCCGGTGACGCCGCCTTCGCGGAGGAGTGCGTCTCCCGCGGGTTCTGGCTGAGCTACCCGGGAGTGGTCACGTTCGGCAGCGCCGGCAGCCTGCGGGAGGCCGCCCGGGCCACGCCGCTGAGCCGGGTGCTCGTGGAGACCGATGCCCCGTTCCTGACGCCCAAGCCCCAGCGCGGCAAGTACAACGCCCCCTACCTGCTCCCACACACCGTCAGGTTCCTGGCCGACCTGCTCGACGTGGAGCTCGATGCCTTCTGCAACACCGTCATGGCCAACACGTTCGCCGCCTTCGGTGGCCCCTGGGGAGAAGACGATGCCTGAGACCGGACTGCTCGACCCGAACTCGGTGCGGCGCATCGCGGCGGCACTCGACCTGCGCCCGACGAAACAGCGCGGCCAGAACTTCGTCATCGACCCCAACACGGTGCGGCGCATCGTCTCCCTGTCGGGGATCGGCGCGGAAGACGTGGTCCTCGAGATCGGCCCCGGACTGGGCTCCCTCACGCTCGGGCTGCTGGAGCAGGCCCGCGCGGTCACCGTCGTGGAGATCGAGGAGCGCCTCGCCGAACGGTTGCCGCAGACCGTGGCGGAGCGGCTCGGCGACGAGGCGGCCGCGCGCCTGCATGTCGTCACCTCGGACGCACTTCTCGTTGAGGAACTCCCCGGGGAGGCGCCCACCGCGGTGGTCGCGAACCTGCCGTACAACGTGTCCGTGCCGGTCATCCTGCACCTGCTGAAGCGCTTCGAGCAGTGGCGCACGGGCCTGGTGATGGTGCAGCTCGAGGTCGCTGACCGGCTCGTTGCGCCCCCCGGTTCCAAGACCTACGGCGTGCCCAGCGCCAAGCTCGCCTGGTATGCGTCGGCGAGCAGGGTGGGGACCGTGCCGCCCAAGGTCTTCTGGCCCGTGCCGAACGTCGAGTCCGGGCTGGTCCGGATCGAGCGACGCGACCCGCCGGAGACCACCGCCACGCGGGAACAGGTGTTCGCCGTCATCGATGCCGCCTTCGCGCAGCGCCGCAAGATGCTGCGGGCCGCTCTCGCTGCCAGGGTAGGCGGCGTCGCGACCGAGGCCATCGAGGCCGCCGGCATCGACCCGCAGGTGAGGGGAGAGGTCCTCGACGTCGAGCAGTTCGCCCGCATCGCGTCCGAGTTGGCGGCCCGTGACGCGTGGGTGCGGTAGGTTCCAAGCGTGACCACGGCTGTTCGGGTCCGCGTGCCCGCGAAGGTGAACCTCGCCCTCCGAGTCGGCGCCACCGACCCCGAGGGCTACCACGAGTTGGGGACCGTCTTCCAGGCGCTGTCCCTCTACGACGAGGTGACCGCCGAGCCCGAGGAACCGGGACGTTTCCGGCTCGCGTTCCGTGGTGAGGGGGCGGCCTTCCTGCCCACCGACGACACCAACCTGGCCATGCGCGCCGCCAAGCTGCTCGCCCGGACCCATGACGTGGCAGATGCCGGCGTCCAACTGCTGGTGCGCAAGCGCATCCCCGTGGCCGGGGGCATGGCCGGCGGATCGGCCGACGCGGCCGCGGTGCTGGTGGCCTGCAACGAGCTCTGGGGGCTGGGCGCCACCACCGCCGAACTCATGGAGCTGGGTTCGCAGCTGGGCGCCGACGTCCCCTTCATGTTGCTGGGCAACACCGCCCACGGGTGGGGCAGGGGGGACCGGCTGACGCCCTTGACCACCGCCGGGACCTATCACTGGACCCTGGCGCTGTCCCACGGTGGGCTGTCGACCCCCACCGTGTTCAAGGAGTTCGACAGGTTGAGCGAACCCCGGCCCACCGACATCCCCGCCGAGCTGATCGCGGCCCTGGCGGCCGGCGACGTAGCCGCCGTCGGTGCCGCCCTGGTCAACGACCTCGCGGAGCCCGCCGTAGCGCTCCTGCCCACCTTGTCCAGCACACTCGAGATCGGTCTCCAGGCCGGGGCGGTCGGGGCCGTGGTGAGCGGCTCCGGGCCGTCCTGCGCGTTCCTTTCCTCAACGCCAGAGTCCGCGGCGCTCGTGGCTGAGGCCCTCACAGTGTTCAGCGGCGTGCGCGCCGTCCGGAGCGCCACCGGGCCAGTGCCCGGTGCCGAGGTGGTGGACTGACGTGTCGGAGCAGGATTCCCGCCGGAGCGGCGTCGACGAGGTGGACGAGGTGGTCGCGGCCTGGCGCCGCGAACGTCCGGACCTCGCCGTGCACCCGATGGAGGTGTGGTCGCGGATTCACCGGCTCTCCGAGGTGCTGGCGCAGCACCGCAAGCGCTCGTTCGCCGGCCAGGGGCTGGAGAACTGGGAGTTCGACGTGCTCGCAGCCCTGCGGAAGGCGGGGAAGCCGTACCGCCTGTCGCCCGGCCAGCTCCTGAAGGAGACCCACGTCACCTCCGGCACGATGACGAACCGCATCGACAGGCTCCGGAGTCGGGGTCTGGTGACCAGGGAGCCGCACCCGAGCGACGGCCGCGGTGCCGTCGTCGCGCTGACTGACCAGGGCAGGGAATTGGTGGACTCCGCCCTCACCGAGCTGTTGGAGCTGGAGTCCTCACTGCTGCAGGGCTGGAACCGGGAGGAGTCCGACGCTCTGGCCTCAGCCCTGCGGAAGCTCCTCGGCGGAGCGGTCGGCTGAGAGCCGTTCGGCCTTGATCTCGGTGACCAGCTTCGGTTCGGGCTTCAGGTGGGCCATGCCGTTCCAGGCGAGGTTGATCAGGTGCCTGGCGACGACCAACCGGTCCGGTTCGCGGTGCTCGAGCCACTGCTGGCCCGTCTGCGCGACGAGTCCCACCAGCGCCTGGGCGTAGAGGCCTGCGAACTGCGGGTCGTGGCCGAGCCGCGCGAACTCCACCTCGAGCAGGTCCTCGACCTGGACCGCGATGTCGCTCAGGATGGACGCGAACGATCCGGTTGGGTTGCCGATCTGGGAGTCGCGGCTCAGGATGCGGAAGCCGTCGGGGCAGCGGTCGATGTATCCGAGCAGGGCCAGTGCGCCGAGTTCCAGGAGTTCGCGGGAACCGGCGTGCGGTGTGGCCAGTGCGGAGCGGATGGCTTCGTGCAGCGTTCGGACCTCGCGGTCGACGACGACGGCGTAGGCGCCTTCCTTGCCGCCGAAGTGCTCGTAGACCACGGGCTTGCTGACGCCGGCCCTCGCAGCGATCTCCTCGACGGAGGTGCCCTCGAAGCCGCGGCGGGCGAAGAGTTCGCGGGCGATCTCCAGCAGCTGCTCCCGTCGCTGCGCCGAGGTCATGCGGACGCGGGTCCGCCGGGCACGCGAGGGAGTTTGATTCGACACGCTCACCATTGTCTCATGCGTTGCCACGCCTCATTCTGGCCAGCGCACGAGGAGCGCCTCGTTCTGCAGGCGTGTGGGCTCGCGGTTCCAGAACCAGCCGGATGCGTGGAACAGCAGGAGGATGCTGCCGATGGTGTTGAGCACGGGGAACAGTGCGCTCCACTCGTCGAACGGATAGACGTCGCCGGTGAGGGTCCCCACGATTCCGAAGGCGAGGCAGGTGGCTCCCACCGTGTGCAGGTGCCCTGTGAGGGACTCCAGGGGTGTCTCCTCGAGGAGGAGCCGGCGCAGCAGGAACCACGGTGGGGCCTCGGACGCGGGATCAGCTGCCATGCCCAGGACCGTGCTGCGCAACCGGAGCGTCACCCACCCCTCCAGGGCCGTCCCCAGCACCAGCACGACGAGTCCGACGAGCAGCAGGACCGCCCCGGCCAGGATTGCGACGTCGATGAGACCCTCCGTCGTCTCGCCGAAGCTCCGCTCCTCGCAGTTGCGGCAGGGCTTCCTGACCAGGGTCAGGAGGGCTACGACCGCTGCGCACAGCCCCAGCACCACCGCAGCAGTGTTCATCACTGTGGCGGCGACCCCGTCGATCCGGTCCAGCCGAACCAGCTCCGGCGGGGCTGCCTCCAACCTGGCCTTGGCCCGGGCGGTCCTGGCCCGTTCGCGCTTGTTGAGCGTCTGCAGCCCACCGTCGGAGTACTTGCGGCCTGGCTCCAAGCGGTGGAGCTCGGGCCACGCTTCTCCCCACAGCGTTCTGGCGCTGCTGGTGGTCTTTCGCAGGGCGCTGCGGATCCCGAGGACGGACGCGGCAGTGATCACCAGGGCGACGCCCAAGGTGCCGAGGCTGAAGCCGAGGTCGCTGCCGTCGAACGTGAAGATGCCGGCGAGCAGCGCGATCGGGCCGAGCACGACTCCGAAGAAGGACAGGATCATGGTGCCGCGCAGCGAGTCGCCGATGGCCTCTCGCTGCCATCTGACCGGCGGCCATTCCTTGATTGCGATGCCGTCGTCGACGAGTGCGTCCAGTGTCGAGCGCTGCTCCCGCCGGTAGAGGTCGTGGGCGATCGCCGCGATGGCGAGGACGCCGAAGATCCCGCCCAGCCCGACGACGCCCATGAACATTCGCAGGAACGCGTCAAGGCCGCTGGCCACCTCGGGGGCAACGGGGAGGGCGTCCTCCTCCAGGGCCAGGCCGAGCACCAGCACCACGAGGAACAGCGCCCCACAGACGGCGGCGGTGCGGACCAGCAGTGTCGTGACGTAGCGCAGCACCATCACGTGCAGCGGCATCGGATAGGTCCTGGTGAGCTCAACCACCGCGACAGACTCTCACACCGGGTGGTCGGTCACCGCTGGCCGGTGACCAGCCAACAGCCGGCGAGGTGGTCGTCCACCGAGCCGATCGCCTGCAGCGTCGCGTACATGGTGACGGGTCCGACGAACCTGAATCCCAGCTTCTTGAGGTCCTTCGCCAGCGCCACCGACTCCGTGCTGCTGCTCGGCACCTCTGCGAAGGTGGCTGGCCGCTCCGCCCTGGGGGGCGGGGCGTGCGAGCCTATGACGTCGGCCAGCCGGCGGCCGTCGTCGTGGAGTGCGACGAGGGCGCGTGCGTTGTTGATCGTGGCCTGGATCTTGATCCGGTTCCGGATGATCGAGGCGTCCTGCAGCAGCCGCTCGACGTCGCCCTCGTCGAAGGTCGCGACCTCCGCGGGCGCGAAGTCCTTGAACGCCTCTCGGAACGCGTCCCGCTTTCGCAGCACCGTGATCCAGCTCAGGCCCGACTGGAAACCCTCGAGGGCCAGCCGCTCGAACAGTTCCCGCTCGTCGGGCGAGTCCTCGACCGGCCGCCCCCACTCCTCGTCGTGGTACTGCTCGTACAGCGGGTCCCCAGACCCGAAGCACCTGATCCTGTCCATGGTTCCTCCTCCGCATCCGTGCACCCACATGATGGTCGCGCGAGGGTGCGGTCCGCCACGCAACGCCCGAACCTGTGGACAAGTCGCCTCCAATGCCCTCGACGTGTATCCCGGCTAAGATTGTCGGAGGCCCCTGACGGGGCCGTTCCCCGGTTGGTCTTTCGGCAGGGCCCGCCTGACTTTGAATCAGGATTAGCGAAGTAGGTTCGACTCCTACCCGGGGAGCCGCTCTGACTTGGGATCTCGTTATTTCAGGGCCGATACGTGCAAAAAAACAGTGATCCGCCTCTGCGACCTCTGGCCGACGCGCCGATGAGCGGCAGTGCCCCCGAGACTGACTGGTACGCACGGCTCCGTCTCCGGTGCCAAGCGCTCCACTCACGGATCGGCCGCAACTAGGCCCTCCCGGGAAGAGGAGATCCTCGGGCTTCAGCCTTCCGCGGCTCTTGCGCCACGCCTTGAGCGACGCGACGGTTTGGGGGAGCAGCGAGAGCGTCCTGCGGGAGGCCTTCGACCTCCGTGGCGTGACTACAGGCCAGTCAACGGGACAGGGGTTGCGTGATCACCACGATCATGGTCGCGATCGGGCCCAGAAGAATGGAGAGCAGGAACCAGTTCAAGCCGCTCCGTCCCTTGCCCTGAGCGAGGCCGGCGTTGATGAACGCGAGCGTGAACCAGCCGAAACCGCCGGTGGCTGCAGTGGTGGGATCCATGCCATCAAGACTAACGAGTCACAGCAGCATGGGTAAGAACTGGCCGATCCAGGAGCACGTTTGGAGGCATTCTCCTACCTCCTGCTCAGGCTGGCCGGACCCGTAGTGCCGGCCGAATCTGCCGGGGAGTCCTGGTGCTGGGCCCGGGCGGACGCCCCAGTAGTTAGGATCGAGCCACCGCGCGACGAACACCGGGGTCATTGATGACCCGAACGCAAGGAGGCCATCGATGAACGACTCCCAGCTGACCGGCACCGGCGTGGTGCCCGGGATCGCCCACGCCCCGGCGGCCTGGCTGCGGCAACTCCAGCTGCCACCGATCGACGAGAGCACGCTGGACGAGGGCGACAGGGATGCGGAGAAGGAGCGCCTCATGGCGGCCGTGGCCGTCGTCGCGGACCGCTACGATGCCCGCGCCGCGGCCGCCACCGGCGCCGCGAACGAGGTGCTGACCGCCACGGCGGGACTCGCTCGTGATCGCGGTTGGACCAGGGCGGCCTCCAAGCTGGTGGCCACCGGTACGCGAGCCCCAAAGGCCGTCAGCGAGGCCATCGCCACGTTCGTCGCCCAGTTCGAACAGCTCGGCGGCGTCATGGCCGAGCGGACCACGGACCTCAAGGACATCCGGGACCGCGTGATGGCCGAGCTCCTCGGACTTCCCGAACCGGGCCTGCCGGACCCCGACGGTCAGTTCGTACTGATGGCGGCCGACCTCGCACCCGCCGACACGGCAGGCCTGGATCCTGAGCGGACGGTTGCCCTGGTGACCGAGCTCGGCGGGCCAACCAGTCACACCGCCATCATCGCCCGCCAGCTGGGCATTCCCTGCGTGGTCGCCGTCGCGGGGCTCGACGCCGCGGTGGCCGAGGGCACGTCGGTACTGGTCGACGGCACCACCGGCCAGGTGCGCTGGGGCGTGCCCGAGGAGGAGGCCGCCGAACTCGTCGCGAAGGACGCGGAGCGCAGGGAGGCGATCCGTTCCTGGACCGGTCCTGCCCAGCTCGCCTCGGGTGAGCGCGTGCAACTGCTGGCCAACGTCGCCGACGGCGCGGCCGCACGCAAGGCCGCGCCCACCGCCGCGGAGGGGGTGGGCCTGTTCCGCACGGAGTTGGGCTTCCTCTCGGCGCAGTCCGAGCCGACGGCCGAGGAGCAGGGTGCCCTCTACCGTGAGGTGCTCGACGCGTTCCCCGGCAAGAAGGTGGTCATCCGGACCCTCGACGCCGGCTCCGACAAACCCGTCCCGTTCGTCAAGCACGAGCACGAGGAGAACCCGGCCCTCGGCGTCCGGGGCGTCCGGCTCTCCTTCGCGCGCGACGGTCTGCTCGCGCGCCAACTCGACGGCATCGCCGCGGCCCGTGACTCCCAGGAGGGGGAGAAGTCCGAGGTGTGGGTCATGGCCCCCATGATCGCCACCATCGACGAGGCCCGACGGTTCGCGGAGGAGACCCGGGCGCGGGACCTGAAGGCCGGGATCATGGTGGAGGTGCCCTCCGTTGCTCTCCTCGCCGACGCGTTCCTGCGCGAGGTGGACTTCATGTCCATCGGGACCAACGACCTCACCCAGTACACGATGGCCGCCGACAGGCTCGCGGCCGACCTCGCACACCTGACCAACCCCTGGCAGCCGGCGGTGCTGCACCTGGTGGCCCGAACCGCCGAAGCCGGTGTCGCGGCTGGCAAACCCGTCGGGGTCTGCGGCGAGGCTGCCGCCGATCCGCTGCTGGCCTGCGTGCTGGTCGGGATGGGGATCACTTCGCTGTCAATGGCCGGCGGCGCAATCTCCGCGGTCGGCGCCCAACTCGGACAGGTGAAAAAGGCGCAGTGCGAGGACGCGGCAGTGGCGGCCCTGGCCGCCACCACGGCGGAGACGGCAAGACAGGTTGCGCTCGAAATGGTGACCACCTGAGACCATCCCACCGTCGCGGTCGCGGCGGCCCGGACCGAAAGAGAGAAGAAACATGGCAAGCAGGAACGTGGTCGTCGGCTCCGCCGTCGGCCTGCACGCCCGTCCCGCCGCGCTGATCGCGGCGGCGGCTGCGGAGTACGACGACGACATCACCATCCGACGGGCGGAGTCGGACCCCGGCAAGGGGGTTGATGCCGGCTCGAGCATGATGATCATGACCCTGGGTGCGAAGCAGGGCGCCGAAGTGGTGGTCGAGTCCGACAACGAGGCCGCCGTCAACGAGATCGCCGCCCTCATCGAGCAGGACCTGGACGCCTGAGACAAGTCCAGGATCAGGCGGCGCAGTCCTCGACCACCCGCCGGGTTCCCTCCCGCGGATGGACCTCGTACCGGTAGCCGAGCGGACTGGTCCAAACCAGTACCAGGGACTTCGGTTGCTCCACCTTCCAGATTCCCGCCGTCTTGGCCCGGTGTACTCGTCTGCTGATGGGGGCGAGGTTCCCGACCCGGGTCTGGCCCCGGGTCCGTGGGCGATAGGGCCGGGTGTGGTCCAGGTCCAGCCCGCGGGATGTTCGGTTGGAGTAGAGGAACAACTCGTGCTGGGCGGCAAGGCTGACCGCTTGTTTCATCGAGATCGACGGCACGTACTGGTCCTCGGGTGGAACATCCCCCAGATCGATCACCGGTTGGACCTTCACCTCAACGCCGCGCAACATCTCCGAGAGGCTGTCCAGCGTGAGGTGGCCCGCACCCTCGATCCTCGCGGCGCCCTCCAGGTCTCCGAGGGCGTCCACGTCGAGGTGGACCGCGATGCCCAGCTGTGGGCGCAGCTTGTGGAGCGGGGTGGTGATGGTGCCACACAGGTGTCCGCGGCAACCGTGCTGGTCCGGGCGCCGCAGGCCCGCCGCGGCGTCGGCATCGCTGGGTGCTGTGGCGTCTGCGTCGACGAGCGAGGGCTGCGCAGCCCTCTGGAGCAGCGCCAGCGCGTAGGCCGGGTTCGCGAGTGCTCCGAGTGCCTTGGCCCGGAGAGTCTCCTTGGTGAGCTCGGGCGCCTCTGACTCGAGGATGTCGGCGAGCCGATCCACAGCCGCGTCCAGGTACTTGGCATCGAGCGTCTCGAGCCGTCCCGTCAGGTTCATGGTGCCCTCGTACGGGCCCCAGACGTGCACGCCGAGTTGCTTGCGCTGGCGTCGTTCCTTCGCGGCCGCGCGGGCCGGGTCCGCGTCGATCACCAGCTTCTCGAGCCGGTTGAAGGCGGCGGTCCAGCCGAAGCGGTGCTGCACCCGCAGCCACTTGGCAGTCACCTCCTCAGCCACGTCGGCAGGGAGATCCTGGCATTTGTGTGCCGCGCGGCAGGCGCGGTCGGCCCCGATCTGCAACTCGATCATCGCCCGGTAGAGCGTCGGGTGCCGGTGCCTCAGGTTCACCGCGTCGGCGATCTTTCCCGCCGCGGCGCTGGGCGGGCAGCCCAGCAGTCCGGCGACCTCGAGGCAGAGGTACTCGGACACGCTCGGCGCGCCGTCACCCACGGGTACCTGCTTCTCCGCCAGCACCTCGACGACGTCGTCGAGTCCCAGGTGGTAGTTCGACGCCAACTCGGCCAGCGCCATCACCTTGCGTGCCTCACCCAGCCGGGCGAGCTGGTCCGCCTTGACCAGCTGATCGGCGAGCGTGCGGGCGATGTCCTCCATGCAGAACACGCTATCCGAGGGGTCTGACAGTTACCGACCACCAGTACGATTCCGCCTGGTGGTCCCGGAAGGCTCAGCGACTGCGAGCATGGGAGCGGGACCGGACGACATCGGCCAGGAACTGTCCCGCTACGGGCTGCACTTCGACGGCGGCGACTGAGGCCAGTCGGGTCAAGGCTTGGGGCTGGGGCACCTGGCCTCGGGACTGCTTCCGGCTGGTAGGCTCGCCGAGCATGCTCCTGCAAGAGTCTTGGAGAGTCGATGACAGATCACGCCGATGATTTGAGCCCGGTGTCCGCCGTGGTGGTTCTCGCCGCAGGCGGTGGCACCCGGATGAAGTCCAAGAAGGCCACACTCCTGCACGAGGTGTCCGGCAAGACGATGCTCAGCTACGCCGTCTCGGCTGCGGCAGCGCTGGACCCGGAACGCCTCGTCGTGGTGGTCGGACATCTCCGTGACCAGGTGGCCGAACACCTGGAGACCCTCTCCACCACAGTCAGCACCGCCATCCAGGACCAGCAGCTGGGCACCGGCCACGCCGTCGCCGCCGGGCTCGAGACGCTGGGCGAGCTCACCGGCGAGGTGGTCGTCACCTACGGCGACGTCCCGATGCTGACCGGCACCACCCTTCGCAAGCTCGTGGCCATCCACCGCGCCCACAACAACGGCGTCACACTGCTGACCGCCCACGTGGAGGAGCCCACCGGCTACGGCCGCATCATCCGCGAGGGCGACAAGGTGGTGGGCATCGTCGAGCAGGCCGACGCCACCGAGGAGCAGCGCGCGGTCAAGGAGATCAACTCCGGGATCTACGTGTTCGAGTCCGAGCTGCTGCGCGCCGGTCTCGAGCAGTTGGACACCGACAACGCCACCGGTGAGCACAACCTGACCGACGTCGTCCGCTTCGCCAACGAGCGCGGCGATCGGGTGGGCAGCTTCGTCACCGACGACGTGTGGCAGACCGAGGGCGTCAATGACCGCGTCCAACTGGCCCGCATCAACGCCGAGATGAACCGCCGGATCCTCGACGCGTGGATGCTGGCCGGAGTCACCATCGTGGACCCGAGTTCCACCTGGATCGACGTGGACGTGGACCTCGCGCCCGACGTCGTGCTGATGCCCGGCACCATCCTGCAGGGCGCCACCACCATCGGTGAGGACGCCGTGATCGGACCGGACACCACGCTCATGGACGTGGAGGTCGGCGCCGGCGCGGAGGTGGTGCGCTCCCACGGCTCCTTCGCCATCATCGGCGAGGGCGCCACCGTCGGCCCGTTCAGCTACCTGCGTCCGGGCACCCAGCTCGGCCGCCGCGGCAAGATCGGGGCCTTCGTCGAGACCAAGAACGCGGTCATCGGCGACGGCTCCAAGGTGCCGCACCTCTCCTACGCCGGGGACGCCGTGATCGGGGAGGGCGTCAACATCGGCGCGGGCACGGTCTTCGCCAATTACGACGGCGTCAACAAGTCCACAACCCACGTCGGCGACGCCGCTTTCGTGGGGTCCAACTCGGTGCTGGTAGCCCCGGTGGACATCGCGCCCGGGGGCTTCGTCGCCGCCGGGTCGACGGTCACCGAGGACGTACCGGCCGGAGGGCTCGCAGTCGCCCGCGGCCGCCAGCACCTCGCGGAGGGCTGGGTCGGCAAGCGTCGCCCGGGCTCGAAGGCCGACGAGGCCGCCAAGTCTCACGACGGGAAGATCCATCCCGCCGTTGCAGAATCCCGAGCGAAGCAGAAGGGCTGACCCGCACCCATGACCCACCAAGTCCACCACACCGCGAACAACAAGCACTTGATGTTGTTCTCCGGCCGTGCCTATCCCGAACTCGCCGAGGAAGTGGCGAGCCTCATGGGAGAGGAACTGGTGCCCACCCGGGCGCTCGCCTACGCCAACTCGGAAATCTACGTGCGCTTCGAGGAGTCCGTGCGAGGCTGCGACGCCTTCGTCCTCCAGTCCCACACCGCCCCGGTCAACGAGTGGATCATGGAGCAGCTGATCATGGTCGACGCGCTCAAGCGCGCGTCCGCCAAGCGGATCACCGTGGTGGCCCCGTTCTACCCGTACGCGCGCCAGGACAAGAAGCACCTGGGCCGCGAACCCATCTCGGCCCGCCTCATCGCGGACATGTTCAAGGCCGCCGGGGCCGACCGCATCATGTCCGTCGACCTCCACGCCGCACAGATCCAGGGCTTCTTCGACGGCCCCGTCGACCACCTCTGGGGCCTGCCCGTCCTAAGCGACTACGTCAAGGCCAACTACGACGCCAGCCAGATGTGCGTCGTCTCCCCCGACGCCGGTCGCGTCCGCCACGCCGACATGTGGTCCGACGTCCTCGGCGCACCCCTCGCGATCGTCCACAAGCGCCGCGACCCCAACAAGGCCAACACCGTCGAGGTGCACGAGGTCGTCGGCGACGTCCAGGGCAAGATCTGCCTGCTCGTCGACGACATGATCGACACCGCCGGAACCATCGCCCAGGCCGCGACCGCGCTGCAGGAGCGGGGCGCCTCCAAGGTCATCGTGGCCGCCACGCACCCAGTCCTGTCAGGACCGGCGTCGCAGCGACTGAACGACTCGGGCATCGCCGAGGTGATCGTCACCAACACGCTGCCGATCACCTGCGACCCGATCAACAACCTCACCGTCTTGTCCATCGCACCCCTGATCGCCAAGGCCATCAACGCGGTGTTCAACGACGGCTCCGTCACCTCGCTGTTCGGAGGCCAGGCCTGACATGAGGGTCCGCTCCCCGAAGGTGGCCGTAGTCGGTGCCGGTGCGGTGGGCTCCTCGCTCGCCTACGCGGCGCTGATCAAGGGCGTCGCCCGGCACGTAGTGCTGCACGACATCAACATCGGCAAGGTACGCGCCGAGGCACTGGACATGGCCCACGGCAGCCAGTTCTTCCCGCAGGCCACCGTCGAGGGCTCCGACGACGTCGAGATCACCCGTGACTCCGACGTCGTGGTGGTGACCGCCGGCGCCAAGCAGCGGCCGGGGGAGACCCGAATGGACCTGGCACAGTCCACGGTCAACCTCATGAGGAAGGTGATCCCGCCGCTGGTGGAGCGCTCGCCCAACGCCATCTTCATCCTGGTCACCAACCCCGTCGACGTCACCACCTACGCCGCGCTGAAGATCAGCGGCCTGCCGCCCAACCAGCTGTTCGGCTCCGGCACCGTGCTCGACTCCTCCCGGTTGCGCTTCCTCGTCGCCCAGCGGTGCGGCGTGGCGGTGCGCAACGTGCACGCCTACATCCTCGGCGAGCACGGCGACTCCCAGATCCCGATCTGGAGCAGTGCCACCATCGGCGGCGTCCCGCTGCTGGAGTGGGAGCGGCAGACGGGGATGCTCGGGGAGTCGGTCCGCGACGGGATCGCGGAGGAGGTGGTCAACGCCGCCTACGAGGTGATCGCGGGCAAGGGGGCCACCAACCACGCCATCGGGCTGGCCGGCACAGAGATCATCGAGGCCGTCCTCCGGGACGAGCACCGCGTGATGCCGGTCTCCGCCCTGCTGGACGACTGGTACGGCATCAAGGACGTCTGCATGGCGGTGCCCTCCGTCGTCGACAGGCGGGGTGTGGGCCGCAACCTGCGCCAGCCCCTGCAGGACGGGGAGCTGGGCGCCCTCCACGACTCGGCCCAGATCATCCGGGCCACGCTCACCGAGCTCGGCTTCTAGCGCCGGCTCGGGTCGGGGCCAGGGGCAGGCGACCCGGGGTCGTGTCAGGGGCCCCGGTCAGGGACGGGTCTGTCCCAGGTCTTAGCCCATGGCGGACTGTTGACAGCCGCAGGCCGATCCGTGGTGGAGACATCGTGACTAGGTTCGACGGTGTTCCTCCAGAAAGGCATCCGATGACAGTGACCAGCGCCCCGCCCGCAGCCTGCGGCACCCAGAACCTGACCAAGGTCTACGCCCCCGACAGCGACCGCCCCGTCGTCGCCGTCAACGACGTCTCCGTGGAGATCCGGCCGGGATCCTTCACCGCGATCATGGGTCCGTCCGGCTCGGGCAAGTCCACCCTGATGCACTGCATGGCGGGCCTCGACCGCGCCACCAGCGGCGACGCCTTCATCGGCAGCCACAACCTCTCGACCCTCCCGGAGAAGCAGGTGACCCGCGTCCGCCGCGACAAGGTCGGCTTCGTGTTCCAGTCGTTCAACCTGCTGCCCACGCTGACGGCCGCGCAGAACATCGTCCTGCCGCTGGAGTTGGCGGGCCGCAAGGTGGACCGGCAGCTCTTCCAGTCCATCACCGACTCCCTCGGCCTGGGCGAGCGGCTCTCGCACCGTCCCAGCCAGCTCTCCGGCGGCCAGCAGCAGCGCGTGGCCATCGCGCGAGCGCTGGTGACCCGCCCAGAGGTGGTCTTCGCCGACGAGCCCACCGGCGCCCTCGACTCGCGCACCGGCACCGCACTCCTCGAGTACCTGAGCCGCGCCTCCCGCGAGCAGGACCAGACCATCATCATGGTCACCCACGACCCGAAGGCCGCCGCCTACGCCGACCGGGCGCTCGTCCTGCTCGACGGCAGCATCGTCGACGACGTTGCCGAGCCCACCGCCGAGCGCATGCTGGGCATCCTCGGAAAGCTCGGGTGACGCGGATGCTCAGGGACGCGATCAATGAGATCAGGCTCCACCCGGGCAGATTCGTCGCGACGCTGCTCGCCATCGCGATCAGCGTCGGCTTCATCGCCGCCATCTCCACCGTCGTCAACACCGAGTCAGAGGCCATCGGCCGCTCCAACGCGCTGCCGCTGAGCCGCGCCGACGTGGTCGTGATCGGCCAGTACGACGACGCTGCGGGCACCATCGCCGCCATCGAGGGGGTCGACGGCGTGCGCGCGGCCGCCACGGGCATGACGAACATCGCCATGCTCAGTGCCGGGGACTCCTCGGTGCTGACCAACCTGCTGGAGGTGCCGCGGGAGGAGTTCCGTTGGGCTGAGCTGGCCGAGGGTCGCTGGCCGACGGGGGCGACGGAGGTGGCGCTGTCCACCGACGGTCTCGGCAAGCTGGGGGTCGCGGTCGGCGACACCGTCAACCTCGGCAGCACAGACGGGCCCGAGATCACCGTCGTCGGGAGCACCCACGACGCCAAGTCGCTGTTCTCCACCACCGCCTACGCAGACGTGACAGCGCTGATGGGCGACGGCGGGGCCAACATCTTCGTGGTCCGCACCGTCGACGGCGCCGACACCGCCGCGGTCATCGACGCGATCGACGAGGCACTCCCGGCCGCGCTCGGCGGCGAGACCCCCCAGGTGCTGACCGGGGCGGAGGCGCGGCAGCAGGCGGTCAACTCCATGACTGCCGACGTCGACATCTTCAAGTACCTGCTCTACGCCTTCGCCGCCGTCGCGCTGCTGGTGGGGATGATCATCATCTCGAACACCTTCACCATCCTGCTCACCCAACGCCGCCGCCAGATCGGCCTGCTCCGCGCCGTCGGCGCCTCCACCGGCCAGGTCCGGGGAAGGCTCGTGTGGGAGGCACTCCTGCTGGGCATCATCGGCTCCGTCATCGGCGTCGCCGTCGGACTCGGCGTCGCGGCGATCGCCGGCACCGTCACCGGCTCCATGTTCTGGGGCCTCGTGATCAGGCCGACCGAACTGGCCGTCGCTGCCGCCGTCGGCGTGGCCGCCACCATGGTCTCGGTCATCGGGCCGGCCCTGGCGAGCACCCGCGTCAGGCCCCTCGAGGCGCTCCAGACCGTGCCCACCGCAGCAGAGGCCAAGCGTGCAGGGGCGGTGCGGATCGTGCTTTGCTCGCTGCTGGCGGCAGCCGGCATCGGCCTCGTGGTCATGAGCCGCGTCGAGACGACCTGGTCGCTGGTGTGGGGGATGGGAGCCGGGTTCCTGATCTCCATCGCCGTCCTCGCCGCTGCGCCCCTCTACGTGGCCCCGATCCTGCGCGGACTCGGCCGGGTGTTCGGGTTCGCCGGCCCCACCGTGCGGCTGGCCGCGGAGAACGCCGCCCGCAACCCCAAGCGCGCCGCCGCCACAACCGTGGCCCTGATGCTGGCTGTCGGCCTGGTAGTCACGCTGCAGGTGGGCGTGGCCAGCGTCCGCACCTCCGGCACGGCGCTGATCAACGAGCGGTTCCCCGTCGACATCACGGCCGCGGCCAAGGTCGAGCTCTCCGAGGACTTCATCGACTCGGTGCGCAACACCGACGGCGCCCAGACGGTGGTCACGGTGCAGAGCAAGCCGGCCGAGATCGACTGGCCCGTGCGGGTCCGCAGCACCAATCCGGCCAGGTCGGAGCTCGGAGTGCCGCAGGACAAGGCCGTGGCAGACGACGAGATCCGCATGTACGTGGGAGCCACCGACGAGTCGGAGGTCACCCTGGAGGGGGTCGACGGCCCCATCACGCTCAAGGTCCGCAAGGTCGAGGGCGTCCCGGCCGAGGGCCCCGAGGTCTCACAGGCCACCTTCGAGCGGCTGACCGGCGATGCGATCACGTCGGAGATCTGGGTCAAGCTGACCGACCGGACCTCGGCCACCGCGCTCAACGAGGTCACCAAGGCCATCGAGGCCGGCGGCTACGACATGCTGACCGAGGGCGGTGCCGTCTTCGCAGGCATCCTCGAGCAGGTCCTCGACGTGGTGCTGCTCGTCCTGACCGCGCTGCTCGGCGTCGCCGTCCTGATCGCCCTGGTCGGGGTCTCCAACACCCTCGGCCTGTCGGTGATCGAGCGCCAGCGGGAGTCGGCGCTGCTCCGGGCGCTGGGCATGCAGCGTGCCAGCCTGCGGCTGATGCTGTTGACCGAGGCGCTGCTGCTGGCGGTACTGGGGACGGTCGTCGGCATCATCGCCGGGGTGTTCTTCGGCTGGCTCGGTGTCTCCTCGGCGTTCCTGATGATGGGCGACTCCGTGGACATCGACCTCCACCTGGGCATCGACGTACCGCTGACGCTGCTGCTGATCGCGGTGTGTGTCGCGGCCGCGGCGCTGGCCTCGGTCCTGCCGGGACGTCGCGCGGCCAACGCCACCCCGACGGAGGCGCTCGCCGCCGAATAGTGGAGACACCACGACCGGACACGCCGCACGGAATCGACGATGAGGGGACCCGCACCCCTTGCCCCGATTCGGTGCGGCGTGTCGGGTCCGGGGCGGGGGGGCCTCGCCGCGGAGGAGAACCGTCGATACAGTGGAGACGTGTCATCGCCGCGGATCACTGAAGCCTCCCTGAAGCAGTTCGTCCTGGACCTCGGGGACAAGCACCCGCCCATCACGCTCGGGTCGGCGGACCGCACCATCCACGACCCGGAGGCGGTCAAGGCCCGCTTCGCCGGCGTCATCGACTACCTCGCCCGGGTGGAGCTCGAGGTGGACCGCAACGTCCTGGAGCTGCTGACGATCCTGCCGAACGTGTCCGAGGTGGACAAGATCTTCTACCAGGACGTCTGGTACGACCAGGAGATGGCCCACGGCTACCTGCTCGACCAGCTCCAGGCGGACCTCGGCATGGAGACGGCAGAGCCGTTCATGACCATTCCCATCCGCATGAAGCTACTCGGCGCCCTCGCGCACTGGGAGCCGATCCATGACATCTCCCGGCTGCTGTACTACCTCACCGGTGCCTCCACCGAGCGCCAGGCGGTGCTGGCCTACAGCTCCCTCACGAAGGAATTGACGCGGATGGGGGAGACCGCGATCGCGGAGACCATCATCCAGCCCATCAAGAAGCAGGAGCCGGGACACTTCGCGTTCTACAAGATGAGCGCCGAGAAGATGATCCAGGACGAGGAGCTCAAGCCCTGGCAGATCTACGTCGCCAGACTGCTGCGGTCCAAGAGCTTCACCATGGTGGGCGTCGACTACGTGAAGCAGTACCAGCGCCACTTCGGTGGCGTGATGAAGGCCCTCTCCGTGGACCAGGAGATGGAGGTCTACGCCAAGGAGATCGGCCGGCTCGAGGCCCGGCTGCTGTGGGCCAACGAGAAGGGGATGGAGTTCCCGCCCTACTTCCTCAAGGCGCTGCGCGAGTCCGTGGAGCTCTACGAGGCGCAGGGCAGCTTCGACCGGCCGAACCCGAACAAGTTCGTGATCTGAGCAGGCCCTGCCTCACGCCCGACGGCGATCCCGGCTGAGGCGCCCCGCCACCGTGCGCAACCTCGGGTCCTCGGCGTCCGTCAGGGCGTCGATGGCCGTGACGGAAACGTCGCCGGGCGTCTGGCCCAGCGCCACCAGCGCCTCGTAGCGCACCAGCGAACTGGAGTCGGACAATGCCACCACCAGGGCCGACGCCGCACGCTCGTCCCCGATGAAGCCCAGCGCTTCGGCCGCACGGGCACGGACGGTCGCGTCGTCGTCCTCGATCGCCACGAGCAGGTGTGCGACCGCGTCTCGCCCGACGGCCCCGAGGGCCGAGACCACCGCATCCGGCGACGGTGCCCCGCCCAGCGTCCTCACCAGCGCTTCCGCCGCTTCGCTGCCGCCCAGGGCGCCCAGCGACTGCGCCGCCTTCGCCGCCACCCGCGGGTCCTTGTCCTCCAGCAGTCGTGCCAGCTCGGGCACGGCGGTCGGGTCGCCGAGCTTCCCCAGTACGTGGGCGAACTGGAACCGCACGTCGGGATCCGGGTCGGTGAGCTTGGCCACGACGACCTCGGTCGCGGCGCTTCCGTGGTGAGAGAGCGCCCACGTGAGACCCTCCCGGACCCCGTCGGCCGGGTCGGTGGCGAGGCGCTCGACTAGTTCGACCACCGGGGCCGCCGACGACGCCTCCAACGAGGCGCGGAACCGCACAGCGGCGTCGGGGTGGCGCAGCCGCTCGGAGAGCGCCGCGACCTCCAGCACCTCCTCCCAGCCGGCGTCTGCGGCGCTGCGGAGCCGGGTGAGGCGTCGTAGCAACTCCTGCTCGGCCGCGATGCGCTCCTCCACGGCCTCCATGTGGCGCTCCAGCGCCTCGGCCGCGTCGAAGTCCGGCGAGTCCAGGGCGGCGGCCACCTCGTCGAGGCTGAGCCCGAGGGACTTCAGGTGCTGGATCCGCAGCAGCCGCTCCAGGTCGCCGGCGGAGTAGAGCCGGTAGTCGCCCGGCGAGCGTCCGCTGGGCACCAACAGCCCGCGTTCGTCCCAGTGGTGCAGCGTCCGCACACTGAGTCCCGTGCGCCGTGCCACCTCACCCACACGGAGCCAAACCTCGTCGTCCATGCCGTCACGCTAGCCGTTGGGGGTGGTCAGGTCGACCAGCGGAAGAGGGAGGGCGGCTACTCGCTGCGCAGCGCCTCGACCGGGTCCTTCCGCGAGGCGGCCGACGAGGGGATCAGGCCAGCGAGGAACGTCAGCAGCATGCTGATTCCGACCAGCACGATCGCGGCCTGCCAGGGCAGGACGGCCACGTCGGCGACGTCGAAGTTGGCCAGCACGATGGCGTTGGCGGGCACGGTCAGCGCCAGTGTGATCAGGATGCCGAGCACGCCCGCGACGAAGCCGACGATGAGGGTCTCGGCGTTGAAGACCCGGCCGATGTCGCCCTTGCTGGCGCCGATCGAGCGCAGGATCCCGATCTCCTTTCGGCGCTCCAGCACCGAGATGTAGGTGATGACGCCGATCATGATGGACGAGACCACCAGGGAGATCGCCACGAACGCGATCAGCACGTAGCTGACCATGTTCACGATGTCGGTGACCGAGCTCATCAGGGTGCCGACGAGGTCGGTCCAGGTGATCACCTGCTCCTCGTGCCCGGCGGCGCGGTGCTCGTCGTTGTAGGCGTTGAGGATCTCGGTGATCTGGCCCTTGGACTCGAAGTCGACCGGGTAGATGTCGATCCGGGACGGCTCGTCGATGTCAGCGTGGCCGAGCCGACGAAGGTTGCCGTCGGCGGTGCTGGCCCGCGTCGTGGACATGGACACCAGCAGCTGGGTCAGCTCCTCGGGGTCCATGTTGAAGCTGAACGCCTCGGCGAACGCCTCCTGGTCGATGCTCATCGCCTCCGGCAGGACCGTGGCGAGCTGGCCCATCGCGTCCTCCATGGCGGAGGTGAGCTGGCTCTCGAGCGCGGTGGCGACCTGGCCGCCGATCTCGTCGGTGTAGACGGCCATCACCTGCTGCATGTAGTCGCCGAGCGCGGCCTGCAGCTGCTGTTCGACGGGGGCGAGGTCGACGAGTTCGGCCAGGTCATCCTCGGTGGGCGCCTGCGCTGCGAGCCGTTCCTGGAGGGGGACGAGGATCTCCTGGGCCGGCGGTGAGGCGAGGTAGATCGGCAGGTGGGTGCCGGCGTCGGCGGGGTCGATGCCCATCTGCTCGGCGTAGGTGAGGTAGCCGCCCACCAGCGCGGGCGCGGCCTCCAGCACCGGGTCGAGGTCCACCTGCGGCGTCTCAGGGACGCGGACGACCTCGGACAGGTCCAGCCCCGCGAGGGCCCGGTCCATGTCGAAGGGTGGCAGCAGCGTCGGGTCGACCTCGATCTCGGGCATGGTGATGTCCAGCCCGGAGAGGTCCAGCTGCAGCTTGGACTCGTCGACCGTGAACGCCTGCGCCACGGCTTCCTCGTCGATCGTGATCAGCGAGGCGAGGTCGAAGTCCGCCATCGGGTCACGGGCCTGGTCTGCGGCGAACGTGTTGCCGGTGAAGACGTTGACCGCCGGGTCGGCGAGCTGCTCCCGCACGATCGCACTGCCCGCGGCGCGCTCCGCGATCTCGCGGGTCAGCGCCGGGGTGTAGTAGATGCCGGGGGAGAGCGCGACCGTGGAGGAGTCCTCCTTCGGCGCGACGACGCCGACGACGTCCAGTTCCTCACCGGCCTCGACCAGGGAGAGCATGTGCGCGGCGTCGCCGGACTTGTCGGTCCACACGCCGTAGGTGTCGTCGTGCACGTAGTAGTCGGTGGCGTCGACGACCTTGAAGGACACGTCCATGAGCTCGTCGTAGTCGAACGTCAGCCGCTCGGAGGGGACGCTCACCTCCTCCTCGTTGACCATGTCCTCGACCATCTCGTCCAGCTCGGCCGGGTCCCGCAGGCCCATCGTGTAGAGGACGAAGTCGCTGATGCTGCCGCCGTTGCCGAGCACCACCACCGCCTCGTGCGCGTCGTCGGGCCAGGCGCCGGCCACGACGTCGTACTGCGAGTCCACCAGCGTGAGGTCGCCCATCAGCTGCGTGAACGCGTCGGTGCCGAACGACGACGTCAGCGCGTTCCCGCTGGCCGGGTCGGCGGCCAGTCCCATGGCGGAGAAGGTGGTGTCCGGGTTGAGCTGCCGGACGCCGTCGGAGGTGTCGGTGCTGAAGATCTGCGGCGTGACGTCGTAGGCGTACTCGACGGCGTTGGTGTAGCGGCTGATGCCGCCGCCGTCGTCGTCCAGGAACTCCTTGAGGGAGGCCAGGTCGTTGGTGCCGACGCTGTTGAACATCGTCCCGAGCAGCTTGCGCTCGCGGACCGGCTTGCCGCCGTTGCCCGCGGACCCGTCCGGCTCAGCCTCCGCCTCGTCCCCGCCGGAACCGCCCGCCAGGAACGAGGTCACGTCCAGGCCCTGCGACTGGATGGTCAGGGGGTACATCGAGAGCGTCTCCTCCTCGACGTTCTTGATGTAGGAGTTCACGCCGTTGGCGAGCGCGAGGATGGCTGCGATGCCGATGATCCCGATGCTGCCCGCGAAGGACGTCATCAGGGTGCGTCCCTTCTTGGTCATCAGGTTGTTGAACGAGAGCGCCAGGGCGGTGAGGAACGACATGCTCGTGCGCCTCGGGCGCGCGTGGGGCGCGACCGGTGCGGCGTCCGGGTCGAACGGGTCGCTGTCGGCGACGACGACGCCGTCGCTGAGCTGCACGATCCGGGTGGCGTACTCCTGCGCCAACTCCGGGTTGTGGGTCACCATCACGACGAGGCGGTCCTTGGCGATGGCCGTCAGCAGCGCCATGATCTGAACGCTGGTGGCCGTGTCCAACGCACCGGTGGGTTCGTCCGCGAGCAGGATCTCCGGGTCGTTGACGAGCGCGCGGGCGATCGCCACGCGCTGCATCTGCCCGCCCGAGAGCTGGTTCGGCCGCTTGTGGACGTGCTGCTCGAGGCCTACCTCGGTGAGAGCCGAGACGGCCCGACGGCGGCGTTCCGACGGCGACACACCCGCGAGCGTCAGCGCGAGCTCGACGTTGGACAGCACGCTCTGGTGGGGGATCAGGTTGTAGGACTGGAAGACGAACCCGACGCGGTCGTTGCGGTAGGCGTCCCAGTCCCGGTCCCGGTACTGCTTCGTGGAGACGCCGTCGATGACCAGGTCCCCGGAGTCGTAGTGGTCCAGCCCACCGATGATGTTGAGCATCGTCGTCTTGCCCGAGCCGGAGGTGCCGAGGACGGCGACGAACTCGTTGTCGCGCAGGGAGATGGACACGTCGTCCAACGCCACCTGGGTGAAGTCACCGGTGGTGTAGGACTTCCTGATGTCAGTGAGCTGGAGCAAGCGAGAACTTTCCGGAAATGAGCGCAGGTTCGCTCGATTCAGGGTACCTTCGCCCTCCAAGGCCTCCCGTCGGGGCCCCTTTGGATCAGGGCGCCGACTCCGGTAGGCTGTTGGGGCTGCCTGGCGAGGGACGTACTGAGTCCGTTATCGACTAGCCATCCTTGTCCGGCGTGCGCGAATTTCGCCCAGAGACGTCAGGAGACAAGAAGTGGCCAAGCCCAAGCTCACCCCGCTCACCGCAACCGCCCGTACCGAGTTCGGCAAGGGCGCTGCCCGCCGCATCCGTCGCGCCGGCGACGTGCCCGCCGTCCTCTACGGCCACGGCACCGACCCGCAGCACGTGACCCTGCCCGGCCAGGAGACCTTCCTCGCCCTGCGCCAGGCCAACGTCCTGCTGGAGATCAACTCCGAGGGCGCCAAGCCGATCATGGCCCTGCCCAAGCAGGTCCAGCGCAACGTCATCACCAACTTCGTCGAGCACGTCGACCTCCTGATCGTGCGCGCCGACGAGAAGGTCAGCGTCGAGGTTGCCCTCATCATCACCGGCGAGGCCGAGCGCGGCTCCCTCGTCAACCAGGACCTCCAGAGCCTCACGGTGCTGGCGCCCGCCGTCGCCATCCCCGAGGAGATCGAGGTCTCCATCGAGGGCCTCGTCATCGGCGACCACATCACGGTCGGCGACCTCAAGCTCCCCGCGGGCGTCGAGTCCCAGCAGGAGGGCGACATCCTCGTCGTCAACATCACCCAGCCCACCGTCGCCGACCTCGAGACCGAGGACGAAGAGGGTGCAGAGGGCGAGGGAGCCGAGGAGTCCGCAGAGGGTTCCGAGGAAGCCTGAGGCCTGTGACCTCAACTGGTGCGTACCTCGTGGTCGGGCTCGGGAATCCGGGCCCGACCTACGCGTTCACCCGGCACAACGTCGGGTTCTGGGCGGTCGACGACCTCGCCGACCGCCACGGCACCACCTTCTCCCTGAACAGCAAGCAGCGTGCCGAGGTGGCGCAGGTGACGCTGCCCGCGGCGCCCGGCGTCGACGCCGTCAAGCTCGTCCTCGCCAAGCCCACCACCTTCATGAACAACTCGGGCCAGGCCGTCGGCGCGATCTGCCAGTTCTACAAGATCCCACCGGAGCAGGTGATCGCCGTCCACGACGAGCTCGACCTGGACCCCGGCAGGCTTCGGGTGAAGTTCGGCGGCGGCGACAACGGCCACAACGGCCTCAAGTCAATGCGCTCCCACCTCGGCACCGGTGACTTCCACCGGATCAGGGTGGGAATCGGCCGCCCGCCCGGCCGCCAACCGGCCGCGGACTACGTGCTGAACAAGCTCTCGCCCAAGGCCTCCGACGAGATGCGCGTCGACGCGGCCGTGGCCGGGGACGCCGTCGAGTTCCTGGTGCGCAACGGGCTCACGGCCACCCAGAACCGCTTCAACAGCTGATTTCGGCGCTGGGGTAGGTTGGTCCGGTGAAGTTTGCCGGACTGGGCAGTGCCCTCGAATCAGATCCCGGAATCCGAGCCACCCTCACCGATGCCCGAGCGGCCGGTGTGAACACGCTCGACGTCACTGTCGTACCCGCATTCTTCCCCGTCGCAGCGGCCATGGTGGCCGCGGAGTCCGGCCGCACCGTCCTGCTGGTCACCTCCACCTACCGCGAGGCCGAGAACCTCACGGCCGAGGTGGGCAGCCTGTTGGGCGAGGACGCCGTCGCCTACTACCCGGCCTGGGAGACCCTGCCGCACGAGCGCCTCTCGCCGCGCGCCGACACCGTCGGACGGCGCCTCGCAGTGCTCCGCCGCCTCGCGGGCCGCGACCCCGAGCTGCCCGTGCCGAGCGTGGTCGTCGCCCCTGTCCGCTCACTGCTGCAGCCGCAGGTGCGGGGACTGGCCGACATGGCGCCGGTGGCCGTGAGGGTGGGGCAGGAGTACGACCTCACCCAGCTCATCACAGACCTGGTGGCAGCCGCCTACAACCGCGTGGACATGGTGGAGAGGCGCGGCGAGTTCGCGGTCCGCGGCGGCATCGTCGACGTCTTCCCACCCACCGAGGAGCACCCGGTCCGCATCGACTTCTTCGGCGACGAGGTGGAGGAGATCCGGTACTTCACGGTCGCCGACCAGCGCTCCACCGGCGACGTCGTGCAGGCCATCACCGCGTCGCCCTGCCGCGAGCTGCTCCTGACCGACGCCGTGAAGCTGCGCGCGAAGAAGCTCATGCAGCAGCACCCCGAGCTGTCCGACATGCTCGAGCGCATCAGCCAGGGCCACGCCGTCGAGGGCATGGAGGCGCTCACACCCGTGCTGGTCGACGGCCTCGAGATGCTCGTCGACGTGCTGCCCGAGCACTCCATCGTGCTCGCCACCTCCCCGGAGCTCGTCCGGGCCCGCGCCTCGGAACTCGTCACCACCAGCGAGGAGTTCCTCGAGGCCAGCTGGGCGGCCGCGGCGGGCGGCGGTCGGTCTCCCATCGACCTGCGCGGCTCCTCGTACTGGAGCCTCGGCGACGTCCGCCAGCACACCCTCGAGGTGGGCCACAAGTGGTGGTCCCTGACCCCGTTCGCGACGGAAGACTCCGACGACTCTGCAAGCGACTACGACGCCGGATCCGTGCACTCGCGCACCCTCGACATCTCCCAGCCCGACGGGTTCCGAGGGGACACCGAGGCGGCCGTGAACCACATCAGGGCCGCCGTCGCCGACGGTTGGCGCATGCTGATCTGCGTCGAGGGCAAGGGCCTGGCCTCGCGGATGGTGGAGCTCCTCGGCGAGCAGGGGCTCACGGCCGAGGTCACCGACCTCGAGGAGGAGCCGCGCAAGGGCGTGGTGGGGATCGTGCTGGCCTCGCTGCGGGTGGGTTGGCGTGCCGAGACCAGCCGGATCGAGCTCATCACCGCCGCCGACCTCTCCGGCCAGGTCGCCGATGCGCAGGCCCGCCGGAAGCTCCCCGCCCGCCGCAAGAACACCATCCAACCGCTCGAGCTCAAGGCCGGCGACCCGGTCGTCCACGAGGTGCACGGCGTCGGGCGGTTCGTTGACATGGTGAAGCGCGAGGTGCAGGGCGCCACCCGCGACTACCTCGTCATCGAGTACGCCCCCTCGAAGCGCGGCCACCCGGGCGACCGGGTCTTCGTGCCCATGGACCAGCTGGACCAGCTGACCCGCTACGTCGGCTCCGACGCCCCGGCGCTGGACAAGATGGGCGGCGCGGACTGGGGCAAGCGCAAGTCCCGCGCCCGCAAGGCCGTCCGCGAGATCTCCGCCGAGCTGATCAAGCTCTACGCCGCCAGGCAGGCCACCAAGGGCCACGCGTTCGGGCCGGACACTCCCTGGCAGCGGGAGTTGGAGGACGCGTTCGCCTACATCGAGACCCCCGACCAGCTGGAGGCGATCACCGAGGTCAAGCGCGACATGGAGAAGGTGGTCCCGATGGACCGCCTGATCTGCGGCGACGTCGGTTTCGGCAAGACCGAGATCGCGGTCAGGGCCGCATTCAAGGCCGTCGAGGACGGCAAGCAGGTGGCCGTGCTGGTCCCGACGACGCTGCTCGTGACCCAGCACTACCAGACCTTCGCGGGCCGGTTCGCGGGGTTCCCGGTCAGGATGGCCCAGCTCTCGCGCTTCCAGACCGACGCCGAGGTGCGCAAGATCCAGGAGGAGATCGCCAGCGGCCGCCTCGACGTGGTGGTGGGCACGCACCGGCTCCTGTCCAAGGAGACACACTTCAAGAACCTCGGCCTGGTGATCATCGACGAGGAGCAGCGCTTCGGGGTCGAGCACAAGGAGCGACTCAAGGAGTTGCGGGTGAACGTGGACGTGCTCTCCATGAGCGCCACGCCGATCCCACGCACCCTCGAGATCGCCATCACCGGCATCCGCGAGATGAGCGTCATCGCCACCCCGCCCGAGGAGCGCCACCCCGTCCTCACCTTCGCCGGACCCTACGACACCGCCCAGGTGCGCGCGGCCATCCGGCGCGAACTGGCTCGAGAGGGGCAGGTGTTCTTCGTCCACAACCGCGTGCAGACGATCGAGAAGACCGCAGCCCAGCTGCGCGAGCTGGTGCCCGAGGCCCGGGTCGTCACCGCCCACGGGCAGATGAACGAACACCGGCTGGAGCAGGTGATGCTCGACTTCGGCGAGCGTCGCGCCGACGTCCTGGTCTGCACCACCATCGTCGAGGCCGGCCTGGACATCTCGACGGCGAACACGCTGATCGTGGAGCGCTCCGACACGCTCGGCCTCTCCCAGCTGCACCAGCTCCGCGGCCGCGTCGGCCGCTCCACCGAGCGGGGGTACGCGTACTTCCTGTACCCGGCGGACAAGCCGCTCAGCGAGGCGTCGCACGAGCGACTGACCACCATGGCTTCCCACACCGACCTCGGCTCCGGCATGGCGATCGCGATGAAGGACCTCGAGTTGCGCGGCGCCGGCAACCTGCTCGGCGGCGAACAGTCCGGCCACATCGCCGACGTCGGCTTCGACATGTACCTGCGGCTCGTGGGCGAGGCCGTGGCCACCTTCCGGGGGGAGGACACCGAACCCGAGGTGCCGATGCGCATCGAGATCCCGGTGGAGGCACACATCCCGGAGGACTACATCTCCTCGGAGCGGCTGCGCCTGGAGATGTACAAGCAGATCGCCGAGATCCGTTCGGGCGAGGACATCGAGACGGTGCGCGCCGAGCTCACCGACCGCTACGGCGAGCCGCCCGCCTCCGTCGAGGGCCTCCTGGCCGTCTCCCGGCTGCGCAACCTCGCCCGCGAGCACGGCATCGAGGAGATCGTCGGCCAGGGCAAGTACATCCGGTTCTCACCGGCCAGCCTGCCCGAGTCCCGCCAGTTGCGACTCAACCGGCTCTACCCGGGCAGCGTCGTCAAGCAGGGGTCCGGCCAACTGCTGGTGCCCAAGCCCGCCGACGACGCCCTGGGCTGGGCCACGCACCTGGTGGAGGCGATCTTCAGCGCGTAGGGCGCCTTCAACCGGCCGTGACGGCGGGGGGCGAGGACGGGTTCTGTTCCAGGTGCTTGCGCTGCTTGTACTCGTCCCACCAGCTCGGGTGGCGCACCGTGACGGTTCCCGAGGTGGTGCCGCTGACCAGGATCCGCGGGTGGCCGCCCGTCGGGCGGGTGCGGACCTTCGACGTGGAGTAGGACTGGCCCGAGACGCGCAGGTCCTGGGTCGAGACGCCCCAGCCCTCGGGGACCACGATCAGCACCGTGGCGACGTTGCTGCCGCCGACCACTACCAGGTCGATGACCGGGGAGACGGTGATGGCGCGGGTGAAGTCCAGCCGGACCGTGGCCATGGCGGAGGCGTGCACCTCGAGGAACGGCGGCACCCGCCACTGGCCGAGCTGGGTCCGCGTCTGCTTCTCCTCGCCCAGCACCAGTGGGTTGTCCCAGCTGAAGCCCGGCCCCTCGCCGAGGACGGTCTCGTCGGTGATCACCGCGTCGAGGCGGTCCGGCTCCACCAGGTCCTCCAGCACGTCGACGATGTCGCCGCGCGTTCGGGCACCCATCGCCGTGTTCACGCGCCCGTCGAACTCGTCGAACCCGAGCCGGCCGTCGGCCACCGCCTCCCGCAACGTCGCGACCGCGTTGTCCCGTTGCTGGTTGGTCACGCGGAGTCGGTTCAGCTGTTCGTCGCGGGGCATGGCAGGCATTCTAGACGCCGTTGTCGGCCGTGTAGGATCGGCGTGGTTCCGCCCAGGAAGAAGGAAACCCGATGAAGTTTGCTCGTCTTGCAATGATGGTCCCCGCCGTCGCGGTCCTCGGGCTCGCCGCCTGCAGCCCCGCGCCGACGACCGCCGCCCAGGTGGGTGGTGAGACCATCACCGAGGCAACCCTGTCCTCGACCGTCGAGGGCTGCGCCGAACTCGGTGCCACCGCGACGCGTGCCGCGATGCTGACGCCGCTGGTGATCGGCGAGGCGGCCCGCCAGTTGGCGGACGAGGAGCGAGTCGACCTCGGCGGCCTCGACGAGGTCATGGCCGGCGACCCCCAGATCGCGCCCTACCTGGCGAACGAGGGCTGCGCCCGCGTGGGCGAGGCGCAGGCACTGCTCGGTCTGCTCTACACCGAACTGGGCCAGGACGTCGTGGTCGACGCGATCCTCGGCACCGACGTCACGGTCAACCCGCGCTACGGCGACTGGGACACCACCAACGGCGTGGTCGCCGGATCCGGCTCGATCTCCGTCCCGGCCGACTCCCAGGGCTGAGGCCCTCGGTGACCTCCCAGCTGGAGCGGCTCCGCGACGTGATGTCGCGGCTGCGGACGGACTGCCCCTGGGATGCCTCACAGACCCACGAGTCACTGCTGAACCACCTCATCGAGGAGACCTGCGAGGTGGTCGACGCCGTCGAGGCCGGCTCCGACGACGACCTCCGCGAGGAGCTCGGCGACGTCCTGCTGCAGGTCTACTTCCACGCCCAGATCGCCACCGACGAGGGCCGCTTCACCATCGACGACGTCGCCGCCGGCATCTCGGACAAGCTGGTCCGCCGCCACCCGCACGTCTTCGCCTCCGACGACGCCCCCGAGGACATCCACGGCTCCTGGGAGCAGGCAAAGCAACGCGAGAAGGGCCGCAGGTCCGCCCTCGAGGGCATCGCCCAGTCGATGAGCTCCGTCGCCCGCGCCCACAAGGTGATCTCCCGCAGCCGGGCCCACAAGGTGCCCGTCGAACTGCCCTCCGACCCCGTCACCGCCGACGAGGTGGGCGCCCAGGTACTCGACCTCGTCGCCCGCGCCCAGGCCAGCGGGATCGACGCCGACGCGGCCATCCGCAGTGCGCTGCGGGAGCTCGAGACACGGATCGAAACGGCCGAACGGACAACCTGAACCCCCCGGTCACACCCGGCAGCCATTTGGATAGGCTGGGCAACGCAGAACCTGACTCTTTGGAAAGGGAGCACATGGCATCCATCGAATTCATCGAAGCCCGCGAGATCCTCGACTCGCGTGGCAACCCCACCGTCGAGGTCGAGGTCCAGCTCGACTCCGGCGCGGGCGGCCGTGCGGCTGTCCCGTCCGGCGCCTCCACCGGTGCCTTCGAGGCCGTCGAGCTGCGTGACGGCGACAAGTCCCGCTACGGCGGCAAGGGCGTCCTGACCGCGGTCAAGAACGTCGTCGACGTGATCGGTGAAGAGATCCTCGGCTTCGACGCGAGCGAGCAGCGCCTCATCGACCTCGCCATGATCGAGCTCGACGGCACCCCCAACAAGGCCAAGCTCGGAGCGAACGCCATCCTCGGCGTCTCCCTCGCCGTGGCACACGCCGCCGCTGAGGAGGCCGAGTTGCCGCTGTACCGCTACGTCGGTGGCCCCAACGCGCACATCCTGCCCGTCCCGATGATGAACATCCTCAACGGTGGGTCGCACGCCGACTCCAACGTCGACATCCAGGAGTTCATGATCGCCCCGATCGGCGCGGAGACCTTCGCCGAGGCGGTCGAGATGGGTGCCGGTGTCTACCACGCACTCAAGAAGGTCCTCAAGGACCGTGGCCTGTCCACCGGCCTCGGTGACGAGGGTGGCTTCGCCCCCAACCTCGAGAGCAACCGCGCTGCCCTCGACCTGATCCTCGAGGCCATCAAGAACGCCGGCTACGAGGCCGGCTCGCAGGTGGCCCTCGCCCTCGACGTCGCCGCGTCGGAGTTCTTCTCCAACGGCGTCTACAAGTTCGAGGGTGCGGACAAGTCGTCGGAGGAGATGATCGAGTACTACGCCGGCCTCGTCGCCGACTACCCGCTCGTCTCCATCGAGGACCCGCTGAACGAGGAGGACTGGGACGGCTGGAAGGCCATGACCGACCGTCTCGGTGACAAGGTCCAGATCGTCGGCGACGACCTGTTCGTCACCAACGTCGAGCGCCTCCAGCGTGGCATCGACACGAGCACCGCCAATGCGCTGCTCGTGAAGGTCAACCAGATCGGTTCCCTCTCGGACACCATCGACGCCGTGGAACTCGCGCACCGCAACGGCTTCAAGACGATGATGAGCCACCGCTCCGGCGAGACCGAGGACACCACCATCGCGGACCTCGCCGTCGCCCTCGGCTGCGGCCAGATCAAGTCCGGCGCCCCCGCACGCACGGACCGCGTCGCGAAGTACAACCAGCTGCTGCGCATCGAGCAGGACCTCGACGACGCCGCAACCTACGCCGGACGTTCCGCCTTCCCGCGTTTCCAGGGCTGAACTTCAACCATGATGGGGGACACTGGTCCTGATGGCCAGAGTCTCTCGTAACAAACCGACGAGCACCGGTCCGGGAAGCGGTTCACCCCGCTCCCGGACCGCTGCGCGTCCTGGTGAGCGCGCCGCCAGCCAGCGCACGCGCACCCGCCCCGTCGACCCCCGCGGCACAGAGTCCGGGTCCACGCCGGGCTCGCCCAGCACGCCACCGCGCCCGTCGGCCAGCCGCGCCCTGAGCGTCACGTGGCGGCTCCTGCTGCTCGGCGTGGTGGTGGCCGTCATCGCCGTGACCCTGGCCCAGAGCCTGCGCGTCTACTTCGTCCAGGCCGAGCAGATCGCCGAGCTGCGCGCCGAGATCGAGGCCACCCGAGCCGAGATCGACGACCTCGAGGACCAGCTGGCCCGTTGGGAGGACCCCGCCTATGTCGAGGCCCAGGCGCGCGAACGGCTCGGCTGGGTGTTCCCTGGCGAGGTGGGCTACCGCGTCATCGGACCCGACGGCGAACCCATCGGCGGCGACTCGGACGTGCTCGCCACCGAGGAGGAGCCCGCTCCTGGGCTCTGGTGGGAGAAG
This sequence comes from Tessaracoccus rhinocerotis, assembly GCF_007197885.1. GTDB lineage: Bacteria > Actinomycetota > Actinomycetes > Propionibacteriales > Propionibacteriaceae > Arachnia > Arachnia rhinocerotis. The sequence goes on from NZ_VKKG01000002.1 coordinate 221,740, forward strand.
ATGTGGGGCACCGTCGCGATGGCGGACCAGCCCGTCGCCGAACCGGAGGCCAGCCCGACACCGTCGGACGACGTCACGATCGGGGTCTCGCCCGAGCCGAGCCCCAGCAACTCGGAGGAGTGATCCACCAGTGAACGAACCGACCAGCGCAGACCTCGACAGCATCGAGGCCCAGCTCGGCCGTCCCCCGCGCGGCGTCGCCGAGGTGGCCTGGCGCTGCCCCTGCGGCAAGCCCGGCGTCGTCAAGACGATGCCGCGCCTGCCCGGCGGCACGCCGTTCCCCACCACCTACTACCTGACCTGCCCCCGCGCCACCGCGGCGGTCTCCACGCTCGAGGCCTCCGGCCTGATGGCCGAGATGACGCAGCGCCTCGGCGAGGACGAGGAACTGGCGCAGGCCTACCGCGCCGCCCACGAGTCCTACCTGACCGACCGTGCGGAACTGGGCGCGGTGCCCGAGATCGACGGCATCTCCGCCGGCGGGATGCCCACGCGGGTGAAGTGCCTGCACGTCCTGGTCGGCCACGCGCTGGCGAAGGGCCCCGGCGTGAACCCGCTGGGTGACGAGGCCGTCGAAGCCATCGGGGAGTTCTGGCAGCGCCCCTGTCTGGAGGACGAATGAGCACCACCGTCGCAGCAATAGACTGCGGTACCAACTCCGTGCGCCTGCTGGTCGTGAGGCGCGACGACGACGGCACCACCACCGAGCTCGCCCGCGTGGTGCGCCTCGCGCAGCTGGGTCAGGGTGTGGACGCCACGGGTGAGTTCCACCCGGAGGCGCTGGAGCGCACGTTCATCGTCTGCGACGAGTTCGCCCAGCTGATCGCCGACCACGGCGTCGGGCGCACCCGGTTCGTGGCCACCTCGGCGGCCCGCGACGCCCACAACCGCCAGATCTTCTTCGACGGCGTCCGTGAGCGCCTGGGTGTCGAGGTCGAGGTGATCTCGGGCGACGAGGAGGCAGCGCTGTCCACAGCCGGCGTGCTGAGCGGCGTCGGTGCCGCGACGCCCGCGCTGGTCTTCGACATCGGCGGCGGCTCCACTGAGCTGATCGTCGTCGAGGAGGGTCGCGTGCTCTCCACGGCCACCAGCCTGGACATCGGCGCGGTCCGGATCACCGAGCGGTTCCTGCACTCGGACCCGCGCACCGCCGACGACGAGGCCGCGGCCCGCGCGCACATCTCGTCGGTCCTGGACGCCTCGGGGGTGGACTTCTCCCGGATCGAGACGGCCATCGGGGTGGCCGGCACCACCACCAGCGTCGCCGCCCACGTGCTCGGCCTGGTGGAGTACGCCCGGGAGGCGGTCCACCGGGCACGCCTCCAGCGCGACGACATCGTCAGCACCACCAGGCGCTGGCTCGCGATGCCGGTCGAGGAGATCGCGCACGAGCCGTTCATGCACCCGTTGCGCGCGAAGGTGATCGGCGGGGGAGTGCTCATCCTCGACGAGATCTCGGCCCGGGTGCCGGGCGGCAGCGTGCTGGTGAGCGAGACCGACATCCTGGACGGCATCGTGCTGGGGATGCTGGCAGAGTAGTTGTCGGCCCCCGTGGCCCAACTGGCAGAGGCAAGCGGCTTAAACCCGCTCCAGGTGCGGGTTCGATTCCCGTCGGGGGTACCAGCGGTGAGTCAACCCGTTCCATCTTGCCGCCGGGGGGTGCGTCTGCCACGCGGACTTCCGGCTCATGCGCAGGTGGAGGCGCTAGAGTCCCTCGGTATTGGTGCAATCTGCACGTTTTGAATATCGATCACGAAGAGGTGTCCCGATGTCCGACCCGAACCAGCCGAACATGTCCCCGGAGAACGCCCCGCCGCCCGGCAACTTCCAGCAGCCCGGGCCGCCCTATGGCCAGCAGCCGGGCCAGCCCTACGGCCAGCAGCCCGGGCAGCCCTACGGCCAGCCGAGCAGCAGGGTCGGGCAGCCGGGCGAGCTCCTCGACCGGTTCCTCGCCCGCCTGATCGACTTCGCCGTCCTCGTCGTCGCCGGCTCCATCATCGTCGGATTCCTCGTGGTCAGCCTCCTGATGGGCGGCTCGTTCGGGGTCTTCGGCATGGGTGGCGGCAACTTCCTGAGCAGCCTGGTCAGCTCGGTGCTGATGGCGGCCCTGTACCTGGGCTACTTCGCCTACTTCGAGTCGAGCCGTGGGCAGACCCTCGGCAAGATGGTGATAAAGCTCGAGACGCGCGGACCCGACGGTGGGCGTCCCACCATGGAGCAGGCCGTCAAGCGCAACATCTGGGTGGCCATGGGCATCCTCGGCGTCATCCCGATCCTCGGCGGGCTCCTCGCGGGCGTCGGCCAGCTGGTCGCGATGATCCTGATCGCGGTCGGCATCAACGGCGACGTCGCGGGCCGTCGCGGATGGCACGACAAGTTCGCCGACGGGACGCAGGTCGTCAAGATCGGCTGACGCCGACCGCCTCGGAAAGTGGAAGAAGGACGATGCAGCGGACGATTCGCAGGGAGCGCGAACCCATCGACGCCCCGGAGTTCGCGGACGGGGACACCCCGTTCCGCACGGACCTGGAGCGGATAAGGTTCTCGCCCTACTTCGCCCGGCTGTCGGCCGTCACACAGGTCATCGGGCAGACCTCGGCCGGGCCGCTGGTGCACAACCGCCTGACGCACTCGCTCAAGGTGACGGCCGTGGCACGCTCCGTGGCGGTGGAGCTTGCCGCCAAGCTCGCGGAGGCCGAGAACCTCCCGCCCGAGTTCGTCTGCGACCCGGTGGTGGCGCAGGCTGCGGCCAGCGCCCACGACCTGGGGCACCCGCCATTCGGCCACCTCGGGGAGTCGGTCCTCGACCGGCTCGCCCGGGAGACCCTCGGCCTGGCCGACGGCTTCGAGGGCAACGCCCAGACCTACCGGATCATCTCCACCCTCGACGTCTGCCACGGCCCCTCCAGGGGACTGAACCTGACCGCGGCCAGCCGCTCCGCCGTCGCGAAGTACCCGTGGACCCCGGCGGTCGACGTCTCCGGGTTGGAGGGCGGGCCACTGCCGCCGGGACTGCGGATGGCCGCCGACGGCCTGAGCGTGCGCAAGTACTCCGCCTACTTCCTCGACGCCGACGACCTCGCGCACGCCCGCGAGCACGCCCACGGCCTGCTCCCGCTGCAGCAGTCGCTCGAGGGGTCTGTGATGGACATCTCCGACGACATCGCCTACTCCATCCACGACGTCGACGACTTCCACCGCGCCGGACTGCTCAGCCAGGGCGCCGTGTCCCGCGAGTTCCGCGAGTGGGTCGACAATGCCACGGAACTGCGCGACCTCGACGACGGGCAGTTGCTGCTCCAGCACGCCCGCCCGGGCAGCGCCCTGGAGCTGCTGCGCCGCAAGCTGCACCGCGACGACCCCTGGATCGCCGACGACGACGCCTTCGTCGCCGCGGTGAGGGAGGTCTCCGAGGATCTTGTCGACGGGCTGCTCGCCGGTGACTTCGACGGCTCCATCGCAGCTGAGCGGGCGCTGTCGTCGTTCACGAACAGATGGATCCACCACCTGCAGGACTCAGTCGTCCTCGCGCCCCGCGACAATCCCCGCACCGGCCTGGTCACCCTCAACCGGCAGGCGTGGCACGACGTGGAGGTGATGAAGTTCGTCCACCGCCAGTTCGGCCTGAACCGCTCCGACATCGCCCTCTACCAGCGGGGACTGAGTCGTGTGCTGCTGCGCGTGGTGAAGGGGTTGACCGCGTGGCTGGCCGACACCCCTGACCGGCTGCGGGTGCCGCCGCGGTTGCAGGAACTGGTGGAGATCGCCACCGAGGGGTACGACCGGCTGGCCCGGGAACGCCCGGAGGGGATCCCGCTGGTCGAGCCGGGCGAGGTCCGTCGCCTCGGCCGGGGCCGGGGCGTGCTCGACTACGTCGCGTCCCTGTCCGACGGACAGGCGATCGCGGTCTCCGAGGCGATCGACGGCCGCCCGGACAAGCTCTGGGACATCGGCCAGAGCCTGTAGCCGCGGGCCGATAACCTTGCGCCATGACTGACATCATCGACGCACTGACGGGCATCGCCACCGGCGACGTGCTCGACGTGGCCCGCTCCCGGCGACCCGAAGCGAAGCGGCACGCCCAGGGCAGCTTCGAGGCGCTGTTCCAGCCGCTCGACGCCTCGCACGTCACCCTGCCCGAGCGGGCGGCGGTTGCACTGTTCGTCGCACGCCTGCACGGCCAGTGGGCCGCCGTGCAGTTCTACGGCACGCTGCTGCGCGAGACCGGGGGAGGGGACGTGCTCGAGCCCGTCATCGTGGCGGAGGCGGACCGCGCCTCGGGCGCGGGGCCCTACGGCGCCTTCCGCGCCGAGAACGCGCCGGAGAGCGTTCCCGGGCTCGAGTACGCGGTGGACTCGGTGGAGGCCAGCTACGCGGTGCCCGACCGGCTCGCGGCCGCCCTCGAGCACGCGCACTTCCTCGTGTTCCACCCCCGGGACGCCGCCCGCGAACGGCTCCAGCGCCTCCTCGACGACGGCTGGAGCACCACGGGTGTGGTGACACTGTCCCAGCTGGTGTCATTCCTCACCTTCCAGCTCCGGGTGATCCACGGACTCACGGTGCTCCGGGAAGCCGACGGCGGGGCCTCCGCGGCACCGGCTGCCGGATCCCTCGCCGCGCTGGCGTCCGAGGTCGCAGCCGCAGCTGAGCGACGCCTCGGCGACGCGGCGGGGAAGCCCGCGGACGATGCGGCCGAACAGCTCCCACCTGCCCCGAAGGTGGACGAGCCCGCACGGTTCACCCAGGACAGCCTCGGCTGGAAGCCGTGGCTCACGCCGCTGGCGGCCTCGGACTTCACCGAGGCCCACTACGAGGCCCTCGTCGAGCGCGACCGCGTCCACATGCCCTACTTCCGCCTGCTGGCCCGTGACCCGGAGGCGCTGCGCGAGCGCACCCTCACGGACATGGACATCTTCTACAACACCGACGGCGGTCTGCCGCGCGCGGACCGGGAACTGGCCGCTGCGGCGGCCTCCAGGTTCAACGGCTGCGTGTTCTGCGCCTCCGTGCACTCCCGCTTCGCGACCGAGCAGGGAGCCGACCGCGACGACGTCCAGCGACTCCTCGACGAAGGTGTCGCCGCTCGCATCGCTCCGCGCTGGGACGCGCTCGTGGACGCAACGGTGGCACTCACGGCCACGCCACCGCGTTTCGGGACCGACGAGCTGGCCGGGCTGCGGAACGCGGGGCTGGACGAGCTCGAGCTGCTGGACATGGTCCAGGCCGGGGCCTTCTTCAACTGGGCCAACCGGCTGATGCTCGCCCTCGGCGAGCCCACCCGGTAGTGGCTGCGGGCAGTCGATGACGGACCGGGCGCGCACCGTCACGACGCTGCCGTGGTGGCTGGGCGGACTGCTCGGGATCGCGTGCGTGGTGCTGGGCTGCCTGCTGGCACTGAGGCCGTTTCGTTCCCTGGGCGTGCTCGTGGTGCTGCTGGCCGTCGGGCTGGTGCTGGTGGGGGTGGCCCTGCTCGTGGAGCGCTCGGGCAGGGGAGCGGCGTCGAACGCGGCGGGCGGCGCGGCGGTGCTCGCAGCCATTGCGGTCCTGGCGGTGCCGGGACTGACCATCCGCGTGCTCACGTTCGTCGTGGCGGGGGTCCTCGTCCTCACCGGCCTGGTGAGGATCCTCACGGCCCGGCGGCGCGAACCGGGACAGCGGCTCAGCACGGTCCTGCTCGGCTCGGCCAGCGTCCTGCTCGGGGTGGTGGCGCTGGCCTGGCCGGACGTCACCGTGCTGGTGATCGCCGCTGTGTTCGGGGTGCAGCTGGTGCTGTTCGGGGGCGGTCAGGTGGCCGAGGCCTGGCGCCGCCGACCGGGCGCTCCGGAGCCCGCAGGGCGGGATCGGGGTCCGCGTCGGCCCTGGCGCACGGCTGGGTGCGGCGGCCGCGCTGCTGGCGGCGGCGGGGCTGCTCCTGCTGAGCATCCGCCTCACGGGGCATCCGCAGCCGGACGACTTCTACGTCGCCCCCGCCGACCTCGGTTCGCAGCCGGGCGAACTGCTGCGCGCCGAGGCCTTCACCACCGACGTGCCCGAGGGCGCCAACGGCTGGCGCATCCTCTACACCACCACGCTGGACGACGACACCCCCGCGGTCGCCTCGGCCCTGGTCATCGCCCCCGACGACGGGGCGGAGCACCCCGTGGTGGCCTGGGCGCACGGCACCACGGGCCAGGCCACCGGCTGCGCGCCGTCGCTCCTGGAACACCCGTTCGAGGCCGGGGCGATGCCCGACCTGCCCGCCACGCTCACGCAGGGCTGGGCCGTCGTCGCCCCCGACTACCCGGGCCTGGGCACCGCCGGCTCGCACCCCTACCTGTTGGGGGAGCCCACCGCCCGCTCGGTGCTCGACGCCATCCGGGCCGCGCAGGGTCTCGAGGAGGCAGGGCTCGCGGGGCGCACCGTCGTCTGGGGTCACTCGCAGGGCGGGCACGCAGCGCTGTGGACCGGGGGGCTGGCCGCTGCCTACGCGCCCGAGCTGGACCTCCTCGGCGTCGTCGCCATGGCGCCCGCGGCGAACCTGCCCAGGCTGCTCGAGGACCTGACGACGTCCCCGATCGGTCCCGTGTTCGGCGCCTACGTGATGGCTGCCTGGGCCGACGCCGACCCGTCGGTCCGGCTCGTCGACTACGTCCGCCCCGCCGGACGCATCGGGATGGAGGAGATGGCCGGCCGCTGCCTCAGTGACCCGTCGGTGATCGTCTCCGTGGCCACGGCGATCCTCGGCCGCGACCCGGTCTGGCACGGCGACCCGGCGCGCGGCCCGGTGCTCGCCCTGGCCGAGTCGAACGTCCCCACGCTGCCGATCGAGGCGCCGCTGCTGCTGGCCCAGGGGGAGGCGGACACCCTGGTGCGCCCGGACGCCCAGCGCGACTACGTGGCGCAACGCTGCGAGGCCGGCCAGGAGCTGGAGTACCGCACCTATCCCGGGCTGGACCACATGGGATTGGTGAGCGGCGACTCGCAGCTGCTGGCCGACCTCGTGGAGTGGACCGGCGCGCGGTTCGCGGGTGGGGACTGGTCACCCACCTGCTGAGGGTCTCAGGCCGCGCTGGCGGCCGAGCCGTTGACGCGCTTGATGAGCTCTACGAACGCGTTCAGGTAGCCGACGAGGAAGCCGGCGGTCTCCTCGTCGGTGACCTCGCCCTCCTCGGTGAACAGGCCGGGGGTGGACTGGATGAAGCCCTCGGGCTGGCCCAGCTGCGGGGAGGCGAAGTGGGTCAGGATGGACTTCAGGTGCTGCTGTGCGATGGCGGCGCTGATGGGGCCGCCGGAGGTGCCGATGACCGCGGTGGGCTTGCCGGTGAAGGAGTTCTGGCCCCAGGGGCGCGAGGCCCAGTCGAGGGCGTTCTTCAGGTAGCCGGGGATGGACCGGCTGTACTCGGGCGTGACCAGCAGGACGCCGTCGACGTCGGCGATGGCCTGCTTGAAGTCGCGGGCCACCTGCGGGTAGTCGGCGTCGAAGTCGGGGGAGTAGAACGGCAGCTCGTCGATGCGGATCTCGGTGAGCTCCACCTGGGCGGAGGCGGCGAGGCGCTCGAGGGCCTTCGCGAGACGACGGTTGATGGAGGTGCTGGAGAGACTGCCGACGATGTAGCCGATCTTGGTCATGTGAACCCGCTTCCTGGTAGATAGTTGCAGATTCAACTTAGTCCTCTTCGGTCGCGGGGCCAAACCCGGCGTCTCCGTGTTCGCCCGCGGCGGAAGCCGCGTCGCGACGCCTGCGCGCCGCCCTACCGAGGACCAGACCCCACGTCACCCCGCCCAGCGTCAGCGCCACCGTCAACAGTTCCTGCCAGGTGGGTGCCCTCGACTCCAGGACGAGCGTGTAGACGAGGGCGAACATCACCTCGGTCACGATCAGCATCCCGAGCGCCGAGGCGCTGAAGTACCTGGCTGCCCGGCTCCACAGCGCAGTGGAGACCCAGGACGCGCCCAACCCGAGCACGAGGCCCCAGACCAGCACCCCCGTCGGGAAGGAGCCGATGAACTCGCCGGGGGATCCACTGGTGACGGCCAGTGCCGCCACCAGCAGCGGCAGGGTGACCAGCGTGCCGACGCCGGTCAGGCTGGTCCAGATCACCGTGCGGTGGTGCGGGTTGTCCGCCACGTACTCGGCGTTCCAGGTGCTGAAGACGTTCCAGTCTCAGGATCAGGACGGAGGAGAGCCCGAACACCCCGTAGCGGGCGAGCGTCAGCGGGATCCCGCCGACGCCACCGGCGGCAGGTGCGACGAAGGCCAGTCCCCACAGGGCACACGCGCCCAGCGCGCACACGAGTGCTGCTCTCACTTCGCCTCCTGCCGGGAACTCTACTGTCCACGTCGTCGCCGTCGAGGCTGTCGAATTGGCTGGAGGGGCAGGTACGCTTGGAGCAGTAACGCAATCCGTGTTTGCAGTAGAGACGAGGACAACCCCAATGGCGAACCCCGTATTCGCACGCAGTGACTCCTTCAACGGTCGCCGCATGCAGCAGAACAACTTCCAGCAGTACCAGCAGCCCGGCCAGCCGCAGGGCTACGGACATCCGCAGGGCTACGGCCAGCCGCAGGGCTACCAGCAGGTGCCGACGCAGCAGGCCGGCGGTGTGATGACCCTCGACGACGTGATCGCGAAGACCGCCATCACGCTGCTCGTGGTGTTCGCCGCCGCGCTCGCCACCTTCATGCTCGTCCCGATGAGCCTGCTCTACCCGATCATGATCGGCTCGGCGGTCATCGGCCTGATCACGGTCTTCGTCGTCGCCGGACGCCACAAGCTGCCCGTGGGTGGCGTGATGTTCTACGCGCTCGTCGAGGGCGTGTTCGTCGGCGCCATCTCGAAGTTCTTCGAGACGCAGTGGCCCGGGATCGTCGTGTCCGCGGTGTTGGCCACGTTCGTCGCGGCGGCGGCCACCCTTGCCGCCTACAAGTTCTTCAACATCCGGGTCACCCCGAAGTTCCGCAAGTTCGTGACCATCGCCACCATGTCGCTCGCCGGCGTGCTGCTGGTGAACTTCGTGCTCGCGCTGTTCAACGTGGACACCGGCCTGCGTGACATCGGCTCCGGCGCCGGCTGGCTGTCCATCGGCATCTCGGTGCTCGCCGTCGGCCTGGCCGTGTTCAACCTGATCGTGGACTTCGACTTCGTCGAGCGCGGCATCGCCTCCCGGGCACCCGCGAGCGAGTCGTGGCGCGCAGCCTTCGGCATCACCGTCACGATGGTCTGGCTCTACATCGAGATCCTGCGCATCCTGTCCTACTTCAGGGACTGATCCAGCGCCATCTGGCCCACGTAGCGGGCCAGGAGGTTGCGCGAACTGATCGTCCAGTGCAGCCTGCGCCAGGATTGCCAAGGCACCCAGCCGGCCCGCTCCGTCGACCCTCCCAGGTCGTGGACCACGGGCTCGCTGGGTGCTTCGCATGTTGCGCCGTAGACCACCCGCAGGGCGTGGTAGTCCTCCAGCACCCCTGAGTTCGAGCGCCCCACCCAGTGGTCCGAGTCCAGCGTGAGGACGCGGTCGATCGTGATGCGCTGCCCCGACTCCTCGAACACCTCGCGAACCACGGCCTGGGCCGGTGACTCCCCGGGGTCCACCCCGCCGCCGGGCAGGGCCCAGGTGCCGGGCACGGCGGTGAGCGAGGAGTTGACGGTCCCCAGCAGCCCCCGCTCGGACAGAACCACCGCGTAGGCGCCCACGCGCTGCTTGGTCACGGGCACCTCGTCGGGCCCGGCCTCGTCGAAGACCACATTCGGCCTGCGCCTGCGGGCCTGCGGCCGCTCGCCGGCCTTCCGCACGAGGTAGGTGAACACGATCTCGCCGTCGACGAGGACGGTGGACAGGGGCCGGAGGGGGATGTATCCAAGCCCGAGGAGTTGGTCACGAGGGTGCTCCCCGTGCGCGACCGTGAACCGGACACTCGGCGGGGCCACTGGTGTGGTGACCCCGATGATGCGCATTGGGACAGTCTAGGCGGGTTGCCGCGATACGCTGATCCGGACGCGCTGCAGCCCCAGAAGGAGTGGTCACGATGGAGTACCGGGACAACGTGAAGCTGGATCGGGCGCGCGTGCGCTACGGCGGTGGCGGCGGACGATCCGGAGGCCGCGGCATGGCCGTGGGTGGCGGCATCGGCGGTGTGATCGTGCTGGTGCTGGTGCTGCTGTTCGGCGGGAACCTGGGCGACGTGCTGGGCGGCGCCGCCATGCCGGGCGAGAACCAGCAGCCCACTGGGGAGCAGCTCGAGTGCGAGACCGCGGCCGACATCGAGGCCAACCGGGACTGCCGCTTCGCCGCCTACGACATCGCCGTCCAGGACTACTGGAGCTCGGTGATGAAGGGCTACGAGTACGGGCAGATGGTGCTGTTCAGCGGGCAGGTCCAGACCGCCTGCGGCACGGGCTCCTCCCAGATGGGTCCCTTCTACTGCCCCGGTGACCACACCGTCTACATCGACGGCGAGTACATGGGACAGCTGTTGGACCAGCTCGGTGCCGCCGGTGGTGACGCGGCCGAGCTCTACATCGTCGGACACGAGTACGGACACCACGTGTCCAACCTCACCGGCCAGATGCAGCAGTCCCGCGCCGGAGGGAACCAGACCGGCCCCAAGTCGAACCAGGTGCGCCTCGAGCTGCAGGCGGACTGTTACGCCGGCGTGTTCTTCAACAACACGATCCAGGACCCGGACTCGCCGATCGAGAGCGTCACACGGGACGACCTGATGCGCATCGCCGACGCCGCCCGCGCCGTCGGTGACGACCACATCCAGGAGCGCTCGGGTGGCCGCGTGGTTCCCGAGAGCTGGACGCACGGCTCGTCGGAGATGCGGCAGCGCTGGGTGGCGAAGGGCTACGACTCGGGGGACCCGAACGTGTGCGACACGTTCGCCACCGACGACCTGTGACCTACTCGAAGTAGGCCGAGAGGTCCCGCCCCTGCAGGTCGGTGTGGAAGATCGTGCCCCCGCAGTCGTAGCGGACCACCGGCTGGACGCGTTGGTGGCGGTTGTCCACGACGACGGAGCAGTCCTGTTCCGGGTCGTCCCGGAACTCCGCGATGGCCATGGAGATGGCGGTTGCGTCCAGCAGCAGCGGGTCGAAGGGTTCCAGCCCGAGGGTCTCAGTGCGCTGCGCGGTGAAGGTGGGCAGGCTACCGAGGCGAGTGCGCCGCTCGATCACGCCCTCGCCCTTGGGGACGTCGGCCCAGTAGCCCTCCTGCGGGCTGAAGCCCACGGCCAGGACCACCTGCGTGGCGCCCGTGACCGCCTTGAGACCGGAGGTGATGTCCGCGACGCTGTGGGTGTCGAGGGCCTTCACGACGGTGCCGTCGCGGTGGAAGAAGACCGTGCTGGACTCCGGGCGAGTGGTGACCGTCATGTAGACCTCGCCGCCGCGGTACTCCACCACCTGCAGCACCTGGTTCTCGGAGCTGGTCGCGTGCAGCGCCGCGACGTCGAGGATGCGACGCAGGTCGCCCAGCGGGAAGGTGGTCGGGTTGAAGCTGGCCTGGCCAAGGTTCTGGACGTCGCTGTCGGCCACCGAGATCACCCCGTCGCGCCAGCGGTAGGTGCGAACCTGGTCCTCGTGGTCCAGCACCGTGAGGGTCGCTTGCGTGGCGGTCACGTCCAGCTTCAGCGCCGGCAGCTCGGAGGCCACCCGGTGCAGTTCCGCGACCACCTCGTCGGCGTGGTCCACCATCTCGCCCTGGATGGGGAACTCCCCGGGGAGCGTGGCATCCGGCGAGGGGGAGGGCCGGCGGGTGTAGGAGCGCGAGGGCGTCGTCGCCCGGGTGGTGGTGACGCTCGGGGAGGCGGTGGGCGTGGAGGTGGCCGATGGCGCGACGGTTGCCGACGCCGGGCCGCTGGCGGGGACCGTCGGTGGCGCGACGGTGGGTTGGCCGACGACGGGCGCGCATCCTGCCAACGTCAGGACCAACGTGGCCAGGGCTGGCAGCGGGCGCAGTTTCACCGCTCAAGCCTAGCTCGCGTTAGGCTCGCTCCATGGCTGCCCGGTTCCTCGCGTCACACCCCTGCCAGGATGCCTGTGGCGTCATGGAGACGGGGGAGTCCGTCGAGGGTGCCCCCGTGTACGCGTGCCCCGGCTGCGACACCCGCTGGATCGAGCTGGGAGAGCGCCGTCCCGCTGACCAGCCCGGTCAGGATCAGGCCGACGGGCCGCACTTCACTCCGGTGGCGTGCACGGGGCAGTAGCCGTTCGGGTTCTTGTGCAGGTACTGCTGGTGCTCCGCCTCGGCGTAGTAGAACGTCTGCCCGGTGGAGATCTCGGTGGTGATCTCGCCGTAGCCCGCCTGGGTGAGGCTCTCCTGGAACGCCTCGCGCGACCGCTGCGCCGCGGCCAGCTGCTCCTCGTCGACGGGGAAGATCGCCGAGCGGTACTGGGTTCCGATGTCGTTGCCCTGGCGGTTCAGCTGGGTGGGGTCGTGCGCCTCCCAGAAGATCCGCAGCAGCTCGTCGTAGCTGACGCGAGCGGGGTCGAAGACGACCTTCACGGTCTCGGTGTGCCCGGTGCTGCCGGTGCAGGACTCGGCGTAGGTGGGATTGGGCGTGAACCCGCCCATGAACCCGACGGCGGTGTTCACGACGCCCTCGGTCTGCCAGAACATGCGCTCCTCGCCCCAGTAGCAGCCGAGAGCGAAGTAGGCCACCTCGGTACCCTCCGGCTCCGCGTCGAGCGGCAGCCCCAGCACCGCGTGCTCCGGCACGGGGAACAGCACCGGCTCGTCACGCCCGGGGAGCGCCTCCTCCGGGGTGATCGTGCGCGGTTCGAGGTGCTTGCGGATCCAATCCATCACGTCGATGTCCATGGCCCCAGCCTATGCGCGCCAGTCAACGGCGCGGCCGCCCTGCCGCTCCAGCTCCGCGTTGGCGCGGCTGAAGGGGCGTGACCCGAAGAAGCCGTTTCTTGCGGACAGCGGCGACGGGTGCGCACTGGCGATCACGGGCACGTCCCCGAGCAGGGGCTGCACCCCCTGGGCGTCACGGCCCCACAGGATCGCCACGAGTGGCCCGCCGCGCGCTGCCAGGGCGCGCACCGCCGCGGCAGTGATCTCCTCCCAGCCCTTGCCGCGGTGGGAGGCCGAGACCCCGGGCCGCACGGTCAGCACGCGGTTCAGCAGGAGCACCCCCTGCTCGAACCAGGCGGACAGGTCCCCGTGGCCGGCGGGCGGGATCCCGAGGTCCGCCTCGAGCTCGGCGTAGATGTTCGCCAGGCTGCGCGGGATGGGACGGACGTCGGGGGCCACCGAGAAGCTGAGCCCGACGGGATGGCCGGGCGTCGGGTACGGGTCCTGTCCCACGACCAGCACGCGGACGTCCGCCAGTGGCCTGCTGAAAGCCCTCAGCACGTGTTCCCCGGCGGGCAGGTAGCCGCGTCCGGCGGCCAGTTCGTCCCGCAGGAACGACCCCATGGCATGGATGTTCGGTTCGACGTCGGCGAGCGCCTCGGCCCAGTCCGGCGCAACGAGTTCTGAGAGGGGCTTTGCCATGGCCAGAACTTTGCCACAGGGACATCAGGGTTGATTCAGGGTTCCAATCCGTGAAGAAGTGTTCCCACAATGGAAAGGACGTTTTAACATTGGTGCATGAGCAACTTGGATCTTGGACCGATCCTCGACGAGCTGGCCGCCGGGCGGATCGACGCCGCGGAGGCCAATCGTCGGATCGAGGAACTGAAGCAGGGCGCAGAGCCCAGGGAGACCGCCGCCGAGGAACCGTCGGACGGGGAGCGGCCGAGGAGCAAGCCCCGGGCGGGCGGGCTCGAGCGGATCGCCATCACCGCCGTCGGGCGCCGGGTGCGCGTCGAGGCCGACCCGTCGGTGACCACCCTGACGGTCGAGGGGCAGCACGTGCTGCGCCGCAACGGCACCGTCATGGAGATCAGCAGCACGGGGGACTTCGGCCCCAGCTTCAACGGCTTCTCGCTGATCCGGCCGCCGCGCAGCCTCGACGACCTGCGCGACATCGGGCTCGGCAAGGAACTGGTCATCAAGGTGAACCCGCGCCTGGTGGTGGACGCCGAACTGACCACCGGGGGCCTGCGGACCTCGGGCGTGCCGAAGCTGGGTCGCATCCGCGTCACCGGGGGTGGCTGCTCGCTGGAGGACGTCACGGAGGTGTCCGACCTGCTCTCGCAGGCCGGCGCCGTGACCGTCGAGGGCCCGATCAGCACCGGGCGCTCGAAGCTGCGGGTGGAGTCGGGAAGCCTCACAGTCAACCTCACGGAGGGTGCCAACGTCACCATCCGCGGTGAGGCGCGACTCGGCCGCATCAACTGGCCCGGGGACAGCGACAACGTCGACGAGCTCATCGTCGGCAACGGCTCGGCCCGCCTCGACATCAGCGTCGTGATGGGCCTGGCGAGCATCAGGAACACGGAGGACGAGTGACATGCCGAACCACCTGTACCACGCCCCCGCAGACTGCCCCGTCTGCGGCGAGGACCTGATCATCACCCGCAAGGGTTGCCTCAAGTGCGGCACGGAACTGGCCGGCGAGTTCGCCAGCTGCACCTACTGCGCCCTCGACGAGGCGGAGCACGAGATCCTGAAGGTGTTCCTCACCTCACGCGGGAACCTGCGCGAGGTGGAGAAGCACCTGGGAGTGTCCTACCCGACGGCGCGGGCCCGGTTCGACGCCGTCGTCGCCAAGCTCGGCTTCGGTGCCGCCGTCCCCGACGACGGCCAGCAGGGCGAGCCGTCCCCCGGGGAGACGCCGCAGGAGCAGATCCTCGCGCGCGTCGCCGCGGGGGAGATCAGCAGTGAGGTGGCCGCCGGGCTGATCGCCGCCCTCTGAGTGGCTGTGGCTACAGGACCTCGACCTTGAGGATCGTGACGCTCAGCGTCTTCCCGGTCGGGGTCTCGTAGCTGACCTCGTCGCCCACCCTGCGGCCGTTCACGGCGGCGCCGAGCGGCGACTGTGGGGAGACGGCGTTCTCCACGGATGCGTCCGTGCCCAGCACCTCGCGGGAGCCGAGCAGGAAGGTGTCGGTGTCGTCCTCGTCACCGTCGAACGCGACAGTGATCACCTTGCCGGGCAGCGCCTCGTCGGGATCGCCCTCGGGCTCACCCACCTGTGCTGTGCGCAGGAGCTGCTCCAGCTGGCGGATGCGGCCCTCCATCTGGCCCTGTTCCTCGCGGGCGGCGTGGTAGCCGCCGTTCTCGCTGAGGTCCCCCTCCTCGCGCGCCGCGGCGATGCGGGCGGTCACGTCGGGACGACCAACGGTCTTGAGCTCGTTGAGCTCGGCTTCGAGTGCGTCGTGGGCCTCTTGGGTGAGCCACACGGTGTCGGCAGTGTTGTCGGACATCGAACCAGCCTAGCCCACTCAACCGGCCAACTGACAGCCCTCGAGGTCGACGGCCGCTGCTTCGCGGATGGTTCTGATCTCGACGAAGACCTCGGTGAGTTCCTTGTCGCCCGGCGGTACGTCCACCTGGAGCTCGCCGACACGCTCGTAGTTCTCCGCCTGCGCGAACAGGAAGCAGGTGGCGGGCTCGGCCGGATCCTTGCGCTGCACCACCAGTTCGACCTCGGTCACCTGGGCGCTGACGGTGTCGAAGGCCCGCACGAGCCCAGCGACCGGAGGGTTGGAGCGGATCAGTCCCGAGACGGCGACGATCACCACCGCGGCGACGAGCGCCACGGCCGCACCGATCCCGACGGCCACGTCCACGGGGTTCCGCTTCGGGTAACGGGCGGAGATTCGCGCGCGTTCGGCGTCGGAGAGTTGAGGCTTGGTCACGCCACCATTGTGCCCGGCTGGTAAAGGCGGCTGCGCACGGGCCAAGATTGGAGGCATGAACCGGCCCGGACCCGCCCCGCTTCGTCTGATGCACGTCCACGCCCATCCGGACGACGAGTCGAGCAAGGGCGCTGCCACGACCGCGAAGTACGTGGCCGAGGGGGTCGAGGTGATGGTGGTCACCTGCACCGGCGGGGAGCGCGGCGACGTGCTCAACCCCAAGCTCGCCCACGACCCCGAGGTGATCGTCAACATCGCGGAGATCCGTCGACGGGAGATGGCCGAGGCGCGCTCGATCCTGGGGGTGGACCAGGTCTGGCTCGGGTTCGTCGACTCCGGGTTCCCGGAGGGGGACCCGCTCCCGCCGTTGCCCGAGGGCTGCTTCGGGCTGGAGGACCCGGTCGTCGCAGCCGGTCGCCTGGTGAAGGTGATGCGTGACTTCCGCCCCCACGTGGTGACCACCTATGACGAGCGCGGCGGCTACCCCCACCCGGACCACGTCCAGTGCCACAACATCACGGTCGAGGCGTTCCGGGCCGCTGCCGACCCGTCGCTGTGGCCGGAGCACGGACCCGCCTGGCAGGCGGCCAAGCTCTACTACCACATGGGGTTCCACCGGCGGCGCTACGCAGCGCTGGAGGAGCTGATGCACGAGCACGGCCTCGAGTCCCGCCAGCCCGCCCCGACCCGTGACGACGACCCGTTCTCCGACGGCCGGATCACGACCTTCGTGCACTGCGGCGACTACTTCCACGTCCGAGACGCGGCGCTGCGCGCCCACGCCACCCAGATCGACCCGGACGGCCCCTGGTTCGCGGTGCCGCTGGAGATCCAGCAGGCCGGCTGGCCCACCGAGGACTACCAGCTCGTGATCTCGAAGGTGCCGACGATGATCCCGGAGGACGACCTGTTCAAGGGGTTGCGGCAGGTGCCGCTCGAACCCGAGTTCGTGATCTAGGTGTTGTTCCGGGTAGCCCAGGCCAGCCGCGCCGCGCTCGCGGCGATGGCTGCGTGGGCCGTCGGGAACCTGTTGCCCGGGGAGATGGCGCAGTACGCCTACGCTGCCGCCCTCGGCGCCTTCGTCGCCACCGGGACGACCCTGGTCACCATCGCCCGGGCCGCCACCCAGCGCGCCGCCGGGCTGGTGATCGGCGCCGCGATGGGCCTGTTGCTGCTGCCGCTGGACGTCTACGGACTGCTCAAGATCGGGGTGATCGCGGCGGTCGGGGTGCTGGTGGAGGGGGTGCGGGCGCTCGGCGACGGGGCCTCGATGGTGCCGGTGGCGGCGGTGTTGGTGATCCTGTTCGGCGGTGTGGACGCAGACGGCTACGCGATCGGCTACGTGGGCCAGTTCAGCCTCGGCATGTTGGTGGGCATCACGATCAACGCGGTGGTGATGCCGCCGCTGCACGTGGACGAGGCGCGCGGCAGGAAGAACCGCGCCATCGGGGAACTCGCCGACCGGCTGGACGAGCTCGCAGCCATGCTGCGCGGGGTGTGGCCGCCGGATCGCGAGGACTGGGCCAACTGGGCGCCGGAGCTGGAAGCCTGGGTGGTCGACGTCGAGGACGAGCTCGGTGAGGCTCGTGAGAGCCGCCGGTTCAACATCCGCACGCTGTGGCGTCGGGACCGGATCGCCGACGACGAGGCCGACGGGGCCGCGCTCCGCTCGGTGGTCAACCGAGCCATCAACGTCATCGACGCACTCTCCGGCGCAGCGTGGGAGACGCCCGTGGCGGTCCACGTGGACGGGACGGACCGTGACGCCGTCGCCGACGCCGTCGCGGCGGCTGCCGCGCACCTGCGGGCATGGGCTGGGCGCGAGGACGTGCGGGAGGTGTCGGACGCCTCGCTGGAGGCCATCGACAGGCTCTACGCCCGCGCCGTCGAGCACGGGGAACCGGAGTCAGGTGTGCTGGCCGTCGTCTTCTCGCTCCGCGCGCTGAGGGCGCGCGTGGACAGGGTGGCTCAGCGACGCGCCTGACCAGCCTTGCGGCGGCGGCCGTGCTGCCACCAGGCGGCCAGTCCGCCTCCGATGGCGCCGCCGAGGTGGCCCTGCCATGAGACACCGGCGGCCGTCGGCAGCAGCCCCACGAGGATGCCGCCGTAGACGAGCAGCAGCACCACCGACAGCGCGATCTGCCCCGGCCTGCGCGTGAAGAAGCCGCGGATCAGCAGGTAGGCGAGCCAGCCGAAGACCAGCCCCGAGGCGCCTGCCGTGACGGTGTTTGCCGGGGCGACCAGCCACACCAGCAGCCCTGAGCCCAGGATGGAGGCCGCCGTGGTGACCAGCCAGCGGGCCAGTCCCGCCAGGTAGGTCAGGACCCCCAGCACCATGAACGGGCCGCTGTTGCCCAGGAGGTGGACCCACCCGTAGTGGAGCCACGGGGCGACGAGGACATTGTCCAGCGAGTCGAGGCGGCGCGGTTCGATCCCGAGGGGGTCCAGACTGTTGGAGGTGGCCTGGTCGAACACCTCCAGGGCCCACATGAGGGCCAGCAGCGCGCCGATCACGAGTACGGCCCGGACGACGGGGTGCATCCTCCGGTCAGGTGCCGCGTGGGTGGTCATGGCGTCCATTGTCCCACTCGGCGGAGCGATAGCCTTCGGTGCATGGCCAACCGACTCGGCGACGCGACCAGCGACTACCTCCTCCAGCACGCCCACCAACCCGTCGACTGGTGGCAGTGGGGGCCAGAGGCCCTCGCCCACGCGGCGGAGACGGGCCGTCCGATCATGCTCTCGGTGGGGTACGCCTCGTGCCACTGGTGCCACGTGATGAGTGACGAGTCCTTCGAGAACGCGGAGATCGCCGCCCAGATCAACGAGAACTTCGTGCCCGTGAAGGTGGACCGGCAGCAGCACCCCGACGTCGACGCCGTCTACATGGCCGCCACGCAGGCGCTGAACAACGGCTCCGGCGGCTGGCCCATGACGGCCTTCCTCACCCCGGACGGCAAGCCCTTCTTCACCGGCACCTACTTCCCGCCGGAGCCGCGCGACGGCATGCCTTCCTTCCCGCAGGTGCTCGACGCGTTGGCCACCGCCTGGGCGGAGCGCCGCGACGAGGTGGTGGGCTCGGCCGACGTGATCGCGCAGCAGCTGGCGGGGTCCTCCGAGCCGGAGCCACCGTCGCAGGCGCCCGACCTGCGCGACGCCGTCGACACCATCGGTGCGGACTTCGACGTCATCCACGGCGGCTTCGGCAACGCACCCAAGTTCCCCACCGCCACGGTGCTCGACGCGCTGCTGGTCAAGGGCGATCCCAAGTCCCTCGACATGGCCCAGCGCACCCTCGAGTCCATGGCCCGGGGTGGCATCCACGACCAGGTGGGCGGCGGGTTCCACCGCTACAGCGTCGACGCCGGCTGGGTGGTGCCGCACTTCGAGAAGATGCTCGACGACAACGCCGTGCTGCTGCGCGCCTACGTCCGCGGCTGGCGCCGCACCGCGGACCACGACACCGCCCTGCGCGCCCTCTTCGAGCGCACCGCCTACGGCATCGTCAGCTGGCTCGTGCACGAGATGCGCACCGAGAGCGGGGCCTTCGCGGCTGCGCTCGACGCGGACTCCACCGACATCCGGGGGATGACCTTCGAGGGAGTCTTCTACCTCTGGAACCAGGAGGTCCTCACCGACGTGCTCGGCGAGGAGCTGGGCGGGTGGGCTGCCGACACGTTCCACGTCACGGCGGGCGGCACCTTCTCCGACGGGTTGTCCGTGCTGCAGCTGCGCGGCCGCCCGGACCCGGACAAGCTCGACGACGTCCGCGCCAAGCTGCTGGCCGAGCGGGCCTCCCGGTTCCGGCCCGCCACCGACCGGCTCGTGGTCGCCGGCTGGAACGGCCTGGCGATCTCGGCGCTGGCAGACGCCGCGATGGTCTTCAACGAGCCGCGCTGGCTCGAAATCGCTCTCGAGGCGGCCCAGTACCTCGTCGACGTGCACCTGGCCGACGGCGACCTGCGCCGCAGCTCCCTCGAAGGTGTCGCGGACTCGGCCGGCGGCTCCGCGGAGGACCACGGCGCCGTGGCCGAGGCGTTCGCGGTCCTCGCCGGGATCACTGGTGACGCCACGTGGCTGCGCCGTGCGGAGGGTCTGGTGGAGCGCGCCCTCGAACTCTTCGGTGCACCCGACGGCGGCTTCTTCGACTCCGCAGCCTCTGACCTGTTCGACCGACCCCGCTCCCTGACCGACCACGTCTCGCCCAGCGGCACGTCCGCCCTGGTGTCCGCGCTGCGCCAGGTCGGTCTGCTGGCCGAGCGGGAGGACCTCCTCGCCAGGGCCGAGGAGGCCGCCCGCACCACCTGGGCGACGGTTGCGCGGGCGCCCCGGTTCGCGGGCTCCGCGCTGTCGGACCTGATGGTCAGCGACGAGGCGCGGCGTGGGCTGAAGCGCGCCACCGTCGTCGTCTCCTCCGAGGACCCGTTCGACGAACTCGCCCGTGCCGTGTGGCGGATGGCGCCGGCGGGCTCGGCGATCCTGCGCGCGGCTCCCGGGACCGAGGGCTGGGGCAGCCTGCTGCAGGGTCGCTCGGAGCGGGCCGTGTACGTGTGCCGGGGCACCGTCTGCTTCGATCCTGTCGCCGACTACAACGAGTTGAGGACGCCGCTGTGGCGCCGCGCCTGAGCGCGGGGGCTATGGTGGGGCATGCTGATCTGGATCGATGACGAAGTGGTCGACGGCGCTGACGCCGTCGTGAGCGTGCACGACCATGGCCTCACCGTCGGTGACGGGGTGTTCGAGGTGGTCAAGGCCCCGGGGCTGGCGCCATTCGCACTCGAGGCGCACCTGCGTCGGCTGGTCACCTCGTCGCAGCGGATGGGACTTCCGCTGCCCGACGTGGACGTCGTCGGGGCGGCCGTCACGCGGTTGCTCGAGGCCCATCCCGGCCCCGACGCGCAGTTGCGCATCACGTGGACCGCCGGCGACGGGCCCCAGGGGTCGGATCGCGCGCGGGAAGGCAGCCCGCGCCTGGTCGTCTCGGCCGGTCCCATGCGCAGGCGCGACGCCGCTGAGAGCCTCGCAGTGATGCCGTGGGTGCGCAACGAGCGCGGCGCGATGGCCGGGGTGAAGACCACCTCCTACGCCGAGAACGTGGTGTCCCTGGCCCGCGCGCACGCCGCCGGGGCGGGTGAGGCAGTCTTCGCCGACACCCGGGGCCGGCTCTGCGAGGGCACCGGCAGCAATGTCTTCGTCGTCCGGGGCGGCCGCATCACGACGCCCACCCTCGACGTCGGCTGCCTCGCCGGCATCACGCGCGCACTGGTGCTCGAGTGGAGCGGGGCGGAGGAGGAGGACATGCCACTGGAGGCGCTCGAGGACGCCGACGAGGTCTTCCTGACCTCCACCACCCGCGACGTCCAGGCGGTCACCCGGATCGTGTGGCCGGACGGCCGGGAGCGCGAACTCCCGGCCGGGCCACTCACGGGCGAGGTGGCGCAGGGGTGGGCTAGTCGCTACGCCGCATCGACCTGATCCCCAGCCACAACCCGAGGGCGGCGGTCAGGCCGGCGGCGACGAACCCCCACACGACGGCGGGGGAGCCGAAGTCCCCGGCGAACAGTGCGCGCTCCGCCTCGACCACGTGGGTCAGCGGGTTCACCCGCGCCGCCACCTGCATCCATCCGGGCCCGCCCTCCAGCGGCAGCAGCATCCCGGACAGGATCATCAGCGGGAACAGGAACGTCTGCTGCACGGCCCAGAACATCCAGTCCTGCTTGCGGACCGCGATGGCAAGGGCGTAGCTGAGCGAGCTGATGCCCACGCCCAGGACGGCGAGCAGCACCAGGCCGGCGACGGCGCCCGGCAGGCTGAACCGGAAACCGAACGGCAGCATCACCAGCACCACCAGCAAGGCCTGTGCCACCAGTGTGATGAGCTCCTTCATCGCGCGGCCCACCAGCAACGACGAGCGGCTGAGCGGGGTCACCAGCATCCGTTCGTGCGCCCCGGTCTGCATCTCGTAGAGCAGGTTGGAGCCCACCGCGCTGGAGCCGAACAGGGAGATCATCGCCAGGATGGCCGGGACGAACCACTGCCAGACCTGTCCGGGGAGTTCGTCGCCCAGGTTCCCGGCCAGCAGGGGCCCGAACAGCGCCAGGAAGAAGATCGGCTGGACGAGGCTGAAGATGATGGAGAAGGGGTCACCCAGCACGGGACGCATTTCCCGGGAGGTGACGATGGCGGTGTCGGTCAGGACGCTCATGATGCGGTCTCCAGTTCGGGGGTCGAGCCGGTCTCGCGGAGGCTGCGGCCGGTGAGGTTCAGGAACACGTCGTCGAGGGTGGGGCGGCGCACCTGGATGTCCGCGATGTCGATGCCTGCGGCGTCGGCCAGGTGCACCAGGTCGGTGACCCTGCTGGAGCCCTGCGCGATTCCCGCGTGCACGACGGTGCCGTCGACAGCCACCTCGCTGGTGGCCTCCCACTGCGTCAGGCGTGCGGCAAGGTGGTCGGCGTCGGGGCGGCTCCCCGCGGTGACCGACAGCCGGTCACCGGCGTGCCGCGTCTTGAGCGTCTCGGGGGTGTCGTCCGCGATGACTGCGCCGTGGTCGATGATCACCACGCGCTCGGCCATGGTGTCGGCCTCGTCGAGGTAGTGGGTGGTGAGCAGCAGCGTCATGTCCGTGGCCGCCCGCAGCGCCGAGATGTGCTCCCACAGGTTGGCCCGGTTGTGCGGGTCGAGTCCGGTGGAGGGCTCGTCCAGCACCAGGAGTTCCGGGGCGTGCATCAGGCCCATCGCCACGTCCAGCCGACGTCGCTGGCCGCCCGAGAGCTCGGAGACCTTGGTGCGCTCCTTGCCCGCCAGGTCCAGCCCGTCCAGCAACTCCTGGCCACGGCGCCTGGCCTCCGTGCGGCTGAGCCCGAACGTGATGCCTTGGTAGTACAGCTCGTCGAGGGCGCGCTGGCCGTGGCCGGCGCCGTTGCCCTGCCCCACGTAGCCGAGGCGGCGCCTAACCCGCGCCGGGTCCCGCGTCACGTCGAAGCCGGCCACGCGGGCCGTGCCCGCCGTCGGGGCCAGCAGTGTGGTCAGCATCCGCATGGTGGTGGTCTTGCCGGCGCCGTTGGGTCCCAGCACCGCGACGGTCTCACCACGTTCGACCCGCAGGTCGATGCCGCGCACCGCGTGCACGGTTTCGGTCCGGCTCACGAAGTCCTTCGTCAGCCCCTTCGCTTCGATCATCTCTGTCTCCCGCTCCTGCTCTGGTTGGGTTTGCATGATGAACGCTACGAGCAGTAGAGGACAGGTTCTGTCCGCTACCGATGCGAGAATGAAGTCATGTCGAATCCGTCCGGAAGGTTGCTCGAGCTGCTCTCGCTGCTCCAGGCGCGCAGGGACTGGCCGGGCGACGCCCTCGCCCAGCGCCTCGAGGTGAGTCCGCGAACGGTGCGCCGGGACGTGGAGCGGCTGCGGGACCTCGGATACCCGGTGCAGACCACCAAGGGCCCCGCGGGCGGGTATCGCCTGGCCCCCGGACTGGACCTGCCGCCGATGCTCTTCGACGACGACCAGGCCGTGGCGGTCGCCGTCGCGCTCCAGACCGCCTCCACCGGGCTCGCGGGGATCCAGGACGCCGCGCTGCGGGCGCTGGCCACGATCCGCCAGGTGCTGCCCGCCAGGCTCCGGCACCGTGTCGACGCCCTCCAGGTGACCGCACTGCGCCACAGCGGTGGCGCCGAGGAGGTGGATGCCGAGGCGCTGCTGCACATCGGGGCCGCGATCAGGGACCACGAGACCCTGCGCTTCGACTACGCCGCGAGGGACGGGGGCGAGTCAATGCGTCGCGGCGAGCCGTACCGGATGGTGGCTCGGGGCAGCCGCTGGTACGCCTTGGTGTGGGACCTGGACCGCAGGGACTGGCGCACTTTCAGGGTGGACCGGATGGGGTTGCGCACCAACGGTCCCCGCTTCGTCCCGCGCGAGCTCAGCGACGAGGAGGTGGCCGCCCACTTCGGCGCGGAGCGGGAGCAGCCGAGCTGGCCCGTCACCGGAAAGGTGCTGATGCACGACTCGGCCCGCGCGGTCTCGAGGTGGCTGCCCCCTCACCAGGGCAGCGTCACCCCCGTCGACGAGGGCAGCTGCGTCGTGGAGCTCGGCTCCTGGTCCCACGGCGCGATGGTGGCCTGGCTGCTGTTGTTCGAGACCGACTTCGAGGTGATCGAACCCGAGGGACTGAACGAGGCCCTGGCCGACGTCGGAGCACGTGTGGCCAGGGCCTCGCAGCGGTAGGGGGAGTGGCTCAGCCCTCGCCGAGCATGTCGGTGACCAGGGCCGCGATCTGGGAGCGCTCGGAGCGGGTCAGCATGACGTGGGCGAACAACGGGTGGCCCTTCAGCTTCTCCACCACCGCGACGACGCCGTCGTGCCGACCTACGCGCAGGTTGTCGCGCTGCGCCACGTCGTGGGTGAGGACCACGCGCGAGTTCTGGCCGACGCGGGACAGCACGGTGAGCAGGACGTTGCGCTCGAGCGACTGGGCCTCGTCGACGATGATGAACGCGTCGTGCAACGAGCGGCCCCGGATGTGGGTGAGCGGCAACACCTCGATCAGGCCCTGCTCGAGGATCTCGTCGATCACGTACTTGTTCGTGACGGCCGAGAGGGTGTCGAAGACGGCCTGGCCCCAAGGCTGCATCTTCTCGCCGGCCGTGCCGGGGAGGTAGCCGAGGTCCTGGCCGCCCACCGCGTACAGGGGGCGGAACACCATCACCTTGGAGTACTTGCGCTGTTCCAGCACCGCCTCCAGTCCCGCGCACAGGGCGAGCGCGGACTTGCCGGTGCCGGCCCGTCCACCGAGGGAGACGATTCCGATGTCGTCGTCCATCAGGAGCTCGAGCGCCACGCGCTGTTCGGCGGACCTTCCCCGTACGCCGAACACCTCGCGATCCTGCTTGATCAGCTTGACCTCGCCCGACGGGAGCTTGCGTGCCAGCGCCGAGGAACCCGGGGCGTGCAGGACCACGCCGCTGTGGACGGGGACGCCGTCGGCCTCCGCCAGTTCGACGGTGCCGTGCTCGTAGAGGGCGCCGACGTCGTCGGAGGTGACGTCGAGTTCGGTCATGCCGTTCCAGCCGGTCTCGAGCGGTAGCTCGTTGCGGTACTCGTCCGCGGCGAGCCCCACGGCGGCCGCCTTGACGCGCAACGGGACGTCCTTGGACACGAGCACCACGTCGTGGCCCTCGTTGCTGTAGTTGAGCGCTACGGCCAGGATGCGGGAGTCGTTGTCGCCCAGCCGGAACCCGGAGGGCAGGGCCGTCGGGTCGGTGTGGTTGAGTTCGACGCGCAGGTTGCCGCCGGCGTCGTTGATGGCCATCGGCGTGTCCAGCCGGCCGTGTTCCAGCCGGAGGTCGTCCAGTAGGCGCAGGGCGGAGCGGGCGAAGAAGCCGAGTTCGGGATGGTGGCGCTTGGCCTCGAGTTCGGTGATCACCACGATGGGCAGCACGACGTTGTGTTCCGCGAATCTGAGGACTGCCTTCGGGTCGCTCAGCAGGACTGAGGTGTCGATGACGTAGGTGCGGATCGCCTGCTCCGCTTCGGTGGGTGCGGCGACTGCCTGGTGATCGTTGACGTTGAGCACTGGTGCTCCCTTCGCAGGGGGCAGACCCTGGGTCTGACCCCCGTGGGTGGGTCAGGTGGCCTGGGTGGCTTCGATGGAGCGGTTCTCCATGGACGTCAATGTAACCCGCCGGACCCGTGGATCGGGGAGGAACCGCGAAGAAATCACACTGCTGTAACTCGGCGTTCATGTTCGGACCCGGGACCGGGTGATTTCCTGGGTCGTAGTCTCGGGGGCATGACTTACCCGCTGCTGTCAGACGAACTGCTGGACCGCATCCGCGAGCGCGCCGCCGGGCACGACCGCGAGAACACGTTCCCCACCGACGACCTCGAGGAGCTGGCAGCCGTCGGCTACCTCACCGCACTGGTGCCGAAGTCCTTCGGCGGGGGAGGGCTGAGCCTCGAAGAACTCACGCGTGAGCAGATGAGGCTGGCCGGGGCGGCACCCGCGACGGCGCTGGCGGTCAACATGCACCACGTCTGGCTGGGCGTTGCCAAGGTGGTCCACGAGCGCGGCGAGGACAGCTGTGACTTCATCTTCACCGACGCCATGGCCGGCGAGGTGTTCGCGTTCGGTGTCTCCGAGGCGGGCAACGACCTGGTGTTGTTCGGCTCCGCCTCCGAGGCCGCGCCCGACGGCGAGGGTGGCTACGCGTTCACGGGCACCAAGATCTTCACCTCCATGTCGCCCGGGTGGACCAGGCTGGGGACCTTCGGGACCGACTCCACTGGCGAGGACGGCCCGCACAACGTCTGGGGCTTCGTGAACCGGGACGCCGGCGGCATCACCGTCAAGGACGACTGGGACGCGCTCGGGATGCGGGCGTCGCAGTCGTGCACCACGGTCCTCGACGGCGTCGCCGCACCGGCGGACCGGATCGTGCGGCGGATCCCGCCGGGCCCCACGATGGACCCGTTCATCTTCGGCATCTTCGCCAACTTCGAGATCCTCCTCGCCTCGGTCTACACCGGCATCGCGCAGCGCGCGCTGGACGTAGCCGTCGAGGTGGTGGGTCGGCGCAAGTCGATGAAGAACCAGGGCGCCCCCTACGGCAACGACCCTGACATCCGCTGGCGGCTGGCTGACGCAGCGATCCAGCTGGACGGGATGTTCCCGCAGATCTCCCAGATCGCCCGCGACGTCGACGAGCAGGTGGACCGGGGAGCGCGTTGGCTGCCGCAGCTGTCCGCGGTGAAGTCGCGCGCCACCGAGGTGGCCAAGGACGTCGTGGAGAAGGCCATCCGCGCCTCGGGCGGCTCGTCCTACTTCAACCGGCACGAGCTGTCGCGCCTCTACCGCGACGTCCTCGCAGGGCTGTTCCACCCCAGCGACGACGAGTCCGTGCACGCCGCATGGGCCAACGTCCTGCTCGGCAAGCCGGTGGAGTGGCCCCCCGCGGAGTGACTACTTGAGGATGAACCCGACCCGCAGCAGACCGTCGTCGGTGGTGGCCAGGTCCTCGACCAGTTCGGTGGCCTGCTCGAAGGCGGGCTTGTCCGGGTTGAGCACCTCCAGGTAGACCTTGTGCTCGGCCAGCGAGGCGACGGCGCGCTGGACGTCCTCGGCCTCCACGTCCACGCAGTGCGTGCTTCCCGGCCCGTTCTCGAACACCCACCTCGGGTTGTGCTCGGCGCTGGCGACGGCGTCGTGGACGGCGTTGCCGAACTCGATGTGGTCCGACTGGTTCGGGATCTCCTCGGTGTAGTTGGGGCCCGTGTAGCAGGTGATCACCACGTCGGGTCGGCGTGCGTCGATCTCCTTCGCCACGGCGTCGCGCAGCGTCTCGTCGTTGCGGAGCCTGCTGTCGGGGAAGCCGAGGAAGTCGACCACCTCGACCCCGACGTGCGCGGCTGCGCGCTGCTGTTCCTGCTCGCGCAGCGGGCCGCACTCCTCGGGGGACATGCCCTCGATACCGGCCTCACCGCTGGTGGCGAGCACGTACTCGATGGTCTTGCCGCCCCGGGTCCAGTGGCTCACCGCTGGAGCCATTCCCCACTCGACGTCATCGGGATGGGCGACGAAGACCACGGCCTTGTTCCAGTCCTGTGGGAATTGGTTCGTCATGCACCAAGACTACGTCGCGCCGGCCCCGTGCGGTCCCGGGACGGGTCAGGAGATGCTGAAGACCGCGAGCGCGATCGCCACGAGGTGGCAGGTGGCGGCAAGGATGGTGCAGGTGTGGAACACCTCGTGGAATCCGAACCAGCGCGGGCTGAGGCGGGGCTGCTTGGTTCCGTAGGCGAGCGCGCCGAGGGAGTAGAGCAGTCCTCCGACGATCACCAGGACCACGACGGCGGGGCCGCCGTTGGCCCAGAACTGGCCCAGCCAGCCGACCGCCGCCCAGCCCATCGCCACGTAGAGCAGCGTGTAGAGCCAGCGGGGGGCGCCCAACCAGACGATGCGGAACAGGACGCCCACCACGGCGATGCTCCAGATCAGCACGAGCAGGAAGACGCGGGAGTCGCCCTCGAGAAGCAACAGCGACAAGGGCGTGTAGGTGCCGGCGATGAACACGAAGATGTTCGCGTGGTCGATGCGGCGGAACACGGCAAGCGTGCGGGCGTTCCAGTTGCCCCGGTGGTAGGCGGCGCTTGTGCCGAACAGTTGGACGGCCGAGAGGGTGAACACCCCGCAGCCGATCCGGCCCAGCAGCGTCGGGGCGAAGATGGTCAGGACGAGTCCGGCGACCAGCACCAGGGGTGCGAAGCCCAGGTGCAGCCAGCCGCGCATCAGGGGCTTCTCCGGCGTGGTGCTCATCGTCGTCCGTTCAGTGCTTACGCTCACGTAGGTTACGGTACCGTAGGTTGTCCCGGTCCGCCATGGCGAAAACGCTACCTGCGCGATCTTCGCGGGGGAACGGCGGGGCGTCGCTACCCTGTTGGCATGACCTTTCTCCGCCGCGTCATGGAGCGCGTGTGGCCGCCCAGATGGTTGTACAGGACCTACGAGACACAGCTGCTCGAGAACCTGGACCGGGCCCGCCTCCCCGAGCACGTCGCAGTGCTCGCCGACGGGAACCGGCGTTGGGCAAGGCTGAACGCCCCTGGGCAGCCCCTCGTCGTGGGCTACCGGGCAGGCGCCGCGAAGCTGGAACAGTTCGTCGAGTGGTGCGACGACGTCGGCCTGAAGGTGGTCACCCTCTGGGTGCTGAGCACCGACAACCTGGACCGGTCGACCGACGACGAGCTCCAACCCCTGCTCGGCGTCATCTCTGACCTGGTGGCGGACCTGGCGGCCACCGGCCGCTGGCGGGTGCAGGCCGTCGGCGCACTGGACCTGCTGCCGCCCGAGTGCGCGGCCAACCTGCGGGAGTCGGCGGCTGCGACGGCCGACGTGAAGGGGATGCACGTCAACGTCGCCGTGTCCTACGGCGGGCGCCACGAACTCCGCGACGCCGTGCGCTCACTCCTGGCTGACCGGGCCGCGGCCGGCACCACCCTCGACGAGGTCTCCCGCACCCTGGAGATCGACGAGATCTCCGACCACCTCTACACCAAGGGTCAGCCGGACCCGGACCTCATCATCCGGACCTCGGGGGAGCAGCGTCTCTCGGGGTTCCTGCTGTGGCAGTCGGCGCACAGCGAGTTCTACTTCTGCGAGGCGCTGTGGCCCGACTTCCGCAAGGTGGACTTCATGCGCGCACTGCGCAGCTACACCCAGCGGGAGCGCCGCTACGGACGCTGAGCGGCCGATTGGTCGGGTCCGCCCGAGCGTGGGACGATGGGCCAATGGCTGGCAGGAACAAGAACGCAGGTCCCCGCGACATGGTGATCTCGCTGTTGGTCCTGATCGTGCCGATCGCCCTCATCTACTGGTTCTTCACGATGGATCCCGAGCCCGAGGTGGAGCGGCTGGACTACGGCCCCGTGCTCTCGGTGGCCGAGGAGGAGTCGCCGTACCCGGTGCTGCGGCCGGTCAACCTGCCAGAGGACTGGGTGCCGGTACGGGTCGCGTGGGCCACGGACGGCGAGCCGTGGATCAACAACGAACCCGCTGAGGGGAACTCCTGGCAGCTGGGATTCATGGCGCCCAACCAGATCTACGTGGCGGTGCAGCAGCGCGACCGCGCCCCCGTGCAGTTCATCGGCCGGGTGACCCGCGACGGCGCCGCCTCGGGAGAGTCAGTCACCCTGGCGGGGCGGGACTGGGAGCGGTGGGTCTCCGAGGACGGGCGCTCCCGCAGCCTGGTCTGGCGCGACGGCGAACTGAGTGCCGTCGTGACCGGCGACACGGACTTCGAACAGCTCGAGGCGTTCACCGCGACGCTGGCCGAGACCGGCTAGTCCTGCTGCTCGCGTTCCTGCCTGGCCTTCGCAACGACGGCGCGGGCGGCGTCGAGGTGCCCCTGGCAGATCGCCGCCAGCTCCTCGCCGCGCTTCCACAGCGCCATCGAGTCGGCCAGCGGGGCACCACCGGACTCGAGCTTGCGGACCACCTCGATCAGTTCCTCCCGGGCGGCCTCGTAGGTGAGTTCCTCAGCCATTGCTGTCCTCCTCCGTGACGCCGACGACGTCGAGTTCCAGCTGGCCATCGGCCAGGTATGCGTTGATGCGGGTCCCGGGGTGTGCGTCGCCGACGGAGGACACGGACTGCCCGCCGCCGTCGACCAGGACGGCGTAGCCGCGCTCCAGGGTGGCCTTCGGCGACATTGCGCGGATGCTGCTGATCGCCGAGCGCAGGTCCGACTCCTCGTGGCGCAGCCGCTGCTCGATGCCGGAGGCCAGTCGGTGTCGCAGCAGTTCCAGCTTGTCCAGGTGCGCGCCGAAGGTGGACGTCGGGTCCAGCAGGACCGGCCGGGTGCGGACGTCGTCCAGCCAGCGCTGGGCCACGTCGAGGCGGTTGGCGAGGGCGCCGTCGAGCCGGTGCCGCGCCTGCGAGACGACCTCGGCCTCCTGGTGGAAGTCGGGCACGACGCGCTTGGCGGCGTCGGTGGGGGTGGACGCGCGCAGGTCCGCGACGAAGTCCAGCAGCGGCACGTCCTGCTCGTGGCCGATGGCTGAGACCACCGGCGTGGTGGCCTCAGCGACGGCGCGGACCACCCCCTCGTCGGAGAACGCCAACAGGTCCTCCAGGCTGCCGCCGCCGCGCGCGATGATGATCACGTCCACCTCTGGGTCCGCGTCCAAGCGCTGCAGCGCGAGCATCACCGACTCGGCCGCGTGCGGGCCCTGCACCGTGGCGTACGCGATGCGGAAGCGGGCGGGCCAGCGGTTCTCGACGTTGGTCAGCACGTCGCGCTCCGCGTCGGAGCCCTTGCCGGTGACCAGGCCGATCGTGCGCGGGATGAACGGGAGCCGACGCTTGCGGTGCGGCTCGAACAGGCCCTCGGCCTGGAGCTTGCGCTTGAGCTGCTCCAGCCGGGCGAGCAGGCGCCCCTCGCCGGCGACGCGGATCTCGAGGCACTCGAAACTGAGCGAGGAGTTGCGGTCCCAGAGGCGGGGGCGGAGCCGGGCGGTGACGCGTGAGCCCTCCGGTAGCGGCCCGGCGGCGTCGAGCACCAGCGCCGAGGCGGTGACGGAGGCCGAGACGTCGGCGATCCTGTCCCGGAAGGTCAGGAACTGCGTCGGGCCGCTGCGGCGCTTGATCTCGATCACCTGGGCGTCCACCCAGATCTCGCCCAGCCTGCCCACCCAGTCCTTGACCGCCATGACGACGCGGCCAAGGGGCTGCGGCTCCTCGGCCGAACTGTTCATCGCCATGACGGGTACCCTACCGGCGGGCACCGACAAACCCGTCGATACGCTGATCGGCATGAAGCGTGCGAAGGGCCCGGCAAGGGGGTGGCTCCCCAACCAGCACGGGGCCTGGGCCATGCTGGTGCTGCCGTGGCTGTTCGGGCTCGCCCACACCGTCGGTGCCGGACGGTTCCGGATCGAGCAGGGGGTCCTGTTCGCGTTCTGGTTGGTCGGTTACTTCGCCTTCTTCGCGGCGGGCCTGTGGCTGAAGTCGCGGTTCAAGCCCCGCTACGTGCCCGCGCTCGCCACCTACGGCGCCGGGGCCGCGGCGCTGGGGCTGGTGCTGCTGGTCCTCACGCCGAGCTGGTGGCCCTGGGTGTTCGTCTTCGCGCCCATCTGCTCCTTCGCGCTCTGGCTGTCCTGGCGGCGCCACGAGCGCGACGTCGTGTCGGGGCTCGCCACCATCGTCGCGACCTGCCTGATCCCGGTGGTGATGGGCGGCTGGTCCCAGGTGCCCGTGGCCGTCGCGCTCGTGTGCTTCGGGTACTTCTTCGGTACCGTCGCCTATGTCAAGACCGTGATCAGGGAGCGGGGCAAACCGGGCTGGGTGGCCTTCTCCGTGGCCTGGCACGCCGCGTGCGCCGTTGCCGTCGCGTGGGTCCCCGAACCGCTGCCGCGCTGGTGGCTGGTGGCGTTCTTCGTCGCCGTCGCGGTCCGCGCCCTGCTGGTCCCGCTGCTGGGCCCGATGCGCGGCCGGAAGGTCGACGTGAAACTCGTCGGTATCTGGGAGATCGTCACCTCTGCGGTGCTGGTTGCGGTCATGCTCCCGGCGCTGCTGGGTTGATCCTCACCAGCCTCGCCTAGACTGGCAGGCATGAACGCCCCCCAGACCAAGAAGCAGGTCCTCGTCGCAGCCCCCCGTGGCTACTGCGCCGGCGTGGACCGGGCCGTGATCACCGTCGAGAAGGCGCTCGAGACCTATGGCGCACCGGTCTACGTGCGCAAGCAGATCGTGCACAACCGGCACGTTGTCGAGACACTCGAGAAGCGCGGAGCCATTTTCGTGGAGGAGCTCGACGGGGTGCCCGAGGGCTCCACCGTGGTGTTCTCCGCCCACGGCGTCTCGCCGGCCGTGCACGCCGAGGCCGCCCAGCGCCAGCTGAAGGCGATCGACGCCACATGCCCACTGGTGACCAAGGTTCACCGCGAGGCCGTGCGCTTCGACAAGGAGGACGTGGACATCTTCCTGATCGGCCATGCCGGCCACGAGGAGGTGGAGGGGACCACCGGTGAGGCCCCCGACAGGATCACCCTCGTCGAGCACCCCGACGACGTCGACGAGCTCGACGTTCCCACCGACCGCCCCATGGCATGGCTCAGCCAGACCACTCTCAGCGTGGACGAGACCATGGAGACCGTGAACCGGCTCCGCGAGAAGTTCCCGCTCCTGATGGACCCCCCGTCGGACGACATCTGCTACGCCACCCAGAATCGGCAGCAGGCCGTGAAGCAGATCGCACCTCGGGTGGACCTGATGATCGTGGTCGGCTCGAAGAACTCGTCCAACTCGGTGCGCCTGGTCGAGGTCGCGCTCGAGGCCGGCGCCGGTGCCTCCCACCTCGTCGACTACGCCACGGAGATCGACGAGGCCTGGCTGGAGGGCGTCACCTCAGTCGGCGTCACCAGCGGTGCCTCCGTGCCCGACGAACTGGTGCAGGGCGTCCTGGCTTTCCTCGAGGAGCGTGGCTTCCCGCCCGCGACGGAGGAGCGCCTGACGGAGGAGAACCTGACGTTCTCGCTGCCGCCGGAACTGCGCCGCGACCTGAAGGCGAACACAGCCCTCAAACACTGATCCTGCTGCGATCATGGGTGGATGCGTGAGATCAGGCAGAGCCGCAAGCTGAAGGACGTCCGCTACGACGTCAGGGGCCCCATCCTCGTGGAGGCCGAGCGCCTGGAGTCGCTGGGGCACAGGATCCTGCGGCTGAACATCGGGAACCCGGCTCCGTTCGGCTTCGAGGCGCCGTCCTCGATCGTCGCGGACATCGTGCACCACCTGCCCGAGGCCCAGGGCTACAGCGACTCGCGCGGGATCTTCTCCGCACGCACCGCCGTGGCGCAGTACTACCAGAGCCATGGTCTGGTGGACTGCCACGTCGACGACGTCTTCATAGGCAACGGCGTCTCCGAACTGATCTCGCTGGTGCTGCAGGCCTTCATCGACGACGGGAACGAGATCCTCGTCCCCGCCCCGGACTACCCGCTGTGGACCGGGGCGGTCTCCCTCTCGGGCGGCACTCCGGTGCACTACCTGTGCGACGAGGAGCAGGGCTGGGCCCCGGACCTGGCCGACATCGAGTCCAAGATCACAGAGAACACCCACGCGCTGGTGATCATCAACCCCAACAACCCCACCGGCGCCGTCTACGACGAGGCGACCGTACGGGCCCTCGTGGACATCGCGCGCAGGCACGACCTGGTGGTCTTCAGCGACGAGATCTACGAGAAGATCCTGTTCGACGGCGCCGTCCACCACCATGCGGCCACCTTCGCCGGCGACGACGTGCTGTGCCTGACCTTCAGCGGCCTGTCCAAGGCGTACCGCGTGTGCGGCTACCGCGCCGGCTGGGTGATGGTCTCCGGTCCCAAGCACTTGGCGCGCGACTTCCTCGAGGGCCTCACCCTGGTCTCCAACATGCGGATGTGCTCCAACGTCCCCGCCCAGCACGCCATCCAGACCGCGCTCGGCGGCTACCAGTCGATCGAGGAGTTCATCGGCCCGGGCGGCAGGTTCTACGAGCAGAGCATGCTGGCGCACCGACTCCTGAACGAGATCCCCGGCGTGAGTTCGGTGAGACCCTCGGGTGCGCTCTACGTGTTCCCGAGGCTGGACCCGGAGGTCTACCCGATCACCGACGACCAGGCGTTCGTGATCGACCTGCTGCGCTCGCAGCACATCCTCGTGACGCACGGCACCGGCTTCAACTGGCCGGAACCGGACCACTTCCGGCTGGTGACGCTGCCGGACGTGGAGCTGCTCGAGGAGGCGATCGGCCGGATCGCCGAATTCCTCGAACAGGTCAGATCAGAAACCTGAAGAAGGGGCTCTCGGCCGCCACCACTTCCACCTGCATGCCGGACTCGGTGATGCGCTGGAGCAGGAACTCGTAGTCGCCGGGCTGTCCCAGCTCTACGCCCACCAGGGCGGGCCCGGTGTCGCGGCTGCTGCGCTTCACGTACTCGAAGTAGGTGATGTCGTCCTCCGGGCCGAGGACGTCGTTGAGGAAGCGGCGCAGCGCCCCCGGCTCCTGGGGGAACTCCACGAGGAAGTAGCGCTTGCGGCCCTCGTGAACCAGGGACCGCTCCACCACCTCCGCGTAGCGGGCGACGTCGTTGTTGCCACCCGAGACGATGGTCAGGACCGTGGACCCCGCCGGGATGGCGATGCGGTTGCCGACGCCAGCGGTCGGGAGCGCGGCGGGGGCCAGGGCGCCTGCCGGCTCGGCGATGATGCCGTCGACCTGGTACATCTCCAGCATTTCGGAGCAGACCTGCCCCTCGGGGATCCTGACCAGTTCGACGTCGGCCTCGCGGATGACGTCGAAGGTGTAGTCGCCGACGCGGCTGACGGCTGCGCCGTCGACGAAGGTGTCGATTTCCTGGAGTTCCACCGGCCGGCCCGCGGAGATCGCGGCGGCCACGCACGGTGCGCCCTCCGGTTCCACCCCGACGATCCGGACCGCGGGATGATTGCTGCGCAGCCAGGCGGCGGCACCGGCCATCAGTCCACCGCCGCCCACCGGCAGCACCACCACGTCGGGCACCCGGTCGAGCTGCTCGAAGGCCTCCACGATGGCCGTCGCCTGGCCGGAGGCGGTGAGCGGGTGGTCGAAGGCGGGCACCATCGTGGAACCGTTGGCATCCGCGAACTCCTTCGCGGCGCGGCTGGCCTGGTCATAGGTGGACCCGGACATGATCAGTTCGACGTGGCCCTTGCCGAGCTGGAGGATCCGCTGCCGCTTCTGGCGTGGCGTGGTGGTGGGCACGATCACCGTGCCGCGGATGCCGAGCACCGCGCAGCTCTGCGCCACGCCCTGGCCGTGGTTGCCAGCCGAGGCGCAGACCACGCCGGCAGCCTGCTGCTCCCGGCTCAGCTGGCTGATCAGGTTGTAGGCGCCGCGCAGCTTGTAGGAGCGCACCGGCTGCAGGTCCTCACGCTTGATCCAGATGTCCGAGCCGGTGGCCGCCGAGAGCCTCGCGTTGCGCTGCACCGGGGTGCGCGCGGCGATGCAAGACAACCTGCTCGTGGCCTCGGGTACCAGTGCTGCCAGTTCAGTCAGGGCGCTCATTCGCCCATTGTGTCACCGGTGCCCGTGCGCCTGCGCAGCTCCCTAACGGTGCCGAGCTCCAAGTCCGGTTCCTCGTCGAACAGCGACGCCTCGAGGGCGCGGCGCTCCTGTCGGTCCTGGTAATCGATCATCTCCGGCACGGAGATCTCGCGAGGGGTGGTGTCCACGGTGGGTAGCTCCTTGAGGTCCGCGTCCACGACGTCGAGGTCCTTGAGCTTGCGGGCGGAGACCATCACGCGCGTCTCCAGGGTTCCGACGGCCCGGTTGAAGTGGCCGACCGTGGTGTTGAGGGACTTGCCCAGCTTCTCGAAGTGGTCCCCCAGGGAGGAGATGCGTTCGTGGAGTTCCCGTCCGAGCTTGGAGACCTTCGCGGCGGACTCCGCAAGTGCCGCCTGCTTCCAGCCGTGGGCGACGATGTGGAGCAGGGGGATGAGCGTGCCGGGAGCGGCCAGCATGATGTTTCGGCGGGCGGCGTACTCGTGCAGGTCCGGCTGCTGCTCCAGCGCCAGGCGGTAGAACTCGTCGGAGCCGAGGAACAGGACCACGAACTCGGGCGAGCCGACGTCCAGGTGCCAGTAGTTCTTGCCGCTGAGGTCGTCGATGTGGCCGCGCACATGGCGGGAGAAGGTCTCCAGGTGCTTCTTCTGCTCGACCATCTCCTCGGTGTTGTAGGCGTCGAGGACGGCCTTCAGCGGAACCTTGGAGTCCACGAACACCACCTTGCCGTCGGCAAGGTTGATGCGCATGTCGGGGCGGAACCGGTCGCCGTCGGAGCTGGTGTAGGAGGTCTGGTCGTCGAAGTCGCACCTGGCCATCAGGCCGGAGATCTCGACGATCCGGCGCAGGCTCTGCTCGCCCCAGGAGCCGCGGACCTGCGGGGTGCGCAGCGCCGTGCTGAGGCTCAGCGCCTCCCTGCGGATGGTCTCGCCGGAGTCCTTGACCGCCTGCACCTGTTCCCGCAGTTCGGCGGCGAGGGTGGCGCGCTGCTTCTCGACGTCGTTGAGCCGGTCGCTCAGGCGGTTGAGGTGCTCCTGCAGGGGAGTCACCATCTGCTGGGTGGCGGCCAGGCGGTCACTGGCAGTCTTGTCCGCCTTCGCGCTCTGCGCCTCGAGCGACTGCTCCGAGAGCAGCTTGAAGCGGTCCTCCATCGCCCTGCGGTCCGCCTTCAGCTCCTCGGTCAGCCGCAGCGCGGAGTCCCGCTCCGCCTCGGCGGTGGCCCTGCCCGACAGCGCCGTGGTCAGTTCACTGCGGACCTCCGCGGTCTGCCGCTGCGCCTCGACCGCCGCCGTGCGCAGGTCTGCCATCTGCGTCAGGTGGCCGGCCAGTTCGGAGCGGACGATCGCAGCCTCCTCGCGGGCGCGGCTGGCCTCGGAGCGGGCGGTCTGGGCATCGAGCCTGGCATCCGAGAGCACCTTCTCCTGCTCGGCCGTGGCCTCGGCCACACGGGTGCGTCGTGCCAGCACGTGGCCGGCGAGGGCGCCCAGCAGTGCCGCGACGATGCTGACGATGATGCCTGTGGTGGTCATGTGTCCACCATTTCAGGAGCCACCGACAATTGGGGTCAGCGACGCCGCCGCAGGCGCAACTTCTCCAGCTCCGCGCGCTCCGACTTGGTCAGGCTGTGCAGGCCGTTGGCGCTGATCTTGCCCAGCAGGTCGTCGAGACGCTGCTCGTCGGAGGTGTGGCGCTTCTCGGTGCGGGTGGGCGCGCGGTGCCGCGTCCTGCGCCGTCGGGTCCGCTGCTGGCTGCCGGGGATCCAGGAGTACGTACCGAGCAGCCCGACGCGCTTGGCGGCGAGGGCGACGATCACCAGCGCGATCAGCAGCGAGAACAGGCCACCCCACGCCCGGGCGGCCAGCATCTGCAGCACCTGCAGGCCGAGCAGGACGGCGCCGATCACCCAGGCGGGGATGTTGAAGAAGAACCGGCGGGTGGGGTACTCGGCGATCCACAGCAGCAGGATGAACAACTCGATGGTGTTCATGCCGAGCGCGGCCACGGAGCCGCGGGCCACGACGCCCACCAGGACGGTCGAGATGGTCAGGGCGCCCCAGCACCACAGGTACAGGCGAGCCATCGGGGCGCGGCCCACCTGCGACTCCAGGGCGGTGCCGAAATACCACAGCAGCACCAAAGTCAGCAGGCTCCACAGCGAGATCTGGTCGGCCAGCGGCCACGTGAACAGGCGCCAGACCTCGCCGTTGAACAGCGCGTCGGGCACGAGCGCGAGCAGCATCGGCAGGAACGGGACGATCACGGAGGCAAGCAGACCGAGGGCGCCGAGGGCCACCACGAAGATGGTGGACGTCACGTCCACCCGGCCTACCCGGAACCAGGAGTCCCCTTGCGCACGGGGTTCGAATGCACCACTCACAGGTACTAGGTTCCCATGCCGCTCCAAACGTGGCCAGAGCCGGGGCGGCGGTGCGGTCCACTGCGCAGGAACTCAGTCAGTGGAAGTGGGCCCGTTGCCGGGCCCAGAACCGATTGTTGATTCGTTTCAGGGATCTCGGGTGGAGTCAGCGGATGGCGATCACGTCGCCGGGAGTGGCGTGCTGCAACCACGTGCGCATGTTGGCCTTGGTGATCGACACGCAGCCCGCCGTCGCGCCGGAACCGTGCACGTGCAGGAAGATGGCTCCGCCCTTGCCCTTCACCGCGGGGGAGCGGTTGTAGTCGATGACCCCGACGAGGTCGTACTGGCCCGCGTAGTCGGCGAGGTGCTCGGACTCGGACCTGTCGAAGCCGCCGGCCGAGGCCTCGCGCCACTGGTTGTAGTGGGGCGAGTCGTTGTCGAGCACCCAGTAGGAGTTGGGGCCGACGTCGCGCCAGGACAGCGCGGTGCCCGGGTCCGGGTCCAGCCCGAAGGCGTCGTTGACGGTGAAGTCGCCGGTCGGGGTGGTCAGGGTGTCCTGCCTGCGCTCGGCCGCCGGGGCGGTGCCGCGAGCCCCGATCCTGCCGGTCGTGTCCCGGAACACTGTGCGCACGGTGCAGGAGGTGTTGGGCACCCGCTGCACCATCGTCACGACGGCGGTGGTCCCACTGCTGCGCACGGCCGTGGCGGTGGCGCGGGAGGCGGGCAGGTCGATCCTGATCCCTTCGACCGTCACCGTGCAGCTGCGTGGCGTCGTCACGTCGGGTGGGGTGGTCGTGCGGCCGAACTGCACCAGGTTGTTGAAGATCCACCTGTCCTGTTTGACGTAGCGGCCACCGGAGGCGGCCACCACCGTCGCGCGGATGAACGAGCGGCAGCCGTTGGGGCCCGTCCACTCGTCCTTGCAGGACGTGCGCCACTGCCTGCCGTTGGAGGTGAAGTCCCCGGTGCTCGCGAGCGGGTTGTCGCCCCACGCGGACTCGGGGATCGGGAGGTAGGTGAGGTTGTTGAAGGCCCACCCGTTGACCACCTCGTAGCCACTGCCGGGGTGCTCGATGATCTGGGTCGCCCAGATCTCACTCTGGCAGCGATGGATGGTGGAGGTGTACTCCTCGCACCAGGTGCGCCACTGGCGGCCGCCGACGGTGTGCTCGCCCGGCGTCGTGTAGACCCAGCCGGTGTCCGCCGCAGCCGGGCGCGGAAGCATGCCGACGGCGAGCAGCACGCCGAGCAGGACAGCGACGAGGAATCGGAGCGCGCGCCGCCCACCGTCGACCGATGGCTTCGGGAACGGAACGACTGTGGCCATTTCGGAACTCCTCTGGAGGTCGGGGTCCCGACGATAGTTCACGAACCAGTCACCGCTCCCGGCTATCGTGGGGGGCCGAACCAGCCGCGAAGGAGCGTCCTGTGTCCAAACCGATCCTGCTGTCCGTCGACGACGGCCTGGCACGCATCACCCTGAACCGGCCCGAGCGGCTCAACGCCTTCGACGCCGCCCTCGCGGCGGCGTGGGAGGAGACAGCGCTCGAGGCCACCTCCCGCGACGACGTCGGCGCCGTCCTGATCGACGCCGCCGGCCCCGCCTTCTGTGCCGGGGGCGACGTGGTGGCGATGGCCACCGAGATGGGCTCCGGCGCTGAGATCGAAGCGCTGGCGCACAGCATCAACGGAGGCATCGCCGCCCTGCGCAACTCGAGCATCCCGGTGGTGGCGGCTGCGCACGGCACGACCGCCGGCGGAGGTCTCGGCATCCTGCTCACCTCCGACTACGCCGTCGTGGGGCGGAGCTCCCGGGTCGGCAGCCTCTACGCCAAGGTGGGGCTCACCCCGGACCTCTCGGTCACCGCGCAGCTCGCCCGGGCCGTGGGGGAGCGCCGTGCCCTGCAGTTGGTGCTGACCGATCGGATGCTCGCGGCCGACGAGGCCTTGGCCTGGGGGCTGGTTGCCGAGGTGGTCGACGACGACGCCGTCGCTCGCAGGGCGGAGGAGGTGGCCCGCTCCTGGCTGGCCGGGGCAACCCGCGCCTACGGCGAGGCCAAGCGCCTCGTGCGCTCCCAGCCGGACCGTGCCTTCGCCGAGCAGCTCGCCGAGGAGGCCGAAACCATCGGCGCCATCTTCGGCAGCGACGACGCCCGCGCCCGCATCGCCGCCTTCGCGGGGAAGGCCCGCTCGTGACCGCCGCGAAGCCCCTCGAGGGCCGCACCGTCCTGATGTCCGGCGGCAGCCGCGGCATCGGCCTGGCCATCGCGCTGCGCGCAGCCGCCGACGGCGCGAACGTCACGATGCTCGCCAAGACCGACCAGCCCCACCCGAAGCTCAAGGGCACCGTCCACACCGCCGCCGAGCAGGTGCGCGCCGCCGGCGGGAGGGCGCTGGCCGTCGTCGGTGACGTCCGCAGCGACGACGACATCGCCCGCGCCGTCGAGGCCACCCTCGCCGAGTTCGGCGGGATCGACGTCGTCGTCAACAACGCTTCCGTGATCGACCTGTCCCGCACCGCGGAGCTGGCCGCGAAGAAGTACGACCTGATGCAGGACGTCAACGTCCGGGGCACCTTCATGCTCTCCCGGGCGGCCGTCCCGGCGCTGCGGGAGAGCGCCAACCCGCACATCCTCTCCCTTTCCCCACCGCTGAACCTCTCGCCCAGGTGGCTCGGGGCGCACACCGGCTACACGCTCGCGAAGTACGGCATGACGATGGCGACCCTCGGTCTGGCCGCCGAGTTCGCGGAGGACGGGATCGCGGCCAACACGTTGTGGCCCAGGACCACCATCGCGACTGCTGCGGTGCGCAACGTGATCGGCGGTGACAGGCTGATGGCCGTGAGCCGGACCCCCGAGATCTACGCCGACGCGGCCTATGAGGTGATCACGCGGCCCGCGTCGTCGTGCACCGGCCAGACACTTGTGGTGGAGGACGTGCTGGCCGAGGTGGGGGTGACGGACCTAGCCCGGTACGCAGCGGTTCCCGGGACCCCGGACGAGATGCTGTTCCCCGACATCTTCCTGTGAGCCGCGCCAGAGGCCGCGGGCGTCTCCGGTGGGTGATCTGGTTGACTGTTGGTCATGCTCAAGGACGCCGCCGCCCACCTGGATGACCTCGCCGACTTCGTCGTCGCCTCGCCCACCTCGTTCCACGCCGCTGCCACGGCTGCGGCCAGGCTGGAGGCCACCGGGTTCCTGAGGGTCGACGAGAAGGGCGCGTTCCCCCGCGGGGCCGGGAAGTTCTTCATCGTCCGCCACGGCGCGGTCGTGGCCTGGCTGCAGCCCGGCGAGATCGACGAGGCGGCCGGTTTCCGCATCGTGGGGACCCACACCGACAGCCCCGCCTTCAAGGTGAAGCCGGGTGAACTCCTGTCCAGTGCGGGCTGGAGCCAGGTGGGCGTCGAGGTCTACGGCGGCATGCTGGTGAACTCGTGGCTGGACCGCGAACTCGGGATCGCTGGCCGGATCGTCACCAGGGACGGCCAGGAGCACCTGGTGCGCACCGGCCCGATCGCGCGGGTGCCGCAACTGGCCATCCACCTGGACCGCGGCGTCAACGACGGCCTCAAGCTGGACAAGCAGACCCACCTGCAGCCCGTCCTCTCGCTCGCGCCCAAGGGGGGTCTGCTGAAGCACCTGTGCGAGCTCGCCGGGATCGACGCGGCCGACGTGGCGCTGCACGACCTCTACTGCTTCGACGTCGCCCCGCCGGCAAGGTTCGGGCTCCACGACGAGTTCTTCGCGTCCGGACGGCTGGACAACCTCTCGAACACCCACGCCGCGCTGACCGCCATCGAGTCCGCGCAGCCGGGCCGCGACGTCGCCGTGTTCGCCGCGTTCGACCATGAGGAGGTCGGCTCCGCCACCACCTCGGGCGCCGCCGGCCCCATCCTCGAGGACGTGCTCGTGCGGATCGCGTCGGCCTCCGGCCTCGAAGTCGACGGGACCCGCGCCATGCTCGCTCGTTCCTCCTGCGTGTCCGCCGACACCGGGCACGTCGTCCACCCCAACTACCCGAACCACCACGACCCGGTCGTGAGGCCGTTGCCCAACAAGGGTCCACTGGTGAAGCTGAACGCCAACCAGCGCTACGCCACCGACGCCGTCGGCGGGGCGATCTGGCTCGAGGCCTGCGAGCGGGCCGGGGTGCCCACGCAGCCGTTCGTCTCCAACAACGCCATCCCCTGCGGATCGACCATCGGACCCATCACCGCCACCCGTCTCGGAATCACCACCGTGGACGTCGGGATCGGGCTGCTCAGCATGCACTCGGCCCGCGAGATGTGCGGCGTGGAGGACCCCCACCACATGGCCCGCGCACTGTCGGCCTACTGGGCGGCGTGATGCCGGCAGGCGTCCGGTTCGCCACGCCCGAGGACGTCCCCGCGCTCGTCGCGCTGGCGGCCGCGACGTTCCCGCTGGCCTGCCCGCCCGGGACCGACCCCGCCGACATCGCCGAGTTCATCGCGACGAACCTGACCGTCGACGAGTTCGCTGCGCACGTGGCCTCGCCCACGAGGGTGGTGCTGGTGCACGAGACCGGGGGAGTGCTGGACGGCTACGTGCTGATGTTCGGCGCCTCCGAGGTCCGGCCCGAACCGTCGTTCGGAGTAACCCGCGAGCCGAGCGCCTACCTGTCCAAGTGCTACGTGCTGCCAGGCGTGCTGGGCGGCTCTGTGGCCGGACCGCTGATGGATGCGGCCAAGCAGGCGGCGGTCGGGGTCCTCGGTGCCGGGTCCATCTGGCTGAACACCAACGTGGCCAACGAACGGGCCGCCCGGTTCTACCGGAAGCACGGTTTCCAGCGGGTCGGCGGCAAGCAGATGCAGGTTGGTGCGGCCCTGATGGA
The DNA here is from genome assembly GCF_007197885.1 of Tessaracoccus rhinocerotis. Taxonomy (GTDB): domain Bacteria; phylum Actinomycetota; class Actinomycetes; order Propionibacteriales; family Propionibacteriaceae; genus Arachnia; species Arachnia rhinocerotis. The sequence goes on from NZ_VKKG01000002.1 coordinate 264,267, forward strand.
CGACGACGTCTTCGAAGTCCTGCTCCCGGCGGGCTAGACTCCACCCTTGTGGCACTCACCATTGGAATCGTCGGTCTACCCAACGCCGGCAAGTCGACCCTGTTCAACGCACTGACCCGCAACGAGGTGCTCGCCGCGAACTATCCGTTCGCGACGATCGAGCCCAACGTGGGCGTCGTCGGTGTCCCCGACGACCGGCTCCCGCAACTGGCGAAGATCTTCAACTCCGAGCGGATCCTGCCCGCGACGGTCAGCTTCGTCGACATCGCCGGCATCGTGAAGGGCGCCTCCCAGGGGGAGGGCATGGGCAACGCGTTCCTCGCCAACATCCGCGAGGCCGACGCCATCTGCCAGGTCACCCGCGTGTTCGAGGACGAGGACGTCATCCACGTCGACGGCAAGGTTGACCCCGCAGACGACATCGACACCATCACCACCGAACTGATCATGGCCGACCTCGCCACCGTCGAGAAGGCACTGCCGCGCGTCGAGAAGGAGGCGCGCATCAAGAAGGAGTCGCAGCCGAAGCTCGCCGCCTACCAGGCCGCGAAGGACGCGCTCGAGTCGGGCAAGGGCGTACGCGCCGCTGGCCTGGACCTGGAGGAGCTGCGCGACCTGTTCCTGCTGACCGCCAAGCCCTACATCTACGTCTTCAACTGCGACCAGGACGAGCTGGGTGACGAGGACCTGAAGGCCCGGATGCGGGAGGTGGTCGCCCCCAACGAGGCGATCTTCCTCGACGCGAAGTTCGAGTCCGAACTCGTGGAGATGGACGAGGACGAGGCGCGCGACTTCCTCGTGGAGATGGGCGTGGAGGAGCCGGGCCTCGACGTGCTGGCCCGCGTCGGCTACGACACTCTCGGACTGCAGAGCTACCTGACTGCCGGCCCCAAGGAGTCCCGCGGCTGGACCATCCCCAAGGGTGCGACGGCGCCCGAGGCGGCTGGTGTCATCCACACCGACTTCCAGAAGGGGTTCATCAAGGCTGAGGTCGTCAGCTTCGAAGACCTCGTCAACACCGGATCCATGGCGGCCGCCAAGGCTGCGGGGAAGGTGCGCCTCGAGGGCAAGGACTACGTCATGCAGGACGGCGACGTCGTCGAATTTCGTTTTGCGCTTTAACCTCTGGCGCTGGGGTTGTTGAGGAGCGTCACTCGTTCTCGATCAGTGTGATCGTGTAGTTCTCTGGCGATGGTAGTTCGACATGGTCATCGCCGAAGGGCATGTAGTTGACGGAGTGCAGGCGTTCATCGACGACCCAGAGCTCGAGTAGTCCGAGCGTTGTTTCTCCATCGGATACTTCGGCGAAGCTGAAGGGGCCACCGTCATGCATGATGCCTTGAGCATTGGCAGCGGGTGTGACGGAGATGAGGAAGCAAGCGCAGTCGTCGTGCTCGTAGCCACCCCAGGTGGCTTCTGTGAGCTGGGACCGTGCGATTGAAGATGCGGTGCCTGTGCCGCTGCAGAGAATGGCCAGCAGTCTGTTTTCCAGGGGAGTGAAGCTCCCGCCGGCGACTCGAGTGTACTTCGGGGTCATGGTGCTCCGGTCTTCGAAGGTTGCGCGGCCAGTCCGTTTAGTTGCCGGCAATGCGGTTGAGGGTCGCCACGAGGTTCAGGAACGTGCGTCTGCCGTCTGGCGTCAGCTGAACCAGCGTTGTCCCGTACCGGTTCTTACGCTCCTTGGAGATCTCCACCAGGCCGCGATCCTCCAGGTCTCGGAGGATCTTGGAAAGGTCGGGCATCGACAAGCCCGTTGTATCTTGCAGAGCAGGGAAGTCCGCTTGTTCGACCTGACTCAGGTACGACAGCGTGACGAATCGCTTGGGTGCGACCAGGTGCGCATCGATCTCTGCATATGACATTTCAGCGGCGGATCAGAAGCACGACATAGAACACCAGCCATGCCGCAGGGGCCAAGCCCGCGAAGATGAACGCTTCAGGGAACGGAATCGTCTCGCCATGCAAGAGGCCCCGCCAGACGGGGATCAGGAGCCAGACGGCGAATGCTGCGGAGATGATGGTCCCCTTTAGCCTGGGCTCGTTCGGCTGGCTCAGTCGCTTGGAGATCCAGACGTTTGACGTGACGATTGCGCCTAAGGTGAGTGGGATGGCCCACCAGGGAAATCCGCTCAGCGCGAGAAGCCCGGACGCGAATGACAGCGCGATCGTGGCAATCGCGCTCAGATGGTCACCGGCGCTGAAAACTCGCCGAGGTCTCGGCGGCATTGAGTCAAGCAGGCGCTGTGCTTCGATGGCAGTGACGTTCTGGTGCTCGCTCGGTTCGGCGTCCTTCATGGTGCCAAGATAGCAACTAGTTGCAGAAAACGAAAGTAGTGCTTTGGGCTGTCGGCCCCAGAGGTTGGTATGTGTGGCGACGTGGTGGAGTTTCGCTTCAACGTCTGAGCACCGTTCGGAGTGCGGCTGAGCAAGACGCGGGATCTGAGCAAGACGCGGGATCATCGAGCCCGCGACCGCTATGACTCGCAGTGACTTGAAGACGTACACGTGTGTCAGTGTTGTCCACATGACCGACTTTGTTGGACGCGCGCGAGCCTTCGTCAAAGCGCGCTATCCGCAGGCGATCGCAGCCTTTCTTGGCGGTAGTGCCGCATCTGGGGAAGCGACCGACTCCTCCGACTTGGACATCCTGATTGTCCTGCCCGATAGGTGGACATCCGTCGGATTCGTCGAGACGACGGAGTTCGACGGCCAGATTGTCGAGGCCTTCGTGTACGGACGCGAAGCGCTTCAATCTTGGATGGCGAAGGGGCGAAGTGACGCACGACCGGTTCTGGACCGCTTGGTTGCAGGAGGCGTGTCTTTGGTGACGAGTGAGATTTCCACGTCCATCGCAGCGATTTCGCGCGAAGCCCTGCGCGGCGGTCCCTCGCCCATCGCTCAGGAAGAGCTGAATCGTCGTCGCTACAGTCTGTCGGCTGTCATTGACGATGTCACCGATGCGATGGATCCGGGCATCCGGTGCGTTGCGATGGTAACGGCCTGGAAGGAAGCAGCTGAGCTGGCGCTACTGTCGAATGCGCACTGGCTCGGAACCGGGAAATGGTTGGTGCGGGAGTTACGTGCCAATGGGGACCCCTTTGGGCTCGCAGCCTTGGCCGTCGCTGGGTGGTCTGACGAGAAGGCTCTCGTAGACGCGTGCGATGCCGTCCTCGAGTCGACCGGCGGCTATTTGCAGATCGGGTTCACTCGGGGCACAAAGCCGAAAGACTTGTGAGGCTCTCGGCTCATCAGATGCCTATCCGTGACGCAACCCGGTGGAGTTCCGCTTCAACGTGTAGTCGGCTTCGTGGTGACGTCTGCTCAGCTGACCGAACCGGCGGGGTGCGAGGATCGGGAGGTGGCTTCCATCCAGACGCTGACCGATTCCGAACGACGACTCCTCGCGGGCTGGGCGGCCGACTGCGCCCAGCGCGTCCTGCCCTTGTTCGAGGCGGAGGCACCCGACGACGACCGCGTCCGCGACGCCGTGGAGCGCACCCGCGCCTACGCGCGGGGCGAGAGCTCGGCCGCGGACGAGATCCGCAAGCGGCTCGTCGCGGTCAAGGCTGCGAGCGCCGCGACGTCGCCGGCCGGTGCGGCGGCCGCCCGGGCAGCGGCCCAGGCGTCCGCCGTCGCCCACATGGGTGCCCATGCCCTCGGTGCGGCGGCGTACGCCGCGAAGGCGGTCTCGCTGGCGGGTCGGGCCGGGCCCGACGCCGTCGAGGCAGAGGTGGCCTGGCAGCTGTCTCGGTTGACCGACGAGCAGCGCTCCGTGCTGCGGCAACTACCGTCTCTGGGCACTGACAGCTCCGGACCACTCGGTCCGGGCCTCCTGGCAGGTGGTGTCCTCGGGACGGTCATCCGGCAGATCCAGGACGCGCTCAACCAGTAGGGCATGTCGAGCCTGGTCCGGGGTTGTGGTCTCGACACGCGCTGCTCGTTCCTCGCGGCGCTACTCGACCAGCGGGGACGGGGATTCCGTTGGTCGAGTAGGGCGCCCTGCGCCCGTGTCGAGACCTGTCACGAGGTGTGGTCTCGACCAGCGGAGGGCGGGGATCAGGCGTTCGGTGCCCGTCCCGCCGGTTGGGAGGGCTCGGGCAGGAGCGGGTCCGGCTGCCGCAGCCCGGCCTCCGCAGGTGCGTCCGGGCCGACCCTCAGGCGGGCGCCGTCGACGATGACGTCCACGGGAGCGTCGCCGCGCAGCATGGTGATCGTGGTCCCCGAACGTGTGGTGTCGACCAGCAGGAGGCGGCCGCGCCAGGTGACGCGGAACCTGATGCGGGTCAGTCGCGACGGCAGCAGCGGCGCCAGTTCGAGTTCCTCGTGGTCCTCGCGCAGGCCGCCGAGGCCACAGGCGAGGGCGAGCCAGCTTCCCCCGACGGAGGCGAGGTGCAGGCCCTTGTCCGTGTCCCCCTGCAGATCCCTCAGGTCCACCAGCGTGGACTCGCGCAGGTAGCGCAGGGCAAGGTCGGGGTGCTGGGCCCGGGCGCACACCACTGCCTGGACGCTGGCCGACAGCGACGAGTCCCGTACCGTGCGAGCCTCGTAGTAGTCGAGGTCGCGTGCCACCTCCTCGTCGGTGAAGTCCTCGCGACACCACCACAGGGCGAGCACCAGGTCCGCCTGCTTCACGACCTGGCGCCGGTAGAACTTGGCGTAGTGCTGGTGGTCCTGCACCGGGTAGGAGTCCTGCTTGTCCTCGAAGCGCCACTCCCGGTAGGTGGTGAAGTTGGTGTTCATGGGGTGGACCCGCCTGTCGGGGTCCCACGGGACGTGGACGGCCGCGGCCGCGGCGCGCCACGCCGCCACGTCGTCGTCGACGACGCCGAGCCGCGCGGCCTCCTCGGGTTCGGCGGCGCACGCATCCGCGGCGCGCACCAGGTTGCGCCGGGCCATCAGGTTGGTGAACACGTTGTCGTCGACGACCCCGGTGTACTCGTCGGGGCCGGTCATGCCGAACAGGTGCCAGCCACCGGCTTCGTCATCGTGGCCCATGGACATCCACAGGCGTGCGGTCTCGACCAGGATCTCCAGTCCACGCGTCCCCACCAGGGAGGCCCCGGTCACGTGGCTGTGCAGCCAGAGGGCGCGCGAGACGTCGGCGTTCACGTGCATGGCCGCGGTGCTGGCAGGCCAGTAGGCCGAGGTCTCGTGGCCGTCTATCGTCCGCCACGCGAAGGTGGCGCCCTTCAGGTCGAGCACCCCTGCCCGCTCCCGGGCGGCGTCCAGGGTTGAGGCGCGCCACGCGAGCAGCCGGGCGGCCGCGTCAGGGTGCAGCAACGTCAGGGCAGGGGCCACGAAGCCCTCGATGTCCCAGAATGTGTGCCCGCTGTAGCCCAGTCCCGTCAGTCCCTTGGCGCCGAGCGGGGCCCGGGAGATGCAGGCGGTGCTGGTGTGGAGCACGAACAGGTTGTACCGCATCGCCTGTTGGAGTTCCGCGTCTCCCTCGACCTCGACGTCGGCGCACGTCCACCACTGGTCCAGTGCCTCGCGCTGGTCCGCCACCAGGGCGTCCCAGCCCTTGTCCACGCCGGAGTCGACGACGGTGCGCGCCGACTCCAGCAGCGAGTCGTTCCCCGTGTCGCGGGACCAGACGTGGCCGATCACCTTGACCAGCTCCAGGGGTTCGCCCTCCTCCAACTCCGTGACGACGGTGGTGACGACGTGGTCCTCGGACACCGACTCCGTCCGGACGTCGGTGGCCCCGGTGACGAGGTGCTGCGCGGCCGCGCCCACCCTGATCCCGGTGCGCCTGGTCACGGCGCTCAGCACCCCGCCCGTGTCGTCGTTGGACACCTCCAGCACCTCGAAGGGGTCGTCCAGGGCCTCCGCCACGCGGGGGTCGTCGCTGTCCACCTCCGGCGGGCTGGCTCCCAGCACCAGTTCCGAGCGCACGGTGACGTGGGCGGTGCCGTCGAGGGCCCGGACGCGGTAGCGGATCACGCTCACCGAGCGTTCCCTCAGCGAGACCAGCCTCTCGGAGCGCAGCTCCATCGTCGTCCCCGACGCGGTGCGCCAGACCAGGTGGCGCTCCAGCACGCCGGTGCGAAGGTCGAGCGTGCGTCGGTGGGTGACGGGGTCGATCGTGCGCACGTCCAGGGGCTCGCCGTCGACGGCGAGCCGGATGGGGGTGCCGTCGGCGACCGCGATCATCGCCTGCCCCTCCTCGGGCAGCCCGTAGCCGGGCTCCGGGTACGAGAGGGGATGCGTCTCGAACACGCCCGCGAGGAACGTCCCGCGGAAGCCGTGCGGCTCGATCTCGTCCAACGTGCCCCTGATGCCGAGGTAGCCGTTCGAGAGGCTGAAGACGGACTCGCTGACGCCCATGGCGTCCAGCGCCACCGACGCCTCGCGGATGCGCCAGGGGTCGACGTCGATTCGAGGTGCAACCATGCTCCAACGATGCCGCACCGGAGGCCACCCGGTGCGGATTCGCGGCCAGCTCATCGCGGCCGTGCGGCTCCCGGATCCTCGGGCGGCACCAGGGCCACCAGCGTCACCCCGACCGATGGGATCTTCGCCTCCGGCGTCACGACCGTCACGTCACCGTCGGCGATCGTGAACATCAGTACCGCGTCGTCGCCGCGCCGCTCGCGGAACTGCTCGAGGGTGAACTCCTCGGTGAGTTTGGTGCGCTTGACGGTGTACCCGTCCTCGATCAGCTGGCGCAGCTGGTCGTGCGTGCGAGCCGGATGGAAACACGTCCGGGCGCTCAGGTGTGACGCGGTCTGGGTGCGGGGGGAGCCGGCGCCGGTCTCGGCGTCGGAGCGGGGGAGTTGGTACACGTTCGCCCGCCCCAGGACGTGGGCGAACTCGCGCGCCGCGGTGGCGTTCACCTCGTCCTCCGGCGTGCCCGCGATCAGGGACTTGATACCGGGCAGCTCCATGTCCTTGGCGGCGTAGTCGCTGAGGATGTTGGCCGTGACGGAGCGGAGCCCGGCCCGGCGCGCCCCGGCCAGCTTGGTGTAGTCGCGCGCCACCAGCGTTGTCGTGACGTCTGCCGCGTCGAGCGCCTTCGCGGCCTCGACCATCCAGGGCGAGCCACCCACGAACACCACGCCCTGCGGCGAGGCGGTCGCCAGGCCCAGCTTCTCGGCCAGCCTGCCCACGCCGAGGCCGTAGATCGCCACGGTGCACACGATCACGAAGAAGACCAGTGGCACCAGTTCCTCTGCCTGGGCCGCCAGTTCCATCAGGTTCTGGGCGCGCCGTTGGAGCGCTGCGGCCTCCTCGCCGCTGGCCCCGGCGGCCGCCTCCGCGGTGGACTCGGCGGCGTGCATGAACTCGAGCCCGAAGATGCTCGTCACGGCGGCCGCGACGATGCCGCGCGGTGCCATGAACGACAGCAGCGTGCGCTCCTGGCGCGTGACGGGCGTCCCCAGGAGGCCCAACAGGATGCTCGCCGGCCGCACCAGCACCACCAGGACGAGGACGAACACGATGCCGCGGGGGGCGATCGCGGCCACCGCCTCAGGGGCGATCCGGCCCGCTAGCATCACGAACAGCACCCCGACGAGCAGTACCTGCAGGTGCTCGGAGAACTCCTGGACGTGGCGCAGGTGCAGCTCCGGACGGTTGCCGAGGTAGATGCCCAGGACGGTCACCGTCAGCAGGCCGCTCTCGGACTGGATCGAGTTGGACAGCACCAGGGAGCCGATGGCGACCGAGAGTACAACGACGCCGTGGAGGAAGTCCGGCACGAGGTGGCGCCGGACCAGTTGTTCCAGCAGCCACCCGAGCCCCAGCCCGAGCACGGCGGCCACGCCGATGGTCAGCAGCAGGGAGCCGACCAGTTGCGGCAGCGCGTCGCCGCTGCGGCCCAGCAGCACGCCCTGGAACACCAGGACGGCGAGGATTGCGCCGATGGGGTCGACGACGATGCCCTCCCACTTCAGCAGGGCGGCGACCCGTCTGGTCGGCCGCAGCATTCGCAGGATCGGCCCGATGACCGTGGGGCCCGTCACGATCAGGATGGCGCCCACGAGCAGCGCCACCTCGAGTGAGAAACCGAGCAGCCAGGCGGTGACGGTGATCAGCACCCATGCGATCAGCGGCGTGATGGAGAACAACCGGAGCACCGGACGGCCGAGGTCTCGCACGTCCCGCAGTCGCAGTGAGAGGCTGCCCTCGAACAGGATGATCCCCACCGACAGGGTCACGGCGCCGAACAGGACGTCGCGGCCCAGTGCCGCGTCGGGCGAGACCAGCCGGCCCAGCCCGAAGCCCACCACGAGGAGCAGCAGGATGGACGGGACGCGGAGTTGCCAGGCCGCCCACTGGCACAGGGCGGCGACGACGGCCACCAGCGCGAGGTAGCCGGCGGGATCCATCCCGGCCAGCGCGGTGAGCAGTGACTCCCAGAGGTGTTCCACCTTCAAAGCCTCCCACGGCTCAGTGCCGCGCCGCCGTAGGCTGTGGAACATGATCGACGTCTTCCAGGCCTTGGGGGCGGCCCTCGGGCTGGAGGCGGGCCTGTACCGGGACTACACGGCGGCGACGCTGTGGGCCGCGCTCGGGGTGGCGCTGCTGGCCGGGACCTCGACGATGCTCGGCCACGTCGCGATCCTCCTGTTGAACAAGATCTCCGGCCTGAGACTGGTGACCAGCCTGCTGCTGAGCTTCGTGACGCTGGTTTTCCTGTACGCGAGCCAGGGTGCGGTGACCTGGGCGGTGGCGACGCTCACGCTGCGGCGCACGCTCCCGCTCGTGCCGCTGATAGCCGTCGCGTTGCTGGCGCTGGCGCCCCTGGTGTTCAACTTCATCACGGCGCTGCCCCATCTGGGGCTGGGGATCGGACGGCTCCTGCAGGCGTGGAGCTTCCTCGTGTTCTGGCTCGGCGTCGGGGTCACGTTCCAGTTGTCGTGGCCGTGGGCGCTCGGGTTCACGATCAGCGGGTGGCTGGTGATGCAGTTGGCGTCCCGGCTCCTGCACCGCCCCCTCGGCTGGGTCTACTCCCGGCTCTGGACGCTCGCCACCGGCCGGCCCACCATGGTGACCTCACAAGACATCCTGAGCGGCATGCCCATCATTCCTGTGGTGGCGAAATGATCGGCTGGACGCTCGGCATCCTCTTCCTGCTGCTCCTGCTCTTCGTGCTGCTCTCGCCGCTGGAGTCGCTGCGGTGGTGGGCCGACAGGGGGGAACGGGAGGTGCGCCAGACCTTCGAACTGTTGCCCCCGGAGGCCGACGCCGAGGACCAGGCGGGGCGCTACGTCGTCTACCTCTCCGGGGTGGGGGTCGTCGGTGGTGACCGACTGTCCGCGCGCGAGGAGGCCTGGCTGGAGGCGCTGCAGGAGGACCTGCCCGAGGTCCGCGTCGTCTCCGACGTGTTCCCCTACGCAGTCGACAACCGTGGACTGCTCCAGCGCACGACCGTGTGGCTCTGGTCGCGGCTGGACCGCTGGCGTCGGGCGGGTTCCATCAAGTTCGTGCCGTTGCTGATCAACATCCGCAACATCGCGAAGGTGCTCGTCTCGGCCGACCCGCGCTACGGTCCCACCCTCAACATCGGTCTCGCCCAGGAGATCTGGTGGTCCCTGCAGCGCCACGGCTACGTGCCGGGCACCAACACGCCCGTCACCATCGTCGGGTTCTCCGGCGGTGGCCAGATGGCGCTCGGGGCCGGGTGGTTCCTGAGCGGGCTCGGGGTGCCGGTCTCGGTGATCTCGGTCGGTGGGATCTTCGGCGACGACCCCGGCCTGGACCGAATCAGCCACCTCTGGCACCTCCGCGGCGGCAAGGACCACATCCAGCACCTGGGCACGATCGCCTTCCCGGGGCGCTGGGCAACCGCGCCGCTGTCGCCGTGGGGACGGGCGAAGCGGGAGGGGCGGATCACGACGAGGGTGATCGGTCCGATGAAGCACGACGGACCGCGTGGCTACTTCGGCAGGCGCGCGTTCGGAGCCGACGGCCGCAACCACTCCGACCTCACGCGCGCCGCCGTCTCAGACATCATCCGGACCATGGCCGCGCAGAGTTGATCGTCGGCCACGGATGGATTTAGGCTAGACAAGCCTTACCAATTCTGCATCGCCAGCCAGGTGGGGCCGGTGGGCCGCCACCACGCATCCGAGACCCGCCAAGGAGTTCCTGCATGAGTCGCCAGACGAACGGTGCGTTCCGCGCCAGGGTCGCCGGCATCCGGAGGCTGTCGGAGAACTTCACCCGCATCACCTTCGCCGGAGACGAGCTGCGCCACCTCGGCTCGGCCGGCTTCGACCAGCGGATCAAGCTCCTGTTCCCGCTCGCCGACGGCGGCTGGACGGACTTCGGCCTGTTCTCCGGCGCCACGATCTCCCAGTGGTACACCGCCTGGCGGCAACTGCCGGACGAACAGCGCAACGCCATGCGCACCTACACGGTGCGGGCGTCGCGCCCCGAGGCGGGCGAGGTCGACGTCGACTTCGTGCTGCACGGCACGGACGGCCCCGCCTCGGCCTGGGCTTCCGGCGCCGCCGAGGGCGACGGAATCGTCATCATCGGCCCGGACAGCCGGGCCGAGGGTGACGCCGGTGGCATGGAGTGGCACCCGGGCACGGCGAGGCGGGTGCTGATCGCCGGCGATGAGACGGCGGTCCCCGCGATCTGCTCGATCGTGGAGTCCCTGGACGAGGGAGTCGGCGGCCACGTCTTCCTGGAGGTGCCCTCGAGTGCCGACGTCCTCCCGCTGCGGGCCCGTGCGGACCTGAGCATCGAGTGGCTCGCCCGCGACGGCTCTGGCCACGGCAGCCTCCTCACCCCTGCGGTGGAGCGGTGGGGGCGGGAGCACGTCGCCCGAAGGGAGGCCGCCGAGGTGGAGCTCGAGACGGACCCGGACGCGCTGCTGTGGGACTCGCCGGGGGAGGCCCGGCGGGAGGCCTACGCATGGTTGGCCGGGGAGGCGGGCGTGATCACGGGCCTGCGCCGCCACCTGGTCCGGGACCTGGGGCTGGACCGCTCGTCGGTTGCGTTCATGGGCTACTGGCGCACGGGCCGCGCCGAGAACTGAGAGGCTGGAGCCGTGAAGAAGATCGGTTTCCTGTCCTTCGGGCACTACCGCGCCCCCGTGTCGACGGCCGGCAGCACGCTGCGGCAGCACGTGGAGATGGCCCGCGCCGCCGACGAGCTCGGCTTCGACGGCGCCTGGCTGCGCGTCCACCACTTCGAGCAGACCCTGTCCAGCCCCTTCCCGCTGCTCTCGGCGATGGCGGCCGTCACCACCCGACTCGACGTCGGCACCGGGGTGGTGGACCTGCGCTACGAGAACCCGTTGTACATGGCGGAGGAGGCCGCGGCCACCGACCTGATCAGTGACGGTCGGCTGCAGCTCGGGGTGAGCCGCGGCTCGCCCGAGCATGCCGCCGACGGGCAGGAGCAGTTCGGCCAGGTCCTCGCCGAGGGCGAGTCCTGGAGCCAGCACGCCCGCGGCAAGCTCGACACCTTCCGGCGAGCCATCGCCGGCGAGCCCGTCGCGCGCTCGCACGTGGCGATGCAGAACGGGGACGGGCCCGACCTGCCCGTGCGTCCCCTGAGCGAGGGGCTCGGGGACAGGATCTGGTGGGGTGCGGGCACCCATGCCACCGGCGTCTGGGCGGGGGAGCAGGGGCTCAACCTGCTCAGCTCGACGTTGCTGCTGGACGAGGACGGCAGGCCCTTCCACGTGCAGCAGGCCGACCAGGTGCGCGCCCACCGCGAGGCGTTCGCCGCAGCCGGGCACACCGGCGGCGGGCGGGCCGCGGTCACGCGTCCCGCGTTCCCGATCACCTCCGACGTCGACCAGCGCTACTTCGGCCTGCATGGCGGGACGGGGGACGCCGTCGGGGTGTTGGACAACACCCGGGCCCGCTCGGGCCCGGAGATGGCGGGTTCCGTGGAGGAGGTCGTCGCGATGCTAAGGGCCGACGACGCCGTCGCCGAGGCCGACTACGTACTGTTCGCCTGTCCCAGCCAACTCGGGCTCGACTACGTGGTCCACTGGATGGGGAACCTGGTCACCGTGGCGCGGGAACTGGGCTGGAAGTAGCCAGGAACGGCGTCAGGAGGCCCGGGGTGGCGGCGTCGGCCAGGGCGATCCCGTCGGCTGTTGCGACGTCGAGGACGCCGACCGACCCCGAGCCCGCGCCGGTGGTGGCCTCCAGCGTGACGAGGCCGCGGCGGCGCTGGAACCAGGACTGCCGCACGTTCCACCCGATGATGGCCTCGCGCTCGAGCGCGTCGGTGGTGCGGTGGAGGCTGCCCGACCTGGCCACCAGGTAGTGCTCGTCCAGGCGGTGCCCCAGGCTGCGCCAGCCGTCCCGCGCCAGCCAGAGCCCGGCGGCCGCGATGACCACCACTCCCAGCGCCATGGCCCACCACCAGCCCGGCAGCAGCGCGACGACGAGGGGCACGGTGACGACCAGCCAGCCGAGCACCACCCACAGCACCCGGAGTCGTCGGCGAAGGAATGCCTGCCGCGGGTGGGGTGCGAGGAGTTCGGGGGCCGTGGCCGGGCCGTCAGTCTCGAGGACCTTGGCCGCGACGGCGTCGGCGATGTCGCGCGGGGCGTAGGGGAGCAGCACGTTGGACTGGCTCAGGTCGTTCTTGCCGCCCTCGGAGCCCTGATTCTTCAGCCCGATCGCAAGCGCCTCGACCTGTGCGGCTCCCGCCAGGCGGACCCCGAGCGGTTCGGCGACACGCACGCCGCGGAGCCGCTCCTCGGGGAGCGAGACGGTGCGGGTCGTGAGGAGTCCGCGGCGTACCTGCAGCAGGCCGGCGTCGCGCTCCAGCCTGTGGTTCCACCAGAGCTCAGCGTGGACCAGCAGCGAACCGATGATTCCGAGCACCAGCGGGACGACGACGAGCGCGGTCACGACCACTCCCCAGCCTGCCCGTGCCGCCGTGCCGATGACCCAGTCCCAGGCCAGTTCGCCGAAACCGTCGGCGAACTGCAGGGCGATGCCCCAGATGCCGGCCGCGATCACCAGCGGGACCCAGGACAGCGGTGCGTAGGCGAGCCAGGCGGGGGCGAAGCGGCCCAGCACCCTCGCGTCCGCCACGCCCCGGGGAAGCAGTTCGGCCTGCAGCTGCTGGGCACTCGCCCGGTCCACCGGCGAAAGCTTCGCGGAGCCGTCGGAGCCGGTCTGCTCGGCGGTTCCGATGTGGAGGGTCGCCAGTCCGAAGAGGCGCTGGAGGGGGCCGGCGGACAGGTCGATCGCCCGGATCCGGTTGCGGGCGAAGGTGCGGGTGGTGCGCTTGAACACGCCGCTGCGGAGGACGAACTGTTCCGGGGTCACGGTCCAGGAGGTGTTCTTCCACACCAGCCAGCTGCCGAGGGCGACGCCGCCGACGACGAGCGCGACCACGCCCAGCACGCCCAGCGCCGACCACGGGGTCCACAGCAGCGCCAGCACCAGCGTCGTCGGCACCGCGATGAGCAGGACGACGGCGGCAGTCTGCACCACGGCGACCAGGACACTCAGCCGGCTGAGCCGGTGCTCGGTCATACGGCGTCCTCCGCCGTCGCCTCCGTGAGTTCGCTGAGGCGCGCGGCCAGTTCGTCGGCCGTGGCGACGGCCAGCCCGGAGATCTTGACCGGGCCGCGCGACGACGCCGTCGTGACCACCACGGTGGCCAGTCCGAAACGCTGCTCGAGCGGTCCGCGGGTGCGGTCCACCGTCTGCACCCGCGAGAGGGGAGCGATCCGCGACTCCACCCAGAACCAGCCCCGGCGCGCGTGCACCGCCGTGGCGCCCATCTCCCACAGGTGGTTGCGGTACCGGTACCGGGGCAGGACCAGCATGATCGGCAGGCCGACGGCGGCCACCGCGATGGCGGGCCCGAAGAACCACCACCTGCCCGCCGGGATCAGCACTCCTAGGGCGACCAGCACCGCCAGCGCGGGCACCACCCACAGCGCCTGCTGCAGGGTCCACCACGGCACCGCCCTGCGGTCGGCCCGGTTGGCCGGGGCCCTCAGCGTGGGGCTTGACATGGTCTCTCCTGTTTGCTCAATATCGGGTCCTGTCGTGCTTGGCGAGCCAGGCGTCGAACACGTCGGTCCCGCCCTCGACCTCGATCCGGTGGAACGGGATCGAGCGCTCTGCGTGGGGCAGGTCGATCTCTTCGTAGATGAAGGCGTCGCTGAACCCGGCGCGCTCGGCGTCGTGCTTCGTGGTGGCGAAGAACACGGCCGAGGGTCGGGCCCAGTAGATCGCGCCCAGGCACATCGGGCAGGGCTCGCACGAGGCGTAGACGACGGCCCGGTGCAACTGGAAGTCCGCCAGCTTCGCGCACGCCTCCCGGATCGCCACGATCTCGGCGTGCGCCGTCGGGTCCTTCGTGCTCGTCACCTGGTTCCAACCCTCGGCCACCACCTCGCCGTCGAGGACGACCACAGCCCCGAACGGTCCTCCGGCGTCGTCGTCCAGACCACGGGCGGCCAGGGTCACGGCGTGCTGCAGGTGGCGGGCGTGTTCGGCATCCTCGGCCGTGGCGGCCGGGTCGGGTGGTAGGTGGCTCACGATGCCACCGTAGGACATCCGTTCGCGTCGCGCAGGTGGTGGGTGAGTTCGTGGGAGAAGTAGAGGGCCAGGGACGAGACCGTGAACGGCGCCCCGTCCCCGCGGCGGCCGGGGCGTTCCCACTCCTCGGCGGAGAGGCCCTCGAGCACTCCCGCCGTCTCCGCGGTGGCGACGGCGAACTCATCGGCCACCGCTGCGGGCGAGGCGTTCCAGTACTGCCGGGCGATCGCCGTCGCGTCGCCGTCGAAGTTCGAGAACACCGGGTCGTCCTCGGCCACCATGGCGCGGGTGCGTTCCTCCCACACGGTGACCACGTCGCGCAGGTGACAGGCGTACTCGAGGGGGGACCATGTGGTCTCGGCCGGGCGGTGACGGGCGTCGTCGCGGGCCAGCACCGCAGTCCAGGCCGGCGCCGCGGCGCGGAGGCGCTGCACGCTCTCGGCGGCAGGGTGCGGACTCCAGCCGCACTCGTCGCAGCCCTGTTCGAGCACGACGAGCCAGTCGCGGGTGTCCGGCGGAGGGGTGGCGGGTACGGGGGTCATGGCGCCCAGCCTAGGACCGCGACCACGCGCCCCGGGGCTCAGTGGCCGAGCTTCAGCCAGCCGAGAACACTGTGGCGACCGCGCGGGCGCTGCCTGCGGACCCGCTCGTTGTAGGCGAGCTCGGCCATCTCCCGGGCGGCGTTGTGCGCCACGAGGTCCTGCTGGATGTAGAGGTACTCATTGGGGCCCATGGCCTGCTCCGATCGCGTTGGGGTGGAACTCGCTGATGTCTTCAGGGTAGATCCTAAAGAACTCTTTAGCAAGATATGTTGCGAAAGAAGTGTTGTGGAATCTTCGGGGTGGTTCTGGGGGTTTCAGGGGCGAGTGTGCGGTTCCGCGTAGATGAGGGAGAGGGCGTGGATGAAGCGGGCGCCCTCGGGGCGTCGCTCCGGGTCCCGGCGGTCCTGGAAGCGCGTGATGATCTCGGTGATCTCAGCGCCCAGGGCGCTGACCTCCTCGACGGTCGCCCAGAACCCGACGTTGGAGACCTGGGTGGCGTCCAGCCAGTCCTTGGACTCGTCGTCCATCCTGGCGGCGACCCGCCGGAAGGCCTCGGCGCGGTGCGTCACGGTCTGGACCGCGAGCTCGGTGGAGGCCAGCACGGTCTCGGGGAACTCGGGGTCGGCCTCGGTCACCAGGCCCTCGGACGTGCGACGCCACGGCTTCTCGCGGCCGCGCTGCTCCGCGCGCTCGATGAAGCCGTACTTCTCGAGCATGCGCAGGTGGAACGAGCAGCTCGCGACCGACTCGTCGGTGTGCTCCGCGCACTCGGTGGCGGTCAGCTCGCCGTGCTGGCCCAGCAGGTCCAGCAGCTGCAGCCGCAGCGGGTGTGCGAGGGCCCGGATGCGCTCGGGCTCGTGGACGACGCTCTTGGGCTGCTCCATCCGCCCATCCTAAGGCAATCTTGCACAAGGCAGCTTGACCAAGGGCGTCGAGGAGCCCGTCAGTCGTGCCGCGCGAAGCTCAGCACCTGGAGCTGGAGCTCGCCGGCCTCGTCGGAGGCGTCGAGGTCCACCTTCGCGTGGATGGCCCAGTCGCGGTTGCCGGCCGGGTCGTCCAGGACCTGGCGCACCAGCCAGACCCGACCACCGCGCTGGGTCTCGACGTCGAAGAACGCCGGCCCGCGCGAGTCCGGCCCGGTGCGGATCTCCTCGTGCTCGTCCCAGTAGTCGCCCAGGGCGTCGTCCCAGCGCTGCCTCGTCATGGGTGAGCCGGAGTCCAGGACACCCAGGGCGTCCACCTGGTCGTCGGCGGCCAGCTCCACGCGGCGCCACAGGGCGTTGCGGACCATCACGCGGAAGGCCCGCTCGTTGCCGGAGACCGGCCGCGACGGCGGCGGCACGTCGTCGGCCAACTCGACGGCGTCCGCCCCGGCGAGCGCGGTCAGGGCGGCCCACTCGTCGAGCAGGGACGAGTCCACCAGTCGCGTCACCTCTCCGAGCCAGGCGATCAGGTCCGCGAGTTCCTCGGTGCGGAAGCCCTCGGGGACGGTCTGGCGCAACGCCCGGTAGGCGTCGGACAGGTACCGCAGGACGAGGCCCTCGCTGCGCTGCACCTTGAGGTGTGCGACGTACTCGCCGAACGTCATCGCCTGCGAGTACATGTCGCGCACCACGGACTTCGGGGAGACTGCCGTCTCCAGCAGCCAGGGGTGCATGGCCCCGTACTCGAGGTGGGCCTGGTTCAGCCGTTCCTCGAGCGGCTTCGGCCAGGTCACCTCGTCGAGGATCTCCATGCGTTCCTCGTACTCGTAACCGTCGGCCTTCAGCCCGGCGACGGCCTCGCCGCGCGCCCGGAACTGCTGCGCGAGCAGGACTGTGCGCGGGTCCTCGAGGGTGGCCTCGATCACGCTCACGACGTCGAGGGCGTAGTCGGGCTCCTCCGGGTCCATGGTCTCGATCAGCGCCAGCGCGAACGCCGACAGCGGCTGGTTCAGCGCGAAGTCCTGCTGCAGGTCCACGTTCAGCTCGTAGCGACGGCCGTCCCTGGTCGGCTCGGGCAGCCGCTGGACGACGTCGGCGCGGATCAGCGAGCGGCCGAGCGAGGCCGCGCGCCGCAGCAGCTTGCGACGTGCGCGTGGCTCGCGGATGCAGCTGTCGACCAGACGCACCACCGCGGCCGCGATGTCGCCGTCGCGCTGCAGCAGGTTCAGCAGCATCGAGTGCGTGATGCGCATGCTGGCGTGCAGTTCCTCGGGCTCGCTCTCGATCAGCTTCTCGAAGCTGGCCTCGGAGTAGTTCACGAAGCCCTCCGGTGGTTTCTTGCGCCGCACGGACTTGAGCTTCTTCTCGTCCCCGGCGTGCTTGGCGAGAATCTTCGCGTTCTCCACCTCGTGCTCGGGTGCCTGCGCCACCACGTAGCCAACGGTGTCGTAGCCCGCGCGGCCGGCCCGGCCGGCGATCTGGTGGAACTCCCGGCTGCGCAGCTGGCGCTGGCGGCGGCCGTCGAACTTGGTGAGCGAGCTGAACAGCACGGTGCGGATGGGGACGTTGATGCCCACGCCCAGGGTGTCGGTGCCGCAGATCACTGCCAGCAGGCCGCGCTGCGCGAGTTGCTCGACGAGGCGTCGGTACTTGGGCAGCATCCCGGCGTGGTGTACCGCGATGCCGGCGCGCAGCAGCTTGGACAGGGTGGAGCCGAAACCGGGGGAGAACCTGAAGCCGGCCATCGCCTCCTTCAGCCCCTCGGCGACCGCCGTGCCCGCCTTCTTGATCACGCCCTGGCTCAGCAGGGCCTGCGCCTGCTCGACCGCTGCCGCCTGGGTGGAGTGGACGACGTAGACGGGGGCCTGCTGGTCCGCTACGAGGCGGGTGATGGTCTCGTGGATCGGGTCCAGGGACCAGGAGTACTTCAGCGGTACCGGGCGTTGCGCCCCTCCGATCACGGACGTCGTGCGGCCGGTGCGCTCGGCGAGGTCCTTGGACAGTTCCGTGACGTCGCCGAGGGTGGCGGACATGATCACGAACTGTGCCTGCGGCAGCTCCACGAGCGGCACCTGCCACGCCCAGCCGCGGTCGCGGTCAGCGATGAAGTGGAACTCGTCCATCACCACCTGGTCCACCACCGCGTTGCGGCCCTCCCTCAGTGCGATGTTGGCGAGGATCTCGGCAGTGCAGCAGATGATGGGGGCGTCGGGGTTGACCGACGCGTCGCCGGTGACCATCCCGACGACGTCGGCCCCGAAGGTCTCGCACAGCGCGAAGAACTTCTCGCTCACGAGCGCCTTGATCGGGGCGGTGTAGTAGCTGCGGCCGCCGGTGGCGAGCGCCACGTAGTGCGCCCCCGTCGCGATCAGCGACTTGCCGGATCCCGTGGGCGTGGTGACCACGACGTTGGCGCCCGAGAGGATCTCGATGAGCGCCTCGTCCTGGTGCGGGTACAGGGCAAGGCCGTCGCGGCCGGCCCATGCGGTGAAGGCCTCGTAGAAGGCGTCGGGGTCCTTGCCGGTGTGCTCGAGGGTGTCGGTGAGAGTCATGTTGTGTCCATCGTGTCATGACCCGGCCCTGGGAGTACGGTGCCTGCCATGGGCACGAGAACGTGGCTGGCGCTGGTGGCGGCACTGCTGGTGCTGCTGCCGGGATGCACCGAACCTGACTTTCCGCGGGACCCCGAGGGCACGCTGCTGCGCGCCATGGGCGGCGAGTTGCGGGTCGGGGTCTCGGAGAACCCGCCCCACACGGAGGTGGCCGACGACGGGTCCGTCTCCGGTGAGGAGGTGGAAATCATTCAGGGCTGGGCCGACTCCATCGGCGCCGAGGTCGCATGGAGCGACGGCGCCGAGAGCGTGCTGATGGAACGGCTGAAGCTGGGGGAGTTGGACATCGTCATCGGTGGCCTCGCCTCCGACTCGCCCTGGACCACCCACGCCGCCCTCACCCGCCCGTACGCCGAGGTGAACGGTCCCGACGGGAAGCCGAGCAAGCTGGTGATCGCCGTCCTGATGGGGGAGAACGCCCTGCAGTCCAGCCTCGAGCGGTTCCTGATCAGCGAGGGGCTGGAACCATGAGCGGGCACACGACGCTGCCGGAGCACGAGCGGGAGTTGCTCCACAAGGCCGTCCGCCTGCAGTGGGTGAGCCTGTTCGTCATGGCCCTGGTGGTCACCTCCGTCGGCCTGGTGGCGGGGCAGTCGCAGGCCATGCGCACCGCTTTCGCGGAGGACGCACTCGCGCTGCTCCCGCCCATCGTCTTCCTCGTCGGCGTGTGGCGCACCGGCAAGAGCCGGGACCCCGACCACCCCTACGGCCACCACCGCGCCATCGGGGCGGGCCACCTGGTGGCGGCCGTCACCCTCCTCGTACTGGGTGCCTCCCTCGTCTGGAACGGCGCCTCCGGGCTGGTCAAGGGCGAGCACCCGCCGATCGGGGTGTTCTCGTTCGCCGGCGTCACCGTGTGGGCGGGATGGCTGATGATCGTGGTGATGGCCATCGTGATGGTGCCGCCCATGATCCTCGGCCGGCTCAAGATGAAGCTGGCCCGTCCCCTGCACGACAAGGTCCTGAGTGCGGACGCGGACATGAACAAGGCCGACTGGACCACGGGTGCCGCCACCATCGCCGGGGTGACCGGGATCGGGTTCGGGCTGTGGTGGGCCGACTCCGTGGCGGCCATCCTGGTCTCGCTGAGCATCCTGTGGGACGGCTGGAAGAACATCCGGGAGGCGGTCCGTGACCTGCTCGATGCCCGCGCCAGCGAGATCGACTCGGCGGAACCGCACCCCCTCGTGGACAAGCTCCGCGACGAGGCCGACCGGACCGACTGGGTGGACCGCGCCACCGTCCGGGTCCGCGACATGGGCCACGTCTTCCACAGCGAGGTGATGGTGGTGCCCAGGCGCGGCGTGGACCCGACGGTGGACCAGGTGGAGGAGTTGAGGCGCCGCTGCCAGGAGCTCGACTGGAAGACCGACGACACCGTCGTGGTGGTCATGCACCACCTCCCCAAGGAACTGGTTCCGCCGGATCAGTCCTCGACGAGTGGGACGAACACGTAGAGCCCGTGCTCGGTGGTCTCGGCGCCGGGGCCGCGCCTGAGGACCCGGGTCATCCGGCCGTCGACGGGCACCACCATCACGCCCTCTTCGGCGAGCTGGTCCACCAGCGCAGTGGGCAGTGTCCCTGCCATCGCGGAGACGAGGATCCTGTCGAACGGCGCCTCGTCGGGCAGGCCGAGGCGGCCGTGCTCGGCAGGTCGGATCTCCGCCTGTGGCCAGTCCCCGGAGCGCAGCGCCGCGCGTCCGTGCTCCACCAGGGCCGGCACCCGCTCGACGCCGATCACGCGGCCCTGCGGACCCACCAGTTCCGCCAGGAGCGCGGTGGTCCAGCCGGACCCGGAGCCGACGTCGAGCACCTTCATCCCGGGGGCGACGTCGAGCAGTTCCAGCATCGCGGCGACGGTGCTGGGCTGGGAGTTCGTCTGTCCGTGGGTCAACGGCAACGGGCAGTCGAGCTGCCACTGCGCGCGCAGGTGCTCCGGCAGGAACGCCGGTCGGGGCGCGGCCACGAAGGCTGCGGCGATTCGCTCACGGGACAAGGTGTACCTCCCCGCGCTCGACGCCCAACTGTGACAGCGGCAGGTCCCAGACCTGGACCTGGGTGGGGGACCACGCACACATGGTCTCCGGCTCCGGGTCGCGGAGTGCGAACCGGACGGCGCCGCCGCCCCCGTCCTCGACCGAGGCCACCTCGGTGCACCTGGGCCAGGCGGCCACCAGCAACACCGAGTCGTCCAGGTCCACCTGCTCGACGGCGGCACCGTTGGCGTCGCGCATGGCCGGCGGCAACTCCTCCAGCCAGTCGAGCCAGTCCTCCTCGGTGGCGATGATCCGCACCGGCGCCCGCTTGTCGAAGCCGCTGAGGTCGTGCGTCGCCTCGTCCCACTGCACGACGACGTGGCCGACCGTCGCGCCCGGCAGCAGGGGCCCGCAAGCCGACAGCGTCGCGGCGAGCACGGCGATGGCCGACAGGGTCGTGATCGGGCGTCTCGGCAGCATCGGTCCTCCTCTGGACAGGGTAGGACGGGGCGGGGCCAGTTTTGCCGAGCATGGTATCTTGATATCAAGAGACTTTGAGGTGAGAGCATGTTGGTCGTGAGCGAACGGGCGCCGAGCGCGCGGCAGGCACTGGCGAGGCTGGTGTGGCCCATCTATGCGCCGATGCTGCTCGCCGCCATCGGCTCCACCGCCCTGATGCCGATGATCCCGCTGATCGCGCTCGAGCTGGGGTTCAGCGTCCCGGCGGCCGCCGCGCTGACGATGATCTCCGGACTCGTCGGGGTGCTCGGACCGATCCCCGCCGGGAGGGCCATGACCATGGTCGGGGAGCGGACGGCAATGATCGTGATGGGCGTCGGGCTCGCGCTCAGCGGGCTGGCAGGCTTCGCCGTCGTGTCCGACGGCCTCGGTGGGGGCGATGACTGGTGGCACAGGGTCGCGTTCGTCCTGGTCCTGTTCGCCTCGGCCGTGTGCCAGCAGGTCTGGATGCTGGGACGGCAGTCCTACATGGGCTCGCAGCTGCCGGTGGCGGTGCGCGCGCGGGGCATGTCCACCCTCGGCGGAATGATGCGCATCGGACAGGTGATCGGTCCGGTGCTGGGCGCCGGAGTGCTGGTGGTGGCCCACGAGGGCTACGTGTTCCTGCTGCAGGCGGTGACCGCGCTGGCCGCGACGCTGTTGGTGACGTTCAAGATGCTGCCCCCCGAGGGCGACGGCCCGGCGGCCTCTCGCGCCAGCCGACGCGAGGCCTCCCGGACCCCGATCCCGCCGACCCCCGCCCCCCATGCGCCCGGCAGGCCGGCGATCACCACGATGCTCCTGACCGGGCTCGGCATCGTCCCCTTGAACATGGCGCGCATCAACCGCCCGCTGATCCTGCCACTGCTCGGTGCGGTGCTCGGCCTCGACGCGGCCACGATCTCGCTGGTCTTCGGCGCCGCCGCGCTGGTGGAGATCGTGATGTTCGTCCCGGCCGGCACGTTGATGGACCGTAGGGGCAGGGCGGCCGTCGCCGTTCCGGCGCTGCTGGTCAGTGGCCTGTCCTACGTGCTGCTCGCCGTGCTCGCCGTCACGATCGGCACCAGGTCGGAGGCCGGGGCGCTGGTGGCAGTCACCGTGTCCGCCGTGTTCGTCGCCCTCGGCAACGGACTGAGTGCCGGCATCGTCATGACGCTAGGCGTCGACCTATCGCCCGAGGAGCACCGGACCCGCCACCTCGCCCGCTGGAACACCATCACCAGCGTCGGCAGGTTCGCCGGCCCCGGCCTCGTGACCGGGGTCACGCTCTTCGCGCCGGTGGCTGCGGCAGGGCTGGCCACGGGCGTGCTCTGCGTGGCGGGCGGGCTCTGGCTGTGGAAGTACCTGCCGGGGGTCACGCCGTCGCCGAACGGGCCTCCACCGAAATCGTCATGACCATCGTGTGGGAGCCGCCGGCGAGGACCGTCACCGCGTCGCGCTGGACGTTGCCGACCTCGATGCAAACCATCTGGTCCCACTCGTCTGCCGCGAAGGCGGGGGGCACGTCGGGCCCGGGGTTCCAGACAACGATGCTGGCGGCCTTGCCCGAGCGGATCCGGATGGTGCGGTCCGGGCCCACGAGCGCGACCTCCCCCGAATGACGGTGGACCGCGTTCAGCGCGGCGGGCAGTTCCGGATCGCCGTCGGTGGAGCGACTGACGGGTGGCGAGACGGTGTGGTCGCGCATCTGGGTGCCGTCGAGGCCGAGGATCCGGGCCCCGCCCCCGGGCACCGCGAAGTAGGTGTGGAGTGCCTCGTCGAGCACGAACTCCGTGGTGGGGGACCCGACGGTGAACCGCACTGTGAGGTCGCGGCCGAAGTTCGCCTCGTAGCGGAACCAGAGGTCGGAGGGGTAGTTCTCGGCCCCCGGCAGGTGGGCGACGTCGACGGCCTCCAGTTCCCACACGAGCCGCGTGCCGTGCTCGTCCTCGGACTGCGAGGAGAGCTGCCACGGTACCCAGCGGACGAGGCCGTGCGGCGCGGGCACCTCGACCTCGTCGCGGCCCTGCCCGAACCACGGGGCGCAGATGGGGATGCCGCCGTGGATCTCGAGTCCCTCGCCGACGGCGGCGTCGCGACTGACGAACAGCACCTCGTCGTCGCCGGCGGGCCGCCAGGACAAGACGGTGGCGCCCAGGTCCATCGCGGTGGCGGTGCAGTGCGGGTTGGAGATGCTTCGCACGCCGGCGGCTGCGAACTCCTCGGGAGTGGCCATGCGGACCACGGTATCGGCGCCGCATAGAATTCCTCACATGGCGCCCACCATCCGCTCGGCCAAGCCCGCCGACCTCCAGGCGATCGTCGACATCTACAACGAGGCCGGAGTGGGGACCACCGCCTCCTACGACCTCGAGCCCGTGGACCTGACCAACCGCCGGGCCTGGTTCGACAGGCTCCACTCCGCGGGATTCCCGGTGCTCGTCCTCGAGGACGAGGGCGAGGTCGTCGGGTACGCCTGCTACGGCCCCTTCCGGGACAAGGCGGGCTACGCCCACACCGTCGAGCACTCCGTCTACGTGGCCCCCGGTCGACGTGCGGCCGGTGCCGGGCGGATGCTGATGTCCGCCCTGATCGACTACGCCCGCGGCCACGGCGTCCACGTCATGGTGGGCGTCCTCGACGCCGAGAACGAGGCCTCCCGCACCTTCCACCGTCGGCTGGGGTTCGAGGAGTCCGCCGTCCTGCCCCAGGTGGGCCGCAAGTTCGGGCGCTGGCTCGACGTCCTGTTCACCACGCTGACGTTCCCTGCCGAGGACTGAGCGCCGCCGCACCGTTAGCATTGCTCCATGGACGAGCGGGAAGTACTCACCTGGGGCGGGTTCGGCGAGGCGTGCCGTGGCCTGGCGCAACAGGTCCGGGAATCGGGGTTCGAGCCCACGGTGATCATCGCCGTCGCGCGGGGTGGGCTCCTCCCGGCCGGCGCCCTTGCCTACGCCCTCGACGTCGACCTTGCCGACGCCATCAACGTCGAGCGCTACGCGGACCCCTCCGAGCCGGTGGCCGACCCGGTGCTGCTCGCGCCGCTGCTGGACAGCGAGTCCATCGCGGGCAGGCAGCTGCTGGTGGTCGACGACGTCACGGACTCCGGCCGCACCCTCGGCCTGGTCACCAAGCTGCTGCGCGGTTTCGGCGCGGACGTCCGCAGCGCCGTGCTCTACTCCAAGCCGAACACCATATTCACCGCCGACTTCGTCTGGAAGCAGACGCAGGACTGGGTGGTATTCCCGTGGGGGGCCGACAATGGCTGAGATCCGCAAGCACAACCCCGACGCGGGCGAGGGCATCGCGCGTCTCGTCAGGGAGCACATGGGCGACGTCCGCCCCGTCGAGCCGGGGGAGAAGCCGGCACCCGCCGACGACGCAGTGGTCGAGCCGGACCCCGACGGGGCCGAGGAGGACGCGCTCGGATTCTCCGGCGTCATGCACTGGGACGAGTCCGGTCCGACGTTCCAGTTCTGAACCCCCGTCTGCCAATCGAGTTGGCGCCCAATAGAGTGGGGGCTGTGCATATGGGCGTCGTGCGCCCTGCGTCAACCCGATAGGAAGAACTGATCGTGACTCTTGACTGGACCGAACTAGACTCGCGCGCCGTCGACACCGCCCGCATCCTCGCCGTCGACGCGGTGGAGAAGGTTGGCAACGGCCACCCGGGCACCCCCGTCTCGCTGGCGCCTCTGGCCTACCTGCTCTACCAGAAGGTCATGAGCATCGATCCCACCGACGACATGTGGCTCGGCCGTGACCGCTTCGTGCTGTCCGCGGGCCACGCGTCGCTCACCCAGTACTGCCAGCTCTACCTGGCCGGTGCGGACCTCGAGCTCGACGACATCAAGGCGCTGCGCACCTGGGGCTCCAAGACCCCGGGCCACCCCGAGTACCACCACACCAAGTTCGTGGAGACCACCACCGGCCCGCTCGGCGCCGGCGTCTCCAACGCCGTCGGCATGGCCATGGCCGCGCGCCGGGAGCGTGGACTGCTGGACCCGGACGCGCCCGTGGGCGAGTCCGTCTTCGACCACTACGTCTACGCGATCGCCGGCGACGGCTGCCTGCAGGAGGGCGTCTCGGCCGAGGCGTCGTCCCTGGCCGGTACCCAGAACCTGGGCAACCTGATCATGTTCTACGACGACAACCGCATCACGATCGAGGGCCAGACCCCGATCTCCTTCACCGAGGACGTCTCCGCCCGCTACGAGGCCTACGGCTGGCACGTCCAGCACGTCGACTGGACAAACGGCGGAACGGAGTACCGCGAGGACCTCGACGCCCTCAACGCGGCGATCGAGGAGGCCAAGTCGGTCACCGACCGCCCCTCGTTCATCAAGCTCACCACCGTCATCGGCTGGCCGCTGCCCAACAAGCAGGGTTCGCACAGTGTCCACGGCAGCAAGATCGGTGGCGACGAGATCGCCGCTCTGAAGGAGAAGCTCGGCTTCGCCCAGGAGCCATTCGCCGTCGACCAGGACGCCGTCGACCACGCCCAGCGCAACGTTGCCGAGCGCGGTCGCGCCGCCCGCGCGGCGTGGGACGCCAAGTTCGCCGAGTGGCAGTCGGCCAACCCGGAGCGCAACGCACTGCTGGAGCGCGTCCGCGCCCACAAGCTGCCGGAGGACCTCTCCCTGCCGGTGTTCGAGGAGGGCAAGAAGTCCACCCGCGCCGCCTCCGGTGAGGTGCTCGCCGCGCTCGCGGACCAGCTCCCCGAGCTGTGGGGCGGCTCCGCCGACCTCGCCGGCTCCAACAACACCACCATGAAGGGCGAGCCCAGCTTCCTTCCGGCGGAGCGCCAGACCGACGAGTGGCAGGGCAATCCCTACGGGCGCACCCTGCACTTCGGGATCCGCGAGCACGCCATGGGTGGCATCGTCAACGGCATCGCGTTGTCCGGCCTGACCCGTCCCTACGGCGGTACCTTCCTGGTGTTCTCCGACTACATGCGTCCCGCCGTGCGGCTGGCCGCCATCATGGGCGTGCCCAGCACCTTCGTGTGGACGCACGACTCCGTCGGCGTGGGCGAGGACGGCCCCACGCACCAGCCGGTCGAGCACGCCGCTGCACTGCGCGCCATCCCCGGCCTCGACGTCGTCCGCCCGGCCGACGCGAACGAGACCTCGGTGGCCTGGGGCGAGATCCTGCGCCGCACGCAGAACCCGGCGGGCCTGCTGCTGTCGCGCCAGGACCTGCGCACCGTCGCCCGCGGCGAGAAGTACGCCTCGGCCGACGGCGTCGCCAACGGCGCCTACGTGCTCAGCGAGGCCTCTGCCGAGGCCCGGGTGATCCTGATCGCCACCGGCTCCGAGGTCGAGGTCGCACTCGACGCGCAGGACCAGCTCGAGGCCGACGGCATCCCCACCCGCGTGGTCTCGATGCCCTGCCAGGAGTGGTTCGACGACATGGACGACGAGTACAAGGAGTCCGTCCTGCCCGCGTCCGTCACCGCGCGCGTCAGCGTCGAGGCCGGCATCTCCATGGGCTGGTCCAAGTACGTCGGCGCAGGCGGCGCCTCCGTCTCGCTGGAGCACTTCGGTGCCTCCGCCAGCGGCGCCAAGTGCTTCGAGGAGTTCGGCTTCACCGCCGCCAACGTGGCACAGACCGCCAAGGGCCTGCTCGGCTGACGCGGTTCGAACGGCAGACGGCCGCGCATCCCTGCAGGGGTGCGCGGCCGTTCGCGCGTACCGACGCGGCAGGGCCGGCTCAGGTGCTGGGGGCGGTGGAGCGTCGGACCACCAGTTCGGGCTGGAAGACGGTGCGGCGGGGGATGCTCTCGGGGTCGTGGGCCTCCTCCAGCAGGACCCGCAGCGCGGTGCGGCCGATCATGCGGGCCGGCTGCTGGATCGACGACAACGGCACCGCGCCCACCTTCGCGAACGGGATGTCGTCGAAGCCGATCAGGCCGATGGCGTCGGGCACCAGCATCCGCCCGTCCACGACGAGCGTGTGCAGCAGCCCGAGCGCGATCATGTCGTTGGCGGCGAAGATCCCGTCGGGGCGCTCGGAGGGCGGCCGCGCGAGCAGCCGGGTGCCGGCCGCGGTCCCCTCCTCGATGGTCATCTCGGCGGTGGCCACCACCTCGAGGTCGACGTCGACCTCGGAGTGCTCGGCGGCCACGCGCGCCCCGGCGAGCCGGTCGTTGACCTGGCGCACGTCGAACGGGCCGCCGACGAAGGCGATGCGTCGTCGCCCGGTCCTGATCAGGTGCTCCACCGCCATGCGTCCGCCGAGCACGCTGTCGATGGACACCGACGAGAACAGGTTGTCGCCCGAGAACCTGTCCACGAGAACCGCCGCGATGCCCCGGGAGCGGAGCTCCTTCAGCTCCCGGGTGATGTCGCCGTAGGGCGAGATGAGCACGCCCCTGACCTGCTGCTCGACGAACAGGTCGAGGTAGAGGCGCTCGCGTTGCTTCACGTTGTCGGTGTTGCCGTGGATGATGGCGATGCCGTGCTTGGTGGCCTCGTCCTCGGCGCCGCGCACCACTTCGTTGAAGTACGGGTTCTGCCCGTCGAGGACCACGAACCCGACGGTGGAGCTCACGCCGCCGCGCAGCTTCCTGGCCGCCTCGTTGCGCACGTAGCCGAGTTCCTCGATCGCCTGCGTCACGCGGACGACGGACTCCTCGGAGACCACCTCGGGACGGTTCAGGACGTTCGAGACCGTGCCCACGGAGACGCCCGCTCGCTGTGCCACGTCGCGAATACTGACCGCCATCGATACCTCCGCCTATAACGATTCCGTCACCTATGACGTTTCACTTGACCGGCTCACCGGCGCGTCCATATAGTAACTGAACAACGCATGAATCGTTTCATGCCCCACAAACCTCGAAGAGGAGGCCACATGGAGGACGCGGTGGTGACCCCGTCTCCGCCAGCGCTGGAGCTGGAGCGGGTCGTCAAGTCATTCGGACCAGTCGTGGCCCTGCGCTCGGGCTCACTGACCATGCGACGCGGATCGATCCACGCGCTCGTCGGTGAGAACGGTGCGGGCAAGTCGACGCTCGTCAAGATCGTGGCGGGCCTCTACCGCCGCGACTCGGGCGAGCTGAGGCTGGAGGGCGAGTCCGTCGACTTCACGAGCACCTCGCAGTCCAAGGCCGCCGGGATCGCCGTGATCTACCAGGAGCCCACACTCTTCCCGGACCTCACGGTCACGGAGAACATCTTCATGGGCCGCCAGCCCACCGACCGGATCGGGCGGATCGACCGGCGCGCGATGCGCGCGGAGGCGCTCGAGATCTTCGAGCGGCTCGGCGTGGCCATCAACCCGGACCGTGTCGTCGAGGGCCTGTCCATCGCGGACCAGCAGCTCATCGAGATCGCCAAGGCGATCTCCCTGGACGCGCGGGTGATGATCATGGACGAGCCCACGGCGGCGCTGTCGGGCTTCGAGGTGGAGCGGCTGTTCGCCGTCGCCCGCAGCCTGCGCGACGAGGACCGGGCGCTGCTGTTCATCTCCCACCGCTTCGACGAGGTCTTCGAACTCTGCGACACCGTCACCGTGATGCGGGACGGCTCCTACATCGACACCCTCCCGATCGACGAGACCAGCGTCGACGAACTCGTCAGCCTGATGGTCGGCCGCGACGTCACCGAGATGTACCCGAAGCTGCCCGCCGACGTCGGCGACGTCGTCCTCGAGGTGGAGGGCCTGACCCGCACCGGCGTGTTCCGCGACATCTCCTTCAGCGTGCGCGCGGGGGAGATCGTCGGGTTGGCCGGGCTCGTGGGCGCCGGCCGCAGCGAGGTGGCCCGCGCGGTCTTCGGGGTGGACCGGTACGAGGCCGGGTCCGTGCGGCTGCACGGCAGGCCGCTTCCCGGGGGCAACCCCAGGCTGTCGACCGCCCGCGGCGTCGCGCTCGTCCCGGAGGACCGTCGCAAGCAGGGCCTCGTCCTCGACGACGGCGTCTCCCGCAACATCACGCTCAGCATCCGCTCGCGGCTCGCGAAGTGGGGACTGCTGTGGAGCGGCCTCGAGAACGAGGCCGCCAAGGTGTGGGCCAGCCGGCTCGAGGTCAAGACCGCGGCGCTCGACGCGGAGGCCGGGACCCTCTCGGGCGGCAACCAGCAGAAGCTGGTGCTCGGCAAGTGGCTCGCCACCGAGCCGAAGCTGCTGATCGTGGACGAGCCCACGCGCGGCATCGACGTCGGGACCAAGGCCGAGGTCCACCGTCTCATCAGCACGCTCGCCCAGCAGGGGATCGCGATCCTGATGATCTCCTCCGAACTGCCCGAGGTGCTCGGCATGGCCGACAGGGTGCTGGTGATGCGTGAGGGCTCGCTGACCGCGGAGTTCTCCCGGGACGAAGCCACCCCCGAGAACGTGATGCGCGCCGCCACCGTGGCCCAGGAGGTGTCGCGATGAGCGCCGCGACCTCCTACCTGAAGTCGTTGGGCAAGGCTCGTGAACTCGGGATCGTCATCGCGCTGCTGCTGGTGATCGCGGCGGCGACCCTGCGCAACCCGAACTTCCTGTTCTCCTCGGACGGCTTCCGGGACCTGCTCCTGACGCCGTCCCTGCTCCTGCTGGTGGCCGTGGGCCAGGCAGTGGTGATCATCACGCGCAACATCGACCTGTCCGTCAGTTCGGTGGTCGGCCTGTCCGCGTACCTGACCGGACGCCTGTTCATCGACGTGCCGGGCATCCCGATCGTCGCGGTGATCCTCGCGGGCGCGGCGTTCGGGGCGGTCCTGGGCGCGATCAACGGACTTCTCATCGCGTTCGCACGCGTACCCGCCCTCGTAATCACGCTCGGCACCATGTACATCTACCGCGGGCTCAACGTGGCCTGGGCCGGCAGCAGCCGGATCAACGCCTCGGACCTGCCGCTCGGATTCCGGGCGCTCGGCACCCAGCAGGTGCTGGGGATCCCCGTGCTGACGATCATCGCGGTGGTGGTGCTCGTGATCGTCGCCTGGTACCTGCGCAACATGCGGGGCGGCCGCGAATTCTACGCCATCGGTTCCGATCCCGACGCCGCCCACCTCTACGGACTCAAGGTGACGCGGCGGATCGTGGTGGCGTTCGTGCTCTCCGGAGCCCTCTCCGGCCTGGCCGGGGTACTGTTCGCCGCCCGGTACGGCACGGTCAGCTCCGCGGCCGGCACCGGTTGGGAGCTGCAGGCCATCGGTGCCGCCGTCATCGGCGGCGTGGCCATCGCAGGCGGCGTCGGCACCCTGTGGGGAGCCGCGCTCGGCGCCTTCCTGCTGATGACGATCAACCGGGCGCTGCCCATCCTCGGCATCCACGACTTCTGGTCGCGTGCAGTGGTGGGCGTCCTGATCATCGGCGCCATCGTCCTCGACCGCGTGCTCGCGGTCCGACAGAGCAGAAGACTCGTCGCAGAACGGGAGGAGACGGCATGACCGCCACCGGAGCGGCACCTGCCCGCACCTACAGGAACCACGCCCGTCCCGCCTGGCGCAGGGCACTGCTGAACCGTGAGGCAGCCATCATCGCGATCCTCGTGATCGTCTACGTGGTCTCCCTCGCGGTCGTGCCCAACTTCAGCGGGCCGCTCACCATCACCTACCTGCTGCGCGACGTGGCACCAATCCTGTTGATCGCCCTGCCCATGACGCTGATCATCGTCACCGAGGAGATCGACCTCTCGGTGGCCAGCGTCGTCGGTCTCTCCAGCGTCCTGACCGGCCTGCTCACCCAGGCGGGGGTGCCGTTCCTGTGGGCGGCCGTGGTCGCAGTGCTCGCGGGGGCGCTCGCCGGAGTGCTCAACGGGTTCCTCGTGACGGTGGTCGGACTGCCCTCGCTCGCCGTCACGATCGGGACGCTCGCGCTGTTCCGCGGCATCGCCGTCGGCCTGCTGGGCACCACTGCCATCACCGAGTTCCCCGAGGAGTGGACAAGCTTCGCAAGGTCCAACATCCCCGGCACGCCGGTGCCGACGATCATGGTCGCGTTCGCCGTGCTGGCCGTGGTCTTCGCCGTCGTCCTGCACTTCACACCGTTCGGCCGGGCGCTGTTCGCCATCGGCCTGAACAAGGAGGCGGCAGCCTTCTCGGGGATCGACGTCGGGCGCAGCAAGTTCCTGCTCTTCGTCGCAAGCGGTGCGGTGTCAGCGTTCGCCGGCGTCTACTTCACGTTGCTGTACTCCAACGCGCGCGGTGACAACGCGATGGGCCTGGAGCTGCAGATCATCGCGGCGGTCCTGCTCGGCGGGGTCTCGATCTTCGGTGGCCGAGGTGCGATGCACGGCGTGATCGCCGGTGTGCTGCTGATCGGCACCCTGGGCAGCGCCCTGCGCCTGGCCAACGTCACCAGCGACATCATCAACGTGATCACCGGCCTGCTGCTCGTCTTCTCAGTCATCTCCTCGAGCCTGCTGGCGTGGGTGCACGACCGCCGGGCCGCGGCGATCGGCAGACGCAGGGGGGTGAGCGCCCCTTCCTCGCGCACCCCGTGAGCCCGGACAACCCGGGAGACCCAGACCAGGAACCAACCCCGACAACCCCAGACAATCCAGTCCATGACCGAAAGGAAACAATGATGTTTGGACTTCGCAACGCGGGCATCGCCCTCCGCACGGTGGCGGTCGCTTCCGCTGCCGCTCTCGCCCTCACCGGTTGTGGTGGCGACACCCCGACCGAGAGCGACCCCACCGCCGACGACACCGCCGGCACCGCCCAGACCACCGGCACCGGTGGCGGCGACGTGTCGATCACCTTCCTCCCGAAGAACCTCGGCAACCCGTACTTCGACACCTCCAGTGCCGGTGGCAAGGAGGCCGTCGACGAGATCGGCGGCACCTTCAGCGAGATCGGCCCCACCGACGCCAGCCCCACCTCGCAGGTCAGCTTCATCCAGACCGCCGCGCAACAGGGGACGGGGGCGTTGGTGATCTCGGCCAACGACCCGAGCGCCATCTGCGACGCCATCGACGAGGCCCGCAGCGCAGGCGTGAAGGTGGTCACGTTCGACTCCGACACCAGCCCCGAGTGCCGCGACCTGTTCATCAACCAGGCCGACGCCGAGGGCATCGCCCGGGTCCAGGTGGACCTGATCGCCGAGCAGATCGGCGACTCCGGCCAGGTCGCCATCCTGTCCGCCGCCGCCAACGCCACGAACCAGAACGCCTGGATCGAGCTGATGGAGGCCGAACTGGAGGCCAACCACCCCGACATCGAGCTGGTCGAGGTCGTCTACGGTGACGACGACGACCAGATGTCGTTCGACCGCACCGCGGCACTGCTGCAGACCTACCCCGACCTGAAGGGCATCGTCTCGCCCACCACGGTCGGCATCGCCGCCGCAGCCCGCTACCTCTCCACGTCCGAGTACAAGGGCGAGGTGGCGCTGACCGGTCTGGGCACCCCCAACCAGATGCGTGAGTACGTCGAGGACGGCACCGTCACCGCCTTCGCGCTCTGGAACCCGGGCGACCTGGGCTACCTGGCGGCCTACGCCGCCAACGCCCTCATCGCCGGCGAGATCACCGGCGCCGAGGGTGACAGTTTCGAGGCCGGCCGCCTCGGCAGCTACGACGTCGGACCCGACGGCGTCGTCCTGCTGGGCGACCCGTTCGTGTTCAACGCCGACAACATCGCCGACTTCGACTTCTGAGTCGAGCCGACGAACACGAAGGGCCCCGCTCCGGCGGGGCCCTTCTCGTCGTCCGGTTGGGGCCGCCAGTACCCTTGGGACATGCGCCTCAAGGACATCCTGGACAAGCTGCCCGCACTCGACTCCAAGCCCGTCGTGCTGGAACTGGACCTGGCCCGCGGCCTGGTCGAGGTGCGGCCGACCAACCCTCTGAAGGCGCTGCAGTCGCTCAACGCCACCACCATGACCGCCGTTCGGGAGCACCTGCACGCCGCCGCGAAGGACAGCCGGGTGGCGGGGCTCGTCGTCCACGCAGTCAACCCCGGGCAGCAGATCAGCATCCTCGACGAGGTCGGCCAGTTGGTCGAGACCTTCGGCGAGTCGAAGCCCACCGTCGCCTGGGCGGAGTCGTTCGGCGAGCTGGACAACAGCCTCGCCGCCTACAAGCTCGCCACCGCCTGCCACGAGATCTGGCTGCAGCCCACCGGGGCCGTCGGAATCGGGGGTGCGGAGCTGAACATCGTGCTGCTCAAGGGCCTGCTCAACAAGGTGGGCGTGGAGCCCCAGTTCGGGCAGCGCAAGGAGTACAAGTCCGCCGCCGACCAGTTCTCCGCCGACGAGGTCACCGACGCCAACCGCGAGATGATGACGCGCATCGGGCAGTCCATCGTCGACGACGCCGTCGCCACCATCGCCCGTCGCCGCAACCTCGACGTCGCGGCCGTGTGGGACGCCGTCAACGAGTCCCCGCTCACCCCGGAGGCCGCCCTCGCGGCGGACCTGGTGGACCACCTGGGCTACCGGGACCAGGCCTACGCCGCGTGCCTCGACGCCTGGAGCGCCCAGCCCGAGCACCTCAGGTTCGTCTCCCGGTGGAGCCCGAAGCCGTCGCTCGCCGCGGTGCGGCGCAAGCACGGCGCGAAGGTGGCCGTGGTCCCGCTGCGCGGCGCGATCGTCACCGGCAGGGGAGGACCCGGCGGCATGGGCGGCGAGCAGGTGGGCTCCGACGTCGTCGACGAGCACCTGCGGGCCGTCCTGCGCGACGACGCAGTCAAGGCCGTCGTGTTCGAGATCGACAGCCCCGGCGGGTCCGCCGTCGCCTCCGACTTCATCCGGCGCGCCGTGCTGCGGGTCCGCGAGAGCGGCCGCCCCGTGGTGGCCCGCATGGGCTCCGTGGCGGCCTCCGGCGGCTACTACGCGGCCATGGGCTGCACCGAGATCGTGGCCCAGCCCACCACCCTCACCGGCTCCATCGGCGTGCTCGCGGGCAAGATGGTCACCGCCGGCCTGTACGACAGGCTCGGCCTCAAGCGCGAGTCCATCCGCATCGGCGCCCGCGCCGGCATGCTGTCCTCGAGCAGCGAGTTCACCGAGGAGGACTGGGCCAAGCTCGACGAGTCGCTGGACCGGATCTACGCCGATTTCACCACCTTCGCCGCCGAGGACCGGGGCATGGCCCACGAGGACCTCGAGAAACTGGCCCGCGGCCGGGTGTGGACGGGGGCCGACGCCCACGAGCGCGGCCTGGTCGACCACCTCGGTGGCTGGCGCACCGCCTGGGAGCGCACCTGCGCGCTGGCGGACCTGGACCCGGACAAGACGCCCGTGGAGCGGATCGGACACCTGGGGATGCTGGAGCGCCTGCTGCCCGCCAACTCCAGCGAGGCCCGCTCGGCCGCAGGCGTGGTCGGCCAGCCCACTGCGGAGGACCTCCTGGTCCGGGCCGCGGCCTGGCTGGGCCTGTCAATCCCCGGCGCCCTCAGCCTGCCTTTCCGCATCGACATCCGCTGAGCCACGTTCCTTGCGGAAGGACAGGTCGAGGGACTTCGGGATCAGCAGCGCGTAGGCGGCGCCCAGCAGCAGGATAAGGCCGCCGACGAGGAATCCCGTGCCGAAGTTCGTCGCGTCGATGATGGCCCCGGCGATCAAGGGGCC
Organism: Tessaracoccus rhinocerotis; assembly: GCF_007197885.1. Taxonomy (GTDB): domain Bacteria; phylum Actinomycetota; class Actinomycetes; order Propionibacteriales; family Propionibacteriaceae; genus Arachnia; species Arachnia rhinocerotis. The sequence goes on from NZ_VKKG01000002.1 coordinate 298,783, forward strand.
GGCGATGGCGCCGATGTCGGTGATCATCGAGAACACCGCGACGGGGACGCCGCCACGGCCGTCGGTGGCGTCCGCCACGGCGGCGGTCGGCGCGGTCCCCTGGAACGCGGCGCCGACGCCGTAGACGCACAGCACCAGGATCAGCAGCCAGATGTTCGGGGCGAACGGCATCGCGATGGTGGACAGGCCGCAGATCACCCCGGCAGCGATCAGGATCGGCTTGCGGCCCAAGCGGTCTGTCCACGTCCCGGCCGCGCCGAGCATCGCCGTCTGGGCGGCGGCCGCCACGGCGAAGGCGACGCCGGTCCAGGCGGTGTCCAGCAGCAACATCTCGGTCACGAGGATCGGGATCAGCGCGTTGCGGACACCGAAGGACTGCCAGCCCTGCCCGAGAGCGGCCACGCAGGCGGCCTGGTAGCGCACGTCGCGCAGCACCTCGCTGAACCGACGCGGCTCCCTCGAGTGCGCGTGCAGCACGGGCGCCCGCGCGGGCAACATGAACGCGACGAACACGGCGGTCACCACGAGCATCACGGCGTAGAAGTAGAACGGCGCCCGGTAGGAGATGGCGCCCAGCAGGCCACCAAGGGCCGGACCGCCCATCGAGCCCAGCAGGAACCCGCCCTGGTAGAGCCCCGACGCCCGGCCGCGCAGGTCCTCCGGGGCCGACGCCAGCAGCATGTTGATCGCCGAGATGGTGAACATCGCGGATCCGATGCCGCCGAGGCTGCGCAGCACGATCATCGCGGCCAGGCTGGGGGCCAGGGCGGTCGCCACCGTCGAGGCCGCGACGATCAGCATTCCGATGGTGATCGCGTTGCGCTCACCGATCCCGCGACCGATCCGGGCCGCGAACGGGCTCATCACCGCCCGCATCGCCGCGAACATGCTGACCACCAGGCCCAGCTGGAACGCGTTGGCCTCGAACGTGCGGGCGAACGGGGTGAGCACCGGGATGACCACGCCGAAGCCGATCGCCACCAGGAAGCCGGCCGCCGAGAGCACCCACGTGGTGCGCGGCAACCCCGTGGCCCTGATGCGGTCCCTGAGACCCAATGCTCCTCCTGAAATCGTGCTCGACCCAACCGTCGATCCTAGCCGGGGGACGTCGGTGGTGCCGAACGTGCTTTGGTCGCGGCACAGCGCCCACGTACGATTGTCCAAGTGCGACGGCGGGTCGCCTTCGAAGGGGAGCAAGTTGAGCGAGCGAAAGTTGTCCGGCGGCAGCGGCAAGAAGAAGTGGGTCCTGGGTGGGATCATCGCCCTTCTCGTCGTCCTCGGAGGAGTCTACGTCGGGGGCTACTTCATCGCCGGGAACCAGATCCCCGCAAAGGCCGAGGTGGAGGGCGTCGCCATCGGCGGGCTGTCCCCGGCCCAGGCCGAGGAGAAGTTGCGCGCCGAACTGGGGCCGGAGTACGCCAAGCCGATCACCATGGCCGCGACCGACGGCTCCGTCATCGAGATCCCGCCGCTCGAGAACGGGTTCGTGCTCGACTACGAGCAGGCCATCACCGACGCTGGTGGCGGCTTCAGCTGGAACCCCGTCGACATCATCAACGTGTTCAACGGCGGCGGCCCCGTCGAACTGCCGAAGCTCGTGGACCAGGCGGCGGTCAAGCGCGCCGTCGAGGGCCAGTCGGACAAGTTCGTGACCGAGGCCGAGAACGCCACGCTCGCCTACGTGGACGGCGCCATCGCCCGCACCGACTCGGTCAACGCCACCAGGCTGGACACCGACGCCACCACCACCGCCGTGGTCGAGGCCTTCGAGACCCGCGAACTCGAGATCGAGCCCGTCCTGTCCGAGTCGGAACCGGCCGTAACCACCCAGAAGGTGGACCAGGCGGTGGATACCTTCGCCGGGCCGGCCATCTCCGGACCGGTCACCATCACCGCCGGTGACGGCAGCTTCCAGGTCACCCCCGAGCAGATCGCCCAGGTGACCACCCTCGCGTTCGACGAGTCCGGAACCTTCAGCCACAGCATCGACGGCGAGCTCCTGATGGAACTGACCGAGGAGGCTCGCACGGAAGGGCTGGACCTCGCCGACGCGAAGGACGCCTCCTACACGCTCTCGGGTGGCACCATGACCGTCGTCCCGGCCACCGACGGCGGCACCGTCGAGCCCGAGGCGGTCGTCGCGGCACTGGACGAGGCCCTCGTCAAGGAGGGTGAGGCCCGTACCGCCGCCGTCGAGATCGTGCCCCTGCCTGCGGATTTCACCACTGCGGAGGCCGAGGCGGCCAAGCCGAAGGAGGTCATCGGGGAGTTCACCACGAACTACCCGCACGCCGCGTACCGCAACACCAACCTGGGACGGGCCGCGGCCACCGTGAACGGCTCCGTCCTGCTGCCCGGGGACGTCTTCAGCCTCAACGACACCCTCGGCCCGCGCACCGCGGAGAACGGCTACACCGACGGCTACGTCATCAACGGCGGCGTCCTCGTGCGCGAATCCGGCGGCGGTATCTCACAGGCCGCCACCACGCTGTACAACGCCGGCTTCTTCGCCGGTCTCGAGGACGTGGAGCACAAGCCGCACTCCCTGTACTTCTCCCGCTACCCCGCGGGCCGGGAGGCGACCATCTACTACGGCTCCATCGACATGAAGTTCCGGAACGACACCCAGAACCCCATCTACATCCAGGGCTACGTCAACAAGTCCTCCTCGGGCTCGCGCGGCTCGATCACGTTCAAGATCTGGGGAACCAAGGAATGGGACCGGATCGTGTCCACCGAACTGGTGCGCTCGGACTACTACAACGGGGAGACGAGGACCGTCACTTCCGCTGACTGCGAACCGCAGGCAGCCATCCAGGGGTTCACCGTCACGTGGAGCCGCCTGTTCTACAAGGGCGGTGAGGTCGCGAAGAAGGAGGACTACCGCTGGAAGTACTCCGCGGGCGACCAGATCGTGTGTGGTTGATTAGCGCTAGGCTGGGCCCTGCCCAGTCTGCAACACGAAGGAGTTCTTCATGACCTACATCATTGGTCTGCCGTGCGTCGACGTGAAGGATCGGGCGTGCGTTGAGGAATGTCCCGTCGACTGCATCTACGAGGGCAACCGGATGCTCTACATCCACCCCGAGGAGTGCGTGGACTGCGGCGCCTGCGAGCCGGTCTGCCCCGTCGAGGCCATCTACTACGAGGACGACGTTCCTGCCGAGCAGGCCGAGTTCTACGACATCAACGTCCAGTTCTTCGACGAGATCGGTTCGCCCGGTGGTGCCGCGAAGATGGGTGTCATCGACGGCGACCACCCGAAGGTCGAAGCACTGCCGCCCCAGGCTGAGTGATGTCGCTGGCGCGCAGCCTCCCTGACTTCCCATGGGACTCGCTGCGAGCAGCCAAGCAACGCGCGGCCGAGCACCCAGGGGGGATCGTCGACCTGTCCGTCGGCACGCCCGTCGACCCGACGCCCGACGTCGCGGTCAAGGCCCTCGCCGAGGCCGGTCAGGCGCCCGGCTACCCGACTGTGTGGGGCTGTCCGAGGACGCGCGACGCCATCATCTCCTACCTCGAGCGGGAACTCTCCTCGGTGGAACTGACCGACGAGAACGTGCTGCCGGTGATCGGGACCAAGGAAGTGGTGGGCTGGCTGCCGCAGCTGCTCGGGGTCGGACAGGGACGCTCCGTCGTCCACCCCGAGTGCGCCTACCCGACCTACGAGGTCGGGGCCCTGGTCTCCGGTGCCCGTCCCGTCCCGCTCGACGACCCGGCGCGCGTGCCCGACGACGCCGGCATCATCTGGATCAACTCACCGGCCAACCCCACCGGCCGCATCCTCGGGCTCGAGGAACTGCGAGCGTGGGTCGCGGCGGCACGATCCGCGGGTGCGGTGCTGGCCAGCGACGAGTGCTACGCCGAGTTCGGCTGGGACGCCGAGGTGCTCTCCGTGCTGGACCCGCGCGTCAACGACGGCGACCTGACGGGTCTGCTCGCCGTCCACTCCGTTTCCAAGCGTTCCAACGCCGCCGGCTACCGCGCGGGTTTCGTCGCGGGGGACCGGAGCGTCATCGCCGAACTGATCGCGGTCCGCAAGCACCTCGGGATGATGCTGTCGGACCCTGTCCAGGCCGCCATGCGCGCCATGCTCGCCGACCAGTCCCACGTCGACGAGCAGCGGGAGCGCTACCTGGGCCGCCGCCGCACGCTGCGCAGCGCGCTGGAGCAGGCGGGATTCAGGATCGACCACTCCGAGGGCGCCCTGTACCTTTGGGCGACCCGGGACGAGAACTGCCGGGACACGATCGACTGGCTCGCGGAGCGGGGCATCCTCGCGGCGCCCGGGGACTTCTACGGTCGAGAATCCCACCAGCACGTCCGGATCGCGCTGACCGCGACCGACGAGCGCATCGCCGCCGCAGCAGCCCGGCTCACGCAGTAGCAGGCGCCGCATGCGCCCGGCGCGCTTCAGTCGGTGCAGCACTCCGCGGAGTCGAGCCAGCTCTCCGCAAGGTCGAGCCGCCAGGACACCTGGGCGGGCCAGTCCGGAGCCTGGGCCCGGAACGGACCCACGGCCAGGCCCATCAGCCGCGCCGCCACCCGCCTGCGCAGGTCAACCCCGTCGAGCCTGTCGTCCCAGAGCCGCTGCAGTTCGACGGCGTAGGAGCGGACCCGGTCGGGCTGCGAGGAGATCGCGGACCAGAGCGTCAGGTGCGCCAGCATCACTGCCGCGTCCTCGGCGGGCCGACCCCAGCCGACCGTGTCGACGTCCAGGAGGCTGACGATTTCACCGTCCTCCACGAGGAGCTGGGCCTCGTGGTAGTCGCCGTGCGCCACCACCCGCTCGGTGACCTCGTCGGAGCCGATGCGCTCCAGCAGGGTCCTGACCCTCTCGGCCTGCGAGGGCAGCAACGCGGTGAGGATCTCAGCCATCCGGACGGCGGCGTTGATGGAGGAGGTCACCTCGCCCATCCGCGACAGCTCGGGCAGCTGCTCCGGCAGGGCGACGACGGCCTCCGGGTCCGGCAGGGTGGCGCCGGGGTCCTCCAGGACCTCACGCAGCGTGCGGCCGCGCATGGTCGGCATCACCAGCAGGCCGAGCTCGGGGTGTGCGCCCAGCGGCTGTGGTACGGGAACGTGCTGCGAGAGCTCGTCGTGGCGGCGGCGGAGCCCCTCCAACCGCTTGGGCTTGACCAGCTTGAGGTAGACGCGGTGACCGCCCTCGCCCTGCGCCTCGACAACCGCGCGGCGGCCGGGGCGGTAGGCGCGCAGTCGGGTGGTGGGGGAGCCCAGGTCGCCGTCGAGGCCGGCCACCAGCTGGGCCGCCACCCCGGGATCCAGAACCCGCTCCAGGGCGGGCAGGAACGGGTCGTGGGGGACCTTCCACACGGTGACGCCATTGGGTCCGTCACCCACGCGCAGCGCGCCGTCGGGCCCCTCCTGGGTGGTGGCGACGAACTCGCCGAGGCCGGCGAGGCGTCCGCCCTCGATCTGCGCGGTCCACTGCACCGTGCAGCTCTTGCCGGGCCACCAGGTGACGTTGGTCAGGTGGTGGGCGACGAGCGTGCCGCCCGTGGTCCGCGCGAGGGCGTCCAGTGGGCCGGAGGTGTCGTCGGTGAGTAGTGCCGCAACTGCCGGCAGGTCGGGGTCCCGCAGGGACGCCGTCCACTGCGCACCGGTCATCGGGGTGGTCATCATTGCCTCAGTTTGAGTGTCCCGACTCCTGGTTGGCCGTCGGGTGAGCCTTGGCTCCATGTGGTCGTGTTGCCCTGCCGCCAGGTGTGGCCGGGCATGACAGCCGACTCTATCCCCGCGAGTCTGGTATTTGCCAAAGCGAGCTGTGTCGCTGCCCACAGCGCCGCGTCGTCGTCGGAGGTGAGGGTCACCGTGGTGCCGTCGACGGTGGACGTGACGCCCGGAACCTGCGCGACGACGTCGGCGAAGGCTGCCGGGTCGCCGGGGGTGTCGGTGCGGTCCACGCAGGACAGGGACGCCGGGCGGGTGCCGCGCAGGGAACCCGCCAGCGCGATGGCGTTCTCCTCGTGCTTGCGGTAGGCGTCCGGGTGGCCGCTGCGCTGCACCGCCTGGGCCATCTCGGTGATGCCGCGGTTCTCCCAGTCGTCGAATTTCACCAGTTCCTCGTAGAAGCGGCCCGACGAGTACCAGGGGTCCAATATCTGTTCCTCGGTTCCCCAGCCGTAGGAGGGGCGCTGCTGGAACAGCCCGAGGGAGTCCCGGTCGCCGTAGTCGAGGTTGCGCAGGCCCGACTCCTGCCAGGCGGTCGCGAGTGCGATGACCGCGGCCTGGGCGGGCAGGTCGGCCTTGTACGAGGCGGCGACGATGACGGCGGCGTTGCGGGACTGCTCCGCGGTGAGCTGCAACTGCTCGGAGCCGTCGACATTCACGTAGCAGCGCTCCCGCACGAGGCGGCTCATCAGGTAGTCGTAACCCTTCCAGGCGCCGAACCCGAGGAGACCGATGGCCAGGACGAGTGCGACGGTCCAGGCGAGTGTCTTCTTCGACATCAGTTGGCGTGCAGGTCAGCGTTGAGCCTGACCGGGGCGCCGTGGCGGCTCTTGGCGAGGACCTTGCCGGAGATGGAGTCGCGCAGGAACAGCAGGTCGTTCTGGCCGGAGAGCTCGCGTGCCTTCACCACCCTGCCGTCGGCGAGGGTCAGCTTCGTGCCGGCGGTGACGTAGAGACCAGCCTCGACGACGCAGTCGTCGCCCAGTGAGATGCCGATGCCGGACTCCGCCCCGAGCAGGCACCTCTCCCCGATGTGGATGACCTCCTGGCCGCCGCCGGAGAGCGTGCCCATGATGGAGGCGCCGCCCCCGATGTCCGAGCCGTCGCCCACGACGACCCCGGCGGAGATGCGGCCCTCCACCATGGACGTGCCGAGCGTGCCGGCGTTGAAGTTGACGAACCCCTCGTGCATGACTGTGGTGCCGGAGGCCAGGTGAGCCCCGAGCCGCACCCGGTCCGCGTCGGCGATCCGGACCCCGGTGGGGGTGACGTAGTCGATCATGCGGGGGAACTTGTCCAGCCCGTAGACGATGAGCTGCTCGCCGCGGGCGCGCAGGAGGGCCCGGATCCGGTTCACGTCGTCGGGGCGGCACGGCCCACGGCTGGTGAAGGCGTTGTTGGGCAGCTTGCCGAAGATGCCCTCGAGGTTCAGCCCGTGCGGGCGCACCAGGCGGTGGCTCAGCAGGTGGAGCCGCAGGTAGGCGTCCTCCACGCCGGTGGGTGGCTCGTCCAGGTTGATCTGGGTGCGCACCACCTTGGTCTCGACCTGGCGGATGTCGTCGTCGAACTGCGCCTCGACCAGCGCCGACGGTGCGTCGTCGGGTGCGCCGTCGCCCAGTTCCGGGCGGGGGTACCAGGCGTCCAGCACCTCTGAGGTGCTGTGGATCGTGGCGAGCCCCCAGGCGGAGGCGATGCGCGGCTCGTCTGTCATGAAGAAGATTCTACGGGAGGTCCGGAGGTGCTCAGGCGAGCACCTTCTTCGCGGCCATCTCGATGCCGACCTTGATCAGGTTCTGGCAGAGCACCTGGGCCGGCGGGATCCAGCCGAGCGAGGCCCCGAAGGTGGCGGGGATGGCGGCGATGGCCGCCCAGAACTTCGCGGCGAACACCGACAGGTCCACGATCATGAGGATCTTCAGCACCAGGATCGCGGCGCCGATCACCAGGAGGCACGTGCCGGTCACAGAAGCAGCCTTCGACAGGTTCTCGGAGACGTCCCTGGGGGAGTTGTCGCTCTCGAAGTTCTCCACGAAGGCGCCCACGGCCGGGCCCTCGTTGCGGGCCTTCACGTGGTCGGCGGCCTCGGTGCTGGTCTGCACCAGCCGGGTGACGGCGTCGGAGAAGCGCTGCCACTTGCTCGCCCACTGCAGGATTTCGGTCTCCTGGCCCTCGGGGAACTCGAAGCCGCACATGTTGATGAACTGGACGAGTACGCCCGGGAGGTTGATGCTCATCAGTAGTCCTTCCCCACGAGCGCCGAGAGTGCCTCGGCCGCCTCGGTGGTGTCCTGGTACAGGCGACCCACCATCTGGAGGGTCTGGGCCTGGTCGAGGAGGCCGTCGACCAGACCCTTCACGATCTCGCCGAACGCCTCCATGAAGGCGCGGTAGAGCTGGTTCACGATCTTGCCGAGGACGTCGTTCTCGCCGAGGATCCTGAAGTCGGAGACGGAGGCCACGAGGTTGTCGATCTCGTTGTGGATGAACACTGTGGCCTCGGAGATGATGGAGCCCGCCCGCTCGTAGGAGGCCGGGTCGAAGACGATCGCTGCGCTGCTCATCGGGTCAACCCTGCCTCGCCGCGTGCTGCTCCAACATCGCCGTCATCTTGTCCAGGTACTCGTCCAGCGAGCGGGCCGCCTCCTCGCGGATGCCGTCGATGGCCCCGCCGATCGCCGCCGGGTCCGGGGCGTCGGCGGTCATCGCCTCGTGGAGGGCCCGGTTGTGGGCCCCGATCGCGCCGTTGACGGCCGCCCGGATGTCGTCGGCCAGTTCGACGCTGGACTTGCGCAGCGACCGCGGGTCGATCGAGACGTCCTCGACCTCGCCGCCGGAGACGGTGATGCGCACCATCTCGTCCTCCGAATGGCCCTCGCCGGAGACCTTCGGCGGTTCCGGGACCTCGACGGGCTGCTCGACCTGCTCGGCGAGCCTGCGCAGGACGTCTTCGAACTCATTCATCAGGTGGCCTTTCTCAGGTCAGGGTGGGATGGACCGAGGCGAACAGTTCACCGAAGGTCGCGTACGTGCGGGACGGGTCGTCGCTGGTCCACGTGATCCGGTCCACCACCTTCCAGCAGGTGTCCTCGGTGTCGTGCGCGAACAGCTCGTGGCCCGACTCGCCGACGAACCGGAGCGGGGTCTCGACCGAGTCGAGCCCGTGCACCAGCCGTTCGTTGGAGTCGAACAGGCCGGGGTGGAACTCGTTGTCGCCCCAGGCGTCGACGATCCCGTAGAACAGGCGGCCGTCGTGCTCGAAGCCGTTGCAGGTCAGCAGGAACGCCCGGTAGTCGTCGGGGAGCTGGAGTTCGAAGAGCCGCGCGAAGGCGGAGGCGATGGCCGTCACCTGGTCGGTGTTGGCCGCAGGCGGTTGGGGGTAGCCGTCGGCGGTTGCAGCGGCGACGGCGGCGGCGAAGTCGGTCACGAGGCCGCCCCGAGCACGAGCACGACGTGGGTTCCGTCGGAGCCGATGGCGAGGATCCGGGTCTCGCCGACGCGGATGTCGACGAGCTGGCTGTGGAGGCTGTTGGCGAGCAGCTGGTTCTCCGGGGTGGTCCGGAGAAGCACCCAGTTGGTCGCGATCCTGTCCACGAGGTGCCCCGAGGGCACCCGGCCCTGCTGGCACTGCGCCACCTGCTTGTCGTTGAGTCCATGGTCGCGCAGCACCTCGGGGTCGGCCCGGCGCAGCGCCTCGCGCTGCTGCTGGAGGTCGTCCCCGGTCCAGATCGCCGCACGGCGTTGCTCGGGGGTGAGGTGCCGGTACGGGCGGTCCTGGAGCACGCCCCGATGGGCCCCGTAGTCGTCGCCACCGATGGCGCGTGCCTCACCGGGGTCCTCGAACGCCCGGCCACCCGTGGCGCCGGTGTGCTGGCCGAAGTCCTCCCTGCTCCGGTCCCGCTGGGGCCGGCCGGCGACCTGCGACGGCGTGCCGGTCAGGGCGGGCCCACTGGGGGCGCTCCCGGCGCCAAGGGTCTTCTTGATCCACTTCACGAGGAACCTGGCGACGAACTTCGCGAAGATGCCGGAGAGGCCGGTGCTGGTGGATGCGGTCGTGGACACATCCAGAATGCTACGGAGCCGGCGGGTCACCGGAAGGGGGTCACCGGGGAACTGAGTGCGGGTGCTCAGCCGGCCCGGGGATCTTGCGGCGGACGTCGTCGCGCTCCGACGGCCCTGGGCTCCAGGCGCTGACCCACGGCAGGTGCTCGCTCACGTCCCGGATCCCGTCCTCCACCTTGGTGAAGCTGCCCGCCAGCACGCCCTTGGCCAGCTTGCGGTCCGATGCGTCGGAGTTGTGCCACAGCGCCCAAAACAGCGCGTCGATCCGTACCCGGGCCTGCCGGCAGAACGCGTCGGCCAGCGCCACGCCGTCGGGGCGGGTGTCCTGCTGCGCCCTCGCCCGCACGCAGCACGCGGCCATCGCGTACAGCTCCGCGCCGATGTCCACCGCACGGCCCAGGTAGGCCTGTCGGTGCTCGAGGCGTCCCTGCCAACGCGCCATCCCTGCGAACACCTGCCGGGCCAGCCGTCGGGACGCGCGCTCCATGTAGCGGACGTGTGCGGCCAGGCGCCCGAACTCCGAGTAGGCCCCCGGAAGGTTGCCGGCCCCGGCGGCCAGCGTCGGGAGCCACCCGGCGTAGAAGCCGGTCGCCCTGCCCACGGCGCGTGCCTTCGCGTCCAGTCCGGCCTTGGGGTCGATGATGTCGCCGGCCACCGTCAGGTGCTGGTCCACCGCCTCCCGGGCGATCATCAGGTGCATGATCTCCGTGGAGCCCTCGAAGATGCGGTTGATGCGCATGTCGCGCAGGATCTGCTCGGCCTCTGCGCCGCGCTCGCCGCGGGCCTCGAGCGAGTCGGCGGTCTCGTAGCCGCGGCCGCCGCGGACCTGCACCAGTTCGTCGACCACCAGCCAGCCCAGCTCCGAGGCGTGGAGCTTCGCCAGGGCGGCCTCGATGCGGATGTCGAACCTGCCGTCGTCTGCCAGCAGGCACGACAACTCGAGCATCGACTCGAGGGCGTAGGTGCTCGCCGTGATGAAAGCCACCTTGGTCGCGATGGCCTCGTGCTCGCCCACGGGGCGCCCCCACTGCTCCCGCTCGAGCGACCACTGCCGCGCCACCCTGGTGGACCACTTGGCGGCGCCCACGCACATCGCGGGCAGGGACAGGCGTCCCGTGTTCAACGTGGCGAGGGCGATCTTGAGGCCGCGCCCGACGCCGACGAGGAGGTTCTCGTCGGGCACGAAGGTGTCGTGGAACCGGATCAGGGCGTTCTCGATGCCGCGCAGGCCCATGAAGGAGTTGCGCGCCTCGACGGTGATGCCGGGGGAGTCGGCCTCCACGACGAAGGCGGTGATCCCACCCCTGGCGCCGTCGGTGGCGGGCACCCTCGCCATCACGACGTAGAGCCCCGCGACGGTGCCGTTGGTGGCCCACAGCTTGACGCCGTTGAGCACGTGCCCGCCCTCGACCGGGTCCGCGGTGGTGCCGAGCCGGGCAGGGTCCGAGCCGACGTCGGGCTCGGTGAGGAGGAAGGCCGAGACCTCGCCCGCGGCCACCCGTGGCAGGAACCTCTCCTGCTGCTCCGGCGTGCCGAACATCTTCACGGGCTGCGGCACGCCGATGGACTGGTGGGCGGACAGCAGCGCCCCGAGCGACGGGTGCGCCGACGAGATCAGCGTCAGGGCCCGGCAGTAGTGGAGGTGGCTCAGCCCGAGGCCACCGTGCTCGGTGGGGACCTTCATGCCGAAGGCGCCCAGTTGCCCCAGCTCGGCGAAGACCTCGTCGGGGATGCTGGCCTCGCGTTCGATCCGACGGCCGTCGATGCCCTCTGCTACGCGGCGGGCCCGTGCGAGGAACTCCTCGCCGGTGGCCTCGGCCTCCGGGCTCGCAGTGGGCCAGGGATCGATGAGGTCGAGGCGCAGCCGTCCGAGGAACAGCTCGCGCCCGAAGCTCGGTCTGGTCCACTCGGTCTCGCGAGCTCCCTCGGCGACCTTTCGGGAATCGGTTTGTGTGGTCATCGCGCCTCCTTGCGCAGGCGGGGCCGGATTTTGTTATTGCGTCGGCAGCACCTGCCCCACGAGGTACGCCTTGGACTGGTCTGAGTTGACGACGGCGAACTTCAGTTCGTCGTCGGCCGCGAAGCGGACCCTGCCGGGCAGGGAGATCGGCTTGGTGAAGGCGACCCTGACCGTGTGGGTCCCCGGCAGTCGGGGACCGAGCGAGGACAGGGCCTTCGCGTGGGTCCACATGCCGTGGATGATGGCGCGCTTGAACCCGAACGGCATCGCCGTCAGGCGGGAGAGGTGGATGGGGTTGGTGTCCCCGGAGACCTGCGCGTACTGGCGTCCCAGGTCCGCGGGCAGCCGCCACAGCTGCGAGGCCGCCACGTCGGGCGCCTCGAGGCGGGGTGCCGGGACCGGGGTCCCGGGCAGCTTCCTGCCCAGGGCCAGGTAGGTGCTCGTGCCGGTCCAGACGATCTCGGACCCGACGCGGATCTCGCCGACGAGGTCGAAGCTGACCCCGCGCTTGTGCGGCGCCAGGTTGTTGCAGGTGACCCGCACCCACAGCTTGTCGGCGACGGTGACCGGCCGGTGCAGCGTCATCTCGTTGCTGACGTGGACGGTCCCGGCCAGCGGGAACGGGAAGTCGGCCTGCGCCATCAACCAGGCGTGCAGCGGGAAGGTCTGGACGTGCAGCCACGTCGCCGGGACGTGGTCTCGCAGCCCGAACCCTGTGACGTGGTTGTAGGCCACCAGCCGGGCGGGGTCCTGGGCGAGGGACTCGACCACCACGCTGCGGCTGGGCAGCCCTGCATCCGGCCCCGGCCGGTTGAAGCCGGTGGCGAGGGCCTTGACGAACAGTCCGCCCAGGCTGGGCAGTTCGTGGAGTCGCTTGAGCTCGTCGGCGGCCATCAGGCCCCCACGAGGTTCTGGCCGCAGACGCGGACCACCTGGCCGGTGACGCCGCCCGAGGCGGGATTGGCGAGCCATGCGATGGTCTCGGCCACGTCCACCGGCTGCCCGCCCTGGCCCAGCGAGTTGGTGCGACGGAAGATCTCCCGGCTGACGAAGGGGATGGCCCCCGTCATCTCGGTCTCGATGAATCCGGGGGCGACGGCGTTGACGGTGACCGGGCGGTGCTCCAGAGCCTCCGACTCGGCCCACACCAGCCCCATGACGCCTGCCTTGGACGCGGCGTAGTTGGTCTGGCCCTTGTTCCCGGCGACGCCGGAGGTGGAGGCGATGCCGATGATGCGGGAGTTCTCGGCGAGACCACCGGGGAGCGAGGTGTCGAGGAGGATCTCGTTCATGCGGATCTCGGCGGCCAGGTTCACGTCCAGCACCTGCGCCCAACGCTTCTCGTCCATGTTCGCGAGCATCTTGTCCCGGGTGATCCCGGCGTTGTGGACGATGGCCCAGATCTTCGCGTCGGCGCCGTGGACCCGCGCGACGTGCGCGGCGATCCGGTTGCCGGCCTCCGGGATGGTGATGTCCAGCTGCAGCGCGGACCCGCCCACCTCGTTGGCCACCTCTGCCAGCGACTCGCCGGCGGCCGGGATGTCCACGGCGACGACGGTCGCGCCGTCGCGCGCGAAGGTGCGGCTGATCGCGGCGCCGATGCCCCGGGCGGAGCCGGTGACCACCACGATGCGTCCCTTGAACGGGCAGCTGCGGTCGTAGTCGGTGCCGGTGGCGTCGCCCTCCTTGCGGGGGCCCACCCGCCACGACTGCCCGGAGACGAATGCGGAGCGTCCCTCGAGGAGGAAGTCGACGGTCGAGGCCAGGTCCGCGGCGGTGGTGCCCTCGCGCACGAACACGAGGTTCGACGTCGAGCCACCGCGCAACTCCTTGCCCACGGTCCGGTTGATGCCGTCGATCCCCTGGGCGACGGCGTGGGCCTCCAACCCGTCGACGGCGGAGGCGTCGGTGGCCAGCAGGACGATCCGGCCCGAGCGCTCCAGCGACTTCATGGCCGGACGCAGCACCTGCCGCAGTTGCTCGAGCTGTTCGATGCTGCGCAGGCCGGTCGCGTCGACGACGAGTGAGCCGGGGCGGGTGGGGTAGCTGGGCGGAGCCTCCCGGCCCTTCTCGTCCTTGGTGCGCAGTTCGGGAAGGTCCCGCAGCGCCTCTTCGGCGCTGATCCCGAGCTCGGCGAGCACGGAGGCGCCGATGCCGCCCCCGTCCAGCTCCGCCAGGACCACGGGTCCGATGAGGGTGCGGCCGCGCTTGAGGCGCGGCGGGTCGGACAACCCCGCCCGGCGGGCGACCGCGCGCCCCGGTCCGGTGTTGTAGATGGTCTCGAGGATGCTCCTGGACGCCATGTCAGCAACCCTCCATGATCGCGGTGACGGCCTGTCCGCCTGCGGCGCAGATGGAGATCAGTCCCTTGGAACCGGGCCCCTTGTCGGCCAGCATCTTGGCCAGGCTGGCCACGATGCGGCCGCCGGTCGCGGCGAACGGGTGCCCGGCCGCGAGTGAACTGCCGTTGACGTTCAGCTTCGAGCGGTCGACGGTGCCGGTGCCGTTGGCCTCCAGGCCCTTGATGGTGGCCAGGACGGTGGCGGCGAAGGCCTCGTGGATCTCGATGAAGTCGAAGTCGTCGAGGGTCATCGAGTTGCGCTCCAGCAGGGCGGGGATGGCACGGGCGCCGCCCATCAGGAGGCCCTCCTTGCCGGTCACGTAGTCGGTGGCGGCCACCTGCGAGTCGACGATGCGGGCCAGCGCGGGCCAGCCGTTGGCCCTGGCCGTCTCCTCCTCGGCCACCAGGACGACGGCGGCACCGTCGCTCAGGGCCGTGGAGTTGCCGGCGGTCATCGAGGCACCCTCGCCCTTGCCGAAGACCGGCCGGAGCCTGGCGAGCTTCTCCAAGGTGGTGTCGGAACGCAGGATCGTGTCCCGGGTGACCCCGAGGTAGGGGGTGACAAGGTCGTCGAAGAAGCCGGAGTCCCAGGCGCGGGCGAGGTTCTGGTGGGAGGCGAGCGCAAGTTCGTCCTGCGCCTCGCGGGTGACGTCCCACTCCTTGGTGGTGATGGCCTGAGACTCACCCATGGACAGGCCGGTGCGTGCCTCGTTGACCGCGGGTGGGACGGGGACCAGGTCTGCGGGTCGGACGGCCAGGAATGCCTTCAGGCGGTCCGGCAGGTTACGGGCGGTGTTCGCCCGCAGCAGCGCGCGCCGCAGCTTCTCCGTGATGACGATGGGGGCGTCGGAGGCGGTGTCGGCGCCACCTGCGATGCCGGTGTCGACCTGGCCGAGGCGGATCTTGTTGGAGACGTAGATGACGGCCTCCAGGCCGGTCCCGCAGGCCTGTGCGAGGTCGCACGCCGGGGTGTGGGGCGACAGGGCGGAGCCGAGCACCGACTCGCGCGTCAGGTTGAAGTCCCTCGTGTGCTTCAGGACCGCGCCGGCGGCCACCTCGCCGAGCTCCGCGCCGGCCAGCCCGAACCGGGCGACGAGCCCGTCGATCGCTGCCGTGAGCAGGTCCTGGGCGGAGGCTGCGGCGTACTTGCCGCCCGCCTTGGTGAACGGTGTGCGGTTTCCGCCGACGACGACGGCGTTGCGGGTTTCCATTGAGTGAACCTCCGGAGCGGGGTGTTTTCGGCATTGAAAAGTGTCTGGGACTCAGGGTAGCAGGTACTTGAAGTTTGCGATACCGTAGGACACATGAACACGACGACGGCGTCAGACGGACGGGCCACCCGCTGGCAGGAACACAACCTGCAGCGCAGGCGGGACCTGGTCGCCTCGACGCTGCGTGCGATCCGCCGGCACGGGGCCGGGGTCGGCATGGACGAGGTAGCGGCCGCCGCCGGCACCTCCAAGACCGTCATCTACCGCCATTTCGGTGGCCGCACCGGCCTCTACGTGGCGGTGGTGGAGTGGGTCCACGCCTTCATCCGGTCGAAGCTGATCCCGGCGCTCGAGTCCGCCGCGGACATGGACCCGGCTCACCTGGTCGCAGAGCTGACGGACCGCTACCTCTCCCTGGTCGAACGGGACCCGGAGATCTACCAGTTCGTCGTCACCCGCCCCACCGACTCGGACCCGGTCGCGGACCCCGTGACCGGTATCACCGGCCGCATCGGCGACGAGCTGGCCGAGGTGCTCCGGGTCTGGCTGGACGCGCGTGGGCTGGACACGAACGCCGCCACGGCCTGGGGGCACGGGATCGTCGGCTACGTCTGGGCGGTGGCCGACAAATGGATCACCACCGGGCACAAGCGCCCCCGCGCAGAGATCGTCGCGTTCACCGCCCAACTCTTCACACCCGCATTCGCGAACCAACCACCAGCCACGGAAGGCAATCGATGATGATCACCCCAACCGGCCAGGCCCTCAAGGTCTCCTTGGACGGACGTTTCCACGAACTCAAGGAGAAGTGGCGCAGCGAGATCAGCTCCGCCGACATCGTCCGCGACCCCACCCTGCCGATGGCGGAGGCCCGGGTCTGGGCTTTGGAGAAGCTCGTGGACCTCGCCAGCCGCGGCTTCGCCGTCGCCGGGTTCCCGAACCACCCCGGCACCGTCGCCGAGTCCGTCGCCCACTTCGAGATGCTGGCGCTCGGTGACCTCTCGCTGAACATCAAGTCGGGCGTCCAGCACGGCCTGTTCGGCGGCGCGATCACCAACCTCGGCACCAGCTGGCACCACGAGCGCTTCATCGACGGCGTCGTCGACTGCTCGATCCTCGGCTGCTTCGCCATGACCGAACTCGGCCACGGCTCGGACGTGCAGTCGGTCGAGACCACCATCACCTACGTGCCCGAGACCGACGAGTACGAGGTGAACTCGCCGACCCCGACCTCCCGCAAGGCCTACATCGGCAACGCGGGCAAGGACGGCCGGATGGCGGTCGTGTTCGGACAGCTGGTCGCCGCTGGCGAGAACCAGGGCGTGCACGCCATCCTGATGGACATCCGTGACGAGGACGGCAACGACGCACCCGGCGTCGAGACCGGTGACCAGGGCCACAAGGGCGGGTTGCTGGGCGTGGACAACGGCACACTGTTCTTCGACCACGTCCGCGTGCCGCGCCGCATGCTGCTGAACCGCTACGGCGGCGTCAATGACGAGGGCGTCTACGAGTCCGAGATCGCCAGCAAGAACGCCCGCTTCTTCACCATGCTCGGCACCCTCGTGCGCGGGCGCATCTGCGTCGGCAGCGCCGCCGCGATGGCCACCCGCAAGGCCCTCACGATCGCCACCCGCTACGCCCTGCAGCGCACCCAGTTCAACCGCCCCGGAGCCGGCGGGGAGATCACGCTGCTGGACTACCAGACCCACCAGCGCAAGCTGCTGCCGAACATCGCCCGCGCCTACGCCTCAGGGTTCGCCATCAACGTCGTGAGCGAGCAGTTGCAGCGCGTCAACGACACCAGGGGCTCCGACCCGACGGCGGCCCGCGAGCTGGAGACGCGCGCGGCCGGGCTCAAGGCGACGCTGACCCGCTGGACCAACGACACCATCCAGCTGTGCCGCGAGGCCTGCGGCGGTGCCGGCTACATGACGGAGAACGGCCTCACCCTCCTGCGCCAGGACGCAGACGTGTTCGCCACGTTCGAGGGCGACAACACCGTGCTGATGCAGCTCGTGGCCAAGGCGCTCCTGCTCGACTACAAGAAGAGCTGGGGCGAGTTGGACATGATCGGCACCGCCCGCTCCGGGGCGAAGCTGCTCGGTGACCGGTTCATGGAGCGCACCACCGCCGGCACCACCATCGGGCGCCTGATCTCCAACGCCACCCTGAAGCCCGAGGCCCAGAAGATCAAGGCCCGCGGCTGGCACCTCGAGATGTTCGAGTTCCGTGAGCGCCACGTCGTGGAGGGCCTGGCCCGCCGCATGCGTGAGGCAGGCAAGTCCGACGGGCAGGCGGCCTTCGAGGCGGTCAACGACTGCCAGTCGCACATGCTCGAGGCGGCTCGTGCACACACGGACCGAGTCATCCTCGAGGCCTTCGTCGAGGCCATCTCGGGGGTTCGCGACGAGTATGTCCGCTCGCTGCTGATCCGGGTCTGTGACCTGTACGCGCTCAGCACGATCGAGGACAACCGCGCCTGGTTCATGGAGCACCACGCCTTCGACAGCGGCCGCAGCAAGGCGGTCACCGACGCCGTCGACGGCCTCTGCAAGGACCTCCGGGGCAAGGCACAGGAGCTGGTGGAGGGCCTCGGGGTGCCGGAGAAGTGGCTGAACTCGGCCATGCTGGAGCCGACCCGGGAGGAGGAGGCGGCGGCGAGCGCCGCCTGAGCACCGGGCCGCTAGGCTCAAGCCATGAGCCTTGACCTCTCCGCGGACCTAGTCAGCCTGCTGCGAACGATCACCGACGTCGAGAGCGTCTCCGGGAACGAGAAGGAACTGGCCGACCTCATCGAGGAGGCGATGCGCACGCTCGGGCACCTGGAGGTGCACCGCGACGGTGACGCGGTGATCGCGCGCACCAACCTCGGGCGTCCCGAGCGGGTGGTCATCGCGGGCCACATCGACACGGTGCCCGTGGCCGGGAACCTGCCCAGCCGGCTGGAGGAGGGGGAGCGCGGCCTGCACGTCGTCGGACGAGGCACCTGCGACATGAAGGCCGGCGTGGCGGTGCAGCTGAAGCTGGCGGCCGAGCTCGCCGAGCCCAATCGTGACATCACGTGGATCTTCTACGACAACGAGGAGGTCGGCGCCGACGAGAACGGGCTCGGTCGGGTGGCGGAGAACTCGCCGGAGCTGCTCGAGGCTGACTTCGCGGTGCTGATGGAGCCCACTGACGCGCAGATCGAGGGCGGCTGCCAGGGCGTGCTCCGCATCTTGATCACGGTCCCCGGCAAGGCGGCCCACGCGGCGCGCTCCTGGCTCGGCGTCAACGCCATCCACGGCCTCTCCGACGTCCTGGACCGACTGAATGCCTATGAGGCCCGCGAGGTCGTCGTCGACGACCTGACCTACCACGAGGGCCTCAACGCGGTCCTCGTCTCCGGCGGGGTGGCCACCAACGTGATCCCGCCCTCAGCGCGCATCGAGGTCAACTACCGATATGCCCCGGACAAGACCACCGAAGAGGCGCTGGCGGAGCTGCGACGCGTCTTCGAGGGCCACAGCTTCGACATCAACGACGTCTCGCCGGCGGCCCGCCCGGGCCTGGACCAGCCGCTGGCGCGGGCCTTCGTCGAATCGGTCGGCCAGCCGGCCAGGCCGAAGTACGGCTGGACCGACGTCGCCCGGTTCTCGGAACTGGGCATCCCGGCGGTCAACTACGGGCCGGGGGACCCGTCGCTGGCCCACACCGACCACGAGTACTGCCCCGCCAACCAGTTGGACCAGTGTGCCGAGGGCCTGCGGGTCTGGCTGAGCAACCAGGAGGACGACGCATGACCGACAAGCGACGCCAGGGCGCGGTGACCCGCCGCGGCCGGGAACGGAACGCACCCACCACCGACGAGGCGCTGCTGGCCAAGAACGGCCCGGACTGGATGCACAACGACCCGTGGCGGGTGCTGCGCATCCAGTCGGAGTTCGTCGAGGGCTTCGAGGCCCTCTCCAGCCTCGGGCCCGCGGTCAGCCTCTTCGGTTCGGCGCGCGCCAGGCAGGACCACCCGATGTACCGGTCGGCAGAGCGAATCGCCCGCGGACTCGTGGACAAGGGCTTCGCCGTCATCACCGGCGGCGGCCCCGGCATCATGGAGGCCGGCAACAAGGGCGCCACGGACGCCGGCGGCGACTCGGTCGGGCTCGGGATCGAGCTCCCGTTCGAGCAGGGCCTGAACCAGTACGTATCGCTCGGCGTCGACTTCCGGTACTTCTTCGCCCGCAAGACCATGTTCCTCAAGTACTCGCAGGGCTTCATCACCCTGCCCGGCGGGTTCGGCACGCTCGACGAGCTGTTCGAGGCCCTCACCCTGATCCAGACCGGCAAGGTCACGCACTTCCCGGTGGTGCTGTTCGGCACGGACTACTGGGGCGGCCTGATGGACTGGGTCACGCACACCGTCGCCGACGGCGGCTTCGTCGCGGAGAAGGACCTGAGGCTGGTCACCCTCACCGACGACGTCGAGGAGGCGGTGGAGGCGATGGGCATCCCCGGTGCGCCGGCCACCGCCCCCGAGGGCTCCGAGCGCTAGGCTTTCCACCATGGTTTGGGCGATCGTCGTAGTGGCCGTGCTGGTGATGGCAGTGGGTGCCTGGGTGGGCACGGGCAAGCTGGGCGAGATGCCCGACGTGGTCAACGACCGCCCCAAGGGCCGCATCCCCGACGGCGAGGTCGATGCCGCGTTCCTTGAGGGGCTCGCGGTGCCGCTGGCCCCCACCGGGTACGACCCCGCGCAGGTGGACAAGTATCTCGACGACGTGATCGCCGGGGAAGCCGCGCCCGCCGCCGAGGTGCGCTTCGACACGGTGCGGCGCGGCTACGACATGCAGGTGGTCGACGCCATCCTCGAGCGCGTCCCCGGAGCCCACGAGGCCCGACGGGCAGTCGCGCAGGACGCGGAACCGGCTGCCGTGGAGGACGTGGCCGATACGGTTGCGGACACCGAGACGCGCTGAGGCGTGCCGTGGCCCGCGAAATGCGGAATAATAGGGCACAACCACGTAAACGCAAAGGATCGAGGTTGGCAAGATGGCAGCGATGAAGCCCCGTACGGGTGACGGCCCCATGGAGGTCACGAAAGAGGGCCGGGACATTGTTATGCGCGTACCCGTGGACGGCGGTGGACGCCTGGTGGTCGAGATGAACGCCACCGAGGCAACGGCCTTGTTGACCGCGCTGAAGGACGTCGTCGGCTGACGAACGCCCTCCGCTGAACAACGAGAGGCCGCCCGGTGCGAACCGGGCGGCCTCTTGGCGTCTGCAGCCTGCTACCGGCCCGCGTGGTGCGCGATCGCAGCCTCGTAGACGGCGACCGTCTCCTGCGCGATCCTGGCCCAGGAGAACTCCTCGATACAGCGCTCCCGGCCGGCCCTGCCGAAGGCTCGTGCCTGCTCCGGGTTCCGCGTGAGCTGGTTGACACGGTCGGCGAACGTGGACTCGAAGTCGGAGACGAACGAGGGATCGTCGGCCCGTGCCGGGTCGTAGGGGACCAGGAGGCCGGTCTGGCCGTCCATGACGACCTCCGGGATGCCTCCGACCGCCGACGCCACGACTGCGGTCTCGCAGGCCATGGCCTCGAGGTTGACGATGCCCAGCGGCTCGTAGACGCTCGGACAGGCGAACACGCTCGCATGGGTCAGGACCTGCCGCACCGAGGCGCGGGGCAGCATCTCCTGGACCCAGACCACCGGTGCCGAGCGCTGCTTCTCCAGCTCGGCGAAGGCCGCCTCGAACTCGGCCGCGATCGCGGGGGTGTCTGGGGCGCCCGCGAGCAGCACCACCTGGGTGTCGGGGTCGAAGCTGGTTGCTGCCCGCACGAGGTGCACGAGGCCCTTCTGGCGGGTGATCCGGCCGACGAACGCCACCGACGGGCGGTCCGGGTCGATGCCGAGGCCCTCCACCACGTCGCGCTCGGTGTCCGGACGGAACTCGTCGGTGTCGATCCCGTTGCGGACCACGTGCACCCGGTCGGGATCCAGGTCCGGGTAGCTCGCCAGCACGTCGAGGCGCATGCCGGAGCTCACCGAGATGACTGCGTCGGCCGCCTCATAGGCGGTCTTCTCCGCCCAGGAGCTGATCGCGTAGCCGCCGCCGAGCTGCTCGGCCTTCCAGGGGCGGTGCGGTTCCAGCGAGTGGGAGGTCACCACGTGCGGGACGTCCCGGATCAGCCCGGCGAGGTGGCCGGCCATGTTGGCGTACCAGGTGTGCGAGTGCAGCACGTCCACGTCGTCCGCCACCGCCGCAGCCATCGAGAGGTCCGCGCCCAGCACGCGCAGGGCCGCGTTGGCCCCGGCCGGGTAGCTCTCGGCGTGTGCCGTCGCGCCCTCGCGGGGGTTGCCCATGCAGTGGACCTCGACGTCGATCAGCTTGCGCAGCTGCGGGACCAGCTGCGCGACGTGGACGCCGGCGCCGCCGTAGATCGACGGCGGGTACTCACGTGTCAGCAGCGACAGTTTCATGCTCATGGGACTGATCGTGTCACAGAACTTCCGGGGTCGGCACACGGATCCCGGAGGTTGTGGCCCGAGGCGACGATGCATCTTTTGCCAACTGGTTGTGGGGCCCATATGGATGCAATAGGTTCAGCCCATGGCCGCTCGTCCGAAAATCCTGTCCATCGTCCTCGCCGGTGGTGAGGGAAAGCGGCTGATGCCGCTCACCGCCGACCGCGCGAAGCCAGCCGTGCCCTTCGGTGGCAACTACCGGCTGATCGACTTCGTGTTGTCCAACCTCGCCAACGCCGGCCTGACCAGGGTCGCGGTCCTCACGCAGTACAAGTCACACTCCCTCGACCGCCACATCTCCATGACCTGGCGGTTCTCCACGTTGCTCGGGGCCTACGTCACCCCGGTGCCGGCGCAACAGCGGCTGGGGCCGCGCTGGTACCAGGGCTCCGCGGACGCCATCTACCAGTCGCTCAACCTGATCCGCGACGAGGACCCCGACTACGTCGTCGTGTTCGGCGCGGACAACATCTACCGGATGGACGTCTCCCAGATGGTGGACGCCCACATCGACTCCGGCCTGGGGGCCACCGTCGCCGGGATCCGGGTGCCACGCAAGGAGGCCAGCGCGTTCGGCATCATCGACGCCGCCGCCGACAACAAGATCAAGAGCTTCCTCGAAAAGCCCGCCGACCCGCCGGGGCTGGTCGACTCTCCCGACGAGTCGTTCGCGTCGATGGGCAACTACGTCTTCACCCGGCACGCCCTCATCGAGGCGCTGCGTGCCGACGCCGAGAACCCCACCGCGAAGCACGACATGGGCGGCGACATCGTGCCCTGGTTCACCGAGCAGGGGCAGGCGCAGGTCTACGACTTCCAGGACAACGTGGTTCCCGGCGCCACCAGCAAGGACCGCGACTACTGGCGCGACGTCGGCACCATCGACGCCTACCACGAGGCCCACATGGACCTGGTCTCCGTGGACCCGGAGTTCAACCTCTACAACTCCCAGTGGCCGATCCTCACCAACCAGGCGCAGCTCCCGGGCGCGAAGTTCGTGATCCGAGGCAAGGCCGAGGACTCGATCGTCAACCCCGGCTGCATCATCTCCGGCGGCGAGGTGGACCGGACAGTGCTCGGCCCGAACGTCCACGTCGACAAGTGGTCGCAGATCACCGACTCCGTGCTCATGGACGGCGCCAGGGTGGGACGCGACTGCGTCGTGCGCAAGGCCATCCTGGACAAGGGCGTGACGGTGCCCGACGGGGTCCAGATCGGCGTCGACCACGAGCACGACAGGGCACGCGGCTTCCACGTCTCCTCCGGTGGCGTGGTCGTCATCGGCAAGGACGCGGTGGTCCCGAAGGACTGACACGAACGGGGGCACGCCCTCGGCAAGCACCGAGCTCGCTGCGCTCGCGCGATTTTCTGTTCCGACGAACCAGGCGCGCTTCGCTCGACGGTTCGTCGGTCAGTTCTTGACCGCCACCAGCAGGCCGTTGCCGATCGGCAGCAGGGTCTGCTGGTACGCGTCGGACTCGTTGACCGCCTGCAGCGCCTCCCGGATGATGATGGCCTCGTCGCCCTCGTTCTCCGGGTCCGCCACCTGGTTGTGCCACAGGACGTCGTTGACCACCAGCAGGCCACCGGGGCGCAGCAGGCGCTCGGCGTTGGCGACGTACTCCACGTACTCCAGCTTGTCGCCGTTGACGAACACGATGTCGTAGGCGCCGCTGTTCAGCTTGGGGAGCACCTCCAGCGGGTTGCCCGCGATCAGGCGGAACTTCGAGGACGTGTAGCCCGCCTCGGTCAGCAGCTTGCGCGCGGGAAGCTGGGAATCGGTCTCCGGGTCGATGCTGGTGAGGATCCCGCCCTCGGCCATGCCCTCGAAGAGCGCGAGCGCCGAGGCGCCCATCGCGGTGCCGACCTCGACGACAAGCTTGGCCCGGGTGGTGGCGGCGAGCACCGTCAGCGTGGCGACGACGCCGGGGCTGATCGGAGTCAGGCCGCTGAGGGTGGCCTCGTCCCTGGCGAGGCGCACGGCCTCGGGCATCGCGACGTAGTCCTCGGCGAACTCCCAGCTCTGCTGGCTCGGGACTGCATTGTTCTGCGGCTGTGTGCTGTTCACAGGGCCACCCTACCGATTCCCCTAGGATGAGCGCATGAGTCATGACGCAACCACCGAACTGGGGGACCAGCCCGAAGACACGCACATGCCGGTCTTCGGTCGATTGCTCACCGCGATGGTCACGCCGTTCGGCAAGGACGGCGGCATCGACCACTCGGAGGCGGCCAGGCTCGCCGCGCACCTCGTCGACGACCTCGGCAACGAGGGGCTCGTCGTCAACGGCACGACTGGGGAGTCGCCCACCACCTCCGACGAGGAGCAGGCGGCGCTGCTGCGGACCGTCGTCGAGGCAGTGGGGGACCGGGCGAGCGTGGTCGCCGGCGTCGGCACGTTCTCCACCGAGCACACGGTCCACCTCGCCGAGCAGGCAGCCGCCGCCGGCGCCGAAGGCCTCCTCGTGGTCTCCCCGTACTACTCCCGCCCGCCGCTGGACGCGCTCGAGGCCTACCACCTCGCCGTCGCGGAGGCCACGGACCTGCCGATCATGCTCTACGACATCCCGCACCGCGTCGGGCTGCCCATTCCGGAGGACCTCCTCATCCGGCTCGCGGCGCACCCGAACATCGTCGCGGTCAAGGACGCCAAGGGTGATGCGGTGTCGTCCTCCGCCGTGATCGCGGCCACCACGCTCGACTACTACGCCGGCGACGACGGCTTCCTGCTGCCGCTGCTCGGCGTGGGCGGCGTCGGGGTGGTCGGGACCTCCACGCACTTCAGCGGACGTCAGGCAAGGGCCATCATCGAGGCGCACGCCGCCGGCGACACCCGGCGCGCCATCGCCATCCACCAGGCCGCGCTGCCGGTCTTCCGGGGCGTGTTCGCCACGCAGGGCTGCATGATGGTGAAGGCCGCCCTCAACGCGCGGGGATGGAGCGTCGGTGACTGCCGACCGCCCATGGGCACCGTCGCGCCGGAGATGCTGGAGACGTTCCTGGCCACGCTGCATCACCTTCTCGAGGACTGAGCCCGGGAACATTCGGGGTCGCCCGAGCGTTGTACCTGTGCATGGACTCACAGCTTCCTCACAGGTGGGGCTGTCAGACTGGATTAATGGAAGGGTCGCGATTGTTCAAGGGCAAGCCGAAGCAGGCCGTCGACGAGGCGGTCGGTTGGACTGCGCCCACGTGGGCCGAGCTGGTCCGTGACCACTCCGCCCAGGTGTACCGGCTGGCCTACCGGCTGACCGGCAACCAGCACGACGCCGAGGACCTGACCCAGGACGTGTTCGTCCGGGTCTTCCGGTCCATCCACACCTTCCGGCCCGGCACCCTCGAGGGCTGGCTGCACCGCATCACCACCAACGTCTTCCTCGACGGCGCCCGCCGCAAGCAGCGGATCCGGATGGACGCCCTCAGCGTCGCCCCGGACCACGTCTGGGGCTCCGCCTCCGGTGCCGGGGACCTGCACGCCGACGCGATCCTCGACGCCGACGTCGCGGAGGCCCTCGCTGGCCTGACCCCCGAGCAGCGCGTCGCCGTCGTCCTGTGCGACATCGAGGGACTCAGCTACGAGGAGATCTCCGACGTCCTGGACATCAAGCTCGGAACCGTGCGCAGCCGTATCGCACGCGGCCGCTCCCAGTTGCGCGCCTCACTCGCGCACCGGGCACCCGTGGAGGGACACGAGCGCTACCTCGGGGTGTCCTGACGGTGACCGAGGGGCTGGGCAACGGTCGGTGCGGCAGGTTCTCCGAGGACCTGTCGGCGTTCGCGGACCACACCCTGCCCCCGCGCCGCTGGCAGCAGGTGGGCTACCACGTCGCCGGCTGCCCCGCCTGCCGTGACGAGGTCGCGGCCATCAAGCGCGTCTGCTCCAGGCTGAGCGGCAGTTGCGCCGCTCCCACCACGTCGGCCCCCGAATCGCTCGCCGCCCGGCTCGAACGGATCGCGGAAGGGGCCTCGGACGCCCCCCTCTACATGTCGGCCGGTGCCCCCGGCGAGCTGCCAAGCCGTCGTCGGGCCCGCAGCAGGCTCATCCGGCAGGGGAGCATCGCCGGCCTGGGTGCCCTGGCGACGATGTTCGTGCTCGCGCTGATGCTGGCACCGGACCCGCCGACGGTGGAGGACCCGGTCCACATGGCGCGCGAGGAGTACTCGCTGTCCATCACCTCCATCAGCGTCAACGAGACCATCGGGGCGGTGCTGCTGGCCCACGAGCGCGGGGCCCGGCCGTCGGAGCCCGTGCAGCAGCGGGCGCGGGCGAGCATCGTCGGCTCGCCGTTCGAGATCTCCGCCCGCGAGGCCGCGGCGGCCCTGTCCCACGGGCCTGAGGCCCACCTCACGTACTCAGGGACCCAGCGCGTCTGGATCTCCGACGGCAGGGGAGCGTTCCACGTCAACGACGTCAGGGTGGACGAGGTCGCCGGCGAGGGCTCGACCCTCGCGGTGCTGGACGCGCAAGGGGACGAGTTCGTCTCCTGGTTCGTGCCCACCTCCACCTGCTGCAGCCCCACCAGCCCTGCAGGTTGGAGCTTCCTCGAGTACGAGGGCCGCGACCAGGTGGCCGGACGCTGGGCGAAGGTCATCGAGGCGCGTGACGTCGACGGTCACACCGTCTCCAAGTGGTGGGTGGACACCGCCAACGGGATGGTGCTGTGGACCGAGCGGTACGACACCTTCGGCCGCCCCACGGTGATCTCAGGCTTCACGGAGCTGGACCTCGAGCACGCCCAGCTGGCCCCCGACGGGATCGAGCTGGCGTTCATGAACGTTCCGGCCGCCGTCGTGAGCGAGCCCGTCCAGGAGTGGTGCACCGGCCTGCGGTACTGCCCCGAGATGCTCGCCGGCATGCCGCTGGTGGCGCACGCGTCCTCGGACCTGGGGAACCGGACCACGATGCGACTCGTCTACTCGGACGGCTTCCGCAGCGTCAGCGTCTACTGGACCGAGGGCCTGCTCGCCGCCGACGGCGCCACCCGGGTGAGCGACGACACCCCGGGCATGCCCGAGGTCGAGGTGTGGCAGGCCGGCCACGGCGTGGTCTCGGTGGCCACCAACGGAGGGCTCGCCGTGCTGGACCGCGCGGTCAGTGCGCTGCCCGCGGAGGAGCCCTGGCGACCCACCCTGCTCGAGCGGTTCCGTGAGGGACTGGCGCGAGTGGGCGGGATTAACTGAAACCACGACCACCCGGTAGCCTGATTCCGTGTTTGGCATTGATGCAGTTGAGCTGGTGTTGCTCATCGCGCTCGCCGTCATCCTCTTCGGCCCCGAGAAGCTGCCACAGTTCGCCAAGAAGGCCGCCCGTGTGGTCGTCTACCTGCGGGGCATCGCCAACAACGCCCAGACCCAGCTCCGCTCCGAACTCGGCCCCGAGTACGCGGACCTGGAGATCAAGGACCTGAACCCGAAGGCGTTCGTGGCCAAGCACATGAGCGCCGAGATCCAGGCCATCGAGGAGGCTCGGGCGGACCTCGCCAACGCCAAGACCACCGTCACCTCGGCCGCCACGATGGCCAAGCAGGAGACCCGCTCGGCCACCACCCAGGCCGCGGCCGCGATCAAGGACAAGAACTCCACCGCGGCCGCCACCGTCGACAGCCCCGTCCTGTTCGACGACGAGGCCACCTGAGCGGCGCGCCGGCTCAGTTGGTGGACACGGGCAGGCGCTGACCCACCAGGCTCGGCCTGCGGCCGGCGATGTCGGCCGCGAGTGCCTCCAGGGCCTGCGCGGCCGGGTGCTCGGGAGCGGCGGCAACGATCGGGGCGCCCCTGTCACCGCCGGCGAGCAGCGCCTCGTCGAAGGGCACCTGGCCCAGCAGCGGAACCTCGTAGTGGACGCGCTCGGTGAGGCCGTCGGCCACCTTCCGGCCACCGCCAGTGCCGAACAGCTCCACCCGATGGGTCTTGGAGCAGTGCGGGCAGAGCGTCTCGAGCCAGCTCATGTTCTCCACCACGCCGAGCACTTTCTGTTCCATGATGTGCGCCATGGTGCCGGCCCGCTCGGAGACCTCGGAGGCTGCCTGCTGCGGCGTCGTGACCACCAGCACCTCGGAGGAGGGGATCTTCTGCCCGAGGCTCATGGCGACGTCGCCGGTGCCTGGCGGCAGGTCGAGCAGGAGGAAGTCCAGATCTCCCCAGTAGACGTCGGCCAGCAACTGGGTGAGCGCGCGGTCGAGGATGGGTCCCCGCCAGGCGACCACCTGGTCCCGGCTCGGCTTCAGCATGCCGATGCTGATCACGGCGATGTCATGGGTGACGTTCGGGTCGTCCTTCGAGGGGATCACTGCGGGCACCGGCATGATCATGTCCTCGACCATGGTGGGGCGCGCGTCACCGAGCCCGAGCATGTCGGGGATGGAGTGGCCGTAGATGTCCGCGTCGAGGATTCCGACCTTGCGTCCCTGGCGGGCCAGCGCGACGGCCAGGTTCACGGTGACCGACGACTTGCCCACGCCGCCCTTGCCCGAGGCGACGGCGAGCACCTTGGTCAGGTTGCCGGGCTGCGCGAACGGGATCAGGCGCTCCATCTGGCCGCCGCGCAGCAGCTGGCGCATCGCCTCGCGCTGCTCATCGGTCATGACACCGAGCTCCACGCGTACTCCCGTGACGCCCTCGACGGCCTCGACGGCGGTGGTGACACGTCCGGTGATCTCGGTGCGCATGGGGCAGCCGGACACCGTCAGCAGCACCCGCACGAAGACCTGGCCGTCGTCGGTGGCGGTGATCTCGTCGACCATGCCCAGGTCGGTGATGGGGCGTCGGATCTCCGGGTCCTCCACCTCGTGGAGGGCGGCTCGGACGAGGGGCAGCAGAGGATTCTCAGTCACACCCAAGTGTCTACGCGTTCAGATTGCGCAAATCAAACCGGACCCTCGCGCAGATGGTCACGGGAGCGAGGCGACCGTGCGGGATTTCTCGTTCAGCGCATCGCACATCACGGTGGTGCTCAGGGCAACGAGGGCGGGCAGCCACAGCCCGGCGAGACTCGCCAGGACCACGATCGCCGGTCCGAGGACGCAGTGCACGGTGAGGCGTTCCTTGTAGCTGAGGCGTCGCGACGAGCCCGGTGCCAGCAGCAGGGCCCAGCACAGGCCGTAGGCCACCACGAAGAGGGCCGCGACGACCGCACCGAGCCACCAGCCCCCGGCGATCCGCCACAGCGACCAGGCACCCAGGCCGAGCAGGGCGAGCTGGCCGAGGAACAGCACGATCGCGTACCAACGGAGTTCACTCATCGATTTCTGCCACCTTGTTGAGTCTCGCCTCGAGGTCCCGGAGCTCCCCGCGCAGTTCGCCACGGACGAAGTCGCGGGTGGCGAGCTCACCCAGGGCCATTCTGATGGCCGCGATCTCACGGGCCAGGAAGTCCATGTCGGCCCGGGACTGCCGGGCCACCTCGCGGTCCTCGTCCAGGCTGAGCTTGTCCCGCATCTCCTGGCGGTTCTGCGCCAGCATGATCAGCGGCGCCGCGTAGGAGGCCTGCGTGGAGAAGAACAGGTTCAGCAGGATGAACGGGTACGGGTCCCACCTGAACCCGAACAGCCCGACGAGGTTGACCACCACCCACGCGATCACGAAGACCGTCATGTAGAGCAGGAACTTCGCGGTTCCCATGGACTGGGCCACCCATTCCGCGAACTTCCCGAAGGTCTCCGAGTCAAGGGTGACCTGCGGGAACAGCGAACGACGGCGACCGCCCGGCTCAGAGAGGATGTTGCGGTCGCGGTCGCGGTCGCGGTCCCGCTCGCGCTCAGCCCCGGCCACCGGTCACCTCGGAAGCGCGCTGGGCGTCCATCTGGATACCGCGCCAGTCGTCGGGGAGCATGTGGTCGAGCACGTCGTCGACCGTCACGGCGCCCACGAGCTGGCCGAGGTGGTTCACCACGGGAGCCACCACCAGGTTGTAGGTGGCGAAGAATCGGCTCACCTCGGCGAGGGGTGTGGTGGGGGTGAGCGCCTCCAGGTTCTGGTCCAGCATCGTGGCCACCTGCAGCGTGGGCGCCGAGCGCAGCAGCTGCTGGAAGTGGCAGGCCCCGATGTAGCGGCCGGAAGGCGTCTCGTGCGGCGCCCTGGTGATGAACACCATGGCGGCCAGGGCGGGGGTGAGCTGCTCGTCGCGGCACCTGGCGAGGGCCATCGCGACGGTGGCGTCGGTGTCCAGGACGATCGGCTCGGGCGTCATCATGCCGCCGGCGGTGTGCTCCTCGTAGAGCAGCAGCCTGCGCACGTCCGAGGCGTCCTCCGGCTCCATGCGCTGCAGCAGGTCCTCGGCCATCGCCGCCGGGAGTTCCTTGATCAGGTCCGCGGCGTCGTCGGGATCCATCTCCTCGAGCACGTCGGCGGCGCGCTCGTGGTCCAGCGCCTGGATCAACTCCACCTGCTCGTCCTCGGGCAACTCCTCGATGGCCTCGGCGAGGGTCTCGTCGTCGAGGGCGTGGACCACCTCGGCGAGCCGCTCCGGGTCGAGGTCGTGGAGTTCGCGGGCGACGTCGGCGGCCTTCATGTCCGAGAACTCGGCGACGAAGTGCGCGGCGGTGCGCCCCTTGGCGAGCACCAGGTCGGGCACCTCGTCCCACCGGACGATCTCGGTGGTGGAGCGGCCGCCGAAGCCGAACCGGCCCACCTTCGTGCGGCTGTGCAGCGCCACCGATCGGACCTCCCACTCGCGGTTGCGGACCTGCACGATGGACACGTCGTAGATCTTTGTGGGGTGCTCGCGGGGGACCGGCCTGTCGAACAGGTCCCCGTCGACGAGCAACTCGGTGTCGCGCTTCTGGAACTTGCGGGTGTCCACCTGCCCGAGGATGGAGACCTGGTTGGCGGTGATCGCGTGGACGCGGATCATGGGGACGAAGATCCGCTGGCGGGCGAACAGCTCCACCAGCAGGCCCCGCACGCGCGGCGCCAGGCTGCCAGTGCGGAGGTGGAAGACGACGTCCCGGATGCGGCCCACCTGGTCCCCGGCCGCGTCGACGAGGGGGAGGCCGATGACGCGTGAGACATAGACCTGCGTGTCCTTGGCGTTCATGGGTGGCAATCTACACTCACGCATGGGGGCTTCGCCCCCATGGACCCCCACTCACGGGGCTTCGCCCCGTGTACCCCGCTCACGGGGCTTCGCCCCGTGTACCCCACTCACGGGGCTTCGCCCCGTGTACCCCACTCATGGGGCTTCGCCCCCATGGACCCCCACTCACGGGGCTTCGCCCCGCGTACCCCGGACCTGTCCGCGCCTCGGTTGGGACGAACTTGCCGCCCGGGCCCGGGCTCGGGGATAGAGTTCTCAGCGACGGACCTCGCGCACGAAGTCAGGAGCACACCATGAGTCTGAACCCACAACAGGGAATGGGTCTCGAACTCGAGTACCCGCAGCACCTCGCGGAGTACAGGACCTACGCGGAGGCGCAGGAGGCGGTGGACTACCTCTCGGACAAGGAGTTCCCGGTCCAGAATCTGGTGATCCTGGGCACCAACCTGCGCACGGTGGAGCGCGTGACCGGGCGCCGGACGTGGGGCAGTGTGCTCGTCAACGGCGCGGTCGGGGGCCTCGGGATGGGCATCTTCGTCTCACTCATGCTCTGGTTCTTCTACCGCGGCTTCGCGTCGTTCCTGTTCATGCTGTTGATCGGCCTCGTGATGGGCGCCGTCTTCGGGCTCATCACCTCCGCCATCGGCTACGCCCTCAGCGGTGGCAAGCGCGACTTCGACTCCATGCGGCAGACCATCGCCACCGCCTACGAGCTCCAGTGCGAGCACAAGGTGGTGGAGCAGGCCCGCCAGCTGCTGGCGCAGCGACCCGGCGCCCGCGCCGAAGCGTTCGAGTGAGCAGCGGCCCCCAGTTCTGGGACGACCGCTACTCCCACCCCAACTACGTCTTCGGCTACAGGACGAACGACTTCCTGGCCGCCAACGCGCGCTTCCTGAGGCCCGGATCCCGGGTGCTGTGCCTGGGCGACGGCGAGGGGCGCAACGGCGTCCACCTCGCCAAGCTGGGCCACGACGTCGTAAGCCTCGACCAGTCCGGCGTCGGCCTGGCCAAGGCGGAGCAGCTCGCCGCGGACAGCGGCGTGCGGATCGAGACCTGGCAGGTGGACCTGGCCGACTGGGTGGACCATCCCGCCCCTGAGCGGAGCTGGGACGCGATCGTGTCCATCTTCTGCCACCTGCCGTCCGAGCTGCGTCGTCGCGTCTGCCAGACCTCCACGGCCCAGACCCGCCCGGGCGGGATGCTGCTGCTGGAGGCCTACTCGCCCGCCCAGGTCGCCCTCGGGACGGGCGGCCCGAAGGACCCGGACAAGCTGCTGACCAGGCAGGACGTGCTCGCGGACTGGCAGGGATGGCGCCTGGACGTGAGGCTCGTGGAGCGGAGGATCTTCGAGGGCATGGGGCACCAGGGCCTCTCCAGCGTGGTGCAGGTGCTGGGAAAGCGGACCTGACCTCCCCGCGCCCGAGTGGGTTCGGTAGCTTGGTGGGGGACAGAGTCTTTCGGCGAGCAGTGAGGTGGACCGATGAAGTTGACGTTTGACACCTACAACCCCGGCGGACGGGCGGAACGGATCCTCGTGCTCGGGCCGAGCCTGGGCGGCAACGCGCAGCACCAGTGGACCGCGGTGGCGGAACGCCTCCGGCACGAGGCTCGCATCGTGTTCGTGGACCTGCCCGGGCACGCACTCACCCCGGTCTGGGACGACGCCGACGAGCCGACGCTCGACGTCGTGGCCGAGGCCGTCATGGACGTGGTCCGGGAGGTCAGCGAGGAGAACGACGGGCTGCCCGTGTTCTTCGCGGGGCTGTCGATCACGGGCGCGACGGGTCTGCACATCGCCAGGGATTTCGAGGACGAGATCGCCGGCGTGGCGGTGCTGTGCTCGGCTGCCACCGTCGGCGAACCCGACGCCTGGCGGGCGCGCGCGGACGCCGTCGAGGAGCGGGGCACCCAGCACCTGGTCGACGAGCTGCGCAAGCGCTGGTTCACACCGGACTTCCGGGCCCGGCAGCCCCGGACCGTGGACACCCTGCTCGAGGGGGTCGCGGTCACCGACGACCACTCCTACGCGCAGCTCTGCCGCGCGCTGGCGGTCCACGACGTGCGGGCCGACCTCGAGAACATCCGCACCCCGCTGTTGCTCCTCGCTGGCGAGCGGGACTCCTCGACGCCGTTCGGGAACGTGGAGCTGGTCGCCAGCACGGTTCCCGGTGCGGAGCTGCGCACCATCCCGGAGGCCGCCCACCAGATCACGGTGGCCGACCCCGAGGACGTCGCGGGAGCGCTGTCCAGCTTCATGGCGCGGGTCAGCAGGCCCAGGCGCCCCCACCTGGAGGACTGACCGGGTCAGCCCTGCAGTTGGGCGAGCCACGCCTCCAGGTCGTCGGCGGCGCGGGGGAGCGCGGCGGAGAGGTTCTCGTGGCCGTCGGCCGTGACCAGGATGTCGTCCTCGATCCGCACGCCGATGCCGCGGTACTCCGCGGGCACCAGTTCGTCGCCCGCCTTGAAGTAGATCCCGGGCTCGACGGTGATGACCATGCCCTCGGCCAACGTCCCCTCCCGGTACACCTCGCGACGCGCCTGCGCGCAGTCGTGCACGTCCATGCCCAGGTGGTGCGAGGTGCCATGGACCATCCAGCGTCGGTGGTAGCCGCCCTCCTGGGCAAGGGTCTCGTCAACGGTGCCGGGCAGGATCCCCAGTTCGTGGAAGAACTCCGCCAGCACCTTGACCGCGGCATTGTGCGGGTCCATGAACGAAGCCCCCGGCCGGCAGGCCTGGATCCCGGCCTCCTGCGCCGCGAGCACCACCTCGTAGACGCGGCGCTGTGCGGCGCTGAACCGGCCCCCGACGGGGAGGGTGCGGGTGACGTCGGCGGTGTACAGGGAGTTCACCTCCACCCCGGCGTCCAGCAGGATCAGCTCGTCGCCGACCAGTTCGCCGTCGTTGCGGATCCAGTGGAGCGTGTTGGCGTGGTCGCCGCCGGCGGCGATGGTGTCGTAGCCCACTGCGTTGCCGAGGTGGCGGGCGTGGAGTGCGAAGATGCCCTCCACCCAGCGCTCGCCGCGACCGTTGGCCACGGCGTTGGGGAGCTCGCGGGCGACGGCCTCGAAACCGATGCGGGTGGCGTCACAGGCGCGGCGCATCTCCTCGATCTCGAACTCGTCCTTGACCAAGCGCAGTTCCGAGACCACGCGGGCGAGCTCGGCGTCGCCGTCGACCTCGTCGCGGCCCCGCAGCTCGTCGACCAGCGCTGTCACCTCCGGGTCGGCGTCGCGCACCACGAGCAGCCTTTCGGCCGCGGCGAGGTCCTCGCGCAGGTTGCGGACGTCGGCCACGGCGAGCCCGGTGCGGGCGGCCATCTCGTCCAGGGAGTCACGCTTGCCGACCCACATCTCGCCGTAGCGGGCGTTGGCGTAGAACTCCTCGTCGGTGCGGGGTGCCCGCGGCCGGAAGTAGACGGTGGCGACGCCGTCGGCGCCGATCACCAGCGCCGCGTCCGGCTCCCGGTCCTCGCCGAGACCGCTGGTCCAGGCGAAGGCGGTGTGCGGGCGGAAGCGGTAGTCGGTGTCGTTGGAGCGGACCTTCAGCGGCCCGGCGGGCAGCACCAGCGTGGCGCCGGGGAAGGCCGCTGCCACCTTCTCGTGGCGGGCCGCCACCCAGTCAGCAGCCGCCAGACGCGCCACGTCGGAGTCCGTGTCGGGGCTCCAGCCCTGCACGATGAACTTCTTGAACGTCTCCGAGTAGGGGGGCTTGCGATTGTCCGAGGTCATGGGGCCACAGTCTAGTCCGGTGCAGAACAACCGGCAGGGGCGTAGATTGTCCCCCTAGGACAACTCAACTGGAGGACACGAGATGCTCGCCGAACCCGCCGACCAGATCCGCCTGCTCGAACTCGCGGACCTGGACCAAGAACTTGGCAGGGTGCAGCACGCCGCGCAGGCCCTGCCCGAACACAAGCAGATCAACGAGCTGATGGCCGCCAGGCAGGAGGTGACAGACGCACTCGTGGCCGTCACCACGGAGGTGGACGACCTCCAGGTCGCAGTCCGTCGCGCCGAGGCTGACCTCGTGCCCGTGAAGCAGCGACTGGAGCGCGACGCCAGACGGGTGGAGGACGGATCGGTCACCGACGGAAAGACGCTGCGGGGACTCATCGACGAGGTCGAGCACATCAAGCGCCGCATCGCCACGCTCGAGGACGAGCAGCTCGAGGTCATGGGACAGCTCGAGGACGCCGAGAGCCGCAAGCGCGACATCGAGCAGCGCAAGACCGGCATCGAGGCGAGGCTGCGGGACCTCGTCGGGGTCCGGAACGAGAAGGTCGGCGCACTGCAGGCGGAGGCCGGCGAGATCAGCGCCTCACGCAAGGCCAGGGCCGCTGCGGTGGCGGCGGACCTGCTGAAGCTCTACGAGCGGATCCGCGAACAGCGTGGGCTGGGCGCGGCCCGCCTCGCACGCGGGCGCTGCAGCGGCTGCCAGCTCGAGATCACCGTCTCGGACCTGGACACCTACCGCAAGGCGCCCGCCAACCAGGTGCTGCGCTGCGTCGAGTGCGACAGGATCCTGGTGCGGACCGCGGAGTCGGGTCTCTGATGCCGGCCCGCCACATCGAGTTCCGCGGCGTCCCGGAGGAGGTCCGCAAGGGTCTGGACCGGCTCCGCGCGTCCCTCGAGCTGCCGGAGGGGTTCCCCACCGACGTCGACGCGCAGGCCGAACATCTGGCGGCCTCCCCTCCGGAGTTCCCGGATCACAAGGACATGACCGACGTCGAGTTCGTCACCGTCGACCCGCCGGACGCGATGGACCTGGACCAAGCGCTGCACATCCGGCGCGAGGGGGAGGGCTACCGGGTCCGCTACGCGATCGCCGACGTCGGGGCCTGGGTGGAGCCGGGCAGCCCCGTCGACCGCGAGGCCCACCTGCGCGGCCAGACCCTCTATGCGCCGAGCGCGAAGGTCCCGCTGCACCCCAGGGCGCTCAGCGAGGGCGCCGCGTCCCTGCTCGCGGACGGCGTCGCACGGCCCGCAATGGTGTGGACCCATCTACTGGACGCCAAGGGCGAGGTGACCGCCACCACGCTCGAGCGCGCCATGGTGGTCAACCGCGCCAAGCTCAGCTACGAGGGGATCCAGGCAGACCTCGACGCCGGCAACGCCAACGAGACGGTCCGCCTGCTCGCTGAGGTGGGACCGCTGCGCGAACGGATCGAGGCCGAGCGCGGCGGCATCTCCCTGAACCTGCCGGACCAGGAGATCGTCACAGACGGGCACACCTGGCTGCCGGTCTTCCGCGAACTGGTGAAGGTGGAGGACTGGAACGCGCAGATCTCCCTGCTGACCGGGATCGCCGCAGCCGACCTGATGATCTCCGGCGGGGTGGGGATCCTCCGCACCCTGCCGCCCGCGGAGGACCATGCCGTGGACAGGTTGCGCCGAGCTGCCAGGACGTTGGGCGTCGAGTGGCCCAAGGGCCAGTCGTACCCGGACTTCGTGCGCAGCCTGCACCCGTCGGACCCGAGGGAGCACGCCGTCCTGGTGAAGTGCACCATGCTGTTCCGGGGCGCCGGTTACCTGGCCTTCGACGGTGAGGTGCCCGACGCCAACCTCGAGCACTCCGCGCTGGCCACCCCGTACGCGCACACGACGGCGCCCCTGCGACGGCTCGTGGACAGGTTCGTGCTGGAGATCTGCCATGCACTCGCCAACGACCTGCCGGTGCCGCAGTGGGCGCGAGAGGCCCTGGACACGCTGCCCGAACAGATGCAGGCGTCCGGCCGGAAGGCCGGCTCCTACGAGCGCGGCGTCGTGGACCTGGCCGAGGCTCTCGTGCTCTCCGACAGGGTGGGGGAGATCTTCGAGGCCGTCCTGATCGACGTCTACCCGAAGAACTCGATGGGCACCTTCCAGATCGCCGACCCGGCGGTCGAGGCGGAGCTCAAGGCCGACAGGCGCGACGTCGGGACGAGGATCCGCGTCCGGCTGGACAAGGTGGACCTGGTCTCGGGCCGCCTGACGTTCAGCCACCCAGGCTGAATCGCCTCAGAGCAGGTCGCGGCGCAGGTCGGCCGCCGGGCGGGGGGAGAGCAGGCCCGGGGCCACGTCGAACACGGTCTTCGCGCCGTGTTGGCCCGCGGCGCTCATCCGGTGGACGGCGCGGGCGTAGGCCACCAGCGCGCTGGCGGTGAACTCAGGGTTGCTCTCGAGGGCGAGCCGGTACTCAACCACCTGCGAGTTGCCCTCGCCGGTGGAGCCGCTGCGGATCACGAAGCCACCGTGCGGCATGGCCGCGTGGTCCCGCTCGAGCTCCTCGGCAGTGATGAAGTTCACGGTCGTGTCGTAGTCGGCGAAGTAGTGCGGCATACCGACGATCTCGGACCGCACGGCCTCGGCGTCGGCGCCATCTGCCAGTACGACGAAGCACTCGCGGGTGTGCTTCTCACGCGTGGACAGCTCCGGTCGGCCGCCCGCGCGCACCGCCTCGACGGCCGCGTCAGCGGGCAGGGTGTACTGGACCGCCCCCGCGACCCCCGGGACGCGACGCACGGCATCGGAGTGGCCCTGGCTGAGGCCTCGGCCCCAGAACGTGTAGGTCTCGCCGTCGGGCAGCAGCGCCTCGCCGAAGAGCCGGTTCACGGAGAACACGCCGGGGTCCCACCCGCAGGAGATCAGCGCGGTCCGGCCCGCGGCCCGTGCGGGGGCGTCCACGGCCGCGAAGTACTCGGGGATGGTGGCGTGCGTGTCGAAGCTGTCGACGGTGTTGAACAGGGCTGCCATGGCCGGGCCCTGTTCGGGCAGGTCGGACTTGGACCCGCCGCACAGCACCAGCACGTCGATGTCCTCGGTCCGCTCCGGCAGGCTGTCCCAGGGGTGGACGGGAACCTGACCCGACAGCGTCGTCACCGTCTCCGGGGCCCGGCGGGTGAAGACCCCCACGAGCGTCATGTCCGGGGTCTTGGCGATCGCGGCCTCCACGCCGCGGCCGAGGTTGCCGTAGCCGCCGATGCCGATTCGGATTGGGTGCTGGGACACGTGGGAGACCTTTCGTCGGGTGCGCGAACAGCCGATGATACTGGTGGGGGACGAGCCGGCCGGTAAGCCGGATTCTGTCGAAGGATGATCATCCATCTGGGCCAACCGTCACCGGTTGGCTCGGTGCGACCTACCCGGACACCTCGCGCGAGCAGCGCTCGGACGGTGTCCGCAGCCAGCGAGCTGGCCTTCTTGGTCTTGCTCCGGGTGGGGTTTGCCTAGCCACGCAGGTCACCCTGCGTGCTGGTGGTCTCTTACACCGCCGTTTCACCCTTGCCCGGCTCTCGCCGGGCGGTCTGTTCTCTGTGGCACTTTCCCGCGGGTCACCCCGGGTGGGCGTTACCCACCACCCCGCTCTGCGGAGTCCGGACTTTCCTCAGCGCATGCGCCGCGATCATCTGGCCGACTCGTCCGCGACCATTCTAGCGCTCACGGCAGGGTGAGGATGTCCGCCCCGGATTCGGTGACGACGAGGGAGTGCTCGAACTGGGCGCACCAGGAGCCGTCGACGGTGGTGACGGTCCAGTTGTCGTCCCACTGCTGGGTCTCGGCGGAGCCGAGGGTGAGCATGGGCTCGATCGTGAACGTCATGCCCGGTTCCATCACGGTGTTGAGGCGCGGCTCGTCGTGGTGCAGGATCACCAGCCCGGAGTGGAACGACGTGTGCACCCCGTGCCCGGTGTACTCCTTGACCACGCCGTAGTTGAAGCGCCTGGCGTAGGCCTCGATGACCCGGCCGATGACGGAGATCGGGCGACCGGGCTTGACCGCCCTGATGCCGCGCATCAACGCCTCCTGCGTCCGCTCGGACAGCAGTCTGGCCTCCTCGGAGACGTCGCCGCAGAAGAACGTGCCGCAGTTGTCGCCGTGGACGCCGTTCTTGTACGCCGTGACGTCGATCTTGACCAGGTCGCCGTCCTCGAGCGGTCGGGCGTCGGGGATGCCGTGGCAGATCACCTCATTGACCGAGGTGCAGATGGACTTCGGGAACGCGCGGTAGCCGAGGGCCGAAGGGTAGGCGCCGTGGTCCAGCATGTACTCGTGCGCCACGGCGTCGAGGTGGTCGGTGGTGACTCCCGGGGCGATCGCCTTGGCCGCCTCCTGCATCGCGTTGTGGGCGATCCGGCCCGACTCACGCATCGCCTCGATGACCTCGGGGGTCTGCACGTGCGAACCCTTGTAGGGCTTCGGTGCGGGTCGGTCGACGTACTCCGGACGCGTGATGGACCTCGGGACGTCGCGACGGGGGCTGATACGGTGCGGGGTAATACGGCTCACGGGGCCAGTCTAGGCGAGCGGAACTCTCAGGCGCGGTCGACGAGCGCGCCCAGCGGTGAGTCCGCCGGGACCTCCGGGAGCCGGGCGGCCCCGTCGAGGCCCGTGCCGGCGGCCTCCACCACCTCGACGCCCGGCACCTGCGCGGCCAGTTCCTCCCGGAAGGTCGACTCCACGAGCCGGTTGCGGAAGACGTTGCCCAGCCGGCCCACCCGGGGCTCGGCCCCGACGCTGCGCAGGCCCGAGGCGACGCTGTCGGCCAGGTGGCGGCCCGCCCGCAGCGAGATGTCGCGGCAGACCGTGTCGGTGGCGGAGAGCTCGGAGACCACACGCGCCCACGCGGCCACCCGCTTCACGCGGCCGGTGTCCGCCTGGATCTCGAGGTAGAGGCGGGCCAGGTCGCCGAACTCGCGCTCGGCCACGGCCGTGAGCTCGGTCCGGGGGCCGCGGCCGTCGAAGGCGGCCAGCACGGCGCTGAGCGCCTCGCGCCCGATCCAGAACCCGGAACCGAGGTCGCCCAGGAGGTGGCCCCAGCCGTCGACTCGCAGGACGCGTTCCGGGCCGACGGCGAGGGTCACGGCGCCGGTCCCCGAGGCGATGACGGCGCCCTGGGAGACCCCGAGCGCGCCCAGGTAGCTCGTGGCGGAGTCATGGGCGAGCAGGACGCTGCCGGCCGTGCCGCCCAGCAGGTCCGCGAGGGCCGCGGCGGAGTCGCCCGGGCCGAGGCCGGAGACTCCCGCGGCCACGACGTCCACGCGCCGGCCCTGCAGCGCGGACCCGACCAGTTCGGCGAGCTGCTCCAGCAGCGGACGGTGGCTGAGGATGCCGCTGGACTCCGGGCCGGGGCGGGTGTGCCCACCCTCGGTGAGCAGGGTTCGGATGCCCGACTGGCCGCCGTCGAGCGAGAGCTGTGTGAGGGTCATGAGAACACCAGGTCCGCGAAGGCTTCCTGCACCAGGTCGTAGTCCTCCTCGGAGCTGTCCGGCACCACCGCGATGCCGACGTGCAGTTCTCCGTCGCGCTCGGCGGTGACCACGGTCACCCAGTCGCGGCCGACCCCCTCGACCCCGGTGACGTCGACGTCGACGTCCAGCCAGGTGACCGCGTTCTCTGCCTGCGAGTCGAACGCGAAGACCGTTGCCCCGGCGAGGTGGTCGCCGTAGAACTCCGAGCTGAGCATGCACTGGGCGAGCCGGACGGCGGCCTGTTCGTGGCCCTCGAACCCGTCAGCCGCGTCGAGGGTCCCGACTGTGACGCTGGCCATCCAGTCGTTGCCGTAGTCCTTGTACTGCGAGTTGGAACCCCACACCCAGGGGTACTGGATGGGCTGGGCCGTGAAGCCGGGCACGGCGGGGAAGCTGAGGCCGAGGCTGGACTCGATGCGCCCCTCGGCGTTCTCCTCGCCGCGGGCGTCGTCGGCGGTGCCCTCGCACTCGAGCGGCGTGAGGGTGTCGCCCTCGGCCACGGTGGTCACGGCCTCGTCGGTGGGCTCGGGCTCCGGTGTGGTCGGGTCGGGCTTCGGGTCGGTCGTCTCCGGCGCGGGCGTCGTCGGGTCCGGCTCGGCCGTGGTGGCGGCCGGCTCCGGGGTCGTGTCCTGCTGCGTGGTCGCGGTGACCGAGGGGGCGGTCCCGGGCGTGGTCTGCGGGGCCGCGTCACGGAAGAACAGGAGCCAGGTGCCCAGGCCGATGATCAGGGCCACCGACACCGCCAGGGTGATCCAGAGGGCGAGGGTGCTGCCGCCCCGCGGGGCCTGTGGCGGCTGGCCGGGCTGCTGCTGGTGCTGGGGCCCGTGGCTGCCCGGCTGCGGCGGGTACTGCTGCGGCGGGTTGCCCGGGTACTGCGGGTACTGGCTGGGTTGCTGGACCTGGTCGGTCCAGCGGACGCCGTCCCAGTACCGACGGCCGCCACCGCCTCGAGGATCTGGGTACCAGCCGGGTGCAGACATGGGACAGATTCTAGCGATCGGGGCAGTGTGCGGGGGATCGGCGATCAGTCCACCCGCAGGGTGTCGGTGGCCTCGGCCACCTCCTGCAGGTTCTCCTCGTGGTCGATCGTGGCGCAGGAGATGAAGATCGAGAACGTCTCCGCATCACCGAGGTCGAGCACGATGATGTCCACGACGTCGCCCTCGATACCCTGCCCGAAGTTCGCGACGCGCACGTTGGCGGTGATCCGCCAGCCGCGCTTGCCCTGGAGTTCGAACTGCTCGTTGAGGAGGTCCTCCCGCCCGGAGAAGTCGTTGAACAGGGAGGAGGACGACATACAGGCCATGATCGACTCCGCAGCCTGCCGCGGCGAGGTGAAGCCCTCCTCCTTCCTCACCGTCCCGACGCTGAGGTTCGACTGCCAGCCATCGACGATGATGCGGGTCTGCGAGTTGTGGTCGTAGATCCAGGGCATGTAGACGGGGTCGGCGCGCCAGTCGTCACGGGCCTCGAAGGACAGCCCGCCGCCGTGCATGCGTCCGTCGGGTGCGATCTCGGAGCGGTCGTCGTCGCTGTTGTCCGGGCACTCCACCAGGTCACCGGGGCCGAGGTCGTCGGGGTTCGTGGGCGTCTCCGTCGGCTCCAGCTCGTTCCACTGGCTGCCCGAGGGCCGGGCGGAGTTGGTGTCCTCCGGGGTCTGCGGGAACAGCGCGGCCGGGCGCCACAGCAGCGCCACGAGCACCGCGCCGGCCACCACCAGCGCCACCACGAACCAGATCCAGGACCTGCGCCCGCCCGGGCCTCCGTCGGGAACCTGGCTCCCGGCGCTGCCGCCCGAGGTCTGGTTGGTCCACGAGTTGCCGTCCCAGTAGCGAAAACCTCCGCTGTTGGCGGGATCCGGGTACCAGCCGGGTGCTGACATCGGCTGCTCACCTCCTGCTGAGTGATTCGAGGGCCGCGGCCACCTGGTCCTTGCGGTGCTGGTCCTCGATCGGCGCCTGGGTGTGGAAGAGGGTGAGGCTGTCCTCGTCCCCGGCGTCGAGCACCACCACCACGATCTCGTCTCCCGTGACGGGCTGGTCCGGGACGTTCCAGAAGTTCTGGCGGATGATCCAGCCGCTGACGCCGTCGGAAGTGGTGAACGCCTCGTCGGCCAGCGGTTCGCGGTGGTCGAGGGTGCGGTAGTAGTACGAGGTCGACATGCAGTCCGACAGTTGGTGGGCGGCGGTGCGTGGGTCAGCGCTGAAGTCCTCCTTCGACACCTGCCCGATGGCCGTGATCGCGACCCATCCCTGAGCCACCTCCTCCACCTGGCCGGAGCGCTCGGAGGCGAAGTCGATGGTCCAGCCGCCGCCGTCGTCCCAGCCGGGTACCCCCATGAACCCCATCCCACCCGAGACGTACCAGTCGCCCTGTGGGCCCAGGTCGTAGCCGTCCACGTAGGGGCAGGCGACGGGGCGGCCCTGGCCGTCGGTGGGCTGCGGTGAGGTCGGGGTCTCGGTGGGCTCCATCTCGTTCCACTGGCTGCCGGTGGGCTTGGCGGAGTTCGTGTCCTCCTGGGCTGCGAACGGGTTGCTGCTCCAGGGGCGGAAGATCAGGAGGGCGACCACCACCCCCACGGCGACCAGCGCGACGAGCACGGCGTAGAGGGGCTTGTTGCTCCGGCCCGTGCCGGTTGCGGAGCCGACGACGGGCGCCCAGGACCTGCCGTCCCAGTAGCGGGGTTGGCC
Organism: Tessaracoccus rhinocerotis; assembly: GCF_007197885.1. Classification (GTDB taxonomy): domain Bacteria; phylum Actinomycetota; class Actinomycetes; order Propionibacteriales; family Propionibacteriaceae; genus Arachnia; species Arachnia rhinocerotis. Next base: position 341,498 of record NZ_VKKG01000002.1, read on the forward strand.
AGAGCCGCTGGGATCTGGGTACCAACCGGGCTGACTCATGTGCCCATTATTGCCAATGCCGCAGGTCAGGTCGTCGACCGATCGGCGGATGCAGCGTTTCGGCGGGCTCCCCTCCACCGAATCGGGGCGCCCACGAACGGCGAACCGAAACACGCTCGTCACATTCACAAGGCACAATTGACGCATGGATAGGCAAACGGAGTACGTCCTGCGCTCGATGGAGGAGCGTGACATCCGATTCGTGAGGCTCTGGTTCACCGACGTCCTCGGCTCACTGAAGTCGGTGGCGATCGCGCCTGCGGAGGTCGAGGGCGCCATCTCCGAAGGCGTCGGGTTCGACGGTTCGGCGGTTGAGGGCTTCGCACGGGTCTTCGAGTCGGACATGGTGGCCCATCCGGACCCGTCCACGTTCCAGGTGCTGCCGTGGCGCCAGATGGAGCGCGGCACCGCCCGCATGTTCTGCGACATCAGCCTGCCCGACGGCTCCCCGAGCTTCGCGGACCCCAGGTACGTCCTCAAGCGCGCGCTCAACAGGGCCGCGGAGGCCGGGTTCACGTTCTACATCCACCCCGAGGTGGAGTTCTTCCTGCTGCGCGAGCTCAACCCGCCGGTCCCCCTCGACGAGGGCGGCTACTTCGACCACACCACGCTCGGCGACGGCACCGACTTCCGCCGCGACGCCATCACCATGCTCGAGCAGATGGGCATCTCGGTGGAGTTCAGCCACCACGAGGCCGCCCCCGGGCAGCACGAGATCGACCTGCGCTACGCCGACGCCCTCACCATGGCGGACAACATCATGACCTTCCGGGTGGTGATCCGCGAGGTCGCCGTGAACCAAGGTATCCACGCCACCTTCATGCCCAAGCCCTTCTCCGACTTCGCCGGGTCCGGGATGCACACCCACATGTCGCTGTTCGAGGGGGACACCAACGCCTTCTACGACGGCGCCGACGAGTACCGGCTGTCCAAGACCGCGCGTCACTTCATCGCCGGCCTGCTGAAGCACGCCCCGGAGATCACCGCCGTCACCAACCAGTGGGTCAACTCCTACAAGCGGCTCAGCGGCGGCAGCGAGGCCCCCACCTACGCCTGCTGGGGACGCGCGAACCGCTCGGCGCTGATCCGCGTGCCGCAGTTCTCGCCGGGCAAGTCGTCCTCCGCGCGGATCGAGTACCGCGCCCCGGACTCGGCCGTCAACCCCTACCTCGCCTACGCGTTGATGCTGAACGCGGGCCTGGCCGGGATCGAGGGCGAGTACGAGCTCCAGGAGGAGACCGAGGACGAGGTGTGGCGCCTGTCCGACCGCGAGCGCAGGTCGCTGGGGATCCAGTCCCTGCCGCGCAACCTCGACGAGGCGCTGCGGATCATGGAGAACAGCGAGCTCGCTGCCGAGACGCTGGGCGAACACGTCTTCGAGTACTTCATGCGCAACAAGCGCGAGGAGTTCGAGGTCTACCGGGCCCAGGTGACGCCCTGGGAACTGGAGCGCCACATCCGCGTCCTCTGAGGGACGCGGCGGGTGCTTCAGAGGGGGAACGCCCTGGCGGCGTCGGCCGCGTGCGCCCCAGAGGCCGTGAGCTGTGGCCGGGCCGTCTCCCAGTCGATCCAGCCCGTGGCCAGCCCGAGGAACACCTCCGGCGAGATCTCCACCACGTTCGGTGGGGTCCCGCGCGTGTGGCGGGAGCCCGTCTCGAAGCCGATCTGCACCGCCGCGTACGGCGGCACCCGTACCTCGATCGTCGCGCCCGGGTGCAACTTGCCGAGGCGGCTGCACGCGGCCCTGGCCGTAGCGGCCGTCAACGCGTCGCCGAGCTCCAGGTGATGCTCCTGCGCGGACGAGGCCAGGTCCAGGAGGGTCTGCGTCAGGTCCGGGCGCTTGCGGTTCAGCTCGGCGTCGAGGCTGAGTTGGTGGCCGGCGGCGCGCGGGCAGTCGACGGCGAACAGGCAGGCGATGAGGTCCCGCGCGGCGCTGACGACGGGTGCGGTCGGCTTGAACACACCCTCAGGCTAGTCGAGCCGGTTCCGCGACCTGGCAACACCCCCTGCGAGGCGCCCATGCTGGATAGTCTGGCCGGATGAGCAGGGTGACCACGACAGTCGGTGACTTCGCACGCCGGGGCTTCGACTCGGCGTCCGGGGCCGCCACCGTGTGGCGCCGGTGGCACGAGGCCGTCGGGGGCCCACCGCCCGTCGGGCTCGACGTCTTCGAGCCGGCGGCGTACCGGGACCAGGCGCTCGAGGCGCTCGCCAGGATGTGGGAGGCGGACGCCGCGCTCGTGGACCGCATCGTCGCCGAACCCGACTGGCTGCGCCGCGTGGTCCTGGTGAGCGGAGCCTCCAGCGCTCTGGCACGCTTCCTCGTCAGGCACCCCGGCGAGGCGGAACTCCTCCGGAGCGCGGGTGAGCACCGCACCCACCAGGAGTGGCGGGAGTTCTTCGAGGGGCGGTGCGCGCCCGTCGACGGCGTGGTCGAGGGCAACGCGGACGTCCTGCGCAGGGCCAACCACGCGGCGCTGTGCGAGATCGCCGCCCGCGACCTGTCGGCCCCCGACCCGTTCGCGATCATCCACAAGGTGGGCGCCGAGCTCAGCGCGGTCGCGGATGCCGTCCTCGAGATGGCGCTGGCCCACGCGCGCTCCGAGGTGCCCGGCTGGGAGAAGGTCCGGCTCGCAGTGCTCGCCATGGGCAAGTGCGGCGCGGGCGAGTTGAACTACATCTCGGACGTGGACGTCATCCACGTCGCCGAGCCCGTCGAGGGGGTGGGTGTCGACGAGGCCATGGCGATCGGGGGACGGCTGGCCGGCGCCCTGGCGCGGGTCTGCTCCGCCCACAGCCGGGAGGGCACGATCTGGCCGGTGGACGCGGCCCTGCGGCCCGAGGGCAAGGCCGGTCCGTTGGTCCGCACGCTCGACTCCTGCCGCAAGTACTACTCGGATTGGGCCAAGAACTGGGAGTTCCAGGCACTCATCAAGGCGCGCCCCGCCGCCGGTGACCTGGCCCTGGGGCAGGAGTTCTGCGACATGGTGGGGCCCAAGGTGTGGCAGGCCGGCCAGCGCGAGGGCTTCCTGTCCGAGGTGCGCGCGATGCGGCAGCGCGTGATCTCCTTGATCCCGGACAAGCACGCGGACACCGAGATCAAGCTCGGTGCCGGCGGGCTGCGCGACACCGAGTTCTCCGTCCAGTTGCTGCAGCTCGTCCACGGCCGGGCCGACGACCGGATCAGGGGGCGGGGGACCTTCGAGGCCCTGCGTGCCCTGGTGATGACCGGCTACATCGGCCGCTCCGACGGCGTGGAGCTCGAGAACGCCTACCGCTTCCAGCGCGTGCTCGAGCACCGCGTGCAGCTGCTGAACCTGCGGCGCACCCACCTCCTGCCCGAGGACCCGATGGCGCTGCTGCACGTCGCCCGTGGCCTGGCCAGCACCCCCGATGAGGTGGTTGCCACGTTCAAGAAGTCCCTGCGCAGTGTGCTGCGGCTGCAGCAGCGCATCTTCTACTCGCCGCTGCTCGACGCCGTCAGTTCGCTGCCCACCGACACCCTGAAGCTCTCCGACAACGCGGCCCAGACCCGGATGCGAGCCCTCGGGTTCCTCGACCCGCGCTCGGCCCTGGGCCACATCAAGGCGCTCACCAAGGGTTCCTCGCGCAGCGCCGAGATCCAGCGCCAGCTGCTGCCCGCGATGCTGCAGTGGTTCGCGGAGGGTCCCAACCCGGACTTCGGGCTGCTGGCCTTCCGGCAGCTCTCGGAGACGCTCGGCAGCACCAGCTGGTACCTGCGAGCCCTGCGCGACGAGGGATTCATGGCCAAGCGGCTGGCGCGGATCGCGTCGTCGAGCCGCTACGTGGTGGACCTCCTGCGGCGCGCTCCCGAGATGGTCCAGATGCTGGCCAGCCGGGAGGAACTGCGTCCGCGCACCGCGGCCGAGCTCTCGGCCTCGATGACCAGGGCAGCCGGTCGCCACGAGGACCCTGGCAAGGCGATCGCCTCCGTGCGGGCGATGCGACGCTCCGAGCTGTGCCGGATCGCGCTCAGCGACGTGCTGGGCGAGGGCGACCTGGACACTGTCTGCCTCGGCCTGTCCAACCTGGCTGCCGCCTCGATCGACGCGGCGCTGGTGATCGCGGGCCGCGGGACGGACGCACCGCCGGTGGGGGTGATCGCGCTGGGTCGCTGGGGCGGACGCGAGATGAGCTACTCCTCCGACGTCGACGTGATGTTCGTGGTCGACGACGACACCGGCCCAGAGGCGTTGGCCGCCGCCACGCAGGTGGTGCGCGTGGCCTCGGACATCCTGGGCAAGCCGGGGCCGGACCCGGCGCTCGTGATGGACTCGGACCTGCGTCCCGAGGGCAAGGACGGACCGCAGGTGCGCACCGTCTCCTCCTACCTCACGTACTACGAGAAGTGGTCCGCCACGTGGGAGGCCCAGGCGCTGGTGCGTGCTCGCGCCGGGGCGGGGGACAGGGACCTGGCGGCGCGGGTGGTGGCCGGGATCGACCACCTCCGCTACCCCGACGGCGGGCTGGGCCACAAGCAACTGGTCGAGATCCGCAAGCTGAAGTCGCGGATGGAGTCCGAACGGATCCCGCGCGGGGTGCCACGGGAGCGGCACCTGAAGCTGGGCAAGGGCGGCCTCTCCGACGTCGAGTGGACGGTCCAACTGCTGCAGTTGCAGCACGGCGCGGAGCTGGAGTCGTTGCGCACCACCTCGACGATGGAGGCGCTCGTGGCCCTGGAGCAGGAGAAGCTCCTGACGCAGCAGCAGGCGACCGCGCTGCGGGAGGCGTGGCAGCACGCCAGCCGCCTGCGCAACGCGATCATGCTGGTGCGCGGCCGGGCCAGCGACTCACTGCCGGCCGACTACCGGGAGCTGGCCGCCATCGCCGAGCTGATGGGGGACCACTCGGGGCTGACCTCCCACCTGCTGGAGGAGACCCGGCGGCTCCTCAGGCGCGCCTCCCAGGTGGTGGACAGGATCTTCTGGGAAAGCTGAGCCCCTCAGCAGCCCTCGGGACCGCAGGCGGGCGCGTTCTCGGTGCCGGGAATGGTGATGAACGACGGCGTGGCCGGCTTGATCTCCTCCCACACCTGCTCCAGGACCTGGGTGAACACGGACGAGTCCTGCGCGCCGGAGACGCCGTACTTGCCCTCGAAGACGAAGAACGGGACGCCGCTGACGCCGATGGCGCTGGCCTGGTCGATGTCGGCGCGGACGGCGGCGTTCAGCTCGTCGCTGACCAGGGCCGCGCGGGCCGCGTCCTCGGTGAGGCCGTTGTCGGTGCCGATCCGCACCAGGACCTCCTCGTCACTGATCGCCTCGCCCTTCTCGAAGTGGGCCGACAGCAGCGCCTCCTTGACGGCGTCGACGTCGAGCCCGGCCTGCTTGACCGCGTGCAGCAGCTGGTGGGCCTTCATCGAGTTGGCGGGCACGAGGGAGTCGAAGTCGTAGGAGAGCCCTTCACCGCGGGCCACCTCGGTGACGTGCGCGAGCATGGCTGCCACCTGGTTGGCGGGCATCCCCTTTGCCTGCTCAAGGTACTCGTGCTCGGAGAGCTCCGAGCGCTCCGGGAGCGTGGGATCCAGCTGGTAGGAGTGCCAGGTGACCGAGACCTGGTCCTTGGCCCCGAAGCCGTCCAGGGCCTTCTCGAACCGCCGCTTGCCGATGAAGCACCACGGGCAGGCGATGTCGGACCAGATGTCGATGTTCAGAGTCATGGGACCCAGTGTAGTTGTAAAATCAACTACATTGGGGTGATAGGATCCAGCCACACACAGCGTGTTCCGGGGTCGGTGAAAGTCCGAACCGGCGGTTACAGCCCGCGACCCTCCCACTGCCGCAAGGCGACCGGAGGTTGACTCGGTGGAACTCCGAGGCCGACAGTCAGAGTCTGGATGGGAGGAACGCGTGGTTGCGGTCGCGCCCTGACGGGTCGACCGCCGCTGAGCGAACCCCGGAACCTGACAGGAAGGTACCGGGGTTCAGTTGTCCACGAAGGAGCGCAGCAGGGCGCGTGAGTTCGCGCGCCTCGGCGTCTGGTCCGCCTACCCGGCGCGGACCCGTCCGGCCCACGGCCCGGAGCGGTGGCTGCCCGCCACCGTGGCCGCCGTCGCCCTGCTCGGGGTCTGGCTGGCCGCCACCCGCGGCGACCTCGTCCCGGACGCGTTCCTGCCCGACGCCTTCGCCGTGTGGGACCGGCTCGTCGTGTGGACCGGCAACGGCACCATCTGGCGCTACCTCTGGCCCACCGTCGTCGCCGCGCTGATCGGCTCGGCCATTGCCGTCGTCGCGTCGCTGGTGCTGGGCATCCTGATCGCCCACTCCCGCCTGCTGGGAGCGGTCATCGAGCCGTTCGTGGCCTTCTCGCAGGCCATTCCCCTGGTGGCCATCGCGCCGCTGCTCGCGCTGTGGATCGGCTACGGCATGGTCCCAATCGCCGTGCTGTGCGCCCTGGTTGCGTTCTTCCCGATGGTGACCACCACCGTCGTCGGGTTCCGCAGCCTGGACATGCGCATGGTCGAGAACGCGTGGCTCGACGGGGCGGGCTTCCGCGCCCGGTTGTGGCACGTGGAACTGCCAGTCGCCGCGCCCGCGATCCTGGCCGGGATCAGGGCCGGCTTCGTGCTGTCCATGACCGGCGCCATCGTAGGCGAGTTCGTCATCGGGGGCGCCGGACTCGGCACCCTGCTCACCATCTCCCGCGAGGCCACCGACACCGTCGGCGTCTTCGCCGTCCTCGTCTGGATCGCCGCCGTGGCGCTGGTCCTGCAGGGCATCATCCAGGCCGCGGAGCACATCAGCGTCCGCCGACTCCAAGGAGAGACCACATGAACCTTCGACGCCGCACCCTGCTCGCGGGCGCGCTCGGGCTCCCGCTCACGGCGCTTGCCGCCTGTGCGCCGCAGGAGCAGGCGCCGCCGGAGTCCGCGCAGCCCACGGATGTAAAGACGAGGCTCACCGTCGGGCTCACCTACATCCCCAACGTGCAGTTCAGCCCCTTCTACCTGGCGGTGGCGCAGGACGTGTTCGCGCGCAGCGGGCTGGACGTGAGGCTGCGACACCACGGCGCCCAGGAGGACGCCTTCGGTGCCCTGCTCTCCGGCGAGGAGGACGTGGTGTTCGCCTCCTCCGACGAGGCGGTCGTCGCGGCCGTCCAGGCCCCCGAGCTGCGGACCTTCGCCACGGCGTACCAGACCTTCCCGGGCGTGGTGATCGTCCCTGCGGACGCAGGTGTCACCACTGTCGCTGACCTGCGCGGCCGACGCGTCGGGATCCCCGGGCACTTCGGCTCCACCTACTACTCCGCCCTGGCCGCCCTCCACAACGCGGGCCTGGACGAGGCCGACGTCGAGCTGACCGACATCGGGTTCACCCAGGTGGCCGCCCTCAGCTCCGGCAAGGTGGACGCCATCGTCGGGTTCACCAACAACGAGACCGTCCAGTTCCGGATGTCCGGCTTCGACGTCGTGGAGCTGCCCGTGCAGCCCGCCGACGAGGTCTCGCTCGTCGGCCCCGGCCTCGTCACCGTCGCCGGGCGCCTGGAAGACGCCGTCCTGTCCCGGGTCGCCGAGGCGATGCGCGAGGCCGAAGCCATGATCATCGCCGACCCGGAACTGGCGATGACCGCCACGCAGGAACACGTCCCGACCCTGGCCGACGAGGCGCAGCGCGAGGCCGCAGCGGCAGTGCTGGAGGCCACCTCGGGTCTGTGGTTGCGCGACGGTGAACCCAGCGTGGCGGTCGACGAGGCGGCCTTCGAGCGCATGGGCGGTTTCCTCGTCGACGTCGGGATCATCGAGACCGCGCCGGCGGAGACGACCATCATCCTCTGAGGGACGGCTACGCCCACGGCGAACTGGTTTTGACGAACGACTTGGGCGGTGTTTGGATGGGCCCCATGGACCTGATGCTCGTGACCCGCCCCTGGGTCGACCTGTGCCGTCAGCGCTCCACGGCCTGTCGAGTCTGACTCCGGACCGTCTCCCAGCCCGATCGTCCAGCAGGGCACTTCCGTGCGCACCCCGTGCGATCCCCGAATACCCAGAGAAGAGACCGGCATGTCCGCAACCCGTGAGGCCGCCGCCGAAGAGGCGTCGCCCGAGAAGACCCCCTCCAGGAAGAACCCGCTGAGCAAGTTCAGCGTCCAGGTCGTCATCGGCCTGGTCGCGGGCGTGGCGCTCGGCTTCGTCGCCGTCGGCATCGGTACCGGCGCCGACGGCGAGCCGAACTGGCTCACCGCCACCCTCTCCGAGATCGGCGGCGCCTACGTCAACCTGCTGAAGCTGCTGGTGGTGCCGCTGGTGGTCACCGCGGTGATCAGCTCCATCGCCCGCCTGCGTGAGGTCGCCAACGCGGCGCGCCTCGCCGTCCAGACCCTGGTCTGGTTCGGCATCACAGCCCTCGCCTCCGTGGTGGTGGGCCTGGCCGTGGGGCTCGTCTCCGGCCCCTGGCTCACCGCCGGCGTCTCCGGGGAGGGTGCCGCCGAGCCGAGCCGCGTGGGCTCCTGGTGGGCGTTCCTCGCCGGACTGGTCCCGAGCAACATCTTCGGCCTCGAGGTGGGCCTGCGCGGATCGGCCGAGGCCGGGTTCACCGCCAACCCGAGCTTCAACGTGCTCCAGATCATCGTGCTGTCGATCGCCTTCGGCGTCGCCGCCCTCAAGGTGGGGGAGAAGGCCGCCGGGTTCATCGAGTTCACCGAGTCCGCGCTCGCCGTCGTGCAGAAGGTCCTTTGGTGGGTCATCCGCCTCGCCCCCATCGGCACCGCCGCCCTCATCGGGCGCGCCATCGCCACCTACGGCTGGAACTCGCTGGCGTCGCTGGGCACCTTCGCCATTGCGATCTACGTCGGACTGCTGCTGGTCTGGGTGATCGTCTACCCGGTCATCCTGCGCGCCCACGGCCTGTCGGTGCTGCAGTTCTACAAGAACGTCTGGCCCGTCACGACCCTCGGGTTCGTCACCCGCTCCTCGATGGGCGTGCTGCCCGTCACCGAGCAGGTGACCGAGCGAAACATGGGCGTGCCGCGCTCCTACGCCAGCTTCGCGGTCCCGCTCGGCTCCACCACCAAGATGGACGGTTGCGCCGCGATCTACCCGGCGATCGCCGCCATCTTCGTGGCACAGTTCTACGGCGTGGAGCTGGGCATCACGCACTACCTGCTGATCGCGTTCGTGTCCGTGCTCGGCTCCGCCGCCACCGCCGGCACCACCGGCGCGACGGTGATGCTCACGCTGACGCTGTCCACCGTCGGGCTCCCGCTCGAGGGGGTCGGCCTGCTGATCGCCGTCGACGCCATCCTCGACATGGGCCGCACGGCGCTCAACGTCACCGGCCAGGCACTGGTGCCCACGATCGTCGCCAAGCGCGAGGGCATCCTCGACGAGGACGTCTACAACTCCAACCCGGAGTTCGAGGGCGTCAAGATCTGACACCGCCGAAAGGCACCTGCTGCCGCGGAGGGGTCGGGTCGAACGGCCGGAGCGTACGGTTGTGCCATGAGGGAACGCAACATCGCCGTGGCCACGTCCATGCTGCCCATCGTGCTCGCCGTGGTCCTGGTGCTCACCGGTGACGCCAGCCCTTGGTGGGCGGCGGCGGCCGTGGTCGTCGGCGGTGGACTGGCCTGGTTCCTGCTCCGCGGGGGGCGGCACACGCCGTGGGAGAGGGCGCGCCGGCTGGTGGCGCCCGGCCACGCGGTGGTGTTCTGGAAGCCGGGCTGCAGCTACTGCGAGCGGCTGCTGCGCGCGCTGGGCGACGACAGCCGCGTCACCTGGGTCAACGTCTGGAAGGACGAGGCGGCCAACGCCGAGTTGAGGAGCCACAACAACGGCGACGAACTGACCCCGACGGCGCTCGTGGGCCCCGAGGTCCTGCGCAACCCGAGCGCCGACGAGCTCCGGGCCGCCCTGGCCTGAGGTTCCCCGAACGCAGGAAGGCCCCCGCCGAGTGGCGGGGGCCTTCGAGCAGTCAGCGGCTCAGAGTGCGTAGTACAGCTCGAACTCGTGCGGGTGCGGACGGACCTGGATGGCCTGGATCTCGGCGCGCTTGAGCTCGATCCACGTCTCGATCAGGTCGGGCGTGAACACGTCACCGGCCAGCAGGAACTCCTGGTCCTCCTCGAGCGCGTCCAGCACCGCGCCGAGCGTGGTGGGCACGGTGTCGACGGTCGCGTGCTCCTCCGGCGGCAGCTCGTAGAGGTCCTTGTCGATCGGGGCCGGGGGCTCGATCCGGTTCTGGATGCCGTCGAGGCCGGCCAGCAGCATGGCGGCGAACGCCAGGTACGGGTTCGACGACGGGTCCGGGCAGCGGAACTCGACGCGCTTGGCCTTCGGGTTGGACCCCGTGATCGGGATGCGGATGCAGGCCGAACGGTTTCGCGAGGAGTAGACCAGGTTCACAGGAGCCTCGAAGCCGGGCACGAGGCGGTGGTAGGAGTTCACCGACGGGTTGGTGAACGCCAACAGGGCCGGGGCGTGCTTGAGCAGGCCGCCGATGTACCAGCGGGCGGTGTCGGAGAGGCCGGCGTAGCCGTTCTCGTCGTAGAACAGCGGGTCGCCGCCGTCCCACAGCGACTGGTGGCAGTGCATGCCCGAGCCGTTGTCGCCGAAGATCGGCTTCGGCATGAAGGTGGCGGTCTTGCCGGCCTCCCAGGCGGTGTTCTTGACGAGGTACTTGAACTTCATCACGTCGTCGGCGGCGGTCAGCATCGTGTTGAAGCGCCAGTTGATCTCCGCCTGGCCGGCGGTTCCGACCTCGTGGTGCGCACGCTCGACGATCAGTCCCGAGTTCTCCATGTGGCGCACGATGTCGTCGCGGAGGTCGCCGAAGTGGTCCACCGGGGCGACCGGGAAGTAACCACCCTTGTACTTGACCTTGTAGCCACGGTTGCCGCCGTCCTCGACGCGGCCGGAGTTCCAGGCGCCGGCCTCGGAATCGATGTGGTAGTAGGCGCTGTTCGACGTGGAGTCGAAGCGGATGTCGTCGAAGACGTAGAACTCGGCCTCGGGGGCGAAGTAGGCGGTGTCGGCGATGCCGGTGGAGCCGAGGTAGGCCTCCGCCTTGCGCGCGATGTTCCGCGGGTCGCGGGAGTAGGGCTCCTTGGTGAGCGGGTCATGCACGAAGAAGTTCACGTTCAGCGTCTTCGACTTGCGGAAGGGATCGACGAATGCGCTGGTGGGATCAGGCAGCAGTGCCATGTCCGACTCGTGGATCTTCTGGAATCCCGTGATTGACGATCCGTCGAAGGACAGGCCGTCGGTGAACACCTCCGGGCCGAAGGATCCGGCCGGGACGGTGAAGTGCTGCATGACGCCCGGCAGGTCGCAGAAGCGGCAGTCGATTGTCTCGATGCCCTCTTCCTTGACGTAGGCCAGGAGCTCTTCTGCGCCGTTGAACATTGGTGGTTTTCCTCCATTTTGGCTTGTGACTGTGGAGAGCCTATGGGCCCGCGATTGCTCCACAGTTGCTGCAGGGTAACAGCCACGTTACACAGGCCCGGATAAGCTTCGGGCGTGACGGACAACAAGCTCTATCCCGGTTCCACCCTCGGCCTGCCTGCCGCGGGGCGCGGTTCACTGGCCGGGTGGTGGCCCCGGATCGGGGCCCTCGTGGGTGACTGGGCGGCGAGCACGGTGGTGGCGATCGCCATCTTCGGCTGGGCCGGCGTCTACCAGGACGCTCGCGGCTCCTTCACCGTCCTCGGCGTCTACCTCGTGGAGGCCACGGTCCTCACGATCCTCACCGGGGGCTCGTTCGGGCAGCTGATCGCGCGCATCGGCGTGATCCGCGTCGACGGCGGGCCGCTGGGCATCTGGCGCCCCGTCGCCCGTACGCTGCTGAAGTGCCTGGTCATCCCGCACGTGGTGCTGGGGGCCGAGCGGCGGGTCATGACGGACCTGCTACTGGGCACCGCCGTCGTCAACCGCCGCTGACGGCAACTCGCCCGTCAGGTAGCGCTGGATCGTCGGGCCGACGAGTTGCACCACCTCCTCGCGCGGCATCGAGGCCATCGGCTCCATCCGCACGAGGTACTTCGCGACGAAGATCCCCACGAACTGTGAGCCGACCAGCACCGCGCGCTTCGCCCGCTGCTCCGGAGGGCCGTCCAGGTGGCCCACGAGCAGCCTGAGGATCCGGTCGCCGACGAACCGGCGCAGCAGGTCCGGATGGCTCGCGATGCCGCTGCGCATGACGGCCCGCAGCGCCGGGCCCGCCGGCGACTCCATCAGGCCGAGGGCTGCGCGCACCAGTTCCTCACCCCACTCATGCCGGGGGAAGGACGTGACCCGCTCGATCAGTGAGTCCGGCGACGCCCCGCGCGAGAGGACCTCATCGAACAAGTCGTCCTTGCTGCCGAAGTAGTGGTGGATCAGCGCCGGGTCGACGCCCGCCTCGCGCGCGATCGCGCGCATGCTCACGCCGTCGAAGGACTTGGCGGCGAACAACGATGCCGCGGCGTCGAGGATGCGCGCCCGGGTGCGCTCGGACTTGGCGGGGCTCATCGGGACTGCCTCGGCATCGAGCGGGAGGCCACGAACAGGAAGACGACGACGATGCCCGCGAGGAGGCCCAGCCGCCCCCAGGTGGCGCCGGAGACTGTCTCGTTCGCGGCGACGTCGACCACCGAGTCCACCGCCCAGGTCATCGGCAGGAAGTCGGCCACCACGCCCAGCACGTCAGGCATGTGCTCCTTCGGCACGAACAGGCCGCACAGGAACAGCTGGGGCCCGATGAACACCGGCATGAACTGGACGGCCTGGAACTCGGTCCTCGCGAACGCACTGGCCAGCAGGCCGAAAGCGACTCCGACGAGTGCGTCCAGCAGCGCGATCAGGATCAGCATCCAGGCGGTCCCGGCGATCTCGACACCCATCGGTCCCAGCACCAGCAGCCCGAGGAGGGTGGCCTGGGCAACCCCCAGGAACCCGAACACCGCGCCGTAGGAGGCCAGCAGGTTCCAGCGGCTCAACGGGGTGGTCAGCAGTCGCTCGAGGGTTCCCGAGGTGCGTTCCCGGAGCATGGTCACAGATGTCACTATGAACATCAGCATCATGGGCAGGATCGCGAGCATCATGGGTCCGATGGTGTCGAAGGGTGCCCGCCCGCCCGGCGGGACCGGCACGTCGACGAATGCGTACCAGAGCAGCGAGACCAGGACCAGGGGCATCACGATGATGATGCCGATGGTGCGCGGGTCGGCGCGCAGTTGCGCCGCGATCCGCCCCGTGGTCGTCAGCGCTGCCGGGAGGTGGGGACGCGTGCGGCTCGCTGCGTGCCGTGCCGTGGTCGTCATGCCGCCACCTCCTGCTTGATGAGGGTGAGGAAGGTGTCCTCGGGCGTGGCCGCTCCGGTGCGCTCCTGCAGCTCGTCGATCGGCGCGTGTGCCAGGAAGTGGCCCTCGCGCATCAGCAGGATCGAGTCGCAGCGGGTGGCCTCGTCCATGACGTGGCTGGAGACCAGGAGCGTCGTTCCCTGCCGTGCGAGTGCGTGGAAGTGCTCCCACAGCGACTCCCTGGTCAGGGGGTCGAGGCCGACGGTCGGCTCGTCGAGGACCAGGAGCTCCGGCGACCCGACCAGCGCGCAGGCGAGCGAGGCGCGGCTGGCCTGACCGCCGGAGAGGATCTCCACCCGCCTGCCGGCCAGGGCGGTGAGCTCGACGGCGTCCAGCGTGCGCGCGACGTCGTCGGGGCCGGCCCCCACGAGGCGTGCGAAGTGGGCCACGTTGTCGCGGATGGACAGGTCCCTGTACACACTCAGCGTCTGGCTGGTGTAGGCCACCCGGCGGCGCAGCGCCTCGTCGGCCGCCGGCCGGCCGAGCACGGTCAGCGATCCCGAAGTGATCCGCTGCACGCCCACCATCGCGCGCATCAGGGTGGTCTTCCCGCAGCCCGACGGGCCCAGGAGTCCGGTGACCGAGCCCGGGGCGAGGTCCATCTCGAGCCCGTGGAGGACCTCGTTCCCGGCCCGGTGCACCACCAACGCGCGGGCCGAGACAGCGGATTCCACAAGCGTTGAATTCAACATGTGTTGAACGCTACGCCGCTGCCATCGGCTCCGCAAGGGTTCGGCGTAACCGGCTCCGTGCGGCGGGGTTGGCCACTAGGCTGCCGCAGAGGGGTCCGGGGATGTATCACAGCTTGCGCGGGGCCCTCTTGGGAGGTGTCAGGAACCAACAGTGGAGGGACCCGAATGTCACCGCAGGAAGCCGTACTGAATCCGTACCCGCAGTTCGACCCCTACGTCGCGGCGGCCTGGGGGATCAGGGTGGCCACGTCCGAGGCCGGTCGCGCGACCGCCTACGTGGCCGACTCGCTGCTGGTCACCTCGGAGCGGGGAGCCATGGCGGGTCTGGTCGACAAGGTGGCGCGGGTGGCGAAGGAACTCGGTCTGGGGCTGGAATCCACAGACCTGGGTGTTCCCGCCGAGACGGACCTCCCCGGCGAGGGAATCGTCGCCGAGACCAACAAGATCACCCTCCACGGCGTGGCCGGACCCGTCGATGCGCTGACGGTGCTGGAGCGCGTGGGGGAGGGGCAGGGCGTGGCCCTGGACCACATGCTGGTCGCGACGCCCTACTACGCGGGGATGCCGTACTACGCCGGAATGCCGTACTACGCGGGGATGCCCTACTACGCGGGGATGCCGTACTACTCCGGCGTCGGGGCCGCCGCCAGCAGCTACGGTGCGCCGGGGATGGGAGGACGTGCGCCGGTGTCAGTGGTGCTGCCCGACCCGGCCTGCCGCCGCCGCGAACTGAAGCGGCCACCCGTGGTGGTGATCCCGGACACGGGCCTCGAGGACCATCCGTGGTTCCGTGACCCGGCCCTGGCCACCTCGGAGGTCTACGTCGACGGGCAGCTGCTCGGCCGCTTCGGGACCGTTCCCGGCTCGGCCACACCGGAGCCGCCCCGCAACCCACTCGACGGCAGCGTGCTGCCCTACGCCGGCCACGGAACCTTCGCGGCCGGCCTGGTCCGACAGCTCTGCCCGGAGGCCCGGATCCTCGGCATCCCCGTCATGGCCGACGACGGGGTGGTCGCGGAGTCCTGCCTCCTCGCCACGCTCAACTCGCTGCGCTCGCGCCAATTGGACGCCATCGCCCAGGGCCGCCACGAGGACCTGTTCGACGTGCTCTCGCTCTCTCTCGGGTACTACCACGAACGGCCCGAGGACGCGCTGTCCGACGGCCCGCTCATGCTGGTGCTGCAGCAGCTCGGACGCCTCGGGGTCCTCGTGGTGTGTGCGGTGGGCAACGACTCGACGACCGCGCCGAACTTCCCGGCCGCCTTCGCCGTGGAGCCGCACGCCCCCGACGCACTGCCGATGGCCGGGGTCGGGGCCACCAACCCGGACGGCACCGTTGCCTACTTCAGCAACGCCGGGCCCTGGGTCGGCTGCCACCGCCCGGGGGCAGCCGTGGTCAGCACCATGCCGGTGGCGCTCGGCGGCGACCGCCAGTCCATGGCCGCGATGCAGCTTCCGGCCCAGCAGCGCGGGACCATCGACACCGACGACTTCTCCGGCGGCTTCGCCACCTGGAGCGGCACCTCGTTCTCGGCGCCCGTGCTCGCCGGTGAGCTGGCCGCCCGGCTGGCCGCCGACGGCCGCCCCGGGGTGGAGCTCGAGGAGGCCGTCGAACTCGGTTGGTCGGCCCTTGCCGACGAACTCGGATGGAAGCGGCCATGACCGCCGCCACCAGCCTCGCGGAGCGCGCCTCCACCCTCTTCGAGGGCTACCGGGACGGCGAGCCGGGGCGCCTCGACGGGCTCGTGGAACTGCTCACCCCGACGCTGTGGCACGTCGCGCGCGCCTGTGGCCTGGACCGCTCCGACGCCGAGGACGTCGTCCAGACGGCGTGGCTGCGGCTCGTGGAAAAGCAGGCCACCGTGGAGAACCCCAAGGTGGTCCTCGCGTGGCTCGGCACCACCGTGCGGAGGGAGGCCTGGCGGGTCCGCAAGGAGCGCCGCCGCTCGATGACGTGGGAGGAACCCCCGGAACAGGCCGACGCCGGCCCCGACCCGGCCGACGCCGCGGTGCTGGGCGAGACCCAGCGTGTCCTGTGGGGGCACTTCAGGAAACTGACGCCCCGTTGCCAGGCACTCCTGCGTGTGGTGAGCCGGGGCGGGCGGCCGGACTACGCGGTCCTGGCCGAGACCCTCGGGATGCCGGTCGGCTCGATCGGACCCACCCGCGGCCGCTGCCTGGCCGCCCTGCGCAAGGCGCTCACCTCCGACCCGACCTGGAGCCAGACATGACCGAAGCCTTCCAGCAGCCCATGGACGAGCTCGACGAGGAGATCCTCGAGCAGGTCCTTGACCTCTTCGACGCCCTCGACCCACCGCCGGCGGACCTCACGGAGGAGGTCGTGGTCGCCATCTCGCTCGCAGCCCTGGACGCAGAGATCGCCACCCTGCAGGACGAGTCCGCCCTGTTGTTGCGCACCACCGGAGCGTCCCCGACCGATGCCGTCACGTTCACCAGTTCGGCGGTGCAGCTGATGGTCTCCACCTCCGAGGACGAGGGCGACAACCTCCGGATCGACGGCTGGGTCACCGGGGGCGGCGTCGAGGTGGAGCTGATGCGCGGCACCGAGTCCACCCCGGCGGTGGCCGACGCCCACGGCCGGCTCGTGTGGCGGAGAGTGCCCCGCGGCCAGGTCCGGTTCCTGATCCACCCCCCCGCGTCCGGAGCGCGGCCCGTGCTGACGCCGGTGATCGAGCTCTGAGGTGACTGGGACGGACCCCGTCGAACAGGCCGGGGAGGCCTACCAGGAGGCGCGGGCAGCGATCGCGCAGTACCGCCTCCAGGACGCGCGCGCCCACATCGCCCGGGCGCTGGAGCACCTGGGTGGGGCCGAGGCGTCGGAGGAGCGGTTCGAACTGGGGATCCGCATCCGTGTGACCCGGTCCTGGCTCACCTCCGACTCCGACGGGCTGGCCGCGGCCCTGGCGGAGGTGGAGGCCGTGCGTGAGGAGGCGGCCGCCGCGGGGCGGGACGACCTGCGGGCCGTCACCCACGTCCAGGCCGGTGTGCTTCGTGCCCGGGCGGGATTCGTGGAGGAGGCGCTCGACGAGTTGCGGCCGGCGGTGGAGCTGTCGGCACGCCTCCCGGTCGAGGACCGCGTCAGGCTCCTGCTGAACAAGGGCACCATGGCCTCCGAAGTGGGGCACCTGGCCGAGGCGGCCACGGACCTGTCCGCGGCCGCCGCCCTCGCCGTCGACCTGCCGGACCACGCCTTCATGGCGATGCACAACCTCGGGTTCGTGGAGTACCTCCAGGGCGATCTCCCTGCCGCGCTCCACACCATGCGCATGGCCGACGACCTGGACGCACCCGTGGACCGCTCAGTGTCGCGCCTCGACCGGGCCCGCGTGCTGATGGAGGTGGGCCTGCTCGACGACGCGGCGGAGCTGCTGGCTCGCACGGTCGAGGACATGCGCGGTGCGGGGATGGCCGACGAGCTCACCAGCGCGCTGCTGGACCGAGCCAGGTGCGAGCTGCTGCGGGGCAACACCGCCACCGCCTCGGAGCTGGCCGAGGAGGTGGTCGCACGCGCCGACGAGCGCGGCGAGCAACTCAGGTCCCTCGCGGCCGCCGGGGTGCGCGTGGAGGCACTGCTGGCAGGTGGAGCCGACGACTCCGGGGCCGCCGAGGAGGCGGCTCGCCTCGTCACCGCTGCCCGGTCAGCCGGCATGGGGCTGCTCGCGGACCGGGCGGAGGCCGTGCGCGTCATCGCGGGGTCGAGGCTCGGGGCCGTGGCACCCGACGACGCCACCCGCGCCGCGCTGGAGCGGCTGGCGGCGTCCCCCTACTTCACCACGCGGCTGCTGGCCGGCCGCGCAGAACTGGCGTTGACCCCCGACGAGGAGCGCCGCGCGGACGTCGTCGCCGGGGCCATCGAGGACCTCGCCCGCGCCAAGTCCGGCATGGCGAGCCTCGACCTGCGCACGGCCCTCACCGTCCACGTGGAGCCGATCCTGGCGATGGACCTGGAGCGGGTCGTGGCCCGTGGCGACGCCGCCGGGGCGCTCGTGGTCACCGAACGGTGGCGGGCGGCCCTGGACACCGTCCCTTCGGTCAGGCCGTCGGCGGACCCCGACGTCGCCGCCCTGTGGTCCCGGCTCAGGAAGCGGCACGAGGAGTTGCGCGACGCCCCGGCCGAGGCCGTGGCCGGTCTGCAGACGGACGTGGCCGAGCTCGAGCGGCAGTTGCGTGAGCGGTCCTGGCGGGGTGCTGGGGAACGGCTCGAGCGGGGGACCGGCGGGCCGCGGGGGACACAGCACGCCGAGCCGAACCTGCTGAGCTACTTCTGGGCCGACGGCGGAGCGCACCTGGTGCACGTCCCACCCGGCGAGCCCGCCCGGCTCGCCCGAGTGGGCCCGGCGGACGAACTCTCCGAGCTCGTGACGCGTGCGGTCTCCGACGCGGCGGCGCTCTCCCACGCCCCGCCCGGACCGTTGGGGGCCGCAGTGCGCAGCTCACTGGAGGAGGAGTTGGCCGAACTCGACCGGATGCTCCTGCCACCCGAGCTCGGGCCGGGTCCCGTCGTGGTCGTCCCCAGCGGCAGGCTCGCCCGCCTGCCCTGGGGCATGCTGCCCCGGCTGCGGCAGCGGGGACTGACCCTGGCGCGCTCGGCCGCGCTCTGGCGCGACGGCGCGACCGCAGTGACAGGCGGCCCGCGCGTCGCCGTGGCGAGCGGCCCGGAAGTGGCGCTGGCACAGCAGGAGATCGGGCGCGTGGCCGCGAACTGGGAGCTCGCGGAACTCGTCCCCGGGGAACCGGGCGCGGTCAGGGAGGCGCTGCGCCACCACGACGTCGTCCACGTGGCCGCGCACGGCCGGCACCGGGCCGACAACCCGCTGTTCTCCTCGATCCGTCTCCACGGCGGCTCGCTGTTCGCGCACGAACTCGAGGGCCTGGACGTCCGATCGAGCCTCGTGGTGCTGTCCGCCTGTGGTGTCGGCAGGGCGAGGCTGCGTCCCGGGGACGAGGCCCTGGGCCTGACCTCGAGCCTGCTGGCTCTCGGTGTGCGGGCGGTGGTCGCGCCGCTGACCGACGTGCCCGACGCGCTGGCGTGCGAGACCATGGCCGCCCTGCACCATGGCCTGGCCCGGGGCATGCCAGGGCCGGAGGCCTTGGCCGCGGCGGCCGGTGGCGACCCCCTTGCCCGCAGCTTCACGTGGTTCGGTTCCGACTGGAGGGCACATGTTTCGCAGTGACTAACTTGAAATGTTCGAGGGGTCGAACTTAAGATCTGGGAATCAACATGGAGGTTCCCGTGCGAGCGAGTGCGACGAGGTTCCTGCCGGTGGTGCTGGCCAGTGCGGTCGCCCTCGGCGGGTGCGGCACTGCCGCGGGCGCCGGCGAGGAGTCGCTGACAGTCGTTGCCACCACCGGCTACCTCGCCGACGTCGCGGCCGAGGTCGCGCCCGGAGCCAGCGTCACCACCCTCGTCGGCCCGGGTGGCGACCCACACACCTACCAGCCCTCCACCCGGGACATCCAACAGATCCTCGACGCCGACCTGGTCCTCTGGACGGGGTTGCGACTTGAGGCCCAGATGGAGGAGGTGCTGCGCGGGCAGGACGAGCGCCAGCTCGCCGTAGCGGAGACGCTGCCGGAGCACCTGCTCCTGGGACTGGAGAGCACGGGTGCCGACGGCGTGCCGATGAGCGATCCGCACGTCTGGAACAGCCCGGAGGCCTGGGCGCTGGTGGTGGGTGAGGTCGCGGCCCGGCTCGCGGCCGTCGACCCGGGGGGCGCCGTCGGGTATCGGGAGCGGGCGGACGCCTTCGTCGTGCAGATCGCCGAGGCCGACCGGTGGGCGGGCGCGCTCATGGCAGCAGTCCCCGAGACCGACCGCATCCTGGTCACGGGCCACGACGCGTTCAACTACTACGGGCACACCTACGGCCTCGAGGTGCGCGCCACCGACTTCATCTCCACCGACGCCCAGCTCAGCGCCCGCCAGCTCAGCGAGTTGGCCGACCTCGTCGCCAGGGAGCAGGTGCCGGTCGTCTTCGCCGACAACCAGGCCAACCCCCAGGCGATCACCAGCCTCACCGAGGCGGTCGCGGCGCGGGGGTGGGACGTTGCGATCTCCGACGCCGAGCTCTACGCCGACTCGCTGGGCGTCGGCCCGGAGGTGGACAGCTGGCTGGAGGTCTTCGAGCACAACACGCGCGCTATCGCCGCCGCCCTCGGAGTTCCGGAGGAGGAACGATGACCGAAACACCCGCCTGCTCGGTGCGCGGGCTCAGCGCCGCGTACGGGACCACGCCCGTCCTGCGCGACGTGGACCTCGAGGTGCCGCGCGGCGTGGTGCTGGGGGTGGTCGGTCCCAACGGTGCTGGCAAGTCCACGCTCCTGAAGGCGATGCTCGGCCTGGTGCCCCCGCTGGCCGGGCAGGTCGAGTTCTTCGGGCGCCCGCTGTCGCGGGTCCGGGCCCGGGTGGGGTTCATGCCGCAGGCCACCACCGTCGACTGGGACTTCCCGACCACCGTGCGCGACGTGGTCACGATGGGCACCTACGGCTTCCTCGGATGGCTGCGTCGCCCGGGGCGGGTGGAGCGGGAACGCACGGGCCGGGCGCTGGAGCAGTGCGGCATCGCCGACCTCGCGCGCCGGCAGATCGGGGAGCTCTCCGGAGGCCAGCGCCAGCGGGTCTTCCTGGCCCGCACCCTGGTCTCGGAGCCGGACCTGTACCTCATGGACGAGCCCTTCGCGGGCGTCGACGCCCGCAGCCAGCAGGCGATCGTCGGTGTGCTGCACGGGTTGCGGCAAGCCGGCCGGACGGTGGTCATCGTGCACCACGACCTGGCCACCGTGCGGGACTACTGCGACCACGTCGCGCTCCTCAACGGCACCGTGGTCGCCAGCGGCCCGGTCGACGCCGCGTTCACTCCCGAGAACGTGCGCCGCGCCTACGACGTCGCGACGGCCGACGACCCCTTCCTGGACGTCATCGGATGAACCTGTTCGAGTTCCTCGGGAACCACACCTACCGGATGGTGTTCCTCGGAACCGCTGCCATCGGGCTGGCGTCCGGGGCGCTCGGCGCGTTCGCGTACCTGCGCAAGCGCTCGCTGGTCAGCGACGTGATCTCGCACGCGGCGCTGCCGGGGGCGCTGGGGGCGTTCCTGGTCGCCGTCCTGCTCGGTCTCGACGGCCGGAGGCTCGCGCTGCTGCTCTTGGGGGCCCTCCTGGTCTCGGGTCTGGCGGTGGCGGCCTCCGGCCACATCGCCCGCGCCTCGAAGGTCCGCGTCGACACGGCCATGGCGATCGTCCTGACGGTCTTCTTCGGCGCGGGAATGCTGTTGATGAGGGTGATCTCCGACGGTCCCTACCCGGGCAAGGGTGGAATCCAGGACTACCTGTTCGGCAACGCGACGGTGATCACCCGTGCCGACCTCGCCACCATCGTCGCGGTGGCCGCCCTCGCCATCGGTGTGATGGTGGTGTTCTGGAAGGAGTTCTCGCTGCGGACCTTCGACCCGGCGCACTCGGCGTTCCTCGGCTTCGGGCGAAGAGTGGACGGCCTGATGTCGGTCGCCCTCGTGCTGGCCGTCGTGATCGGGGTGAAGGCAGTGGGGCTGGTGCTGATGGTGGCGCTCGTCGTCACCCCGGCCGCCGCCGCGCGGCAGTGGACGCGCCGACTGCCCACGATGGTGGCCCTGTCCGCGCTGATCGGGGCGATGGGCGGCGGTCTGGGCACCTACGTCTCGGTGAACCTCGGCGCCGTCCCCCCGGGACCGGTGGTGGTGCTGGTGCTGTTCACGGTCTTCGTGGTCTCGCTGCTGCTGGCCCCCGGCCGCAGCGTGGGCCACCGGCTCGTGCAGCGCGCACGGGTCCGCAGGGCCCTGCGGGAGACAGCATGAGCTTCCTCGTGGGCGTCGTCCTGCTCGCAGTCGTCACGGCCGTCGCGTGCGCGCTGCCGGGGACCTTCATGGTCCTGCGCCGCAGCTCGATGCTGGTCGACGGCATCAGCCATGCCGTGCTGCCGGGAATCGTGCTGGGCTACTTCCTCACGCGCAATCCGGACTCGCCGTGGCTCCTACTGGGCGCGGCGCTGTCCGGGCTCCTGGTGGTGCTGGGCAGCGAGTACCTGACCCGGACCGGCCTGATCGCCGGTGACGCGCCACAGGGCCTGGTGTTCCCCGCCCTGTTCAGCGTCGGCGTGATCCTGGTCTCGCTCGAGTTCTCCGACGTCCACCTGGACACCCACACCGTGCTGGTGGGTGACCTCAACCTCGCGGGATTCCGGCAGCTGACAGTCGGCGGCCTCGACGTCGGACCCGCCGCGCTCTACGTCATGGCCGGCGTCGCCGTGCTGAACGGCGCGTTCGTCTGGCTGTTCTATCCCCGCCTCAAGCTGGCGACCTTCGATCCCGCGTTCGCCCGCAGCCTGGGGATCCCGACGGGCCTGCTCAACACCGCCCTGATGCTGCTGGTGGCGGTGACGGTGACCGCCGCGTTCAACGTGGCGGGGGCGATTCTCGTGATCGCGCTGATGGTGGTTCCCGCAGCCTCGGCGTTCCTGCTGACCAAGCGCCTGTCGCGGATGATCGCCGTCACGCTGGTGATCGCCGTCGGGGGTTCGTTCGCGGGCTTCTGGTTGGCGTACTTCCTCGACGCCCCCACCAGCGCCGGGATGGCGGTGTTCCAGGGGATCGTGTTCGCCGCGGTGTTCGTGGCCACTCAATCACGGCGAACGGTGCCGGTCGGCGGCGCCGCGGCGGCCCGGTAGGCTCCGAGCATGTCGGTCTCCGAGCTCTCGGCCAGCGCGCAGAACCACCTGAAGGTGATCTGGGGCTTGCAGGAGTGGTCCGACGACCCGGTCCTGCCGTCCACGATCGCCGAGAAGTCGGGGCTGCGGCCCTCGTCGGTCTCCGGCGCGATCTCGAAGCTCGTGGAGCGCGGCCTCGTGGAGCACGAGCCCTACGGCGCGGTCCACCTCACCGATGCGGGCCGCCGCCTGGCGCTGGACATGGTGCGCCGGCACCGGCTGATAGAGACGTTCCTGGTCCGGGCCCTCGGGTACGGCTGGGACGAGGTCCACGACGAGGCGGAGGAGCTCGAGCACGCCGTCTCCGACCTGATGGTCGAGCGCCTGGACGCGTTCCTCGGCCACCCGCGGCGCGATCCGCATGGTGACCCGATCCCGGCCGTCGACGGCTCGGTCCAGCAGCCGCGGGCGGAGCGCCTCTCGACGGTTGCCCCGGGCCGCTACGTCGTCGAACGGATCTCCGATGATGATCCGGACCTGCTGCGGTTCTTCGCGGACAACGGCATCGAACTCGACGTGGAGCTGGTGGTGGGGGAGGGGCCGGCCTACTCGGGGGCCATCACGGTCGGTGTGGGCGGCGGGGCACCGTTGCCGCTGGGTCGCGCCGCGGCCGAGGCCGTGCGCGTTTCCTCCCTGGACTGACCCGCACCAGGCATTCGCCGGTGGCCCGGTCGGCGCTCAGTCCTCGGCGGCCTCGAGCCACGCTTCCTCGAGCTCGTCCTTGCGGGTCTCGGCGGCCCTGAGGTCGGCGTCGAGCGCGCCGAGCGACTCGTAGTCGCTGGCGGCCGCGGCCATGGCGACGTGGATCCGCTCGATCTCCGCCTCCACCTTCCCCAGCTGTGACTCGAGCCGGGAGAGTTCCTTCTTGCGTTGCCTGTCCTCCGCGGAGCTCGAGCGCTTCCTCGGACCGGCGGCCTGTTCGGCGGCCGCCGCGTTCGCCTCGGCGACCCGACGGCGGGCGAGGTACTCGTCGACGCCGCCCGGCAGCAGCACGCAGGAGCCGTCCCCGAGCAGTGCGTAGCTGACGTCGGTGACCCGCTCCAGGAAGTACCGGTCGTGGCTCACGACGATCAGGGTGCCGGGCCAGGTGTCGAGGTAGTCCTCGATGACGTTGAGGGTGTCGATGTCCAGGTCGTTGGTGGGTTCGTCCAGGATCAGGACGTTGGGCTCCTCCAGGAGGATCCGCAGGAACTGGAGGCGACGGCGCTCACCGCCGGAGAGTTCCCCGATTCGGGTGACGAGCTTGTCGCCGGTGAACCCGAAGTCCTCGAGCAGGTTCCCGGCGCTCGCGTCGCGGCCGGTGGCGAGCTTGGTCTCCTGCTTCAGGCGGGTCACCGAACCCAGCACGGTGTCACTGTCGTCGAGTTCACCGACGGCCTGCGAGAGGTACCCCACCCGCAGGGTCTTGCCGCGCTTGATCTTGCCGCCGTCCACGTCGCGGGTTCCGACGAGCAACTCCAGCAGGGAGGTCTTGCCGGCGCCGTTGACGCCCACCAGACCGATCCGGTCACCGGGGCCGATCGACCACGTCAGGTGGTCCAGCAGGGTGCGCTCGCCCGCGCGGTAGACGACGTTCGTGAGGTCGAAGACGTCCTTGCCGAGGCGGCTGATCGCGAACTTCTCCAGACCCAGCTTGTCGCGTGCGGGCGGGACGTCACTGATGAGCTGCTCAGCCGCGTCGATGCGGAACTTCGGCTTCGACGTGCGGGCCGGGGCCCCCCGCCGGAGCCAGGCGAGTTCCTTGCGGGCGAGGTTCTTGCGGCGGGCCTCGTTCGAGGCCGCCTGGCGCTGCCGCTCCACCCGCGCCAGGACATGGGCGGCGTAGCCGCCGTCGTAGGCGTCGACGACCCCGTCGTGCACCTCCCAGATGTGGTTGCACACGGCATCGAGGAACCAGCGGTCGTGGCTGACGACGAGCATGGCCAGGCCCGCCCGCGTGCGCTCGGCGAGGTACTCCGCAAGGAACGAGACGGCCTCGACGTCGAGGTGGTTGGTGGGCTCGTCGAGCACGATCAGGTCGTGGTGGCCCATCAGCACCTCGGCGAGGCCGACGCGCCGACGCTCGCCGCCGGAGAGGGTCTCGATGGGACGGTCGAGCTCGATGCCGGCGAGCAGGGTGTGCACGAGCAGCCGACGCTGCGGCACGGCCGCCCAGACGTGGTCCGGCGCGTCGTCCAGCAGGACCTTGCGGACCGTCTCGCCGGGGACGCCGACGTGCTGCTGCCCGAGGACGCCGATGGACACGGAGTTGGAGATGGTGACGCGGCCCTCGTCGGGCTCCAACTGGCCGGTGAGGATTCGCAGGAGGGTGGACTTGCCGTCGCCGTTGCGTCCGACGACGCCGATCACCTCACCGGCGGCGATCCCGAGGGAGACCCCGTCTAGCAGGGTGCGGGTTCCGAAGCCGTGGGTGACGGATTCCAGGTTTACGAGGTTCGCCACTTGTTGATCAGCGGCCGCGCATGGCCTGGCGGGAGCCCTTGGTGCTGAGCGGGCCCTTCGGGATGGGCAGCTTCGGGCGCATCGCGTCGAGGGCGCGCAGTCGGGCCTGCACCTCGACGACCTTGGCCGGGCTGAGCTGCTTGGGGAGCTTCTTGATGTGGTCCACGAGCTTGTCCAGCGGCACCTGGCCGGCGCCCTTGCCCATCTGGACCACCTGGACCACGACGCCGTAGGAGACCTGCTCGTGCTTGCGCTTCTCGCTGGCGAGCTGGGCCTTCAGCGCCTTCGCGTCGCCCTCTCCGATCAGGATCAACCCGCCGGGGCCGATCGCGCGGTGGATGACGTCCACCGAGTTGCGGTTCCGGGTGGCGGTGATCACCGGGGTGTAGGACCACTTCTTGGGCAGCATCTGCAGCGCGACCTCGGCGGAACCGGCCTGGCCCTCGTAGCGCTTGTAGGCGGCGCCCTTGGCGCGGCGCACGAAGATCAGCATGGCCACCAGCAGGCCGGCCATCAGCCCGGTGACCAGCCACATCCACCACGGCGGAACGAACAGGCCGATGACCACGAACACCGCGGCCGTACCCAGTCCCGCACCCAGGAGGATCCAGGGCAGGGGCTTGTCGTGCTGCGCGGTGACCTTGTAGGACTCGCGGATCTGGCGCAGTTGCCCCCAGTCCGCGGGGTCGGTGGAGTTCTTCCTGCGCAGCTTCTCGGCCCTTGCCTCGGCCTTCTGCCGGGCCGCCAGTTCCTTGGCCTTCTCGCTTGCCATCAGCTCTCCCAAATACTCTTCTCGTTGCGGGCACCCATCGCGGTCCGGTACAGGCGTCCAGCTCGGTAGGACGAGCGGACCAGCGGCCCGGACAGCACTCCAGAATATCCGATCTCCGTGGCCTCCTGCTCCAGCTCCTCGAACTCCTCGGGGCGGACCCAGCGGTCGATCGGGTGCAGCGTCGCGTTCGGGCGCAGGTACTGGGTGATGGTGATCAGTTCGGTGCCTGCGTCGTGGAGGTCCTGCAGCGCCTGCGAGATCTCCTCGCGGGTCTCGCCCATGCCCAGGATCAGGTTGGACTTGGTCACGAGGCCCTCGTCGCGCGACCACTGCAGCACCTCGAGGGAGCGGTCGTAGCGGAAGCCGGGACGGATCCGCTTGAAGATCCGCGGCACGGTCTCCACGTTGTGGGCGAACACCTCGGGGCGGGCGTCGAAGAGTTGCTGGAGGAGCTCCCGTCGCCCCGAGAAGTCCGGCGCCAGCATCTCGACGCCGACGCCCGGGTTCACCGAGTGGATCTGGCGGATCGTCTCCGCGTAGAGCCAGGCGCCCTCGTCGGGGAGGTCGTCACGGCACACACCGGTCACCGTTGCGTAGCGCAGCCCCATCTTCTTCACCGAGCGGGCGACGCGCATCGGCTCGGCGGGGTCGTAGCCCTCCGGCTTGGCGGAGGTGATCTGGCAGAAGTCGCAGCGACGGGTGCACTGGTCACCTCCGATGAGGAACGTGGACTCCCGGTCCTCCCAGCACTCGTAGATGTTGGGGCAGCCGGCCTCCTGGCACACGGTGTGCAGGTCGCCCTCGTTGACGATGTTCTGCAGGTCCTTGTAGTTGGGGCCCATCTTGGCGGTGGTCCGGATCCAGGAGGGTTTGCGCTCGATCGGAGTCTCCGAGTTCTTCGCTTCGACGCGGAGGAGACGACGGCCTTCTGGTTTCACTGTCACGCCAGCCACCCTACCCTGCCGCACCCGCGCCGCGGCCGGGGGCCAGCTCGCCACTCAGGTGCCTGGTGAGCAGTGGCTCCAGGTCCGCCGCGACGCCAGCCACCGTCCACTCACCCGGGGCCTCCTCGACGACGGAGGTCACGCCCGCGTCCGCGATCCCGCAAGGGATGATGTTCGCGAAACGGGTGGTGCTGGGCTGCACGTTGAGGGCGAAGCCGTGCATCGTCGTGCGCCTTGCCACCCGGACCCCGATGGCGCAGATCTTGCGTTCGGGACGCTCGCCGTCGGCGTCGAACCAGACGCCCGTGCGCCCCTCCACCCTGCGGGGTGCCAGGCCGTAGCCCTCCAGGAGCTCGATGACGGCTGCCTCGAGGCGACGCACGTGGTCAACGACGCCGACGCCGTCGGCAAGGTGGACGATGGGGTAGCCGACGAGTTGGCCGGGCCCGTGGTAGGTGATCCGTCCGCCGCGGTCCACGTCCACCACGGGGGTGCCGTCGAAGGGACGCTCCTGCGGCTCGGTCCGGCGTCCGGCCGTGTACACGGGCATGTGCTCGTTGAGGATGACGTGCCCCGGCCGGAGGTCGGCCGCGACCTGGGCGTGTATTTCGCGCTGGTAGTCCCAGACCTCGCGGTAGTCAGTCAGCGACGGCTCTCGTCCCAGTCCCAGGTACTCGTAGGTCAACGTCACCTCGCCATCGTAGCCCCGGTC
Organism: Tessaracoccus rhinocerotis; assembly: GCF_007197885.1. GTDB lineage: Bacteria > Actinomycetota > Actinomycetes > Propionibacteriales > Propionibacteriaceae > Arachnia > Arachnia rhinocerotis. The sequence goes on from NZ_VKKG01000002.1 coordinate 369,153, forward strand.
CCGGGAGCCCCGGATTGGTGTTCGGGTCCGCGCAGGGACGAGGATGCACCCATGGACAAGGGGTTGCTCTACGGCGGTGGTGCCTACCTGCTGTGGGCGCTGTTCCCGCTGTACTTCAAACTGCTGGAGGACTCGCCGGCCCTGGAGATCATCGGCTACCGGGTGGTGTGTTCGCTGCTGTTCTGCGTCCTGCTGCTTGCCGTCGGGCGGCAGTGGCGAGCGGTGCGCGCCGTGCTGTCCAACCGGCGCGCCACCTGGACGCTCGCCCTCGCCGGAGTCCTGGTGACCGCGAACTGGACGTTCTACGTCGTCGGGGTGAACTCGGGACGCACGCTGGACGCAGCACTTGGCTACTTCATCAACCCGCTGGTGGCCGCGGTGCTGGGCGTCGCCGTGCTGGGGGAGCGCCTGAGCCGGGTGCAGTGGGTGGCCTTCGCCGTGGGCACGCTCGCGTGCGCGGTCCTGATCGTGGGCTACGGCCAGGTGCCGTGGATCGCCTTCGGCGTGGCGGGCACGTTCGGTGTCTACGGACTGATCAAGAAGCAGGTCGGGGCCAAGGTGCCGGCCCTGGTCGGTCTCGGGGTGGAGACGGCCGCGGTGACGCCGGTGATGATGGCCTACCTGGTGTGGCTGGGGTTGGCCGGGGGCTCCACCGCCGACCCGGGCACGGCCTACGGCTGGTTGATGTACCTGGCGGGCCCGATCACGGCAGTCCCGCTGCTGTTGTTCGCGGCCGGCGCCAGGCGACTGCGCCTCGTCACGCTGGGGATGATCCAGTACATCGCGCCCATCGGGCAGTTCGTGCTCGGCTGGCTCGTCTTCGACGAGCCGATGCCCGCCCAGCGGTGGGTGGGGTTCGTGCTGGTGTGGACCGCGGTGGCGATGTTCGTTGCCAGCGCCGTGTCCCGGGTGGGACGCAGAGGGCGGCAGCCGGCGTGAACCGACTGCCGCCCATCGACGGTGGAGCTGGGCTCAGAGGCCGAACTCGCTGCCGAAGTCTCCCTCTTCCAGGCGGGCCTTGACGGCCGACAGGAACCGAGCCGCGTCCGCGCCGTCGATGAGGCGGTGGTCGTAGCTGAGCGAGAGGTACATCATGTCGCGGATCGCGATCGTCTGGCCGCCGAACTTGTCGATCACGACCACGGGGCGCTTCACGAGCGCACCGGTGCCGAGGATCGCGGCCTCGGGCAGGTTGATGATCGGCGTGTCGAACAGCGTTCCGGCCGAGCCGTAGTTGGTGATGGTGAAGGTGCCGCCGGACAGGTCGTCGGGGCCGACCTTCCCGTCCCGCGTGCGCTTCGCCAGGTCGCCGATCTTCTTGGCCAGGCCGGTGAGGTTCAGGTCTCCGGCGTCCTTGATCACCGGGACCATCAGTCCGCGCTCGGTGTCCACCGCGAGGCCGATGTTCTCGACGTCGTGGTAGGTGACAGTGCCCTCATCGGTGTCGATGGTGGCGTTCACGACCGGGAACTGCTTGAGGGCCTCGACCACGGCGGCCGTGATGAACGGCAGGTAGGACAGCGAGGCTCCCTCGCGCTTCTTGAAGTCGTCCTTCACCTGCGCCCTGATCCGGCTGATGGAGGTCAGGTCCACCTCGACCGTCGCGGTGAGCTGGGCCGAGCCCTGCAGCGAGGCCACCATGCGGCTGGCGATCACCTTGCGCATCCGGCTGAGCTTCTCGGTCTTGCCACGCTTGGCGGTGTCGACAGGTGCGGCTGCCTTGGCCGCCGGTGCGGCTGCGGGTGCCTTCTCCGCAGCCGGAGCGGCTGCCGGCTCGGCGGCCGACTTCTTCGCGGCCTCGGCGGCGGCGAGCACGTCCTGCTTGCGGATGCGGCCGCCGACACCGGTGCCGGTCAGTCCCGACAGGTCGACGCCGTGCTCCTTGGCGAGCTTGCGCACCAGCGGGGTCACGTAGGTGGCGTCGCCCTCGGCCTCGGCCGCCCGGCGAGCCACGGCCGCCTTCACGGCCTCGGACTGCTCGGGCTTCTCGGCGGGAGCCGGAGCCTGCTTCGGCTCCGGTGCGGGCGCTGCCTTCTCCGGCTCCGGCTCGGGTTCCGGCTCGGGCTCGGGCTCGGGTTCCGGCGCGGGCTCGGGCTCGGGTTCCGGCTCGGGAGCGGCAGGAGACTCCTGCTCGGAGGTGGCAGCTTCACCGACGACGGCGAGGACGTCGCCCACCTGGGCCACGTCGTCCTCGTTGAAGCGAACCTCCAGCAGGGTTCCGGCGACGGGGGAGGGGATCTCGGTGTCGACCTTGTCGGTCGATACCTCGAGCAGCGGCTCGTCCACCTCGACGGCGTCGCCGACCTCCTTGAGCCAGCGGGAGATGGTGCCCTCGGTCACGGACTCGCCCAGCGCGGGCAGCGTGACCTCGGTGGACTCGCCGGTGGACGCCGGCGCCTTCTCTGCTGGGGCCTCGGCCGGGGTTGCCTCCTCAGTGGGTGCTGCCTCGGCTGGTGCGTCCTCGGCGGGTGCTTCGTCAGCAGGCTCCTCAGCGGCGGCGTCGTCGGAGCCGGAGTCCGAGGACCCGGACTCGGCGGCGTCCCCGACGACGGCCAGGACGTCACCGACCTGGGCCACGTCGTCCTCGTCGAACCGGATCTCCAGCAGCACCCCGGCGACGGGGGAGGGGATCTCGGTGTCAACCTTGTCCGTCGAGACCTCGAGCAACGGTTCGTCGACCTCGACGGTGTCCCCAACCGCCTTCAGCCAGCGGGAGATGGTGCCTTCGGTCACGGACTCGCCCAGGGCCGGCAGGCTTACTTCGGTGGACATGGGTATGTGGCTCCTTCGCTGAGCTTTGTCTGGCGTTCGGTTCCTAGACTAGCCCGCCTCAGCCGTGCATGTGCAGCGCGGCCCCGGCCAGCTGGAGGTTGGCCTCGGCGAGCGCTTCACCGAGGGTCGGGTGTGGGTGGACGACGTCGCGCACGTCCTCCGGAGTGGCCCGCCAGTTGACGAGCAGGGCGCCCTCGGTGATCAGTTCCGCCACGTCGTCGCCGATGGCATGCACCCCTACGATCTCGCCCCCCTTGCGGCGGATGATGCGAACCAGGCCCGGTTCCCTCTCGCCCGGTGCGCGCAGGATGAGGGCGCGACCGTTGCCGCGCAGGTGGAAATCGGCGGTCTCGACCTCCCCGACGGAGCGCGCCTGCTCCGTGGTCATTCCCACCGAGGCCACCTGGGGGGAGGAGTACGTGATGCGGGCGATGTCGCGATCCTTGGGCAGGACGGGAACACCGGGGAACCTGCCCTCGAGCTGCGCGATCCGCTCCGCCACGAACATGCCGTGCGCGTAGCCGCGGTGCGCCAGCTGGGGCCCCTTGACCAGGTCACCGACGGCGAACACGCCGCGCTGCGAGGTGGCGAGGAACTCGTCGACGGCGACGTGGGCCCCGTCCAGGCGCAGTTCCGTCTCGGCCACCGGTGCGACGTTGGGGCGTCGCCCGACGGCCACCAGCACCAGGTCCGACGACAGCGCCTCGCCGCCGACGGTGACCTCGACGCCGTCGTCCGTGGCCCGGGCGCCCTCGACGGCCGCCCCGAGCCGGAGGTCGATGCCGCGCCGCCCCAGTTGCCGGGCGAGGATCTCGCTGAGGTCGGGCTCCTCCGTCGGTAGGAGGCGGGGGAGGGCCTCGACGAGGGTGACCTCGACACCGAGGTCGTTCCACATGGACGCGAACTCGACTCCGATGACGCCGCCGCCGATGACGACTGCACGTCGCGGCAGCCGCTGCAGCCGGAGTGCGTGCTCGCTGGTGATGATGCGTTCCCCGTCCACCGGCAGGCCGAGCGTGACCGGCTCGGCGCCGGTTGCCACCACGATGTTGCGGGCGCGCAGGATGGAGCCGTCGAGGTCGATCCCGGGCCCGAGCTCGTCCACGACAAGGCGCCCGTCGCCGGGGACCACCTCGACGTTCCGGGAACGCAGCAGTCCCTCGAGTCCCTTGTGCAGCCCTCCGACCACCTGCTCCGCGTACTCCCGGACCCGGGCCGCGTCGACGTCGCCGCCCTGCGCGCTGATTCCGAAGGAGGGGGCGGCCGCCACCGTCCGGCGGACGTCGGCGGCGTGCAGCCAGGCCTTGGTCGGGATGCAGCCACGGTGCAGGCAGGTGCCGCCCACCGGTCCGCGGTCCACCATCACCACGCCGAGTCCCAGTTGGGCGGCGCGCAGCGCGGTGGCGTATCCGGCCGAGCCGGCTCCCAGGATGGCGACGTCGTGGCGTTCAGTCATGGGCCCAGTCTGGCACGCGGTGCAGTCGTGGTGCCTCCGGTGACCTCCTGCCGTACTAGGATGCCCGGGCAGCGCCCTGCGTGGATGCGGATGGAGTTGATCGCCGTGAAGTCGTTCGTCGGAAGGCCGACTGTGCTGGCTCTCGTCACGGTCCTCGCCGCCTCGGCGTCCTTCGTGGGGGCCGTGCAGGTGGCCACCGCGGCCCCCGTGGTGGTCGAGCTCGCCGCCACGGAGATCCTGCCGGGCGGCGAGACCAGCATGACCATCAGTGGCTGTTCCGTCGGGGCCGAGCTGGTGGTCTTCGACGGCTCCGAGCAGGAGGGCCGCAGCATCGTCGTCGCCGACGAGACCCTCCCGATGACCGTGCCCGTCTTCCACGACTCCTTCCCGCTGGCTGCCGGAGGCCGGGGCGTCACGGTGCAGGTGGGTGCGGACTGCCTGCCGGCGGCGGGGTCGCAGGAGGCTCCGACGCAGTCCCGCCAGAACGTCTACGTCTACGGCAGCTGGCTCACCGCCGAGCCCGAGGAGTTCACCGTCGGCTCCCCGGTGACCTTCACGGCCGGGGACTTCCCCGCAAGCAGCCTGGTCTCGGTCGAGCTCTATGCCGCGGGGGGAGCCGAGCTCCTGTTCACCTCCCCGCTCGGGACCGCCCGCGAGGACCGCAGCGTCAGCGGGGTGGTCACCTTCCCCGCGGAACTGGAGTGCGGCACCTACGCGCTGGACGTGGTCTCGGGCGACTTGTTCGTCGCGGCCGAGCTCTACATCTGCGAGGAACCCGAGCCGACCCCGACCCCGACCCCGACGCCCAGCCCGAGCCCCACGCCGACGCCGTCGGCCACGTCAGCGGCGACCTCGACCCCGGCAGCGGCTCCGGAGCCCAGCACCAGCCCGACCCGCACCGCCACGGCCACGCCGTCGGCCACCTCTGCGGCGACGCCGGCCGGTCAGCGACGTGCAATGCCGGGCCTTCCGCGCACCGGCAACTGACCAGACGGGCATACTGGCTGCGTGGGATGGTTCAGACGACGCAAACAGCAGGCACAGGCCGATCGGGAGTCCCGCGAGGTCCCCGACGGCCTGCGTGAGCACCTGTCCCAGTTCGTGAGGAGCCGCCGCGGCGTCGAGGCGTGGCTCGAGCAGCCCACCAGTTTCAACAAGCCGTCCATCCTGCTGGTGGCCGCCGACGGCGAGTCCACCCGACGGGCCATCCCGTCGGTGGACTACGGCTACGAGTTCGCCGCGGACCACGACCTCCCGGCCTACGACGCGGGAGTCGTGCCGTACCCGCAGCGCATGCGCGACTACGGCGCGGACAAGCGCCGCGCCGCACGTCGCATCGTCTACTGAGCCGCCAGCTGGGTGGCCAGCGCCACCAGCGTGCGCACCGCGACACCCGTGCCACCCTTGGGTGTGTATCCGTGGGGGGCGTCCTCGTTGTTCGCCGGCCCCGCGATGTCGAGGTGGGCCCAGGTCACGCCGTCGGGCACGAACCGCTGCAGGAAGGCCGCGGCGTGCAGCGCACCGCCCCAGCGGTTCTTTCCCCCGGAACGGAAGTCGGCGATGTCCGACTTCAACTGCTCTCGCACGTCGTCGGTGATGGGCAGCTGCCAGAACTCCTCGCCGGCCGCCTCGGCCGCGTCCAGGACCCGGTCAGCGGTTTCGTCGTCGGAGGCCATCAACCCAGCGATCCGCATGCCCAGCGCCACCATGCACGCGCCGGTGAGGGTTGCGACGTCGACGATCATGTCGGGCTGGTCGAGTGCGGCCCGGCCGATGGCGTCGGCCATCACCAGCCGGCCCTCGGCGTCGGTGTTGTAGTTCTCCACGGTCTGGCCGTCGAACATCGTCAGGACGTCGCCGGAGCGGTAGGCGGACCCCGACGGCATGTTCTCCGCCATCGCCGCGTAGCCAGTGACCTTGATCCTCAGCCCCAGCGCCGCGATCGCCTTGACCGCCGAGATGACGGCGGCCGCACCCGACATGTCGAACTTCATGCCGGCCATGCCGCCTGCGGGCTTGATGTCGAGGCCGCCGGAGTCGAAGGTGATGCCCTTGCCCACCAGCGCCAGGTGGAACTTCGCGCCACGGGGGGAGTACTGCATCCGCACCAGCCTCGGCTTGCGGCTCGAGCCGCCACCCACCGCGAGGATGCCACCGTAGCCGCCCTTCTCCAGGGCCTTCTCGTCCAGCACCTCGACGGTGACGCGCTCGTCCCTGAACGCCGTGCGGGCCTGCTCCGCGAAGGTCTCGGGGTACAGGACGTTCGGGGGGAGGTTCACCCAGTCGCGGGCGCGGTAGACCGCCTCCGAGACCACGGTGGCCGTGGAGATGGCCTGCTTGAGAGGGCCGGAGGAGGCGGCAACGAGGGTGATCGCCTCGACGGCTGCCTGCTGTTCGGACCTGCTGACCCGGGGCGCGGAGTAGGCGCCGAGCGCCGAGCCCTCAGCCGCAGCCTGGACCAGTTCCGGGTCCGCCAGCTCGAGGGAGACCGCCACGGAGAGCTGCTTGGCGCCGCTCAGGCCGGCGACGGTTCGGAGAGCGCAACCGGTGGCGCGGCGCAGCCGGTCCGGGGTGACGTCCACGTCACCCAGGCCCACCACGACGACCCGCCTCGGGCACGGGGGAAGCACGACGGTGCTGCCGAGCTTGGTGGTGGCGCCCAGCGAGAGGGCGAGGTCGAGCAGCTTCTCCGACAGCGCCTTGCGGGCGGCCCGCTCCAACTCGGGCGTGGCGCCGACGAGTGTGGGCCTGCCGGAGGTCTCGGCGAGGCCGAGCACGACGACGTCGGCCGATGCCTCGATGGTGGCGGACAGTTTCAGGTCAGGCAGAGTTCGAGTCACGTCGGCCAGCCTACTCACTGGCCCGGCGCAGGGTGGGGCGGGTAGCCTTGCTCGACGTGATGAGACGTCTTGGCCTGTGGGCCTTCGTGGTGGCAGGCCTGGCGCTGGTGGCGTGGGGAGTGGCCACCGTGGTCGCCCCGTCGGCGAGTTGCCGCGGCGTCGAGATGCATCCCGGTGACACCTGCTCCTACTACGCCCGGGACGACACCAGCACCGAGCGCCTCCAGACCTACGACCAGCGCATCGCTGCCGCGCGCGAGCAGGGCCCGACCGTCATCGTCGTGGGTGCTCTCGCCGCGGCGTTCGGAGTGTTCGTGGCGCTGCGCCCCGCTGCCGGGGCCGCGCGTGAGGTGCCGGCGGAGGCTCAGTCGTCCAGCGACATCGGCCCGTAGACGAGCCGGTCCTCCTCGAACAGGCTGACGTCGGCGACGCCGTGGCCCTGCAGGTCGGTGTGGAACAGGCCGAGCCACTCCTCGGCCCGGGCCTGGTCCTCGAACTTCGGCAGCAGCCCGCCGGCCGCGAGATCCGCGACGTCGTAGTCGCCCGAGATCGGCTCCCAGCGGTAGCTCATTCGAATCCGCCGCGGGGGATGGTCGGGGTGGGGCGGCGGAATCGGCGAATCATCAGCGCCCGGTTGAACATGTACATCAGCAGGCCGCGCTTCGGCGTGCCCGGGAGTCGCTCGTCCAGGATCTTCTTGAAGCTGCGCCACATGAAGAAGGTGTTGATCACCGCGGCACCCATCAGGACCCACAGGCCGAGGGCGATGGAGGAGCTCAGGGCAAGGTTGCTGGTGGTGAACATGACGGCAGCCATGATCACGATCATCGCGGGCAGCATGAACTCGTTGATGGTCCAGCGGGAGTCGACGAAGTTGCGCAGCAGGACCCGCTCAGGGGAGCGCTCCTGCCGGTCGAACGCCTCGGCCTGCGACTCGGCCCTGGCGGCCCTGTCCTTCTTGCGTTGCTCCTTGGGGGTCAGAGTGGGGTGAAGCCGCTCCATCCGCTCGGCCTCGGCCTGCTTGCGCGTGCGGGTGGGGGCTGCCTTCTTCTGCGGCTGCCGGGGGACGACGATCTTCTCGGGGCCGGCACCGGCACCCGCGGCGGGGGCATCGGCCCGCTCCGGCTCCTGCACCGGCTCTGTCCTCGGGGTCAGCGAGACCCGGTCCAGCCGCTTCGTGCTGGAAGTCTTGTCGGTGCGCTCATAAGGGCGGAACAGTCCCACGATGAATTTTCCTCCGGTCCGTGAAAGGCACAGTCTAGTTGACCGAACCCGGGTCGAATCAGGGTTGCACCCCTCGCGGGTGCGCTGTGCAGCGGGTAGCGTTGTCCGCACACCGCTCTGGAAGGAAAACTGTGGCAGGCATCTTTGAACGAATCGCCTTGATGTTCAAGACCAAGACGAACAAGGTACTTGACAAGTACGAGGACCCGAGGGAAACCCTGGACTACTCCTACCAGCGCCAGCTCGACCTGCTGCAGAACGTGCGCCGCGGCGTCGCGGACGTGGCCACCAGCCGAAAGCGCGTCGAGCTGCAGGCGCAGAAGATGAACCAGGAAGTCGAAAAGCTCACAGTGCAGGCCCAGCGTGCGCTTGAGGCCAACCGTGAGGACCTCGCCCGTGAGGCACTGACCCGCAAGAGCGGCCTCCAGACCCAGCTCGCGGACCTGCAGACGCAGCACTCCGCGCTCCAGGGCGAGGAGGAGAAGCTCGTCCGGGCCAGTTCCCGCCTCCAGGCGAAGGTCGATGCGTTCCGCACCCGCAAGGAGACGATCAAGGCCACCTACTCCGCCGCGGAGGCGCAGACGCGGATCAACGAGGCCTTCACCGGCATCTCGGAGGAGATGGGCGACGTCGGGCTCGCCATCCAGCGGGCCGAGGACAAGACCCTGCAGCTGCAGGCGCGTGCCTCGGCCGTTGACGAGTTGCTGGCCTCCGGCGCCCTCGAGGACCCCACCGGCAGCACGCGTGACGACATCACCCGCGAACTGGACGCGCTCGCCTCGGACGCCACCGTCGAGAACGAGCTCGCGGCCATGAAGGCCCAGCTCACCGGCGGCCCCGACCCCCGCGCCCAGATCGACGCACCGTCGGCGCAGGCGACGCCGGGACGGGCCCCCCAGGGCCAGCAGGGCCACCCGCAGGCGGGACCGGCGGAGGGCCAGGCATGATCGTCAGGATTCTGGGCCGCGGGCAGTGGGTGATGGAACCGGAGCAGTTGATCGCCCTCAACGAGATCGACGCCGCGGTGGAAAAGGCCGTGGCAGACGGTGATGCCGTGGCGCTCAAGGCGGCGCTCGAGGAACTGGTCGAAGGCGTGCACGCCCACGGCGTCGAGGTGCCGGATGAGGTGCTCGCCGAGTCGGACCTGGTCCTGCCAGACGTGGATTCCACCGTCGAGGAGGTCCGCGCCCTGCTGGACAGCCAGTCGGAGTACTACGGGCTGATTCCCGACGCGGAGAACTTCGAGGGCGAGGCGGACGTCGTGCGTGCCGAGGGCGTCGAGCCCGGCACCGCCGAAGAGCCCAGCCCTTGAGAGTCCTCGTAGCATCCGACGCCATGGCGGGCCTCGGTCCGAGGTCCGCCTCGGAGGTCATCGCAACCGCCTTCGCCGAGCAGGGTGCCCAGGTCGCCGTCATTCCTCTCGGGAGTGGCGGCGACGCCCTTGCCGACGCGCTCTCGACCATCGACTCGGCCGCCGAGCTCGTCGTCGCATCCGACATGGACGCGCTGCTGGGATCCCTCGTGGCGGGGGAGAGCCCGCTCTACCTGGACCTGACCGGGCTGGCGCCCGTGCCGCTGGCGGAACTCGTGGCCGCGGCGACCCCTGAAGTGGTCGGGAGGCTGCGACGCGAAATCGGTGGGCGCCCCGTCGCGGCCGTCGTGCCCGACGACGGCGCGGACGCACCCCTCACGGGACTCTCCGGGATGCTCGCCGAACTGGGCCGCCGTCGCGGCGCCGAACTGTCCGAGACCATCTCCGAGGACACCCGCGCGGAGAAGTGGGCTGCCGCCATCGGGACGGACCCGCTCGCACCGGGAGCCGGAGCGCTCGGTGGGCTGGGAGCCATGGTCCAGGCCCTCGGCGGCACCGTGACCTCCGGCCTGGAGCTGTGTCTGTCGGCCTACCGGGCACCCGAGGTGATGGCCAGGGCCGACGTCGTCGTGACCGGCACCGCGCAACTGGACTTCCACGCAGTCGGCGGACCCGTGGTCAAGCGCCTGGCACAACTGGCCGAGGGTGCGCTGCGCCCCATCGTGGTCATCGCCGGACGAACGTTCGTGTCCGCTCGCGAGCTCAGGCTCGCGGGGATCGAGGCCGCTTACGCGGTGCTGCCGGGTGCCGGGGACGACGTGCCCTCCGTGGAGCAGCTCGCCGCCGCCGCGCAGCAGGTGGCCACCACTTGGCGTTGGTGACGCACCCGAGACCAGGGTTGCGTTTCCGATTGTGGGCGTACACTGTGGAGTCGTACCCGCTTCAACTTCTCTCCCGGGAGCAAACGTGACAGACACCCAGACCGAAATCTCCGGCATCGTCCTCACCGACGTCGCCGTCAGCAAGATCCGCTCACTCCTGGAGGGTGAGGGCCGCGACGACCTGAGCCTGCGCATCGCGGTGCAGCCCGGTGGCTGCTCCGGGCTCCGGTACCAGCTGTACTTCGACGACCGCTCGCTCGACGGCGACGTGGCGAAGGACTACGACGGCGTCAAGGTCGTCACGGACAAGATGAGCGCTCCCTACCTCGGCGGCGCGAGCATCGACTTCGTCGACACGATCGAGAAGCAGGGCTTCACCATCGACAACCCGAACGCGACCGGTTCCTGCGCCTGTGGAGACTCCTTCCACTGAGGAATCCCCGGATCACGACACAGTCGTGTCCAACAATGCCACCCCGCCCGGCACAACGGTGCCCCGGGGTGGCTTTTACGTTAGTGTGTGGGCAGTAGTGGCAAGCAGATGGGAAGACAACCTGTGACTGGGAAACTTGGGCGTGCCAGGGGCCGCTCCGGACGTCTCCTCCGACGAGTGGCAACGCTCGGTGGTGTCGGGGCGCTCGGGCTCTTGGCGGGATGCTCCGGGCAGGCGGCTCGTTTCGGCCTTCCGGAGGCTGCGTCGGCGCAGGCGCCGAACATGGCAAACCTGTGGGTCGGCGCTTGGATCGCGTCGCTGATCATCGGCGGACTCGTATGGGGTCTGATCGGTTGGTCCGTGATCCGGTACCGCCACAAGGAGGGCATCAACTCCGCCCCCCGCCAGACCAAGTACCACCTGCCGCTCGAGCTGCTCTACACGCTCGTGCCGTTCCTGATCGTCGGCGTCCTGTTCTTCTACACGGTGCGCGCCGACGACGCGATGAAGGCGCAGTCCCCGAACCCGGACGTCGTGATCGACGTGATCGGTCAGAAGTGGTCATGGACCTTCAACTACAACGAGGCCGACAATCCGGCGATCGGCACGGACGCCCATGAGGTGGGCACCCTGGAGAAGATCCCGGACCTGTACCTACCCCTGAACAAGACCGTCCGGATCAACCTGAACTCCCCGGACGTCATCCACTCCTTCTGGGTCCCGTCGTTCTACTACAAGCTCGACGTCGTCCCGGGTCACCCGAACTCGATGGACGTCACGCCCACCAAGCTCGGCGTCTTCGATGGCAAGTGTGCCGAGCTGTGCGGCACCTACCACTCACTCATGCTCTTCGAGGTCCACATCGTGACCGAGGAGGAGTACAACGAATACGTGAAGGAACTTGCCGCCAGCGGCAACGCCGGCGTCAAGGAGCTTCCCACCAGCTCCGAGGACACCCTTCCCGAGTACGAGAACGAGGGGGAACATTGAGCAGCATCGCAGCCCGGGCGACTTCCGCCGAGGAGCGCCCCGCCCAGCGTGCGGCAGAGTCCACGCAGGGCGCACACATCATGAAGTACCTGACGACCACCGACCACAAGGTGATCGGCAACATGTACTTCTTCACCACGATGGTCTTCTTCGCCTTCGGCGGCCTCCTGGCGCTGGCCATCCGTGCGGAGCTCGCCAACCCGGGCATCCAGTTCCTGAACTACGAGACGTTCAACCAGTTCTTCACGATGCACGGCACGATCATGCTGCTGATGTTCGCGACGCCAATGTTCGCGGGCTTCGCGAACGCGATCCTGCCGCTTCAGCTCGGTGCACCCGACGTCGCCTTCCCGCGCGTCAACGCATTCGCCTACTGGCTCTACCTGTTCGGGTCGCTGATCGCCTGCGCCGGCTTCCTGAGCCCGGGCGGCGCCGCCAGCTTCGGCTGGTTCGCCTACGCCCCGCTGTCGAACTCGATCCACTCGCCGGGCACGGGCGGTGACATGTGGCTGATGGGCCTCTACCTGCTCGGCTTCTCGTCGATCCTGGGTGCCGTCAACTTCATCACCACCATCATCTGCATGCGGGCACCGGGCATGACGATGTTCCGCATGCCGATCTTCAGCTGGAACATCCTGGTCACCTCGATCATGGTGCTGATGGTGTTCCCCGTGCTGGCCGCCGCGCTCCTGGTGCTCGGGTCCGACCGGATCCTGGGCAGCCACGTGTTCGACGCCGCCAACGGCGGACCGATCCTGTGGCAGCACCTGTTCTGGTTCTTCGGGCATCCCGAGGTCTACGTGATCGCGATCCCGTTCTTCGGCATCATCACCGAGGTCCTGAGCGCCTTCAGCCGCAAGCCCGTCTTCGGCTACTACGGCCTCGTGTTCGCCACCCTGGCGATCGGCACGCTCTCGGTGTCGGTCTGGGCCCACCACATGTTCGTCACCGGCGCGGTGAACCTGCCGTTCTTCTCCTTCATGACGTTCCTGATCGCCATCCCGACCGGCGTGAAGTTCTTCAACTGGATCGGAACCATGTGGCGGGGCGCGATCACGCTCACGGCCTCGATGTTGTTCGCGATCGGCTTCCTGACCACGTTCCTGTTCGGTGGTCTCACCGGCGTCATCCTCGCCAGCCCGACCCTCGACTTCCAGGTCTCCGACACCTACTTCGTCGTCGCCCACTTCCACTACACGGTGTTCGGCACCGTCGTGTTCGCCACGTTCTCCGGGTTCTACTACTGGTGGCCGAAGTTCACCGGCAAGATGCTCAACGAGACCTGGGGCAAGGTGCACTTCTGGCTCCTGTTCTTCGGGTTCCACACCACCTTCCTCGTCCAGCACTGGCTGGGTGTCGAGGGCATGCAGCGACGGATCGCCGATTACGGCGCCTGGGAGGGCTTCACGCTGCTCAACCAGGTCTCCACCTTCGGAGCCTTCCTGCTGGGCGTCTCGATGCTGCCGTTCATGTGGAACGTGTGGATCACCCGCAAGTCCCCGAAGGTCACCGTCAACGACCCGTGGGGCTGGGGCCGTTCGCTGGAGTGGGCCACCTCGTGCCCGCCGCCGCGCCACAACTTCCACTCGCTGCCGCGCGTGCGTTCCATGCACCCGGCGTTCGACCTTGCACACCCGGAGCTCGCCGAGGAGGACGAGGCGGAGTTCGCCGAGTTGCTCGGGCAGGAGTCCGAAGACGATGAGGAGCTCGAGCTCCTCGGGGGAGGTAAGCAGCAGTGAGGGCCGAGAAGTGGACATTCTGGTTCATCGCGATCTACTTCGGCATCGTCGCTCCGGTCTACTGGATCGTCGCCCGTGAGATCGCAGGCACCTTCGCGCTCGGCTTCACCGCCCTGCTCGGGGTCATCATCGCCGCCTACCTGACGATCACCGCGCGCACCTTCGACCCCCGCCCGGAGGATCGCAAGGACGCCGAGGTGATCGAGGGCGCCGGCGAGTACGGCTTCTTCGCCCCGTCGAGCATCTGGCCCTTCTGGGCCGCCGTCACCGCGGCACTGATCTTCCTGGGCCCGGGCACCGGCCAGTGGTGGATCAGCCTGCTCGGTCTGGGCATGGGCGTCTGGGCGCTGTCGGGCTGGCTCTTCCAGTTCTACCGCGGCGACTACAAGCACTGACGAGACGGACTCCGTCCGAACCGAGAAGGACCCGCACCCCGACCGGGGTGCGGGTCCTTCTGCGTGCCGGCTCAGGAAGCCTTGGAGAACAACTCGCCGAGCTTCAGGATGCCGGAGGTCTTCATCAGGCCCCGGCGGTAGATCAGGGAGCCAAGCCTGATGCTGAAAACCATGAAGACCCCGCACAGCAGCAACGCGACCAGGGCGTCGAGCCAGCCAGCGGTGCCGTTCAGGAGCCGCTGGGGCATCACCACGCTGGAGACCACGGGAACATAGCTGAGGACGGTGGCGAGCGACCCACGGGCGAAGAAGCCGGCCAGGTAGACGACCATCAGGATCATCATGAGTGGCATCGTCGTGTTGTTGATGTCCTGCACCCTGGTGGCCATCGCACCAGTGGCGGCCCAGAGGGTGCTGAGCGCGGCGAAGCCGACGACGAAGAACAGGACGAACCAGCCGATGTTGGGCAGCAGCACCGGCAGGAAGGCGCCGAACTCGGTGATGGAGACCCCGATGGCGCCCATCGCGATGAACAGGAGCAGCTGACCCAGCGCCATGATGGTGTTCCCGAGGGCCTTGCCCACCAGCAGGTCGCGAGTGGGCACAGCGGCGCTGAGGATCTCCACCAGCCGGGACTCCTTCTCCTCCACGACGCTCTGGGCGATCTGCAGTCCGTAGAACATGGCGGACATGAAGAACAGGACGGAGAACACCATTCCCGTCACGAGGGCCACCACTGCGTCGTCGGCGACCTGCTCGCCGGCGAGCCGGACCTCCACCTGCGAGCCGACCTCCAGTTCCGCGGGGTCGATCCCGAGGGCCTCCGCGTTGGTGGCGGTCACGTACTTCGTGATGGCGCTCTGGATCGCGCCGGTGCTGGTCTCGATGCTCTCCACGACGAGGTCCCAGCCATCGTCGGTCCGGCTGATCCCGGCGTCGATGGACCCGGCCTCGATCGCCGAGTCGAACTCGTCGGCGGGCATCTCGACCACGTCGATGGGCTGCTCCGACTCCGCCACGGCTATGGCCACCACCTCGCGGCCTGCCTCGTCAGTCACACCGACGGTCATGTTGCCCTGTGCGGAGGCGAACAGGAAGCTTGCCCCGAGGCCGAGCCCGATCAGTGCCACCACCACGGCCGTGGAGATCCAGAAACCCTTGTCGGCGAGTTTCGCCATGATCTCGCGCCTCGCGACGATCCACCAGGGGAACCTCGGCTTGGTGTAGGTCTTCATCGGGTCACCTCTCGGTAGATCTCGCTCAGTGGGCGGACGGTGGGGCCGAAGGCGCGCACGGCACCCCGGCTGATGGCCTCGTGGAGCACCGCCTGCTCGGAGGCGACGTCGGTGAACGCCACGTGGGCCTCGCGACCGTCCAGGTCCAGGACCTGGACGCCGGGGAAACCGCGCAACCAGCCCAGGTCGACCTCGCTGCGGATCCGGTGCTGCGACTGCCCGGCCTCGCGCAGCTGCTCGACCGAGCCGTTCGCCACCACCCTGCCCTTGGCGAGGATGATGATGTCGTCGCACAGCCGCTCCACCAGGTCCAGCTGGTGGGAGGAGAACAGCACCGGGACGCCGCGGGCGGTGAACTCGCTGAGCACGGTGAACATCTCGTCCACGGCGTCCGGGTCGAGACCGCTGAACGGCTCGTCGAGGATCAGGCACTTGGGGTTCGCCATGACCGCGGCGGCGATCTGGACGCGCTGCTGGTTGCCGAGGGACAGCTTCTCGAGCTTGTCGCGCATCCGCTCCCCGAGGCCGAACCGCCGCAGCAGGTGCTCGGCCGCCTCACGTGCCTCGCGGTGCGGCATGCCGTGGAGCTCGCCCAGGTACACGAGCTGGTTGCGCACCGGTTGCTTGGGATAGAGACCACGCTCCTCGGGCATGTAACCGAACTGTGCGCGGTCGGCTGCCGTCACGGGCGCTCCGTGCCACAGCACTTCTCCCGAATTCGGCTGCAGCAGCCCCATCACCAGACGCATGGTGGTGGTCTTGCCGGCGCCGTTGCCACCGACGAAGCCCGTGAACTTGCCCGGATCCACCTCGAACGACACATCGTCGACCGCGGTCAGGTCTCCGAAGCGTCGGGTCAGGTTCTTGATCTCCAACATATGTGCTCCCTTCCACCGACAACGATGGCAGCCGGGCGGCGCACCGGGCATCGGGCAGCCGGGTGAGATGTGGAGACAACGCCTCCTCCTCAGGAGGGAGAGACGAGTCCGTTCTCGTAGGCGTGGATGACTGCCTGGACCCGGTCGCGGACGCCGAGCTTGGCCAGACAGGCGGACACGTGGGTCTTCACGGTGGCCTCGCCGACGAACAACTCCTCGGCGATCTCGGCGTTGGACAGGCCCCGGGCGACGAGCACCAGCACGTCCCGCTCCCGGCCGGTGAGGCGCTCGAGTTGAGGGCTGGTGGCGGGCGGGCGGCGTCGGCCCGCGACCGCCTCCACGATCACGCGGCGTGTCACCTCGGGGGCCAGCAGCGCCCCGCCGTCGGCGACCGTGCGGATGCTCTCGACCAACCGCTCCGGCTCGGCGTTCTTCAGCAGGAAGCCCGCGGCGCCGGCCCTGAGCGCCTCGAACAGGTAGTCGTCGCGGTCGAAGGTGGTCAGGACGATGACCTCGGGACCGTCGGTCGAGGTGATCCGTCGGGTTGCCTCGATGCCGTCCATGACGGGCATCTCGATGTCCATCAGGACGATGTCGGACTGGGTGGCGGCGGCGAGCTCGACGGCCTCGGCTCCCGTGCCGCACTCGCCGACGAGCTCGATGTCGTCCTCCACGCTGAGCATCAGCGCGAACGCCCGGCGCACGAGGACCTGGTCGTCCACGAGGATGATCCGGATCACCGGGCGCCCCCGACAGCCAGGGGGAGCCGGGCGCGCACGCGGTAGCCGCGTGTCTGCCGGGGTCCGATCTCCGTGGAGCCGCCGAGCGCCTGCACCCGTTCGCGCATTCCCACCTGGCCCAGCCCGCCGCCGGCCGTTCCCGTACGTGGGAGCCCGTCGTCGAGCACCTCCACCTCCACCATGTCGGGCTCGAGGCGCAGCACCACTCGGGCGCTGGTGGCCGTGGAGTGCTTGCGCACGTTGGTCAGGGCCTCCTGCACGACCCGGTAGAGGGTCGCCGACTGGGACACGGTCAACCGGTCGACGAGCTCCTGCTCGCCGACCAGGTCGTGCTCGACGCCCAGGCCGAGGGTGGCGACCTCCTCGAACAGCCCGGGCAGCTGGCCGAGGCTGGGCCGGGGGCCGCTCGGGTCCTCGTCGGGGTTGCGCAGGGAGCCCAGGACGGAGCGGAGCTCCGAGACCGTCTGGCGGGCGGAGTCCTCGACGGTGCGCAGTGCCTGGGCGGCCGCCTCCGGCCTCCTCTCCATGGCGCGGCGGGCGGCCGCAGCCTGGACCCCGATGAGGGCGACGTGGTGCGCCACCGAGTCGTGCAGCTCGCGTGCGATCCGCAGGCGCTCCCCGACGATGGCCTGGCGGGCCAGCTGGCCGGCCTGCTGCTCGACGAGCTGCTCCGACTCCGCCAGCTCGTGGTCGGAGCGGGCCCTCAGCCAGGCGTTGCGACCCAGCCAGGTGGCGCCCCCGAAGTAGGCGATGTTGACCAGCACCTGCGAGACCACGAGCGGGATCGGGACGTCCTCGTCGGTGGCGCGCAGCGACGCGATGCCGCCGGCGATGTCGATTCCCACCCAGGCTGCCATGCCGAGGAGCACGGCGAGCGTGGCGAGCATCAATGCCTCGCGGTTCCTGGCCCATGCCATGGCGGAGTAGAGGCCGAGGAAGTAGAGCACCTGCATGCCCGGCTGGATGACGACCAGTGGCATGAGCAGGCCCACGACGAGGAAGTGGACTCCGGTGGCCAGCAGCAGCACCAGGACGGGGAACCGCCTGCGGAACGCGATCAGCACGCCCGCGAGACCGATGGCAAGCAGGGACCAGGGCAGCTTGGCCTCGTCCTCGTAGCCGGGCAGCGAACTGGTGCCCAGCTGGCCGGTGACCGACAGCACCATCAGGGCGAGCGCCACGACGACGTCCTTTCGGACACCGCCCGTCGGCATCGGGCGGACGAACGAGTCGTCCAGCCCGAAGAAGTCTCTCACCAGCTCTTCTCCACGGGCCGTCCCTCCTCGAACCCGGAGCCGGACTGGACACCCACCACGGCGCGCTCGGCGAACTCGGTCAGGTTGCGGGCACCCGCGTAGGTGGCCGACGAGCGCACGCCGGAGGTGATCCAGTCGAGCAGGTCCTCGATGCCGGGGCGGGCCGGGTCGAGGTACATCCGCGAGGATGAGATGCCCTCCTCGAAGAGGGCCGCCCGGGCCCGGTCGTAGGCCGACTGCTCACGCGTGCGCTGCCGCACGGCGCGGGCCGAGGCCATGCCGAAGGATTCCTTGTACGCGCGGCCCTCGTGGTCGAACAACTGGTCGCCGGTGGACTCGTGCGTCCCGGCGAACCAGGACCCGATCATCACCGAGCCCGCGCCCGCCGCCAGGGCCAGGGCGACGTCGCGGGGGAACTTGACCCCGCCGTCGGCCCAGACGGACTTGCCGAGCTCGGCAGCCGCGCCCGCCGCCTCCAGCACCGCCGAGAACTGGGGGCGGCCGACGCCGGTCTGCATGCGCGTGGTGCACATGGCACCGGGGCCGACGCCGACCTTGATGATGTCCGCACCGGCCTCCACCAGGTCCACCGTGCCCTGTGCGGTGACAACGTTGCCGGCGACCACCAGGACGTGGCGTCCCGTCTCGCCCGCGTAGGCGTCGCGCACGTCCCGCGCCACGCGCAGGGCCCCGATCATCTTCTCCTGGTGCCCGTGCGCGGTGTCCATCACCAGCACGTCAGCACCGGCCTCGAGGGCGGCGCGGGCCTTGGCGGCCACGTCGCCGTTGATCCCGACGGCGACGCCGGCCCGGAGCCGGCCCTGCTCGTCCAGGGCGGGGGAGTAGATGTTGGATCGCAGTGCGCCCTTGCTGTTCATGATGCCGACCAGGCGCCCGCCGTCGACCACGACGGCGACCTTCTGGTGCTGCTCGGAGAGCTTGTTGAACACGTCCTCGGGGCTGGCGCCGACGTCCATCAGGCTGACGTCGGTGGTCAGCACGTCCTTGGCCTGCGCGAAGCGGTCCGCGCTCCTGGCGTCCGACGCGCTGACCAGGCCGAGCACCTCGTCGCGCTGCACCACGACGGCGACGCCGTGGGAGCGCTTGCCGATGAGGGTGAGGGTCTCGCCCACGGTCGTGTCGGGGGCGACGGTGATGGGGGTGTCGAACACCGGGTGCGCGGCCTTGACCTTGGAGATGGAGCGGGCCACCACGTCGGCCGGAATGTCCTGCGGGAAGATCGCCAGCCCGCCGCGCCGCGCCATCGTCTCGGCCATCCGGCGCCCGGAGACGGCCGTCATGTTGGCGGCCACCAGGGGCAGTGGCGTGGCGAGGCCGTCGGTGGAGGTGAGGTCCACGTCCAGGCGGGAGGTGACGTCGGATCGGCCCGGGACCATGAACACGTCGGAGTAGGTCAGGTCGTGGGCCGGGGTCTCGTTCAGGAATCGCACGGGCCAAGTATGTCAACTCCCGGTCCGGAAGACGAAGCAGGCCCGCCCCACGTGGGGCGGGCCTCCTCGGCCGGGTACTGGGCCCGGGTCAGTCGTTGGCGGGTTCGGGCTGACGGTCCTCGAGTGCCTGGTGCTCCGCCTGGCCCTCGAGTTCGTGGCCGTCCTCGCCGTGGTGGTCGGCCTCGGCGATCTCCGCGGCCGTGGGCTTGGGGACGTCGTGGCCGAGGTACCAGCGCGACAGGCGGGCACGCGTGCTGGAGACCTCCTGCGAGATCCGCACGCCGTTCTCGTCGGTGTCCGGGGACACCTCGAGGGGTTGGCGCTGGACGTGCTGGGTCAACAGGAACTTCTCGTTCTCGTGGATCGGCAGGTGCGGCTCGGAGTAGCCGCCGCCGGGGGAGCGCTGGATGATGCCGGTCTCGGAGCCGTGCAGCACCCGTTCGCGGTCCTTGCGCTGCAGCCCGAGGCAGATCCGCTTCGTGACGATGAACGCGATGACAGGACCGAGGAACACCAGGACCCGCAGCGCGACCGTGATCGCGTTCAGGCTGAGGCCGAACCGGGTGGCGACGATGTCGTTGCCACCGGCGATCAGGAACAGCGCGAAGCAGACCATGCCGGCAACGCCGAACGCGGTGCGCGTGGGGGCGTTGCGCGGACGCTGCAGCAGGTGGTGCTCGCGGGTGTCGCCGGTCAGCCAACGCTCCACGAACGGCCACAGCCCCAGCAGGGTGAACAGCAGGCCCATCAACCCGACACCGGGCAGGAACACGTTCCAGGACCAGGTGGTGCCCAGCACGTGGGTCTCCCAGCCGGGCATGATGCGCACGGCGCCCTCGAGCCAGCCCATGTACCAGTCCGGCTGGGAACCGGCGGTCACCTTGGCGGGGTCGTAGGGCCCGTAGAGCCAGACCGGGTTGATCTGGACCAGGCCGCCCAGCAGGACGCTGAACCCGAACACGACGAAGAAGAAGCCGCCGGCCTTGGCCGCGTAGACGGGGAAGACGGGGTATCCGACGACGTTGTTCTCGGTGCGGCCGGCGCCGGGGAACTGGGTGTGCTTGTGGTAGACCACGAGCGCCAGGTGCAGCGAGACCAGGCCGAGCAGCAGGCCGGGGACCAGCAGGATGTGCACCATGTAGAGGCGCGCGATGATCAACTCGCCCGGGAACTCACCACCGAAGACGAAGAACTCCGCCCAGGTGCCGATGATCGGGATGGATCGGATCAGGCCGTCGGCGAACCGCAGGCCGGTGCCGGAGAGCAGGTCGTCGGGCAGCGAGTAGCCGGCGAACCCGGCGATGGTGGACAGTGCCATCAGGCCGATGCCGACCAGCCAGTTCACCTCGCGCGGCTTGCGGTAGGCGCCCGTGAAGAACACGCGAAGCATGTGCACGAACGCGGCGGCGACGAACAGCAGGGCGGCCCAGTGGTGGATCTGGCGGACCAGGAGGCCACCGCGCACGTCGAAGCTGATGTGCAGCGTGGAGGCGAACGCCTCGGAGACCGGGATGCCCTTCAGGAGCTGGTAGGTGCCGTCGTACTCGATCTCGGCCATCGACGGCTTGAACCAGATGGTCAGGAACACGCCGGTCAGCAGCAGGATGATGAACGAGTACAGGGCGATCTCGCCCAGCAGGAAGCTCCAGTGGTCGGGGAACACCTTGCGCAGGGCGAATCGGCTGATCTTGCCCAACCCGACTCGGTCGTCGCCCCACTTCAGTGCTGGGGCGGCAGGGTTCCGCTTGGTGGTGGGAGCCACGGCGGGCTCGATGACGGGGGAGGCGTCACCGATCGTGGTTGGCCTTGCCATCACTGGTCACCGTCCTTGAAGTCTTCACTCGAGTCGCGCTCGAAGTAGCTGGGGCCCACGGGCACCGTGAAGTCGCTCTGCGCGACGAGGTAGCCGTCGCTGCTGACCTTGATCGGCAGCTGGGGCAGGGAGCGGGCCGCGGGGCCGAATACCACCACGCCGGAGTTGCCGAGGTCGAACGTCGACTGGTGGCACGGGCACAGCAGGTGGTGGGTCTGGCGCTCCCACAGGCTGATGGGGCAGCCGACGTGGGTGCAGATCTTGGAGTAGGCGAGGATGCCGCTGACGTGCCAGTCCTTGCGGGAGTCCGGGATCTTGATCGACTCCGGGTCCATCCGGACGATGACGAGGGAGGACTTGGCCTTCTCGACCTGGAACGCGGAGCCGTGGAACTGCTTCAGGTTCTCGGGCTGCGCGTTGACGAGCTGCCCGATCTCGAGGTGCTCGGGACGGATGGGCCGCCACGTCTCGTCGTTGACGAGCTTGACGCCCTCGGCCCAGATGGTGCGCTCGATGGTCTCGGCGCGCTTGCTGCGGGTGGGCCACGGGCCCATGTCGGCCAGCAGGACGACGGCCGGGAGCACCGCGAACCCGAGGGCGCCGGCGAGGGCGCCGCCGATGAGCTTGCGACGGCCGAGTCCGGACTGCTTGGCGCCGGCCTCCCACTCCTCGACGAAGACCGCACGGTCCTCCTCGCTCGAGGCGGCGGAGTGGCGCATCTCAACGCTCTCCTCGTCGCCCATGATCACGCGGGCCCACTGGATCAGCGCGAGCCCGATCAGCAGCACCGCGAGGCCGGAGGTGAGACCGAGCCAGAAGTTCTGTGCGTTGGCGGTGAGGAAGTGCACCTCGCCGAAGCGGACGTCCAGCAGCAGGTCGTTCGGGACGGCGAAGTAGACCACCAGGAACGCGATGGCCAGCAGCGGGACTGCGGCCAGCATGCCGACGACGGCGGCGTAGGCGCGGTTGCCCGCGGCCTCGTTGGCGTCGGTGTAGCGCTCGACGTGCTCCTCCAGTCCGGGGTTCGGCACCGAGTGGCCCAGGTCGGGGTCCTTGACGGGCAGGTTGTCGTGGCTCATCGGGCTCGGGCCCCCTTCTTGGCGATCCAGCCGCCGACGATGATCAGGCCGCCGATGCCGACGATGAAGATCCAGAATCCCTCGGAGACCGGGCCGTTGCTGCCGATGGGCTGGCCGCCGTATGTGGGGGCGTCCTGCTGGGCGTCGATGAACCCGATGATCTTGCGGACGTCCTCGTCGTGCAGCACGTCCTTGGAGAACACGGGCATCTGCTGGGGCCCGGTGCGCATGGCCTCCCAGATGTGCACGTCCTCGGTCTCGAAGAGCGAGGGTGCGTACTTGCCGTTCGGCAGGGCGCCGCCGCCGCCGACGATGCCGTGGCAGGCGGAGCAGTTGGCGCGGAACAGGGCGCCGCCCTGGGCGACCTCCTCAGCGGTGAGGCCCTCGGGGGAGTACTGGTCCTCCTGCGGGACCTCCGGTCCGGTGCCCAGCGAGGCGACGTAGGCGGCCACGGCGTCGATCTGCTCCTGGGAGTAGATGACGGGGCGTGCGGGGATCTGGACCTCGGGGCGGGCGGCGGGCATGCGTCCGGTGCCCATCTGGAAGTCGACGGACGCCGCGCCCACGCCGATCAGGCTGGGGCCCTGGGTGGTGCCCTCGCCGTTGAGGCCGTGGCAGGAGGAGCAGCTGACGTCGAAGAGGGCCTTGCCCTCCTCGATCTGCTGGGTCATCTCCGTCTCGGCGGAGGTCTGCTGGGGGGCGACGAACGAGTAGCCGAGCCCGACGGCCAGTAGCGCCAGCACGAGCAGCAGCGGCTTCGCCGCCGAGTGCTTGCGTCGCTTGGACAAAAACTTCACGATGTTCTCCTGGTTGTCTCTCGGGCTCAGCGGAGGAAGTAGAGGACGCCGAACAGGACGATCCAGACCACGTCGACGAAGTGCCAGTAGTAGCTGACGACGTGTGCGGAGACGGTCTGCTCGTGGGTGTGGGTCCGCGTCATGTACGAACGTGCCAGAACGAAGAGGAAGGCGATCAGGCCGCCGATGACATGGAGGCCGTGGAAACCGGTGGCGAGGAAGAAGATGGACCAGTAGACGTTGGTCGAGATGAAGAAGCCCTCGCTGAACAGCGTGAAGTACTCCCACACCTGGCCCGCGACGAACGCGGAGCCCAGGACGAAGGTGATGGTGAACGCCTGCCGCATCCCCCACTTGAGCGGGTTCAGCCAGGGGCCGTTCACGCGGCCGCGCTCGGCGGCGTTCGCGCCGATCTGGCAGGTGAACGAGCTGAGCACCAGGATCGCGGTGTTGATGCTGCCGAAGGGCACGTCGAGGTGCGTGGTCATCGAGTCCCACAGGCTGACGCCGTCGCCGGCCTGCTGCGTCGTGACGTTGCGGATCCAGAAGTAGGCCGCGAACAGGGCGGCGAAGAACATGAGTTCACTGGCGAGCCAGATCATGACGCCGACGCTCAAGGTGTCGGGGCGCCCCTTGGGCTTGTTGAGGCGGGACGGTGCGATGGGGTGGATCGCGTCCGTCGGGACCTCAATGGGTGTTGTCAAAGTCTCATGTTTGCTGGCCACGCGCCCCATTATGGCCGCAAACGCCCCGGTATGCACAAGGTAGAACGGTTGTGTCCGTACACCACCTGTGGTACCGGGTGCCGACCGGGGTGCCCTAAGGCCTCTCGTGGCCCCATGGCACGAGGTTGGCTACGATTCGTTCCAGGTGCAAAGGTAGCGATACCGCGGATCGCGGTGGCGAGGATGGCGAAAGACATGAGTGACGACCGAGACACCCTGAAGGTGCTCCTGTTCTCCGACGACCGGACGGTTCGTGAGGACATCCGACTCACGCTCGGACGCAAGGTGGCCCGGGACCTCCCCGAGATCGAGGTGTTCGAGGTCGCGACCGGACCCGCGCTGCTGCGCACCCTGGACGCGGGCGGCACCGACTACTCGCTGATCATCATGGACGGCGACGCGCAGCCCGAGGGTGGCTACGGCCTGGCGCACCAGGTGAAGAACGAGTACGTGGACTGCCCGCCCGTCCTGCTCCTGATCCGCCGCGTCGCCGACGCCTGGCTCGGGACCTGGACCCAGGCCGAGGCGCTCTCCCCGTTCCCCGTGGACCCGATGCGCCTCCCCGAGCAGGTTGCCGAGCTGCTGCGCGGCAAGGTCGTCGCCCCGTGAGTTTCTCGTGGCCCGACATCCTCACCGGACTCGTCCGGAGCGAGGGGCTCGAGGCCGAGGCCGCCGAGTGGGCGCTGAACGAGATCTTCAACGGCCGTGCCAGTGAGGTCCAACTCGCGGCCCTGCTCGTCGCGCTGCGCGCCAAGGGCGAGACCGAGGACGAGATCTCGGGCCTGTCCGCCGCGATGCTCGCCAACGCCACACCGATCCTCCTCGACGACGAGGCCGTGGACGTCGTCGGCACCGGCGGGGACCGTGCAAACACCGTGAACATCTCGACCATGTCCGCGATCGTCGCCGCCGCGGCGGGCGCGAAGGTGGTCAAGCACGGCAGCCGCGCCGCGTCGTCGCAGGCCGGGACCGCCGACACCCTCGAGGCACTCGGGGTCAACATCATGCTCGAGCCCTCCCGCCAGGCCGCGGTGCTCGACGAGGCCGGCATCGTGTTCCTGTTCGCGCAGCTCTACCACCCGGCGATGAAGAACGTCTCCGGCGTGCGCAAGCAACTGGCGATCCAGACCACCTTCAACTTCCTGGGCCCCCTGTCCAACCCGGCCCGTCCCAGGGCCATGGCGCTCGGGGTTGCCAATGACGACATCGCCCCCGTGATCGCACGGGTGCTCGCCGGCCGCGGTGTGCGCGGCCTCGTGTTCCGCGGCTTCGACGGACTGGACGAGCTGACCACCACGTCGCCCTCCGACGTGTGGCTGGTCACCGACGGACGCGTCCACCGCACCACGCTCGATCCGCTCGACCTGGGCCTGCAGCCCTCCGCGCCGGCGGACCTGACCGGCGGCCCGGCCGAGCACAACGCCCAGGTGGTCCGTGATCTCGTGGCAGGCAAGTCGGGCCCGGTGCGGGACATCGTTGTGCTGAACGCGGCCGCCGCGCTGCTGGCCTACCGCGGGGTGAGCCCCGTACTGGACCTGGTGGAGCAGCTGCGCGAGACCATGACCGACGTCCGGAGCGCTATCGACTCGGGTGCCGCCGAGGCGCTGCTGGGCAAGTGGGTGGAGATCACCAACCGCTGAGCCACGTCGCCAGCACGGGGCCGAGCCACAGCGCAGGCCCGTACGGGAAGTGCGCCGGGCCACCGCGGCGACGGTTGCCGACGGTGTGGGCCACAGCCCACAGGGCTCCCACCGAAGTGCCTGCCAGGATGCTGGTGAGCCAGTGCTGCGGACCCGACGAACCGGCGACGACGCCCACGATGGCCGCCAGCCGCACGTCCCCATAGCCGAACCCGGTGCCGAGCCGCCACACCATGTGGAACAGCCCGAGTGCCGCGAGTCCGCCCGCCAGCCCGGCGAGCGCGGCGCGCCAGTCCGTGGTCCCGAGCGCGATCAGCCCGAGGAGTACCTGCGCCAGGCACAACTGGTTCAGCCTGCGGGGCAGCCAAGTGGTGCGCAGGTCCACCCACACCAGCGCTGCGCCGGCGCCCAGGTAGGCGGTCCACAAGAGCAGGCGCGGCTCGCCGGCGCCGGGCAGCACCAAAGTCGCGGCGAGGAGGGCGAGGACAGCGGCTCCGAGCACGTCGCGCGCGCCGGCCAGGGCGCCGTAGTCGGGGGCAGTCTCGCCCTCGTCGAGATGCGGCGCGGGGAGCCTTGGGACCACGAACCGCTGGTGCAGGGCGGCGGAGGCCGTCGCGGCGGCTGCGGCCAGGACCCAGATCATGGCGCGAGGCTATCGGCGCACCGGTCCGCTGCGCAGCGGTGGCCGGCTGCCTGTGGAAAAGTGCAGGGAATGCCAGAGGCGCCCACCGGGATCTCGGTGGGCGCCTCTGGCGGAATGGGTCAGCGCTGGGCCTTGGTGAAACCGGCGGCCTGGGCTGCCTCCTCGGAGTTGAACCAGACCTCGGCGATGGTGCGCTCGTACCCGCCGGAGCCGGCGAGGTGGTACTTCTTGGAGCGCTCGTTGCCCTTGATGGCGAAGCCCTCGGGCGGGTTGCTCCCGACGTAGGCGCCCTCACCGTACTCGGGAGTGGCAGTCGCGTCGGTCGACTCCGTGGTGGGAGCGTCCTCTGCGGCGGTGGCCGTCTCGTCGACGGCTTCCGTGGCGGTCTCCTCGTCGACGGGCGAGCCGTCGGTGGGGGCGTCGGTGGCCGTGCTCGGAGTGGCCTCCTCGTCGCGCATGCGCGCGGCCGTCGCGAAGCTGTCGTTGTTGTTCACGTAGGCCTTGGAGGGCTCGTGGGCGGTCCAGCCGTCGTCCTTGGGGGTCAGGAAGTGACGGACGGCGGCCACCGCGCCCGCGACGATGGCGCCGATGGCGACGACCTTCCCGAATGCCTTGAGCTTTCCGCCCTTCTTCTTCGGCTCGAGTTCGCCCTTGAGGGCAAGGGCCGCGGCCTCGCCGCGCTTGCCGGCCTCGACGAGGGCGGGGTGTTCGGCGACGTCGTGCAGCATCGTCTGCAGGCGGGGGAGCAGGTCGTCGGAGACCTTGTCCTTGGCGGCCTCGACTGCCGGCGCGACCTTGTCCAGGGCGTCGCGGATGTGCGGCTCCCAGGAGTCCAGCCTCTTCGAGGCGTAGTCGGCGGCGCGGACCCCAGCGTCCCTGGCGGCCGGGACGGCCCGCTTCTGGGCCTCGTCGATGATGCCCGCAGCAACCTTCTGGGCCTCGCCCAGGAACTCGGATGCGCGCGCGATTCCATCGTCGAGGACCTTCTGGCCGGCGTCGGCGGTGGTGGCGGCGGCTTCTGCGGCGGCCTTCTTGAGCTCTCGTGTCTTGTTCACGATTTCCTCCAATTGGTTTGGCTCGTGGTCGAGCGTCTACCACGCTACCGCGTCGTGGGTTCCCGACATGGCAATTTGGGCCGCACCCAGTAGGTTGGCCGGACAAGACCTCCAACGAAAGGACGAGAATGAGCACCGCGACCCTCCACACCACCGTGGGCGACATCGTCATGGAACTGTTCGACGACCAGGCGCCCGTCACCGTCGCCAACTTCACCGGACTGGCAGGCGGCACCAAGGAGTACCGCGACGCCGAGACCGGTGAGACCAAGACCGGGAACTTCTACGACGGAATCAAGTTCCACCGTGTCATCGACGGCTTCATGGTGCAGACCGGCTGCCCGCTCGGCACCGGTACCGGCAACCCCGGCTACCAGTTCGCCGACGAGTTCCACCCCGAGCTGAGCTACGACCGCCCGTACCTGCTCGGGATGGCCAACGCCGGCCCCGGCACCAACGGTTCGCAGTTCTTCATCACAGTCGTCCCCACCCCGCACCTGAACCGTCGCCACACCATCTTCGGTGAGGTCAAGGACGAGGAGAGCCGCAAGGTGGTGGATGCGATCGCCGAGACCGAGACCGACTTCCGTGACCGTCCCACCACTGACATTGTGATCAAGTCCGTCACCCTGTCCTGACCCTGTGCCGACGGCGGCCGGCCCGGTGGTCGTCCGCCAGTTCGGGCGGGAACGCCAGGTCCAGCGCCGGGGCCCTCCTGCCGATCAACTCTGCGGTGAGGGCCTCGGGCTCCAGGCCCGCGTGCAGGGGCCAGGACCACTCGCCGTCGACGGACAGCAGCCGCACGCCGTCGGATTCCAGCCAGGCCGCGATCCGCTCCGCCTCCTCGACGCTGCCTGCGGGGATTCCCCCGTCCGGTTGCAGCACGGTCTCGGAGACCCCCGCCAGTTCCCGTGCGACCTCCCGGACCTCGCTGGTGGTGGCCGTGGCCGCGCCGGCCAGCTTCCCGAACCGGATGACATGGATGGCCCAGCCCGTGCCCTCCCGGGCCGTGGCCACGATCTCCCGGCAGGCCGCCAGCGAGCGGAGCCGGTGGTGGCGCACCGAGGTCCGGTAGAAGGCCTTCAACCGCTCGGTGACCGCGGCGGCCTCCTCGAAGCGCTCCTCCTGCGTGAGCCTGCCGAGCCGTTCCCTGACCGAGCGGAGCACGGGCCGCACGTCGAGCGCCCACGCGCGGCGCACCTCCTCCACCACCGCTGCGTAGCGCTGCGCGCCGTCGCCCAGCTCGCACGGTGCCAGGCACCTGCCCATCTCCGCCAGCGCGCAGGACTGGGAGGGCCTCGTTGCCGAGAGCCGACCCCCACACTGCCGCAGCGGGTACGCCTCGTGGATGGCCATGGCCGCCTCCTGGGCGGCCTCGGTGGAGCTGAAGGGCCCCCAGAACGTCCCCTTCCCGGTCACCTTGCGCACCACCGACAGGCGGGGGAAGGCCTCGTCGGTCAGTTTCAGCCACTGGAGCTTCTTCTGGTTCCTGGAGCGCCGGTTGTAGCGCGGTGCATGCGCGGCGATCATCCGCAGCTCCCGCACCTCGGCCTCCAGGTGCGTCGAGCAGCGCAGGAACCGTAGCCCGGTGGCGACGCGCACCATCTCGTGGATGCGTCCGCGCTGCTCGGAGGCAGAGAAGTAGCTGCGGACCCGGGCGCGCAGGTTGTTCGACTTGCCCACGTAGAGCACCTCCGAGCGCCGCGTGCCGTCGGCGTCGGGCCCGTCGTGCAGGAACCAGTAGACGCCGGGCCCTTCGGGGGCCTCCTTCGCCCACACGCGCTTCGCCCTGCGGTCCGGCGACACCCGGGCGGTGAGCTCACCGAGGTCCTCGAGGGTGTGCACACCCAGGTTCCCGACCCGCTCGAGCAGCCCGTGGAGCACGTCGACGGTGGCGCGCGCGTCGCTGAGTGCCCGGTGGTTGGGCACCGTGGTGGCGTTGAAGTGTGCGGCCAGCGTGGCGAGCTTGCAGTTGCGGACCTCCTCCTTGAGCAGTACCTGACGGGCGAGCGTCACGGTGTCAACCACCGTCGGACGTCGCCATGGCATGCCGAGCTCCTGGTGGGCGCGCTGGATGAATCCGACGTCGAACGGGGCGTTGTGGGCCACCAGCACGCAGCCGGCCGCGAACTCGGCAAAGGGAGGCATGGCCTGCGACAGGCGCGGCGCGTCGGCCACCATCAGGTCCGTGATGCCGGTCAGGACCTGGATCATGGGCGGGATGGGGCCGTGCGGGCGCACCAGGGTCTGGAACTCCCCGACGATCTCCCCGCCGCGGACCTTGACGGCGCCGATCTCCGTGATGGCGGAGTCCTTCCCGCCCCCCGTGGTCTCGAGGTCCACGACGCAGAACGTCACCTGGGACAGGTGCGTGCCAAGTTCCTCGAACGACGGCTGCTGCGGCTGGGAGTCATGCATGCCAGGGACCCTATGCACGCCCACTGACAATGCCGGCCGGGGATGCCCGGCGTCTTGTGCGCCACCCATTTACGTGGGAGGACTTCGGACGTAACGTGATCAGGTGCGACGGGGCACAGGGCCCCGGCGCCGGAGAACACAGGGGGAACCATGCAACGAAGCACTGCGTCCACCGCCATCGCACTGATGGCCCTCGTCCTCACATCCGCAGCCGCCCTACCCGCAGCCGGCAACGGCGGCGATGACCCGCCCGCCGTCGAGGTGGTTGCGTCCGGGCTCGACAGCCCACGAAAGCTCTCGTTCGCGCCGAACGGCGACCTGTACGTCGCGGAGTCCGGCGCACCGTCCGACGCCCCGGGCGCCTGCTTCGAGCACCCCCAGTTCGGGGAGGTGTGCGTCCACCACACCGGCGCCGTCACCAAGATCTCGAAGAAGGGCGCTCAGACCCGCGTCGTCGAGGGACTGCCGTCCGCGGTGAGCGCCCAGGAGGCGAACGGTCCCTTCGACGTGCTCGTCAAGGGCAACACCCTCACCATCGCCATGGGCATGGGGGGAAGCCTGGAGCACCGCAACCAGTTGGGAGCCGACGGCTCCCTCCTCGGAACGATCGTGGACGCGCGGCTCAAGGGCAAGGACGTCCAGCCCTCCGTGCGCGCCGACCTTCTCGCCTTCGAGGCGGCCAACGACCCCGACGGCCAGGGCATCGACTCCAACCCGGTCGATCTGCTCAGTGTCGGCAAGGAGATGATCGCCGTTGACGCCGGCGGCAACGACGTGCTCCTGCTCGGCGGCGGGGACGACGGAGTTCGCGGAGCAATCGCCGTGCTGGACCCGGTCATGGTCTCACCAGCACCCTTCCCGGGGGCGCCAGACCCGTTCCCGGCCCAGCCGGTGCCCACCGTGGCCACCGTCGGACCCGATGGGCTGCTCTACATCGGCCAGTTGACCGGATTCCCGTTCCAGTCGGGGGCTGCCAGCATCTTCCGGTACGGTCCCGACGGTCTCGAGGTCTATGCCACCGGCCTCACGAACGTGACAGACATGGCCTTCGCCGGTGACACGCTCTACGCGGTGCAGATCTCTGACGAGGGGATCCAGAGCGGACTCACCGGCTCGCTCGTCGAGGTCGACCCGGGCGGTGACCACACCACGGTGGTCGGGGACCTGTTCGCTCCCTACGGGCTCGCCATCCGCGGTGACGACGCCTACGTCACCACCGGATCGGTCGCCCCTGGCGGACAGGTCATCAGGGTGTCCCTGCGCTGAGGCGCGACGCCGCACGCCCGGCCCACCGGGGCGAGTTGTCAGTCCCCGGGTGCAGGCTGTCGGACATGGCTACTTTGCATGTTGATTGCGACGGCTGCACGATGCGTGGGCCGGCGTGCGGTGACTGTGTCATGTCCGTTCTCCTGGGCCCGCCCGGGAGCACGGCTGATTTCGTCGAGGAGGAGCAGGAGGCCCTCGACGTGCTGGCCCGGGCGGGCCTCGTGCCACCACTTCGGATGGTGTCGGGAACGGGCCCGGACCGAGGCGTGGAACCGTTTGAGGATAGGCTGAGGGTCGTCTAAGATTCTCTCAGCTTGTACTTTCCTCCGATCACTGGAGTTCCACCTTGAAGAAGTTCCGTCTGGCTCTCGTGGGCCTGCTCAGCGCAGCCACCGTGATGGGTTTCGTCGGCCAGGCCGCCGCAGACCCGGAGGCCGTCGCCCAGGCGAAGGCGGACCTCGACCGGATCCAGCAGGAGTCCTCGGCGATCGACCAGCAGATCATCGAGGCGATCGTCAGGGCCGAGGAGTCCGAGGAGAAGCTGGCCCGGGTCAAGGCTGACCTCGGTGCCAAGGAGGCCCAGGTCGACGCCATGGCCGCAGATCTCGGTGCACTTGCGGTGATCCAGTTCCAGTCAGGCGGTTTCGACCTGACTGCGCAACTGCTGACGAGCGACTCGGAGAGCAGCTTCCTGTCGAGCCTCGCCACCATCCAGAACGAGACGGACCGCAGCAACGCGGACCTCCAGGCCCTGCAGGTGGGCCAGTCCGAGGTCGAGAAGCTTCGTTCCGAGGCAGAGCGGACCGACGCGGCCCTCCGGGCGGACCTGGCGGCCCAGCAGCAGCTGGCAGCCGAGTACGACCAGAAGGAGGCCGAGGCGGAGGCCGTCTACAAGCGGCTCGACGCCGAGGAGAAGGAGCGCCTGCGCCAACTGGAGCTCGAGCGCCAGCGCCAGCAGGAGGAGGCCGACCGGCGTGCAGCAGCCGCCGCCGCCCAGGCATCGCGCGACCGTGGCACCCAAGCCGCCGCCGGCGGCCAGCAGGCTCCAGCCAGCGCAGCCGCCCCCGTCGCCGCCGGGAACGCCAGTTCACGTGCGCTGGGCGCCGTGGCAGCGGCCAAGGCCCAGGTGGGCAAGAGCTACCGCTGGGGAACCTCGGGACCCAACACCTTCGACTGCTCGGGACTCACCAGTTATGCCTACCGTCAGGTGGGGATCAACCTCACCCGCTCGTCGCGTGGCCAGGCAGGTCTGGGCACCAAGGTCGCCAAGAGCGACCTGCAGCCCGGTGACCTCGTCTTCTACTACAGCCCCATCAGCCACGTGGGCATCTACATCGGCAACGGCAAGATCGTGGATGCGGCCAACCCCCGCTCGGGCGTTCGCATCACCTCGCTGAACTCGATGCCGTACGTCACGGCGCGACGCGTCGCCTGAACCGGCCCGTCGCCCCTAGGCTGGCCGTCATGCACGAGATCTGGCCGGAGGCCCAAACCCTCCACATCGGCGACGGCGACATCGGAGTGGTGGTCAGCCACGGGTTCACCGGCTCCGTCCAGTCCGTGGCCGGCTGGGGCGCCGCCATCGCAAGGGACGTCCCGGCCAAGGTGATCGTCCCCAGGCTCACCGGTCACGGCACCCGCTGGGACGACATGCACGACGTGGCGTGGACGCAGTGGCTGGAGGACGTGGACGCCGCCTACAGGGAGCTGGCCGCCACCTGCAGCCAGGTCTTCGTCGCCGGGCTCTCCATGGGCGGTGCGTTGGCGCTGCGGCTGGCGCAGACCCGCGACGTGGCCGGGGTGCTGCTCGTGAATCCCGGCATCTCCTCGCGCAACGTGCTGCTCGAGCTCAGCGGAGTGCTGCAACACGTCATCAGGAGGCAGCCGGGCATCGCCTCGGACATCGCGAAGTCGGGAGTGGCCGAGAGCGGGTACCAGTCGGTCAGCGTCCCCGCCGTCTGGACGATGACCAGGCTGTGGGCCCGTGTCAGGGCCGATCTCGAACGCGTCACGGCGCCGGTGATCCTGTTCCGCTCCGACGTTGACCACGTCGTCGACGACTCCAGCCACCGCAGGATCCTCGCGAAGCTGCCGCGGACGAGGCTGGTGCCGCTGCCGAACAGCTACCACGTGGCCACCCTGGACCACGACGCCCCTCTCATCGAGCGGGAATCGGTGGAGTTCATCCGTCGCCACGCCCACTAGAGTGGGCGCCTGAGCGAGAGATTGGAGCCTGGAACGGTGTGGTACGGATTCTTCAAGGCGGCCCTCTTCGGACCCCTCGTGAAGTACGGGTTCAGGGCACGCATCGTGGGTGCCGAGAACGTGCCCGTGGGCGGGGGAGCGATCCTCGCCAGCAACCACCTCGGCGCCATGGACTCCATCGTGGTACCGGCCATGCTTCCCCGGCACCTGACGTTCCCTGCCAAGGCGGAGCTGTTCACCGGTGAGCACGGGCTGGGATCCAAGATCGTCGCCTGGTTCCTCAAGGCCATCAAGATGGTGCCGATGGACCGTGGTGGCGGTCGGGCCAGTGCGGAGTCCCTGGGGGCCATCGCGAAGGTGCTCGCAGAGGGCGAGGTCGTGGCGATCTACCCCGAGGGCACCCGCTCGCCCGACGGCCGGCTGTACAAGGGCAAGACCGGGATGGCCCGCATGGTGCTGGCCAACGACGTTCCCGTGATCCCGGTGGGGGTGGTCGGGACCCAGAAGGTCAAGGGACTGTTCGGCATTCCCTGGATCCGGCGCCCGCTGGTCATCGTGGGCGAGCCGCTGCGCTTCAGCCAGTACGCCAACCAGCCGGGTGACACCCGCACACTGCGCTGGGTCACCGACGAGACGTTGTACGCCATCCAGCAGCTGACCGGCCAGGAGTACGCCGACGTCTACGCCAGCCGCGTGAAGGTGGGTGACCTGAAGGACAAGGGCTCGGACGCCTTCGTGCTGCCCCGGCCCGGGGGTGGGGAAGCGCCCCCGGTGCAGTCCCCGGTCGTGGACCGTGGGTGAGCAGTCCACCCGGGTGAGCTGGCTGAAGGCGACCAGCTCCTGGTTCCGGCACGGCTACGACCTGCTCGGAAGATCGCTGAACGTGCTCCTCCTCGTCCGGGGGGTGCTCGCCCTGCACGCGGTCGTGCAGAACCTCGTCCTCGTGATGCCGCAGGCCGCGAACCCCCTCGCCGTCGCACTCGTGACCGCGGTGGTCGTCGGCTGGACCGCGTTCGTGTCCTGGCGGTTCCGCAAACCCTCGGGCCGCACCGTCGGGATGTTCCTGGCCGACCTGGCCGTGACGCTCGCCGTCGTCGCGAGCACCGCGTTCGTCGTCGGCGAGGACTCCACGACGATGCCGCTGGCCGCCCTGTGGATGGTGGGCTCCTCGCTCTACGTCGCCGTGCTGTCCAGCCGCCGGTGGGCGTTCGCCAGCGCGTTGGCCGTGAGCGCCGTCTACCTGCTCGCGTTCCGCGAGATCACCCTCGGGCACGTCAACATGGTCCTGATCACCCTGATCTCCACCTACACGCTGGGTGAGCTGATGAGCCAGTTCAAGGCGTCGATCACCGAGCAGGAGCGCGAACGGATCCGGACTGTCGCCCTCGCCGAGCGGGAGCGGTTGTCCCGGATCGTCCACGACGGCGCCCTCCAGGTGCTGGCGCTCGTGGAACGCGAAGGGCCCTCCCTGGGCCCCAGGGGCATCCGGCTCGCCGCGCTCGCCCGTGAGTCCGAGTCGCAGCTGCGGAACCTGCTGCGGGACCGCGAGATCGTCGACGACGAGCAGGCTGAGGAGGCGCTGGTGGACCTCGCCGCAGCCCTCGACAAGTACCAGAGCGCCAGGGTCACGGTCTCCACCATGGCCGGCCAGGTGATGGTTCCCCGCCTGGTTGTGGACGAGGTGGAGGCTACGCTGTTGGAGGCGCTGAAGAACGTCGAGAAGCACGCCGGGAAGGATGCCGAGGCATGGGTGCTCCTGGACCAGGAGACCGATGACGAGGTGATTCTCTGGGTTCGTGACAACGGCGTCGGGATGTCGGCGGACCAGGTGACCGATGCATCCATCCGGGGTCGGATGGGCATCAAGGACTCGATCGTCGGCCGGATGTCGGCGCTGGGCGGGTCGGCGATGCTGAAGTCGTCACCCGGTCTTGGGACGGAATGGGAGCTGCGGTTCCCAGTGGACATGGGAGAGTTGTGACCGTGGAGGGACGCAAGCGAGTGATGCTCGTCGATGACCACCCGATGTGGATCGACGCGCTCAGCGAAGACCTGACCGAGGTCGGCTTCGAGATCGTCGCCGTAGCGAAGAACGGGACGGAGTGCCTGCAGCGGGCTCGCGCAACGAAGCCCGAGGTGGTGGTCATGGACCTCCAGATCCCGGATCCCGACGGCGCCTCCTGCACGGAGATCCTGCTCGGGGAGTTCCCCGACCTCCACGTCCTGGTGATGTCCGCCTCCGGGGAGCGCGACGACGTCCTGCGCGCCATGAAGGCCGGTGCGAAGGGCTACCTGGTGAAGTCTGCCTCCAAGGCCGAGTTGATCGAGGGCGTGCAGCGCACCGCCGTCGGTGACGCTGTGTTCACCCCCGGCCTGGCCGGTCTGGTGCTCGGCGAGTTCCGTCGCATGGTCAACGTCGCACGGGCCCACAACGAGGAGGGACCGGTGCTGACCACCCGGGAGATCGACGTGCTGCGGCGCGTCGCCAAGGGGCTGGCGTACCGGGAGATCGCCGAGGAACTGTTCGTCTCGCACCGCACCGTGCAGAACCACGTGCAGAACGTGCTGCGCAAGCTGCAGCTCCACAACCGCGTCGAGCTCACGCTCTACGCCATCGACCAGGGGCTGCACGACCCCAACGAATGATCCGTTCCACGCCTGCCGGAGCGGTCGGGGACCGTTCTGGTTGTGCTGTAGCCTGACCGGCATGCCCACCAATATGTCCCGGGAAGAGATGCGCTCGCTGCCGATGCTCCAGCAGCCGACCTATCCCGACCTCAACGCGGTGGACCGCGTCGTCGACCAGATCGAGACCCTGCCGCCGCTGGTCTTCGCCGGTGAGGCCGACGACCTGCGCGAGAAGCTCGCGGACGTCGCCCGCGGGCGCGCCTTCCTGCTGCAGGGCGGTGACTGTGCCGAGTCCTTCGAGACCGTCACGGCCGACAACATCAAGGGCAAGCTGATGGTTCAGCTGTCCATGGCCGTCGTGCTCACCTACGCGGCCCAGGTCCCCGTCGTGAAGGTCGGTCGGATCGCCGGGCAGTACGCCAAGCCGCGCAGCAAGGACACCGAGACACGCGGGGACGTGACGTTGCCCTCCTACCGTGGCGACGCCATCAACGGCTTCGCCTTCGACGCGGAGGCCCGCGTCCACGACCCCAGCCGACTGGTGCGCATCTACAACGCGTCGGCCGCGACGCTCAACCTCGTGCGTGCGTTCGTCAAGGGCGGGTTCGCCGACCTGCGCGGCGTCCACACCTGGAACCGCGACTTCGTCGGCAACTCCCAGGTGGAGCAGGAGTACGAGGAACTGGCTGCGGAGATCGATCGCGCCCTCGCCTTCATGGTGGCCTGCGGCGTCGACGACCGCGCCCTCTCGGAGATCGACTTCTACGCGAGCCACGAGGCCCTGCTGCTGGAGTACGAGCGGGCGCTGACCCGCGTCGACTCGCGCTCCCAGAAGCTGTACGGCACCTCGGGGCACATGCTGTGGATCGGGGAGCGGACGCGCCAGCTCGACGGCGCCCACGTCGAGCTGCTGAGCCGGGTCCAGAACCCGCTCGGCATCAAGCTCGGCCCCACCACCACGCCCGAGCAGGCGATCGCGCTGGCGGACAAGCTGGACCCGGACCACGTCCCGGGCCGGATCACCTTCATCACCCGCATGGGTGCCGGCAAGGTGCGCGACGTCCTGCCGGACGTCGTCTCCGGCGTCGAGGCCACTGGCCGCAAGGTCGCCTGGGTCTGCGACCCCATGCACGGCAACACCTTCGAGGCCGTCAACGGCTACAAGACGCGTGCGTTCGTCGACGTCGTCGAGGAGGTCAATGGCTTCTTCGACGTCCACGACCAGCTCGGCACGTGGCCCGGTGGCATCCACGTGGAACTCACGGGCGACGACGTCACCGAGTGCGTCGGCGGGGCCACCCAGCTCTCCGAGTCGGACCTGGCCACCCGCTACGAGACGGTGTGCGACCCGCGCCTCAACCGCAACCAGTCCCTGGAACTGGCATTCACCGTCGCCACCCGGCTCCGTGAGGGCCGCCTTCGGCGCGAGAACCCCGTGCAGGCCTTCCAGGCACGCGACCTGTGATAGACCTCCGCAGCGACACGGTCACCCGGCCGTCCGCCGCGATGCTCGAGGCCATGGTCTCGGCGGCCGTCGGCGACGACGTCTACGGTGAGGACCCCACCGTTCGCGAGCTCGAGGCCCGCACTGCGGAACTGCTCGGGCACGAGGCCGGGCTGTTCTGCCCGACCGGCTCCATGGCCAACCTGCTCGGCGTCTGGCTCCACGTCCCCGTCGGTAGCGAGGTGCTCTGCGACTCGGTGGCCCACGTCGCGCGCGCCGAGATGGGAGCGCACGGGGCGCTGCACGGGGTCACGATGCGCACCTGGACCTCCGAGCGGGGGCGGGTGGTGGCCGACGACGTGCTCGCCATGCTGGCGATTGACTGCGGCCCCTACCTGGTGGAGACCGCCTGCGTGGCGGTGGAGGACACCAGCAACTTCGGCGGCGGCACCGTCCAGGACTTCGGCGAGGTCTCAAGGCTCAGCGCGGAGCTCGCACGCGTGGGCGTTCGTCGCCACCTCGACGGCGCCCGCCTCGCCAACGCGGCAGCGGCCACCGGCCGCCGGCTGGCCGAGTACGGGGCACTGTTCGACACGGTCAGCATCTGCCTGTCCAAGGGGTTGGGGGCGCCGGTGGGCAGCGTGCTGGTGGGCAGCTCCGCCGACGTCGCCGGTGCCCGAGTGCAGCGCAAGCGGCTTGGCGGCGGCTGGCGCCAGGCCGGTGTGCTCGCGGCCGCGGGCCTCTGGGCGCTGGAGCACAACCTGCCGCGGATCGGCGAGGACCACGCTGCGGCCCGCGCATTCGCCGACGCGGTCGCCACCAGGGCTCCCCATGCCGTCGACGTCGACTCAGTGGAGACCAACATCGTGCTGCTGCGGGCACCGGGCGCCCGGACCGTCGCAGCCGCCTGTGAGGAACGGGGCGTCCGGTTGAGCGTGTTGGGCCCCGAGAGCCTCAGGGCCGTCACCCACCTCGACGTGTCCCTCGAGGACTGCGCCGAGGCGGGGCGCGTCGTCGGGGAGCTCCTCAGCCCTCGCTGACCAGCCGGTAGGAGATGATCCGGTCGTTGCCGCCTCCGTTGGACGTCAGCACCCAGATGGTCCCGTCTGGGGCCGCTACGATGTCGCGCAGCCTCCCCGGACCGTTCTGCAGCACAGCCGTCCTGCTGGTGTCGGGGCTGTCGTCCAGCATCACCCACATCCGTTCACCCCGGAGTGCTGCCAGGTAGAGGTTGTCGGCCAGCCACAGCAGACCGCTCGGGCTGGCCACGTCGGGGCTCCAGACCGAAACCGGGTTGACGTAGGCCGGGTCGTCCTCGTCGCCCTCGACGACGGGCCAGCCGTAGTTGGCGCCGGGAGTGATGATGTTCAGCTCGTCCCAGGTGCTCTGCCCCAGCTCCGAGGCCCACATGGTGCCGTCGTCGGACCAGGCGAGCCCCTGCACGTTGCGGTGCCCGTAGCTCCAGACCCGGGTCTCGTACGGGTTCCCCGGCGCGGGGCTGCCATCGGAGGGCTCCACCCGGAGGATCTTGCCGGCCAGGGATCCCAGGTCCTGTGAGTTCGAGGTCTCGCCGGCGTCCCCCGTGGCGATGTAGAGGTATCCGTCGGGGCCGAAGGCGATCCTGCCGCCGTTGTGGTTGCTGGCCTTGGGGATGCCGGTGACCAGCGGGGTCTGGTCGGTGAGGGTGAAGTCGTCACCGTCGCGCGAGAGCGTGAAACTGACCACCCGGTTGTCGTTGACGGAGGTGTAGTAGGCGAACAGCCGGTCTGGGATCTCCGGGCTGTGCGCGAGTCCCAGCAGCCCGCCCTCGTTGTCGGCATCCACCCCCGCGACGTCCGCGACGGTCACCACACTGCCGTCGATGATCGTGCTGATGGTGCCCGCATTGCGCTGGCTGAACAGCGGCCGTCCGTCGACGAAGACCAGCGACCACGGGATCTGGAGGCCTTGGGCGATCACCGTCCCGGGCGCCTGCGGGAGCATCAGCGTGGGTTCCGTCGGCGTGGGGGTCGGTGTGGGTGTTGGTGTGGCGCTCGGTGTGGGTGTGGGTGTTGGTGTGGCGCTCGGTGTGGGTGTGGGTGTTGGTGTGGCGCTCGGTGTGGGTGTGGGTGTCGGTGTGGCGCTTGGTGTGGGTGTCCGCGTGGGCGTCGGGGTCGCGCTGGCAGTGGGTGTTGGGGTGGCGCTCGGTGTGCGGGTTGGCGTGGCGCTCGGTGTGGGTGTCGCGCTCGGTGTGGGGGTCGGTCCGGGGGTGATTGTCGGCTCTGGGCCCGGGGACAAGGTGGGGCTCGGCGTCGGGTCACCGGGGCGCGCGGGAGTTGTGAAGCGCACCAGGTTGTTGAGCACCCAGGACTTGACCCACCGGTGGTTGCGGTGGCCGTCGCGGTCCAGGTAGGAGCGGATCACGGCTGACCGGACGTAGGTGCGACAGCCGTTGCGGCCGGTCTCCGGGGTGTCGCAGACGTTGCGCCACAACCGACCGTCCGCAGCGGTCCATTCACCGTCAGAGGCCAGAGGGTTGTCGGCCCAGAGACTGCGGGGCGAGGTCTTGTAGGTGAGTGAGTTGAACACCCAGCCGTGGCGCTGCTCGTACCCGCTGCCGGTCTGGACCACAGTGGTGGCCCAGATCAGCGTGGTGCAGCGCTCGGTCTGCGAGTAGGGCTCACAGGTGGTCCGCCATTCGCGCCCGTTGACCGTGTGGCGGCCCTCGGTGGTGTAGACGTCCACCTCGGCACGGGCCGGCGTGGTCTGGGCCAGCGGCAGCAGCGCCGCCACCAGAGCGATGACCACTGCGATTCGTGTGGATTTCACTGGATTTCCCCCGTCGTCATGAAATCTGGCGGCAGGCACTCGGGCGCGCCCGCCGTGGTGGTGCTCAACTGGTCAGCGTGTACCTGATGATCTCGTCGTTGGAGTTGTTCGATGTCAGCACCCAGATCGAGCCGTCGGGGGCCGCCACGACGTCGCGCAGCCGGCCCGGGGACCCGCGCAGGGTGGTGGTCATCGTGCCTGCCGGGTCGTGGTCCAGCATCACCCACATCCGTTGGCCCTGAAGAGCCGCCATGTAGAGGTTCTTGTCCTTCCACAGCAGACCGCTCGGGCTCGCCTCATCAGGATTCCAAGTGGCAACTGGGTTGATGAACTCGGAGCGGTTGCTCGCGCCCTCGACCGTGGGCCAGCCGTAGTTGCCGCCCTTGGTGATGCGGTTCAGCTCGTCGTAGTCGTTCTGGCCCAGTTCGGAGGCCCACATGGTGCCGTCGGCGCCCCACGCCAGTCCCTGGACGTTTCGGTGGCCGTAGCTCCAGACCAAGTTGCCGAACGGGTTGTCCGACGGCCTGGTGCCGTTGGCGTTGACCCGCAGGATCTTGCCGGCCAGCCTGGACCTGTCCTGCGGTTGGTCGCGCAGGTTGGCGTCGCCCGTCGCGATGTATAACTTGCCGTCGGGGCCGAACGCGATCCGTCCGCCGTTGTGCGCCCGGGCCCTCGGGATCCCACTGACCAGCACGTGCGGGTTCGTGAGCCTGAGCGCGGTCCCGGTTCCGGAGATGTCGTAGCTGACCACCCGGTTGTCGCTGGTGGTTGTGTAGTAGACGAAGAGCTTGTCGCGTTCCGTCGGGCTGTGGGCCAGGCCGAGGAGTCCGCCCTCCGCCTCGGCGTGCACGGCGCTGATGGTCAGCACTGTGGAGACCCGACCGCCGACGATGGTGCTGATGGTCTTGCGGTCCCGCTGCGTGAACAACGGCTGCGAGCCGACGAACACCAGCGACCACGGGTTGTCCAGCCCGTCCGCGAGCACCGTGCCCCCGGTGGGCAGCCGCAGCGTGCCCGGCGTGGTCGGGGAGCCGGGAGTCCCGGGCTGCAGGGCGCCGAACCGCACGATGTTGTTGAACACCCACTTCGTGGTCCAGCGATGGGCCCGGTTCCCTGAAGGGGCCAGGTAGCTCTCGACCACGCGGGAGCGGGTGTAGCTGCGGCAGCCGTTGCCGCCGGTGATGGCCGTGTCGCATTCCGTGCGCCAACTGCGCCCGTCGCTGGCCGTCCAGCTTCCCGGTCGC
Organism: Tessaracoccus rhinocerotis; assembly: GCF_007197885.1. Taxonomy (GTDB): domain Bacteria; phylum Actinomycetota; class Actinomycetes; order Propionibacteriales; family Propionibacteriaceae; genus Arachnia; species Arachnia rhinocerotis. Next base: position 410,520 of record NZ_VKKG01000002.1, read on the forward strand.
CCGAGGGGGTTGTTCGCCCACAGGCTGCGCGGCGAGGGCTTGTAGGTGAGGTTGTTGAACACCCAGGCGTTGCGCTGCACGAACCGGGAACCCGACTGCACCACCGTCGTCGCCCAGATCCGGGTCGTGCACCGCTCGGTCTGCGAGTAGGGCACGCAACTCGTCTGCCACTGGCGGCCGTTGACATTGTGGGTGCCCGGGGTGGTGTAGACGTCCACCTCCGCCCGGGCCGGGAGCGGCTGTGCCAGCGGCAGCAGGGCCACCGCGAGGACGGCGAAAAGCAGGGCACGAACGGACTTCACATTTCCCCCATGTGATCGTTTTCGTTTGGGCATCAGCGCCCAAGCCGTTCCTTAGGCTATGTCACGGTCTGGCAAAAGTCGATGGATACGTTCACGATTCCAGCGGCGGCGTCCGGCCGGAGATCGATGAGACGGGGGAGTAGTACTTCTCGTCCCCGATGAGTCGGTAGGCCCTCACCTCGAACGTGTACGCGGTGTCCGGCTGGAGGTTCTGGAACTTGAACCCGGGGTCGGGGTCGTCGCACGGGGCGGTGGGGAAGGTGCCGTGCAGGTGCCAGTCCGCGAACTCGCCGCCGCGCATCTCGTAGAAGATGTCCGGCTGGCAGATCCCGAACGACTCCTCCACGCGGTAGATCACGATACTGATCGATGTCTCGGTCTGGTTGACGGGCCCACGAAGTCTGGGTGCCGACAGGACCTTGGGGTCGAACGTCGCGGACGGCTCCGGGGTCGGCTCCAGTGGGGGCGTGTGCGTCGGGCTCGTCGTGGGCGTCGCGGTTGGACTCTGGGTTGCGGTCGGTGTGGCGCTCGGGCTGGTCGTGGGCGTCGGGGTGGCGGTGGGTGTCTCACCCGTCGTGCTGCCCATGGCGGTGATCGCGGCCGAGAAGGACTTCGTGCCGTCGATGGTGAGCACGGCACGGACCCCGAGTTCGTACTGGGTCCCCGGTACGAGGCCGTCGAACTTGTAGCCGACCCGCTCGCGCTCACAAGCGGCATCGAAGCCGCCGGCGTCGGCCCAGCCGCCCGCGTCGACCCGGACCTGGTAGGTGATCCGGGGCGAGCACACCCCGTCGGAGTCGATAGGACGCAGGAAACCGACACTGATGCTCGTGTCCGTCTGGTTGGTCACCCCGATGTTCCTCGGCGCGGTGGTGTCGGTCGGGGTCGAGGTCTCGGACGCCGATGCCGTGGCGCTGGGGCTGGGCGTGTTCGAGGGCGTGGCGCTCGGGGTTGGCGACGCGGGCGCGGTCGGCGGCGTCCCTGTGGTGCTGGCTGTTGTCTGGGCAGACTCTGAGTAGGTCCTCGTCCCTGCCTCCTCGCGCACCGCGCGGATCTCGAGGACGTACTCCGTGCCCGGGGTCAGTGCCTCGAACTTGTAGCCGATCGTTCTCCGGTCGCAGGCCGCGTCGAAGTTGCCGACGTCGTGCCAGGCCCCGGCGTCCACGCGGACCTGGTAGGTGAGCCCGGGTGAGCAGCCCAGGTCGTCTGCGGACCGGGTGAAGCGGAAGCTGATCGAGGTGTCACTGCGACCCGAGATCCCCTCGAACGAGGGGGCGGCCAGGCCAGTTCCGGGTGTGGCCGACTCGGTCGGCTCGGGGGTGGCTGTCGCCGTCGCCGTCACGCTTGGGGTCGGGGTCGCGGTTGTGCTCGCCGCCGTGGCGCTCGCGGTCACCGTCGCCGTCGCGACCGGGGTCGTGGGCGTCGTCGGCGGAAGCAGGGTCTTGGTCGCAGAGGGCGTGGTGCGGGCGGTCCGGGTGGGCGTGGGAGCCGTCGGGGTGAAGTGCACGATGTTGTTGAACACCCATTTGTTTACCCAGTGGAAGGTGCGGTTGCCACGGCGATCGAGTCGGGACTCGATGACACTGGACCGGGTGTAGGCGCGGCAGGCGCCGTTGCCGGTGGCGGCGGTGTCACACTCCACGCGCCAGCCGCGGCCGTCCGTGGCAGTCCAGCCGAACGCGGCCCCCGGTTCGCCGTAGCCGCCCAACGGGTTGTCTTCCCACACGGAGCGGGGCGAGGGCTTGTACGTCAGGTTGTTGAACACCCAGTCCGTTGACTGGACGAATCGCCCACCAACCTGCTCCACCTGGGTGGCGAGGATCTCGGTGCGGCAACGGTCCACATTGGAGGAGTACCGGGTGCAGGCCGTCCGCCACTCCCGACCGTTGACCTGGTGCAGACCCTCCTCTGTGTACACGTCCGTGGCCGTGGCGCCTTCCGACGAGACGCCGGTGACCAGCGCGATCGCCGGTAGCACGATGCTGAGCAGCCGCAACAGTTTCACGATGTCCCCCGACCTCGTACACCCCCAGTGGACCCGCAGCGGGCTCACGGCAGCAGGTCAGCAGCCTGGAAACACGGTCGTTCCCAGTCGGTGAAGAGTTCTCTCAGTTCAGCGGTTGTAGTCCTCGACCTCCGTGATGGGCCGCGGCCAGGCGCCGAGCTCCTTCCAGGTGAAGTCCGGGACGCGGGCGAAGAAGCCGCGCAGGAAGTCGGAGAACCAGGCCAGTTCCTGCGGGTTCCAGTCGCGACGCTCCACGAGGATCCGGCCGTTGCCCTCGATGCTGAACGGGACCGGACGGGCCCGCAGGAAGTACTCCATCTGCCGGGGATGCACCACGTCGTGGGCGAAGCGTGCCGACGGGCTGCGGACCTTGAACGCGTCGTTGAAGGCGGTGGACTCGAAGCTCAGCTTCTTGCCGAACAGGCCCCAGTTGAACGAGATCTCGTGGAAGCCGAAGGTGGTCTGGAACTCGCAGATGACCTCCGAGTGGTGCTCGGTGCGGGTGGTGGTGTTGCCCTTGGAGTCCGTCGAGGTGTGGGTGGTCTCCCAGTGGTGGGTGAGCCGGATGAAGGGCAGCCCGAAGTTGCTGGACGTGACGATGTCCTCCGCGCGGTGGTTGCGGCCACCGCGGGTGTGGTTGACCAGCCCCAGCATGCTGTCGTCGCGGGGCACGTAGGACCAGTGCGGCAGCCCGTGGAAGGACAGGTGCTGCGGCGCCGGGGGACCGCTGAACTGGACCGCGGGGGAGGCGACGATGGCTGCGTGCACGCCGGCCAGCCACTCGACGGCGGTCGCGAGCTCGTCGACGTCACGCGGGACGTGCAGCATCACCAGTTGGTCGTGGTCGATGGACAGGTCGACGCGCATGGGTTTGCCGTCGGCGTCCGTCGGCGGCCGGCTGGTGGCGCCCGCCACCGCCGAGAACACGGTCCGCCCGAAGTCGGGGTCCGGGGCCACCGCCTGCAGCGGTCCCGGGTTCACGACCTGCCCGGTGATCGCCTCCCGCGGGGAGGACTGCTCGAACAGGTAGAACTCGGGCAACGACCTGGGCAGGCGCATGGTGAGGACGTAGCCGTCACTGCGGAAGAACTGGCTCCGGTAGCGGAAGGCCTGGAAGCCGGTGCCGCCCTGCGAGGCACCCAGCACCTGGTCGTCGACGCTTCGCGAGAACCCCAGACCGAACGGCGGGACGTTGAGTCCGACGATGATCGCGATGCCCGGGCTCTCCACCCAGGTCCAGCCCTTCGCACGGATCGCCTTGACGTATCTGTGCTTGCGGACGACGAAGAAGACCCCGATCCCGATCCCCACCGCCAGTACGGCGAGCAGGATCCAGAGCAACGGCGATTCCATGGCAGCTCCCCCTGAAGAAATGACACTGCCTCGAGTGTAGGGAACCGTCGCGTCACTAGGAGACGAGCAGGACCACCGTGCTGCCCTCGGCAACCGACGAACCTCGCCCGGGCTCGGTGCCCGAGGCGATCTCCAGGGCGAGGGGGAAGTCGGTGACGTAGCGCTTGTCCACCTTGAGGCCGAGGTCCTCGAGGATCTGCGTGGCGTCGTCGGTGCTCTTGTAGCGGACGTCCGGGATCTCGACCATCACCGGTCCGAGTGACTTCACGATGGCGATGTCGTCGCCCCTGAATCCGGTGCCCGAGTTCGGGGTCTGGGAGATGACGAGGCCGGCCCCCACCGAGGCGTTGTGCTCCTCGGTCACGGACACGTCGAAGCCCGCGTCCTCCAGGGCCTTCTTCGCGGCCGCGGCGTCGCGTCCGGTGTGGTCGGCGACGTCGATCGGCTGTGGGCCCTTGGAGACGGTGAGGTCGACCACGGTGTCTCGCTTCAGGGCGGCGCCCACCTCCTGGGAGGCCGCGGTTACGATCCCGGCCGCCACCGATTCGGACCAGGACTCCGTGACCGTTCCCACGAGCAGGTTCTGCGCGGCCAGCAGGGAGCGGGCCTCGTCGACGCCCTTGCCCACCACTTCCGGCATGCCGTAGCGCTCCGGCCCCTGCGACACCGTGATTGTGACGGTGTCCCCGCGCAGCAGGCGGGAACCGGCCCCCGGGTCTGTGGAGACCACCATGCCGGCGGCAACGTCCTCGGAGTAGTCGGTGAGCGTCTCTGCACGCAGGTCGTTGGCGGCCACCGCCGCCAGTGCCTCCGCCTCGGTCGCGGCCACCATCGTCGGGACGACCGTGAACCTCCCTGACATCCACCACCAGGAACCGATCCCCGCCCCCGCGGTCAGCAGCAGCACCAGGACCAGCGCGACGATGCCCCGTCGGCGACGGTGCACGGGGGAGTGGGACAGGTGCACGTTGGGGAACACGGGCGTGCGGCTGAGGCGTGGCTGCCTACCCGAGTCCTCGCCCCTCGGCGAGACCGGGGAACGACGCTCCAGGGGTGACTCCACCCGCCCGCTCGGGCGGGGCCGCACCGGTTCCCAGGCCGGGGCCGGGTGCCGCGTCAGGACTCCGGTGGCGGCCGTCGAGGCGTGGTTCGGCAGCTGAGCCGACGCGTGGCTGCGGGGGTGGCCCGAGGCCGTGGCGCCGACAGCCGCTGCGATCGGGCGCGGCCGCGGCGTGGGGCGGGGCGCGATCGCCTGGGTCAGGTCACCGTCGCGGGCCACCACGGGCTGCAGGCTGCGCGCCAGTTCGGGGTTGTCGGCCTGCGGGTCCTTGAGCAGCGCCGCCCGGACCTCGCGCAGCCGCCTGAGCATGGCCCTGCCGTCGGCCAGGCGGTTCTCGGGATCCCTGGCAGTGCAGGCCGCGACGAAGGCGTCCACGTGGTCGGGGATCCGCCACCCCTTGTGCCCCTGGGCGGCGAACCGCTCCGACGGGGCGGTCACGTCGACGTTCACGTGCCGGTATGCGATCTGGTAGTTGTTCTCGCCGGTGTGGGGCTTGGTGCCGGTGAGCATCTCGAACGCGACGATGCCCGCGGAGTAGATGTCGCTGCGGGTGTCGGGGCGCGAGTGCGTGACCAGCTCCGGCGGCAGGTAGCTCGCCGTGCCGACAAGCACCCCGGTGGCCGTCATCTGCGGTGAGGTCATCAGGCGGGCCAACCCGAAGTCGGCCACCTTGACCTGGCCACGGGTGGAGATCAGCACGTTCTCCGGCTTGATGTCACGGTGCACGAGCCCGGACTCGTGTGCGCAGGCGAGCGCGGAGACGATCGGCTCCAGCAGGTCCAGTGCGTCGACGGGTGACAGGGGTGCCTCGCGGCTGATCACGCGGCGCAGCGTCTCGCCCTCGACGAACTCCATAACGATGTACGGGCGACCCAGTGCCGTGCCCTGGTCGAAGACGCCCACGACGGCGGGATGGTTGAGGGTGGCGGCGGCGCGGGCCTCCCTGTCGAACTTGGCGGCGAACTCGTCGTCCTCGCCCAGGTCGGTGCGCATGACCTTGACGGCGACCGTGCGAGTGAGTCGCTGGTCGCGTGCGCGATAGACCGTTGCCATTCCGCCCCGTGCAAGCTTCGCCAAAATCTCGTAGCGATCGTCCAACACGGTGCCAACCAACGGGTCGTAAGTGCTGCTCATCAAGAACTGCTCCAAACACGGTCGGGGAAGGAGGCCGTGTCAGCCCGTGGGGATGATTCTAGGCACCGGCAGCGAAAGGCGCGCGTTAGGCGCGCCGGGCGGAAGTATCGCACGGGCCACCGACAAACACAGAAATCCGCATCGCCGCCCCGACCGGGGGTCCGCCGGTTACGCTGGGGACGTGACTGCACTGATGAGTCTTGGCTCGCGACTGGCGCTCGCACGCGTTGCGCTGCACGCCCGCTCCGACCAGTCCGACATCGACCGGCTCGCCCCCGTGATCCGGGCGGGAGTGGACCTGCTGGTGCTCGAGGCCAGCGGCGACGACTCCCGAGACGCGGACACTCTGGGAGCCTTCCGCGAGGTGTACGCCCACGTGCCGCTGCTGCTGGCAACCACCAACGGCGACTGCGCTGAGGACGCTTCGGCCGACGTCGTGCACCTGGAGAGGCCGGGCTGGAAGCTTTGGGGGTCCTACCCCAGAGGGCACCAGTGGAGCCTGCTGGGTCGCAACGCCTGCGACGCGCGGACCGTCAGGCGGCCGGGTGACGAATGGCAGTACCTCTTCGTCGGGCCGCTCACTGCCGACGACACTGACTCCCCGCCCTTCGTGGAGGCCGTGTCCCGGCAGCGGCCCTTCAGCAGCGAGGCGCTGCCCTGGTTCGTCCTCGGCGACTTCAGCGCGCAGTCAGTGGCCCCGTTCCTTGCGGCCGGTGCCCGTCGGGTGGCGCTGACCGACGCGGTGCTCGACGACCCGGATGCCGTGGCTCGCGTCGGCGCCGTCAGGGCGGCCGTGGAGCACGCCTGGAGCAGCGACGCCGACGCCAAGGCCTACCGGTTGGCGGCCGCCGGCCTCTGAGGCAGGACACGGGGGCGGTCCCCGCGGATCATTGCGGTGACCCACCAGGTCAGTTCCACCGCACCCATCCCGGCCAGGCCCGCCACGAGGCCCGCACCCATCGCTGCGGTGTTGGAGATGTCCAGGTGGAAGAAGGTGGCCGCGGGCTCCCACAGGAAGATCGCGGCGTAGAAGGCGTAGCCGAACCCCACCAGCGCCAGCCGCCACACGAACCATGGGCGCGATACCACCGCGAGCACCCAGGAGGCCGTCATGATCAGCGCGGCGAGGGTGGCGGTGGAGGCCTGCACCTGCAGGGCGTCCGAGACGTCCCCCAGGCCCCGGGTCACCAAGTAGGTGACGAAGGAGACGGTCGCGATGATGAGGCCGAACGGAATCCCCGCGGCGAGCGTCCGCCGGACGAACCCGGGGCGGGCCCGCTCCCGGTTCGGGGCGAGGCTGAGGAGGAACGCCGGGATCCCGATGGTGAACCATCCCACGATCGTCATGTGCAGCGGCAGGAACGGGCTTGGCAGCCCCATGACCCCCACCAGCAGGGCCAGGGTGGCGGCGTAGACGGTCTTGGTCAGGAACAGCTTCGCGACCCGCTCGATGTTCCCGATGACGCGGCGGCCCTCCGCCACCACGTGCGGCAGGGTCGCGAACCGGTCGTCAAGGAGCACGATCTGGGCGACCGAACGCGTCGCCGGGGAACCGGAACCCATCGCGACCCCGAGGTCCGCGTCCTTGAGGGCGAGGACGTCGTTGACGCCGTCGCCGGTCATCGCGACGGCGTGGCCCTCGGACTGCAGGGCATCCACCATGCGGCGCTTCTGTTGCGGGGTGACGCGCCCGAAGACGCTGCCGCCGTTCACCGCCGCCCGGAACGCGGTGTCGTCGTCGGGGAGGCCCCGGGCGTCGACCGCGTCCTCCGTCGACACGCCCAACTGGCGCGTGACGGCACCCACGGAGGCCGCGTTGTCGCCGGAGATGACCTTGACGGCGACGTCCTGGCCCCGGAAGTACTCGAGGGTCTCGCCGGCGTCGGGCCGCAGCAGCTGCTCCAGCACCAGCAGTGCCATCGGTGACAGGTCGCCCGGCGAGTCGGGCGCGTCGACGACCGCCGAAGCCTCCGCCAGCAGCAGTACCCGGCGTCCCGTCGCGCCGATCTCCTCCGCGCGCCGCGCCACCGCGCCACCTGCCAGGACGTCCGGCGCGCCCAGCACCCAGTTGCCGTGACCGGCGAAGGACGCCCCGGACCACTTCTTGGCGGAGGTGAACGGCGCCCTGCCGATGACCTGCCACCGGTCCCGCGCCGGGGCGACGTCCCCCGCGATGGCCTGCATGGAGGCGTTCGGGGTGGGGTCCGCCGCCACGAGCTGCGAGAGGACCTCGCGGATCTGCTCCTGGTCGGCCCCGTCGACCTGGACGATCTCGCCCAGGGTCATTGCGTTCTGGGTGAGGGTTCCCGTCTTGTCCGCGCAGACCACGCTCACCCTGGCCAGGCCCTCGATCGCCGGCAACTCCTGCACCAGGGCGTTGCGGCGACCCAGCCGGATGACGCCCAGCGCGAAGGCCATCGACGTGAGCAGCACCAGGCCCTCGGGCACCATCGGCACGAGCGCACCGGTCATGCGCAGCACCATCTCCCGCCAGGTGGTGTCGTCCTGGTTGAACTGCACCCAGATGGTCAGCAGGCCCACCGGCACGAGGATGAAGCTGATGAACTTCAGGATGGCGTCGATGCCCTGCCGAAGCTCGGAGCGCACGAGTGTGAACCTGGCGGCCTGGGCCGTGATCTGGGCGGCGTAGGCGTCGGCCCCGACCTTCCGTGCGCGGTAGTAGCCGGTGCCGGAGACCACGAAGGCGCCACTGAGGACCTCGTCACCCATGACCTTCGGCTCGGGGTCCGCCTCGCCGGTGAGCATGGACTCGTCCAGTTCGAGGTAATCGGCCCAGACCACCTCGCCGTCGACCACCACCTGGTCGCCCGGGCCGACGACGATCAGGTCGTCCAGGACCACCTCGTCGCGGCTGATGGTGTGGCGCAGCCCGTCCCGGATCACCGTGGGGTGGGCCTCGCCCACCACGGCCAGCCTGTCCAGGGTCCGCTTCGCCCGCAGCTCCTGGATGATGCCGATGATGGAGTTTGCGATGATCAGGGTGCCGAACAGGCCCTGCGTGACCTGGCCCGTCGCCATCACCAGCACGAACAGGATGAACAGCATCACGTTCACACGGGTGAACACGTTGGCCCGGACGATCTGGCCGGTGCTCCGGCCGGACCGGGCCGGGAGGATGTTGACCTTTCCCTCGGAGACCCGCTGCGCGACCTCGTCGCTGGTCAGGCCCCCGTGCGGGTCATCGGTCACGCTTCACGCTCAGCTCGGCGAGCCGGGTGAGCGCGGTGCGGCCCTCGGGAGTCATCTCCGCGGACCCCAGCGCGGCGAGCGCGTCGGCGGTTCCCCGTGCGATGAGCTCCTCGACGTGGCCGTGGGCGCCGGTGGCCTCGATGACGTCCCGGGCGGTGGCGACCTGCTCGTCGGTCAGTTCCTGGTGGCCGAGCATCGCCTCCAAGGTGCGCCGTTGGGTGGCGTCGCCGCGGTCCAGCGCGGTGAGGACCAGGATGGTGCGCTTGCCCTCACGCAGGTCGCCGCCGGTGGGCTTGCCGGTGGCCGCCTCGTCGCCGTAGACGCCGAGCACGTCGTCGCGCAGTTGGAAGGCGGCGCCCAGCGCGGAGCCGAACTCCCCGAGGGCGGCCTGCAGGCGTGGGTCGTCGCCGCCGAGCGCGGCACCCGCCTGCGCGGGGCGGCGCACGGAGTAGCTGGCGGTCTTGTACTCCAGGATGCGGCGGGCGTCGGCGAGTTCCTCGGCAGGGGTGGCCGACCCGGTGACTCCGTGGGCAGCGCTGACGTCGAGGAACTGCCCGGCGGTCACCTCGGTGCGCATCGACGCCAGCTTCGTGCGTGCCCGCGCCGTGGCCTCGGCCGGCATCCCGGAGTTCTCGAACAGCTCGAGGCTCCACACCAGCAGCAGGTCCCCGAGCAGGATCGCGGCCGCGGTGCCGTAGTCGTCGGCGTCGCCCCGTCCGCCGGCCGCGCGATGGTGGGCGGCGAACTGGCGGTGCGCGGAAGGGATCCCGCGCCGGGTGTCGGAGGCGTCGATCAGGTCGTCGTGGACCAGCGCCGAGACGTGCAGCAGGTCCAGGGATGCGGAGGCCCGAAGCAGCGCCGTCGCGTCCTCGGGATGGCCGGCCGCGGCGACGTGCGACCAATAGCAGAACGCCGGGCGCAGCCGTTTGCCGCCGGCGCTGAAGGTGCGCGCCAGTTCCAGCATCGGGGTGCCGCCGATCTCGGCGACGACGTCTGCCTGACCGTCGAGGAAGTCGGAGATGGCGCCGCCGATTCCGTTCAGGAACTCGGGGCCGAGGGGGTTCGAGGGATCTGGCTGCACGGTTCCGAGTCTATTGGTAGGGACAATCGGGGACATCACCCATCCCCGGGTGGTTGAGTATGGACATGCGCATCGCACTCGCCCAGATCACGGCCTCGACGGATCCGCAGGCCAACTTGGAACTGGTCGGCGACCTGTGCCGCCGCGCCGCCGCCGCCGGAGCGGAACTGGTGGTGTTCCCGGAGGCCACGATGTGCTCCTTCACCGGTTCGCCCGCGGAGGTGGCCGAGCCCCTCGACGGTTCGTGGGCCACCACGGTGCGGGAGCTGGCCACCAGGCTGGGGATCACGGTGGTGGCGGGGATGTTCACCCTCGCCGCCGACGGGCGCGTACACAACACCCTCCTGGTGACCGGGGCCGTGGAGGCGAGCTACGACAAGATCCACCTCTTCGACGCCCTTGGCCACCGCGAGTCCGATGACGTCGCGCCCGGCTCCGAGCCCGTGGTCGTCGAGATCGGTGGCGTCGGCGTGGGCTTGGCAACCTGTTACGACGTGCGCTTCCCGGCGCTGTTCACCACCCTCGCGGAACGCGGCGCGGAGGTGGTCCTGGTACCCGCCGCGTGGGCGCCCGGCCCCGGCAAGGTCCACCAGTGGCGCACGCTCACCACGGCCAGGGCGCTCGACTGCACCTCGATCGTCGTGGCCGTCGACCAGGCGGGCGTCGACGACGTCGAGGTGAGCGGCCCTCCCACGGGCGTGGGGACGTCGATGGTGGTCGCCGCCGACGGCGCGGTGCTGCACGAGCTCGGCTCCGGCCCGGAACTCGTGGTGGTGGACGTCGACCCGAGTACCGTCGGCGAGGTCCGCGAACAGTTGCCGGTGCTTCGCAACGCGGCGGTGCTCAGCGCAGGCTGAGGCGGCGCACGCCCTCGTCCAGGACGGCGTCCTGCTTGCTGAAGGCGAACCGCACCGTGGTGCGCCACTGCTGCGGGTGGTCGCTGAACACCGGCACGGGGATGGCGGCCACGCCGCGCTCGGTCGGCAGCCGGCGGCAGAACTCGACGGCGTCGTCGGCCCCGATGCCGCGGACGTCCGCGCACACGAAGTACGTGCCGTCGCTGGCGGCCGGGGTCAGGCCCATCGCCTCGAGTGCAGCACTGAGCCGGTCCCGCTTGCCCCGCAGCGAGTCGCGCAACCGCGCCACCCACGCCTGCTCATGGCGCAACGCGTGGGCCACCGCCGGCTGGAACGGTCCGGCGCCGACGTAGGTGAGGAACTGTTTGGCCGTGAGCACGGCGTCGAGCAGTGGTTTGGGTGCCAGGGCCCATCCGGTCTTCCAGCCGGTGACGTTGAACGTCTTGGCGGCGCTGGAGACGCTCACGGTGCGCTCCCTCATGCCGGGCAGTGTCCCGATCGGGATGTGGGGCGGTCCGAAGGTGAGGTGCTCGTACACCTCGTCGGCGAGCACGAGGATGTCGTGCTCCACCGCGAGTTCGGCGATGCCGCGCAGCTCCGCGTAGGTGAACACCGTGCCGGTGGGGTTGTGGGGGGAGTTCACCACCAGCATCGCCGTGGCGGGGGTGATGGCGCGGCGCAGCGCGTCCAGGTCGACGCCGAACCGGTGGCCGTCGCGTGCCAGCGGAACGCTCACACGCCTCGCGCCCGCCAGCGCAACCGCGGCGGCGTAGGAGTCGTAGTAGGGGTCGAGGAGGATCACCTCGCTGCCCGGCTCCACCAACCCCAGCACGCCGGCCGCGATCGCCTCGGTGGCGCCGACGGTGACGAGGACCTCCTCGTCGGGGTCGAACGTGCCCGCGCCCCGCGAGTGCCTGTCGTGGGCGACGGCGTGCCGCAGCTCGGCGAACCCCCGGCCAGGCGGGTACTGGTTGTTGCCGGCGGCGATCTGCTCGCGGGCGATCTCCAGCATCCGTGCAGGGCCGTCCCAGTCCGGGAATCCCTGGCCGAGGTTGACGGCGTCGTGGACACGTGCCAGTTCGGACATCTCGGCGAAGATCGTGCCCTGGAAGGCAGCGAGACGGGAGACTGTTCGTGGGCGGTCGGCTGCAGGCATGACGTCGATCCTACGCATCTCATGCTCGGCCGGGCGGTCCGTCGGCGGGAGCGGCTTCTCCTATCCTTGGCCGCATGTCCACCGCCCCCCACGACCCGAGGACCGTCGCCCAACTGCTCGCCGCGGCCGACTCGCCACTGCTGAGCTACGAGTTCTTCCCGCCCCGTAGGAGCGAGGAGGAGCAGAAGTTCTGGACGACGGTTGAGAAGCTGGAGCAGCTGGAGCCGGACTTCATGTCGGTCACCTACGGGGCGAGCGGGTCCACCAGGGACCGCACGATCGAGGCCACGCGCCTGCTGGCCGCCCGTGGCACGCTCACGGTGGGTCACCTCACGTGCGTATCGCAGTCCCGCGAGGACACGGCCCGCACCCTCGGTGCCTTCGAGGACGCCGGCGTGCACAACATCCTGGCGATCCGCGGTGACATGCCCGGTGGGCCGCACGTGCCGTGGGAGCAGCACCCCGAAGGCATCGCCACCGCCACCGAGATGGTGGAGTTCATCAAGTCCCGCGGCGAGTTCTGCGTGGGAGTGGCGGCGTTCCCGAACGTCCACCAGCCGGACAACGACCCGGAGCTCGACGCCCGGATCGTCGTCGAGAAGGCGGCGGCCGGGGCCGACTACGCCATCACGCAACTGTTCTTCGAGGGGCACCGCTACGTCGAGCTCGTGGACCGGGTCCGTTCTCGCGGGTGCGACATCCCGATCATCCCGGGCATCGCCCCGCTGACGGTGATCACCCAGGTCGAGCGCTTCGCGCAGCTCGCCGACTGCGAACTGCCCGCCGACTTCGTCGCCCAGCTGAACGCCGCCGGGGACCCGGCGGAGGTGCGCCGGATCGGGATCCAGCGGGCCGTCGACGTGTGCCTCGAGGTCCTCGAGGCGGGCGCGCCCGGCCTGCAGTTCTTCACGCAGAACCGCTGGATGGCTACGACAGAAGTGATCGCCAGGCTGCCGGGGTACCGGGCTCGGTGACGTCCAGCGTCGTCATCCGCTGGGTGGCGCGGGTGAGGGCGACGTAGAGCACGCGCTCGGCGCCGGGGGCCTGCGCGACGATCTCGTCCGGAGAGAGCACCAGGACGCCGTCGTACTCCAAGCCCTTGGCCTGCAGGGCGGTGACCACGACCAGGCGCGCCTCCAGGGCGGCCAGTTTCGGGTCGGACATGGTGAGCTTCGTCACCGCAGTGAGGCGGGAGGCGGGGACGACGACGCCGACGGTGCCGCTGACCTGGCCGGCCAGCTCCCGCACGTGGCGCAGCAGGTCCGCGTCGAGGTCCGCCGGGGTGGTGGTGGCCAGCTTGGGCTCCACGCCGGTGGAGCGCACGGCCCGGGGGAGGTCCGCCTCGGGGAACACCTTGACGATCACCTTGGCCGCGAGGTCGAAGACCTCCTGCGGGGAGCGGTAGTTGGTGCTCAGCGTGAACGTGCGGCGCGGGCCGCGGCCGACGATCTCGTCCAGCGACCTGGCCGTCTCGTCCTGGTGGGGGTAGGAGCTCTGCGCCGGGTCCCCGACGATCGTCCAGGAGGACTGGGGCCCGCGACGGCGCAGCAGGCGCCACTGCATCGGCGTGATGTCCTGGCCCTCGTCCACGAGGATGTGCGCGAAGGTGCGCTGCGGGTCGGCGTCCGGGTCCTCGACGCGCTCGGAGCGCAGCACGTCGGCCGTGGTGACCAGCTCGTTGACCGCGTCCAACCCGACGAACAAGGGCTCGTCGGAGTCGTCGGGGTCCACCGGTGCGGGGCCGAGGATGTCGAGCAGCTCGTCCAGCAGCGCCATGTCCGCCACTGACCAACCCGTGATCTCGGAGTCCTCGCCGTCGTGCTGCAGCCAGGTGTAGCTCTCCACGAGGTCAGCGCGCTCCTCGGGGGTGAGTCTCGGCGCCACCTGCTCGACGATGCGGGGGTCGGCCAGGCGTGCGAGCACCTGTGGGGTGCTGAGCGCGGGCCACCAGGCGTTCATGAACATCTGCAGGCTCGCCTGCTCACGGATCAGCGACTCGACCTCGTCGTCCCCGAGCTCGACGTCGTCGGACAGCTTGCGGGCCAGCGCGGCCACCACCTGGTCCAGGGCCTGGCCCCGGCCGCGGTTCAGCTTGGTGTGTGACAGGACGTTGTCACGGATCCGGTTCAGCTCGTCCTCGTGGAGCATCAGCACCTCGCCCTTGACCGTCACGCGTACGCGCAGGGTCTCCGGGCCGGAGATCAGCGGCAGCCGCACCAGTCGGCGCAGCACGTCGAGCATCCGGAGGCTGCCCTTGAGGGTTGCGGCCGAGGCACGGTCCACCCGCTCGCTGGCCATGCCGAGGACGTCGCTGGCCACGGAACCGATCGCCTTGAGGGTGACGGAGTCCTCGCCGAGGCTCGGCAGCACGCGCTCGATGTAGTTCATGAACACGTTCGAGGGGCCCACCACCAGCACGCCGCCCTTCTCGAGGCGGGCGCGATTGGAGTAGAGGAGGTACGCGGCGCGGTGCAGTGCCACGACCGTCTTGCCGGTGCCGGGGCCGCCGGCGATGACCGTCACGCCCTGGTACGGCGCGCGGATGGCCTCGTCCTGCTCCGCCTGGATGGTGGCGACGATGTCCTTCATGGTGCGTCCGCGGGCGCGGGTCAAGGACGCCATCAGTGCACCCTCGCCGAGGATGGGCAGGTCGGTCTCGGCGTCGGTGTCCAGCAGGTCGTCCTCGAGACCGACCACCTTGTCGTCGCGGCAGCGCAGCACGCGACGCCGGACCACGCCCATGGGGTCGGTCTGGGTGGCCCGGTAGAACGGCTCGGCGGCCGGGGCGCGCCAGTCGATCACCAGCGGCTCGTACTCCTGGTCGCGCACGCCCAGGCGGCCGATGTGGCGGACCTCGTCGGCGGGCTCCGACATGTCCAGCCGACCGAAGACCAGTCCCTCGTGCTCCGCGTCCAGCACCGCCAACCGCCTGGCCGCCTGGTAGGCGAAGGCGTCGCGTTCGAACAGCGCGGTGCCGTCCTCCTCGCGCATCCAGTTGGTACGGTCCGACAAGAAGATCTCGCGGCCCTGGCGGGCCACCTGCTTCGCGCTCGCCGTCGCGTTCGCGAGGTTGGCGTAGACCTTGTCGACGTGGGCCTGTTCCAGAGCGATTTCTCGGTCCAGGTCATGGCGTGAAGTGGTCAAAAGATTGCATCCTCAACTAGAGACTGACGTACAAGCTTACCCCGCCGCGCCACCGGGTCCGTCAGGAGTCGTACCGGTTGGGATCGGGCAGCTGGTCGCTGCCACCGTGGCCGGGGTGCCGGTCGCGGGTGCGCCGCAGGGCGAAGACCCCGAGCAGCGGGACCACTCCCAGCAACCCGAAGGGGATGTGCCCGAGCACCACGAACGCCGTCACCGCCACGACGACCAGCATGGGAAGGCCGTAGGCGAGCACCCTGTTCCTGCTCCGGTCGGGGAGTCCCGGGCCGGTGCGGACGGCCAGCTCCCTGCGGTGCCACCCCGTCGCGCCGGGGGCGGGCTCGTCCTTGCGGCGGAAACGGCTGGGCCGGGCACCGGGTGACGCGGGGGCCGGAACGACGAGGTCGGAGATGATGGGGACCAGGTCCCCGAGGTGGTCGGCGCCCAGTGCCGCGTCGAGGCGCTCGGAGTGCTCCTCGGCGCGCAGGCGCCCCTCGGCGTAGGCGTTCGCGAGGATCGAGGCGGCGTGGTCGCGGTCCCTGTCCGAGGCGCGCAACCGGCGGCCGGCGCGCCCACGGGGGTCGGTGCTGAAACCGGCCCAGGGGCTCTGCGTGCTCATCGTCCAAGCCTACCGGGGCGGAAGTCCTTGTTCGTGGGCCGGGGGTCCTCGCCGGTGAGGCGCTCGTGCAGTTCGTAGACCGCCAGTGCAGCGCTGCCCAGCTCGGCCCACGGCTCCGCACCGGCGGGCGACGAGGCGGAGGCCCGCAGCACGTCCGAGACCACCGGCGGGCGCCGCAGCCAGTGCCGGGCGCTGCGGGTCTCGAGCCCCCAGGCCGGATCCCTGGTGGGGGCGTTGTGGTCGTGGACAGTGGCGAGGACGCCTCCCGGGGCGGGGCGCAGCCAAGTGGTGACGGGCCGCCGGCCGCTGTGGTCCACCGTCTCCGCGCCGCCCTCGACGGTTCCCTCCCGGAGCTCGTGCACCACCTGCGGTGCCGGCGCGGGTCCGGGGCCGCGGGCGGGGACCAGCGACGTCCGGGCGCGGGCGGGACGGCAGTCGACGTCCGGGGTGGAGGTGCCCCGTTCCACCACCTCGACGCCGCGCTCCGCGAGCCGGGCCGCCAGCAGGTCCACCAGGACGGACGGCCGTTGCGGGACACCGTCGGCGTCCACGAGCTGCCAGCGCCCGAAGAGCTGCTCCACGTGCAGGCGGACGGCGAGCAGGCCCGGGGAGCCGGGCGAGTCCCCGAGGTCCGTGACGACGCGGCCGAGGGGTGCCGGCAGGTCTGCGGCCAGGTCCCCGAGGCTGCGGTCCAGCCACAGGCTGCGGCGCTGCTCGCGGGTGGTGACGGGAGCCACGCCTTCCAGCGCGTGCCGGCGGTAGGCGAGCCAGAGCCCGTCGAGCCCGTCCACCAGGTTCCGCCACCGGGCTGCTGCCCCGGCGCCGAAGGCGGTCGCCACGGCCCGGTGCTGTGCCCCCCGGCCGGTGGGCAGGGTGACGACGGTGCCGTCGGCGAAGCGGTGCACGGCGGCGGGCGCCTCGGCCCACCCCAGGCGGGCCCGGTTGAGCTCGGCCTGCAGGTGGCCGCCGGACTTCTTGAACAGGTCCCGCCAAGTGGCCGGGAGGGAGATGACCTGCGGCAGCGCGTCGACGAGGTGGCCGCCCGGCCCCGGGGCGGCGGCCCAGCGGGTGCCGAGCGCCTCGCCGTCGGTCACGAGGCGGACCCGGTGGCCCAGCCGCGCCAACCTTGCCGCTGCGGCCATCCCTGCGATCGAGGGGCCGCGCACAGTCAGGGTCATGGGGCTGAGGATAGCGACAGCGTCCGGGGTGTCGGACTCAGGCCCGGACCTCGAAGTGCTTCGCCCCGGTCGGGTCCAGCTCCGCGGTCCGGAAGTCGCGCACCCGGGCGCCGGGCGGGCCGTCGGCCATCCAGTCCAGCAGCTGCTCCACGGCGTCCTCCGGCCCCTCGAGTTCGGCCTCGACGGCGCCGTCGCCACGGTTGCGGACCCACCCGCCGAGACCGAGCCCCTCGGCCCGCAGCCGGGTGCTCCAGCGATACCCGACCCCCTGCACGGTCCCGGTCACGATGACATGCACGCGTCTCATGTCCCCATCCTGCCCCGCCCTTGACCACCTGTCGGAGGGTGGGGTTATAGTGGGACACGTATCGAACAGTCGTTCGAATCCGAGGGTCTTGGGGAAGGGCTCGGTTCGAACCGATCGATACACCTGGGCCGCTTCGGGTCCGGCGTGGACTCGACCCCTGCGCCGGACCCGAAGCTTCCCGACGAGGGTCGAATCTCTGAAGCACATCCCGCCCGGAGCGCCGGGCGGACACCGATCCCGGGAGGCCCACATGCGCAGCTACGAAGAACCGATACACGTGCTGTTCAGCGATCAACCCAGGCAGTTCATCTGGCGGGGGAGGCTGCTCCTGGTCAAGGAGGTCCAGGGCCGCTGGAGCCGCTCGACGGCGTGGTGGCGGCACCCGGAGCCCGGCACCGGCGACCTCACCAGGGAGCGCGAGGTCTGGCGCGTCGAGGCCGGCAACGGCTCCCACCGCGGCGTCTACGAACTGGCCCACTCCGTGGGCGACGAGGACTGGGTGCTGCAGGCGGTGAGCGACTGATGGCCACGACTGATCCGACGCCGCGCCCAGCGGACCGCTACGTCCACGCCCACCGGCAGGCCGAGCAGGTGGCGCTGAAGGTGATCTCGGCCTCGCCGCGACGGTTCCGGGGGCGCCACGACGTCTGGGAACTGTTGGGACTGGTCGCGCCCGAACTGGGCGAGTGGGCCTCCTTCTTCGGCTACCTGTCGACGCGGGTCGAGGTGGCCGCCGCCGGCGAGCACGCCATCATCAGCGCACGCGAGGCCGACGACCTGGCCCGTGACCTCGAACGCTTCTGCGTCGACGCCGCCCGCCGCGTCAGACGGGTCGGGGAGAGGGGTGCCTCATGACGCCCTTCACCCACCTGAGGGTGGCCTCCGGCTACTCCTTCCAGTACGGCGCATCCCACCCGGGTGCACTGGTGGAGACCGCGGCGGAGCACGGCATGGACACCCTCGCGCTGACCGACAGGAACGGGCTCTACGGGGCGGTCCGGTTCGCCAAGGCGTGCCTGAAGGCAGGCATCATGCCGGTGGTCGGGGTGGACCTCGCCATCGGTGCCGGTGGCACACCGGTGCGCCGCCCCACCGCGGCCCGCGGCGGCCAGTTGCGTGACGAGCGGCTCCCGCGCGCCGTCGTCCTCGCCCGCTCCCGCAGCGGCTGGGGGACGCTGTGCCAGCTCATCACCCGGGTCCACCTCTCCGGCGAGCGCTCCGACCCCGTGGCCACCGCCGAACTCGTCGGCGCCCAGTGCGCGGGCCGGGACGTCGTCGTGATGCTCGGCGCGGACTCGCGCCTCGGGGAGCTCGTCGCCGCCGGTGACCTCGACGGTGCCCGCGACGAGGCCGCCCGCTGGCGTGAACTGGTGGGGGACTCCCTCGTGGTCGCCGCCACCAACCACCAGACCGGCGGCCGTGGCCCCACCTCGGCGCACCAGGCCGCAGGCATGGTCCACCTCGCCGAGGAGCTCGGCCTGCGCTCGGTGCTGACGAACATGGTGCGCATGGCCCGCCGCGAGCAGGCCGCCACCGCCGACGTCCTCGACGCCGCTCGCAGGCTGGTGCCGCTGGACCTGCGCAACGTGGATCGTCGCAACGCCGAGGGCCACCTGAAGTCCACGCCGGCGATGTCGGAGGCGGCCCGGGAGGTGGCCCGCCTGGCCGGGGTCGACGTCGAGGCCCTGCTCGGCCGCACCCGGGAACTCGGCGAGGAGTGCAGGCTGCACCCCATCGACGACATCGGGCTGGGGGAGATCCGGCTGCCCGAGTTCGAGACCCTCGGCACCACTCCCGAGCAGGCCCCGGCGGT
This sequence comes from Tessaracoccus rhinocerotis, assembly GCF_007197885.1. Taxonomy (GTDB): domain Bacteria; phylum Actinomycetota; class Actinomycetes; order Propionibacteriales; family Propionibacteriaceae; genus Arachnia; species Arachnia rhinocerotis. Next base: position 429,736 of record NZ_VKKG01000002.1, read on the forward strand.
GTTGCGGGCTCGTTGCGAGTCGGGGATCGCCGAGCGATACGGCACCCCGGCGCGCGAGGTGCTGGACCGCCTCGACGACGAACTCGCCGTGATCGGCAGGCTCGGGTTCGAGTCCTACTTCCTCACCGTCGCCGACGTGGTGGGCCTAATCGGCGACCTGGGCATCCGGTGCGCGGCCCGTGGCTCGGGAGCAGGGAGCCTCGTGAACTACGCACTCGGGGTCTCCGGGGTGGACCCGATCCGGCACGGCCTCCTGATGGAGCGGTTCCTCTCGCCGCTGCGGGTGGCGCTGCCGGACATCGACCTCGACGTCGAGTCCCACCGTCGTACGGAGATCTACGAGCGGATCCTCGAAGTGTTCGGCGGGCAGCGGGTCTCCTGCGTCGCGATGCTGGAGACCTACCGCGTGCGCCACGCCGTCCGCGACGTCGGCGCCGCCCTCAGCCTGCCGCCGGTGGAGGTGGACGCCATGGCCAAGGCGTTCCCCCACATCCGCGCCCGTGACGCCCGCGCGGCCCTGCGGGACCTCCCCGAGCTGCGGGCCGCCGGACTGGGCGAGAAGCGGCTCGAGGTGCTGTTCGAACTGGTGGAGTCCCTCGACGGACTGCCCAGGCACATCGCCCTCCATCCGTGCGGCGTGCTGCTGAGCGACTCCTCGCTGGGTCAGCGCACGCCCATGGAGGCCAGTTACGGCGGCTTCCCGATGAGCCAGTTCGACAAGGACGACGTCGAGGACCTCGGGCTGCTGAAGCTGGACGTCCTGGGCATCCGGATGCAGTCGGCCATGGCGCACGCGCTCGACGAGGTGGCACGTACCCCCGAGGCGGGTCCGGTGCCTGACATCGACGCCCTGGCGCCGTTCGACGACGACGCCACCTACGAGATGATCCGCAACCGACAGACGCTCGGCTGCTTCCAGATCGAGTCCCCCGGGCAGCGGGAACTGGTGGGCAAGTTCGGCCCGGAGACCTTCGCCGACATCATCATCGACATCTCCCTGTTCCGGCCCGGCCCCGTGAAGTCCGACATGGTCACCCCGTTCCTGGAGGCGCGGCAGGGCTGGCGGGAACCTGACTACCTCCACCCCAGCTTCATCCCCGCCCTGGAGCAGACCGGTGGGGTGGTGGTGTTCCACGAACAGATCATCATGCTGATCAGCATCGCCACCGGCTGCTCGCTCGCCCAGGGCGACGAGGTGCGCCGTGCGCTCGGGGACAAGGAGGGCCAGGAGCAGGTCCGCGAGTGGCTCTACCCGAGGGCCAGGGAACGTGGCTACGAGGAGGCCACCATCGACGAGCTGTGGTTCATCCTGGTCCAGTTCGCCTCCTTCGGATTCTGCAAGGCCCACGCCGCCGCGTTCGCGCTGCCCACCTACCAGTCGGCGTGGCTGAAGCGGCACCACCCGGCCCACTTCATCGCAGGCGTCCTCACGCACGACCCGGGGATGTACCCCAAGCGGCTGCTGCTGGAGGAGGCCCGCCGCATGGGGGTGGAGGTGCTCGGCCTGGACGTCAACCGCAGCCACGGCACCTACCGGGCCGAGCACCTGCCGCCCGACGGCTGGGGGATCCGCCTGTCGCTGGCGGACGTGAAGGGGATCAGCGGGACGGAGGTGGAGCGGATCGTCGCGGGCCAGCCCTACGCCTCGCTCAGCGACTTCTGGAACCGGGCCAGGGTGGACGAGCCGGTGGCCCGCAACCTCGTCCTCGCCGGGGCGTTCGACTCCTGCTACGGCATCGGTGCCCGCGCCGGGGTGCAGTCCCGCACCCGGATCACCAGACGGGACCTGCTGCTGGCGCTGGCGGACCTGCAGCGCCTGCGCCGCGCCGACAAACGCACCGCCACCAGGTCCCGGGGACGGCGTCGGACGCAGGTGGTCGCCGACGACCCGGGTTCGCTCGCCCGCGCCCAGAGCCGAGCCGCGGAGGTGGCCGAGCAGTTCGTGCAGGGCGCCCTGGACTTCGACGACGGCGAGGCCGAGTGCGACCTCGTCGCCACCGGGCTGCCGGAGATGGACGACGACGAGCGACTCAAGGCCGAGCTGGAGATCCTCGGCCTGGACGCCAGCCACCACATCATGGAGCGCTACCTGCCGTTCCTGTCCGCCATCGGGGCCACCAGCTCGCGCACCCTCCTTGAGCGGCGCAACCGCTCCGAGGTGCTCGTGGCCGGGGTGAAGGTGGCCACGCAGACGCCGCCGGTGCGCTCCGGGCGGCGGGTGGTCTTCCTGACCCTGGACGACTCCACCGGACCCGTCGACGCCACCTTCTTCGAGAACGTCCAGGGCCCGTACGCCGCGACGGTGTTCAACAGCTGGATGCTGCTGGTACGTGGCGTGATCCGCCGCACCGGACCGCGGGGCATCTCCATCCGCGCCACCGGGGCGTGGGACCTCGGGCACGTCCACGAGGCCTGGGCGAGTGCGGTCGAGGGCGGCGCGACGCCCGAGGAGGCCATGGGTGCGGTGACCGAGATCATCGAGGAGGTGCCCGAGGGCTACGGCATCGTCGGCGAGTGGATCCCCGACGAGTGGGGGGACGACGAGGAGCGCCGGGTCGCCCGGGCGAGGACGCTCGCCGGCGACGGTCAGGGGCAGGACGAGGAGCCGCCGCCGGATCCGCAGGACCACACCCGCGCGGGCGGGATGGGCCGGCGCCGGGTGCTGGTGCACGCCAGCGGGTTCAAGCAGTCGCCGTACGCCGACGTCAAGCCCGCCGGCACCGGCGCGGCCGAGGCGCCGCGCAAGCTGTGGCACTCCAGCCCGGGGAGCGCGGGACGATGAGTGCACCGGTGGTCATGCACGTGGACATAGACGCGTTCTACGCCTCCGTGGAGATGGCCCGGCACCCGGAGTTGCGGACGGTGCCGATGTTCGTCGGCGGCTCCAGCCGCGGCGTGGTGCTCTCGGCGAACTACCCGGCCCGGGCCTGGGGCATCACGTCGGGAATGCCCTCCACCAGGGCCCGCAGACTGTGCCCGCAGGTGGCGGTCATCCACCCCGACTTCGACCGCTACGGCGCCGTCTCCGACGCCATCGAGGAGATTTTCTGTGCCATCACCAACCAGGTGGAGATGGTCTCCATCGACGAGGCGTTCATCGACGTCACCAGTGCCCTGCGACGGCTGGGCGGCGACCCGGTGGCGATCGCGGAGGGATTGCGCGCCCAGGTGATGGACGAGCAGGGCGTGGCGTGCTCCGTCGGCATCGGCCCCAGCAAGTTCATCGCCAAGCTCGCCTCCAAGGCCGCCAAACCCGACGGGCTGCGGCTGGTGCGTCCCGACGACGTCATCGAGTTCCTGCACCCGCTGCCGGTGGAGGCCATCTGGGGCGTCGGGGAGGTGACCGCCGAGAAGCTGCACAGGCTCGGCCTGAAGTCGGTGCGCGACGTGGCCAACACCCCGAGGACGACGCTGCAGCGGGCGCTCGGCGACGGCTTGGGTGCGCTGCTGTTCGACCTCTCCTGGGGCCGCGACGAGCGGTCCGTGATCGCACGCGAGCCGGCCGAGCACAGCATCGGTTCCCAGGAGACCTTCTCGCGCGACACCGACGACGTGGAGGTCGTCACCACCGAGATCCTGCGGATGGCCGAGCGGACCGCCTCACGGATGCGGGCCCAGAAGATGGTCGGCCGGGTGGTGACGCTGTCGGTGCGGTTCGCGGACTTCACCACCATCACCCGCACCGGGACGCTGAAGGCTCCCACGGACCTGACGGGTGACGTCCACGCCGAGGCGATGCGGCTGTTCCGGCGCCTGAACCTGCAGCGCGCCAGGATCCGGCGGGTGGGGGTGCGGGTGGAGAAGTTGGTGCCGAAGGAGGAGACCTACCTGCAGCCTGCCCTGGACGAGCCGGAGGTGGGGTGGGCGCAGGCGGAGGCGGCGATGGACCGGGTGGTGCTGCGGTTCGGCCCGACGGCGGTGCGGCGGGCGAGGCTGACGCGGAAGGCGTCCTAGCGGGTCAGTTGTCCCCGCCGTCCTGGCGACGGCGCCAGCGTTCCTCGAGCTTCTCCATGAAGTCCTGGTTGGACGGCTTCGGGCCGGAGCCGTCGTGCGGTGCGCTCTGGGACTCGCCCTTGTCGTCCTCGCCGGCCACGCGCTGCCACGAGTTCACGCCGACGATGGCGGATACCAGCATCAGCACGAAGCCGAGGATGCTGACGACGGGGTGGACCTGGACGCCTGCGATCAGCACCACGATGCCCGCGATGAAGCCCAGTCCGGCGAGCGTCGCACGTCGTCGGTGCACCTTCACGGTGCCGGTTCCCCTGAGCGTCTCCGCCAACTTCGGGTCGTCGGCCATGAGCGACGCCTCAAGCTGCTCCAGCAGCTTGCGCTCCTGCTCTGACAAAGCCATCCCGAACTCCTTGCGTGTGGGCCGATGCCCCATTGTATGTCTGCCCCGCACCGGGTTAAAGGGGGTGTCCCCAGACTACGTCCCCGAGCGGGTCCGCAGGAGCGAAGCGGGCAGGAACATGGCACGTGCGTGCGACCCGCCGGGCTGCACGGCCACCAGGTCCTTGCGGAGGGTTCGCACCTGCTCCGCCAAGGTCGAGACGTCGGCGCCGTGGCGGGAGAACCGGGCACGTTCCACCGTCGAGGCGATGTCGGCCAGCACGGGAGCGCTGGACAGCGGCATGTCCTTGGTCATGCCGGCGGCGGCGAGCGTGGGGGTGTGGTCGTCCCACTCGATCCCGAGGTCGATGAACGTGGCCCTCACCTCGTCCCAGACGGCCTCCGCGGCCTCCGACGGCTCCTGCCCGGCCCGCAGGCGCCAGAAGCGCTGTCCCGTGCGCAGCAGGAACGGCAGCGCCGCCACCAGGGCCACTCCCAGCGCGATCCACAGGCCCGCGAGCGAGGTGGGCTCCTCGGCGTCGTCGCCCCGCCCGTCCTGGGTGGTGGGTGTCGGTGTGACCTCGGGCAGGTCTGTCTCGCCGGAGGTGGGTGACGGTGAGGGGCTGGGGGAGGCGGACGGCTCCGCAGTGGAGGCGACGTCGGGGTTGGTGTACTCCGGCGGCGAGGCGACGGACTTGGTGGGCTCGAACGGCACCCAGCCGAGACCCTCGAAGTAGAGTTCCGGCCAGGTGTGCATGTTGTGCGTGGTGACCGTGAAGCTGCCGTCCTCGTTGGCCTCGCCCGGGGTGAACCCGACCGCCATCCGGGCGGGGATCCCGGAGATCCGGGCCATCGTCACCATGCCGGAGGCGAAGTGGATGCAGTAGCCGGCGTTGGTGTTCAGCAGGAACTCGCTGATGGTGTCCAGGCTGGTCGACTGCGGCGCCGTCAGCGTGTACTGGAACTGCTCCGAGCGCAGGTAGGACTGGATGGCCAGTGCCTTCGCGCCGTCGTCGGCTGCGCCCGCGACGACCTCCTGGGTGAGCGTCGTGACGGCGGGGTCGATCCCCTCGGGGACCCGGAGCGTCTCGTTGCCGGCGGGGTCCGCGCCGGCCGCGGCTACGGAGACCTCCTCCAACGACGGGGTGGGCGCGACGGCGCGGGCGCGGTAGCCCAGGCCGACGGTCTGGTTGAGCCGGTCGTCGCCGGTCGCAACGACGGCGCGGGTGTTCGGGTCGTGGGCCCAGCGGCCGTCGGCCTGGAACGACTCGACGGCGAACGGTACCGGCAGGTACTCCGAACCGAAGTCCATCTCGACCTCGATCTCGATCTCCGTCCCCGGCGCGGAAATCTCGCCCAGGCCGCCGGTCTCCAACTGCATCGGCACCAGCTGCGCCCCGCTCGTGGTCAGGCGCGTGAGGGCGACGGTGCGCAGGTAGGTTGGCTCGCCGGTGCCGGTGCGGTAGGTCAGGACCTCGGTCTCCTGCGGCCGGTTCAGGTTCTGGTTCAACTCGATGGTGGGGTCCGACAGCTGGATCGGTGCGTCCTGGCCGGCCTCGAGCCACGGCTGCTTGGGGCCCATCGGCACCGACGGCGTCAGCAGCAGGGCCAGCAGTGCCGCGACCACCGCGAGCGCGACGCCGACCACCACCCGGGACGCCTGGAACTGACCCACCTGCGCGCGGGTGCCCGCCCGTCGGCCGCTGCCGAAACCGGTGGTGGCCAGGAGGATCGCGACGTAGCCCACGGCGACCAGGGCGAAGTGCCGCCAGCTCATCTCCCCGGGCAGTGCCAGGGCGCCGATCCCGTAGAGCACACTCAGCGGCGCCATCGCCCAGGCCGGTTGCTCGAGGCCGTTGACCAGGAGTTCCAGGGTGATGGTGACCAGCGCGAGGATCGCGGCTATCAGCCACAGCAGGCCGGTCTCGCTCGGCAACGGGAGCGCCCCCTCGCGGACCGTCGTGCTCCCGGATCGCGCCAGCGCCACCAGCGCGCCGACAGGGCCCGTGTCGGTGCCGCCGGTGATGGTGGCGGCCCGGTCCAGGCCGTTCCACACGAGCAGGACGAGCATGGCTGCCAACTGCAGCAGGATCGTCAGCATCCGCGGGGCGCGCGCCACGGCGCCGAGAGCCCCGACGACGCCCGAGGTCGCCACGACCAGACCCACCCAGGTCAGGTAGGCGCCGTCGACGAGCATCGGCTGCAGCGTCAGCGCCGACAGGAACGCGGTCACCGAGATGACCAGGGAGTTGAGGGGGGAGTGGGTGAACCTCATCGTGCCTCCCTGCGTGCGAGCATCGCCAGCCAGGCATCGGGTACGGACTGCCCGGGCCGATAGCGCTGGATGGTCCAGCCCTCGGCCTCCAGCAGGCGACAGGCGTCGTCGTGGGCGGCGACGACGGCCGCGCCCGCACCGAACGCCGCGGCGTCGGGGACCAGCGCGGCGCACTGCAGCATGCGGGAACCCACGGCGGTCAGCGCCGCCGCGTCGCCTGCGCCGAGCAGGCCGAGCGCCCCGACGATGGACTGGGAGTTGCCGGTACCGGTCGAGTCCTCCAGCCCCTCCATCAGGGTGCTGGCCTCCGACGGCGTCACATCGGTCAGGCGGCGCAGCATCCGCTGCCGGCCGCTCAGGTTGTCGACGTGGCCGGGGGACAGCACCTCCGAGTCGGCGGAGAGGATCGTCACGCGGTAGCGCGCTGAGAGCAGTTCGGCCGCCACAGAGGCGCCCAGGGAGATGCACCACTCGAGGGTCCCCTCCGGGCCCTCGCCGAAGTGCGCCCCAGCGCGGGTGTCGATCACCAGCGTGGCCGACGGGTCCCAGGGGTGCTCCTCGAGACGCACCATCAGCTCGCCCTGCTTGGCGCTCATGCGCCAGTGCACGCGCCGCAGGTCGTCGCCGTGCCGGTGCTCCCGCACCAGCACGTCGTCCTGGCCGGCCTGCCCGATGCGCTGGGGGGTGGCGTCGCCGGAGGAGCCCGCCCCCATGCTGTCCTTGAGGCGTGCCAGTGGGTGCACCCGCGGCGTGACGCTCAGCGTCGCGTCGTCGCCCGGGACGGACCAGCTGTAGCTCGCCATCCCCATCGGGTCGGTCGCGGTGGCGCGCAGCGGTCCCAGCCGGAAGTGGCCGCGGTGGTTGGCCTGCAGCTCGTAGCCGACGGGTTGCTGCCAGGCGCCGAGTCCGCGCACGAGCGAGAACTTGGCGTCGGAGCCGAACTCCGACGGCGCCCTGTCGCGGAAGTCGAGTGCCGAGACCGAGGCCGGGAAGCGGTTCTCCAGCTCGATCACCACCCGGGGGCGGCTGCCCAGCGGCACCTCCTCCGGCTCCACCCTGCGCTGCATCCGCAGCCGGGGGTGGGTCAGGCCCACGAGCACGAGCCCCAGGACGGGCAGCACCACCATGAGCAGCCCGATCCACACCACGTCGGGCTCGCCGATGACGGCGGCCGCGATCGCGATCGCGGCGCCGAGGACCAGCAGTGCCAGTCCCCGACCCGTCAGCCGCAGGAGTGGGGCGCGCAAGTTCAGCCCCGGCTCGGACGCGTCGTGTTGGCGACGATGCCGGCGACGACCTGCTCGTTGGTGAGGCGTGCCACCTGGGCGTCCACCGTCAGCAGCACGCGGTGCGCGAGCACCATGGGCGCGAGCCGCTGGACGTCCTCGGGGATCACGTAGTCGCGACCGGCCAGCGCGGCCTCGACGCGGGATGCGCGCATCAGGTGCAGGGAGGCGCGCGGGCTCGCGCCGAGGCGCAGGTCGGGGGAGGTGCGGGTGTTGTCCACCAGGGTGACGATGTAGTCGTTGATGACGGGCGCCACGTAGACCTGTCGGATGGCCTCGGTGGCCCGGGCGATGAAGCCCACGTCGGTCACCGGACGGATGCTGTCGAGGCGCTCGCCGCCGGCCTGCGAGGTGAGCATCGCCACCTCGGCGCGCCGGGCGGGATAGCCCATCTCGATCCTCGCCATGAACCGGTCCCGCTGCGCCTCGGGGAGGGGATAGGTGCCCTCCATCTCGATGGGGTTCTGGGTGGCCACCACCATGAAGGGGCGGCGCAACTGGTAGGTCTTGCCGTCGGCGGAGACCTGGCCCTCGGCCATCGCCTCGAGCAGCGCGGACTGGGTCTTCGGGGAGGCGCGGTTGATCTCGTCGCCGACGACGATGTTCGCGAAGATCCCGCCGGGCTTGAACTCGAACTCGCGGTTGCTCTGGTTGAACACCGACACGCCGGTGACGTCGCTGGGCAACAGGTCCGGCGTGAACTGGATCCGCTTCACGTCGCCGTCGATGGAGCGTGCCAGGGCCTTGGCCAGGGCAGTCTTCCCGACGCCCGGGACGTCCTCGATCAGGAGGTGCCCCTCGGCGAGCAGCACGAGGATCGCCGTGTGGATCTGCGCGGGCTTGCCCTCGATCACCTTGGCGATCTGCTCTGCCACCCGGTTGACGACGTCGGCCACCTCGGCCAGGGACGGGGTTGCGGCTGCTTCCTGCACCGGGGTCTCCTTCTCCATCTTCGGTGCCGACCCGACGACACTCCGGGCTTCAGCGTAGTTGCTCACCCAACCGGCGCGTGACGACGGCGTTCTCCAACGAGGAGCAGAACACGCCCGAACACAGCAGAAAGTGGGGGGAAGTGGGGTAATGTGGTGGCAAGTGGAGGGAACTGGATGACTTTTGGAGTGGAAGGGGGTGACGTCGGTGTTCCTCGGGACGTACCAGCCCAAGCTGGACGAGAAGGGTCGGTTGATCCTGCCCGCGAAGTTTCGCGACCAGCTCTCCGAGGGTCTCGTCGTCACCCGCGCCCAGGACCGGGCGCTGGCCGTCTACCCGATGTCCACCTTCAGCAAGCTGATGGAGGACATCAGCAACGCGCCCTCCACGGTCAAGAAGGTCCGCGACTACCAGCGCATGCTGAGCGCCGGCGCCAGCCACGAGGTGCCGGACAAGCAGGGGCGGGTCACCATCCCGCCGATCCTGCGGACCTACGCCGGCCTGGACCGCGACGTCGTGGTGATCGGCGCAATGAACCGGGCCGAGATCTGGGACCTGAAGGTGTGGGAGGAGTACTCGGCCAGCCAGGAGTCGGACTTCGCGGACCTGGACGGCGAGTTCATGTCGGGGTTGGGCCAGTGACCGGCAGCTGATGCGGTGGCTCCCGGCCGGAGCACGAGCCCTGACTTCACTTCCCCGATGTCAGGTCAGGTGGCCGGAAGGGAACCAGCGCAGCAGGTGCGGATGAGTGTTCGAGAAGTAGTTGTACCGAGAGGGTCGAGATGCAGGAACGGTTCGCCGACGTCCACGATCCGGTCCTGCGCGACCGGATCGTGGAGTTGCTACGCCCCTGCCTCTCGCGGCCGGGGGCCGTCTACGTCGACGGCACCCTGGGCCTGGCCGGGCACGCCCGAGCCATCCTCGAGGCCTTCCCGGAGGCCCGCCTCGTCGGCATCGACCGGGACCTCGACGCGCACGAGGTGGCCCGCCAGCGACTGGGGGAGCTCGCCGGGCGCGCCACCCTCGTGCACGCCGTCTACGACGAACTGCCCGACGTGCTGGCGGACCTCGGCATCGAGTCCGTCGACGCCATCCTGCTCGACCTGGGGCTCAGCTCGCTGCAGATCGACCGCACCGAGCGCGGATTCGCGTACTCCGTCGACTCCCCGCTGGACATGCGCATGAACGCGACCGACGGCCCGACCGCGGCCGACGTCGTCAACAGCTACGCCGCCGCCGACCTGGTGCGCATCCTCAGGCGCTACGGCGAGGAGCGGTTCGCCGACCGCATCGCCCGTGCAGTGGTGGCGGCCCGGGAGGTGGAGCCCTTCACGCGCTCCGGCCGCCTGGTCGAGGTGATCGCCGATGCCATTCCGGCGGCGGCCCGCCACACCGGGGGCCACCCGGCCAAGCGCACGTTCCAGGCTCTGCGGATCGAGGTCAACGACGAACTGCGGGCGCTCGAAGGAGTCGTCCCGGCAGCCATCGCGGCCCTCGACGTCGGGGGCCGCGTCGCCGTCCTGAGCTACCACTCCCTGGAGGACCGCCTGGTGAAACGGGCGTTCGCGGAGGGAGCCGCGGACCGGGCGCCGAGGAACCTCCCCGTCGTCCCCGAGTACCTCCAGCCCGAGCTCAGGCTCGTCACCAAGGGGGCCGAGCGTCCCGACGCCCACGAGATCGCCACCAACCCCCGAGCAGCCTCCGCCAGGCTGCGGGTCGCCGAGAGAATCAGGAAGGCAGCATGAGCGCACAGCCCGTCCATCTCGATTCCGAGCCGACCACCGGGGCCCCGCAGCGGCCCCGGCTGACGTTGCTCAGTTCGCAGCGACCCATGATGTCGAACGTGGGTTTCGGCGTCTTCATCGCCGTCCTCGTCGCCGTGGGACTGGCCCTCGTGATGGTGGTCACCACCTCCGTGGCGGCCCAGTCACGCGAACTCGCCGCCCTCCGCAAGGAGGCCACCGAGCTCGGATACACCGCCGCGGCGCTCACCACGGAGCTCCAGTCCATCTCCAGCAGTTCCTCCCTGGCGCTGCGGGCGGCCGACCTCGGGATGGTCCCCAACCCGTACCCGGCGTTCATCAACCTCGCCGACGGCAGCATCCTCGGCGAGCCGACCCCCGTGAGGGGCAACGAGGCGACCTACCTGCGCCAGTTGCCGCCTGTCCCGGCGCTGCAACAGCCCGAACCCGAAGTGGTCGCCGGAACCCAGGACGGCGTTGACCTGCCCGTCGCGCCGGCAGGAGGCAACCCGTGAGCACCGAGCGCCGCCGCAGCACCTCGACCGGATCCGACTCGAGGAGGTCTGCCGCATCCTCCAGCCGGGCGTCGACCGGGAAGGCCGGCGGAAAGTCGTCGTCCAGCCGTCCGGCGGCGAGGTCCAAGGGGAGGCCGACACAGCAGCGCCCGGCCACCAAGGGTGCGACGAAGAAGTCGTCGACGAGTCGGTCCACCACCCGCAGACCCGCCTCGACCGCGCGGGGACGCAGCTACAAGAAGGCCTGGCGGCTCCCCGTCGGCCGGTCCTCCACCCGCATCCGCGCCTTCATGGTGGTGATGGCGCTCGTGGTCACCGTCTGCATCGGGCGCGCGTTCCAGTTGCAGGCCTTCGACTCCGAGGCGATGGCCGCGCAGGCTGCCGAGAAGATGCAGTCCACCCGGGAACTGCCCGCCACCCGCGGCTCCATCACGGACCGCGACGGCGTCGTGCTGGCCGCCACCGAGCCGGCGATGCTGATCAGCGTGGACCCGGACATGGTGATGACCAACGGCGCCGACAAGCGCTACCCGATGAGCGAGCGCAAGCAGGAGGAGGCCGCCGCCGCCCCGCAGGCAGTGGCCGAGATCCTGGCCAAGCACCTCGGCGGTCGACCCTCCACCTACCTTGACACCCTCACCGAGGAGGACTCGCGCTACGAGATCATCGCCAAGAAGGTGCCGGCGGCCACCTGGATCGAGATCCAGAAGGACATGAAAGCCGGCTTCGACGGCGAGGGCAGGCGCCCGTGGTGGGGGCTCTTCGCCACCTCCGATCCGATCCGCACCTATCCCCAGCGCGCACTGGCCGGCAACGTCGTCGGCTTCGTCAACGGCGAGGGCGTGGGGTCCGCAGGGCTCGAGGCCGTCCTCGACGACCAGCTCGACGGCGAGCCCGGCCAGGAGGTCTACGACGCCTCCACCTACGGCCGGATCCCCCTCGGGGAGAACGTGATGACGCCGGCGGTCGACGGCGTGGACTTCGAGCTCACCCTGGACACCGACCTGCAGTGGTTCGCCGAGCAGGCGCTGGCCGACGGCGTGAAGAAGTCGGGGGCGGCCACCGGCATGGCGGTGGTCATGAACGCCAAGTCCGGTGAACTCCTCGCACTGGCCAACAGCCCCTCGTACAACCCGGCCAACCCCGGGGCGGTGGAGGACCCCGGCGACCTGAGCAACCGTGCTGTCAGCAATGCCTACGAGCCGGGCTCGGTGCAGAAGGTCCTCACGATGGCCGCGCTGGCCGACGCCGGCCTGGTCACCCCCGACACCAAGGTGCAGGTGGAGAGCAGGATCGCCTCCGGCGGTGGCTACGTGCGGGACTCCTTCAGCCACGGCACCCTGCAGCTCACCGCCCGCGGGATCATCGCCCAGTCCTCCAACATCGGCACCATCGAGCTCGCGAGGCTGATGGACAAGGGCGACCTGAGCTCCTACCTCGCCGACTTCGGACTCGGGCAGGCGCCGGGCTCCGGCCTGCCCGCCGAGACCGCCGGCGCCCTCCCCGGCGCGGACATGGCCGACTACACGCGTGACCAGATCTCCTTCGGGCAGGGGCTGTCGGTCTCCGCGGTGCAGATGGCCGCGGCGGTCTCCGCCGTGGTCAACGGCGGCACGTACCACCAGCCGACGATCCTGAAGTCCGCCACCGCGGCCGACGGCACGGCCCTGGAACTGCCGACGCCCGGCTCCCGCCGCGTCATCTCCGAGGAGGCCTCGGACATGGTGGTGAACATGATGGAGGCAGTCATCACCCAGGTCGGGAAGGACCGCGAGATCCCCGGCTACCGCACCGCCGGCAAGTCGGGCACCGCCCAGCGCTTCGACCCCGACTGCAAGTGCTACAACGGCTACACCGCATCGTTCGTCGGCGTCGCCCCCGCGGAGGACCCGCAGTTGGTGGTCTACGTCGTGCTGGACCAGCCCCGCAACGGCAACTCCGGCAGCAGCCTGGCCCTGCCCGTGGTGAACAACATCCTGCAGATGGCTCTGCCGCGCTACAACGTCCTGCCGTCCACCACGCCCGCGCCCGAGGAGCCCCTGACCTATGAGTGACGCCGCCATCAGGCCCTCCGGGATCACCGCGGTGCCCCTCGCCACGCTGCTCGGGGGCCTGGACCTGCGCGGCGACGCCGACGCACCCGTCCTCATCACGGGTATCAGCCTCGACTCCCGCGACATCGTCCCCGGCTCGCTCTACGTGGCGCTGCCCGGGCGGCACGTGCACGGAGCCGACTACGCGGCGGCCGCCGTCGCCGCAGGCGCCGTGGCCGTGGCCACCGACGCCGCCGGGGAGCGGGCCGCCCGCGCCACGGGCGTGGCGACCGTCGTCTCCGATGACCTCCGCCGCCAGATGGCGCTGCTGAGCAGCCGGGTGTTCGGCAACCCGGGCTCGAAGCTGGAGTTGCTGGGCGTCACTGGAACCAACGGCAAGACCACGACCGTCGCGCTGCTGGAGGCAGGCCTGGCCGCCGCCGGGAGGCGGGTTGGCACCGTCGGCACGCTCGGTTTCCGCCTGGACGGGCTGGCCGTCCCCTCGGGGCGCAGCACCGTCACCACGCCCGACTCGCCGGACCTCAACGCACTGCTGGCCGTGATGCACGAGCGCGGCGCCGACGCGGTTGCGCTGGAGGTCTCGAGCCACGCCATGAAGCTCGACCGCGTGGTGGGGCTGCGGTTCTCCGTGGCCGCCTTCCTGAACCTCGGCGAGGACCACATGGACTTCCACCACGACGTGGAGGACTACTTCGAGGCCAAGGCGTCCCTGTTCACCCCGGATTACACGGACCGGGCGGTGCTCTGGACCGACGACGAGCGCGGCGCCGAGATCGCCGGTCGTGCGGCTGCGGCCGGTCTCGAGGTGATCACGGTCGGGACCCGGGAGCAGGCACAGTACCGGCTCAGCGGGTACGAGCCGGTGGCCCCGCTGGGCGGCCGCGCCACGCTCACCCGTGATGGCTCCTCGGTGGAGTTGCGGATCGGGATGCCCGGAACCTACAACATGATCGACGCGGCCGTGGCCTTCGCGATGCTGGAGACCATCGGCACCGATCCCGACGACATCCTCGCCGGCCTGGCCGTCGCGCAGGTGCCCGGACGAATGCAGGCGCTGGAGCTGGGCGACGACGCTCCGACGGTGGTCGTCGACTTCGCCCACACGCCCCAGGCGGTGGCCGCTGCCCTTGACGCGCTGGTCGGCTCCTTCGACCGACTGGTCACGGTCGTCGGGTGCGGTGGCGACCGGGACGCTGCCAAGCGGCCCGCCATGGGGCGCGCGGCCGCAGAGCGCTCCGACGTCGTGATCATCACCGACGACAACCCGCGCACCGAGGACCCGGCCACCATCCGGGCCGCCACTCTCGCAGGTGCGCTGGAGGTCGGGGGCGACACCTTCGTGGAGGAGGTCCCGGGCCGGAGGGCAGCCATCCAGAGGGCGCTCGAACTGGCTGATCCGGCTACTGTTGTGGCGGTTCTAGGAAAGGGCCACGAGCAGGGGCAGCATGTTGGGGGACAGGTTCTCCCCTTCGACGACGCTGTCGAGGCTCTGAGCGCCTGGGACAGGATCAGGGAAGGAAGGTCATGAGGCCACGCAGGATCTCGGAACTGGTGGAGCTGATGCAGCCGGCAGCGGTGGAGGTGTTCGGTGACGACGCCGTCGTCGGGCCGGACGTAGTCATCGACAACCGTTCGGCGACCCCAGGATCGCTGTTCGTGGCCGTCCCCGGCCAGCGCGTCGACGGCCATGACTTCGCCGCATCCGCCGTCGAGGCTGGGGCCGCGGGCGTCCTCGGGACCCGGGCCACCAGGGCCGACGTCCCGCACCTGTTGGCGGAGGACCCGGTCCTGGGCCTGTCCTGGCTGGCCCGTGGCATCGTGCGCGAGGCCCGGGCCCGTGGGCTGGTGAGCATCGGCGTGACCGGCAGCTCCGGCAAGACGAGCACCAAGGACCTGTTGGCCCAACTCCTCGAGGAGGCCGGCGACACCGTCGCGTCCGAGGGCAACCAGAACAACGAGGTGGGCGTTCCGCTCACCGCATGCCGCGTCAATGACTCAACCGAGTTCCTGATCAGTGAGATGGGAGCCCGTGGGGTCGGGCACATCTCGTGGCTGACCTCCCTCGTCGGCCTGGACGTCGGCGTGGTGCTGAACGTCGGCACCGCCCACGTCGGGGAATTCGGCGGCATCGAGCGGACCGCACAGGCCAAGGGCGAACTCGTCGCGGACCTCGCCCCCGACGGCTGGGCGGTCCTCAACGGGGACGACGCCCACGTCACGGCGATGCGCCACCGGACCGAGGCCAAGGTCGCCTGGTTCGGGGAGGGTGAGCTCCCTGCCGGGGACATGCAGGTGCGCGCCACCGGTATCAGCACCAACGTGATGGGCCAGCCCTCGTTCACCCTCGAGGTGACCCGTGACGGGCGCACCGACTCGGCACAGGTCTCGCTCAGCGTCGTCGGCCGCCACCAGGTGTCCAACGCCCTGGCCGCTTCGGCGGCGGCACTGGCGGTGGGGCTGGACCTCGAGTCGATCGCATCGGTCCTGTCGCAGGCCGAGCCCCGCTCGAGCTGGCGGATGGAGCTGCGTACGAGGCCCGACGGCGTCCTGGTCCTCAACGACTCCTACAACGCGAACCCCGACTCCGTCGCGGCCGCGCTGCGGACCGCTGTCGAGCTCGGGCAGTACCAGCGCGCCGAGAATCCCGGGGCACGCGTCATCGCGGTGCTGGGGGACATGCTCGAGCTCGGGCCGCTGGCCGAGGAACTCCACGTCGCCATCGGTCGCCTGGCCGGTGATCTGCGGGTCGACGAACTGGTGGCCGTGGGCGAGTACGCCCAGTACCTGGTCTCGGCGGCCGAGGAGGAGGGCCTGAGGGCGCGGGTGCTCGCCCGCGAGGAGGTGGCCGGCTCGCTGGCGCTCTCGCCCGGTGACGTCGTCCTGGTGAAGGGCTCGCGCGGTATCGGCCTGGAGAAGGTGGCTGAGGAACTCGTGTCCGGGGGCGCCGCCCGATGATCAACATCCTGCTGGCCGGCGGCCTGTCCCTGCTGTTCGTAATGGTCGCCATGCCTCGCTACATCCGCTTCCTGACGGCCCGTCAGTACGGCCAGTTCGTTCGCGAGGACGGACCCAAGCAGCACCTCACCAAGCGCGGGACCCCCACCATGGGCGGCCTCGTGATCGTGGTGGCCGTCGTGCTGGCCTACTTCCTGTCCCACCTGATCCTGTGGAAACCCATCTCGATCTCCGCGGTGCTGCTCCTGGGACTCACGGTGGCGCTCGCCTTCCTGGGCTTCCTCGACGACTGGGCCAAGATCTCCAAGGAGCGCTCGCTGGGGCTGACGGCGCGGGGCAAGCTGGTGGGGCAGTTCCTGATCGGGGGCACGTTCGCAGTGCTCGCGCTGAGCTTTCCCGACGAGCGCGGCCTTCGGCCCGCCACCCAGTTCGTCTCCTTCCTGCGGGACGTGCCCTGGTTGTTCCTGCCCTTCTTCCTCGCCGTCATCTGGATCCTGTTCCTGACCATGGCCTGGTCGAACGCGGTCAACCTCACCGACGGCCTCGACGGCCTGGCCGCCGGCAGCGCCACCCTGGTGTTCGCCGCCTACGCGGTGATCAACATCTGGCAGTTCAACCAGTGGTGCTCGCGGACCTCCACGGCCGGACCACGGTGCTACGAGGTCCGGGACCCGCACGACCTGGCAGTCGTGGCGCTGGCGCTCGCGGGAGCCTGTTTCGGGTTCCTGTGGTGGAACGCGAAGCCGGCCAAGATCTTCATGGGCGACACCGGTTCCCTGGCACTCGGCGGCGCACTCGCCGGGCTGTCCGTCATGACCCGTACCGAGCTGCTGCTGGTGGTGCTCGGGTTCCTGTTCGTGATGGAGGTCGGCTCCGTCGCGCTGCAGGTGGCCTACTTCAAGTCGACGGGCGGCAAACGCATCTTCAAGATGTCGCCGATCCACCACCACTTCGAGCTCCTCGGGTGGCAGGAGGTGACCGTCGTGATCCGGTTCTGGATCATCTGCGGCCTGTGCGTGGCGTTGGGGATCGGGATCTTCTACGCGGAATGGGTGGTCACACAATGACCAAGGACTGGATGGACAGCGCCGACAGGCTCTCCGACTGGCCATCCGCCAAGGTGGTGGTCGCCGGGCTCGGCGTGTCAGGCTTCGCGGCCGCCGACGGGCTGGTGTCGCTCGGTGCGCAGGTCACCGTGCTCGACGAGTCCGAGGCCCACGCCGACAAGGCCGACCTCCTCGAGCGGCTCGACGTCACCGTGCGGCTCGGGAAGGGGACCACCGCCGCCCTGCCCGAGGATGCAGACCTGGTGGTCACCTCACCCGGCTGGCGCCCCTCTGCGCCGCTGCTGCGGCAGGCCGCCGAGCGCGGGGTCCCGGTCTGGGGCGAGACTGAGCTGGCCTGGCGGATGGTGCAGCCCGACAGGGCGGCCCCGTGGCTCGCGGTCACCGGCACCAACGGGAAGACCACCACCACGACGATGCTGGCGTCGATGCTGACCGCCGCAGGGTTGCGGACGGCGGCGGTCGGGAACATCGGCCGCCCCATCATCGAGGCCGTCCTCGACGACGAACCCTACGACGTGCTGGCCGTGGAGCTCTCCAGCTTCCAGCTGCACTGGATGAACTCCGTGCGGATGCACTCCGCCGCGGTGCTCAACCTGCACCCGGACCACCTCGAGTGGTACGAGGGCGCCCCCGACGCCTTCGACCGCTACGTCGCCGACAAGGCCAGGATCTACGAGGGACTCACGCACTCGGCCGTCTACAACGTGGCCGAGCCCGCCACCGAGCGTTTGGTGGAGGAGGCCGACGTCACAGAGGGTGCCCGCGCCATCGGCTTCACCCTCGGCACCCCGGGCCTGAGCATGGTCGGCGTCGTCGACGACCTCATCGTCGACAGGGCCTTCGTCAGCCAGCGCAGGGACTCCGCCCTGGAACTCGCCAAGGTCTCCGACGTCGTCCCGTTCGCCCCGCACAACGTGGAGAACGCCCTCGCGGCGGCGGCGCTGGCACGCAGCTTCGGCGTGCCGGCCAGGGCCGTCTCCCAAGGGCTGAGGGACCTGCAGGTTCCGCAGCACCGGATCCAGACGGTGGCCCAGGTGGACGATGTGACATGGGTGGACGACTCGAAGGCCACCAACCCGCATGCGGCCGACGCGGCCATGCGTGCCCAGGAGTCGTTCGTGTGGATCGCCGGCGGCCAGGCCAAGGGCGTCTCCTTCGACGACCTGGTGGCACGGCACGGGGGCCGGATGCGCGGGGCAGTGGTGCTCGGTGTGGACCGGGCCGAGATCGCGGAGGCTCTTGCCCGACACGCACCCCAGGTCCCGGTACACGTGCTCGACAACCCCGACACTGGGGTGATGGAGGAAGCCGTTCGACTCGCAGGCGACATGGCCCGTCCGGGAGACGTGGTCCTGCTCTCCCCGGGGTGCGCGAGCCTTGACATGTTCACCGGCTACGCCGACCGCGGCGAGGTATTCGCCGCAGCGGTCGAGCGCCTCACGAGACGGATCGACGAGGAGTAGGACATGGCAATCGCGACCGACGCAGCTTCCCCGGCCCGGCCGATCGACACCACCACGAGCTCGCGCCGCCGCGTCGTGGCATCCCCACTGACCGACTACTACCTGGTCGCCTTCACCGTCACCATCCTGTGCGCCATCGGCTCGCTGATGGTGCTGTCGGCATCCTCAGTGCTGGCGCAGGCGCAGGGCTCCTCTCCCTACTACTACTCGATCCGACAGTCCGTGTTCCTCGCGGTCGGCATCGTCGCGGCGGTCCTGATGAGCAGGCTCCCCACCAAGACCCTGCGCGGCCTCGGCTGGGTGGGGTGGTCCCTGTCCGTGCTGGCGCTGCTGCTCGTCCTCAGCCCGCTCGGCCACAACGTGAACGGCAACACCAACTGGGTCAACATCGGCGGGGCCAGGTTCCAGCCGTCGGAGTTCGCCAAACTCGGCCTGGTCATCTGGGCCGGGTCCGTCTACCACGCGCGCCGCGGTCGCCTGCACGAGCCGTTCCAACTGCTCGTCCCCTTCATCCCCGGTGCCGGGGTGCTGCTCGCGCTCGTCCTCGCCGGCCGGGACCTGGGCACGGGCATGGTGATCGGCCTCGTGGTGCTCGCGCTGCTGTTCTTCGTGGGGACGCCGTTCCGAGTGCTGGTGCCGCTGGTCCTCGGGGCCGCGGGCCTCGTCGGCGTCCTGCTGCTCGGGTCCTCCAACCGCATGAGCCGCATCATGGTGTTCCTGGATCCCCAGTCCAACACCGACCTCTCCTCGCAACCGATGGCAGCCCTGTACGCGCTGGCCTCCGGCGGCTGGTGGGGCCTCGGGCTCGGTGCCAGCAAGCAGAAGTGGGGCGGGCTGAAGGACGCCGCCCACACCGACTACATCTTCGCGGTGATCGGCGAGGAGCTCGGGCTCTTCGGCGTTCTGCTCGTGATAGCGATGGTCGCGCTCCTGGCCCGCGCAGGGTTCTCGATCGCTCTGAAGTCGGACAAGATCTTCAACCGCATCGTCGCAGCCGGCATCACGGCATGGTTCCTGATCCAGGCCCTGATCAACATCGGCGTGGTGCTGCACCTGCTGCCGGTGCTCGGCGTCCCCTTGCCGTTCGTCTCCTCCGGCGGCTCGTCGCTGCTGGCGAACCTGCTCGCCGTTGGCGTACTGCTGTCACTGGCGCGTGACACCCCGCAGGCACGCAAGCACCTGGCGGCCCGGCGCAAGAAGTCGCGCCCACGCATGACCAGCGTCCTGGCGGCCGGGAGCCGCAAGTCATGACGAGCATCGTCCTGGCCGGCGGCGGCACCGCCGGCCACACGTCGCCCCTGATCGCCACCGCGAAGGCGCTCCAGCAACTGGAGCCCGACGTCCGGCTCGTCAGCATCGGCACCGCGAAGGGACTCGAGACGAGGGTGATCCCCGCGGCTGGCCTGGAACTGGCGCTCATCACGCCCGTGCCGCTGCCGCGACGCCCGGGGATGGAACTGCTGAAGCTGCCATGGCGCCTCACGAAGTCCGTCCGCGAGGCGCGGGCCGTCCTGCGTCGGGCCGGCGCCCAGGCCCTCGTCGGGTTCGGAGGCTACGTGTCCATCCCGGCCTACCTCGCGGCCCGCACCATGCGGGTGCCCGTCGTCGTGCACGAGGCGAACAAGCTCGCCGGCATCTCGAACCGGATCGGTGCCCGGTTCGCGGCATTCACGGCCATCACCTTCCGGGAGACCGAACTGCCCGGCTCCACGCTCATCGGGATGCCGATGTCGAGCACCATCACGCACCCGAGCGTGGACAAGGTCGAGGCCCGGCGCCGGTTCGGCCTGGACCCGCAGCGCCCGACCCTGCTGGTCAGCGGCGGCTCGCAGGGTGCGGTCCGCATCAACGAGGCGGTCCTCGGCGCGCTGGATGAGATCCTCGGCGCCGGGGTGCAGGTGCTGCACGTCCTCGGGCCGAAGAACTTCTCGGAGGACTCCGCGGTGGTGGAGCACGCCTCCGGGGCGCGCTACCTCCCGGTTGCGTTCGTCGAGGACATGGCGGTGGCCTACGCCGCCGCCGACCTGATGGTGGCCCGGGCGGGAGCCGCGACGGTCATGGAGACCGCCGTGTCCGGCCTGCCGGTCGTCTTCGTCCCGCTGCCCTGGGGCAACGGCGAGCAGGCGCGCAACGCCGCCGAACTCGTCGCCGCCGACGCGGGCGTGATGCTGCCCGAGTCCCAGCTCAGTGCGGGTACGCTGGCAGCATCGGTGGTCCCACTGGTCACCGACTCCGCACGGCTCGCCAGGATGTCCGACGACGCGCGCAGGCAGTACCCTGCCGACGCCGCCGAGAACTTGGCGCGAGCCGTGCTCGAAGCAGCCCGTACGAAAGAAGCGAAGTGACCCTTCTCAACCCCATCGAAGTCGTTCCGGCGAATGAGGTCGGTCCGGTCCATTTCATCGCGATCGGCGGCTCCGGGATGAGCGGCATCGCGAGGATGTATGCGGACCTGGGGATCCCGACGTCCGGCTCGGACCAGAGCGACTCCTCCACCCTGCGCTCGCTCGAGCGCAGCGGCATCCGCACCTATGTCGGCCACGACGCGTCCCAGCTGGGCGACGCCGCCACGGTCGTGATCTCCTCCGCCATCCGGGCCGACAACGTCGAGCTCGTCGAGGCCCGGCGCAGGGGACTGCGGATCTGGCACCGCTCGGCGGCACTGGCGGCGCTGATGGTGGGCAAGCGGGCCGTCTCGGTGGCGGGCACGCATGGCAAGACCACCACCACCGCCATGACCGCGGTCATGCTGGCCGAGGCCGGCGCGGAGCCGAGCTACGTCATCGGCGGCCCCCTGTCCACGACGGGCTCCAGCTCGGCTGTGGGCTCCGGCGAGGCCTTCGTCGTGGAGGCCGACGAGTCCGACGGCTCCTTCCTGCAGTACCCCACCGAGATCGCGGTGATCACCAACGTAGAGGCGGACCACCTCGTCAACTGGCGGACCCCGGAGGCCTACGCCGACGGCTTCCGCGCCTTCGCCACGCGGCCCGCGGTGAAGTACGTGGTGATCAACGTCGACGACCCGGGCTCGCGCAGCCTCGCGGACGACCTCGAGGGGGAGGGACCGCAGATCATCCGCTACGGCGAGTCCCCGGACGCAGACATCCGCATCACCGACGTGACCCCCGACGGCAACGGCGTGCGCGCCACCATCACCTTCGGCGAGGACAGCGGCGAGATTCGGCTGCAGGTCCCGGGCAACCACAACCTGGCCAACGCGTCGGCCGCGTACGGCGCCGGCAGGATCCTCGGCCTGGGCCACGACGCCGCGGTCGAGGCCCTCGGACGGTTCGAGGGCACCCTGCGCCGGTTCCAGTTGATCACCGACACCGCCGGCATCCGGGTGTTCGACGACTACGCGCACCACCCGACCGAGATCCGGGCCGCCCTCACCGCCGCCCGCCGCGCCACCGAGGCGGGCAACGAGGCCACCGGGCTCCCCGGTCGGCTGATCGCCTGCTTCCAGCCGCACCTCTACAGCCGCACCGTCGACTTCTCCGACGAGTTCGGCGAGGTGATGACCATGGCAGACGTTGCGGTCATCAACGACGTCTGCGGTGCCCGCGAGGACCCGATCCCGGGGGTCACCGGCGAGCTCGTCGTCGACGCCGCCATCAAACACGGGGCCAGGGACGTGCACTACGTCAAGGAGAAGTACGACCTCCCGGACGCGCTCAACGAGCTGGCCCGCCCCGGCGACCTGGTCATCACCCTCGGCTGCGGCGACGTCACGATCGTGGGCCCGCTGCTCGCGGACCTCCTCGAGCAGCGCCCGGAGGCTGGCGCCCGTTGAGCAACACGACGTCGCCGGGCGCCTTCGCGAAGGCGCTGCAGGAGCGACGCCGCAGACAGAACCGGCGCAAGCTGTTCGGGATCATCTCCGGGGCGGGGGTCCTGCTGGTCGGCGCACTCGTCGTCTGGCTGCTGTTCTTCTCCTCGGTGTTCGCCGTCACGGACGTCCGCGTCACGGGCAACCAGTTGCTGGCAACCGAAGAGGTGGTCCAGGTGGCGGGGGTGCAGACCGGGCTGCCGCTGCTCACCACTGACATCGACGCCGTCGGCAGCCGGGTGGCCGGGCTCGTGCCCGTCGAGGGGGTGACGGTGGAGCGCAGCTTCCCCGGCACCATCGCGATCGAGGTGACCGAGCGCACCCTGGTGTACCAGCGGCTCGACGGGGCGCAGTACCAGTGGGTGGACCGGCACGGGGTGGTGTTCAACACCGCCTCCACCCCGGAGGCCGGGGCGCTCGTGGCGGAGACCGCCACCGCCGAGCCACGGCTGCTCGCGGACGTGGCGACCGTCGCCACCTTCCTGCCCGAGGAGCTGCTGCCGCGCGTCCAACTGGTGACCGCGGCGGCCGTGGACCAGATCGAGATCGGCCTCACCGACGGTGACGTGGTGGTGTGGGGCAGCGCGGAGCAGTCCGAGCTCAAGGCGGAGGTGCTCACGGCCCTGCTGTCGGTGGAGGCCGAGGTCTACGACGTGTCCGCGCCCGGGTACCCGACCACCAAGTAGGATCGGACGGAGGTCGCGCCACGACCAAACCCTGAAGTAGCACTTGAGGTGGTTTGGGGCGGTTCGGCCCGGATGTTGGACGACCAAGTGTCACGACCCATAGCCTCATACGCAGAGCAGCACGGGTTGCGACGACGAACAGTAGGGCAGGTAATGGCAAGCGCATCACAGAACTACCTCGCGGTCATCAAGGTTGTCGGCGTTGGCGGCGGTGGCGTCAACGCGGTCAACCGCATGATCGAGGCGGGGCTCCGAGGAGTGGAGTTCATCGCGGTCAACACCGACGCCCAGGCGCTCCTGATGAGCGACGCGGACGTGAAGCTGGACATCGGACGCGACCTCACCCGCGGTCTCGGCGCAGGTGCCGACCCCTCCAAGGGCAGGCAGGCGGCCGAGGACCACTCCGACGAGATCGAGGAGGCGCTCAAGGGCGCCGACATGGTCTTCGTGACCGCCGGCGAGGGTGGTGGCACCGGCACCGGTGGCGCACCCGTGGTCGCCAAGATCGCCCGCTCGCTCGGCGCGCTGACGATCGGCGTGGTCACGCGGCCGTTCTCCTTCGAGGGGCGTCGCCGCTCCACCCAGGCCGAGACCGGCATCGAGTCCCTCCGCGAGGAGGTCGACACCCTGATCGTCATCCCGAACGACAAGCTGCTCCAGATGACCGACCACCAGGTGGCCATCCTGGACGCGTTCAAGCAGGCGGACCAGGTGCTGATGCAGGGTGTCTCCGGCATCACGGACCTGATCACCACCCCCGGCCTCATCAACCTCGACTTCGCGGACGTCAAGTCAATCATGAGCCAGGCCGGCTCGGCCCTCATGGGCATCGGGTCGGCCCGAGGCGAGGACCGCGCCCGCGCGGCCGCCGAGATGGCGATCTCCTCGCCGCTGCTCGAGGCCAGCATCGATGGCGCCCACGGCGTCCTGCTCTCCATCGCCGGCGGCAGCGACCTCGGCCTCTTCGAGGTGTCCGCGGCGGCCCAGCTCATCGAGGAGGCCGCGCACGACGAGGCCAACATCATCTTCGGCACCGTCATCGATGACGCCCTGGGAGACGAGGTGCGTGTCACGGTGATCGCGGCCGGTTTCGACGGCGGCAGCCCGCAGAAGCGCCAGAACTCCCGCCCGGACGTCGCCCGTCAGGCACGCCCTGCGCAGCAGCCCGGCCACCAGCCGCAGCCTCCGCAGGCACGTCCCCTGCCCTCGTCCCAGCCGGTTCAGCAGGCACAGCAGCCGCAGCAGCGTCCCGCTGCGCCGCGGCCTCCCGAGGACGACGAACTGGACGTGCCCGACTTCATGAAGTGAGGCCCCTGCGGCCCGAAGCGCGAATGCCCCGACATGCCCCGGCGTGTCGGGGCATTTGAACGCCTGTGCGGGGTTCCCAGACGGTAGTCTCGGCGGCAAGTGTTTATAGGAGGCGACAGTGGGCGTGCGCAAACTTGCCGAGTGGATGGGTATCGTCGAGGACGACCGCTACCGGGACCAGAACGACGAGGCCTCGGAAGAGCTCTCGCAGGATGTGTACGTCGACGAGGAGCCGGTCGAGGAGGTGAGTCGGGTGTCCCGACTTCCAGAGCGTCCAGAACGCCACGAGCGTCGTCGCCCCGTGGCCGTCGCACCGGAGCCCGAGGTGGCTGACATCAGCCGCATCGTCAGCGTGCGTCCGCGTTCCTACAACGAGGCCCGCGCCATCGGTGAGAACTTCCGTGACGGCATTCCCGTCATCATGAACCTCTCGGACATGGAGTCGGGTGAGGACAAGCGCCTCGTCGACTTCGCGGCCGGCCTCATCTTCGGGCTGCGCGGCAACATCGAGCGGGTCTCGAGCCAGGTGTTCCTGCTCTGTCCCGCGAACCTCGTGGTGGGTCCCGAGGACAAGGAGCGCCTCGTCTCCGGCGGCTTCTTCAACCAGAGCTGAACGGCCAACCCGAAACCCACACTTGAGGCATCGTTGGTCGCGACGCACGGTTAGAGTAGCCTGATCGTCGACGCCGGGCGGTTCGCCGCCCGGTACCGCACTACCCAGACAGTTGGAGAAAAGAATGAGTCTCACCCTGGAAGAGGTCCGTCGAGTCAGGTTCCGCATGGCTCGCCGCGGCGTCACCGGATACGACGTCGCCGATGTCGACAACTTCATCGACAAGGTGGAGGAGTCCTTCGGGCAGTTCGAGAACGAGCGTGACCTCCTCCGTCGTGAGGCGCAGTCCGCGGGTGGCCAGGGCGACGGCGCCCCGGCGGTGGACCCTCAGGAGCTGGCTGCCAAGGACAACGAGATCGCCAACCTCCGCGCGGAGGTGGAGCGCCTCAATGCCGCCACCATGCAGCAGCCGGCGGTGGCGCAGCAGGTGGGCGACGACGGCCAGGTTGCGGAGCTCAACAGCCAGAACGAACAGCTGCGGGCCGAGCTGGCCCGCGTGCGGGGCGAGCTCGACGAGATCCGCACCCAGCGTGTCAGCGAGATCTCGGGACAGTCCGAGCACATCACCGTCGGCACCCGCGAGGAGGCCAGCCCGGCCGTCATCCGCTTGGTGCAGCTGGCCACGGAGCAGGCCGAGCAGCTCGTCTCCGAGGCGGAGCAGGAGACGCAGCGCAAGCTGGCCGACGCCAAGCAGCAGGCGCACGAGATCACCACGGACGCCCGCACCAAGGCCGAGCGCATCGAGTCCGAGGCCCGCGTCAACGCCGAGCAGGTGCGGCGCGAGGCCGAGGAGAACGCAGCCCGCGTCAACACCGAGGCCGACGCCCGCCGTGTCGAGCTCTTCGCCGACCTGGAGCGTGAGCAGGGCGAGCTGACCGGCAAGGTGTCCGCCCTGCGGGAGTTCGAGGGGAGCTACCGCGAGAACCTGCGCAACCTCCTGACGCGCAACCTGACCGCCCTCGACCAGGAGAACCCCGAGCCTGCCGAGGTGCCCGAACTGGCACAGCGACAGGACTCGGAGACCCCGCGCCTGGATGCTCTGGCGCACGGTTCCGAACAGTAACTGACAAGGACCGCGGAGGGGCCGACACCGATCAGGTGTCGGCCCGTTCACGTCCAGGTTGAAAAAGTGGTCCGGGGGTGTAGCATCACCGGACAGTCCGACCTAGGAAAGCAGACATGTCCACGAAGAATGCAGGCCCGGCCGCAGAGCTCCCCGTCCGTTCCGGAGAGGATCCCTGGACCCCGGAGGAGATCGACGAACAGCGCCAGATGCTCGTCGACGAGGTCGACCGACTCGACCGCAAGGTGGCGGCCACGGAGGAGGAGCTTGAGGACCTGCTGCGCGGCGGCACCGACGGTGCCGGGCGCGACCCCGCGGACGTCGGGTCCAGCAACTTCGAGCGCGACCAGGAGTTGTCGCTGGCCCAGAACGCCCGCGAGATGGCGGACCAGGCCCGACTGGCCCTGAAGCTCTTCGACGAGGGCCAGTACGGCCGCTGCGAGGTGTGCGGCGACCCGATCGGCAAGGGCCGGCTGCAGGTGTTCCCGCGCGCGACGCTGTGTGTCACGTGCAAGCAGCGCGAGGAGCGACGCTGAGCCGCAGCGGTCCCTCGCGGCTGGGCATCCGCCTGACCGCGCTCGGGATCGGCCTGCTCGGGCTCGGGCTGGACCAACTCTCGAAGCACGCCGCACTGGCCAACCTCGAATGGGGAGAGCCCGTCAACGTGCTGGGCCCGGTGCTCAGGTTCACGCTGATCAGCAACCCGGGAGCTGCCTTCGGGCTGGGCAGCGGCTCGACGCTGGCGCTGTCGATCTTCGCCATCCTCGCATTCGTGGCGTCGCTGGTGATCGCGCTGCCGCGCATCACCAGGATGTCTCACGCCGTCGCGCTGGGACTGCTCCTGGCCGGGATCACGGGGAACCTGCACGACAGGCTGCTCAGGGACCCGTCGCCCCTCTACGGCCACGTGATCGACTTCCTGCAGCTGCCCTACTTCGCGATCTTCAACATCGCCGACATGTGCATCACGGCGGCCGCCGCGCTCATCATCATCCTGAGCTTCCGGCACATCTCCGACGCTGCGCAGGAGCCGGAGGAGGCCGCCGCGTGAGCGTGTTCCTGGTGCCCGACGGCCTGGCGGGGGAGCGGATCGACTCCGTCGCAGCCCGGGTCTCCGGGTACAGCCGCAGCCGGATCGAGGCGCTGATCGGCGAGGGCGGGGTCAGCCTGGATGGCGCCACCGTCACCAAGCCGTCGGCCCGCGTGGCAGCCGGCCAGCTCCTCGAGCTCGCCGAGGCCGACCTCAAACCGGACCGCCCGGTCGTCCGCCCCCGGGTGGCCGAGGGGATGGCGGTGGTCCACGAGGACGCGGACGTCATCGTCATCGACAAGCCGGCCGGCGTGGCGGCGCACCCCAGCCTCGGGTGGGAGGGTCCTTCGGTCACCGAGCACCTCGCCGCCGCCGGGGTCCGCATCTCCACCTCCGGGGCGGCCGAGCGGCAGGGCGTGGTGCAGCGCCTCGACGTAGGCACCAGCGGCCTGATGGTGGTCGCCAAGTCGGAGATCGCCTACACCATCCTCAAGCAGGCCTTCCGGGACAAGACCGTCGAGAAGACCTACCACGCGCTCGTGCAGGGTCACCCCGACCCCTTCACGGGGACGATCGAGGCCCCCATCGGCAGGCACCCCAGCCACGAGTGGAAGATGGCCGTCATGGAGGGTGGGCGCGCCAGCACCACCCACTACGACACCCTTGAGGCGCACCGGGTCGCGACGTTGCTCGAGATCGGTCTCGAGACGGGCCGCACCCACCAGATCCGCGTGCACATGTCGGCCATCGGCCACCCCTGCTGCGGAGACCCCCTCTACGGCTCCGACCCGGTACTGGCACAGCGCCTGGGGCTGCAGCGGCAGTGGCTGCACGCGGTGGAACTGTCCTTCGACCATCCGCGCAGCCGCGAACGCGTCACCTTCCGCTCGGAGTACCCGCAGGACCTGGCTGCGGCGCTGGACGTCGTTCGGGCCGGATGATCCCACAGGGGGACCCGGGCTTCAGTTGTGGCAGCATTCCGGTAGTGTGATCCCGTGCGCAGAGCAAAGATCGTATGTACCCTAGGCCCCTCTTCCGAAACCACTGAGCGTCTGGTCGACCTGGTCAACGCCGGTATGAACGTGGCTCGTCTCAACATGAGCCATGGCGACTACAACGAACACGGCACCCGGCTGAAGGCCGTCCGCGAAGCGGCGGAGATCACCGGCCGGACCGTCGGCGTCCTCGCGGACCTCCAGGGCCCCAAGATTCGTCTCGGCCGGTTCGCCGACGACCAGAAGCACTTCCTTGACCGTGGCTCCCGCTTCACGATCACCATCGACGACATCGAGGGTGACGCCGAGCGCTGCTCGACCACGTACAAGGGACTGCCCGGGGACGTCCGCGTCGGCGACGACATCCTCATCGACGACGGCAAGGTCGGCCTGAAGGCCATCGAGGTGACCGACACCGACGTGGTGTGCGAGGTCACCGTCCCGGGCCCCGTCTCGAACAACAAGGGCATCAACCTGCCCGGCGTCGCAGTCTCCGTCCCCGCCCTGAGCGAGAAGGACGAGGCGGACCTCCGCTGGGCCCTCGCCCAGGACATCGACATGATCGCCCTGTCCTTCGTCCGCAGCGGAGACGACATCAAGCGCGTCCACGAGATCATGGACGAGGAGGGCCGTCGCCTCCCGGTGATCGCGAAGCTCGAGAAGCCACAGGCGATCACGAACCTGCAGGCCATCATCGACGCGTTCGACGCCTTCATGGTCGCCCGCGGTGACCTCGGCGTGGAGCTGCCGCTGGAGGACGTGCCGCTGGCACAGAAGCGGATCATCCGCGCCGCCCGCAAGTGGGCCAAGCCGGTCATCGTCGCCACCCAGATGCTCGAGTCGATGATCTCCTCCCCGCGCCCCACGCGCGCCGAGGCCTCCGACGTCGCCAACGCAATCCTCGACGGTGCGGACGCGGTCATGCTCTCGGGCGAGACCTCCGTCGGCGACTACCCGATCGAGACCGTTGCGACCATGGCGAAGATCGTCGAGTACGCCGAGCGCGAGGGCCACGAGGAGATCCACGAGATCGACTGGGATCCCCACACCACTGGTGGCGTCCTCGCGAAGGCCGCCGTCGAGGTCGCCGAGCGCGTCGACGCCCGCTACATGGTGGCCTTCACCAAGTCGGGCGACACGGCTCGCCGCCTCTCCCGCCTCCGCCCGTCCATCCCGCTGCTGGTGTTCTCCCCGGAGACCACCACACGCCAGCAGATGACCCTCTCGTGGGGCGTCAACACGCTGGTCACGGAGAACTTCGACAACCAGGAGGACATGGTGGCCCGCGTGGACCGCTACCTCCGCGAGGCGGGCCTGATCGAGGTCGGGGAGCGCATCGTCATCCTCTCCGGTTCCCCGATGGGTGTTCCCGGCAAGACGAACAACCTGCGTGTCCACAAGATCAAGGAAACCGGCACCGGCTCGGAGGCCTGACACGCGCCAACAGACAGTGAAACAGCTGGGGCCGCCCTCGGGCGGCCCCAGCTGTTTCCATCGTGTTGCGTACCCAGGAGGGGATTCGAACCCCCAAGGCCTTGCGGCCAGACGGGTTTGAGCCGTCCGCGTATACCATTCCGCCACCCGGGCAGGTGCGCTGAACATTGTGCCACAACTGCGCGGAGTGCCCCCGCGCCGCCCGACGCGCTAGTATTGTGAAGTTGCACTCAGGTGCACGTCCCCCACATTTTGACGAACGAAGGATGAGGCGATTCATGCCGGACGATAAGAGCCCCAGGAAGGTTCTCGTTGCTGAGGACGAGGCGCTCATCCGCCTGGACCTCGTGGAACTGCTCACAGATGAGGGTTTCGAGGTCATCGGCCAGGCGGCCGACGGCGAGGAAGCCGTCAAGCTGGCCCGCGAGCTGGAGCCCGACCTGGTCATCATGGACGTCAAGATGCCCAAGATGGACGGCATCACCGCCGCCGAGGTCATCGCCGAGGAACGAATCGCCCCGATCGTCATGCTCACGGCCTTCAGCCAGCGTGACCTGGTGGAGCGCGCCCGCGACGCCGGTGCCATGGCCTACGTGGTCAAGCCCTTCGACGCGTCCGACGTGGTGCCCGCCATCGAGATCGCCATCGGCCGCTTCGCGGAGATCAAGGCCATCGAGGACGAGCTGGCCTCACTGGAGGACCGGTTCGAGTCCCGCAAGATCATCGACCAGGCCAAGGGCATCCTGCAGGAGAGCCTGGACCTGACCGAACCCGAGGCGTTCCGCTGGATCCAGAAGACCGCCATGGACCTTCGCAAGTCGATGCGCGAGGTCGCACAGGGCGTCATCAGCCACCGCAAGAAGTGACGTGCGGGGCCGCTGGCCCCCTTCGGCACCACGCACCCGGGACCTCGGTCCCGGGTGTATCTGTTTCCGGGGTCGGCGCTCTTGAGAGGTGAGCGGCGGGTGGGGGACCCGCCCCAGAACCCGAGGAGGTGGCCCTCATGGCCGCACTCGATCCGAAGACCGCCCGCATGGTCGCGGGCGTTGAGCTGAACGCACTCGCGCTGACCGGCGTGTTCCCGAAGGAGCAGTTGGCCGGCGCGGAGGTCGTGGAGGAGGCCACCGCGATCCACGACATCGACGGTGAGGTACTGTTCCACCGGTTCGCAGTGGTCCGCGGGCGGGAGGACGTCGGCGCCGTCGACGTCGCCGCCGACGAGGTCCTCGGCGACCTGCTGCTGGCCTACGGGGACGGCCAGACCTGGAACCCGAAGGCGCTGCTGGGTGAGGCCCGCCAGCGGGGCATCGAGGGAGGGATGGGGTGCGACGACTTCGACGAGCTCAGGTTCGTCGCCTACAGCTACCCGAAGCTCGCCGTACAGTTCCTGCGCACGGGCGAGGAGGTGGCGATGCTGGAGCTGTTCACCTGGGTGCCAGTGCCGCCGGCCGGGGAGTCCGAGCACGAGCCGCTGCGCCCGGGTGCCTTCGAACGCTGGAGCCTCCGGCGCGAGCTCGGCGACGAGGACCGCAAGCTCCGGTCCGAGAGGTTCAACGAGCGCCTCGGCGCGATCAGGGACCTGCGGGAGCACATGCACGAGTTCGGGCTGATCCCGTGGCGGATAGAGCCCGAGCGCTGGTGGGAGGTCATCGTCATCAGGCTCGTCGAGACGCGCGAGATCCGGTACTCCCTGCGCTCGAGTCACCACACATCCTGCTACGAACTGCGGGGACAGGAGACCAACGTCTGGTGCGTCGCCGCCAGCACGCAGATGCTGCTCGACTTCTACCGCTACGAGTACACCCAGACCCGGCTCGCGGAGGAGTTGGGCCTCGGGACCCACGCGAACCCGAACGGGCTGCCGTACAGCCGCGTCGGCGACGTCGTCACCGCGATCGAGGCGCTCACGAGTGACGCCCTGGACGCGACGATGGTCACGAACCCGACGTTCGCGACCTTCCGCAACGAGATCCGCGCCAACCGGCCGCTGGTCAGTTTCGTGCCGGGACATTCCCGCACGGTCGCCGGCTACACCCAGAACCTCATCCCGGTCCTGTCGCGCAACAACTTCCAGGGGCTGCTCGTCTACGACCCCTGGCCTCCCAACGCCGGAGTGATCACTCGCTGGGAGAACTTCGCCACGCAGGTGTACCAGTACGCCTACACGGCCCGGGTGGGGAAGGTGTGACCATGGCCTCCGCCGCCGAAGCCCGAGCACGGGCCGGGGAGTTCACCGACACCCCGGCCCTGCTCGGCGCGGCCCTGCAGATCAGGGACGCGTCGGGAGTGCCCTCCGGCTGGTTCGTTCCCGTCGTGGACGGTGCCCGCATCAAGGGTTTCGTCGAGCTGCGTCCGGACCTGCAGCACCGCAGGACGGCTGGCTTCGGGACGCCCACCTGCGCCGCTGCCTGGCTCGACCCGGACGTGGTGGTCCACCGCGCGAGGCGGGAGGCCAGTGCCGGGGAGGTGCTGGGCGAGCCCTACCTGTCCTTCGACGGCACCCCCGACCGCCTCGCCTGGGCCGTGCCCGTGGGCGGTCCGAGGGGGCCGCGGGTGGTGTGGGTGGCCGGCGAGGCCGCCTGGTCCGGTCCGGCCGCCACCGGTCTGGGGTGAGCGCTCAGTCACACGAGTTGGCAGGTGATCCGGCCGAGTGCCGTGCGCCGGCCCTGCTCGTCGGTGATCTCCACCTCGTACACGGCGATCCTCGAGCCCAGGTGGACCGGGGTGGCGACGCCGGTCACGACACCGCTTTGAGCCGAGCGGATGTGGGTGATGTTGAGGTCCACCCCGACGGCGGCCCTGCCTGAGGTCCGCGCGTGCGCGACGGCGCCCATCGAGGCGAGACCCTCCACGAGCACGGCGGAGGCGCCGCCGTGCAGGAGCCCCATGGGCTGGCGGTTGCCCTCCACGGGCATCGTCCCCACCACACGGTCCGCGGAGAGGTGAGTGATCCGGATGCCCATGGCGTCGTGCAACTCGGACGAGAGTTCCTCGGCCCACTCCGGGACTGCAGCAGTTGTCATGCGCCAACTGTAGAGTCGTCGCCGTGACTGACAAGCCCCGCCTGCTCCTGATCGACGGCCACTCCGTGGCCTACCGCGCCTTCTTCGCCCTACCGGTGGACAACTTCGCCACCCAGACGGGGCAGCACACCAACGCGGTGTTCGGGTTCACTTCCATGCTGATCAACGTTCTGCGCGACGAGCAGCCCACCCACCTGGCGGTGGCCTTCGACGTCTCCCGGCACTCCTTCCGCACCGAGAGCTACCCCGAGTACAAGGCCAACCGGGCCGCCTCCCCGGACGAGTTCAAGGGGCAGGTGGCGCTCATCAAGGACGTGCTGTCGGCCCTGAACATCCAGTTCCTGGAGAAGGAGGGCTACGAGGCCGACGACGTGATCGCCACGCTGTCCACGCGCGCCGCCGCGGAGGGCTTCGACGTGTTCATCTGCACCGGTGACCGGGACGCGATGCAACTCGTGAACGACAACGTCACGGTCCTCTACCCCCGCAAGGGCGTCTCGGACCTGGCCCGCATGACCCCGGAGACCGTCGAGGAGAAGTACCTCGTGCCGCCCGCGAGCTACCCGGAACTCGCGGCGCTGGTGGGGGAGACCAGCGACAACCTGCCCGGCGTGCCCGGCGTGGGCCCGAAGACGGCCGCCAAGTGGATCCGCGAGTACGACGGGCTGGACAACATCATCGCCCGCGCCGAGCAGATCAAGGGCAAGGCCGGGGAGTCCTTCCGCGCCCACATCGAGGACGTCCGCCGCAACCGCCGCCTCAACGCCCTGGTGCGGGACCTCGAACTGCCGCTCGCCCCGGCGGACGCCGAACGCGTCGACTGGGACCGTGAGCGCGTCCACGAACTCTTCGACGCCCTCGAGTTCCGGGTGCTGCGGGAGCGACTGCTCGAGCTCGCGCCCAACGAGCCGGTTTCCGAGGAGGGCTTCGACGTCGAGGGCGACGTCCTGGGGGCGGGCGAGGTCGCTGACTGGCTGGCCGAGCACGCGCAGGACCGTACCGGCGTGCACTTCGTCGGCCACTGGGGCGCAGGCACCGGAGACCTGCTGGGGCTGGCCCTGGCAGGTGCCGACGGCGCCGGCGCCTACGTCGACGTAGCGGGTCTCACACCCGAAGACGACGCGGCACTGGCGCGGTGGCTCGCGGACGAGACGCCCCGGAAGGTGGTCCACGAGGCCAAGGGCCCGACGTTGGCGGTGTGGGCCCGTGGCTGGGACCTGCGCGGTGTCGGCTTCGACACGCTGCTGGCCGCCTACCTGCTGCGCCCGGACCAGCGCACGTTCGACCTCGCCGACCTGGTCCTGCGCTACCTCAAGCGCGAGCTGGCCGCGGAGAAGTCCGGGTCCGACGACGCGCAACTCAGCTTCGAGTTCGAGGACGACGCCGAGGAGGCGGCCGCTGACGCCATGCTGCGCGCCCGGGTGGCGCTCGACCTCGCGGATGCCCTCCGCGTGCAACTCGCCGAGCGGGACTCGGAGGACCTCCTGGCCAAGGTCGAGCTCCCGTTGCAGCGCACCCTGGCCGTCGCGGAACGCACCGGTGTGGCAGTCGACGTGGATCGGCTCGACGCGCTTCGCGCCGAGTTCGACAACGCGGTTGCGCAGGCGCAGGCCGCAGCCTTCGACGTGCTGGGACACGAGGTCAACCTGGGCTCGCCGAAGCAGCTGCAGACCGTGCTGTTCGACGAGCTCGGGATGCCCAAGACGCGCAAGACCAAGTCCGGCTACACCACCGACGCCGACGCGCTGGAGGGACTGTTCGCCAAGACCGAGCACCCGTTCCTCGGGCACCTGCTGGAGCACCGGGACCGGATCCGGCTGCGGCAGACGGTGGACGGCCTGCTGGCGGCGGTGCAGCCGGACGGCCGGATCCACACCAACTACGTCCAGACCATCGCAGCCACCGGGCGGTTGTCCTCGACGGACCCCAACCTGCAGAACATCCCCATCCGCACCGCGCTTGGCCGCCAGATCCGCAGCGCCTTCGTTCCCGGCGCGGGGTACGAGTCCCTGATGACGGCCGACTACTCCCAGATCGAGATGCGGATCATGGCGCACCTCAGCGAGGACGAGGGCCTCGGCGAGGCCTTCCGCTCCGGGCGCGACTTCCACAACGAGATGGCGGCCAAGGTGTTCAACGTCGCCGGCGACGAGGTGGACGGGGAGATGCGGGCCAAGATCAAGGCGATGAACTACGGCCTGGCCTACGGGCTGAGCGCGTTCGGCCTGTCCAAGCAGTTGAAGATCTCCGTGGGTGAGGCGAAGGAACTGATGGAGGACTACTTCGCCCGCGTCGGTGGCGTGCACGACTACCTCGCCGACGTGGTCTCGGAGGCCCGCACGCGCGGCTACACCTCGACGATGCTGGGGCGCCGCCGCTACCTGCCGGACCTCACCTCCAGCAACCGGCAGCGCCGGGAGATGGCGGAGCGGGCGGCGCTGAACTCACCCATCCAGGGCACGGCCGCCGACATCATCAAGGTGGCCATGATCAACGTCGGACGCGCCCTCGACGAGGCACGCCTGAACAGCCGCATGCTGCTGCAGGTGCACGACGAACTGGTGCTCGAGGTGGCACCGGGGGAGCAGGACACGGTCGCGGACCTGGTCAGCGCCAACATGGCGGGCGCCATGGAACTGACCGTGCCGTTGGCAGTCTCCGTCGGCGTCGGGGAGTCGTGGTTCGCCGCGGCCCACTGACCGGGCGGCCAGTCAGAGACTGACGGGCTCGGCGTAGAACAGGATCCTGGAGTCCCAGATCTCGGTCTCGCGGTCGAAGTCCCAGCAGATCACCATGGTGAGCAGGGGGTCACCCTCGAAGTCCACCATCACGTCGGAGTCCACGTCGTACTCGTCCACCCAGATCTTGGACGCCTCGACGAACTCGTAGCAAGCGGTGCGGCCGTCGGCACCCTCGATCTTGATGAGGTCACCGGGGACGAGGTTCGCGCCCGCGTCGTCGTACATCTCGTTGCCGAGCGCGCCGCCGTTGCGGTAGGTGTGGATGGACATGACCACCTTGCCGCTGTCCGAGCCCGGACGCGGTCCCTGGTTCCACCAGGAGGCGGTACGTGGCTGGTCCATGGGCGGTGCGGCGATGTTGCCGTCGGCGTCAAGGCCGAGGCTCAGCACGCGCTCGTCCGCCTCGGGATTGTCCATCCGGAACGTGTCCGGGACGAAGCCCTCGGCGTCGATCGGGTCGCAGTCGGCGTACTTGGCGTCCGCGGTCGTGGACGGCACGGAGCTCGGGGAGACGGACTGTGAGGGGGTGGCGGACGGCGGCACCGTCACCGAGGTCGGGGACGGGGTTGGTCCCACGCTGGGCTCCGAGGGGCGGATCACCAGCCACGTGGCGACCGCGGCGACCAGAGCCACTGCGACGACGATCGTGAGCACCCGCCAACGGGTGGGCATGCCGGATCTCCCTGCCACACTGGAATCAGTCACACGCCCCAGCCTAGCGGGGTGGTGGAACATCGTTTGACCGTGGTTGTCCGCGCAGCTAGGCTTATGGGGCGCTGTGACCTGCCCACCCTCGGACGGAGTGGGGTTGGCGTGTTGTAAGTTCCTGCTGAGGATTCCACCGGTTGGCGCCTACGACAAGGCACAACGCGCCTTACGAAAATTTCGGAGCCCAACCTACATGACCTCCTCCATTGAGGCCTCGACTGTTGCAGTCGACGACTTTGGCACCCCAGAAGCCTTCATGGCTGCGGTGGACGCCACCATCAAGTACTTCAACGACGGCGACATCGTGTCCGGCACCGTCGTCAAGGTCGACAGGGACGAAGTCCTGCTCGACATCGGTTACAAGACCGAAGGCGTCATCCCTTCCAAGGAACTCTCCATCAAGCACGACGTCGACCCCTTCGACGTGGTCAATGTCGGTGATGAGATCGAGGCCCTTGTCCAGCAGAAGGAGGACAAGGAGGGTCGTCTGATCCTGTCCAAGAAGCGGGCTCAGTACGAGCGCGCCTGGGGCACGATCGAGAAGATCAAGGAAGAGGACGGCGTGGTCTCCGGCCAGGTCATCGAGGTGGTCAAGGGCGGCCTCATCGTCGACATCGGCCTGCGCGGCTTCCTGCCCGCCTCGCTGGTGGAGATGCGTCGCGTCCGCGACCTCCAGCCTTACGTCGGCATGGAGCTCGAGGCCAAGATCATCGAGCTCGACAAGAACCGCAACAACGTGGTCCTGTCACGCCGCGCCTGGCTCGAGCAGACCCAGTCCGAGGTCCGCCAGACGTTCCTCACCCAGCTCCAGAAGGGCCAGATCCGCAAGGGTGTCGTGTCCTCGATCGTCAACTTCGGTGCATTCGTGGACCTGGGTGGCGTCGACGGTCTCGTACACGTCTCGGAGCTGTCCTGGAAGCACATCGACCACCCGAACGAGGTCGTCGAGGTCGGGATGCCCGTCACCGTCGAGGTGCTCGAGGTGGACATGGACCGCGAGCGCGTCTCCCTGTCCCTCAAGGCCACCCAGGAAGATCCGTGGCAGACCTTCGCACGTCTGCACCAGATCGGCCAGATCGTGCCCGGCAAGGTCACCAAGCTGGTTCCGTTCGGTGCGTTCGTGCGCGTCGGCGACGGCATCGAGGGCCTGGTCCACGTGTCCGAGCTGGCCGAGCGCCACGTCGAGATCCCGGAGCAGGTTGTTTCCGTGGGCGACGAGGTCATGGTCAAGGTCATCGACATCGATCTCGAGCGCCGTCGCGTCTCGCTGTCGCTCAAGCAGGCCAACGAGGGTGTCGACGTCGCAGCTGACGACTTCGACCCGTCGCTGTACGGCATGACCGCCAGCTACGACGACCAGGGCAACTACATCTACCCCGAGGGCTTCGATCCGGAGACCAACGAGTGGAAGGAAGGCTACGACGAGCAGCGCCAGGCGTGGGAGCGTCAGTACGCCGAGGCCCAGGCTCGTTGGGAGGCCCACAAGAAGCAGGTCGAGGACGCCGAGAGCGCAGAGCGCGACGCGGTCGTCACTGCCGGCACCGGCTTCTCCTCCGCCACCTCCGAGGACGAGGGCGAGGGTTCGCTCGCTTCCGACGAGGCACTGCAGGCCCTTCGCGAGAAGCTGACCGGCGGGAACTGATCCCACCGGCAGCCGAGCCGCACGACCGCCGCCCTCTCACCCACGAGGTGAGGGGGCGGCGGTCTGTTGTCTGCACACCTGGCCGCTACCCTTGCCGTCATGGTCCGAATCGCACTCACGGGCGGAATCGCCTCAGGCAAGACCCTCGTCTCGGCGGAACTGGCCGAGCTGGGGGCGGTCGTCATCGACTCCGACCTCCTGGCCCGCGAGGTGGTGGCACCGGGTACCGGTGGGCTGGCGAGGGTGGTCGAGCGGTTCGGCCCGGGTGCGCTGCGCGCGGACGGATCGCTGGACCGGGGGAGGCTGGGGGAGTTGGTCTTCGCCGACGACGCGGCTCGGGAAGACCTGAACGCGATCGTCCACCCGCTGGTCCGACGGCGTGCGGCCGAGCTGGAGGCGGCGGCGGCGGCCGGGTCGGTGGTCGTGCACGTCATCCCACTGCTGGTGGAGACCGACCAGCACCGGGACTTCGACGGTGTGGTGGTGGTGGACGCCCCCGCTGAGACCCAGGTCTCCAGGTTGATGCACCGCAATGACCTGACCACGCAGGAGGCCCGGGCGCGGCTGCGGGCGCAGGCTCCCAGGACCGACCGGCTGGAGGCCGCGGACTGGGTGGTGGACAACTCCGGCGACGTCGCCTCCACGATCAAACAGGTCCACGCCCTTTGGGACGGGCCCATCCGGGAGCTGCGCAGCCGGGAGGCGACACGCACCGGCGGTCCGGACCAACCGGGCAATTAGAAAGGCCCGCCTCGCGGCGGGCCTTTCGACTTGAATTGACGATGAACCTCAGAGGGCCCTTCGACCGGTGACGAGGTTGATGACCAGCACAATCGCGGCCACCACCAGTAGTAGATGGATCAGGTTGCCGCCGAACTGCGTGAGCAGGCCGATCAGCCACAGAACAACGATCACAACTAGGACGATCCACAGGATGCGTGCCATGAGAGGTTCCTTTCTGTCGCTTCCAAGAGGTTCAGCCTAGCGGGGATCGGTTGGCCGTGGGGCAGATGAGTGCGAAAGTCAGCCTCGTTCCGCGGCGGTCAACTCGCCCACCTGGAGGGTGCCTTCGTCGCCGCGCAACCCGACGGCGTAGCGGTACTGCGCCCGGACTGCCGGGTCACGCAGGTCGTCGTCGCCCATGGCAACCGCAGTGTGCACGCGGTGCCAGACGCCGTTGCGCTCCACGTATCCAGTCATCCAGTTCCCGGACAGGACGACGGCTATCCTGTCGCCCTTCTCGACGACGACAGGAACGT
Source organism: Tessaracoccus rhinocerotis (assembly GCF_007197885.1). Taxonomy (GTDB): domain Bacteria; phylum Actinomycetota; class Actinomycetes; order Propionibacteriales; family Propionibacteriaceae; genus Arachnia; species Arachnia rhinocerotis. The sequence continues at coordinate 468,686 of NZ_VKKG01000002.1, forward strand.
TGCCGTTGCCGCCGTTGGGTGTGAGCCGACCGTCGCTGACCGTGTCGAAGCCGATCCGGTTGTCCCCGTGTCCCACCCACATGACGGAGTAGTTCCTCGCGTCGCGGACGAATCCGACCATCAGGGTGTCCTGACGGCGCGAACCCTCCAACCACTTGTCGACGGAGGTGATCAGGACGGTGTCGCCGGGCGCCACGGGGACGTCCGAGACCACTGTGGAGTAGAAGGCCTCATCCGCGCTGACCTCGAGAACGCCGTCGCCGATGACCGGCTGCGGCGCCACTTCCCAGTCGCTGGTGTCCAGAGTGGTGTAGCGAGCGGAGCTGTCGGCGGCGAAGTCGTCGCTGAGGAGGACGTTGTCGAACCGCTGCGGTGAGAGTTCGTCGTCCAGGTAGGACATGTCTCCGATTGCGAAGTCGCGACCCCACTCCCACAGGTTGCCCCACTTCGTGCCTGTCTGGAGGTCGCCGTAGGTGGTGGCCACGAAGTAGACGGGGCGGTCGAGGGAGTCGAACGTCACCGCGGCGGGGCCGGTGGTCGATTCGGCGAGCACGTTCCAGGCGTACTGCGCCGGTCCGGTGGGCGTTGCCACCACCTGCATGCCGTTGTCGAACTTGGCGAAGATGAATGGCTCGTTCAAGTGATTCAGACCCAGTGACGGATCGTCCTCAGCCATGTGGTGGCCCACCTCTCCGCTCTCCCATGCGCCGTCGGCGGACCATGCGTGCACAAGGGTGTCGGCCCCGGTGAGGGTGACGACGTGCACGACACCGTCCTCCCCGACCGCGCTCGTCTGCTGTCCGTCGGCATCGGGCAGGACCTCGGTCCACGTGAGCGTGGAACCAGCCGCGGAGCCTGAGACCAGCGCCCCCGCCGCGTCGATGCCGATCAGGATGGCACCGTCGCCGGTGGCGACGAGGTCGGGTTCTGAGGCGAGCTTGCGGGGATCGGAGAGGACGCTCCAGCCGGCGTCCGATGCCACTGCGTAGGCGACGCCGTGCTTGGTGCGGCTGACGGCGTGCAGCACGCCGTCGACCTGTGCCGCGGCTGGCTCGCCGACGGCGTTCTGGGTGATTCGCCCAACCTTGCCCGTGGCCAGGTCGACCGCCTCAAGGCGGCCGTTGTTGTTCACCACGGCGGTCCCGGGTACTAGGGCGGGGTCTGCGTCCACCCTGACAGGGATGGTTGCGCCGTCGAACGTCTCGGAGTTCACCACGCGCTGCGTCGCGACGAACAGCCGGTCCGACGCGGTCCGTGCCGCCACCTGCAGCCGGCCGTCCGCAAGGGTTGTGACGGCGGGGTCCCCGGAGATGCCCTCGGACAGCAGCTGCTGGCTGAAGTGGGTGACGGTGGGCCGCGACTGCTTGCCGGTCCACAGGTTGCCCTCGGCGTCGCGGGCGAAGTAGACGACGGTTCCGTCTGCGTTCGTGGCCGCGGCCGGGTCGGGGAGGATGCTGTTGTGGGACTCGGCGTTCAGGCCCGGGGCCTCACCGATCACGGACAGCACCTCGGAGCGGAATCCGGTCCAGGTCTCGGCGAGCTTGGGTGATCCCCATGTGCTCTGCGCCAGAGCGGCCATGCTCGGGACGATGTTGTCCAGCACCTCCGCGTCGGACTCCATCGACGTGTAGATCCAGGCCAGCCAGACCGGGAGTCGGGCGCCCCTCACCGCGTCGGAGGGGACGGGGGTCTCCCAGTGGATGACGTCCACGTCGAAGTTCTCGTAGACATGGCGCGGGTCCAGGTTCCTTCGGGACTGGTCGTAGTAGAGGTGGTCGATGTGCGCGTTGATGAGCGGGTTGCCCCGCTCGGCGATGTCTGCGCCACTCAGCAGTCCGGGCAGGTCTGGGTGCTGGATCCAGTACTCGACGGTGACGTCCTCGTCGAGCTGGACGACGGCGGAGGTCCGGATCATGTCGTTCCACACGCGCATGGTCTTGCCATGGGACTTGACCAGCTCGTTGGCCCGGTTCTGGAAGTCGGCGAACAGGTCGGCGAAGGTGGCCTCGGGTCCGAACCGCTCCTTCGCGTAGGCATCGAGCTGCGGGTGGTTCTCGCCGGTGCCCGGCCAGCCCGGGAACTCGTCCGAGCCGAGGTGCCACTCGTCCCCGCTGAACAGGTCGACGTGGTCGGTGATCAGGCTGAGTGCCCAGTCCACGGCCTCCGGATTGGTCAGGTCAAGGGCTGTGGGGTTGAGCGAACCGTCCGCGTTCCTGAGCTGGTACTCAGGGCGCGAGGGCAGGAGTACGTGCATGTGCGAGGGCATGTTGATCTGCGGGACGACCTTGACGAAGTACTTCTGGCCGAGCGCGTCGATCGCCCTCATCTCGTCCTTGTCGAGGCCGACTCCGTCGAGGTACAGGTTGGTGTCGTTGAGTTTGAAGTAGCTCATGTGCTTGAAGAGGTTCTCCCACCACCCCATGGAGAAGTGTCGGGGTGTGTTGTCCACCAGGATCGAGCGGACCTCCTTGGTCGGCCAGTCCACGACGGTGCCCATGGGGATCCGGTCGTCCTGGTGGAGCAACTGCAGCACGGTCCGCGTGCCGTTGAAAACGCCGTGCGCGGTGGTTCCGGTGATCGTCAGGGCCTTGTCGATGTCCAGGCTGTATGACTCCGGGCCCTTGCCCTGGTCGCCCAGCCGCAGGGCGATGCTGCCCGGCTTGGGCTTGCCCTGCACCACCTTCGGCGTCCTGCCTGTCTGGTCGCCGATGTCCTCGGCGAGGGTTGCCGCGACCTTTGCCAGTTCCGGATCACCCCCCTCGAAGACGATCTCCCGGCCATGCCACTTGAAGTCCGGGCCGCCGGCGGGTTGCCATTCCTGGACGGCGGGGGCGGTGATGAGGGTGCCTTCCGGGGGCACCGCGGAAACTGGTGCGAGCGTCATCGTGAAGGCCAACGTCACTGCGGACAGCAGCGCCAGCGTGGTCCTGATGGGCCTCATGGTTCCTCCTGGGTGTGTGGGCATCCTTGCCCTTGTTGGAAGTGGGGGACGGGTGGGCACCGCCGTCGGCGGATGACCCGGGCTACTTTCCGGCTCCGAGCGTCATGCCCTCGACCAGCCGGCGGCCGAGGAACGCATACAGCAGGATCGTCGGGATCACCACGATGACGATCCCGGCGAACAGGCCGCCCCAGTCAGAGGTGTACTGCATGGTCCCGTAGAGACCCAGCAGCGCCTGGGGCAGCGTGTACTTCTCGTTGTCGGTCACGAACACGAGGGCCAGCAACGTCTCGTTCCACAGCCCCATGCCCGTGAGCAGCGCGGCGGTGACGAGTCCTGGCCGTGCAAGCGGGGCCATGATGGTGGTGAAGGTGGTCCAGGCGCTGGCACCGTCCAGCGCGGCTGCCTCCTCCAGTTCCGTGGGCAGGGAGCGGAAGAACCCCGTCAGCAGGAAGACGGCGAAAGGCAACGACGTGGCGACGTAGAGCAGGCCGAGGCTGAGTCGCTCGTCCCACCACCCGACCGTGTCGTACATGAACGAACTGATGGAGTTCATGGCCACCCACAGGGGCACGATCACGACCTGGACGGGGATGCCGAGGCCGATCGCGAAGAACGACGTGAGGGGACCGGCGGACGGCACCCGCGTGCGGGCCAGTACGTAGGCGGCCATCGCGGCGACCACCACGGTGATCGCGGTACACACGGCCACCAGGAGGATCGAGTTGATGAAGCCACGTCCGAGGTTGGAGACGGTCCACGCGTTGACGTAGTTCCCGAAGTCCAGGCTGTTGGGCAGCTCCAGCGGTTGGCTGAAGATCCGGGACCCGCCGCGGAAGGAGTTGAGCCCGACCCACAGGAGCATCCCGACGTTGAACACGCACCACAGGAGGATGCCGAGCTTCAGCAGTGCCCAGAGGAAGGCGCCGAGCGGCGACTTCGACCGGGTCGGCAGTGGGGTTGGGAGCGCGGCTGTCATCAGAACTCCAGCGATTCCCGCCGCATCAAGCGACGGACGGCAACGACGAACACGCTGATGAGCAGGACCATGACCACGGCCATCGCGCTGCCGAGACCCAGCGCGTACTGCGGGTTGCGCCCGCCCGTGGTGGCCAGGAACTGGGCGATGGTGAGGGTGCGGGCCTGTGGAGGTGGTGCGTCGCCATTGCCGGTGAAGCCGATGATGAACTCGAACACCTTGATGGCGTTGATGCACCACAGCACGGCGGAGATGGTGACGACGTCCCAGGTCAGGGGCAGGGTCACGTTGAAGAACGTGCTGATGCGGCCAGCGCCGTCCAGCTCGGCGGCCTCGTAGTAGTAGCGCGGGACACGACCGATGGCAGACATCATGAGCGTCAGGTAGTAGCCGACACTGACCCAGACCAGCCCGATCAGGATGACGCGGAAGATCAGGTCGGGGGTCAGCCATGCCTTCACCAGCTCGCCGAGACCGACGCTGCGCAGGCCGGCGTTGAACAGTCCGTTGGGCGACAGGAGCAGGCTGAGTGCGATGCCGACGGCGATCGGTGAGAGCAGGAACGGGAAGAACAGGATGGACAGTGCGGTGCGGCTCCACCGCACCTCCCTGAGCACGGACGCAAGCACGAACGTCAGCAGGAAGACGCCTGCGCCGCTGATGACCAGGATGGCCAGGGTGTTGAGGAAGGCCGTGCGGAACAGTTCGTCGCGCGTCAGGCGGGCGTAGTTCGCCAGCCCCACCCACACCGGCGCCTCCCCTCGACCCGACCACTCGGTGAAGCTGACGTAGACGCCGTAGAGGGCGGGAGCGACGAGCAGCCCCACGTAGATCAGTAGTGCGGGCGCGAGCAGCGGCCAGTACAGCTTCCGTCTGGCCACCTCCGCAGGGGAGACCTGCGGACGGCTCCGCCGCACGTCCTTCCGGGCCGAGGTGATCGGCTGGGCTTTCACTGGTCACTGCCTCCGGTGGATGAGATGGTCGCTGTGGCCTCGACGACCCGGTCGGAGCGTCGTCGAGGCCACACGGTCAGCCGTTCTTGTGGTATTCGACGGTCTTGTCGGCCAGTTCCTGGCGGAACGCGTCGCCCGTGAGGTTGCCGTCGAACAGCTTGCCGATGGCGGGCTGCCAGATGTCTGTGACCCACTTCGGCTCGGCCGTGCCGACACCGTCGGTGAAAAGCACGGTGGTCTTGGCGTTCCCGTACTCCTCGGCGAAGCCAGCGAGTTCGGCGGGGGGCTCGACGTCGGTGCGGGGCGTCAGGTTCTTGGCCTCGCTCGCGATTCTGGCGATGCGGTCCTTGTGCATGAAGTACGCGACGAACTGCTTGGCGGCAGCGGCCTGCCTCGCCTTCTCCGGAATCGCGAAGCCGATGGGCTGCGCCTCCACGAGGCCCTCTCCGAGGTTCTCGCCCACGGACGGGAAGGGGAAGGAACCGAACGCGATGCTCGAGGGATCACCCCCGGACTTCTCCAGCGAGCCCGAGGCCTCGCTCGGCAGCCAGGAACCCATGAGGATGAGATCGGTCTTCGAGGTCTGATCGGCCCAGCTGGCCTGTTGGGTCGGGAACTTGCTGCCGCGGAACCCCTCCGGGAAGTACCCACCCTGCACGAGCTTCTCCACGTTGTCGGTCGCCACCACCCAGGCCGGGTCACTGAACCTGGCACCGGTGGGGTCCTGGGCGGCGCCAGTCAGCGCGCCGGGGCCGCCCGCGCGGAGCACGCCCCACTCCACCCAGTAGGCGCAGTAGTCAGCGATGTCACCGTCGAGCGCCAGTGGGGTGCGGCCCGCTGCCTTCAGTTCATCCAGCGCTGCCATGAACTCTTCCCACGACTGTGGGGGAGCGTCCTCGAACTGGGGGGTCACATTGGCGTTGAACCACAGGGTGGCACCAATGACCTCGTAGGGCACGAGGAACGGCTCGCCGCCCTCCTTCAGCATCGAGGCCATCAGGGCCTCGGGCACGACGTCGGAGACCTTCTTGCCGTCCTCGCCCGGGATGTCCATGTCGTAGACGTCGGAGAGGTCCATCAGGTTGTCCACCCCGAGCCTCGAGATGAAGTCCGGCGAGCCGTTGTCGACGAGGTCAGGTGGGTTGCCGGCGTTCAACCTCGGCACGACCTGCGTGAGCACCTCGCGGCCGCTCCACTGCACCTCGACCTCGATGCCGGTCTCCTTGGTGAAGTTCTCGATCTCCGAGGCCAGCACCTTCTGCTGGTCCTCACCCTCGGTCCACATCGACCAGTACGTGAACTTGTCCCCGGCCGCCTGGCTGTCGCCGGGCGCATCCGGGTCAGTGTTCGAGCCGCACCCAACGACCGTGGCGCCGACGGCTGCCGCGGCCAGGGTGGTGAAGCCTCGCCTTGTGAGGTTCATGGTTTCCATCTCCTTCGGGTTCAGGACGGATCCAGTTCGTCCAGGGTTGGGCCGGCAGGCGGCGGTGCACTGCCGGGCTGGGTGTAGAAGTAGGCGACAGAGGCGATGTCGTCGCGGAGGGGGCGGTAGCGCTCCCTGCCGGGTTCGACGCTGCGGAATCCCAGTGCCTGCACGGTGGCGCGGATGCCGGTGCGAAAGCAGATGGGGTCCTTGAGGTGCCACCTGTAGAGGCCGAAGCGTTGTTGGTTGTCGTAGAAGCCGGAGGGCTCGATCACCTGCGGCATGCCGAGGTAGGCGGTGGTGTAGGGCGCGTACCGCCCGACCGGATCCTCGAACGCCCAGGCGCCGCCGAAGTAGTCCTCGGTGCCGGTGCCGTTGATGGTGGGGAACTCTTCGTCGTCGTCGAGGTGGAACTTCACTGCGCCCTCGCCCCACCAGCCGGGGTGGTGGGCCTCCCAGGCCAGGTACGTGCCGACGTAGTGGCCGCGCCCAGCCACACCGTCCAGGATGGTGTGCGGCTGGAGGTACTCAAGTGGATCACTGCGTCGCCATTGTGCGTGGAAGCGGAGGCAGTCCTCGGCGACTTCGGTCTCGGCCCAGGTGATCTGGTAGAAGCAGCCCTCGATGTCGTGGTCGCTGAGGTTGGTGACGCTGATGCAGGCGCGGGTCTCGAAGGGCATCTTCCAGTAGCAGTTGAGGCCGCCCGCGGGCGCCACCGTGACGGGCTCGGAGGAGACGGGGGCGTAGCGTCCCCAGCCTTGGCAGAAGAAGTCACCCAGGGGAACCTGGACCGCGGGGTAGTCGGCGTCGTCCCACTGAATGCTCAGCACGACGCGGCGCCAGTGCTGCGGGAGGGTTGTCATCCAGATGTGCTGGATGATGCCCGGCCCGGTGATGTCGGCCAGCATCCTCGTCTCCCCGGCGGCGAGGTCGATGCAGGGAGACTTCTTCCACCCGAGCGGCAGGTCCTGGCTGGCGTGGGCGGTGGAGTGCGAACCACGCTCCGCGCGGCCGCCATTGCCCGGTTCGCCGGTCGGGTTCTCGGCGGAGATGGAACGGGTACGGAAGGGGAGTGCCCTCGTCAGGTCCATGCTGGCTCCTCGCGTGCCGGAGCGGTCTCGTCGAGGACCATCCGGAAGTCGTAGTGGGGTGGTAGGGGATCGTGGGTCCCCATGAGGGTCTGGAACTCGTACCAGAGCCGGTCCAGGCCGAGGTCACCCTCGCGGAGATCGGGTAGCACCAGTGGTCGGTTCAGGAGCGCGGCGGCCCCCTCTCCGTCACCGGTCCGGACCAGCGCGACCGCCTCGAGATAGGCGATCCGCGGCGCCTCGCGGACCGTGGTCGGCAGTTGCGCGATGAGGTCGAGGGCGGGACCCGGGTTCCCGGTGTCCAACAGCGCGGTGACCGCTTCGACCGCGATCCTCGGGCGGGATGGGTCGAGCCGGTGCGCGGCCACGAGGCATGCGCAGGCATCCTCAGGAGAGTCCGCGGTGAGCCCGAGTGCCCGCCAGGCGTCCGGGGTCTGTCGGGTCGCGACGGAGGCGAGCCACAGCTCGCGTGCCCGCTCGGTGTCCCCGTGGGCGTGCTCGGCCATCCCGAGGAGGAGGTCGCGCAGCCAACCGGTCTCCGCCGCCACCAGCCGACGACGCCACGCGGCAGAGGTCATGGCGCTGGACTGCAGCGCCTCATCGAGCCGGCCCTCCGTGGCCAGTGCGAGCCACGCCTCCTGCTCCCGGGTCAGCCGAGTCGGGTCGTAGGGTGTGGCCGGATCGGGGTCGCGGTGACCTGCGGCGATCTCGAGCGCTCCCCACCCCTGGGCATCGGCGCCACCGCGCAGGTGGCGATGCTCCTGCCCTACCGGCAGCCGCTCCACCTCGGTGAGGTACTCGTGGGCGCTCGCGAGCCGGGTGGGGGAGACCGTGGCCCGCCGCGCCGCCGCGACGACGTCGGGCCAAGCACCCTCGGGCGCCTCGACCTGGATGGGGCCATAGCTCTCGGTGAAGCGCCAGGACTGGCCCGGGCCGAGGGCGAGGTGCTCGAGTTGGGTGGTTGCGAGGCCCGCCTGGATCTCGGCGTAGGCCGAACTTCCGGAGAGCCACCGCTGCCAGTTTCGGCCACCCGGGCCGTCGCCCCAGGTGAACATCTTTCGGCCTCGGAGTTCCCCGGTGGAGGCCTGTCCCAAGCCGTGGCCGTCAGCCCCGACAGCCGCGATCCACGGGTGCTCGCCGCGGGTGAGGTAGAAGTAGTCGGCGGAGCCGGGATGCAGCTGGGGCCACGTGACTTCCCGGCCTTCCCGCACCGGCACGCTCACTTCGTTGAGTCGGTAGGCGTAGCCGAAGTGGAAGGCTCGCTCGGCGTCCGCTATGACCCGGGTGCGCTCGTCCTGAGGGACTGCGATGTTGCTCCACCAGTAGATGGGTAGCGCCGCGTCGGTGGGGTTCTCGATGACCGCGTGGGTGAACAGGACCTCGGAGTCCTCTGGCAGCCATGCGTCGAGGCGCCAAGTGATGCCGAGCAGGCGTTCGTGGGCCCAGAGCCGCAGGACCCCACCGTCGACGACGCCCGCGCACACGGGCTCACAGGTGAGTCCCCAGTGTCCGGTGACTCCGAGGTTCCACTCCACTCCTCCGGCGAACCACGCGTTGCGGATCGCGAGGTTGGCGAACCGGACGGCGTCGGGTTGGTGCAGCAGCTCGCGACCGGTCCTCAGGTCGAGCAGGGACCAGAGCCGACCTCCGAGATCGGGCAGGAACGTCGCGCGTAGGCGACCGTTGTCCAGCACGGCCACCCGCTGTTCGGGCTGCTCGAGCTCGCGGCCGTAGCCGTCCTGGTAGGTGTAGGGCAGCGCCGTGGGGAGTCTTGGTAGGTGGCGATGGTCGATCCCGAGCAGCCTCGCCTCATCCGGGGTCGGCAGCCGCCCGCCACCGGAGTCGAGCACCAGCTCCCCGCCCCGACTGAGTTGGGGCATGGGGAGTCGGCGAGTAGTCAGATCGATCGTGGCCACGCTGCCTCCGATAGTTATTTTTCGGTCCATCCAAACGATTCTCGCCTATCATAGGCACAACAGCGGATCGTGCGGAACCCCCCAGCCAAAGTCGCTCGGCGGCGGCGTCGCGTACGACAGTAGGCTTGGTCAACAAGGCAATACCCGCCTGCTTGGTTGTCCGGTTCCCGACGGTGGGAATCGGCTTTGGTCCAGGGACCGGGTGCGAAGGAGAACGGGATGAAGCGCACGGCCGTCCGCGCGGACGCGAGTTCGGTGCGGCGCTGGAACGAGTTCGTCGTCGTCGACTCGCTCCGCACCCACGGCCCACAACGAATCTCCGAACTCGGCCGGACGACGGGCCTCACGCCAGCACCGCTGGGACACGTGATGCGCAGCCTCAAAGCAATGGGTTGGGTCGAGGTGAGTGAGCCCATGGTGTACGGGCCGGGCCGTCCTGCCCAGACCTATTCGCTGTCGCATCCTCCGGGCTGGATCCTCGGACTCGACGTGGGGGCCCATGCCACACGCGCGGTGCGCGTGGACCTTGCGGGTTCCGTCCACGCCAGGGCCGAGGTTCGCACGGCTCCGCAGGGGGATGGTGATCGACACCACCGAGCTGTGGAGAGGGTGTTGGGGGAGTGCGCGCCCCTGCCGGAATCGGGCGACGTCTGGCTCACGGTGCTCGCAGTCGGTGGACACCTGGATGCCGCCGGGAGAGTCGTTCGGTCAATCGCGGTCCCCGAGTGGGACGGACTTCATCCCCTCGAGATCTTCTCTGGACTGCTGCCCGGTCGGACTTCTGTGGTCAACGACGTCCGTGCCGCCACGTGGGCGGAGCACGTCGTCGGGGCGGCCCGCGGGTTCGACGAGGTGCTCGTCGCCCAACTCGGCCGGCGCCCGACGCTGGGCCTGTTGCTCGGCGGCGCGCCCCGCCCTGGTGCCCACGGCACAGCTGGTGACATGTCCCTGAACCCGTTCCTGCCAACCGAGGAGCACATGCGCTGGCTCGAGCCCTACGCGGGGTCGTCGGATCCGCTCGGCGATGCGGTCGCCGATGCCTTGGCCGGTAATGAGACCATCCTGGCAGCGGCGTGCCGTTACGTGGAGTCCGTGACGCCCTCGCTGGCGCTTGCGGCCTCAGTGGTCGATCCCGCCGTGTTCATCGTGGCCGGCGCCCTCTCGCCACTGTCGGAGCATTACCTGGGTGACCTGCGCCAGCGACTGGGGGACCACTTGCTCCAGCCTCCCGAGGTGGTGACGTCGCCCCTCGACCAGTTCGCGACGGCACTCGGGGCAGCACTGATCGGACTGCAGAAGGTGGTGGACACGCTGGCCTCACCGACGCAGGGTGTGGCTCCGTTCACCCCGGAGGAGTTCGCTGGCAGCGAGCTGGTGTGACACTCCGGCCGATCACCCACCCATGCAGACTGGGCGCGCCTACTTGTTTGCCTCGATCATCTGGCGCAGCTCCTTCTTGAGGTCCGAGACCTCGTCGCGGATCTGTGCCGCGGCCTCGAACTGCAGCGCGGCGGCTGCCTGGTGCATCTGGCTGGTGAGGTCCTCGATCAGGTCGCTGAGCTCGGTCGTGGCCATCGTGGAGGGGTCCAGACCGCCGTTGCGCTTGCGGCCCTTGCGCACTTTCTCCCCGGCCGCCAGCAACTGCTCGGTGTCCGCGTCCTCCCGGTCCAGCATGGCGGTGATGTCCGCGATCCGCTTCCGCAGCGGCTGCGGGTCGATGCCGTGCTCCAGGTTGTAGGCCACCTGGATCTCGCGACGTCGGTTGGTCTCGTCGATCGCGGCCGCCATCGAGGGGGTGATCCTGTCGGCGTACATGTGGACCTGGCCGGCGACGTTTCGTGCGGCACGGCCGATGGTCTGGATGAGGGAGCGCTCGGAGCGCAGGAAGCCCTCCTTGTCGGCATCCAGGATGCCGACAAGGGAGACCTCGGGCAGGTCCAGGCCCTCGCGCAGGAGGTTGATGCCCACGAGGACGTCGTACTCGCCCAGGCGCAACTCGCGCAGGAGCTCGATGCGCCGCAGGGTGTCCACCTCCGAGTGCAGGTACCGGGTGCGGATGCCGTTGTCCATCAGGTAGTCGGTCAGGTCCTCCGACATCTTCTTGGTCAACGTGGTGACCAGCACGCGCTCGTTGCGACCCACCCGGATCTTGATCTCCGACATGAGGTCATCGATCTGGCCCTTCGTGGGCTTCAGGACGATCTCCGGGTCGACCAGGCCGGTGGGGCGGATGATCTGCTGCACGAACCCGTCGGAGCGTTCCATCTCGTACGGGCCTGGCGTGGCCGAGAGGTAGACGGTCTGGCCGATCCGGTCGACGAACTCGTCGAAGCGCAGCGGACGGTTGTCCATGGCGCTGGGCAGGCGGAAGCCGTGCTCGACCAGCGTCCGCTTCCGGGAGGCGTCGCCCTCGTACATGCCGCCGATCTGGGGGATGGTGACGTGGGACTCGTCGACGACCAGCAGGAAGTCCTCCGGGAAGTAGTCCAGCAGGCACGACGGCGCGGAGCCGGGTGCCCGGCCGTCGATGTGGCGGGAGTAGTTCTCGATGCCGGAGCAGGTACCGATCTGCCTCATCATCTCGATGTCGTAGCTGGTGCGCATCCGCAGCCGCTGCGCCTCGAGCAGCCTGCCCTGCTCCTCAAGGTCCTGCAGCCGCTCCGCGAGCTCCTTCTCTATGCCGCCGATGGCGCGCTCCATCCGTTCCGAGCCGGCGGAGTAATGGGTGGCCGGGAAGATGTAGGTCTCCTGCTCCTCGTGGATGACCTCCCCTGTGAGGGAGTTCATGGTGGAGATGCGCTCGATCTCGTCGCCGAAGAACTCGATCCGGACGGCGTTCTCCTCATACATCGGGAACACCTCGAGCGTGTCCCCACGGACCCGGAAGGTGCCGCGCGTGCCTGCGAGGTCGTTGCGGGCGTACTGGATGTCGACGAGGTGGCGCAGCAGTTGCGAGCGCTCGTGCTCCTCGCCGACGCGCAGCGTCACCCGCTGCTCCAGGTACTCCTGCGGGGTACCGAGCCCGTAGATGGCCGAGACCGTGGCCACCACCACGACGTCGCGTCTGGTGAGCAGCGAACTGGTGGCCGAGTGCCGGAGCCGCTCCACCTCCTCGTTGAGGGAGGAGTCCTTCTCGATGTAGGTGTCGGTCTGCGGGACGTAGGCCTCGGGCTGGTAGTAGTCGTAGTAGGAGACGAAGTACTCCACGGCGTTGTCCGGGAAGAACTCCCGCAGCTCGTTGGCGAACTGGGCCGCGAGGGTCTTGTTGGGCTGCATCACCAGGATGGGCCGCTGCACCCGTTCCGCGAGCCACGCCACCGTCGCGGTCTTGCCGGTGCCGGTGGCGCCCAGGAGCACCACGTCCTGCTCGCCCGCCACGATCCGCTTCTCGAGCTCAGCGATGGCCGCAGGCTGGTCCCCGGAGGGGTCGAAGTCCGCATGCACCTTGAGGGGTGCCACCTGGCGGCGGAGTTCGTCGACTGGTCTCATGCCTCCAACTCTATGCGCGGGCACTGACAGGGGCGGGATCCATGATGGGATCCCGCCCCTGACAAGGCGTTGCGCGAGTTCCTGCCTCAGGTGGCCGGATCCGCCAGACAGTAGGTGCGGGCAGGCTCGGTGAAGGAGTATGGCTGCTCCTCGGCGGCGCACGTGGCGTCGGCCGAGTCCTCGACGGTGCTCACCTTGAACGATGCGGTGGCGTCGGAGCAATCGACGATGCCGAACGTCATGATGTCGCTGGTCTCGGAGTAGCAGTTGCCCGCGTGGAAGTTCTCGATGAGGCAGGTCACCTTGTCCGTGGTGGAGCTGCCGCCGCTCTCCGTGCCCACGGTGTACTCGACGAACTCGTCACCGCAGGTGCCCGAGCCCTCGATCACCTTGGCCACGAGGTAGGAGAACGTGGTGGAGTCCTCGCAGTCGACCAGGTCGTGGTCCGCGTCGTCGCTCTCACCGGAGAACACCAGGCAGTTGCCGGCCACGAGGGCGGCGTCCTTCTGGTAGTTGGTCCACAGTCCCCATCCGACCACGGCCACGAGCACGACGGCCACGACGATGCCGATGATGCTCTTGACCTTCTGGGCACCCGACTTCTTCTCCGGGAAGGCCTCGGGTCCGCCGGGCGCGCCGAAGGCCGCCTGCTGCTCGAACGACTGGGGCTGCTCGTAGCCGTCCTGCGGGTACTGCTGGTCGTAGCTGCCCTGCGGGGGCTGGCCCGGGGCGCCCTGCGGCTGCTGCCCGTAGCCGCCCTGCTGGGGCTGCTGGCCGTGGCCGGGATTCGGGGTGCCCTGGGGCTGCGGTGTGCCCTGGGGCTGGGGTCCGGACCAGTCGTTCGGGCCGGCGGAACCGGGCTGGTTGGGCGGCTGCGTCATCTTGCGTACTCCATCTGAAGATTTGGTTGGCCACAGCAGGCTACCGGAGACCGGTGGCAACGCCGTTGGTCAGCCGACCCGCTTCAGTGGGACCGCGCCTCCGACGCGCGGGGTCACGACGTCGCGCGCGAGCCAGACCACCAGGTCCGCCGCGGGCCCCGTGACCCGAGGGGCCTCGCCCTCTCCGCCGAACTGGGCGTCGAACCCTTCGTGGCTGACGACGCGGACCCTCGGGAGCGCCGCCGTGTCCATCCGCGACACCTGGAAGGCCAGCAGGTCGTTGGCGACGGTCGGCTCGAGCGTGATGTCGTCGACGTCGGGCGACAGGTCGAAGTAGTGCAGCGTCACCTCGTGCAACCGGACCAGCGGGATCAGGTGCGCGGGCACCTCCTGCTCCGACTTCAGCCGGACCGTCGCGTCGCCCGGGGCGAACTCGGACATCGCGTGGTGGAGCGTGCCGGCGGAGGTGTCGAGGGCGATCTGGAGGGCGAGGCCGTCGTCCAGGGCGCCGAGTTCCAGGTCATGGGCCTCCTCGTCCGCCGAGCCGGGGGAGAGTGCGACGTCCGCGACGCCGTCGGCGAGCGCCTCGCAGGCGGCCACCAGGTTGCGGGCATTGGCCACGAGGTGGGCCGCGACGTGCGAGCGCGTCCAGCCCGGCAGCCGCGAGGGCTGGGCCCAGTCCTCCTCGGAGTAGCCGATGGTGCGCCCGAGCAGGAGGTGCGTCTGTTCGCGCACCGCGTGGAGAACATTCTCGTCGGGGGCGCCGTCTCCATCGATCCGTGGGCTCGGCATGGGCGACACACTAGCAACTACTCCAGAGCGCGCAATGGTCGAACACCAAACTCCGAGGGCGCTCCAGCGACACTACTGAACTGGTGTTCGAATCTTCTTGCGCGAGTGCGTATGATGAGCCGAGTGAATGAACGGCTGACAGTCCGCGGTGCCCGGATGCACAACCTCAAGAACGTCTCCCTCGACATCCCGAGGGACTCCCTCGTCGTCTTCACCGGACTCAGCGGGTCCGGCAAGTCCTCGCTGGCCTTCGACACCATCTTCGCCGAGGGGCAGCGCCGCTACGTCGAGTCCCTGTCCTCCTACGCCCGACAGTTCCTCGGGCAGATGGACAAGCCCGACTGCGACTTCATCGAGGGGCTCTCCCCGGCGGTCTCGATCGACCAGAAGTCCACCAGCCGAAACCCCCGCTCGACCGTCGGCACCGTCACCGAGGTGTACGACTACCTGCGCCTGCTCTATGCCCGCATCGGCATCCCGCACTGCCTCGAGTGCGGCGAGCCGATCGGCAAGCAGTCGCCCCAGCAGATCGTCGACCGTCTGCTCGCCATGGGGGAGGGCACCCGGTTCCAGGTGCTCGCGCCGGTCATCCGCGGCCGAAAGGGCGAGTACCAGGAGCTCTTCCGGCAGCTCAGCTCCGACGGCTTCAGCCGGGTCCGGGTGGACGGCAAGGTGCACCCGCTGGCCGACGTGCCCGCACTCAACAAGAAGATCAAGCACGACATCGACGTGATCGTCGACCGGGTGGTCGTCAAGCCCACCGCCAAGCAGCGCATCACCGAGTCGGTCGAGGCCGCCCTCGGCCTCGCCAACGGGATCGTCGGCGTGGAGTTCGTGGACCTGGCCGAGGACCACCCGGAGCGTGAGAAGCGGTTCTCCGAGGCCATGGGCTGCCCCAACGACCACGACGTCGCGATCGAGGAGCTGGAGCCCCGCCAGTTCTCCTTCAACGGGCCCTGGGGTGCGTGCCCGGCCTGCTCCGGACTCGGCACCACCCTGGAGGTGGACCCCGAACTGGTGGTCCCCGACGTCACCCTCACCCTCGCCGAGGGCGCCATCGCGCCCTGGGCCACCGCGCACCTGCGAGGCCACTACGAGCACGTCCTCGACTCCCTCGCCGCGGAGCACGGTTTCAGCGTGCACACGCCGTGGGAGGAACTGCCCGCCAAGCACATCAAGCTGCTCCTCAACGGCGTCAAGGACCCGGTGCTGGTGAGCTACCGCAACCGCTTCGGGCGGACCCGGAGCTACACCCAGAAGTACGAGGGCATCCTGCCGTTCGTCCGCCGCCGCCACGGGGAGGCCGAGACCGACTCCGCGCGTGATCGCTGGGGCGGCTACATGCGCGAGATCGCCTGCTCCACCTGCGGCGGGGCCCGGCTGCGCCCGGCGACGCTGGCCGTGACGGTCGCCGGCACCAACATCGCAGAACTCTCGGACATGTCCATCGGGGAGGCGAACGACTTCCTCACGGGGCTGAGCCTCAGCGAGCGGGAGGCGCAGATCGCCGCCCGGGTGGTCAAGGAGATCCAGGCCAGGCTCCGGTTCCTGCTGGACGTGGGGCTCGACTACCTGACGCTGTCGCGGGGGGCGGGCACCCTCTCCGGCGGCGAGGCCCAGCGCATCCGGCTGGCCACCCAGATCGGTTCGGGGCTCGTCGGCGTCCTCTACGTCCTGGACGAGCCCAGCATCGGCCTGCACCAGCGCGACAACCTGCGCCTGATCCAGACCCTCCAGCGCCTGCGTGACCTCGGCAACACGCTCATCGTGGTGGAGCACGACGAGGACACCGTCCGCGCCGCGGACCACGTCGTCGACATCGGGCCCGGCGCCGGCGAGTACGGCGGCCGGATCGTCGTCGAGGGCACCGTCGAGGACCTCCTGGCGAGCGAGGAGTCCCTCACGGGCGGCTACCTCGCCGGTCGGCTGAGCATCCCGGTGCCGGAGGTGCGCCGTCCCGGCAACGGCAACCACGTGTCCGTGATCGGCGCCCGCGAGCACAACCTGAAGAACATCGACGTGAAGTTCCCGCTCGGCACCCTGACGGCCGTCACGGGAGTGAGCGGATCCGGGAAGTCCTCCCTGGTGAATTCCATCCTCTACACGGCCGCGGCCCGACAGATCTACTCCGCCAAGGCGGTCCCCGGGAGGCACCGCTCGCTGAAGGGGCTGGACCACCTGGACAAGGTGATCCAAGTGGACCAGTCACCCATCGGGCGCACCCCGCGCTCCAACCCGGCCACCTACACGGGCGTGTTCGACAAGATCCGCACGCTGTTCTCCCAGACCCCCGAGGCCAAGGTCCGTGGCTACCTGCCCGGCCGGTTCTCGTTCAACGTCAAGGGCGGACGCTGCGAGAACTGCTCGGGTGACGGCACCATCAAGATCGAGATGAACTTCCTGCCCGACGTCTACGTGCCGTGCGAGGTCTGCCACGGCGCCCGCTACAACCGCGAGACCCTTGAGGTGCACTACAAGGGCAAGTCGATCTCCGAGGTGCTCGACATGTCCATCAGCGAGGGGGTCGAGTTCTTCGCCTCCATCCAGTCCATCGCCAGGCACCTGCGCACGCTCAACGAGGTGGGGCTGGGCTACGTCCGCCTGGGGCAGGCGGCCACCACGCTCTCCGGCGGCGAGGCGCAGCGGGTGAAGCTGGCTGCGGAACTGCAGAAGCGATCGACCGGGCGCACGCTCTACGTGCTGGACGAGCCCACCACCGGTCTGCACTTCGAGGACATCAGGAAGCTGCTGCTGGTGCTGCAGAAGCTCGTGGACACCGGCAACACCGTCGTCGTGATCGAGCACAACCTGGACGTCATCAAGTCCGCGGACCACGTCATCGACATGGGCCCCGACGGCGGCTCGCGCGGTGGCGAGGTGGTGGCCACGGGCACGCCCGAGGACATCGCCGGGGCCGAGGGCTCGGCGACCGGCGAGTTCCTCCGGCAGTTGCTCTCCCGGTGAGCAGGCCTCAGGTGCTCACGACGAGGACGTCACCGGTGTCCTGGACGGCGGTCCCGGGCAGCGGCTGGGTGGCCGGCCCCTCGATGGGCGAGCCGTCGGAGGAGTCGAAGAGGGAACCGTGGCAGGCGCAGTAGATGCCGTCGTCGCGGACCTCCCTGACGACGCAGTGCTGGTGGGTGCACACCGCCGAGTAGGCGAGGAACGTGCCCTCCTCGGGCTGCACCACGACCACGCGGGCGTCGGCGAGCACGACGCCACCGCCCACCGGCACGTCGGACTTGGGGACCTCGACGGTGCCACCCGTCGGCACCACCTCGGTCTCCGGGCTGCAGGCGGCCAGCAGCGAAGTGGCGATTGCGGCGCCGGTGATCAGGACCTCGCGTCGGGTGGTCATGGCAGGAAGCATAGGTGCACACCCGGGGCAGTCACTGGCGCGACCTATCATCGTCGGCATGGCTGACCCGTCGACGTACCGCCCGCGACCCGGTTCCATCCCGCTGGATCCGGGCGTCTACCGGTTCTTCGACGCATTCGGCAACGTGATCTACGTCGGCAAGGCGAAGAACCTGCGGCAGCGGCTCAACTCCTACTTCGCGGACCCGGCCTCGCTGCACTTCCGCACCCAGACCATGGTCCGAACGGCGGCCCGGGTCGAGTGGACGGTCGTGGCCAACGAGCTGGAGGCGCTGCAGCTCGAGTACACCTGGATCCAGGAGTTCGACCCCAGGTTCAACGTCAAGTACCGCGACGACAAGTCCTACCCCTGGCTGGCGGTCACCGTCTCCGACGAGTACCCCCGCGTCTTCGTGGGCCGCGGCGCCAAGCGGCGTGGGACCCGCTACTTCGGCCCGTTCGGGCAGGCCTGGGCCATCCGCGAGACCCTCGACCTGCTGCTGCGCGTGTTCCCGATGCGTTCGTGCACGCCAGGGGTGTTCAGGAACGCCCGCGCCGCGGGCCGGCCGTGTCTGCTCGGCGACATCGGCAAGTGCGCGGCACCCTGCGTCGGGAGGGTGAGCGCCGAGGAGCACCGGGAGATCGTCGACCAGTTCTGCTCGTTCATGGCCGGCAACACCTCGGGCATCATCGGCGAGATCGAGCGCGAGATGTACCAGGCCTCGGCCGACCTGAACTTCGAGCGCGCCGCCTACCTGCGTGACTCGCTCAACGCCCTCAACAAGGCCAAGGAGCGCAACACGGTCGTCCTCAGCGAGTCGACCCGCGCCGACATCGTCGGGTTCGCCGACGACGGCCAGCAGGTGGCGGTGCAGGTGTTCCACGTCCACGGCGGCAGGATCACCGGTGAGCGCGGCTGGGTCGCCGACCGCTCCGACGACCTGGACCTCACCGAACTGCTCGAGCCCTTCCTGCTGCAGCTCTACGACGAGGTGGGGGTGGAGATCCCACCGCAGATCCTCAGTTCGGTCGAGGCTGACCCGACGCTGGTGGAGCTGCTCGGCACGCGGCGCGGCGGCAACGTCGAGATCAGGGTGCCGCTGCGGGGCAACAAGCGGGTGCTGCTGGACACCGTCGTGAAGAACGCCGAACTCGCGCTGAAGCAACACCAGACCAGGCGCGCCACCGACCTGACGACCCGCAACGCCGCCCTCGAGGAGGTGGCGGAGGCGCTGCGGCTGGAGGAGCCGCCGCTGCGGATCGAGTGCTACGACATCTCGCACACCATGGGTACCGAGGTGGTGGGCTCGATGGTGGTGTTCGAGGACGGCCTGGCCAAGAAGTCCGAGTACCGCCGATTCATCATCAAGAGCTTTGAGGGCTCCAACGACATCGCGGCCATGGACGAGGTGCTGCGCCGCCGCCTGGGGCGGCTGCTCGACGAGCGGGGGAAGTCCCGGTCCGCGGCCGACGACGGCGACGGCCCCCTGCTGGTGGACCCGACCACCGGTGCGCCGCGGAAGTTCGCCTACGCCCCGGCGCTGATCGTCGTCGACGGTGGCCTGCCCCAGGTGAACGCCGCCGCGGCGGTGCTGGAGGATCTGGGGCTCGCGGACGAGATCGCGCTGTGCGGGTTGGCGAAGCGGCTCGAGGAGGTCTGGGTGCCGGGGGAGGAGTACCCGGTGATCCTGCCTCGGGCCAGCGAGGGGCTCTACCTCCTGCAGCGGCTCCGCGACGAGGCCCACCGCTTCGCCATCACCCACCACCGCTCCCGCCGCGCCAAGAACATGGTGTCCTCCCTGCTGGACGGCATCCCCGGCCTCGGGGAACTGCGGCGCAAGGCGCTGCTCACCTACTTCGGCAGCCTCCGCAAGCTGCGGGCGGCCACCGTCGAGGAGATCGCCCAGGTGCCCGGGTTCGGCCCCACCCTTGCGGCCGCGGTGCACGAGGCCGTGAAGGACTCCGGTGGTGAGGCGATCAACCTCACCACCGGAGAGGTCACCGACGTGTGACGCCACCCCGTGCCGGCATACCGGGTTCAGTCCGACTCCGGGTCCGTGCCAGGCTCGTCCTCGACCTCCAGCCGCGGCTCGTGGGTGGCCTTGAACTGCCTGCGTCGCTCGTGGAGGATCGGCTCGGTGTAGCCCGACGGTGAGGCCGTGCCCTGCAGGACCAGGTCCCGGGCCGCGGCCCACGCGATCGAGTCCTCGAAGCAGCCGTCCGGCCCGGGGGCCATCGGCAGGTACTGCGCGTCGCCGGCGTTCTGGGCGTCGACCACCCGCGCCATCCGCCGCAGTGACTCGACCACGAACTCCTCGGAGACGATGCCGTGGCGGATCCAGTTCGCCAGCAACTGGGAGCTGATCCGGCAGGTGGCACGGTCCTCCATCAGGGCGACGTCGTCGATGTCGGGGACCTTCGAGCAGCCGACGCCCTGGGTGACCCAGCGCACCACGTAGCCGAGGATCGACTGGCAGGAGTTGTCCACCTCGCGGCGCCGGTCCTCCTCGCTCCAGTCCGGGCTCGGCGCGAGGGGGATTTCCAGCAGTTGCGAGAGGTCGGCCCTTCGTCCCATCCGGGCGATCTCGACCTGTCGCGCCTGCACGTCGACCAGGTGGTAGTGCGTCGCGTGCAGGGTCGCCGCGGTCGGGGAGGGGACCCAGGCCGTGTTCGCCCCGGCCTCCGGGTGTCCCAGCTTCTGCTCGAGCATGTCGGACATGAGGTCTGTCATCGCCCACATCCCCTTGCCGATCTGGGCGTGGCCGGGCAGCCCGCAGGCGAGTCCGACGTCGACGTTCCAGTCCTCGTAGGCGCGCATCCAGGTGGCACCCCTCATCTCGGACTTCCTGGTCATCGGTCCCGCTTCCATCGAGGTGTGGATCTCGTCGCCCGTGCGGTCGAGGAAGCCCGTGTTGATGAAGATGATGCGGGCGGGTGCCTCGGCGATGCAGGCCGCGAGGTTGAGCGTGGTGCGCCGTTCCTCGTCCATGATCCCCATCTTGATGGTGTTGTGTGGCAGTCCCAGGGCGTCCTCGACCGCCGCGAACAGCTGCGTGGTGAACGCCACCTCGGCCGGCCCGTGCTGCTTGGGCTTGACGATGTAGATGGAGCCGGCGCGCGAGTTGAGCCGGTCGTTGCGGGCGTAGAGTCCGGGCATCGCGCACAGCGCCGTGACGAGGGCGTCGAGGATCCCCTCGGGCAGCTCGTTGCCGTTTGCGTCGAGGACCGCGGGGGTGGTCATCAGGTGCCCGACGTTGCGGCACAGCATCAGCGCCCTGCCGTGGAGCCGGACCTCCCCGCCGTCGGGGGCGGTGTGGAAGCGGTCGGTGTCCAGGGTCCGGGTGAAGCACCGGCCACCCTTGGTCATCGGCTGGGCGGCGATGCCGTCGTTGAGGCGCAGCCAGTTGCGGTACCCCGTGACCTTGTCGGGTCCGTCAACGGCGGCGACGGAGTCCTCGAAGTCCATGATCGCGGTGGTCGCGGACTCGCAGACGACGTCGTCGATGCCGGCCAGGTCCGTGGCCCCGATCGACCCGTTCGGGTCGATGTGCAGCTCGATGTGCAGGCCGTGGTGTCGGAGCAGGACGTGGGTCGGGGAACCCGCCTCCCCGCTGAACCCGGCGTAGCACCCCTCGTCGGCCAGCCCGACGACCTCGCCGGAGGTGAGCTTGGCGCGCAGCCGCCGGCCGGCCTCGTAGACCATGACTTCGGCGTGGGAGCCGGAGCTGAGCGGGACCGTCCGGTCCAGGAAGTCCCGCACCCACTTGATGACCCGCTCCCCCCGGACGGGGTTGTAGCCCCGCCCGGCGGCGGCCCCGCCGTCGTCGCTGATCGCGTCGGTGCCGTAGAGCGCGTCGTACAGCGAACCCCAGCGCGCATTCGCGGCGTTGATGGCGAAGCGCCGGTTCGTGACCGGGACCACCAGCTGTGGGCCCGCGATCCGGGAGATCTCCGGGTCGACGCGCTCGGTGCGGGCACGGACCTCGGCCGGCTCGGGCAGGAGGTAGCCGATCTCACGCAGGAACCGTTCGTACTCGGCCGGCTCCGGTGTTCCGGGGTGTGCCCGGTGGTACTCGTCGATCGCCCGCTGCAGCCGCTCGCGCTCGGCCAGGAGGGCCCGGTTGCGGTCGGAGAACTCGGCGAAGACCTTCACGAAACCGGCCCAGAACGTGTCCCGATCCACCCCGGTGCGTCGGAGCGCGTCGTGGTCGATGAAGTCGACGAGCGCCCGGTCCACCAGGAGTCCGCCGATGCGGGTGTGGGTGGGGATGGTCTCTCGGATGGGTGGCTGCATTGTGGTGGTCATCTCAGGTCTTCCTTCCTGGGTTCGGTGACGAGTTCCTCAGCGGAACTGCGCGGCCTCGGTGGAGCCCGTGAGGGCGGTGGTGGAGCTGGTGGGATTGATGGCGGTGGCGATCCGGTCGAAGTAGCCGGTTCCCACCTCGCGCTGGTGCCTGGTGGCGGTGTAGCCCTGTTCCTCCGAGGCGAACTCGCGTTCCTGCAGCTCGACGTAGGCACTCATGCCGTGCTGCGCGTAGCCCTGCGCGAGATGGAACATGGAGTGGTTGAGGGCGTGGAAGCCGGCCAGGGTGATGAACTGGAACGCGTAGCCCATCGCGCCCAGCTCGCGCTGGAACTTCGCGATCGTGGCGTCGTCCAGGTGTGCGCGCCAGTTGAACGACGGCGAGCAGTTGTAGGCCAGCAGCTGGTCCGGGTGCTCGGACTTGATGGCTTCTGCGAACCTGGCGGCGAGTTCGAGGTCCGGGGTGGCGGTCTCCATCCACAGTAGGTCGGCGTACTCGGAGTACGCGCGGCCACGGGCGATGCAGGCCTCCAGTCCGGGGCGGGTCTTGTGGAAGCCCTCGGCGGTGCGCTCACCGGTGAGGAACTCCTGGTCGCGCTCGTCGACGTCGGAGGTGATCAGCGTGGCGGCCTCGGCGTCGGTGCGGGCGATGATCACGGTCGGGACGCCGGCGACGTCGGAGGCGAGCCGGGCCGCATTGAGCGTCCGCTCGTGCTGCTTGGTGGGGACGAGCACCTTGCCGCCCAGGTGGCCGCACTTCTTCTCCGACGCCAGCTGGTCCTCCCAGTGCACTCCGGCCGCGCCGGCCGTGATCATGGACATCATGAGCTCGTAGGCGTTCAGCGGCCCGCCGAAGCCGGCCTCGGCGTCGGCGACGATCGGGACCAGCCAGTCCTCGACGGTGTGGATGCCCTCGGCGTGCTCGATCTGGTCGGCGCGCAGCAGCGCGTTGTTGATGCGCCGGACCACCTGCGGGACCGAGTTGGCCGGGTAGAGCGACTGGTCCGGGTAGGTCTGGCCCGACAAGTTGGCGTCGGCGGCGACCTGCCAACCGGAGAGGTAGATCGCCTGCAGTCCCGCCTTGACCTGCTGCACGGCCTGGTTGCCGGTCAACGCCCCGAGCGCGTTGACGTAGTCCTGCGAGTGGATCTTGTCCCAGAGTCGCTCCGCGCCACGGTGTGCGAGGGTGTGCTCCTCCCGGACCCGGCCACGCAGCTGCACGACGTCGGCGGCGGTGTGGTCGCGCCGGACACCCGCCCAGCGTGGATTGTGCTGCCAGTCGTGTTCGATGAGTTCGGCCGAGATCGGTTCCAACATGGGGATCACTCCTTCGTTTCTCCCGGGGCCAGCGTCGTTGCGGCCCTCGTGAGAACAACGTTCCCTTGTGTCCGAACCAATTCCTAGAGAAACTTCGCTGAAAGAAATGCAGAAATTGAGCTATCGTGAATTTCATGGCTGTCAACGAGGGTGACCGAACGATTCCCGCCCTGGAAGCTGGTGTTTTCGACCCGTTTTCGATGGGCAGGCACCTGCGCCACCTCCGCAAGGAGCGCGGACTGACGCTTGCGCAGGTCGCCGCGGAGTCGGGGATCGCCGCCTCCCAGCTCTCGCTGATGGAGACCGGCAAGCGGGAGGCGAAGCTGTCCAGCCTCCAGAAGCTCGCCCGGCTCTACGGGGCCACCCTCGATGAGATCACCGCACCCGTGCCGGACCGGCGCGCCCAGCTGGAGATCGAGCTGGAGCGCCTGATGCGCTCGCCGCTCGCGCAGGCGCGCTCACTGCCCCCCGTCCGGATCTCGCCGCGCATGCCGATGGACGTGCTGGAGGCTCTCGTGGCGCTCCACCGCGAGCTGGCCCGCGACGTCGCCGAACGGATCGCCACGCCGGAGGAGGCCCGTCGCGCCAACGCCGAGCTGCGCTCGAGGATGAGGGCGCAGGACAACTACTTCAGCGACATAGAGGCGGAGGCCGCCAGGCTGCTCGCGCGCGTCGGCTACGAGTCCGGCCCACTGTCCCAGCACTTCATCGGCGAGATCACCGAGCACCTCGGGTTCTCCCTGCACCACGTCGGGGACCTGCCGCACTCGACCCGCTCCGTCACCGACCTCAAGCACATGCGGATCTACCTCCCGGCGGCCAGTTCCACGGACCACGAGCCCCGTTCCGTGCTGCTGCAGGCGCTCGGCAGCTACGTCCTGCGGCACTCGCCGCCCACCAGCTACGGCGACTTCCTGCGGCAGCGGGTCGAGACCAACTACTTCGCAGCGGCCCTGCTGATGCCGGAGGAGACCGCGGTTGCGTTCCTGCAGCAGGCCAAGGGGCAGCGCGAGCTCGCCGTCGAGGACCTCAGGGACGCATTCGCGGTCAGCTACGAGGCGGCTGCCCACCGCTTCACGAACCTGGCGACGAAGCACCTCGACATCCCCGTGCACTTCCAGCGGGTCCACGAGTCGGGGATCATCTACAAGGCCTACGAGAACGATGGAGTGACCTTCCCCAAGGACAACCTCGGCGCCATCGAGGGGCAGCCGGTGTGCCGGTTCTGGACCTCGCGGCAGGTCTTCGACGTGGCGGACAAGTTCAACGCGTTCAACCAGTACACCGACACCCCGAACGGCACCTTCTGGTGCACCGCCCGGGTCGAGCGCGCCGCCGCCGGCTACTTCTCCACCTGTATCGGGGTGACCTACCGCGACTCCAAGTGGTTCCGCGGCCGTGACACTCCGGAGCGTTCCGTCTCTCGCTGTCCGGACCCGAACTGCTGCCGCCGGGCGCCGGAGGAGCTCACCGGCAGGTGGGAGGGCCATGCCTGGCCGAGCGCCCGCACCCACGCCCACCTCCTGGCGGCGCTCCCGCCCGGGACGTTCCCGGGTGTGGACGACACCGAGGTCTTCCAGTTCCTGGACTCCCATGCTTGAGCGAACCCGACTTGAACAGTGTTCAAGAGGTGGTGTTGAATGGTCCGCATGACCTCAACGACCGCCGCCGCGCACACCGCGCGCAGCCGGGGCTTCAGCGCGCCCGACCTCGCCCAGATCGCAGTCTTCGCGGCGCTCCTCGCTGCCCTCTCGCTCGCCCCGGCGATCCCGCTGGGTGCCGTGGCGGTTCCCATCACCCTGCAGACCCTCGGGGTGGCGCTGTGCGGGCTCTGCCTCGGACCCGTGCGCGGGTTCGCGGCCGTGGCCCTCTACGTCTTGGCCGGTCTCGCGGGGCTGCCGGTCTTCGCGGGCGGCAAGGCGGGCCTGTCCGTCCTGGCCGGCCCCACCGTCGGCTACGTGCTCGCGTTCCCGTTCGCAGCGATCGTCACGGGACTGGTCGCGAAGTGGGCCGTGCGCCGCGGGCTCAGCCGCCTGACGCCCGTGCTGCTGTTGTTGGGCGTCCTCGCGTCCCGCTACCTCGTGATCCTGCCCTTCGCCCTGGTCGGCCTGACCAGCACCCTCGGCATCGACGTGCGTGCGGCACTGCTGGTGGACGTCCCGTTCTGGATCGGCGACCTCATCAAGTCCGTGATCGCCGCCATGCTCGCCTACGCCGTCCACAAGGCATTCCCGAGGCTGCTCGGCCGATGATCGAACTCGAGGGGGTCAGCGTGGTGGTGCCTGGCAGCCGGCACGGCCAACCCGACCGCACCCTCCTGGGCGACGTGTCCCTCCGGCTCCCCGAGCACCGGGTCTGCGTCATTGGCGCCAACGGTTCCGGCAAGTCGACCCTGCTGCGCCTGCTCAACGGGATGCGGCAACCCACCGCCGGTAGCGTCCGCGTCAACGGGCACAGCACCGTCGACGAAGTGCGCGCCGTCCGCGCCCAGGTCGGGTTCATCTTCACCGACCCCCTCGCGCAGCTGCTGATGTCCACTCCCATCGAGGACGTCGAGCTCAGCCTGCGCTCCACAGTCAGGAACCGCCGCGAGCGCACCCGGCTGGCCCAGCGGCTCCTCGACGAGCGCAACCTCGGCCACCTGGCACACCAGAGCATCTACGACCTCTCCGGCGGGGAGCGGCAACTCGTGGCGCTCACCAGCGTCCTCGCCGTCGAGCCGCACGTGGTCGTCGCCGACGAGCCCACCACGCTGCTGGACCTGCGCAACCGGATGGCCCTGCGCCGCACCTTCGCGGAACTACCGCAGCAGCTCGTCTACTCCACCCACGACATGGACGTGGCCGCCGACGCGCAGCGGGTGGTCGTCGTCGACGGCGGCCGCGTCGTGGCCGACGGACCGCCGGTGGAGTCGATCGCGTTCTACGAGGCGGCGATGCGGGTCGGGCCGTGAACACCCACACCAGCGTCTTCGGCATCTTCGAGCCGGGACCGGGCTGGCTGTTCCGGCTGCCGGTGGGGTGGAAGTACCTGCTCGTCCTGGTCCTCAGCATCCCCACCCTGGTGGTCGCGCAGTGGTGGTTCACGCTCGCCTGCCTCGCGGTGGTGCTGGCCGTGGCGGCGACGTCGGGGCTGGTGCCGCGCCGGATGCTGCGGCTGGGCTGGATGCTGTGGGCGATGCTCGGGGTGCTTTTCCTGTTCCACCTGGCGACGCTCCACCCCACGGCCGCCGTGATGCGGCCCGGCAACATCCTGGTGGCGGTACTGGCTGCCCGCCTGCTCACGCTCACCACGTCGCTGCCGGTGCTGATGGACGCCCTCGCGACCGCGCTCGCGCCCCTCCGGCTGGTCCGCCTCGACCCGGCCCAGGCCGCCCTCGCCGTCGCGCTGATGATCCGGTCCATCCCGTTCCTGATGGGGACCGTCGACGACGCCCGTGACGCCGCCAACGCCCGCGGCCTCGGCCGCAACCCAGCCCGGCTGCTGACCCCCGTCATGCTGGGTGCCGTCGGCTATGCCGAGCGCACCGGCGAGGCGCTGCAGGCGCGGGGTATCGGGGACATCCAATCCTGAAGCCCCACTAGGCTGTGGTCATGGCAGCAGCACCCACCGTCGAAGTCCAGCGTTTCGTGATCGTCACCGGCATGTCGGGCGCCGGCCGCAGGACCGCCGCCCACACGATGGAGGACCTCGGCTGGTACGTGATCGACAACCTGCCGCCGATGATGCTCCCGGAACTCGCGCAGCAGATGCGCGCGGTGGGGGAGTTGCGGGTCGCCGTGGTCCTCGACGTCCGATCCAGGGTGCAGTTCGAGCAGATCCCGGTGGCGCTGGAGGCACTGCGGGCCCGCGGCTGCGAGGTCACCGTCCTCTACCTCGAGGCCACCGACGACATCATCGTGCAGCGCCAGGAGTCCAGCCGCCGCCCGCTGCCGATGCAGGGTGACGACCGCCTCGTCGACGGCATCACGCGCGAGCGCCGCCTGATGGCCGACATGCGCGCCAGCGCCGACATCGTGGTGGACACCTCGCGACTGAGCGCCCGGCAGTTGGCACAGCGAATCTCCAACCACTTCGGCAGCGAGGAGACCGACAACCTCAGGATCTCGCTGATCTCCTTCGGGTTCAAGAACGGGGTGCCCGTCGACGCCGACATCGTCTTCGACGTCCGGTTCCTGCCCAACCCGTTCTGGGTGCCGGAGCTGAGGCCCAAGACTGGGCTTTCGAAGGACGTGGCGGACTACGTCCTCGGGCAGGAGGCCGCCGGGCAGTTCCAGGAGAACATGGTCGGGCTGGTGCGCACCGTCGCCCCCGGCTATCTCGTGGAGGGCAAGCGCCAGGTGACCATCGCCGTCGGCTGCACCGGTGGCAAGCACCGCTCCACCAGCATGAGCGAGGAGCTCGCCACCCGGCTGCGCGAGGAGGGCTTCGCAGTGAGCGTCCTGCACCGGGACCTGGGGAAGGAATGAACGCCCCCCGGTCCGGCAGGGACGAGTTCCGGGGGCCGAAGGTCGTCGCGTTCGGGGGTGGCCACGGCCTCTCGGTCTCGCTCACCGCACTGCGCCGGCTGACGGACCAGCTCACCGCAGTGGTCACCGTGGCCGACGACGGCGGCTCGTCGGGGCGGCTGCGCGACGAGTTCGGGTGCCTCCCGCCCGGGGACCTGCGGATGGCGCTGGCGGCGCTGTGCAGCGACGATCACGTCGGGCGCACCTGGGCCAGGGTGCTGCAGTCGCGCTTCGGCGGCGACGGCAACCTCGCAGGCCACGCCATCGGCAACCTCCTGATCGCCGGCCTGTGGCAACAGCTCGACGACCCCGTCGCCGGTCTCGACATGGTGGGGGACCTCCTGCGCACCCGCGGTCGGGTGCTGCCGATGAGCTCGGTGCCGTTGGAGATCGAGGCCGACGTGATAGGTCTCGACCCCGTCGCGCCCGACGAACTGGCGACCCTGCGCGGGCAGGCCACCGTCGCCAAGACCCGTTCCACCGTCCAGTCCGTGCGGCTGATCCCGCCCTCCCCGCCAGCGCGGCCGGAGGCCGTCGAGGCCGTCATGGCGGCCGACAGCATCGTGCTCGGCCCCGGCTCGTGGTTCACTTCGGTGATCCCCCACCTGCTGGTGCCCGACCTCGCCGAGGCGATCGTCACCACCGGGGCGAAGCGGATCCTGGTGTTGAACCTCGCCCCCTCCGACGAGACGGACGGGTTCTCGGCCTCCCGCCACATCGAGCTGCTGGCGGAGCACGCCCCCCGGCTGACACTGGACGTGGTGGTCGCTGACAAGGGCTTCGCCTCGACCGACCCGCACCTGGAGGCCTACGTGGCCTCGCTGGGTGCCAGACTGCTGAGCGCGGACGTCGCGATGCGCGACGGGTCTCCCCGGCATGACCCGAACCGGCTCGCGGCTGTACTCTCCGAGGTTCTGGAGACCGCCACGGGTCCAACGAGTCGATGACAGGATGAACGCATGGCACTGACGCAGAAGGTCAAGTCTGAACTCGCCGCCGTGGTCACTCCGCACCCGAATGCCCGGCGCGCCGAGGTGGCAGCAATGCTGCGCTTCGGTGGGGGGCTGCACCTGGTCGGCGGCCGGATCGTGGTCGAGGCCGAGCTCGACACGAACGCGGCCGCCCGGCGGTTGCGCTCCTTCATCGCGGAGCTCTACTCGCTGGAGAGCGAGATGCTGGTCATCAACTCCTCGGGACTGCGCCGCACCACCCGCTACACCGTGCGGGTGGTCCGAGACGGCGAGGCGCTGGCCCGCCTCACCGGACTCGTCGACCAGCAGCGTCGACCGGTCCGCGGCCTCCCGCCGGTGGTGGTCGGCGGCTCGATGGCCGACGCCGTGGCCGTGTGGCGTGGGGCCTTCCTCGCCCGCGGCTCCCTGACCGAGCCCGGCCGCTCGATGTCGCTCGAGATCACCTGCCCCGGATCCGAGGCCGCCCTGGCGCTGATCGGTGCGGCCCGCCGACTGGGACTCCACGTGAAGTCCCGTGAGGTCCGTGGCGTCGACCGCGTGGTGCTGCGCGACGGCGAGGCCATCGCGGACCTGCTGACCAGGATGGGCGCCCAGGAGGCGCGCCTGGTCTGGGAGGAGCGCCGGATGCGCCGCGAGGTGCGCGCGCAGGCGAACCGTCTGGCGAACTTCGACGACGCCAACCTGCGCCGCTCCGCCAGGGCCGCCGTCGCCGCCAGTGCTCGTGTCCAGCGGGCCCTCGAGATCCTCGGCGACGACGTGCCCGACCACCTGCGGATGGCCGGCGAGCTGCGTCTGGAACACCGGCAGGCCAGCCTGGAGGAACTGGGTCGTCTGCACGAGCCGCCCCTGACCAAGGACGCCGTCGCGGGCCGGATCCGACGCCTGCTGTCCACCGCTGACAAGGCCGCCGACGCCGCCGGGGTGCCCAACACCGAGGCCAGCCTGCCCGTGGACCTGCGCGAGGCTGACTGAGCCCTCGAGCGCCGGGTGCCCGCATGTTGCACCCCGGCTGTCCCCCTGAAACGGGAGTGATTAGGATGGGATCGTCCGAATGGCGCGTGCGTGCTGCTGGATCAAGCCGTGGTGCGTAGCGTCAGGTATCTCTCTTGAAGGGGATCTATCCATATGACCGTCAAGGTTGGAATCAACGGCTTCGGCCGCATTGGCCGCAACTACTTCCGTGCACTGGTCGCCTCCGGGGCTGACCTCGAGGTGGTGGCCGTCAACGACCTCACCGAGAACAAGACGCTCGCCCACCTCCTGAAGTACGACTCGATCCTCGGTCGCTTCGAGCAGGAGGTCTCCTACGACGACGACGCCATCATCGTGGGCGGCAAGGAGATCAAGGCGTTCGCCGAGAAGGATCCCGCGAACCTCCCCTGGGCCGACCTCGGCGTCGACATCGTCATCGAGTCCACCGGCTTCTTCACCGACGCCACCAAGGCCAAGGCGCACATCGACGCGGGCGCCAAGAAGGTCCTGATCTCCGCTCCCGCGAAGAACGAGGACCTGACCGTGGTCATGGGTGTCAACGACAACCTGTACGACCCGGCCGCGCACCACATCATCTCGAACGCGTCCTGCACCACCAACTGCCTGGCCCCGATGGCCAAGGCGCTGAACGACGGCATCGGCATCAACAAGGGCCTGATGACCACGATCCACGCCTACACTGCGGACCAGAACCTGCAGGACGGTCCCCACAAGGACCTGCGTCGCTCGCGCGCCGCCGCCCTGAACATGGTGCCCACCACCACCGGTGCCGCCAAGGCCGTCGCCCTCGTGCTGCCCGAGCTGAAGGGCAAGCTGGACGGCTACGCCATGCGCGTGCCCACCCCGACCGGCTCGGCCACCGACCTGACCTTCGAGGCCTCGCGCGAGACCACCGTCGAGGAGATCAACGAGATCGTCAAGAAGGCCGCCGACGGCAAGGTGCTCGTCTACACCGAGGACGAGATCGTGTCCAAGGACATCGAGACCGACCCGGCCTCCTGCATCTTCGACGCCAAGCTCACCAAGGTGATCGGCAACCAGGTCAAGGTGCTCGGCTGGTACGACAACGAGTGGGGCTACTCCAACCGCCTCGTGGACCTGACCGTCCTCGTCGGCAGCAAGCTCTGACCCACAACTGAACAAGAAGGGAATGCCCATGGTGAAATCCATTGACGATCTTGGTGACCTGTCCGGCAAGCGGGTCCTGATCCGCTGCGACTTCAACGTCCCGCTCGACGGCGAGACCATCACCGACGACGGACGCATCCGCGCCGCGTTGCCCACCCTGAGGAAGCTGCGCGAAGGCAACGCCAGGATTGTCATCATGGCTCACCTGGGCCGTCCCAAGGGTTCCGTGAACCCGAAGTTCTCCCTGGCCCCGGTGGCCGCGCGGCTCTCTGAGCTGCTCGGCACCGAGGTCCGGCTCGCCGGTGACGTGGTGGGGGACTCCGCCACGGCCACCGTCGAGGCCCTCTCCGACGGAGAGGTCGCGCTGCTGGAGAACGTCCGCTACGAGCCGGCCGAGGAGTCCAAGGACGAGGCCGAGCGCGTCGGCCTGGCCAAGAAGTATGCCGCCTTCGGTGACGTGTTCGTCTCCGACGGCTTCGGCGTGGTGCACCGCAAGCAGGCCTCGGTCTACGACGTCGCGAAGCTGCTGCCGAACGCCGCTGGCTACCTGGTGGCCAAGGAGGTCGACGTGCTGAACCGCCTCGTCGGCGAGCCCGAGCGCCCCTTCGTCGTCGTCCTCGGCGGTGCCAAGGTGGCTGACAAGCTCTCGGTCATCGACAACCTGCTGCAGGTCGCCGACACGCTGGTCATCGGCGGCGGCATGCTGTTCACGTTCCTCAAGGCACAGGGCCACGACATCGGCTCCTCCCTGCTCGACGAGGACAACGTCGAGACCTGCAAGTCCTACCTCGAGCAGGCTGCGGCCGCCGGCAAGCAGATCATCCTGCCCACCGACATCCGCGTCGCCGACGGCGCGGACTTCGACAACCGCACCGTCAAGGGTGCCGTCGACGTCGTGGCCGCCGACGCCATCCCCGCCGGCAAGCAGGGCCTCGACATCGGCCCCGACTCCGAGATGCTCTTCGCCGACGCCATCCGCGGGGCGAAGACCGTGTTCTGGAACGGCCCCATGGGTGTCTTCGAGATCGCGGAGCTCGCCAAGGGCACCGCAGCCGTCGCGAAGGCGCTCACCGAGGTCGACGGCCTGTCGGTTGTCGGCGGCGGTGACTCCGCGGCAGCCGTCCGCGTCCTCGGCCACGCCGACGACGAGTTCGGCCACATCTCAACCGGCGGCGGTGCGTCGCTGGAGTTCCTCGAGGGCAAGGAACTGCCCGGAATCGCTGTCCTGGAAGGAAGCAACTGATGACCCGCAAGCCGATCATGGCCGGCAACTGGAAGATGAACCTGAACCACGTCGAGGCCACCGGAATGGTGCAGAAGCTCGCGTGGACGCTGGCCGACAAGGAGTACGACGGCAGCAAGTCCGAGTGCGTCGTCGTCCCGCCGTTCACCGACCTGCGGACCGTGCAGACCCTCATCGACGGTGAGCGCATGCCGTTCATCCTTGGTGCCCAGAACGTGTCCGAGCACGACTCCGGTGCCCACACCGGTGAGATCAGCGCGGACATGCTCGCCAAGCTGCAGGTGACCTACGTGGTCGTCGGCCACTCCGAGCGTCGCCAGTTCCACGGCGAGACCGACGAGCTCATCAACACCAAGGCGAAGAAGGTCATCGCCGCGGGCATGACCCCGATCATCTGCGTCGGGGAAGGGCTGGACATCCGCAAGGAGGGCACCCACGTCGAGTACACGTTGAACCAGGTACGCGGTACCCTCGCCGGCCTGACCGCCGAGCAGGTCGCCGGCCTCGTCATCGCCTACGAGCCCGTCTGGGCCATCGGCACCGGCGAGGTGGCCACGCCGGCCGACGCGCAGGAGGTCTGCGGCGCCATCCGCGCCGAGGTCGCAGCGCTGTACGACCAGCCCACCGCCGACGCCGTCCGCATCCAGTACGGCGGTTCCGTCAAGTCCGGCAACGTGGCCCAGATCATGGCCCAGCCCGACGTCGACGGCGCCCTCGTCGGCGGCGCGAGCCTTCAGCCGGAGGAGTTCGCCGCCATCGTGCGGTTCTACGACCTCCCCGCCTGACGCACGACCAAGCTGCGAGCCCCGAGGACCTGGTCCTCGGGGCTCGTTGCAATCCGGCGCCGACGCTCGACCCGACACGCCGACCGGATCGGCCGCAGGGGGTGCCCGCCACCCCCGACCCGGATCGACGAGGCGTGTCGGGTCGGCGTGGCTGTCCGGCACTTGGGCCGGGCCGCCCTCCGATGTGGAGATTCCTTTCTCCTCAGGTAGACTCACCAGCGTGATTGTCCCCCTTCTGAGCTGGCCCATTACGACGCTTTCGATCATCCTGATCATCCTCAGCGCGCTCTTGGCCGCATCCGTGCTCCTCCACAAAGGCAGTGGCGGCGGGATGTCGGACCTCTTCGGTGGAGGCATGTCCTCCTCCATGGGTGGCGCCTCCACGGCAGAGCGCAGGCTGGATCGCCTGACCGTGGTACTGACGGGCGTGTGGGTGCTGACGATCGTCGCGCTGCTCGTGCTGTACAAGATCACTTTCTGAGTAGCCCCGAAGTCGTAAGAAGAATGTTGAACACGAAGTAGTGGAGGAGTAGCTGTGGCAGGTGGCAACGCCATCCGCGGTAGCCGTGTAGGTGCCGGACCAATGGGCGAAGCTGAGCGCGGAGATTCCGCACCCAGGCTTCACGTCTCTTACTTCTGCGCCAGCGGCCACGAGACCCGCCCCGCATTCGCCGTCGACGCAGCCATCCCGGAGTCCTGGGACTGCCCGCGTTGCGGACTGCCGGCGAACACCGACGCGGAGAACCCGCCGCCGCCGCCGAAGATCGTCCCCTACAAGACGCACCTGGCATACGTGAAGGAGCGTCGCACGGAGGCCGAGGCCAAGGAGATCCTGGAGGAGGCCGTTGCCGCCCTGCGCGCCCGTCGCGCCGCCGGCGAGGTCATCTACTAGTCAGAACATGGAACAAGGCCGGGTCCCACGACGGGGCCCGGCCTTTTCGCGTCCTCGACGAGGAGAATCGTCGGTTCAGAACTCGCAGCGGTACTGGTCCGGGAGATTCGCGGCTGCGGCGCGGTCGACGAACCAGTAGGTGGCCCGCTCGCCCTGCGGGTGGGCGGCCGGGAGCGACTTGTCGCCCTGCACGGCCCGCGCCACGACGTCGGCCTTCGGTGTGCCGTTGGCGATGAACCAGAGCTCGTCGGTGCGGTTGATCGCCGGGATGGTGAGCGTGATCCGCTCGGCGGGGGCCTTGGGGGACTCGGTCACCCCGATCACGGTCTTGGTGGTGGCCTCGAAGCTCTGGTGGTTGGGGAAGATCGAGCCGACGTGCCCGTCCTCGCCCACACCGAGCAGCGTGACGTCGAAGTGGGTCTCGCCCAGCTCGGCAGCGTACTCCGCGGCGCACTGGTGCGCGTCGAGCCTGCCGTCGGCCGCGGGCATCGTGTGCGTCGTGGCGGAGTTCACCTCGAGCGTTCGAGCCAGCCGGGTGACCGCCTGCAGCGAGTTGCGGTCGGGGTCGGTCGCCGGGACGAACCGCTCGTCGGTCCACCACAGCTGCAGCCGGGACACGTCGAGGCCGGAGCCGGGGACCAGGTCCGCGAACCGCTCGTACATCATGTTCGCGGTGTTGCCCCCGGTGAGGCAGACGTGCACCACCTCCTGGGTGGCCTGCAGCGCCACGATCCGGTCCAGCAGACGGTGGGCGACGACGTCGGCCAGTTCGGCGGCGTCGGTGAGACGGGCCACGCGCAGGAAGCTCACGGGCCGACCTTCACCAGGACCCGACCAACAGCCGCCTCGAAGATGTCGTCGGCGTCCATCCGCTGCAGTTCCTCGGTCAGCAGCTCGGTGAGGGGGCGCCGCTTCAGCGCCACCTTCCGCTCGGGCTGGCCGGGGACGTTGTACAGCGCGATCGCGTCGGAGTTGCCGCGGTTTATGACGATGTCGCCGTCGGCCGTCTCGAGGCGCACCTCGCTGACGCCGGGACGCTCGTGGACCTCCATCCGCGCCTCCACGTCGAGGCGGTCCTCCAGCCATGCGGCCAACAGCATCGCCGGGGCGTTGTCGTGGGCCGCCTTCACCACGGCTCCGGTGACGGTGTGTGGGTACTGGTCCAGCGAGGCGGCCAGCAGCGCACGCCACCGTGTGAGGCGCGTCCACGCAAGGTCGGTGTCGCCGGGAGTGTGGTTGCGGGCGCGGGTGGTGAGCGCGACCTTCGGGTTCTCGCTGCCCGCCGCGTCGGTGATGCGGCGATCCCCGAGGGCGCCGACCGGGTCGTTCGCCGGATTCTCCGGGGCCTCGTGGGGCCACCACACGATGGTGGGGGAGTCCGGCAGCAGCAGCGGCAGGATGACCGAGCCGGCGTGCTCCCGGATCTCGGAGCCGTGGATCCGCAGGGCCAGCAGGTCACCGGGCGTGCCTTCTCCGACCTGGATCTCCGCGTCGAGGTGCGGGTCTCCTGAGTCCGAGTAGACCACGACTATCACGCGCGACGGGTGCACGCGGGCGGAGGCCTGGGCGGCCTCGAAGACGTCGGCGCTGTTGTGGTCCTCGGCGACGACGATCAGGGTGTGCACCATGCCGCCCGTGCCGCCGACGCTCTGGCGGGCCCGCAGCAACTCGGCTGCGATCTCCTTGGTGGAAGTGTCGTTCAGTTCGATGATCATGTCCGGTCTCCTTTACGGGCGTCGCCAGGTGAAGCCGTCGGCCGCGAGCATGTCGATGCCGCACTGCGGTCCCCAACTGCCGGCGACGTAGGGCTGGGGCTGCTCGGTCTGCGCGGCCCAGTGCTCGATGACCGGGTCGAGGATCTTCCAGCTCAGCTCCACCTCCTCCTGCAACGGGAACAGCGGCGGGTCGCCCAGCAGCACGTCCAGGATCAGGCGTTCGTAGGCCTCGGGGGAGCTCTCGGTGAACGAGCCGCCGTAGCCGAAGTCCATCGAGACCTCGCGGATCTCCATCTGGGTGCCGGGGACCTTGGCGCCGAAGCGCAGTGTGACGCCCTCATCGGGCTGGATCCGCATCACCAGGGCGTTGACGCCGAGGTCCTCGGTGTCGGTGGCGGTGAACGGCAGGTGCGGCGCCCGCTTGAAGCTCAGCGCGACCTCGGTGACACGGCGGGGCATGCGCTTGGCCGCCCGGAGGTAGAAGGGCACACCCGCCCAGCGGCGGTTCTCCACGTCGACGCGGATGGCGGCGTAGGTCTCGGTGTTGGAGGCCGGGTCCACCCCGTCCTCCTCGAGGTAGCCCTTGACCGGGCGACCGCCCTGCCAGCCCGCGCAGTACTGGCCGCGGGCGGTGTGCAGGTCCATGTTCTCGGGGACCCGGGCGGCGGCGAGCACCTTCTTCTTCTCGGCACGCAGCTGGGACGCCTCGAACGAGGTCGGCTCCTCCATGGCGGTGAGCGCCAGCAGTTGCAGCAGGTGGTTCTGGATGACGTCGCGGGCGGCGCCGATGCCGTCGTAGTACCCGGCGCGGCCCCCGATGCCGATGTCCTCGGCCATCGTGATCTGGACGTGGCTGACGTAGTGGTTGTTCCAGATCGGCTCAAACATCTGGTTGGCGAACCGCAGCGCCATCATGTTCTGGACGGTCTCCTTGCCCAGGTAGTGGTCGATGCGGAACACCTCGTGCGGGTCGAACAGGGAGGAGACCACCTCGTTCAGGTCCCGGGCGGAGGCGAGGTCGTGGCCGAAGGGCTTCTCGATCACCACCCGGTTCCAGTTGTGCTCCGTGCGCTCGGTCAGGCCATGGCGCTTCAGTTGGCTGACCACGATCTCGAAGCTCGACGGCGGGATCGACAGGTAGAAGGCGTGGTTGCCGCCGGTCCCGCGGGCGTTGTCCAGCTCCTGGATGGTGTCGCGCAGGCGGATGAAGGCGTCGTCGTCGTCGAAGGTGCCGGGCACGAAACGGATGCCCTCGAGCAGCTGCTCCCAGACCTCCTCGCGGAACTCGGTGCGGGCGTTCTCCTTGACCGCGTCGTGGACCTGCTGCGCGAAGTCCTGGGTGGCCCAGTCGCGCCGGGCGAAGCCAACGAGGCCGAATCCGGGGGGAAGCATGCCGCGGTTCGCAAGGTCGTAGACCGCAGGCATCAGCTTCTTGCGCGACAGGTCCCCAGTGACTCCGAAGATCACCAGGACACAGGGTCCTGCGATCTGTGGCAGGCGGCGGTCCTGGGGGTCGCGCAGCGGGTTCGTGCTCAGGATCGACATCGGTCTCCTCGGGCAGGTTTCGACGAACGGCTTCACCCACCTTAGTGCGCAATCGCGGTGGCCGGTTCACGTATCGGCGTTCGCGGGCAACGCGGGGTAGACTCGCCGCGGAAGTGACGGGTTGGAGGATTGATTTCGTGGTGGCAGGAACTGTGGACCAGACGATGGGCGTCCGTGCGGGCGTCATGGACGTGGTCAAGGCCTACGTGGCACTGACCAAGCCCCGGATCATCGAACTGCTGCTGGTGACCACGCTGCCCGCGATGTTCCTCGCGGCGCAGGGCCTGCCCAGGTGGGACCTGGTCGTGTGGACCCTCCTCGGCGGGCTGTTCGCCGCGGCCAGTGCCAACACCTTCAACTGCGTCCTGGACCGTGACATCGACGAGGTGATGCGTCGCACCAGGCGCCGCCCCATGCCGCGCCACCAGGTCAGTGCCACCGCTGCGACGACGTTCGGGATCGTGCTCGGTATCGCGTCCACGCTGGTCCTCGGCTTCGGGGCCAACTGGCTCTCGGCAGTCCTGGCGCTGACCGCCAACGCCTTCTACGTCTTCGTCTACACGATGTGGCTCAAGCGCCGCACGTCGCAGAACATCGTGTGGGGCGGCATCGCAGGTTGCTTCCCGCCCCTGATCGGCTGGACCGCCGTCACCGGTGAGCTGGCCTGGGCACCCTTCGTGCTGTTCGCGATCGTGTTCCTGTGGACCCCGCCGCACACCTGGGCCCTGGCCTTCCGGTACAAGGAGGACTACGCCGCCGCCGGCGTGCCCATGCTGCCCGTGGTGCGTACCGCGCCGCAGGTGGCGATCCAGATCCTGGTCTACTCGGTCGCGACGGTGGCGGTCTCGCTGCTGCTGTGGCCGGTGGCCGGGACCGGCTGGATCTACCCGGTCGTGGCTGCCGTCACTGGAGCCGTGTTCCTCGTCGAGGCCGTCCGGCTGCTGCTGCGTGCACGCGCCGGAATGGAGGGCGCGCAGCTGGGTGCCATGCGCCTGTTCCACTGGTCGAACAGCTACCTCGCGCTGCTGTTCCTCGCCATGGCGATCGACCCGCTGCTCACCTGATCCTTGCTGTTGGAGAACAGCAGCCAGGCGGCCGCGACGGTGACGAGCGTGAGCCCCAGCAGGTGGGCCACGACGACGACCACGGGCAGTCCCAGGAAGTACTGGACGTAGCCGATCACGCCCTGCAGCAGGCAGGTGGCCAGCAACGCCCAGGCGGCGCGGGTGGCGTGGGCGTGACGGCTCCTGCGGAACCACACGACGCACACGACGCTGCCGATGGTGGTGGCCCATGCCGAGAGCGCGTGGATCCTGGCGACCGACTCGATCTCCAGCCCGTTGCGCACCGCGTCCAGGTCGCCGGCGTGCGGACCGGCGCCGGTGACGATGGTCCCCAGCCAGATGCAGACCATCGCGGCGACGAAGGTGGCGATGGCGAAGAACCTCCCCGGCATCCCGACGGCGTCCCGCGCGGCACCGCGGGCCAGCATGACGGACCAGGTGCACAGGACCACCAGGGCCACCGACAGCAGCAGGTGAAGCGCCACGACGTAGGGGTTCAGCCGGGTGAGGACTGTGATGCCGCCGATGACCCCCTGCAGGGGGATGCCGATGCCGATCCCGAGGGTCAACCACCACAGCTTGCTGTTGAGGCCGCGGTTGCGCCAGGCGGCGAGGAAGGCGCCGAGCGCGGCGAGGATCAGCACGAAGGTCAGCAGGCGGTTGCCGAACTCGATGTACTCGTGGACGCCATAGGCGCCGTGCGGGACGTAGGAACCCTCGTGGCACTGCGGCCAGGTGGGGCAACCGAGGCCGGATCCCGTCACGCGTACCACAGCGCCCGTGACGATGATCCCCATGTTGCAGATCAGGGAGGCGATCAGCCACGTCCGCAGGGCGCGCTCGCCGTCGACGAGGCGGACAGCGAGGTTGCGTACGCGGTTCAGGAGGTCCACGAGAACACCTTCCGGGAGAGTGCGAGTCCGGCGATGCACCAGACGGCGAGGACGAGGATGGACAGGGGGGTGCCGGAGCGCAACCCTTCGCCCAGGGCGCCGGTCGGCAGCGCCTGGATCAGCGGCTGCAGCCAGCTGGGGTAGCGGGCCACCGGGAGCATGATCCCGGCCGCCATGCCGACGAGGTACACGAGGTTCGCGACGGCGAGCGTCACCTCGGGGCGTGCGGTGCCGGCCAGCGAGAGCGCGAGCCCTGCGGAGGCAGCCATGCCGAGCACGGCGCACAGCAGCGCGACGAGCAGGTGCGCGGGATCCGGGTCGGGACGCCATCCGAGCAGCAGCGCCACCCCGGCGAGCACGACCACCTGCCCGGTGGTGATGGCCGCGATCCCGAGTGCCTTGCCGAGCAGGATGCCGGTCTTGCCCAACGGCGTCGCGGACAGGCGCTCGAGCACGTTGTAGCGACGCTCGAACCCCGTCGCGATGGCCAGGGAGGTGAAGCAGGACGACCAGATCGCCAGCGCCAGCACCGAGGGGGCCGTGCTGGCGAATGGCAGGTCCAGGCGGTCACCGAAGAACCGACCGCCGAGCAGGATGGCGATCGGGATGACCAGGGCGAGCAGCGCCTGCTCCCCGTTCCTGGCGATCAGCAGGGCTTCCGTGCGGGCGTGGGCCAGTACCTGCTGCGTCCGCGGTGCGGCGGATCCGGTCGGGGAAAGGTCGAGGCTCATGCGCGGTCTCCAGTGGTGTTCGCTAGGAAGACCTCCTCGAGGTCCACGTCCCGGGTGAGCTCCGCAACGGTCCCCTTCGCGGTGACGGCGCCACGGTCGACGATGTTGACCTCGTCGGCCAGCGTGGCGGCCTCGTGCATGTCATGGGTTGTCAGGACGATCGCGACGCCGGCCGCCCGGACCTCGGAGACCAGCGCCCAGGTGTTGCGCTTGGCGCGCACGTCGAGCCCGGCCGTGGGCTCGTCCAGGAACACCAGCCCGGGCCTGCCGACGAGGGCGCCCGCGAGGTTCACGGCCTGCTGCTGGCCCCCCGAGAGGCGCCGGTACGGCGTGTTTTCGAAAGGCCCGATCCCGAGCCGCGAGACCAGTTCCGCGACGGGCTGCGGGTCTGCGTAGAGTCGGGCGAGGTAGCGCAGCAGGTGCCCGGGGGTGATGCCCGACCAGGCTCCGGTCGACTGGGGCATCAGGCCCACGCGGGCCCGCGCCGTCGCCGACCCCGGGGGAGAGCCGAACAGGTCGATCGAGCCGGCCTCGGGCGCCACGAGCCCGGTGCAGCAGCGGATGAAAGTGGTCTTGCCCGCACCGTTGGGGCCGAGCAGGGCGGTGATCCTCCCCGGCGCGGCGACGAGGTCCAGACCGTCCAGTGCAGGGACGCCGCCGAAGCTCACGCGGACGTCTCGGGCCACGAGGACTGGGGAGGTTTGCACGGGGACAGCCTACCGAGGGTTCCGAGTGCGGAATCATCACGGCCCACCGCCGGCACGCGGACCCGAGCCCCGCGGTCCAAGACTTGGGCAAGGCAACCCTTATTTGAAAACACCCGATGATTAGGAAAGACTGGAGTGCGCAATTAGCGAAAGGAGGAGGCCGGTGTCGCAGGACCTGGAACTGGGCAGTGAGGCAGAGGTCTCCACCCGCCAGCGGGTGATCCGCAGCATTCTCGACGAGGGCCCCTCGACGGCGCGCCAACTCGCCGAACGGCTCCAACTCACCCCGGCGGCGATCCGCCGCCACCTGGGTGCCCTCCTGGCCGACGGGACCCTCGACCAGCACGAGCAGCGGGTCTACGGGCAGCGCGGCCGAGGTCGTCCGTCGAAGGTCTTCGCCCTGACGGATGCCGGACGCTCCGAGTTCAAGCAGGCCTACGACGACCTGGCCCTGGCCGCCATCCGCAAGCTGGTCTCCGCGGTCGGACCCACCGCCATCAGGGACCTGGCCACGGAGCGCCTCGCCCACCTCGAGGAGCGCTTCGAGCTCCTGCGGGCGACCGAGCCCGACCGGCCCGCGATGGAACTCCTCATCGAGGCCCTGGGCGAGGACGGGTACGCACCCTCCGTGCGCCCCGTGCGCTCGGGCGACCAGATCCTCCAGCACCACTGCCCGGTTGCCCACGTGGCCGCCGAGTTCCCGATGCTCTGCGAGGTGGAGACCCAACTGTTCGGCCGCCTCCTCGACTCCCACGTGCAGCGGTTGGCCACCATCGCCCACGGCGACGGTGTCTGCACCACGCACGTCCCCCGACCACTACCCACCCCGATCTCGCTCACCAGCAGGAAGTGACTCCAATGACACAGACAGCACCGCAGCAGGCCCCCGGCCTCGGCTCGACCCAGGACGAGCACCTCGAGGCCCTCGGCAGCTACCGATTCGGGTGGCACGACTCCGACGTGGCAGGCCAGACCGCCCGTCGTGGTCTGAACGAGGACGTCGTCAACAACATCTCGGACCTGAAGGACGAGTCCCAGTGGATGCGCGACCTGCGCCTCAAGGGCCTCAAGCTGTTCGAGCGCAAGCCCATGCCGAACTGGGGCGCAGACCTCAGCGGCATCGACTTCGACAACATCAAGTACTTCGTGCGCTCCACCGAGCGCCAGGCCCAGACCTGGGAGGACCTGCCCGAGGACATCAAGAACACCTACGACCGCCTCGGCATACCCGAGGCCGAGAAGGCCCGTCTGGTCTCCGGCGTCGCCGCCCAGTACGAGTCCGAGGTGGTCTACCACAAGATCAACGAGGAGCTCGAGCGCCAGGGCGTTCTCTTCCTCGACACCGACACCGCGCTGAAGGAGCACCCCGAGATCTTCGAGGAGTACTTCGGCACCGTCATCCCCGTCGGTGACAACAAGTTCGCCGCGCTGAACACGGCCGTGTGGTCCGGTGGCTCCTTCATCTACGTCCCCAAGGGCGTCCACGTCGAGATCCCGCTGCAGGCCTACTTCCGCATCAACACGGAGAACATGGGCCAGTTCGAGCGGACCCTGATCATCGTCGACGAGGGTGCCTACGTGCACTACGTCGAGGGCTGCACCGCCCCGATCTACTCCTCCGACTCGCTCCACAGCGCCGTCGTGGAGATCATCGTCAAGAAGGGCGCCCGCTGCCGCTACACGACCATCCAGAACTGGTCCAACAACGTCTACAACCTCGTCACCAAGCGCGCCACCTGCGAAGAGGGCGCGACGATGGAGTGGATCGACGGCAACATCGGTTCCAAGGTCACCATGAAGTACCCGGCCGTCTACCTGATGGGCGAGCACGCCCACGGTGAGACGCTGTCCATCGCGTTCGCAGGCGAGGGCCAGCACCAGGACGCCGGCTCCAAGATGGTGCACTGCGCCCCGAACACCACCAGCTCCATCGTGAGCAAGTCCGTGGCCCGCGGTGGCGGCCGTTCCTCCTACCGTGGCCTCGTCCAGATCGATCCGGGTGCAGTGCACTCGTCGTCCGGTGTGATGTGCGACGCGCTGCTCGTTGACACCATCTCCCGGTCGGACACCTACCCCTACGTGGACATCCGCGAGGAGGACGTTTCGATGGCTCACGAGGCCACCGTCTCCAAGGTTTCCGAGGACCAGCTGTTCTACCTCATGAGCCGCGGCATGGATGAGCTCGAGGCCACCGCCATGATCGTGCGCGGCTTCATCGAGCCGATCGCCCGTGAGCTGCCCATGGAGTACGCGCTCGAGCTCAACCGCCTGATCGAGCTCCAGATGGAGGGCGCGGTCGGCTGACCGTCGACCCGCACCGCACACATCCAGAGTTCGAGCACTAGAAGGATCTATCAATTGACCACCACTGTTGACACCCCGAACGTGGCCTCTGCCATCGAGACCGTCGAGTCCCACCTTCACCCCACGCCCTCGTGGGACCTCGAGGACCACGCGGTCCCGACGGGTCGCGAGGAGATCTGGCGCTTCACCCCGGTGAAGAAGTTCAAGCGTCTCTTCGACGCCGACGCCGAGGCCACGTCGCTGGACTGGGCATTCGACGTCCCCGAGGGCGTTACCGTCACCGAGATCAGCGCCGAACAGGCCCGTGAACTGGCCGTCGAGGCCCCCGTGGACCGGGTTGCGGCCGTCGCCGGTGCTCGCAGCGGGCACCGCATGCACATCCAGATCCCCGCCGACGGCGACTACGCCGAGCCGATCGTGTTCACCGCGACCGGTTCCGGTGGCCTGGCCCGCGACCACTTCATCCTGAGCGTCGGGGCCAATGCCCGCGCCACCGTCATCATCCGCTTCGAGGGTTCGGCCCTGTTCGCGGAGAAGTCCGACTTCATCAT
This sequence comes from Tessaracoccus rhinocerotis, assembly GCF_007197885.1. Taxonomy (GTDB): domain Bacteria; phylum Actinomycetota; class Actinomycetes; order Propionibacteriales; family Propionibacteriaceae; genus Arachnia; species Arachnia rhinocerotis. The sequence goes on from NZ_VKKG01000002.1 coordinate 512,155, forward strand.
CCGCGACGGCGCGCAGCTGAACCTCGTCACCGTCCAGGACTGGTCCGATGACACAGTGCACGGCGGCCAGCGGACGGTGAGTGTCGGTCGCAACGCGCACGTCAAGACCGTCACGGCCTCGCTCGGTGGCGCCGCGGTGCGTCTGCAGGAGAACATGCGCTACGACGGGCCGGGTGGGGAGCTGGAGAGCTACGGCCTGTACTTCGTCGATGGTGAGCAGCACGTCCAGCACCGCCTGTTCGTGGACCACAACGAGCCGCACACCAAGTCCAACGTGGACTACCGCGGTGCCCTGCAGGGCAAGGGTGCGCACGCCGTCTGGATCGGTGACGTCCTCATCCGGAAGGCTGCGGAGGGCATCGACACCTACGAGTCCAACAAGAACCTCCTCCTCACCGAAGGCTGCCAGGCCGACTCCGTCCCGAACCTCGAGATCGAGACCGGCGAGATCGCCGGTGCCGGGCACTCGTCGTCGACCGGCCGTTTCGACGAACTGCAGCTGTTCTACCTGCGCAGCCGCGGCATTCCGGAGCAGGAGGCGCGCCGCCTGGTCGTGCACGGCTTCTTCTGGGACATCATCCGTCGCATCGGCGTCGAAGAGGTCCAGAACAAGATGCTGGAGCGCGTCGAGCGTGAGCTCGAGACGCTGGAAGCGGTCAAGGCGAAGGCATGACCTTCGTCACTGTTGCCGAGGTGGGTGAACTCGTCGACGACGTCCCGCTGTCAGCGGAAGTCGACGACGAGCTCACCGTCGCGATCGTGCGTCATGGGGGAACCCTCTACGCCATCGAGGACGAGTGCTCACACGGCAACGTGCCGCTGTCCGAGGGCGACGTCGAGGGCGGGACCATCGAGTGCTACCTGCACGGGTCCCGGTTCGACCTCGCCACCGGCGCGGTCCTGAACCTCCCAGCCACCGAACCGGTCCGGGTGTTTCCGGTCCGCGTCGAGGGCGAGAACATTCAGGTCGATCCCGACACGACCATCACAGACTTCACGAACTGACAACTTTTTCCCAAGGAGTACCCACACATGTCCACTCTTGTCATCACAGACCTGCACGCCGACGTCCTCACCGAGGACGGACCCAAGCAGATCCTCAAGGGCGTCAACCTGACGATCAACCCGGGTGAGATCCACGCCATCATGGGCCCCAACGGCTCCGGCAAGTCCACGCTGGCCTACGCCATCGCCGGCCACCCGAAGTACGAGATCACCACCGGCTCTGTCACCCTCGACGGTGTGGAGCTGACCGAGCTCAGCGTCGACGAGCGCGCCAAGGCAGGCCTCTACCTCGCCATGCAGTACCCCGTCGAGGTCCCCGGCGTCTCCGTCTCCAACTTCCTGCGCACCGCCAAGACCGCGCTGGACGGCGAGGCCCCGAAGCTGCGCCACTGGGTCAAGGACGTCGAGAAGGCGCTCGAGGGCATGCAGCTCGACAAGTCCTTCGCCAGCCGCTCGGTCAACGAGGGCTTCTCCGGTGGTGAGAAGAAGCGCCACGAGATCGCCCAACTGGAGCTGCTGAACCCGAAGGCAGCCATCCTTGACGAGACCGACTCCGGCCTCGACATCGATGCCCTGCGCGTCGTCTCCGACGGTGTCAACCGGTTCGCTGAGAAGGGTGACCGTGCCATGGTCCTCATCACGCACTACACCCGCATCCTGCGCTACATCGACCCGACTTTCGTCCACGTGTTCGTCGATGGCCACATCGTCGAGTCCGGCGGTCGTGAGCTCGCCGACAAGCTGGAAGCCAACGGCTACGAGGAGTACACCAAGGCCGCTGCTGCAGCAGCCGTCTGATCTGTTCCCAAAGGATACAGACAACAAGTAACCAGGAAGAGAAGGTGAACGTGTTCGACGTCGACGCCATCAGGCGCGATTTCCCGATCCTGTCCCGGACCCAGGGGGACCATCCCCTGGTGTACCTGGACTCGGGGAACACGTCGCAGAAGCCGCAGGCCGTCATCGATGCGCTGTCGGAGCACTACTCCCGGCACAACGCGAACGTGGCCAGGGCGATGCACCTCCTCGGGGCCGAGGCCACCGAGGCCTACGAGGGCGCCCGCAGCGCCGTCGCGGGCTTCATCGGGGCCGCCCGTCCCGAGGAGGTCGTCTTCACCAAGAACGCCTCCGAGGCGCTCAACCTGGCTGCCAACACGCTGGGTGCCGGGCTGCAGCCGGGAGACGAGGTGGTGATCTCCGTCATGGAGCACCACTCCAACATCGTTCCCTGGCAGTTGGTCTGCGAACGGACCGGCGCCACCCTGCGCTGGTTCGACGTGACCGACGACGGCCGCCTCGACCTTGAGTCGGCCGAACGGGACCACCTGATCAACGAGCGCACGAAGATCGTCTCGCTCACCTGGGTGTCCAACGTCGTCGGCACCCGCAACCCGATCACGGAGATCGCGGCCAAGGCGCACGAGGTCGGGGCCAACGTGGTGGTGGACGCCTCGCAGGCCGTGCCGCACCAGGCCACGTTCGTCCAGTCCCTCGGGGCCGACCTGATGGCCTTCACGGGCCACAAGATGCTCGGACCCACCGGCATCGGGGTGCTGTGGGGGCGCTACGACCTGCTCGCCTCCCTGCCGCCGTTCCTCGGTGGCGGCGAGATGATAGAGGTGGTCGAGATGGGCCACTCCACCTACGCCGCCCCGCCGTACCGGTTCGAGGCCGGCACCCCGCCGATCGCCCAGGCCGTCGGCCTGGGAGCCGCGGTCAAGTACCTCGAGGGCGTCGGGATGGACGCCGTCGAGGCCCACGACCACGAGATCACCGCCTACGCGCTGGACAAGCTGCAGGCCATCGACGGGCTCACCATCCTGGGACCGCGCGAGGCCGTGGAGCGGGGCAGTGCCCTGTCGTTCAACCTCGACGGCGTCCACCCGCACGACGTGATGCAGGTGCTGGACTCCCGCGGTGTCGCCATCCGCGGCGGCCACCACTGCGCGCGTCCGCTGCACAAACGCCTCGGGCACCAGAGCTCCACCCGGGCATCGTCCTACCTCTACACGACCACTGCTGAGATCGACGCCCTGGCCGACGCCCTGGTCCACACCCGCAACTACTTCGCACCGCGATTCGGGGGCTGAACACTTGAACATCGACGAGCTCTACCAGACCATCATCCTCGACCACTACCGCGAGAAGCACCACAGCGGACTGCGGGACCCGCACGACGCGCAGGTGCACCACGTCAATCCGTCCTGCGGGGACGAGCTCACGCTGCGGGTCCGACTCGACGGCACCACGATCGCCGACGTCTCCTACGAGGGGCTCGGCTGCTCGATCTCGCAGGCCTCGACGTCGGTGATGTCCGACCTGGTCATCGGCACCGAGATCCCACACTTCATGGGCCTGTACGATGACTTCCTGGAGATGATGCAGTCGAAGGGCAAGATCGAGCCGGACGAGGATCGCTTCGAGGACGCCATCGCCTTCGCGGGCGTCAGCAAGTTCCCCGCCCGCGTCAAGTGTGCGCTGCTCGCCTGGGCAGCGCTCCGCGACGCCGTCAGCCAAGCCACTGCCGAGGAGGCACTCTGATGTACGAAACCAACACCCGTCCCAGCGACCTCGTCAAGGACGACCTGCCCGACGTGGACGCCGGATCCACACTGCCCACCGAGGAAGAGGTCCTCGAGGCGATGAAGGACGTCGTGGACCCCGAGCTGATGGTCAACGTCGTCGACCTCGGCCTCGTCTACGGTGCCAGCGTCGACGACGAGGGCAACGTCACCCTCGACATGACCCTGACCTCGCCCACCTGTCCGCTCACGGACAAGATCGAGTACGACACCAAGTACGTCCTCGACGGCCTGGCCAAGTCCGTGACCATCAACTGGGTCTGGCTGCCGCCGTGGAGCCTGGAGATGATCACCGACGACGGCCGTGAGCAGCTGCGCGCCGTCGGCTACAACCTCTGACGAGACCGTCCACGCGGGCCGTCCCCCACCCGGGGGCGGCCCGTCGTCGTCCCCGGCCGTCGACGACCCGACACGCCGAGGGGATCCGGGGCGGGGGGAGCGGGTCCCCCTTGCACCGATTCCGTACGGCGTGTCGGGTCGGGCGGGTAGCGTCGGTGGCAAGCAACTGCGAGGAGGAGGCACCGATGCCCACACTGACCACCACCGGCGATGCACCCGTGGTTCTCCACTACACCGACACGGGCGGCTCGGGGCGCCCCATCGTGCTGGTCCACGGCTGGCCGCTGACCGGCGAGTCGTTCAAGGCCAACGAGGCGGCGCTCGTCGGGGCAGGAATGCGCGTGATCACTTACGACAGGCGCGGCTTCGGCCGGTCCGACAAGCCCGCCACCGGGTACCACTACGACAGGCTGGCCTCGGACCTGCACGACCTCGTGACCCACCTGGGCCTCCACGACGCCGTACTGCTCGGCTTCTCCATGGGCGGGGGTGAGGTGCTGCGCTACTGCTCGACCTACGGCACCGACGACGTCGCCGCGGTGGTCCTGTCCGGCTCCATCGCGCCCGCACTGGCCCAGGGCGAGGACAACCCCGACGGCGCGATGCCGTTCTCGGCGTTCCAGGAGATGTCGGCGGCCTGTGAGGCCGACCATCCCGGCTTCCTGGACCAGTTCATCACCAACTTCTACTCCACCGGCGACGGCCTCGTGGTCGGTGAGGAGGTGCGGCAGGTCGCGCTCGCCCTGGCGCTCCAGAGCGATCCCGGGGCCGCCGCGGAGTGCATTCTCATCTGGGCCACCGACCTGCGCGACGACTGCGCCCGCGTCGACGTGCCGACGCTGCTGATCCACGGCGACGGGGACCAGTGCGTGCCACTGGCCGCGTCCAGCTCCCGTACCGCCGAGATCATCCCGGGTGCGAACCTCCACGTGGTCAAGGGCGGCCCGCACGGCGCCAACGTCTCCCACCGGGACGAGTGGGAGCGGGCGCTGATCGACTTCGTCAACGCACTGTGAGACACGTCGCCGGGCGTACGGTTGGGGCATGAACACCGATGTGGTCGTCTCCGTCATCACGGGCATCCTGGTCCTGATCGGGCTGGCGGGGATCGTCGTGCCCGTCCTGCCCGGCAGCGTCACCATCATCGTCGGGCTGCTGCTGTGGGCGGCCTTCATCGGCGGGCCGCTCGGTTGGGTGGTCTTCGGTGTCGGCGCGCTCCTGTGCGTGGCCGGGATGCTCGCCACCTACGTGCTGACGGGACGGGTGCTCAGGCGCGAGAAGATCCCGAACCGGTCCGTCGTGATCGGCCTGGTCATGGGTGTCGTCGGCATGTTCCTGGTGCCCGTCGTGGGGTTGCCGCTCGGGTTCGCGGTGGGCATCTTCGCCGCCGAGTACCTGCGTGTGGGGGAGGTGCCGGGTGCGCTGAGGTCCTCCTGGCAGGCGATCAAGGCCGCCGCGCGTGGGATCCTCGTCGAGTTCGGCCTCTCAGGCCTGGCTGTGGTGACCTGGCTGGTCGGGCTCTCGCTGCGCTTCTGAGGCGGCTGGCCCGCGCCGGGTGAGCTTCAGCGATGCCACCGCGAGCGCGAGGTCGATGACGCTCTGCGACACCAGGAGGCCCACCGCGATCCACAGCCGCGTCGCCGACGAGCCTTCGCCCAGGATCGCCACTGCGGCGAACACCGTCGCCAACAGCAGGGGCGCGAACCGGAGGTAGCCGGGCAGGACCACCTGCCACAGCCGAGCCAGGTGGCGGCCACCGCGGATGAACCAGCCGTCGGCCAGCGACCAGCCGTTGGACACGACGAGCGCCAGCGCCATCGGAAGCAGCGCCCACCAGCCGCCGCTGGGGCCACCCGTGACCACCAGCAGGATGACGGCCCAGACCCCGCAGACCAGGCTCAGGATGCCGATCATGATGCCGTAGTGCAGCATCATGAACCTCGACGTGGAGGTCTGCCTCGCCATCGTGTCGAGCCTGACGAGGGTCCCTGCGACGGACAGGGCCATCGCCAGCACCGTGTAAACCAGAAGGTCCGGGAGCCCGACCGCACCGGAGAGCAGCGGCACGAGCGGCAACAGGGTGCCGGCGACGATCAGGGAGAACTGCACGACGGTGGCGACGGCGGGCGAGGTCCGGGCCGCGACGGACTGGAGCACGCCGATCCCGAGGACACGGAGCAGGAAGTTCACTGGCCACATGTTGCCGCATCGGGGGTTCTTCCTGGGGAGGGTAGACTCGCCCCTTGTGCTACAGGTCAAGGATCTTGAGGTGCGGGCGGGAGCCCGCCTGCTGCTGTCCCCGGTGTCCTTCCAGGTGATTGCCGGCGACCGCGTCGGACTCGTGGGTCGCAACGGTGCCGGGAAGACCACGCTGACGAGGATTCTCGCCGGCGAGGGCCAACCCGCCGGCGGGGACGTCACCCGCTCCGGCCAGCTCGGCTACCTCCCGCAGGACCCCCGTTCCGGCGACCCGGAGCAGATCGCCCGTGACCGCATCCTCGGGGCCCGCGGCCTCGACCTGGTGATCCGACGCCTCCGCCGGGCCGAGGAGGACATGGCCCTCACCGACGGTGCGGAGCGCGACAAGGCGATGGCCGCCTACACCCGCGCCGAGGACGCCCTGCAGGTGGCGGGCGGGTACGGTGCGGAGGCGGAGGCGGCCCGGATCGCCGCCAACCTCGGCCTTCCGGACCGCGTGCTCTCACAGCCACTGAAGACGCTCTCGGGCGGGCAGCGGCGCCGCATCGAACTGGCCCGGATCCTGTTCTCCGATGCCGACACCCTGCTGCTCGACGAGCCCACGAACCACCTCGACGCGGACTCGATCGTCTGGCTGCGCAGCTACCTGCAGAACTTCTCCGGCGGACTGATCATCATCAGCCACGACACCGAGCTGCTCGACGCCGTGGTCAACAAGGTCTTCCACTTGGACGCCAACCGTGCCGAGATCGACGTGTACGCCATGAACTGGAAGCGCTACCTGCAGCAGCGCGACACCGACGAGAAGCGCCGCAAGCGCGAGTTCGCCAACGCGGAGAAGAAGGCGACGCAACTGATGGCGCAGGCGGACAAGATGCGCGCCAAGGCCACCAAGGCGGTCGCTGCCCAGAACATGGCCAAGCGCGCCGAGAAGCTGATGGCCGGCCTCGAGGGGGAGCGGCAGGCGGACCAGGTCGCCAAGATCCGGTTCCCCGAGCCCGCCCCCTGCGGCAAGACGCCGCTGCGTGGCGACGGCCTCTCCAAGGCCTACGGCTCCCTCGAGGTGTTCACGGCCGTCGACCTCGCGATCGACAAGGGCTCCAAGGTGGTCATCCTCGGCCTCAACGGGGCAGGCAAGACCACGATGCTGCGCATCCTGGCCGGCATCGAGGAACCCGACACCGGGGAACGGCTCCTCGGGCACGGCGCCCGCCTCGGCTACTACGCGCAGGAGCACGAGACGCTCGACGTGAACCGCAGCGTGCTGGACAACATGGTCTCGGCCTCGCCCAACCTGAACGACACCGAGGTGCGCAAGGTGCTCGGCTCCTTCCTGTTCAGCGGCGACGACGTCACCAAGCCCGCGAAGGTGCTCTCGGGCGGGGAGAAGACCAGGCTCGCGCTCGCGATGCTGGTGGTCTCCGCCGCGAACGTGCTGCTGCTGGACGAGCCGACGAACAACCTCGATCCCGCCTCCCGCGCCGAGGTGCTCAACGCCATCCGCACCTACGCCGGGGCAGTCATCCTCGTCACGCACGACCCGGGCGCCGTCGAGGCGCTGGAGCCGGACCGGGTCCTGGTGCTGCCGGACGGCGTCGAGGACCTGTGGAGCGACGAGTACCAGGAACTGGTCGACCTGGCCTGATCGTTCGCGCAGCCCGCGTGCGCACTCGCGCACCGCGCGGGCGGCTTCTCACTAGTCTGGAGTCTCAAGGACGAACAGGAGACACGATGGCGCGAATCAAGTTTGGGACCGGCGGCTGGCGAGCGATCATCGGGGACGAGTTCATCCGGGCCAACGTCCGGCTGCTGTCCGCCGCGCTGGCCGGGAAGATGGTGGACGAGGGTGTCGCCGAGCGCGGCATCGTCATCGGCTACGACCGACGGTTCCTTTCAGACATCGCCGCCCAGTGGGCCGCCGAGGTGTTCGCGGGAGCCGGGATCCCGTGCCAGGTGATCAAGGTCGCCCAGGCCCCCACGCCGCTGATCATGTGGACCGTCAAGGACCAGGGCCTGCCCTACGGCATGGCCATCACCGCATCCCACAACCCGGCCCTCTACAACGGCATCAAGGTGTTCACCGCGGGCGGCAAGGACGCCGACGAGGACGTGACGTGCGACGTCGAGGAGCGGATGGGCGCCCTCGAGGGCGAGGCCGAGGCCGGGATCGCGAGCATCGACTACCCCAAGGCCGTCGCCAGTGGGGCGATCGAGGAGATCAACCCCTTCAACGGCTACATCGACTCGATCATCTCCCAGGTGGACATGGAGGCCATCCGGGGCGCGCAGTTGAAGGTGGCGCTGGACCCGATGTACGGGGTCTCGCGCACCTCGCTGCAGACCATCCTGCTCACGGCCCGGTGCGAGGTCGACGTCATCAACGACCGCCACGACACGCTCTTCGGCGGCAAGCTGCCCTCCCCGACGAGCGCCGGCCTGTCCGCGCTGAAGCGGTTCGTGGTGGACAACAAGGCCGACCTGGGGATCGCCACCGACGGCGACGCTGACCGCATCGGCGTCATCGACGACCTGGGCAACTTCCTGCACCCCAACCAGCTGCTCGTCATCCTCTACTACTACCTGCTCAAGTACAAGGGCTGGAAGGGGCCCGTGGTCCGCAACGTGGCCACCACGTCCCTGCTCGACGACGTGGCCGAGCGCTTCGGCGAGAAGTGCTACGAGGTACCCGTCGGGTTCAAGTGGATCTCCGGCAAGATGCTGGAGACCGACGCCATCATCGGGGGCGAGTCCTCCGGGGGCCTCACCGTGCGCGGCCACATCTCCGGCAAGGACGGCATCTACGCCGCGGCGCTGCTGGTGGAGATGATCGCCGTGGTGGGCAAGTCGATGAGCGAGATCTACGAGGAGATCACGGGACAGTTCGACCCGCACTACATGGCCGAGACCGATTTCGCCTTCGACCCCGAGCGCAAGCCCGAGATCCTGAAGACGCTCATGGAGGACCGGCTGCTGCCGGACTTCACCGCGAACGTGGTCGACACCAGCTACACCGACGGCTGCAAGGTCTACTTCGACAATGGCTGGATCATCGCCCGCTTCTCCGGGACCGAGCCGCTCCTGCGGATCTTCTGCGAGATGCCGGACCAGGAGCAGGCGGAGCAGGCCTGCGAGGAGTTCCGCCAGTTCCTGGGCCTCTGAGGCCTGCAGGATGCGAAAGAACCCGGTGGGCGTGCGCCCACCGGGTTCTTCACTGCCACGGGGTTGGTCAGCTGAAGCGGACCATGTTGTTGAAGACCTCCTTGGTGACGGTGCGGTAGCCGGTCCCGGCGCGCTCGATCACGTCAGCGGTCACGAAGGTGCGGCAGCCGTTGCGGCCGGTGAGGTCCGTGTCGCACTCGGTGCGCCACTGGCGCCCGTCGCTGCTCCACGTGGCCGTGCCCTGGTAGACGCCGTTGCCGGCCAGCGGGTTGCCTGCCCAGGCCGCGCGGGGGGCAGGCTTGTAGGTCAGGTTGTTGAAGTACCAACCCGACTTGTTGACGTAGCGGCCACCCGCATAGATCACCTGGGTGGCCCAGATCTCTGTCTCGCAGCGGTCGATGGTGGAGGAATACGTCCCGCAGTCGGTGGCCCACTGGCGGCCGTTCTTGCTCCAGCGGCCCTCGGTCAAGTAGATGTCCACGTTCGAGCCGTCCTGGCCGGTGCCCGGAGAGGTGGAGCCGCCACCTGCAGCGGGACGGAGGTTGGCGCACTGGTCCTCAAGGTTGCCGTCGGCGGTGTTGCCGGTGCCCGTTGGGGCCGGGGTGTTGGACTTGCACTGGATGTTTCCGCCGACGCGGTTGTTGTTGAGGACCTTGGCGCCGGAGCGGTTGCTGAACAGCTGGATGTCGCCGTCGACGCGGTTCGCGGACAGAGTGATGGCGCCGCCCTGCTCGAGCTGGATGTTGCCTTCCACCCGGCTGTTACTGACGGCGACCGAGCGGTGGCCCTGGCTCTGGATGTTGCCGCCGACGGTGACGTTGTTGGCCGAGAGGGTGGCATTCGACCCGAGTTCGACGTTGCCGTCGATGCTGGTTCCGCTGAGGGTGCAGGACGCACCGGAGGGGACGATCACGTTGCCGTCGACGTGGGTCGCGCCGATGCTGCCGCGACAGGTTCTGTCGTCGGCGGAGGCTGTTGGGGCTGCGAGGGCGAGGCCGCCGATCGCCAGTGCCGCGCTGGCCGTGACGGCGAGGAGACGCTTCATCGTGTTCTGCCTTTCGTTGGGGGGACCGTTGGTACAGATCCAACCGGCCGCAGATGAGGCCTCGATGTGGGGTTGGTTAGAGAGTTCTAATGCGCGGTGAAGGTCGCGATCGTGACCTGGAGCGTGACCTCGCCGGCGGGCACCCGGGCGGGGGTGGAGTGGAAGGCGTTCGGCCCCATCCCGACCAGGGCGGTGGCCTCTTCCTCGTCCAGCCGGAGCAGACGTCGGACCTCGGTGCGTGCGACCGGCCGAAGCAGGTCCCGGAGCTGGTTGGTGACCCCCTCCAGCTTGTCGGCGCCGACGTCCAGCAGGTCGTGCGCACGCCGCAGCTCCACCAGGTGTTCGGGGCCCGGGACCACCACTACGAGCAGGCCACCGGGGCGCAGCACCCGGGCGAACTCGGCGGCGTTGCGGGGGGCGAACACGCACAGCACCGCGTCCACCGAGGCGTCCGCCAGTGGCAGCCCGGCCCAGGTGTCGGCGACGGCGGCGGCCATCCGCGGGTGGGCCCTGGCGGCCCGGCGGGCGGCCGCGGGGGAGACGTCCGTCGCCAGGCCGAGGGACCTCGGGGAGGCGTCGAGGGCGCGGGCCAGGTAGTGGCCGGTGCCCGCACCCACCTCGAGGAGTCGTTCCCGGCCGGCGACGGCGTCTGCCACCGGTTCGCTGACCGGCGAGTAGTGGCCGGAGGCCAGGAACCGCTCCCGGGCTGCCAGCATCGCCGGGGTGTCGGCGTTGGCCGGAGCGGCGCGCCCCAGCAGGTTCACGTGGCCCTGCCGTGCGACGTCGAAGCCGTGGCCCGACTCGCAGCCCAGCACGGAGCCCGCCACCGCCATCGTTCCGCGACAGTTCGGGCACGCGAGCCACCCCGCGACCCGGCGAAGTGCCTCAGTCGGCGGCACTGGTGACTTCCTCGGCCTCCCGCTCGGTCCTGCGCGCCCGGGCCTCGGCCAGGCGGGCGCGCTTCTCGGCCCGCTGCCGGGCCTTCTTCCGGTCCTGCAGGTCGGCACGGATCAGCACCCCGATGCCGATGAGGGCGATCCCGCCGAACGCGAACCACTGCAGCGCGTAGGAGAAGTGGTTGCCCTCGTCGAGGGTGGGCGGCTCCATGGGCACCAGGGCCTCCCCGTTCGCCGGATCGGAGGTGGCGAGGATCACGTAGCCGGGCAGGAGGACTCGTCCCAAGGAGGCGCCGATCGCCTCCGAGTTGATGAGCCGCACCTTGAAGTCGTGGGGGACCACGGCGGTCTCGTCGCCCTGCTCATCCCGGTGGACGTAGCCCATGACGGCCACCTCGCCCGTGGGCGGTTCGGGCAGTACCTCCGTGTCCGGCTGGCCGGCCTGGCGTGCGATGAAGCCGCGGTCCACGAGCACCGAGTCGCCCTCGAGCGTCTCGAACACCGCCGCGACCTCGATCCCGGCGGAGTCGTCGTAGTTGCGGTAGCGCACCTGGTACTGCTCGCCGGTGTAGCTGCCGGTGAGTTCGACCCGCTGCCACTGCTCGTCGTCGGCGATCGGGGAACCCATCACCTCGCGGTAGGGCACCGGTGCCAGGCCCTCGTTCGCCACGACGGCGCTGTTGCCCTCGCGACGCTGCTCCAGCCGGTCCAGCTGCCACTCGCCGAGCTTCACGCACGCGAATGCAACGAGGCTGAGGAACACCGCGAGGGCCACCCAGCGCAGGATCATCTTCTTCACTCGTCGTCCTCCACGACGCCCTGGATCACTTCGGAGGGGGGCAGGGCGATCCGGTCCTCGTCGACCTCCGGGGCCAGGGGCGGCGGCCGGTGGTCGGAGTTGTTGGCCATCAGCACGGCGACCATCGGCAGGAACGCCGCCGCCAGCAGCGTCACCACCTTCCACCAGCCGGGGACGACCAGGAACGCGAAGAAGCACGCGGTCCTGATGCTCATCGTGATGAAGTAGCGACGTTCGCGCTCGTCCACGTCCAGCGTCCGGCTACGCGCAGCACTGGTGATGAGCTGCGAGTCCGAAGCGTGCCGTGAGAATGCCATGGTCTGTCCAGCATATGCCCGTTGCGGTAGGTTGACGCCGTGGAAGAATCTCGCGTTGTCCTCGTAACCGGCGGCTCCAAGGGAATCGGCCGTGTGATCGCCGAACGGTTCCGCGACGCTGGCCACCGCGTCGCGGCAACCTACCGTTCCGGGGGAGTGCCCGACGGCGTCCTCGGCCTGCAGTGCGACATCACCGACCAGGCCCAGGTGGACGCCGCCTTCGAGCAGGTCGAGTCCGAGCTCGGACCCGTGGAGGTCCTCGTCGCCAACGCCGGCGTCACGAAGGACACCCTCATCCTGCGAATGAGCGACGAGGACTGGGACCAGGTGATCGACACCAACCTGACCGGCACCTTCCGCGTGGTGCGGCGCGCCGCCCGCCCCATGACGCGGGCCCGGTTCGGGCGCATCATAATGATCTCGTCGGTCGTGGGCTTCATCGGGTCCCCGGGGCAGTTGAACTACGCCGCCTCCAAGTCGGGGCTCGTGGGCATGGCCCGCAGCCTCACCCGCGAGCTCGGCAGCCGCAACGTCACCGCCAACGTGATCGCGCCCGGCTTCATCGAGACCGACATGACCGCCGTCCTGCCCGAGGAGACCATCAAGGGCTACAAGGCCCGTATCCCCTCGGGCCGGCTCGGCAGCTCCGACGACGTCGCCGCGGCGGCGCTCTTCCTCGCGGGCGACGGCGCGGGCTACATCTCCGGTGCCGTGCTGCCCGTCGACGGCGGCCTCGGCATGGGTCACTGACAACCAGAAAGAAGACATGGGAATCCTCGAAGGCAAGAACGTCCTCGTCACCGGCGTGACGATGAACTCCTCCATCGCCTACGCGACCGCCGAGATCGCACAGCGGGAGGGGGCCAACGTCGTCGTGTCCGCCGCCGGGCGCGCCGTCAGCCTCGCGCGGCGCGTCGTGGCGCGCATGGAGCAGCCGCTGCCCCTGGTCGAGCTTGACGTGACAGACCCCGAACACCTCGCCAACCTGCCCGAGACCCTGGGCGAGCACCTCGAGGGCGGACTGGACGGCATCGTCCACTCCATCGCGTTCGCCGATCCCGCCAAGGCCCTCGGCGGCGCGTTCCTGTCCACGGACTGGGAGTCGGTCTCCAAGGCCATCGAGATCTCCGCCTACTCGCTGCAGAGCATCACCATGGCCGCGAAGCCGATGCTGAACACCGGCGCGAGCATCGTCGGCCTCACCTTCGACGCCCGTGTCTCGTGGCCGTCGTACGACTGGATGGGAGTGGCGAAGGCTGCGCTGGAGTCCACGTCGCGCTACCTGGCCCGCTACCTCGGCCCCGACGGCATCCGCTCCAACCTGGTGGCGGCGGGCCCCATCGACACCATGGCGAAGAAGGCCATCCCGGGCTCCGCGGACTTCAACGCCATCTGGTCCGAGCGGGCGCCGCTGAAGTGGGACGCCACCGACGCCGTGCCCGCCGGCAAGGCGGTCGTCGCGCTGCTGTCCGACTGGTTCCCCGCCACCACCGGCGAGATGATCCACGTCGACGGCGGGCTGCATTCCACCGGGGCCTGACCACGCCCCACCCACCACCCCGGTAGGGTTGGTGGCATGACAGCGGTGGCGGAACTTGCGGGTGTGACGGTCAAGCGCGGGGACGCGGTCCTGTTGGACCAGGTCGACCTCACCGTCACGGAGTCTGACCGTTGGGTGGTCATCGGCCCCAACGGCGCCGGCAAGACCACCATGCTCCAGATCCTCGCCGCCCAGATGTACCCCACCGATGGTGTGGTCGGGCTGCTGGGGGACGTCGTGGGCACCGTGGACGTCTTCGAGCTGCGGCCCCGGATCGGGCTCACCTCCACCGCCCTGGCGGAGCGCCTCCCGCGCGCCGAGCGCGTGGTCGACGTCGTGCTCTCGGCCGCCTACGCGGTCCTGGGGCGCTGGAACGAGGAGTACGAGGCCGAGGACAACGAGCGGGCCATGGCGCTGCTGGAACAGCTGCGCATCGACCACCTGGCCGACCGCACCTTCGGCACCCTCAGCGAGGGCGAGCGCAAGCGCACCCAGATCGCCCGCGCCCTGATGACGGACCCGGAACTGCTGCTGCTGGACGAGCCCGCCGGCGGGCTCGACCTCGCCGGCCGCGAGGCACTCGTCGACACCCTCTCCGACCTCTTCCTCGACGAGTACGCGCCCGCCTCGATGCTGGTCACGCACCACGTCGAGGAGATCCCGCTCGGAATCACCCACTGCCTGCTGCTGGCGGACGGCCGGGTCGTGGCCGCCGGCCCCATCGAGGAGACCCTCACCGACGAGAACCTCAGCGCCACCTTCTCGATGGCGCTGCACGTCAGCAACAGCGACGGTCGTTGGGCCGCAAGGTCGGTGGCCCGGCATGGATGACTTCCTTGCGTGGTTCAGGGACTTCGCGTGGGCCGGATGGGGCATCCTCGCGGTGGGCCTGGCCGCGCTCGAGATGCTCACCATGGACCTCACCCTGCTGATGCTGGCCTCCGGCGCACTGGCCGGTGGTCTCACCGCGCTGGTGGTGCCCGGCCTGTGGTGGCTGCAGGTCATCGTCGCCGTCGTCGTGGCGGTGCTGACGCTGCTGTTGCTGCGTCCCACCCTGCTGGACCGGGTCCGCAACGCGCCGGGATACCGCTCGTCCCTCGAGAGCCTGGTGGGCTCGTCGGGCCGCGCCACCGCGCAGATCGACGCCCGTGGCGGCGAGGCCAAGGTCTCAGGGCAGGTCTGGGACGCCCGGTCCTTCGACCCTGACGTCACCATCGCAGAAGGCCACGAGATCGAGGTCTACGGTCTCGACGGCGTCACCCTCATCGTCTATCCCGTGAGGCCGCAGGGCCAGCTCGGGAGCAACTGACAAACGGAGGAACAATGGAGTTCATCGCAATCGGCATCGCCATCGTCGTGGTGCTGTTCCTGGTCATGATGCTGAAGATCGTCCGGCAGCAGCAGGTGGGGCTCGTCGAGAGGCTGGGCAAGTTCCGGCGTCGGCTGGACCCGGGGCCGCACCTGGTGATCCCGGTGTTCGACCGCATCGCCTACACGATGGACATGCGCGAGGAGGTGGTCCCGTTCCCGCCACAGGGCGTGATCACCGAGGACAACCTCATGGTCTCCATCGACTCGGTGATCTACTTCCAGATCGTCGATCCGGTGCGGGCCGCCTACGAGGCGCAGAACTACCACAACGCCATCGAGCAGCTCACCATGACGACGCTGCGCAACATCATCGGCGGCATGGACCTCGAGGCGGCGCTCACCTCCCGCGAGGAGATCAACCAGAAGCTGCGGATGGTGCTCGACGAGGCCACGGGCAAGTGGGGGATCAAGGTCAACCGCGTCGAACTGCGCGCCATCGACCCGCCTCCCACCATCCGCGATGCCATGGAGAAGGGTGCCCGCGCCGAGCGGGACAAGCGAGCCGCGATCCTGCTGGCCGAGGGCCAGCGGCAGTCGCAGATCCTGCAGGCCGGCGGTGACCGGGAGTCCGCCATCCTGCGGGCACAGGGCGACCGCGAGGCGCAGGTGCTGCGGGCGCAGGCGGACCGGCAGGCGCAGATGCTGCGCGCCGAGGGCGAGGCACAGGCCATCACCACCGTCTTCGGGGCGATCCACGCGGGCCAGCCCGACCAGGGTCTGCTGGCCTACCAGTACATGCAGATGCTGCCGCGACTGGCGTCGGGCGACTCCAACAAGATGTGGATCATTCCGAGCGAGTTGAACGACGCGCTCAAGGGACTCGGCCAGGTCTCGGGGGCCGACGACGTGCGCGACTACATCTCCAAGGTGGGCCAGAACTTCGAGGCCCCCGAACGCATCGACGTGCAGGCCGAGATCGCTGCCCAGCGGGACCAGGACAAGGAACGGTCCAACGCCACGATGCAGCAGGCGATCGCCGAGGCGCAGGCGATGGAACAAAACCCGGTGGGTCGGCGGCCACGCGGCAACGGCCGGGCCGAGCTGGACCGGCCGCAGTCCGAGGCGCCCGTGGAACAGCCGGTCAGCGAGGTCCGGGACCCGGAGCCGGAGCCAGACGACCAGCGATGACGGTGCAGGCCAGCAGCTGCAGTTGGTGGAACACCATCAGCGGCAGCACGATGAGGCCCACTTCCTGACCTGCGAACAGGACACTGGCCATCGGCACCCCGGTGGCCAGTGACTTCTTGGTGCCGCAGAACAGGATGGCGATCCGGTCGGCCCGGACGAAACGGAACCAACCCCCCAGCTGCCAGGTGAGCCAGAGCATGGCTCCGAGCAGCAGCACCGACAGCCCCGCCATCACCAGTAGATCCGTGAACGGCAGGTCCCGCCAGCTGCCCTGCGCGAAGAAGTCGGAGAAGGCGCTGTAGACCACCAGGCAGATCACGCCCTGGTCCCAGTACTTGATCCTCCTCGCGTGCGCCGCCATGAACCGTGCGGTCCAGCGTCGCGACAGCTGGCCCAGCACGAACGGCAGCAGCAACTGGACAAGTACGCCCACGAACTGTTCCAGGCCGACGCCACCGGATCCCGTGGCGGGCAGCAGCAGGACGACCAGCAGGGGGGTGAGGACCACTCCGAGCAGGTTCGACGCCGTCGCGGAGACCATGGCGCCGGGCACGTTGCCACCCGCGAGCGAGGTGAACGTGATCGATGACTGCACCGTCGACGGCACGAGGCACAGGAATGCCAGGCCGAGCCTGGTGGCGGGCCCGACCACGCCGTCGGGCAGGGCCAGGAAACCGATCGCCACGAGCGGGAACACTACGAAGGTGCAGGCCAGGATCAGCAGGTGCAGCCTCCAGTGCCGCAGTCCCGCGACCGCCTCGTGGACGGACAGCTTGGCCCCGTAGCCGAAGAACAGCACGAAGATGGCCACCTTCGTGGCCCAGTCGACCACCACGGCGGCGTCCCCGGTGGCGGGGAGCAGGAAGGCCAGCAACGCGGAGGCGAGGATCAGCAGCAGGAACGGGTCGATCCGCGACCGGGAGGAAGCCATGTGAGCAAACGTACCGGCCACGTGCCCCCGGACGCGCGCCCGGCGCGGTGGTTGCGCCCGCTCGCCGGGCACTACCGTTGGGACCATGAACGATCGCCCCCCACACCGTGACGTCCATGCTCGTTGAGGTCACCGACGCCGCCGACCCCCGACTGGGCGACTACGTCTCGCTGCGGGACTCCAAGCTGCGGCGCAACCTGGAGCAGGCCGAGGGCCTGTTCATAGCCGAGGGCGAGAAGATCATCCGCCGGGCGGCGGAGGCTGGTGCCCGGCCGCGCTCGTTCCTGCTGCAGGAGCGGTGGCTGGCCGGGCTCGACGACGTGCTCGCCGGCCATGCCGACGTCCCCTGCTACGTCGTGAGTGCCGAGCTCGCCGAGCGGGTCAGCGGCTTCCACGTCCACCGTGGCGCGCTGGCCTCCTACGTCCGCCCGCCCGAGGCGCCGTGGGAGCAACTGCTGGGGGCCAAGCGTCTGGTGGTGTGCGAGGACATCGTGGACCACACCAACATCGGCTCCATCCTGCGGGTGGCGGCCGCGCTCGGCTGGGGCGGTGTCGTCGTCTCCGCCACTTGCGCGGACCCCCTGTACCGAAGGGCCGTGAAGTCCTCGATGGGGGCGTCGCTCCAGCTGCCCTGGCGCCGGATGGCCGACGACGACGAGCTGCAGCTGCTGCGCGCGGCGGGCTTCACCCTGGTGGCGGCCACCCTCACGCCCGGCTCCGTCGCCCTCGACGAGTACCGACCCGAGGGGAGGGTCGCGCTCCTGCTGGGCAACGAGGGCCACGGCCTGAGCCGTCGCTGGCAGGAGGCCGCCGACGTCGCGGTCACGATCCCGATGGCAGAGGGCATCGACTCCCTGAACGTCGCCACCGCCGCCGCGGTCATGGCCTACGTGCTGCGCTGACCCTCGCCAAGACGCGAACGAGCCCCGAAGGGTCTGTGAGGACCCTTCGGGGCTCGTGGCTCTCGAGCGACCGCGTCAGCTGAAGCGGACGATGTTGTTGAAGACCTCCTTGGTCACGGTGCGGTAGGTGTTGCCGTTGCGTTCGATGACCGTGGCGGTCACGTAGCTGCGGCAGCCGTTGCCGCCCACGGCGGGGGTGTCGCACTCGGTGCGCCACTGCCTGCCGTCGGCTGCGGTCCAGCGTCCGGTGTGGCCCAGGGGGTTGTCGGCCCAGGCGCTGCGGGGTGAGCCGAGGTAGGTGAGGTTGTTGAAGGTCCAGCCGTTGTGCTGGTAGTAGGCGCCGTTCCAGGTGCCGATGGTGGTGCCCCAGATGTAGGTGAAGCAGCGCACGGTGATCGAGTAGGGCTCGCACACCGTCATCCAGCGGCGTCCGTTGACGTCGTGGAAACCGGGTGTCTCGTAGAGGTCCCCCTCGGGCTCCTCCGTGGGCTCCTCCGACGGCTCCTCGGTGGGCTCCTCGGTCGGCTCGGTCGTCTCGCCCAGCTGCAGGCCGATGATCACGGGGTCGTGGTCCGATGAGCGGTAGGGGTCTGCCGCCCAGAGAGCGTCCTCGTTGTCGGCCTTGAACTCCATGGAGTAGTCGAACAGGTCCGACTCGTCGGAGTTGATGTGCCACGACGAGGTGCCGACGACGTCTGCCGCTGCGGCCTCGTTCGCGAGGCCGTAGTCGAGGTAGCCGAGCTGGCCGTCGAAGACGTAGGAGTACGCCTCGTCGCCGTTGAACCGCTTCTCGAGGTCGGTGTAGCCGGCCTCGACGAACACGTCGATCGGGTCCTCGTAGTCATAGGAGTTCAGGTCGCCCATGACGATGGTGCGGCTGGAACCCTGGCCGGTGGGGTCGGTCGCCAGCCACTCCACGATGTCCTGCGCGGCCTCCACCCTGGTGAGGTTGCAGTTGCCGGAGCCATCGCCGGTGTCCGGATCCTCCGGCAGGCAGTCAGAACCCTTCGACTTGAGGTGGTTGACGTTGAGGCTCACCAGTTCGCCGGAGGCGATGTGGCGGAACGTCTGGAGCAGGCTCGGCCGGTTCTTGCCGTCGTTGAAGTCGAGCGCCTCGAAGTCGCCGACCGGCTCCGCAGTGGCGGTCTTGTAGATGATGGCCTGGAAGATCTCGTCGGTGCCCACGACCCCGGTGTCGATGAAGTCGTAGGTGCCGGCGCCGACCTCGGCGTTCAGCCCGGCGACGAGGTGCGCGACCGCCGTCGGTGCGTTGTTCTCGATCTCCATCAGCCCGACGACGTCGGCATCGATCTCCGCGAGGGCCGCGACGATCTTGGCCTGCTGGCGCTCCAGCTCGGTGGAGGTGACGGCCCCGCGCTCGTTCAGCGTCGTGAAGTAGTTGAGCACGTTGAAGGAGGTGATCTTGAAGTCGCCGCCGACCTCGGGGACCGCCGGACGCTCGTTGACGGCCGTGTAGTCGGCCCCCTGCGTCGGCTGGACCTTGTAGGTGTTGTTGCGGTAGCTCATGATGCCGGTCAGGTTGGTCACCTTGTCGCCGCCGCGGAAGTAGTTGTCGCGGGCGAACGGCTCACCGTTGGGGTGGATGGCGGGGGAGACGTTCTGGGAGTTGAAGCCGTCGTCGGCGATCACGCGGTTCGCCGCGTTCTGCGCCGCGATCGCCTGGGCCGCCGGGCCGGGCTCGGCGACCCCGGTGGGGGTCCACTGCCGGTCGAGACCGTAGACGATCTCCCCGAAGCGGTCGAAGTTGAAGAACTCGAG
This sequence comes from Tessaracoccus rhinocerotis, assembly GCF_007197885.1. GTDB lineage: Bacteria > Actinomycetota > Actinomycetes > Propionibacteriales > Propionibacteriaceae > Arachnia > Arachnia rhinocerotis. The sequence goes on from NZ_VKKG01000002.1 coordinate 532,147, forward strand.
GATCGTCAGGTCCTGCGGGAATGTCACGTACATGCCCTCGTAGCTCTCGAAGTCACCCACCGGGACGGTGAGTTCGGTGGCTGCGATCGGGTCACCCGCGGCGGCGAGCACCGTCACCGAGGTGGGGTTGAGCTGCGTCTGGCCGAAGGCCTCCACTACCGTTCCCGCGATGCGGACCTGCTCGCCGACGGCGCGTGGCTCGGCGTCCGGGGCGTAGACGAACAGGCCGTCGCTGGTGGCGTCGTCGCCGTCGCCCTCGTCCTGGACGTAGTAGCCGTTGAACTGGCCGTTGCCCTGGAAGGTGGCGGTCACCCAGGCGTCGATCGTGACGGCCTGGTTGACGTACGGGCTCGTGTCCGTGCTGCCCTGGATCTCGCCGATCGTCAGGTCGCCCGGCTGCGGCGTCTCCGACGGCTCCTCGGTGGGCTGCGGCTCGACCAGCGGGTCGCACTGGAACGTGCCGAGCGTGGTCGCGTCATTCTGTGGCGAGGCCTCGAAGTCGACTGAGGGGTCGTAGGCGTCGGACGGGTCGTTGTCGACCGTGCAGGCCTTCTTCGTGAGGGTCATCTCGCTGGTGGCGACCTCGTTGGCGGACCAGTTCGTACCCGGGTCGACGCCGAGTTGGCCGATCGAGTCCAGTACGGCGCCGCCTCTGCTCAGCACGAGGGTGTCGTCACCGTTGTAGTTCGCGACCGCGTGCGTCGTGTCCCCGGCGGGCACGAGGGCCCACTGGGAGTTGGTGACCAAATAGTGCCCGCCGGAGGCAACACTGCCACTCAGCGCCAAGGTCGACTGGGGGCTGGTGCCGCCGTTGGAGTACAGGGTGAGCGAGTAGCCGCTCAGGTCCAGTTCGGCTGTCGTGGGGTTGTAGAGCTCCACCGCCTTGTTGTTGCTGCTGCCCTCGACGTAGACGCTGATCATCAGGTCTGCCGCCGGCGCCGCCTGGGCGGGCGACACGGCCAGGGCGCCGAGGCCGGCCAGCGTCGTTGCGGCCGCCGCGGAGAGCGCGGCGATGCGACTGCGAAGTTTCATGGAACACCTTCTCCTAGGGATCTGTCGCGACCCTACGGAGCCGCGGTTAATTCTGGGTCCAGAGAAGGTGAACGCTACCTTTCGGAGGGGGGTTCGTCAGGTGAACGTGGGGAACGTCACTCCGCGGCGGCGGCGGGGGTGGCGACGGCCTTGGGGGAGACCGGCCAGTCGTCGGGGTAGCGGTAGGCGAGCTCCGCAACCTGCTCGTCAAGCTTCCGGCGTGCACGCGACGAGAGCCGGTCACCGAAGACGGTGCCGTTGAGGTGGTCGGTCTCGTGCTGGTAGCAGCGGGCGAGCAGTCCGGTGCCGAGCAGGTCGACGTCGTTGCCCTCGGCGTCCTGACCGGTGCAGCGTGCCCGGTCCGGGCGCGCGACGCTCTGGTAGCCGCCGGGCCAGGACAGGCAGCCCTCGTCGCTGGCGTCAAGATTGCGGTCCTTGCCCGTGGGCAGCTCGACGACGGGGTTGCACACCACGCCACGCTCGATCACGTCGTCGTCGTTGGGGCACTCGTAGACGAACACCGACAGGCCGACGCCCACCTGCGTGGCGGCCAGCCCGACCCCCTCTGCGGCCCGCATGGTGGCGAACATGTCACGGACCAGCTCGTGCAGCTCCTCGCCGAACTCGGTCACGGGCTGCGTCTGCTCATGCATCACCGGGGTGCCCCAGCGGGTGATCGGACGAATCTTGCCGCCAGTGGTCAGGTCCAGGGCCATTTGGGTTCTCCTCGCCGGGGGTGTGTCTGCAGTGAACCAGTATGCCGTGTCCGGCACACTGGGGCCCATGGCGAAGGACGACCACGGGTGGCGGGCGGTGATCGAGGAGTACCGCACGCACCTCTCGTCGGATCGCGGCCTGTCCGAGCACACGGTGCGCGCCTACGTCTCGGACCTCACCGCCCTGGCTGGTTTCGTCGGACGCCCCCTGTCCGAGGTCACGCTCCAGGTGCTCCGGGCATGGCTCTCCGACCTGGCCGAGGCCGGTGCCGCAGCCTCCACGATCCAGCGCCGCGTGGCCTGCGTGCGGGGGTTCTTCGCGTGGGCGACGAAGGTGGAGGGACTGCTCGAGGTGGACCCGGCCTCCCGGCTGCGGGCACCGAAGCGGCAGCGGAGGCTGCCGCGGGTGCCCTCGGCGACGGCGGTGGGGGAGAGCCTCGCCGCCACCCAGGCCAGGGTGTCGGAAGGTGAGGGTCCGGTGGCGGCACGCGACCTCGCCCTCTTGGAGTTGCTCTACTCGAGCGGTCTGCGCGTCTCAGAACTGTGCGGCATTCGCGTCCGGGACGTCGACACGGAACGCGGCACCATCCGGGTGCTCGGCAAGGGTGGCAAGGAGCGGAGCGTGCCGGTGGGTGCGCCGGCGCGTCGCGCCCTCGCCGCCTGGCTGGCAGCCCGTCCGGAGCTCGCCGGACCGCAGAGCCCGGACCTCGTCTTCCTCGGGGCGCGCGGGGGTGCGCTCGACCCGCGGGTGGCGCGTCGGGTCGTCCACGAAGCGACCCGTGCAGGCGGAGCCGAGGTGGCACCCCACGGCCTGCGCCACGCCATGGCCACGCACCTGTTGGAGGGCGGCGCGGACCTGCGCTCCGTGCAGGAGATGCTCGGCCACGCGTCGGTCGCCACCACACAGGTGTACACGCACGTCACCTCGCAGCGGCTGCGGGAGGCCTTCCGCCAGGCGCATCCCCGCGCCTGAGCCCTTGACCGATCGACAGGTCTCGCGATAGGTTGCGAGAAAGCGCTTTCACGAGTTCTCGGCAACGTAGCCGAACCAACCCGGAGGTCGACGATGAACCCACGTACTCCCACCCCGACGCGGAGGGTCCTGACCCTCGCACTCGCGGTGGCCATGGCCCTCGCACTGGCCGTCACCGGGCTGGGGGTGGATGCCCCTGCGCGGGCGGAGGAGTCACCCGACGTCCTCAACCCCAGCGCCATGCCGATCGGTCCGATCACCTCCGACACCCAGGTGGGCCGCTACACAATCCGGGCCACGGAGGCCGCCGCGGTGGAGGTGGATGCGCAGGAACGCACCGGCGGCGAGCACGTGTTCACCCAGCGCCTCAAGCTGAACGGTGGTGGGACCCCGGAGCGGCGCTCCGTTGCGTTCACCACCTTCGGGCCAGCAGTCCTGAACGCCTACGCGCTCAGCGCCAGCGCCAGCGCGGACCGCCAGTTGGCGCTCTACACGCAGGACGGCACCCTCGTCGAGAGCCTCCCCGCCTACGGTGCGCCCACCGACATCCCGCTCGCCCGGTTCACCGTGCCTTCCGCCGGCAGCTACTACGTCGCGTCCCCGTCCTCCGGGGTCAACATCTTCCACCTGGAACTGGTCGACGGCGTGGCCCCCGAGCGCCCCGCCTGGGACCTTGTCGCCGCGCCGGTGGTCACCGGCGTGCACCAGGACGGACCCGACCTCCTGGTCGACTTCGACGGGCTCGTGGGCTTCGACGGCGCGGACATCGCCACCGCCACGCTCTACGACAGCGGCGGCACCGCCGTCGCTACTGGCATGTCCGGGGCCCAGGCCGCGTCCGGAACCATTGCGCTCACGCCGAGCACCTCCGGTGACTACGCGGTCGAGGTGGCGCTGCAGCGCACCGACGAGGACCTTCCGAAGGTCTCCCCGCGGGCGGACGCGCCCGGGTTCGTCCTGCCCCTCGGCGCCTCCGAGGTCCTCGCCGCCCTAACCACAGCCGTCGCCGACGGGAGCGCCACGGTCACGGTCGAGTGGGCCGCCGTGGCGGAGGCCGAGAGCTACGTCGTCGAGTTCCGTGAAAGCGGATCCACGGACTGGGGTGCGCTGGCTGCGACCACCGAAACCAGTGCCGACGTCACGGGCCTGGCCCCGGGCGACAGGATCGAGATCCGCATCATCTCGCACCGCGGTTCGGAGGCCACCTTCTCCGAGGTCCACACCGTCGAGGTCAGTGACGAGGTCGAGAGGTGGCTGGAGGCCCATGCCGGCGTGTCCAGCAACGGCACCCTGGTCCACCACGCCGACGGCTCCATGACCTTCGACATGCGCGGCAACAACGGCAAGATCGCAGACTCCGAGGACGGGTTCCACTACTACTACACGGAGATCGACCCGCTCACGGAGAACTGGACGCTCTCGGCCAGGTTCACCGTCGACGACGCCTCCGGCAAGGACAACCAGTCGGGATTCGGCATCATCGCGGTGGACACCTTCGAGCCAAACAACCGGGACGCGCGCTACTTCAACAGCGTGGGCACCATGTCCGCCAAGTACGTCCGAGACCTCGGCGAATCCGTCGACACCCGCTACGGCACCCCCGGCAGCAAGGTGGTCACCGGCTACACCGACGGCCCCCGGGTCGCCACCCCTGCCCGGGACATGACCGGTTCGGAGCCGTTCGACTGGACCTGGCGCGACGGCCTGGCCGAAGGGGTGAACATGAACCCACCCCGCTTCGTGGACGGTGACGTCTACGAGTACACCCTGCGCAAGTCCAACACCGGTTTCCACGCCATCTGGAGCGTTGACGGCGAGCGGCACGAGATCATCACCTACGAACCCGACCTCCTGCTGCAGCAGACGGGGGACTCCTACTACGTCGGGGTGTTCGCAGCCCGCAACATCGAGGTCAGCGTCAGCGACCTGGCCTTCAGCACCATTCACCCGGACGACGACGAGGAAGCACTGGAGCGTCCGGTCACCCGGGTGACGCCGTGGCTGACGGCCGACGTCACCCGCACCACCCCGCACCGCAGTATCGAGGTGCCGCTGCTGTCGAACGTCCACGGCGTGGCCTCCGTCGTGGACCAGCGAGGAACCGTCATCGGCGGTCCTGTCGACCTCGAACCCGGAGCCGCCACCTCGGTGGTCGTGCCCCTCGCCGACGGCGTGAACGAGTACACCGCGACCCTCACCCCCGCACCACGCCAGGAGCAGACAGGCCTGGGCGAGTACGAGGACCTCGACTCCTACGAGCCGTTCAGCATCCCGCTGACGATCACCGTCGCCTCCTACGGGCAGCCCGGACAGTCGATCCACGTCGCTGCCGACGGGAGCCCCGCCGGCGACGGCACGCCCGGCAGTCCGCTCGACCTGCACACCGCCGTGGCGCACGTGCAGCCCGGGCAGCAGATCGTTCTCCAGCCCGGCACCTACCGACCGACCCGCAAGGTCACGATCGAGCGTGGCAACGACGGCACCCCCGCGCAGCCGATCGTCCTGATGTCCCGGCCGGGCAGTCGCGCCCTGCTCGACCTGTCCGGGTCACCTGACGGGGGCATCCACCTCCGGGGCGACCACTGGCACCTGTACGACCTCGAGATCACGGGATCGCGTGGATACCAGAAGCCGATGCTGATCAGCGGCCACCACAACGTCGTCGAGCGCATCGAGTCGCACCACAACGCCGACACCGGGATCCAGATCTCCGGGAACGCCGCCGAACCGCGCTCGATGTGGCCGTCGCACAACCTCGTGGTCTCGAGCGTCTCGCACAACAACGCCGACCCCCTGGCGAACGATGCGGACGGATTCGCCGCCAAGATCACCGCGGGGGAGGGCAACGTCTTCCGGCACTCGATCGCGCACCACAACGTCGACGACGGCTGGGACCTGTACGCGAAGTCGACGCAGGGACCCATCGGCGACGTGGTGGTCGAGCACTCGGTTGCCTACCGCAACGGCTGGCTCGAGGAGGCGCCCGACGTCACGGGCGAGGGAAACGGCTTCAAGCTGGGCGGTGAGAACATGCCGGGGGCGCACCTGCTGTCGAACTCCGTCAGCTTCGACAACGCCGGCGCCGGGGTCACCTCGAACTCCGGGCCGGACGTGATCGTTGACGACGTGACCTCGTATGCCAACGCGGGCCCCAACCTGAGGCTCTACACCTCCGCCGCGCAGACGGACTACCGGGTGCGCGGCCTGTTGTCCGCCGACGGTGGGGCCGCCGACAGCATCGGCCTGCGGGAGCAGCCCGACGACATCACTGGCGATCCCTCCAACGTCCTGGACGGTGTCACCGCCGGCGGGGAGCCGGTGACCGACGACTGGTTCGCCAGCGTCGACCTCGACGTCGTCCCGCGGATCGCGCCGGACGGCAGCGTCGACATGCAAGGCCTGCTCGAGCTCCTCGAGCCGGGCGCCGGTGAGTGGGGTGCCCGCCTGGGAGCGCACCCATCCCCGACGGTGATGGAGCTGTACCCGCCAGTGCAGCCCGTGACGGAGGTGCCGACCCCGGAGCCGTCGCAGGAGCCCACGGAGGAGCCGACCGAGGAGCCGGATGGCGACCTCTACGAGACGCCCGGTTTCCACGACGTCAACGGACGCCGCTGGATGACGGTGTGCGAGCCCTACTCGATCACCGTGCGCTGCTTCACCTACATCTGGGGCACCACCATCGGCACCTGGAACGGCGCCTACTACCAGCACAACGGCTGGACCTTCAACAACCTCACCTACCTCGGCTCACCCCGCAGCGCCTGGGCCGACAACCCCCTGGGCCACACCGGACGCTGGACCGCAGCCGACGGCAGGCAGTGGCGCACCGAGTGCGACACCCCCGCCGTGGGCGGCAACGGCTGCCGCAGCTACGTGAGCGCCACGGTCATCGAACGCAACGGCAACACCTACCGCACCGTGACCAAGGAGGTCTTCAACAACATCGTCCGCTTCAACTGAGGCCACCCGCCACGGTGAGCGGGTCCACCAGTTCGCCGCCGCGCCAGGTCATCCAGTGCAGGTGGCAGCCGGTGGACAGCCCGGTGCTGCCCACGGCGCCGAGCACCGCGCCGACCCCCAGCCGCTGTCCCTCGTGGACGTCGATGCGTTGCAGGTGGGCGTAGGCGCTGCGGCCGCCGGGATGTTCGACGATGACCCGGTTGCCGTAGGCGACGTGGTGCTGGACGACGGCCACCCGACCGGCCCACGGCAGCCTTACGGGCGTGCCGCACGCGGCGCCCAGATCCAGGCCGTCGTGGAGCTTGCGGACGCCCGTGACCGGGTGGGTGCGCATGCCGAAGCGTGAGGTCACCCTCCCCGGCACGGGAGGCGCACCGCCCGCCATGGCTGTGGTGGCGGCCCTGAACGAGGGAGGGGTGACGGCCACGGAGCCGGCCGGGAGGAGTCGCACCTCGCGAACCGCGAGGTGAGACAGCGGGTCGAAGTAGTCGACGCCGTCGGTCAGTCCCCAGTGCAGGCAGCCCCCGGTGCAGTGCCCGGCCACCACTTGCCCGATGACCGCGCCCGCCGCGACGACCTCGCCCTCGGACACCTCGGGCCGCACCGGGGTGTAGGTGGTCCGCAGCCCGTTGCCGTGGTCGACCGAGACCGAGGGGCGGCCCGCCACGCTGCCGGCGAAGTGGACCACCCCCGCGGCCGCGGAACGCACGGCCTCGCCCCGGCGGGCCGCGAGGTCAACGCCCCGATGCCCTGGGGACCATGGGTGCGGTCCGGCACTGAACCCCTCCAGCACGGCGCCCGGGACCGGTCTTCGGAGGAGCAGGTCTTCGGCGCGCGACGGGGTTGCGGTGGTCAGCAGCAGCGAGACGACGACGAGGGCGGTCAGGAGCAGGGTTCGGGTGCGCATGCCCACACTCTGGGAGTCCGCGCGGGTGGTCCGTCTTTGTCCACAGGGGCGAGGTTGGCGATCGGGGTCGCCGGAGTCTAGAATGACGACCGCAATCGGTTCGCCGATTGACTTCGCATGCGCTTCGCGGGAAACCGTCGGTGGCCGCGTGGTCCCGCCAGTCGGGTGCCGCCGCCGGGCGCGTCAGGAACGGCCCCGTCCGCGGGGTCCCGGAAACCACCGTGGGCCAACGTGCCCACCCGAGAAAGTGGCGGACCCAAGTGTCCGCTGTGAAAGGAACGGCCATGGCCGTCGTCACCACCCGCCAGTTGCTGGAGTCGGGCGTCCACTTCGGACACCAGACCCGTCGTTGGAACCCCAAGATGAAGCGGTTCATCTTCGCCGAGCGCAACGGCATCTACATCATCGACCTGCAGCTCTCGCTGAGCTACATCGACAAGGCCTACGCCTTCGTCAAGTCCACCGTCTCCCGCGGCGGCCAGGTGCTGTTCGTCGGCACCAAGAAGCAGGCCCAGGAGGCCATCCAGGAGCAGGCCACCCGCGTCGGCATGCCCTACGTGAACCAGCGCTGGCTCGGCGGCATGCTGACCAACTTCCACACCGTCGCGAAGCGCATCCAGCGCCTCAAGGAGCTCGAGGTCATGGACTTCGAGAACGTGGCGGCAAGCGGCCTCACGAAGAAGGAGCTGCTGCAGCTCGAGCGCGAGAAGACCAAGCTCGACAAGACCCTGGGCGGCATCCGCGACATGACCAAGACGCCGCAGGCCGTCTGGATCGTGGACACCAAGAAGGAGCACCTCGCAGTCGACGAGGCCCGCAAGCTGCGGATCCCCGTGGTCGGCATCCTCGACACCAACTGTGACCCCGACGAGGTCGACTTCGCGGTTCCCGGCAACGACGACGCCATCCGCTCCGTCGCGCTGCTCACCCGCATCGTCGCCGACGCAGTCGCCGCCGGCCTGATCGAGCGTTCCTCCGGCAAGTCCGGTGAGCAGGCCGCGTCCGAGCCCATGCCCGACTGGGAGCTCGAACTGCTGGCCAAGTCCGAGGCCGAGGCTGCTGCGGCCGCCGAGGCGCCGGCCACCGAAGAGGCCCCCGCCGCCGAGGCTCCGGCCGCTGAGGAGGCCCCAGCCGCTGAGGCGCCGGCCGCTGAGGAGGCTCCCGTCGCTGACGAGGCCCCCGCCGCTGACGAGGCCCAGGCAGAGGAGGTCGCCGAGGCTGCAGAGGTCGTCGAGACCAAGCTCACCGAGGAGGCCGACGTCGAGGCTGCCGAGGTCAAGGCCACCGAAGAGAACACCGAAACCAAGTAATCCTCCTACCCAGACGGGAACACTGACTGATGGCAATCACAGCCGCAGACGTTAAGAAGCTCCGCGACGCCACCGGCGCGGGCATGATGGACGCCAAGAACGCACTGGTCGAGGCCGAGGGTGACTACGAGAAGGCCATCGAGGTGCTCCGTGTCCACGGTCTGGCCAAGGCCGCGAAGCGGGCCGACCGCGAGGCCAGCAACGGCATCGTCGCGGGCAGGGACGGCGCCCTGATCCAGTTCGCCGCCGAGACCGACTTCGTCGCGAAGAACGCCGAGTTCGTCGCACTGGCGGACCAGATCATCGACGCGGTCCTCGCCAGCGGGGCCACCGACGTCGAGTCCACCAACGCCGCGGAGCTCGCCTCCGGCGAAACCGTCGCGGACGCCGTGAAGGAACTGGGCATCAAGATCGGCGAGAACATCGCGGTCGCGAACGCAGCCAACTTCGACGGCACCACCCACCTGTACCTGCACCGTCGCGCCGCAGACCTGCCTCCGCAGGTCGGCGTGCTGGTCGAGTACACCGGTGGCGACGAGACGCTGGCCCACCAGGTGGCCATGCAGATCGCCTCCATGAGCCCGAGCTACGTCTCGCGCGACGACGTCCCCGCGGACGTCGTGGAGAACGAGCGTCGCATCGCCGAGGCCACCGCGCGCGAGGAGGGCAAGCCCGAGGCTGCCATCTCCCGCATCGTCGAGGGCCGTGTGGGCGGGTACTTCAAGGACGTCGCGCTGCTCGACCAGCCGGCCGTCTGGGAGGACAAGAAATCCGTCGGTGACCTCCTGAAGGCCGCCGGTGCAGAGGTGACGCGGTTCGCCCGCTTCGCCATCACCGCCTGAGCGCAACCAATCGGTGGCGTGTGCCGCGAGAACTCGCGGTACACGCCACCGTCTGCGTCCGGGGCATCCCCGGGACGATAGGCTTCAACGGAAACGACCGCCACAACCCCGAGGGGACAAATGACCAAGCAATACAAGCGGGTGCTGCTGAAGCTCTCGGGGGAAGTCTTCGGCGGCGGCAAGCTGGGTGTGGACCCGGAAACCCTCCGCGGCATCTCCAAGGAGATCGCGGACGTCGTCAACAGGGGCGTGCAGGTGGCGGTCGTCGTGGGTGGCGGCAACTACTTCCGCGGTGCCGAACTCAGTCAGTCCGGCATCGCTCGTGATCGCGCCGACTACATGGGCATGCTCGGCACCGTGATGAACAGCATCGCCCTCTCGGACTTCCTCGAGAAGGAGGGCGTCAACACCCGCGTCCAGACGGCCATCACGATGGGCCAGGTCGCCGAGCCCTACATCCCGCGCCGCGCGGAGCGCCACATGGAGAAGGGTCGCCTCGTCATCTTCGGGGCGGGCTCCGGAATGCCCTACTTCTCGACCGACACCGTCGCTGCCCAGCGCGCGTTGGAGATCGGCGCCGAGGTCCTCCTGATGGGCAAGCAGGGAGTCGACGGCGTGTACAACGCGGACCCCGTGAAGGACCCGTCGGCAACCAAGTTCGAGCACCTCACCTTCGACCAGTTCCTCGCCGAGGACCTGAAGGTCGCCGATGCCACCGCCATCGCGCTGGCCCGGGACAACGACCTCAACATCGTGTTCTTCAACCTCTCCGAGCCCGGCAACATTGCTCGCGTCGTAGACGGCGAGCAGATCGGGACGCTTGTCACCCGCTGACCCCAACAGGAAGGAGGGCGGTCGGTCATGATCGCCGAAACCCAGAAGGAAGCCCAGGCCAAGATGCAGCAGGCGGTGGACTTCGCACGCGATGACCTCGCCACCATTCGCACCGGCCGGGCGCATCCCGCGATGTTCTCGTCGCTCCACGCCGACTACTACGGCGCCCCGACCCCGCTGCAGCAGTTGGCGACCTTCACCTCGTCCGACCCGCGATCGATGCTGATCACGCCCTTCGATCGCAGCGCCATCACTGCCATCGAGAAGGCGATCCGCGACGCGGAGCTGGGCGTGAACCCGAGCAACGACGGCAACTCCATCCGCATCGTGATGCCCGAGCTGACGCAGGAGCGTCGCAAGGAGTACGTCAAGATGGCCAAGGCCAAGGCCGAGGACGCGCGTGTGGTCCTGCGCAACGTGCGCCGGCACGCCATGGACCAACTGAAGAAGCTGCAGAAGGACGGTGAGATCAGCGAGGACGACCTCGCCCGCGCCGAGAAGGCGATGGACGCATCCACCAAGAAGTTCGTCGACAGCGTCGACGAACTGCTCAAGTCCAAGGAAGCCGAGCTCAGCGAGATCTGATGCCCACCACAGTCGCGAGCGAGCCAGCCTCGACGCCGAGGGGTGGCCGGAACCTGCCGGCCGCCATCGGTGTCGGTCTGGGGCTCATCGTGGCGTTGGTGGTGGGGTTGGTCTGGGTCCACTGGTTCTTCGTCCTGCTCACCGCGGCCGCACTGTGCCTCGGTGCGGTCGAGGTGCACATGGCGCTGGAGCGCAAGGGCATGCACGCCGCGATCGTGCCCATCGTCGTAGGCACGGCCGTGAGCATCATCGGCGGTTGGGCGGTGGCCCGGTTCGACCTGATGGCGCCGTCGAACTTCATCGTCGCCTGCCTGGGGGCGACACTGTTGGCGAGCTTCACCGCCCGCCTGCGCGGAGGGTCGGAGGGGTTCCTGCGCGACGCCGCCGCCTCCGCCCTGATCATCGCCTACATCCCGCTGCTGGGGGTGTTCGTCTCGCTCCTGATGGGCGAGCAGGACGGTGCCTTCAGGATCCTGGTCATCGTGCTGTGCGTCACCGCTGCCGACACCGGGGCGTACACGTTCGGTTCGATCTTCGGCAAGCACAAGCTCGCGCCACAGATCAGTCCCAGCAAGACCTGGGAGGGCGTCATCGGCGGCGTCGCCACCGCTGCGGGGATCGGGGTGGCCGCCGTGCTCCTGTTCTTGGACTCTCCCTGGTGGGTGGGGCTCGTGCTCGGGATCTGCTGCGCGCTGGCGGGTACACTGGGCGACCTCGTCGAGTCGCTGATCAAGCGCGACGCCGGGATCAAGGACATGTCCAACTTCCTTCCCGGACACGGTGGCGTCATGGACCGACTCGACTCGCTGCTGGCCGCGGTCCCCGTCGGCTGGCTCGTCCTACACCTCGCCCTGGGGGCCTGAAATGCCAACACTTCTTCCGCTCGTCTTCGAGGCACCGCGCCGCGGCAAGCCGCCGCGCCACTGGCTGGACCTCTCGCCCGAGGAGCGCCGCGACACCGCCGAGAAGCTGGGGCTGCCGAAATTCCGGGCGGACCAGATCTCCCGCCACGTCTTCGACCACCTGTCCGACGATCCCGACGGCTGGTCAGACGTCCCGGCCGCCATCCGCGCCGACCTGGCCGAGCAGCTCTTCCCGTCCCTTCTGGAGCAGGTCACCCGGCGCACCGCGGACAAGGGCACCACCGTCAAGACGCTGTGGAAGCTGCACGACGGCTCACTGCTGGAGTCGGTCCTGATGCGCTACCCCAACCGCTCCACGCTCTGCATCTCCTCGCAGGCGGGCTGCGGCATGGCCTGCCCGTTCTGCGCCACCGGACAGGGCGGCCTGAAACGCAACCTCTCCCAGGCAGAGATCACCATCCAGGCGTTCGCCGCCAACCAGATGATCGCCGCAGGCGAGGTCCCGGGCGCCACCGGGCGACTGAACAACATCGTGTTCATGGGCATGGGTGAGCCGCTGGCCAACTACAAGCCGGTGATGGGCGCCATCCGGACACTGCTGGAGCCGTCCCCGAACGGATTCGGGATGAGCGCGCGCGGCATCACCGTCTCCACGGTCGGCCTGGTCCCGCAGATCCAGAAGCTCACAGAGGAGGGCCTGCCGCTCACCCTGGCCGTGTCGCTGCACGCCCCCGACGACGAACTGCGCGACGAGATCGTGCCGGTGAACAACCGGTGGAAGGTCGATGAGGTGGTCGATGCCGCCTGGGCCTACGCGGAACGCACCAAGCGTCGGGTCTCCATCGAGTACGCCATGATGCGCGACATCAACGACCAGGTGGCTCGGGCGAACCTGCTGGCCGACGTCCTGAAGCGGCGTGGCGACTGGGGCTGGGTGCACGTCAACCTGATCCCGCTGAACCCCACGCCGGGCTCGAAGTGGACCGCCTCCCGCAAGGAGGACGAACGTGCCTTCATCCAGACACTGGAGCGCCGCGGCGTACCGGTCACGCTGCGCGACACCCGCGGCAGCGAGATCGACGGCGCCTGCGGGCAACTGGCCGCCACCGTCGAGTCCGAGAGCGCCTGAGTCACTCCGAGGGCTGCTCGAACCCGCTCGGGGACTCCGAGGGGCTGGGAGCCGACCGGTTGCGTCGGCGCCGCTGGTACCTGCCGATCCTGGCCGCGCCCTCCGGCTGCTGGAACCCGGGGCCGCGCCGCTTGTCGACGTCGCCGCCGCGGAACCGTGCCCGCAGCCGCTCCAGCAGCGTGGGTTGGCGGACGCCTGCGGCAGGCGGTGTGGCGCCGGGGCGAGTCGGTGACTCGTAGTCCCCGATGAACACGCGCTGCTTGGCGGCGCGCTCGAACTGTGGTCCACGGGGCCTCTGCTGCATGCACCAAGCGTACGGGGGCCGCGCCCACATCATGGAAACTGGTCCTCGGATGGGGTGATCGGGCTCCGGGAAGCTAGGATCGGCCTGTTTGTTGCAAATCGGGAACTTAGGGAGAGCCATGGAAGAGCGGTTGCAGGGGGTCTACGAGTCGGTCGTTGCCCGGAACCCGGGGGAAGCTGAGTTCCACCAGGCCGTCAAGGAGGTCTTCGAGAGCCTCAAGCCCGTGGTCCGGAAGCACCCGGATCTCCTCGACTCGAAGATCCTCGAGCGGGTCTGCGAGCCGGAGCGCCAGATCATCTTCCGGGTGCCGTGGCTGGACGACAACAACCAGGTCCAGGTCAACAGGGGCTTCCGCGTCGAGTTCAACTCCGCACTCGGCCCCTACAAGGGAGGCCTGCGGTTCCACCCCTCGGTCTACCTCGGCATCATCAAGTTCCTCGGCTTCGAGCAGATCTTCAAGAACTCGCTGACCGGGCTGCCCATCGGTGGCGGCAAGGGCGGCTCCGACTTCGACCCGCGCGGCCGCTCCGAGACCGAGATCATGCGGTTCTGCCAGTCGTTCATGACTGAGCTCTACCGCCACCTCGGGGAGTACACCGACGTCCCCGCGGGCGACATCGGCGTCGGCGGCCGCGAGATCGGCTACATGTTCGGCCAGTACAAGCGCATCACCAACCGGTACGAGTCCGGCGTCCTCACCGGCAAGGGCCTCGACTGGGGTGGATCGCTCGTGCGCAAGGAGGCCACCGGATACGGCACCGTCGTGTTCGCCGACCAGATGCTCAAGACCAAGGGCGAGAGCTTCGACGGCAAGCGCGTCTCGGTGTCCGGCTCCGGAAACGTTGCCATCTACGCCATCGAGAAGGTCCACCAGCTAGGCGGCAAGGTGATCGCCTTCTCCGACTCCAGCGGCTACGTCGTGGACGAGGACGGCGTTGACCTGCAGCTCCTGCAGCAGATCAAGGAGGTCGAGCGCGGCCGGGTCTCCGACTACGCCGAGCGTCGCAACGGCGCCGTCGTGGCCAAGGCCGGCTGCATCTGGGACCTCCCGGTTGACGTCGCCCTGCCGTGCGCCACCCAGAACGAGCTCGACGGCTCCAACGCGGCGACGCTCATCAAGAACGGCGTCATTGCCGTCGCGGAGGGCGCGAACATGCCCACCACGCCCGAGGGCATCGGCCACTTCCAGGAAGCCGGCATCCTCTACGGGCCCGGCAAGGCGGCCAACGCGGGTGGCGTGGCCACCTCCGCGCTGGAGATGCAGCAGAACGCGATGCGTGACTCGTGGGACTTCGAGTACACCGAGGAGCGCCTCACCAAGATCATGGAGCGAATCCACGCCGACTGCGCCGAGACCGCGGAGGAGTACGGCGAACCCGGCAACTACGTCATGGGGGCCAACATCGGCGGCTTCCGCAAGGTGGCCAACGCGATGGCGGCCTTCGGCGTGGTCTGAGCCGAACCGCTGCACCCAGACTCCACACGACCCCGCACCCTCGCAGGTGCGGGGTCGTGTTGTCCCGCGTGAGAGACTGGAGCGGTGCGAAGAATCGTCCTACTAGGCAGTACCGGCTCCATCGGGACCCAGGCCCTCGACGTCATCTCGTCCCGACGCGACGAGTTCGAGGTGGTGGCACTGGCCGCCTCCGGCGGGAACATCGCCGAGCTCGCGCGCCAGGTGATCCAGTTCGCCCCGGCCACGGTGGCCCTCGCCAAGGCCACGGCCGGACGTGAGCTGCAGCAGGCCCTCTACGCCGAGGCCGCCCAGCGGGGCTGGGCCACGGGCGACTACAAGCTCCCGAGGATCCTGCTCGGTCCAGACGCCGCCACCCAGCTGGCCGCGAGCGACTGCGACCTCGTCCTCAACGCCATCACCGGCGCCGCCGGGCTGCGGCCGACGCTGGCCTGCCTCGGGGCCGGGACCGCACTCGCACTGGCCAACAAGGAGTCGCTGGTCATCGGTGGCCGGCTCGTCACGGGGGCGGCCGCCCCGGGACAGATCATCGCCGTGGACTCCGAGCACTCCGCCTTCGCGCAGGCCCTCCGCAGCGGCCGCGCCGACGAGGTCAGCCGCCTCGTCCTGACCGCCTCCGGAGGCCCGTTCCGCGGCCGCACCCGCGCCGAGCTCATGGACGTGCGCCCCGAGGACGCCATGGCTCACCCCACCTGGAACATGGGGCGCGTCATCACCATCAACTCCGCCACGCTGGTCAACAAGGGCCTGGAGCTACTGGAGGCCGCGCTGCTCTACGACGTCGCCCTGAACGACGTCGTCGTGACCGTGCACCCGCAGTCCGTGGTCCACTCCATGGTGGAGTTCTGTGACGGCTCCACCATCGCCCAGGCCTCGCCACCCGACATGCGCCTGCCGATCGGGCTCGCCCTGACGTGGCCGAGGCGGCTTCCCGGTGCCGCCGCCCCCTGCGACTGGAGCACCGCCGCCACCTGGACCTTCGAACCCCTCGACGAGAAGACCTTCCCAGCCGTCGAACTGGCGCGCCGCGCGGGCAGGGCCTCCGGAACCGCCCCCGCCGTCTACAACGCCGCCAACGAGGCCTGCGTCGACGCGTTCTGCGAGGGGCGCCTCCGTTTCCCGGAGATCGTCGACGTCATCACCGAGTGCCTCGATGAGCACCTGGCAGCCGGCCACGTCGACGACGCCGACCTCAGCGTGGAGGCAGTCCTGGCCGCCGACCGCTGGGGCCGCACCCGGGCCGCCGAGATAGTCGCGGGGCGCGCATGACCACCCTCATGATCATCGGGCTGGCCGTCCTGTTCTTCGCGCTGATCATGGCCTCCATCGCGCTGCACGAGGTGGGACACATGGTCCCCGCGAAGCTGTTCGGCGTGAAGGTCACCCAGTACTTCGTCGGCTTCGGCAAGACGCTGTGGTCCCGCAGGAGAGGGGAGACCGAGTACGGCGTCAAGGCGATCCCGCTTGGCGGGTTCGTGCGGCTGGTCGGGATGTACCCTCCCGAACGCCCCTCCGACGGCCCCAAGGGCTGGCTCACCCGGATCGCCGACGAGGCGCGCAGCTTCGAGTACGAGGAGATCACCCCCGCCGACGACGGGCGGCTGCTCTACCAGAAGCCGGTGTGGCAGCGGGTCGTGGTCATGTTCGGCGGCCCCGCGATGAACATCCTGCTCGCCTTCGGGATCTTCCTCGGCATCAACACCCTCCACGGCACCTACCAGCCGACCCTCGAAGTGGCCCACGTCAGCGACTGCGTGATCCCGCAGGGCAGGGAACCCGCCGAGTGCCTGGACACCGACCCGCCCACGCCCGCCGCGGAGGCTGGCATCGAGGTGGGCGACGTGCTCGTCTCCTTCAACGGCCACGCGCTCACGGACTGGACCCAGATGGGCGACCTGATCCGCGCGAACCGCGACGGCGGCGCCACCATCGTCGTCGAGCGCGACGGCCGCGAGCTCACGCTGCCCACGGTCAACACCGTCCTGCACCACGTCCCGGACCGCCTCGACCCGACCACGTACGTCGAGGCGGGCTTCCTCGGTGTCTCGCCCAGCAACGAACTCACCAAGGCGGGCCCGCTCGCCACCCTCGAGCAGATGTGGGAGATGACACGGATGTCCGTGGTGGCACTCGTCGACTTCCCGGTCCGGGTGTGGAACGTCGGGGCCGACCTCGTCACGGGGCAGCCGCGCGACGCCAACAGCCCCATCTCCATCGTCGGCGCCAGCCGGGTGGCCGGGGAGATCGGCGCCGCCGACCAGATCCCCGCAGCGGACCGGGTGGCCAGCTGGATGTCCCTGCTGGGCAGCGTGAACCTGTTCGTCGCGCTGCTCAACCTGGTGCCGCTGCCACCCCTCGACGGCGGCCACATCGCGGCGGCACTCTACGACGGCCTCCGCCGGGCCTGGGCGCGGGTCCGGAACCGGCCCCGCCCGGCTCCGGCGGACACCGCCAAGCTGCTGCCGGTGGTCTACGTCGTCGGCGGATTCCTGCTCCTCGGCGGCGCGGTACTGATCCTCGCCGACATCATCAGCCCCATCCAGCTGTTCTGATTCACCGGCCGCGGATCAGGTGGGTATTCTGGGGACCATGTCCGTGAGTCTTGGAATGCCCGCTGCCCCCGCACCAACGCTTGCGCCCCGTCGCACGACTCGCAAGATCAGGGTCGGGTCCACCTTCGTCGGCGGTGATGCACCCATCTCGGTGCAGTCCATGACCACCACCAAGACCACCGACATCAACGGCACGCTGCAGCAGATCGCCGAACTGACCGCCACCGGATGCGACATCGTGCGTGTGGCCGTCCCCAGCCAGGACGACGCGGACGTGCTGCACATCATCGCGAAGAAGTCCCAGATCCCCGTGATCGCCGACATCCACTTCCAGCCGCGCTACGTGTTCGCCGCCATCGACGCCGGGTGCGCCGCCGTACGCGTCAACCCGGGCAACATCAAGCAGTTCGACGACAAGGTGGCCGAGATCGCGAAGGCCGCCAGTGACGCCGGGGTCTCCCTGCGCATCGGCGTCAACGCCGGCTCCCTGGACAAGCGCCTGCTCGCCAAGTACGGCTCGCCGACCCCGGAGGCGCTCGTCGAGTCCGCGCTCTGGGAGGCGTCGCTGTTCGAGGACGTCGGCTTCCACGACTTCAAGATCTCCGTCAAGCACAACGACCCGGTGGTCATGGTGCGGGCCTACGAGATGCTGAGCCAGCAGTGCGACTACCCCCTCCACCTCGGGGTCACCGAGGCGGGCCCGGCCTTCCAGGGCACCATCAAGTCCTCCGTCGCGTTCGGCGCGCTGCTCAGCCAGGGCATCGGCGACACCATCCGCGTCTCCCTGTCGGCCCCGCCGGCCGAGGAGGTCAAGGTGGGACTCAAGATCCTGGAGTCGCTCAACCTGCGCCCCCGGAAGCTGGACATCGTCTCCTGCCCGTCGTGCGGGCGCGCCCAGGTGGACGTCTACTCGCTCGCCGAGAAGGTCACCAAGGGTCTGGAGGGAATGCAGGCGCCGCTGCGCGTGGCCGTCATGGGCTGCGTCGTGAACGGCCCCGGCGAGGCCCGCGAGGCAGACCTCGGCGTGGCCTCCGGCAACGGCAAGGGCCAGATCTTCGTCAAGGGCGAAGTGGTCAAGACCGTTCCCGAGTCCGAGATCGTCGAGACCCTCCTCGTCGAGGCCCGGCGCATCGCCGCAGAGATGGGTGAGGTCGGTGCGCCTGAGGTCTCGGTCTCCTGAGATGTCCGTTGGCCTGAGGCCGCTCGGGCCCGATGACCTCCACGAGGTGGAGGCCCTGCTGGCGCAGCGCCCGGTGGAGAACCTGTTCCTCGCCGCGAAGATCGCCCAGTACGGCATCGACCGCCGCCGCGTCGGCAAGATCCACGGATTCGAGCGCGACGGCAGGCTGACCGCGGTCTGCCTCGACGGCGGCACGATCTTCCCCGCCGGTTTCGACCCCGACGCCGTGCCCGCGTTCGTGCGCGCCCTCGGCCCGTCGCGTACGGCTGCCTCCATCCTCGGCCCCAGCATGACCGCGCTGGGCCTCTATGTCGGCCTCATCGAGCGCTGGCCCGGTGCGTGGGGAAAGGTGTCCAACGTGCGGCAGCGGCAGCCGCTGATGGTCCTGGACAGCCCTCCCGCCAACGACGGCGACGAGCGGGTCCGGCTGCTCAGCACCCGGGAGTACGAGTCCTACCTGGCGGCGTCGGTGCACATGTACACCGAGGAGATCGGCAGCTCGCCGTTCAAGTACGGCGGCGGGTACGAGCGCTACGTCAAGGAGCGCCTGCATCAGGGCGACGCCTACGGCATCGTCGAGGGCGGCGAGGTGGTCTTCAAGGCGGACCTCGGACCGAAGCTCGGCAACCAGGCACAGCTGCAGGGCGTGTGGGTGCACCCGCACCGACGCGGTGAGGGCCTCTCGGTCCCGGCCCTGGCCTCGATGCTGCGGCTGGTGATGGAGCGCTACGGCCTGGTCTCCCTGTACGTGAACGACTTCAACACCCCCGCAATCCGCGCCTACGAGAGGCTCGGTTTCCGGACCGTCGGGGCGCTTGCCACCGTGCACTACTGAGTGGCGGAGCACCCCCGCGGCTGAAGTAGAGTTGCCCCCGTGATCGCCAGACTCTCCTCCCTCTTCGTCCGCACCCTCCGAGACGACCCGGCCGACGCCGAGGTGCCCAGCCACCGCTGGCTCGTCCGCGCGGGCTACATCCGCCGCGTCGCCCCGGGCATCTACTCGTGGCTGCCGCTCGGGCTGAAGGTGCTGCAGAAGGTGGAGGCGATCGTCCGCGAGGAGATGGACGCCATCGGCGCCCAGGAGGTGCACCTGCCCGCGTTGCTGCCCCGCGAACCCTACGAGGCCACCAACCGCTGGACCGACTACGGCGACAACCTGTTCCGACTCGTGGACCGCAAGGGCACCGACATGCTGCTCGGGCCCACGCACGAGGAGATGTTCACCCTCCTGGTCAAGGACCTGTACAACTCCTACAAGGACCTGCCGCTGTCGCTCTACCAGATCCAGACCAAGTACCGTGACGAGGCCCGTCCCCGCGCCGGACTGCTCCGCGGCCGCGAGTTCGTGATGAAGGACTCCTACTCCTTCGACGTCGACGACGCCGGCCTGGACGCCAGCTACCAGGCGCACCGGGGCGCCTACGTGCGCATCTTCGAGCGACTGGGCCTCGACTACGTGATCGTCTCGGCGATGGCCGGAGCCATGGGCGGGTCCCGCTCCGAGGAGTTCCTGGCCGTGGCCGCCAACGGTGAGGACACGTTCGTGCGCTCCGCCGGGGGCTACGCCGCCAACGTGGAGGCCGTGCGCACCGCCGCACCGGAGCCCCTGCCGGTGGCGGACGCGCCCGCCATGGCCACCGTCGCCACGCCCGGCGTCGGCAGCATCGCGGGGGTGGTTGACCTGCTGAACTCCGAGCACGCCCGGCCCGAGGGCTGGGGCGGCGCCGACACCCTGAAGAACGTGCTCTTCATGGTCACCGAGCCCAGCGGCGAGAGCTACCCGCTCGCGCTCGGCCTGCCCGGGGACCGCGAGGTGGACGCAAAGCGACTCGAGGCGGCCCTCGAGCCCTCCGTCGCCCAACCGTTCAGCGCGGAGGACTTCGAGAAGTACCCGGACCTGAAGGTGGGCTTCATCTCCCCGGTGAGCCTCGACGGCACCCGCGTGCTGGGTGAGGAGTCGGCAACCGGCATCCGCTACCTGACCGACCCCCGCGTGGTGGAGGGAACCCACTGGGTGACCGGCGCCAACGTGGTCGACGAACACCTCAGCGGCGTCACGGTCGGGCGCGACTTCACCGCCGACGGCGTCCTCGACGTCGCGGAGGTCCGTGAGGGCGACCCGGCACCCGACGGCTCGGGCCCGATGACACTGGCCCGCGGGATCGAGATGGGGCACATCTTCCAGCTCGGCCGGCGCTACGCCGAGGCCATGGGACTCAAGGTGCTCGACCAGAACGGGAAGCTGGTCACGGTGACGATGGGGTCCTACGGCGTGGGCGTCTCGCGCGCGGTCGCCGCCGTGGCGGAGGCGACCGCCGACGACAAGGGCCTCAGCTGGCCCGTCACACTGGCGCCCTACCAGGTCCAGGTGCTCGCCACCGGCAAGGACCCGAGCATCTTCGAGGAGGCCGAGCGCATCGCCTCCGAGTTGTCCGCCAAGGGTCTGGACGTCCTCGTCGACGACCGCAAGGCCAGCCCGGGCGTCAAGTTCGCCGACGCGGAGATCATGGGCATGCCCGTGACGGTCGTCGTGGGCCGGGGTCTGGCCGACGGTGTGGTCGAAATCCGCAACCGCGCCACCGGTGAACGCAACGAGGTGGCACTCGCCCAGGCCGTCCGGGCCGTCGAGGAACTGGTCGGCGCCAAGCGCTCCTGAGGACCGGCGCGGCGGGGTGCGGTCCTCAGACCTGCGCCCAGCCGGGCCAGTGGGGCAGGCGGCCGCCCCACGCCTGCACCTGCGGCACCTGCTGCAACATCTCCTGCAGCCAGTCGGTCCCCTCGGTGCCGGTGGCGACCAGCCGCGCGAGCGCGTCCAGCAGCCCCTGCTCCAGGACCGCCAGCGCGTCCGTGATCTCCTCGGGCGTGGTCATCGGGTTGGGCATCTCGTAGGCCACCTCCTGCTCGGGGGAGTCGCCATCGACCGCTGCCCGCAGGTGGTTGCGCTGTTCGCGCGCCTCGGCGAGCCGTCGCCGGGCGGCGTCGTGGACGTCGCCCTCGGGGAGGCGGCCGAGCCCCACCTCGAGGCCGTGCAGGAGGGCCCAGACGTGACTCAGTGCCACCAGCAGTGAGCCGTCCAAGGACGTCTCGGGGAACCTGATGGGCGTGCCCTCGCCCGGCACCGGTGCCAGTGCCCTGTTGCGCAGCCCGGCTGCGGCCGCCGCCAGCGAGGCGTGGAGCAGCCGTTCGGGTTGGCTCTGCGCGTCGGTGACCAGCTCGCCGAACAGGTCCGCACCCTCCGCCAGCAGCGCCGCCAGCGCGTCTTCGAACGGAGCGGTTGTGGGCGCCGGCGCCGGGGACGGGGTGAACACCGGTTCGGCGTCCGGCACCAACGGATCCGCTGCGTCCAGGCGGACCAGGTGTGCGTCGGCCTGTGCCGTGACGGCCGCGGCCCAGTCCGCGTCCTGCGCCGGTGCCGTGCCAACCAGCGCCCGCAACCTCGTGGTCCAGTCGGCCGCGCGCGCTGCTCCGGGGGACTGCACGGGACCGGTGGGGGTGGGGGAGAAGGGTGCAGAGGGCCCACCTGTGACGATCGGGCTGGGGGAGCAGGCGGCGAGGACAGCCGCCGGAAGTCCCGCGGCCAGGGCGAGCAGGCCACGACGGGTGGAACGCATGACGACGACCCTATCGGCGATGCGGCGTGCCTGCGAAGGGTGTTTTCGCGGAGAGATCGCGCTGCGGGATGTCGATCGAGGTGTGGCGGCATATGCTTGGGGGTCACACAATCGAGTCACACAACCGAATCGGAGAATCCCCATGCAAGAAAGCCAGCTCACCGAACTGGTGGAGCCCATCCTGGCCGACCACGGCCTCGAACTGGACAGCCTCGACGTCACGCCAGTGGGCAAGCGCAAGCTCCTGCGGATCACCGTCGACGGGGACGGCCCCGCAGGTCGCGGCCCGCTGCTCGATGACATCTCCGCAGCCTCTGCACGGATCTCCAAGGCCCTCGACGAGAGCACGGCCGTCGGACAGGCTCCCTTCACCCTCGAGGTGACCAGTCGCGGCGTCAGCAAGCCCCTGCAGGAGGCCAAGCACTACCGCCGCAACCTCCACCGCCTCGTGAAGCTGTGGCTCGCCGACCGCGAGGTCACCGGACGCATCATGGGGGTGGAGGGCGAAGCCGTCACCCTGGACGTCAAGGGGCAGTCGAGGGAGTTCGCCCTCGCCGACGTGACCAAGGCCGTGGTCCAGGTCGAGATGAACCCACCGAAGGAGTTCCGGACCGGCTCCGACGACAACGAAGACAACGACGACACCGAGGAGGCCTGAGCCATGGACGTGGATCTCGCAGCCCTGCGCGCCATCGAACGCGACAAGGAAGTCCCCATGGACTACCTCATCAGGACGCTTGAGGACGCCCTCCTCAACGCCTACAACAAGACCGACCACCCGTTGCGCGGCGTCAAGGTGGAGGTGGACCGCAAGACCGGAAAGGTCTCCGTCCTCGCGCCCGAGTTCGACGACGACGACCAGGTGGTGGGTTACTACGACGACACCCCGGAGGACTTCGGTCGGGTGGCGGCCTCCACCGCCCGCCAGGTCATCTTCCAGCGCCTGCGCGAGGCCGAGGACGACCAGAAGTTCGGCCACTTCTCCGGTTCCGAGGGGGACATCCTCGTCGGCGTCGTCCAGGCCGACCGGGACTCCAAGGCCGTCCGGGTGGACCTCGGCGCCCTCGAGGCGATCATGCCGCAGGCCGAGCAGGTGCCCGGTGAGGACTACTCGCACGGTCGCCGCATCCGCGTCTACGTCGTCGCCGTCCGCCGTGAGCTCCGCGGCCCGCAGGTGGTCGTCTCCCGGACGCACCCCAACCTGGTGAAGAAGCTCTTCGCGATGGAGGTCCCGGAGATCGGCTCCGGAGTCGTCGAGATCAAGGAGATCGCCCGCGAGGCCGGCCACCGCACCAAGATCGCCGTCGTCTCGCACGACCCGAACATCTCGGCCAAGGGCGCCTGCATCGGCCCGATGGGGCAGCGCGTCCGCGCTGTCACCAACGAGCTCGGCGACGAGAAGATCGACATCGTCGACTGGTCGGAGGACCCGACCCGGTTCGTCGCTGCGGCACTGTCCCCGGCGAAGGTGATGTCGGTGACGGTGGTCGACGCCTCGGCGCGTGCCTGCCGCGCGATCGTGCCCGACTACCAGCTCTCCCTGGCCATCGGCCGCGAGGGCCAGAACGCCCGGCTGGCGGCCCGCCTGACCGGTTGGCGCATCGACATCCAGCCCGACACCCAGCCCCAGGGCTGACCACAGCACCCACCCCGATCGGCACGCCCGGACCCCGTCCGTGGCGTGCCGATCCACGTTTCCCGCGATGTCGGGCCGGGACCGGTTGGATAACGATGCGGTAAATTTCCCCGCCGTGAGCCCTTGTGGGGCCTAGTCTGACGCCCATGCCAGACGCGAGCAGCCCAGCCCCGCTTGTCGAAGTACGTGGGGTGAACAAGTACTTCGGCGAGCACCATGTCCTCAAGGACATCGACATGGAGGTCGCCAGGGGCGAGGTCGTCATCGTCATCGGACCCTCCGGCTCGGGCAAGTCCACCCTCTGCAGGGCGATCAACCGGCTGGAGACCATCAACTCGGGCGACATCATCATCGACGGCCAACGCCTCCCGGACGAGGGCAAGGCGCTCGCCAGGCTCCGCAGCGAGGTGGGCATGGTCTTCCAGGCCTTCAACCTGTTCGCGCACAAGACCGTGCTGGAGAACGTGACGCTCGCACCCATCCAGGTGAAGAAGATCCCGAAGGCGAAGGCGGTGGAGAGGGCGATGGAGCTCCTCACCCGCGTGGGAGTGGAGGCGCACGCGAACAAGCTGCCGTCGCAGCTCTCCGGAGGGCAGCAGCAGCGGGTGGCCATCGCGAGGACGCTGGCGATGGATCCCAAGCTGATGCTGCTCGACGAGCCCACCAGCGCCCTGGACCCCGAGATGATCAACGAGGTCCTCGACGTCATGATCGCCCTGGCGCAGTCCGGCATGACCATGATCGTGGTGACCCACGAGATGGGCTTCGCCCGCAAGGCCGCCGACCGGGTGGTCTTCATGGCCGACGGCGCCATCGTCGAGGAGGCGCCTCCGGAGACGTTCTTCACCGACCCCAGTTCGGACAGGGCCAAGGACTTCCTGTCCAAGATCCTGCACTGACGCGGAACCAACCAACAAGGAGACAGCAATGAAGCGCAACAAGCTCGTAGCAGCGACGGTGGCGGCCCTGGCCCTGCCTGCCCTCGCAGCCTGCGGTGGCGACGCCGCAACGGAGAACGACTTCCCCGAGGGTTCGACGATGGCTCAACTGGCCTCCGACCAGAAGATCACCATCGGCACCAAGTTCGACCAGCCGCTGTTCGGCCTGGCGGGCCCCACGGGCGAGCCCGAGGGCTTCGACGTGGAGATCGGCAAGCTGGTCGCGGATGCCCTGGGCATTCCGGAGGAGAACATCGAGTGGGTCGAGACGGTCTCCCAGAACCGGGAGCCCTTCATCGAGCAGGGCAACGTGGACATCGTGGTGGCCACCTACACCATCAACGACACCCGCAAGGAGGTCATCGACTTCGCCGGGCCCTACTACACGGCCGGCCAGACCTTCCTGGTCCCCAAGGGCAACCCCGACGGCATCACCGGACCCGACGCGCTGGGGGACACCACCACCTGCACGGTGACCGGCTCCACCTCGGAGAAGAATGTGCGCGAGTACACCGAGAACATCATCACCGTGGACAAGTACTCCGACTGCCTGGAACCCATCCGCACCGGGCAGGCCCAGTCGATGACCACCGACAACGTGATCCTCGCCGGCCTCGTCGACCAGAGCGGTGACGAGTTCGAGGTGGTCAGCGAGACCTTCACCTCGGAGCCGTACGGGATCGGGCTCGCCAAGGGCGACGACGAGTTCCGCACGTTCATCAACGACGTCCTCGAGGCGTCCTACGGGGACGGGTCCTGGGCCGAGGCGTGGGAGTCCACCGCCGGCAAGGTCCTCGACACCCCCGAGCCCCCGGCGGTCGACCGCTACTGACCACCGACCGGTTCGGCGAACCGCTCGAACCCTGACGACGGAAGGCGCCCATGGACGCTGTGCTCAGCAACCTGGACAGCTACTGGCTGGGACTGCGGATGACCCTGCAGCTCCTGCTGGTCGGTGCCCTGGGCGCCTCCGTCATCGGGGTGGTCATCGCCTTCCTGCGGATCTCGCCGATCCCGAGCCTGCGCTGGATCGCCACCGCCTACACGGAACTGGTGCGCAACACCCCGCTCACGCTGGTGTTCTTCTTCATCATCGTGGTGCTGCCGTCGCTGGACATGGGGGTGCACTCGGTCCTGGGCGCCTACATCGCACTGTCGCTCTACCACTCGGCCTTCGTGGCGGAGGCGCTGCGCTCCGGCATCAACGGCGTCCCACTCGGACAGGCCGAGGCGGCCCGATCCGTCGGGCTCAACTTCATGCAGACGGTCACGCTCGTGGTGTTCCCGCAGGCAATGCGGATGGTGGTGCCGCCACTGATCAACGTGTTCATCGCCCTGACCAAGAACACCTCGGTGGCCGGTGGCTTCCTCGTGGTTGATCTGTTCGCCATCTCCAAGACCCTCACCAACGCGCACGGCAACGCAGTCATCGCGATCCTGCTGGGCGTCGCGTTCTGCTACCTCATCATCACCATCCCGCTCGGCCAGGTGGCCGGGCGGATCGAGAAGAAGGTGGCGGTCCTGCGATGAGTAACACCGCCCCCGTCCTGTACGAGGAGCCCGGGCCCAGGGGTCGCGCCGTGTCTCGGACGGTTTCCGTGGTCACCGGCCTGGTGATCGCCGGCACGCTGGCCTGGCTCGTCTACCGACTCGGCCAGCCCCGCACCACGGTCAACGGTGCCGTGCTGCCCGGGCTCTGGGCCCCGGAGCGCTGGGACATCTTCGCCGAGGGCACCGAGGTCTGGCAGGCGCTGCTCTGGCGCGGGCTGGTGCAGGGCACGCTCAGCGCGGCCGGCCTGGCCGCGGTCCTCGCGATCGGTTTCGGCATCTTCCTGTGCTTCGCCCGCACGGCGCCCCAGAAGTGGATCCGGGTGCCGGCCGCGATCCTGCTGGAGTTCTTCCGCGGCATGCCGGTGCTGCTGATGATGCTGTTCATCCTGCTGGCGCTGGCCACCACCGGGTACTGGGCGGTGGTGGGTGCGCTCGCCGTCTACAACGGGGCCATCATCGGCGAGGCACTGCGGGCCGGGCTGCAGGCCCTGCCGCGCGGCCAGCGGGAGGCAGGCCTCTCCGTCGGGTTGACGCCCTTCAGCAGTCGAATCCTGATCGAGTTCCCGCAGGCCTTCCGGCAGATGCTGCCCATCATCGTCGCGCAGCTCGTGGTGCTGCTGAAGGACACCTCACTGGCCTACGTCGTGGCCTACCCCGAGATCCTGCGCATCAGCCAGCAGCTGAAGGACTACTACGGCTCCACCACCTACTCCTTCTCGATCTTCCTGGTCTCGCTCGCCATCTACCTGGTGGTGAACCTTGCCCTGTCCGCGCTGGCGCGGTGGATCTCGCGACGCTCCGGGCCCAAGGCCGGCGTCGCCACCGACGAGGGCGGCATGAGCCTCGCCGCGATCGGAGTGTCGGCCAAGCCGCAGTAGGGTTGGGGCCGTGATCCCGCAACGCACCTGCCTCGGCTGCCGCCGGAGCGACGACCAGGACGCCCTGATCAGACTCGTGCGCGTCGGTGACGAGGTGGTCGAGGGCACCTCTCCCCGGCTGCCCGGCCGCGGTGCGTACCTGCACCCCGACGCCGGCTGCGCCGAGACCGCGCGCAGGCGAAACGCCCTCCGGAGGGCCTTCGGCGCGGGTGCGCGTCCGGCCGAGTCATTGCTGCGACGACTCGGCGAGATCGCTCCCGGCTGGATTCAGACCGCCTCGGGGGAGTAGACTGGCCGACGGCCCGGCGTCAATTCGCCGTGGCCGCATCGCTGAATGCCGACGATCCGCGTCGGCACGAACCAGAAAGTGGGCTAACGCTCATGACCACTCGATGAGAACCCAACGATGAGCAAGTCAACAAACTAACTGGTCCGGACCTGGGGTCTGGGCCGTGAAGGAGAGTAGTGGCCAAGCCTCGCGTCCACGAGATCGCCAAAGAGATCGGGATCACAAGCAAGGAGCTTCTGAAGAAGCTCAACGAGATGGGCGAATACGTTCGCGGCCCATCCTCCACGTTGGAGGCGCCCGTTGTGCGCCGCCTGCGGGAGTCGCTCAGCGGACCAACCGAAGCACCGAAGACCGAGGCGCCCAAGAAGGCGGCCCCGGCCAGCAGCAAGCCCGCAGCGGAGAAGAAGGCCGAGCCGGCCCCGCCCGCCGGTCCCCGCGCCACGCCCGGTGCACCCGTCAGTTCCGACGAGGGTGCCGTGACGTCGTCGGCACCCAAGCCCGCTGCCACACCCAGGCCCGGAGCCCGTCCGGGACCGAAGGCTCCCGCACCGGCCCCGAAGCCGGCCGCGAAGCAGCCCGAGGTGGAGCGTCCGTCCGCGGAGCGTCCCTCTGCTGATCGCCCGGCGCCGTCCTCGTCCGCACCCGCGCCCCGTCCCGGTGGTGGCGGTACCCGGCCGGCCCCCCGCCCCGGTGGCCCCACCCCCGGCAACGTCGGCCGCAAGCCCAGCGGGCCGCGCCCCGGCAACAACCCGTTCGCTCCCGCCCAGGGCATGGGGACCCAGCGTCCCAGCCGTCGCCCCGAGGGTGGCAGCCGTCCCGAGGGTCGCGAGCAGCGTCCCGGCGCACGCCCGGGTGGCCCCGGTGGTGCAGCCGGTACCGGCATGCCCCGTCCCGGTGGCACCGGCGGGATGCCCCGCCCGAACCCGGCCATGATGCCGAAGCAGCAGTCGAACCAGCTGGGATCCAGCGCACCGACCCGTGGCCGCGGTGGTCCCGGAGGTCCCGGTGGTGGTCGCGGTCGCCCCGGTGGCGGCGGCGGAGCCCCGGGCCGTCCCGGTGGCGGTGGCCCCGGTGGTGGCGGTGGCTTCGGCGGTCCCCCGATGGGTGGCGGCGGTCGCGGTCGTGGCCGCAGCGGCGGCACCCAGGGTGCCTTCGGTCGCGGCGGTGCCGGCGGCAGGCGTGGACGCAAGTCCAAGAAGCAGCGCAGGCAAGAGTTCGACCAGATGGAGGCCCCGTCGATCGGCGGCGTGCGCGTCCGCAAGGGTGACGGCCAGACGGTGCGACTGCGCCGCGGTGCGTCCCTGACGGACCTCGCCGAGAAGATTGGCGTCGACGCGGCATCGCTCGTGCAGGTGCTGTTCCACCTGGGCGAGATGGTGACTGCGACGCAGTCCGTGGCCGACGACACCCTCGAGGTGCTCGGCGCCGAGCTCGACTACAACATCGAGGTCGTCTCCCCCGAGGACGAGGACCGTGAGCTGCTGGAGTCCTTCGACCTGGAGTTCGGCGAGGACCTCGGCGACGAGGACGACCTCGAGTCCCGTCCCCCGGTCGTCACCGTCATGGGCCACGTCGACCACGGCAAGACCCGTCTGCTCGACACCCTGCGCAAGTCCAACGTGGCTGGCAAGGAGGCCGGGGGCATCACCCAGGCCATCGGCGCCTACCAGGTGGAGACCGAGGTCGACTCCAACGAGCGCGCCATCACCTTCATCGACACCCCCGGTCACGAGGCGTTCACCGCCATGCGTGCCCGTGGTGCGAAGTCCACGGACATCGCGGTGCTCGTCGTGGCCGCTGATGACGGCGTGATGCCGCAGACCATCGAGGCGCTCAACCACGCCAAGGCGGCCGACGTGCCCGTCGTGGTCGCGGTCAACAAGATCGACAAGGAGTCGGCCGACCCCACCCGGGTCCGCGGCCAGCTCTCCGAGTTCGGCCTGGTGCCGGAGGAGTACGGCGGCGACACACAGTTCATCGACGTCTCGGCCGCCACCGGCCAGGGTCTCGACGAGCTGCTCGAGGCGATCGTCCTGACCGCCGACGCCGCACTGGACCTGCGTGCCAACCCGGACATGCCCGCCCAGGGCGTGGCCATCGAGGCACACCTCGACAAGGGACGTGGCCCCGTGGCCACCGTCCTGGTCCACCGCGGCACGCTGCGCATCGGTGACTCGATCGTCGCGGGCTCGGCCCACGGCCGTGTCCGTGCGCTGATCTCGGACACCGGCGAGACCCTGGAGCAGGCGGAGCCTTCGCGTCCCGTGCAGGTGCTCGGCCTGACGTCCGTGCCCGGTGCCGGTGACAACGTCCTGGTCGTGGACGACGACCGCATGGCCCGCCAGATCGCCGACAAGCGTGCTGCCCGCATGCGCGCCGCGCAGCAGGCTGCCGGTTCCCGTCGCAAGACCCTCGACCAGCTGTTCGAGCAGCTCGAGAAGGGCGAGACGCAGGAGCTGCTGCTCATCCTCAAGGGTGACGGTGCCGGTTCTGTCGAGGCACTCGAGGACGCACTGTCCAAGATCGACGTCGGCGAAGAGGTCTCGCTGCGCGTCATCGACCGCGGCGTGGGTGCCATCACGGAGACCAACGTCTCCCTGGCGGCGGCCTCCAAGGCCGTCATCATCGGCTTCAACGTCCGTCCGACGCAGCACGCTGCCCGGATGGCCGACGCCGAGAACGTGGACATCCGGTTCTACTCGGTCATCTACTCCGCCATCGACGAGATCGAAGCAGCCCTCAAGGGCATGCTCAAGCCGATCTTCGCCGAGGAGGTTCGTGGCCAGGCAGAGATCCGCGAGATCTTCCGCAGCTCCAAGTTCGGAAACATCGCGGGTTGCATGGTCACCGACGGCACCATCAAGCGGAACCAGAAGGCGCGCCTCCTGCGCGAGGGCGTCGTGATCGCGGACACCTCGATCTCGTCGCTGCGTCGCGAGAAGGACGACGCGACGGAGGTCCGCGAGGGCTTCGAGTGTGGTCTGACCCTCAACAACTACAACGACGTCAAGATCGGCGACGTCGTCGAGACCTACGAGATGGTGGAGCGCGAGCGGTCCTGACCGTCCGGCCCCACCAGCGAAGGAGTAGCCATGCCCAACCCGAGGAATGCGAAGCTCGCCGACCAGATCCAGGTGATCCTCGCCTCCACGATCGAGCGCCGCGTGAAGGACCCCCGTCTCGGGTTCGTCACGATCACGGAGGTGCGGCTGACCGGTGACAACCGGGAGGCCACCGCCTTCTACACGGTGCTCGGGGACGAGGATGAGCGTGCCGGGACCGCGGCGGCCCTCGAGTCCGCCAAGGGCATGCTCCGCTCGACGGTCGGCCAGCAGTTGGGCATGAAGTTCACGCCCACGCTGGAGTTCGTCCTCGACGCCACCTCCGAGGTGGCGAAGAACATCGAGGACCTGCTTGCGAAGGCCCAGGCCAGCGACGCCGAGGCTGCGGCCCGGGCGCAGGGCGCGGCCTACGCGGGCGAGTCCAACCCGTACCGGGAGCCGCGTGAGACCTCCGGCGAGCAGGAGTGACCCAGTCCTCCGGACTCGTCGTGGTCGACAAGCAGGCGGGCGCCACCTCTCACCAGGTGGTGTCCCGCCTGCGGCGGCTCCTGGGCACGCGCAAGATCGGGCATGCGGGGACACTGGACCCGATGGCCACCGGCGTGCTGATCCTCGGCGTCAACCGGGCCACCCGACTGCTCGGCCACCTCGCGCTGCACGACAAGCGCTACCTGGCCACCGTCCGGCTGGGGGAGTCCTCCAGCACTGATGACGCCGACGGCGAGGTCACCCCGGTGGCGCCCGCCGACGGCGTCGACGCGGAGCAGTTGGAGCACGCCCTCGCCCCCCTGCGGGGCAGGATCAGCCAGGTCCCCAGCGCGGTCTCGGCCATCAAGGTGAACGGCCAGCGCGCCTACAAGCTCGCCCGCGAGGGCAAGGAGGTGGAGCTCGCCGCGCGAGCGGTCGAGGTCTCCCGCCTGGACGTCCTCGACGTCCGCCCCGGCGCCGGAGTGTTGGACGTCGACCTCGACGTCGAGTGCTCGAGTGGCACCTACATCCGCGCGATCGCCCGCGACCTCGGCAACGCGCTCGGCGTGGGCGGCCACCTCACCAGTCTGCGCCGCACCCGCATCGGTGGCTACGACGTCGCCGAGGCGGTGACCCTCGGCAACGAGCCGCCGAGGCTGATGTCAATGGCCGAGGGTGCCCGTCGCAGCTTCCCCTGCATCAACGTCGACGCCTCGGCAGAGACCGACATCCGTTTCGGGCGTGCGCTCACCATGCCCGTGCCGGCGGAGGTGACGGGGATGCTCTCCCCGACGGGTGAGTTGCTGGCCCTGTATCGTCCGGACGGTGACGGCTCCCGTCCTGTCGCCGTACTCGTCTGAAACCCATGCCCACCGGAGGAACCGTGAACCAGAGCGTCGTGGCCATCGGCAATTTCGACGGAGTGCACCGAGGGCACCGCAAGGTGCTGACCGAGGCCGTCGGCGACGGCTCCCTGCCGTTGGTCGTGATCACGTTCTGGCCGCATCCCGTCAGCGTGCTCCGCCCGGAAATGGCGCCCAGGATGCTGACCGACCTCCCGCACCGGATCGAGTTGCTGAAGCAGGCCGGCGCCCACGAGGTGCGCGTCATCAACTTCACCCCCGCCGTCTCGGCACTCAGCCCCGCCGAGTTCGTCGAGACCTACCTGTTGCCGCTCTCGCCCGCGCGCGTCGTCGTCGGGGACAACTTCCGCTTCGGAAGGGGAGCCAGGGGCGACGTGGGCACCCTCGAGGAGCTGGGCCGGGAACACGGCTTCGAGGTGGTCCCGCTGTCGCTCGAGTCCGTCGGGGAGTCGGTCACCTGCTCAAGCCTGATCCGCACCTCGCTCGAGGAGGGCGACGTCACCGAGGCGCTCGTCCATCTCGGGAGGCCGTTCACCTTCCGCGGCGTGGTGGTGATGGGAGACCAGCGGGGACGTGAACTCGGGTTCCCCACGGCCAACCTGAGCGTCGGCGATGACATGGCGGTGCCGGCCGACGGCGTCTACGCGGGCTGGTTGACCGCGGAGGACGGCCTGCGGAGGGCTGCGGCGATCTCCGTCGGCTCGAACCCCACCTTCGACGGCGTGGACCGGCGGGTTGAGAGCTACGTCATCGACGAGACGGACCTGGAGCTGTACGGGGTGGAGGTCGTCGTCGAGTTCGTGGCCCGACTGCGCGGCCAGGTGAAGTACACCGGAGTGGAGGCGCTGGTGGAGCAGATGAAGCTGGACGTCCAGCGGGCCCGGGAGATCCTCGGCCTGTCCTGAGGGTGCCTCAGCGCGCCGTCAGGGACTTCTTGTAGATGGCGTAGTACTGGCTGGCCTCCGACTCGTCGGAGACCTGCGGCACGTCCGGCGCCTCGACGAACTGGTGCTCGCCCGTGGGGTGGTACTCCAGCGACACGTAGAGGGGGACTGCCTTCTCGTTGTTTGGGTCCACCGCCAGGTAGACGGCGGTGTGGCCGGCATCACGAGCCCTGTCCTCGATCCAGCGCGAGAGCGCACGGCCCGCACCCTTGCGGCGGGCGCCGGGCACGACGTACATGTTGCGCAGCTCGGGTGCCATCTCCGAGTCCAGGTCCAGCAGCGCCGAACCGATCGGCTCGTCCCCGTCGAAGGCCACCGCGAACAGGAGGTGCCCGGCAGCCTGCGCCTGGAAGTGCTTGTCGACGAGGTTGAGGTCGGGCCTGGCCTGGATCTCACGGAGGGCGGGCAGGTCGGCTTCCTCGGCACGACGGACGACGATGGCCATTGCTGCTCCTGAGTTCTCCGGGTACGGATCGGTGGTGAAGTCCACACTAGCGCCAAGGAGCCCGGTCACGCCGCCCCGGCCGCCGGTTGGGGCAGCGGGCGTCGAGGTGATAGTGTTGTCAGGTTGCCGTTTGATCGGCCACGGCCCAGTAAGAGCTCCGACAGCACCCGCGACCGGAGCGCCGTGCAGCGACCGAGAGGATCCCGAGATGGATGCCGAGCTGAAGAAGAAGATCATCGAAGAGTACGCGACCACCCCGGGTGACACCGGATCGCCGGACGTGCAGATCGCCCTGCTGACCTCCAGGATCGCTCACCTCACCGAGCACCTGAAGGAGCACAAGGGGGACCACCACAGCCGTCGCGGCCTGATGCTGATGGTCGGCCAGCGCCGCCGCCTGCTCAACTACGTCGCCAAGGCCGACGTTGAGCACTACCGCGAGCTGATCGCCCGTCTGGGTCTGCGTCGCTGATCGCAATCCACAAACCCAAGAATCCCGGCAGGCCAGTTCCCGAAGATCGGGGACTGGCCTCCGGCGCGCTCACGCTAGGCTGAGAGCGCACGACCACAACTGAATACCGAACCGTACCCAGTGCTGTCCGCCGCGCGGTCCCATCTGGTCCTCGGTAGTGGTCTTCGGGTGCGATTCGATCGCCCCCGCGGGCCTCGATCGAAGGCCGGTGGACGTGACGGTCCCCACCCTGCGCGGGTGGGCGGCAGCGCACACCACCCGAAAGGAGCCTGTCCATGGAAGGACCGGGTCTCGAATTCTCTGAAGCCGTCATCGACAACGGCGCACACGGCAAGCACACCATCCGCTTCGAGGCGGGGCTGCTCGCCCAGCAGGCCGACGGCTCTGCCGCCGTCTACCTCGACGGCGACACCATGCTGCTCGCCGCCACCACCGCCGCGAAGACCCCTCGCGACGCCATCGACTTCTTCCCCCTGACGGTCGACGTCGAGGAGCGCATGTACGCCGCGGGCCGGATCCCCGGCTCGTTCTTCCGTCGTGAGGGACGCCCCGGCGAGGCCGCGATCCTGACCGCCAGGCTGATCGACCGTCCGCTGCGCCCGGCCTTCGTCAAGGGCCTGCGCAACGAGGTCCAGGTCGTCGTCAACGTCCTGTCGCTCAACCCCAACGTCCTCTACGACGTCGTCGCCATCAACGCGGCCTCCATGTCCACCCAGATCGCCGGACTCCCGTTCTCGGGTCCGATCGGCGGCGTGCGCGTGGCCCTCATCGACGACCAGTGGGTCGCCTTCCCCTCCGTCGAGCAGACCGCCGAAGCAACCTTCCAGATGGTCGTTGCGGGCCGCGTGCTCGCCGACGGCGACGTGGCCATCATGATGGTAGAGGCCGGCGGCACCGACGCGACGTGGGAGAACGTCCGTGGCGGCAGCGCCGCCCCGACCGAGGAGATCGTCGGCCAGGGCCTGGAGGCGGCCAAGCCGTTCATCAAGATCCTGTGTGACGCCCAGTCCGAGCTGGCCGCCAAGCTGCCGCGCGAGACCTTCGACTTCCCCGTCTTCCGCGACTACGAGGACGACGTCTTCGCAGCCGTCGAGGAGCTCGCCTCCGCCCGCGTGGCCGAGGCCATGACGATCGTGGGCAAGCAGGAGCGCGACGAGGCAACCCATGGCATCCGTCAGGACGTCACCGAGCAGCTCACCGACAAGTTCCCCGAGCGCCTCAACGAGGTTTCCGCGGCGCTGAAGGCGCTGACCAAGAAGATCGTGCGCCACCGCACCCTCACCGAGGGCGTCCGCATCGACGGCCGTGGTCCCCGCGACATCCGGACGCTGTCCGCCGAGGTCGCAGTGATCCCGCGCGTGCACGGCTCCGCACTGTTCCAGCGTGGCGAGACCCAGATCCTGGGTGTCTCGACGCTGAACATGCTTGACATGGAGCAGCGGATCGACTCCCTCGGTCCGGAGAGCACCAAGCGCTACATGCACAACTACAACTTCCCGCCGTACTCGACCGGCGAGACCGGCCGCGTCGGCTCCCCGAAGCGTCGCGAGATCGGGCACGGCGCACTCGCCGAGCGCGCCCTCACCCCGGTGCTGCCCCGCCGCGAGGAGTTCCCCTACGCCATCCGTCAGGTCTCCGAGGCGCTCGGCTCCAACGGCTCCACCTCCATGGGATCGGTCTGCGCCTCGACGCTGTCCCTGCTCAACGCAGGTGTGCCGCTGAAGGCCGCAGTGGCCGGCATCGCGATGGGCCTCATGAGCGAGGACGTCGACGGGGGGACCAAGTACGTCGCCCTCACCGACATCCTGGGAGCCGAGGACGCCCTCGGCGACATGGACTTCAAGGTCGCCGGTACCAAGGACTTCATCACGGCCCTCCAGTTGGACACCAAGCTCGACGGCATCCCGTCCTCCGAGCTCTCCAAGGCCCTGCTGCAGGCCCGCGAGGCACGCCACACCCTGCTCGAGGTGATGGGGGAGGCCATCGACGTCCCCGACGAGATGAGCCCCTACGCGCCGCGAATCATCTCGGTGCGCATCCCGGTTGACAAGATCGGCGAGGTGATTGGTCCCAAGGGCAAGGTCATCAACCAGATCCAGGACGACACCGGCGCCAACATCTCCATCGAGGACGACGGCACCATCTACGTGGGTGCCACCACCGGCGAGTCCGCCGATGCTGCCATGGCCATGATCAACGCGATCGCCAACCCGACCATGCCTGAGAAGGGCGAGCGGTACCTCGGTACCGTTGTGAAGATCACCACCTTCGGTGCCTTCATCTCGCTGTTGCCCGGCAAGGATGGCCTGCTGCACATCTCCAAGCTTCGCGACCTCGCCGGTGGCAGGCGCGTGGAGAACGTGGAGGACGTCGTCAGCGTCGGCCAGAAGCTCCAGGTGGAGATCTCCGAGATCGACGACCGCGGCAAGCTCTCCCTCATCCCCGTCGTCGAGGGCGGCGACGAGGAGTCCCCCGAGGACGAGTGACCTGAACCGCTGAACCACGACGAGGCGGGCCATCCCAACAGGGGTGGCCCGCCTCTCGTTGCGCCCGGGACGTGACAAGGTGGTCACCATGAGCCAGTACGCGACCAGCCCGAGGCCGGACGACCACCATCCCCTGGGCGGCCACGGCGGACCGCAGCCCGGTCCGGGCATGTACCAGGTGCAGCCTCCCTCCGCCGGCCACGGGGACAACCCCGCTGGTCGGGCGGCGCTGGCGATGGCCGCAGTCACCGTTGTGGTCCAGGTGATCGGCCAGGTCGTGTTCCACTCGTTCCTGGGAACCGGACAGCTGTCCGTGGGGGGAGTTGTCAGCAGCTGGTTCGGCATCGGCGCGACGGTCTTCGCGCTCCTGGCCCTGGTCCTCGGGATCATCGGCCTGCGGAAGCCCGGTGCGGCCAGGGGAGCAGCCGGCGTCGGTCTCGGCGTGGGAGCCTACGTCTTGGTGACGGGCGTCGTGGGGCTCGTCGCGAACCTACTGCACTACCTCTGAGACGTCCCCCGGGGCGACCCGCCGCGCAGCTCGACCAGAGCGGCTGCGAGTCCGGGGGAGATGCTCTCGACGTCGGCAAGCACCGCTGCCACGGCCGCGGAGCCGCCGCCCTGCGCAGCCTGTTGTTCCAGTCCGAGTGCGATTCCCGGCAGCAGCGGACGCGGATCGTCCCACTGGTTGCACAGCCGCAGCGCACCGAGGAAGCGTTCGCCGGGCTGGAGCTTGCGCTCGGGGTCGCGTCCCACCCTTTCCACCGTGTCGTGGAGGGCGGTGTTCGCGAATCTCGCCAGAAGGTCCTCCGCGTGGGCGATCAGTTCCTCCTGGGGCTGGCCGTACTTGCGGGCCAGTGCGCGCGCGGGGGCGTGCATCGCGGCCCGGACCTGCTCCAGGATGTCGGGGTCTGAGATCGCCGGAGCGATCTCGCAATGGCCCGCGCGGGCACCGAGGTACGCGGTGGCGCAGTGGCCCTGGTTGTGGACGTAGAGCTTCCGTTCGGTGAAGAACGCGAAGTCGAGCTCCGGGTTCCCGAGCAGTTCCGGGACGTCGGGCACGGGCGCGCGGCAGGCGGCGACGTCGAACGGGAGCTTGCGGTAGGGCTCGACGGCCACCAGGGCAGGGTGCTCCCGGCGCTGCGACTCGGTGGGCACCGGGATCATGCGGCCGATGGAGCACTCCACCACGCCCACGTTGGCCAGCACGGTTGCCGCCTCTGCTCCCAGGGTACCGAGCTCCGTGGAGAGCAGGCCACGCACGAGCTTGGCGCCCTCGTGCAGGTTCTCCGCGAGGTAGACGTCCATGGGTCCGCCGTCGACGGCGGCGCGGTCCGCGAGGCCCGCCGCGAGCGCCGGGGCCACCCTGGGCAGGTTCCGTGCCCCGACGCTGGTGAACACGGCGTCGGCCTCGGAGACGGCGCGTCGCACCGCCGCCTGGTCCTGGGCGGGGACTGCCGTGCAGCCGGTCACGTACTTGCGCACGGTGCCCGCGCTGGCGACGGTGTCGTGGGGGTAGGAGCCGGACCTCAGGACGGCCACGAGCTCGGGGTCGGCGTCGACGAACGTGACTCGCCACCCGGCGTCGGAGAACAGCTCGCCGATGAAGCCCCGGCCCACGGCGCCGGCGCCGAAGACGACGACGTTGTTCCCGCGGCTCATGCCGCGTCCGGGGCGGAGGGTGCGGGGGGCCGGCACCAAGCTGCCCGCAGGTCCCCGGTGAGGGTGGCTGGGGTGGCGTGCGGGACGACCAGCGTGTCCCCGCGACCCACCTCGATGGAGCCGGTTGCCCAGTCCAGCGTCCCGCCGCCCTCCAGCACCACCACGACGGCGAAGCCCTGCTCGAGGGCCCCGGCGCTGACCCAGTGCGCCCGGAAGTACGGTGCGGCAGCCTCCGGCATCGCCGAGCCGGCGCCACCCCGCACGACGAGGTCCTCGATCTCCTCGGTCGTGCGGACCCGCAGGTCGGTGGCCTGCAGCGCCAGGTCGAAGCCCAGACCCAGCTCCTTCGGAGCCTCCGGGTCCAGGGCGAAGCCCTCCCACTCGAGCAGGATCGACAGGTCCTCCGGCTCCTGCACCTCGACGAGCAGGATGCCCTCGCCGATGGCGTGGGGGAAGCCGGACGGGACGAACACGGCGTCACCGGCCTCCACGGCGACGGGGTGCAGGGCGTCGAGCAGGGTCTCGGTGTCCTGCTCCGCGACCAGCCGGGCCAGTTCCTCGGGGGACACCTCCCTGCGGAGCCCGAGGTGGACCGTTCCCGGGCGCAGCACCAGCCAGGCCTCGGTCTTGCCGTGGGCGCGGCCGAGATGCCGGCCTGCGAACGCGCCGTCGGGGTGGATGTGGACGGGCAGGCGCTGCCCCGCGTCGAGCAGCTTGGTGAGAAGCTTCGTGTCGGAGCCCCACCTTTGGGCGTGCTCGGCCCCGAGCCAGCCGACGGGGTCCGTCGCGACGGCGTCGCGGAGGTACTGGCCGGATCCGAGGCGCGTCAGCCCCAGGCTCTGTTCACCGAACAGGCACGTGGTGGAGGCGACCCAGTCCTCCGGGGTGTTGCCGCCGTCATGGGACTCGCCCCGGAACTCTGCGATGCGTGCCCCACCCGTGTAGAAGCGGTCGGCCGGCTGGTTGGCGGGCAGGATGATGGGTTCCAGCGTCATGGTTCTCCTCAGTGAGTTCTCAGGGTGGTCGGGATGACCACGTTCTCCACGGGGCGGCTCGGTTCGGCCACCCGCCTGAACAGGAGGCGGGCCGCGGCGCGGCCCATCTCGCGGTCGTCATGGTCGATGGCCACGACGGGGAAGGGGAGGGTGCGGCTCAGCGGGAACTCGTCGAACACGACGATCGCCACGTCCAGCCCGCGTTGGTGGATCTCGGCGGCGGCCCCGATCGCCGAGACGTTGTTGGCGCAGAAGATGGCGTCGGGTGGCTCCGCGACCGAGAGGAGCTGTGCCGCGGCGGCGCGGGCCTCGGGTTCGGTGTGGATGCCCGTCAGGACGTGGCCCTGCCCGAAGGCCAGCCCGCCCTCGGTCAGCGCCTCGGTGGCACCGGCCACTCGCAGTGGCATCGTGGCGAGGGCGTCGGAGTCGCTGAGGGCGGCGAAGCGGCGCCGCCCCATGCGGATCGCGGCGGCGACGGCCCCCCTCGCGGCCCGGTGGTTGTCGAAGGAGACGGTGTCCACGGTGAGTCCGTCGAGCCTCTCGTCGACGGCGACCACGGGGGTGCCCATCGCTACCTCGGCCGCGATGGTGGCGTCGGTGCCCCGGGTGGGGGTGATGAGCAGGCCGCCGGGACGCTGCGCGAACACGGCCTCGGCCAGTTCCGCCTGCCGCTGGGGTGAGCCCTCGGAACTGCAGGTGATGAGCAGGCAGTGGTGCTCCTCGGCCTCGTCGGCGGCACCGGCGGCCACCGTCGAGTAGAACGGGTTGGTCATGTCGCGGATGATCATGCCCACCATGGAGGAGCGACCCGAGCGCATCGTCGCGGCGCCGCGGTGCGGACGGTAGCCGAGGCGTTTCGCAGCCGCGAGCACGTCCTCGCGCATCCTCGCATCCACGGTCGGGACCCCGTTCATCACCCGCGACACGGTCTTCAGGCTCACGCCCGCGTCGCGTGCGACGTCGGTGATGGTGGCTCGTTTGGGCGGCGTCCTCATGCGAGCGGGACCTGCCTGAGGTGCCGTCCGACGGTGGTGCGTGCGAACGTGCCTGCCTCCTGCGGTGCCAGCCCGCGGGTGAGTGCGTGCAGCAGCCCCCCTGTGAGGGCGTCGCCGGCGCCGACGGTGGTGGCGGGGTTGGGCACGTGCTCGGCGGGGAACCAGAGCCGCTGGTCCGCCCACTGGCGCGCCAGTGGGGCCAGGACGCGGCCCCCCGCGGCCAGCCGCTCCTCGGAGGCCGTGCGCAGCACGAAGCCGAGGCTGCCCGCCGAGAGGCTCACCACTGCAGCACCCCACCCGAGCAACCTGTCGGCGGTGTCCTCGAGTGCCTCCCGGCTGGCTTTTCGGTGCACTCCCAATGCGCTGCAGACGTCGTCCCAGCTGGGGGAGCAGACGTCCACGTGGGGCAGCGTCCGCTCGAACCACGCCTGCCAGTCCACCCGGGAGGCGACGGACCCGTCGCTGACGTGGGCCAGGTCGAGGGAGGTCGTGATGCCCCGGCCGCGGGCGCCGGTGAAGGCGGCGGCCATCACAGTCGGGTCGGTGCAGGTCAGCGGTAGCAATGAGGGGTAACCGAGATGGAGCAGGTCGGGTGCGATGCCGTCGAGGTCGAGTTCGCGCGGGTCGAAGCTGGCGTTGGAGCCCTCGTGCTGCCAGAAGGTCCGGTCGTGGGAGCCGTGCTCGACCACGATGCTGTAGGACGACGCGAACGGGGAGGTGGTCCAGTGCAGCACCGCGCCCCGATCGTCGAGCTGCTGCCGGCAGATGTGGCCCAACTCGTCGTCGCCCATCGTCACGGCCACCTCGACGTCGGCGCCGAGGGCCTGCAGGGTGCCTGAGCTGTTGGGGGCGGAGCCACCCACCTTGAACTTGAGCGGGCCCACAGAGTAGAGGATCCCGGGCTCCATGCCGGGGGAGGTTCCCGGCAGTTCGGGTGTGATGTCGATGCAGCAGTGACCCGCGACCAGAACCTTCATCGTGACGCTCCTTCGTTGCCTCTTCGCAGCCGTGTAACGGAATCATCTCATCAATACCCAATTCTAGACAACGTTGTCCCGATGTCTTACTGTTGAGCCCTGCTCAACGAGGAGAACGCGTGCCGGCGCTCGTGGAGCAAACCCCCATCCGGCATCACAACACGGAGGAACAACATGAAGTTCACCGCACGGAAGGCCCTCGTGGCCGCCGCAGCCGCCGTCACCCTCCTCGCCTCGGCGTGCACCACGGGTGACGAGAACAACACCACCCCCGGTGAGGGAGGCGACGGTACGGTCGAGAAGGTCGGCCTGATGTTGCAGGACATCTCGAACCCCTTCTTCGCAGCCATGCAGACCTCGATGACCGAGCTCGCCGAGTCCGAGGGCTTCGAGATCAACGTCCAGGACGGACGCCAGGACCTCGCCGCACAGAACGACCAGATCGACGCCTTCATCCAGCAGGGGATGGACCTCATCCTGCTGAACGCGGTCGACAGCGAGGGCATCGCCTCCGCGGTGGCCCGCGCCCAGGCCGCCGGCATCGTCGTCGTGGCAGTGGACGTGGACGCCGCCGGCGCTGACGCCGCGGTCACCACCGACAACGTCGAGGCCGGCCGCCAGTCGTGCCAGGCCCTGATCGACCAGATCGGCGGCGCGGGCAACATCCTGATCGTGGAGGGCACGCCCACCACCGCACCGCAGGAGCGCGTCGAGGGCTGCCACGAGGTCCTCGAGGAGAACCCGGACGTCACAGTGCTGGCCAGCCAGGCCGGCAACAACGACCGTGCCTCCGGCCTGGAGCTCACCACCGACATGCTGACCGCCAACGCGGACGTCGACGGCATCTTCGCCATCAACGACCCCCAGGCCCTCGGTGCCGACCTCGCGGTCCAGCAGGCCGGCCGTGACGGCATCGTCATCACCGGCGTCGACGGATCCCCCGAGGCCGTGACCGCGCTGAACGACGAGAACTCCAACTTCTGGGCCACCCCTGCCCAGGACCCCGCCGGCATGGCTGAGAAGGCCTACGAGGTCGGTGTCGAGATCATCGGCGGCAACGCCCCCGAGGAGCGCGTCACCCTGCTGAACCCGACGCTCATCGACCGCGACAACGTCGGCGAGTACGCCGGCTGGTGATCCGGTAAGTCCCGACGGAAGGAAGGATCTCTCATGAGTGAAGTCGCCACGCAGGCGCCCCTGTTGGAAGTGAGGGGTGTCAGCAAACGGTTCGGGGCCACCCAGGCCCTCAACGACGTGAGCTTCGACCTGAGACCAGGTGAAGTACACGCCCTGATGGGTGAGAACGGTGCCGGCAAGTCGACACTCATGAAGATCATCTCCGGCAACTACGCCCCGGACACGGGCTCCATCCACATGTTGGGGGAGCAGGTGGTCATGGCGTCGCCGCGCGACGCCATGACCGCCGGTGTCGGGATCATCCACCAGGAGCTCAACACGTTCCCGGAGATGACCGTCGCCGAGAACCTCGCCGTGGGCAACGAACCCAACCGGGCCGGCGTGCTCAACCGCCGGCAGATGCTGGTGGACGCCCGCGACAAGCTCGACCACGTCGGCGCCACCGGCATCAACCCGAAGACGCCGATCGGCCGGTTGAGCGTCGGCATGCAACAGATGGTGGAGATCGCGCGGGCCATGGCGGAGGACGTCAAGGTCCTGGTCCTGGACGAGCCCACCGCGGCGCTCTCGACGAGCGAGTCCAACCAGCTCTTCGAGTTGATCCGCGAGATGCGCGAGCGCGGGATGGGACTCATCTACATCTCCCACCGCATGGAGGAGGTCTGGCACCTGGCCGACAGGGTGACCGTCTTCCGGGACGGCAACCTCGTCGGTACCCGAGACATGCGCGCGACCGGACCCGACGCCGTCCGGCCCAACGACATCGTGAAGATGATGGTGGGCCGCGACGTCGACGACCTCTACGGCCACGAGCGCCACGAGCTCGGCGACGTCCGCCTCGAGGTCGAGGAGCTCACCGACGGTGCAGACATCGGGCCGGTCTCCTTCAGCGTGCGCGGCGGTGAGATCGTCTCGATGGTGGGCCTGATCGGCGCAGGGCGCACCGAGGTGGGGCGACTCCTGTACGGGGCGGACCGGGCGGCCTCCGGCACCGTGAAGCTCGACGGCGAGGTCCTGCGGGTCCGTGGCCCCAAGGAGGCCATCGCCAAGGGCATCGGCATGCTGCCCGAGAGCCGCAAGGACCAGGCGCTCTTCCTCGAGATGTCGGTCCGGGACAACACCGCGATGTCCACCCTCTCGGACTACTCGTCCGGCGGGGTGCTGAAATTCCGCAAGATGCGCTCGAAGGTCGCGGCGATCTTCGACTCCCTGGCGGTCAAGACCGCCTCCCAGGCCACGGAGTCGCGCAGCCTCTCCGGAGGCAACCAGCAGAAGCTCGTGCTCGGCCGCCTGATGCTCGAGCGGCCCTCGCTCATGATCCTCGACGAACCCACGCGAGGCGTGGACATCGGCGCCAAGAGCGAGATCTACCGGATCATCAAGGAGATCGCACAGGCCGGCACCGCCGTGCTCGTGATCTCCTCGGACCTGCCCGAAGCACTCGGAATCAGCGA
Organism: Tessaracoccus rhinocerotis; assembly: GCF_007197885.1. Classification (GTDB taxonomy): domain Bacteria; phylum Actinomycetota; class Actinomycetes; order Propionibacteriales; family Propionibacteriaceae; genus Arachnia; species Arachnia rhinocerotis. The sequence continues at coordinate 575,668 of NZ_VKKG01000002.1, forward strand.
CCGCCTCCTCGTCATGCGCGAGGGTCGCCTGGTCGCCGAGCTCGACGCCTCCTCCGCGACGGAGGAGGGCGTCATGGAACACGCAACCGGCGTCTACGCCGACGACACCACAAGGAACGACGCATGACCACCAACACCGCTGCAGCAACCAACGTGTCCCCGAAGGCGCGCAACGCAATGGCAAACCTGGGCTACTGGTGGGACAAGGTCGGGATCTTCGCCGTCCTGATCCTGCTCTGCGCCTTCATGGCCGTCATGGCCCCGAGCTTCCTCAGCATCGACAACGGGCTCAACGTCGCCCGCTCGGTCTCCATCAACGCCATCCTGGCCGCCGGCATGACCATGATCATCATCACTGCCGGCATCGACCTCTCCGTGGGGTCGATCCTCGCGGTCTCCGGCGTGGCCGGCGTGCTGCTGTTCGTCTCGGGCACCCCGTCGATCCTGGCCGTCCTGGGCGGCATCCTCGTCGGGGCATTCGCGGGCTTCATCAACGGCGCTTTCGTCGCGTGGCTCGCGCTGCCGGCCTTCATCGTGACCCTGGGTTCGATGACGTACCTGCGAGGCATCGCCTACTCCCTGCTCGAGGGCCAGCCCCTGATCGCCTCCGACCTGGGCTACCGCGGCATCGGAAACGGCGCGGTCGCCGGCATCCCGACACCGGTGGTGGTGATGGTCGTGGTCTACGTCGTGTTCTGGTTCATCCTCGAGCGCACCACCTTCGGGCGCCACGTCTACGCCGTCGGCGGCAACATCGAGGCCGCCCGTCTGGCGGGCATCAACGTCAAGCGTGTCCTGGCCTGGGTCTACACCATCGCCGGCGCCGCTGCCGGACTGGCGGGCATCATCTTCTCGGCTCGCGTGCTCTCGGCACAGCCCACCGCGGGTGAGAGCTACGAGCTCGACGCGATCGCGGCCGTGGTGCTGGGCGGCACGTCGCTGATGGGTGGCCGCGGCCGCATCCTGGGCACGCTCGTCGGCGCGCTCATCATCGGTGTCCTCTCCAACGGCCTGGTGCTGATGAACGTGCCGTTCTTCTACCAGCTCATCGTCAAGGGCCTGGTCATCGTGCTCGCTGTCGCGATCGACAGCCTCCGTCGTCTCAGCAAGTCCGGCACCTGAGTCGGATTTGTTTCTGACATCCCCTAATCTGGTGCCATGACTCTCGTAGCTGGAATCGACTCCTCAACCCAGTCGTCCAAGGTCCTCGTGTGCGACGCCGCGACCGGCGCCGTCGTGCGCGAGGGCCGGGCGAAGCACCCGGACGGCACAGAGGTGGCGCCCGCAGCCTGGTGGACCGCGCTGCAGCAGGCCATCGCAGAGGCCGGCGGCCTCGACGACGTGGAGGCGGTGAGCGTCTCCGGCCAGCAGCACGGCATGGTCTGCCTCGACTCAGCCGGGGACGTGGTCCGGGACGCCCTGCTGTGGAACGACACCCGTTCCGGCCGCGCCGCAGGCGAGCTCGTCGTCGAGCTGGGCGACGGCGACGTCGTCGCGGGACGCAGGGCGTGGGCGGAGCGGATCGGAAGCGTGCCCGTCGCCTCCCTCACCGTGACCAAGCTGCGCTGGCTCGCCGATGCCGAACCGGAGAACCTCGACAGGGTGGCGGCCGTGTGCCTGCCGCACGACTGGATCACCTGGAAGCTCTCGGGCTCCACCGACCTGGCGGACCTGGCCACCGACCGCTCCGACGCCTCCGGCACGGGCTACTTCGACTCGGCCGCCAACTCCTACCTGCCCGAACTGCTGGAGCTCGCGCTGCGACGCGACCCCTCGGCGATCCGCCTGCCGCGGGTCGCCGCCCCCAACGAGGTCGTGGGACGCCTCGGCGGCTCCGGCGCGGCACTCGGTCCCGGCTGCGGGGACAACGCGGGCGCCGCCCTCGGCCTCGGGCTGGCGCCGGGCATGACCTCCGTCTCCCTCGGGACCTCCGGCGTGGTCGGGGTGGTCAGCGACACCCCGGTGAAGGATGCCAGCGGTCTGGTTGCGGGCTTCGCCGACGCCACCGGGCGGTACCTGCCGCTCGCGGTGACCCTCAACGGCGCCCAGATCCTCGACGCCGCCGCCCGGGTCCTGGGCGTCGACCACGACGAACTCGCGCGGCTCGCGCTGGCGGCGGTCCCCGACGCGGGGGGAGCGGTGCTCGTGCCCTACTTCGGTGGCGAGCGCACCCCGAACCTGCCGGACGCGAACGCCGCCCTGCACGGCCTGACCTACGCGAACTTCTCGCGCGAGAACCTGGCCCGGGCGGCCTTCAACGGCCTGCTCACGTTGCTGGCCGAGGGCATGGAAGCGATCCGTGTCCACGGGGTGGACATCAACGAGGTGGTCCTCACCGGCGGAGCCGCCCGCTCCGCAGCCGTGCAGGCGCTCGCTCCCGTCATCTTCGGCACTGACGTGGTCGTGCCCACCCCCGGCGAGTACGTGGCCCGTGGCGCAGCGCGCCAGGCAGCCTGGGTCCTTGCCGGTGGGGACACGCCGCCGCACTGGGAGGCAGAGGGTGCCCAGCGCCTGGTCGCGGAGCACGACCCGTCGATCCTGGCGCGGTACCGTGAGTTCCGGCAGTGGTCCGAGTAGGACAGCAGGCGAAGCGAGAGGCGACAAATCATGGGTGACATCCCGGTCGGGGTCCTTGGAATCGGCGGCAAGATGGGCAGCGAGGTGGGCCGCGCGGTCGAGGAGGCCGACGGGATGGTGCTCGTCGGTGGCGTGGATGTCGACGGCAACAGGGCGGACCTGGCCAAGGCGAGGGTCGTTGTCGACTTCACCCACCCCGACGCCGTCATGGACAACATCGAGTGGGCATTCGCCAACGGCATCCACCTCGTCGTCGGAACCACCGGGTTCGACGCTGAACGCCTCGCCCGCGTGCGTGCCCTCTGCGCCGAACACCCGCAGGTCGGCATCCTGATCGCGTCCAACTTCTCCATCGGCGCTGTCCTGATGATGAAGTTCGCGGCCCTGGCGGCGCCCTTCTACCCGAGCGTCGAGATCGTCGAACTGCACCACCCGGGCAAGGCGGAGGCGCCCTCTGGCACCGCCACCACCACGGCACAGAAACTCGCCGCGGCCCGGGCGGCCGCGGACATGGGTCCCGTGCCCGATGCCACGGTCCACGACGGTGGCGCCCGCGGTGCCGTGGTGGATGGCATCCACGTGCACGGGGTCCGGCTGCAGGGCCTCGTGGCGCACCAGGAGGTCCTGCTGGGCGCGGCGGGGGAGACGCTCACCATCCGTCATGACAGCTTCGACCGGGCGAGCTTCATGCCCGGCGTGGTGGCTGGTATCCGTCACGTCGACTCGGACCCCGGCCTGACGGAGGGCATCGAGGGCGTGCTGGGGATCTGACCCGAGGTCAGTCCTTCTTGATGTCGGTGTGCATCCGCAGCAGCTTCAGCGCGCCGGCGTCGTCGCCCTCCTCCGGCCCCACTTCGCGGTGGGCGCCGTCGGTGGCCCAGCCGCACTCGACGAGGAACTGGCGCTTCTCGTCGGCGTCGCTGGGCAGCCAGATCGTGGCCACCTCGTAGCCGTCGGCCCGCAGGGTGTCCACGGCGGCGTTGATCAGGCGCGAGCTGTGCCCCGCCTCGACCGAGTCCTCGTCCACCACGAACTCCGCGATCAGGCCGTCGGTGGGCGCGGCATCCGGGTCGTTGCTCGGGCCGGTGACCGCGAAGCCGACGATCATGCCAGAGGCCTGTGCGACCAGGACACGCAGGTGGGCCAGCGGGGGTTTCGTGATCGCCTCGTGCCAGGCGCGGACCGTCTCGTCGGCGCTGATCTCGCCGAGCGCGCGGGCCATGACCGGGTTCGCACCCCAGGCCCTGCGCTGGAGTCGGGCGACGTCCACGGCCTCTGCGGGCATGGCGAGACGGACGGAATCTGGAACTGGCATGGGGGCCAGTGTATGCCCTGTGGACTAGGCTGACCCAGTGACTGATTCGAAGACTCTTCCCAAGCTGAAGCCCGGAACCCTGCGTGTGATCCCGCTGGGAGGCCTCGGCGACGTGGGCCGCAACATGGCGGCCTTCGAGATCGACGGCCAGATCGCGCTCGTGGACTGCGGCGTGCTGTTCCCCGAGGACCAGCACCCCGGCGTGGACCTGATCCTCCCGGCGCTGAACTACCTCGACGACCGCCTCGACGACATCGTCGCCCTCGTGCTGACGCACGGCCACGAGGACCACATCGGTGCGGTGCCCTACCTGCTGCGCAAGCGTTCCGACATCCCCGTCTACGGTTCCAAGCTGACGCTGGCGCTGGTGCGCAACAAGCTCAAGGAGCACCGCATCCGCAACACGGTGCTCAACCAGGTCAAGGAGGGGGAGCGCCTCACGCAGGGTGCCTTCGACTTCGAGTTCATCGCAGTGAACCACTCCATCCCCGACGCCCTGGCCGTCGCCATCCGCACCGCCGCCGGCACGGTCCTGCACACGGGTGACTTCAAGATGGACCAGCTCCCCCTCGACGGTCGCATCACGGACCTGCGTGCCTTCGCCCGCCTGGCGGAGGAGGGGATCGACCTGTTCATGAGCGACTCCACCAACTCCGAGGTGCCCGGCTTCACCACCCCTGAGAAGGACGTCGAGCCCGCCATCGCCCGCGTCTTCGACCAGGCGCGCCAGAAGCTGATCGTCGCCTGCTTTGCCTCGCACGTGCACCGAGTCCAGCAGGTGCTGAACATGGCCGTGAAGCACGGCCGCAAGGTCGTCTACGTGGGCCGCTCCATGGTTCGAAACATGGCCACCGCCCGCGAGCTCGGCTACCTGAAGGTGCCCGCGGACACCCTGATCGAGCTGAAGGACATCGACAAGTACCCCGAGGACAGGGTGGTGATCGTCTCGACCGGCTCCCAGGGCGAGCCCCTCGCCGCGCTCAGCCGCATCGCCAACAAGGAGCACCCCGTCATCGAGGTGGCCCCCGGCGACGTCGTGCTGCTGGCCTCCTCCCTCATCCCCGGCAACGAGAACTCGGTCTACCGGGTGATCAACGGCCTCTCGAAGCTCGGGGCCCAGGTGGTCCACAAGGGCAACGCCCTCGTGCACGTCTCCGGTCACGCCTCGGCGGGCGAGTTGCTGTACTGCTACAACATCCTCACCCCGAAGAACGTGATGCCGGTGCACGGCGAGATCAGGCACCTGATCGCCAACGCCAAGCTGGCCATCTCCACGGGCGTGCCGGCGGACCGCGTGATCGTCGCGGAGGACGGCGACGCAGTCGACCTCGCCAACGGCCGCGCCCGCAAGGTGGGACGGATCGACGCTTCCTACATCTTCGTGGACGGCTCCACCGTGGGTGACATCTCCGAGTCGTTGACTGACCGCATGATCCTCGGAGAGGAGGGCTTCATCTCCGTGGTCTCGGTCGTGAGCCTCCACAACAAGGAACTCCTCAGCGGGCCCGAGATCAATGCCCGCGGCTTCGCGGAGGACCCGTCGGTATTCGACGACGTCCGCCGCCAGGTGGCCGACGCGCTGGTCAAGGCGCTCAAGGAGGGAGTCGACGACACCTACCGGCTGCAGCAGGTGACGCGCCGGGTCATGGGTGCCTGGGTCTCGAAGCGACTGCGCCGCCGCCCGATGATCGTGCCTGTGGTGGTCACCACCTGAGCAGGCCTGCCAGTGCGTGGGACACAGCACCGCCCGAGCCCAACGGCTCGGGCGGTGCTGTGGCCTGGGGGCGTCGTAGGATCGATCGAGGGCATGATCGGTTGGTTTCGACGTCGAGGACCGAGGAGCGCAGCATGAACACACCGGAGACGGACCTGCACCGTGAGGTGCACGGCGACCTGCGCGCACCGGGTCCGGAGCCCGTGCTGCTGTTGGCCGGGTTCCCCATGGGTGGCGGAGGCTTCCGCGGGCTCGCAGAGCGCATGAGTGCCGACCGGGTGGTGGTCACCTACGACCCACGGGGAGTGGGGCGCAGCGTGCGCGCCGAGGGCGACGACCGGCTCCTGGGCGCGCGGGACCATGCGGCGGACCTGGCCTTGCTGATCGACTCCCTCGATGTGGGGGCCGTGGACGTTTTCGCATCCAGCGGCGGAGCCGTCAACGCACTCGCACTCATGGAGCTGGCGCCGGAGAAGGTGCACCTCCTGGTGGCCCACGAGCCGCCGCTGACACAGTTCCTGCCGGACCGCGAGTTCGTGGAGCGCGCCAACGAGGACATCGCCGCCACCTACGAACGGGACGGCTTCGGCCCGGCGATGGCGAAGTTCATCACGCTCGTGATGCACGACGGCGAGCTGGACGAGGCCTACCTCCAGCGGCCCGCACCCGCCCCCGCGCAGTTCGGTCTCCCCGCCACCGACGACGGCTCGCGGGACGACCCGTTGCTGGCGGGGAGCATCCGCAACGGCCCCAGCCACCAGCCGGACCAGACGGCGATTGCTGCCGCTGCAGACCGGATCCTGGTGGCCATCGGAGCTGATTCCGGGGGTGGGCTGGCTGCGCGCGGTGCCCGGAGCGCCGCGGAGGCGCTCGGGCTGCGGGTGGTCGCTTTTCCCGACGGGCACGCAGGATTTGCGGACGGGGAACACGGCCAGACGGGCAGTCCGGACGAGTTCGCGGACCGCCTGCGCGAGGTCCTGGGCCCAACTTTGTGAATCAGTGCGGGCTCGGTTATGATCTACAGGTTGCCTACGGCCGTCGCCGTCGGGCAGTTGACGATCGACCGGCCGCAACCCTGCGTCCGGCAAGCAACAAGGGAGATTCCAGTGGCCGCCGTATGTGATGTTTGCGCCAAGGGACCCGGCTTCGGTCACAACGTGCCTTGGTCCAAGAAGAAGACCAATCGTCGCTGGAACCCGAACATCCAGCGCGTTCGTGCCACCGTCGACGGCGCCCCCAAGCGTCTCAATGTCTGCACCTCCTGCCTGAAGGCCGGAAAGGTCACACGCTGACCTGGAGCAGGTGAAAGAACTCGACCGATGACTCGTGGCTGCGGCCACGGGTCATCGGTTTTTTCGTGCCCGGCACCGGGCCTGCGTCGACGCATCGCCGCGCGACGGACCGGGCGCAGGCACGGCCGGTCCGGGACAGGGTGTGTCCGCCGCTGCTTGTAGGCTTCCCCGCATGGTCAAGTGGCGCACCGGGATCCAGCGGGAACTGCATCGCGGGCTGCGTGACGTCGTCGGCGGCAAGACCGCCGAACACTTCGCGAAGCTCGGCATCGCAACGGTGGGGGACCTCGTGCGACACACCCCCCGTCGGTACCTGCCCGGCACGGAGATGAGCGACCTGGGGGACCTACGGGTGGGTGAGGACGTCGCGCTGGTCGCAGAGGTCCACCGCACCGAGGTCAAGTACGGGGCGCGCACGCGGGTGGAGTCCATCCTGACCGACGGCGACAACTTCCTCCGGATCACACTGTTCGCCCCCAAGCCGCACCTGGCCACCTGGTGGTCCGGACTGTTGGTCAAGGGCAGCCGCGGCATCTTCATCGGCAAGGTCGGAGTCTTCAACAACGAGTTCCAACTCACCCACCCCGACTTCGTCATCCTGGACTCCGCCGGCCAGGTGACCGCCAAGAAGTCGGAGGTGCAGAAGCACATGGAGCGCGCGGTCCAGCGCAGCACGATGGTCGGCCTCTACCCGGCCACGGCGAAACTGCCCACCTGGACCATCGCCGAGTCGATCCGGTTGGTGCTGCCCACCGTGACACCGCTCGGGGACACACTGCCCGACTGGGTCGTCCAGGAGGCCGGTGTCCTGCCCCTGGACAAGGCCCTGACCGAGGTGCACGAACCGGTGGACAAGGCAGATGCCGCCAAGGGCATCGAGAGGCTTCGGTTCGACGAGGCCTTCGGGATGCAACTGGCCATGGCGTACCGCCGGGCGGAGCTCGAGGGCCAGGCCGCCACGCCCAGGCCCCGCCGCGACGACGGCCTGCTCGCGGCCTTCGACCAGCGGTTGCCGTTCACCCTGACCGACGGGCAGCAGCAGGTGGGGGAGCAGGTCTTCGAGGACCTGGCGCGGGAGCACCCGATGCACCGGCTCCTGCAGGGCGAGGTCGGCTCCGGCAAGACCATCGTGGCGCTGCGGGCGATGCTCGCCGTGGTGGACATGGGCGGCCAGGCGGTCCTCCTCGCCCCGACGGAGGTGCTCGCCAAGCAGCACCACGCCACGATCACGAAGCTGCTCGGGGACCTGGGGGCGGGCCAGCAGCTGGGGGCCCACCCCGACGCCACGACGGTCTCGCTGCTCACGGGCGCCCTCTCGGCGTCAGCCAGGCGTGACGTCCTCTTGAACATCGAGCGCGGCGAGGCCGGCATCGTCGTGGGCACGCATGCGCTGCTCAGCGACCCGGTCAGGTTCCACGACCTTGGGCTGGTCGTCATCGACGAACAGCATCGCTTCGGCGTCGAGCAGCGGGCCGCGCTGGCGGCGAAGGCCCAGCGCCAGCCCCACACGCTGGTGATGACGGCCACTCCCATCCCGCGCTCCATCGCGATGACCGTCTTCGGAGACCTCGCGGTCTCCGAGCTGCGTGAGCTCCCCGCCGGGCGGTCCCCGGTGCAGACCGTCCATGTAGACACGCGCACCCAGCCCACCTGGGTGCAGCGGGCCTGGGAGCGCATCCGTGAGGAGGTGGCCGGCGGCCGGCAGGCCTTCATCGTGTGCCCCGCCATCACGGGCAAGCAGACCGACGCGGACCTGGAGGAGGGGGAGGGTCTCACCGCCGTCACCGAGCTGCTGCCCGAGCTCCAGGCGGGCCCCCTCAGCGGGCTGCGGCTTGGCATGGTGCACGGCAAGCAGCCGGTGGCCGAGCGGGATGCTGCGATGGCGGACTTCGCCGCCGGCCGGACCGACGTGCTGGTCGCCACCACCGTGATCGAGGTGGGCGTGGACGTCCCGAACGCCACCGTCATGGTCGTGATGGACGCCGATCGTTTCGGCATCTCGCAGCTCCACCAGCTGCGCGGCCGCATCGGCCGCGGCCAGCACCCCGGGTTGTGCCTGCTGCTGGCCGCACCGGCCGACGACAACTTCACCGCCGTCGAACGGCTGGACGCCCTGGTCGCGAGCACCGACGGATTCGCGCTCGCGGAGCGGGACCTGCAACTCCGAAGGGAGGGCGACGTGCTCGGGGCCGCGCAGTCGGGGCAGTCGTCGCTGAAGCTGTTGCGGGTCCTCACGGACGCCGCGATGATCCAGCAGGCCAAGCTGCTGGCAGAGCGGGTGATCGCCGACGAGCGTGCCGGGGACGACCCGCGGCTCGCCGACCTCGTGACCGCGGCCGAACTGGTGGCGGCGGGCGACTGGCTGGAGAAGAGCTGATGGCAAGGATCATCTCGGGCCGCGCCAAGGGCAGGCGGTTGGCCACACCAAAGGGCGACAACACCCGACCGACGACCGACCGGGTGAAGGAGGCGCTGTTCTCCTCCTTGGCGACCTGGTTCGGGACCGTCGACTCCGACTCCGCTGAGCAACTCCTGGACGTCACCGTGCTGGACCTGTTCGCGGGCAGCGGCGGGCTCGGCCTCGAGGCCGCCAGCCGCGGCGCGGCGAGGGTGGTGTGCGTGGACAACAGGACCGCGGGCCTGATCAGGGAGAACGCCGCCGCGGCGGGCCTGCGCGTGGAGGTCAACTCCGGCACCGTCGAGTCCGCCGTGAAGTCCTCGCCCGGCCGGTTCGACCTCGTGTTCATCGACCCTCCCTACGACGTCCCCGCCGCCACCGTGGATCGCATCCTGGCGTCACTGGTCTCGGGCGGCGCGCTCGTGGAGCAGGCGCTCGTCGTGGTCGAACGGTCCAGCAGGACTGGTGCGCCGAGTTGGCCCGAAGCCTTCGGCGACCTGTGGGAACGCCGGTACGGTGAGACCACGCTCCACTTCGGGGCGCTGCGCGAGGAACAGGAATGACGATGAAACCAACCGTGCTCTGCCCGGGATCCTTCGACCCGATCACCCTGGGGCACGTCGACATCATCACGCGGGCCCGTGACCTGTTCGGGTCGGTGCTGGTCGGGGTGGGACGCAACGACCAGAAGAAGTACCTGTTCGGGGACGAGCGCATCGACCTCGTCCGGGGTGCCGTGGCCGACCTGGACGGGGTGGAGGTGGCAGAGATTGACGGACTGCTGGCTGACTTCTGCGCCCAGCGGGGGATCACCGCCGTCGTCAAGGGGCTCAGGTTCGGGGCGGACTTCGACTTCGAACTCCAGATGGCCCACATGAACCACGGCCTGACCGGGTTGGAGACCGTGCTGCTGCCCGCGGCGGAGCAACACGTCACCCTCTCCAGCACCATCCTGCGCACCGTGATGAAGCTGCACGGCGACGTCACCCGCTACGTTCCGGACAACGTCGCCAGGGCAATCGCGCAGCGAACCTGGGACTGATCCGGATCTGGGGTGGGAGGATTTTGGCCACGCCTCCTGCTCAGGTATCGTAAGCAGTCGGTCATGTTTCGAGAACATGGTCGACGTACGAAGGGATTGTTCGCATGACGTCCGTACATCGCAGAGCTGACCGTCGTTCACCGCTGGTACTTGAGGTACTGGAGCTGGGCCACGGCGCGGGGTCGATGCGCGAGGTCAGCAGGACCGTACCTGCGCCCGCCGACCTTGGTCTCGAAGTGATCGGAGTGCCCGAGGGCTCCGACATCGACCTCGACCTCCGTCTGGAGGCCGTGGTGGAGGGAGTCCTGGTCTCGGGAACGGCCGCCGTGCAACTGCACGGCGCCTGTGCCCGGTGCCTGAGAGACATCGAGGGTGCCGAGACGTTCCGCCTGCAGGAACTCTTCTTCTACCCCGGACACGAGGTGGAGGAGGACGAGCGGCAGATCGTCGAGGACACGATCGATCTCGACGGGGTGCTACGCGACGCCGTGGTGCTTGAACTGCCGTTCACGCCCCTGTGCCGTGAGGATTGTCTGGGTCTGTGCCCCGAGTGCGGGTTCAACCTCAACGATGATCCGACGCACGAGCACGAAGCCGTCATCGACGCCCGTTGGGCGACGCTGGCGGACCTGGACGTCAAGCCGAACAACTGAACTTTCAAACCTGAGTAGTAGGAGAAGATCGTGGCCGTTCCGAAGCGGAAGATGTCGCGCAGCAACACCCGGTCCCGCCGTGCGCAGTGGAAGACGTCCGTCGTCCCCACCGTCGAGTGCGTGAACCCGGCCTGCCGCGAGCGTCACCTGTCCCACACCGCCTGCCCCTCTTGCGGCCAGTACGGTCCCAAGGGAGCACGCCGGCAGGTCGTCCAGGCCTGACGCGAGCCTCCACCCCGACGAGGGTGAGCAGACTCACACAACAGCTTGACGAGCTGGGTGTCCGCGTGGACACCCAGCTCTTCGAGTTGGCCTGCACCCACCGCAGCTACGCCTACGAGAACGGCGGCATCCCGAGCAACGAACGGCTCGAGTTCCTGGGCGACGCGGTGCTGCAGATCGTGGTGACCGAACACATCTTCCACACCTACCCGGACCTGGCGGAAGGGGAGCTGGCGAAGCTGCGGGCCTCCGTCGTCAGCACCTACGCCCTCGCACGGGTGGCCCGCGAGCTCGAACTCGGCGGCCACGTCCTGCTAGGCAAGGGCGAGGTGGCCACCGGCGGCAACGACAAGTCCTCCATCCTGGCCGACACCACCGAGGCCATCATCGGCGCCGTCCACCTCTCGGGAGGCAGCGAGGCGTCGTCCCGGTTCATCCACGCCCTCCTGGACGAGCGCATCGCCCAGTCCCAGGCCGAGGGCGAGTACGCCGACTTCAAGACCTCGCTGCAGGAGCTCGCAGCCCGCAACGGCTGGGGCCTGCCCGTCTACGAGGTGGCCGGGACCGGCCCGGACCACCAGCGCGAGTTCACCGCCACCGTCGTCGTCGACGGGGAGCCCCGCGGTGCCGGCACCGCCCCCAGCAAGAAGCTCGCGGAACAGCGTGCCGCCACCATCGCGTACAGGGCGCTCGGCGGCGCGCATGCCTGAACTCCCCGAGGTGGAGTCGGTCCGGCGCGGACTCGCCTCCCACGCAACAGGACGCCGCATCGAGCGGCTGACGGTGCTGCACCCCCGGCCCGTGCGGTCTCACCCCTTCGGCGCCGAGGGGATGCGTGCTGCCCTGGAGGGGCGCACCATCGACGACGTGCGCCGGCGTGGCAAGTTCATGTGGCTCGCGCTGGGCGACGACGCCCTCGTGGTGCACCTCGGCATGAGCGGCCAGTTCCGGGTCAACGACGCGCAGGACGAGCTGGTCCGCAACACCCGCGTGCTGTTCGACCTCGACGACGGCCGGCAGCTCCGCTTCGTGGACCAACGGATGTTCGGGGGACTGACCCTGGCCGAGGGCGGCGCCGCCAACCCAGTGCCCCACATCGCGCTCGACCCGTTCGATCCGGATTTCGACGCCGAGGACGTCGGCGAGCGGATGCGAAGCCGCAACACGACGGTGAAGCGGGCGCTGCTGGACCAGCGCCTCGTCTCGGGAATCGGCAACATCTACGCCGACGAGTCACTGTGGCGCGCCCGCCTGCACTTCGAGCACCCCACGAACCGACTCACGCGCCGCAGGGCCGTCGAGGTGCTGCAGCACGCCCGCGACGTCATGACCGATGCCCTGCTGCAGGGCGGGACGTCGTTCGACTCGCTGTACGTGAACGTCAACGGTGAGTCGGGTTACTTCGCGAGGTCACTCGACGCCTATGGTCGGGAGGGCCTGCCCTGCAACCGGTGCGCCACACCGATGGTCAGGCGGCAGTTCGCCAACCGCAGCAGCTTCCTGTGCACAAAGTGCCAGCGGTTGCCCCGAGGAGGAGCCCGCTGATGGAGTGGTTCAAGACGAAGTACGAGCGCTACGAGACCTCCATCTGGCAGCTGTTCCGCTTCGGCGTGGTCGGCGGGCTGGGCGTGTTCGTGAACTTCGTCGCGTTCATCTTCGTGGGCAAGCTGCTTCCGCTGGTCTGGCCCAGCGCCGGTTACCTCGCGGGCACCGAGGTGTGGTGGAACATCCCGTTCACGGAGTTCAACGTCCGCTGGTACCACGTCTTCTCCATGCTGTCGTTCTTCGTCGCCAACCTGTTCAACTTCCAGCTGAACCGGCGCTGGACGTTCAAGTCCCACCACTCCGCCAACTGGTTCCGCGAGTACTTCCCCTTCCTGACCGTCGGGCTGATCGCCCAGGGCGTCGGCCTGCTGATCCTGACCGCGCTCATGCACCAGGGCTCCCCGGTGGCACTGCCCACCGACATCTTCGACGACTCCACGGGTTTCCGGACCCGCAAGTACTGGGCACAGCTGATAATGATCGTGTGTACGATTCCGATCACGTTCCTCGTCAACAAGTTCTGGACGTTCAAGGCCATCAGGACGCTGGACGAGACGGAAGAGGCCGAGCACCCGGAGGACATCCAGCAGGAGGGCACCTGACGTGTACCTGAAGCAGTTGACCCTCCGCGGGTTCAAGTCCTTCGCGTCAGCGACGACGCTTGCATTTGAACCGGGGATCACCTGCGTCGTGGGGCCCAACGGCTCCGGGAAGTCCAACGTCGTGGACGCGCTCAGCTGGGTCATGGGGGAACAGGGAGCCAAGACGCTGCGCGGCGGCAAGATGGAGGACGTGATCTTCGCGGGCACCGCCAAGCGCGCCCCGCTCGGCCGCGCCGAGGTGGAACTCACGATCGACAACTCCGACGGGGCGCTGCCCATCGACTACGCAGAGGTCACCATCACCCGCACGATGTTCCGAAGCGGTGGCTCCGAGTACGCCATCAACGGTGCACCTGCCCGGCTGCTGGACGTGCAGGAACTCCTCAGCGACTCCGGCATCGGGCGCGAGATGCACGTCATCGTCGGACAGGGCCAGCTGGACGCCATCCTGCAGGCCACCCCCGAGAGCCGGCGCGGCTTCATCGAGGAGGCGGCCGGCGTGCTCAAGCACCGCAAGCGCAAGGAGAAGGCCTTGCGCAAGCTGGACGGCACCAAGGCCAACCTCGAGCGCCTGACCGATCTCATCGGGGAGCTGCAGCGCCAGCTCAAGCCCCTGGGCCGCCAGGCGGAGGCGGCCCGCAAGGCCGCCGTGATCCAGGCCGAGCTCCGCGACGCGAAGGCACGCCTGCTCGCCGACGAACTCGCCGCCGCCCAGCAGGCGCTCGCCGCAGAACTCGCCGACGAGGCGGCCGTGCAGGCGGCCAGGGAACGGGCCGAGCTGGAGGTCAGGCGCGCCACGGCCGCGGAGGAGGCCGCCGAGCAGGCGCTCCGGGACGCGGGCACCTCCTACGACCGTGCCCAGGAGACGTGGTACGCGCTGGCGAGCCTGAGGGAACGGGTCTCGACCACGATCTCGATCTCGGCCGAGCGGATGCGCTCCGGGGAGGCGCAGCCCGCGCTCGACGTCGGGGGCCGGGATCCCGACGCTCTGGAGCGCGACGCCGCCGAGGTGCGCGAGAAGGAGAACGAACTCGCGAACCGGGTCCAGACCGCCCACGAGGCACTCACCGACGCCACCCTGCGCCGCAACGCTGCCGAGAAGGAGCACGCCGCCGCGGAGCAGGCCTACGCCACCACCCTGCGCGCCATCGCCGACCGGCGAGAGGGCCTCGCCCGGCTCAACGGCCAGGTGAACTCCATCAAGTCCCGGCTCGAGGCATCCGAGGAGGAGGTCGAGCGCCTCGCCCGTCGCCGCGACGAAGCCATCGAGCGGGCGGCCGAGGCCGAGCGCAGCTACCACGGCACCGAGTCGTCCCTCGCGGGTCTCGGCGCCTCCGAGTCCGACCTGGACGCTGAGTACGAGGAGGCGGCGGAGGCGGTCGCCCGGCACGAGCACACGCTCGCCGAACTGCGCGCCGCCGAGACCGCCGCGGTCCGGGAGAGGGCGGCCCTCGAGGCACGGATCGAGGCGCTCCGCCTGACCACTGAGCGCAAGGACGGTTCGGCTGACCTGCTCGCCTCCGGACGTGACGGCATCCGCGGCCGGCTCACCGACCTGATCGCGGTGGAGGCCGGTTGGGAGAACGCCGTCGCGGTGGGGTTGCGCGCTGCCGCCGAGGCGATCGTCACCGAGGGACTGGGACCCGCCGTCGACGCAGTGGAGCACCTCGCCACCGCGGATCTCGGCCGCGCGCCCCTCGTTGTCGGCGGCGTCGTGGACGCCCAGCCCGAGCCGCCCGGGGCACTCGCGGGCCGGATCACCGCGCCCGACGAACTGCGCGGCACCATCTCCCGCCTGCTGAGGGGCGTGGTCGGAGTCGAGTCCCTCCGCGAGGCGCGCGCCGCGGTCGAGGCCGACGGCGAGCTCATTGCCGTGACCCGTGACGGTGACCTGGTCTCGTCCTGGCTGGTCGAGGGCGGATCCGCCGCGACGGCGTCGCTGCTCGAGTTGTCCGCCCAGCTGGCCGCCGCGGAGGAGGCGCTTGCCGAGCAGGGCCACGAGCTGGACCGGATCCGGTTCAGGGTGGCCGAGACGACTCCCGCACTGGAGCAGGCCAAACGTGCCGAGGCTGATGCCTTGGCGCAACTGCACGCTTCGGACGCTGAACTCGCCGCCGTCGCCGACCAGCTCGGCCAGTTCCGGCAGACCCAGGCGGCCGCCCTGCGCGAGGCGGAACGGCTCACGGAGGCGATCGATGCGGCCACCACCGCGCGCGCAACCGACACCGAGAAGCTCGAGGCGCTCGAGGCCAGGCTCGCCGCCGCCGACGACGAGGAGGTCACGGAACCCGACCCGGCCGATCGTGACGACAAGGCGCTCGAGGCGAGACGCTGCCGGCAGGTGGAGATGGAGGCCCGACTGGCCCTGCGCACGGCGGAGGAGCAGGCCAAGGCCCTGGCCGGACGGGCCGAGGGCTTGCTGCGCGCCGCGCAGACGGAGCGTGCCTCCCGCGCGAAGGCAAGGGCTCGCGCCGAGCAGCTCAGGCGCGAGGCAGAGGTGGCGCGCACCGTCAACGAGGCGGCGGGCCAGCTCGCGGAGCACGTGGAAGTGGCGCGGCAACGGGCCTCGCGGGAGCGTGACCTCGCCGAACAGGACCGCCGCGACGCCGAGGCCGCCGTGGTGCGGGTCCGGCACGAGTCAAGGGCAGCCTCGGCAAGGCTCGAGGAACTGGTGCGTGGCGCCCATCGCGACGAGATGGTCCGCATCGAGCACCGCATGAAGATCGAGCAGCTCGTGGACCGCGCGCTCTCCGAGCTGGGGCTGGAGGCCGAGACGCTGGTGTCGGAGTACGGTCCCGACGAGCTCGTTCCAGTCATCACCCGACCCGACGGATCGGCACTCACCGACGACGACGAGGTGCCCGAGCCCGTGCCCTACGTCCGCGAGGAGCAGGCCACGCGGCTGCGCAGGGCGGAGCGCAACCTCGCCGTCCTGGGGCGGGTGAACCCGCTCGCGCTGGAGGAGTTCGACGCCATGAAGGCCCGGCACGCGTTCCTGGCCGAGCAGCTCGACGACCTCAAGCAGACCCGCGCGGACCTGATCGACATCATCGAGGAGGTCGACCGACGCGTCCAGGAGGTCTTCGAGCAGGCCTACCGTGACGTCGAGGCCACGTTCAACGACGTCTTCCCCCGCCTGTTCCCAGGGGGCGAGGGGCGGCTCGTGCTCACGGAGCCGGGGGACTGGCTGAACACTGGCGTCGACGTCGAGGCACGGCCCGCCGGCAAGCAGGTCAAGCGGCTCTCGCTGCTGTCGGGCGGCGAGAGGTCCCTCGTGGCGGTGGCCTTCCTGGTCAGCCTCTTCATCGCCCGACCGAGCCCGTTCTACATCCTCGACGAGGTGGAGGCCGCGCTCGACGACGCCAACCTCGGACGTCTGCTCGGCATCTACGAGGAGCTCCGGGAGAAGTCGCAGCTGATCGTCATCACGCACCAGAAGCGCACCATGGAGATCGCCGACTCCCTCTACGGCGTCACCATGCGGGGGGACGGCATCTCGACCGTGGTGAGCCAACGGCTCGCCTGACGCGATCCGGGGCCCCGGCGTCGTAGGATTCGTGCATGCCATGGGTCTTCGTGTTCGCCGTCGTCGTCACGGTCGTGCTGGCGCTCGGCCTGATGGCCGTGGTCGCGCTGTCCTCGGGCCGACTGGGTGGTAGGCGCGGCGCCAAGTGGGAGCGGGTGGCCGAGACCACCAGCCGACACCTCAATGGCAAGGGGCAACCCCCGAAGTTCCTCGAACGGTTGGACGAGCGACCCGAATGAGGCCTGTCGCCACGGCTCGCTAGGATGACGGCGTGGACTGGATCTTCTGGCTAATCGTCGCCCTCATCGGACTCTTCCTGATCGGCGGCGGCATCCTCGCCTACCGCGGACGACGGGGGATCGAGGCGCCCGTCGAGCCGGAGGCCATAGAGCCGGCCCCCGCTCCGGGCGCTGAGGCAGAGG
The DNA here is from genome assembly GCF_007197885.1 of Tessaracoccus rhinocerotis. Taxonomy (GTDB): domain Bacteria; phylum Actinomycetota; class Actinomycetes; order Propionibacteriales; family Propionibacteriaceae; genus Arachnia; species Arachnia rhinocerotis. The sequence continues at coordinate 592,976 of NZ_VKKG01000002.1, forward strand.
CCACGACGGTCGAGGCCGACGTCGAAGTCGTTGGGGTCGAGGAGCCCGCAGCACCTGCCCGCGAGGAGATCGAGGCGCCGCAGTCCCGGTTCGCGCGGCTGCGCCGTCGGCTGTCCGGCAGCCAGAACGCCCTGGCACGCGCACTCGCGGACCTGCTCAGCGTCGACCGGATCGACTCCGACGTCTGGGACGACTTCGAGGCCACGCTGATCGCGTCCGACCTGGGCGTGGGACCCACCACCGAGCTCACCGAGGCGTTGCGCAAGCAACTCGCCGTCGAGGGCGTGGCCGACCCCGAGGCCGCGAGGAAGGTGTTGCGCGCCGAACTCCTCAAGCTGGTGGACCCCACGCTGGACCGCTCCCTGAACCTCGCCTCCGGCGACGACGACCCCGCTGTCGTCCTCGTGGTCGGCGTGAACGGCACCGGCAAGACCACCACCGTCGGCAAGCTGGCCCGCGTGCTGGTGGCGGAGGGCAAGTCCGTCGTGCTGGGCGCCGCGGACACGTTCCGCGCCGCCGCCGCCGAGCAGCTCTCGACCTGGGGCGAGCGCGTGGGCGTCCCGACCGTGCGCGGCCCCGAGGGTGCCGACCCCGCGTCGGTGGCCTTCGACGCGGTCAGCAGGGGGGCCGGGGAGCGCGCCGACGTCGTCCTGGTCGACACCGCCGGTCGTCTCCACACCAAGGTCGGCCTGATGGACGAGCTCGGCAAGGTCAAGCGGGTGGTCGAGAAGCGCGCCACCGTCAACGAGGTCCTGCTCGTCCTCGACGCCACCACCGGCCAGAACGGGATGATGCAGGCCCGCATCTTCTCCGAGGTGGTCGACGTGACCGGAATCGTGCTCACGAAGCTGGACGGCTCCGCCAAGGGCGGCATCGTCGTGCAGGTGCAGCGCGAACTGGGCGTGCCAGTCAAGCTGATCGGACTCGGCGAGGGCGTCGACGACCTGGCGCCGTTCGATCCGGAGGGCTTCGTCGCCGGCATCCTCGGGGAGTAGCCTGCTCCACTGCCGGTATGCTTGCCCGAGTTCAAGTTTTCTTCGAAGGGCAAACTTCCAGTGTTCGACACGCTCCAGGACCGGTTGGCGGACGTATTCAAGGGTCTGCGCTCCAAGGGTCGCCTGACAGCGGCCGACATCGACGCCACGATGCGCGAGATCCGCATCGCGCTGCTCGAGGCCGACGTCAACCTCGGCGTCGTCAAGGAGTTCATCGCAGCCGTCAAGGAGCGCTCCCTCGGCATCGAGCTCTCCAAGGCGTTGAACCCCTCGCAGCAGATCATCAAGATCGTCAACGAGGAACTCGTCACGATCCTGGGCGGCGAGGCACGCACCATCCGCTTCGCCAAGCGTCCGCCGACGGTGATCATGCTCGCCGGTCTGCAGGGTGCGGGCAAGACCACCCTCGCGGGCAAGCTCGCCAAGTGGTTGCGCGGCGAGAAGCACGCCCCGCTCCTCGTGGCGGCGGACCTCCAGCGCCCCAATGCGGTGAACCAGCTGCAGATCGTCGGTGAGCGCGCAGGGGTCCACGTGTTCGCCCCCGAGCCGGGCAACGGCGTGGGTGACCCGGTCAAGGTTGCGCGGGACGCCATCGAGCACGCCCAGCGCCGGCTCTACGACGTCGTCATCGTCGATACCGCGGGCCGACTCGGCATCGACGAGACCCTGATGCAGCAGGCGGCCGACATCAAGGCCGCCGTCAACCCCGACGAGGTCCTGTTCGTCGTCGACGCCATGATCGGCCAGGACGCCGTCAACACGGCCAAGGCGTTCGAGGACGGCATCGGCTTCGACGGCGTCGTCCTCACCAAGCTCGACGGCGACGCCCGCGGTGGCGCCGCGCTGTCGATCGCGAAGGTGGTCGGCAAGCCGATCATGTTCGCCTCCAACGGCGAGGGGCTGGGGGACTTCGACGTCTTCCACCCGGACCGGATGGCCAGCCGCATCCTCGGCATGGGCGACGTCCTCACCCTGATCGAGCAGGCGGAGAAGACCTTCGACGCGGAGCAGTCGCGCGCGGCCGCCGAGAAGCTGATGGGGGGCAGGGCGAAGTTCAGCCTCCAGGACTTCCTCGGACAGATGCAGCAGCTGCGCAAGATGGGACCGTTGTCCAAGATCTTCGGGATGCTGCCCGGTGCCGGCCAGTTCAAGGACGCCATCAACGAGATCGACGAGAAGGAGGTCGACCGGATCGAGGCCATCATCCACTCGATGACTCCCGCCGAGCGCGACGACGTCGCCATCCTCAACGGCTCCCGCCGCGCCCGCATCGCGAAGGGCTCCGGCACCCAGGTCTCGGACGTCAACCAGCTCGTCAACCGCTTCGTCGAGGCACGCAAGATGATGGAGCGGATGGCCGGCGGTGGAGGCATGCCCGGGATGCCCGGGATGCCGCCGGGCATGCCCGGCGCATCCGGCGGCGGTGGCCGTGCGGCCAAGCGCCAGAACAAGAAGACGGGCAAGAAGCGCGGGCACAAGGTCTCCGGCAACCCGGCCAGGCGCCGGCAGCAGGAACTCGGACTCGACAAGCCGACGCCGCAGGAGGCGCCGCAGTCGATGGATGACTTCGAGCTGCCCCCCGAGCTGCAGAAGATGTTCGACCAGAACAAGTGATCACACGGGTGCGTCCGTCCCCGTGCCCCCCGGAAGCGCGTCGGCACCCCTGAGGATTCCCACGCACTGGGCTGGACTAGGGTCTTCCACATGACCGCAGGTAACTGTTTTCACATCCACGGTGTGGTGCTGCCCGGTGACGAACCCACCGACATCTACGTCGTCGACGGGGTCGTCAGCCACGAGCCCGCGCCCGGGGCCACGACGATCGCCCGCAACGCCTGGATCCTCCCCGGCCTCGTGGACGCCCACTGCCACATCGGGCTCGGCCCCGGCGGCGCCGTCGACGAGGCAACGACGATCGCCCAGGCACGCGCCGACCTCGCCGCCGGCACCATGCTCGTTCGCGATGCAGGCTCGCCGTCGGACACCCGCTGGGTGCAGGAGCGCAACGAGCTGCCCCGCCTGCTGCGCAGCGGACGCCACGTCGCCCGACCCATGCGCTACCTGCGCGACGTCGGGGTCGAGGTGGAGCCGGTGGACCTCGTCGAGCAGGTCAGGCACGAAGCCCGCTCCGGCGACGGCTGGGTCAAGCTCGTCGGCGACTGGATCGACCGCAGCATCGGGGACCTCGCACCCCTGTGGCCCGCCGACGTCGCGGCTGCCGCAATCGCGGCGGCACACGAGGAGGGCGCCCGGGTGACGGCGCACGTGTTCGGCGAGCAGGCCGTGGCCGAACTCGTCGCCGCCGGCATCGACTGCATCGAGCACGGCACGGGCATGTCCGACGACGTCATCGACGAGATGGCCGAACGCGGCACCGTCCTGGTCCCGACGATGATCAACCTGAACCGGTTCCCGGACTACGCCGCACCCGGCCGGGAGAAGTACCCGAACTTCTCCCGCCACCTGATGCACCTGTACGAGCGCCGGTTCGAGACCATCGGCCGGGCGATCGAGGCCGGCATCGAGATCCATGCCGGCACCGACGCGGGAACAGTCGTGCCCCACGGCCAGATCCAGGAGGAGATCGCCGAACTCGCGGGCCTCGGCGGCATCGGGTTCGCGCTCGAGGCCGCCAGCTGGGGGGCCCGGACCTGGCTCGGGGCCGACAACCTCACGCCCGGGGCGAGTGCCGACCTGATCGTCTGCGCGGCCGACCCGCGGGAACACCTCGCGACCCTGCGCAACCCGCTGGCGAAGCTGCTCAGGGGCGTTCCCGTCTGAGCCCTTCCGCCCGGTGACATCATGGGGAGATGACACCGCGCACCGTGACGGCAGCGATCGGCATCGCAGCCGGCGCCGTGACCCTCGGCGTCTCCGAACTGCTGGCCGCCGCCCTGGCCCGCACCGTCGGAACCGCAGCCACACCCTCGCCGCTGCTCGCCGTCGGTGCCGCCTTCGTGGACCTGACCCCGCCCTGGCTGAAGGACTGGGCCATCGCGACCTTCGGATCAGCCGACAAGGTCGCCCTCTTCGTGGGCATGGGGCTGGTCCTGTCGCTGCTCTGCGCGCTGCTGGGCGTACTGGCGGGGCTGAAGCGGCCCGTCGGGACGGTCGGTCTGCTGGCAGGCGGCGCCCTCGCCGCAGCAGCGGTCATCACCCGCGCGGACGCCACCTGGGTTGACGTCCTGCCCACCGCCGGCGGGGTTACCGCCGGGATCCTCGTGCTGCGCACGCTGCTCGAGTCGGCGACGGGCGAGCCGGGCCGCGCCCGGCCGGGGCGGCGCGAACTGCTCGCCCGCACCGGGGGAGCCGCCGCGCTCGGACTGGTCGGCCTCGCCGTCGGTCGCGGTCTCCAAGTCGCCGTCGACAGCACCCGGCGGGCGCGCGAGGAACTCGAACTCCCAGACGCCGCCGAGCCGGTGGTGGTGCCGGCGACGGCGCTGGCGACGGTGACCGGGCAGACTGCCTTCCAGACCCCCAACGACGCCTTCTACCGGATCGACACGGCCCTCGTCGTCCCGCAGGTGGATCCAGCCACCTGGACGCTCCGGGTCACCGGTCTCGTCGAGAACGAGCTCAAACTGAATCTGGCGGACCTGCTGGCCGAGCGCCACGTCGAGTCGATGGTGACCCTCACGTGCGTGTCGAACCCCGTCGGCGGGGGACTCGCGGGGAACGCCGTCTGGACCGGGTGGCCCGTTCGCGAGCTCCTCGAACGCGCAGGCGTGCGACCGGATGCCGACATGGTGCTGTCACGCAGCATCGACGGCTGGACGGCCGGCACTCCCATCGAGGCGCTCACCGACGGCCGCGACGCGCTCCTGGCGGTCGGCATGAACGGCGAGCCGTTGCCGCCCGAGCACGGCTTCCCCGTGAGGCTCGTGGTACCCGGGCTCTACGGCTACGTCTCGGCCACGAAGTGGGTGAACGAACTCAAGGTGACCCGCTTCGACGCGGACGAGGGCTACTGGACCCCGCGCGGCTGGGCCGAGCGCGGACCCGTCAAGACCGCCTCACGCATCGATGTCCCCCGCGACGGCGCCCGCCTCCCGGCCGGTGCCACGACCGTCGCCGGGGTCGCCTGGGCCCAGACGCGCGGCGTCGACGCCGTCGAGGTCAGCGCCGACGGCGGCCCCTGGCTGCCCGCCGAGCTCCGGGACGAGCCGACCATCGACGCCTGGCGACTGTGGTCCCTGACGGTGGAGCTGCCACCCGGCGACCACCAGCTCAGGGTCAGGGCCACCGACGGCCTCGGCCGGGTACAGACGGAGCGGACGGCCCCGCCGGTGCCGGACGGCTCGTCGGGTTGGCACACAATCTCGGTGACCACGGGGTAGCAGTCTCCCCCTGGAGGAGGAGCCGCGGCTCAGCCGCTGGGCTGAACTGTCCACAGCGTCGCCCAACCGCGTCGCAACTGGCCCGCCGGCGCTGCTTCACTGGAGGTTCAACAGCAACCCAGGAGGCGCCGCATGAGCTCGTCGAACAACCCCACCGACTCCCCAGCAGACATCCCGGTGCAGGCTCCGGGCACCGCCGGTTTCCCGCCGCCGGCCCACCGGTACCCACAACCCGCCCCCCAGCCCGAACAACCGGGAGGCTTCAAGCGCGGTTTCGGGAAGGGGATCGGGCTCGGGCTCGGGCTAACGGTCATGGTCACGGCGCTGGCCCTCGTCGGCGGCATCATGTCCGTCGTCGGGCTCGGCGTGCTGGTCGGATCCACCTCGGGGGAGGCCCAGGCCACCACCACGGAGACCATCTGGGGCGAGCCGGGCGCCGGCAACGAGTTGCGCGCCATCGACATCTCCGGCGCCATCATGACCTCCGCCGCCGACGGTGGCCTGCTGGCCGCGGGCACCTACGGCTACGAGGTGGCCGACATGCTCGACGAGCTGGACGCCGATGACGCGGCCGGTGTCGTCCTGCTCGTGAACACCCCCGGTGGGAGCATCACCGGCTCCCGGGCCATCTCAGACGCGATCGTGCGCTACCAGGAGCGCACCGGGCAGCAGGTGATGGTGCACGTCCAGGGGATGTCCGCCTCCGGCGGCGTCTACTCCACCGCCCCTGCCGACGTGATCTATGCCGACCACGGCTCCATCATCGGGAGCATCGGCGTCATCTACGGTCCCTTCGAGCACTACGACGGCGTCGTCGCCACCAGCGGCTCCCTCCTGGAGGCCGGTGTCACCACCACCGGCGGGATCACCCAGGAGTACATCACCCGGGGAACCGGCAAGGACGCGGGCCAGCCCTTCCGGGAACTGACCGACGGCGAGCGCCAGATGTTCGCCGACCTCATCCAGCCCGAGTACGAGCGCTTCGTGGATCACATGGCCACCCACCGCGGCATGGACGCGACCCGCATCGTCGAAGAGTACGGCGCCGGTATCTTCGAGTCGGGCAAGGCGGAGGAGCTGGGCTACGTCGACGGGACATTGGGCCGCGACGAGTTCTACCGTGAGGCGGCCGAGCGTGCGGGCCTCGACCCCGACGACACCGCCGTCGTGCGGCTCGCAGCGCCGAGCGCGTTCGAGTCGCTGTTCGGGGTGGAGCGCGTCCTTGGCCAGTCGCCGGCCCTGCAGCCAGCTGCCGGACAGGCGTTCGTGAACGCAGGGATCTGCGGTGGGCGTGCCCCGCTGGTGTTCACCGGAGACCTGGCCGCGGTCTGCGGCTAGGGGAGCGGCTCAGCCCCAGCCCAGTGCGTGCAGCCGTTCCTCGTCGATGCCGTGGTAGTGGCCCAGTTCGTGGAGGAGGGTGATCTCCAGCTCGTCCAGGAGGTCGTCCTCGTCCTCGCACATCCGGGTCAGCGGGCCCCGGAACAGCACCACGCGGTCCGGGAGCTGGCCCAGGCCGTAGCTGGTGTCGCGCTCGGTCAGGGCGGTGCCCTCGTACCAGCCGAGCGTCTCGGAGCCGTCGTCCGGTTCGTCCTGGCTCACGATCACGACGTTGTCGAGCCCGTCGAGCAGCTCGGGAGGCAGGTTCCCGAGCGCCTCGTCCACCAGTTCGTCGAACCGTTCCTCGGGCAGATCCATGCCCCAGAGACTAGTACCGGGTCAACTTTTGGGCGAGAGGGCCTGAATCTGGCAGAATGTCTGATGCACTTGTGCTCGTTGGCGCCCTCTAACTCCGACAGCACGGTCCAACCGGCTTTGCGAGCGGCGTGCCCCACACGCAGCACGCACACCACACGACTCGTCTGGGACCCAGACAAAACACACAGGAGAACCCACACCAGTGGCAACCAAGATTCGTCTGAAGCGGTTCGGCAAGATCCGCTCCCCGCACTACCGCATCGTCATCATGGACTCCCGCGCGCACCGCGACGGCCAGGCCATCGAGGAGATCGGTCTCTACCACCCCAAGAACGACCCGTCGGTCATCAAGGTGGACTCTGAGCGCGCACAGTACTGGCTCTCCGTGGGCGCCCAGCCCACCGAGGCCGTCGTCGCGATCCTGAAGCGCACGGGTGACTGGCAGAAGTTCACCGGGGACACCTCCCCGTCAGGCATCGACCCGCAGCCCGAGCCCCGCGACCGCGAGGCCGAGTTCGCGAAGGCCCTCGCCGAGGACGGCGACGCCACCTCGCCCGCCATCTCGAAGGCGAAGGCCAAGGCGGAGGAGAAGGCCGCCGACGAGGCCAAGGCAGCAGAGGCCGCCAAGGCCGCTGAGGCAGCCCCCGCAGAGGCCGAGGCCACCGAGGCCCCCGCCGACGAGGCCTGAGATGCTGGCTGAGGCGCTGGAGCACCTCGTCGCGGGCATCGTCTCGAACCCCGACGACGTGCACGTCAAGGACAAGGACCTTCGCCGTGGGCGCCTGTTGGAGGTCCGGGTCCATCCCGACGACGTCGGAAAGGTGATCGGCCGGCAGGGCCGCACCGCGCAGGCGCTGCGCACCGTCGTGGGTGCGCTGGCTGGCAACGAGCAGGTCCGGGTCGACTTCGTCGACGTCGACCGCCCGCGCCGTCACTGAGGGCGTCGAGACAAATACCGCGAGTGCCCCGGATCACCACGATCCGGGGCACTTCGCATCCGTAGACATTCAAGGAGGACGTCCGTGGGCGACGTGGTCGAAGTCATCGTGGGACGGGTGGGGCGTGCCCACGGCATCAAGGGCGGTGTCTCCGTCGACGTGCGGACGGACGAACCCGGGCGTCGGTTCGTGCCGGGGGCGAAGCTGCGCCGCGGCGACGGCGGAGAGCTCGAGCTGGGCAGTGTCGCCTGGCAGCGGGGCAAGCTCGTGGTGACCTTCGTCGGCCACGCGGACCGCACCGCGGTCGAGGCGCTGCGCGGCGTGGAACTGCTCGTCGACGTGCCTGCCGACGAGCAGCCCAGCGAGTCCGAGGAGTACTTCGACCGCCAGCTCGTGGGGCTGCGGGTGCTCGATGCCGAGGGTGCCGAGGTGGGCACCGTCGCCGACGTGCTGCACCTGCCCGCCCAGGACGTGCTGCAGCTGGACACGCCCGCGGGGGAGCGGCTCGTGCCGTTCGTGAAGGCGCTGGTGCCGGACGTGGACCTCGGGGCCGGAACCGTCACCCTCGCCCCCGTGACCGGGCTGCTGGAGGACGTGGAGTGAGGCTCGACGTCGTAACCATCTTCCCCGACTACCTGGCCCCGCTCTCGCTCTCCCTGGTGGGCAAGGCCATCTCCTCCGGGATCGTCGACCTGCAGGTCCACGACCTGCGCACCTGGACGCACGACCGCCACCACACCACCGACGACACGCCCTACGGCGGGGGAGCCGGCATGGTGATGAAGCCCGAGCCGTGGGGCGAGGCTCTCGACGCGCTCGTCGAGGCGGACCCGACGCCGATGACCATCGTCGTCCCCACGCCTGCCGGTCGACCGTTCTCGCAGCGCCTGGCGCACGAACTGGCCGAGCGGCCCCGGCTGGTGTTCGCATGTGGACGCTACGAGGGCATCGACCAGCGCGTCCTCGACGAGTTCGCCGAGAACCACGAACTGGTCGAGGTCAGCCTCGGGGACTACGTGCTCAACGGCGGTGAGGTGGCCGTGCTCGCCATCACAGAGGCCGTGGTCCGGCTCCTGCCCGGCGTGGTGGGCAATCCCGCCTCCCTGGTGGAGGAATCCCACTCGCTCGAACACGAGCTGCTCGAGTACCCGAACTACACAAAGCCACCGGTGTGGCGCGGACGTGCGGTGCCGGAGGTGCTGCTCAGCGGGAACCACGGGTTGATCGCGCAGTGGCGGAGGGAACAGGCCCTCGAACGCACCCGGCAGCGCAGGCCGGACCTGCTCGACTGATCGTCGAAAGTACTTTCGCTAGGCAATTCATGCCTAAATCGGAAATGCGCGACATCGGCAGTTCAAAGGCCCCGGCGTCAAACAGTCGGGTGCCATGGGGATAGAGTGACACCCGTGGCAAACATACTCACAACTCACCAGCGGGCGGTGCGCTCCAGCGTGGTGAAGAAGGTCATCATGGCGGTGACCGGAATCATCATGATCGGGTTCCTGCTCATGCACATGTACGGCAACCTGAAGATGTTCCAGGGGCCGGAGTCCTTTGACGGGTACGCGCACTGGCTCAAGGGCGACATCCTCTACCCGATCGTTCCCAAGGGCGTGTTCATCTGGATCTTCCGGTTCGGCCTCACTGCCTCCGTGATCCTGCACATCTGGGCCGCCGTCAGCCTGAGCCGCAACACGCTCAAGGTCCGCGGCAGCGGGTACCAGAAGTTCCGTCCCCAGGCCCAGACCTACTCCGCGCGCACCATGCGCTGGGGCGGCGTCATCGTCGCCGGCTTCATCATCTTCCACCTGCTGCAGTTCACGGTGAAGGTGATCACGCCCGGATTCGACCCGAACGCCGGGCCCTTCGAGATGTTCCTGCTGACCTTCCAGCAGTGGTGGATGGTGGTCCTGTACGCGGTGCTGATGGTCGTAATCTGCATGCACGTGCGCCACGGATTCTGGAGCGCCTTCGTGACGCTCGGCGCAAACTCCTCGCCGCGTTCCGGAAAGATCCTCAACTGGCTCGGGATCGGCGTCGCCGTCGCCCTGTTCATCGGCTTCATGCTTCCGCCGGTGGCCGTACTCTTGGGATGGATCACGAACTGATGACTGAGACAACAATGACCCCCGCAGACTTCTACACCGAGGGTGTCGACCTCGTCGACACAAAGGCCCCCGACGTCGAGATCTCCAAGATGTGGGAGACCCGCAAGTTCCAGGCCCGCCTCGTGAACCCGGCCAACCGTCGCAAGCTGTCGGTCATCATCGTCGGCACCGGCCTCGCGGGCGGCGCCGCCGCTGCGACGCTGGGCGAGGCCGGCTACAACGTCCTGAACTTCTGTTACCAGGACAGCCCGCGCAGGGCCCACTCGATCGCCGCCCAGGGCGGCATCAACGCGGCCAAGAACTACCGCAACGACGGCGACTCCACCTATCGCCTGTTCTACGACACGGTCAAGGGCGGTGACTACCGCGCCCGCGAGACGAACGTCTACCGGCTCGCCGAGGTCTCCGCGAACATCATCGACCAGTGCGTTGCGCAGGGCGTGCCGTTCGCGCGCGAGTACGGCGGCCTGCTCGACACCCGCTCCTTCGGCGGCGTCCAGGTGCAGCGCACCTTCTACGCACGCGGCCAGACCGGCCAGCAGCTACTCATCGGTGTCTACCAGCAGCTGGAGCGCCAGGTGGCGGCCGGCACCGTGAAGATGCACACCCGCCACGAGATGGTGGAGCTGATCGTCGTGGACGGCCGCGCCCGTGGCATCGTCACCCGCAACATGGTCAACGGCAAGGTCGAGGCGTGGACCGCCGACGCGGTGGTGCTCGCCACTGGCGGGTACGGCAACGTCTTCTTCCTGTCCACCAACGCCATGGGCTGCAACGTCACCGCCACGTGGCGCGCGCACCGCAAGGGTGCCCACTTCGCCAACCCCTGCTACACGCAGATCCACCCCACCTGCATCCCGGTGCACGGCGAGACCCAGTCCAAGCTCACGCTGATGTCCGAGTCGCTGCGCAACGACGGCCGCATCTGGGTCCCCAAGCGCGCCGAGGACTGTGCCAAGGACCCCCGGGAGATCCCGGAGGAGGACCGCGACTACTACCTGGAGCGGATCTACCCGTCCTTCGGAAACCTCGTGCCGCGTGACATCGCCTCCCGCCAGGCGAAGAACATGTGCGACGAAGGCCGAGGCGTCGGTCCCGCCGTCCGCGAGCTGGATCCCGACGGCAACGAGAAGCTGGTCCGCCGCGGGGTCTACCTCGACTTCGCAGATGCGATCGAGCGCCTGGGCCAGTCCGCGGTCGCCGGCAAGTACGGCAACCTCTTCGACATGTACCAGCAGATCACCGGTGAGAACCCGTACGAGGTTCCCATGCGCATCTACCCGGCCGTGCACTACACCATGGGCGGCCTGTGGGTTGACTACGACCTGCAGTCCTCCATCACGGGCATGTACGTGTGCGGTGAGGCGAACTTCTCCGACCACGGCGCCAACCGCCTGGGTGCCTCGGCACTGATGCAGGGCCTGGCCGACGGTTACTTCGTGCTGCCGAACACCATCAACGACTACCTCGCCGATGCGCCGTTCGAGAAGCTCGCGGACGACCACCCCGACGTCGTCGAGGCCGTCACCTCGGCGAAGGCCCGGATCGACAAGCTGCTGTCCATCCAGGGCACCCGCTCCGTGGACTCGTTCCACAAGGAACTCGGCCACATCATGTGGGAGTACTGCGGCATGGAGCGCACGGAGGCCGGCCTGATCAAGGCCATCGGACTCATCCGGGAGCTGAAGGAGGAGTACTGGAGCAACGTCCGTGTCACCGGCGTGAACGAGGACTTCAACCAGGCTCTCGAGCGCGCGGGTCGCGTCGCCGACTTCTTCGAACTCGGTGAACTGATGTGCATCGACGCCCTGCACCGTCGCGAATCGTGCGGCGGCCACTTCCGCGCGGAGTCCCAAACCCAGGACGGCGAGGCGCTCCGCCACGACGACGAGTTCCTCTACGTCGGCGCGTGGGAGTGGGGTGGTGAGGGAAGCAAACCGATCCTCCACCGCGAGCCCCTCAACTACAAGGCAATCGAACTGAAGCAACGGAGTTACAAGTGAAGCTCAAGCTACGAATCTGGCGTCAGGCCGGGCCGAACGCCACGGGCCGAATGGTTGACTACGACATCGACGGCGTCTCCGAGGACATGTCGTTCCTCGAGATGCTCGACCTGCTCAACGAGAACCTCACCGAGGCCAACCAGGAACCGGTCGCCTTCGACCACGACTGCCGTGAGGGCATCTGTGGCATGTGTGGCGTGGTCATCAACGGCGTCGCCCACGGCGCCGACAAGATGCGCACCACCACCTGCCAGCTCCACATGCGGTCCTTCGAGGACGGCGCCACCATCGAGATCGAGCCCTGGCAGGCCGGGGCCTTCCCGGTGCTGAAGGACCTCGCGGTGGACCGCACCGCATTCGACCGGATCATCCAGGCCGGCGGCTTCATCTCCTCCAACACTGGCTCTGCGCCTGACGCGCACGCCACCCCCGCCCCCAAGCTCGAGGCGGACGTGGCCTTCGACAACGCCACGTGCATCGGGTGCGGAGCCTGCGTGGCGGCCTGCCCGAACAGCTCGGCGATGCTGTTCACGTCGGCGAAGATCCAGCACCTCGCGCTGCTGCCGCAGGGCCAGCCCGAGCGGTACTCGCGCGTCAAGTCCATGGTGGCCCAGCACGACGCCGAGGGCTTCGGCAACTGCACCAACATCGGTGAGTGCGCCGCCGTTTGCCCGAAGGGCATCCCGCTGGAGTCCATCTCCCAGCTGAACAAGGACCTCGTGAAGTCCCTGTTCATGAAGGACGGCAAGTAGTCCCACGAACCATTCGGGCGGGCCGGGGCACACGCTTTGGCCCGCCCGAGTGCGTTGTGGCATAATTCGTAGCTGTTGCCAGTGGGCAACCCACTCAGTCCCAGCTCCTGCCACGGGGGGATCGTCTGGGGTGGGTGAGAATCCGAACCAACCGCGGTGACCTGTGGCACTGACGAGGACACATCATGACCAATCTGCTGATCCAGGAGCTCGACAAGGCTTCCCTGCGCGACGACCTCCCGGCCTTTCGCGCCGGTGACTCCGTGAAGGTGCACGTCAAGGTCGTCGAGGGCACCCGCTCCCGCGTCCAGGTGTTCGCCGGGGTCGTCATCGCCCGTAATGCCGGTGGCATCCAGGAAGCCTTCACCGTTCGCAAGGTGAGCTTCGGCGTCGGCGTGGAGCGCACGTTCCCGCTGCACAGCCCCATCATCGACAAGATTGAGGTAGAGCGTCGCGGCGACGTCCGCCGCGCGAAGCTGTACTACCTGCGCGGCCTGCGCGGCAAGGCAGCCAAGATCCGCGAGAAGCGCTGATCCCAGTCTCTTCAAGGAGCCGTCGGTCGTTGACCGGCGGCTCCGTCGCATTCCCGGGCGGAGTACCCTGCGAGGCGACCGTCCGGGCGGCGCTATGATCCAGTGGAGCGGTGCGGCCGCTCGTCGCAACTGAAGGGGCTCTACCTGTGCAAGCTGAACACCACCCGGGTGTCGAGGAACCGGCGGGGCCCCCAACCCCGAAGCGGGCGGCCGCGGACGGGAAGAAGCCCTTTGGGCGCCGCGCCCTGGGGTGGCTTGGAGAGGGCGCGATCATCGTCGTCGGGGCGCTGGTCATCTCCACCCTGCTGCGCGGCTTCGTGGCCCAGATGTTCATCATCCCCAGCGGCAGCATGGAGAACACCCTCCAGATCAACGACAGGGTCGTCGTGGCGAAGTTCGGTGGGTTCCAGCGCGGCGACGTCGTCGTGTTCGAGGACCCGCACAACTGGCTGCCCCCGGCACAGCCCAGCGACAACGGCTTCAAGCAGGCGCTGGAGTTCATCGGGGTGCTGCCCAACTCCAGCATCGAGCACCTGATCAAGCGGGTGATCGGGATGCCCGGTGACCACGTGCAGTGTTGCGACGCGGACGGCAGGATCACCGTCAACGGTATCGCCCTGGAGGAATCCGCATACCTCTACTCCGAGGCAGGGGTGCAGGTCGCGCCCGCGAACATCCCCTTCGACATCATCGTGCCCGCGGACCACGTCTTCGTGCTGGGCGACCACCGAAACCAGTCCGCGGACTCGCGCTGCCGCCTCACGGTCCAGTCCCAGGGCCAGCCCCCGGGAATGGCGGCGTTCGTCCCCACCGACAAGGTCGTCGGCGCGGCGGTGGCCATCGTCGCGCCCCTGGACAGGCTCTCCACCTTCTCCGTACCGGAGACCTTCGCCGGGGTACCGGACCCCGAGCAGCCCGCTCCGGAGAAGCCGGAGATCATCGAAGCGAACCCGGGGTGCTGAGTGTTGCGGCCGGGAAGAGGACCCTACGGGTACGAGAGGGCACTGGACAGGGCGGGGCTCTCGCCGGTGGCGGGGGCGGACGAGGCTGGTAGGGGCGCCTGCGCCGGGCCGCTGGTGGCTGCTGCGGTCATCCTCGACCCCAAGCGCCCGATCAAGGGCCTCGACGACTCCAAGGTGCTGACCGCGACGGCCCGGGAACGACTCGACGCCGAGATCCGCAGGCGCGCCGTCGCCGTGGAAGTGGCGGTGGTGACCCACACCGAGTGCGACGAACTGGGCATGCACCAGGCCGACCTCGCGGGCCTGCGGCGCGCCGTCGCGCGGCTGGCGGTGCGTCCCGCGTTCGTGCTCACCGACGGCTTTCCCGTCGACGGTATCGGCGCCCCCGGCCTGGCCATCTGGAAGGGCGACAAGGTGGCGGCCTGCGTGTCGGCCGCCTCGATCGTCGCGAAGGTTGCCAGGGACCGGATCATGACCCAGTACCACGACGAGTACCCCGACTACGGGTTCGCCGTCCACAAGGGCTACTGCACCGCGGCACACCAGCGGATGCTCGACGCCCTCGGCCCCTCGCCGATCCACAGGTGGCGATTCGAGAACGTGGCGAGGACGGCTAGAGTGGATTCACTATGAGTGCCGAGGACCTGGAGCAGTACGAGAGCAAGCTCGAGCTCGACCTGTACCGCGAGTACAAGGACGTGGTGAGCATCTTCACCTATGCCGTGGAGACCGAGCGCCGCTTCTACCTGTGCAATGCCGTCGACCTGAAGGTCCGCACCGAGGGCGGCGACGTCTACTACGAGGTCTCCATGGGGGATGCCTGGGTGTGGGACATGTACCGCCCGGCCCGCTTCGTGAAGTCCGCCAAGGTCCTGACCTTCCGCGACGTCTCCATCGAGGAGATCGCGCACTCCGACTTCCAGGTCCCCGACGACAAGTAGCCTCGCCCGCCCCCTGTGGACAAACACGCACGGCCACCCGCAACTCCCAGAGTGTGGTGTGGAGGTGGTCGCGAATGTCGATCAATACAAGGGCCAGAGAGCTGGCCCGAAGAGGTGAGGACCGCGCCGCGGCCTACGTCGAGGAACTCGGCTGGCGGGTCGTGGAACGCAACTGGCGGTGCCGCGAGGGCGAGCTCGACCTGGTCTCGCACGACGCCGCAACGGACACGCTGGTGTTCGTCGAGGTCAAGACGCGTTCGGGCACCGGCTACGGACACCCGCTCGAGACCATCACCTACGCCAAGGCAGCCCGGTTGCGAGGGCTGGCGATGGCGTGGCTGCGCGCGCGCGGGGCCCGGGCCCGCAACATCAGGGTGGACGCCATCGGACTGGTGCTGCCGCCGGACGGCAGCGAGGACCTGACCCACCTGCGCGGGATCGGCGAGCAGTGACCGCCTCCTCGTGGTCGGTCGCGCTCTCCGGCATCGAGGGCGCCATGGTGGAGGTCGAGGCCGCGCTCGGGGGTGGTCTGCCCCGCGTGAAGGTGGTGGGTCTGCCCGACGCCTCGCTGAACGAGGCCAAGGAACGTGTGAAGGCCGCCGTGGTCGCCTCGGGGTACGACTTCCCGCAGGTCCTGCTGACCATCAACCTGTCCCCGGCAGGGCTGCCCAAGCACGGCACCCACTTCGACCTTGCCATCGCCGCCGCCACCCTGGCCTGCACGGCCAAGCTCCCCGCGGAGCGGGTGCGTCGCTTCGTCTACCTCGGGGAGCTCTCGTTGAACGGGAAGGTGAGGCGGGTGCGCGGCATCCTGCCCGCGCTGCTCGCCGCATCCCGTGCCGGCTTCGAGAAGGCCGTGGTCCCCGCCGGTCAGGTGGGGGAGGCCCACCTGGTCCCGGGCCTGGAGATCTGGCCCGTCTCCCACCTGGGGGACCTGCAGGACGTCGTGGCGGGCCGGCCACCGAGGACGGACCTGGCGGAGGAGGCCGCGGACGGCCGCCCCCAGGACCGCGGACTCGACCTGTCCGACGTCCACGGGCACGCGGACGGCCGCTGGGTGATGGAGGTGGCCGCAGCGGGGCGCCACCACGTCTACCTGCACGGCTCGCCCGGGGTGGGCAAGACGATGCTCGCGGAGCGGCTGCCCGGCATCCTGCCGGAACTGTCGCCGCAGGAGGCGGTGGAGGTCTCCGCGATCCACTCGCTGGCGGGCGTGGACATCGGATCGCGGCTGCTCACCCGCGCGCCCTACGCGGACCCGCACCACAACTGCACCATGGCCAGCCTCATCGGCGGCGGCAGGGAGATCCGGCCTGGATCCATCTCCCTCGCCCACCGGGGCGTGCTCTTCCTGGACGAGGCCCCGGAGTTCGGGGCCAAGCTCCTGGACTCTCTCCGCACCCCGCTGGAGGGTGGAGAGGTGACCATCGCGCGGGCAAACCAGCAGGTCCGCTATCCGGCCCGGTTCCAGTTGGTTCTGGCCGCGAACCCGTGCTCGTGCGGCAACGCGGGCGTCGTGGGCCGGGAGTGCACCTGCCTGCCGATGCAGGTCCGGCGCTACCAGGAGCGGCTCTCGGGGCCCATCCTGGACCGGATCGACATCCGGCACCAGATGCTCCCCCTCAAACGGGCGTTCCTCGGTGAGGCGGTGGAGACCCCCGAGTCCAGTTCCGCAGTGCTGCAGCGGGTGCTGGAGGCCCGGGCAAGGCAGCAGGCACGCCTGAGGGAGACGCCCTGGAGCACCAACGGTGAGGTTCCCGGTGCCCACCTGCGCAAGCACCTGCCCTTGCCCTCGGACCTCGGCCCGCTCGAGCGTGCCCTGGCCCGCGGGTCCCTCAGCCATCGCGGGCTGGACAAGGTCCTCCGGTTGGCATGGACCGTCGCCGACCTGACGGGCAGGGAAACGATCTCCCCGGCAAACCTGCGGGTGGCGATGCAGATGCGGCAGGGCGAAGCGCTGGAGGCGGCGTGAGGCTCGACGAGCGAACCGCCCGGATGGCGCTGTGCGCGCTGCAGCCGATGGGAAACGTGGAGTTGTCGCGCCTCGTGGCCGACGAGGGCGCGGTCGCGCTCTGGCATGCCGTGCGCCGTATGGGGGAGGAGTCCCGGTGGGGCCGCAAGGCCGCCTCGATCGTCCCCGAGGAACTGGCTGCCTGCACCCGGGCCTGCGGTGCCCGGTTCCTCGTGCCCGGCGACGACGAGTGGCCGGCGGGGCTGGCGGACCTCGGCGTGGCCACGGCCACCGGCGATGGCGGTGGCCCGCTCGGGCTGTGGGTGCGGGGCACCCTGGACCTGGGCGAGGCGGGGTCCGGCGTCTCCCTGGTGGGTGCGAGGGCCGCCACGGGCTACGGACTGCACGTCGCGACGGAGTGGGCCGCCGACCTGGCGCTCGCAGACCGCCTCGTCATCTCGGGTCTGGCCTTCGGGGTCGACGCGGCGGCACATCGGGGAGCGCTGCAGGCTCGCCGTCCCACGCTGGCCGTCATGGCCAGCGGGGTGGACGTGCCCTATCCGGTGGCCAACACCACGCTCATGAACGCAATCGTGGACAAGGGGGCGGTGGTGTCCGAGGTGCCGCCCGGCACGCATCCCGTCAAGGCCAGTTTCCTGGCTCGCAACCGGCTGATCGCTGCGCTGGGTGCTGGGGTGGTGATCGTGGAGGCGGCGGCCCGCTCCGGTGCCAAGAACACCGTCTCGTGGGCCAACGACCTGGGCCGCGTGGTGATGGCGGTTCCCGGTCCGGTGACCTCGTCGATGTCCGCCACCCCGAACAGGCTGATCAGGGACACCGCGGCAGTGCTGGTGTCGTCGCCGGCAGAGGTACTCGCGCTGCTCGGCCCGCTGTCCCCACAGGACGAACTGCCCCTGCAGGGTGAGGACTCGCGCTTCGACAGGCTCGCGCCCGACCTGCGGCAACTCAGGGAGGCATTCAGGCCCCGGGAGGAGGTGGGCGTGGCCGAACTCTCCTCCCGGACCGGCCTCGGGGTCGTCGACTGCCTGGCAGGGGCCGACGAACTGGCAGAGGCCGGCTGGTTGGAGGCCACCGGACACCAGACCTGGCGGTTGCCCGTCAGGCCTGGGTGAACCGCACCGTGTTGTTGAAGACCCAGCCCTCCTCCATGGCGTAGGTCCAAGTGCCGCCTGCGGTCTGGGTGCTGGACACGAACCGGGCGCGGATGTAGCTGCGGCACGAGCCGCCACCGGAGGAGACCGTCTCGCAATCCGTGCGCCACCGGCGGCCGTTGTACTCATGGGTGCCCTCAACGCTGTAGACGTCCCAGTGCACCAGGGCCCAGAGGGCCTGCGTGGTGGCCCGCAACCACTGGGTGCGGTTCTGGGCAGGTCCATCGTGCAAGGCCTCGGCCGTGTAGGCGACCGCGCCGTCGTCGGCGCCACCGTCGACCTGCAGGGACCGTACGTAGCCGGCCGCCCGCGAGACCGACATCGGCCGCATCCCCGCCAGGGCCCGCGCCGCCAAACCGGTGGTGTTGGTGTTGGCGACGTCCGTGGACGGGCTGCCGATCCAGCTGCCGTCGGCGGCCTGGTCCTTCGCGAGCCAGGAGATCGCCTTGTCGAGCTCAGAGGTGACGTCGATGCCCTCGACCCGGTCCGCCGCGCGCAGGGCATGGATCGCCATGGCCGTGACGTCCCGGTCCGCACTGGCCGCCGGGGAATCGCACACGGTGGTGGACACGCCCAACCGGAAGTCACCGGCCGGGCACTGCTGCTGGAGCAGCGCCCGGACTGCGGGGCGGGGGTCCGTCCGGGTTCGCAGCAGGCCGAGGACGACGTACGCCTGGCCGAACGTGTTGGACGGCACCGTGGCGGCAGGTGACCGTCGCCTGCCCAGCATCCCGTCGACCAACTCGTCGCGGACCGCGGTCTCGAGGTCGACCCCGCCGAAGTCCCTCGTATCGGTGCCCGTCGCCTGTGCGATGACGAGCAGCTTCGCGAGGGCACCGCCGTCGGTGACCGTCACCTCACCGGCCCCCAGATGGCCGTACTCCCGCGCCGCGACGGCTGCCTCGAGCCGCTTGACGAACGGCGCCAACTGCTGCTTCGTGGCGCCGGCGGTCGCCAGCCCCAGCACCGCGTCGGAGGTGAGAGCCCAGTCCACGGTTCCGTCGAACTTGGGGAGCGCGCCGTTGTCGGCCTGCTCCATCAACCAGCCCGCCGCCCTGTCGACCGGCGTGACGGGGCTGCTGTCCGCCTCAGCCGCTGCCGGCAACAGCCCCAGCAGCAGGGCGGAGACTGACACCATGGCCAGGGCGATGCGGGATGGTCGACGTCGCACGGGGTTCCTCTCGGTGGTGGCTCGGCCAGGTCCTCAGCGACTGAAGCGGACCATGTTGTTGAAGACCTCAAGGGTCTCGTAGTGGTATGCGTCACCGGTTCGCTGGACGACCCGTGCTTGCACGTAGCTGCGGCACCCGTTCTTGCCGGTCACAGCAGTATCGCACTCCGTGCGCCACTGCCGACCGTCCTCGGCCGTCCAACGGCCGCTGTGGCCCAGGGGGTTGTCCGCCCAGGAGGATCGGGGGGAGGCGACGTAGGTGAGGTTGTTGAACTGCCAGCCGTTGACCGGCACGAACACCCCGGACGCCTCGTGCACCGTCGTGCCCCAGATGTAGGTCCAGCACCGGGTGGTGAGCGAGTAGGGCTCGCACACCGTCATCCAGTTGCGCCCGCCCGAGGTGTGGAAACCCGGGGTCTCGTACAGGTCGCGGCCCCCGGTGGCGGGAGCGGTGCTCGTGACGGTTGCAGTTGCAGTTGCCGTCGCGGTGGCCGTGACGGTCACTGTCGGTGCAGGAGACGGTGTTTCGCTCTGGTCGGGTTCGGGTGCCTGCTGCGGGGCGAGAGCGAACAGCGCTTGGGAGGTCGCCCGCTGCCACTGGGAGCGGGAGCCGGTGATGGCGCCGTCCCCGAAGGCGGCCGCGTCGTAGGCGACCGCGCCGTCGTCGGCTCCGCCGGAGACCTGCAGGGACGCGGTCCACGCCGCGGCCTTCCTGACCGAGTCGGTCGCGAGCCCGGACAAGGCGTGGGCGACGAGTCCGGTGCTGTTCGTGTTGGGGCTGGCGGTCCAGCGGCTGCCGATCCAGGACCCGTCCGCTTTCTGGTCGGAGACCAGCCACTCGACTCCGGAGTCCAGCGCCGCGGCCACCTCAAGCCCGCTCGCGGCCGCAGCGCGCAGCCCGAGCACGGCCAGCGCGCTCGCGTCCCGGTCGGCGTTGCCCGCGTCGGTGGTGCAGGGCGTGGCAGCCGGGAACAGCCGGAAGTCCCCGCTCGGGCACTGCTGGGCCACCAGGAAGTCAGCGGCCTCCGTCACGGGCCGGTCGAGCCCGGCGAGGGCCATGACCGCGTAGGCCTGCCCGAAGGTGTTGGCACCCTTCAACTGACCGTCGACCAGTTCCGACTCGAGTGCGGAGACGAGGTCGCGACCGCCGTAGGAGCTGGGATCGGCTCCCGTGAGGGAGGCGATCAGGGTGAGCTTGGCGACGCCACCAGCGTCGACGTAGGTGTTCTCGCCGTCCACCAGGAAGCCGTAGCTGCCGTCCCTGACGGCGCCCTGCACAGCCTCGAGCACGGGCGCCAACTGCTCCTCGCCTGCGCCAGCGGCCACCAGGCCGAGGACTGCGTCGGTGGTCAGGCCCCAGTCGGGGTTGCCGAGGAAGTTGGGCAGGGCACCATCGGTGGTCTCGCCCAGCAGCCAGGCCGTGGCCCGCTCGGCAGGGGTGGCCGGGTCCGCGCCAGGGCCGATCGGCCCGGGGCCGGTGGCTGCCAGCGGATCCAGCGCCGGAGGCACCGCGTCCTCGGCGTAGCTCTCCTGGAACACCCAGGCCTCGACGGAACCCGCCTGCGGCCTGCTGTCAGCCATGCCGAACTCGGAGAAGGCCCATTCCCCGGGGGAACCGTCCTGCGGTGCGAGCGTCCAGTAGGACCACCAGTACATCGAACCGGCGGCGTCGGAGGCGTCGGGCCTGCCGGCCAGGTGGGTGATGAAGCCGGCGTTGTCGGTGATCTCCACGCCGGCCGAGACGAGGGCCTCCTCGCCGGTGCCGAAGTCGACGGCGCAGCCGGAGTCCGCGACCTCGCCGCGGATCTCGACGTGAACCCACACCAGGCCGAGGTCGATGCACTCAGTGGCGGTGTTCGGCGTGGCGGCGCGGGCGCCCACGGGCGCCAGGGCCAACAGGAGGAGGAGTGAGAGGAATGGAATGAGGCGGTGCCTCAGCAGGGTTGCCAACGAACGGTCCTTCCGCGTTTGGCTCGCGTCGCCGTTCAGGCGGGGTTCCGCAGATCGCGACGGAGCATCCAGTCGCAGGCTTTGGTCCGACTCCCCGTCCTGGGACGAGTTACGGTTGCGCGTCAGTTCCGGGATCTCACCGGATTCTCTGCCTGCTGCGGATCAACCTAGCACCACCGCAACCAAAGGCCCTCAGCAGGGGTCGGCAATGACACGCGCCATTCCCGAAGCGCGCCTCAGGACGCCCAGGACGGGCCTGCCGAGCAGCAGGAGGGCAACGGTCGTGGTGATGGCCCGGCCGGTGTCCCAGCCGGCGGTGGAGGTGACCAGGGTGAACCATCCGAAACGCACCAGGTTGTCGCCCGGGGGTGCCCCGGGGACGTAGTCCAGGCTCCCGGACCCGCCCGGGTACCCGTCGATGCTGATCCCACTGATGAACGGCCAGAACCACAGGTTCATCAGGGCCCCGAACAGGTACGCGGCCACGATGCCGTACCCGATCAGCACCAGGAGCTCGGCCCGGCCGCCGAGCTTGCGGGGGAGGAGCCCGGCACCCAGGCCGACCCAGGCCGCGCACAGCATCTGGGACGGCAGCCAGGGGCCGACGCCGGCGGTCAGGAGGGCGGAGGCGAACATGGAGGTGAATCCCAGCAGGTACCCGAACCCCGGCCCGAATGCGCGTCCGGCCAGCACCAGCAGGAAGAAGATCGACTCAACGCCCGCTGTCCCGGCGCCCAGGACCGGTCTGATGGCGGCGTTGATGGCGGAAAGCACCCCGAGCAGCGCCAGCGCCTTCGCGTCCAGACCGCCGTCGCTGATCTGCGCGATCACCAGCATCAGCACCACGGGCAGCAGGAACGCGAACACGTAGGGCGCGTCGTCGGCGTGCTGCGGGGCGACGTCCACCGCAGGCATCAGCAGCGGCCACGCGATCGTGAACAGCCCGATCACCGAACTGACGATGATGATGCTCCACGAGCGCCAGCCCAGCTGGACGCCGACGACCGGTGCCGCAACGTCCACCAAGGGGGAGGTGCGGTCGGTGTGCTCAGTGGAGGGCATCGAGGAACTCCTCGACGGTGAGCAGGGGCACCGGGTTGGTGACCTTCGCCACCTGGGTGGCGAGCAGGGCGGATCCCGGCAGGACGTCGCGGGTCGGGCCGTCGGAGACCACCTCGCCCTCGGCCATGACCACCACCCGGTGACACGTGGTGGCCACCAGCTCCACGTCGTGCGTGGCGACGACGATGCTGTGGCCCTGTTCGGCCAACTGGGTGAGGATCCCGTTCAGGGCCTGCTTGGCCGAGTAGTCCAGGCCGCGCGTCGGCTCGTCCAGCAGGATCACGCCCGGGCGCCGCGACAGCTCCGCAGCCAGCACGACTGCCAGCTTCTGGCCCTCCGAGAGGTCGCGCGGATGTGACTGGGGGTCGATCCCGGGGACCAGCTGCTGCAGCACCTCCAGCGTGCTGCCGGGGGCCAGCTCGGCCTCGGCGTCGGCATTCGCGCACTCCGCCGCGACGGAGGCCAGGTACAGCAGGTCCGAGGCGGTCTGGGGCACCAACGCAACCTGTCCCGCCTCCGCGCCCCTGACGGTGCCCGCATCTCGTCGGCCGGCGCCGTGCAGGGCCCACAGCAGGGTCGACT
The DNA here is from genome assembly GCF_007197885.1 of Tessaracoccus rhinocerotis. Classification (GTDB taxonomy): domain Bacteria; phylum Actinomycetota; class Actinomycetes; order Propionibacteriales; family Propionibacteriaceae; genus Arachnia; species Arachnia rhinocerotis. Next base: position 616,128 of record NZ_VKKG01000002.1, read on the forward strand.
TGCCCGAGCCGTTGCGGCCCATCAGGGCGGTCACCTCGCCGCGGCGGAGGGTCACGTCGACGCCGGCCACGGCCACCACCTGCGGGTAGCGCACCACGATGCGCTCGGCCGCGAGCGTTACGGGACCGGCCCCGGGCGGTGCCGGCAGCGTGGGTGGCTGCTCCACCCAACCACGGCGCGCCTCGGCGGCGTGGCGCCTTCCCTCCCGGATCGTCAGGGGCAGCGGGTCCCATCGCTGTCGGACGCCGAGCTCGACCAGTGGGGGGCGGATCGGGGAGCCCGCCAGAACCTCGCGCGTGGGCCCGTGGGTGACACTCCCACCGGCGTCCACCCGCAGCACGCTGTCGGCGAACTCGATCACCCGCTCCATCCGGTGCTCGGCGATCACCACGGTGGTGCCGAGGTCGCGTACGAGTCGGGAGACGAGCGCCAGGACGTCCTCGGCCGCCACCGGGTCGAGTGCCGACGAGGGCTCGTCGAGGACGAGGATCCGGGGCGAGGAGGCCAGCACGCTCCCGATGGCCACGCGCTGCTGCTGCCCGCCCGAGAGGTTCCGCAGCGGGCGCCCGCGCAGGTCGGCTATGCCCAACAGGTCCAGCGTCTCCTCCACTCGGCGCCGCATCTCGGAGGGCGAGAAGCCCAGCTGCTCCATCGAATAGGCCAGCTCCTCCTCGACCACGTCGGTGACGAACCCGGCCAGCGGGTCCTGCCCGACGTAGCCCACCGTGGTGGCGAGCTCGCGCGGGAGGAGACTCGTGGTGTCGATCCCGTCCAGCAGGACCCGGCCGCTGCGCACCCCGCCGGTGAACTGTGGCACGAGGTTGTTGATGCACCCGAGGAGGGTCGACTTGCCGCTGCCGGTGGGTCCGATCACCAGCGCCAGCTCCCCCTCGGGGATCTCGAGGTTGACGTCGCGCAGCCGCAGGGCGTCGCTGTTCGCGTACCGGAACGAGACCTGCTCAAGGCGAATCATGAAAGTCCTTCCGCCGTGTTCAGGACACGGACGTCGGCGAGGCTGGGCGCCGGGGTCAGGAACGCGGGCAGCGCGGCGGCCAGGAGCCCCAGCAGCAGCCCGGTGGTGAGCTCCGGCCACGTGGGCGGGCTGATCGCCGGCACCAGGACGGCCGCCTCGGCGGAGCGCTGGGTGATGGTGACGGCCGCGACCATGGCCGAGCCGCAGAGGACGACGAGCCACTCGGCTCCCTGCCAGCGGATCGGACGGTAGGTGGACTTGTTCACGGTGCGGCCCGCGCGGCGCATGGCCAGCGCCACCAGCAGGCCACCGGCAAACAGCAGGCCCAGCGAGACCACGTTGAACCCGAGCAACGTCGGGCCCGGAGCGGTCCGGGAGAGGTGCAGGTACGCGCCGACGGACACCACGACGAGTCCGGCCAGGCCGATCGAGGTGGTCCAGCGGCGCTCGTTTGTTGAAGCCGTCCCGTGCCGGCCGTACCCCCGCACGTCCATCGAGGCAGCCAGCCGAAGCGACCGTTCGAGGGCGTCGGACAGGACGGGGATGAGGATGGTCTCCACCACCTTGTGTCGCCGCCGACGGCCCCGGCCGGCGGGCGAGCGCCGCAGCTTCCGGGCCCTGTGCACGCGCAGGACCGACTCGCCCAGCTGCGGGAAGACACCGATGGCCACGACGAGGATGGTTCCCAGCTCGTACAGGGCTCCCGGCAGGGAGGCGAGCAGGCGCTTGGGGTTGGCCAGGGAGTTGGCCGCGCCCAGGCAGATGATCATGGTCGCGAGCCGGAGGCCGTCGTAGAGGCCCGCCAGCACGGCTTCCAGGGAGATCGGGCCCAGCAGGCGGATGCCCTGCACCCACCAGGGCAGCGGCACCTCGGGCAGTTCCAGCAGGACGGTGGGGCCGTCACCACCACCGAAGAGGACGCGGAAGGCCACCCGCACCACGACGATCGCTGCGCCGAGCACCAGGTAGACCATGAAGCCGCGGGCCCAGGGGTTGTCGCCCCGCCGTGCGAAGGTCACCAACGACGCCACTGCCACGATCGCCGCGAGTAGCAGCGGATTCGTGGTGCCGTTGGCCGCCACCGCCAGGGCGATCGCCCACACCCACCACGCGAACGGGTGGATGGGACGTGGCAGGAAGTAGCGCCCCATCACACGAGGTTGCGGCGGCGCCACCACACGACGCCCCCAGCCGCGGCGATGCCTGCCACGGCGCTGAGGCCGACGAACGTGCCCATCCCGGGGCCACCGCCGGAGGTCGTCGCGGCCACGGTGGGGGCTGACTCCGTCGCGCTGGGCTCCGGCGTCGTGGACTCCCGCACCTGATCACCCACGGTCTCGGGTGAGGGACTGACGGTTACTGAGGGGGTGGGCCCGGCCGAGGTGCTCGTGGAGCCGGCGGCTGTGGGCGTCGGCGCAGGCTTGGATGTGGGGGTGGGCGATGGCGTCCGGCGCGAGGTGGTGCCGCTCGCCGTCGGCTCGGGCTTCGTGGAGGCGCTGCTCGACGAGGCCGGCGGTGCGGGATTGGCCGTGGTCGGGGCGGGTGGGGCAACCGTGCTCGGGGCCGGAGCGGTCGTGGTCCCGGGCGGTGCGGGGGGAGCCGGGCTGGTCGGGCGCTGTGACGGTTCCGACTCGGGGATGGCAGCTGGCTTGACGCCCGGGGGCGGGTTGGAGCCCTCCGTGCGTCCGAGGGAGAACGACCAGCCCTCGTACCCGCCGGGCTGCACGGACCGCGCCGCGCCGAGTTGGGAGAAGGTCCACTGGCCGCCCGGCTTGGCGTGCCAGTAGCTCCAGAACGCGCCGTCCGGCGGGGTGGCGATGCAGTTCTCCCGGTAGGCCTGCCCGCCGACGGTCAGGTCCTCGTCGGCGGCCGGCCTGTTGTTGATGCGGCACACGAAGGAGGCTCCGTCCTTGACGGTGCCGGCCGGGATGAACCCGGCTAGCTGCAGGGCTTGCAGCCCCGTGCCGCCGGTTGGGGGGAAGTCCTGGGCGCATCGCACCACGACGCCGCCGCCGAGCTCCTGGTGGTCCACCACGACGGTGACGCCGGAGGCGTCGGTGCAGGGGCCGTCGTGGTGGGCGGCCTCGGCCGTCGGGGCGCCCAGCCAGGCACCGAGCATCGGCAACATGACCACCAGCAGCCCCGCCGACCAGCGACGTACGCCTTGAGCTCCCATCCGTTGCCTCACACCCCAGTGCTGGGGAGCCCTGGAACCGAGGCGGTGGCACTCGGCGCGGGAGTCGGCGAGGCGGCGGGGAGTCCGACCGCCGGCAGGCTGGGCGCGGGTGCGTCCCCGCTGAAGCTGTGCGCGAGCCGCCAGCCCTCGACGGTGCCCCCGACGGGGCGGGAGTCCGCGGCGCCCACCATGTAGGACTCCCAGGTCAGGGCTCCGTCGTCGCCCGGGGTGGCGCTCCAGTAGCTCCACCAGTCCTCGGGGCCTGGGGTCGCGGGCTCGCCGCCGATGGTGCTGATGAATCCACCCGGGGCCTCGAACGAGACGCCGGCGCTGGTCAGGGCGTCGAACCCGGTGGCGAACTCGGTCGCGCAACCCCCGAACTCCCCGGAGTCGTCCTGCACCACCACCCAGACGTTGCCTGCCGCGAGGCAGTCACCGGCCTCGTCCGCGGCGGCGAAACCTGCCGGGACGGTGGCGGCGAGCAGTGCAATCGCTGCGGCGGCGATGCCGGTTCGGGAGCTGCGCTGGCGCAGTGAGGTCATGTCCAACCCTTTCGAGACGAGCAGTCGTCGCCCGTTGGGCCGGATTGTCCGCTGACGCGACGGAACTGCAGTAGCTGGCGCCGAGCTTCGGTCCGACTTCCCGTTCAGGACGGGTCACGGTTGCGCGACAGCGCCGGATTCCCACCGGCTTCATGCTCGACGCGGCCACTCTACTCCCACGCAACTTGTTTGGGACAATGGGGTCCGACCATCCCTGAACACCGGAGGAAAACATGCAGCCAGCCGCCATCATCTTCGACCTCGACGGCACCCTGATTGACACGGAGGCCGAGTGGGACGAGGTGCGGCGGGGACTCGCTGCCGACGCCGGCCTGCCCTGGCCCGACGGCAGCACGCAGGCGATGATGGGGATGTCCACCCCGGAGTGGGCGCTGCACCTGGTGGAGGTGGTGGGCCTGCCGATGACGCCGGAGGACGCCGCCCGCCTCACGATCGAGCACATGGCGCGTCGGCACGAGACCGACCTGAAGGTGCTGCCGGGCGCGGTGGCCGCCGTCCGCCTGCTCGCGCAGGAGTACCCCATGGCGGTGGCGAGCTCGTCCCCGCGGCTCCTGATCGAGTCCGCGGTGCATGCGCTCGGCCTCGACGACGCCTTCCCCGTGCGGGTCTCGACGGAGGAGGTGGCCGCGGGCAAGCCGGCCCCCGACGGCTTCCTGCGGGCGGCCGAACTCCTCGGCGTCGACCCCACGAGGTGCGTCGCGTTCGAGGACTCGACCAACGGCATCAAGTCGGCGCTGAACGCGGGCATGAAGGTGATCGTGGTGCCGCCCCACTTCCACCGGCCGGCGGACGAGCTGCTCGCTCAGACCCGGGTGCTGGACTCGCTGGAGGACCTGACGCTGGACGTCATCGCCGAACTCTGAGGAGTCTCGTCGCGCCGCGGGTCCACCGCGGCCACGAACAGCGCAACCAGCACCGCCGTGAAGTACAGCGGGTAGGCGAACACGTCGTCGCCCAGTTCCTCCCACGGCGAGATGTCGAAGAACCCGGTGGCGTCCCGGGTCAGTGCCGAGAACATCACCACGGTGGTCACGAACAAGATGTTGGCCAGGTACAGCAGGACGCGCGTGCCCTGCGGGAAGCTCCTGGAGTCGCCATGGGTGAACTCCCCGTCGGTGAGCACCCGCCACGTGACACCGAACAGGATCGCGGCCAGGGCCGAGAACCCGATCACCGCTGCCAGGGGGTTCTCCAGGACGTGTCGGAAGTCGTGGAGGGTCAGGATGGCCGCGGCCGCCAGCAGGGCGGCGAGACGGCGCTGGTTCGCGCCCCGGGCCGCGACGACGGCCACGGTCGCCAGCAGCGCCAGCTGCAGCCACAGCCCGAGTGCTTCGCCGGAGAACCCGAGCGGCGCCTCGGGACTCAGTGTCGTGAGCAGGAAGACGACCTGCGGTCCCATGAAGCTGGCCACCAGAACCGCGCCCAACCACTTGCCCCGCCCTGCCAGGCGCCATGCCGGGAGCAGGCAGAGTGCCCCGGCCACGAGGCGGCTGACGCTGGGAGCAAGGGCCTGGTTCGGGATTTCGGCCAGGTCCCAAAGCCAGTGCGGGCCCTCCACCTCGAGCTTCAGCAACAGGGCCTGGACACCGAGGAGGGACTGCGGCAGGACCATCCAGAGGGTGGCCAGGGCCGCCAACAGGTAGGAGACGCCACCGAAGCTGTCCGCGAGGGCACCGGTCTCGGCGCGCTCACGGTCCGGGACCTTGCGGGCCCGCACCACGAACGGCGCCGCAAGTGCCGCTGCGAGGGCCAGTGCCAGCAGTGTCCCGAACAGGTCCGGCAGCCACAGGTCGGTCGTGGTGCCGGCGAAGTCCATGACGCTCACCCAGCACCGCCACAGCACCAGGACGCCGATGAGGGCCTGCATCCCCAGCGGCCCGAGTCGTCGGGAGGCGACGGTGCCGACCGCCTCGCCGCTGGTCACCGCCACCTGGGTCAGCGCGGTACCGGCGGCCAGCAGCGCCGGGACCGCGAGCATCCAGACGAACTGCATCTGGGTGGTCAGGACCATCCCTCGCGTCTCGAAGCCGAGCCGCAGCGCCTCGTCGGCGTCGACCATGCCCAGCTGGGTGCAGCAGAACACGAGGACCGCCACCACCAGGACCTCGACGGTGCTGAAGCGGCGCCCGATCCGCACCAGGTGGAACACGACCAGGGCGAGCAGGGAACCGAGCGGGACCCACAGCAGCCACCCGTCGTCGCTCGTCTGGCTCACCGTGCCCGTGGTCGCGGCGGCCAGCGCCACCAGCGACACCACCCGCAGCGGCACCGAGAGGTGCAGCGCCGCGGTCTGGAGCAGCGTCATGGCAAGGAAGATCCCGATCGAGGTCATGGGCATCGCCGCCGAGGGCAGGTACATGTCCGGGCCGACGGGCACGAGGGCGCCTGCGCCGCGCATCTCCTCTGCGGCGATGATGTGGGCCAGCGCGGCGAGCACCGCGACGAGCGTCAGTGCCGCGAGCAGCCGCAGTGCGGGATGCCACTGCGCCGGCCGCAGCCTGCCGTCCCTGACGGGTGCCACCAGGACGTGACCGACGAACGCCGCCACCGCTCCCGCCTGCTGCCGCACCCTCATCGCAACCTCGTGTACTGCTGGTCCGGCGCGACGATGCCCACGCCCGTCGCGGTCGGGATGAGGTGGGCGCCGAAGCCGTCCCTGGCGGCGTCGGAGGGCCAGGAGGCCACCTCGCGACCCTGCAGGTCCAGCGCCAGGATCCGCTCGGTGTCGATGGCGATGATGCTGGCGTCAGCCATGGCGGTGTCGAAGAAGTCGCCGTCGAGGCGCCACAACCTCTCCAGGGTCTGGTCGTCGTAGGCGGTGATCGCCCGGCCCGACGCCGTGACGACGACGCCGTCGAAGGCGTGCAGGTCGTGGATGATCGCGTCGTGCATGTGCCGCCTGACCAGGACGGTCCCGTCTGGTGCGATTCGCTCCAGCCAGCTCAGGCCGGCCGAGTAGGCCTCGCCGCGCCCGCCACAGCTGAACGCCTCCGAGCGGTCGGAGAGAGAAGCCGTCGCCCGCTCCTGTCCCGCCTCGTCGAGAATGACCAGTTCCGCACCGGTGGTGCCCACCAGCGTCGTGGCTCCGCAGCCCACCGGCGTCGAGACCACCTGGTCGGCCAACGAGGTGGACCAGACACGCTCCCCGGTCCGTGCGTCGAGCGCGGTGACGTTGCCCGAACCGTCGGCCACCACCACCCGCCCGTCCACCAGCGCGGGGGGCAGCGTGGCGACGTCCGTGAGACCGGCCTCCCACTGCCAGACGCCCCGGATGTCGTGGGCGACGACCGTGGCGCGCGACGTGGCCGTGACCACCAGGTCCCCGAAGCTCGCGATCGCGAGGATGGCCCCGCCGGGATGGGCCCGGACGGCTCGGTCCACGTCGCCGCCGGGTGCGATCAGGAGGTCGCCGGTGGTCCGGTGGGCGACCACGAGTGCCTCGTCGGTCCCCACCTGCGGGAGGGCCGAGGCCCACACCATGGGCGGCGTCTTGTTCAGGTCGACGACCTCCGGCGCCCAGGACTGCGGCTTCCACGACGCGGGCACGCCGAGACCCGGATCCGTGGGGTTGGGGGAGTCGGCCACCGTCCCGGGGCCCCCGGCCACGACGCCCCTGCCCGGGCACCACGTCTCTGTGCTGTTGTTCGCGTCCGCGTCGCCGACCCGCTCGGTCCGGGTGATGTCGAGGCAGCCATCCGCGGCGTGGGCGGTGTCGGTGGGCACGGCGGCGGAGGCTGAGAAGTCGTAGGGCATCGAGCCGACCGCCTCGAAGCCGTCGAACTCGTTCACCGATCCGCTCGAGCGCCAACTGGCGCCGGCCGCCACGTCCGTGGGCAGCACCAGGGGAGCGGGCACCCACTGCCGCATCCGTTGGCCCGCCACGTCCAGACTCCGCCGGACGCCGTTCGCGCCCAGCTCGAGCGCCGTGACCGAGTGCGTCACCTCGCCACCAGAGACCGTGGTCTCCAACAAGCGCAGGAACGAGGATTCGAGGAGTTTCTCGGGGTCGTCGAGCGCGAAGAACAGTTGCATGGGGCCGCTGCTCATCATCGGACCGCCCGAGCTGAGCGCGTACTCCCGCACCGTCACGACGTCGTCGACCCGCTCCACCTCCCGATGCCCGTCGGGTGGCAGCAGCGCCGTCGCGTTCGTGCGGGGGAGAGCATCCTTCGGACGGGCCAGCACCGCGGTGGCCGCGACCAGTCCGACGAGCACGACGAGTGCGAGCACCAGCATGCCCGCACCCGCGCTGCGGCCCGCGCGGTCACGTCCCCCGTCCAGAGTCACGGTCAACAGGCTAGCCAGTCAGGGTGTCGCTGGCAGGGCTGCACGGCAAGGCCTCCGGCGCGATCATGGTGGTCCGCATGCCTGGTCTGGCCTCACCCGCCTGTGATGCCGGCGCGGAGCGCGGCGATCTGTTCCACGAGTTGCCCAGAGGGCGTTCGCTCAAGGCGAGTGTGATTCCGTCGGCAGTCTCGACGATCCCACTGGGGGCGACCTTGGAACCGTATGGGATGACGTCGACCCCGAAGCCGTTGACCAGGAACCTGATCCCGGTTGCGTTCGGGCCGTCAATCAAGGGTTCGAGCGCCTCGTGGGAGTCCGGCGATGGTGTGGACCCAGTAGTCGCGGGCGAATGAGCCCACCAAGGTGAACTCAGGCACCAGTTTCCCGAGGTTCTGCAGGGCCTTCCGGGGTGGCGGAAGGTGAAATGAAGACCCCCTGGTCAACTTGGCTTGCGCCTTGTCAACCAGGGGTTCTGATCTGTGTCCGAGAGAGGACTTGAACCTCCACGCCCGATAAAGGGCACTAGCACCTCAAGCTAGCGCGTCTACCAATTCCGCCACCCGGACAGGGTGTGTGTTCCGCTGGGGAACGCGACAACAAAAGATAGCAGGAGCGTCCCCGTCGACACAATTCGGCCCCGTGGGTCGTCGCCCGTCGCGTGGGTCCCTCAGCTGCGGTGCCCGTTCGGGCCCCCGGAGACGTCGTCGAGGGCCGAGACGATGGGAGCCACCAGACGCTTGGTGTCCGTCTCCAACAGCTCCGCGAGCTGGGTGCGGTTCCGGGGCCCGATGAGTGCGGATGCCACCTGGGGCGCGTCGCGAACCCACAGCAGGGCCACCTGCGCCGGTGTCAGTCCCAGCCCCTCTGCCGCCTTGGCCACGGCGTCCACGACCGCCCTGGAGCGGGGCTGCAGGTAGGGCTCGAGGAACCATGAGAAGTGGTCGGCGGCGGCCCGGGAGTCGCGTGGGATCCCGGTCCGGTACTTCCCTGTCAGGGCGCCGCGGCCGAGGGCGGACCAGGCGAGCAGGCCCATGCCGTGGTGCTCGGCCCCGCCGATGACCTCCACCTCGGCGCGGCGGGCCAACAGGGAGTACTCCACCTGGACCGAGGCCAGCGGGGTCCGGTTGCCGAGGGCCTTCTGCCAGGTGGCAGCCGTGGCCAGCTGCCAACCCACGAAGTTCGACACGCCCGCGTACCTGACCAGGCCTCGCGAGACCGCCGAGTCGATGGCCGAGAGCGTCTCCTCGATCGGCGCCTCGCCCCAGGCGTGCACCTGCCACAGGTCCACGTGGTCGGTGTTCATCCTGCGCAGCGACTGCTCCAGGTCCGCGAGCATCGCGCCGCGGGAGGTGTCCATCACGCGCTTGCCGTCACGGATCACGAAGCCGCCCTTGGTGGCAACGACGAGGTCCTCGCGCGGGAGCCCGCCGGCGAACAGCTTGCCGATCATCTTCTCCGCGACGCCGCCGCCATAGGCGGGAGCCGTGTCGATCAGGTTCCCGCCGGCCTCGACGAAGTCCACCACCAGCGCGCGGGCCTCCTCCCACTTCACGTCCCGGCCCCAGGCCATGGTGCCGATCCCGAGAGGGGAGACGCGCAGGCCGGAACGGCCCAGGGATCGAAGTTCCATCCCGACAGCCTAGGACGCCTGCAGGACGCCGGTCAGCAGCAGCGTGGCCACCACGGCAGCGAGCCCGAGTCGGTAGTAGACGAAGCCGCGGAACGTGTGCGTGGAGATGAACCTGATCAGCCACGCGATCACCGCGTAGCCGACCAGGAAGGCCAGGATGGTGGCGACGACGGTCGGTCCCCAGGCCGTGGTTCCGTCGCCGATGTCCTTCAGCTTGTACAGTCCCGAGCCGAACACCGCCGGGATCGCCAACAGGAAGGCGTAGCGGGTGGCGGCCTCGCGGGTGTAGCCCATGTAGAGGCCCGCAGAGATGGTTGCCCCGGAGCGGGAGACGCCCGGGATCAGCGCGGCGGCCTGGAACAGGCCGTAGAGGAGGCCGTGGCCCCACGAGAGGTCCTTCAGCTCGCGGGTGTTGCGCTCGCCCACGCGGTCGGCGAAGAACAGCACGACCGCGACGCCGGCGAGCATCGCAACGGTGATCCAAAGGTTGCGCAGTGTTGAGTCGATGGCGTCCTGGAACAGCAGGCCAAGGACCACGATCGGGATGGAGCCGATGATCACCAGCCAGCCCATCCTGACGTCCGGGTCGTCTCGTTCCTGCCTGCCGACAAGCGCCAGGCACCACTTCTTGATGATCCGGACGATGTCTGACCAGAAGTAGACCAGGACCGCAGTCTCCGTGCCGAGCTGCGTGACCGCCGTGAACGCCGCACCGGGGTCGCGTCCCTCGAACAGCAACTGGCCGATGATGGACACATGCGCGCTCGACGAGATGGGCAGGAACTCCGTGAGCCCCTGCACGATCCCGAGGACGATCGCCTCGAACCAACCCACGTCGTGTCTCCTTGCTGTTCGGAACTCTGCCGAGGGCAACTGTAGACCGCCTCGTCCGCACCCCGGCCAGCTACGTTTGTGGACATGACAACACTCGTCCTCGTCCGCCATGGCCGCTCCCGCGCCAACGCCGACGGTGTGCTGGCCGGGCGCGCCGACGGCGTGGAGCTCGACGACGTCGGGCGCCAGCAGGCGCAACGGCTCGGTGAGTTGCTCTCGGGCGCCGGAATCGCGGCCGCCTACCGCTCGCCGATCCTGCGCTGCGCCCAGACCGCCGAGGAGCTGGGGTTCCCGGAGGCCGTCGTCGTCGACGGCCTCAGCGAGTGCGACTACGGCGAGTGGACCAACCGGAAGCTCGCGGACCTGACCTCCGAGCCCCTTTGGCGCACGGTCCAGGACTCGCCGTCGCAGGTCCGGTTCCCCGGCGGCGAGTCGATGCTGGAGATGCGCGACCGATGCGTCTCGGCGGTCGCCGACATCGTCTCCCGCCACCCGGGGGAGACCGTGCTGCTGGTCAGCCACGGGGACCCGATCAAGGCCATCCTCTCCGACGCGCTCGGCCAGCGCTTCGACGACTTCCAGCGCCTCAATGTCGCCCCGGCGTCGGTGAGCGTTGTCAGCCACGCCCCCGAGAGCGCCCCCTTCGTCGTGTGCGTGAACGCCAACACCGACGTCGCCGCCCTGCTCGCGCCCAGACAGGCCCCGACGGTCGGTGGCGGCGACACACCCGAGAAGTAGGCTGGCCCCATGCTGCTCGAGTTCCCGCACCCCGACCGCTGCGTCGTCGGCACCATCGGAGAGCCGGGGAACCGGCTGTTCATCATCCAGGTCTCCCAGGGGGGCACCCTGGTCGCCGTTGCCGTAGAGAAGCAGCAGGTCCAGATGCTGGGCCGACGCATCGGTGAAATCCTCGATCAGCTCCAGTCGCTCGGCAGGGCGGACGCCGAGGGGGAGGAACCCACCGACCTCGGCCCGCTGGACGCGCCCCTGGAGGTGGAGTTCCGCGTCGGTGCCATCGGACTGGCCTGGGACGCCGAACGCGGTGCCATCCAACTCGAACTGTTCTCGGTGGACCTCGGCGAGGAGGCTCCCGACGACGACTCCCACAACGTCCTGGTCCAGATCTGGCTGACTCCCCGCCTCGCGCGGGAGTTCTCGCTGCGCGCCGAGGTCATCGTCGCCTCGGGCCGCCCGGCGTGCCCGTTCTGCAGTCAGCCGATCGAGCCCGGCGGCCACATCTGCCCCCGTTCCAACGGGTACCGGGGACCCCTGTTCTGATGGCTGCCACCGGCCCCGACGGCGGGCTCGAGGTGGTGGGTCGACTCACCGAGGCGTCGAACGCGACCTTTCTGGCCCGGGACGAGTCGGAGGTGCTGTGGGTGTACAAGCCCGTGGCGGGGGAGAAGCCGCTTTGGGACTTCCCGCAGCGCACGCTCGGGCGCCGGGAGGTCGCCGCGCACCTCGTCAGCGACCACTTCGGCTTCGACGTGGTCCCCCTCACCCTGTGGCACGAGGGCCCGCTCGGCGAGGGCTCGGTGCAGCGCTGGGTGGAGGGCAACATCACCCACCTGGTCGACGTCATCAGGCCGGAGGACCTGGACGAGTCCTGGCTCCCCGTGGTCGCCGGCGTGGACGGCGAGGACCGGCCCGTGGTGCTCGTCCACCGCGACGACGCCGCCCTGCGCCGCACCTGCCTGTTCGACCTCGTCATCAACAACTCCGATCGCAAGGCCGGGCACCTCGTCTCCGACGGGCAGCACCTGTTCGGCGTCGACCACGGCGTCAGCCTGCACGTCGACGAGAAGTTCCGCACCGTCCTGTGGGGGTTCGCCGGGCAGCAACTCACGGGGGCCGAGCGCGAACAGTTGGCGGTCGTCGCCGCGCTCGACCTGCCCACTCCCGAGGGTCTGACCGCCCAGGAGTGGGAGCAGGTGGCCGCGCGTGCTCAGGCCCTCCTGGACGCGGGCACGCTGCCCGCGCCGTCGGGCCGGTGGCCTGCCATCCCATGGCCGCCGTGGTGAGGCCGGCGTCGACGAGGCGGTAGGTTGGTCGCATGTATGCGTGGGCCCCAGTAGCTGTTCCCAGCCTCCCCCCGTCGGAGGACGTCCCGGACCGCCTCTTCCTGCACGACACCGCCAGCGGTGGACCGATCGCGGCCGATCCGTCGTCCGGCTCCGCGCGGATGTACGTGTGCGGAATAACCCCGTACGACGCCACCCACTTGGGGCACGCCAACACCTACGTCTCCTTCGACCTGGTGAACCGCGTCTGGCGCGACCTCGGCCTGGAGGTCAACTACACCCAGAACGTCACCGACGTCGACGACCCGCTCCTCGAGCGCGCCGAGCAGACCGGGCAGGACTGGGAGGAACTCGCTGCCGACCAGATCGAACTGTTCCGCAGCGACATGGAGGACCTCCGTGTCATCCCGCCGGACCACTACATCGGCGCAGTCGAGTCCATCGCCTGCGTGATCGACCTGGTGAACCGGCTCGTGCCCACCGGGCTGGTCTACCAAGTGGCCGACGACGAGCACCCGGACTGGTACTTCGACGTCACCAGGGCGCCCGGGTTCGGGGGCGTCAGCCACCTCGACGAGCAGCAGATGACCGAGGTCTTCGCCGAACGCGGGGGAGATCCGGATCGGCCCGGCAAGCGGCACCCCCTCGACTGCCTCCTGTGGCGCTTCGCGCGCCCGGGTGAGCCCAGTTGGTCCTCCGATCTCGGCGCCGGCCGCCCCGGCTGGCACATCGAGTGCACCGCGATCGCGCTGCGCTACCTCGGCTCGGCCTTCGACGTCCAGGGCGGCGGCTCCGACCTGGTCTTCCCGCACCACGAGATGTGCGCGGCGGAGGCGATCGTGGCCACCGGGGGCGAGCACCTCGCCGACGCCTTCGTGCACACCGGCATGGTTGGGCTCGACGGCGAGAAGATGAGCAAGTCCAAGGGCAACCTGGAACTCGTCAGTCGGCTGCGCCACGGCGGTGCGGACCCGATGGCGATCCGGCTGGCGCTGCTGGACCACCACTACCGCGAGGACTGGGAGTGGACGCCCGACCAACTGGAGGCCGCCACCGAGCGCCTCGCCCGCTGGCGCAGCGTCCTCAACAACGGCGTCGCGCTGCCTGCCACCGAGACCATCGCAGCGATGCGCAAGGCACTCCGCAACGACCTCGACGCACCCTCCGCCCTGCGCGCGGTCGACTCGTGGGTGGCGGGTAGCCTCGCCGTCGACTCCGACGAGACCGGCTCCATCGCGGAGGTCGCGGCCGCGGTGGACGCCCTGCTGGGTGTGAGACTGTGACCGCGACCGAGCCGGTAGGCTGCGCAGCGTGAAGTCCTTCGAACAACTCTTCGCCCAGCTGACGGAGACCGCCCGCACGCGCCCCGACGGGTCCTCGACGGTGGCCCGCCTCGACGCGGGCGTCCACCACATCGGCAAGAAGGTCGTCGAGGAGGCCGCCGAGGTCTGGATGGCGGCCGAGTACGAGTCCAAGGAGGAGGCGGCCGAGGAGATCAGCCAGCTCCTGTACCACCTGCAGGTGATGATGATCGCCCTGGACCTCGACCTCGAAGACGTCTACCGCCACCTGTGATCCGAACCCGGAGAGAATCCTGATGACTGAAGAACGACTCCTGAAGGTAGCCGTGCCCAACAAGGGCGCCCTGGCCGAAGCGGCGGCAGGCATGCTGCGTGCCGCCGGGTACCACCAGCGCACGGACTCCAAGGACCTCACGCTGATCGACTCCGACCACAACGTCGAGTTCTACTACCTGCGTCCCCGTGACATCGCCGTGTACGTCGGCGAGGGTCACCTCGACCTGGGCATCACCGGCCGCGACATGCTGCTGGACTCGGGTGCCCAGGCAACCGAACTGATGCAGCTCGGGTTCGGCAGCAGCCGCTTCCGCTTCGCGGGCAGGGCCGGACAGGGCTGGACGGTCGAGTCCCTTGCGGGCAAGCGGATCGCCACGTCCTACCCGGGGCTGCTGCAGACCTGGCTGGACGAGCGCGGCATCGACGCGACCCTGACCAAGCTCGACGGCGCGGTGGAGTCGGCGATCCGGCTCGGCGTTGCCGACGCGGTGGCCGACGTCGTCGAGACCGGGACGACGCTGCGTCGCGCCGGACTCGAGATGTTCGGCGACGTGATCGTCGAGTCCGAGGCCGTCCTGATCCGCCGCAACTCCGGTGCGGAGCCCGCCGGGCTGGACGCGCTGCGGACCCGCCTCGAGAGCGTCCTGGTGGCACACAACTTCCTGATGATGGACTACAACGTGGAGGCGGCCAACCTGGACGCCACCACCGCCCTGGCCAGCGGCGTCAACGGTCCCACCGTCTCGCAGCTCGCGAAGGAGGGTTGGTTGGCAGTGCGCGTCCTCGTCCCCAAGAAGGGTGCGCACCAGCTCATGGACGACCTGTTCGAGCTCGGCGCCCGGGGCATCCTCCTGACCGAACTGAGGTCGTGCAGGCTGTGACCGAGCAGACCCCGCCCGAGCAGGCGGCCCCGAAACTTCCCGAGAGGCTGCAGTTCACCAGCGTCACGGTGCTGGTGACCTCGGTCGTGGGATCCGTCGTGCTGCTGCTGGCGGCCATGTGGGGTTGGTACGCGATCGGCGCCTCGATCCGGTCCCAGATCACGTGGTTCCAGGCCGCGACGCTGCTGTTCTTCCTGGTCTTCATGATCGCGATGATGCTGTCGATCGGATACTCCCGCATCTGGGCCGACGAGGACGGTGTCGTCGTGCGCAACGGCCCCTTGCTCCGCAAGTTCCGCATCGACGAGGTTGCTGGCCTGCGTCTTCGTGACGGCGACCCATGGGCCTACCTGCTCATCAAGCACAACGGGGGAGTGAAGCGTCGCGCCGTGCTGGCCATCCAGACGCTCGAGGGAGCCAAGGCCAAGCGCAAGATCCGGGCGCTGCGCGTGTGGCTGAAGGCTCACGGCGCGAACTCCGACGGCGTCACCCTCGAGGGCGAGCAGCAGTAGCGACTCGGCCAGTGGCCGGGGTCAGGCCATCCAACCCTTGACACCGCCACCCCTCGCGGGTATGTTCAGGTCTGGAACAAACCGGTGGTTGTTTACAACGATGTAACACCGGTTCCTGCAGCAGGAGGACACACGTTTCCTGGCCCTGGAGACAATGCCGGGATTCCCGCCTCCGATGAGTCGGAGTGCGAAGGCCATTGAAGAACAAGGTTTGAAGACGAGTGAGGTGATGAGTTTATCGCCGAATGACCGGTACCCGGACCATCAGGGTATCCGATGTGGCGTTCCTGTCCTTGGCAAACAGGCGCCTGACAGCCCAACTGGATGCACTCGCTGCTGAAGAGCGTTTCACGAAGTCGCGCTCCGCGACGGCGAGGGATGACGAAATCAGCAGTACCTCGGTTATGGAACAGAGAAGTTCACTACACAACCTCGGAGGGTTTACGTTGAAAAAGATACCAGTCCTGACATTAGTTCTTGCTCTACTCGCCCTGGTGTTCCCGGCGGCAACAGCGTCCCCGGCGGAACCAGGCCCGTGGCGACAGGTCGACCCGGCCGATGTGGTGCTCGGAAAGAGTTATCTCGTCGTGTCCCAGCACGGCGCACTCGTGAATGCCGAGGCCACCATCAGCACGCCGGGCGACGTCACCGGTGACACGCAGATCGGCATGGCGTCCAAGCCCGTGACCATCGAGGACGGCTTGATCACGTCCGAGGTGACAGACGACATGGTCTGGCAGTTCGGCCCCGGCGCGAACACCGCCGCCGCAGCGGGCGGCCTTGGCGAGGGCGCGGGCTACTACCTGCTGAACGACGCCCCCGGCACTGGGGGAGGCACGGAGCCCCTGCGAAGGGAGTCCAGCTTCAACGCGCAGCATGCCCCGCTCAACACCACCGGCGCAGCCGTCAACGGCAACCAGCAGAGCATGTTGATGCACGTGCTGGACGAGGCCGCGGGCACCGTCTCCCTGTACCTATGGGGCGGCAACAACCAGTTCAACTTCGCCGTGCACAGCACGGAGGACGGCTTCACTGCGAAGAGCCTGACGGCCGGGGCCACGAGCGCGGCCCAACTGCTGGAGCAGATGCAGGAGTCGCCGGAACTGCGACTGTACGAACCGGTCTCGGCCGTCGGCGAACAGCACTATGTGATGGCGTCCTCCGGTGAGAATGGCAGCATCAGCCCGTCCTCCCTTGCCGGCCATGTCTGGGTCAATGAGGGCGAGGACCTGACCTTCACCTTCGAGCCTGCCTTCGGGTTCGAGGTCGACACCGTCACCGTGGACGGCGTGGAAGTGGATTTCGCCGACAATCAGTACACGATGGAGAATGTGGTCACAAGTGGGGCACAGATCCATGTGACATTCAGGCCGGACTCCAATGCGGCGGAGATTCCGTTCACGGTGTTCAACGACATCTTCTCCGTGGGCAACGTGACCACTGCCGTGATCATTGACCTGGGTGAGGGCAACCAGGCCAATCTCGCCGACGTGAGTGCCGACATGTTCTCGGCAGCCGCCAGGAACACGAGGCTGGACGGCACCAGTGTGATCTTCGATGGATCGAGGAACATCACCCGGGTTTATGTGAACGATGCACCCGAACCCCTCGGCTATGTTTCGCCCGCGCCGGGGTCCGATGATCTCGTGGTCGACACCCCCGATACTGGTCGCTACATCGTTGTAGAGTTTGAGTTCTGGAATGCCAATGGCTACACCTCAGGGTCGATGGTCTCGGGCAACCTGCAAAACGCGTTCTCCGCGATCCTGAACTACCGTGTCAATGTCGATCGCGAGATCGTGCTGACCGACGGCACCGCCATCGTCCCGAGGTTCACCCAGTCGGCGGTGGTCAACCCGGCGCTGGACAAGTTCGTCCCGTCCAAGACGAACCCGGGAGGCGCAGGAAACATGGACGTCCTGCTCTCCATCGACGAGTCGTGGGAGCAGGATGGTCCGCTGCCACTGTTCATCTACAACCATGGTGGTGGCCGCGGTGGCCCGGCCGGTGACTACTTCGCACCGGTGCAGACCGCGAACGGGGCGGCAGTGCTCTCCAAGCGTCAGTTGGAGAACCCCGGCAAGTACAACGCCCACATCATCGCCACCCAGAACCACTCCAACAGCCAGGTGAACAACGAGGCCCTGATGGCCTACGTCGATCAACTGGTGGCGGACGGCCTCGTGGATCCCGACCGCGTCTACATGTCCGGGTTCTCGATGGGCAGCATGTACACCGTCGGCATGTACACCCGCAATCCTGAATTCCTCACGGCGATCGTTCCCCTCGCCGGGGGCGGGTTGCCGAGCGTGGAGCAACTCACGGAGAACCCGGAGTTGGCGAAGGTCTCCATCTGGGCCCATTCGCACGAGGCGGACTTCATGGGTGGGCCATGGACGGAGTACTTCTCCACCGGTGGCGCCGCCAGCGGGCTGTACGAGGAGGCCAACGTTTCGATTCTTGAAACCAACCAGGCGTTCAACTTCCCGTACTTCGGCTTCGACTGGACACCCCACGAGACCGAGGCCCAGGTCTTCAGCAACAAGATCAGCCAGTCGAACACCGTCTTCGCCTACGGCCCCGGCCACGAGGAGTTCGCGGACGAGACGATCTTCGACTGGATGTTCGCACAGTTCAAGTCGGAGAACAGGATCGGAGACCTTCAGGACATGGTCGCCGGTCTGGCTCTCAACAAGGGCAACATGAACGCCTTGACCGTGAAGCTGGCCAACGCCGACAGGTTCGTCTCCGAAGGGAATGCCGAGCAGGCGGGCGACATGCTGAATGCCTTCATGAACCAGGTCAGTGCGTTCGTCAACGCGGGCAAGCTGACTGAGGAACAGGCGCTGGAGATGAATGCAGCGGCCGAGGAAACGCTCAAGTACGTGCATTACGTGACTACCCTGAGGTAGCCGTTGTCGCACTGCTCGGGCGTGCAATCGGGAGCAGGCCGCATCGAATCCTCTGATTCGATGCGGCCTGCTCCTTGGTCGCCAAGGGGCCAGAAGTGGGATCACATGATGCCGCGCTTGCGCAGCAGGGCCTCGATCTCCGCGTCCTCCGGGTCCACCGCCGGCGCCTGCTTGCCCTTGGCCGGTTGCTGCGCCGTGGCAGCCTCCGGGCGGTTCTCCCGGGTCAGGGAGGGTTGCGCGGGCTGATCGACCGCGGTCGGCCGGCCCTGCGCGCGGGTGCGCACCTGCTTGGGTCGTGCCTTGGTCCGCATGAACCCGGCGATGACCAGCAGGACGATGCCGAGGCCTAGCAGTCCGGCCCCCCAGCTCATGGCCTCGTTCCACACCGTCCGCTGGGCCCAGTCGATCAGGCTCAGCACGCCGTTGTAGGCGAGGCGGGTGAGGCCGGTCAGGTACATGCCCAGCGGGAGCACCACCAGACCGATCCCGGCGACGAGCGTCCGGGGGTTCCTGCCCCGCGCGAACAGCCCGGCGGTGGCAGCGGCGATCACGGTCATTAGACAGATGGTGATGAACAGGGAGGCTTCCATGTCCCAAGCTTTGCACACGCAGGAATGCGCCGACCCGGGGCGCCGGTCGGGGACTGCTGTTAGCTTGGTGGGCATTCGTACGAGGAGGTGCGACCGTGGACCCTCGAACCGCCCCAAGCCGGCGCCGGGTGGCCGTGATCGGCTCCGGCCCCTCGGGTCTGTACACCGCCGAGGCGCTCCTGGCCGGTGACCCAGAGGTCCTGGTGGACGTGATCGACCGGTTGCCCGCCCCGTACGGCCTCGTCCGCTACGGCGTCGCACCCGACCACGCCAAGATGAAGTCGGTGGCCCGGAAACTCGAATCCCCCTTCGACAGTCCCCGCGGCCGCTTCCTCGGCAACGTGCACGTGGGCGCTGACGGCATCCCGGTGGACGCGCTCCGCGAGCACTACCACGCGGTCGTGCACGCCACCGGCAGCGCAGTCGACCGCCACCTCGGCATCGAGGGCGAGGAGTTGGAGGGCTCGGTCGGGTCCGGCGCGTTCGTGTCCTGGTACTGCGGCCACCCGGACGCCGCCGACCTGCGGCCCGGACTCGACGGCGCAGCCGCGGCGGTGGTGGTCGGCGCGGGGAACGTGGCGCTCGACGTCGCCCGGATCCTCGCCCGGCCGGCGGAGGACCTCGCGGTCACGGACCTGCACAACGCCGTGCTGGACCGGCTGCACGACAGCGCCATCACCGACGTGCACGTCCTGGTGCGCCGCGGGCCGCAGCACACCAGGTTCACCCCTGTCGAACTGCGGGCCCTGGCAGGCCTCGACGACGTCGAGGTGGTGGTGCGCGACGACGACACGTTGGCGCAGGACCTCGACGTGCCGTCGGACCGGCGGACCCGGCAGCTGGTGGACACGCTCACGCAGTGGACCCACGAGCGTCCCGGGGCAGGTGGGCGCCGCCGGATCCACCTGCGCTTCCTCCGCAGCCCCGCGCGGCTCCTGCCCGACGGCCACGGACGGGTTGCGGGAGTCGAGATCGAGCGCAACGAGGTCACCCCGCAGGGCCGCATCCGCAGTACCGGCGAGCGCGAGGTGCTCGCGGCCGGGCTGGTCGTGCGGGCCATCGGGTACACCGGCGAGCCGGTTCCGGGACTGCCGTTCGACGAGGCCAGCGGAACCATCCCCAACGAGGCGGGCCGGGTGGTGCGGGACGGTGAGCCGGTGCCCGGGACGTACGTCGCGGGCTGGATCAAGCGCGGCCCCAAGGGCGTGATCGGGACCAACAAGGGAGACGGAGCGGAGACCGCCGCCTCGGTGCTGGCCGACCTGCCGACGCTGCCGGAGCCGCCCCGGGGCGGTGGCGTGGAGGTGCTTGGGCGGCTGGCTGACCACGGCATCGAGCCGGTCTCCTGGGCCGAGTGGCAGAGCCTGGACGCCGCCGAGGTCGAACTCGGCAACAGCCGCGTCGGGGCGGAGCGGATCAAGATCGCCGAGCGGGAGGGCATGCTCGACGCGGCGAGGGGGCGCGGTGGTGTCGGGGGTGCTGGTTAGGGTTTGCGCATGGCAGCAGTCCTCAGCTCCGCCCAGGCCCGTCGCATCGCGCTCGCCGCCCAGGGCTTCGCAACCCCCAGACCCGAGCCCGGAGCCGCGACGATGCGGCAGCTGCAGCGGGTCATCGACACGGTCCAGGTGATCCAGATCGACAGCGTGAACGTGCTCACGCGCAGTCAGTACCTGCCGTTCTTCTCCCGTCTCGGCCCCTATGACACCGCACTGCTGGACCGGGCGCGCGACGGCGTCGGCCCGCGTGCCCGGGGCGGCCGACGCCTGGTCGAGTACTGGGCGCACGCGGCAAGCCTGGTCCCGCCCGAGACCTGGCCGTACCTGGCGTTCCGCCGGGCCACCGCGGACCGTGACGCCTGGGGAAGGCACGTCCTCACCGACCACCCGGAGGTCGTCGACGCGGTGCTCGCGGCGGTGCACGAGCACGGGCCACTGACCGCTCGTGAGGTCGACGACCTCGTCGAGCACGGGGTGCTGCGCAACAAGGACAACTGGGGCTGGAACTGGTCACTGGTCAAGCAGTGCCTCGAGTACCTGTTCTGGGCCGGGGAGATCGTCAGCTCGGGGCGCAACCAGCAGTTCGAGCGGCGCTACGCGGCCCCCGAGCAGGTGCTGACCCCCGAACAGATCGCGTACCGTCCGGATGCCGCGGAGGCGGCGGTGGAGCTGGTGCGCAGGGCCGCCCGGGCACACGGCGTCGGAACGCTGTCGGACCTCGCGGACTACTTCCGGCTCCGCAAGGGTGAGGCCGCCCGGGCCCTGGCCGAGCTCGTCGGCACCGGAGAACTGGAGCGCGTCGAGGTGGAGGGCTGGGCGGAACCCGCCTACCTCGACCCGATGGCCCGCCGGCCCCGCCGGGTGGCGGCCCGTGCCCTGCTCAGCCCGTTCGACTCGCTGGTGTGGGAGCGGGACCGAACCGAGCGGCTCTTCGGTTTCCACTACCGGATCGAGATCTACGTCCCGGAGCCCAAGCGCGTCCACGGCTACTACGTGCTGCCGTTCCTCTGGGGTGACCGGCTGGTGGCGAGGGTGGACCTCAAGTCCGACCGGGCCGCTGGCGTGCTGCTGGTGCGACGGCTGCACCTCGAGCCCGACGCCCCCGCCGACACGGAGGCAGCCCTCGCGGACGAACTCCGGGAGCTCGCCGACTGGCTCGGGCTGGGCGGGGTGGAGCCGGACAGCCACTAGGCTCGCCAGCATGGACCAGCTGCACCGACTCGCCCAGCCCAGTGCCCGCTTCGACGGGGACACGGGGCAGGCGGACCCGATCACGCGCCGGGCCATCGCCGAGGTCCGCGACCACACCGGCTACATCCGGGCACTGGTGGCGCTCTGCACCTCGAGACTGCTGATGCCCGTGGTGGCCAGCGGCGACGAGACGATGCACCAGGATCCCGACCGGGAGGCCGAGTTGGCCGCCGTGACCATCACTGACGGCACGGACACCGCCCTACTGGCATTCACGGGAATCGACTCCATGAAGGCGTGGCAGGCAGGGGCGAGGCCGGTTCTCTGCCACCTCGACGAGCTCGCCGCCACCGTGGGACCAGCCGGCGCCAACCAGTTGGTGCTGGACGTGGCCGGGCCGGTCCCGTTCGTGCTGGCGGGGGAGGCCCTGCGCCTCGTGGCCGAGGGGTTCCGCGCCGTCGAGTTCGAGGGCGAGGAGTTCGCCTGGGTCAAGTATGGGGAACAGCCCGATGATTTGGCCGAGCACTGACGGTGAGTGTAGAGTTGGGTGTCGTTGAGATCTGCCATCAGGTGGATCCGTCTCAAGTGGAGGCCTGACCTCCCACCTGCGTGGCCCATGGCTGCCGGGTCGGTATGCGCGCTGGGTGGCTGTCGTGGCCCCGGGACGCGTTGTCAGGCCTTCGCATGTGCGGAGGCCTTTTGCATTTCCCGGCACCACCATCTAATCCCTGGAGGACACATCAGCACTGAACCGCGCATCAACGATCGCATCCGAGTACCAGAAGTCCGGCTTGTCGGCCCGAACGGCGAGCAGGTTGGCATCGTTCGTGTCGAGGACGCCCTGCGTCTGGCGGCGGAGAACGATCTCGATCTGGTTGAAGTGGCACCGCAGGCACGTCCGCCGGTGTGCAAGTTGATGGACTACGGCAAGTTCAAGTACGAGGCGGCGCAGAAGGCTCGCGACGCCCGCAAGAACCAGACGAACACCATCACCAAGGAAATGAAGCTCCGCCTCAAGATCGACCAGCACGACTACGAGACCAAGAAGGGCCACGTCGTGCGGTTCCTCAAGGGCGGCGACAAGGTGAAGATCACCATCATGTTCCGTGGACGCGAGCAGTCGCGTCCCGAACTTGGCATCGACCTGCTGCGGCGGTTGGCCGAGGACGTGGCCGAGTACGGCTACGTCGAGTCGTCCCCCAAGCAGGACGGTCGCAACATGCTGATGGTGCTCGGACCCACCAAGAAGAAGACCGAGGCCAAGGTCGAGCAGGCAGCGGACCGTGATCGTCGCATCGCGGAGCGCAGCGCCAAGGCCGAGGCCGAGAGGTCGGAAGAGGCACAGCTGCGTGCAGCCGTGAACAAGCCGACGAAGAAGAAGCGTGGTCCCGCAGACAACATGGACCCAGACGTCGACCTGTGACGCGGTCGACCCCAACCAGATAGAAAGCGAGACACCCATGCCGAAGATGAAGACGCACTCGGGCGCCAAGAAGCGGTTCAAGGTCACGGGAACCGGCAAGCTCATGCACCGCCAGGCCAACCTCGGCCACCTCAACGCCCACAAGTCCTCGACGCGCCTGCGTCGCCTGAAGGGCGTCAAGGAAATGGCCCCGGCCGACGTCGCACAGGCCAAGAAGCTGCTCGGCTCCAACAAGGGCCGCTGAACCACACCCGAAACCCCGCCGGGTGTGCAAATCCGGCCTGCACGAAGGAGTAAGACATGGCACGCGTCAAGCGTTCTGTGAATGCGCACAAGAAGCGCCGCGAGATTCTCGAACTGGCCTCCGGCTACCGGGGCCAGCGTTCCCGCCTGTACCGCAAGGCCAAGGAGCAGGTCCTCCACTCGATGACCTACGCCTACCGCGACCGTCGCGCCAAGAAGGGCGACTTCCGCAGCCTGTGGATCCAGCGCATCAACGCCGCGGCCCGCGCCGAGGGCATGACCTACAACCGCTTCATGAACGGCCTGAAGAACGCCGGCGTCGAGGTTGACCGCAAGATGCTCGCCGAGCTCGCCGTCAACGACATCGCCGCCTTCCAGGCTCTCGTGGTCATCGCCAAGGACAACCAGTCCGAAGCTGCTGCTGCCTGAGGTGAATCGCCCCACTGAACCGAACGCAGTGCCCGATCTACCGGTCGGTGCACTGCGTTCGTTTCGTCGGCTCACCAGCCGGCGCGGACGCGACCTCGCTGACCGCTTCCTCGTCGAAGGACGACAGGCGGTGCGCGAGGCGCTCCGCATGCCCGGGGTGGTCCAGGAGGTCGTCGTCGACGACCCCGTCCGCCACGAGGACCTGCTGGCGCACCACGAGGGCCCCCTCTGGCGGGCCGGTGAGGCGCAGATGCGCCAGCTCAGCGACACCGTCACGCCCCAGGGGATCGTGGCCGTCTGCAAACGCCTCGACCACGAGCTCGCCGACCTGGGCGACGCCCGGCTCGTCGTCATCTGCGCGCAGGTCAGGGACCCCGGCAACGCCGGGACAGTCATCCGCTGCGCGGACGCCTTCGGTGCCGACGGCGTCATCCTGACCAGCGGCTCCGTGGAGATCCACAATCCCAAGACCGTCCGCTCGACCGTCGGGAGCCTGTTCCACCTGCCCATCGTCACCGGGATCGGTCTGGCCGAAGCCGTCGCGCACGTGAGGGCCATGGGCCTCCAGGTGCTGGCTGCGGACGGGGGCGGGGACGAGCTGGACCTGCTCGCCGCCGCGGGGGAGCTCTCGGGCCCCACCGCGTGGATAATGGGCAACGAGGCGTGGGGGCTGCCCGCCGAGGACGCGGAACTGGCGGACCGAGTGGTGGCCGTGCCAATGTGGGGATCGGCCGAGAGCCTGAACCTCTCCAGCGCCGCGGCCATCTGCCTCTACCAGACAGCCTCGGCCCAGCGCCGCGGCGAACAACGCTCGACCCAACAGTGAGGAGTGCCCATGTCCGGGCCGAATGACAACTTCGATCCCAAGCGCGTCGCCGCGCTGGACCCCGACGTCGTCAATGGTTTCGTCGAGGCCGCCCTCGCCGCGGTCCGGGGGGCGAGCACCAGCGCAGAACTGAAGCAGGTGCGCATCGACCACGTCGGTGAGCGGGCGCCGCTCGCCCTCGCGAACCGGGAGATCGGTGCGCTACCGCCAGCCGCGCGCAAGGAGGCCGGCGCCCGCGTCGGGAAGGCCCGCGGGCAGGTCAGCCAGGCCGTCGCGGCCCGCCAGGAGGAACTGGCCGCCGCCGAACTCGCGCAGGCACTGGTGGACGAGCGCATCGACATGACCCTGCCCGTGGAACTCGGTCCCCAGGGTGCCGTGCACCCCATCACCGCACTGATCGACGAGATGTGCGACGTGTTCGTCGCCCTCGGCTGGGAGGTCGCGGAGGGGCCGGAGCTCGAGGCCGAGTGGTACAACTTCGACGCGCTCAACCTGGGCCCCGACCACCCCGCACGCGGTGAGCAGGACACGCTGTGGGTGGAGCCACCCTCCGCGGGCAAGCTGCTGCGCACCCAGACCTCTCCCGTTCAGATCCGCGCCCTGCTCGAGCGGGACGTGCCTCTTTACGTCGTCAGCCCGGGAAAGGTGTTCCGCGCCGACGAGTACGACGCCACCCACCTGCCCGTGTTCCACCAGCTGGAGGGCCTGGTCGTCGACAAGGGCATCTCGATGGCGGACCTGCGCGGCACCCTGGACCACTTCGCGAAGGCGATGTTCGGCGACGTCACCACCAGGATGCGTCCCCACTACTTCCCATTCACGGAGCCCTCGGCCGAGGTCGACCTGCAGTGCTTCGTGTGCCACGGCGAGTCGGTCGGCAACCCCGAACGGCCCTGCCGTACCTGCCGCAGCGAGGGCTGGATCGAGTGGGGAGGCTGTGGCATCGTCAACCCGCGCGTGCTGGCCGCCTGCGGCATCGACACCGACGTCTACTCCGGCTTCGCCTTCGGCATGGGCGTGGACCGCACCGTCATGTTCCGCAACAACGCTCCCGACCTGCGTGACTTCGTCGAGGGCGACATCCGCTTCAGCCGCTCCCTGCTTGGAGGTGCCCGATGAAGGCCCCGATGTCCTGGCTCCGCGACCTCGTCGCCCTGCCCGAAGGCACTGACACCGCGACCGTCGCCGCCCGCTTCACGGCCCTCGGCCTCACGGTAGAGCACGTGACGTCCACCGGTCCCGACATCACCGGCCCGCTCGTGGTGGGCCGGGTGCTGTCCTTCTCCGACGAGCCACAGAAGAACGGCAAGGTCATCCGCTACTGCCGCGTCGACGTCGGCGACGAGCTCAACGACCCGGCCTCCGAGGAGTTCCCCGCCTCCCGCGGCATCGTGTGCGGGGCGCACAACTTCGCTGTCGGGGACCTCGTCGTGGTCGTGCTTCCCGGCGCGGTCCTGCCCGGCGGGTTCGAGATCTCGGCGCGCAAGACCTACGGCCACATCTCCGACGGCATGATCTGCTCCGACCTCGAACTCGGCCTCGGCGAGGACCACGACGGCATCCGCGTCCTGGACCCCTCCCTCGGTGCCGCCGTCGGCGACGACGCGCTCGAGCTGCTGTGGACGCAGGACGAGGTCCTCGAGATGGAGGTCACGCCAGACCTCAGCCACGGCCTGTCAATGCGTGGACTCGCCCGGGAGGCCGCCTCGGCGGCGGGCGTCGGCTTCGACGACCCCTACGCGATCCCCATGCCTGAGAACTCCGAGGCCGGCCAGCCCGTCGTCCTGGAGTCCGACCGGGCAGTCAACTTCGTCGCACTCACCATCGAGGGCTTCGATCCGGCCGCGCCATCGCCGAAGTTCATGGTGGACCGTCTCGTTGCGAGCGGGGTGCGCTCCATCTCGCTGCCGGTCGACGTCACCAACTACGTGATGCTCGAGTCCGGGCAGCCGCTGCACGCCTACGACGCGGCCGGTCTGCAGGGCACCATCCGGGTGCGGCAGGCGCACGAGGGCGAGCAACTGCGCACCCTCGACGGCGTGCTGCGCGATCTCGCGCCGGACGACCTGCTGATCACCGACGACTCCGGCCCCATCGGGCTGGCGGGCGTGATGGGTGGCGAGGCGACCGAGGTCAAGGAGTCGACCACGTCCATCGTGCTCGAGGCGGCCCACTTCGACGGTCCGAGCGTCTCGCGTACCTTCCGCCGACACGGCCTGTTCTCGGAGGCGTCCAAGCGGTTCGAGCGCATCGTGGACCCGGGGGTGCCGTACGCGGCCGCGCGGCGCGCCGCTGAGCTCCTGGTCACGCACGGTGGCGGGACCATCCGGCCGGAGTACACCTACGTCGGGAAGGTGCCCGCCAAACATCGCCTGAACCTGCGCTCGGGCCTGATCCCGGCGATCCTTGGCGCCGACGTGCCCGTGTCGGACTCCATCAGGATCCTGCAGGCCAGCGGGCTGGGAGTCACCGCCCTCGGGGACTCGCTGAGCCTCGAGGTGCCCACCTGGCGCCCCGACCTGCGCGACCCCTACGACATCGTCGAGGAGGTCGGGCGCAAGTTCGGCTACGACCGCATCGGCCGCAGCATGCCCACTCCGCCACCCGGCGGTGGACTCACCCGCCGCCAGAAGGACGCCCGCCGCGTGCTGGCAGCCGTCGCGGCACTCGGCTTCACCGAGGTGCTCAGCCTGCCGTTCGTCTCCGCCGACGACGTAGACGCGCTCGGCGTCGCCCCGGACGACCCGCGCCGGAAGCTGGTGCGCCTCGCCAACCCGCTCGACGACACGCAGCCGTTCCTGCGCACCAGCCTCCTGCCGGGCCTGTTCCGCGCAGTGGCGAAGAACACCTCGCGCAGCAACGACGACCTTGCCCTGTTCGAGCGTGGCTCCGGCTACTTCGACTCCGGGACCCCCGACGCGCCACGCCCGGATCTCTCGCAGCGGCCCTCCGACGAGGAACTCGCGGCGCTCGAGGCCGCGCTGCCGACGCAACCCGACACCATCGCCGCCGTCGTCACCGGAAACTGGGTGACCGCGGGCTGGGACGGCCGCGCAGTGCCCGCCGACTGGCGCCACGTCGTCGCCTTCGCCGAGACGGCCGCTGCCGCCGTCGGCCTGCGAATCAGCCGCGTGAACGACGACGCGGCCATGCCCTGGCACCCCGGCCGCTGCGCCAGGCTCGTGGTGGGGGAGCTGACCATCGGCTTCGCCGGTGAGCTGCACCCCGAGGTCGTCAGGGCCTACGGGCTGCCCGCGCGCACCTGCGCCGTCGAGTTCAACCTCGGGGATCTGCTCGCGGCCGCGCCGGCTGGCGGCACCATCGCCGCGATCTCCGGCTTCCCGGTCGCCAAGGAGGACGTCGCACTCGTCGTGGACGAGGCCGTCGCAGCCGCCGACGTCCGGGCCGCGCTGGTCGAGGGTGCGGGCGAACTCCTCGAGTCGGTGGTCCTGTTCGACGTCTACCGGGGCGACCAGATCCCCGACGGCAAGAAGTCCCTCGCCTTCGCAATGCGGTTCCGCGCGGAGCGCACCCTGAAGGACGCGGAGGCCGCGCAGGCACGCAACGCGGCGGTCGCGGTTGCCGCCGAACGCTTCGGGGCGGTCCAGCGGGCCTGATCGCCGTCGGCCGTCCTGCGGGGTGCCCCGATTGGCTATCGTGTCGATCGTGAGCACCACTGACAACGGGACGGCCGACATCGGACACCAGGCGGTACTCGCCGACGGCGAGGTGGTTCGGGTGATGGGACACGCGGAGGTGCTCGACGTGGTCACCGACCCCGAGCGGTACTCCAGCGCAACCTCCCGGTTCCTGCAGGTGCCCAACGGGCTCGACGGGGCCGCGCACCGCCTGTTCCGACGGGCGCTGGACGCCTACTTCACCCCAGCCCGGATGGCGGCGCTCGAGCCGGCCGTGCGCGACGTGGCCCGCCGGGTCGTGTCCGAACTGCCGCGCGGCGAGGCGGTGGACTTTACCCGCGACCTCGGCACCCGGTATGCAGTCCAGGTGATGCTGGCCTGGCTCGGGTGGCCCGACGAGCTCGAGGAAGAGCTGGTGGAGTGGGTCTTCGAGAACGCCGCAGCCACCCGCTCGCGCGAGCTGGAGCGCACAACCGCCGCCGCCGAGCACTTCGACCACATCATCGACCGGGTGATCGCGCCACGGCTGGAGCGCCGCGAGGACGAGCCCCGCGACGTCACGGATGAGTTGCTGCGCGAACGGGTCGACGGGCGCCTGCTGACCCGGCCAGAGCTGGTCTCGGTGCTGCGCAACTGGACCGGAGGTGACCTGGGGTCCATGGCCCTGTGCGTCGGCGTCATCGGCCACCAACTGGCGGTCTCACCCGACGTCGAGGCCGACGTCCGCTCCCGCCGCAACGATCCCGACGGCCTGGCGGCGGCCCTCGACGAACTGCTTCGCATCGACGACCCCTTCGTCAGCAACCGGCGCAAGGCGACCAAGGACACCGAGATCGCGGGTTGCCCCGTGCACGCGGGGCAGCGGGTACTCGTGGACTGGACCAACGCGAACCGCGACCCACGGGTGTTCCAGGACCCCGACCGCTACGACCCCGAGCAGCACGCCCAGCTCAACCTCGTCTACGGTGCCGGGCCCCACGTCTGCCCGGGCCGTCCGCTGGCCACCCTGGAGCTGCGGGTCCTGTTCGAGGAACTCCTCGACGCCACCACCGACCTCTCCCACGACCCGGGTTCGCCGGGCGTGCGCGCCCAGCGGCCCCTCGGTGGCTGGTCCTCCTCACCCGTCGTGCTGACCTGGGGCGGGGCCGCCTAGGATGGCCGCGTGACGTGGATCACACGCTTCGAACAACCGGCCTCACCGACGGCCCCCGACGCCTGGCCGCTGCAGGCCGAGGCGGAGTTCTGGAGCGACGTGCTGGACGAGAAGCTCGGTTCGCGTGACCTTGCAGAGACGGTTCCGCTGCTGTTCTCCCAGGGGACCGACCCGCGGTACTCCACGGTGGTCCGGCTGGTGGCCAGCGACGTCCCGTCACCGGGAGGGATCGATGAGTGCACGGGCGTGGCGGCGGTGCACCTGCCATGCGCGGACAACCTCGACGTAGCCGAGGTCAGTTGCGTGGTGCGGCGCGGCCGTCGCGGCGAAGGCATCGGGGGAGCACTGCACGAGGCCGCCCTGCGGGTGGGCCGGGCGCACGGCCGGGAAAAGTTCTGGGCGTTCACCGTCGAGCCGCCCCAGTTGGCTGCCGGAGTCGCCACCCTGCCCACGCAGAGCGGTGAGGGCATGGTCGACGCCACCAGCAGGGAGTCGCGGTTCCTGTCGGACCGCGGATACCGGTTGATGCTGGTGGAGCGCACCGCGATGCTCACGCTCCTCTCCGTCGAGGACCGGGTGAGGGCAAGGGACGAGGTACGTGCGCGTACGACCCGCGCCTACGAGTGCCTCACGTTCTCCGGCACAGTGCCGGAGGAACTCCTCGACGCGGTGGCGACGCTCAACTTCCACATGAGCACCGATGTGCCGACCGGGGGAGTGGACATGAGTGAGGTGTGGGACGCCGACCGGGTCCGCGCCATGGACCACGAACGCGAACTGGCGGCCAGGGACCAACTGGTGACCCTGGTCCGGCGCGTCGACACCGGCGAGTTCGTCGGGTTGACCCGGCTCCTCAAGGACCGCTCCGTCGCGGCGATCGCACACCAGTGGGAGACCATCGTCGTCAAGGAACACCGCGGCCACGGCCTGGGGATGCTGGCAAAGGTCACAAACCATGCCGCACTCGCCTCCACCTGGCCGAGCGTTGCCCGCATCTCCACCGGCAACGCCGTCCAGAACGAACACATGTTGGCGATCAACGACGCACTCGGGTTCGAGACCCACGGCCGGGAAGGGTTCTGGGTGATGGACGATGGCGCTCAGTCCTGAGGCCATCGTCGGGGCCGCCCTCGGAATCCTCGACCGGTTCGGCCTCGCAGACCTGAGCATGCGCCGGGTCGCAGGCGCGCTCGACGTCAAGGCAGGCGCCCTCTACTGGCACTTCCCGAACAAGCAGACCCTCCTGGCCGCCGTCGCCGACGAGGTGCTCACGGATCTGGACGGCGACGGCCCCGCAACGGAATGGGACCGCTGGCTGCTCGACTGGGCCGCGCGGCTGCGGGCCCTGCTGCTGGCGCACCGGGACGCGGCCGAACTGGTGGCCTCGGCCACCGCCATGGGACTGGGGAGAGTGGACCCGTGCGGTGCCGGACGCCTCGTCCTGGAGAGGGCAGGCGTGGCTCCCGACGACGCGGAGGCCGCCATGCAGGCGCTCCTGCACTTCGTCCTGGGCCACGTCACCGAGGAGCAGACACAGGCGCAGCTGCTGGAACTCGGGGTGCTCGCCGAGATCGACGACGCCCGCTCGGAGCGGCACTTCAGCCGGGGAGTCGACCTGCTGGTGGCCGGCATTCGCGCCCTGTCATGACAGGTGGAATACTTATTCGATTCATGGCATAGTTTTCCCCATGAGCTACAAGGTTGCCGTGGCCGGGTGCACCGGATACGCAGGAGGTGAGGTGCTGCGGTTGCTGCTGCAGCACCCTGAGGTCGAGATCGGTGCCCTCACGGGCAACTCCAGCGTCGGCGACCGCCTGGGCGCGCACCAGCCACACCTCGCGCCGCTGGCCGAGCGGGTCGTGGTCGAGACCTCGGCCGAGAACCTCGCCGGCCACGACGTCGTCTTCCTCGCGCTCCCGCACGGCAAGTCCGCGGCGGTGGCCGAGCGCCTCGGCGACGACGTGCTGGTGGTCGACGCCGGTGCCGACTTCCGGCTCGCCGACGCCGCGGACTGGGAGAAGTTCTACGGCTCCCCGCACGCGGGCACCTGGCCCTACGGCCTGCCCGAGCTGCCGGGGCAGCGGGAGCGGCTCGCCGGTGCACGGCGGATCGCAGTTCCGGGCTGCTACCCGACGGCCGTGACCCTCGCGCTGCTGCCCGCCGTCGCTGCGGGGCTGGTCGATCCCTCCGGGGTGGTCGTCGTGGCAGCGAGCGGGACCTCTGGGGCCGGGAAGTCCCTCAAGCCGAACCTGCTGGCATCGGAGGCGGCCGGAAACACCAGCGCCTACGGCGTCGGCGGCGTGCACCGCCACACGCCCGAGATGGTGCAGAACCTCTCGCTGGTCACCGACCAGCCCGTGAACGTCAGCTTCACCCCGATGCTGGTGCCCATGCCCCGCGGCATCCTGGCCACCTGCAGCGCGCCCGCGGCGGAGGGTGTGACCACCGCGCAGGCACGGGCTGCGTACGCGCTGGCCTATGCCGACGAGCCCTTCGTCGACCTCCTCCCCGAGGGCACCTGGCCGCAGACGGCCGCGGTCGTCGGCAGCAATCGCGTGACCGTGCAGGTCACCGTCGACGAGGTGGCCGGCCGGTTGGTGGCCATCTCCGCGGAGGACAACCTCACGAAGGGCACCGCCGGCGGCGCCGTCCAGTCCATGAACCTCGCCCTCGGCCTGCCCGAGACCCTGGGCCTGTCCACGATCGGAGTCGCGCCGTGAGCGTCACCACACCGAAGGGCTTCGCCGCCGCAGGCGTCGCCGCAGGCATCAAGGCCAGCGGCAACACCGACCTCGCCGTCGTCCTGAACCGGGGGCCAAGGCAGGCCGCCGCTGGGGTGTTCACCCGCAACCGGGTCCAGGCAGCGCCCGTGAAGTGGTCGCGGCAGGCGGTGGAGGACGGGGAACTGGCAGCGGTGGTCCTCAACTCCGGCGGCGCCAACGCCTGCACCGGCGCCGAGGGGTTCTCCGACTCCGCCCGCATGGCGGCCGAGACCGCCGCCGCGCTGCAGGTACCCACCGACAACGTGGCAGTCTGCTCCACCGGGCTGATCGGGATCCGGCTGCCGATGGCGGCCGTGGCCTCCGGCATCGCAGCCGCCTGCGGTGCGCTCAGCGCCGAGGGGGGCGCCGACGCAGCGCGTGCCATCATGACCACCGACACCGTCCCCAAGCAGGCCGGCATCGGCCGCGACGGGTGGAGCATCGGCGGCATGGCGAAGGGTGCCGGCATGCTCGCTCCCGGGCTCGCCACGATGCTCGTGGTGATCACCACCGATGCGGACGTGCCGGCGACCGAGCTGGACACCGCCCTGCGGGAGGCCTGTCGCCTGTCCTTCGACCGGGCGGACTCCGACGGCTGCATGTCCACCAACGACACCGTGATCGTGATGGCCTCCGGCGCCTCGGGCGAGACGCCCGGCACCGAGGAGTTCACCGCTGCGCTCACCGGCGTGTGCCAGGACCTGGCCCGCCAGTTGATCGCCGACGCGGAGGGCGCGAGCCACGAGATCGCCATCGAGGTGACCGGTGCGGCCAGCGAGGAGGACGCGGAGGTGGTCGGACGCGAGATCGCCCGCAGCAACCTGTTCAAGTGCGCCGTGTTCGGCAATGACCCCAACTGGGGGCGGGTGCTCTCGGCGATCGGCGTCACCGACGCGGAGTTCGACCCGGACCGGATCGACGTCGCGTTCAACGGCGTCCAGGTCTGCATCGGGGGCCAGATCGGGCAGGACCGCGCGCTGGTGGACCTCACGGGACGCAGCGTGCACGTGCTGGTCAACCTGAACGCCGGCGACCAGGGCGCCACGATCCTCACCAACGATTTGACCTACGACTACGTGAAAGAGAACGCGGAGTACTCCTCATGACCCGGACCACCTCACGCGACCAGCTGCTGGTAAAGGCCAACACCCTGATCGAGGCGCTGCCCTGGCTGGCCGAGTTCGCCGGCGAGACCATGGTCATCAAGTACGGCGGCAACGCCATGATCGACGAGGACCTGAAGCGCGCGTTCGCTCAGGACATCGTGTTCCTGCGTCGGGTCGGGATCAAGCCCGTCGTCGTCCACGGTGGCGGACCCCAGATCTCCAGCATGCTGGGGCGGTTGGGCATCGACTCCGAGTTCCGGGGCGGCCTCCGGGTAACCACTGCCGAGGCCATGGACGTGGTGCGGATGGTGCTGGTCGGCCAGGTCGGGCGTGAGCTCGTCGGCCTGATCAACGCTCACGCGCCGTTCGCCGTCGGCATGTCCGGGGAGGACGGCGGCCTGCTGCACGCCCGCCGGCGCGGCTTGGTCGTGGACGAGGAGGAGGTGGACCTGGGGCTCGTCGGCGACGTCGCGTCCGTGGATCCCGCCGCGGTCCAGGACCTGATCGAGGCCGGCCGGATCCCCGTGGTGGCCACCGTCGCTCCCGGCCCGGACGGCCAGGTCTACAACGTGAACGCGGACACCGCTGCCTCGGCGATCGCCGTCGCGCTCGGAGCCAAGCGGCTGGTGATGCTGACCGACGTGGCCGGCCTGTACGCGAACTACCCGGACGAGTCGTCCATCATCAGTTCGATCAGCGCCTCGCAGGTGGAGGAGCTGCTCCCCAGCCTCGAGTCCGGGATGGTGCCCAAGATGGAGGCGTGCCTGCGCGCGGTGGACGGGGGAGTCACCTCGGCCACGATCATCGACGGCAGGGTGCCGCACTGCCTGCTGCTCGAGGTCTTCACCGACGAGGGCATCGGCACCATGGTCACCGCAAGGGAGCAAGCATGACGAACCAGGACCTGCTCGGCCGCTACGAGGCCGTGATGATGAACGCGTTCGGGACCCCCAAGCGGGCCTTCGTCAGCGGCGACGGCGTCCACCTCACTGACGCCGACGGCAAGTCCTACGTGGACCTGCTCGCCGGGATCGCCGTGAACGCACTGGGTCACAACCACCCGCGCGTCGTGGAGGCGATCACCTCGCAGCTCCACACGCTGGGCCACGTCTCGAACTTCTTCGCCACCGAGGGCCAGGTCCGGCTCGCCGAGCGGCTCGCGGCCGCGGCGTCCGACCGCGGGGACGCGCGGGTGTTCTTCGCGAACTCGGGCGCCGAGGCCAACGAGGCGGCGTTCAAGCTGACCCGGCTCACGGGCCGGACCAGGATCGTGGCCATGGAGGGTTCCTTCCACGGCCGCACCATCGGGTCGCTGGCGATCACCCACACCGCCAAGTACCGCGAGCCATTCGAGCCGCTGCCCGGCGACGTCGAGTTCGTCCCGTTCGGTGACGTCGCGGCCCTCGAGGCAGCCGTCGACCACCGGACGGCCGCCGTGGTGCTCGAGCCCATCCAGGGCGAGGCCGGGGTGGTGCCGGCGCCCGAGGGCTACCTCGCCGAGGCCCGGCGCATCACCTCCGAGCACGGTGCCCTGCTGTGGATTGACGAGGTCCAGACCGGCATCGGGCGCGCGGGCGAGCTGCTGCTGCACCGCGCCGCCGGCGTGACCGCTGACGTCGTCACCCTCGCCAAGGGACTGGCAAACGGCTTCCCGATCGGTGCCTGCATCGCCGTCGGACCTGCCGGTTCCCTCCTGACGCCCGGGCTGCACGGGTCCACGTTCGGCGGCAACCCGGTGGCCGCGGCCGCGGCGAACGCCGTGCTCGACGAGCTCGAGGGCGGCGTCCTGGACAACGCCCGCGAGGTGGGGCAGTGGTTCGCCGACGCCGTCGAGGGACTCCACGAACCGCTCGTCAGCCACGTCCGAGGACGTGGGCTGCTGCTCGGGATCGTGCTCAACGAGCCGATCGCGGCGGCGGTCGTCGACCTCGCCCTCGAGGCCGGCTGGGTGGCCAACGCGCCGCGGCCCGACGTGATCCGAGTCGCACCCCCGCTGGTGATCACGGCCGATGAGCTCGCGGGCTTCGTGCACGCGCTGCCCGAGCTCCTCGCCAGGGCCCATGGCTGACGTCTCCCGCTCCGCGCGGCTCTCGCTGCTGCGGGGGTTGCTGGAGCAGGCACGCTTCACCTCCCAGCAGGAGCTCAGCCAGGAGCTCGGGTCGGATGGCGTGCGGGTCAGCCAGTCAACCCTCAGCAAGGACCTCGTCACCCTGGGGGCAATGCGGCGTCGCGCCGAGGACGGGAGCCTCGTGTACGCACTTGGGGATGACGCAGATCCGCAGGCCACGGCCCTGGTCAAGCTCGCGCGGCTGTGCAGCGAGATGCTGCAGTCGATCAGGTACGCCGGCAACCAGATCGTGCTTCGGACGCCGCCCGGGGCTGCGCAGTACTTCGCGGCCACGCTCGACGGCGTCCGGCTGCCTGGCGTCATGGGCACCATCGCCGGGGACGACACGGTGCTCGTGATCAGCACCACAGGGGTCGCCACCCAGAAACTCGTGGCGACGCTCTCGGACATGACACGCACAGGAAAACCACAATCGGAGGAGATCGAGTGAGCGGGACAGACCAGGGCAGGCTCTGGGGCGGAAGGTTCGCCGGCGGCCCCAGCGAGGCGATGTTCGCACTCAGCAAGTCGACCCAGTTCGACTGGCGCTTGGCGCTCCACGACATCGCCGGTTCGCGGGCCCATGCCAAGGCGCTGCTGGCGGCGGGGTTGCTCACCGAGCAGGAGGCCGCCGAAATGGACGCAGGCCTCGCGGAACTCGCCCGCCGGGTGGAGACGGGCGAGTTCGAGGCGGCACCCTCCGACGAGGACGTCCACGGCGCCCTCGAGCGCGGGCTGAAGGACGTCGTCGGAGCGGAACTGGGCGGCCGCCTGCGTGCTGGTCGCTCCCGCAACGACCAGATTGCGACGCTGATCCGCTCCTACCTGCGCACCGAGATCCGGCTCATCGCCCAGGACCTCGACGGTGTCCTGGCCGCCCTCGAGCAGCAGGCCGGTGAACACCTCGGCGCGGTGATGCCCGGACGCACGCACCTGCAGTCGGCGCAGCCGGTCCTGCTGAGCCACCACCTGCTGGCACACGCCTGGCCGCTGGCCCGCGACGTCGACAGGCTGCGGGACCTGGACCGCCGCCTCTCCGTCAGCCCCTACGGGTCCGCGGCACTGGCAGGCACCTCGCTCGGCCTCGATCCCGAGCTGGTGGCGCGAGAGCTGGGGTTCACGTCCTCGACCCCCAACTCCATCGACGGCACGGCCGCGCGCGACCTCGTGGCCGAGGCCGCGTTCGTGCTGGCCCAGGTGGGCGTGGACCTCTCGCGGCTCAGCGAGGACGTCATCATCTGGTGCACCGCCGAGTTCGGGTTCGCCCGACTGCACGACTCCTGGTCCACCGGCAGCTCGATCATGCCGCAGAAGAAGAACCCCGACGTCGCCGAGCTGGCCCGCGGCAAGGCCGGCCGCCTGATCGGCAACCTCACCGGGCTGATGGCCACGCTCAAGGGGCTGCCGCTGGCCTACAACCGGGACCTGCAGGAGGACAAGGAACCGATCTTCGACGGGATCGACCAACTGCACGTGCTGATCCCCGCAGTCGCCGGAATGGTCGCGACCCTCACCTTCGACACGGCGCGGATGGCGGAGGTCGCCCCCATGGGGTTCTCGCTCGCCACCGACGTCGCCGACCACCTGGTCCGTGAGCGGGTGCCGTTCGCCGTCGCCCACGAGGTGGCGGGGGAGACCGTGCAGTACTGCGAGGACAACGGCATCACGCTCCAGGGGCTGACCGCGGCGGACCTGCCCAGGATCTCAGAGCACCTCGACGAGGGGGTGCTGGCCGTGCTCACCGTGGCCGGATCGGTCGCGGCCCGCAACGGACGCGGCGGCACCGCACCCGACCGAGTCGCTGAGCAGCTCGCCGAGCTGGGATCCGTCCGCGAGGAGCTCTCGGCTTGGGCGGCCACCGAGCCGGCGATAGGCTGACCGCCGTGAACGCACTACTTGACGACCTCACCTGGCGGGGGCTGATCGCCCAGTCGACGGACCCGGATGCCCTCGCGGCACACCTGGACGAGGGGCCGGTCAAGTTCTATGTCGGCTTCGACCCGACGGCGCAGAGCCTCCACATCGGGCACCTCGTGCAGCTGCTGCTGGCGCAGCGCCTGCAGCGCGCCGGGCACCTGCCGCACATGCTCGTCGGCGGCGCCACCGGCCTCATCGGCGACCCCAAGGAGACCGGCGAGCGGGTGATGAACACCACCGACGTCGTGGCCGGTTGGGTGGAGCGCATCCGCGCCCAGGTGGAGCGTTTCGTCGCCTTCGAGGGCGATGCCGCGGCCACCATGGTCAACAACTACGACTGGACCGGCGCGATGAACGTGCTGGAGTTCCTGCGCGACGTCGGCAAGCACTTCCCGGTCAACCGGATGCTGGCGCGAGACGTCGTGGCGCGGCGGCTGGAGGAGGGCATCTCGTACACGGAGTTCTCCTACGTGCTGCTGCAGTCCCTTGACTTCCGGGAGCTGCGCCGACGCCACGGGGTCACCCTGCAGTTCGGGGGCAGCGACCAGTGGGGCAACATCACCGCCGGGGTCGAGTTCATCCGACGCAGTGACCAGGGGCGCGTGCACGCAGTGGCCACCCCGCTGGTGACCAAGGCGGACGGGACCAAGTTCGGCAAGACAGAGGGGGGCGCCGTCTGGCTGGACCCCGAGCTCACGAGCCCCTACGCGTTCCACCAGTTCTTCCTGAACGCGGAGGACGCGAAGGTCGTCGACTACCTGAAGGTATTCACGATGCGCTCCCGCGAGGAGATCGAGGAGCTCGAGCGGGCCACCGAGGCAGAGCCCTACAAGCGGGCCGCCCAGCGGGCGCTCGCCGACGACGTCACGGACCTCGTGCACGGGGTCGCGGAACGGGAGGCGGCCACGGCCGCAGCCGCCGCGCTCTTCGGACGCTCGGAGCTGTCCCAGCTGTCCCCGTCGACCCTGGCGGGAGTGATGCGTGAGGTCGGGTCCGTCGAGGTCTCGGGCGAGATCACCGTCATCGACGCACTCGTGACGGCCGGCCTCGTCGAGTCCCGCTCCGCGGCCCGGCGGGCCGTGGCCGAGGGTGGCGCGTACGTGAACAACGAGAAGGTCACCGACGCAGATCTCGTGCTCGGCGCCGAGCATCGGCTCGCCGACGCCTACGTCGTCCTTCGTCGCGGTCGCAAGACCGTCGGGGGAGTGCACTTCGCCTGATAGCTCGGTTCGGCTGTGCCGGCAGCCCATCAGTGCAATGCTTCTTCGATGACTACTGCACGCGATGTGATGAACCGGGGCGCCCAGACCATCGGCGCCGAAGACACGCTGCTCGATGCGGCCCGACACATGAAGAACCTCCAGATCGGCTCGCTCCCCGTCAGGGCGGCCGACGGCGCACTGGTGGGGATGGTGACGGACCGGGACATCGTGATCCGCTGCGTTGCCGACGGTGCGGACGCGGCGGCCACGACCGCCGGCTCCGTTTCCTCCGGTGGGATCGTCACGGTGGAGGCGGACATGGACATCGACCAGGTGCTGTCGCTGATGCGGGAGCACCAGGTCAAGAGGATGCCCGTGGTCGACGGCGGGGAGCTCATCGGCATGATCAGCGAATCCGACCTGGTGGCCGAACTGAGCAGCGAGCGCATCGCCCACTTCGCCTCGGGTGTGTACAAGAAGGACTGACCGCCGCCGCGGAGCGCCTCAGCGCTCGACGAGTCCCTCCACCCCGGCGGAGAGGACGATGGCACGGGTGCGGGCGGCCGACTCCCGCAGCAGCTTCGCGTCCTGCGCATTCGCTGCGGCCAGGGCGTCGCTGACGACCAGGACGCGCGCCGGGCTGCCCGGGCGGTACTTCGTGATCATGGTCGGCGCGAACTCCCCGGACGTGGACGTGAACGTCCCGTCCGCCCTCTCGGAAAAGGTGAAGGTGGCGAGGTAGCCGTCGTAGGTCCAGGGTTGGGCCGGGCCGCTCTGGGCCATCAGGTTGCCGGCTCCATAGGCGACCCACTTGCCGTTCATCCGGGTCACGGGCTGGACGACGTGGGCGTGCTGGCCGATCACCAGGTCCACGTCCTCGGAGGCGGTCAGTGCAGTGGCGAAAGCCACCTGCTGCTGGCTGGGGGTGCTCTCGTACTCGGTACCGGCATGCATGTGGACCACCACGATGTCGGCCCCCGCGGATCGGGCCCGGGCAGCCTGCGCCAGCGTGTCCTCGACGTCCATGAGGGACACCGACCACGGAGCGTCCTCGGGCAGGGGGATCCCGTTGGTGCCGTAGGTGGAACTGACCACCGCGACCCCCACCCCGTCTGCCGTGGTGAGCACCACGGGGGTGTTTCGGTCCTCGGCGCTGGCGTAGGTGCCGGCGGTGAGGATGCCATTGGCTCGGTGCACCTCGATGTTTCGTGCCAGCCCGGCGAGACCAGCGTCCAGGGAGTGGTTCGACGCGGTGGTGCAAACGTCCCACCCAACTCCTGCGAGCGCCGGCGCTATCTCCTGCGGTGCCTTGAACATGGGGTAGTCCGAGTAGGGTCCGCCAGCCTCCGCGAACGGCACCTCCGAGTGACAGATCGCCACGTCCGCTGCGCCCACCCGCTCCTCGAGCGCGGCCAGCTGCGGCGCGAAGTCCATTGAGCCGCCGCCGTCGACGCGGGCGGACTCCCAGAG
This sequence comes from Tessaracoccus rhinocerotis, assembly GCF_007197885.1. GTDB lineage: Bacteria > Actinomycetota > Actinomycetes > Propionibacteriales > Propionibacteriaceae > Arachnia > Arachnia rhinocerotis. The sequence goes on from NZ_VKKG01000002.1 coordinate 656,047, forward strand.
GGTGTCGTGCCACAGCAGGTCACCGGAGAAGTTGATCGTCACGCTGTGGGGACCGGACGGCCCCTCGGACCGGGGCCGGGTGGCCGTCGGCGACGTTGACGTCCCAGGCGGCGAGCTCGTGGTGGTGGGCGACGGGCTCTCCCGGGCGGTGGTTCCCGGACTCGCAGTGGCGGACGCGGTGGGTGGTGTGACCGCCGGACCTGGGGAGACTTGGTCCTCGGAGTGTGGCGCGGAGGGGGATGCGGATCCGGTTCCCAGGCCCGCGGGCGCGCAGGAAGACAGCGTCAGCACGAAGGCGGCCGTCACCCATCGACGGGGTGCGTTGCGGCTCCGAGGTGCCATGCCCCAAGACTGCCACGCGGTCGGAGAGCGCCGACGGCGACCCCGATTTGCGTGGGCATGGGAGCGCGTGTAGAGTTCTCAACGCTTCGAGGTGAACCGGACGCCCACATGGCGGCCGAACCAGGAGCCCCAAACCATCGACTACCGTCTCAGGACGAGTGTGTGTTCGCTAGGAACCCGCTCAAGGTCTTGAGGCAGCGACGGGTGCGGTGAGGACCATGAAGTGGAACTTCCCCGGCTCTGCCAAGGAAAAGGACCGCATGGTTCACGACACAACTCAATAGAAAGATGGCCGCGAATTCGTTTTGACGAAATGGTGGATATCTGACTAGAGTTAGTCGAGTCGCTTCAACGAGGTGACAAACTCCAGAGCCGGCGCCGATTTGAATCGGAACCGAGAATGGAGTAAGGTGGGAAAGCCGACAGGGAGACCTGGAGGACGAAAACCTGGACAACTAAACGAGGCTCTCGAGCCGGCAGCGCAAGTTGCGGATGCGAGATAAGTCGAGTATAGTTGTCCGAGTTGCCCCAAGGCTGATCAACGGTTAGTTGTGAGGTTTGGGAGCACCCGAAACTTGAGAACTCAACAGCGTGCTTAAAGTCAATGCCAATCACACATTTTGGTGTGTGGTTGTTTTACATGCACATTTGCCAGCACTGTTTTGGTGTTGGTGTGCGTTTCTCGTCGGCAGGCCCTTTGGGGTTTGTCTTTGAGATTCCTTTGATTAATTGATAGATCCAGCAATGGAACTCTGTCGGGTAGTCAAGCTTGTTGTTTTGAATTGACAGTTTATGGGTTATTGCCCTTGCTG
>NZ_VKKG01000020.1 GCF_007197885.1 Tessaracoccus rhinocerotis
CTTCACTCATTACATATAAAGAGATTAATCAACTAATCGTTGATTAATCTCTTTTTTGTTTTTCGATTGTTTTTTTATTTGCTGTTATATCTTTTAAATTTAGTAATAAAAAAACAATTATTTTGAGTGTTTTTTTGTGGTTTTTAAGACGAGTAAAACGAGTCTTTTCTTATCTTGATACTATAGGTAACTATTTCGATTTAGGTCGATAGCATTCAAACCATTGTCATTTCTGGTTTCAGGCACAAAAAAAGTTGCTTTTTCATACCTATTATAGTAGAGTTTATGGTGACGAAACCAGAACTTTACAAGAAAGGAGAAAAAGCAACTTTTTTATATATAATGTTGAGAAAACAAAGTTGTTTTTATGTGTTATAACATGGAAAAGTATACAGAGAAAAAACAAAGAAATCAAGTATTTCAAAAATTTATTAAACGACATGTGAAAGAAGGACAAATGGATTTGATAAGGGAGTGCAATACATTCTTGAGTTTTGTGGCAGATAAAACATTAGAGAAACAGAAATTGCATAAATCTAATTTATGTAAAAATCGATTTTGTCCTGTATGTGCGTGGCGAAAAGCGAGAAAAGATGCGTTAGGTTTATCATTGATGATGCAATATATTCAACAAGAGGAGTCAAAATCATTTATATTTTTAACACTTACGACCCCAAATGTTACAGCTGAGCATTTAGAAGGTGAGATACAAAAGTATAATAAATCATTTAAAAAGATGATTGAACGTAAAAAGATTAAGTCTATTGCGAAAGGTT
>NZ_VKKG01000021.1 GCF_007197885.1 Tessaracoccus rhinocerotis
CGCGGGATAGACGAACGCGAACCTGCTGAACGGCAAACACGCCACGAACAAGTAGACCTTCGACACCTCCCCGGTGGCCGGGTTCGTCAGTTCCATCGTCGGGCCGGACCAGTCGACCTCGACGCTCTGCCCGGCCTTGTGACCCACCCGCGACGAAGCACCCGTGACCAGCACGTGGCGTTGGTAGGTCTTGCAGAACCGGTCATAACCCATCGCCGGCACCCGCTCCGCGGCACACGAGTCGCTGTATTCGCCGTGCAGCAGCTTCAGCGTCACCCCGACCCTGGCCATCTCCTTGTGGACCTGGTCCCAGTCCGGCGTGGCGAACACCGTCTCATGCTCACCCCGCCCCGGGAACAACAACTCATAGACCTCATCATCGCTGCGCTCAGCGACGTCGTCCCATGACAAACCGGCCGCGTCGGCGGCCTCGAACACCGCCGTCACGGACTTGCGTGACATCTGTTGCGACGCGGCGATCGCCCGCCCCGACAGACCCTCGGCACGAAGCTGCAACACCAGCTTCGCCCTGATCTTTCGTACCATCGAAGAATCTCCTTCCGCCGCGTGCCCTATACACACGGCGGAAGGAGCCTAGAGACCAGCGGCCCCCAACCACGCCACCACCGGCCCCCAACGAGACAATCAGCACCGCCAGCCAGTGGCCCCCAAACACACGATCAACGGCCCCCAGCAGCGCTGATATTCA
>NZ_VKKG01000022.1:0-117 GCF_007197885.1 Tessaracoccus rhinocerotis
GTGTCGGCGGGGGTGTTGGTGATTGTGAGTTTGGTGGGGTGCTCGTGGAATGTGGAGTCGTCGTTGCCGAGAGAGTCCTCCAGTGGGTAGATCTTGACGGTCCAGTCACCGGTCGCG
>NZ_VKKG01000022.1:215-693 GCF_007197885.1 Tessaracoccus rhinocerotis
TGTGGTGGGGATGGTGACGGTGCCCTGGTAGATGCCGTCTTGGGCGGTACCCGAGATGCGGGTCATCTCACCAAAGCCAAGCGTTTGGGTGGTGTCGTCAGAAGACAGGATCATGGCCGGCGCGAGGGCGCCGGTGGCGTCGGTGACGCGGGCAGTCACGACTACTTCCTGAGAACCGCCAGCAACGTCAACAGTTGTAGGTGTGAAGTCGAACTCCGACAACACCGGTGCCTCAGTATCAGCGGGGGTGTTGGTGATTGTGAGTTTGGTGGGGTGCTCGTGGAATGTGGAGTCGTCGTTGCCGAGAGAGTCCTCCAGTGGGTAGATCTTGACGGTCCAGTCACCGGTCGCGGCTGTGGTGGGGATGGTGACGGTGCCCTGGTAGATGCCGTCTTGGGCGGTACCCGAGATGCGGGTCATCTCACCAAAGCCAAGCGTTTGGGTGGTGTCGTCAGAAGACAGGATCATGGTGGGTGCC
>NZ_VKKG01000023.1 GCF_007197885.1 Tessaracoccus rhinocerotis
TCCTGGCGCCAAGCCGTGGAGGTGATTGCGATGGACGGATTCACCGGCTTCAAGACCGCCGCCACCGAAGAGGTCCCCGACGCGGTCGCGGTGATGGACCCCTTCCACGTCGTGCGTCTGGGCGGCGACGCGCTGGACCGGTGCCGCCGACGCATCCAACAGGAACTCCATGGCCACCGCGGCCGCACCGGTGACCCGCTCTACCGCGCCAGACGCACCCTCCACACCGGCGTCGACCTGCTCACCGCAAGGCAGGCAGCTCGCCTGCGGGCCCTGTTCGCCGGTGATGAACATGTCGAGGTCGAAGCCACCTGGGGGATCTACCAGCGCATGGTCGGCGCCTACCGCGAACCCGACCGTGCCCGGGGTCGCGAGCTCATGGCAGAGCTCATCGACGCTGTCAGCTCCGGCGTTCCCGCTGCGTTGGAGGAACTCACCACCTTGGGCCGGACCCTGAAGAAACGAGCCGCTGACGTGCTGGCCTACTTCGACCGTCCCGGCACCAGCAACGGCCCGACCGAAGCCATCAACGGCCGCCTCGAGCACCTCCGCGGTTCCGCACTAGGGTTCCGGAACTTGGCCAACTACATCGCCAGATCCCTACTCGAGACCGGCGGATTCAGACCCCAGCTACACCCTCGATTGTGAAGAGCC
>NZ_VKKG01000024.1 GCF_007197885.1 Tessaracoccus rhinocerotis
TGTTCGTCTCGGAGGAGCAGCCGCTGCTGAGGCCGTTGCCGCAGGTCGCCTATGAGATCAGCCGCTGGGTCTATGGCCGCCGCGTCGGACGCAGCGGGCACGTGGTCTGGGCCAAGAACCACTACTCGGTGCCGTTTGTCCACATCGGATCCAAGGTCGATCTCCGGGTCACTGACCGGGTCCTGGAAGTCTTCGCCGGCTCGCAGCGGCTCAGTAGCCATCTGCTGCTGCCGGAGGGATCCGCCGGGGGTTGGCGCACAGCCGAGGCCGACCTGCCCACCGGCGAGCGCTACCAGCCCTGGGACGCTGCCCGGGTCCGGGAGTGGGCGGCCAGGATCGGGCCGGCAGCGCAGACGGTCATCGACCGGATCTTCGAATCCGTGGCGATTGATGAGCAGGGCCTGGACCCGGCGTTGGCGGTGCTGCGGCTGTCTCGTCGCTTCTCCGCCGACCGGGTGGAGGACGCCTGCCAGCTAGCTCTCGCCGGAGGGGTCAGGTCGCCTCGCTACGTCCACCTCAGACCGATCCTGGACACCGGGCAAGACAAGCAACCCATCCCAGAGCCCGCCGATGCCGGCGGCTACGTCCGCGGCGCCGACTACTACGCAGA
>NZ_VKKG01000025.1 GCF_007197885.1 Tessaracoccus rhinocerotis
ATATTGTGCCAAGCGATTCACGTGGTGGTTTAATTCCGCATATGTCATGGATTGTTGTTCATATTGCAATGCTATTTGATTTGGATACTGTTCTACTTGATATTCAAAACGTTCCATTACCGTTTGATAATGTGATGAACTTGTTGAATGGTTGATGTTTTGATAGATTTCAAAATCATTTTCATTACATAATTCTATATCTTTAATTATCTTTGAAGGATTATGTGTTAATTGCATATTAATACTTCTAATTAAACTAACTAATGTTTGAATCGTTAGCTCATCATAGGCATTTGTATTGTATACAATATCAAAGCCTTGGTGAGGACGTGGATATATTTCTATGTCAGCTAATAAAGAACTATCACTATGCAATCGATGTACTTTATGTTCGGTGTGATTT
>NZ_VKKG01000026.1 GCF_007197885.1 Tessaracoccus rhinocerotis
CTAGCATTATAAAATATAGGTGTATTATAAATTTTCCATTCTCTAGCCATTTTTTCCATATATCTTTATATTCGTCATAATTGATATTGTTTTGAGGGTTCTGTTGCAAAGTTGAATTTATAATATAATTTTAACAAAAAAGAGTCTTCTGTATGAACTATTTCAGATATAAACAATTTAACAAGGATGTTATCACTGTAGCCGTTGGCTACTATCTAAGATATGCATTGAGTTATCGTAATATATCTGAAATATTAAGGGAACGTGGTGTAAACGTTCATCATTCAACGGTCTACCGTTGGGTTCAAGAATATGCCCCAATTTTATATCAAATTTGGAAGAAAAAGCATAAAAAAGCTTATTACAAATGGCGTATTGATGAGACG
>NZ_VKKG01000027.1 GCF_007197885.1 Tessaracoccus rhinocerotis
TCGCCCTCGACCACGTCAAGGCCTCCGGCTTCAGGCCGGGCAACTCATGGCTGGAGATCGGCGACCACCTCCCCCGCCCCGCCGAGCACCCGCGCCCCGTCGCCGTCACCGACGCCCCGCCGCCCGCCGACCCCGCGCGGGGCCCCGCACCCTACAAGGTGCTGTTCGTGTGCACGGCAAACATCTGCCGCTCCGCCTACGCCGACGTCGTCGCCCGCTCCGCCGGGGTGCCGGGGGTGGAGTTCAGCTCCGCCGGAACCCGCGCCCTGGTGGACCAGGCCATCGACCCTCCCAGGGCCGCCAACGTCCGGGCCGGCGACCCGACGGCGCACCGCGCCCGCCAGCTCACGAGGGACCTGGTGTCCGAGGCAGACCTGATCCTC
>NZ_VKKG01000028.1 GCF_007197885.1 Tessaracoccus rhinocerotis
GACACTGGTACTGTAATCCAGGTTGGTGATGGTATTGCACTTGCTCACGGTTTAAACGATGCGATGGCTGGAGAGTTAATTGAGTTTCCTAGTGGAGTATTAGGACTTGCTCAAAACCTTGAAGAAGATAATGTTGGTATAGTAATTCTTGGGCCAAGTGACGACATTAAAGAAGGCGATGAAGTTAAACGTACAGGACGTATTATGGAGGTACCTGTTGGTGAAGAACTTATTGGCCGTGTTGTAAACCCACTTGGTCAACCAATAGATGGTAAAGGGCCAATCAACACAAGTAAAACGAGACCTATTGAAAGTCCAGCAACAGGGGTTATGGATC
>NZ_VKKG01000029.1 GCF_007197885.1 Tessaracoccus rhinocerotis
ATACTACTTCTTTAAGTGTACGACCTTTAGAAATGCGGGCGATAAATAAACCGATGAACGGTGCATATACTAACCACCAAGACCAATAGAAAATTGTCCAATCTTGAGGGAAATGAGTTTCCTTACGACCATGAATACCGCCAAATGGTTCCATCCAAGTCGCCATGTGGAAGAAATCTCTTAACATGTTACCGAACCCAGTTACCGTAGTTTCCATAATAAACACTGTTGGACCAACGATAAACACAAACGCTAGTAATATGAATGATAACCACACGTTAACGTCACTTAATTTTTGGATACCTTTTTTCAATCCAGTATAAGAACTAATTGCG
>NZ_VKKG01000003.1 GCF_007197885.1 Tessaracoccus rhinocerotis
GCGCTGGTGGACGGCCCCCGGCCCCCACCAGCGCCACCGGTGGCCCCCAACGTCAATATCGCTGGCTCCCAGAGGCAATATCCAGTGGTCCCGTCAGGCTCGAATACTCAACTGCTGGAGGCGATGCGGGACGAACTCCTAGTGCAGGCCCAACTGCATTGGGCGCTCGATGACAAGGGCAAGCGATCTCCTGCGTCCAAGTCCGCCAAACGCAAGCTGGATTCTGTCGAGAAGGCCATCAACGACCTACGGGGGCGAGCAAAGTGACGAGTGCAGAGGAGAGGGCCGCCGAGGAAGGCTGGAACGACGTTCCTGCCCTCGCCAGGTTCAACTTGGCCGTGCTAGGGGCGACGGGTGTCGGCAAATCCACTCTCATCAACGCGATGTTTGGTGAGGAAGTAGCTAGGACGGGCATCGGGAGGCCGGTGACTGACGCTGTTCGCCTGCATGTCAATAAGGAAGAAACCTTGGGGCTCTACGACTTCCGGGGTGCTGAGAGCTTTGAGGAAATGAAGGGCTTCATCCAAGACTTTCGGCGCATCTACCAAGAACGTATCGAATCGGATCGCGCGGATGCCATCCACGGGGTGTGGTACTGCATCAAGGCTTCTGATCGTCGGTTTGACGACAATCAGGTGGAGTTACTCGAAAAACTGAGTGAACAGGGGTTGCCTGTGATCTTGGTGGTTACCCAGACACCGCGGAGGAGTGGGACCTTGTCTCCTGATGCTGACCTGTTTCTGGGACACCTACTGTCACGGGGACTAGCTGCACGCGAGGTCGTCGCTGTCAGTGCGAAGCCCGACCCGTTCGTCGGCACCGAGGCGTTCGGCCTTGAGGATCTTCTTGACGCTACACGACGGGTCGCACCAGAGGGGGTGACTCAGGCCCTAGACCAGGCCCAGCGCGTAAGCGAACGTGGCAAAAGTGTGGCGACTAAGAAGATTATTGCGGCGGCTGTTGCTTCCGCTGCGGCGGTAGGGGCCGTGCCCCTGCCAGCAGCCGATGCGCCGGTTCTGATCGCGATTCAACTCGGGATGATGAGACAGATTGCGCGGATGTACGGTATCTCGCTTGAAACAATGGCCATGGTGGCCGCGTTTACCCAGTCGCTGACCGTGGTGGCGGGCAGGACTATCGTTGGCCAACTCTTGAAATTGATTCCCGGTGCAGGTTCTGTCATCAACGCAGGGGTGGCGGCCTCCATCACCGGGCTCGTCGGGTGGGCTTGGGCGGACCTTTGCAGCCGGCACTGGAAGGGCGAACTGGACCTGAATGACCTCGCCCTCAGCGGGATGTTGGGGGATGCCTTGGCCGAGGCGTTCAAGCAGGCTCGGAGGAAACCGGGTGATACGACGGTCTGACATGGTCGGCCGCGGACTAGCAGTTGATAGGTGGGAACACCTCGGCGTCGTGTTGCACTGGAGCGTGGCAGGCCTTGCTGCAGTTCAGACGGGGGTCCCGCCCTGGTTTCGACGACGCCCGGCTCGCTGCCGCTCGCGCGGGCTGCTCAACCACCGGGGGTTGAGCAGCGAGGGACGAGCGTCGTCGAAACCTAGCGGAGCAGGTTGAGCAGCGAGGGACGAGCGTCGTCGAAACTCTCAGTCGCCCAGGTTCGTCCCCACGTTCCGGGCGGTGCGGATCCAGGCATGGTCGGTGGGGACCAGCGCCAGGTTCCCCGCCACGTCCTCCAGCGGCACGGGCTCGGTGTCGTCGCCCTTGGAGCCCACCATCACTCCCCACTCGCCTTCGGCGATCAGGTCCGCGGCGGCGGAGCCGATGCGTGAGCCGAGCAGCCGGTCCTCGGCACAGGGGATTCCGCCGCGCTGGACGTAGCCGAGGATGGTCACCCTGGTCTCCAACCCCGTGGCCTCCTCCAGGTCGTGCGCGAGCTTGAAGGTGTGCTCCCGGTGCTCGTACTCCACCGACGCGAGGTGCTTCTTCGCTGCGGCCTTGGCCTCCGGGGTGTTCGCGTCCTTCACGAGGCGCTCGGCGGCCTGCAGTTCAGCGGTGGCGACCAGGTCGCGCGCGCCCTCGGCGACGGCCACGACGCTGAAGTTGGTGCCCTTCTCCCGGCGGTGCTGGATGGCGGTGGAGATCGACTCGACCGTGAACGGGATCTCGGGCAGCAGGATCACGTCCGCGCCACCGGCGATGCCTGCGCCGAGGGTGAGCCACCCGGCCTTGTGGCCCATGATCTCGGCAAGGATGATGCGGTGGTGGCTGTGCGCGGTCGAGTGCAGCCGGTCGATGGCGTCGGTGGCGATCTCGAGCGCGGTGGAGAACCCGAAGGTGTTGTCGGTGTGGGCGACGTCCTTGTCGATGGTCTTCGGCAGGTGCATCACGTTGAGCCCAGCCTTGGCCAGCCGCAACGCATTCTTCGCGGTGCCGCCGCCGCCGAGCAGCACCAGCCCGTCCAGCTTGTTCTTCTCGACGATGTCGGCGATCTCGCCAGTCATGTCGCGGACCTCGCCGTCCACCTCCATCTTGTGCACCTTGTCCCGGCTCGTCCCGAGGATGGTGCCGCCCGTGGTCAGGATGCCCGAGAGCATCGCCTTGTCGAGCTCGATGTGGCGGTCGGTGGCCAGGCCCCGGATGCCGTCGCGGAAACCGATCAGCTCCATCCCGTGGGATCCGATCGCGGCCTTGCCGAGACCGCGGATGGCGGCGTTGAGGCCGGGGCTGTCGCCACCTGCCGTGAGGACTCCGATTCGCTTCGATGCGCCCATGACTACTCCCTGTTCGGCTCTGGGAGTCCCGACGATACCGGCCGTGCACCTGCTTGGGGGACCCCGCCCGTTATCTCCAGAGGCCCCGGGCCTAACGTGCCGGGCATGGCACGAATCCTCATCACCCACGCAACCCGGGCCGGGGCCACCGCCGACGTCGCAGACATCCTCGCCGACGCCCTCGCGGGGGCCGGGCACGACGTCGACACGGTGCCGGTGGCCGAGGGACCCTCGCCCGAGGGCTTCGACCTGGTGGTCGTCGGCAGCGGCATCCACGCCACGGCCTGGTACTCCGAGGCCCTGGACTGGTTGTCCGCCCACGGCTCCGTCCTCGCGGGCCGGACCGCGCTGTTCAACGTCTGCCTCAACGCCGCGAACCCCATGAAGCGTGACGAGACCCTCGACTACAACCGCCCCGCGGCCCAGTTGGTGGCGCCGGTGGCGCAGGAGTCGTTCGCCGGGCGCTACGTGCCTGAGCGGGTCAGCTTCTGGAAGCGGGTCTTCATGCGCACCATGCAGGCGGCCCCCAAGGACCACGTCTCCCCGGGCACGATCCGCGCGTGGGCGGCTGTCCTGGCCGATCGGGTGCCCGCCGCCTGATCGCATCCGGGCCGCCGGGCTCTTCCCTGGTGTCAGTGCTGCGTGTGACGATGTTGGCAGCCGACAGGAGAGGAAACACATGCCCATCTCAACCGTTGCCTACATCGAGTTCCCCGGCACCGCCGCCGAGGCCATGAAGTTCTACCAGTCCGTCTTCGGTGGGGAGCTGGAGGTGATGGACTACACCGGTCTGGACACCTCGGACTTCCCCGTGCAGCCGGGCCCGGACACCGTCGCCCACGCCAGCCTCACCGGCGGCGCCCTGGAGCTCCGAGCGGGTGACTCCCTCAGCGAGGATCCACCCGGCGCCTCGTCGGAGGTCTACTCGATGATGATCCTGACGGACACCCAGGAGGAGGCCCGGGACCTGATCGACAAGTTCACCGCTGCCGGCGGGTCGGTCGAGCTACCGTACGAGCCCGCGCCGTGGGGAGACACCTACGGCCAGGTGCGCGACCAGTTCGGGGTGATGTGGCAGGTGGACACCCCCGGACCCGAGAGCTGAGGCCCTCGCTGGGTCGGGTTGGCGCTAGCCTGACCGCGTGAAGCGGCTCGTGGTTGGTGCCCTGCTGGTCGACGACGTCGCCGCGCCCTCGAGGGTGCTGGCGGCGCGTCGGACCACGCCCCCTGCGGGTCGGTGGGAGTTCCCGGGTGGGAAGGTCGAGCCGGGGGAGAGCGCACCGGCGGCACTGGAGCGCGAGATCCGCGAGGAGCTGCTGGTGGACGTCGTGGTGCACCGCCGGCTCGACGCGCCCAGCGGTGGTCGCTGGCCGATCAACGAAGCCTTGGAGATGGAGCTGTGGTGGTGCACCACCGCCGGGGAGGCCACGCCGCACGACTCCCACGACGCCGTTCGCTGGCTCACCGCCGCGCAGGTGTACGACGTCGAGTGGCTGCCGAGTGACCTGGCCGCCATCCCCGTGCTGGCCGGCCAATTGAGTGGTTAGGGTTTGCGGCATGACGGACAAACTGCGCAGCGCCCCGATCGGGCAGAGGGTGACCGTCAGGTTCCGCCTCGAGGACGGTTCCGCCACGGACGCAGTGGGGCCCCTCACGGAGCGTGACGAGGAAACCCTCGTCGTCGAGACGCGGCGCCGCGGTGCGGTCCGGATCCGGTTCGACACCGTCATCGCCGCCAGGATCATCCCCGGCTGAGGCGCCTCAGCCGGGCGAGACCTCACGGCCCGGCTCCCGGCGGCGCTCCAACCGGAAGGCGACCGTGCGGAACGTCGCCACGGCGTCCCAGGCGTTCAGCAGCATCAGGACCACCACCGCGATCCCCCACCAGGACAACCCCGACCACACCGCCAGCGCAGCCACGACGAGGCCGAGGAGCAGCCTCGAGGCGGTCAGCGCCGCGTGCAGCCAGGGCTGGCGCGCCATGGCGTTGTGCCACGGCCTGCCCGGGATCACCTCGACCTCACGGTCGAAGCGCTGGTACTGCTGCAGCATGTTGAAGAACCCGCCCGGGTTGAACCGGAACGAGTCGGGTGGCTCGGCCCCCTCGAACACCTCCCCCGCAAGGGTGGGGATCCCGAGCGAGGCCAGCACCCGGGAGAACCAGCCCTCGTCCGCGGCGGACTGGACGGCGGCCGCGACGAACCGCGCCTCGCAGTGCCCGAACGAGGGGTGCTGCAGCAGGCCGAGGACCTGGGAGCCGGGCTGCAACGCCATGTTGGTCAGCACCGTCGTGATCCGCGAGGCCTCCGGCGAGAGCTCCTCGCCCGAGTAGGGGACCCGCATGTCCGGGAGCCGGGTCAGGGTGAACGGCCCGGGGAGAACGCCCTCGTCGGCGAGCAGCGAGACGTGGCGCGCGCCCAGGTGGTTCGACAGGACCAGGACGGGCAGGTCCCGCTCGCCCCAGTTCACCTTGTGCAGGGCCGGTGGCGCCTCCGGGAACCGGGCGACCCACCAGGAGCCGGACCGGGACAGGTCCAGCGCGGCGCCGGCCACTCCCGCGAGGTAGGTCATGGTGTCGATGGGTCCCCGGCTCAGGACCACGACCGCCGTGGGCCGCGGCTCGTCGTGGGTGGCGACCGCGGGGGCGAGGAACTCGGGCTCGGGGAGTGGTGCGGTCTCGGCCCGGCTGAACTGCTCCGACGAGGGCGAGGCGAATCTCGGTGGCGGGGCGGACTCCCGGTGCCCGGCGACCTCCACCCCGCACTGCGTGGCCTCCGCGAGGTCGGCGGCCAGCACGCTGACGTGCGGCCCCGGGTGCACGCCGCCGGGGGTGTGCAGCAGCACGCGCAGGTCCGGCGTCGCCGCGATGCACAGCAGCAGCGGGAACCGGGACGGGTGGACGCCCTGGGAGATGGTCTCGGCGTCGGAGGACTGCCGCCCGACCGACCCGAGCACGTTTCTGTGCCGCAGGCGCTGCAGCACGGCGGAGGCGTCGGCACCGCGGTGCACCCCCGGCATGACGACGCCGTCGAGGAACAGCGTCCTCCCCCAAGTTCCCTCCACGAGGCGTCAGCCTAGCCCTCGCGCATGACTTCGGCGGCGGTGCGCCCGGAGTTGAGCAACTGGGCCATCCGCTCGACGGTGGGGCTCGAGTGCGTGAAGAACTGGAAGTAGCCCTCGCACAGGTGGTTCTGCCCGTCCTCCCCGTCGACGGAGGTGCCGAACCGGTCCTTCGGGCAGCCGCCGTGACAGGCCCAGCGCACGGGGCAGCGTCGGCACTGCGCGGTCAGCGCGGTGCGCTTCGCGCTGCCGAACGCCCGCTGCTGCGGCCCGGTGAGCACGTCGGAGAACGCGTCGGTGTGCACGTTCCCGAGCTGGTGGCCGGGCTCGACGTAGTGGTCACAGGAGTAGATGTCGCCGTTGTGCTCGACGGCGAGGGCGGTCCCGCACTCCGGCGCGTGCACGCACAGCGAGTACTGGCCGAAGCGGGCGGCGAGCATCGTGTCGAAGTGCTGCACGAACACGGTGCCGACGTCGCGGGCCCGCCACTCGTCGAACACCTCGCACAGGAACCGGCCCCACTGCGCCGGGCCGACGGAGCGTGACGTGACGGCGTTTCCGGCCTGCCGGTAGAGGAGTCGGGCGCCGTCGGGCCCGGTCCAGCCCTGCTCGGCAAGCGCCAGGTCCTCGGCCGGGACCCGCTCGACGATCGGGATGAACTGCAGGAACCTCGCGCCCAGCTCGTCGCGGAACCAGCGGTAGACCCGCAGGCCGTGGTCGCCGTTGGCGGAGTTCACGGTGCACAGGACGTTGGTCTCGACGCCGTGGCGCTGCAGGTACTCCCAGCCGCGGACCACCTGCGCGTGCGTGCCGCGGCCAGCCTTGTTGACGCGGTGGACGTCATGGAACTCGGCCGGCCCGTCGACGGAGAGCCCCACGAGGAACCCCTCGGCGGCGAGGAACTCGCACCAGTCGTCGTCGAGCAGGGTGCCGTTGGTCTGCAGGGCGTGGGTCACCCGCTGACCCGGGCGCCTCAACTCCTCGGCGAGCCGGACGGCCTCCCGGTAGAAGGGGAGCCCCCGCAGGGTGGGTTCGCCGCCCTGCCAGGTGAGGGTGACTTCGCCGTCGGGGTGCGAGTCGAGCTGGTTGGCCACAAAGGCGCGCAGGGTGGCCGGCGACATCTGCTGCGACCCGGCGTCGTGGAGGAGTTCCTTGGACAGGAAGAAGCAGTACGAGCAGTCCAGGTTGCAGGCTGCGCCCGCGGGCTTGGAGACGACGCTGAACGGCAGGCTGCGCATGCCCCATTCCTACGCCACGCGATGGTGGGGAATCGCCCCGGGGGTCCGGTTCCGGGCGGTCAGCCCCGCGACGCCTGGAACGCCACGATCCGCTCCACGGCCTCGGCGACGGCGTCTGCCCCGGCCGCGAACGACAACCGGACGAACTCCCGGCCGTGGAAGGGGTCGAAGTCGGTGCCGGGGACGATGGCGACGCCGGTCCGCTCGAGCAGCTCGCCGCACCACGCGGCGGAGTCCGCCAGGTCGCCCAGATTGTCCCCGAGCCCGGCGTACAGGTAGAACGCGCCGTCGGCGGGCGCCACCGGGCCCCAGCCCAGCCGTTCCAACTGCGTCAGCAGCACCTCCCGCGTGGCGGCGAACGAGGCCACCCGCTGCTCGGCGTGCCGGTAGGACTCCTCGGTGAACGCCCCCAGCGCCGGCCGCTGGGCGGGTACCGGCGGGCAGAGCGCGACGTTCCCGGCCAAGGCGTCCACGCCGCCGCGGAGGTCTTGGGGCAGCAACGCCCACCCGAGCCGCCAGCCCGTCATTCCCCAGAACTTGGAGAACGAGGAGACGACGATGCTGCTGCGGTCCAGCTCCCAGGCGCAGACGCCGCGCGGGTCGCTCGCGCCCGGTGCCGGGTAGGTGATGCCGTGGTAGATCTCGTCGCTGACCAGGCGGACATCGTGGGCGCGGCACCACGCGGTGAGGTCGGCGAGCTCGGCGCGGGTGACCATGGTGCCGGTGGGATTGGCCGGAGACGCGACGACCAGCCCCGCCAGTTCACCGTGCCGCGCCACGGCGTCGTCGAGGAGCGCCGGCGTCGGCTGGAACCGCGTGGCGGGGCCGCACTCCAACTGCACCACCTCACACCCCAGCGCGGCGAGGATGTTGCGGTACGCGGGATAGCCGGGGGCGGCCAGCGCCACGCGGTCGCCGTGCTCGAAGGCGGCCAGGAACGTCAGCACGAACGCCCCGGAGGAGCCGGTGGTGACGGCGACGTCCTCGGCGCCCAGGTCGAGGCCGTACCAGCGCCCGTAGTGGCCGGCGATCGCCTCCCGGAGCTCACGCAGCCCGAGCGCGCTGGAGTAGCCGAGCGGCTCGCCGCCCAGGTGCTGTTCCGCGGCCAGCCGGTGCACCTCCGGCGGCGCCCCGCCGCTGGGCTCGCCCGCGCACAGCGAGATGACGTCCCTGCCCCGGGAACGCAGCTGGGCCACCCGGTCCAGCACGCTCATCACCTCAAACGGCGGCACCTGCGCCCGGCGCGACAACTTCATGGGGTCAGCCTGCCACAGGCTCGCGGCGCCGGATCCGGGCCGGGGCTGGCGTAGATTGGCCTCGAGAATCCACCGGAAGGGCTGGCGATGACTGCCGAGGAACTCTGGACGAAGCTGGACGACTACTACGACTCCCACCTGGTGGCCGAGGACGAGGCCCTCATCGAGGCCAGGCGCGCCCGGGAGGTGGCGGGGCTGCCGGACATCGCCGTCGCCACCAACCAGGGCAAGTTCATCCACATGCTGGCGCAGCTGATGGGGGCGCGGCGGATCCTGGAGATCGGCACCCTCGGCGGCTACAGCACCATCTGGCTGGCGCGCGCCCTGCCCGAGGGCGGCCGGCTCGTGACCCTGGAGTACGAACCCGAGCACGCCCGCGTGGCTGAGGCGAGCGTCGCACGCGCAGGCCTCGCCGACGTCGTCGAGGTCCGCGTGGGCGCCGCCCTCGAGTCGCTGCCGGGGCTCGTCGGTGAGGAGCCATTCGACTTCTTCTTCATCGACGCCGACAAGGTCAACAACCCCTACTACCTGGAGTGGACCCTCGAGCTGGGGCGCCCGGGCTCGCTCGTCGTGCTGGACAACGTGGTGCGCGGCGGGCAGGTGGTGGACCCGGACGTGCACGCCCCGGACGTCACGGGGACGCGGGCCGCGATCGAGCTCATCGGCAGCCACCCGCGCCTCGACGGCGTCGCGCTCCAGACCGTCGGCGCCAAGGGCTGGGACGGCTTCGCGCTCGCGCGCATCCTCGCCTGACCGCGCCCGGGGATTCGGCCGGTCCCGCAGGGGGTGGGCCGCCCGAGTCGGCGCGGATCGGGCAGGATGGGCTCATGTACCCCACCTACGCACCGGATCCGGACCGCTACGACGGTCGGATGCCGTACCGCCGCACGGGCCGCTCGGGCCTGCAGCTCCCCCTGATCTCCCTGGGGCTGTGGCAGAACTTCGGCGACGACAAGCCGATGGAGACCCAGCGCGCCATCATCCGTCGCTCCTTCGACGCCGGCATCACGCACTTCGACCTCGCCAACAACTACGGGCCGCCCTACGGCCAGGCGGAGATCAACTTCGGCACCATCTTCGCCCAGGACCTGTTGCCCTTCCGCGACGAGCTCATCATCTCGACCAAGGCCGGCTACGACATGTGGGCCGGTCCCTACGGCCAGGGCGGCGGCAGCCGCAAGTACGTCCTCGCGAGCCTCGACCAGTCCCTGAAGCGGATGGGGCTGGACTACGTCGACATCTTCTACTCGCACCGCTTCGACCCGGACACCCCCATCGAGGAGACGATGATGGCGCTGGACCAGGCGGTTCGCTCCGGCCGGGCGCTCTACATCGGCATCTCCTCCTACTCGGCGGCCAAGACCCGTGAGGCGGCCAACATCGCCCGCCAGTTGGGCACCCCGATCCTCATCCACCAGCCCAGCTACAACATGTTCAACCGCTGGATCGAGCCCGACGTGCTCAACGCCTGCGAGAACGACGGCCTTGGCATCATCGCCTTCACCGCACTGGCCCAGGGTCTGCTCACCGACCGCTACCTGGACGGCATCCCCGAGGACTCGCGGATGGCACGGCCCGGCAGCCTGCCGAAGAGCCAGCTCACCGCCGAGACGTTCTCCCACATCAAGGCGCTGAACGAGATCGCCGAGTCCCGCGGCCAGAAACTGGCGCAGATGGCGCTGGCGTGGGTGCTGCGCGACGAGCGGGTGACGTCGACACTCATCGGCGCGTCGTCGGTGGAGCAGCTAGAGACCAACCTGGGTGCGCTGGACAACCTTGATTTCAGCGACGACGAGCTGGCCGCGATCGACGAGCACGCGGTCGATGCCGGGGTGAACCTGTGGGCGAAGTCGATCGAGGAGTGAGTCGCCGCCGCCCCATCGAGCCGACGGCGGTCGAGGGCGAGCCGCAGGCGGTCCGCTGGGTGGTGGACACGGGCGAGCTCGGGGTCGGCGAGGTGGACGCCGCCCCGGGAACCCTCGGACCGTTGCTGCAGTACGGGGTCCTGACGCGGGTCGTCCTGGAGGACGGCGCCGTCGTCACCTGGCTTGCCGACGACCACACCTGGACCGACCACGGCCCGAGGATCCGCGACGCCGTCAACGTCGCCATCGACCTCGAGGGCTGGGCGCTCGCCGGGAACGGGACGGGTCCCGCGAAGCACTAGTGTGACGGGGTGATCGACGAACTGGCGCAGCTCTACCCGCCCTTCGGCCTGTCCGTGCGGGCCGGGGACATCACCCTGCGGGTCTTCCGGGACTCCGACCTGCCCGCCTACGCGGAGCTGGTCTCGTCCCCGATCTTCGCCGACGACGACGCGCCCCACGTGTTCGCCTGGACCCAGGGGGACCCGGCCAAACGGCTGACCGACTCGCTGCAGTTCCAGTGGGCGGCCCGCTCGTCGGTCGGGCCCGAGGACTGGCAGCTGCCGCTGGGCGTGTTCGAGGGCGAGCGCCTCGTCGGGTCGCAGGACCTGAGCGCGAAGCACTTCGCCAAGCTCGGCGTGGTCGGCTCCGGCTCCTACCTGCGCCTGGACGCGCAGGGACGCGGCATCGGCACGCTGATGCGCCAGATGGTGCTGGTGCTCGCCTTCGACCACCTCGGGGCGGTGCGGGCGGAGTCCTCCGCCGTCGTCGGCAACGCGGCCTCGCTGGCCGTATCCCGCCACTGCGGCTACGCCCTCGACGGCTTCGAGGTCTCGCTCAACGGTGAACGCCGGGTCGAGCTGCAGCGGGTGGCGGTCACGCCCGAGACGTTCGTGCGGCCCGACGTCGAAGTCACCGTCAGCGGCGTCACACCCGAACTGCGGACCCTGCTGGGCGCCGTCCCGGCGGGGTCCTGAGGGTGCCTGCCAAGGCTGGGACCGTGAACCCGACCAGACCAGCTGGCCGCCAACCCGACCCCCGGGGCCGGGCATGAGCACGGGCGCGAGCCGGCAGCGGATCGACCAGCTGTCGGCCTCGCCCACCGAGGTGCTGCGACGGCTGCGGCACCGACGGCGGATCGTCGCGCTGGTCGGTGCCTGGCACCACGGCGAGGCGCTGCTCGCACTGGACCCCGACCGCGAACTCGGACCCGACGAGGATCCCTTCGACATCGCCGACGTGCCGCCCGCCCCCACCGACGGCACCTTCGGCGGCGGCTGGCTCGGCGTGTGGGGCTACCGGCTGGCGCGTCGCCTGGAGGAGGTCGGGCCCGAGCCGCCCCGCCCGGACCCGCAACCGGACCACGTGCTGGCGCACTACCGCCACGTCCTGCGCCGCACCCGCGGAACCTGGTGGGCCGAGTCCCTCGACGGCCCCGACGCCCTGGCCACCTGGGTGGAGCAGCTCTCCGCCGAGCTGTTCCCGGCAGACGGCGCCGGCGCCTCCCGACGGCTCCCGTTCGAGTTCACCCCGTTCCGCTCCGTGCCGGCCCCGGCCGAGCACGAGGCCGCCGTCGCGCGGGTCCAGGAGCACATCGTCGCCGGCGACATCTTCCAGGCCAACCTGTGCCAGCGGCTGGAATCGCGCTTCACCGGCGACCCGCTGGACGTGTTCTGCGCCGGCGTCGAGGCGATCGCCCCGGCCTACGCCGCCTACGTGGCCTGGGACGACGGGGCCGTGGTGAGCCTTTCCCCCGAGCTCTTCCTGCGCCGCACCGGCCGCGAGGTGCTGACCTCGCCCATCAAGGGCACCGCGCCGCTGACGGCCGACCCGGCGGAACTCGTCGCCTCCACCAAGGACCGAGCCGAGAACATCATGATCGTCGACCTGATGCGCAACGACCTCGGCCGCGTCTGCGAACCGGGCTCCGTGCGGGTGCCGGCGATGGTCCGCGCCGAGCGGCACAGCGTCTGGCACCTGGTCTCCGACGTCGTGGGCCACCTCCGCCGCGACCTCACCGATGCCGACCTGCTGCGCGCCACGTTCCCGCCCGGCTCGATCACCGGGGCGCCGAAGGTGCGCGCCATGCAGGTGATCGCCCAGCAGGAGACCACCGCCCGCGAGGCCTACACCGGGGCCGTCGGCCACCTCAGCCCCCATGCCGGGCTGGAGCTGAACGTGGCCATCCGCACCCTCGAGTTGTCAGGTGACCGCGCCTGGCTGGGAGTGGGCGGCGGCATCGTCGCCGACTCCGTGCCCTCGCTGGAGCAGACGGAGTGCCTCACCAAGGCCGAGCCGATCCTGTTGGCGGTCGGGGCCCGGCCTGCTGGCCCCTCGAGGCTCACGAGCTCGCACCCCGGGGGGAGAACTGTGCCCACCTCCAGTCGTCCTGGGGTGCGAACGGCCGCGAGCCTCGAAGGACCCCGTGCCGTCTTCGAAACGGTCCTCGTGGTGGACGGCCATGCGGTCGACCTCGACGCCCACCTGGCCCGCCTCGATGCCTCGGTGCGCGCCCTGCACGGCACGACGGTGCGCGCCGGACTGGAGTCTGCCGTCGCCGCCAGGGTGGCCGGCTCCACGGGCCGACAGCGCCTCAGGATCGACGCCGTGCCCAGCGGCGGATCCGAGGTGGCGCTGAGGCTGGCCCTCGCCCCACTGCGGGAGGAGCCGGCAGCGTGGGAACTGGACGTGCAGGTGGTCGCCGGGGGCTGGGGCGCGCACAAGTGGGCCGACCGCGACGCCCTCGGCCCCCACGTCCCGGGCCGCGACAGGCTGCTCGTGGACACCGACGGCTCCGTCCTCGAGACCGCCCGGGGATCGTTGTTCGTGGTGCTCGACGACGGCGTCCACACCCCGCCGCTGGACGGCCGCATCCTGCCCGGCACCGAGCGGGCCCGCGTGCTGGAGAGGCTGCGGGCGGCCGGAATCGGAGTCCACCAGCGTCGGCTCACCACCGCCGACCTGACCCGCGCCTCTGAGGTGTTCGTCACCAACGCCCTGCGGGGTACGGTGCCCGTCACGAACTGCCCGGGCGTCGGCCGGTGGTCGGCGGGCCCGGTCGCGGCCCTGCTGCGCGACGGCGGGGCCGCGCCTGCTCCCGGTCCGACGGGCGGGCGCCGGGGGAGCACGCGGCCTGCGGGGCCGGCGCGCGTGTTGTTCGTCGACAACTACGACTCGTTCGTCCACAACCTGGTCCAGTACGCCGGTGAGCTGGGCGCCACGACGGAGGTGCTGCGCAATGACGGTGCCGACGTCGACGCGTTGGTGGCGAGGCGGTCGGCCGGGGAGTTCACCCACCTGGTGATCTCGCCCGGCCCCGGCACCCCGGACGACGCGGGCATCAGCGCGGAGCTGGTCCGCAGGCTCGGCCCCACCACCCCCACCCTGGGCGTCTGCCTGGGCCACCAGGTGATCGGCGAGGTCTACGGCGGGCGGGTGGTGCGCGCCGCGGAGGTGGTGCACGGCAAGCCGTCGCTGGTGCACCACGACGGCGTAGGCGTCTTCACCGGTTTGCCGAGCCCGCTGTCGTGCGCCCGCTACCACTCGCTGGTGATCGAGCCGACGTCGGTGCCGGGAGACCTCGTCGTCACGGCGCGGACCGCGTCGGGCGTGATCATGGGGGTCAGGCACCGCGAGCACCCCGTGGAGGGCGTGCAGATGCACCCCGAGTCGATCCTCACCCACCGCGGACATGACATGCTCGCGAACTTCCTCGCACGCCCGCCGGGCCCTTGACAGTTGCCTGGGAGCGAGCCAGGGCGTCGGTCAGTCGATGGCCGCGTGGTGGGGCGTCACGATCGGCTCCTTGGCCGGGCCGACGGTCAGGGCGGCGATTCCCGTCGTGATGGGAACCGACAGCACCAGCCCGATCGCGCTCGCGAGGGTGCGCACCACCTCCCCGGCGAACATCTCCACCCCGAACAGGGCGAGGGTGTCGCGGTTGGTGAAGTACAGCAGCAGGAGGATCGCCAGCGCGCTGCCCGCGTAGGCGAACACGATGGTGTAGATCGTGGAGGCGATGTGGTCACGGCCGATCCGCATCCCCGCGGCGAACACCTTCCGGCGCGTCCACTCGGGAGCCGCGCCGCGCAGCTCCCACACGGCCGAGCTCTGCGTGATGGTGACGTCGTTGAGCACGCCGAGGCCGCCGATGATGATGCCCACCATCAGGAGTTCCTGGAAGTTGAGGCCGCCGACCAGCTGGGAGAGGTCGTACTCGGCCTCGTCCGCGAACCCGGACAGGCGGGCCGCGCGCACCGCGACCATCCCCAGCCCCGTCGTCACCGCCAGCCCGAGCAGCGTGCCGGCGAGTGCCGTCGACGTCCGTACGGAGATGCCGTGGGCGACGTAGAGGACCACGAACATGATGACCGTGGAACCCGCCAGCGCCACGGGCATGCCGGGCCTGCCGACGATCAGCGCGGGCAGCATGAAGCCCATCAGGACGTAGGCGGCCACGCCCAGTCCGATCAGCGCGAACAGGCCCTTCCAACGGGCGACGGCGACCACGCAGATCACGAACAGCACGGCCAGGGTGATCAGGACTGGGAGTCGGTCGGTGCCGGAGTAGGAGTAGATCGGACCGTTCTCGGTGGCGATCCGGGCCACCTCGATGCTGTCGCCGGCGCGCAGCCCCGCCTGCGCCTGCGGGCCCAGCAGTTCGACGGCGACCACCTCGCCGGCGTCCTCGCCGGTGGCGATCTCCACGTTCGCCGTCTGGCAGGGGGCCTCGGAGCCGGAGTCCTGCATCATCTCGCAGCCGGGCTCCACGGAAGCGATGGTGCCGTGCTCGTAGGTGACGCCCGGGGCGTCGTAGACCGGGACGATGGCCTGGGCCATCTCGCCCTGGGAGGGCCACAGCCAGATCAGACCCGCGACGGCGACGACGCCCACGACCACGAGGAACGCGATCAGGCCGTTGCGTGCCCGCGTGCCCACCTCGACCTTCCCGCGGCTGGGGATGTGTGAGTGTCCGTGTCCCATGGGGCGTCAGCCTACCCACCGTGGGCGGCGGTGCCGGCGCTTCGGCACCGACGCCCCGAGGCCGAGCTTCCCGGGGTCGTCAGGGGAGGTGCCGCGTCGCGGTGAGCTCCCGGAACCAGGTCGCGCTGTCCTTGGGGGTGCGCTCGAGGGTGTCGAAGTCCACCCGGACGATTCCGAAACGCTTCGCGTAGCCGTAGCCCCACTCGAAGTTGTCCAGTAGTGACCACACGAAGTAGCCGCGCAGGTCCACACCGGCCTCCAGCGCACGGTGGGCAGCGGTGAAGTGCCGACGCAGGTAGTCAATCCGCTCGACGTCGGCGATGCTGCCGTCGGGGCCGACGACGTCGTCGAAGGCCGCCCCGTTCTCAGTGACCATCAGCGGCTGGTCGGGGAACTGCGCGTGCAGGTCGAGGAGGAGCTCCTCGAGCGCCTCGGGCGCGATGTTCCAGCCCATCGCGGTGTGCGGGCCGGGCTGGGCGACGAACTCCACCACGCCGTCGCTGCCGGGCCAGGCGGTGCCCGCCGAGGCCTTGTGTCCGTCGTGTCCCTGCCGCTCCGATCGCCCGTCCCAGAGTTGGACCGTCGTCGTGGAGTAGTAGTTGATGCCCAACACGTCGATGGGCTGGTGCACCGTTGCGAGGTCACCGTCGCGGACGAAGGACCAGTCGGTCACCGACGCGGTGTCGGCGAGCAGGTCCTCGGGGTAGGAGCCGCGCAGCATCGGCCCGGTGAAGGCGCGGTTCGCCAGTGCGTCGATGCGGCGGGTGGCCTCCGCCGCGCCGTCGCCCACGCCCCGCAGCACGTGGAAGTTCAGGGTGACCGAGTAGTCGGGATCGCCGGTGCTGGCGGCACGCAGCGCCTGCAGGCCCAGTCCGTGCGCGAGGTTCAGGTGGTGGACCGCCGCCAGGGCGGCCGCGGGCTCGGTGCGGCCGGGTGCGTGGCCACCCTGGCCGTAGCCGAGGTAGGCGGAGCACCAGGGCTCGTTGAGCGTCGTCCAGGTGTCGATCCTGTCGCCGAGGGCCTCCCCGACGATGGTGGCGTAGTCCGCGAACGCCTCGGCGGTGGAGCGCACGGCCCAGCCGCCCTCGTCCTCCAGGGTCTGGGGAAGGTCCCAGTGGTAGAGGGTCGCCACCGGCTTGATCCCGCGCTCGAGGAGGCCGTCGACGAGGCGGCCGTAGAAGTCGAGGCCCGCCGGGTTGGCGGGCCCGCGCCCCGTCGGCTGGATCCGCGGCCAGGCGATGGAGAACCGATAGGCGTCGAGCCCGAGGTCCACCATCAGGTCCAGGTCCTGCTCCCAGCGGTGGTAGTGGTCGCACGCCACGTCGCCCGTGTCCCCGTTCCAGACCTTGCCGGGGGTGTGGCTGAACGTGTCCCAGATGGACGGCCCGCGGCCGTCCTCGTCGGCGGCGCCCTCGATCTGGAAGGCGGCGGTGGCGGAGCCGAGGACGAAGCCGGGCGGGAACACGAGGCCGGAGTCGCGGTGGTCGGGGTTGCCGATGGTGGTCATTGGGTGTTCTCCATTGGGTCGGTGTCGGTGGGGGTCAGGTTGGCGTCCAGCAGCACCCGGGTCCCGTGGGGGACCCGGACCTTCCGCGTGAGCTCTCCGGCAGTGACGAGCAGGGTGCCTGCCGCCGCCGGGCTGCGCGCGGTCAGGCTCGCCCCCACCAGCCGCCTGCCGGACCAGCTGATGTCGACGAGCACCCCGGGGCGGGCGACGAGGCCCGTCACGCGGCCGTCGCGCAGGGCGAGGGGGAGCGCCGGCAGCAGGTCGATGCGTCCCGGGCGGTGGCTCTGCAACAGCATCTCGCAGACCGCGCCGACGAACCCGAGGTTGCCGTCGACCTGGAACGGCGGGTGGGCCGCGAACAGGTTGGGGTAGAGACCGCCGCGCTCCCCGGCGCCATCCTCCGCGGAGCGCAGGACCAGCGGCAGCAGCCGCTCGATGCGGTCGGTGTCGCGCAACCGGGCGGCCAGCGCCAGCTTCCAGGCCAGGGACCAGCCGGTGGAGTCGTCGCCGCGTCGGTCCAGGGTGCGCCGCACGGCATCGGTTGGCTCATCCGCGGCGGTGTCGCCGGGGAACCACGGGTAGAGGTGGGACAGGTGCCGGTGCTGCGGGTCCACGGCTGGCACGTCCTCGCCCCACTCCAGCACCGCGCCGTCGCCGGTGCGACGCGGTCCGGGCACCCGCGGCAGGACCTCCGCGCAGGCCAGGGCGACGTCGTCGCCGGGTTGCCCGACCGCCGCCGCCAGTTCGACCACCATGACGAACACCTCTCGCAGGAGGGCCAGGTCCAGCGCGGCGGAGCGGGTCAGCGCGGACGTGCCCGCGCCGGTGCGGTAGCTGTTCTCCGGCGACGTGGACGGGAAGGTGGCGGGCTCCCCGTCGGGGCCGACGGCGAAGTCCAGCAGGAACTCGGCCGCGCCGCGCGCGACGGGCCAGAACCGCGCCAGCGTCTCGGCGGTCATGGCGCCGAAGCGGCGGTGCTCGTCGAACTGCCTCACCAGCCAGGCACCCCCGAAGGGCCAGATGGCCCAGGAGGCGTCGCCGCAGGTGGGCAGCGAGTACCCCCAGACGTCGGTGTTGTGGTGGGCCACCCAGCCGCCGGCGCCGTAGAGCCGCTCGGCAGTCCCGCGGCCGCGGTCCGCCAGAGCCTCGAGCAGCTCCAGCAGCGCCAGGTGCGCGTCGGACTCCCCGGTTGGCTCCGCGCCCCAGTAGTTCATCTGGGTGTTGATGTTGGTGGTGTAGTTCGAGGACCACGGCGGCTGCAGCTCCGCGTTCCAGCGCCCCTGCAGGTTCGCGGGCGGACCGTCCGCGCGCGAGCTGCTGCGCAACAGGTAGCGGCCGTGGTCGAACAGCGCGGGCAGGAGACGCTCGGGGTCGGGCGCGGCGAGCTCGGCCTCGGGGTCCAGCAGGCCCACGGACCCGGGTGTCACCAGCCTCACGCCGCCCTGCAGTTCCCGGCTCGCCGCCGCATGGTCCTCGAACGCGCCCTCGGCCGGCGGGGCGGTGGCGCGCCGGACGGCACGGTCGACCGCCTCCGACACGGCACCGGGGGCCAGCCCGACGCGGACGAAGTTGGTCTCGACCGCCACCGTGGCCCGCAGCCAGCGGGCGCCGGTCACGGTGACGCCGTCGTCGTCTGCGGTGGCGTGGCCGTCGTGGACCAGCCGGACCGACACCGCCACCCGCACGGGTGAGATACCCGGCAGCTCCCACGTCTGGGCGGGCTCCTGCGGCACGTGGCCGGGGGCGGCGTCGGCGGGGGCGGCCAGGACCAGCAGCAGGCCGTCCGGGGACGCTGTGCTGGACTCGACCCGCAGCGGCGAGGTGAAGGAGATGCGGAATCCCATGCCCCCACCGGCGGCCACGCGGCACTCGTGGAGCAGCACGTCGGCCTGCCGCAGGGTGGCTGTGCGGGAGACCACCTCGGCGCCGGGGCCGGTGTGGCGGATGGTGTGCACGGCGTCGTCCAGGCTCAGCTCACGGCCCACCGCGATGTCGCCGCGCTGGCCGAGCAACTCCACGAGCAGCTCGCCCACGGGGAGGAAGGTCTGTGAGTAGCGGTGCTGGATCGCGCCCAGCTCGGCCTGCGCCGCCACCGGGTCGCCCGCGTCGAACAACTCCTCGGCCCGGGCCAGGGCCGCGCGGGCCGCTCCGGGGTCGACGGGGTCGCGATCCTGGCTGGCCGGCCCGCCGGACCACAGCGTCGCCTCGTTGAGCCCGAGCCTGATCTCGCCCGGACCTGCGCCGACCATCGCTCCCAGCCGCCCGTTGCCCAGCGGGAAGCGGTCCAGCCAGGACCGCGAGGGACGATGGTGGACCAGCCGCGTCACGGCGTTCCCGCCCCGGCGGCGGGATCCTCGCGGACCACCCGGACGTCCCCCGCGTCGACCAGCAGGTGGCCGTCGACCGTCGTCCCTGTGACCAGTTCGAAGCCCACGGCAGCGACGCGACGCGGCTGGTCGGAGTGGTTGATCACGAACAGGTGGGTGCTGGCGCCGCTGCGGCGACGGACCGCCTCCACACCGTCGGCGGCCCACGGGTTCTCCGGCGCCGCCCCGGCGCCCTCGAGGATGCGTGCGAGGTGCGCGGACAGGCCGGCCTCGTCGAACCGGGTGGAGAAGTAGTGCGCCGCACCCCGGCCGTGGCGGTTGACGGTGACGGCGGGGCTCCCGGGGGCGATCACGGGATGTGCGTCGTCGGTGTAGGAGGCCACGACGTCGGCGCCGCGCAGGTGGACGACCTCGGACCAGTCACCGGCGCGCGAGCCGTCGGAGAGGGTGAGCACGGTCCCGCTGCGCAGCGGAACGTGCTCCTCGACGTGGACGCCCAGCACCCCGGCGAAGGCGCCGCCGTAGCCGCCGGTGCGAACCCGCAGGTGCTCGTCGGTGGAACCGGAGAACGCCCCCACCAGGAGGGTGCCGCCGGCCGCCACGAAGTCCGCGAACCGTCGCGACTGCTCGTCGCTGACCGGCAGCAGGCTAGGGACCAGGACGACGTCGTGGGCCGAGAGGTCGGCGTCGGGGGAGACGAAGTCGACGGTGTGCCCCAGCCGCCACAGCGCGGTGTGGAACGCGCGCACCGCGGGCAGGAACGCCACGTCCGCCGACGGCATCGCCGGGGTCTCGGCGGCCCACCACGCGTCGCCGCTCCACACGATGGCGACGCGGGCGTCGTTGACCCTGCCGTCGACGGGCGGTGCCACGATCTCGGCGAGCCCGGCGAGCTCCTGCCCCAGCGCGGCCAGTTCCCGGAAGATGCGGCTGTCGGCTCCGGCGTGGGGAACCATCGCGGAGTGGAAGAACTCCGCCCCGGTCAGCGGGGCCCGCCACTGGAAGAACAGGGACCCGAACGCGCCCCGGCTGAGGTACTGGTAGGTGTTGCGCCGGATCCGCCCCGGCGCCTTCACGAGCATCCGGCCGTCGTCGTAGTCGTAGACCAGGCTGGTGGACTGTTCCATCAGCAGCCAGGGCCGGCCGCCGGCGAAGGAACGCGCCAGGTCCGACGCGAAGGCCACGTGGACCTCGCCGGCCGGGCCCTCGTCGTCGAGGTAGTGGTCGATGGACACGACGTCGATCTCGTCGGCCATCGCCCACTGGTCGTAGTGGTTCCAGGTGGGCAGCATGAAGTTGGTGGTGGTGGGCACGTCCGGGCTCAGCTCCCGGACGATCCGGACCTGTTCGGCCAGGCAGTCACGCAGCAGGTCGGCGGAGAACCGCTTGAAGTCCAGCACCTGTGAGGGGTTCGGCAGGTACTGGGTGGCGGGCAGCGCGAGCACGTCGTCCCAGCTGGAGTAGCCCTGCGACCAGAAGGCCGTGTTCCAGGTGCGGTTCAGGTCCGCCAGCGTCCCGTACCGCTGCTGCAGCCACTGCCGGAACGCGACGTCGGTGACCGGACCGTGGGAGACGGTGCCGTACTCGTTGTGCAGGTGCCACAGGACCACCGCGGGGTGCGATCCGTAGCGCTCGGCGAGCACCCTGGTGATGCGCCGCGCGGCCTCGCGGTAGGCGGGCGCGGCGGGGTTGTAGGTGTCGCGGCTGCCGTGGCTCAGCCGCACGCCGTCGGCGCGCACCGGCATCGCCTCGGCGTGCAGGCGGGTGAACCAGGGCGGGGGCGAGGCCGTCGGCGTGGCGAGGACGACGCGGACGCCGTTGGCGTGGAGGCGGTCCAGGGCCTCGTCGAGCCACCCGAAGCTATACTTCCCGGGGTTGGGCTCCAGGCTGGACCAGGAGAAGACGCCCACGGTGGCGGTGTTCACGCGGGCGCGCCGCATCAGGTCGTCGTCCTCGTCGAGGACGGTCCGACTCCACTGCTCGGGGTTGTAGTCGCCCCCGAACCACACGTCCCTCGACACAGGTCGAGGACCACCCAACTCGGACATGCTGCTCCGCCTCGACCCCGTCGTCGTCCACCGCCTCAGTCGAAGCGCTTCGGCAAGGAGTCTAGGAAGCCTCGGTGGCCGCCGTCAAGGACTTATGGCCGGGGCGGCAACAAAAGCCGTACGCCCGAGACGCCTGCGGATCGCATGACAACTGTCACGCCCCATCGGTGACGCCTCCCGATGGTGGGATCCCGCCGCGCGGCGAACCATTGGAGGTATGACAGACACAGTTGGGACCACCCCCGCCATCCGGCTCACCGACGTGCGGAAGCGGTTCCGCACGAAGGAGGGCGACCTCGAGGCAGTGGCCGGCATCGACGTCCAGATCGGGCAGGGCGAGATCGTGGCCTTCCTCGGTCCCAACGGGGCCGGCAAGACCACCACCGTGGACATGGTCCTCGGCCTCACCGAACCGACCTCGGGCACCGTCCGCGTCCTCGGCACGACGCCGCAGCGCGCCGTGCACGCAGGCCGGGTCTCGGCCGTGATGCAGACCGGCGGGCTCCTGCGCGACCTCACCGTCCGCGAGACCGTCACCGCCATCGCCTCGCTGCACGGCGCCAGGCACCGAGTCGCCGAGGTGATGGAGCGCACCGCCATCACCGGGCTCGGCTCCCGCAAGGTGTCCAAGTGCTCCGGCGGCGAGCAGCAGCGCCTGAAGTTCGCGCTGGCGCTGCTCCCGGACCCGGACCTGCTGATCCTCGACGAACCCACCGCCGGCATGGACGTCAACGCCCGCCGCGAGTTCTGGGACACCATGCGCGAAGACGCCGACTCCGGCCGCACCGTCGTGTTCGCCACCCACTACCTCGAGGAGGCCGAGCAGTTCGCCCAGCGCACCATCCTGATCGCCGGTGGCAAGATCGTCGCCGACGGGACCACCGCCCGCATCCAGTCCATGGCCGTCGGGCGCACCGTCTCCGCCGCCCTGCCGGACGTCAACGGCGACCTCGACGCCACCATCGCCGCCATTGGGGAACTCGACGGCGTCACGCACGTCGAGCGCAACGGCCCCCGGGTGTCGGCGGTCACCACCGACTCCGACGCCCTCGCCATGGTCCTCCTGCGCGACCACGGCGCCCACGACCTCCAGATCTCGGCGCCCAGCCTCGAGAACGCCTTCGTCCACCTCACCAGCGGCGCCACCGCGCGCCCCGAACTCCAGGAGAGCCTCCGATGACTGCCACCTACATGGCCATCGACCTGACCCGCCAGCTGCGCGACGTCGGCAACATCATGTTCGTCTTCCTGCTGCCGCTGCTGATGTACCTCGTCTTCGGGGTCTCGATGTCGGTGGCGTCCAACCCGATCGGCGACGCGAACGTCGGCTTCTTCGTGATGAGTTCCATGGCCGCCTACGGCGCCGCCCTGGCCGCGACGTCGTCGACCGGCACGGCCGCCATGGAACAGATGCAGGGCTGGGGCCGCCAGGTGGCGCTCACGCCGGTGCGGCCGGTGCAGCTCGTGCTCGGCAAGGTGGGAGTGGCCCTCGCGGTCACCTTCGTGGCCCTAGCCATCGTCCACCTCGGCGGCCTCCTCACGGGCGCCCGCGCACCCCTCGGCCTGTGGGCGGCCACGGTGGGCATCACCCTCGCCGGCGCGTCGATGTTCGCGCTGTACGGGTTCGCCGTCGCGCAACTGTTCAAGAGCGAGTCCGCCCTCGGTGTCGCCACCGGCGTCCTGGTGCTGATGAGCTTCGTCGGCAACGTGTTCATGCCGCTGGAGGGCTGGATGCTGGAGGCGTCGCGGTTCACGCCGATGTACGGCTTCGTCGGGCTGGTGCGCTGGCCGCTGATGCAGGGCTTCCAGGTGATGGCGCCCGCCGATCCGGACCCGCTGTGGCTGCTTCTCGCTAACGTGGGCGCATGGACCCTGATCTTCGGCGTGCTCGCCGTCGTCGGTGTGCGCCGCGGTCGCAACAGGCAGTGACGACGCCGTGACTACGCGGCCGATCGACCCCCGGGCCGCCAAGGGCGCGAGCACCTGGCAGTCCTGGGGTTGGCTCATGCCAGGGATCTGGCTGCTCTTCCTCGTCTACACCGTGCTGGGCGTGTTCGAGGCGGACCTCGGCGCCGGCCTGACCGTGGTCGGGCTCGCGCTGGTCGTCGTCTACGGGGCCGCGTACCTCGTCGGTTTCAACATGTTGATGGGCGGCGCGCTGTGCCGGCTCCGGTTCCCGGGCTGGCGCTGGGCGGGGCTCGCGCTGTTGTGGTTGTGCATCGCCGCGCAGATCGCCCTGATCGGCCCGGCCGCGGTGAACATGTGCCCCTTCACGCTGGCCTACGCGGCCTACATGTTCAGGCCGCTGGTGTCATGGGTGGTCGCCGGCGTCACCATCGCAGGGGTGTCGGTGTTCGCCTGGACCCGGACGCAGGAGTCGTTCTGGTACATCGTGGTGGTCATG
The DNA here is from genome assembly GCF_007197885.1 of Tessaracoccus rhinocerotis. Taxonomy (GTDB): domain Bacteria; phylum Actinomycetota; class Actinomycetes; order Propionibacteriales; family Propionibacteriaceae; genus Arachnia; species Arachnia rhinocerotis. The sequence goes on from NZ_VKKG01000003.1 coordinate 23,418, forward strand.
ATCGGGGTGTTCGCGATCTGCATCGTGATGCGCACCCTGATCGAGGCCGACGAGGCCGCCACCATCGCCCGGCGTGACCTGGCGGTGATCTCCGAGCGCGAGCGGGTGGCGCGCGACGTCCACGACGGCCTCGGGCACACCCTCACCGTCGTGGCGATGAAGGCGGAACTCGCCGAGCGCATCATGGACGCGGACCCCGAGCGGGCACGCAGCGAGCTGGCGGACCTGCGCCGCCTGACCCGCGACGCGCTGGACCAGGTCCGGATCACCGTCGGCGGCCTGCGCGCCGCCGACCTGCCCAACCAGTTGGCGGCGCTCACCCTGGCGCTCGAGGGCGCCGGGCTCGAGGTGGAGGTCCGCGGCGACCCGGCCGAGGTGGACCCCGACCTGCGCACCGCTCTCGGCTGGGTGTTGCGCGAGGCCGGCACCAACATCCTGCGCCACTCCGGCGCCACCCGCTGCACCATCGTCTTCAGCGACCGCTCCGTCGAGGTGCTCGACGACGGCGTCGGCCTGGGGGAGGCCCCGGCCGGGCACGGTCGGCGCGGCATGGCCGAGCGGCTCTCCGCCGTCGGCGCGGAACTGCGCATCGAGGACCGCACCGAACCGGGCACGAGGGTGGCGGTCACGTGGTGATCAGGGTGCTCGTCGCCGACGACCAGGCCCTCGTCCGCGGGGCACTGGCTGCGCTGCTCAACCTCGAGCCCGACATCGAGGTGGTGGCCGAGGTCCCCGACGGCGACGGCGTGCTCGACGCCGTCCGCGAGCACGCCGTCGACGTCTGCCTGCTGGACATCCAGATGGCCCGGCTCGACGGCATCGCCGCCACCGCCCAGGTGCGCGCCGCGGTGCCGGGGTGCCGGGTGCTCATCGTCACCACCTTCGGCCGCACCGGCTACCTCCGACGCGCGCTCGAGGCGGGCGCGAGCGGCTTCGTGGTCAAGGACACCCCCGCCGCGCAGCTGGCCGATGCCATCCGTCGTGTCCACCAAGGGCTGCGGGTGGTGGACCAGCAGCTGGCCGCGGAGTCGCTGGCGGAGGGTTCGAACCCGCTGAGCGAGCGGGAGCGGCAGGTGCTGGCAATGGCCCGCGACGGCGTCGCCGTGGCCGTGATCGCCAGGCAGGTGCACCTCTCCCCGGGCACGGTGCGCAACCACCTCTCCTCGGCCATCGGCAAGACCGGGGCCGCCAATCGAATCGAGGCGGCCAACACAGCGGCGCAGCGGGGCTGGCTCTAGCGGGGCCCCGGTACGCTTGCCCGCATGGATTCCGCCGTGCAGCCCGTCTGCTACCGCCACCCGGACGTGCTCACCCGCATCGTGTGCCAGCGCTGCAACCGACCCATCTGCCCCCAGTGCATGATTCCGGGCGCCGTCGGGTTCCAGTGCCCCGAGTGCGTCGCCATCGGGCAGCGCGAGACCCGCCAGCTGGTCCTGCCCTACGGGGGACGGCGCAGCAGGGACCCCCGGTTGACCTCAATCATCCTGATCGCGATGAACGCGCTGGTGTGGGTGGGCGTGATGCTCACCGGCGGCGCGTTCGGCCGGGTCTTCGACACGCTGGCGATCAAGGCGCAGGGCATCTGCACCGTGGACGAGTCGCACTACCTGCCGGGCGGCGAGTCCCAATGCCTCGCCGCCGGCTACACCTGGGTCGACGGCGTCGCCACAGGATCCTGGTGGCAGCTGCTCACCAACGCGTTCACGCATTCGGAGCCCCTCCACATCGGGTTCAACATGCTCGCGCTGTGGGTGCTCGGCCCCCAGTTGGAGAAGGTCTTCGGCCGCGCCCGGTTCCTCGCCGTCTACTTCGCCTCGGCGCTGATGGCCTCGACGTTCGTGATGTGGTTCTCCGACCCGCACACCGCCACCGTGGGCGCCTCGGGCGCGGTCTTCGGCCTGATGGCCGCCATCCTGCTCGTGGCCTACAAGCACAAGGGCAACTACCAGACCATCCTGATGTGGCTCGGCGCCAACGTCGTGATCACCGTCGTCGGGTCCTCCTACATCTCCTGGCAGGGCCACCTGGGTGGCTTCGTCGGCGGCCTGCTCACCGCCCTGGCGCTGATGTACCTGCCGAAGGAGCGGCGCAAGCCTTGGCAGTGGGTCCTGGTGGCCGCGGTCGGCGTGGTCGCGCTGGTGGCCTCCGTGGTGCGGGCGGTCGCGCTGGCAGGCTGAGAGCTCTCAGCCTGTTCTTTTCCATACCCCATCCGACGGGGAATTCCAGGGAGATTTCTGAAGTTTCCTTGTGAATTCTCAGGATGTTCGCGTACGCTCATGCTGTTTCACCGGAACCCAGAGCTATTCGAGGGGGGCGTGCGGCTGTGCGTCGAATGCGAGTCCTGATCCACTCGACGGTGGCTGCCGTCGTCCTGACGCTGGCCGGCCTGCTCCCGCAACCGGCCCACGCCGCCGAACTCCCCGACTTCCCGATGGCCCTGCCCGTCGCCTGGGGCGCCACGGTCCAGGCCGGTGGCACCCACACCCACGCCTCCGGCGTGCGCAGTTCCGTGGACCTCGGCGCCCTCAACGGCGCCAGCATCCCCGTGACCGCCGTCGCCGACGGCGTCGCCTCCGTCAAGCCGGGCTGCAGCGTCACCGTGACCCACGCCGACGGCTGGCAGACGCAGTACTACCACCTCAGGTCCATCCCCTCCGGCCTCGACGGCGCGCAGGTGGTCGCCGGGCAGCGGGTGGGCATGACCGCGATGCCGGGCTCCGAGACCTGCGGCCGGGGCAGTTTCCGCCACGTGCACCTGACCCTGATGAGGAACGGCGAGGAGATGGCCATCGACGGCCTCTCGCTCGGCGGCTACACCATCCACACCACCGGCCGCAGCTACTGCGGCTTCTGGTCCCGGGACTCCGACGGCGTGGTCGTCGCCGACGCCCAGCGCGCCTGCCTCGCGGTGCCCAGCCTGGCGAACAACATCGTGAACCCTGCCAACCTGGCGGCCCGCGGCATCGACGGACCCAGCCGCTCCACGACCCGCCCCGTGATCGCCGACGCCGACACCATCACCGCCGAACTGCTCTACATCACCGAGGGCAACCACACCGTCGGCGGCCGCGCCTGGGCCACCGACTGCGAGCCCTACTCGCAGACCGAGCGCTGCTTCACCGACATCTGGGCCACCCAGGTCATCCACGACGGCGGCGGCTACAAGATGGTGGAGGGCTGGGCCTTCAACAACCTCACCTACAAGGCCCTGCCGCGCGCGGCCTGGGCGAAGAACCCGCTGGGCCACACCGCCGAGTGGGTCTCCGACGACGGCCGCTCCTGGTACACCGAGTGCGACACCGCCGCCACCGGGCGGGGCGGTTGCCGCAGCTACATCATGGCCACCACGTACTCAGCGCAGAAGAACGCCTGGGGCCTCTACGAGGTGGACGCCCAGACCAAGTGGGTGTTCAACAACATGGTGCGCTTCACCCCGGCCAGCGAGCCTGTCGCAGCCGCTGCGGCCGCACCGCAAGCGAGCGCCATCCCCACCCCGGCACAGGCACCTTCGCCCACCGTCGCTGCCACGGAGGCGGCGGTCACGGTCACGGAGCCGGCGGCCACGGAGTCGGCGGCCACGGAGGCGGTGGCCACGACTGCTGCCACCGGCACGGTGGAGGCCCCCGCAGAGGGCTGAGCCCTACTCGAAAAGGGCGGTGATCAGCGGCGCGGCCGAGGTCGAGCCGGAGACGCCGTCCTCGACGAACGCCGCGATGGCGTAGTTCTGGTTCCACGAGATCATCCAGCCGTGGTGCTTGTAGTTGCCCACCGGGCCCCACTCCGCGGTGCCAGTCTTGGCGCCCGTCATGATGGGGGCCAACGACTTGCCCGGCCCCTGGGTGATCACGGCGGTCATCATCTGCTGCAGCGCGGCCGTCTCCGCGGCTGTCAGCGGCGCGGCGGTGGCCTCGGCCTGGGTGCCGGCGACCACCCAGGGGATGGTGGTCTTCCCACTGGCGACGCTGGCCGCGACTGCTGCCATCCCAAGCGGGGACATCGTGATCTGGCCCTGCCCGATCATGCTGGCGGCCCTGTCGATCGCGCTGTTGTTGGGCTGCACCGTGCCGAAGTTCGAGGTGAAGCCGGCGTCGTAGTCCGTGCCCACCCCGAGGCTCCCGGCGGCCGCGTGCAGCTCGTCGGGGGTGATCGACGCCGCGGCCCCGGCGAACGCGGTGTTGCAGGAGTGCGCCAGCGCCTGGGTGAGCGTGATGGAGCCGACCATGTTGCCCGGGTAGTCGGAGTAGTTGGTGAAGTTGTGGCCCGACACCCCGAGGGTGGCGGGGCACTCGACGCTGGAGGTGGGTGTGTAGCCCTTGCGCAGCATCGCCAGCGCGGAGACCACCTTGAACGTCGAGCCGGGCGCGAACTTGCCGAACGTCGCCTGCGGGTACTCGCCCGCCGCGGGGGAGTTGGCGGCCGCGAGGACGGCGCCGTCGCTGGGGCGGACCACTACGAGGGTCGCGAGCCCCGGCTGGGTGCTGAGCACCTCCTCGGCCCTGGTCTGGAGGTCGCGGTCGAGGCTGAGTTCGAGCGGGGCGCCGACGCTGGAGTCCTGGCGGAACAGGTTCTGCTCCTCGAACTGCTCGGCGGCATTGGGATCGGCCTCGGTGTTGCGTCCCACCAGGTCGATCCTGACCTCCGGGACGCCGCGCAGCCGCTCCTGGTAGCGCGCCTGCAGGCCGCTGAGGCCGATGACGTCCTCGGGCCAGACCTCGCCGTCGGACTCGGCCACCTGCTCCGCGCTCGGCTTGCCGGTCTTGCCGAGGATGCTGATGGCGAAGGTGCTGCTGGGGGCGACGTTGGCGGTGGTCGCAAGTGCGATCGCCCCGGGCACCTTGCTGATGTCGGGCGTGATCTCCTCCTGCGTCATGGTGCGGGCGACCACGAACTGCTTCGGGCCGCCGGCCAGCACCTTGGCGACGTACGCGGCGGGATCGATCTCGACGAGCCGGGCCAGGTCCGCGGCCGCGGTCTCCCACTCGGCCTCCACCACCTGGCTCTTGTCGAGCCCCACCTGGTAGAGCGTGCGCTCCTCCACGAGCGCCAGGCCCTCGTTGTCGTTGATCGGGGCCCGCTTCGGCAGGGTGCGCGTGTGGCGCATCCGGGAGTCGGTGGTGAGCTGCGAGTGGATGAGCTGGGGGGACCAGGTGACCTGCCACTGGTCGTCGGCGAACTCGAGCGGCACGGTGGTCTGGAACGTCCAACCCTCCAGCCCGATGTCGTAGCTGTGGGTCAGGGTGCCGACGGCGGTGCCGGCCTCCGCCTCGTACTGCACGCCCTCGGCGGTCACCGTCGGACGGATCCCGTCCATGCCCGCGAAGATCGCTTCGAGGTCCTCCTGGGCCCGTTCAGGGTCGGCGAGGGGTAACTTCGTCACGTCGAACTCGGTGAGCGCGGCCGCGAGGTCCGCCACCAGGGGATCGGCCGAGGGCAGGTCCACCGGCGGGATGCTCTCGGTGGTGGGGGGAGCCGACTCGTCGGGCTCGGGGGACAGGGGCGCGCAGGCACCCGTCACCATCATCCCGAGGGAAAGCACGATGGCGGCCACACGTCGTCGTCCCACGGGTCCTCCCTTGCCACAAGCCCAACACGTCGAGAGTACCCGCCACGAGCACCCTGATTCCGGCAGGCGCGCCCGGGTGTCCCCGATGCCCCACCGGCAGCGTGTTCGGTGTGGCTTCACCCGCCGGGTTATTCTAGATGTCAGCGCAGGTGGCGGATCCGGTACCTGTGCGTTCTTCTCTAACCCCGTTGGGAGTTGTTGCACGTTGTCCGTTGCACCTTGGGTCTGGGTCCTCACGATCGCCGTGATCGCGGCCCTCCTCGCATTCGACTTCTTCTTCCATGTTCGCAAGGCGCACATCCCCACCCTCAGGGAGGCCGCGGTCTGGTCCTCCATCTACGTCGGGATCGCCATTGCCTTCGGCGTCCTGCTGCTGTTCTTCGGCGGCGCCCAGATGGGCGGTGAGTACTTCACCGGCTACCTGATCGAGAAGGCACTCAGCGTCGACAACCTGTTCGTGTTCCTCGTGATCATCGGATCCTTCGCCGTGCCGCGCGAGGACCAGCAGAAGGTGCTGCTGTTCGGCATCGTGTTCGCCCTCATCGCCCGCACGGCCTTCATCCTCGCCGGCAAGGCGATCATCGAGACCTGGTCCTGGGCGTTCTACATCTTCGGCCTGTTCCTGATCATCACGGCCGGCCGCATGATCGGCCCCGAGAAGGAGGACCAGGACGACGCCAACAACTTCATCATCCGGCTGGCGAAGAAGTACCTGCGCACCTCGGACCACTACGACGGCGACAAGCTCTTCACCATCGAGAACGGCAAGCGCGTCCTCACGCCGATGCTGCTGGTGATGGTCGCCATCGGGGGCACGGACCTGCTCTTCGCACTGGACTCGGTGCCGGCCATCTACGGCGTCACCACCGACGTCTACGTCGTGTTCACCGCCACTGCGTTCTCGCTGATGGGCCTGCGCCAGCTCTACTTCCTGATCGACGGCCTGCTGGACCGCCTCATCTACCTCAAGTACGGGCTGTCGGCCATCCTCGCGTTCATCGGCATCAAGCTCGTCCTCGAGGCCCTCGTCAGCAACCAGCTGCCGTTCATCAACGGCGGCGAGCCGGTCGACGTGTGGCACCCCACGATCCCCGTCTCGCTCAGTGTGATCGTCGTGGTCCTCGCCGTCACGATCGTGGCGTCCCTGGTCAGCCCCACCGGTCGGATCGCCAGCGCCGTCGGGTCCCTGGACCGGGCCGCGCACGCCTACCTGCACACCGAGTACCACTCCGACGGTGACGACCGCCTGCGCCAGTACGAGCAGATCCAGGAGAAGCTCGCCAAGCTGCGTTCGATGGACTCGCCGAAGGCCAGGCAGATGGCCGACGAGGCCGGACTGCCGTGGACCATGGAGAAGGTCGAGGAACTGCACCTGTCCACCAGGGACAGGTAACCCTTGGCGATCGGTCCCGCGCTCAAGCGGCTCTGGCGGCACCGGGCGTTCCGTCGGCTCCTCACCGTACGCGTCCTCAGCCAGGCCGCCGACGGCACCCTGCAGGTGGGGATGGCCTCCTACGTGCTGTTCTCCCCGCAGAGCCAGCCCGACGCCTGGGCGATCGCCGGGGTGCTGGCGCTGACGCTGCTGCCGTTCACCGTCGTCGGACCGTTCGTCTCCACGTACCTCGACCGGTGGTCGCGGCGGCAGGTGACCGTCATCTCGGACACCATCCGGTGTGCACTCGCCGTCGTCATCGGGGCCATCATCGCCGCAAACCTGACCGAGGGCGGTTGGCAGGTGGTGCTCTTCGGTGCCCTGCTGGTGGCGATGAGCATCAACCGGTTCATGCTGGCCGGGCTCAGCGCGGGGATGCAGTACACCGTCGAGGACGACGAGTACCTGTCCGCGTCCTCGATCCTGCCGACGGTGGGGCCGCTCGGACTGGTCATCGGGGCGGTACTCGGCTTCGGCGCCCGCGCCGGACTGGGACCGTTCCTGCCCGCCCACCAGGCCGACGCCGTCGTGTTCTGGGTGGCGGCCCTCGGGTTCTTCTGCTCCGTGCTGGTCTCGCGCCGGTTCGGCCGCGACGCGCTCGGCCCGGAGCCGGGGCAGCCCGTCACCGCGGCCCGGGAGGTGCTCGCCGGACTCGGGGAGGCCTGGGCGCACCTGCGCACCCGTGGGCCGGCCGGCCTCGGGCTGGCGAGCATGTTCGTGTCCCGGCTGCTGTTCGGCATGCTCACCGTCATCGTGATCCTCGCGCTGCGGAACCTGTACCACGTGGGCAATCCCGACGCGGCCCTGGCCGACCTGACGGTCTGGGGCCTGATGACCGGCGCCGGCTTCATCCTCGCCACCCCGTTCGTGCCCGTGGCGGCCAGGCGGGTCGGGCTGCGCCGGACCGCGGTCGGCGTGCTGCTGCTCGGCGGCGTCGCCCAGCTGGTGCCCGTCCTCGTCGGCGGGAAGTGGGCGCTGTTCGTGATCTCCTTCTTCGTCGGCCTCGCCGCGCAGTCGCTCAAGATCTGCGTCGACACGCTCGTGCAGGCCCACGTCGCCGAAGAGTTCAAGGGCAGGGTGTTCGTGTTCTACGACATGCTCTTCAACGGCGCCTTCGTGCTGGCCGCGGTGGTCGTCGCGCTCGCGTTGCCGGAGACAGGCGTCGCCGCCGCTGGGTTCGCGGTGCTGGCGGCCGTGTGGCTCGCCCTGGCGGTGGCCTTCGAGCTCGTCTCCCGCGCCATCGGCCGGGCGGCCTTCGAGAGGGGCACCGAGGACCTCACCCTCGCCTGACGTCCAGCTGGCTCCGGCGAAAGGGACTTCGGCGGGCGCTTGCCACCCTTGGTGCAGGACGCTCCGGATCTGTCGGGAGCGGCCTTCACAGAGGGTGGCGAACCGCACCAGGGGTGGCGAACTGCGCCCACCAGAGGTGGGCAGGGGTTCAGTCGTCGAGCAGCCCGCACTCGTGTGCGATCAGCACCAACCCCACCCGGTCACGCGCCCGCAGCTTGCTCAGCAGTCGGCCGATGTGGGTCTTGACGGTGCCCTCGGCCATGTAGAGCCGCTGCCCGATCTCGGTGTTGTTGGCACCGCGGGACACCTCGACGAGCACCTCCCGCTCGCGCTCGGTCAGCGCGGCGAGCTTGTCCTGGGACGGTGCCTGCGACGACGGCAGCTTCGCCGCGACGTGGTCCAGCAGGCGACGCGTGGCCGTCGGGGCGACGATCGCGCCACCGGCCGCGACCACCCGGATCGCGCCCAGCAGCTCCTCGGGCAGGGCGTCCTTCAGGAGGAACCCGGAGGCGCCGTTGCGCAGGGCGGCGAAGACGTACTCGTCGAGGTCGAAGGTGGTCAGAACGAGCACCTTGGTGTCGACGTCCAGCTCCGCGATCCGCCTGGTGGCCTCGGTGCCGTCCATGTTGGGCATCCGGATGTCCATCAGAACCACGTCCACCCGGCGCGAGCGGACCATCGCCACCGCCTCGGCCCCGTCGGAGGCCTCCCCGACGCACTCCATGTCGTCGGTGGAGTCGACCATCATCCGCAGTCCGCTGCGGACCAGCGACTGGTCGTCGGCGAGCAGGACCTTGATCATCTGGTTTCCCTTCATCTGAGCCAGCCGCGCCCGAGCTGGGACGGCAGCGGCAGTATCGCGGTCACGTCGAAGCCGCCGCCGGTGCGTGGCCCGGCCCTGAACGTACCGCTCATCGCGTTCACGCGCTCCCGCATCCCCCTCAGGCCCGAGCCTCCGCCGTCGGTGCCGGAATGGCCGCCGATCCCGTCGTCGGCCACCCTGATCCGGAGCTCCTCGGGGCTCGACTCGACGGTGACGGTGGCGCGCGCCGTCGCCCCGGCGTGCTTGAGGAAGTTGGTGACGCTCTCCTGGACGATCCGGAAGGCGGTCAGCCCGAGGGACTCCGGGACCATCGGCAGCGTCTCGGGCATCTCGAGCTCGATGCGGTCGCCGGCCTTGGCGACCATCTCCGGGATGTCGGACAGGCCGGGGCTCGGGCCGAAGGCCGCCCCCTCGTCGCCGCGCAGCAGCGAGACGATGTGGCGCATCTCGCCGATGGAGTTGCGTCCCGTGCAGGCGATCACGTCGAGCGCCTCGGCCGCCGCCTCCGGGCGCTTGGTGAGGAGTGCTTTCGAGCCCTCCGCCTGCACGACTATCACCGACAGCGAGTGCGCCACGACGTCGTGCAGTTCGCGTGCCACCTCGTTGCGGACGCGCTCGGTGGTGAGTTCGGAGGCCTGCCGGAGCTTCTGGGCGTCGGTGACGAACCGCTCCTCGGTGAGCTCGCGCTCGAGCTGCTCGTAGCGGGCCTTCTCCTTGCCGCGTCGTCCCAGCAGGTAGGCCATTGAGCACAGGGTCAGGCACAGGCACACCAGCATCGAGCCGGCGACGAAGCGCTCACCCTCCTCGACGTTGCCGAGCCAGGAAAGCGGCCCGGCGATGGAGGCGGCCACGAACACTGGCACCAGCACCATGGAGACGCTCGCCGAGACCGTCCGGGCCACCGAGTAGATGACCACGAGCACCACCACGACCGCGGGGGTGGGGGAGTCCAGCTGCGCGACCATGCCGACGCCGGCCAGGGCGCACACCGCGACGGCGAACAGCGGTGCGACGCGGCGCAGGGCGAGGGAGGACACCATCAGGGCGGACCAGGCGACGGCGACCCACGTCGCCGGCGAGGAGTCCGCCACCGGGAGGGGGACCACGAGCACCAGCAGGGCCGCGAGTGCCGCCAGTGAATCGGCCAGCAGTCGTCGGCGGTCACTGGACAGTCCGGCTCCCATCATGCAGGTCAGCTTAGGGCGACGCCCGGCCCGGATCCGTCAGACCGTGGGTTGGTTCAGGGGCGACTCAGGTCTTCGGCAGGGTCTACCCCCATGCCCCCACCCCGTGGGGCGGGTAGATTTCGGGGCATGGTTCGAAAGTTCTTCTGGGTACTCACCATCTTGGCCGCAGCCTGTGCGGCGTCGGGCCTTGTCGATCGTCGCCACGCCAAGCAGCGTCGCGAGCTGTGGGCCGAGGCCACCGACCCGGTCTGACCTTCGGGTCAGTAGCCCAGCATCTCCTTGCGGACGGGCAGCCACGCGATGGCGTCACGCACGGCGTCGGTCTCGGTCAGCTCGGCCTTCCAGCCGAGGACGTCGGCCGCCTTCGAGCTGACGGTGTAGACGCCGGCGACGTCGCCCGGGCGGGGGTCGCCGAACTGCACCTGCAGCGGGTCGCCGGAGATCTCCTCGAACGAGGCGGCCAGTTCCTTGACCGTCACGCCGTTGCCGGTGCCGATGTTGAAGACCTGGTAGGGACCGTCGGCCGTGGCGCGGTCGAAGCCCTCGAGCGCGGCGACGTGTGCCTTGGCGAGGTCCCAGACGTGGATGAAGTCGCGGATGCCGGAGCCGTCGCGAGTGGGCCAGTCGACGCCGGTGACCGTGAACGTCTCCTTGTTCACCCAGGCCTCGAGCAGCTTCGCGAGGACGTGGCTGGGCTTCTCGAGCTGCTGGCCGGAGCGCAGCTTCGGGTCCGTGCCGATGGGGTTGAAGTAGCGCAGGCTGAGGACCTTGACGTCGCTGGCCTTCGTGAAGTCCTCCAGCACCATCTCCACCATGTACTTGGTGCGCGCGTACGGCGATCCGGGCTGCAGGGGCGAGTCCTCGGTGACGACGAAGTTCTCGTCGGGCGCGTAGATGGAGGCCGAGGAACTGAACAGGAAGCGGTGCACGCCGTTGCGCTGCAGGCCCTCGAGCAGCGTGACGGTCTTGGAGACGTTGTTCTCGTAGTAGCCGAGCGGGTCGGCGACGGACTCGGGGACGATGATCTTCGCGGCGCAGTGCACGACGGCGTCGACCTGGTGCTCGGTGAACACGCGGTCCAGCAGGGCGGCGTCGGCGATGTCGCCCTCGTAGAGGGGCCGATCACCGATGAACTCGCGGCGTCCGGTGGAGAAGTCGTCGAGGATGACCACCTCGTGGCCGTTGTCCTCGCACGCCGATGCCACGGTGCTGCCGATGTAGCCGGCGCCGCCGGTGATCAATACCTTCATGGTGTCCTCTCGAGAGTTTCCGCTCAGAGCTTCCATCCTAGGACTGGGTGGGCCCCTGGCCGCACCCGGGCCGGGAAACGGTCACCAGCCCCGTGCGCGCCACTGCCCGAGGCTCGGGCGCTCCGTCCCGACCGTCGTCGACGCGCCGTGGCCGGGGTGCACCGCCGTCGCATCGGGCAGCGTCAGGAGGTGCTCGGAGATGGAGGAGAGGATCTGCTCGAAGCTGGAGTAGTCCCAGCGGGTGGCGCCGGGGCCGCCCTCGAACAGGGTGTCGCCGGAGAGGACGCAGCCCAGTTCCGGGGCCACGAAGCAGGTGGATCCCGGCGTGTGTCCGGGGGTGGCGACGGCGCTCAGCGTGGCCCCGGCGACGGTGAACATCCGGCCTGCGGCCAGCGGCTGGAACCCCGCGTCGGCGTGCTCGCGCTTCCACAGGAACTCGTCCTCGGGGCGCAGGAAGACCGGCGGATCGCCCACCAGCGCGGCGAACGCGGGCACGGCGCGGACGTGGTCCCAGTGACCGTGGGTGAGCAGGACGGCGGACACGCGTCGGCCGGCCACCGCATCGGCGACGGCGGCGGCGTCGTGGGCGGGGTCGACGACGATGACCTCCTCGGCGTCGCCGACCAGCCAGACGTTGTTCTCGTGTACGGGTGGGCCGGCCGGGTCACGGTTCCCGGCGGTCACGAGGCGGGTGACCGACGCCATGGTCCTACGCCGGCTCGGCCAGGGCGATGGCGACGGGGCCGATCAGCCTCTCGGCGTCGGCGGGGCCCTGGAAGTAGAGGGCCTCGAACACGTCGATCAGGTCCTCGGTGGGCATCCGGAAGCGCAGCCCCAGCTGGCGGGCGATCCGGCCCATGAAGTCGACCAGCTCGGGCCGGATCTCCGTGGCGAGGGCCTCGGCCCGGGTTGCGAGTTCCGGCGAGCGCAGGGCGCGGAGCCGGATCTCCATCAGCGTGATCCGGAACTCCTCGCTCGGGGCGATGATCGCGAAGAAGGTGGACAGCGCGGTGCCGGTGGCCCACTCGACGCTGACCGCATCCGGGGCGTCGGAGAACGCCTGGTCCAGGCCGGACATCACGACGTCGCGGTGGTGCTCCAGGACCGCGACGCAGAGGTCGTCCTTGGTGTTGAAGTTCGAGTAGAACGCCCCGCGGGTGAACCCGGCGGCCTCGCAGAGCTGTTCGACGCTGGTGCCGTCCACGCCACGGGCGGCGAACTCGCGGATGGCGGCCTCCACGAGTCGCTGGCGGGTGGCCACACGGCGCGGGGTGGTTTCGCTCATCGGCATTCCTTGCTGCTGGGTTTCCGCTCAGCTTAGCGACGCAGCCCGGGCCGTGGTGGGTTGGCCCGGGTCAGCGCACCAGGCCGTGCTCGTGCGCGAACACGGCGATCTGGACCCGGTCCCGCAGCCGGAGCTTGCGCAGGATGGACCCGACATGGGTCTTGGTGGTGGACTCGCTGATGAAGATCTGCGCGGCGATCTCGGTGTTGCTCAGCCCGCGGGCGACGGCTGAGAGCACCTCGAGCTCCTTGGCCGTCAGCTGCGCGAACTCCGGCGGAACGGGGGTGCGCTGCCGGTACTCGCCATCGAGCAGGGTCGCGAGGTCGCCCGGCGCCAGCACCGCATTGCCGCGGTGGACGGTGCGGATCGCGTCGCACAGCATCGCGGGGGTGGTGTCCTTCAGGAGGAAACCGCTGGCCCCGTAGCGGATCGCGGCGGCGGCGCGCTCGTCGAGGTCGAAGGTGGTCAGCACCACGACGCGCAGGGGCCGACGGCGCCGCGCCACCCTGGCCGGTGCGAAGAGCTCGCGGGTGGCGGCCACGCCGTCGAGCTCCGGCATCCGCAGGTCCATCAGCACCACGTCCGGCTCCAGCTCGTCGACCGCGCGGATGGCCTGGTGCCCGTCGGCGGCCTGGCCCACCACCGCCAGGTCCGGTTGCGCGTCGACCATGATCGCCACGCCGCTGCGGAACAGCTCCTGGTCGTCGACCAGCAGGACGCGGATCGGTGGCTGTGTGCTCATGGAGTCCTCGCTGCTCGGACGGGGAGCCACGCCTGGGCCACGTAGCGCTCCTCCCCGTCGACGATGTCCTTGCCGAAGGCCAGTCTGCCGCCCACCGACTCCACCCGGCGGGCCATCCCGAGCTGCCCGAGCCCGGGCCCGTCTCCATGGGCGGGCGCGCCCACGACTGGATTGGCCACCCGCAGGTGCAGCTCCGCGCCCCAGCGCTGCTCGACCTCCACCGGCTCCCCGCGTCGGCCGTGCTTCAGGGCGTTGGTGAGCATCTCCTGCAACGTCCGGTACGCCACCACCTGCAGCTCCGGCGGCAGCGGCCTGGGTTGCCCGGCGACGGACAGCTCGACGGCGTTGCCGGAGGAGCGCACCCCTTCGACGAGGTCGTTGAGTTCGGTGCGGACCCCGGCCGTGGCGTCGCTCGGCTCGTCGGCGCCGGCCAGCACGGTGCGGACGTCGCTGAGGGACTGCCGCGACGTCGCCGCGATGTTCGCCAGCGTGTCCCGGATCCGGTCCTGCTCTGCCGGGTCGAGGAACTGGGCCGACTCGGCCTGCGCCAGGATCACGGCGAGGGAGTGGCCGACGACGTCGTGCACGTCGTGCGCGAGCCGGGCCTGCTGCGCCCGGAGGGCTGCGATCTCGTCCGAGCGCGCGGCCTCCGCCTCGGCCTCGAGGCGCGCCTGCTGGGAGACCCGTGCCCTGCGCGTGGCCCGCATGGCCAGCCCGACGAGCCACGGCACGCCCAGGATGAGCATCACCATCGGGGCGGCCAGGAGGTAGGACTGCACCAGGTCGGACCACGCGTCCCGCCAAGGGAGGAAGTCCGGCCCGACACCCATCTTGTCCAGCGCGTGGGTGCTGACGAACAGTGCCCCGACGGGCACGGAGACCGCACTGGCCACCAGCACTGCGGGGCCGCCCCAGCAGGCCAGCGCGAACGTCACGTAGACGATGGAGAGCTGGGCCACGACGATGTCGCCGCCCAGGACCAACTGCACCGCACCGCTGAGCCAGACCACCGCCAGCGCAGCGCCGCCGTGGTGCCGCGCCAGGGCGCAGGCGGCCGCTGCGGCCACCGCCAGGAACAGCCCCGTGACGCTGACGCCGAACCCGAGGGCCCGCAGCAGGTCGCCCAGGCCGAGGACGTCGAAGCGGCTGTCCCACCCGGTCAGCCCCCGGCCCCGGGTGACCACCTCCAGCAGGGTCGGTGCGCCGTAGCGGCGCGCCGCCACCTCGAGCACCCCGACAAGCAGCACCAGCAGCGCGAGCGCCAGGTCTGGGAGGTAGCGGCGGGCTGGTTGCACGGTCACAATGGTGCATCCACCCGGGGCCTTTGGCGAACGCGCCGCTGCACGGGCTTCTCGACGAGGTGCCAGCTCAGCGCCGCGGCCGCGAGCGTCATCGCGGCGGCGACGGGCCCGGCCCACCCGCCCAGGTGGGGCCGGAGCCACATCGTGAACGGGTAGTTCCACAGGTAGGCGCCGTAGGACACGACGCCCAGCGCCGCCAGTCCCCGCACCGCCGGACGGGTCCCGACGTCGCGCCAGTCCCGCCAGGCGAGCATCAGCACCGCGGCCGCGGCCGCCACCACGGGTCCCGCCACCAGGTAGGTCCAGAAGTGGCCCCGGAGGGGGGCCAGCGCCATCGCGCCCAGGAGCACCAGCAGGACGGGGACGAGTTGCGACGGCGGCTGCCACCGCTGCAGGTACAGGCGTGCGGCCGCGCCGATGACGAAGCACACCGCCCACGACGTCGGCAGCGGGTAGGCCAGGTCCAGGTGCGGCGAGAGCCGCCACAGCGTGGCCACGCAGACGCCCAGGAGCAGCACGGTGAGCACCACCAGCACAGTGCGCAGCCGACGCAGCCGGTGCCCGAGCAGCAGCGTCGAGGGCCACAGCAGGTAGAACTGCTCCTCGGTTGCCAGCGTCCAGGTGTGGAAGGCGGCCGGACTGGCGTCGGCGATCGGGAGGTTGGCGGTGAAGGTCAGCATCACCAGCACCGAGGCCAGGAGGAGACCGCGCTCGTCGAGCGGGTCGAGGGTGAGGGTGACGAGGGCGAAGACCGCCACCATCGCCACCAGGGGCGGCAGCAGCCGGGCCGCCCTGCGCCAGTAGAACCGACCCAGCCGCACGCGGCCGTCACGCTCCAGCTCCTGCTGCAGCACCCCGGTGATCAGGTAACCGCTGAGCGAGAAGAACATCACCACCCCCACCACCCCGGCCCCGGGGAACTGGTCGGGGAAGGCGTGGCGGGCCATCACCAGCGCGATGGCGATCCCGCGCAGCACGTCCCAGCCCGCGACCCGCCCCGACCCGCCGCTCACGCTGCCCGCACGCGGGCCGGGGAGGCCGCCAGGGTGGCCTCGATCCAGGTGTCCAGCAGGGCCGGGTAGCCCCAGCCGTCGGCAGCGAACATCCGCGGCACCTGCGACTCGCCGGTCATCCCCGGCATGGTGTTGACCTCGTTCAGCACGGGTCCGGACGGGGTGAGGAAGAAGTCCACCCGTGCGATCCCCCGGCACCCCAGCGCCCGGTAGACCCGCTCCGTCGCGGCGCGCAGCTGCCCCAGCTCTGCCACGGTGAGGGGTGCGGGCACGAGGAAGCGGGCGGAGCCGTCGTACTTGGTGTCGGTGTCGAACAGGCCGCCGTCGACGAGGACCTCCAGGGGCGGGCTGATCCGCAGGTCACCGCCCGGGAGCTCCGCGACGGCCAGGTCGACCTCGCGGCCGTGGACCACCTCCTCCACGAGGACGCGGTCGTCGAGCTCGAGCGCCTCCGCCAGTGCCCCGCGCAGGTCGGCGGCGGTGCGGGCCAGCGAGACCCCGTGGCTGGAACCGGCAGAGACCGGCTTCACCACCACGGGACGGTGGAACTCAACGGTGGGCGCCTCCGCCGCGGTGACGACCCGGCCCCTGGCCGTCGTCACGCCCACGGCCTCGGCCGCCAGCTTCGTGGCCCACTTGTCCATGGCGAGGGCGCCCGCGCCGAGCGGTGAGCCGGCGCACGGGACGCCCGCCAGGGCACACAGGCCCGCCAGGGTGCCGTCCTCGCCGAGGCGGCCGTGCACCACCGGCAGCACGACGTCGCAGCTCCCCAGGACCCGCACCGCCGCCGCGAGGCTCGCGGCCGTCGTCGCGCCCAGCGGCACCCCGTCGTCGCCCGCCCAGCGCCCGTCGGGGCGGATGGTCAGCGCGATCACCTCGTGGCGTCGCGCGTCCAACGCGGCGGCGACGGCGGCCGCGGACGACAGGGACACCTCGTGCTCGCAGTTCTGGCCGCCGCCGATCACGGCGACCCTCGTTCGTGTGCTCACAGGTACTGCCTCTCCAGTCTCGTGCCCAGGCCGGTGACGATCTCGTGCGGCAGCGTGCCGCTCCATCGGGCCCAGTCGTCGATGGTCGGTTCCGCGTCGTGTCCGGGTCCGAAGACCACCGCCGTGGTCCCCGGCGGCACGGGTGCCCCGCCCAGGTCGACGACGGTCTGGTCCATGGAGATCCGTCCCCGCACCCGGCAGCGGCGGCCGTCGACCCAGACCTCCGCGACGCCGGAGGCCGTCCGCGGGAGGCCGTCGGCGTAGCCCACCGGCAGCAGCCCGACGTTGGTCGGGGTGTCGGTGACGTCGGCGTGCCCGTAGCCGATGCCGGTGCCCGCGGGCAGTGCGCGCACTTGCACGACGGGGGCGCTCAGTCGGATCGCCTGCGCCAGCCGGGCGGTGCCGGAGGGGTCGATGCCCACCAGCCCGGCGCCCACGCGGACGAGGTCCAGGTGGGTGCTGTCGTCGGTCAGCGTGGCGGCGGTGGCGGCGAGGTGGCGCAGCGTCGGCCGCAGTCCCGCCGACTCCGCGAGCGCCACCCCTGCCAGCAGCGCCCGGAGGCCCGTCCGGGTGCTCGGGTGGCCGGGCTGGTCGGCGCAGGGCAGGTGTCCCATGACGGCCACCACCTCGACGTGGCCCTCGAGTTCGGCGCGGCGCGCGCGGTCGAACAGTTCTGCCCAGTCGGCCGGGGCGGCGCCGTCGCGCGCCATGCCGGTGTCCAGGTGCAGGTGGATGCGCAGTGGGCGGGCGGGGCGCTGGGAGGTGACGCGAGCCAGGTGCTGGAGGCTCGGGATGCCGACGTCGACGCGGTAGCGGACAGCCGCGTGGACGTCGAGGTCGACGGGGTTGAGCCAGCTCAGGATCGGGGCCCCGATCCCGGACTCCCGCAGCCGGAGCGCCTCGGCCAGCGACGTGACGCCCAGCCAGCGTGCGCCATTGGCGAGCGCGACGCGGGCCATCTCGACAATGCCGTGGCCGAACCCGTCGGCCTTCACCACGGCCATCAGCGCCGCGTCCCCCGCCCGCCGGGCGAACAGGCGGGTGTTGGCGGCCACCGCCGAGGGGTCGATCTCCAGCCTGGGACGTGACGTGGGCGCGGGGGCCGGCGGGATGGCGAGGGCGCTCATGCGACCAACGCGACGTCGACCGGGCCGAACAGGGCGCAGGGTGCACCGTGACTGAGGGCCCAGTACCTGTCGCCGTAGGACCAGTGCCACCACTCCGTCGGGTAGTTGACGAGCCCCTCGCGGCCGAGGGCGTCGGCCAGGACGGTCCGGTTGCGTCGGGCCTCCGCGCTGACGGGCGCGTCGAACCAGCAGGCGCCCGCGCTCTGCTCCGGGGTCGCGTCGATCGGGGTGCCCATGTCGAGTTCCCGGCCGTGGGCGTCCACCAGGGTGAGGTCCACGGCCGCGCCGGCCACGTGCGGGGCCACCTCGATCGGCGCGACGAAGCGGCTCGAGAGGCGGCGGATCTCGACGGCGTCGGCGCCGGGGTGGAGGAGGCGCAGTTCCGAGGAGTAGGCGTCGATGATGGCTTGCTGGTCACTGCGGCTGCGATGGCCCTCGACCACCAGCAGGTCCGTGCCGGCGGGCAGGTGCGTCCGGGCCCTGGCCAACCGTTCCGCCAGCGCGCCCCGGACCAGGACGTGCGGTGCGAAGTCGAGCGGGACCAGGTGGCTGCCGTCGTCGCGGACCGGCACCTCGGCCACGCGCGGGTCGGAGAGGAGAATCGTCATGGCAACGAGCTTTCCGGGCGCGGCCCCGGGAAACCTCCACCTGCGGTACCGCCCGGCTGTTCCCAGGTACCGACCCCGTCCGGCCACGGGGGCAGGCCGTGGCCGGGGGCCATCAGGGTCCGGGCTGCGCCCCGCGGGCGAATCATTTGGATACGGAACTGTATCGACGTAGAATCCACTGCGCTGGTGTACCGAACCGGCCCCTCCCGACGACGCTTTTCGAAGGTGGCTCATGTCCGCACAGCTGTACGCCCTTGGTCGCTGGTGCTTCCGCAACCGGCTCAAGGTGATCGGAGTCTGGATCGCCCTGCTCGTCGTACTCGGTGGCACCGCCGTCGCGCTGGGGCCGAAGTTCAGCAGCACCTTCGAGATCCCCGGATCCTCCTCGCAGGAGGCGCTCGAGAAGCTCTCCATGACCTTCCCGCAGGGTGCGGCCATGACGGCGACGGCGATCGTCGTCGCACCGGAGGGCACCGACATCGCGGACCTCCGCACCGAGATCGAGCAGGGCGTCTCAGACCTGGCCGGGCTGGAGGTGGTGGACAACGCCACCTCGCCGTGGGACGAGTTCGTCTCGGGCCAGGTCTCCGAGGACGGCACCGCCGCGATCATCCAGCTCCAGCTGAACGTGACCGAGACCCCCACCGACGCCGAGCTCGCCTCCATCACGGACGCGGGGGAGAAGCTGCAGTCGCAGATGCCCGCCGGCACCGAGGTGGCCATGGGTGGCGAGGCGTTCAACATCGACGTCCCGGCGCTCAGCATCATCGAGGCCATCGGCCTCGTGGTGGCGTTCATCGTGCTGTTCGTCCTGCTCGGCTCGCTCGTGGCCGCTGGGCTGCCGCTCATCACCGCCGTCGTCGGCGTCGGCGTCGCGATGGGCATCATGCTGATCTTCTCCCAGGTGGCCGACCTCAACTCGGTCACGCCGCTGCTGGCGGTCATGCTGGGCCTGGCCGTCGGCATCGACTACGCGCTGTTCATCCTGTCCCGCCACCGCGACCAGCTCCGCGACGGCATGGAGGTGGAGGAGTCGGCCGCCCGCGCCGTCGGGACCGCCGGGTCCGCCGTCGTGTTCGCCGGCGTGACCGTGTTCATCGCACTGCTGGGCCTCGGCGTCGCCGGCATCCCGTTCCTGACCGTCATGGGCGTCTTCGCCGCCCTGACCATCGTGTTCGCCGTGCTGATCGCCCTCACCATGCTGCCCGCGTTCATCGGGCTCGTGGGCGAGCGCATGCGGCCGAAGCCGCGCAGGAGCACGAAGTCGCAGGAGGAGCCCGAGGCTCCCGGGAAGCGGGGCGGGCTCTTCGCCTGGTGGGTCGGCGTCACCACCAAGCACCCCGTGGTCACGATCGTCGCGGTCGTCCTGTCCCTCGGTGCCCTCACCATCCCCGCCGCCGGCATGCAGTTGTCGCTGCCCAACGCCGGGCAGAACGAGCCGGGCACCCCCTCGCGCGTCGCCTACGACCTGATCGCCGAGCACTTCGGCCCCGGCTACAACGGGCCCCTCGTGGTGACCGCCGACATCATCGCCTCCGAGGACCCGCTCGGCCTGGTCGAGGAGCTCAAGGCCGACATCCTCGCCCTCGACGGCGTGGCCGGCGTCCCGCTCGCGACCCCCAACCCCAACGTCGACACCGCCCTCATCCAGGTGATCCCCACCACCGCCTCCGACGACGCCGCCACGGCCCTCGTGGTGGAGGACCTGAAGCGGCTGGGCGAACAGTGGGAGGACGAGCTCGGCGTCTCGACCGCCGTCACCGGCTACACCGCCGTCCAGCTCGACGTCACCGCCAAGCTGTCGGCGGCGCTGGTCCCGTTCGCCATCCTCGTGGTGGGCCTGTCGATGGTGCTCCTCGCGGCCGTGTTCCGTTCCGTGTGGGTGCCGGTGAAGGCCACTGTCGGCTACATCCTCAGCGTCGGGGCGGCCTTCGGTGCCTCGACGCTGGTGTTCAACGAGGGCTGGCTGAAGGAACTGGTCAACCTCGAGCGCGGCATGCCCCTGATCAGCTTCCTGCCAATCCTCGTGATGGGCATCCTGTTCGGCCTCGCGATGGACTACGAGGTGTTCCTGGTGTCGCGGATGCGCGAGGAGTATGTCCACGGCAAGTCCGCGATCGAGTCCATCCGCGCCGGCTTCGTCGCCTCCGGACCCGTGGTGATGGCAGCCGCCCTCATCATGTTCGGCGTGTTCGCGTTCTTCGTGCCCGAGGGCATGGGGCCGATCAAGCAGATCGCCTTCGCGCTCGCCGTCGGCGTCATGGCGGACGCGTTCCTGGTCCGCATGACCCTGGTCCCCGCCGTGCTCGCGCTGCTCGGCGACAGGGCCTGGTGGCTGCCGAAGTGGCTGGACAAGCTGCTGCCGTCCTTCGACGTCGAGGGCGAGGTCCTGACCAAGAAGCTGGAGCTCGCGAACTGGCCCGGCGACGGCAGCCTGCTGCACGCCGACCAGATCTCGGTGGAGGGCGTCGTGGACCCCATCAGCCTGAAGGCTGTCCCCGGCAACGTGATTGGCATCGCCGGACCCCTAGGTGCCCGCACCGGACTGGCGCTCGCGCTCAGCGGCCGGCTCGCCGTCACCTCCGGCCGCGCCCGGGTGGTGGGGGAGCTCGTTCCCGAGTCCGCGTCGCTGGTCCGGCGTCGCACCACCTACGTCGACCTCGCGGTCGTCCCATCACCCGTGGCCGCGCTCGAGGGCATCGAGCCCCGCGCCGGCACCGTGGTGTTCGTCGACTCCGTCGACGTGGTCGCCTCCGAGGCCGAGAAGCAGGCGCTGGGTCGCCTGGTCGAGGCGGCCCGGGGCGGCGAGTTCGCGCTCGTGGTGTGCGCCGGGAACGCTGCGCACCTCGAGGAGACCAGACCGGACGGCATCGTCACCGTCACCGAAGCCGCACCCGTAGGGAGCAACGCATGAGGCCCGAAAGCATCAACCCCGGCCACAAGGTGGGCTGGCCCGCGCTCGTCGCGCTGGTCCTGGTTCCGCTGCTCGCCGTCGCAGCCCTGATCGGGCTGGTGAACGGAAGCAACGAGGAACGGGTCCGGGCCGCCGTCGTCAACCTCGACGAGGCCGTCACCGTCGGGGACCAGTACATCCCCATGGGCCGGCAACTGGCCGCCGCCATCATGGACCGCGAGGGCTCCAACATCTCGTGGACCCTCGCTGACGAGGCCAACGCCACCGCAGGCCTCGCCTCCGGTGAGTACGCCGCGGTGGTGACCATCCCCCAGGAGTTCTCCGCCGCAGCCACGTCCTTCAGCGAGAACGACGCCTCCGTCGCCCGCCAGGCGCGCATCGACATCACCATGTCGGACAACGCCCCCGTCACTGACGCCCGCGTCGCCGAGGAGATCGCCCGGATCGCCAGGGAGGGCATCAACTCCACCCTCACCGAGAGCTACCTGGACAACGTGTTCATCGGCTTCAACAGCGTCGGCGACCAGTTCGGGGAGATCGTCGACGGCGCCACGCAGCTCTCCGACGGCGCCACCCAACTGGCCGACGGCACCGGTGAACTCGCCGACGGCACCGGGGAGCTCGCCGACGGCATGTGGCAGCTCGCCGACGGCGGGACGCAGCTCGGCGACGGTGGCGAACAACTCGCCGACGGCGCCGACGAGGTGGTGGCCGGTGGCTCGCAGCTCTCCGACGGCGGCTCCGCACTCGCCTCCGGAAGCTCGCAGCTCACCGCTGGCGGCTCCGAGCTGGCAGCCGGCGGGACCCAGGTCGTCGACGGCGGCCGCCAGGTGGTCTCCGGCGGCAGCGCCCTGGCCGCGGGTGGCGACCAGCTGGTCTCCGGCGGCAGCACCCTCGCCGCCGGTGCGGAAGAGCTCAACCAGGGAATCGGCCAGTTCGCCGACCAGGTGCCCGCGCTCGTCGACGGCGTGGGCCAGCTGGTGGCGGGCGCCGAGCAGCTCCTGCCCGGCATCCCCGAGTACACGGCCGGCACCGAACAGGTCGTCGGCGGGGTCTCCGAGCTGCAGGCCGGGCTGGACCAGGCCATCGCCGGGCTCGACGCCGGGGGCGAGACCCCCGACCTGACCCAGCTCGAGGAACTCGGGAGCGGCGCCGAGGCGATCGGCGCCGGCGTGCAGGGCCTCGCGGGCGGCCTGCAGCAGCTGGACGGTGCCCTCCGGGGCTACGCTTCCGGCACCATCCCCGCGCCCGACCAGGTGCAGGCCATCCCGGGCCAGATCGCGGCGGGGTTCCCCAAGTGCCCGGTCGAGGACCCGGTCGAGGACCCGGAGACGTGTGCGCTGCTCCAGCAGTACTTCACAGCGGGCGCTACGGCCGGAGTCAAGGCCGGCTTCACGGCCGGGGTCGGGACCGCCTCCGCCGCCCTGAACACCCCGGACGAGAGCGGCGCGAGCCTCCTCGGCGGCGCCACCGCGCTGGCCGACGAGTCGGCCCCGTTCTTCGACGGCGTCGCCCAGCTCGCCGAGCAGCTGCCGGCCCTCGTGGAAGGGGTGCCGGCGCTCCGCGACGGCCTCCAGCAGATCTCCGACGGCATGGGCCAACTCGTCGACGGCGCCCAGCCGCTCGTCGACAACGCCGAGGCGCTCGGATCCGGGGCAACCCAGCTCCTGACCGGCATGCAGCAGCTCGACCAGCAGCTCGCGGCCATGCCCGCCGGCGTCGACCAGCTCACCCAGGGCGTCTCGTCCTTCGCCGACGGTGTCAGCCAGTACACCGAGGGCGTGGAGACCTACGCCGACGGCGTCAGCCAGTTCGCCGACGGCGTGGGCACCTACGCTGACGGCGTGCGCACCTACACCGAGGGCGTAGGCACCTACGTCGACGGCGTGGACACCTTCGCCGGCGGCGTCGGGCAGTTCGTCCTCGGCGTCGGCCAGTTCAACGACGGCGTGGGCCAGTTCGCCGACGGCGTGGGCACCTACGTCGACGGTGTGGACCAGTTCGCCGACGGCGTCGTGACCGCCGCCGACGGCACCGGTGAGCTCGCCGACGGCGTGGTCCAGCTCGACGACGGCGCCCAGCAGCTCGCCGACGGCGTCGACACCTTCGCCACCCAGCTCGACGAGGGCGCCGACCAGGTGCCCAGCTACTCCGAGGAGGAGCGCGAGGCGCTCTCCACCGTCGTTGCCTCGCCGGTGGCGGGCACCGGAGCGCTCACCGAGAACAACTCCGTCGGTCTGGCGGCACTGCTGCTGGTGGCGGGACTGTGGGTGGTGGGACTCGCGTCCTTCGTGATCGCCCGGGCGGTGCCCACCGACGTCGTCAGCTCGGGGGCGTCCAGCATCTCGCTGTGGTGGTCCGGCATCGGGCTGCCGTCGGCGCTCGCGGCAGGTCTGGGTGCCGTGCTCGGGGTCGTCGGCTCGCTCGCCGTCGGGCTCGGGTTCGGTCGCGCGCTCGGACTGGTCGTGCTGCTTGCCGGGCTCGGGGTCTCCTTCGTGCTCGTGAACCACGCCCTCGCGGCGTGGCTCGGCAACATCGGCCGCGGCATCTCCGCGCTGCTGCTGGTGGTCACGGTGGCGCTCGGCGTCACCTCCACCCTGCCTGGCTGGGTGGAGTCCGTGGCCACGGTCTCGCCCGTCCACAATGGTCTGTTGCTGGTCCGCACCTGGATGGCCGACGGTTCCGGGACGGTCGGCCTGGTGGGGGTCGCGGTGCTCGTCGCGGCGATCGCGTTCGCGCTGTCCTACCTGGCCATCGCCTCGCGCCGCCAGCTCACCGTCGACCAGTTCCGTCGCCGGGTGGTGGCCGCCTGACCGGTTTGGCCGCGCCCGCGTCGCCGGGTTGCCTTCGAGCCTGACCGGGGCAGACCGACGCCCTCGGGACTCCCGGTCTGACCCCGGCGGTTGCAATACTGGCAGGGTGCGTTTCGAAGGATCGGAGGTGTGGCCCATGAGCCCCGAGGACGTCCAAACCGATGACCTGGACCCGTTGGCCCCCGTCATCTACGGTGACGAACCGGTCGAGGAGACCCTTGAAGAGGACGCGGCCGACGGTGGGGTCTCGGACTCCGACGGCATCGTCCGCGTCTGGCTCGAGGACGGACGGCTCTCGAAGGTCCGTGTCTCTCCCACCTGGTACACCCGGCTGGGCAAGCGGACGCTGACCGAGTGCTTCTCGCAGGCCCTGCGCATGGCCAACGCAAACGCCTCGGTCGGGGTGGTGGAGCAGCGGCAAGCGCCCAGCTTCGACGACGTCGACTTCTCCGGCCTCCCGCGCTTCAACAACCGGACGTTCGCGGTCATGCAGAACCTGGTTGCGGACGCTGAGCAGCGCTGGGACGAGGCCATCGAGCGCTACCGGTCACGGCCCCGCACGGAACCGGGCACGGTCGAGGGCCGCTCCAAGGGAGTCACCGTCGCCCTGAACGGTGCCGGGCTGGCCCAGAGCGTCACGTTCGACGAGAAGTGGCTGGACTCGGCCCAGGCGGGGACCATCTGTGACCACGTGATGGCGGCCGCGGAGAACGCCTACGCCAAGCATGTCCCCGGCGACGACGACCGGGACGAACTCAACGACCTCGAGGACGAACACCGGTTCCTGATGGCAACCCTCAAGGCAATGCTCAACCCGAAGGAGCGATGATGACTGATCCCAAGGATCCCTGGTCCGAGGTGGAGCGCCGTGCCGCCGAGAGTTCGGTGGCCGGCGTGACGGCGGACAGCGACGACAGCCTCGACGACGGTGAGCTCGGCGAGGCCGCCATCAACCCGAACGCGCAGGGCGGCAAGGGCAAGGGCGACAAGAGCGGCATGATGCCGCCGATGATGATGGGCGGAGGCCGCGGCGGCGCCGCAGGTGCCACGGGCGCGCCCGGTGCAGGCGGCGGCGTGATGGACGCCGGCGCGATGGGCGGCGCCAACGCAGTCGGTGCGGCCGGTGCCATGCGCGCCCCGGGCCTGGGCAGCGGCGTCGGCGCCGGTGGGGCCGGTGGTGCGGGCCTCGGCGGCGGTCTCGGCGCGGGCGGCACGGGAGTCGGCGGCGGCGGCGTGATGGCTGCGGGCGCCGGACCCGGCGACGTCAACGGTGACGGCCTCGAGGACTCCTACGTCAGCGGCGGCATCGACCTGGACGGCGACGGCGTGGCCGACGTCGACTTCGACGGCAACGCCATCGGCTCGGGTGCCGGTGGCACCACCGGCGACGTCGACGGGGACGGCATCGCCGACCGCCAGGTAGTCGGTGGCATCGACACCGACGGCGACGGCATCGCCGACGTCGACCACAACGGCAACCCCCTCCCCGGCACCCCGGGCTACCAGCCGCCAGGCGGCAACGGGTCCGGCGTCCCCGGCCCCGGGGATCCCGGCTACGTGCCGGGTCCCGGTGAGCCGGGCTACGTGCCGGGTCCCGGTGAGCCGGGCTACGTGCCGGGTCCGGGCCAGCCGGGTTACGTCCCGGGTCCCGGCGAGCCCGGCTACGTCCCGGGTCCCGGCGAGTCTGGCCACGTCCCCGGTCCCGGCGGCGGCACGAGCCCCGGCCCGGGCACCGGTGTCATCGACCCGGGCACGGGCGGGACCGGCCCGGGCACCACCAGCCCCACCGCGCCGAGCGGTTCGGGCAGCACCTCGGGCGGAGGCTCCGGGAGCGGCTCCGGCGGCGGCATCTCGGCGGGCAGCGGTGGCGGCAGCGGCTACGGGTCCGGCACGGGCTCCAGCCCCACGGGCTCGAGCAGCGGGAGCGTGTCCGGGTCCGACGGGTACGTCGCGGATCCCGAGGCCCTGCGCAAGGCCGCCAAGGAGTGGAACACGCTCTCGGCCGAGATGAAGAGCGTGCAGTCCCAGTCCACCACCGTCAGTGAGTTCGGACTGGTGAAGCAGGTCCAGCCCTCGCACACGAAGCTCTCCAGCGCGGCCGCCAACTGGTCGGGCGGCGCCAGCGCCGAGTTCGATTCGCTGACCGGCAAGCTGACCAGCGCGGCGGGTGGTTACCAGGCCACCGAGGAGAACAACGCCGCCATGACCAAGTCGATCGACCAGGGAGGCTGAACATGCTGCCGGTGCAACAGATGGTGAGCAACGTCATGAAGGCGCTCGGGCAGGCCGAGCAGGCCGCCGCGGGGAACTACGAGTACTCCCAGGCGCGCGAGGAGATCTCCTCGCTGCGCGCCGCCGTGAACGCAGCCATCCAGCAGGACGAGGCCGAGGCCTCGAGCTTCTGGACCGAGCTGTCGCGGCTCGGGCGCCACACGTTCAACTACTTCTCCGAACGCCAGCGTTTCAACCAGCAGGCGGCGCAGGCCAAGGCCTCCGCCCTTGCGGCGCTGGCCCAGGTGGAGAACTTCTGCAACAGCAACGTCGCCCCGCACGCGAACGTCCCGGCTCGACTGACCTCGGACGCGGCCGAGTGGACCATGCGCTCGCGGCAGGTGCGCGCCATGTACAACCGGGCCAAGCGCCTGACCAACGTGGAGGGCTGGTCCGGTGAGGCGCGTGAGCAGTACTCCGCCGCTGCAGCCGTCCAGGCCAATGCGCTCAGCGAACTGGAGGGCGTCATGGTCAGCACCGCTGCGGGCGCGGGCGCCGGGGCGACGCTGAACCGGGCGATCTTCTACGTGGTGGGCAAGGCCGTGCGCGTGGCCACCTCACGGATCAAGTCGGCGCCGGGCAGCAACGGTGACCAGTACTACCTGCGCACCGCCACCGCCACCAACGAGTGCCGCAGTCTGCTGTTCGAACTCGCAGGCGCGGTCAGTGGCAAGGTCGCTGCCGGCTCGGCCAACGCGCTGAGCTCGGAGCTCGCAAAGACCATCACGCTGCCGAACCTGCTGGAGGTGGGCTCCTGGCCCACCGGCACCAGCGCGGCCGGGCGGGCCCCGGCCAACACCGGCGACACCGTGGACCCCGATGGTGGTTCTACCAACCTGAACACCGGCGGCGGCAGCGGCGGCGGCACTCCCGGCGTGGACCTCTGAGGCAGGGATGAGTCAGCGACCAGCCCCCTCGGGGGGTTCCCGCACCGCGCTCTGGGTGGTCATCGCGGCGGCCGCGGTCGTCCTCGTCGGCCTCGTCGTGTGGGGCCTCGCCGGGCGCGGCGAGGCCGAGCCGTCGCCGACGCCCACCGACGCCGCCACGACGCCGTCGACGCCCACCGACCCCGCCACCGACGACCCGGGGGGCGAGACCACCGGGGCCACGGACCCCGGCGACGGGCAGTGGGGGCCGATGCCGCCGCCCAACGTGGACTCGCTGAAGCCCCTGGACAACCCGGAGGCGCTGCCCGAGCAGGTCGGCCCGTTCGTGCGGGAGGAGGTCACCTCCAACGTGGGCGGCGCGAGCGTCTTCTACGACGACCCGGAGGCGTTCCGCTCGATCAGCGTCAACACCTCCACCGGATCGCACCACTACCAGGAGTGGGTCGCTGCGCTGACTGACCCTGCCTACCACGGCAACGCCGTGTGCGGCAGCTACAGCTTCGAGGGCAGCGACGGCATCGAGTGCATCGTCGCGGGCACCAACGCCACCCTGAAGACGGGCACGGCTGACATCGACGTGATCACCATGGAGGAGTTGGCCGAGTTCACCAACGAACTCCACGACCAGTTCTGACCCGACGAGTGCGAGGGGCATTGATGAGCGGCCTCATGGACGACGAGTACGACCCGCTGGCGCCGGTCCACTACGGTGACGACGCCGTCGAGGACGAGCCGTCGCAGGGCCACGACGCCGGCTTCACCGACGGCGACAACATCGTGCGCGTCTGGGTGGCCGACGGTCGGCTGACCCGCGTCCAGATCTCGCCCGTGTGGCACCACAAGGTCCGGGAGAAGACGCTCGACCAGTGCTTCGCCGCCGCGCTGGCGTCGGCGCGGATCCAGGTGGCGCCCGCCGTCGAGGAGCCACAGGAGCCGGACCTCACGGGCGTCGACTTCTCCGGCCTGCCGCGGTTCAACCGCAGCCCGTTCGTCACCTACCGGCTGGCGCTGCAGAACTTCAACCAGCGCTGGGAGGACGCGGTGGAGCGGGCGCGCACCACGCCGATCGAGGCTCCCCGACCGGTCTCGGCCGAGACGGAGGGAGTCACCGTGCGCCTGGACGCGGAGGGCCACGCCGTCGCCGTCGAGTTCGACGAGGAGTGGCTGGAGGACATGAGCGTGAAGGACGTCAACCACTGGGTCGTGGAGACCGCGAACCGCGCCTACGCCGCCCACGAGGCGGCGCCCGAGCCGAGGGACGAGCTGGCAGACCTGACCCGCGAGCACGAGATCCTCATGGCGGGGTTGATGCGGATGCTCACCGGGAAGGACGGACGATGACCGATCCAGAGGATGTCTGGGCAGAGGTGGCGCGCCGGGCGGCCGTGAGCCGGTTCTCCGGGGCCACCGCCGACGATGACGACGTGCTCGTCAACCAGGAGCTGCGCGAGGCGCAGCTGAACCCGAACCGGCAGGGCGGCCAGGGCGGCGTGGGCGGTCCCGGAATGATGCCGCCGATGATGATGGGCGGCATCGGCGCCGGCGGCGCGGGCGGTGCCGCTCCCTCCGGCGGCGGGCTCGGTGGCGGCGCGGCGGCTGCTGCCGCCTCCAGCACGAGGCCCCCGCAGGCCAGCACCGGACTGGGCGTGCAGGCTGCCCAGGCGCCCCTGGCCGAGGAGGTACCCGAGGAGCCGGAGGTGCCTGGCATCGGCGGCGGGGTCGGGGGTGGCGGAACCGGCGGCGGCCTTCCCGAGGGCGGAGCGCCGGCGGGTGGCGGCGCCGGTCCTGCCGACGGGTTCAGCGCGGACCCCGTCGCAGTGCGGGGGATCGCCTCCAAGTGGGCGGAGCTGGCGCAGGAGATCCACTCCCTCGAGAGCCCGGCGTTCGACGCC
Organism: Tessaracoccus rhinocerotis; assembly: GCF_007197885.1. Classification (GTDB taxonomy): domain Bacteria; phylum Actinomycetota; class Actinomycetes; order Propionibacteriales; family Propionibacteriaceae; genus Arachnia; species Arachnia rhinocerotis. Next base: position 52,805 of record NZ_VKKG01000003.1, read on the forward strand.
GCGCTGGGCCTGGTGCTGCCCCCCGAGCGGCCGCAGCAGGCAGTCACGGAGCAGGTTCGGGCCTGGACCACGGGTGCGGGAGCGGAGTTCGACGCCCTCGTGAGCAGGCTGCACGACGTCGCCGCCCAGTACGAGGCGGTCGAGGAGACCGGGGCCGCCGAGATCCGGAAGGAGACGGCCGATGGCTGACCAGGAACCGCGCCCCACGGGCCGCGTCATCGCCCACGAGGACGCCTCCGGCGCCGGGCAGCTGCGCGAGCTGCGCAGGATCGGCTACCAGGGCGACGACGTCGCCGAGGAGGAGCCGCTGCCCGAGCCCGAGTTCGCCGACGTGACCGCGGCCCTCGAGGAACTGGAGACCACCGTCGCCGCCGTGCTCGCCGAGGACCGGGCCCAGTGCGTGGAGGCCCTGGCCCAGCTGCGCAGCATGTTCCCCTCCGTGTACACGCTCGTGGCCGAACAGCTGGGCGCGGCCGCCGACACCATCGCCGAGGGCATCGCGGCCCGGCTCGAGGGGCTGCGGGCGCTCGTCGACGAGCGGGTCGCCCCCCATGCCGAGGTCCCCGCGAAGCTGGAGGCCGAACGCGACCTCGAGCGCAGGCAGGGTGAGAAGGTGCTCGAGATCGCGAAGCAGGTCCGCGAGCTCGTCGCCGTGGAGGACTGGACCGGCGACGCGGCCGAGGGCTACCGTCGGGCCGCACTCGTGCAGGCCGGCGCGCTGGAGGAGCTGGCCGGGGTGGAGGACAGCTCGGCCAACGCGCTTGACCACAGCGCCCTGCTCAACCGGGCGGCGTTCTTCTACACCTCCGAGGCGATCTCGTTCACCGCCACGCGGGTCAGGGCACTGCCGCTGGGGGACACCAGCCGACTGTTCCAGCGGAGCCGGGGGATCGAGTCCCAGCTGGCCGTCCTCGCGGGCAAGCTCTCCCACGAACTCGACTCCATCGCCGACGGCGACACCGCCAAGGGCCTCGCGACCGAGCTGGACTCCCTGCTGGGGATGCCGAGCGTGCTGCTCCCCACGGGCTGGCCCACCGGCGGCGACTCCGCCGACCTGCCGCCCGCCCCCACGGCGGGGGCGATCCCCCGGCTCTCCTGACGTCCCGCCCGCCCCGCCCGCCTCGTCCGGGTCGTGGGCGGCCGTCGCGTCGTCGTCGCCCGACCCGACACGCCGCACGGAATCGCCGCAGGGGTTACGGGCCACCTCTGGCCCGATTTCGCTCGGCGGTTCGGGTCGGGTCGGTCAGTGACCGGCCGACGGCGCGGGCCCGGCAGCCCGGCATCAAGGTGCACGGGCCGAGGAGGCGCGTGCACGAACGTGCAATCAGATTGCACCTACGTGCAGGACCAGATTGTCTGGTTGCTACACGGTTCGAGGCGCGCCCGAGACACGCCATTCGGATCGGGTGTCCGGGCCAGTCCCGGTGGACCAGGACGCGTGGTTGCGTTCGCTAGCTGACACAGAGGTCAGGAATGGAGTCAAAATGGATGTAACGCTCGGAACCATCTTCCTATCGGAAGTAGTCGGATCAGCACTGCTGCTCCTGCTCGGTGGTGGCGTTGTCGCCAACACCTTGTTGAAGGGGTCGAAGGGTGAGGGAACCGGCTGGTTGCTCATCAACTGGGGCTGGGGTATCGGTGTCTTCGTGGGTGTCATCGCGGCCTACTCGTCCGGCGGCCACCTGAACCCGGCCGTCACCGTCGGCGTCATCGCCAGCGGCGCGGAGGAGTTCGTCCCCGGGGTCGCCGTCTCGTTCGCCTCCACAATGGTCTACTTCGCCGGTGAGCTCGTCGGCGCCATGATCGGCGCGCTGCTGATGTGGCTCGCCTACAAGCAGCACTTCGACGCCGAGGAGGACCAGGCCAAGAAGCTCGGCGTGTTCTCCACCGGCCCGCAGATCCGCAACCCGCTCTGGAACACCATCACTGAGGTCATCGGCACCTTCGTCCTGGTCTTCGGTGTCATGGCAGCCTCCGGCTTCACCAACGCACAGGCGGAGGGCGGCGCCGTCAACCTCGGCTGGCTGGGCGCACTCGGAGTCGCACTGCTCGTCTTCGGCATCGGCGTCAGCCTGGGTGGCCCCACCGGATACGCGATCAACCCGACGCGTGACCTCGGCCCCCGCATCATGCACGCCATCCTCCCGATCAAGGGCAAGGGTGGCTCCGACTGGGGCTACTCCTGGGTCCCGATCGTCGGTCCCCTCATCGGTGGTGTCCTCGGCGGCCTGGCCGCCCAGGTCCTGCTCCCCTGATCCATTCGCACAAGACACAAGGAAGTGAGAATTCATGACTGACAAGTTCGTCATGGCAATCGACCAGGGCACGACCAGCACCCGTGCCATCATCTTCGACCACAGTGGCAAGATCGTGGCCACCGGTCAGAAGGAGCACGAGCAGATCTTCCCGAAGGCCGGCTGGGTCGAGCACGACGCCAAGGAGATCTGGGACAACGTCCGCTCCGTCGTGGCCGACGCACTCTCGAGGGCGAGCCTCAACAGCGGCGACATGGCCGCAATCGGCATCACCAACCAGCGCGAGACCACCCTGGTCTGGGACAAGACCACCGGTGAGCCCGTCTACAACGCGATCGTCTGGCAGGACACCCGTACCGCCAAGATCATCGACGACCTCGGTGGGGAGGAGGGTCAGGACAAGTACAAGGAACGCGTCGGACTGCCCCTGGCCACCTACTTCGCGGGCCCGAAGGTCAAGTGGGTCCTCGACAACGTCGAGGGTGCACGGGCCAAGGCCGAGGCCGGCGAACTCGTCATGGGCACCATGGACAGCTGGGTGCTCTGGAACATGACCGGCGGCACCGACGGCGGCGTGCACGTCACCGACGTCACCAACGCCTCCCGCACCATGCTGATGGACCTGAAGACCCTCAGCTGGGACGAGTCCATCGCCGAGGACATGGGCATCCCGATGTCGATGCTCCCCGAGATCAAGAGCTCGGCAGAGGTCTACGGCGAGGGCCGCGCACGCGGACTCCTCCCCGGCGTCCCGATCGCGGGCATCCTGGGCGACCAGCAGGCGGCCACCTTCGGCCAGGCCTGCTTCGAGCCCGGCATGGCGAAGAACACCTACGGCACCGGCAACTTCATGCTGCTCAACACGGGCGAGGAGATCGTCCCGTCGAAGAACGGACTGCTGACCACGGTCTGCTACAAGATCGGCGACAACAAGCCGATCTACGCCCTCGAGGGTTCCATCGCCGTCACCGGATCGCTGGTGCAGTGGCTGCGTGACAACCTCAAGATCATCGGCAGTGCGCCGGAGATCGAGGAGCTGGCCGCAACGGTCGAGGACAACGGTGGCGCCTACTTCGTGCCGGCTTTCTCGGGCCTGTTCGCGCCGTACTGGAAGTCCGACGCACGTGGTGCCCTCGTGGGCCTGACCAGGTACGTGAACCGTGGCCACATCGCCCGCGCCGTGCTGGAGGCCACCGCCTTCCAGACCCGCGAGGTGCTCGAGGCCATGGAGGCTGACTCCGGGGTCAAGCTGGCGGAGCTGAAGGTTGACGGCGGCATGACCGGCAACGAGCTGCTGATGCAGTTCCAGGCCGACCAGCTCGGCGTCGACGTGGTTCGCCCCGTCGTCGCGGAGACCACGGCACTGGGTGCCGCCTACGCCGCCGGCATTGCCGTCGGGTACTGGGGTGGTGAGCAGGACGTCATCGACAACTGGGCCGAGGACGCCCGCTGGACGCCGCAGGTGGACGAGGGGGAGCGCGACCGGGTCTTCCGCAACTGGAAGAAGGCAGTCACACGCACCTTCGACTGGGTGGACGACGACGTCGTGGAGTGATGACCGCGATCCTTCAACGGGCCGGGCGGCGTGGGGTGACCCACGCCGCCCGGTTCTTTCCGTTCCGCGGCCGCTCTCCTGACCCGCTGCGATGGCAAGGGGTCAGGATGGCCGCCGACGGCGTCAGGCCCTGAAGCGGACCATGTTGTTCATCACCCAGCCCTCGTCGGGGAAGTGGCGCCAGGTGCCGTCGGCCTGTTGCACCGAGGAGATGTGGCTGGACCACGTGTAGGACCGGGAGGCATCGCTGCCCGTGATCGCGGTGTCGCACTCGGTGCGCCACCTGCGGCCGTCGGCCGCGCTCCACGAACCCGTGTACCCGAGGGGGTTCGACGCCCACTGTGAGCGAGTCATCAGCGGGGCGTAGGTGAGGTTGTTGAAGATCCAGCCCGTGGTGGAGACGTAGTGCCCGTCGACCAGGTTGACCTGTGTTCCGTGGATCTGGGTGGTGCAGCGAATGGTCCGGGAGTAGGCCTCGCACTCGGTGTACCACTGGCGCCCGTTGACACGGTGGAATCCGGGCGCCAGGTACAAGTCCACGGGCGCGTCGGTGGGCGGGGAGGTCGTTGGCGCCTTGGTGGTCGGGGCCACGGTCACGGTGACTGTGGGGTGCACGGTCGCGGTCGACGTGGCGGTCGTGGTGACGGTGGGGGTGAGCGTCGCGGTCGGCGTCACGGTGGTGGTGGGCGTCAGGGTGACGGTCGGGGTGACCGTGGTGGTCGTCGTGACTGTAGGGGTGGGGGCCGTGACTGTGACCGTGACGGTCGGAGTGGACTTCGGGGTCGCTGTTGGCTCGGCATCGGCTGCGACAGCGACTTCGACCACACGGGGCGCGATGGCCTGGCGCTGGTTGGCGGCGGAGGCGTTGACCGCCACCCGGATCACGTCGCCGGGCTCTGCGTCGGCCGGGACGGCGATGGTCACGGGGGCTGTGGCGGAGTTCCCGACCGCGAGGCCGGGCACCGAGACCCGGCCGCTCGGGCCGTCAACGGTGCCCACGGTTCCGGCGGCGGCCAGGGTGGCCGGCGCCGTCAGGCTGGGGGAGGTGGCCGGACGGACCATGGAGTTCGCCGAGTTGGAGCCCTGGTCATAGATGCCGAGGTCCTTCAGCACCCGGGCCGCGGCCCGGCCGTGACCGAACGCGGAGAGCGCGTCACCGTCGAACCACGTGGAGGGGACCGTGCCGGAGTTCTGCGCGAGCATCTCGCCGGCGAGGTCGATGACGAACGCGTTGTTCTCTGCGGCTACGGCGCGGACCAGGTCGTTCAGGGCCGACGACGTCAGCTCGGCCGCCGGGTCGGTCACGGGGATGGGAGTTCGTCCGAGGGCGCGGACGGCCCTGATCGCACCGGCCAGTTCGACGGCGTAGCCCTCCTCGCCGCCGGCGGCGGCGACATCGGCGGAGACGACGGGCAGCAGTACCAGTCGCGAGTCCGACACTCCGGCAGCCCGCTCCAGCCAGGTGATGCGCTCCGCGAGGGAGGACGTGCCGGGAGTTGCCGTCACCACGTAGTCCCGACGATGGCCACGCTCCCAGCGGTTGCGTTCGGTCAGGATCTGGGGCCAGGTGCGCCAGCTCCCCTCCGGCGGCCGAGGACTGAGAGCTCGCCGAGGACCAGGACGGGGTGGGACTGGTGGGTGGGTGCGCTGAAACCGAGGAAGCTGTCCACGAACTCGGGGTCCGCGACAGTTGCCGAGCGCTCCACCAGGTAGTGGAACGGCTCAGAGGCAGCGGCCCAGGCCCAGACCCGTTCCAGGTTCCCGACGAACCCGGCGGAGACGCCGCCGCCGGTGGCAACCCCGCCCGCATGGAGGGTGTCGGCGGTCGGCACGTCGGCCCCGAACACCTGCCGGTCAGCAATTGCCACGGTCAGGCCGTCGACCAGGAGCCGGGTGGTGCCCTGACCGGCGGCCAGCGAGACTGAGTGGCGCGCGCCGTCGTCGAGGCCCATGTCACCGGAGGACAGCGACAGGAGCTCGCGGCCCTCGTTCACGACGGTGGCGTGGACTCCGCCGTCCCTGCTGACGAGGCGCAGGAAGGAGTCCGCGGTGGCGGAGTCGTGCAGGGAGAGCAGGACGCCCTCCTCGGCGGAGGTGGTGCTGAACCGGGCGAGGTAGGTGCCCTGCACCTGGCTGCCAACGCCAGTCGTTCCGAGGTCCACACTTCGGTCCTCGACCCGGGTGCCGTCGAACGCGCCGGTGAATCCGTAGCCGAACGTCTGCGAGACCGCGTTCGTGAGCAGGACGGAGCTGTTGGGGACGTGCCCGCCGCGCGGGATCTCCGCGCCCTCCGCGCCGACGCCGGCTTCGGGGTTCCAGCGGCCGAAGGTCTCGAAGAAGTTGCGCGCGAACTGCCAGTGGCCGTGGGCGCTGGGGTGGATCGCATCGCCGTACCAGAGCTGGGGGGCTTCCCCCGCGTTCGTGAATCTCCACTCGCCGAAGTTGTCGATGACCACGACCTGGTTCCGGGCGGCCACCTCGCGCATCGTCTGGACGTACTCCGGGTAGTTGGCGCGGACCCCGCTCGGGCCACCCTGGATCGGGTTGGCGGTGGCGAACACCGCGACGGCACCGACGGCACGGGTCCGGTCGATGATCTCCTGCAGGTTGTCCTCGTACATCGAGAGGGTCTGGTTCGTGGTGGTGGCGGCGTCGTTCATGCCGATCATGGTGACAACCACGTCGGGATCGTACTGGCCGGCTCGCTCCTCGAAGGTGTCGCGCACGCCGATGGTGTTGGCGCTCGCGCCGGCGGTGTGCCCGGAGATGGCGGTGTTCACGACCGTGTCCTCCTCGTTGCCGAGCTCCGCGAACCTTGCCTGCGCCTGCTCCGCCCACGAGCGGAAGCCATAGGTCCAGAGTGCGCCGTGGGTGATGGAGTCGCCGGTGAAGACCCAGGTGGACGGCGTCTCCTTGTCCGGCGCGAGCAACTGGTCGCGGATGGTCTCGAGGTCGTCGAGGGCGACGGGGAAACGGTTGATGGAGTCATTGTCCGGGGCGATGCCCTGCATCTCGGGGGACGTGACGCGGCCGTCGGTGATGACCAGGCGCTGGATGGTGCCGGTGAAGCCATCGGTCCAGACGCCGTCGCCGGCGTTGCGTTGGCCGACGTGGACGCTGTCCAGGCCGAAGTCGGCCATGAACGGTGCGCCGTCGGTGAACAGGACCGGGCTGGCGTCGAGGTGGATCCAGGTATGGCCGTTGCCGACCACGACGTGCACCTGGTGCGGCTCGCCCGCGGTCAGCGCCACGGGCACGGTCCGCTCCAGGAGGACGCCCGAGGCGCCCGTGACCTGCAAGCGCAGTGAGCTGCCGACCAGCGAGAGCGTCGCGCCGTGCGAGGGATTCTCGGACGAGAACAGGTGTGCGATGGTCTGGGTTCCCGCGACGGCGGAAGCGGTGAAGTTCACCTGCAGCGTGCCCTGCGCCAGGGCGCCTGCGGCGGCCATTCCGTTGGCGGCGGGCCCGAAGCCGAAGTGCTCGGAGCCGTCGAACCGGGCCCGGGCGTCACCGACGTTCCAGCCGAATCCGAAGACCATGGTGGACTGTGGGGGTGGCGGCCCCTCAGCTCTCGAAGTGGCGGGGCCGAGGCCGATCAGGCCGAGGACCAGGGCGACCGCGAGGGCGCAGGTGAGCAGGGCACGTCGTTCGACATCGAAGCGCATGCTGGGACACTCGCGGGTCGGTCACGGCGTGTCAACGGGAACTGGTGAATCGCTCACCGATCGAGATCAGACGTCTGCTGATCCCGAGCTCAGCGGACGGTCACCTCATTGACCTGCGCCAGGAAGCGCGCCTCCTCCACCTGCGGGAGAGTCGTCAGGTAGACCATCACGAAACGGGTCTCCGTGGCGTTGTCGGCGGTCAGGACCGTGGTCTCCGGTGCCTCGGTCTGCGTGGCCAGCACGCTCCACTCCGATTCGGAACCCATCGGCGCCGACGTCACACCGGCCTCGGCGGGGACGCGCAACTCCACCGTCGCCCCCGGTGCCTCGAACAACAGTTCCACCTCGGTGACCTGCCTCGGCTCGCCGAGGTCCAGCACGATGCCGACTCCGGGCTTCAACCCGCCCATGTCCGGGTTGTTGTGGTAGCGCAGCGTGGACCAGCCGGTGGCAGGGTCGCCGTCGAAAGCCAGCGGCACCAGGTCCGGGTTCTCCTCGTCGTTGCCGTTGTCCGCGGCGGGGTCGAAGTCCGCGCCGGCGACGATCTCGAACGGACCGGCCGGGGTCGGCGACTCGCCGGGGGTGGTCTGGCCATCGGTCGTGGTGGTGGTCTGCTGCGTGGGCGTGGCGGGGTCCTGTGCGGCGTTGTCACGCGCGTTGTTGATCGCGACGATGACCAGGGACACCACAAGCGCTCCCAGCACGAGGGCCACCAGCAGCCAGAGGGCGCGACGCCCGGGTGGTCGGGGCCCATCGCGGCCGTCCTCGTCCTCCAGTCCGGGCACCTCCGGGACGTCGGGATGAGCGGCGGCCAGGGCGGTGGGGGACAGCGCGGCGGACTCAGGTCCGACGTCGCGGGGCACGGCCGCCATCATGACGTTGGAGTCCTCCGGCAGCACGCGCCCGCCGGCGGCGTCGAAGGGTTCGGCGGAGCGCCTCGGGGCCGAGCCGCGGGCGGCACGGACGCGGTGCTCCAGGTCGGAGGTGGGGTCGGCGGTGCCGAGCACCGAGGACAGGGCGGCAGCCAACTGTCCCGCGGTGGTGATCCGGCGCTCCGCCGCCGCACCGCGCTCGGTCAGGGTGGCGGACGTGATGCGGTCCAGGGCGGGCGAGACGCCGGCGCGCACGATGTGGGGGCTGGCCGGCTCGCCGGCGATGATGGGCGCCGCCTCCATGCCGAATGCCGGCCCGCCGGGCCAGCGCTGGACGAGGGTGGCGTAGAGCAGCTTGGCCAGGCCGCGGACGTCTGCGGCCTCCCGGTCGGTCCAGCTCGTCGCCCGGGGCTCGGCCGAGACCGCCGCCTCGACGCCGAAGCCGACCAGCTTAACGTCGCCGCTGTTGGTGATCACCACATTGTCGGGTGTGAGGTGCTCGTGGAACAGGCCCTGCGTGTGCATGCTCGACAGCGCGTCGGCCAGCTCGCGGACGATCCATGCGGACTCGAGCGTGCTCAACGGACCGAAGCCGAGGATCTCGCGCAGGTTCTTGCCCGTGGCGAACTCGCACACCACGTAGGCGCCGATGCCGCGGTCCTGGTCCTGCACCTCCACCGCGTCGAGGACCCGCAGGAAGCGCGAATCCGTGGCGACTGCACCCTTGCGCGCGGCGTCGAGGACGTCTGGGATGCGGGGGTCGTCGGTGGGCAGCACGTGGGCCACGACGTCGCGGGACAGCACCAGGTCGTGCGCGCGCCAGGTCTCGATGCCGGCGCGGTCGGCGAGGAGCTCGTCAGTGCGGAAACGGGTGCTCAGCAGCAGCCCGGGCTCCGCTAGCGGTTGGGTGTCCGGGGGTGGTCCTGACAGGCCCTGCTCGCTTGCGCTCGCCGGGCTGCTCGACCAGCGGGGGTCCGCCAGCGGCGGGCGCAGGCGGGTCTCCTGGAGCGACTCGTCGTCGAAGTCGGAGCGCTCGGCCCACTCGTCGTCGTCCGCAGGGGCCGTGTGGTCGGAGGCCTCGTCGCGGTACAGCGGTGCGCTGGGTTCGGGCTCCTCCGGCTGCACCGGCGCGACGTACTCGGAGCGCCGCCCGACGGGTCCCGGCTCGTCCTCGTCGTCGAGGTGGATGGCCGGGGTGAGCTGGGTGGGCATCAGGTCCTCGGTGAGCCCGGCGGCGATGCTCCCGGCGGAGTACTCCTGGTCCCCGTCGTCCCAGCCGTCGTCGGAGGCATCCCGTGGCGAGGCGTCCTGCTTCGACCTGCGCGTGCGGTCCTCCGTAGCCCCCGCCTCGGCAGGGACGCTGCCGCGACGTCGCACGATGTTGACCAGACCCGTGAGGCTGCGCAGTTCGCGCACCTGCAGCAGGCGGCCGACGACGAGGTAGATGACTCCGATCAGCAGCAGGCCGACCAGGATGGCCACCACCAGGGCCCCGATCCCCTCCCCGAGCCAGTCGATGACGAGACGGGCCACGAACCAGGCCGCCACGCCGCCCAACCCTGCGCCCAGCAGCAGCCGCACGATGTGCAACGCCACGGCGCCCCCGTCGAGGTCCGGGACCTGGCGCTTCAACAGCTGCCAGCTCAGGAAGACCCCCACGAGGTAGGCGACGGAGTAGGCGAGGGCGAGTGCGGCGGCGACCTGGCCGGGGTCGGTGACGAGCCACACGAACAGGATTGCGAACCCCGCGTTGGCGCCGGCGATCAGCAACTGGAGCAGGAACGGGGTGCGGGTGTCCTCGAGCGCATAGTAGGTGCGCAGGCACACGAACTGGACGGTGAACGGCACGAGCCCGAGGGCGAAGCCCATCAGCGCGAGCCCAACGTATTGCGAGTCCTCGGTGCCCTGGCCGTGGCCGAACAGCAGGTCCGCGATCGGGCCGGCCAGCACGAAGAAGCCCACCGCGGCGGGAACGAGCAGGATGAGCGCCAGGCGGATGGTCTTGGTGGCCTCCTGCGCGACGCCGGTGAAGTTCGACGCGGCCGCGAGCCGGGAGGCGTTCGGCAGCATCGCCGTGGCCAGGGAGACGGTGATCAGCGAGTGCGGCAGGATCCAGATCAGGTGCGCGTTGGAGTAGACGTTGTAGCCGGACCCGGAGCCCCCGGCGGTGGCCGACGTCGCCAGTCGCGTGACGATCACCAGCACCACCTGGTTGACCGCGACGAAGCCCATCGTCCACTTGGTCAGGGAGAACGTCTTGCCCAGGCCGGTGCCCCTCAGGTCGAACCGGGGGCGGAACCGGAAGCCCACCTTGCGCAGGTAGGGCAGCAGCACCAGCGACTGCGCGAGGATGCCCACCGTCGAGCCGATGCCCAGCAGCAGGATCTGCGGAGTGGTGAACGCGGCGCCGCGGTCGCCCTGGGTGCCCCACACGAACAGGTACACGGCCAGCACCAGCACGGAGATGACGTTGTTGGCGATGGGCGCCCACATCATCGGGCCGAAGCGATCGCGGGCGTTGAGAACCTGTCCCAGCAGGAAGAACGCGCCGTAGAAGAACACCTGCGGCAGCGTCAGGTAGGTCAGGGCCACCATCGACGCGTACTGCGCCGCCAGATCCTCCGCGCGCCAGGCGTCCGACGAGTACAGCTGCGTGATCAGCGGGGCGCAGACGGTGGCCACCACGGCGACGGCGCCGACGATCAGCATGAACGCGGTCATGATGCGGTTGGTGTAGGCCTCGCCGCCGTCGGCGTCGTTCTTGATGGCCCGCACGATCTGGGGGACCAGGACGGTGTTGAGGGCGCCACCGGCGAACAGGATGTAGAGGGAGTTGGGCACCATTGTGGCCAGGGCGAGGATGTCCGCCTGGCGGGTGCCGTTGCCGAGGATGACCGCGATCAGCATCACCCGGACCAACCCGAGGGCCCTGGAGATGAGGGTCCCCGAGGCCATGAGTGCGCTGGCAGACACCAACTTCTTGGTGCTACTTACCTGGCTCACTGCTCTCCTCGTCGCCGGCCTACGGAAACCCGGTCAGGGGGAAATCTACCCGGTGATCATCGCTGCGCCACGGCGCACCGCCGGGAACCGGGCCGGCCGGGCCTCGTCGTGCGTCGCCCGATCATTGGCCAGAACTTTGCCACGGAGGCTGCGACCGGCCCCGAGGGTCCGCGAGGATTGGGGAACACGACATTCGGTGGGAGGGGCGTTGATGTCCGAAGTGGGCCGGGAACGACTGGTGCTGGGTGAACTGTCAGCGCGCCTCGACGGCGCGGACCTGAGGGACGTGACGTGGCGCGGCGCCGACGTCGCCAACCGGATCCACGTCGCGGTGCGCGACGCCGACTGGGGGACCATCCCCGCCGAGATCAGCGCACTGCGCGTCGAGCCGTGGGGCAGAGGCGCCGAGGTGCACTTCGAGCTGGACCACAGGCCCGGCGGTGCTCCGCTGCTCGTGCGTGGCAGCTACCACCTGACCCCCGACGAGGTGGTGGCCACGATCGAGGGCGAGTGGACCGGGCGCTTCGCCACCAACCGCTCCGGCCTGTGCATCCTGCACCCGCTGAGCCACGTCGGTGGCCGGGTCGACAGCAGCTTGGGTGGGAGCCCGGGCATCGGCCGGCCGGTGCCGCAGCTCATCGTCCCCCAGCGAGTCGCCGCCGACGGCACCACCCTGCCAGCCCTCGGTCCGTTCGACCGGCTCGGGGTCACCGCCGGGGGGATCCACATCGACCACCGCTTCGAGGGCGAGCTGTTCGAGACCGAGGACCAGCGCAACTGGTCCGACGCCTCCTTCAAGACCTACGGCACCCCCTCCAGCGAGCCCCGGCCGAGGCTGGTGACCGCGGGTGACAGGATCTTCCAGCGCGTCAGCATCCGCTTCGAGAACGCGGCCCGCGGCCACCACGAGCAGCCCGAACACGCCGTCGGGGGGACGCAGCTGCTGGCGCTCCTCGACGACGTGGTCCCGGACGCACAGCTGGCGGCCGCGCTCGAGGTGGTCGACGGGATCCGGGCCAGGGTCCGCGGCGACGACGCCGAGGCGGCCCGGGCCACCATGCAACAGGCGGCCACCGCGCGGGTGTGGGACCTCGAGGTGCTGGCGGGACCGGACACCGACTGGCAGGCGGTGCGTGCCGCGCTGCCGACGCCGTCGCCCGCCCGGCTCCTCGTGCTGCCCGACGACGAGCGGTGGGAGACCACCCCTGCCGAGTGGGTCGATACCGCCCGGGCTGCCCTCGGTGGCGTGGTGACGGTGGTCGGCGGCGGGACGACCCGAAACCTCGCCGAGCTGCAACGGCACCTGCTGGTGGGCTTCGACGTGGTGTCCTTCACGTACTCCCCGCGGGTCCACGCCGTCGACGCCACCTCCATCGAGCAGACGCTTGCGGCCTACCCGGCGATGGTCGCCACCGCCCGGGAACGCTCGGCGGGCGCCGTCGTCAGCGTGGGTCCGCTGCGCGACCCGGACGGCCTTCCTTCGGGTTGGGTCGGGAGATCGGTCCGGGCCTGGCGCGAGGCCGGCGCTGACGTGCTGTGCATCGGCACGGTGCCGGAGGTCCCGCACCTGCTGGCAGACGCCGACGGGTAGCTGCGGACCGGGCGCGCGGACTACTCAGCCGGGGGGTCGTCGGCCTGTTCGGCGTCGGCCCTGGCGTTCTCGCGCTGCACGGCCCGGATCCGCAGGAACGTCCCGCCCAGCACGACCGCGCCGGAGACGATGATGATGATCCAGCCCACGCTGCCGAGGTTGGTGGCGGTGATCTCAATGGTCACGGGCAGGCCGAAGTTCTCCTCGCCGCGGGTCTGCAACCAGGCCTCGACGGCCACCACGCCGTTGGACGAGGCCTCCGGGGTGATGTTCAGTGAGAGGTTCTCGCCGGGCTCGAGCGTGACGAAGTCCGTGGGCGGCACCTGGATGCGCTGCGGTGAGGCGCTGTCGAACACGAGGCGCACGGTCACCGGGAACCTGAGCCCGTTGGTGACCGTGACGGGGAAGTTGTTGGTGCGCGATCCCATCACGAACTGCTGGGCGGCGCTGATGGTGACCTGGTTCGTGTCGACGGTGGCCAGGGGATGCGCCTCGACGTAGGCCACCGCCGCTGCCTCGTCGGCGAAGCCCGACGCCGATGCCTTGGCCGAGAGCACCTCCATGAGTTCGGGGTCCGACTCGCCCGTCAGGTCCTGCAGGAACTGGGCTCGGGAGTGGACCAGCTCCAGCTCCGCCGCGAGCTGCAGGTGCGGCTCCGGCACCGTCTGCTGCGGCGTGAACTGGGTGGTGCCCCCGCCGTTGTCGGGAACCGGCACCAGGGTGTTGTGCTCCAGCGAGCCGAGGGCCGCGACGTCGGCCGGTGTGCGCAGCAGGTAGACGCGGGGGCCGTCGGAGACGAACTCCTCGGCGAGCCGGCGGGAGAGCTGCTGCGCGGCGGAGTCACGGCCGCCCGGGCCCATGCCGGTCTGCGCGATCTCGTCCACGGCCACCACCCCGCCGGTGCCGGTGCCCTCGCCCATCACGTTGTCCGCGAAGATCGTCCCCACGCCGTAGCGTCCGAGCGTCGACGTGTTGGCCGACGTGGCGTCGCCGCCCAGGTCCACGGCCAGCGGCAGGGACCGGGTGGGTTCGGAGGCCACCGCCGTCGCCTGCCAACCCATCACCTCGCCCAGGTTGTCCTGCACGACGGAGCGCGCCACGTCCGGGTCCGCGTACGGGAGCCGGAGCGCGCCGCCGTCGAGGGTGAGCGCGCGCGCCCGCTCGGCCCACTCGGCCGCGGTCTCGTGCCCCTCGTGCTCCTCGTCGCCGACGACGTGGTCCTCGCCCAGGGCAGTCGCCTCGGACAGGAGGGAGGGGTCCAGGAGCACCGTTGCGCCGCTGGTCTCGGCGGTCTCGAGCAGTTCGCCCAGGTTTCCCTCGAGTGCGGTGAGGAGGCTGTCGTCGAGGAACTCGCCGGTGGCCATCCGGGTGGGGGTGGCGGTCAGCTTCACCACGGGCGCGATCTCCAGCTCGCCCTGCGTGGCGACAGCGAGGATGCGGCCGCGGCCGACGGTCACGTTGCCGTCGCCCGCCTCAGGGATGCCGCGCACGTGCACCCCGATCCGGTAGACGGCCTCGTCGGTGGGCAGCGCGAACTCGGAGACCTTGGCGCTCACCGTGAAGGTGGCGCGTTCGCCGGGCTCGAACCAGTCGTCGTCGCCGCGGGTGATCACCTGGATGTGGCCGGACTCCTCGGACCAGGGCTCGGTCCGCTCGCCGAGCGGATCGGTGGGGTGCGAGTCGACGGCGGCGGCCAGCGCGTCAGTGGAAGTGATCGGATCGCTGGAGTGCCAGAAGTTGATGGCCACGTAACGGACCCGGGTGGCCGAGGTGTTGATGATGGTGCCGCTGATCTCGACGACCTGTTCCGGATCAGTCAGGTCCAGGACGGGGGTGGACACGTCGGTGATCGTCACGTCGATGGTCGCGGCGTCCTCGGCGCGCGCCGTCGGTGCGATCATGACCGCCGCCACCAGCACCAGCAGCGCCGCGATCAGGGCGCGGAGGCGGGGACGGGTTGCGATCACCGGTCCATCGTAGTGTGCGGCCGGAGTCGTCCGGGCGGCGAGGCGGGTGGCGCACCCGGTCCGCGGCGCCGGCTCAGGACTGGCGCTTCGCCCACCAGTCCAGCAGCAGCTGCCTGGCGGCCTCGTCGTCGACGGGGCCGTGCTCGAGGCGGTGCTCGAGCAGGAACTTGTAGGCCTCGCCCACCTCCCGGCCGGGACCGATGCCGAGGACCTCCATGATCTGCGTGCCGTCGAGGTGGGGACGGATCGCGGCCAGCTCCTCCTGCTCGGCGAGCTCGTCGATGCGCCACTCCAGTTCCTCGTAGGCGCGCCGCAGCCGCGTCGCCTTCGCCTTGTTGCGGGTGGTGCAGTCGGATCGCGTGAGGATGTGCAGCCGCTCGAGCTGGTCCCCGGCGTCGCGGACGTAGCGGCGCACGGCCGAGTCGCTCCACTGGCCCTCGGAGTAGCCGTGGAAGCGCAGGTGCAGCTCGATCAGCAGGGCGACGGACTTCACCACGTTCGACGGGTAGTTGAGCGCGCGGAGCCGCTTGGTGACCAGCTTGGCGCCCACGACGTCGTGGTGGTGGAAGGTGACCTTGCTGCCCTCGAAGCGGCGGGTGGCGGGCTTGCCGATGTCGTGCAGGAGCGCGGCGATGCGGCCGATCAGGTCGGGTTCGTGGCCGCGGGCCTTCTCGAGGTCGATGCTCTGCTCGAGCACGATCAGGGAATGCTCGTAGACGTCCTTGTGGCGGTGGTGCTCGTCCAGTTCGAGCTTGAGTGCCGGCAGCTCGGGCAGCACGTGGTCCGCGATGCCGGTGCGCACGAGCAGGTCGAGGCCGGCGCGGGGGGAGTCGGTCAGCAGGAGGCCGGACAGCTCGCCCTGGATGCGCTCGGCGGAGACGATGTTGATGCGCTCGGCCATCGACTTCATCGCGGCCTCGACCTCGGGGGCCACGCGGAAGCCCAGCCGCGACGCGAACCGGGCGCCGCGCATCATGCGCAGCGGGTCGTCGGAGAACGAGATCTCCGGTGCGGCCGGAGTCCGCAGGAGGCCCGCGGCCAGGTCCTCCAGGCCGCCGTGCGGGTCGATGAACTCGCGCGTGCGGACGTCGACGGCCATGGCGTTGACGGTGAAGTCGCGGCGGACGAGGTCGTCGGCGAGGTTGTCACCGAAGGCGACGATCGGCTTGCGGGAGCCCGGCTCGTAGGCGTCGGCGCGGAAGGTCGTGACCTCGATCTGCCACTCCTGGCCGTCGTGCTTCCGGAGGGCGCCGATGGTGCCGAAGGCCTTGCCGATGTCCCACGTCGTCGGCGTGAACCGGGACAGCAGGCGGGCGGTGACGTCCGGCATGGCCGAGGTGGTGAAGTCCAGGTCGTGGCCGAGGCCGCCCAGCAGCGCGTCGCGCACCGACCCACCCACGAGGTAGAGGCGCTCGCCGGCCTCGTGGAAGAGGTCGCCGAGCTCGTCGATGATGCTGGATATCCGCAGCAACTCTTCGACGGCGTTCTTCTGGGCTTGGGTGAGGCTCGGCACGAGGGAACAGTCTACGTTGCCGCCGCACCTCCGGTCACGCCGGTCGTGTCGTTGCAGAAGTGGTCGGTGTCGCCGTGTGAGAATGATCGGTTGGCCGGAGGCTCTGGCGTGTTGAACCCCTTCCATGTTTCCCTAGGAACGTTGACTCGGAAGTGGGTGGACGTGGCCAGACGTCGAATTGGCTCCGGCATTGTTGCCGTGGGGATCGTGGCTGCCCTGACGGGCGCCGTCGCCTACACCACCATGGGCGAGAGCGACGTCCAGGCGATCCCGGTGGTCGAGTCCGCGCCGCCGGTCGACGCCCGCCCCACCCCCGAGACCGAACTCGAGAACCACCGCGCTGACGCCAGGGTCACGATGGCGCCGCCGGCCGAGGCCCCCGAGTTGTTGGCCGCCGGACTCCCGAGCCTGGCTCCCACCATGGCCGCCGCGGCCACCCCGACGACGACGAAGTCGCAGTACACGGTCCCGGCCGTCGACCTGCCGAGGGGGGCGCTCCTGTCCCAGCCGGTCTCGGGCCGCAAGACCTCCCGGTTCGGCAACCGGTTCCACCCCATCCTGCGCGTCTGGAAGCTGCACACCGGCCTCGACTTCGCGGCTGCGTGCGGCACGCCGGTCGGCGCCGCCGCACCGGGCAAGGTGACGAAGGTCGGCTGGGCCGGCGGCAACGGCATGCAGGTGCGGGTCGACCACGGCCGGATCGGCGGCTACCACGTGGTCACCACCTACAACCACCTCTCCGCCGTGGGAGTCCGCGTCGGCCAGCAGGTCACCGTCCACCAGGGCGTCGGGCGCGTTGGCAACACGGGCTACTCCACCGGCTGCCACCTGCACTTCGAGGTCGTCGCCAACGGTTGGTACACCAACCCCGAGCAGTGGCTCAACGGCGAGATCGTCGACGTGGACACCTCCCAGATGACCAACCGGCCGATCGCCCGACCCACCCCGAGGCCGACGCCGACCGCCACGCCCAGCCAGTCTCCCTCCCCGACGCCCTCGCCAACCGTGACGCCCACCGTCACGGAGTCGCCGACACCCTCGGCCACGCCGTCGGCCACCGTGTCGCCCTCGCCCTCGCCTTCGCCCACGCCGACGAACTCGCCGCGGCCGAGCTGCTCGCCCGCGCCCAGCGCCGATCCCAGCGCCGACCCGACGACGGACCCGACCTGCGGGGCCGAGCCCACCCCGACCTGTTCCGAGTCGCCCGACCCGGGAGCGACCCCGGCTCCGGGGGCGACGTCGGACCCGAACCCCTGCGCCTCCCCGGACCCGAGCGCCTCACCGTCGCCCACGCCGACCCCGACGGGGGAGCCGAGCGAGACGCCGTCGCCCAGCCCGAGCGACGGGCCGAGCGGTTCGCAGTCCCCCGGCCCCACCGACGGGCCGAGCGGCTCCCCCTCGCCCAGTCCGAGCGGGTCCTCGCCCAGTCCGAGTGGGTCGTCGCCGAGTCCGAGCGGGTCCTCGCCCCGACCGAGCGGGTCGAGCAGCATCGCGGTGAGCCCGTCCGGCAACGTGGGGCAATCGCCCAGCGCCAGCGTCACCGGCACGCGGCAGGTCACGCCGACGCCCGACGCCACGCCCACCGTCACCTCCGAGAGCACCGCCACCGCTGACTGAGCGTGCAAGATGGGGGCATGCCTGCTGAAATCCTCGAGCGCGCCGTCCTGGTGGTCCTCGTCCTCGTCATGGCGCTGGTGCTGCGCCTGTTCCTGAAACTGCTCATCCGGCGCGTGACCCGGTCGTTGGCCGACCGGGCCCCGGAGAAGGCCGCCGACGACCTGGGGACGAAGGCGCAGCGGTTGCTGGCACGGGCCAGTGGGTTGGCCTCGGAGCGGCACAAGCAGCGGGTCTCCACGCTGGGGTCCCTGCTGAACAACGTCGTCGACGTGGTCATCGGCATCGTGACCGTCCTCACGGTCCTGGCCATCGTCGGGGTCCCCATGACGCCCCTGCTGGCATCGGCCGGCGTCGGCGGGCTGGCCATCGGCTTCGGCGCGCAGTCGCTGGTGAAGGACTACCTGTCCGGCATCTTCATGCTGGCCGAGGACCAGTTCGGCATCGGCGACCTGATCGAGGTGGGCAGCGTCACGGGCACCGTGCTGGAGGTGAGCCTGCGCGTGACGAAGGTCCGCACCGCCACGGGAACCGTCTGGTACCTGCGCAACGGCGAGATCCTGACCCTGGGCAACATCTCGCAGGGGTTCTCGACCGCGATGATCGAGGTGCCGGTGGCCATCGACGAGAACCCGGAGAAGGTGGCCTCCGTGCTGCGCGGGGCGATCAGTGGGATGGACGAGGAGCCGGAGTGGGCGCAGGTGCTGCTCCAGGAGCCGACGGTCCTCGGCGTGGACTCCATGTCCGGCGGCACCATGACGCTGAACATCCTGATCAAGACGACCGCCAACAACCAGTGGGGCGCGATGCGCGAGGTGCGACTGCGGGCCAAGCGCGCCGTCGCCGCCGCCGGCATCCGCGGCCCGATCCTGCCCGGCACCGCCGAGGTGCCGCCCGCCACCGCCTGACCGTCGCCCGGGGTCGGTCCCAGCGCAACAGTGTTGCGCTGGCCCTCGAGTGCCGCGCCCAGCGCGACACTCTCGCGCGCGGCCGAACAGCCCTCAGCGCAACAGTGTTGCGGTGGAGCCCGAGTGCCGCGCGGAGCGCGACAGTCTTGCGCAGGGCCCGACCGCTCGGAGGCGACGGTGGACCGCCCGTTGGGGCGAATCAGCGCCCCTGTGCTTGCGTGCGCGTTTAGTCTTGACGTGATGTGGTCCAAACGGCAGGAAGTTGACTACGCGCTGCAGCGGCGGGCGACGCTCGAGGCGGCGCGTAGGCCGTCGCGCGTCATGGGGCCCGACGTCTGCGACGCCGACCCGCTCCTGGTCCGTGCCGCGCTGCACCACGGGGAGGAATCCAGCGTCGGATGCCCCATGTGCAGCCACGCGCCACTGATCAACCTGAATTATGTCTTCGGTGAGCAACTCGGCCAGTACTCCGGGCGGATCAAGTCCACGAAGGAACTGGAAGAGATGCAGGACGAGTACGGCGAGTTCAAGGTGTGCGTCGTCGAGGTCTGCACCGAATGTGGGTGGAACCACATGATCAAGGCATACCTGCTGGGCGACGGGCGCAAGCGCAAGCCGCCACGCAGACGGAAGACGGTTGAGGACATCTATGGCTGAACGCAAGACCCCGACGCGGGCTGCGAAGAAGTCGAGCGGCAAGAAGACGAACCCGAGGGCGGCCACGGCCGGGAAGAAGCCCGTGCGTGGTTCCGCCAAGCGGGGGAGCAAGAAGTCGAACGCGCGCAAGATCTGGGGCCGCGTCGGCATCGTCGGCCTGGTGGCTGTTCTCCTGTTCGGGCTCACCGGACTTGGCGGCTTCCTGCTGCTCTACGCGACGACGGACCTCCCGGACCCGAACGAGGACTTCACCACCAACACGACCTTCATCTACTACAACGACGGTCGCAACCAGCTGGGCTCGCTCGCGGTCCAGAACCGCGTCACCATGGACTTCGCCGACATGCCGCAGGTCATGAAGGACGCCGTCGTGGCTGCGGAGAACCGGACCTTCTGGGAGGATCCCGGCTTCTCCGTGAGCGGCATCGCGCGAGCGATGTGGAACATCGTGCGCGGTGGTGAGATCCAGGGCGGCGGCTCGACGATCACCCAGCAGTACATCAAGGTCATGTACCTGACGTCCGAGCGGACGTTCTCCCGCAAGGTCCGGGAACTGGTCCTGGCCGTGAAGATGGGCCGTGAGGTGACCAAGGAGGAGATCCTCGAGGGCTACCTGAACACCATCTACTTCGGCCGCGGCGCCTACGGCATCCAAGCCGCGGCGAAGTCGTTCTTCCTCAAGCCGGCCGAGGAGCTCACCGTCCAGGAGGCGGCCGCGCTGGCGGCCATCCTGAACAACCCGGCAGGGTTCAACCCCTCCGGCGGGGAGGAGAAGGTCGAGCGCCTGCGCGGCCGCTACAACTACGTGCTCGGCGGCATGCTCGAGATGGGCACCATCACCCAGGCCGAGTACGACGCCTCCGTCGACAAGCTCCCCGAGTTCCCGGAGGTACCAGTCAACAACCGCTACGGCGGCCCCAAGGGCTTCCTGATCTCCATGGTCGAGGACGAGATGGCAGAGATCGGTTTCACCGACGCGCAGATCTCCGGCGGCGGGCTCAAGATCGTCACCACCCTGGACAAGGGCATGCAGGCCGCGGCCACCACCGTCGCGCAGGAGCACACCAGGCTGGCTGCCGAGGAGTCCACCGAGGAGGTCAGCGCCTCCGACCTCCACATCGCGCTGTCCTCCGTCGACAACTACACCGGCGGGATCCTCTCGCTCTACGGCGGCCCGGACTACGTCTCCAACTCGCGCAACTGGGCCACCACCGCCAGACCTGCGGCCTCGACGTACAAGGCCTTCGCCGCCGTCGCGGGTCTCCGCCACGGGTTCTCGCTGGACAGCGTCCTCAACGGCGACACGTTCACACCCACCGGTGACACCCAGACCATCAACAACCAGAACCAGCAGCAGTACGGGCCGGTCACCCTGCGCAAGGCCATCGCCGACTCCATCAACACCGCCTTCGTCGACATGACCCAGCAGATCCCCGACGGCCCGAACGAGGTCATCAAGGCCGCCAACGACGCCGGGGCCCCGACGGGCGCGGGCTGGGACGCGCACAACCGCATCGCGCTCGGCTTCGCCGAGGTCAGCCCGGTGAACATGGCCAACTCGTACGCGACCCTGGCCGACGAGGGCAAGCGCAAGGACACCCACATCGTGCTGCGGGTGGAGGACCGCTTCGGAGAGGTGCTCTACGAGGCGCCGGAGGCCCCCGAGCAGACCATCGAGCCCAACGTCGCCGCCAACGTGACCGACGCCCTCACCAGCGTCGTGCAGGAGGGCACCGGACGCAAGGCGTCCGACCTCGGGCGGCCGGTGGCCGGCAAGACGGGCACCAACGGCATCGAGGAGACCATCACCTCGGCGTGGTTCGTGGGCTACACCCGCCAGATCTCCACCGCCGTGATGTACGTGGCCGGGGACGGCGGCAACGGCGACCTGGTGCCGTTCAAGCGGCCGGGCGACCGCACCTTCTTCGCCTCCAGCTACCCGCTGATGACGTGGGTGGACTACATGCAGCAGGCCACCGAGGGCATGGAGGTGCTCGACTTCGCCGAGCCCGAGGAGATGGACGGCCGCGACGAGGAGCCCACGAGCACGCCCACCACCGAGGAGCCAGAGCCCTCGCCGTCGGAGTCCCCGACGCCGACGGAGACGCCCACGCCGTCCCAGACGCCCTCTCCCACGCCGACGCCCACCCCGACGCCCACGCCCACCCAGAGCCAGCCGCCCACGCAGGAGCCCAGCCAGGAGCCGACGCCGGAGCAGCCCACCTCGGAGCCGGAGCCGGAGCCCACCTCGGCGCCGCCGGAGCCCACCGACGAACCCGAGGAGCCCGACGCCACCAGCCAGCCGGGGCAGGGCTCCAGCGGGGTGCCCGGGCAGGAGGCCAGCCGCCCGCCCGCCACACCCGGGGACGGCTAGGGCCCGGCGTCGGGACTGCGCAACCCTGGGCGGGTGCGCGGTCCGCGCCGCCCCTGACGGCTAGGGTGTTCCCGTGAAGAACGCGTTGCTCCCGGCCTTCGGCGGCCCCATGGGCAAGCACGCCCGCGCCGCAGGACGCTGGTTCAACCCGCTGCCCTGGACCATCCTGACGGCCGCCCTGGCGTTCGCCGTGCTGGCCGTGCGGCAGGTCCCCTGCATCCAGACCGACGCCACCAACCCCATCAACGCATTCATCCGGCTCTGCTACTCCGACATCCCGCTGATGTACACGGGGCAGGGGTTCGGGCTGGGCACCCCGCCCTTCGGCGGTGACGGCGGCATGCTGTTCCCGCCCGTCCTGGGCGTGCTGGTGCTCGCCACGGTGCGCATCTCCGCGGCGCTCGGCGCAGACATCCGAGCCGACGCCGACGTCCAGGTCCAGCTCGACGGTGCCCAGATCTTCTTCGCCGTGAACGCCGTCATGCTGTTCGCCTTCTTCCTCGCGTGGGTCATCTCCACCGCGATGATGGGCCGCGGCTCGTGCAACGGGAAGTACCGCACCTGGGACGGCATGCTGATCGCGGCCGCGCCCGTGGTGTTTGCCTCCGGCCTGGTCCACTGGGACATCCTGCCCATCGCGCTCACCGCCGTCGGACTGCTCCAGTTCGCGCAGCGCCGCGTCCTCGAGGCGGGCATCGTCCTCGGGCTCGCTGCCTCGGCCGGCACCATGCCGATGATCGTCATCCTCGCCGTCGCGGTGTGCATCGGCCTGCGCGGCACCTGGGCCCAGCAGGCGCTGTTCCTGTTGCCGGCCGTCCTGACCTGGGTGGTGGTGCACGTCCCGCTCGTGCTCACCGACGTGGACAAGGTCATCTCGTTCTACCAGAACCAGGTCGGGGGCGAGTCCTCCTACGGCTCGCTGTGGTACCTGCTGCAGCTCACCGGCTGGAACGTCCGGGCGGCCGGCTACCTCGGTTTCATGCTGCTGCTGTTCCTGCTGGCGGTACTGGTGACCTGGCTCTACGTCAGCAAGCGACGTCCGCGCGTCGGCACCGTGGTGGCCATCTTCGTGTTCTTGTGCGCCATGCTCGGCGCGGCCTACTCGCCGCAGACCGGGCTGTGGCTGTTGTTCGCCCTGGTGCTGGCACGCCCGGCCGGGCCGGAGTACATCGTCTTCAGCGTCGCGCAGGTGGGCTACTACCTGGCGATCTGGGGCTGGCTGTCGGGGCACCTGACATCGGCCAAGACCGGCCCAGAGATGCTCTACTTCCTGGCCCTCGGGCTGCGGCTCGCGGTGGACCTGTGGCTGGTGGTGCTGTTCCTGCGCGACGTCGTGCGCCCCGCCGACGACCCCCTCCGCGCGCCCGACCACAGCGACCCCATCGGCGGGGTGCTTGCCGACGGCGAGGAGCTGGAGCGCCTCGACGACGAGGGCTTGGTCGCGGCTGCCTGACCGACGACAAAAGGGGCCCCGGTCGCCCGGGGCCCCTCCTTCGAATCGCGAGCCGTCAGGCGGCGTCGGCCTCGGCGTTGACACGCTCACGGAGCGCGGCGCCGAGATCGACGTCGACGGCGGTCCAGTACTGGAAGAAGTTCTCCAGCACGACGTCGTTCTCGATGGCCTCGCCCTGGCCGGTGAGGGTGTCGATGAAGCGCGCACGCCCTTCGTCGGTGAACACCTCGCGGTAGAGCGTCCCGGCCTGGCCGAAGTCGTCGTCCTCGGCGTGCAGGGTGTAGGCGGAGCGCACCAGGTCGCCGTCGGTCTCCCACGACGTCTCGATGGCGCCGGTCTCGTCGGACCAGGACTCACCGAAGGAGTTCGGGGCGTAGACCGGGGCGGCGCCGCGGTGATCGTAGGTCATGTTGCCCTCGAAGTTGTAGGACTTGACCTCGTTGATCGGCTTGTTCACGGGCAGCTGCTGGAAGTTGGTGCCGATGCGGTAGCGCTGCGCGTCGGCGTAGGCGAAGTTGCGGCCCAGCAGCATCTTGTCCGGGCTCATGCCCATGCCGGGGACCATGTTTGCCGGGGAGAACGCCGCCTGCTCGATCTGGGCGAAGAAGTTGGTGGGGTTCTCGTTCAGCGTGAGGGTGCCCACCTTGATGCGGGGGTAGTCCTTCTTCGAGATCGTCTTGGTGAGGTCGAAGATGTTGAAGCGGTAGTCCTTCGCCTCGGCGTAGGGGACCACCTGCACGTAGAGGTCCCACTTGGGGAAGTTGCCCTCGGCGATGTTGTCGAACAGGTCGCGACGGTGGTGCTCCGCATCGAGGCCGGCCAGCTTGTCGGCCTCGTCGGCGGTGAAGTTCTCGACGCCCTGCTGGGAGATGAAGTGGTATGCCACCCAGAACTTCTCGCCCTGCGCGTTGACCCACATGTAGGTGTGCGAGCCGTAGCCGTTCATGTGGCGCCACGACGTCGGCAGGCCACGGTCACCCATCACGTAGGTCACCTGGTGGGCGGACTCGGGGTTCTGGGTCCAGAAGTCCCACTGCATCGTGGCGTCGCGCAGGCCGGAGTCGGGGAGGCGCTTCTGTGAACGGATGAAGTGGGGGAACTTCATCGGGTCACGCAGGAAGAACACGGGGGTGTTGTTGCCGACGAGGTCGAAGTTGCCCTCCTCGGTGTAGAACTTGATGGCGAAGCCGCGCACGTCGCGCCAGGTGTCGGGGGAGCCGAGCTCGCCCGCGACCGTGGAGAAGCGCTGGAGGACGCGGGTCTTCGCACCGGGCTGGAAGACGGCCGCCTTGGTGTAGGCCGAGACGTCCTCGGTGACCTCGAACTCGCCGAAGGCGCCAGCGCCCTTGGCGTGCGGGCGACGCTCCGGCACGTTCATGCGGTTGAAGTGCTGCAGCGTCTCGACCAGGTGGTGGTCGTGCAGGACGATCGGACCGTTCGCGCCGACCGACAGGGAGTTGCGGTCACTGACGGCGGGAATGCCGGCCTGGGTGGTGGAGCCGGTGTGGGGGTTGGTCACGTTGCTCGCTTTCTGTTGTGGTTCGACTGTTGTGGGTACAGCGATTCAGGGGGCCGGGTTCTCCCGGCACGCGCGGCACACGCCGCGGTAGAGGACATCGGCGACGGCGATGTCCATGTCGTGCGTCTGGCTGGGGTGCAGGCACGGGGCCTCCCCGACGGCGCAGGCGACGTCCTCGACGCGGCCGCACACGGTGCACACGACGTGGTGGTGGTTGTCCCGCAGGTTCAGCTCGTAGCGGCTGGGGTGGCCGGGCAGGTCGAGCCGGGTGATGATGCCCGCTCGCAGGAGGTCCGCCACGACGAGGTAGACGGCCTGGAAGCTGACCTTGGGCAGCCCGCCCTCGAGGGAGGTGACGATATGGTCCACCGTCGCGTGCTTGTGGTCTGCCAGGGACTGCAGCGCCGCGACCCGTTGGCGCGTGACGCGCAGACCAGCGTTCCGGAGGAGCGCGGTGGCTTCCTCCGGGCTGAGCGTCACGGTTGCGGGCATGTCGCCCACAGTACCCGCTTTTCTTGAATGATTCAAAGAAAGCGGGGTTTTCACCTCTGGCCGAGGACGACCTCGTCGAAGCGCGTGGTGGTCATGCGGCAGGTGACGGGGACCTCGTCGCCCACCTCCACGCGGGGGCGGCGGCCGGCTACGAAGAGCATCGACGAGTGCATGTGCGGCGGCTCCGCGAACGGGCGCTTGCGGCCGCCGACGGTGAACGGGGACAGGGCGTTGCCCGCGGCCCTCATCACGCCATCGGCGATGGTGTTGATCCGCTGCCGCAGCGAGCGCTGGGGGACCGGGGCGGCCAGCGCGATGCCGTGGGCCGTGCCACCGCTGGTGACGACTATGAAGCCGTCGCGCGGGGCCCTGGCCTGGTGGTAGCCAAGCCGGTCGCCGCGCTTGACGGGGTGGACGTCCAGCACGGTCGCGGTGGTCGCGAGGACCTCCGGCGCGCCCAGCCACAGCCTGGTGCCGACCCTCATCCGGGTCTCCACCGGCATCTCGGTGGAGAACGCCGCGTAATCGGCGACGCTCAGGTGCGAGACCCAGACCGGCGCGTGCTGGTGGGCCAGCGCGGCGCGGGCCAGCGCCGTCGCCTCCTCCAGGGAGCCGTTCGCGGGCAGGTGGACGGCCCAGCCCTCGAGCGCCAGACCGGCGGTCACGACGTGGTCCAGGTCTGCGGCCCGCAGGCCGTGGCGGTGCATCGTGGTGTCCAGTTCCAGGATGATGCGGGCGCGCTGGTGGGACTGCCGGAGCTGGTCCAGGTCGCGGGTGCGGGAGACTGTGCTGATGACGTGCTCGTCCTCGAGCAGGCTGGTGGCCAGCGGGTCCGCCGGCCGCCACGGGTTCAGCACCACGACGTCGCGGCTCCAGCCTGCGAGCCGGACGGGCAGCACCTCATGGGCGGTCCCGACGGCGATTGCGTCGACGCCCAGCGCGACGGCCTCGCGGGCGCAGTTCTCGAGGCCGAAGCCGTAGCCATTGCCCTTGGCAACGGGCACCAGGCCCGGCACCTGCTCGAGCAGGCTGCGGTGGTGGCTGCGCCAGGCGTCGGCGTCCACGTTCAGGCGGAGGGTCATGTCAGCGCCTCTTCATGTACTGGTCGAAGGCGAGGTAGAGGACCGGGTTGATCGGCTTGTCCCACTCCCCGAGGTAGGCCACGGCCTCGCCGCCGGTGCCCACCTTGAACTGGATCAGCCCGATCTCCGGATCGTCGGCACCGACGCCCTCGGTGATGCCGCGCAGGTCGTAGACCGCGCACCCGGCCGCGGCAGCGTCGCGGATCATCTGCCACTGCACGGCGTTGGAGCCCCGGACGTCGCGCTTGGCGGTGGTGGAGGCGCCGTAGGAGTACCAGGAGTGCTCGCCGACCACGATCATGGTGGTCGCGGCCACGAGGTCGCCCTCGTGTTCGGCCAGGTAGACGCGCATCCGCTCCGGGTCCTCGGCGTTGAGCGCGTCCCACATGGTCTCGAAGTAGCTGAGGGCGCGGCCGGTGAAGCCGTCGCGCTCGGCGGTTTCCAGGTAGATCTCGTGGAAGCGGGCGAGATCGTCGCGGGTCCCGCGCCGGACCTCGACGCCGGACTTGGCGGCCTTCTTGATGTTGCGCCGCCACAGCTGGTTCATGCCCTTGAGGAGTTCATCCTCGGACTTGGGGCTGCCGTCGGCGTGGCGCAGCGGGAGCTGGAAGTTGAACTTGGGCTGCCCTGCGGAGAAGCCCTCGTCGCCGGAGACGGGGCGCCAGTGGAGGTGCTGCAGCTGCCGCAGCCAGCGGGTGCCTGCGAGGGAGGTCTCGTCGGCCTCGACCTGCGAGAGCCGGGTGACCTGCTCGTCGGCGATCGCCTGCTTGATGGTGGCCGGACCCCAGGCGTGGTGCCTCAGCGCCGGACCGATCCGGACGGCGAACGCCTTCGCGGTCCTCGCGTACCCCACCAGGGCGTCGAGCTGCTCCTCGATGTCGGTGCGCTCCCAGTCCAGGACGGGGCCCTCGGGGAGGTAGGCGAGATAGCGCTTCAGCTTGGGCAGCTGCCGGTATAGCACCAGTCCGACCCCGATCAGTGCCGTCCCGTCGAACCAGCCGAGGGACTCGCCGCGCCACTCGGACTTCACGCTCGCCCAGGCCGGGGTCTGCAGGAACGATGCCGAGCCGCGCTCCGCGATGAACGCGAGATGCTGCTCCGCGGTGATGGGCCGTACGTCGATAGTCACGTCCCCCAACCTACCGGAGGAGCCATCGGGCGGCCGGGTGCCGGGATCCCACCGTGACAGGCTCCGGCGACGCGCCTCGGGTCGCGCACGCCCGGGCACGGTCCTCGGCGTGCCGCCGGAGCTGGTCACCAGCAATAATGAGGCAATGCAACCCACCCGGCTCGCGAACCAGCTCCTGGAGCTCTACCTCGGCTCGCGCGCCGCACGGGTGGCCGCAGTCCTCTTCCTGGCCTGGGGAGTCAACTGCCTCGTGTTCGGCATCCCGACGGTGGACCCGTGGATCCCGTACCGGATCGACCTCGACGTCTACCGCCTCGGCGCCCAGGTCTTCCGCGACGGCGGTGACCTCTACGGCGTGCTGCCGGACACGGCGGTCGGGGCGAACCTGCCGTTCACCTACCCGCCCATCGCGGCGGTGCTGTTCGTGCCGCTGACGTTGTTTTCCTTCGACGTGGCCAACGTCATCTTCACGCTGGTGACACTCGCGGCGCTGTTGGTCGTCGTGCTGCTGGTGGTCCGCGAGGTGCTCGACCGGCGCCTCGCCGAGGCCGCGTGGGTCGCGGTCGCGCTGGCGTCGGTGCTGATGTGGATCATCCCGGTGCGGGAGACCATCGAGTTCGGGCAGGTGAACGTGGTGCTGATGGCGCTGGTGGTCATCGACGTGCTGGCCGGCCGGGGTCGGTGGTGGCAGGGCTCGTTGGTCGGGCTGGCGCTGGCGATCAAGCTCACGCCTGCGGTGTTCCTCGCCTACTTCCTGGCGCGCCGGGACTGGCGGGCGCTGCTGGTGGGCATCGGGTCCGCGCTCGTCTACACCGGCATCGGGTTCCTGATCACCTGGGACGCTTCGGTGCAGTACTGGAGCGAGACGCTCTCCGACCCGACCCGCATCGGCGAGCTCTCCTACGTCTCGAACCAGTCCCTCAACGGCCTGCTGAACCGGCTCTGGTTGGGCGAGTCCACGACGACGCTGCTCTGGTTCGGCATCTGCGCCGTGCTGGGGCTGAGCTCGCTGCTGCTGATGCACCTGCTGTGCAGGCGCGGGCACGATGTCGTCGCGATGCTCGTCATGGGAATCTACGCGCTGCTGGCCTCGCCCGTGTCCTGGGCACACCACTGGGTGTGGCTGGTCCCGGCGCTGATCGTCCTCCTGGCCCTGGGACTGCGCACGTCTGGCGCCACCGGGGTGCTGCTGCTGGGGACGACGGCGCTCGGCGTGCTGGTGTTCTACAGCCAGGGCATCTGGCACGTCGAGCCGGAACCCAGCGCGGCCGCGCCGTGGGAGGCGTGGGAGTCCGTCGTCGGGAACTCGTACGTGATCTGGGGGATCCTGTTCTTCGCGACGGCGTGGGTACTGGCGACCAGAGCCCCCCGCGAGGTTCGCGAGGGGCTCTGATTCGCACATCGTGGGACCGGCGCTGCCGGCCCGGTGTCACTGCTTGGGCAGGCGGTGGTGGACGTCCTCGGACAGGCGCACCACGGCGAAGTACATCTCGAGCGTCATTCGCATGATGGCCAGGTAGATGAGGGCGACGATCGGGCCGACGATGATCGCGGCCAGGATGGCGAGCGCCTCACCGGTCACCAGCGAGGAGATGAGGAAGATCACCAGGCCCAGCCCGATGAGCACCGTGCCGATCATGTAGACGAGCTTGATGATCTTCGGGGTGACGAAGGTGGAGAAGCTGAAGTCGAACAGGGCGCCGAAGAAGCCCTTGCCCTGGGAGCCCAGATCGGTGCTGCCTCCGTAGGAGGGGCCGCCGCCGGGGCCGGCGTAGCCCTGCGCGTACGGGTCGGGCTGGGCGTACTGGCCCTGCTGGGCGTACTGCCCCTGTGCCTGCTGGCCGTACGGGTCCGCCGCCTGCTGCTGCGCGTACTGGTCGGAGGCGGAGGGCTGGCCGTACGGTCCGGCCGGCTGCTGCTGCGCGTACGGGTCGGCTGACGGCTGGCCGTAGGGGTCGGCCGGCTGCTGCTGGGCGTACGGGTCGGCCGACTGCTGCTGCGAGTACGGGTCAGAGGCCTGCTGCTGG
Source organism: Tessaracoccus rhinocerotis (assembly GCF_007197885.1). Taxonomy (GTDB): domain Bacteria; phylum Actinomycetota; class Actinomycetes; order Propionibacteriales; family Propionibacteriaceae; genus Arachnia; species Arachnia rhinocerotis. Next base: position 82,481 of record NZ_VKKG01000003.1, read on the forward strand.
GAGTACGGGTCGGGCGTGGACTGCTGGCCGTAGGCGTCGCCCGCAGACGGCTGGCCGTAGGGGTTGGCCGAGGGCTGGCCGTCGGGGCCCTGGTTGCCGGAGTTCGGTCCGTAGGGGTTGTTCGGGTCGGTCATGATCGAGTCCTTCAGTAGTGCTGTCGGGTCCGTTCGGTCCTGCGGGCGCGATCGTGCTCCCGGGCCGACCGGACGCCTTCACCATTCCACATCAGGCGTGCAATCGGGGTGATTTCACGATCAGGAGTGCTCGGCCGTCGCGACCGCTCCCTCCGAGACATCCAGGTCCTCGATCTCCTCCCCGATCCGCATGCCGTGGAAGGAGCGGAACGCGAAGTACATCGACGCGAGGCCGAAGACGACGGCGAGGGCGGTGGTGAGGTTCCCCAGGCCCTGGTGGGCCAGCGCGAGGGCGAGTTCGACGGCCAGCAGGCCGAACAGCGTCGTGAACTTGATCACCGGGTTCAGGGCCACCGAGGACGTGTCCTTGTAGGGATCGCCGACGGTGTCGCCGACGACCGTCGCGGCGTGCAGCGGGGTGCCCTTGGCGGCAAGGTCCACCTCCACCAGCTTCTTCGCGTTGTCCCATGCGCCGCCGGCGTTGGCCATGAAGATCGCCTGGAAGAGCCCGAACAGCGCCATCGAGATCAGGTAACCGATGAAGAAGAAGGGCTCCACGAACGCGAAGGCCAAGGTGGCGAAGAAGATGCCCAGGAAGATGTTGAGCATGCCCTTCTGGGCGTAGCGAGTGCAGATCTCAACCACCTTCGAGGAGTCCTTCGTCGAGGCGCGAGTGGTGCCGTCGAGCCGGATGTTGGCACCGATGTACTCCACGGCGCGGTAGGCACCGGTGGTCACCGCCTGGATCGAGGCGCCGGTGAACCAGTAGATCACCGCGCCGCCGACGATCAGGCCGAGCAGGAAGGGTGCGTGCAGCAGGGAGAGCTTGTCGACGTTCTCGGTCAGCTTCTCGGTGAGGCCCATCATGATCGAGAAGATCATCGTGGTGGCACCGACGACGGCGGTGCCGATCAGCACGGGCTTCGCCGTCGCCTTGAACGTGTTGCCGGCGCCGTCGTTGGACTCGAGCAGGAACTTGGCCCGCTCGTGGTCCGGGGCGGCCCCGAACTCGGTCTCGAGCTCGTCGTCGACGCCGAGGTCCTCGATCCGGGACAACTCGAAGACGGACTGCGCGTTGTCGGTCACGGGACCGTAGGAGTCGACGGCGATCGTCACGGGACCCAGCCCGAGGAAGCCGAAGGCCACCAGACCGAACGCGAACACGGCCGGGGCGAGCATCAGGTCTCCGAGGCCGAGGTTCGAGATCCAGTACGCCACCGACATCAGGCCGGCGATCGCCAGCCCGATCCAGTACGCGGAGAAGTTGCCGGCCACCAGGCCGGACAGGATGTTGAGCGAAGCGCCGCCCTTGCTGGAGGACACCACCACCTCGCGCGTGTGCTTGGCGTTGGGGGAGGTGAACACCTTCACCAGTTCGGGGATCAGTGCACCCGCGAGCGTGCCGCAGCTCACGATCAGGGACAACTTCCACCACAGGCCGTCGCCCATGCCGGTCAGCAGCAGGGCCGAGGTGCCGAACGTCGCGGCGATGCAGATCACCGAAGTCAGCCACACGAGTGAGGTGAGCGGTGACTCGAAGTCCATGTCGACGGAGTCGCGGTGGCGGCGGCGGGTGATCGCGTGGTTCACGAAGTACGAGATGCCGGAGCCGACCAACATCACGGCGCGGACGACGAACAGCCAAACCAGCAGGGCCACCTGCATCGTCGGGTCCGGCACGCCCAGGAGGACGAAGGTGATCAGGGCGACGCCGGTGACGCCGTAGGTCTCGAAGCCGTCGGCGGAGGGGCCGACGGAGTCGCCGGCGTTGTCACCGACGCAGTCGGCGATCACGCCCGGGTTGCGGGCGTCGTCCTCGCGGATGCCCAGCACGATCTTCATCAGGTCAGCCCCGATGTCGGCGATCTTGGTGAAGATGCCGCCCGCGATCCGCAGCGCCGCTGCGCCGAGCGACTCGCCGATGGCGAACCCGATGAAACAGGCACCGGCGATCTCGCCGGGCAGGAACACCAGGATCACCAGCATCATCGCCAGTTCGACGGAGATCAGCACCATGCCCACGCTCATGCCGGCGCGCATCGGGATGTCGTGCAGCGGGTAGGGCCTGCCGCCGAGGGAGGCGTGGGCGGCGCGGGAGTTGGCGAACGTGTTGACGCGGATGCCGTACCAGGCGACGGCGTAGGAGCCGGCCATGCCCACCAGGGAGAACCCGATGACGATGGCCGTGCGGCCCACGCCGAATCCCACCAGGAACAGGTAGTAGACGATGATGATCGTCGCGATGAACGCCCACAGCAGCAGGAGGAACCGGCCCTGCTGCACGAGGTAGGTCTTGCAGGTGCGATAGATCAGCTCCGAGATCTCGCGCATGGAGTGGTGCGCGGGCATCGCCCGCAGCTGGCGGTAGGTGACCAGCCCGAACACGAGCCCGAGCGCGCACACGACGAGCCCGAGCGCGAGCAGGACGTCGCCGGGGAGCCCCACGAACTTGACCGAGCCGAGGTCCGGCAGTTGCAGGTTTGCCTCGCCACCGACCTGGTGGCCGTCGCCGGACGGTGTCTGCCCGGCGCAGGCGGAAAGGACCAGCGTGCCGGCTCCGGCGACTGCCGCCCACCAGCGCCGTCGGGTCGCCCTCCGTGGCTGTACTCGCCCTTCGTTGGATGCTGTTGTGCCCATTCGGATCACTCCTGCGAGGTGCTGAAATCGGACTCCATCGCCCGTATGGTCCGGATGCTACGCCCGGCAGTTCCGGCCGGAAACACCGGGGTCGGACAATCGCTTTCACCCCCACCGCTAGATTGACGCCATGTCAGCAGAGCCGCTGGAGATCCACATCGTCGCCGACTCCTCGGGGGAGTCCGCGGTCCGCATCGCGCGCGCCGCCGTCGCCCAGTTCCCCGGCCAGGAGGTGCGGCTCGTCAGACACCGGCGGATGACCTCCAAGCAGTCCGTCCACGACGCCCTGGAGGGGCTGCGCGAACGCCGGGGCAGGCCGAACGTCGTGCTGTTCACGCTCGTCGAGGACGAGCTCGTGGAGCTGGTGGAGGAGATCTGCACCGACCTCGGCGTCCCGTACGTGGACCTGATGAGCGACACCCTCGACGCCATCGAGCACGCCTCCGGCGCCGAGGCCGATGACGCGCCGCGCCGCCCCGTCGGGGTGGAGACGGACTACTTCACCCGGATCGCCGCCATCGACTTCGCCGTCCGCAATGACGACGGCGCCGCGCCCGGCGCGCTCCGGCAGGCCGACATCGTGCTGACGGGGGCATCGAGGTCCGGCAAGACGCCGTTGTCGATGTACCTGGGCTACCTCGGGTTCAAGACCGCCAACGTGCCGCTGGTGCCCGGGATCGCGCCGCCGGAGGAACTGTTCACCGTCGACTCGTGGCGGCTGGTCGGGTTGACGATGGAGGCCACGCAGCTGCAGAAAATCCGGGGTGAGCGGGTCCGTGGCATGGGAGGCTTCGGCACGCGCGACGGCTACGCCGACCTGGACCGGATCTACGAGGAGCTGTTCGAGGTGCGGCAGGTGCAGCAGCAGCTGAAGTGCCCCATCGTCGACACCACCGGGGTGGCGCTGGAGGAACTGGCGTCGCGGATCGTGGACCTGGTGCAGTCCCGCGCCCGACGGGTCGGTCAAGCCCTGCGACAGGTGCCCGGGGTGGCGCGCCCCTCCCGGTGACGAGTGCAATTATTCGACCCCGCCTCTCCAACGGGGTTGCGAGGTCATAGGGTGGCTGACAGGGGACGACGAGGTCCCAAGATGTGGTCGAAGGAGATCAAATGGTTGAGAAGCGTTTCATCTACGACCTCTCCGAAGGCGACGCCTCGATGAAGCCACTGCTGGGTGGCAAGGGCGCCGGCGTTGCGGAGATGGCCCGCGTGGGGGTTCCGGTCCCGGACGCCTTCACGGTAACCACCGAGGCATGCATCGAGGCGACCAAACGCGACGGCCGGTGGCCCGACGGGCTGCGGGAGGAGATCGAGGAGGGTCTCGCCCGGCTCGAGGAACGCACCGGCAAGGTACTCGGGGGCAGCAGCAACCCGCTGTTGGTCTCCGTGCGCTCCGGTGCGGTGGTCTCGATGCCGGGAATGATGGACACGATCCTCAACCTCGGGATGTCCGACGAGTCCGTGGCGGCGGTCGCGCAGGAGTCCGGCAACGAACGGTTCGCCTGGGACTGCTACCGCCGCTTCATCCAGATGTACGGCGAAGTCGTGGAGGAGGTGCCCGCCTACCTCTACGAGGACGCGCTGACGGGGCTGAAGGCCGAGCGCGGCGTCGAGCAGGACACCGACCTGACGGCCGAGGACCTCAAGGGACTCGTCGCCACGTTCAAGGAGATCTCCGCGGAACACCTCGGCGGCGAGTGGACCTCGGACCCGCGCGAGCAGCTGCACCGCGCCGTCGACGCCGTGTTCCGGTCCTGGCTCAACCCCCGCGCGGACGTCTACCGCCGCGCCAACAACATCTCGGCCGAACTCGGCACCGCCGTGAACGTGATGCAGATGGTCTTCGGCAACCGCGGCGACACGTCGGCCACCGGCGTCTGCTTCACCCGCGACCCCTCCACCGGCGAGAAGTCCCTCTACGGCGAGTTCCTCGTCAACGCGCAGGGTGAGGACGTCGTCGCCGGCATCCGCACCCCCCGCCCGCTGGCGGAGATGCGCGACGTGCTGCCCGAGGCCTACGACGAGCTGATCGCGACGATGGCCAAGATGGAGGCCCACTACAAGGACATGCAGGACATGGAGTTCACCGTCGAGAACGGTCGGCTCTTCCTGCTCCAGACGCGCAACGGCAAGCGCACCGCCGCCGCCGCGCTGAAGGTGGCCTCGGACCTGGTCGACGAGGGCGTGCTCACCCAGCACGAGGCCCTCGGCCGGATCGAACCGTCCCAGCTGGACCAGCTGCTGCACCCGGCCATTGACCCCGCGCACGGCCGGACCCCGATCGCCAAGGGCCTGCCCGCGTCCCCGGGCGCCGCCGTCGGTGAGGTCGTGTTCGACGCCGACACCGCCGCCGAGCGCGGCGGCAAGGGCGAGCCCGTGGTGCTGGTGCGCTACGAGACCACACCCGACGACATCCACGGTGTCATCGTCGCCCAGGGCATCCTGACCGCGCACGGCGGCATGACCTCGCACGCGGCCGTCGTCGCGCGCGGCATGGGCAAGCCCTGCGTGGCCGGCGCCGGTGGCATCAAGATCGACGTCAAGGCCCGGACCCTGACCATCGGCGACCGGGTGCTGAACGAGGGCGACGTCATCACCCTCGACGGCTCGACCGGTGACGTCTACGGCGAGGCGCTGGACCTGATCCCGCCGCAGATCAACGAGGACTTCGAGCGCGTCGTCGCATGGGCCGACGAGGTCCGCCGCCTGGGCGTGCGGGCAAACGCGGACAACTTCGAGGACGCGACGAAGGCCCGCGAGCTGGGCGCCGAGGGCATCGGCCTGTGCCGCACCGAGCACATGTTCATGGCCGCCGACAGGCTGCCGGCGGTGCGTCGCATGATCCTGGCCGACAACCAGGCCCAGCGCGCCGAGGCGCTCGCGGAGATCCTGCCGATGCAGCAGTCGGACTTCGAGGGCGTGTTCACGGCTATGAAGGGCCTGCCGGTGACCGTGCGGCTGCTCGACCCGCCGCTGCACGAGTTCCTGCCCAACCTCGTGGAGCAGTCGCTGCTGGTGCAGCGGCTGGAGACCGCCGGGAACGACGGCGCGGAGCTCGCCGACGCGAGGGAGACCCTCTCCCAGGTGAAGCGGCTGCACGAGCAGAACCCGATGCTCGGCACCCGCGGCTGCCGGCTCGCAATGCTCTACCCGGAGATTCCGGAGATGCAGACCCGGGCCATCGTGCGGGCTGCGCTGGCTGTGCTCGACCGCGAGGGCGAGACGGTCAAGGTGGAGATCATGATCCCCCTGGTCGCGCTCACGCAGGAGCTCTCGGCACAGCGGGCCATCGTCGAGAAGACGGTGGCCGACGAGCTGGCCCAGGCCGGGCGGGAGCTGGACTACACGATCGGCACGATGATCGAGTTGCCCCGGGCCGCGCTGCTCGCCGACCAGATCGCCGAGCACGCCGACTTCTTCAGCTTCGGCACCAACGACCTCACCCAGACCACCATCGGCATCTCCCGCGACGACGCCGAGAACGGGTTCCTGACGAACTACATCATGGACCACGTGCTGGAGCGCAACCCGTTCGAGACTATCGACGTCGACGGCGTCGGTCAGCTGGTCCAGATGGGCGTGGACAAGGGACGCAGCACGAAGCCGGGCCTCAAGACCGGCGTCTGTGGGGAACACGGGGGAGACCCGGACTCGGTTGAGTTCTTCAACTCCGTCGGGCTCGACTACGTGTCCTGCTCCCCGTTCCGCGTCCCGATCGCCAGGTTCGCGGCGGCGAAGGCGGTGCTGAACCAGAAGTGAGCTGACCGGCACGCGCCTCTGCCCCCGGTACGGGTCAGAGGCGCTCCGCCAGCCACTGCGTCTGGCGCACCCACTGGTGGATCTGGCCGCCCTCGTGCCCGTTGTACTTGTAGACGGCGATCTCCTTGTCCGCGGCCGGGACGTGGTTGTAGGAGGCGAACACCGTCGACGGCAGCACGATCGGGTCCATCAGCGCCACCGAGTACAGGCTCGGGGCCTTGATGCGACGGGCGAAGTTCACGCCGTCGAAGTAGGACAGCGTGTTGAACACGACGTCCTCCCGGTCACGGTGCACCGACAGGTACTGCGTGACCTCCGTGAACGGCAGCTGCGGCGTGAGCTCCACCGCGCGCTGGAAGTGCGCCAGGTACGGCACGTCTGGCATGACCGCGAACACGTCCCCCGACAGGCCCGCGACCGCCACCGAGATGCCGCCGCCCTGGCTGCCGCCGGTCACGGAGATCCTGTCGGGGTCCACGAAGGGGAACTGCCTCACCGCGTCGACGAGGCGCACGCCGTCGGTGTAGACGCGACGGTAGTAATAGGTGTCCGGGCTGCTGATGCCCTTGGTCATCCAGCCGGCCACCGAACCCTCCGAGCCGTGCGGGTCGGGGGTGTGGCCGCCTCCGCCGTAGGCGCTGCCCTGGCCGCGGGTGTCCATCAGCACGTGCACGTAGCCTGCGGCGGCCCACTGCAGCCGCTCGCCCGGCAGGCCGCGCCCGCCGTTGTAGCCGATGTACTCGATCACGGCCGGGAGCGGGGAGTCGGTGCGCGGGCGCGTGACCCACGCGCGGATGGGCTCGCCGTTGAACCCTGGGAAGGTGAGGTCCTCGACGACGAGCTGGTTCACGGGGGTCGTGGCCGGCGTGAGCGTGGCCTCCCCGCCCGCAGCGCGGGACTCCTCGAGGGTGCGGGTCCAGAAGGCGTCGAAGTCGGCGGGCTCGGCGACGTCGGGGCGGAACTCGCGCAGCTCGGCGAGCGTCAGGTCAGTCAATGGCATGGCAGAAGATTACTGATCGCGGCGGTGCCCGCGACACCGTCCCGCTCCTTGTCGGTCGGGTGGCGCCGAGGGGTGGTGGTCACCAAGGCCTCGGCTCCCCTTGTCCGTGGCCGCCCCTAGGGTGGGGGGATGCGAGCATCCGACGCCCCCAGGCCCCCGCAGCTCAGAGCGCTTTCCTTCGGTGAGCTCAGCGAGGGTTCGCGGTCGCTGTTGGAGCCCAACACCGACATCTACGGCCTGCGCTACGCGGACATCCGTGCGGAGCGGCTCGATCTCGGCAAGGGCAGCGTCGTCAACGGCTCGCTGTTCTCGGACGTGGTGGTGGACGAGCTGGTGTTCGCGTCGTCGCGGCTGGTGGAGACCAGGTTCCAGCAGACGGCGGCGCCGGTGGTGAGGTCGGCGCGCGCGGCTTGGCGTGACGTCGAGTTCGACGGCGGAAGGCTCGGAGCCATCGAGGCGTTCGACCTCGACGCCCGCGCCGTCCACTTCAAGGGCTGTCGCATCAGTTACCTGAACCTGCGCGGGTCGAAGCTGCTCGACTTCTGTTTCACCGACTGCGTCATCGACGAGCTCGACCTGCTGCAGGCCGACGCGAAGCGGGTCTCGTTCCCGGGCAGCCGGATCGGCAGCCTCACCGTCCACAACTCCAAGGTGGCCGACTTCGACCTCAGCGGCGCGGAGCTGTCCTCGGTGAGCGGCTGGACCTGGCTGGGCGGCGCCACGATGTCGGAGGAACAGCTGATGTTCCTCGCTCCGCAGATCGCGGCGGAACTGAAGATCAGGCTGGCGTGATCAGCCCGCGAGGGCGAGGTTGGCCACCGCCCGCTCCCGCAGGGCAGCGCCGCTGAGGCCTGCCACGTGCGCGGCGGCCGCGGCGAGCCCGTGGCGGATGCAGCCCTCGTCGTCGGCTTCCTCGAGCAGTCCCCACACCAGGCCCGCGACGAACGCGTCCCCCGCCATCACCGACTGGATCGGGTTCTCCACCGGGCACGCCATGGTGACCACCTCGTCGCCGCGCAGGACGGCCACTCCCCGCGCCCCGAGGCTCACCAGCGGAATCCGCACGCCGGTGGCGGCGAGTTGCCCCAGCGCGAGACCCACCCGCTCCCCGGGCTCGACCTCCGCCACCCCGGGCAGGGCGACGATCTCGTCGTCGTTGGGCTTGAACGCCGTCAGCCCGGGCACCGCGAGGGCGGCGCGGAAGGCGGCCTGCTGGGCATCGACGACGACCCGCGCGCCCCGCTCGCGACAGGCCCGCGCCAGTGCGGCCCAGGTGTCGTCCGGCAAGCCCGACGGCGTGGAGCCGTTGAGGGTGACCACGTCGTCGGGCTCCAGGTCAGCCAGCAGGCGCTCGAACAGCGGCGCGACGGCCTCGGGTCCCTCGAGCGTGAACCCCTTGGCGACGAAGTGGGCGGCCACCTGCCTGCCCTCGCCGTCGACGAGGGTCAGGTTGTGTCGGGTGCTGCCCGGCACGGCGACGAGATGGTGGTCGAGGTGCTCCTCGGCCAACCGCTCGGAGTAGTGGGCGATGTCGTCGGCCCCCACCAGCGCGTAGGCCTTGACCGGCAGCCCCAGCGCGAGCGCGGCGCGCGCGCAGCTGACGCCCTTGCCGGAGCACACGGACCGGAAGTCCTGCATCCTCCCGAGCCCTCCCCAACTCATCCCGGTGACGGTGTAGTAGTCGTCGAAGCCGGTGTTCAGGGTGACGGTGCGCAGGGTTCCCACGCCCCACAGCCTATTGCTCGCCGCCGGTGCCGGTGGGGTCCGGGCGGGGCTACTCCTCGGAGTCCTCGAGGTCCTCGTCGACCGGCTCGCTGAGCAGCACCTTCTCCCCGTGCCGGGCCACCACCGTGGTGATCCCGAGCTCCGTCTCGATCCGCTCCTCCAGTGCGGCGGCCGACCCGGGCTCGCCGTGGACCAGGAACACCGTCTCGGGGCGGGGGTCCAGGGCCGCCACCCAGGACACCAGTTCGGAGGCGCCAGCGTGGGCGGAGAACCCGTTCTCGTCGACGATCTCGGCCCGCACGGGGACGTGTCGGCCGTTGATCTTGACGTGGCGGGCACCCTCGATGATGTCGCGACCGCGCGTGCCCTCGCCCTGGTAGCCGACGATGACCACGCAGTTCTTCTCGTCGGGCAGCAGCTTCTGCAGCCAGCTCAGGACGCGGCCGCCCTCGAGCATCCCCGAGGACGAGATGATGATCCGCGAGCCCTTCTCGTCGCGCGCCTTGCGCGACTGGCGGCTGGTTCGGACCTCCTCGAGCCGTCGGAGGCCCAGGAAGTCCTCGACGGTGACGCCCTCGGCGAGCTCCTCGGGCATGTCCCGGTAGACGTCGAGCGCCCTCATGCTCATCGGTCCGTCGACGAGCACCGGCACTTCTGGGATGCGGCCCTCGCGCTGCAGGGCGACGAGCGCGTGCAGGACGGCCTCGGTGCGGTCGATCGCGAAGGCGGGGATGACCACCGAGCCGCCGCGGGCCACCGTGCGGGTGATCGCGTCGGCCATGGCGACGTGGGCCACGGCCGGGTCCTCGTGCTCGCGGTCTCCGTAGGTGGACTCGCACAGCACCCACCGCGCGCCGGGCGGGGTGTCGCGGTGGCGGACGACGGGATGGGACTCGCGCCCGAGGTCGCCGGAGAACAGGACTGCCACGCCGTCGATGGTGACGTTCACCGAGGCCGAGGCGAGGATGTGCCCGGCCCGGGTCCAGCGGGCCACGACGCCGTGCCCGAGGGCCACGTCGGTGTCGAACTCGACGGTCTGGAACAGCTCGATGGTCCACTCGGCGTCGGCCTTGGTGTAGAGCGGTTCGGGATGCGCGTGCTTGGAGTAGCCACCGCGGATGGCGTTCTCGGTCTCGAGCTCCTGCAGGTACGCAGAGTCCCGCAGCACGATCTCGGCGAGCCGGGCGGTGCCCTGGGTGCAGAAGATCGGACCGCTGAAGCCCTGGTTGACCAGGGCCGGGAGGTAGCTGGTGTGGTCGGCGTGGGCGTGCGTGACGACGACGAGGTCGAGGGTGCTGGCGTCGGGGAAGGGCTCGCGGTTGCGCAGGCGCAACTCCTTGGCCCCTTGGTACATGCCGGCGTCGACGAGCAGCCGTCGCTCGCCGGCCTCGACCAGGTACTTGGATCCGGTCACGGTGCCTGAGGCTCCGAGGAACTGAAGTGTGACTGGCGCGGTCATGCCTCCACTGTGCCGCACCCCCGGCGCCGGCGCCCGGGTTCGGTCGGATCCGGCAGCCGTCCCCCGCCACGTCCGGTCCTCGGCAGGTATCCTCCGTGGAATGAGCCGCATTCACCGCCTCGGAGGCCGCGGCGTGGCGTTGGTCTGCGGTGCGGTGGCCGTACTGGTCGCGGCGCTGACCCAGTGGGCGTCGCGCTGGCCTGAACTGCACGTCAGCCAGCTCCTGCACATCGCCGACACCGACGCCATCGCGCAGCTGGTGCGAGAGCTCGATCCCGACTTCAAGTTCGTCACAGGCGTGGAGCACTACGACGGTGTCTACTACTACGCCATCGCCCTCGACCCGTTCGCCCTCGGGCAGGCCCACGACCTGATCGACCTCGCCGGCTACCGCTACGGCAGCCCGCTGTGGGGCTGGCTCGCGGGGTTGTTCTCGCTCGGCAACCCCGTTGCCCTGCCGCTGGTGTTCTGGTTCATGACGCTCGCCTCGCTGTTCGGCGCCGGCTACCTGTTGTCCCGCCTGGTGGCGAGCGGCGGTGGGTCTGCCTGGTGGGGTCTGGCCGTCGCCGCCAGCCCCGGCCTGCTCTACAGCTCCACCACCCTGCTGACCGAGCCGATGCAGCTGGCGATGGTCTGCGCCATCCTGCTGTGGTGGGGACGAGGAGAGAAGGGCAGCGCCTGGGTGCTGGCCGCGCTGGTGGTGGTGACCTGCCTGCTCAAGCAGCAGCTCATCCTCGTCCCGTTCGCGCTACTTCTCCACACCGCGTACCGCATGCTGCGGGGGCGATCAGTCAACTGGCCCGGAGCCGTCGCGTTGGTAGCCGGGCCGGCCGCGTACTTCGGCTGGAGCTTCTTCGTGCGGACCCGGTTCAGTGCCGAGCAGCTCGCCTACAGCGCGGGCAACATCGGCTTCCCGTTCCTGGGCTGGCTCCAGACCTTCGAGTTCGCCAGTTACCTGCGGGTGGGGGACCCGTACTCGATGCAGATCGGGACCACGGCCCCCGCCGGGCTCGCTGCCACCGCCGTGGTCCTCGCCATCGGGGCCGTGGCGGGTCTCCACCGGCGCGACGCCCTGGGTTTCGTCGTCGTCCTGCAGGCCGGCCTGGTCGCGTGCCTAGGCTGGCTCACGCTGCTGCACCCCCACGAGATGTTCCGCATCCCCTCGGTGCCGGTGGCGCTGGCGCTGGCCTCACTGGCCATCGGGCTGCGGCGTGCCAGTGGGGAGACCGAGGCCACGCCGTCGGAGCCGGGCTACGTGCCGAGGTTCAGCCTCCGTAGATGAGGAACAGCACGACGGCGAACACCGCCGTCGCAGCCACGGCAACGGCCCGTTCGACGGCGCCGTCCAGCCTGCGTGCCGCCAGCCAGGCGAGCAGCGCCAGCCCCAGCACGCCAAGGCCCGACCAGTAGAGGATCGGCGTCGTGTCGGAGATCCGGACGATTCCGTGAGCGGCCTCGCCCACCGCGGTGGCCGGCAGGACGGCGGCCCCGACGCCCCGCAACCAACGCGATCCGTTGCCCCGCAGCAGCCACACGGCCAGCCCCATGGCCACGCCGCTGACCATCCCGGCCGCACACCAGAACAGCACCATCCGCATGGACACTCCGTAGTCGCGCAGGGCAGTGGTGACGTAGTAGCCGACCATCGCGAGCGGTCCCGCCAGGGCCCCGAATACGATGTTGCTCCACAGCCGTCGTCCGACCAGCGCCAGCCCTCCGGCCAGCGCGACCACCGGCGTCGCAGAGTTGAACAGCGGTGAGATCGGTTCGGGCGCGACGGTCTGCCCGAAGGAGATCACCACTCCGGCGAGCAGGGCGGCGAGCAGCACCAGGCCCACGCGTCGGGCACCGGTGCCGGCGGGCTCGTTCGCGGGGGGCCCAGCGGTAGCGGCGGGGCTCATCGCACGAAGACCGGCTGGTCCTTGGTGGAGCGGGCGTCGTCGAGTTCGTAGCCGTCCGCGCTGAACTCGAACACCCGCGAGGGCGTCCTGGAGCGGTCCTTGACCAGCCAGGATGCCATCAGCCCGCGTGCCCGCTTGGCGTAGAAGGAGACGACTCGCGGCTCGCCGCTTGGGCCGCGGTCCTCGAAGCGGGGGCTGACGACGCGGACGCCGAGGCGCTCCGGGCGGATCACGCCGAAGTACTCGTTGGAGGCGAGGTTGACCACGACGTCGGCGCCGGGGGAGCAGTCGAGGTCACGCTTGACCTGGTCTGTCACCTTGTCGCCCCACCACTCGTAGAGGTTCCGCCCCCGCGGGGTGGTGAGCCTGGTGCCCATCTCGAGGCGGTGCGGCTGGATCAGGTCCAGCGGCCGCAGCACCCCGTAGAGGCCGGAGAGGATGCGGATGGTCTTCTGCGCCTCGGTGAAGTCGCGCGCGTCGAAGGTATCGGGGGCCGCCAGACCCTGGTAGACGTCGCCGTTGAACGCCAGCACGGCTGCCCGGGCGTTCTTGGGGGTGTGCTCGGCGTCGAAGCTCGAGTACCGCTCGGCGTTGAGCGTGGCGAGCTCCTCGGAGATGTCCATCAGCCTGGAGATGTCCGCGGGCGACTTCTCGCGCATGATGCCGATCAGCTTCTCCGACTCCGCGACCAGACGCGGCTCCGAGTGCTTGCGGGTGGCCGGCTTCGTCTCGAAGTCCAGTGACTTCGCGGGCGAGAGGAGGATCAGCATCCGACGATCATACGGAATGTCCGTGGGGCGCGCGAGGCTCCCTCCGGTTGGGACGGCCCCGAAGGTGGGACGGGCGGGTACGGCCGGAATCCGGGCGGCGGCGGCCCTACGCGCCGGGTGCCGAGATGGCGGCGCTCAGCCGGCCGTGCGAGCCGGCCAGGTGCTCTTCGAGGACCCCGCGGAAGGTTTGCCAGTCACCGTCCTCGGCCAGTTTCAGTAGCAGGGTGTGGTCCTCGAACGAGGGGTGCAGGTCCGCGTCCTGGGCGTTCGTGATGTCCAGCAGAGTCGCGAAGGTGGGCATGTACCTGTGCCACAGCGACAGCAGCCGGCTGTTGCCGGAGATCTCGTAGAAGCGGGTGTGGAACTCGAGGTCGGCCTGTGCGTAGCCGCGTCGATTCCCGGTCTCGGCGTGGCGGGCCATCTCCACCAGGACGCCTCGTGGCCCGTCCCACTCGGCTGCCCCGCCGCGGGAGATGGCGAGTTCGCAGGCGAGGTGCTCGGCGGCCTTGCGGATCTCGTAGAGCTCGTCGACGTCGGCCTGTCCGAACGACTTGGTGAAGTAGCCGCGCCGACGGGACTCGAGCAGTCCCTCGGCCAGCAGTGTGCGCAGCGCGTCCCGGACCGGGCCGCGGCTGATGCCGTGCTCACCGGCGAGGACGTCCTCCACCAGGTGCGTGCCCGCGGGCACGTCGCCCCGGACTATGCGTTCCCGCAGCAGGGTGGCCAACTGCTCTCCCAGTGCCACCGTCCGAACCGCTGTACTCACGGCTTCCTCCTCTCACGTGACCCAAACGTTATCCAAAGATGCTTGCACACAGCTTCGGCTCACGGCTAGGGTTTCGTCAACCGTTAACGGTTGACCGACAACGAAGTGGGGTCCAATGACAGCACCTGAAATCCTCTCGGCACTCACCACGCCGTTCACCGACGGCGAGGTGGACAGTGCCGCGATGCGTGCGAACCTGGACCGGCTCGTCACCCTCGTCGACGGGGTGTTCGTGGGCGGCACGACGGGGGAGTACCCGGCACTCACCACGGCCGAGCACGGCTCACTCGTGGCCCAGGCCCTGGAGGTTTTCGGACCGCAGCGGGTGGTGGTGCACGTCGGTGCGCCCAGCACCCGTCAGGCGCTGGAGCTGACCAGGCAGGCCCGAGACCTCGGCGCCACCCGGTACGCGGCCATCACCCCGTACTACATCCCGGCCACGCCGCGCGGGATCCTGCGGCACTGGGCCGCCATCAACGAGGAGTGCGGCGGCGAGCTGTACGGCTACGTCTACCCCGACGTCGCCGTGACGGACCTCAAGCCGGCCGACCTGCCCGAGGTGCTGAAGTCGGGCATCGCAGGTATCAAGGTTTCTGACTCGGCCTCCAGGCGCGTCGTGGAGTACCTCGACAACGCCCCCGAGGGCTTCAAGCTGTGGTCCGGGAACGACGCCGACGTCCCCGCCGTGATGCGGGCCGGTGGAACCGGCACCGTCTCCGGCGTGAGCGGCGCCACGCCTCGCCCGTGGGCCGCACTGCGAGACGCCATGCGCGACGGTGACGAGGCCGCCGCCGTGGCCGCACAGGCCGTGATCGCGCAGGTGGTGCCCGTGCTGGGCAGCAGCATCGCGAACCTCAAGCACGCCCTGCACCTGCAGGGACTGGACAACGGCGAACCCTGCCGGATGTCCATCGACCAGCCCGACGGGCAAACCATGACCAGGATCGCCGCAGCCGTCGACCTGGCAAACCAGTGATAAGGAGACACACCATGAAGCGCAGAACTCTCATCGCAACCGTGGCCGCGGCCGCGCTCGCCCTCGGGGCGTGCAGCGGCGGTACCGGCGAGGAAGGTGGGGACAGCGAGTTCCCCACCAAGGACATCACCCTGATCGTCCAGGCCGCCGCCGGCGGCGGCTCCGACCTGTCGTCGCGAGCCCTCGCCACGGCCCTCGAGCCCATCCTCGGCGTCTCGATCGTCGTCGAGAACCGGCCCGGCGCGTCCGGTTCCACCGCCATGCTCCACGTCAAGGACCAGCCCGCCGACGGCTACACCATCGGCTTCGGCCCGGTGGAGATCGCGATGCTGGGGTCCATGAACTACGACGTCCACCCCAGCGACTACGACATGCTCGGGCAGATCATGCTCGGTCCCGGCGTCCTCTCGGTGCCGGCGGACAGCCCGTACAACACGCTCGAGGAGTTCGTCGCGGCCGCCCAGGACAAGGAGATGACCGTCGCCAACTCCGGCGCGGGCTCCATCTGGGAGCTCGCCGGGGCCAGCCTCGCCGACGAGACGGGCGCCCAGATCAAGCCGGTGCCGTTCGACGGCGGCGCTCCCGCCGTCGCGGCCGTGCTCGGTGGCCAGGTCGACGCAGCCGCCTCCGGTGTCAATGAGGTCAAGCAGAACCTGGCCGACGGCAAGCTCAAGGTGCTGGCCATCTTCCACTCCGAGCGCCACCCCGAGATCCCCGACGTGCCCACGGCAGCCGAGCAGGGCTACGACATCGAGATCGGTGGTTGGGGCGGCATCTACGCACCCAAGGGCCTGCCCGAGGACGTGCACGAGACGCTGGAGAGCGCCATCGCCGAGGCGGTCGAACAGGACTCCTACCAGGAGATCATCACGGGCAGCGGCAACCTCGTCGTCTACCGCGACTCCGCGGAGTTCACCGAGTTCGCCGAGTCCGAGGCGGAGCGGTTCGCAGGCCTGCTGGAGGGCTGACGACAATGACCGAGTCCGAGGACCAGCCCGGCGTCGCCGACGGCGGCAGCGGCGTGGCCGCGACTGCCCCCGCGATGGAGAAGGTGGCGGCAGGGGTGGTCCTCGGCTTCGGCGTGCTGATGCTCGTCGGGGCGCGGGGCATCGCCCTGCGCAACGAGACGGGCGGAATCGACCCGCGGTGGTGGCCGACGGTGATCGCCGTCGGCATCATCGCCAGCGGGGTGTGGATGCTGGCCAACGCACTGCTGGGCGTATCGATCGACCGTGAGGTGGATCCGTCCCGGCGCAGGGGCTGGACCCAGATGCTCGCCACTGTCGGCGGTCTGGCGGTCGTGCTGGTGCTGTGGCACTTCGGGGTCACGTTCCTGTTGCTGGGGCCCCTGTTCCTGGTCGCGATCAACTGGATCTACGGCCTGCGGAAGTGGACCTCGCTGCTGCTGTTCCCGGCCATCATCGCCACCCTGCTCTACCTGGTGTTCCGACTGCTGCTGAAGGTGCCGCTGTGAACCCCATCCTCGAAGGGCTGTCAGCCCTCGCCGAGCCGACGGCGATCCTGTGCTTCCTGATCGGGCTGGGCCTGGGCCTGCTCGTCGGGGTCTTCCCAGGCATCACCATCTCGATGGCCGTCGCGCTGGCCACCAGCTTCACCCTGACGCTGGAACCGGCCCAGGGTCTCGCGATGCTGCTCGCGATCTACGTCTCCGCCCAGTACGGGGACCGGATCCCCTCGATCCTCGTCAACACCCCCGGCACACCGGCCGCCGTCGCGACGACGCTCGACGGCTACCCCATGGCGCGCAAGGGCCAGGCCGGCCTCGCGCTGTCGATCTCGGCGATCGCGACCACGGTCGGCATCCTGATGTCGATGCTGGTCCTGGTCTTCCTGGCGCAACCCATCGCGGCGTTCGCGCTGCGGTTCGGGCCGTTCGAGATGTTCGCCCTGGTGTGCTTCGGCCTGACCGTCATCATCTCCATCGCCTCGAACTCCCTTGCCAAGGGCATCTTCGCCGGTCTGCTCGGCATAGCGCTGGCCATCATGGGCCTGGACCCCATCACGGGCGACGCCCGCTTCGCGTTCGGCCAGGCCGAGCTGACGGGCGGGTTCAACTTCATCGCCCTGATCATCGGCCTGTTCGGGATCACCGAGGTCCTGGACCAGATCCTCACCCACCACGAGCACAAGATCAGGCCCATCTCCTCGCTGGGCCGCTGGTGGCCCACGAAGGGCGAGCTGAAGCGCGTCGCCAGGCCGATGGCCCAGTCCGGCGGCCTCGGGGTCCTCATCGGCGTCATCCCGGCCGCCGGCGGTGACATCGCCGGCCTCGTGGGATGGAACCGCGCGAAGGCTATCTCCAAGCACCCCGAGGAGTTCGGGAAGGGCTCCATCGAGGGGCTCGCGGGATCGGACACCGCCTCCAGCTCCACGCTCGGCGGCGCCGTGACCACCACCTTGTCCCTCGGCATCCCGGGCGACTCGGTGATGGCCATCATGCTCGGCTCCATGATCATCTGGGGCATCCAGCCGGGCCCGTCGCTGTTCGAGCGCCGCCCGGACATCATCGTGACCATCGTCGCGATCATGCTGTTCGCCACCATCGCCTCCACCATCGTCAGCCTCCTGCGGACCAAGGGCATGACCAAGCTGCTCGACCTCCAGCCGCAGTGGATCTGGGGCATCATCCTCGTGTTCTGCCTGGTGGGCACCTACGCCACCACCAACAACGTCCTCACCGCCGTCCAGATGCTGCTGTTCGGCCTCGTCGGACTGCTGCTGCGGCGGGTCGGCATCCCGGCCGGGCCGGTCGTGCTCGGATTCCTCCTGGGACCGCTCGCCGAGGCGAACCTCCGCCGGGCGATGCTCATCGGCGAGCCGATCGAGTTCCTCACCAACCGGCCCATCGCCACCGTGCTGCTGGCCCTGGCCATCGGGTCCCTGTTCTGGCCGATCATCAGCAAGCGCCTGAAGAACCGGGCAGCCAGGCGCGCCCCCACGGCAGTCTGATGCTGTTGTTCGAGCCGGCTCCCGGCATCCAGGTGCACGCCAGCTCGCTGCTGGTCAGGCCCTCCGGGGACCACGTCGTGGCCTGGTTCGCGGGCGCCCACGAGGGCTCCCCCGACAGCACGGTCCACGTCCTGACCTCCGACGACGCCACCATCCGGCCGATCGCCCCGGACGATGACCTCCCGCACTGGAACCCCGTGCTCGCCGACGGACCCGACGGGCGCACCTGGCTGTTCTTCAAGCGCGGGCACCGGATCGACGAGTGGACCACGTGGGTGTGCACGAGTGGTGACGGTGGCCACAGTTGGAGCGCGCCGACGGAGCTGGTGCCGGGCGACCGGTCCGGTGGCCGCGGCCCCGTGCGGCAGGCCCCACTACTGCTGGGTGGGCTATGGCTCGCGCCCGGCTCCGTCGAGGTCTGGGAGCCGCCGAGGTGGGACTCCTTCCTGGACGTGAGCAGCGACGGCGGACTGACCTGGGAGCAGGTGCCGCTGCCGCTGGACCACTCCGCGGTGCGGGGCGCCGGCTGCATCCAGCCCTCCCTAGTTGTGCTGCCCGATGCCCGACTGGTGGTCCTGACCCGCAGCAGCGGCGGCTCGGTCCACCGAAGCGTGACCCGGGACCCGTACTCGTGGCCGACGCTGCAGCCGAGCACCCTGCCGAACAACAACAGCGGGATCGCTGCGGCGGCGCTGGCCGACGGCCGCATCGTCGTGTGCCACAACGACGCCTCCGATGACTGGGGTGCGCGTTCACGCCTGGTCCTGTCGGAGTCCCGGGATGCTGGAGAGTCATGGCGGCAGGTCGCCGTGGTCGTCGACGGCGCCGTCGGTGGGCCTGCGGCACCCACAGGCACAGGTGCTCCTTCCGCGGCCGCGGCGACCGGGGTGGTCACCACAGGTGAGGGCGAGTACTCCTACCCCTCGATGCAGGTCGTGCGATCGGACCTGTGGATCACCCACACCGTCGAGCGCAGGAGCATCGCACTGCATCGGGTCGCTCTCGCGAGCATCACCAACTGATGCGCATCGCCCCCTTGCCGGGGTGGGCATGCCGACTTACGCTGTGAAGCGTGGGCGCAGGGGGTGCCCCTGAATGGAGGCAATGATGCCCTGCGACGCCAGCGGTATGGCCGAGATCCACCGCTTCTTCAAGTCATCCTTCGGGGAGGGTGGTGACCTCGTGGGTCGCGTCAGGCAGGGTGATGCTGCCCACGCCGACCGGGTGGGGGCCCACCTCCACGCACTCTCGCGGTCCCTGCACGCTCACCACGAGTTCGAGGACGAGCGGATGTGGGACCCGCTGGTCCAACGGGCACCGGGTTGCACCCTCCACGTTGACCGGATGAGGCAGCAGCATGCGGAGATGCTCCTCCATCTCGAGGCACTCGATGCCGCGCTGCCAGCCTGGCGCAGCAGTGGCCGGGCCTCCGAGGCGGATCCGGTCCTCGAAGCGCTTGTCGGCATCAACGCCGCGCTCGCTGTGCACCTGCCCGACGAGGAGGGCAACGTCGTGCCGGTGATGGAAGAGGTGTTCGTGCAGAAGGTGATGGATGACGCCTCCGCCCACGGGCGCAGGGCCACGCCCAGAGGTTACGCATTCCCGATGCTGGGGCAGATCCTGGCGGCGCAGCCAGACGGTGGGGACGAGTGGCTGCGCAAGCACCTGCCCCCGCCGGTCCGTTGGGTCTGGCGCGGATTCGGCAGGCGCAGGTACGAGTCCTACCGGCGTGAACTGCTGGAATCGAGCTGAAGTCCGGACGGGTCCGCTTCGAGTGCGGACCCATGCCGCACCACCAGCGCCATGACGACGATGACGATGCCTGCCGCCATGGCCACTGCGAACGCGCCGATGCTGTCGGCACGGGTGGTCAGCGCGCCACCGAGGGTGGCTCCGATGGAGACACCGACGATCACTGAGGAACCGATTGCGGTCATCGCCACGCCGATGCCACCGCTGGGGCTGGTGGCCTCGGCGAGGGTGAACGCGGTCACCATGGTGGGACCGATGAACAGGCCGACCAGGAGCAGTCCGACGGCGGTCAGCGCGAGCGTTCCCTGCATCGCGGTGATCGAGATGAACACCACCATGCCGATGCCGCCGACGAGGAACCGCGTCGACAGCCGGACATTCTGGGGGACCATGACCACGAGCAGCGCTGTCAGGGCGGAACCCACCCCCATCAGGGCATAGACGAGGCCCGCCTGGCCGGGGGAGCCGAGGAGGGTGCTGCGCTCAGTGACCGCAGCCTGGACGGAACCGAAAAAGGTTCCGATGCAGACCATCACGACGATCGCCGGTGCGACGGCGGCCAGGACCCGCAGGATGGGCGGGTGGACCGGGGCCGTTCCCGACTCCGAGAGTGCGACGGGGTCAGTTGCCGGCGCTGTCGTCGCGAACGGGATCCCTGCCGCGAGCACCAGCGCGGCCGCGAGCGCGAGGGGGGCCGCCGGAACGGCGGCCCAAGCGGCGAGGCCCACGAGCGCCGGTCCGAGGACGAACACCAACTCGTCAACCGTGGACTCGTAGGAGAAGGCCGTGGACAGGTCCCGGGGATCGGTGGCCGCGCCAACCCACCTGGCGCGGGTGAAGGAGCCGATCGGTAGGGAGGTGAGCCCGACGGCGAGGCAGGCCAGCCACAGGGGCGGCCCGCCCCAGCCGCGCAGGGCGGCAGCGAGCAGGCAGAGCAGCGCGAGACCGTTGAGCGGGGTGAGCAGGGTGAGGACGAAGCGCTGGCCGCGGCGGTCCGCCCAGCGTCCGATCAGGGGGGAGGCGACTGCGGTGGCCATCGAGACGATCCCCGTCGCAAGGCCGCCGGTCGCCACGGAACCCGTGGCGGCGGTGATGGCGGTCATGACTCCGAGCGGGATCATGGCGAATGGCGCGCGGGCGGCAACCGCCAGCACCATGGCCCGTCCGGACGAGATCTTGGGCAGGATCCTGTAGTGCGCCAGGGCGCGAAGTGGTGAGGTTTGCACGGGAGTGCTCCGAGGTCGATTTCCCGCAAGGGTCCCGATGGTCACACACACCAGGAGCAGGCGAGGGTCCGTTCGATTGCTCGCACGGACGGACCCAGTGTACGCCAGTTCCCGGGATGGTCGCCCCTGGGGAACGACTGGTCCCCGGCACCGCGTGCGGGCGGTACCGGGGACCAGTCGTGAAGGGGAGGTGGGAGTCAGTCGTCGAGCGGCTGGCCCGTGCGGTCCTTGGTGAATGCCAGCGCCACGAGCGAGATGACACCGAAGGCGATGATCACCAGGCCGATCGGGATGTAGCTGCCGTACGAGGCGAGCAGGGCGGTGGCGATCAGGGGCAGCGGGCCACCGAAGAGGGCGGCGCGCGGGTGCCGGGGCCGGCGGAGCGGCTGCTGATCGAGGCGACGATCTCGGCGTAGTGCACCTTGGCGACGGAGGAGATGGCGGCGACGATCGGCACGGTGGCCTGGCCGCCGCAGGTGACCATGTTCAGGTTCTGCGCGTCGATGTGCTCCTCGAGGTTCACCACCGGTACGCAGTAGGGGCCGATGGCGGCCGGCGTCAGGTCGATGAGTCGGATGCCGGGCTTGGCCGCGGTGAGCTTCTCGGCGTTGTAGTGGTGCGCGCCGGCGGAGGTGGCGTCGAAGACGATGGTGACGTCGTCGAAGACGGGGGAGTCGATCAGGCCGTCGACACCGGTGTGGATTGCCTCGAGCCCGAGGGCACGTGCCTTGGCGAGGCCGTCGGAGTTCGGATCGATGCCGACGAGGGCGGCGAGCTTCACGTTGCCGTCGCGCTTGGTCAGCTTGAACATGAGGTCGGTGCCGATGTTGCCCGACCCGATGATTGCTGCGGTTTGCGTCATTGCCGAGCACCCCTTCGTGTCTCTGATGTCGGATTGGTGTCCGAAGCATTGGACGCGTCTTCAATCTTTCGAACTTCGATGTCAAGTGTCTGACGAGCTCCAGGAAACCGCCAGCGTCGGCATCCGGCGGGGTGCCTCCGTGTTCTACCTCGCCAAGATCGAGGCCCGCGCGCTGTTCCAGATCCCATCCGGCATCGGGCAGAGCCTTCCGGCCAACTGCACCGGCATCGGCAAGGCGCTGCTCAGTGCGCTCACCGACGTCGAGATCGGTGAGCTCTACCCGGACCCGGACGACCTCCCCGTGATGACCGCGAGGAGCATCCGGACCCTGCCCGACCTACGGGCGGACCTCGCGACCACGCGCGAGCGCGGCTACGCCATCGAGGACGGGGAGTCCACGCCCGGGCTGCACTGCGCGGCCTCGGTGGTGCGCGACGTGCAGGGCGCCGTCGTCGCGGCCATCAGCACGTCCGTCCCCGACGTCCGCTGGATCAGCCGCTCCGACGCCGAGTGGGCTGCGCCCGTGCTTGCTGCCGCGGCGGAACTCTCGGCACAGCTTGGCTACCGGGCCCCCTAGTGTGGGAGCCGAAACCCGAACAGGAGATCAGCAGTGGCTGCCAAAGACGCACAGCTCTACACCGCCTCAACCACCCCGTTCACCGACACCGGTGACTTCGACCCCGGCCTGGCCGACGAGTACCACCACTGGCTCGCGGCCAGCGGTGTCGACGGCGTGTTCGCGGTCGGAACCACCGGCGAGTTCATCGCCCTGGAGGACGGCGAACGCACCGCCGTGATCGCGAGCGCGGTGAGGGTGTTCGGGTCCGATCGGGTGATCGCCCACACGGGTGCGCCCAGTCTCCGCCAGGCGGCCCGCCTGACGGCAGCCGCCCGCGAGGTCGGCGCCACGAGGTTCGCCGCCATGACCCCCTACTTCGAGGTGGCGCATCCCGACGCGCTGGCGGACTACTACACCGAGCTCGACTCCATCGGCGGAGGCCAGTTCTACGGCTACCACTTCCCGTCCCGGACCACCGTCGCGCTGCCGCCCGAGCAGGTGCGCAACATCACGGTGCGGGCCGGACTCGCCGGCATCAAGGTCAGCGGGTTGCCCGCCGACGAGACGCTCGCCTACCTGGATCCGGTCGACCCCGGCTTCGAGGTCTTCACCGGCAACGACGCCACCTTCGCCGAGTGCGTCCGTGGCGGAGCGCTGGGGGCGGTCAGCGGGATGTCAGCGGCGTTCCCGACGGTGTTCGTTGCCATGCGCGACGCGCTGCGCTCGGGCGACGCCGACGCCGTGGCCCGCGCCCAGGACGACGTGCAGCACGTCGTGACGGCCTGTGAGGGCGTCAACTTCGCGCTCGTCAAGAAGGCGCTGGACCTGCAAGGCGTCCCCGCCGGGCCCGTGCGCGTGGCCCTCGACGAGCCGAGCCCGGAGCAGGTCGCGGTCCTCGAGGACACTCTGGACCGGCTGGGGATCGCCCGGCCCTGAGTCGCGCCCCGGCGTGTGCTCCGCCGGCGTTCAGCGTGGTTGCTCCAGTCCTTCACCGTACGGGAGACCCAACTTGGGAGACGCTCCCGCGTCGCGACGCGCCGCCAGGGATGCCAACCCCAGCCCCAGGATGACGCCCACGGCGTCGGCAACGAGGTCCCAGACGTCCCCGCTGCGGTGCGGGACCAACCGGTACTGCACCAGTTCGCTGACGGGTGCATGGGCTGCCATGGCGACGATGGGCCACCACTTCGACGTGATCCGGCAGATGAGGAGGGCGGGGGTCGCGAACAGCAGGACGTGCACGAGCTTGTCCAGGTGCGGCACGACATCCGGCCCCGGGTCCGGCGACCCGGGGAGGTAGAGGGCCAGGAGGTGTACGACGAGCGCGGCCGCCAGTAACCAGCCGCTCACTCGTGTTCTCATGCTTGCCCCTATCTTGGCTGCCGGGCCTTCCCGTCCTGGCATGCTACGCGACGGCGGCTGCTGGGTTGGGTCAGGCGTACCTGGCCTGGCGGCCGATGGTACCGCGAAGGGACTGCTTGACCGGACGGTTGGAACGGAGCTGTTCCAGCTTCTCGCGCAGGTGCAGCCGCTCGGAGGCTTCCGCGTTGAACTCGTCCGAGACGAACGCCTCGATGTGGGCGATGGAGCGGTTGCGCATCTCCTCCTCGGCGCGCACCGCCGAGTCCAGCCGCTCCTCGTACCAGTCGGAGGCCAGGATGTGCTCGCGCTCGAACTGCTTGCGGAAGTCCGGCGATTCCAGCCGCAGCCCCTCGTACTCGCCGTAGGCCATGATACCGAGCACGATCTTGAGCGGCGGCACGGCGAGGTCGGCGATGCCGTCGTCGAAGTAGGTCTGCGCCACGCGACGGTGGGTCTCGACGATGGTGCGCACCGACGCCGCGTACTCCTCAATCCCCTGCAATTCGGGTTGCAGCATCTCGGCAGTGAACACTGCGTGCGGGTGCATGAAGATCCGGCCGAAGTACTTCGTGGTGAACTTCTTGGTCATCCGGAATCCCAGCCGTGAGGCAAGCACCAGTTCCCCGTCGTGTTCGAAGTCCGGGACGGGTTCCAGGGCCCCCTCGGCGAGCAGGCTGCCGGCGTCGCGCTCCTCGGGCGACATGCGGGCGAACAGCTCGGGCACCAGCAGCGAGATGTCGTGGTCGACTCGCACTGAGGGGCCCACCACGCCCGCCGATGAGATCCAGCCGTCGTAGCCGCCGAGCGCGAACGACAACAGTGCGGCGTTCAGGTCATAGACCGACGGCAGCGGGTTGAACGGACCCTTGGTCATCGCCCCCTCGGAGCCCGCGCCAGTCGTCGAGGGCGACTTGCCCGTCATGGACGAGATGAACTCCATCATCAGCTCCGGCAGCTCCATGTGGTGCAGCGGGGCGTAGGCGCAAAGGGGCGGGATGTTCTCCTCGGCCGGGTTGTTTCTCCGGCCCCCGACGACGACGTCGACGCTGTGCCGCACGGGCCGCTCCGCGGGCACCTTCCCGGCGAGGTGGCTGGCCAGGTCTGCCAGGGCGGTGGCGCGGGCGTCGGCGAGGTCGGGCCGCTCCTGCAGGTAGCGCGGGTTCTTCGTCCGGGCTCCGTCGACGATGCGCGGATGCGCCGAGGACACGAAGTATCGCTCCTCGTGCTCGCCGTCGGCCACGGAGCGGATGAGCTCCCGCATCGGCTCGGAGTACTCCCAGGCGCCCATCGTGTCGGACATGATTGCCTGCGCGTCGCTGCGCTCCAGCGGCGCGAAGTTGCTGAGGAAGGCGCCGGCTGCGATGTCGCGCTCCGTCTGCTTGTCGTAGCCGCGGTGGATGGCGTCGTCAGGGCGCTGGAACAGCAGCCGCTCGCAGTTGGTGACGTACTTGCGGCTCAGCGCGTTCCCTCCCGGTCCGGGGGCGGTGATGGAGGCCGTGATGTCGTCCTCGGTCTGTACCTTCGCGGCGGGACGGAAGTCGTGGCGGAGCCCGAAGAGGCGCCAGCTGCCGTCGGAGTCGAAGCCGACCCGCAGCATGTTGACGTGGATCTTCGCGTCGTCGAGCCGCAGCGCGTGCCCAGCGCGCCCGTTGACGGTGGGCACCGAGAAGTGGGACATCCAGTCCCGGCCCCATTCGCGGCGGTGGGCGTTCTTCACGGTGAACACGAGTTCCTTGACGTGGTGGGGGATCTGCTCCACCCATGCGTTGTACTCGGCGGTGAAGTCGTCGGCGGGGGACAGCAGCTTGATGACCGAACCGAGGCTGCGGTCCTCGGAGAGCAGGGGGCGCTCGTCGACGACGGACTTGTCGATGAACCTGTCGCTGAAGTCCCTGTCCACGATCCGGCGGACGAGCTCCAGGTCCTGTCGAAAGTCCTGCAGGTAGACGTTCGCCTCGACGAAGGCGTCGGTGATGGACTTGGAGATCTCCGACTTCCCGCCGCCGGAGACGGTGGCCGGCTTGTGCGCCTGGGTGGGGGTGGGGCGGGTGCCGACGAGGGCCCACTGCGGGTCGTCGACGCCCCAGCGGGTGAGCTCCACCTGGTATCCGTCGGGTGAGGTGTGGACGACGTCGGCGCGCAGCGGCAGCTCACGCCGGTGCTCGCCCTCGCCCCAACTGATCTTGGCGTCGCGCAGCGAGTACGTGGCCGGCGACGGGACCAGGACGACGTCGTCGAGCCGGGAGTGCGTCGCATAGCCGCCGTCGACGACCTCCCACAGGTCGGGATCGCGGGCGACGACGTCGTCGAAGGTGAACCCGGGGGTGGCCTCGGTGCTGAAGGTGGAGCCGAGGTTGTATCGCGGGAACGCCAGCGCCCCGCCGGAGTGCTCCTCCTCAACCAGGCCGAGGAGGTTGGCGGCGTAGCTGATCTGGGCCTTGACCTCCTTCTTGCAGTAGCCGAAGTAGTTGTCTGCGATCACCGTGACGATCACGCCGCGCTCGTCCCGCACGCACAGCTTGAAGGCGGTGCCGCCGTTGTAGAGCTCGTCCTCGTCGCTCCAGCACTGGCCGTCGCGGCGCTGGCGCTCGGTGGCGTCGTCGTGGTGGGGCAGGCCAAGGTCCTTCTTGCGGAGCTTGGTCAGGTGGGGGGCCAGGATGACGGCGCCGGTGTGCCCGGTCCAGGTGGTCGGGTCGAGGGCGGCGTCGTTGTCGGCAAGGAACGGGTCCCCGGCATTGCCGAAGATGCCCTCTACGAAATCGAGGTTCGCCAGCAGCGTCGCGGGGGCGAAGAACCGGATCTCCATCGAGCGCTGAGGCGTGAAGCCGGGCACCTCCGGCACCACCACCGGCCGCAGCAGCAGCGACGCCCAGGCGTAGGCGGGCTCCGGCGCGTCGGCCGTCCAGGGGACGAGCAGCGCCTCCCGGGGCGGGTGCAGGGCGGCGTCGAAGATTCGTGCGGCCACCTCGCGGGGGACGGCGATCTTGTCGTCCTGGATGGGCAGGCCGCCCTCGGCGATGTGGAACACGCCCTTGGTGGTGCGTCGGTCATTGGTGGGGTTGTGCAGGACCCCGTTGGCCAGGCGGTAGGAGCTGAGGTGTTCGGAGTGGAACTCGTCGCGGCCCTTCGGCAGGGACATCGCCCTGGCGAGGCCGGGCTCGTCGAGCACCAGCGTGCGCGGCGGGAGCCGCCAGTCCCAGTCGGTGCCGGAGAAGTAGTCGGCGAGGAAACCCTCGATCCGGGTGCCGATCGGAGACAGCAGCGGACCCTGCCGGCGCGCGAGCTCCCGCTGTTTGGCCAGGACCGGCGCCACGAGCCGGACGCCCTCCTCGCCGGCGGTGACGGCGTCGGGCATGTACCCGAGGAGTGCGAGTCTCAGACTGATGGTTGCGGTGTCGAGTGACTTTGCCATGTTCCATTCTCGCGCGGCCTCCACCAGCGAGGGCGGGCGCCCCCGCACAATGGCGCGATCGTCGGCGAGCTCGCCTGCGCTGGCGGAGGCTGGCTCGCGTTCCTGCAGCGCGCCTGCGCTGCAACGTGGGCGAACCCGACGAGTGCGAGCGAGACGTGAACAGCGCAGGTCAGATCCCGAGGAGGCGACGTTGCTGCCGGATCGCGCGCCACACCCGTCGCGCCAACTCCTCGCCGTTCAGGGCCAACGACCAGTTCCAGCGCACGATCCAGTAGCCGGCGTCGCGGATGTCGGCCTCCCTGCGCTTCTCCTCCATGATCGCGGTCTCGGCCGTCCGGCCCGGCCGCAGGAGTTCGCCGTACTTCCACTTGCCGTCCACCTCGCCCACCAGACGCAGCTCGGGCCAGGCGAAGTCGGTGCGCGCAACCTGGATCCCGTCGGCGTTGATCACAGGGAATTGCAGGTCCGGCGCTGGCAGGCCGTGCAGCGCCAGCTGGACCCGGCTGAGGGACTCGGCGGGGGACTCGGCCCTCGGGTCGGCGAACTCCGCAGCCATTCTGGCCCTGGCCCTGCCGTGGCGGCCCTTGTGGCGGTCGATCACCCCCAGCAGGTCCTGCCGCTCCAGACCCTCCCTGAGTGCGCCGTCGCACACCGCCACCGCGTGCGGGTACTCCAGGGTTCGGGACAGGTCGAAGGTGGTGCGGGACAGTGTGGTCACCTGGAGGTCGTCGACGGTCGTGACCTCGTCGTCGGGCAACGGCGTGTTGTGTACGCGGAGCTGTCGTCGGGAGGAGCCGTGTCCGCCGCTGCGACGCGTCATCGACACCACTCCGAGCTGCCTCCGAGGCACCGGCAGACCGAGGAGGCAGCCTGCGGACTGGTGGCTCAGGACGTTCGACGGCGATACGCCCGGCACGGTGGCCCGCACCAGCCTGATGTGCTCGTCGACCGGATCCAGGTGGATGGCGGGGCAGTAGACGCCGCGTCGGATGCGGGTGAGCGCCCCGGAAGCGAGGCGGGCGCGGATGTCGGAATCGCTCAGGCCGTGGGCGACCAGTTGCGCGTGGGTGAACATTGGCTGGTTGTCGAGCATGACCTGAGCCAACCCCGCCGGCTGGACCAGCCACAAGACCCACCCGAGAAGCTGTGGACAACTCGTGCCGACGCTGTTCGCACGGTCGCGCCGGTTGGCTGGCGTTGGCTCAGGTTAGCCAGCACCGTTGCAGTTCGCCTTCGCTGCAGCGCAGGCGAGTCCGGAGAGCGCAAGCCAGTTGCAGACAGTGGGGGCGAAGAGGTCGGCAGCGGCCGGCGACCATCCGGTGGCCCGCCGCTGCCGGCCGACTCAGGCGTCGGAGGAGTTCGAGCTGATGCCCGGCCTGCCCTCGTGGATGATCTTGCCCGGGTTCAGGTTGCTGCCCGGGTCGATGCCCTCGAACAGCTTGCGCTGGATGAACACGCCGGCCTCGGAGATGTCCTCGGCCATCCACGGGCTGTGCTCCTCGCCGACGCCGTGGTGGTGCGAGACGGTGCCGTGGTGGTCGACGAACGTCTGCTGGATGGCGCGCTTGACGACGTCGTAGGTGTCCAGGCAGTCCTCGGAGTCGTCGGCGACGGCGAACGTGAAGTACTGGCAGGCGCCGGAGTGGTAGGAGTGCGAGAGGTGCGAGAACACCACGCCACGCTTGCCACGGGAGTCCAGCGCATCCTGCACGGCCTGCTGCACCTTCGTGTGCAGGCTTTCCGCGTAAGCCCAGGGGGTCGTCGTCTCGGACACGTCGGCGACGAGGCCGTGGTCCAGCATGAAGTCGCGGATGTAGGGAGTGTCGTACTTCTTCTGGTCGTACAGGGTGCCGGGGCCGCTGCCGACGCCCATGCCCTGGTTGGCCTTGACGATCTTGTTGACCAGACCCTTCTCGTAGCGCACGTGGTTCGGGCTGCCCTCGAACCCGACGAAGGACATGCAGATCCCCTCCAGGTCCCAGCCCTTGGCCTCCATGACCTTGGAGATCGCCTTGCTCATCAGGCTGCCCACCCGGCCGGACTTCTTGCCGTTGGCCATGATGTACTGCGTCTCCATCGGGTCGGAGACGCGCGCCATCATGACGGCGGCGTCGGACTCGACGATCTGCTGGCAGGCCCTCAGCCCGTCTCCGTAGCTGGGGAAGAAGTAGGCCTGCAGCTCGCGGACCTCGGGGATCCGGTGTACCTGCACCCACGCCTCGGTGATGATGCCGAGCCGCCCCTCGGAGCCCAGCACCATCTCGCGCACGCTCGGACCGGAGGAGGTCGACGGGAGCGGGCGCAGGTTCAGGATCTGGCCGGGCATCACCATCCGCAGGCCGCGGACGATGTCGGCGATGTCGCCATACTTGTCGGACTGCATGCCGGAGCTGCGGGTGGCGATCCAGCCGCCCAGGGTCGACCACACGAACGAGTCGGGGTGGTGTCCCATGGTCCAGCCCCGGGCCTTGAGCTGGTCCTCCATGTCCGGGCCGAAGACGCCGGCCTGGATGCGGGCGAGACCGGACTCGGCGTCGATCTCCAGCACCTTGTTCAGGCGGCCCATGTTCACCGAGACCACCTGGCGGGTCTCGCCCGGCTCGGCCTCGAGGGCCGCGACGATGTTGGAGCCACCGCCGAAGGGAATCACGACGGCGTCGGCGGCGATGGCGCTGTCGACGATGCGCGCCACCTCCTCCTCGGTGCCGGGGTAGAGCACGACGTCGGGCACGCGGCCCAGTTCGCCGCGGCGAACGCGGACGAGGTCACGCACGCCCTTGCCGAAGGCGTGCACGACGCGGGTCTCGTCGTCGGACTGGACGAACTTGTTGCCGATGATGGCCTGGAACTCGGCGCGCAGCTCCTCCGACAGGCGCGACGGCGGCACGTCGAGGCTCTCGAAGGGCGGCGGGGACATGCGAGGCTGGTTGATGTCGACGCCCACGATCCGCTTCACGAAGGGCGCGAACTTCGGCTTGTCCGCGTGCTGGTAGGCCTTGCCCTCCTCGCCCCAGCCCCACCACTTCTGCTGCTTCACGCCCTGGATCATCAGTCCTCCTCGTCTGTCCGCGTGCTGGCATCTTCGGCCAGTGCGGAGATCTCGGTCTTGGCCGCCTTCTCGAGGGCGACGGTGTGTGCGTACTCGACGAGCGTCTTCGCCCCGTACGCACGAGCTGTGGTGTCGTGGAGCTCGAGTATCCGGCGCCGCATCCGCTCGCTGAACTCGTGGGCGATCTCGCCCGGCAGCGGACGCATCGGACGCCCGATCACCACGTGCACGGCGGGACGTCCCCGCGGCAGGTGCTTCTGCTGCGACGGCCACGCCGCGTACGCGCCGACCAGCGCGATCGGGACTGCAGGCACGCCACGAGAGATGCACAACGCGGCCACGCCCGGCTTGAACGGGGCCATCGCGCCGGTGCGGCTTCGGGTGCCCTCGGGGAAGATCAGCAGCGGGATCCCGTCCGACAGCAGCGCCGACGACATGCCGCGGACGTTCTTGTCCTTGGAGCGGCCCTTGCGGTCGTCGTCGTCGCGATCCCGGCCGCGGTCGATGGGGAAGCCGTTGAAGAACAGCGACATCGGGCCGGACTTCCACCACTTGTCGTAGAAGAAGTCAGCGGCGGCACCGGCGGCCAGGTACTTGGAGAACTTGTTCGGCAGCGCGCCGTAGATCAGCGGGGTGTCGAGGTGCGAGGAGTGGTTGGCGGCCACCACGAACGGTGCCTCGAGGGCGTCCAGGTTCGACAGTCCGTGGACGTGGACGCGCAGCAGCCGCCACACGTACGGGCGCAGCAGCAGTATCTGGGCCGCCTGCCTCGTCGTGGCGTTCAGGCGGGACTTGTAGCGCCCGCGCGAGTCGTCCTTCCTGGCCACTGGGACTCAGTGCTTCTTCCGGCTCTTGGAGAGCTTGGACGACACGAAGCGGTTGAGGGCGCGGGGCCCGTGGTCGCCGATGAACATGGCGAGCTTCCACTTCCACGTGGGAATGGACTCGACCTTGCCCTTGGCCGCGTCGTCGAGGCACTCGCGCACCAACTCGTCGGCGTCGATCCACACGAACCCCGGGAGGTTGGAGGCGGAGATGCCGGCGCGGTCGTGGAACTCGGTGCGGACCCAGCCCGGGAGCAGGCCTGTGACGGTGACGCCGGTGCCCCTGAGCTCCAGGGCCAGTGCCGTGGAGTAGGTGCGGGCCCAGGCCTTGATGGAGGAGTAGTTGCCGGAGAAGATCGCGGCGGAGGACGAGGCGACGTTGATGATCTGGCCGCGGCCGCGCTCGGACATCGCCCGACCGGCGGCGCCGCCGAGGATCAGCACGGCCAGGCACATGACGTCGAGCGCCTTCACGTGGGTGTCGATGGCGGACTCGTCCAGCAGGGACGAGTGCAGCCCGAAGCCGGCGTTGTTGACCAGCATGTCGACGGGGCGGGCCTGGTCCTCGAGGCGGCCGGCGACGCGGTCCACGTCGTCGCGGACGGAGAGGTCTGCGGTGAGGACCTCCACGTCGACGCCGTGGGCGGCGCGCAGCTTCTCGGCGACGGACTCCAGGCGTTCGGTGTCACGGGCGACGATGACCAGGTCGTTGCCCCGGGCGGCCAGTTCGCGTGCGAACGCGTTGCCGATACCCGCTGTCGCGCCCGTGATCAGTGCCGTTGCCATGACGTCTACCGTATCCCCTCCGGGAAGCTATCCGGAACTGCACCACGACGGTGTTCCGCCGCTGGTGGGAGGCCCACACCGCATCGAGCCGGGAGTTGTCGGACCCCCACAACCGGCTCAGCCCGCCGCGAGCACCGCCAGGGTCTCGCGGGCCATCGCGAGCTCCTCGTTGGTGGGGACGACCAGCACGCGCACCGCCGACTCCGGCGACGAGATCTCGCGCGGCTCCTTGGAGCGCACCTGGTTGGCGGCGTCGTCGAGGATGAAGCCGAGGCCCTCGAGGCGCTTGATGGTCTTCTCGCGCACGGGCGCGGAGTTCTCGCCGACGCCGGCGGTGAAGGCGAGCACGTCCACGCCGCCGAGCACCGCCATGTACGAGCCGATGTAGCTGATCAGGCGGTGGACGTAGATGTCGAGTGCGAGCTCGGCCTGCTTGTCGCCCTCGTCGATTGCGGCGACGACGTCGCGCATGTCGGTGAAGCCGCACAGCCCGCCCATGCCGGAGGCCTTGTTGAGCATGTCGTCGATCTCCAGCAGGGTCATGCCCTTGCCCGCGAGGTACTTGGGCATGCCCGGGTCGATGTCCCCGGAGCGGGTGCCCATCACCAGGCCCTCGAGCGGGGTGAGTCCCATGGAGGTGTCGACGGCGACGCCGCCCTTGACCGCGGAGATGGAGGCGCCGTTGCCGAGGTGGGCGACGATGATGCGCAGGTCCTCGACGGGCCGGCCCAGGAACTCGGCGGCCTTCTTCGAGACGTAGCTGTGGCTGGTGCCGTGGAAGCCGAAGCGGCGGATGCGGTACTTCTCGGTCACCTCGCGGTTGATGGCGTAGGTGTAGGCCGCGGGCGGCAGCGTCGAGAAGAACGCGGTGTCGAAGATGGCGACGTGGGGGACGTCGGGCAGGATCCCCATGGCGGCCTCGATGCCCGCCACCGACGGCGGGTTGTGCAGCGGCGCCAGCTCGGAGAGTTCCTTCAGCTTGTCGATCACGGCCTGGTTGATCCGCACGGACTCCTTGAACGTGTTCCCGCCGTGGACAGTGCGGTGCCCAACCGCGATGACCTCCGACAGGGACGGGCCGTGCTGGTTGAACTGCTCCACCACGGCGGCGACGGCCTCGGTGTGGTCGGCGAAGTCCTGGTCCAGGTGGAACTCCTGGCCGGCCACCTCGTGGTCCAGCGTCGAGCGCCCCTGCCCGATCCGCTGCACGATGCCGACGGCCAGAGGGCGGGTCTGCTCCGGGTCAAGCAGCTGGTACTTGATCGAGGAGGAACCGCAGTTCAGGAGCAGGATCGGCTGGGACACGAGATACCTCTTTCTTCGTTGGCCCTTCGAGGCTCGCTGGCGCTCGACCTCAGGGAGACGGGGGTGAGTCTGCCACGTGCCAAATCCGGAGCGGCAGGCGGGGTCAGCTCGAGCTGTTCTGCGCCTGGATGGCTGTGATGGTGATGGTGGAGACGATGTCGTCCACCAGCGCACCGCGGGACAGGTCGTTGACCGGCTTGTTCAGCCCCTGCAGGACCGGTCCGATGGCCACCGCCCCGGAGGTCCGCTGGACCGCCTTGTAGGTGTTGTTGCCGGTGTTCAGGTCCGGGAAGATGAACACCGTCGCGCGCCCGGCCACCTCGGAGTCGGGCATCTTCTTCGCCGCGACGGTGGCGTCGACTGCGGCGTCGAACTGGATGGGTCCCTCCACCTTCAGGTGCGGCGCGCGTTCGCGCACCAGCGCCGTCGCCTCGCGGACCTTGTCCACGTCGGCACCCGTGCCGGAGTCCCCGGTGGAGTAACTGAGCATCGCGATCCGCGGCTCGACGTCGAAGGCCTGGGCGGTCTCGGCGGAGCTGATCGCGATGTCGGCGAGCTGCTCCGCGGTCGGGTCCGGGTTCACGGCGCAGTCGGCGTAGACCACCACGCGGTTGCTCATCGCCATCAGGAACGAGCCGGACACGACGCCGACGCCGGGCTTGGTCTTCACGAACTCGAGCGAGGGGCGGATGGTGTTGGCGGTGGTGTTGATGGCACCCGAGACCATGCCGTCGGCCAGTCCCTGGTGGACCATCATCGTGCCGTAGTAGGACGGGTCGGTCAGCTTCTCGCGGGCCTGCTCGATGGTCACGTTCTTGTGCGCGCGCAGCTCCGCGTACTTGGCGGCGAACTGCTCGAACTGCTCGCCCTCACCGATCTGCACCACCTTCGCGTTGTTCAGGTTGATGCCCAGCTCGGTGGCTCGTCGGCTGACGAGGGCTGGGTCCCCCAGCAGGGTGATGTCCGCGACGCCACGGTCCAGCACGACGGCGGCAGCCTTGAGGACCCGGTCGTCGGAGGCCTCCGGCAGCACGATGCGCTTGCGGTCCTGCCGCGCCAGCTGCATCAGCTGGTGCTCGAACATGGTGGGCGTGCGGATCTCGGAGCGCGGCAGGTCGATGGCGGCCAGCAGCGCCTCGCTGTCGACGTGGTTGGCGAACAGCGTGCGGGCGACTGCGCGCTTGCGCTCGGAGCCGGTGGAGATTCCCACCACCTCGCGCAGGACGGACGCGGTCTCGAAGGTGCCCTCGTGGGTGAGGGCGATCGTGAGGTCCACCTTGGAGCCGCGCAGCAGCGTCTCGATGGACTGCGGGATGGCGAAGCCGCCGGTGAGGAAGATGGCGGCCAGCGGCCCGAACGCCGTCGACTCATGGGCCCAGAGCAGGCCGGGCAGCAGGTCCAGGCGGTCGGCCGCAACCACGACCGTGGACTCGGGCTGGAGGCGGTCCAGCAGGTTGGGAAGCGTCATCCCCGAGACGACGGTGTGCAGGGACTCGCGGTCCAGGAAGCGCGGGTTCCCCAGCCACAGCTCCGCGCCGACGGCCTCCATCTGCATCCGCACCGACGGCGCACCCAGCACCGGCTCCGCGGGGAGGACCGAGACGGGCACGTCTCGCACGCCCTGCAGTGCCGTCCGGACGGCGTCGACGTCGTCAGGGTTGGTACGGGTGGCGATGATGCCGACGACGGTGTTGTGGCGGGCCTCGTAGGCCTCGATCGACTCCTCGGCCATGCGACGGACCTGGTCCACGGAGCGCTTCGCGGCGCGGACGACGAACAGCACGGGGGAGTTGAGGTTGGCGGCGATGGTGGCGTTGGTGTCCAGCTCCGTGCCACCGGCGATGTAGTCGTAGTCGGAACCGAGGATGACGATGGCGTCGCAGCGCTCCGCGAGGGCCGCGTACTTTTGGACGATCGTGTCCATGGCGGCCAGGTGGTCGTCGGCGTACTCGTCGTAGGTGACGCCCACGGCGTCGGCGAGCGTCTTGTTCCGGATCGCCTTCTGCGAGAGCAGCGCCTCGGTGACGGTGTCGGCCTCCAGCGAGTGCACCATGGGCCGGAACACGCCCACGGTCTTCACCTGACGCGCGAACAACTCGATCACGCCGAGGGCGATCGCGCTCTTGCTGACCTGCTTCTCTGCCGAGGCAACGTACACGCTCTTAGTCACGTCGCCCACCCTACCGGTCAGGTTTTGTGGAGATGGCGGGTGTCGGTCAACTCGCTCCGGGCCCGCTGCGACGGCGCGGCCGGGCGGAGCGTTAGGGTTCGGCCATGCGGACAACGAGGACCGAGCACGACCTCCTGGGCAGTCGCGAAGTACCCCGCGACGCCTACTGGGGGATCCACACGTTGCGGGCGACGGAGAACTTCGTCATCAGCGACCGGACCGTCAACGACATGCCCCAACTGATCCGGGCGATGGTGCAGGTGAAGAAGGCGGCGGCGCACGCCAACCTCGAACTGGGGTCGCTCACACCTGAGGTCGGTACGGCCATCATCTGGGCGTGCGAGCGCGTCCTCGAGGACGGCTGGTGCATGGACCAGTTCCCCGTCGACGTGTTCCAGGGCGGGGCCGGGACGTCGGTCAACATGAACACCAACGAGGTGTTGGCGAACCTGGCGCTCGAGCACCTCGGGCACCCGAAGGGGACGTACGAGGTGGTCAGCCCCAACGACCACGTCAACCGCAGCCAGTCCACGAACGACGCCTACCCCACCGGGCTGCGGATAGCGATCGACGAGCTGTTGGGCGAACTGGGCGACGAGGTCGAGGACCTGGTGGGGGCGTTCCGCGCCAAGGGCGAGGAGTTCGCCGACGTCGTGAAGATGGGACGCACCCAACTGCAGGATGCCGTTCCAATGACGCTCGGCAACGAGTTCACCGCCTTCGGAGTGACCATCGCGGAGGAGTTGCGCCACCTGCAGGGTGCGCGCGGGTTGATGCTGGAGGTGAACCTGGGGGCGACGGCCATCGGCACGGGGATCAACGCCCCCGACGGGTACGCGGAGTTGGCCGTGGAGAAGTTGAGCGCGGTGACGGGGCGGCCGTGCGTCGGTGCGCCCAACCTGATCGAGGCCACCAGCGACACCGGCGCCTACGTCATGGCGTCAGCGGCGTTGAAGCGGCTGGCCGTGAAGCTGTCGAAGATCTGCAACGACCTGCGGCTGCTGTCCTCCGGGCCGCGCGCCGGACTGCACGAGATCAACCTGCCCCAGCGGCAGGCCGGGTCCTCGATCATGCCGGCGAAGGTGAACCCCGTGATCCCCGAGGTGGTCAACCAGGTCTGCTTCAAGGTGATCGGCAACGACGTGTGCATCGGCCTGGGCGCCGAGGCCGGGCAGCTGCAGCTGAACGTGATGGAGCCGGTGATCGCGCAGGCCCTGGTGGAGTCGCTGGTGCTGCTCCGCAGGTCCATCCACACACTGCGGGCGCGTTGCGTCGAGGGCATCACCGCCAATCCGGAGGTGTGCCTCGCATACGTCACGAACTCCATCGGACTGGTGACCTACCTCAACGACTACATCGGACACAGGGCCGGCGACGAGGTGGGCCGCGAGGCGGCGGCGACGGGTCGCAGCGTGCGCGACATCGTCGTCGAGCGCGCCCTGATGGATCCCGAGCTGTTGGAGAAGGTGCTCTCGATCGAGAACCTGGTGCGCGGGCGAGGCCCGGTGGAGTAGGGGCTGCGCGTCCGTCGGTGCGTGGAGCGGACGGCTCCGTCTCCGGTGCTGTCCGCTCATCCGGGTCAGGGGGCGCACCGCGGGCAGTAGCGGCGTCGGTCCAAACGACCCAGCCGTCGCAGTGCCGTGAACACCTCGCCCGCCACCTGGCAGGGTGCGCCGGCGACTTTGCTCAACCCATACCGTAGCGTGGTGTTCCCGTTGAGCAGGTTGCCGTTGTCCCGCGACATGTCCGCCAGCGCGGCAAGGCCCTCGTGGAATGCACGCCCGTCCAGCTCCACGAGCAGGCGGTACTCCTCGTAGGCGACGTCGGTGAAGCCGCGACGGGACGCCTGCGCCTGGCGCACGCCCTCGGGCAGGCCGTGCGCGCGCTCGACGTCGATGAGGTAGCGCCGCTCGATGGGACTCTCCGCGCCGGAGTCGTGGTCGTGGGTGACGTCGCCCAGCAACCGACGGTGGGGGTGCGCTCGACAGTCCTCCAGTGCCTGCCTGATCTCAGAGGCGGTGGTCTGCCGCGAGCCGACCGCGCGGGAGACATGGCCGACGACGTCGTCGACACTGCCCGATCGGCACATCTCCACCACGGCGGCGGCCAGCGGGAGCCGCGCAGGTTCGACGTCGTCGGCGGCCTTGCGCGTGCCCAGCCGGAACTGCCAGTGCCCGTGGTGCTGGTGGCGCAGTCGGGAGTTGGTCCAGACCGTCACGAGTTTCGGTGTGCGTGCCGCGCCCCACAGCGCCGCGGCAGCCTGCCCGCCCACGACGGCGCCGTCGCCGCCCAGGAGCAGGCCGCCCCACACGCGGGCCATCCAGTCCAGATGGGGCTGGACCGACCACAGCCCGCGAGCGGGGGAGTACCAGCGCTCCTCCCGCGAGAACCGGTTCAGCACGGATCGGGTGATGCCGGCCTCGATGGCCTGTTGGCGGGTGAACACGCCGCCTTGCTGTGCGATGAGCTGCTTGAGGGGGTCGGGTACGAGAATCATCTTCTTCATGTCCGCACTCTGGTTGTGCGGGATCCGGGAACTTCTTTGTCCACAGGTCGGTGGAGCGGACGGCTCCGTCTCCGGTGCTGTCCGCTCCACGTCGGGTGGTCGGGTTGGTGAGTGGTGCGCTCGGCTCCGTCTGCGGTGCCGTCCGCTCCACCGGGCCGGTCAGCTGAACTTCACGATGTTGTTGAAGACCCACATGCTCTCGACTGTGTAGGTGTAGCCGCCGCCGGGTTTGGGTGTGGCGTCGGCCACGCGGGCGAACACGTAGCTCCGACAGCCGTTCTTGCCGGTGGTGGGGGTGTCGCACTCGGTGCGCCACTTGCGGCCGTCGTCGGCGGTCCACTCGCCCGTGTTGCCCAAGGGGTTCCTGGCCCAGAGGCTGCGTGGGCTCGGGGTGTAGGTGAGGTTGTTGAAGGCCCAGTCCGTGACGCGGGAGTAGCCGCCGTTCTTGTACTGGACCTGGGTGGCCACGATCTCCGTGCGGCAGCGGGTGGTCCGGGAGTACGGTTCACAGGCGGTCTTCCAGGCGCGGCCGTTGAACCGGTGGTAGCCGGGTGCGGTGTAGATGGTCTCGGCGGTGCTCGGGGTAGCGATGAAACCGCGGTACGTCCCGTCGGCAAGACGTGCGGAGCCGACGATCTGGCCCGAGGCGTTGATGCCGTTTACGGAGGTGAGGGTGTAGCCGGCGCGCTGGGCGGCGAAGGCGTTCAGGTCGTGCACCACGCCGTCGACCCAGACCACCGCCCGGGAGTCGGCGTGGTTCGCGGTGCTCGAGGTACCGGCCAGAGCGCCGGAGTTGTTGATCGCATTGGCACAGGCGCTCGGAAATCCGGCGAGTGCGGGCAGCTTCGTGGCTGCTCCGGCGGCGGTGAAGCGGAACGCGTTCTGCACCCCGCCGATGGTCGCGCATCCGCTCGAGGTGCCGGCGTCGTTCACTGAAGCCAGGTGCGCGGCCGTTGCGCCCGTCGGCAGGGCGAGGAGCTTGCCGACGCCGTCGGTCCAGAGCGCCGGGACGGTGGCGCTGCCTGCCTGCGCGGTGCCCACGACGTGGCGACCGTCGTCCGAGATGCCCACGCCACTCGGCGAGGTGGAGCCTGCCGGGTCGGGGAGTGCGGTCAGGGCGGTCGGGCTGGTGACGGTGAACACCTGGCTCGACGTCGCGTACACGGTGAAGACGGCCTTGCCCGTCTCCGAGATCTGGCCGACCCTGCTGTAGGCGCCCTCGTGCTGGATCGCGGTGCCGGTGCCGTCGGCGTACCAGAACGTGCTGGGCTGGCCGACGGCCCAGTTGCCGACGATGGTGCCGTCGCCCGCGACGTCGAGCTGCTGCGACGCCGGGAACTGTGGCGCGAACGCCGTGCCGTGGCCGGTTCGTGACTTCCATAGGGTGGCGTGGCCGCCGCCGTCGATCGTCAGGCCGGTCGGCTCCGAGGAGCCCACGACGTCGCCCCGGGCGTTGATGCCGGAGGCGTGGGAGTTCGGCAGACCGCCGACGGGCTGGAGCAACATCACGGCGTACGACGGTGGGGTCGCGGCGTGGGCGGGCTGTGCAGCAAGCACGCTGCCCCCCACGACGAGTGCGCCCGTGGCGCACATGGTAAGGAATCGCTTCATCGGGAGTCCCCCTCCATTGGTAGGTATCCGAGTTAACGCCTATGGGTGGGGGTTTGGTGCACAGTCGCGACAAACTCGTCGCCCGCCGACGGCGTCCAGCCACCCGTCAGGTGCGTCGCCGGACGGTGGTCGATCAACCGAACTTCACCATGTTGTTGAAGACCCACATGCTCTCGACTGTGTAGGTGTAGCCGCCGCCGGGTTTGGGTGTGGCGTCGGCCACGCGGGCGAACACGTAGCTGCGGCAACCGTTCTTGCCGGTGGTGGGGGTGTCGCACTCGGTGCGCCACTTGCGGCCGTCGTCGGCGGTCCACTCGCCCGTGTTGCCCAAGGGGTTCCTGGCCCAGAGGCTGCGTGGGCTCGGGGTGTAGGTGAGGTTGTTGAAGGCCCAGTCCGTGACGCGGGAGTAGCCGCCGTTCTTGTACTGGACCTGGGTGGCCACGATCTCCCTGCGGCAGCGGGTGGTCCGGGAGTAGGGCTCGCAGGTCGTCTTCCAGGCGCGGCCGTTGAAGTCGTGGTAGCCGGGTGCGGTGTAGATGGTCTCGGCGGTACTGGGGGTCGCGATGTAGCCGCGGTTCGAACCGTCCGCTAGCTTGGCAAGTCCAACGATCTGGCCTGCGGCATTGATGTCCTCTGCGGTCTGAAGGCTGTACCCGGATCGGTTGGGGACGAGGGAGTTCAGTGCACGCGCTTGACCGTTGACCCACAAGGTCGCCTTCGAACCCGCGTCCCCGACGATCACCCCATCGTTGTTGATCGCCTTGGCGCAGACGTCCGTCGAGCCGGGAAGCGGACTCAGTTGGCTGGGCTTACCGTCGGCAGCGTAACTCCAGGTTGCCTCGTTCACGTGATACGGCCAGTCATACATGTCGCTGCCGCAGGCAAGGAAGGCCCCGGAGTCGTTGACGGAAGTGACTCCCAGGAAGTAGCCGTGCGTGGACGATGGAGAGGTGAGTTCGGAAAGCACCCCATCGTCCCAGCGCAGGGGATTCTGCGGCGCGTACCAGGCGTCTGGGTCGTCCAGGACGGCCCCGGTGACCACACGGCCATTCGGTGAAATGGCTGTCGCGGCGCTTCCCTCAGCATGTGCGGGCAGCGGCGTCCGCTGGGTGGGGCTGGTGGCGGTGAACGTGTCGCCGGCGACGCTGATGAGAGCCACTCCACTCTCGGAGATCCCATATGCAAAGGCTCCGCCTTCCCCCTCGCGTTGGATCTTGGTGAGTGTGCCCTGCTCGTACCAGTAGGAGGTGTTGGACGTGGTGGCGTAGCTGTCCCCAGTCATCACGATGACCCCATTGCCGGAGATGTCCGCCATCCTGACATATGGCCGAGTGGTGGAGTTGATCATGGAACCGATGCCTGAGCGGGCTCTCCAGAGGGTCGCCGCCCCCCTCTATGGCTCTGGTGACCCACCGAGAAGCCGACGACATCACCGGCGTCGTTGAGCCCAAGCGCCCCTGCGTTGGACTCTCCGGCGGCTGGCTGTAGCAGCATCACCGAGTACGACGGTGGTTCTGCGGCCTGGGCGGGTTGGGTGGTCAGGATGCTGCTGCTGACGACGAGTGCGCCGGCCGCGCAGGTGGAAAGGAGTCGCTTCATCGGGTTCCTCCGGTTCGGGTCACGCCTTGTGGGGGCGCCTTCTCCCGGGATAACGCCGTCGGGGGTGCTGTGGGTGCACAAGGTGCTGGAAATGGTTGGAGCGGACGGCTCCGTCTCCGGTGCTGTCCGCTCCACCGAGCGTCTGCCAGCCGAATCAGCCGGCCTTGAGTGACTCCTTCAACCATGTGATCTCGGCGGTGTGCTCGCCCGAGTCGCCGGGGGTCTCGAGGATCACGTTCGCCCCCGCCTCCCGGACGACGTGGAGGAGCAGTTGCGGGTCGATCTTCCCGTGGCCCAGGTTGGCGTGGCGGTCGGCGCCGGAGCCGGCGTCGTCGCGGGAGTCGTTGCAGTGGACCAGGTCGATGCGGCCGGTGATGGCGCGGATGTCGTCGACGATGGTCTCCAGGTCCAGGCCGGCGGCGTGGGCGTGGCAGGTGTCCAGGCAGAAGCCCACCATGTCGATGTTGTCCGAACCGGCGATGGCGTCCCAAGTGCGACCGATCGCCTCCAACGTTCGAGCCATGGCGTTCGCGCCACCTGCGGTGTTCTCGATGAAGATCGGGACGTCGAGCTTCAGCCCGTCGACCGCCTTCCGCCAGTTGGTGTAGCCGGCCTCCGGGTCATCGTTCGCGGTCACGTGGCCCCCGTGGACGACGACGCCGCGCGCGCCGGCGACGGCCGCCTCGGTCACCGCCTGTTGCAGGATCTTGCGCGACGGGATCCGGATCCGGTTGTTCGTGGATGCGACGTTGATCACGTACGGCGAGTGGACGTAGAGCCCGATCCCCGCCTCCTCCGCGTCAGCCCGGAGTGCCGCGGCGCCGCCGTCGTAGTCCGACGTGGGCTTCTTCCAGCTCTGCGGGTCGCCCAGGAAGATCTGGGCGATGTCCGCACCCCTCGCGGCCGACTCGACGATGGGGTTCTCGCGGCGTACGTGTCCTCCGAACTGCATCATGCGCACCACCCTACTTGCGGCGCTCCCTGCGTTCGCCACCGTTTCGTCGGTTCGCCGACGCCAGAGCGTTGGCAAACCAACACACTGTTGGTGCAACGGCTGGTGGGGTCTCGACACGGTCGCGGGGCGACCTACTCGACCGGCGGGGTGGGGTGGGGTCTCGACACGGTCGCGGTGCGACCTACTCGACCGGCGGGGTGGGGTGGGGTCTCGACACGGTCGCGGGGCGACCTGCTCGACCGGCGGGGTGGGTGGGGTCTCGACACGGTCGCGGGGCGACCTACTCGACCGGCGGGGCGCTCGAACCCGGCGGCTACTTGCGGGTGGCGGCCAGGTCGAGCAGGAGGACCGTCGAGAGGTCGTTGGTGGCGTAGCGGAGCTGGTTGACGTCCACGGCCACGTAGTCCTCCGTCACGGAGGGCTCGAATGAGCCCAGCACCTCGGAGCGGTCCTTGTTCGCGGCCACGCGGACGGCGATCTCCTTGCGGAGGTCGTCGCTGATGACGCCACCCTTCTGGGCGGAGGCCCGGGCCAGCGCCGCGGCGAACTTCTCGGCGGCCACGATCTCGCGGGCGTCGTCGGAGGCCAGCATCGTAGCGGTCTGGGCGAGGATTGCCTGCCCGGCAGCCAGGTCCCCCTTGCCGATGTCGGTGATCGCCTGTCGCAGGAGGGCGCGCTCGGGCCGCTGG
This sequence comes from Tessaracoccus rhinocerotis, assembly GCF_007197885.1. Lineage (GTDB taxonomy): Bacteria > Actinomycetota > Actinomycetes > Propionibacteriales > Propionibacteriaceae > Arachnia > Arachnia rhinocerotis. Next base: position 125,245 of record NZ_VKKG01000003.1, read on the forward strand.
CTCTCGCGCAGCAGCAGATCGAGGTGGATGCCGAGGATCCGCTCGCGGGTGCGCACGCCCTCGTCGTGGGTGCCGAGTCCGGGAACCACCTCGTCGCTCATGGCGGACTGCCCGAGGGTGTCCAGCAGCTCGATGCGCGCCTCGTCGGCGGTGTTGACCGTGTCGGCGAGCGGCTGTGCCTTGATCAAGATGGTGGCGACGAAGGCGACGGCGAGGATCGGCAGGCAGGCCAGGAACACGATGTGCAGCTGGTCGGCCAGGGCCATGCGGACGGCGTCGAGCACCTCCGGAGGCAGGGCCGCCATGGCCTCGGGGTCGAGGACGGAGCCGGCGTCGATGTGGTCGAGCCGGCTTCCCATCTGCTCGGCGATCTCGTTGGGGAGGTGGGTGAGGATGGCGGCGGCGAGTCCACCGGTCATGATCGAGCCGAAGATGGCGATGCCGACGGTGGAGCCGACGTTGCGGAAGAACTGGATCGACGCGGTGCCGACGCCGAGGTCGCGCCGGGACACGGCGTTCTGCACGACGAGCGTGTACAGCTGCATCGCCAAGCCGAGTCCGGTGCCGAACACAGCCATCGCGAGGGTGAGCTGGAGCCTGCTGGATTCGACGTCGAGGCGCAGCAGCAGCCCGATTCCGGCCATCATGACCAGGACGCCGAGCAGCATGATCTCCTTGTACCGGCCCCATTTCGTCACGAGCACGCCGGCGACGATGCCGAGCCCGATCATGCCCAGCATCAGCGGGAGCAGGATCAGGCCGGACTCGGTGGCGCTGACACCCATGACTCCCTGCGCGAAGACCGGGATGTAGATGACGGAGCCGAACATCACCATGGCGATGGCGAATGCCGCGATGTTGGAGAAGGTGAAGATGGAGTTGCGGAACAGGCGCAGCGGCAGCACCGGCTCGCTGGCGCGCAGCTCGACGAGGATGAACGCCACCAGCCCGACCAGGCCGATCCCGAACAGGCCGAGTACCTCCGCGGAGAGCCACGGGTAGGTGACGCCGCCGAACGAGGTGGCGAGCAGGATCGCCACCAGCGTCGGGGCGAGGATGGCGATGCCCAGGTAATCGATCTTCGCCTCACGGCGCTCGTGCGGGATGTGCAGGAAGCGGGTGATCACGACCAGGGCGATGATGCCCAGGGGCAGCGGGGTGAAGAACAGCCAGCGCCAGCCGAGCAGGTCGGTGATCGCGCCGCCCGCAAGGGGCCCGGCGACGGAGGTGACGCCGAAGACCGCACCCATGTAGCTCTGGTACTTGCCGCGCTGCCGGGCAGGGATGATGTCGCCGATGATCGTCTGCGACAGCGGCATCAGCGTGCCCATGCCGAGGCCCTGGATGCAGCGGCCGAGCACGAGCATCCAGAAGTCGACGGACAACCCGCACACGACCGACCCGATCATGAACACCACGAGGCCGCCCATGTAGAACGAGCGGCGACCGTACAGGTCGGACAGCTTTCCGACGATCGGGACGCTCACGGCGCTGACCAGCATCGCCGCCGTCGCCACCCAGGAGTAGTGCTCCATGCCGCCGAGGTCGGCGACGATCCGGGGCATGCCCGGGCCCACGATGGTCTGGCTGATCGAGGAGACGAACATCCCGATCAGGAGACCGAGGAAGACCCGACGGTCTCCGGGGCTGAGCGCGTACGGTGCCGGTTCCTGGGTGCTGACGGCGGTCACAGGGAGAGCTCCAGGTTCTGGTTGAGGCGGGAGAGGAGACGTGCGAGCTGGTCCTTGTCCTCCTCGGACCAGTCGTCGAGCGTCTCGGTGATGAGGCTGACGCGGCGGGTGCGACCCTGCGCGACGAGGGCGCGGCCGGCGCGCGTGATGACGAGGAGTTGGGCGCGTCCGTCGTCGGGGTCGGGCTGGCGCTCGACCAGGCCGGCGCCGACGAGGTGGGCGACGCGGCGGCTCATGGTGGAGATGTCGTAGCCCCGGGCCTCGGCGAGATCGCTCAGGCGGACGCCGTCGAGGGCCATCCGGTTGTCCAACCAGGCCAGCACGAGGTAGTCCGCGTTGCGGAGGCCGTCGTCGCCGAGGCGGGCGAAGGCGGGGCCCAGGTTGGCGAACAGGCGCGCCAGTTCCTCAGAAAGTTGCATTTCGCAAGCATATGTTCGATGGGAGATGGTTGCAACTCGCAACCAAACCGCTGGGTGTCGTTCCGTGACCTTGGACGGGTGAACAGTTCGGTCGTTTCAGGACGTCCGAGGCGCGGCGGCGACGACGGCGGCCAGGTCCGCCACGAGGGCGTCGACCTCGACGGCGGTCAGGTCGTGCACCGTCAGGCGCAGGTGCCGGGAGGCGACGCCGTCGTCGGCGAGGCGGAACTCGTCGCCGGTGCGAACCAGCCAGCCGCGCCGCATCAGCCGCTCGGCGACGACGCGGGCGGGGGCGGCCACCGGCAGCCACAGGTTCAGGCCGTCGCCGGCGGTCACGGGAAGTCCGGCAGCGCTGAGGCGCCGGGCGACGTCGAGGTTGCGCTCCGCGTAGTGGGCCCCCGCCCGCTCGAGGAGCTCCCGCGTGTCCTCGTCGTGCAGGAGTGCGTGCGTGATCCGCTGCAGCAGGTGGCTGACCCAGGTGGTTCCGGGGCTGAGCCGCATCGCCAGCCTGTCGGCGGTGCCCGGGTCCGTGGCCGTCACCGCCAGGCACATGTCCGGGCCGACGAACTTCGACACGGAGCGCACCAGCGCCCAGCGACGGTGCCCGGGCCCGATCAGGGAGTGGAACCGTCGCCGCGACAGCAGCGAGAAGTAGTCGTCCTCGATCACGAGCACGTAGGGGTGGTCGGCAAGCACCTCGCGCAGTGCGGCCGCGCGTTCCGCCGTGAGCGAGGCGCCCGTCGGGTTCTGGGCGCGGGGGGTGTGGACCACGGCTCGGGCGCCGTCGTCCAGGGCCGCCCGCAGGCCCTCAACAGTCATGCCCTCCTCGTCGACCGGAACGGCGACGGGGCGGTACCCGCCGAGCCGGACGGTCTGGATGCTGGAGAGGAAGCACGGGTCCTCGAGGGCCACGGCGTCGTCACGCATCAGGGCCTGGGAGAGCAGGCGCTCGACCGCGTCGACGGCGCCGCTGGTCAGGGTGAGGCGCCAGCCGTCCTGTTCCTCCGGGATGTCGGGGGCAATCCAGTCCCGCGCCCAGACCTCGAACTCGGGGTCGATCACCGGTTCGCCGTAGAGCACGGGCCTGCCGGCAGCCGCCTCGAGGACCGGTCCGAGGGCCGGGATCAGCTCGGGCGCCGGGTTGCCGTTGCCCAGATCGCGCAGCGGACCCGCCTCGGCATAGCCCTCCTGCGCCACGGACGAGTGTTCGGCGACGCGGGTTCCGGCGCGTCCCTGCGCCACCACGGCGCCGGAGCGGGCGAGTCGTCGGTAGGCGGCGACGGCGGTGTTGCGGTTGACGCCGAGTTGCTCGGCGAGGGTGCGCACCGGCGGCAGCGCGTCACCGGGCCGCAGTTCGTCGCGCTCCACCAGGGCGCGCACGCTGTCGGCGATCTCCGCCGCCGTGCCCCCGGTGATTGCCGGTACGTGCTTGTCCACGGGCCCGAGCGTACCGCTGGGTGGGACGCCACGATGATCGTCCGTCAAACGACACAGGCCGTGCTACCTTTTGGCCTAGGTCAAAGAGTTTGGAGTTCTCATGCACACCACCACAGGAACCGGCAGGGTCAAGCGCGGGCTGGCCGAGATGCTGAAGGGCGGCGTCATCATGGACGTCGTCACCCCGGAGCAGGCGCGGATCGCCGAGGACGCCGGTGCCGTCGCAGTGATGGCGCTGGAACGCGTGCCCGCCGACATCCGCGCCCAGGGCGGCGTGTCCCGGATGAGCGACCCGGACATGATCGACGGGATCGTGGCGGCCGTCTCGATCCCGGTGATGGCCAAGGCCCGGATCGGCCACTTCGTCGAGGCGCAGGTGTTGCAGGAGCTTGGGGTGGACTACATAGACGAGTCCGAGGTGCTCTCGCCGGCGGACTTCGTCAACCACATCGACAAGCACGCCTTCACCGTTCCGTTCGTGTGCGGGGCCACCGACCTCGGCGAGGCGCTGCGCCGCATCAACGAGGGCGCGGCGATGATCCGCTCGAAGGGAGAGGCCGGCACCGGCGACGTCTCCGAGGCCACCAAGCACATCCGGCGCATCACGTCCCAGGTCAACGCCCTGCGCTCGATGACCCGCGACGAGCTCTACGTCGCGGCCAAGGACCTGCAGGCGCCCTACGACCTGGTCGCCGAGGTTGCCGAGACCGGCAAGCTGCCCGTCGTCCTGTTCACCGCCGGCGGGGTGGCCACGCCCGCCGACGCGGCGATGATGATGCAGTTGGGTGCCGACGGCGTCTTCGTCGGGTCCGGGATCTTCAAGAGCGGGGACCCTTCCCGGCGCGCCGCCGCAATCGTGAAGGCCACCACGTTCCACGACGACCCGGCCGTCATCGCCGAGGTCTCACGCGGGCTGGGCGAGGCCATGGTCGGCATCAACGTCACCGACCTGCCGGCACCCCACCGCCTGGCCGAGCGCGGCTGGTGACCCGCCCCCGCGTCGGGATCCTGGCGCTGCAGGGCGACGTCCGTGAGCACGCCGCGGCCCTCACCGCGCTGGGGGCCGACGTCTCTCTCGTGCGGCGCGAGTCGGAGCTTGCGGGTGTCGACGCGTTGGTCCTGCCGGGTGGGGAGTCGAGCGTCATTGACAAACTGACCCGCACTTTCGGGCTGCGCGCACCCCTGCGGGCGGCGATCTCCGGTGGTCTGCCCGTGTTCGGAACCTGCGCCGGACTGGTGCTGTTGGCGGACAGGCTCGCGAACGGGATCGAGGGCCAGCTCACGCTGGGAGGCCTCGACGTCACCGTGCGCCGCAACGCCTTCGGTCGGCAGGGCGAGTCCTTCGAGACCGAGCTGGCCGTGCCGGCGCTCCAACCGCCGACGGCGTCCGTCGCGTTCATCCGTGCTCCCGTGGTCGAGAACCTCGGCCCTGGGGTCAGCGCCCTGGCGACGCTGCCGGACGGCCGCGTCGTCGCCGTCGAGCAGGGCAACCTGCTGGGCACCGCGTTCCACCCCGAGCTCACCGGGGACCGGCGTTTCCACCAGCGTTTCCTCGAGACGGTGACGGGGCGTCCCGCGGCGGCCGGTTCCGCGCGGGCGGCGCTCAGTCCTGCTGCAGGATCCTGACCTCGTACGGCGCCAGGAGACGCAGCGGGCCCGGGGCCGAGGTGGGCGGCAGCACCCGGTGCCGGGTGAGGTTGACCTGGATGAACCACCGGTCGCGCTCACCCGTGTCAGGGTCGACGTACTCGCGGTACCAGCCGAACCAGTCGGGCCGGTCGGGCTCGACGAACCGCACCGAACCCATCGTCAGGGCCTTGTGGCGGCGCCGCATCCGGATCAGGCCGCGATAGAAGTTCAACACGGACTCGGGGTCCGCCTCCTGCTCCGCCACGGTGAAGCCCGTCGAGTCCTCGTGGAACCCGATCCAGGGCTCGCCGCCGGTGAAGCCGTAATTGGGAGTGTTGTCCCAGCGCATCGGGGTGCGGGCGTGGTCGCGGGAGCCGGCCATCACCTCGACCAGCCCGTCGCGTCCCAGCACCTCCGCCTCCGCGAGCCGGTTGACGGACTCGACGTCGCGCAGGGCCAGCGCGTCGGGGAAGTCCTGGTTGACGGCGGCGATCTCCTGTCCCTGGTAGATGAACGGCGTCCCCCGGCTGAGCAGTTGGATGGCGGCGATGGCCTTGCCGACGGCCGTGCGGTACTGCGGGTCCGGTTCCACCTTCGAGATCATGCGCGGGTTGTCGTGGTTCTCCACGAACAGGCTCATCCAGTCGGTGGAGCCGAGCCGCGACTGGTACTCCACCAGATGGCTCTTCAGGTGGCTGAGGGGGTAGCGGTAGTCGTGCCAGCGGGTCCTGCCGGCCGGCTCCAAGACGTCGAAGTTGAAGATCAGGTCCATCTCGCCCCGGTCCTCGGCGGTGAGGAGCCGCCCCACTTCGATGCCGATCCCGGGGGTCTCACCGATCATCACGGCGACGGCGTCGCGCCCGGGCCCCACCGAGTCCGGCGGGACGTCACGGCGGGTGAAGCCGTTGCGCCGCAGTTCTGCGAGGTACTCGTGCAGGTGCGGCCCGTGGAAGTAGTGCTCGACGCCGCGGAACTCCATCAGCTGGCCGACGAACTCGTTCCCGTCGGGGAGCCCCTCGCGCTTGGAGATGTAGTTGATGACGTCGAGCCGGAAGCCGTCGATGCCGCGGGCCAGCCACCACTGGACGATGTCGGCCACCTCGTCGCGGACCTCGGGGTTGTCCCAGTTGAGGTCCAGCTGGCCGTTGGCGAACAGGTGCAGCGCCCAGCGCTCGGCGTCCTCCAGCCAGCGCCAGGCCGGCCCGGAGAAGAAGCTCGTCCAGTTGTTCGGCGGATCGGCCGGCGGCGGGTCGCCCCCGCGCAAGAAGTAGTACTGCCCGTACTTGCCGTCCGGGTCCTGGCGGGCCTCGCGGAACCACTCGTGCTCGTCGGAGGTGTGGTTGACCACCAGGTCGAGGATCAGCCGCATGCCGCGCTCGTGGCAACCGCGGATCAGCTCGTCCACGTCGTCGAGCGTCCCCATCTCCGGCATCACCGCCCGGTAGTCGGAGATGTCGTAGCCGTTGTCCAGATCGGGCGAGGCGAAGATGGGCGAGAGCCACAGGCAGTCGACTCCGAGGTCGGCGATGTGGTCCAGGTGGTTGATGATGCCGCGGACGTCGCCCATGCCGTCGTCGTCGGAGTCCGCGAACGAGCGCGGGTAGACCTGGTAGAACACCGCCTGCTTCCACCACGTCGGGGTGGGTTCGCCATGGGTGATCGGGTTGGGATCGGGGAGCTCGTTGAGAAGCTCCAGCAGCGTGCTGACGAATCCGTCGCCCACCACCGGGCGCGCAATCGCCTCCAACTGGTCGAGCCGCATCCGGGACACCAACGGGTTGGTGACCCACTTCGAGGAGCGGCCGAGTTGCAGCAGCAACTTGTCTATCACGTCGCGTCCCAACGGGCGCTTCAGCACGTCCCTGACCTGGGAGCGTTCGGTGAGTGGGTGCATCCAGGACCTCCTGAGCCAATCGTGGCACGACGCGCCCGCGGTGGCGGGGAAACCTGCTTGGCGGGCGGAGAATGCGCCGGGCTAGGATCGGCCGCGATGAGCCACGACCACACCCACGGGGGTGCGAACACCCCGCGCAGGCGCCTCGCGATCGCCTTCGCCATCACCGCGACGATCCTCGTCGCGGAGGTCGTCGGCGCCGTCTGGACCGGCAGCCTCGCGCTCCTCGTGGACGCGGGGCACATGCTCACCGACGCCGGTGGCCTGCTGATGGCCCTCATCGCAGCCTCGCTGGCGGTGCGCCCGGCCTCGTCGGAACGGACCTGGGGCTGGCGTCGCGCCGAGGTGCTGGCAGCGGGGTTGCAGGCGCTGGTCCTGTTCGGTGTGGGTCTCTACGCCCTCGTGGAGGGTGTGCGTCGCCTCTTCGAACCGGCGGAGATCGTCCCGGGTGGCCTGCTCGTGTTCGGCATCGTCGGTCTGGTCGGGAACCTGGTCTCGCTGGCCGTGCTCGCAGGGGGCCGCGGCCTCAACCTCAACATGCGTGCCGCCTTCCTGGAGGTGGTGAACGACGCACTGGGCTCGGTGGCCGTGATCATCAGCGCCGTCGTCATCGCCACCACCGGTTGGACCCGCGCCGACGCGGTCGCCGGCATGCTGATCAGCCTCCTCATCCTCCCCCGGGCACTGCTGATCCTGAGGCAGTCCGCCTCGATCCTGCTCGAGTCCACCCCTGCGGGGCTCGACCTCGAGGACGTTCGCCGCCACATCCTCGAGGTGCCGCACGTCGTCGACGTGCACGACCTGCACGCCTCCGAGATCACCACCGGCCTGCCCGTGCTGAGCGCCCACGTCGTGCTCGAGGACGAGTGCTTCCGGCAGGACCACGCGCCCCGCATCCTGCGCGACCTCCAGACCTGCGTGGCGGAGCACTTCGACGTCAGCGTCGAGCACTCGACGTTCCAGTTCGAGCGCCGCGACCACGCGGACCACGAACCGCACGCGCACTCCTGAGCCCCGTCCCGATCCGGACCGGGCGATCCCGCCGACCCCGCACATTGCGTGGCCTCCCGGGTGAGGATGGAGGCATGGACAAGACACAGTTCGACCTCGTGGTCATCGGCGCCGGCTCGACCGGCGAGAACGTGGCCGACCGCGCCGCCCGTGGCGGGCTGAGCGTGGCGGTGGTGGAGAACGGCCTGGTGGGCGGTGACTGCTCCTACTGGGCGTGCATGCCCTCGAAGGCGCTGCTCAGGCCCGGCGAGGCGCTGCGCGCGGCCGAGGGCGTCGCCGGCACCGCGGCGGCGGTCTCCGGGGCCCTCGACGTCGACGCGGTCCTGCGCCGACGCGACTCGTTCGCCTCGGGATGGGACGACTCCGGGCAGGTGGAGTGGCTGGAGGGTGCCGGCCTGGTGCTGGTGCGTGGGACCGGCCGGATCACGGGCGAGCGGGAGGTCACCGTCGACACCGACGGCGGGGGCCAGCAGGTGCTGCGGGCCCGGCACGCCGTGGCCGTGTGCACCGGCACCGAGCCGCTGGTGCCCGGGATCGAGGGCCTGCGGGAGGCGCGGCCGTGGACCAGCAAGGACGCCACCAGCGCCGAGGCGGTGCCCGACAGCCTGGTGGTCATCGGAGGCGGGGTGGTGGCGTGCGAGCTGGCGACGGCGTTCGCGGACCTGGGCGCGGGGGTCACCGTCGTCGCGCGCAGCGGCCTGCTGGGATCGATGGAGCCGTTCGCCGGGGAGGCCGTGGTGGCGCGGCTGCGGGAGCGCGGCGTCGAGGTGCTGCTGGACGCCTCCGCCCGGCGGGTGACCAGGGACGACGGCGCGGTCACGGTGGAGACCGACGACGGGCGACGCGTCGTCGCTGCCGAGGTGCTGGTGGCGACGGGTCGACGCCCCCGCACCGGCGGCCTTGGCTTGGCGGCGGTGGGCCTCGCCGAGGACGAGTACCCGGAGGTGGACGACACCATGCGCGTGGTGGGCTCCGACTGGCTCTACGCCGTCGGCGACGTCAACGGCCGCGTCCTGCTCACCCACCAGGGCAAGTACCAGGCCCGGGCCGCCGGCGACGTGATCGCGGCGCGCGCGGCCGGCGGGGTCGTGGACGACGCGCCCTGGGGCCTGCACGTGGCCACGGCCGACCACCGGGCCGTGCCGCAGGTGGTCTTCAGCGACCCGCAGGTGGCCTCGGTCGGGCTCTCCTCGGCTGCGGCGCGGGAGCAGGGGCTGAACGTCTCGGTCGCCGAGTTCGAACTGGGTGACGTCGCGGGCGCCGGTCTGCACCGGGACGGCTACGAGGGCCACGCCTGCCTGGTGGTGGACGAGGACAGGTCCGTCGTCGTCGGCGCCACGTTCGTGGGACCCGACGTGGCCGAGCTGTTGCACGCCGCGACCATCGCCGTCGTGGGGGAGGTGCCGCTGGAGCGGCTCTGGCACGCAGTGCCCGCGTACCCGACGATGAGCGAGATCTGGCTGCGCCTGCTGGAGGCGCACGGTCGGCCGCGGTCAGACTGAGGGCGACGCCGCGCGTTCAGATCCAGCCGTTGCTGCGAGCGGTCCGCACGGCCTCGTGGCGGTTCGCCACGCCCAGCTTCGCCACAGCCGAACTGAGGTAGTTGCGCACGGTGCCGGGGGAGAGGTGGACGCGGGCTGCGATCTCCTCCACCGGGGCGCCGCCGTCGGCGAGTTCCAGGACGTCGGCCTCGCGGGGTGTCAGGGGTGAGTCGCCCGCGGAGATGGCGGCCGCGGACAGTTCGGGGTCGACGTAGCGCTGGCCGGCGTGGACCTGGCGGATGACGTCGGCGAGCACCCGCGCGGGCGTCGTCTTGGGCAGGAACCCTCGCGCCCCGGCGGCGAGGGCTCGTTTCAGGTAGCCGGGGCGGCCGTGCGAGGTCACGATCAGGCACCGGGTCCCGGGCGACGACGCGGCGACCGCCTCGGTGACCTCGATCCCGTCGAGGCCGGGCATCTGCAGGTCCAGCACCGCCACGTCCGGGCGGTGGTGTGCGATGCCTACGACGGCCTCGTCGCCGGAGGCGGCCTGGGCCACCACGTCGATGTCCGGCTGGAGGGACAGCATCGTGGCCAGCGCGTCGCGGACGAGCGTCTCGTCGTCGGCGAGCAGGATGCGGATCATGCGGACTCCTCGGGGACCCGGACGGTGAGTGTGAAGGTGTCGCGCTCCAGGGACGTCTCGACCGTGCCGCCGAGCTTGCGCAGCCTGCCCCGCAGGCCGTCCAACCCGCCGCCGCCGGGGCGTGGGGTGGACCGGGTGACGCCGTCGTTGGTGATCCTGACCTGCGCCGCGCCGTCGTCGGTGGTCAGCGTGATGGTGCAGTTGCGCGCGTCGGAGTGGTGGACGACGTTCGTGGCCCCCTCGCGTACGGTCCAGGCCAAGGCTTCGGCGGCGCGGGATCCGATGCCCTCGCCGTCCCCGATCAGCCGCACGCGGATCCCAGCAGCCGAGAGCATCGCGCGGGCCCCCTTCAGCTCGGCGCCCAGGTCGACGGCGCGGTACCCGGCGACTACGTCGCGGACCTCCCTCAGGCCCTCGTCGGCGAGGTCGTGGACCTCCCGCATCTCGGAGGTGGCACGCTCCACCTGCCCGGCGGTGGCCAGCTCCGCCGCGAGGTCCGCCTTCACTGCGACTGCGGTGAGAGTGCGGCCGAAGATGTCGTGCAGGTCCCGGGAGAACCGCAGCCGCTCCTCGGCCACCGCCAACTCCGAGCGGACGACGGTGAGTTCTGCCTGCTCGTGCATCAGCTTCAGCGTCCACGAGGCCAGCGCCCCGGACATCAGGATCCCGTAGGTCACCAGCCAGGAGGTGAACAGCGCGGGGAACCAACGCCCCGTCGCGAGGGTGCCGGGGTGCTGGAGGAGCCACGTCAGCACGGTGGCGGCGGCGATGGCGCTGGCGCACCAGGCGACGTGGCCCCAGCGCATCGCCGGCGCGAAGCCGAAGCCGAGGACCACCAGTGACAGCAGCAGCAGGCTGCTCGGGATGTCGAGGCCCGAGTCGCCGCCGGGTGGCGCCGCGAACGCCCCGGACCCGGCCGCGAGCAGGCACGACGCCACGAAGACCGTGACTGCCGCCCGGGGCCAGGGAGTGCCCTGGAACCTGTTGCGCACTGCCGAGCGGAGCACCCAGGCGCACGAGACCGCCGCGACGGCGAGGGCCGCCAGGTGGGCCCACGTCCACCACGAGTACGCGCTGGCCTCCGTGAGCAGGATGCCGGACAGCGGCAGCGCCATCACGGGCACGACGTAGAGGGAGACCATCGTGTACGTGTCGAACTTCCGGTACGGCGACGAGGCACCCGCCTCGTTGGCGGGTGCCTCGACGGCCGGGCTCCTGGTCATGCCACTCAACCTAGCGGCGCGGCTCGAACTTCATGTACCGGCGGGCCAGCAGGATCCCGACGGCGCACCAGGCCGCGAGCACCAGCAGCGGGAACCCGGCGGCGCCGAAGCTCTCGAGGAAACCGCCGGCGGCCTCGCCGGCCATGGTGGTGCCGTTCAGGCCGAGGCTGACCAGCTCGACGGCGGCGTTGATCGGGGTGAGGGAGGCGACGGTCTGGACGGCGTCGGGGAGCCCGGCCAGCGGGAACATCGTGCCGGCGGTCATGCCCAGCACCAGGAACACCGGGAGGGTGGAGTACTGGGCGGCCTCGACCGTGCTGGTGAACGCGGTCGACGCGGCGGCCAGCGCGACGCAGACCACCATCGTGCCCAGCACGCCGAGCAGGACCAGCAGCAGGTTGGTGACCTCCGGCACCCCGAAGGCGAGCATCGCCACGGCGCCGCCGAGCACGAGGTGCGCCACCATGATGAGCACCGACGGGACGGCGCCGGCCACGAGCGCCTCCCACTGGGTGGCCTCGCCGGTGGAGAGCCGCTTGAACACCCGGTCCTCGCGACGGGTGACGAAGATCGAGGTCAGGTTGTAGTAGACGGTCATCAGCGCGGACCAGGTCAGCACGATGCAGACGACGTAGCCGGCGAACGAGGCGCCGAGCAGTTCGGTGTTGCCCAGATTGATGAGCACGAACATGCCGGCCATCATCGGTCCCATCAGCAGGCCGGTGGCGAAGGAGGCCTTGTTGCGGCCCAGCAGCCGGGACTCGGCGCGGGCGATGGCGCTCACCCGTGCCAGGGCGCCCGTGGGGCGGTGGTTCGTGGCGGGGGCGAAGCGGGAGTCGAGGGTGGTGGTCATGGTGTCCTCCTTCAGGCGGCGACGGCCGGGACGGGGGTGTTGGACAGGGACAGGAAGGCCTGCTCGAGCGAGCCGGAGCGGGCATCGAGGTTGTCGAGGCGGGCGCCCGCGGCGTCGGCCATGCCGAGCAGGGCGCCGAGGGTGGCCTGGAGGTCGCTGCTGGTGAGGACGACGTCGTTGCGCACGGTCTGCGGGACCCGGGTCAGGCCGGGCAGGCCGGCGAGGTCCTCGAGCGGGAGCTGGGCGAGGGCCGCGGCGTCGAACTGGATCCGCGACGGCTCCTCAGCCGTGATCTGCGCGACGGTGCCCTCCCGCACGATCTGGCCCTCGGCCATGATGACGAGGCGGTCGGCGAGCTGCTCCGCCTCCTCCAGGTAATGGGTGGTCAGCAGCACTGAGGTGCCGTGGTCCAGCATCCCCTGCACGACGGCCCAGGTTGCCTCGCGGGAGGCCGGGTCGAGCCCGGTGGTGGGCTCGTCCAGGAACAGCAGCTCGGGCCGGCCGAGGGTGGCCATGGCGAGATCGAGGCGGCGGCGTTCGCCGCCGGAGAGGGACTTGACGCGGATGTCGGCACGGTGGCCGAGGTTCACGATGTCGAGGGCCTCGGGAATCGGGCGCGGCGAGGACAGGGTCCCGGACCACATCTGGAGGGTCTCGGTGACGGTCAGGTCGCCGGAGAAGCCAGCCTCCTGCAGCATGATCCCGGTGCGGGGCCGGACCTTGCTGCGCTGCTCGTGCGGGTCGTGGCCGAACACCTTGATGGTGCCGCTGGTGGCCGGCGCCATGCCCTCGAGCACCTCGACGAGGGAGGTCTTGCCGGCGCCGTTGACTCCGAGGACGGCGAGCAGTTCGCCCCGGGCGAGGGTCAGGTCGACGCCGCGGACGGCGTCGTAGGTCTTGGAGCCGGAGCCGTAGGTGCGGCGTACGTCATGGGCTTCGATCAGGCTGGTCATTTCGTCCTCCTTGGTGCTGTGCTTCCAGCATCCCGCGGGATCGGCGTCGCCAGTAGTGCGCGTGGTCACCGGTCGGGGTGAGGCCCTCACGGGTGTGCGGTGACGTTTGTCACATCCGCCCCGGTTCGGGAACTCGGGTGGGTCTCTGGCAAGCTTGGCGGGCTGGGCACTCGGCCCGGCAGATCGTGTCCGTCGGAGGCGTGGCGAGTGAGTGACTCCTACCTGAACCTGTTGCGCGCGCCCGGGGTTGCCCGGGTCATGGCCTCGCAACTGGTGGCCCGGTTCCCCACCGGCATGTTGGCGCTCGGCATCCTCATCCACATCGAGACGGTGTTCGGGTCCTACGGCGCTGCCGGCGTGGTGCTGGCGGCGATGTCGGTGGGTCAGGCGCTCGCGGGTCCGGTGACCAGCCGCATGATGGGCCGCTTCGGCGCCCGCCGGGTCCTGGTGGTGACGACGGTGCTGTGCGCCGGCTCGATGGCTGTCGTCGCGCTCGCCCCGATGCAGTTGTGGGGTTTCGTGGTGTTCGCCCTGTTGACGGGGCTGAGCTCCCCGCCGGTGCAGCCGGCCGTGCGCACCATCTATCCCAGGCTCGTGGACGTCGGGAAGCTGCCGCGACTGTTCTCCCTGGATGCCTCCGCGCAGGAGATCATCTGGGTGGCGGGCCCGCTGGTGATCACCGTGGTCTCGCGGGAGATCTCACCGGTCGTCGGGCTGCTGGTGTGCGTGGCCGTGACGCTGGCCGGCGGCGCCTGGTTCATCACGTCGAAGGAGCTCGGGACGGTCCGCATCGCGCGCAGCGAGACGCGGCTGGGTGCCGTGCTGCTGAAGCCCGGCGTGATGCTCGCCACGGTGACCGGGCTGCTGCTCATCGGTGCCGGCGCCGCGGTGGAGGTGGGCGTCGTCGCGCGGTTCGGCGAGGGCGGCCTGCAGGCGGGCGTCGTGCTGGCGCTGGCCGCGGTGGCCTCGCTCGCGGGCGGACTCACCCTCGGCCACCTTCCGCTGACGGACTGGACGCTGACCCGCCGGCTGGCCGTCGTCGCCGTCGGCACGTTCCTCGCCATCTACGTTTCCGGGGTGTGGTGGACCGGCCTGGCGATGGTGGTGTTCGGGTTCGGGATCGCGCCGGCCCTGGCCGTGATGTACACGATGGTCTCCGACTCCACGGACTTCTCCGAGAGTGCCGAGGCCTACGGCTGGATCGGCACCGGCCAACTCGTCGGGGCAGCGGTGGGCTCGGCCATCGCGGGGTTCATGATCGACGCGAACGGCCCGGCCGGCGGCTTCGCCGTCGCCGCGGTGGTTGCCGCGCTCGCCGTCGTGGCCGCCGCGCTGCTGCGGCACGCGCGCCCAAAGCGGACCGGCGCGGACCTGCTCGCCGACGCCGTCTCGGAGGGCTGAGCGCGCCCGTTCACCAACGGTTGTGGACGTCCTCGGCCCAGCCGACCACATCTTCCACCCGGTGCCACGTGCCGTCGGCGTCACGGACCCGTCCCGACCAGGTGCCGAAGCACTGGTGGGTCCTGGCGGCGAAGACCTTCAGATCCGTCACGGACTCCTTCAGGTGGAACGGCAGCAGCGTCAGCTCGACCGCCTCGCCGCTCACGCTCCACGGAGCCATCCAGTCGTCGGGGCTGTAGTCCCAGACCAGCTCCTCGCTGATCTTCGACAGTCGCCCGTCCACCAGGAGCGAGTTCTCGACCGAGCCGGTGCCGTCGGTCCACTTCCCGCCCACCTGGATGCCGATCACCTTCCCGTCGGTGCGACCCGAACCGGCGCCCCAGTTCCATCGGATGTCGTAGGGCCAACGGCCGCGGCCGTGGTCGAGCGTGGCCCAGGACTCGCCCGTGGGCACCTCGAAGGTCTCGCCGTCGACGGTGATGGTGCCGCTCGCGGGGCGCGCGACGTCCTTGACCGTGTACTGGAAGAGCTTGTCGGTCCATGGCACCACGACGCCGAGGCACTCGTGCCCCTCGGGGCGGCCGGCATGGATGTCGAACGAGACCCGGTCCCCCCGGGCTCGCAGGCGGGTGCCCGACGAGTCCTCGTTGATGGCGATCCTCACCGCGCCGCTCGACGTGCGCACGGGGCCCTGCCCCAGGGTGCCCGGCAGCTGCACGCTGCGGCCCAGGACGCCGATCGCGTCGTGCGAGATCGCCTTGCCCGTGAGGCGGTCCAGGCACCAGATGCCGTGGACCGCGGCGTAGTCGATGTCGGAGGTGACCAGCGCGACGACGTGGGTGGGCGTGGTGACCGCCCAGTACTCCCAGCGCTTGTTGCGTCCCTTCCCGAGCAGGCCGCGGCCCACGCCGTCGGTGTTCACCAGCGGCGTGCGGGTCCAGCCGACGGCCTCCGGGTTCAGCCGGCCGTCGGGGAGCGTCAGGGACACCGGTGAGGTGAGTTCGCGCTCGGGCACGGGTACTGGTGCCGGCGCGGCGACCCCGGCCGCGGCGTCGTGGCGCTGGCGCAGCCGGGCGTTGGAGCTGCGGACCCTGTCGGCGTCGACCTTGGTGACGCGCCTGTCGTAGGTGAGCAGCCCGTTGGTCTCCTGCTCGACGTCGGCCAGCTGGGTGTAGACGAAGGCGGCCAGGCCCTCGTCCAGCGCGGGCCCCACGTCGGTGTGCTGCAGCCGCAGGAACGCCCGTTCGAACTCGTCCGGGTCCGTGAACTTGCGGTAGCCGAACTCGTCCTCGCTCCAGGTGTGGCCGGGCACCCGCAGCGAGTAACCGCCGTACTCGGTCAGCGCCGCCGCGCGCGGGTCCCGAGCGTCCTTGGGGGACAGCTTGTAGCCGCGGAAGTAGACGTGGCGGCTGGCCAGGTCGCCGCCGGCCTGGTCGTGCCAGCCGGAGGCGTGGTCGACGACGCGGGTCGGGTCCAGCAGGCGGATGCGCGCGGTCACCGCCAGGGAGTCGAACTGCCCCCAGCCCTCGTTGAACGGCACCCAGACCGCGAGGCTGGGCACCGACCGCAGCAGTTCCACGGTCGCCTCCAGTTCGGAGAGGTACTCCGCGCGACCCTCCTCGTCGGCGCGCCCGAACAGGGCGTGGCGGGAGTCGTCGAGCCCGAACGGCAGCAGCACGGGCGCCTGGATCACGGCCCGCTTGTAGGTGTCCCCGCCGTTGACCATGTCCTGCCAGACGATCATCCCGAGCCGGTCGCAGTGGTGGTACCAGCGCAGCGGCTCGATCTTGATGTGCTTGCGCAGCATGTTGAACCCGAGGTCCTTCATGGTGGCGATGTCGTGCACCAGCGCCTCGTCCGAGGGCGCGGTGTAGAGCCCGTCGGGCCAATAACCCTGGTCGAGCAGGCCGGCGTGCAGGTACGGCTCGCCGTTGAGCAGCAGCCGGGTGCGGCCGTGCGCGTCCTGGCCGGTGCCGAAGGAACGCATCCCGAAGTAGCTGGTGACGCGGTCCGCGCCCAGTGAGACCTCCACGTCGTGCAGGAAGGGGTCCTCGGGGCTCCACCGTCGGGGTGCGGCGCCGAGCCGGATCCGGGTGGGGACCCCGAGTTCGACCGCCTCGCGCGCGATTTCGGCGCCCGCGGCGCGGACCAGCACCTCGGCGATCCCGGGAGCACCGGAGCCGTCGACGACTGTGACCTCCACCTCGCCGGTTGCCAGGTGCGGGGTCAGGACGAGCTGCTCGACCCACCGCGACGGTACTGACTCGGCCCACACGCTCTGCCAGATGCCTGACTGGGGGGTGTACCAGATGCCGCCCGGCTGCAGGGTCTGCTTGCCCCTGGAACGGAACGAGGTGTCGGTGACGTCGCGCACCCGGACCACCAGCTCGTGCGGGTCACCGTCGGCCAGCGCGTCGGTGACGTCGAGCGTGAACGGCAGGTAGCCGCCGCGGTGCGAGCCGACGGAGGTTCCGTCGAGCAGGACCTCGCAGTCCTGGTCGACGGCGCCGAAGTGGAGCAGCACCCGGTCACGCAGGAACCCCTCGGGCAGCTGCACGGTCCGGCGGTACCAGAGCGCCTCGTCGGGCTGCAGCACCCGGCCGACCCCGGACAGCGGGGCCTCGGGGGAGAACGGCACGATGATCTCGCCGTCCCAGTGCTGCGGTGCGGCGGTGACGTCGGCGGCGGTGAACGCGTGCTGCCAGCGGCCGTTCAGGTTGAGGTGGGAATCGCGCGCCAGCTGCGGGCGCGGGTACTCGGGCAGCACGTTCTCGGGGTCCAGGGACTCGCCCCAGGGGGTGATCATGCCGGAATCTCCTCTCGGGTGGTTGCCGCCTCGTGGCGGCGCAGGAAGAACGCGGGGACGACGATGAATGCGACGACGACGGCCGCCGCAGGGAAGATCCACGGCGTCGGGACCTGCTTCACGACGCCGAGGTCGACGTAGGTCTCGGCGGCGCCGGAGATCACGGCCGCCCCGATGAACGGGCCCACCACCATGGGGATGAGGATGGCGAACACCATCCGCAGGCCCTGGACCTGTCCGGCCCGGTCGGGCGGCGTCAGGTTGCGCACGGTGGCGGAGACGGCGGCCACCCCGAGCATGAACCCGGACATCATCACGGTGCCGGCGAGCGTCACCGACACCATGCCGCGGGCCGGGAACATCAGCAGCAGGCCCACCGCGTACAGCGCCGCCACCGGAAGGATCCCGCGCTGGGGGCCAGCCTTGTCCAGCACGCGCCCGCCGACGACGCTGACCACCGACGCCGTGAGCAGCGTCACCGCCAGCACGATCGGGTAGCCGTCGATGCGCAGGTAGCGCTGCACGTAGATGATCAGGAACGGCAGGAACACCTGCGTGCTGGTGCCGAGCACCGCCCACGCCGCGAGCGTGATGTACAACTGGGGGTTGGCGCGCATCGTGGCGGGCCGCAGGCCGTGCAGCACCGAGGACAGGTAGCTCCCGCCGGGTCGGGGTCGGGCCGGCTCGCGCAACCCGAACCAGGCCAGCATCCCGACGAGCGCCGTCACGCCACCGATGATCGAGAAGAAGGTCAGCCAGCGACCGCCCTGGGTGAGCGGGTCGAGCGCACCGAACACCACCAGCATCGCCAGCAGTGGCATGGTCGCGAGCACGCCGTCGACCTTGCCCCGGTTGTGCTCGTCGGTGGAGTCGGTGACCCAGGCGTTGAAGGCTGCGTCGTTCGCGGTGGCACCCAGCACGCTCATCACGCAGTCGAGCACGATGATGCCGACGACGGCCAGGACCACTGCGTCGACGCCCGGGGCCAGGGCGGCGGCCGTCTCGACGTCCACCAGCCCGAACGCCGCGGTGGTGAGGCCCCAGGCCACGTAGCCGACGGCGATGAACTCGCGGCGGCGGCCCGTGCGGTCGGACCAGGCCCCGGCCAGCAGCGTCGCGACGGTGGCCGCGAGGGCGCTGGCGGCCACCAGGGCGGCGAGCACCGCCGGGTTGTCGGTGATCGTGTCGTGGACGAACACGTTGAGGTACATGTTCTCGATGGTCCAGGCGAGCTGCCCGGTCAGCCCGAGGACGGCCACCCAGAACCAGAGGCGACGCCCCACTCGGCCTTGAGTCATGCCGACACCCTAGTGGCAAGGCCCGGGGCGGCAGGCGCCCTCAGGCCTCGTCGGCCAGTGACGGGTCCGCCCGGAGTGCCAGGAGGCGGGGGGCCTGGATGCAGTAGGAGTCCAGCAGGAGTTCGGCGAGCTCCTCCCAGTCGGTGGCGTCGTCGACCATCAGCCCCACGGCGTCCTCACCCACGACGAAGTACGGCTCGCCCATGTTCGCGAATGCCGCCGCCTCGTCGGGGCGCGCACGGAACGTGATGCGGAAGCGCTGGTCGTGCCCGCCGAAGATGTGGGCGACGGTCGCACCCTGCACGCGCCACCTGACACCGGTCCACGCCGGGTCCTCCTCGCACCGGGGGAACGCGCTCAGGATCGCGTCCGTGCGGCGGACCCACTCCTCTGGGACGTCGGGTCTTCTCGGCTGGGACACGGAGAAATCCTGCCACGGGGGCCTGACAGTCAGGAACCGATCAGGCCTTGGCGGTGACGCGCCGGTTGTGGGCGCGCGCGACGGCGACCCAGTCGGCCAACTGCTCGTCGTCGCCGACCGTCTCCGGCGAGACCTCGATCCAACCCGGACCCATCTCGCGTCCCGGCCCCATCTCGGCCTGGCGGGCGCCGGGGCGGCGCAGCAGTTCGTCGTGTTGCTCCGCGGCCACCCGCACGAGCAGACCGCCGTCCTTCAGGGCGCTCACGGCCAGCTTCTCGTTGACCATGAAGGACCTGCCGCCGAACATGGACACCTCGCGGACCGAGGGCTCGTCGGCCAGGTGATCGCGGATCCTGATGGCCAGGGCTTCCTGCATGGGGGTCATGGGGCCGATTCTGCAACACAGGGCGGACCGACGCGCCGAAACCGACCTCACGCGACGCCGGCACCCAGCACGAGGCCGAGCGCGGCGGCCGCCGTCGCAAGGACGACGACCCCGAGTCCGTTCACGATCGCGGTGCCCCGCCGACCCTCCTGCAGCAGGCGGACGGTCTCGAAGCTCGCGGTGGAGAAGGTGGTGTAGCCGCCCAGGAACCCGGTGCCGAGCACAAGGTGCCAGCCTTCGGGCACCAGCGCCGACGTCGCCAGGCCGGTGAGCAGGCCGAGGGCGAACGAGCCGGTCAGGTTGATCGAGATGGTGCCCAGCGGCAGGCCGCTCCTCGGGGAGTGGGCCGTGAGGAAACCGTCGAAGACGAAGCGGCACACGGCGCCGAGACCACCGGCCAGTGCCAGGGCGAGGAAGACGGGCAGGGTCATCGTCGCCCCCCGGCCGCGATCCCCAGCCACGTCGCGGCGCCGCCGACGAGGACCGTGCCGAGCCCGAACAGGAGTGCCGGCCCCAGCCGCCCGTCGCCGAGCAGGACCGCCGTGCCCGTCGCGAGGGTGCTGTAGGTGGTGAACCCGCCCATGAAGCCGGTTCCCAGCAGCAGGCGCAGGGCACGGTTGCGGCCGTGGTCGGGACCCAGCCGGGCCAGTGACTCGAGCAGGAGACCCAGGGCGAACGCACCCAGCACGTTGACCGCCACGATGGTCCAGGCGACGCCGTCGACGGGTGGGAGGGCCAGGCTCAGGGCCTCGCGGCTGCCCGTGCCCAGCGTCCCGCCGAGGAACACGAGCAGCAACGCGCGCGGGTCGCGGTACGGCACCCGGGGCGACGGGGGAGTGCCCGGCCCGAGCGGGTCGTCGACGCCGACGTCGGGGTCCAGCGGCAGCTCGCCGTGGTGCCCGGGCCGGAGGTCTCGCACGGGGTGTCCCACCTCAGGCGGACTCACGGGCGCGGAGGTCGGAGATGATGGCGGCGTAGCGCTGCTCGTCGATCCGGTACTTGGTGCGCAGGATCACCCAGCTCAGCACCATCAGCAGCATCGGGATGATCATCATCACGATCTTGAACACACCTGCACCGGCCTCGGTCATCTCCGCGGGCGAGGAGATCTCGCTGATGCCGGACCACACCAGAGCGATCCCCACCAGCGCGGTGCCCAGCGCGTTGGACCCCTTGTAGATGAAAGGTTGCAGCGAGAACGTGATGGACTCGTTGCGACGGCCGAGCTTCCACTCGCCGTACTCGACGCAATCGGCCACGAACATCAGCATCAGCAGCTGGATGAAGGCCTGCCCGACGAACAGCAGCACGCCGGCCGCGCCGATCACCAGCATGTTCTGGCCCGCCAGCGCGAACACGAGCAGTCCGACGACGCACAGCACCGTCGCCAGCAGGTGGATGGCCCGACGGCGCAGCACCCTCGCCACCAGCGGGAAGACCGCCAGCCCGGCCAGCTGGGCCACGCCCAGGACGATGGCGAAGACCGAGTACATGCCCTCGTCGCCGTAGACGTACTTGAAGTAGTAGATGCCCAGGCTGGTGGTGCCGCTGTAGCCGGCCATGAACAGCAGCATGCCGAGGGTGACCCACAGCAGCTGGTCATTCTTCCCGATCACCCGCACGAGGTCGCGGACCGGGGTGTGCTCGGCCGGCACCTCCACCCGCTGCCGCGCGAACAGGACGGTCAACGACTGGAACGCCACCATCACCACGGAGAGGATGATCGCAAGCGCGAACCAGCCCTGCTGCAGGCTCCCGAACCGCTCGCCCAGCATCGTCGTCACCGGCACGATGGCGGCCACCACCGAGAACAGCCCGATGTTGGCGCAGATCCGCGCGATCACGCCGATGGCCTCGCGCTCCTTCTGGTTGCGGGTCAGCGACGGCAACAGGCCGTAGAAGGAGATGTCGTTGATGGTGTAGCTGATCTCCCAGCCCAGGTAGACCAGCGTGAACACGACGAGGAACGCCACCCCCTGCAGCCCGGTGTCCACGAACATCAGCACCGTGGTGAGTCCCCAAAGCAGTGCCCCGACGGTGATCCACGGCTTGAACTTGCCCCAGCGGGTGCGGGTGTTGTCCACGAGCACGCCCATGAACGGGTCGTTGACCGCGTCGAAGATGCGCATCACCACGAGGATCACCGTGACCGCCGCCACCATCGAGCCCGAGACGTCGAGCACCTCGGTCAGGTAGAACATCAGGAACATGCTCACCATGGCGGCTGTCATGTCGCGGCCCAGCGTGCCCAGCCCGAAGGCCATCCGGTTGCGCCAGGGCCGCGGGTCGACGACGTCGCCGGGGTGGGGGCCGGTCGCGGCTGCGGTGCTCACGTGGCACAGTCTCGCACGCCGAGGCCGGGCGGGTGGACCTGCCCCGAACAGCGGTTTGCGAGCCGTCGAGCGCCTAGTGTGGGGAAAAGTCCGCACCGTTGGAAGGAGAGCCGCATGACCGAGCAGCCCAACACCGAGGAGACCCAGCGAACGCACTCGGAGGAGCCCGCGGAGGGCGCCGTCGATCCCGGCGACGAGACCCCCGAGCGGGAGCATCCGCAGGCACCCGCCGAGGGCCGCGACGCCGCGGAGTGAACCGCGACGGTGGGTCGGCTGCGGGGACCCGCCGACCCACCGCAGGTTTGCGGACCAGTAGCCTTGGATCACGCCAGCCGATCCGAGGAGACCCGATGATCGAACACCTCGCCGTCCGCCTGCGTGGCACCGTCGCCGCGCACGCCGACCGCACCGCCACCCGCATCCGCCGCGACGACGCGTGGGAGACCCAGACCTTCGCCCAGTTCGGGCGCAAGGTCGACGAGGTGGCCCAGGGCCTGCTCGACCTGGGCATCGAGCCGGGCGACCGGATCGGTCTGTTCGCCGCCAACTCACCCGAGTGGTCCGAGATCGACTTCGGTGCGCTCACCGCGCGCGCCGTGCCCGTCCCGCTCTACTCCACCTCCACCCCGGAGCAGATCCGCCACATCGCGGGTGACTCGGACGTCCGCGTCATGTTCGTCGGAGGCCGGTCCGAGGCCGAGCGCCTGCTGGAGGTCACCGACGAGCTGCCCGCGCTCGAGCGGGTCGTCGTGATCGAGCCGTGGGAGCCGCTGCCCGAGGGCGTCGTCTCCTACGACGACTTCCGCAGCACCCCGGACGACGGCGCCATCGCGGCGCGGCTGAATGACGCCCGGGGCGAGGACCTCGCCTCCATCATCTACACCTCCGGCACCACGGGCGACCCCAAGGGCGTCATGCTCGAGCACCAGGCGCTGATCAAGCAGAAGGAGGCCCTCGAGGAGCTCTTCTCGTTCGGCCCCGAGGACCACTCCCTCGCGTTCCTGCCGCTGTCGCACGCCCTCGAGCGCGCCTGGACAACCGTCGTCCTGCTCAAGGGCTGCATGA
Organism: Tessaracoccus rhinocerotis; assembly: GCF_007197885.1. Taxonomy (GTDB): domain Bacteria; phylum Actinomycetota; class Actinomycetes; order Propionibacteriales; family Propionibacteriaceae; genus Arachnia; species Arachnia rhinocerotis. Next base: position 148,188 of record NZ_VKKG01000003.1, read on the forward strand.
ACACCTACGTCGCCAACGCCCGCACCGTCGCGGAGCAGATGGTGTTGGCGAAGCCGACGCTGATGGTGAGCGTCCCCAAGCTCTACGAGACCGTGTTCGCGACCGCGCACGCGAAGGTGGCGTCGTCGGCGGTGAAGCGCCGGATCTTCAGCTGGGCGCTGCGGGTGGGCGCCAAGAACCAGCACGCCTACCGGCAGGGTCGCACGCCCTCGCCGTGGTGGCGTGCCCAGCTGCCGCTGGCAGACAAGCTGGTGCTCGGCAACGTGCGCGACGCCCTCGGCGGACCCAAGACAGTCCTGGCCTGCGGCGGGGCGCCCATCCGCAAGGAGATCGAGGAGTTCTTCTCGGCCGTCGGCATGCCCGTGTCCACCGGCTACGGCCTCACGGAGGCGTCGCCGCTGGTCAGCTTCAACTCGCCCGAGGGTTTCAAGATCGGCACCGCCGGTCGCGTGATGAAGGGCTCGGAGCTGAAGATTGGCGAGTACGGCGAGATCCTCTACCGCGGCCCCAACGTGATGGCCGGCTACTGGCGCAACCAGGAGGCCACCGACGAGGCCATCGTGGACGGCTGGCTCCACACCGGCGACGCCGGCTACGTCGACACCGACGGCTACCTGGTGATCACCGACCGCATCAAGGACATCATCGTCACCCTCGGCGGCAAGAACGTCGCCCCGCAGCCCATCGAGGGGCTGATCCTCTCCGACCCGCTGTTCGAGCACGCCGTCCTGCTCGGCGACAACCGGCCCTTCATCACCCTGCTGGTCAAGCCGTCGCTGCCGCAGGTGGAGGAGCTGGCCAAGATCGGCGACTGGCCCGGCGAGGTCGCCGACTGGCTGAAGAGCAACGAGCTGCGCGAAGAACTGCGCAGGCGGGTGGAGGCCATCACGGCGCACCTGCCGTCGCAGGACCGTCCCAAGGAGACCGCCGTCATGGACGAGGACCTGACCATGGAGAACGGTTTGCTCACGCCCACGCTGAAGGTTCGCCGTCGGCAGGTGGAGGAGAAGTTCAAGGCCGCCATCGAGGAGATGTACACGCGGCTGGAGCGTCTCCGCAAGGGAGAGTAGATGGGCCGCGGCGGCAGGGAGACCTGGTGGTCGCAGTGGCCGGTGGCTATCCTGGTGGGACTCGGTGCCCTGTCCATGGTCCTGACCGGTGTGCTGCCGCTGCTGGTGTTCGCGCTGCTGGCGGGTCCCGGGAACCTGTCGTCGGGCACCGACCTCGCGCCCGAGGCCGGGCCGGGGATCGGGATCCGGATCGCGTACGTGGCCCTCGGCATCGCCCTGCTGGCGATCCCGGCCTTCGTGGTCTGGTCCGCCCGACGGCGCCTGCTCGGCTTCCTGCTGCTCGGCCTGATCGCCGCCGTGCTGGTGATGTGCTGGGGGCTCGCAATGCTGGGCATCCTCTGACCTGGCCTCGACCCGCGGCCAGCGAGACGGCACCCCCGTTGGTCGAGTGGCGCCGCGAGGAACGAGCGACGCGTGTCGAGACCAAACCCACTCAGCCCCGGCCGACCACCTCGGCGTCGCGCTGGGCGGTGACTGCCAGCTCGGCCGCGCGGAACGCGTGCTCCTGGGTCATCGCGTTCTCGGTGCGGTTCAGGCAGTCCAGTACGAGCTGCCCGAAGTAGGGGAAGCCGACGGTGCCCGTGACGTCGACGTGGTGCTCGCCCTCGCCGTCGACCAGGAACACGTGCCCGCCGCCCTGTCCCGTGGCGATGTTCACGTACTTGCGGAGCTCGATGTAGCCCTCCGTGCCCAGGACGAACGTGCGGCCGTCGCCCCAGTTGCTGAGGCCGTCGGGGGTGAACCAGTCCACGCGCAGGTAGCCGGTGGCGCCGGTGTCCATCACGACGGAGGCCTCCCCGAAGTCGTCGAGCTCCGGGTGCTCGGGGTGGGCGTGGTTCGCGATCGCGGAATGCGTCAGCCGCGCGGAGCCTGCCCCGGCGAAGGTGAGCATCTGGTCGAACTGGTGGCTGCCGATGTCGCACAGGATGCCGCCGTAGGACGCCTTCTCGAAGAACCAGTCGGGCCGGCCCGTCCCGAGCCGGTGCGGTCCCATCCCCATCACCTGGATCACGCGGCCGATCGCGCCCCGGCCGATCAGCTGCTCGGCCATCACCGCGGCCTCGTTGTGGATCCGCTCGGAGTAGTACACGGCGTACTTTCGGCCGGTGCGGGCGGTGGCCTCGCGGGCGGCGGCGAGCTGCGCATGCGTGGTCAGGGGCGCCTTGTCCGTGAAGTAGTCCTTGCCCGCCTCCATCACGCGCAGCCCCAACGCGCACCTCTCGGACGTGACGGCGGCACCGGCGACCAGCGCGACGTCGTCGTCGGCGAGCACCTCCTCCTCGCTGCGGGCGACCGCGACGTCGGGGAAGCGCCTCCGGAAGGCCGCCGCCTTCTCCGGGTCCCGGTCGTAGACCCACTTCGGGGTGGCGCCCGCGCCGACCAGGCCTTCGGTCATGCCGTAGATGTGGCCGTGGTCCAGGTGCATCACCCCGAAGGTGAACTCGCCGGGCCCGACGACGGGGCTCGGCATCGGGTCGGGGGCGTAGGTGGCGCCGTCGGATGTCATGGCTCAACTCCTGCTGTGTGGTTCCCCGTGGCCCCCACCCTAGTGGTGCGGTCGCGCTTTGTTTTGGACCGGCGACGCGGCACGATTGACCGCATGGGTCTGATGGATTTCCTGGGCAAGAAGCTGCCGGGTCTCGGCGTCGACGACGCCATGCTCGCGCTCAGCCGTGGAGCCGTCCTGGTGGACGTGCGCACGCAGCGCGAGTACGAGGCGGGACACGCCCCCGGCGCCCGCCCCGTCGATCCCAAGGAACTCCAGACCGACCACGTCGCTGCAATCTTCGGCGACGACCCGCTGGCCGAGCACGACGCCGCCATCATCGTCATGTGCGACAACGGGCTGCGCTCGTCCGTGGCGGCCGCACAACTGCGTGAGAAGGGCGTGCTCGCCGAGTGCATCGCGGGCGGTCTGATCGCCTGGTCCAGGGACGGCAACCCCGTGATCCCGGGTCCGTACCGGAGGCGACGATGAACTGGGTGCGGGCGGGAATCGTCGGCGCCGCCGTGGTGGGCCTCGGGGTCCTCGCGGCGGACTACCTGAACGGGCGCAGGACCGTGAACCGCCACGTCGACGAGTACGCCACGCACTGGGGCAACCGCCCCACCGAGCATCCCGCCGACGTGTTGCACTACGTTGCGCTCGGCGACTCGGCGGCGCAGGGCGTGGGTGCCTCGAGGGTGGACAAGGGCTACGTCGGCCTGCTCGCCACCCGACTGTCCGAGGCGACGGGCCGTCCGGTGGCCGTCACGAACCTGTCCGTCTCCGGTGCGGTCAGCGCCGACGTCGTGCGCGACCAGCTGGCCACCTTCCGGTCCCTGCCGTTCACCCCGGACGTGGTCACCATGGACATCGGCGCGAACGACGTGATCTTTCCCCACAGCAACCTGGAGAAGTTCACGGACTCGCTGTCCACCATCCTCTCCACGGTCCCCCGTGGCAGTTTCATCGCGGACGTGCCGTGGGTGATGATCCCGGGCATGGACAGGCAGTCGGTGGCGATGGCGCAGAAGGCGGCCGAGCTGGTGGCCGAGCGCGGCCACCACCTGGTGGAGCTGCACGAGCCGTCCCGCAAGCTCGGGTACTTCCGCTACCACCGCAGTACGGCGAAGGACTGGTTCCACCCCAACGACGAGGGCTACCGGGCCTGGGCCGACGCGTTCTGGGACGCGATCGAGGCCTCGGGCGTGCTGCCCAACCTCGCGGCGTCGCGCTGACGCCTGCTGCGGACAGCGGTCGCGCCGGGTCGTCGCGGCTGTGATTTCGCCGGGTAGCTCGGGCTCGGGTAGAGTCGGGAGTCGGCCGACACACGTCGGCCACGCCCTCCTGCCGCGGGAACCGCCCGTGGCCGTTAGTCCGAAGGAGGTTGGGCTGCGCATGCGCAAGTACGAAGTCATGATTCTCATCGACTCAGACGTGGATGAGCGACAGGTTCCCACCGTCGTTGACAAGCACCTCGAAACCATCACCAAGGGTGGCGGAACGGTCGACAACATCGACATCTGGGGCCGCCGTCGTCTCGCCTACGACATCAACAAGAAGTCCGAAGCCCTCTACGCCGTGGTCCAGCTCACCGCTGAGCCCGCCGTCGTCAAGGAGATGGACCGTCTCATGGGCATCGACGAGCAGATCGTCCGGACCAAGGTTCTCCGTCTCGAGGACTGAGTTTTCCACAACGATCCGTCGCCGGTGACGACCCGGGGGTACGAACTCCCAGAGTGTGGTTACCAGCTACCGCGGTCGGCCGTCAGGGCGACCCACTAGGATCGAAAGACCAATCACTCGGAAGGCAGCAAGACATGGCAGGCGAAACCCAGATCACGCTGGTCGGCAACCTCACCGCCGACCCCGAATTGCGCTTCACCCCCAACGGTGCGGCCGTCGCGAACTTCACCGTCGCGTCGACGCCCCGCAACTTCGACCGTCAGACCAATGAATGGAAAGACGGCGAGGCCATGTTCATCAACTGTTCGGTCTGGCGCCAGTACGCCGAGAACGTTGCCGAGACCCTCTCCAAGGGGTCCCGCGTCATCGTTCAGGGGCGCCTGAAGGCACGTAGCTACGAGACCCGCGAGGGCGAGAAGCGCACCGTGTTCGAAGTTGACGTCGAAGAGGTTGGTCCCGCACTGCGTTACGCAACGGCCAAGGTCACCCGCACCAGCGGTGGCGGCGGCGGTGGCGGCAACTGGCAGGGCAACCAGAACCAAGGCTCCCAGGGCGCCCAGGGCAACAACTCCGGATCGCAGGACCCGTGGGGCAGCAGTGGCGGAAACGCCGGCGGCAACCGCGGTGGCAACGATCCGTGGGCACAGTCCAACGCCGAAGAGCCTCCGTTCTGATCCACAGCTACAACTGGCCGAACACGGCCAGCTGGCACATTCCGTCGAAAGACGGGCTTCCAGGGTCTGACCAGGCCCAGCACACAAGGAGAGCACCACAATGGCCGGTCCACAGCGCAAGCCTGTGAACAAGAAGAAGATCATGCCGGTGAAGACGACTCGCGTCGCCAACATCGACTACAAGGACACCAACACGCTGAAGCGGTTCATCTCGGAGCGGGGCAAGATCCGCGCCCGTCGAGTGACCGGACTGTCCGTCCAGGACCAGCGCAAGGTCGCCCTCGCCGTCAAGAACGCCCGTGAGGTGGCCCTGCTGCCCTACGCCTCGACCGCTCGCTGATAGGAGAAGAACTCATGAAGCTCATCCTCACCAGCACCGTTGACAAGCTCGGCATCGCCGGCGACGTCGTCGAGGTCAAGGACGGCTACGGCCGCAACTTCCTGCTTCCCCAGTCCAAGGCCATCCGTTGGACCAAGGGCAACGAGAAGCAGATCGAGGGCATCAAGCGCGCTCGTGACGCTCGCGAGATCCGTGGCGTCGAGCACGCCGCCGAGATCCGCAAGCAGCTCGAGGAGCTGTCCGTCTCGGTCCCCGCGAAGGTCTCCGACAAGGGACACCTGTTCGGCTCCGTCACCGCCTCCGCACTCGTGCAGGCAGTGAAGAAGGCCGGCGGCCCGTCGCTGGACAAGCGCACCGTCAGCTTCACCAAGCCGGTCAAGTCCCTCGGGGCCCACACCGCCGAGGTCAAGCTGCACCAGGCCGTCACCGCTCACGTCCCGTTCGAGGTCGTCGAGGGCTGATCGCCCAGCAACTCCGGAGGACCCCCACCGTTCGCGGTGGGGGTCTTTCGCGTTCTCAGCCGCCCGCGCGCCCGTCCAGCTCGTCGACGAGTTTCTTCGGTGCCGTCATTCGGTAGGAGTCGTCCACCCACTCGGCCAGCTCGTCCCAGTCGGTCTCCTCGTCGATGTCGAACCCGAGCCAGCCGAACGGGCCGATGTAGCCGGGCACCCAGCAGGTGGGCAGTCCCCGAGCGGCCAGGCGCTCGTCCTCGGACAGCAGCAGGCACACCGACTGCGGGTGCTGCACCCACTCCCCGTCCGTCTTCGTGCTCATGCCGTAGTAGGCGAACACCTTCCTCGTGAAGAACACGGGCCGCCCGTGGGCGATCTTCTCCCCGGCCCCGGGGAGCGCCAGCGCCAGGTCCCGGAAGCGCTGCAGGTAGGGGTCGTCCTCGCTGAACCTGGGTGGGTGGGCCACTGCTACTGCCCCCGCTCGGCCGGGAGGGTGTAGAACTCGAGCGCGATGTCGTCGGGGCCGCGGAAGGCGATCAGTCGCCCGCTCAGACCGTTCGCGGCAGGGGATCGGGTGACGCCGAGCTGGTCCAGTCGCTCGCCCCAGGCATCGAGCTCGGCGTCGGTGACGGCGAAGCTCAGGTGGTCCAGCCCAACCCGCCGTTCGTCGAAGCCCGCCGGGTCGGCGTCGCCGTGGTTGATGAAGGTCACCATCACCGAACCGCGCTTGCTGAGTGCCTTGTCGAGGCCGTTGTGCTCCAGCCGCGTCAGGAGGCGGAACCCCAGCACGCGGTTGAACCACTCTGCAGCGGCCCCGACGTCCGTGACGGTCAGGGTGACGTGGTGGATGCCGTGGATCTCGGGTTCCGTCATGTGGCGAATCCTACGTACCGGTGCGGCATGCTGGGGCCATGACGCGAATCAATTGGGCAGATGGCACCTGGACGCACGAACCCGTGGCGGTGAAGCAGGACGGTGACGCGCTCGTGGTGGAGGCCGCCGAGGGCAGCGACGCCTGGCGCCACACCAGCTACGGCTTCGTGCACGACTCCGAGCACGCGCTCGTCGTGCCGTTCCCGCAGGACCATGCCATGGAGGTGGAGATCGCCGTCGACTTCTCCGAGCAGTTCGACCAGGCAGGCATCTTCCTGCGCCAGGACGAGGAGCACTGGGTGAAGGCGGGCGTCGAGTACGCGGACGGCCTGCTCCAGGCCGGCGCCGTGGTCACGTGGCCCCGCTCGGACTGGTCCGTGGCCCCCGTCCCGGACTGGAACGGCCGACGCGTCACCATCCGCGCCTCCCGCACCGGCGACGCCGTCACCATCAGGGCCCGCCGCGACGACGAGTCGTGGCAGTTCCTGCGCGTCATCCCCGTCCCCGAGGCGGCGGAGCTGAACGCCGGCCCGCTCGCCTGCGCCCCCACCCGGGCGGGCCTGCGCGTGCGCTTCCTGGACTGGCGCCTCACCGCCGCCGACGACTCGCTCCACTGAGCAGGCGCACGCGATGACGCGGACACCGATACCAGTGGTGCTGGACGTGGACACCGGCGTCGACGACGCCCTGGCCCTGATGCTCGCCGTCCGGCATCCCGCCCTCGACGTGCGGGCGGTGACGTGCGTGGCGGGCAACGCGTCGCTGGAGCAGGTCGTGGACAACACCCTCGCCGTGCTCGAGCTCTCCGGCGCGGGCCCGGTCCCGGTTGCGGCGGGTATGTCGACGCCCCTCGTGGAGCCCGCCCGCAGCGCCGGCCACGTCCACGGCGGCAACGGACTGGCCGACCTGGCCCGCCCGGCCCACGGGCGCCGAGTCGAGCCCGTGCACGCGGTCGAACTGCTCCGCGCCACGCTGGAGGCCACCTCCGAGGCCGTGACCCTGATCGCGCTCGCGCCCCTGACCAACATCGCCGTCCTGCTCCGGATGTACCCACGGCTCGCCGAGCGCATCGCCGGCATCACAATGATGGGCGGCGCCATCTTCGTCGGCAACGCCACCCCGTCGGCCGAGTTCAACGTCTGGCACGACCCGGAGGCCGCCGAGATCGTGCTCGGCTGTGGGCTGCCCGTGACGATGTACGGACTCGAGCCGTTCCGGAGGGTGACGTGCGACGCGGATGACATCGCGCGGCTCCGCGCCGCCGGGGATCCCCTGCGGCGCACCGCCGGGGACCTGCTCGCCCACCTGGACGGCGTCACCGGGGAGGATGCCTCCGGCGGCCGCGTCGTCGGGATCGGCGACGCGGGCGCCGTTTGCGCAGTGATCGACCCGGAGGGTGTGACGAGGCGTCGCGCGCCGGTGTCGGTGTCCCTGGCTCCGGGGATCACCCGCGGCCGCACCGTCGTCGACCTGCGGACCAGCACCGACACGGCACGCCCGGCAGAGGAACCCGACGGCCCCGTCGAGGTGGTCACGGACGTGGACGGCGCCCGCTACCGGAGGCTTTTCCTCGAAGCCCTGGCCTGACGGGGGCACGCCGGTAGGGTCGAGGCATGAGGATCATCATCATCGGAGGACATGGACAGGTGGCCCTGTTGGCCGCTCCGCTCCTGGTGGGGGTGGGTCACCAGGTGACGTCGGTGATCAGGTCCGAGGAACAGGTGGCCGACGTCGAGGCCACGGGGGCGACGGCGCTCGTCGCGGACATCGAGAGCCTCGGCCGCGACGCGATTGGGGGGCTCGTCCGGGGTCACGACGCCGTGGTCTGGTCCGCGGGGGCCGGCGGTGGCAATCCGCAACGCACCTACGCCGTCGACAGGGACGCCGCCATCCGGACCATCGACGCGGCCCAGGCCGAGGGCGCTGACAGGTTCATCATGGTGTCCTACGCCGGCGCCGGCCGCGACGACGTACCCCAGGACAGTTCCTTCCGCCCGTACGCCGAGGCGAAGGCCGACGCCGACGGCCACCTGCGCAGGTCCGAGCTGGTGTGGACCATTCTCGGTCCCGGAAGGCTGACGCTCGAGGAGGGGTCGAACCACATCGAGTTCGGCAACCACGTCACCGGGGGCGACACCTCGCGCGCGAACGTGGCGCAGATGATCCTCGCCACGGTGGGTCGCACCGACCTCGCCGGCACCAAGATCGACTTCCGCGACGGCAACATCGCCATCGACGAGGCCGTCGAGATGATGGCCCGCGAGTTGGCAGGCGACCCGGTCTCCCATGTTCGCGAGGGGTTCCCCAAGCCGTTCCCGGAGCCGCCCGTGCCGGACGACCTCACCGGGCGCTGACGCTGCGTCGCTGAACTCGGGTCGGGTCCAGACAACCTGTACAGTCGTGGTTGAGTCTTCAACTATTGGAGGAATGGAATGGCACGGATCACAGTCATCGGTGGCACCGGGTACGCAGGCAGGGGGATCGTCGAGGCGGCGGTCGAACGGGGTCACGAAGTGACCTCCTACAGCCGCCACCTGCCCGAGGACCGACTCGACGGCGTCGAGTACAGGACCGGTTCGTTCGCCGAGGAGGACGTCGCCCGTGAGGCCGTCGACGGCTCCGACGTGGTGGTGGTGGCGGTTCCGCCGCGCGGGGAGATGGTGGGACGAGTCGGCGGCGCGATCGCGCAGCTGGCCTCGATCGCACAGGATTCCGGGGCCCGGCTCGGCGTGGTCGGAGGTGCCGCGTCGCTGAGGGTGGCACCGGACGGGCCGCGGATCCTGGACGGCGACGTCCCGGCGGAGCTCAAGCCAGAGATGCTCGAGATGGCCCAGGTGCTCTCCGACCTGCGGGCCGCGGACGAGGCCCTGGACTGGTTCTACTTCAGCCCCGCAGGTGGCTTCGGCTCGTTCGCGCCGGGGGAGACCACCGGCAAGTACCGTCTCGGCGGCGAGGTCCTCGTGACCGACGCCCAGGGCAACTCGAACCTCTCCGCCGGTGACCTCGGAATCGCGATCCTGGACGAGATCGAGAAGCCGGCCCACCGTCGCGAACGGTTCACCGCCGCCTACTGAGCCGATCCCTCAGGGCTTGCGCAGGAGCTCCCCGATCGCCGGGTGCGCCTCGCTATAGCCCTCCAACAGCGCCCGGCCGAGGCGGGGCGAGTCCACCAGCGGGTGGAGCGAGAACCCCTCCCAGGCCCGGTCCCGGCTGCCGGTGGCGGCGGCGTCGGCGATGGCCTGCTCCGAGGCGCGCAGGCGGGCCATCTGGCCGAGCATCCCCAGCCCCAAGGGCGCGACCGGCAACGGGTGCACTCCCGTGCCGTCGACGGTGCAGGCCACCTCGACCACGACGTCGTCCGGGAGCCCTTCGACGACGCGCCGGCCGGGTGCGAGCCGGGTGCGCCCGGCGGGGCCCGACCCGACACGCCGCACCGGATCGTCGGAGGGGTGGCCCGCCACCTCCGGTCCCGATCCGCTGGGCGTGTTGGGTCGCCCGGTGCCGTTGCCCACGTTCAGGATCATCCGCTCCGGCCGGCCCGTGACGAGGGCGTTCATGACGCGCAGCGCCACCTCCTGGTAGCCGCCGCCGGCGACGTCCTCCTCGCGCCGCTCCTCGTCGGCCTCGCGCGCCTCGGCCATGTAGGTGGCCTCCCGCTCGTGGAGCACGTCGCGCCACAGCGCCAGCGGCGAGGCGCAGCCGTCGGCGTGCGCGTAGAAGCGGTCCTGCTGCTGGTGGAGGAACTGGCCGCGGGTCTGCTCGGAGTCCTTGATGCGTGCGATGGCCTCATCGGTCTTCAGGTAGTAGTACAGGTACTCGTTGGGCAGGCAACCGGTGGCGCGGACCCAGTCCTTGCCGATCAGCCGGGCCTCCTCGACGTGCTCGAGCTGGTCGTCGGAGGCGAGGACCTGCGGCAGCCGGTCGGTGCCGTCGATGCTCACCGACCGCAGCCAGCCGAGGTGGTTCAGCCCGATGTAGTCGTAGTCGACGCGGTCCAGGTCCTGCTCGAGGGAGACCCCGAGCAACCGCGAGACGCGCCGTACCAGGCCGATCGGGGTGTCGCAGATCCCCACCACGCGGTCGCCGAGGACCTCGCGCATGGTCTGGGTGATGATCCCCGCGGGGTTGGTGAAGTTGATGGTCCAGGCGTTGGGCGCCACGTCGGCGATCGTGCGGGCGACCTCGCGCATCACCGGGATGGTGCGCAGCGCGTAGGCCAGGCCGCCGGGGCCGATGGTCTCCTGACCCAACAGCCCCAGGTCCAGTGCCACCCGTTCGTCCTGGATCCGCCCGGCCGACCCGCCCACGCGCAGCGCCGCGAACACGAAGTCGGCGCCGGTCAGGGCCTCGCGCAGGTCCGTGGTGACCCGCAGCCGGGGTGTGTCCTCGCGGCCGGCAGCGCTCTCCTCGACCACGCGTCGCACCGCGTCCAGCCGGCCCGGCGACGAGTCGTGCAGCACCACCTCGTGGATGAGGTCGCTGCCGCAGACCGCTTCGTGGACGAGCGGGGCGCGGAATCCGCCGCCGCCGAGGATGACGAGCTTCATGGTTCCGAGCCTAACCGGCCCCGCGGCATAGACTCCTGTGGGTAACCGATTGGGGGACGATCGCCATGAAGGACCACGAGCACGACGACGACTTCTGCCCGACCTGCTGGGCGTGGGATCCCTTGGCCGAATCGCGAGCCCAGGGCGACCCGCCGCTGGACGTCCTCACCACCGGACCGCTGTTCTTCGACCTGATCTTCACCGGACTGCCGCGCCTGCCCGAGCCGGGGGAGGAGCTCCACAGCGCGGGCATGGGTTCGTGCCCGGGTGGGATCGCGAATCTTGCGACCGCGGTCGCCCGGCTGGGGCTGCGCACCGGCCTGGTGGCCGGATTCGGCGACGACGCCTACGCCGACTGGATGTGGGAGACCCTCGAGGGGCAGGAACGCATCGACCTGTCCGCCTCCCGCCGGTTCGAGAACACGCACTCTGCTCTCACGGTCTCGATGGCTTTTCGCGGCGACCGCGGGATGGTCACCCACACGCACGGGCTGCCGGAGTCGCTCGAGCCGAACCTGCTCGCCGCCCCGCGGGCCCGCGCGGCGGCCGTCGACCTCAAGATGAACACCTCCTGGTGGGAGGAGTTGAGCAACCGCGGCACCCTGATCTTCGCCGACGTCGGCTTCGACGAGAGCGGCCTGTGGGACTCGGCGGACCTCGAGCCACTGGACCACTGCCACGCCTTCACCCCCAACGCGGTGGAGGCCATGCACTACACCCGCACCTACTCGCCCAGCGACGCGGTGCGCCGGCTGGCGGACCGGGTGCCGGTCGCGGTCGTCACCGACGGCGTCAGCGGGTCCTTCGCGATCGACCAGACCACCGGCGAGGAGGTGTTCTGCCCCGCCCTGTCCGTCCAGGCGATCGACCCCACCGGCGCCGGGGACGTGTTCGCCGCGTCGTTCATCCTGGGCAGCATCGCGAAGTGGCCGCTCGAGCAGCGGCTGCGGTTCGCGTCGCTGAGCTCGTCGCTGGCGGTGCGGGAGTTCGGCGGTTCCCTCGCGGCACCCGGCTGGGGCGACATCGCGGACTGGTACCGCAGCCTCGCAGCCAAGTCCCGCGCCGGGGACCTCCGTGCGGGTCACGTCCTGCGCGACTACGGGTTCCTCGAGGACCTCATCCCGAAGCACCAGGTGCAGGGCGTGCGCCGGGCACAGGGCACGTTCGCGTCAGCCTCCGACGCGGGTGAGCACGCCCACTTCGGGGAGGCCCGCCCGCGCCGGGTGTGACCACAGTGCGGATGAAAACGATTTCGGGGCCTTGTGGAGCTGAGATCACGGCGTGTCGCGCACGCTGGTCACCATGGCCTTCCGACGGTGCGGGTCCGGCCCACTCAGGCCCCATCGGACCACTGCCGTCGAGAACTTCCCCAGGACGTTGCCGACCGCATCGAAGAACCGCCCGGTCGGGAGCCCTAGTTCCTGCCTCGCCCACACCGGGAGCGACGCGATCGCCCCGGCGGCCAGCATCCAGTAGCCGGGCCGGGCGGGCCACGGGACCGGCGGCGTCCGCAGGATGAAGTCGACGGTGTCGCGCGCCGCGGGGGACGCCCGCAGCTCCGGCCGGAAGGCGGTGAGGGCGGCGGCCAGGTCTGCCTCGGTGCGAGGCAGGTCGACGGCGCCGAGGAGTTCACCCACCGGGGCGGCCTGGGCGACGTACTCGTCGCGCTGTGCGGCGGTGAGGCGACGGTCTCCGTAGCGCTTGAAGCCCTCGAGGAAGCTCTCGGTCTCGGCGATGTGGACCCATGCCAGCAGGTGCGGGTCCGACGCCCGGTAGGGGGTGCCGTCGTCGGTCTTGCCGCGGACGCGTTCGTGGATGTCGCGGATCCGGCCGATCATCGCCTCCGCCGAGGGGACCGGTCCGTAGGTTGTCATCGCGATGAACTCCGAGGTGCGCTGCAACCTGCCCCAGGGGTCGGAGCGATAGCCGGAGTGGCCGGCCACGCCAGCCATCGCGGCCGGGTGGAGGGCCTGCAGCAGGAGCGAGCGGATGCCGCCCGCGTACATGGCCGCGTCCGAGTTCACGTGCCAGATGACGTCGCCCTCGTCGTGCCAGCGCTCACCCGGCGCGCCCCAGATCTGGGCGGCCTTGGCGTCGGCGTCGGGGCCGGCCACCCTACTGCGAAGCACGCGTCCGAGGCCGAGTCGCAGCTGTTCAACGGGATTCCACATGAACCAAGCGTAGGCGAGCTCCCGAGACGCTTCGGAGGCGAGACCGATACCAAAGTGTGACCTGCTTCCTGGGCATTGGACGTTTCCACCCGGCGGGCCCCGGACTAGGCTGCGGGCGTGGCTGAACCCATCCAGATCCTCCCAGACGGCACCATAAAGCAGGTGAACCCGTTCTCCGGGACCCAGGTGTGGACAGTCCCCGGCAGGGGCCACAGACCATTGGGCGCACCCGGAGGGCGGGACCGTCCCATCGAGCCCGAACGCGCCGGCAGGCACTGCGCATTCTGTGAGCTGCGCTACCTCGACACCCCGCCCGAGAAGGCGCGGATGGTCCGCAACGAGACCGGCTGGGAGCGCATCGACGCCGTTGCTGCGAACCGCCTGTACGAGACCAGCGCCGAGTTCCGCCGAGTGCCCAACTTGTTCGAGATCCTCTCGCTCGACTACTGGGAGGACAACCACAAGCACCGCATGCCCACGCGGATCAGGCTCCGGATGCAGGAGTACCTCGACGCTCCCGAGGGCCGCGAGCACGTGCTGCGCGTCGCGCGGCTGAAGGCCGAGGCCTACGGCGTCGACGACGCCGGCTGGGAGTTGCTCTCGGAGGCGGAGCGCCTCGACTACGTCGACAACTTCTTCGACGGCGGCCACGACGTCATCATCGCTCGTCGGCACTACGTCGACGGCGCCACCAACGAGAGCCAGCTGGCGTCGTCGGGTGCGCTGACCCCGGAGGAGCACGCCCAGTTCGTGCGGTTCACCATCTGGGCCATGGCCGACCTGTACCGCTTCGACCGCAACGTTCTCTACGTCAGCGCGTTCCAGAACTGGCTGCGGCCCGCCGGAGCCAGCTTCGACCACCTCCACAAGCAACTCGTGGCCATCGACGAGCGCGGCATCCGGGCCGAGGAGGAGTTGGCGCGCCTGCGCACGCGCCCGAACTTCTACAACGAGATGGCCGTGGACAAGGCGCAGGAGTACGGGCTGCTGCTGGCGGAGAACGAGCACGCCGTCGCCTTCGCCGGGTTCGGCCACCGGTTCCCAACGCTGGAGGTGTTCTCCAAGTCGCCCAGCACCGTGCCGTGGGAACACACCACGGAGGAGGTGCGCGGGATGTCGGACCTGCTGCACGCCTGCCACGCCGCAACCGGATCCGAGATTCCCACCAACGAGGAGTGGTACCACCAGCCGCGCGACGTCTACGTCGCCATGCCCTGGCGGGTCCTGCTGAAGTGGCGGGTCTCCACCGTGGCCGGGTTCGAGGGCGGAACCAAGATCAACGTCAACACGATCTCCCCGTTCGCGCTCCGTGAGCGCGTGCTTCCCCGGCTCGAACACCTCCGCTCCGACGGCGCGATCGCCGCCATGCGGTTGGGCGACGAGTGCAACGGACCGCGGAACCGGCTCCGATACCTGGGGTGATCGTGCCAGCGGGTCGGTTCGAGTTCGAGCAGTCCTCGACCGTTGCGCGGATATCGCTGGCGCTGGATGCGGTTGGCCTGCGCCGTCTGGTCGCGCTTGCGCTGCAGCGTAGGTGAACCGGAGGAGCGGAGGCCAGTTCGCGACAGCGCAGGCGAGCTGGCAGGGGGCTGGGTCGGGCGGGCGTGGGACGATGGGGACGTGCCCAGTGATGCCCCAGCAGAAATGACCCGCGACGAACTGCAGCGTTATTCACGCCAGATCATGCTGCCCCAACTCGGGACGACGGGGCAGGAACGCATCCGCTCGGCACGGGTCCTCGTGATGGGGGCCGGTGGGCTGGGTTCGCCGGTCCTGCTGTACCTCGCCGCCGCCGGCGTGGGGACGCTCGGGATCGTGGACGACGACGTCGTCGACGCCACCAACCTGCAGCGGCAGGTGATCCACGCGACCTCCGACATCGGCCGCTCCAAGGTCACCTCCGCCGCCGAGAAGGTACGCGCCCTCAACCCCGAGGTCGAGGTCGTGGAACACCACGGCCGCCTGACCAGCGCCAACGCACTCGAGGTCCTTGCCGACTACGACCTCGTGGTCGACGGCACCGATAATTTCCCGACCCGCTACCTGGTCAGCGACGCCGCCGAGATCCTCGGCATGCCCTGCGTGTGGGGCGCCATCTTCCAGTTCGCGGGCCAGGTTGCAGTTTTCGACGCCGCCGCCGGCCCGACCTACCGTGACGTCTTCCCCGAACCGCCCGCGCCGGGCACGGTCCCGTCCTGCGCCGAGGGCGGAGTGGTGGGCGTGCTGCCCGGGATGGTGGGGACCGCGATGGCGAACGAGGCCATCAAGGTGGTCACGGGCATCGGCCGCAGCCTGCTCGGCCGGCTGGTGGTGCTCGACGCCCTCGACTTCAGCTGGCGCGAGATCACGGTGAAGCCCGACCCCGACCGCGAGCCCGTCACCGAGCTCATCGACTACGACGCCTGGTGCGGAGTGCCCGCCGCCCAGGCCGCCCACGCCGCTGGCGGCATGATCAGCGTCGGGGAGCTCTCCACCCTGCTCGCGGACCGGGCGGCCGGCAGGACCGACTTCGACCTGCTGGACGTGCGGGAGCCGGGTGAGCACGAGATCGTCAGCATCGACGGCGCCCGCCTGGTCCCGCTCGGACGCCTCGTGGCCGGCGACGTCGAACTGGACCGGAACCGCGACCTGATCATCCACTGTCGCACCGACGTCCGCTCGCGGCAGGCCCGCGACCTCCTCGTCGCGGCCGGTCACCCGTCGGTCCGGGTGGTGCGTGGGGGAGTGCTGGCCTGGGTCGCCGAGGTGGAGCCCTGGAAGGCCACCTACTGAGCCCTTCCGGCTGTCGGTGACGAGGCGTAGTGTCTGGATTCCCGACGAAGTGAGGACAGGCCAATGGCTCATGGTGACATCACACACATCGACATCCCCGTCACGGATTTCGCGAAGGCGTCGAAGTTCTACGGAGACCTGTTCGGCTGGAACATCGCCGAGATCCCGGGGTTCGAGGGCTACCCGATGTGGCAGGCGCCGAACCAGGTCTCCGGCGGTGGGCTCGCGCCCCGCGGGGAGGGATTCACCCAACCGCGCTCGTACGTGGAGGTCGACTCCATCGACGAGGTGCTCGCGAAGGCGGAGGCCAACGGGGCACGGGTCACGATGCCCAAGGGCGAGATCTCACCCACCAGCTGGTGGGCCGCCTTCGAGGATCCCGACGGCAACCACATCGGCCTCTACGAGGGCACCACCGCCACGGATTGAGGCTCAGATACCCAGGATCAGCTTGGCGATGAGGAAGTAGACCACCAAGCCGGTGGCGTCGACGAACGTGCTGATGAAGGGGTTGGAGAACACCGCGGGGTCTGCACGCACGGCCTTGGCCAACAGCGGCATCAGACCCCCGACGGTGGCTGCCAGCGCGCACATCACAAGGAGGGTGAGGCCGATCACGCTGCCGATTCCGACGTCGTAGATCAGCGAGGTGATGGCGAACCCGAGGCTGCCCATCACCAACCCGAGGGTGGCGCCGGTGGCCAGCTCCCTGCCCAGCACCTTCATCGCGTCCCGGGGCCTCACCTCTCCGAGGGCCAGTGCGCGGGTCACCGTGGTGGCGGCCTGGTTCCCGGTGTTGCCGCCGGTGCCGATCAGCAGCGGGATGAACACCGAGAGCACCACCAGTTTGCCGATGGTCTCCTCGAACACTTCCAGCACCTGGACGGTGAGGCTGGCGCCGATCGCTAGCACGAGCAGCCACACCACGCGGGAGCGCACGATCCGGATGATCGGGGTGGAGAGGTAGTGCCGTCGCAGTGGCTCGGCGCCACCTTGGCGGGCGAGGTCCTCCGACTCGGCCTCCTCGATGATGCGCAGCGCGTCGTCGACGGTGAGGATGCCGACGAGGCGCTCCTCGGAGTCCACCACGGGCAGTGCCAGGTGCCGGCGCTCGGCGCAGCGTCGGGCCGCGTCCTCCGCCGGCTCGGTGGCGTCGGCGGTGTCCGCGGGGGAGATGAGTTCGGCGACCAGGGTGGTGGGGGCCGCAGAGATCAGGTCCCGCAGGCTCACCACGCCCAGGAGGCGGCGCGTGTTGTCGGTGACGCAGATCGTGTAGATCGTCTCGCTGTCGTCCACGACGTCTCGGACGTGGGCCAGTGCGGTGGCGACGTCCTGTTCCCCGTGCACCACCGCCACCTCGGGGCTCATCTGGCGCCCGATCGAGCGCTTCGGGTAGCCGAGGACGGTGGTGGTCAGGAGGCGCTCGTCGTCGGAGAGCCCCGACATGAGCCGCGTCGCGATGCCCGCCGGGAGCTCGTCGAGGAGCGTGACCCTGTCGTCGGGGTCCATCGGCTCGAACACAGCAGCGGTCTCGTCGGTGCGCAGCACACGGACGAGGTCGCCCTGGGACGCGGGATCCAGGAGCTCGAACACCTCGAGGGCGCGGTCCTTGGGAAGGAGCCGGAACGCGACGGCGCTCTCGCTCGCCTGGAGGCGGTCGAGTTCGTCGACGACGTCGCCGGTGCTCGCGCGGGCGAGGAGCTCCTGCGCACGGGTGAGGTCGCGCGCCGCGAGGGTGCGCTCGAACTCCTCCGGCTCCAGGACGGACTGCACTTCCATGGTTTGCTCCTGGGTTTGCTGGATCAGACGGCGACGTGCAGCAGGGTCTCGCCGCCCGCCGTGACGGTGGCGGAGGGCGAGCCCTCGAGGGTGAGGGCGACGGTCAGGCGTTCGCCGTCGGCGCCCACGGCGTCGTAGCTGTAGGAGGTGTTGGTGAGGGCGGTGGTCTCCGTGCGGGCGGTGGTCAGCCACGGGTGGCGACGGCGCAGGGAGATCAGGTCCTGGTGCAGGCGGTGCGCCCACTCGCCGATGGACGACAGCTCGGCGGGGCTGTCCGGGAAGGGTGGACGGACCTCGTCGTCGCCGCCGACGCGCTCGGACTTCGTGCCGTGGAAGGCCTGCTCGTCGCCGTAGTAGACCGAGGGGATACCCGCCACCGTGAACAGCACGACGTGGGCGAGGGCGGCGCGCGGGGCCTCCAGGGTGGTGGCGATCCGGGTGACGTCATGGTTGCCGACGAACGTCTGCGGGACGAAGGTCTTGAGGAGCTCGTTGTGCCGCTGCAGACACCAGTCGAGCTCGAAGAAGTTGCCGTCCTTGAGTGAACTCCAGGTGGCCTTCCACAGCTCGTACTGGGTCAGGGAATCGAGCCCGCTCTGCTCGACGATCGCCACGACGTCGCCGTGGATCACCTCGCCGACGAACCACGCGTCCGGGAACTCGGAGCGGACGCGGGGGAGCACCTTCGCCCAGAACGACGGCACGACGGCGTAGGCCGCGTCCAGGCGCCAGCCGGAGATCCCCCGGCGCAGCCAGTGCAGCATCACCTCGACCACGAGGTCCACGACTGCCTGCGACTCGTGGTTGAGCTCCACCAGGGAACCGTGGCCCTCGAACACCGCTGGCTCACCCGTGGCCGGGTCGAGCACGAACAGGTCGCGCTCGGGGCCGCCCTCGACTGCCCGGGCGAATGCGGGGTGACCACGCCCGACGTGGTTGAAGACGCCGTCGAGCAGGATCCGGATCCCGCGTCTGCCGCACTCGGCGACGAGCCGGTCGAAGTCCGCCTGGTCGCCCAGGCGGGGGTCGATCCTGAAGAAGTCGGTGGTGTCGTAGCCGTGGCTCTCGGACTCGAAGACGGGGCCCAGGAGCAGGCCGTTGCAACCCAGCTCGATGACGTAGTCCAACCAGTTCTCGAGGCGGCCCAGGCGAGGGCGGAGCTCGCGCCCGGCCGCGTCGTCGGGGCGGATGGGGGCGCCGGTGAATCCCAGCGGATAGACGTGCCACCAGATGGCGTGCTCGCTCCAACCCATGGTGCCTCCTCGTTCGTGGACTCGACTCGGTCCAACCGTACTGCCCCCGCCCGCCGGTGAGTTGTCCACGGAGTTTTCCACAGGAGTGGATAACTACATGGGTGTAACTACCCGGTTGTGGACATCCCGGATCACCGGAGGCTGTCGAGCCGCAGCCCAGACTAGATAGACGGGCCTATATCTACGATTCGTTCGAAGTAGGAGTGTCACTCACGCTGCCGCGAACCATCGACGAGACGCTCAAGGGCTGGCGAGCCGGCCCACGCAGCGTAGAAGATGATCGGCCCCGCGGGTACGCAGACTCGGGTGGGCCCCAGATGTCGAGAGACGCTCCAGAACAGATGGCGATGGGCCGACCAGAAGTGTCCGCGCACTCGTGTCGTGGTGTGACCTGACGGGCGCAGCCCCTCTCTCGTTAGTTGAGTCCCTCATAGTGGTGTAGCCCCCACAGTGGCCGTGGCCGTCGATGACGGCAGGGCGGTCACCGTGGGATCCTTCGAGTTCACATCTCACAGCTCTCTCAAAGGAAATCAACCACGATGACCGCTCCTCACATTGTCGACCCCGCCCGCGTGCTGGGCAACCTGCTGACCGAAGCATCACCTGACATGATGCGCCAGCTGCTGCAGAACATGATCAACGCTCTCCTCTCAGCCGACGCCGACCAGGTCTGCGGCGCCGAATGGGGACAGGCGACCCCCGAACGTGTGGTCCAGCGCAACGGCTACCGCCACCGCCCCCTGGACACCCGCGTCGGCACCGTCGATGTCGCCGTCCCGAAGCTCCGTTCTGGCAGCTACTTCCCCGAGTGGTTGCTGGAGCGACGCAAACGCGCCGAAGCGGCCCTGATCACCGTAATCGCCGACTGCTACCTCGCCGGCGTCTCCACCCGCCGAATGGACAAGCTGGTCAAGACCTTGGGCATCGACGGGTTGTCGAAGTCGCAGGTCTCCCGCATGGCTGCTGACCTCGATGAGCACGTCAACCAGTTCCGGCACCGCCCGTTGGACGAGGCAGGCCCGTTCACCTTCGTCGCAGCTGACGCGTTGACGATGAAGGTCCGTGAGGGCGGCAGGGTGATCAACGCCGTCGTGCTCGTGGCCACGGGCGTCAACGGCGACGGTCACCGCGAAGTCCTGGGTTTGCAGGTCGCCACCTCCGAGACCAAACCGGCGTGGAACACGTTCTTCGCCGACCTGGTCGCCCGTGGCCTGGCTGGGGTCCGGTTGGTCACCTCCGATGCCCATGCCGGGCTGGTGGAGGCGATCGCGGCGAACCTGCCTGGCGCTTCCTGGCAGCGCTGCAGAACCCACTACGCAGCCAACCTGATGTCCGTGACCCCGAAGAGCATGTGGCCGGCGGTCAAGGCGATGCTCCACTCCGTCTATGACCAACCCGACAAGAAGTCGGTCCAGGCGCAGTTCGACCGGCTGCTCGACTACACCGCCGAGAAGCTACCCCAGGTTGCAGAGCACCTCGAAGCCGCCCGGGCGGACGTGCTTGCGTTCACCGGCTTCCCCAAGGACGTGTGGACCCAGATCTGGTCGAACAATCCTGCCGAACGCCTGAACCGGGAGATCCGGCGCCGCACCGACTCGGTCGGGATCTTCCCCAACCGGGAGGCGATCATCCGCCTCGTCGGCGCAGTCTTGGCCGAACAGACCGATGAATGGGCAGAAGGCCGTCGCTACCTCGGCCTCGACGTTCTCACCCGTTGCCGACTCACCACCATCACCAACCCCGTTGAGGATGTGACCGAACCCCTCGCACTCACTGCCTAACCGAAGGAATCGCTACACCACTCCGCTGGACTTGACCCTCTCGTTTCGTGGAATGACTCATGATTCGCCCTTTTTCCTGCCCAACCCTGGGGTAACCGTTGTGGCTGTTTCACCGGGGCGGATGAGCCCTGATTCGTAGCTAAGGATCACGAGTTGCGATCGGTCGCGGGCGGAGAGCTTGGTCAGGAGTCGGCTGACGTAGGTGCGCGCGGTGGCAGGGCTGATGTGGAGGCTGGCGCCAACCTCCTCGTTCGATTCGCCGAGGCCGATCCGGGCGAGGACCTCGCGTTCGCGGTCGGTCAGCGAATCGAGCAGAGCCGGGCGGGTGCTGGTGGTTGGGACTTCGGCCAGCGTGCCCATGACCTTTCGCGTGATCGCCGGCGACAATAGGGAGTCGCCGGCTGCGACGGTGCGGATCGCGCTTCGCAGCTCGGTGGGGGCGATGTCTTTGAGGAGATAGCCGGCCGATCCCGCCCGGATCGCTGCCAGCACGTTCTCGTCCTCATCGAAGGTCGTCAGCACCACGACCCGCACGTTCAGGAGCGAAGGGTCGGTCACGATTGCCCGCGTCGCGGCGATCCCGTCCATCTGCGGCATGCGGATGTCCATGAGCACGACATCCGGCCGGTGCTCGCGTACCGCGCTGATGCCGGCGCGGCCGTTGTCTGCTTCGGCGACGACCTCAATGTCGCTGTCATGTTCGGCGAGAGTGCGTAGACCCGTTCGGACGAGTTCCTGGTCATCGACCAACACGACGCGGATCATGGCAGCCTCGCGGGGATGGTGGCCTCGACGGCGAAACCGGCGCCCGGGAAGGAGCGCGTGGTCAACGAACCGCCGAGCAGCCTGACTCGTTCGCTCATTCCAGCCATGCCATACCCGCCCGTCGCACCGGCACCGGTCTCCGCTCCCCGTCCGTTGTCGGTGACACTGATGTGGAGTCGGCCGTCACGGATGCCGACCTTCACCTGCGCGTGCGTGGCGCCGGCGTGGCGGACGACGTTGGTGATCGACTCTTGGATCACTCGGTATGCCGCCGCGTCGACCGGTGCGGACACCTCCGAGTGGGTTGCGGTGATGTCGGTCGTGACCTCGACGCCGGCACCTCTGGCGGCGTCCGCGAGCTCTTCCACGGCCGAGAGCGATTGGATGCTCCGTGTCTCGTCGCGATCGGAGGTCGAACGCAGGATGCGCACCATCGAGCGGAGCTCTTGCATCGATCGTGTGCTGGCTGACCGAATGCGGTCGAGGGCATCGCTGACGGCGCGATCGTCCTGCCCGACTGCTTCGGCACCCACCCCTGCTTGGATGGAGATGACCGACATGGTGTGACCGATCGTGTCGTGCAGCTCTCGGGAGATTCGCTCACGTTCGCTCTGCATTCGTAGCTCCGCCTCACGGGCGAGTTGCGCTTCGGTGAGCAGGGCAATCTTGGCCTGCTGAGCTGCACGGAGGCGACGGGCTCGAACGCTGTACCCGAGCGCGATCGCCGCGGAGAACAGAGCGATGTTGGAAACGGACTCGTAGCCGAGAAGGAACCCGATCGCCTCTTCGTCGTCGTAGACCCGGTAGAACATGGAGACGGCGAACACGACGAATGTTGCTCCCGTCGACCACAGCATGAGCCCGGCCTCGGCTGCGGAGAACAGAGCGGCAAGTACAGGCACCGCGACGCCGATCGGCGGGTAGTCGAGGCTGTAGTAGGCGAACATCCCGAGCACGCTGAGAACGAGCACCGTCCGCGGCATCCTCCGGCGCAGTAGCATCAGAGCGCCGAAGCCGGCCGCGAACAGGTAGGCGATGACATCCGGCGACTTGGCGCCGCCCGAGCCTGTCGCGATGATGAGGGCGAGCGCGAGAGTCACAGCTGTTCCCAGCAGCGCGTCGACGACCCACGGCGCCGCATGCCCGGTGCGGCGATCATCGCCCACCGGCTCACGGCCAGGCGCCGAAGATCGTTCATCCATACCGCCAAGGCTACGGGCAGGCAGCGTTCCAGTCATGAGCCTCCAGGCGGTGCCAGGTGTCGCTTCTCGACGTACCCAAGATGAGACTGGAGGAGACACAGGTCGAGAGCCGAGGCGGTTGTGAGGACGCGAGTGCGTTTCTAGCGTTGCTGGCATGAACACAATCAAGTCACTTCAATGGTCGCTCATCGCCGGTCTCGGCGCGCTCGCGCTGGTCAGGCCGCTCGTGAGCATGGTGGAGCATCAGCTCGATGTCAGCGACCCTCCAGTGGTGCCGATCATCATCACCCTCGTCATCTCCGCCGTCTGGATCGCGGTCGTCGGCCTGAGCAAGACTGCCCATCCTGTGCTGACCTTGCTGTTCACCGGGCTCACCTACGCGGTGCTCTCCATCATCCTCAGCGGCATCCTCTCCCCGATCCTCACCGGTGAGCTCCAAGGCCCGCTCGCCATACGGATCGCGATCATCCCGGTCTTGCTGACCAACGCAATCTGGGGTCTGGCCGCCGGTGGACTGGCGCTCCTGCTGCAGGGACTACGAGGCGTTCGTTCCCGTGTCGCCACCGAGTCGCGCTGAGCCGGGACGCAGACCAATGAGCAACACGCCCCGCGAGCCTCGCGATCCGCACGACTCGGATGAGCGCATAGCCGATGAGACACGCACCGATGCCTCGCCCGGTACGGCCCCGGCAGGGAACACCGGCCGGAGAACAACGCTCCTACGCAAATTCGGG
Source organism: Tessaracoccus rhinocerotis (assembly GCF_007197885.1). GTDB lineage: Bacteria > Actinomycetota > Actinomycetes > Propionibacteriales > Propionibacteriaceae > Arachnia > Arachnia rhinocerotis. The sequence continues at coordinate 171,770 of NZ_VKKG01000003.1, forward strand.
GTCGGACTACTCGGCCTGATCGGTGGTCTACTCGTCGGCCTCGTGGCTCGTTTCATCGTGCCCGGCGACCCTCCGCTCGTCGTGGCGCTCCTCTTGGGTGCGGTCACCATCACTCTCGCTGTCGCGGGCGTGGCCATCGCACTCGTGATCGACCACCGATACCCCGCACGGCGCACACGGAAATCCGCGACCGACCGGCCCCGACCATCCGCCTCCGTGGAAGGCAATCAACGAAAAGGAAATGTGATGCGAAAAGTCGGAATCGGCGCGCTCGGTGTCATCGGTGGGGTGCTGCTCGCGCTCATCGTGCAAGACCTCCTGGCGACTGCCTTCTTCAGCAACGGGACCATCCCGCCCGGCCCCGGCATCGTTCTCGGCTTTCTCATGCCCGTCTTCGCAGTGCTTGGAGCTGTTGTCGCGGTCCTGATCCACCACCGGAGTACGAGACGCACGTCGGAGAGGGCGACCGATGAGTGAGTCGCATCGCGGCGGCCTGTCCCGCCGCACGGGGCTGAAGATCGGTGGGGCCACCGTGGCCGGTGTCGCATTGTCGAACCTGCTGGCCGCGTGCGGGATCGACAGCGGCGGTTTCAACAACAGCACACAGGGAAGCGCAGGGCGCGTGCTGGAGAGCGAGGTGCCGCTTCCCGAAGCGTTCCGCTCCCGGCTGCCGATCCCGCCCGTGCTAGAACCGGTCCACCGCGACGGGACCACGGACTATTTCGAGGTCACGCAGAAGGTCGGGCAGGCCGCGATCCTCGAGGGGCTCAAGACCGAGGTGTGGGGGTACAACGGCATCCTGCCCGGCCCGACCATCGTCTCCCGTAGCGGGCGGCGCACCGTCGTGACTCATCGGAATGAGCTACCGGTGCCGGTGTCGGTGCATCTGCACGGAGGCAAGACGGCACCCGAGCATGACGGGTACCCGACTGATCTCATCCTGTCGGCCAGCGGTGCGGGCGGGCACTCCGGGCACGGTGGTACCGGCGTTGTCGGCAGCAAGGAATACGTGTACGAGATGGATCAGCCCGCCGCGACGCTGTGGTACCACGACCACCGGATGGACTTCACAGGCCCTCAGGTCTACCGGGGCTTGGCCGGCTTCCACCTCATCCACGACGATACCGAGGACTCGCTCAGCCTTCCCTCCGGTGAGCGGGACATTCCGCTGATGATCCTTGATCGTGCCTTCGCCGCCGACGGGTCCTTCCTCTACCCCTCGGTCGATCCCACCCTCACCAGCACCCCAGGGGTGACCGACGGCTACATGAGCGGCGTCCTCGGCGACTGCATCCTCGTCAACGGTGCCGCTTGGCCGGTGTTGGAAGTGTCCGACGCCAAGTACCGGCTCCGCATCCTCAACGCCTCCAACGCCCGCCGCTACCGCCTCCGCCTCGACGGCGGGCCCCGCTTCGTCCAGATCGGCAGCGACCAGGGACTGCTCTCCGCCCCCGTCGAGCACGACGCGATCGACATCGCCCAAGCCGAGAGGTTCGACGTGATCGTGGACTTCTCAGGCCATGACGTCGGCGATCAGATCACGATGGTCAACGAGAACGGCAGCGGGGGCACGGCCCAAGTCATGCGGTTCGTCGTCGCCCGCCGGGAGGCTGACACGAGTGTCGTGCCGGATCGACTCGCCGACCTCGAAAATCTCTCAGAAGACGACGTGAGCGTCGAGCGGGAGTTCGTCTTCGCCCGAGGCGGCGCACAAGCCCACGGAACGACCCTGTGGACGGTGAATGGACAACCGTTCAGCCCCGACACGATCGTCGCGCATCCTGAGCTCGGCGCGACCGAGAAGTGGACCATCCGGGCACAGAACGTCGAGCACCCGTTCCACATCCACCTCGCCCCTTTCCAAGTCATCGGACGCGACGGCAACGACGATCCCGGCCGCTACAACCAGGGGTGGAAGGACACCGTGAACCTCGACACCGGCGGCAGGGCGGAACTGCTCATCCGATTCGACGGCTACCGCGGCAGGTACGTCTTCCACTGCCACAACCTCGAACACGAGGACATGATGATGATGGCGAACTTCGAGGTCGTCTGAGATGCCTCGGATTTTCGTCCTCGAATCGTGGTCGTCGCGCCTAACCAGGCGGCTCACGAGGTCTTGGACACCCGGCATCAGCTCGTCCGGGCACAAGCCGACCGGACGGGCATGTGAGGCATGGGAGCGATGTTGACCCGGATGCGTTCAAGGGGTCTCGCGGCGTCAGTCCACACATCGTCGATGATCATGCCTGCGCCAGCCTTCGCCATGGCCTGCAATTGCCCGCGTCCAGGCGTCTGCAACGGCGTGGAAGTCACCTCCGAGTTGCAGCCTCGCCCTGCTCACCGAACGCGATCCCACCGCCTGATCCCAGCATTGACGACGGCAACTGATTGATGAGGTCGTCAATGGCCATACTGATCCACGGCCTCGGCAGGACGTGCTGGAGGCAGCGGACGATTCCGGAATTACCTGAGCTTGAACCGCCATTGAGAACAATCACCTGCGTCATCACGAAGGATGCATCCGGGCGGGTTGATCCATGGCCGGGATCGTCATCGCGTCCTCGTCGATTGGGCCTCCTTGGAGGGAAGAGAGAGCTCGTAATGGAGCAACTCAGCGACGTCCCCGGAAGGGGTCGTTCCTGAGGCGCTTCCGATCAACTCGAAGCCGGCTGCGGCAAGCACCCGTTGCGACCCCGCGTTGTCGATGACGGTTCGTGCCGTCAGCTTCGAGAGCCCGCTCAGTTGGGAGAAGCGCGCTGCCAGTTCGAGGGCAGCCCCGGACATGCCACGACCGCGGGATGCGGGATGCACCCAGAAACCCACTTCGGCTTGGGCATCCGTCAGGTCGAAGAGCACAAGGCTGCCGGCAAATTCGTTCGTCGCTTCGTGTGCGACGGCGAGGACGGCCAGATCCCCCCGGTCGAGCCCGAGTCCGACTTCGCCGTCGATCATCTCGATCACGGACTCAGTGGTGTATTCGGGAGCGGGCAGGTGCGCGTAGGCACGGACCGCGGCGTCCTCGGTCCCTGCAGCGTAGGCTGCCGCATCAGCATGGGTGAGTTCGCGAAGCCGGGCAACTTCATTGGCCAGTGGGAGCTTTGAGGCGTCAAGCATGGGGCTTGTCCTTTCTCAGTTGGATGGTGTTGCCTGGGTCTTCTTCTCTGCGGCGCGTCGGGCTCGTCGCCTTCGGCGAGGTCCGACGGTGCGGACTCTCCCTGTGGCCGACTCTCGTCAGTGGGCATCCTCCGAGCGGAGGATCCCAAGGGCGGGAAACATGGGGGACTCCAATGTTTGGGAAGTGGTTCATATTCCAGACTCCCGGCTACGTCGGCGTGGGCAATCGGTCAATCGGCCAGTACGGCATCCCTCTTTTCAAGGCCGTTGTGGGTCCGCCAATTGATGGGTCAGCCCAGGATGCCCAGCTCATACGCAGCAGCAACGGCAGCAGCACGGTCCACGACTCCCAGCTTCTCGAAGATGTGGGTCAGGTGCGTCTTGATGGTCGCCTCGCTGACGAACAGTTCCCTCGCGATCAATCGGTTGGCCATGCCCTTGGCCACCAGACGCAAGACTTCGCGCTCCCTGGCGCTCAGATTCGCACGGGTCTCCGGACTACGCACATGTGAAGCGAGTCGTGTGGCGATCGCAGGCGACAGCACCGTCTCCCCCGCCACTGTGGCCCGGATGGCGTTGAGCAGGGTTTCCGCGGAAGAATCCTTGAGCAGGTAGCCGCTGGCTCCTGCCTCGATGGCTGCCACGGTGTCTGAATCCGTGTCGAACGTGGTCAGCACCAGCACTGCGGCGGGAAGACCGCGGTCCTTCATTGCCCGCACCGCATCCACCCCTCCGCCGCCCGGCATGCGAAGGTCCATGATGACGACGTCGGGTTGCAGGGCGGCGGCCATCTCGACAGCCTGTGGGCCGTCCGACGCTTGGCCTACGACCTCCACGCCGGGATCGGCTGAGATGGTGGCGGATACCCCGTCGCGCACGACGGGGTGGTCGTCGACTACCAGAACGCGAATCATGCTGCCTCCTTGGGTAGAGCAGGTAAGTGCAGGGAGATGGCGGTGCCGCTCCCAGGGCAGGTTTCGAGGTTGAGGATCCCGTTGAGACGGTCTGCACGTTGTCGCATGCCGCGCAAGCCGAACGACGTGGAACCCACGTCTCCAGCCGGATCGAAGCCCGATCCGTCGTCCCGCACGTCCAGCACCACCTGATCAGTGTCATAGGTCAGCGTCACGCCCACTCGGTCGGCATCAGCGTGCTTGCCGACGTTGGCCAGCGCCTCTTGGGCGACACGCAGCACGGTGGCTTCGACCTCTGGATGCAGCGCACGCACGTTGCCGGTCACAATTACGCGTGCCTGGGGAGAATGGTCCCCGCGCCACTCCTCAACCAACGTCATGACCGCCTCGGCCAACCCCGTGGAACTCAGTGGCTCGGGCGAGAGATCCAGCACAGATCGCCGAGCGTCACCGAGCGCACTGCGGACGAGAGCGGTGGCCCGCTCCACGCGGGCGTTCGGTTCACCACTGGATTGGACGGCCTGCAGTTGGGCCAGCGCCCCGGCCAGGCTCTGCGCAATGGTGTCATGGATCTCACGGGCCAGCCGCTGTCGCTCATCGAGGATGCCAGCCTCCCGCGCCTGCTCGACCACGGTCTTGTGCAGCTCAGCGTTCTCTCGTGCGGCACTCTCCAAATCCTCGTTGAGACGCCCCAGCTGTTCGATCATTGCGACCTGTTCCTCGGTGCGCCTCCTGATCTGAGCCTGCAGGTGGTCCAGGAGCAGAACCAACCCAATGTTGACGGCAAGGAGCACCAAGAAGATGGCTCCTTGGAGCACCCCCGCAATCGGGAACCCGCCGGACTGGGAGCCGGCCAGTGTCACGGCGACCGCGAACATGCCGAGCCGCCGCCGCGCCGGATGCTTGAGTTCTCCTAGGTCGAGATAGCCCACCCATGCGTAAATCCCGAAGAACGGGTTGATCCACGTCAGGATGAAGGCCACGATCGAGCGGCCCGCAAAGTGGATGGCCATCCTGTCGGGGTCGCGGCGCCAGTGGGGATGGGCGATAGTCCACCACCAGGACCAGGACCCAACTGCAAGGACGAGGACTGCTTGGACGATGAGCCACGTCGGCGTGTGGACGCCGAAGAGGCTGGCCGTCGCGGACGCAATCAGCGAGGCGAGTCCAAGCAACATGAGTATGGCGTGGGGCGTTCTCCGCTCCCATCGTGTGGCGTCTTGGGGGTTGACCATGCGGCTCTCACCTCCGGCGGAAGGCCGACGACTATACACGGATGCCCACGCAGACGGCCTCTGACTCGTGGTTCAGGACCAGCGGCCCTCGTAGTCGATGCGGCTCCAAGGCCAGTCGGTCTCCATCCATCGGGCCACCGCTCTGGCCAATGGCACGTCGAGGTGTTCGCGGTCGGCACGTACCCAGGATTGCGCGACGACGTCATGCTCGGGCGAGGGCGACGGGTAGAGGTACACACAACCGATCACGTCGCCGTCAGCCGGATCCAGGACCGTGAATGTGAAACCCTTGCGGGCGGTGAAGTCATCCGCATGGCGGACAAGGTCACGCAGGTTGCGCCCGGGGGTCATCCCCTCGGGCGGGGGCCAGTTGCCGTCCGGGTATCCAGGCGTCGACCGGATGTGATCGATGCTCGACATCCAGGCTGCGCGGTCTGCCTCATTGTGCTGGGGCCCGAGCGGCTCCAGGCGGAAGTGCTCATGAGTCAGCATCAGGGGAGGCTCGAAGTCCTCTGGGACGAAGGTCTCGATGTTCGCAGTCATGACTTCATCCTCGCGGCCGCACGGGAATCACACATCGGAAAGTCGGGCGGACCTCGAATCCCCCGAATGGCTGATCGAGAGGGACGCGCCGAACGGCCCGCTCCCTCCAACGAAGCGGACGGATCGCCCGTGGGCTTCGTCGAAGGCGCGGCTACCGATGCTCGAGGAACGGGTCTACTTCCGCTGTTGATCATCGCCTTGGGCGTGTTGCTAAAGAGTTTCGGGTGGTGAGCCGGGTAGCTGGAGTGCCATATCGAACACCAGGCCCGAGTGGGTCCAGAGGAGTGCTCCGCCAGCTTCGCTTACCACTACTCGTCGAGCGTGCGGGATCCGGGTTGTGAGGAGTGCGCCGTGATCGGGCGAGTGCACTCGGTCACGGGCTCCGAATAGCACAGTGACAGGAGTCGTGATCGCGGCCAGATCGACGGGCCAGGGCGTGGTCGCCATCATCGTGTCGGCGACGTAGCCTCCGCCGTCTCCAGCAAACCCCTCTGCGAGGGCGGTCTGATAGAGAGCGTCGAAGGCGGATGTGGTATATACGGCGCGGTCCTTCGCGTCGGCCCCATCGAGGACCATGGTGCGCATGGCATGCGGGGTGAAGGAACCCAGCAGATCCCGAGCCGCGTCCGGTGTGCCCTGCACGAGATCGGGCAGAGCACGCGCAGCCTCGGGGAGTAGCTCGCGCACTGACGGATTGGCCACTTCGTCTGCTGGCGAAGCTAGAACAAGAGTCTGTGCCCACCCCTGGGCGGCCGCGGCGAGACCGAACAGCGCGCCCTGCGAGTTCGCGACGATGGGAACGGTGGGGTTGGTCACGCCGAGCGCGACCGCGACGAAGGCGCGATAGTCGTCCGCTGTCGACGCCGGGGTGCGTGTGGGGTCGGCACCCGAACTGCCCATGCCAGGACGATCCATCGTGATGAGCCGAATCCCGCGGGTATCGAGTAGATCCTCACCAAACACCATGGACTTGCCGGTTCCCGCCCCGGCGATGTACAGGATCGGCGTCCCATCCTCGGGACCGTGGATGAGACCGGTCAATGACCGGCCTGACGGGCGACTCACAGAAAGAGGGGACGGCATCATCCGATTCTATGGCGGATCAGGTCCTCTCATCATGCGGTAACAGGGCGGCCTCAACCTTCTTGCCAGAGTGGTGTGCGTATCTGCGAGCACGGCCCACACGCTCTAGCGTGCGGTGCCAACCCAGTGGAGGGTGGCAGCGAAGCAGAGTCCCGCGTGGTAGTTGCGGGCGAGTTTGTCTGATCCCATCGCGATGCCCCGCCATTGCCCGAGTTACCCGAAGCAGCACTCCACCACGTTAGCCCGCGGTAGCGGAGCTTCTGCGCGTCACCAAAGCCGATCGACGTCCGCGCTTCTTCCGGCGATGTGCATGCCTCATCAGAAATCACACCGCGAGACACGAACCAAGACCTCACCCACGAATCACCGAATCGGGTTTGGCAACACGGCCTAGCGCCAGCGGAATGTCCGGTAAGCGATGAGTGCACAGGGCACGGCCCAGCCGAGGAGCACGAGGAGCTGCGCCCAAGGGAAGGGCTGTCCGTACCAGGCTGCCGACAGCGACTGGGAGGCTGCACCGAGCGGTGTGAACCCCGCGATCTGACGCAAGGTTTCGTTCATGAGCGGTCCGGGCGTCCAGACCCCGGCGCTGAAGAGGGAGGCGATGAAGATCAGCATGCCGATCCCGTTGGCGTTCTGGGCGCTGGATGCACGGGCTGCGACGATGGCGCCGAGCGACAGCATCGCGACTGCCGCGAGGCAGAAGGTGGCGAGCACGAGCGGAACTGATCGCGGTGCCTGTGCGCCGAGGAGCGCCATCGCCACGCCGGTCGCTGCGACTGCCCCGGCAAGGAGCGATGCAGCAGACACGATCAACTGGGCCCCGAGTACGCGGTGCGGGCCCACCGGCGTGCTGCCCAAGCGGCGCAGCACGCCCAGTTCCCGATAGCCGCCCATCGCGGAGGGGAAGTTCGTCAGCGCGACGCTGCCCAGCACGACCGTGAGGGCAATGGGGACGAAGAGGTCGATGACGCGCAGACCCTCGAACACTGGATCGCTGATCCCCGTGACGGGTTCGCGGGTGCCGGGGATAACAAATCCCTGCACCAGGAGGAGGGCCGCGGGGAAAGCGAGTGCCATGAAGAGGGCGTTCGGGTTGCGCAACAGGAGGGTCGTCTCCATGCGCGTCAGGGCGCTGAGGGCGTTCATGCGGATGCTCCTTCGTAGTGGGTCTGGTTGGCATCGACCAGCGCAAGGTAGGCGTCCTCGAGGTTGTCGATCTCCGGGTTTGCCTCCGCAGCGCGGGCAATCAGGTGCTCAGGGGTGCCGTCGAAGATGGTCCGACCGTCGGCGATGATCGCCAAGCGGTCGCAGAGTCGTTCGACTTCATCGAGGAAGTGGCTCACGAGCAGGACGGTGATCCCAGACGCGCGAATTCGCTCGACCAACGCCCACACGTCGCGGCGGCCTTGGGGATCGAGGCCGGTGGTCAACTCGTCGAGGATGGCGACCCGGGGATTGCCGATGAGGGCCAAGGCTATGGACAGCCGCTGGCGCTCGCCACCCGACAGTGCGCTGAAAGCTGCCTTCCTCCGGTGGGTCAGCCCCACCGTGTCGAGCAGTTCCGGTACTGCTGCGGGCTTGGGATAGAAGGAGGCGAAGACGCGTAGGGCCTCCTCAACGCGCAGAGTGGAGGGCAAGGCGCTCGTCTGCATCTGGTAGCCGACCAGGGAGCGCAGGACCGTCCCCTCTTGGGAGGGGTGCCGCCCGAGGACGCTGATGCCACCGTCGTCTGACTCAAGCATTCCGCTGATGCATTCGACCGTGGTCGTCTTTCCAGCACCATTGGGACCGAGGAGGCCGAAGATCTCACCGGCGTCCACTGCGAAGGAGACATCGGCAACGGCGACCTTAGGGCCGAAGGCCTTGCGCAGCCCTCGCACGGCGATGACGGGCTGATGAGAGGGTGTTGTTCTGATCATGCATTCCATGTTTCGCCGTGCTCCCTGCAGAAACATCAGGGAGGTGGCCAGGCCTCCCCCCACCCAATCGGCGGACTCGGAATTGGATGAACGTCCGATCAGCAGAGGTGGGGGTTCGACCAAGGTGGGGCACATGACAGCCACCAACCAATCCTCCTTGGAACTCAAGGCAGTGTCGGTCCGGGTCGGAGGACGCGCCACCGGTTACGAACTGTTTGCACCGCTCTCGGAGTCCTTCGAGCCGCAGCAGGTGACAGCCATCATGGGCACATCAGGATCTGGCAAGAGCACTCTGCTTCACGTAGCAGCAGGGTTACGTCCGCCGACGAGCGGCGGCGTCCTACTGGGCGGCCAGGACTTGACCCTGCTGTCCGAGCGTCGCCTCAGTCAGGTCCGACGAGATCAGTTCGGGTTCGTATTCCAGACCTACAACCTCCTGCCCTCACTGACGGTCTACGACAACGTTGCGCTCCCGTTGCGACTGCGCCGCGACAGACAGGTGCGGGCCCTGCGTGTGACAATTGCCGGCATGCAGCGAGTCGTCTTCATGTGCGGCCCGGCGGGCTCGGGCAAGTCCACCCGGGCGCGCCGGCTGGAAGCCGAGGGCATGGCGAGGCTGTCGTTCGACCAGACGGCATGGGAGCTCGGGCATCGCAGCATGCCGCTTCCGGCCGAGGTGCACCGGCAGATCGCGCGGCAACTGAGGTCGGAGCTCGAGCGCCTGCTGCAGGAGGGCCGCGACGTCGTGCTCGACTTCTCGTTCTGGTCCCGCCGGATGCGCGACGAGTGGCGCGCCGTCGTCGAGCAGCACGGGTTGGTTCCCGAGACGGTCTACCTCGCCACCGACCGCGAGACCGTCCTCGCCCGGATCCGTGAGCGGGCTGGTGGCGACGGGGACGACTTCGAGCTCGACCACGAGACGGCTGCCCGCTACTTCGACAACTTCCAGCCGCCGACCCCTGAGGAGGGGCCGCTCACCGTGGTCAGCTGACCACCGGGTCGTCGAGGATCTCCGGAAGGGCGCGGGAATGGACGTCGAAGAGTGGGCTGTCCGGGTCCGCGACAGTGACCAGCGCCTTCCACAACGCCCAGGCTCGCGCCCGGCGCCACGTGTCGTCGTCGAGCCCGACGGTCTCCCGGAAGACTCGCCGGTCGGAGCCGTCGAACATCGTCCAGGCGGCGACCAGGTCGCAGGCCGGATCGCCGACGCCGCAGGTCCCGAAGTCGATCAGGGCGCTGAGCCGGCCGTCGGCGTCCACGAGCAGGTTCCCGACGGCGACGTCGCCGTGGAACCAGACGGGATCCGCCGACCACGCGCTGGAAGTGCCCTCGCGCCAGATCGCCCGCGCGGCTGCTGCCTGCCCCGAATGGGCCGGATCCCCGAGGCAGCGCTGGACCTCGTCCGCGTACGCGCTGGGATGCGTCCCGCGCAGGAATGAGTGCCGACCGGCCCACGGGCCGCCCCCGGCAGGCACGTCGCGAAGCGCGCGCAGGGTCCGGCCGAGGTCGCGAGCGAGCTCGGTGCCGTCGACCCCGGCCGTCGCGTCAGGAGTGTTCCCGGGCAGCCAGCGCCTCACCGACCACGGACGGGGGAGGGCTGCGGACGGCCCGACGGAGTGGACCACCTCCGGCACCGCGACCGGCAACCGCCCCGCCAACCTGGGCAGGACCGAGTCCTCCTTCTCGATGCCGGCCGCATAGGCGTCCGCGCTCGGGATCCGGACGGACAGCTCGTCACCGAGCCGGAAGGTGCGGTTGTCCCAGCCCTGTGGCTCAACCGGTTCGACGGCGAGCTGGGCGAACTGTGGCAGCTCGCGCCCGACGAGGCCGGCGACGAGCTCGGCAGTGAGTTCGGGCATGACCGGAGCCTAGTGCGGAGGAGCCGGGCGCGGGTAGGCTCGGCAGCACCGCAAGGAGGCGCCGTGTCAGACTTCTTCTCCATCTTCCAGCCGGGGATGCAGTACGTCCGCGAGCAGCGGGACTTCGAGAAGGTCCGGTTCGTGGAGTCGGAGGACGGCGCACCCGGCGGCCCGTCCCCGGTGGACTTCGAGGCGGGCCGCGTGACCATCGACGTGGTCCCGCGCGACGACGAACCGACCGACGATCAGGCCTGAGGGATGGCCTCCGCGGACCACCACCACACCGTCGCACGCCCGGGGGAGTCGCGCGCATTCCACTTCGAGTCCCGGTGGCTGGTCGACGCCCGTGTCGACAGGGCCTGGGAGGCCTTGGTCGACGTCGCGGGCTGGTCGGACTGGTGGCCGGGCGTTCGTGCTCGTGCGGGAGCCGGGCGCCGGGTGTCCCTCGTGGCCCTGAGCCCGCTGGGTTTCAGCCTCGCGTTCGAGGTCGAACCGACGGTGGTCGAGCCCCCGCACCGGACGGAGTTCGTGGCCGAAGGAGACCTCCGCGGCCACGGCAGCTGGACCTGCCACGCGCAGGGGCAAGGGACTCGGATGGAGATCGTGTGGTGCGTCTGCTCCGGCCGTCTGCCGATCAGGTTCAGCCGGCCGCTGGCGTCCTGGGCCCACGGCGCTCTGATGCGGCGCGGCGAGCGGGGGCTGCGGGCAGCACTCCGGTGAAGCTTGTCGGGCCAGCGGCCGGGGCCGATCTCGGCGGCGAGGGCGAAGGTCCGGGGGTGTGGACACGAACTCGCCCACACCCCCGTCAGAGGGTCACTGGTTCCAGTAACCCACGTTGAACACGACCTTCTCCGCAGTCATGGTCAGTTCCGCCGCTTCCTCCGCGGACAGCTTGCCGGGGTTGGTCAGCGCCTGCACCTGGTCGACGAAGGCGTCCAGCGCACCCAGTGCGCCGCTGGTGTTGCCCCGCTCGACCTGCTTGTACGCCTGGTCGAGCTTGACCGTGAGCGCGTTCTTCAGACCCTTGGTGAGGCTGGTGTCCGCGACACCGTCCCGGAGCTGACCGATCTCGTCGGAGAGGAACGCTCCCGGCTTCCACAAGTAGTCGCGAGCGAAGATCGTGAACAGCTGGTTCCAGGCGTTGAAGTCATGGGCTCCGGCCACCATGACGTTCTCGACGATTCCGACTGCGTCACGCACGGCGACTGCGTCGGGGTTCGGCAGGCCGAAGTCCCAGGCACCGCCACCGTAGAGGATGTACGGCACGGCGAGGTTGGGCGTGTCGGGGTTGATGCTGACTCCGCCACTCCAGGGACCGTAGTAGCCGAACATCGTCGGGTCGTAGTTCACGATGTTGGACGTTACGAAGCTGCCCATGGACAGGCCCGCGAAGGCCCGTTGCGTGGGGTGCGACGAGACGTTGTAGTTGCTCTCGACGAACGGGATGATGACTTCGCGCAGGTTGGGGTACCCGTCCTGTGCCGACCCGAGGTAGTTGGCGTTGGTCGTGATGACGACCGCCGGCTCGGTGAGTCCGTCCTGGATCAGGTTGTCCATGATGACCGGGACGCTGCCGATGTTCATCCAGTCGGACTGGTCCTGGCCGCCGCCGTGTTGCATGTAGATGGTCTTGTACGGCGTGCTGCGATTCTCGTCGTAGTTCGGCGGCAGGTAGACGCCGAGGGTCCGGGTGGTGCCGTTTACCTCGAACGGCACGTAGCTCCAGTTGGCCTCGGGCGAACCCGGGCGGGGGTTCTCGATCTCGCGCGCCGCCATCGGAGCGTAGTCCTGCTTCTGGGCGTCGTAGGGCACGTTGACCTTGTTGAAGGCGCGGCGGGCAGTTCCGGTCAGGCCGTCGGGGGCGTAGATCGGCGGGTTGGCGGGATCAGTGACCCACAGCTGCCTGTTGCCGTCGACGTAGAACCAGTACTGGTTGGCGCCGGCGGCCAGCGGGACCTCGGTGACCCAGTAGCCGTCGCCGACCTCGGTCATCGCCGCCTCGTAGGCGCCGCCACCGCGCATCAGACCGGGCCGGTACTGGTCGGGTTGGTAGACGGTGGTGTTGCTCCGGTCCTCCCAGTCCCGCAGCAGGATGTCCGCGACGAACGTCACGGTGGTGGCGTCGGGGTCGTGGTAGACGAACTGCACGGTGTAGCCGGTCGGCGAGTTCGGGTCGGCGATGACCGTGGGGCCGGGGGTGAGGGCTGCCTCGTCGTCGGCCATTGCCGACGTCGAGGACATGCTCACTGCCATTGCCAGGGCGGTGAGAAGGGTCCCGAACAGCTTGGCGCTGCGGGTCAGGGGGCTTTGGCCAGTTGAGTCCCTCATAGTGGTGTAGCCCCCACAGTGGCCGTGGCCGTCGATGACGGCAGGGCGGTCACCGTGGGATCCTTCGAGTTCACATCTCACAGCTCTCTCAAAGGAAATCAACCACGATGACCGCTCCTCACATTGTCGACCCCGCCCGCGTGCTGGGCAACCTGCTGACCGAAGCATCACCTGACATGATGCGCCAGCTGCTGCAGAACATGATCAACGCTCTCCTCTCAGCCGACGCCGACCAGGTCTGCGGCGCCGAATGGGGACAGGCGACCCCCGAACGTGTGGTCCAGCGCAACGGCTACCGCCACCGCCCCCTGGACACCCGCGTCGGCACCGTCGATGTCGCCGTCCCGAAGCTCCGTTCTGGCAGCTACTTCCCCGAGTGGTTGCTGGAGCGACGCAAACGCGCCGAAGCGGCCCTGATCACCGTAATCGCCGACTGCTACCTCGCCGGCGTCTCCACCCGCCGAATGGACAAGCTGGTCAAGACCTTGGGCATCGACGGGTTGTCGAAGTCGCAGGTCTCCCGCATGGCTGCTGACCTCGATGAGCACGTCAACCAGTTCCGGCACCGCCCGTTGGACGAGGCAGGCCCGTTCACCTTCGTCGCAGCTGACGCGTTGACGATGAAGGTCCGTGAGGGCGGCAGGGTGATCAACGCCGTCGTGCTCGTGGCCACGGGCGTCAACGGCGACGGTCACCGCGAAGTCCTGGGTTTGCAGGTCGCCACCTCCGAGACCAAACCGGCGTGGAACACGTTCTTCGCCGACCTGGTCGCCCGTGGCCTGGCTGGGGTCCGGTTGGTCACCTCCGATGCCCATGCCGGGCTGGTGGAGGCGATCGCGGCGAACCTGCCTGGCGCTTCCTGGCAGCGCTGCAGAACCCACTACGCAGCCAACCTGATGTCCGTGACCCCGAAGAGCATGTGGCCGGCGGTCAAGGCGATGCTCCACTCCGTCTATGACCAACCCGACAAGAAGTCGGTCCAGGCGCAGTTCGACCGGCTGCTCGACTACACCGCCGAGAAGCTACCCCAGGTTGCAGAGCACCTCGAAGCCGCCCGGGCGGACGTGCTTGCGTTCACCGGCTTCCCCAAGGACGTGTGGACCCAGATCTGGTCGAACAATCCTGCCGAACGCCTGAACCGGGAGATCCGGCGCCGCACCGACTCGGTCGGGATCTTCCCCAACCGGGAGGCGATCATCCGCCTCGTCGGCGCAGTCTTGGCCGAACAGACCGATGAATGGGCAGAAGGCCGTCGCTACCTCGGCCTCGACGTTCTCACCCGTTGCCGACTCACCACCATCACCAACCCCGTTGAGGATGTGACCGAACCCCTCGCACTCACTGCCTAACCGAAGGAATCGCTACACCACTCCGCTGGACTTGACCCTTTGGCCGCCTCGGTCGGGGGTTCGATCCCCTCCGGGGCGCCTCTGCGAATGCGTAACGATGGTCACTGTTCCTCCTTGAACGGTTTGCATGCGTCGAGGAGCGGGCATGCCCCTCCGTGCCGATGCTACGTTCGAAATGCAACGTTGTACATAGGTTCGTTGCTCCGACTTACAAATGAGCTCAGGCGGTTCGCGGGGAGCTGCCGACGGTCGCGGATGCGCCCCCTCACCCGTAACGGCCCTACATTTGTAGGCGTGATGACACGCGGCCGATCAGAACCCTCCCACGGCAGACCCCCGGCCTGGCTCCGGACCGGCATCCCGATCGTCCTGATCCTGGTGTGGTTGGCCGGTGCCGCCATCGGCGGACCGTACTTCGGCAAGGTCGGGGAGGTCTCCTCGAATGACCAGGCCGCCTTCCTGCCCGCCAGCGCCGACGCCACCCTCGTCGGCGAGCGGTTCACCGACTTCGTCGGTGACGACACCATCCCCGCCATCGTCATCCTCTCCGCCGACGACGTGATCGACGAGGAGACCCTCGCGGAACTGGAAACCGTGGTCGAGGGGCTGGGCGACCTCGCCGTCGTGGACAGCGTCTCCCCGCTGATCCCGTCAGAGGAAGCGATGGCCGCCCAGGCGTTCATCCCACTCGACGCGGAGGCGGACCTCGAGGAAGCCGTGGCCGCGGTGCGCACCGCGCTCGCCGAACAGGTGCCCGAGGGCATCACCCACCACGTGACCGGACCGGCCGGCTTCTCCGCGGATCTCGTCGAGGCATTCGCGGGTATCGACGGGTTGCTGCTCGGCGTCGCACTCGGCGCGGTGCTTGTGATCCTGCTGGTCGTCTACCGCTCGCTCCTGCTGCCGTTCCTGGTGCTCGCCACCAGCGTGTTCGCGCTGTGTGTGGCCCTGCTGGTGAACTGGTGGCTGGCCAAGTGGGGGGTCGTCTCCCTCAACGGACAGACGCAGGGCATCCTGTTCATCCTCGTCATCGGCGCAGCCACCGACTACGCCCTCCTGTACACCGCCCGCTACCAGGAGGAGTTGCGCCGCAACAAGACCCGCGTGGCTGCCACCCGCAAGACCATCCGAGGCTCCATCGAGCCCATCCTGGCCTCCGGCGGAACGGTCATCGCCGGCCTGTTGTGCCTGTTGTTCAGCGACCTCGCGTCCAACAAGTCGCTCGGGCCCGTGGCCTCCATCGGCATCGTGTTCGCCATGCTCTCGGCCCTTACGCTGCTGCCGGCCATGCTGCTGCTGCTCGGGCGGGCCGCCTTCTGGCCCCGCCGTCCGGTGTTCGACCCGGACCGGGACACCGAGACCGCCTTCAACCGCGGCGCCTATGCCGCGATCGGCCGATTCATCTCCTCACGGCCGCGGACGGTGTGGGTCGGGTGCGTCCTGCTGCTGGCCGTGGGTGCCGCCTTCGTCCCGACGCTGAAGGCCGACGGCGTGGCCACCAGCGAGCTCGTGATCGGCGCCTCCGACGCCCGCGACGGCCAGGCCGAACTCTCCGAGCACTTCCCCGCCGGCTCCGGCGACCCGGCCAACGTCCTGGTGGCTGAGTCGGACCTCCAGCGCGCAGCCGACATCCTGCTCGCCGCCGAAGGAGTCGACTCCGTGGCGGTGCTCGCCACGGACAGCCCGTCCGGGTCCGCGCCCGTCACCGAGGAGGGCATCCAGCCGCTCGGGCCGCCCGGGACACCCCCGCCCGAGCCCACCGTCGACGACGGCGAGGTGCTCCTCCAAGCCACCCTCTCAGCCCCCGGCGACAGCATCGAGGCGCAGGACACGGTCAGGGAGTTGCGCACCGAGCTCGACGGCCTCGCACTGGTCGGCGGGACCGCGGCCGTCGCCGTCGACACCAACGACACGTCCATCCGTGACCGCAACCTGATCATCCCCATCGTGCTCGCGGTGATCCTCGTGATCCTGATGGGCCTGCTGCGCAGTGTGCTGGCCCCGATCCTGCTCGTGGCCACCACCGTGCTGTCCTTCGGGACGGCGATGGGTGTGGCCGCGCTGGTGTTCAACCACGTCCTGGACCTGCCCGGGGCGGACCCTTCGGTACCGCTGTACGGGTTCGTGTTCCTGGTGGCGCTCGGCATCGACTACAACATCTTCCTCATGACCAGGGTCCGGGAGGAGTCCCTCGCCAACGGCACCAGGCCGGGCATCCTGCGCGGGCTGGCCGTCACGGGCGGCGTGATCACCTCGGCCGGAATCGTGCTGGCGGCGACGTTTGCGGCGTTGGCGGTCATCCCCATCCTGTTCCTGCTGCAGCTGGCGTTCATCGTCGCCTTCGGGGTGCTGCTGGACACCTTCCTGGTGCGCACCCTGCTGGTCCCCGCGCTCGGCCTCGACATCGGCCGCAGGATCTGGTGGCCGAACAACTTGAAGCCCGATTTCGTGCAGCCGCGCCGCGCCCGGGAGTGAACCCTGGAGGCTGGTCAAATCCGACACGCCGAGGCGACAACGGACTTTGGGCGAGTTCTGCAGAAACCCTTGCGAGGAGTGGTTTGGGTGGGGTAGAAATCTCTGTACGCACAACCCTCGCGGGAAGTGCCGAGGAGGCCAACCAGCGTCCATTGCCGAAGGACTTTCGAGTCCGGAGGGCCCTGCAGCGAAGCGGGACGATTGACGGGTAGCCAGCCTCGATTTGGAGTTCGCTCTCCCTATCGCAATCGGAAGGTAAGGTCCTACCGACCTCCAGTCCGCGGCCAAGTCCGCAGACCTCGCAGAGCGATGCGAGCGGAGGTGGAACCGGATGTCCTTCCCGATCAGCGGGGTCGCCCCCTCACTGGTCACCCAGGAGGCCTGATCAACTCATACTTGATCAGGCCTCCGCCCATGTCCGGGCGTGTCGCTACCGCCGTTCCGGCTCGCGTTCCGTTGGAATGGTCCGTGAGCCCGGACCACGTATGAGGTGGTCCGGCCCCTTGCCTCCTGGCCCTCAGTCCCAGATCAACGGTGCGATCCGGGAGGCCACGGGGTCCTTGCCGACGGCGAGCCGCAGCGTGGGCTCGGACTCCTCCCCGAACGACGCTGTGAACCCGCGCGCCACGAGTGAGGGCAACCGTTCCGCGAACCCCGTCAGGGAGTTGCTGCGGGCCAGCGCCGCGATCATGCAGGCCGCGTCCTTGGCGGCCTTGGCCGTCACCTGGTCCGGTTCCAGCTTGCGCGTCCGGAACAGCGTGGTGGTGTAGCCGGTGTCGCTGCGGCAGGTGTTGAAGTAGGTCTCGGCCGCGTCGCGCAGCTCCGATGCCAGGACGGCGTCGCCGACGCTCTCGCGTGCGGCAACCAGGGTGGGCTCCGAGAGGAACTTCTCGATCGTCCTGCGCAGGTGCGCCGGACCGCCGCTGTGCTGCTTGCCCTCCACCAGCATGTTGAGCCAGAAGGCGAGGAAGCGATCGATGTTGCCCTTCGGGCCGCGGCGGGCCGCATCCATGGGGCTTGGCAGCTCAGACATGGCCCAATACTTCCACGCCCCGGCTGCCGCTGCTCAGTTGCGGCCGGCCAGCAGGCTCCGGTGCAGGAGGGCGGCGGCCCGCGCCACCTCGTCGGGCAGCTGTTCCGCCCCGGTGACCGCATGCCGTTGCGAGCCGCCAACCCAGACCGACAGCGGCGGTGTGACGCCCTTGAGGCCGTCGATGATCGCCTGCGCCCGCGGCACCTCCTCCGGGGCCGTCACCCCCAGCACGGCGGCCCGGGGCCGAGCCTCCGACGCGGCCGCCAGCCACGACCCCTCGGGGACGTCGGTCCCGAGGTACACGACGGCGGTTCCCGTCCGCTTCAGGCACGCGGCGAAGGCAAACAGCATCAGGTCGTGCCGGGCGCCCGGAGGCAGCCCCACCAGCACGCTGGAGGCGGGGTTGGGCTCGGGCGCCGCACTGAACACGCCGGCGATTGCGCCCATCAGGCTCGCGCTGGCGAAATGCTCCTGCGACACGTCCAGCCTGCCGTGTTCCCAGGCCTCGCCGATCCGCAGCAACTGCTCCGGGAGCCAGTGCTCGGCCACCTGCTCGAAGGGCGCGGAGCCGAACGCCTGGTCTATCACCCGGTGGAGCTTGACCGGATCGAGGGCCTCCGCGGCTTCCACCAAGGAGTCACCCGAGGGCTGCGTCGGCGGGCCCTGCTCGGCTGCCGCTGGCCGTGAGCGCAGCGCCGCAGCGGCGTGCGAGGCGGGGACGCCGTTGCTCACCAGGGCCGCCATCTCGCGCAGCAGGGCCACCTGGGTCTCGTCGTAGAGGCGGTAGCCGCCGGACGAGCGGGCGGGTTCGACAACACCGTAGCGACGCTCCCAGGCGCGCAGCGTCGGCTCGGTCACCCCCGTGAGGGTCGCGACCTGTTTCACGGTGTACACGGCAGTTCCTCGATTCTGGTCCTCGTTCGTGGTTCTCTGGAACCAGTCAACGGAGCTTATTGTACAAACCTTGGACAGAGTATTGCTCATCGTCGGAGCCGCCGCTACAGTTCATTCAAACATTCGACAAACATTGGACACGGATCATGACCCCAAGATCGGCCTCCGAGCCCACAGCCAGAGTGGGCGCCGCAGTACCGGACGACGTCGTGCTGGTCGACGACGCCGGACGTCCGATCGGCCGCGCCGACAGGACCAGCGTCCACACGGACGCCACGCCGCTGCACCTGGCGTTCTCCACGTACCTGTTCAACGCCAAGGGGCAGGTCCTGGTGACCCGGCGCGCGCTCGCGAAGAAGACCTGGCCCGGCGTCTGGACCAACTCCTGCTGCGGGCACCCACGTCCGGGGGAGTCGCTCGAGGACGCCGCCCGGCGCCGCATCCGTGAGGAGCTCGGCCTGCACGTCGGCCCCCTCGTGCCACTGCTGCCGGACTTCCGCTACCGCGCCTCCGACGCCTCCGGAATCGTCGAGAACGAGGTCTGCCCGGTGTTCGCGGGTTTCGTGACGGACGAGAGCCCTGCGCTCAACCCCGACGAGGTGGCCGAGTGGGCGTGGGTGGACTGGGACAGGCTCACCACGGCCGTCTCCGCCACCCCCCACGTCTACAGCCCCTGGGCGGCGCTGCAGGTCCCGCTCATCGAGGCCGCGTTCCCGGGTGTCGCCCACCTGGAGCGCCGACCGGCCACCGATGTCACCGCGGCGGTGAGGGACGTCGACGCGCTGCTGTCAGCCGAGCTCGAGGCGCTGCAGGGCGAGTGGTGGACGCACGTGGGGGGCCTCGGCGTCGACGTGCTGCCCCACGACCTGCCGGGCTGGCTGGGCGACCTCCTGGTCGGCCGCGGCAAGCGGCTCCGGGTGGTCACCGCCTACTGGGGCTTCATCGCTGCCGGCGGCGTACCCGGCTCCCCGGCACACCACCACCTGACCCGCGCGATGGCCGCGCTGGAGACCCTGCACCTGTTCGCACTCGTGCACGACGACGTGATGGACGAGTCCCTGAGCCGTCGCGGCCGTCCCTCCGCCCACGTGCAGGCAGCCAGTTGGCACCGGGAGGCCGCCGCCAGCGGCTCGCCGGAGGTGTTCGGGCGCAATCTCGCGATCCTGCTGGGTGACCTCGCACACACCGTCGCCGACCGCCTCGTCGACGGGCTGCCGGCTCCCATGCGGCACGTCTGGTACGAACTCTCCGTCGAGCTCATCGCCGGTCAGCGCGCCGATCTCACGGGGGCTGCCGCCGCCCGCCGGGACCGCCCCCACGCCGAGCAGGTGGCGCGCCTGAAGTCCGGCCGCTACACCGTGGTGCGCCCGCTGCAGCTGGCCGCCGTCGCGGCTGGGGCGCCGGCCGCCACCTCGCAGGCGCTGCTGCAGTGCGGCGAGCACATCGGAGAGGCGTTCGCCCTCCGCGACGAGTACCTCGGCGTCTGGGGTGATCCCGAGGTCACCGGCAAGCCGTGCAGCGACGACCTCCTGGAGGGCAAGGCGACCGTGGCGCTGTCCATCGCGGCCGAGCGCCTCGTCGGCAGGCCGGGCGAGCTGCTCGCCAAGGTCGGCAGGCCAGAGTTCACTGAGGAGGAGGTGGCCGAACTCGCCGACGCGATGCGGGCCGCCGGGGTGGACTCCGCCCTGGAGGACCTGATCCGGGGCTCCTTCGACGCGGCCCTGGCGTGCCTCGAGGGAACCTCGATGGTGCCCGACGGGCTCGCCGGCCTGCAAGAGGTGGCGCGTGCGATGGCGTGGCGCGACGCATGATCGGGCGACGCAGACCCAAGAGTGGACCACGCCGTCGGGTGGTCGTGGTGGGTGCAGGCCTGTCGGGCCTCGCCGCCGCCATGCACCTGGCTGGAGCGGGCCACCGCGTGACGGTGCTGGAGCGGGAGGACGTACCAGGGGGTCGCAACGGCACCCTGGAGCGCGACGGCTTCCGCTTCGACACCGGGCCCACGGTGCTCACCATGGTCCCGCTGCTGGAGGAGGCGTTCGCGGCCGTCGGCAGCACGGTGGCCGACCACCTCAGCCTCAAGCTCCTGGACCCGGCCTACCACGCGTTCTTCGCCGACGGCTCCACACTCAACGTGCGACCGGGGCACGAGCTGATGCGTGCCGAGATCGCCGCCGAGTGCGGCACCCGGGACGCCGCCGCCTTTGACGACTTCGTCGCCTGGCTGACCAAGCTCAACGACGTCGAGGTCCCCAATTTCATCGACGTGAACTTCGACTCGCCCCTCGGGCTGCTCCGGAGGCCGATGGCCGCCGCGCGCCTGGTCGGGCTCGGCGGCTTCGGCAGGCTCGGGCCGGCCGTCTCACGTCGCTTCCAGGACGAGCGCCTGCACCGGGTGTTCAGCTTCCAGGCGATGTACGCCGGCATGGCGCCCGCGCGGGCGCTGGCCATCTACGCGGTGATCACCTACATGGACTCCATCGAGGGTGTCTGGTTCCCGGAAGGCGGGATGCACGCCGTGCCGCGAGCGATGGCTGAGGCGGCCACGGCCGCCGGCGTGGAGTTCCGGTACGGCTCCACCGTCGCTGGCGTCGAGCGAGCGGCCGACGGCTCGGTCACCGGCGCGCGCCTGGTCGACGGCAGCGTCGTCACCGGCGATGCCGTCGTGGTCACGGCAGACCTGCCCACCGCCTACGAGCGGCTCCTGCCCGACCTCGCCCCGCCGCGGGTGCTCAGGCGCGGCAGCTACTCGCCCAGCGCCCTGGTGTGGCACCTGGGCGTTCGTGGGGAACTGCCCGAGCGGGCCGGACACCACAACATCCATTTCGGGCGGGCCTGGGACGACGCCTTCACCGACCTGCTGGACCGCGGCAGGCCGATGCAGGACCCGTCGCGGTTCGTCGCCGTTCCCTCGGTCGACGACACCACAGCCGCGCCGAAGGGGCACCACACCCTCTACGTCCTGGAGCCGGTGCCCAACCTCCACGTCGGCAGGATCGACTGGGAGCGGGAGGCACCGCAGCTGCGGGAGCGGATGCTGCGGACGCTGCAGGAGGCGGGATACCCCGTCGACATCGTGACCGAGGACCTCGTCACCCCCGTCGACTGGGAGCGGCAGGGCATGGCTGCGGGCACCCCGTTCGCCCTGGCCCACACCTTCCCCCAGACGGGACCGTTCCGTCCCCGCAACGTGGACAAGCGGGCGCCGGGGCTGGTGTTCGCCGGCTCCGGCACCACCCCCGGGGTGGGAATCCCGATGGTCCTGATCTCGGGCAAGCTGGCCGCCCGACGGGTGGAGGAGATGTCCCGATGAGCGAGCTCCTCGAGGCGGGCTACCGCCGCTGTGCCGAACTCACCCGCAGGCACGGCACCACCTACTTCTGGGGCGCGCTGCTCCTGCCGAGGGAGCAACGCCGCGACGTGCACACCGTCTACGCGCTGTGCCGGCTGGCCGACGACATCGTGGACGAACCGGAGAAGGTCGACCTCTCGGTCCCCCGCGACGGCACGCCGGCCGAGCGGCTCGCGACGTTCCGGACCTGGTTCTTCGACGCCCTGGCCGCCGGCTCCTCCGACGAGCCGGTGATGGCCGCCATCGTCGACAGCATCCGTCGCCGCGGCACCGACCCGGAGTGCTTCGGAAGGTTCTTCGACGCCATGGCCGCCGATCTGGTGCAGGACACCTGGCCCACGTGGGACGCGCTCAGCAACGGCTACATGGAGGGCTCCGCGGCGGTCATCGGCGAGATGATGCTGCCGGTCCTGGAGCCGTACACGCCCGAGGCGATGGAGCCCGCCCGGGCGCTGGGCAAGGCCTTCCAGCTGACCAACTTCCTGCGCGACGTCGACGAGGACCTGGACCGCGGGCGCGTCTACCTCCCGCGGGAGGACCTGGAGCGCTTCGGCGCCGACCCGTGGCTGCGGCGCGTGACCCCGCAGTGGCGGGAGCTGATGGCCTTCGAGGTGGCGCGCAACCGTGCCCTCTACGACGACGCCCGCCCGGGCCTGGCGATGCTGCCGCCGGCCTCGCGGCGCTGCGTCGGCACCGCCCTGGTGCTCTACAGCCGGATCCTGGACCGGATCGAGGCGGCCGAGTACGACGTGTTCGCCGGCCGCATCCGCGTCCCCGGCCGGGAGAAGCTCGGGGTCGCCGTGCGGGCGGTCACCGTCGGGCTGCCCGCCTGAGCAGACCGGTCATGGGCACCGTCCACAGGTCGTGCCCGGCCACGCCCCAGCCCTGCAGGAGCTGGTTGGCGGCCAGGAAGCCCGTCGTGGCCGCCCGTTCCATCAGCGCCACGGGCAGGTCGCATCGGACCCAGTCGCCGGCCAGCACCAGGCGCGGCGACGGCGTCGCCACACCGGGCCGCTCCTCCCAGCGCTCCGGGCCGATGAGCGTGCAGTCGTCGCGCACCAGCACCTCCCGCGCCAGCACGCCCGCCCGGGCCGTCTCCGGGTAGACCTGGTGCAGCTCGGCCTCGAGCTGCGCCACCACCCCGGCCGCCGCGTCGTCGTCGGAGGCCACGGCCGGGTCGCAGGCGTAGGCGTGGAGCTCGACCACCGAGCCCCCGTTCGCCGCGGCCCAGTCCCTGGCTCCGCCCTCGAAGCGCTCCAGGACGGAGACGTTGTCCAGCGGGCCGTAGCCCGAGGTGCCCAGGAACGCCGGCCGGTCCACCGCCACGGGCGCGTCGAGCCACAGCCGCACCACGGTGAACGGCGGCGCGTTCACGGTGGCCGCCACGGCCGCACGCCAGCCGTCGAGGTCGTCGCCCTCGACGGCAGCGGCCAGGCCACGCGCGGCTCGGGGATCGGTGGCCAGCACGACGGCGTCGGCGGCCAGTTCCTCGTCGTCGAGCGAGACGGTGGCGCCGTCGTCGCCGACGGCGATCCGGCGGGCCCCCGTCCCGGTGCGGACGTCCACCCCGATTGCGTGCAGGTACTCGCCCAGCGGGCGCCAGAGCGAGGAGTCGTAGTCGTCGTCGGGGACGTCGAAGAGCAACCCTTCGGCGGAGCCGAGGAAATAGGTGTGGAACATGGCCACGAGCTCGCCCGCGCCGAACTCGGTGGGGTCCGCGAAGAACGAGCGCGCGAAGACCTCCAGCGCCAGGTCCCGCGCACCGTCCGGGAACCGGAGCCGGTCCAGGAAGGCGGCTGCGGACTCGCCGTCGTAGTCGGAGTGCGTTCCGGGGAACCGCACCCGCAGCAGTTCCAGTGCCGCGGCGACGTTGACGCCGGCCAGGCCGCGCAGGGTGAAGGCGGGGCTGCGGGCGACGAACTGCAGCACGGACCACGGCGGGGTCCTGGTGAGCCCGGTGAAGGAGTCGCGCAGGCCGTCGGGGCGCTGCAGCGGGTAGTCGTCGATGGGGACCAGCCGGTCCAGGGCCGGGTCCACCCGGCGCAGCAGCGTCCGCAGGTTGTAGTACTGGCGGAAGAAGGCGTGGAAGCCGCGGCTCATTGTGCGGCCGTCAGGCAGCGGCCAGGCCGCCACTCGCCCGCCGAGCCGGTCGTCGGCCTCGAGCAGGCTCACCCGGACGCCGCGCTCGGCCAAGGCGACCGCCGCGGCGATGCCCGCGATCCCGCCTCCGACGACCACCACGCGGCGGGTGTCGCCCACGCGGGCCGATCCGGAGTGGGCGGGGTGCGCGACGGCGTGGCGGTCGCGTCCGGGGAACTGGTTCATGGCTGGGGCTCCGGTTTGCGTGCGACAAAGGTGTGCAGGATGCCGCGCTGCCAGCCGGTGGCGGTGCGGTGTGAGACGTCGGTGAATCCGGCGGCGACGAGCCGGTCGGCGAAGCGGGCGACGGAGTCGAAGTCCAGGACGCTGCGCCACAGGTAGCGGTAGAGGCCCGGGTTCCGGTCGAGGAGCGCGCCGAGCGGGATGATCACCGCGTGGCTGACGGCGTCCCAGACGCGACGCGCGCCACGGTTGCCGGCCACGGAGTACTCCTGGACCACGAGCCAGCCGCCGGGCCGCAGCAGGGCGAAGACCTCCGCCACGGCGACGTCGCGCAGCGGTTCGGGGACGTTTCGGAACAGGTAACACGTGAGGACGCCGTCGCGACTGCCACGCCCGAGCCGTTCGAGGTCCAGCTCGCCCGCGACCGCCTGCTCGAACCGGACCCGCGCGGGCCACTGCTTGGCCCCGGCCGCCGCGAGCATGCCCGAGGAGGCGTCCAGGCCGAGCAGTTCGGCTTCGGGCAGTGCCCGGGCGAGCGCCGCGGTCGACGCGCCTGAACCGCACGCCAGGTCCACCACTTGGGGGTCCGGGACGTCGGTGAGGCGATCGGCAAGGGCGCCGGCGGCCCGGTGCAGTTCGCGGTGGTACCCGGGGTTCAGTGCGACCATCAGGTCGTAGCGCGACGCACTCCTGTCGAAGGCGGCGGTGTTGGTGGCGGTCACCGAGCTTCCTCCCGTCGCCCCAGGTGGACCCAGACCAGGATGACCAGGGTGACCATCGCCCACCCGAAGCCGAAGTCCTCCACGGGGATGTCCCAGGGGAACCTGACGCCCGCGTGGTGCACGGGGTTGTAGATCACGATCGGGGCCGAGAGCTTGGTGAGCCAGCCGTCCACGAGGACCTGGAAGAACATGACGATGGCCATCGACAACCAGTACTGGAGCGAGCGGAAGATGCCGGTGCGCAGCCACAGCAGCTCGATCGCCGCCACCGCGACCACCGCAAGGAGCGTCAGGAGTGTGTACTCAGGCATTCTCGTCCGTCCTGATGCGGCGCAGCACGTAGCCGACGCCCTCGTAGCTGAGAAGTCCGCAGACGGGGATCACCAGGAAGAACACGAGTTCCTCCAGCGGCATGATCCCGAGCATCACCCCGGTCGTGTACTCGGCGCTGTAGCCCCAGTGGTCACGAACGATCCCGAGCAGGTCCCATGCCACGAAGACCACCAGCACGGGCAGCATCGCCAGCAGGAGCCGCACCGGGCGGCGGTAGACGCGCGCCCTGAGCACGAACTCCAGAGGGAGGGTGATCGCGACGCAGGCCGCCATCAGCAACAGGTACTGGTACTGGTCCATCAGGGCGTTCCTCCGGCTCTGGGGGTGGTGCGCAACACGAGTCCACGCAGACGGTAGCCCTCGATCAGGTCGTCCCAACCGACCTCGGGCTCCGAGAGCACCTCCGGTCCGAGCCTGAGGAGGCGGGTCAGCAGCACGTCGGTCTCCGTGATGGCCAGGGGCTGGCCGGGGCAGCGATGGGCGCCGTCACCGAACGTCAGCACCGACGGGTCCACGCCCCGCGGCAGCTCGCGCCCGGGCCGCAGGTGGTGCGGGGCGTCACCCACCACGCCCGGGTCGGTGTTGGTGTGGCGCACGCACACGTCGACGAGGTCTCCGGCCGCCAGGTCGACCTCGTGCTCGCCGTCGGTGACGGTGAACGGTTCGCTCACGCGGCGATAGAGGTGCCCGACGACCGGTTCCAAGCGGATGATCTCGTTCAGGATGGCGTGGCGCTCGGCCTCCGGGGCCTCCAGGTAGCGGTCCCTGAGGCGGGGGTCGCCCAGCAGGTGCCAGGCGGCCATCGTGATGAACTCGCGCGTGGTGACCATCCCGGCGGTGCCGTAGGTCACGCACTCGACGAGGATGTCGGCCTGCGTGTAGCCCTCCGAGACCAGGTGGCTGACGATGTCGCCGCGTGGGTGCCGACGCCGGGAGCGGATGGCGGGCAGGACGTCGCGCAGGTGGAACATGGCCAGGGGGAGCAGGGCCCTGCCGGCGGCCTGCATCCACTGGCGCGGTGTTCGGCCCAGGTCCGGCCGGGCCATGTCCAGGGGCGGCTGCCTGAAGAAGGCCTCCAGCCGACGCGACATGGCGGGCACCGGCGACTCGGTCAGTCCGACGATCCTCGAGGTCACCTCGACACTGAACCACAGCGCCAGCTGGTCCAGTGCGAACGAGTCGCGGCCGGTCGCCTCGTCCAGCAGCCGGTCGGCCACGGCCTCGATGTCGGCGAGGTACCGCTCCCGCACCACCTTCGGCGCGAAGAAGCGGCCCACCTTCGTGCGCTGCTCGTCGTGCAGGGGGCCGTCGGATATCAGGATCGGATGGTGCTTCAGGAATCCCTTGGGGATGTACTCCGCCGTGAAACCGGCCTGGGTGGTGCGGTGACGCGCCCTCAGCACGTCGCGCGCAGCCCGCATCGAGCGGATCCTCCAGACCCCCTCGTCCCGCGAGATCGCGGGGCCGTCGGTGTCGCGCGGGTTGTGGGCGCGCCGGTCGTCCGGCACGGGCTCGGCTGGCGCGTTCATGGCTTGCCTCTCGGACGTTTGATGCGAAGTCTAACAAGATTCGACAAACATTGGACAAACGGCTTGGAAGGAGTCTAGGCTGGCCTCAATCAACATTGGACAAACATAGGACAAGCCCATGTCTTCGCAGATCCTGGAAAAGGTGGAGGAGTCGGACGACGCCGCCCCCCGTCGCGCGTCCCGCGGGAGGGTCGGTGCAGGTCTGCCCGGCAAGCCCCCGGTGTGGCTGCGGGTGCTCATCCCCGTGTTCCTCATCGTGCTGTGGCTGGTCGGCGCCGCCATCGGCGGACCCTACTTCGGCAAGGTCGGGGAGGTGGCAGCCAACGACAGGGCGACCTTCCTGCCCGCCAGCGCGGACGCGACGCTCGTGGGCGAGCGGTTCACCGACTTCGTCGGCGACGAGGTCATCCCCGCCATCCTGGTCTTCACGTCCGAGGACCAGCTCTCGGAGACAGACCTCGCCGAACTGACCGCCACGGTCGAGGAGCTCGGGGACCTGCAGGCGGTCGACAGCGTCTCGCCCCTGATCCCCTCGGAGGACGGGCTCGCGGCGCAGGCCTTCATCCCGATCGACGCCTCGGCCGAGCTGGGTGAGGCCGTCGCGGAGATCCGGGACGTCGTCGCGGAGGGCGTCCCCGCCGGCGTCACCCACAACGTCGCCGGTCCGGCCGGGTTCTCCGCCGACCTGGGGGAGGCCTTCGGCGGCATCGACGGGCTCCTCCTTGCCGTGGCGCTCGGCGCCGTCCTCGTGATCCTGCTCGTGGTCTACCGCTCCGTCCTCCTGCCGATCCTGGTGCTGTCCACCAGCCTCTTCGCCCTCTGCGTCGCCCTGCTCGTCAACTGGTGGCTCGCGAAGTGGGAGGTCCTCACTCTCAACGGGCAGACCCAGGGCATCCTGTTCATCCTCGTCATCGGGGCCGCCACCGACTACGCGCTGCTCTACACCGCGCGCTACCGCGAGGAGCTGCGTCGCAACCGCTCCAAGTGGCAGGCCACCCGCAAGACCCTCCGCGGCTCCATCGAGCCCATCCTCGCCTCCGGCGGCACGGTCATCGCCGGCCTGCTCTGCCTGCTGTTCAGCGACCTTGCCTCCAACAAGTCGCTCGGGCCGGTGGCTGCAATCGGCATCGTGTTCGCGATGATGTCCGCGCTGACCCTGCTCCCGTCGATGCTGCTGCTGCTCGGTCGCGCCGCCTTCTGGCCCCGTCGCCCGAAGTTCGACGCGGACTCCGACGACGACTCCGCCGTGCACCGCGGCGGGTATGCGACCATCGGCCGCTGGGTCTCGCGTCGGCCGAGGATCGTCTGGGTCGCCAGCATCGCCCTGCTCGCCATCGGCGCGGCCTTCTTCCCCACCCTCAAGGCCGACGGCGTGGCCAGCAGCGAGCTGGTGATCGGCGCCTCCGACGCCCGTGACGGACAGGTGGCGCTGGCCGAGCACTTCCCCGGCGGCTCCGGCGATCCCACCAACGTGCTCGTGGCCCAGTCCGACCTGCAGCAGGTGGCCGACGTCCTGCTCGCCACCGACGGGGTCGACTCCGTCTCCGTGCTGGCCGAGGACAGTCCCTCCGGGTCCGCTCCCGTCACCCAGGACGGCATCCAGCCCCTCGGCCCGCCCGGGACGCCCGCGCCGGATCCCACCGTCGACGACGGCGAGGTCCTGCTGCAGGCGACCCTCATCCATCCCGCGGACAGCGCCGAGGCAGAGCAGGTGGTGCGTGAGATCCGCGCCCAGCTCGACGGCATCGCCCTCGTCGGCGGCACCACGGCCGTGGCGGTGGACACCAACGACACCTCCATCCGGGACCGGAACCTGATCATCCCGATCGTCCTGGTGGTGATCCTGTTCATCCTCATGGGTCTGCTGCGCAGCGTCCTGGCTCCGATCCTGCTCGTGGCCACCACCGTGCTCTCGTTCGGCACCGCGATGGGTGTCTCCGCCCTGGTGTTCAACCACGTCCTCGACCTGCCGGGCGCTGACCCCTCGGTCCCTCTCTATGGGTTCGTCTTCCTCGTGGCCCTCGGCATCGACTACAACATCTTCCTGATGACCAGGGTCCGGGAGGAGGCCCTGTTGCACGGCACCAGGCAGGGCATCCTGCGGGGACTCTCGGTGACCGGCGGCGTGATCACCTCGGCCGGCATCGTGCTGGCGGCGACGTTCGCGGCGTTGGCGGTGATCCCGATCCTGTTCCTGCTGCAGCTCGCGTTCATCGTCGCCTTCGGTGTGCTGCTGGACACGTTCCTGGTGCGGACGCTGCTCGTGCCCGCGCTGGGGCTCGACATCGGCCGGCACCTGTGGTGGCCCAAGCGGCTCGACAAGGACTGGGAGCCCGCGGCGCGGGAGACCGTGCGCGTGGGATCCTAACCGGCAGCCCTCGGGCGGGTGGTGCAGCTGCGGCTCAGGCCAGCAGCTCCAGCAGCGCCCGCTCCAGCGCGGCCTGCCGTGCCGTTGGGGTGCGGTGCCGCTTCGTGGCCGCCTCCTTGATCGTGTTCCCGGCCTCGTATTGGGTGATCACCCGCGGGTCGATGTAGGAGTTCCGGGCGATGGCCGCAGTGTTGCCCAGGTAGTTGGACGTCTCCAGCACCGCCTGCTTGATGGCCCGTTGCCTGGAGGCCTTCGAGTCCCCGGGTTCCTCGGTCAGGGCGAGCACCTCGGCCGCGATCACCGTCGCGTGCCAGGTCCGGAAGTCCTTGGCGGTGACCGTGCCGTCGAACAGCTCCGACAGGTAGGCGTTCACGTCGCCGGAGGTCAGCGGTCGCCAGTGGCCCGCGCCCTTGTGGGCCAGCAGCCGCTGGTCCTCGGTGCGGCGCGAGCGCATCACCTCCAGCGCCGCCACGGCCGCTGCGTCATCGACCACCACGGTGTGTGCGATCCCGGACTTGCCCTCGAAGCTGAACACCAACGAGTCGCCTCGACGACGCACGTGCCGACGCTCGAGGGTCGTCAGCCCGAACGAGCCGTTCGCGTCGGCGTAGGCGTCATTGCCGATCCGGAAGTAGCCGACGTCGAGCAGCCGCGCCGCCGTCGCGCAGGCGCGCTCCAAGCCCATGCCGTCACCGGCGATGTCCTTCGATATCTGGCGGCGTGCCCGCGGCAGGTGTTCGGCTGCGGCGGTGATCTTCTCGAACTTCTCCCGATCGCGCTTGCCCCGCCAGTCCGGGTGGTAGAGGTACTGCCTGCGGCCCGCGTCGTCGGTGCCCGTGGCCTGGAGGTGGCCGTTCTCGACGGGGCAGATCCACACGTCGGTCCAGGCGGGCGGGATGGCCAGCGACCTGATCCGCTCGACGTCCTCCTCGGGAAGGCGCCGGCCGTCGGCGTCCAGGTAGCTGAAGCCCTTGCCGGCACGGCGCCGCGTCCAGCCCGGCATGGCCGGATCGACCCTGCGCAGTCGTGTCATGGGGAGAATCTAGTGCGCCGCTCAGTCCTCGAAGGGCAATGCGGGCAACATCGGGATCTTCATCGTGAACTTCGCACCCTTGCCGGGTTCGTTCCCAGCCCTCACGGTGCCGCCGTGCGCCTCGGCGGTGTGCACCACGATGGAGAGTCCCAGACCGGTGCCGGGGGTGTTGCGGGCCCGGTCGGAGCGGTAGAACCGGTCGAAGATGTGCGGCAGGTCGTCCTCGGCGATGCCGGGGCCGTCGTCGATGATCGTCAGCGCGCCGTCGGCGAGGATGACGTCGATCACGCCTGCGGCGGGGGAGAACTTGACCGCATTGTCCAGCAGGTTGGTGACCGCGCGTTCCAGGGTGGAGGCGTCGCCGAGGATGTGGGTGGGCTCCAGCTGGACGTTGAAGGTCAGCAGCGGGCCGCGGCGCTGCGCGCGCTCGACGGCGGAGTCCACCACGTCGGACAGGTCGAGCTCCTCGTGGGGACGCTGCAGGTGGTCGTCGCGCGTCAGGGCCACGAGGTCGCCCACGAGCGCGGAGAACTCGCCCAGCTGCGCCGAGACGTCGGCGAGGATCTCGGTGCGGGCCCCCTCGGGCAGCATGCCGGAGGTGTCGTCGGCGACGAGGAGTTCTACGTTGGTGCGCATCGAGGTGAGCGGCGTGCGCAGCTCGTGTCCGGCGTCGGCGATCAGCTGCCGCTGCTGCTCGCGGGAGGTCTGCAGGGAGCGGAGCATGCCGTTGAAGGACTTGGTGAGTTCGCCGAGGTCGTCGTTGCCGTAGATCCGGATGGGGTTGAGCTGGTCGGTCTGGGTGACGTTTCGGACGGCGCGGGAGAGCCGCCGGACGGGCGCCAGTGCGCCCTTGGCGACCAGTAGGACCGCAACCGTCGTCGTCAGGATCCCGACGAGACCGGAGATCAGGATCACCACCCACAGCGAGCGCAGGGTCGACTGCAGCGGCTCGAGGGAGCGCGCGTACATCACGGCGTAGCCGCCGTTGCTGGACTGCAGCGGTACGGAGACCACTCGGAACTGCCGGCCGTCAGCCAGGGTGACCGACCGCTCTGAGGAGCCCTGCTGGAGGCGCGCGATCGCGATCTCTGGCGGGCCGCCCGGCAGCGTGACGGTCTGTCCCGTCGAGGTGCGCGTGTCCCCGTTCACGGACACCACCGCCAGCACCTCGTCCGGTCCCCGGAGACCGGTGACGTTGAGTCCGCCGAAGCCGGAGACGTCGTCCCCGATGGTGGCCGTGGCGGTGAGTGCGGTGGAGGTCAGCTCCTGGTCCAGCTCGTCGAGCAGGGACCAGCGTGTGATGAAGTACGCGGTGGTACCCACGAGGAGCACGGCGAGCGAGACGCTGATACCCGTCAGGGAGGCCAGCCGCCCCTGGAGGCTCTGGCCCGTGACGATCCTCTCGACACCGCGTCTCAGCCTGATCCAGAAGCTACCGATCACGGGGGAGTTTCACGCAGTACGTACCCGACGCCACGGACCGTGTGGATCAGGCGGGACTGCCCGCCGGCCTCGGTCTTGCGCCGCAGGTAGCCGATGTAGACCTCCAGCGAGTTCGCGGTGGCAGGGAACTCGAAGCCCCAGACCTCGTTCAGCAGCGTGCTGCGCTCCAGCACCTTGCGCGGGTTCTCCATGAAGGCCTGCAGCAGAGCGAACTCGGTGCGGGTCAACGAGACGTGCTGGCCGGCGCGGGTGACCTCGCGGTGCTGCGGGTCCAGCGTGACGTCGGCGAAGCTGAGGGCCTTCGAGTCGTTCTCGGCCGCCGGCTTCGAGCGGCGGGTCAGGGCGCGCAGGCGCGCCAGGAGCTCGTCGAGTGCGAACGGCTTGACCATGTAGTCGTCCGCGCCGGCATCGAGCCCGTCCACCCGGTCACCGACGGCGTCGCGCGCGGTCAGGATGAGGATGGGGACATCGTTGCCGCTCTCCCGCAGCATCCGGGTGGCCTCCAGGCCGTCCAGGCGCGGCATCATGACGTCCATGATCACGGCGTCCGGAGTGTGCCCCGCGAGCTTGGCCAGGGCCTCGATACCGTCGCCTGCCGTGATGACCTCGTCGCCGGAGTACTTCAGCGAGCGCGCGAGGGAATCACGGACGGCCTGATCGTCGTCCACCACCAGGATCTGCATGTCACCACCCTATCCAATGGGGCCATCCGGGAACGACGGCGCGGCCGAGCGTCGGCGTCGAGGCTGCTACCGGTTCCGCGCCCGGGCGCGGGCGCGGCGGCCCAGCTTGGCGAGCTCGCCGTACCAGAGCACGATGGAGGCCATCCCGAGCGCAGCCAGCCAGTGTGCCGCGTCCAGGTGCGTCGTGCCGAAGGCGACCTGCAGGAAGGGCAGCTCCACCACGGCGAACTGCAGCGCGGCGGCGAGCAGCACCGTCAGCCACAGCCACTTGTTGTCGAAGGGGCGCGAGAAGGCCGAGTGGAACTCCGAGCGGGAGTTGAAGGCGTTGAACAGCTGGGCGAACACCAGTGTGGTGAACCCGGCGGTGCGGGCCACCTCGAGTGAGTCGGAGCCACCGACCAGGCCGCCGGGCAGGAAGATGTCGATCGTCAGTAGTGTGACCGTGCCCATGACGAGTCCCATGGAGATGATCTGGAGCCACATGGAGCGGTTCAGGATGCGCTCGGACGGATGCCGTGGCGGCCGCCCCATGACGTCGCCGTCCTCGGGGTCGACGCCCATCGCGAGCGCTGGGCCGGAGTCCGTGACGAGGTTGATCCACAGGATCTGGGTGGCCAGCAGCGGCACCGCCATCGCGCTCGGGTCGTCCGGGACCGCCAGCCCGATGAAGCCTGCGAGCAGCACCCCGAAGAACACCGTCGCCACCTCGCCCATGTTGGACGACAGCAGGTAGCGCAGGAACTTGCGGATGTTGTCGTAGACGCCTCGCCCGAGGCGGACCGCGGTGACGATCGTGGCGTAGTTGTCGTCGGCCAGGATCATCTCGCTGGCCTCCTTGGTGACCTCCGTGCCGGTGATGCCCATGGCCACGCCGATGTCGGCCGACTTCAGGGCCGGGGCGTCGTTCACGCCATCGCCGGTCATCGCCACCAGCTGGTCGTCGGCCTGCAGCGCGTCGACGATGCGCAGCTTGTGCTTCGGGGCCACACGCGCGAACACGGAGACGTCGCGGGTGGCCTGCTGGAACTCCTCGTCGCTGAGCGCGTCGAGCTCGTTGCCGCTGAGGGCCCGGGCGCCCTCCTCGACGATGCCCAGGTCCGAGGCGATGCGGGCCGCGGTGACGGGGTGGTCGCCGGTGATCATGATGGTGCGGATCCCGGCCCGGTGCGCCTCGCGGATCGCGTTGGCGGCCTCGGTGCGGGGCGGGTCGATGATGCCGACGACGCCGAGCCAGACGAGAGCGTGCTCGTCGGCGTCGTCGATGACGGCGGCGTCCTCCTCGCTCAGGTCGCGGAAGGCGGTGCCGAGCGTGCGGTAGCCCTGGGCGGCGAGTTGCTCCACCGTCGCGCGGATGCCTTCCCGGCGCGCCTCGTCCATCTCCTCGACGGCGTCGCCGACCTGGATGCTGTCGCACTCCGCGAGCAGGACGTCGGGGGCACCCTTCGAGAACAGCCGGATCGCGTCCGTGCCCGCCTCGCGGCCCCCCACCGACATCAGCTTGCGCTCGGAGGTGAACGGCACCTCGCCCTCGCGACCGTAGGCCCGGACCCGGTCGGCGGTGCCCTCCAGCTTGTGCTGGGCCACCAGGAAGGCCGCCTCCGTGGGATCGCCCTGGATCTCCCAGGACTCGTCCTTCCTGAGCTGCGCGTCGTTGGCTATCGAGCCGGCTGTCAGCGCCATCCGCGCCTCACGGAGGGTGGCGTCGTCGGGCTCCCCGGTCACCTTGCCGTCGGGGTCGTAGCCGGTTCCGCTCAGGTCCAGTTCGCCGGAGGCGGTGACGACGGTGCGCAGGGTCATCTCGTTGCGGGTCAGGGTCCCCGTCTTGTCCGAGCAGATGACCGACGCCGCGCCGAGCGTCTCCACCGAGTGCAGTTCCTTCATCAGGGCGTTGTGGCCCGCGAGCGTGCGCACGCCCACCGCCAGCACCAGCGAGAGGATGGCGGGCAGGCCCTCCGGGACCGCAGCGACGGCGAGGGAGACGCCCATGAGCAGCACAGTGACGAGTTCCTCGGTGGTGTCCGCCCCGTTGACCAGCACGAGCGCTGCCATCACGACCACCGCGATGCCGAGCACGAGGATGCCGAGCATCTTGGAGACCTGCTCGATCTCCCGGTCCAGCGGCGAGGGATCCGCCTCGGTCTCGTCGAGCATCTCGGCGATGCTGCCCATCTGGGTTCCCATGCCAGTGGCGCTCACCACGGCACGACCGACGCCCTGCACCACGGAGGTGCCCTTGAACACCATGTTCGCGCGGTCGCCCAGCGCGATGCCGGCCGCAAGTGTTGCCGGGTTCTTCGTGCTGGCCTCGGACTCACCGGTCAGGGAGGCCTCCTGGACGCGCAGGCCGGTGGCGGTGAGCAGCCGGGCGTCGGCACCGACGGCGTCGCCCTCGGCCAGCACCAGCACGTCACCGGGAACCAGCTCGCTCGAGGGCACTGACCTCTGCGAGCCGTCCCTGACCACCGTCGAGTTCACGGTGGTCATCCTCTGGAGCGCGGCGACCGCGTCGGCGGCGCGGCTCTCCTGCACGTACCCGATGGCGGCGTTGGCGATGACGATGGCCGCGATGACGATGGCATCGATGGGAGCGCCGGTGGCGCCCTCGACGAACCAGGCTGCCAGCGAGATCACCATGGCGACCAGCAACAGATAGACCAGGGGCTCCTGGAACTGGCGCAGGACCTTGCGCCACGTCGGCTCCGGTGGGCTGGCCCGCAGTTCGTTCGGACCGGACTCGGCCAGTCGTCGTGCGGCCTCGTCGGAGTTGAGGCCCTTGTCGGGGTCCACCTCCAGGGCTGCCGCGACTTCGGCCGCCTCGGTGGCCTCGGGACTGTTCCCCAACGCTGCTGTGGTCACGGCTCTCCTGTATCCCCGGGGCCCCGGGGGAACGGCCCGGCACCTTCCAGCGTATCCCCAGCCTCAGAGGACCGGGCGGGATCCCGGTCGGTTAGTATCGGTGGTGAATCCTCCAGGAGTGCACCTTGACCACGCATGCTGACACCTCGACCCCAGTTCGGGCGCCGCAGGGCGCCGCCGACCGGTTCATGCGTCGGCTGTTGCGCATCTCGGGCACGGGCAAGCAGGTCGTCGGGGACGCCCACAGGGCCTTCCGTACCTCGCTCGTCGTCTCGGCCGTCCGATGTCTGGTGACCTACCTGGTGGTCCCCATCGCGGTGCCGCTGATCAGCTTCGCCGGCGTGTTCGCCGCGCCGATCGGGATCGTGCTGTGCGTCGTCGCCGTCGTCAACGGCATCCACAGCGTCCGCCGGTTCTGGAGCGCGGACCACAAGATGAAGTGGCTCTACACGTGGTTCATGGCCTTCGTGTTCCTCGTGCTGGCAGTCGCGCTGTACGCAGACATCAACAGACTGATTGGGTGAGGACCATGTCCACACGACCGCACACCGAGGAAGGCGCCGACGCGGCCGGACCCGCCCCGGAGGACGTCCCCGCCACTGAACCCGTCGAGGGCGAGGAGCAGGACGGACCCCAGTTGATCGAGGCCTTCGGCAAGGAGGCGATCATCTCGATCGCCCTGTTCATCGGCTTCGTCCTGTTCGTGATCATCTGCCTGCCCACCTACATCTTCTGATGCGCCCGACGCCGGTCCGAGTGGACCAGGGCGAGCAGCCGCCGCGGGAGCTCTCCGAGTTCGTCCGCATCATTGGGGAGACCGGGCTCGGGGTGCAGGGCATCCACCTGCGTCGGGAGGGCCACGACGACATCGAGGTGCGCTGGCGCTCGGACGACCCGATCCACGTGTTCTCCTGCTCCAAGACCTTCACCTCCCTGGCGTTCGGGATCCTGCACGGCCAGGGGCGGATCGGGCTCGACACCAGACTGGTGGACGTCGTCGAACCCGCGGGCGCCGCCGCCGACGGTGTCGACTCGATCACGATGCGCCACCTCCTGACCATGACCTCGGGCAGCAGCTCCACCGTGTTCACCGAGGAGGAGAAGCTGGCGCCCGACCTGGCCGGCCAGTTCTACGCCGCCCCGCTGCGCCACGCGCCGGGGGCGGAGTTCGAGTACTCAAACGGCTCCACCTACATGCTCGGCCGTGCCGTCGCCGCGGTGGCCGGGCGAAGCGTGCGGGACTTCCTGCTGCCCACCCTCTTCGAACCGCTCGGCATCGTGAACCCGCTGTGGGCCGCCTGTCGCGGCGGCCACAGCTACAGCGCCTACGGCCTGCACCTGCGCACCGACGAGCTCGCCCGCATGGGGCGGCTGCTGCTGCAGCGCGGGCAGTGGGACGGGCAGCAGCTCGTCCCCGCGGACTGGGT
This sequence comes from Tessaracoccus rhinocerotis, assembly GCF_007197885.1. Taxonomy (GTDB): domain Bacteria; phylum Actinomycetota; class Actinomycetes; order Propionibacteriales; family Propionibacteriaceae; genus Arachnia; species Arachnia rhinocerotis. Next base: position 208,590 of record NZ_VKKG01000003.1, read on the forward strand.
TGATGCCATGCACGACGACTGGGTCGCCACCGGCAGCGACGAGCCCGAGGCCGTCCGCTACGGGCTCGGTGTGTGGGACTGCACCCCTGAGGGCGCCTGGCGGGCAGACGGTAACCGCGGCCAGTTCGTGGTGGTGCTGCCCCACCAGCGCGCCGTGGTCACCGTGACCAGCCACGAGGAGTTCGCGATGCACGACGTGCTGCGCGCCATCTGGGACGGTGTGCTGCCCCAGCTCGGCTCCTAGGCTGGGGCGATGACCTCTCTCGTTTTCGTTTGCCTGGGCAACATCTGCCGCTCCCCGATGGCCGAGCGGGTCGCCCGCCGGGTGGCCGCCGAGCGTGGGCTGGAACTGGAGATCTCCAGCTACGCACTCTCCACCGAGGAGGCCGGCAACCCGATCGACCCGCGTGCCGCCGCAGTGCTGCAGGCCGCCGGCTACGAGACCGGCGGCCATCGCGCGCGCCAGATCAGCGCCGCCGACGTCGACTCCGCTGACCTCGTCGTTGCCGTCGAGCCGTACCAGGTGGAGCGGCTGCGCCGGATGAGCCCGGGCGCCGACCACATCCGCCTGCTGAACGACTTCAACCCCGCGATGCCGCCGGGAACCCCGCTCGAGGACCCCTGGTACGGGGACTCCGCGGGCTTCCACGCCACGCTCGCCGACGTCGAGGCCGCCATCCCCGGAATCCTCGACGAGGTGCTTGCCGCGGCCCGCTAGTCTGCTGTCTTGCGCAAGCGACGAAAGGGCCGGCTCATGGGAGACCTCAGGGGACGCAGCTTCACCAAGGAACTCGACTTCACCAGCGACGAGTGGCGCTCGCTGCTGGAGCTGTCCGCGGAGCTGAAGGCCGCCCGTCGCGAGGGTCGGGAGGTGCAGCGGCTGCAGGGCCGCAACGTCGCCCTGATCTTCGAGAAGACCTCCACCCGCACCCGCTGCGCCTTCGAGGTTGCGGTGGCCGAGCAGGGTGGCCGGACCACTTACCTGGACCCGGCTGGATCCCAGGTCGGCCACAAGGAGTCCGCGGCCGACACCGCACGCGTCCTGGGCCGCTGGTACCACGGCATCGAGTACCGCGGCGCCGCCCAGGCCACGGTGGAGACCCTCGCCGAGTATGCCGGGGTGCCCGTGTTCAACGGCCTCACCGACGACTGGCACCCGACGCAGATGCTCGCCGACCAGCTGACGATGACCGAGCACTCCGGCAAGCCCCTGGAACAGGTCAGCTACGCCTTCATCGGGGACGTCCGCAACAACGTGGGCAACTCCACGCTCATCTCCGCGGCCATGATGGGATCGGACATCCGCATGGTGGCCCCCGAGCAGCAGCAGACGGCACCCGAGGTCCTCGAACGGGCGCACGAGATCGCCGCCGCCACCGGCGCCCGGATCACCGTGACCGACGACGTCGCCGCCGGCGTGGCCGGGGTGGACTTCGTCTCCACCGACGTGTGGGTCTCCCTGGGCGAGCCCAAGGAGCTGTGGGCCGAGCGCATCGAGCTGTTGCGGCCCTACCAGGTCAACGCGGAACTGCTGGCGCTCACCGGGAACCCAGACGTGAAGTTCATGCACTGTCTGCCGGCCTTCCACGACCGGGCCACGACGGTGGGGGAGGAGCTGTATCGGGCCACCGGCCTGGATGCCCTCGAGGTGACCCACGACGTGTTCGAGTCGGACGCCAGCATCGTGTTCGACCAGGCCGAGAACCGCATGCACACCATCAAGGCCGTCCTGGTCGCCACCCTGGCCGACTGAGCGGACCGATAGGCTCCGGCCATGGGCAACGGCAGGGGAGGCGGGCACTTCAACAAGCCGCCCCTGAGCAGCGCGGAACTGGTGGACCTGCTCGTGGCCCGAGGGCTCGTCGTCGATGACAGGTCGCTCGCCCGGGAGGCACTGTTCCACATCGGCTACTACCGGCTCGCGCCCTACCTGCGCCCGTTCGAGCGCCAGGGCGGCAGGCACGAGATCGCGCCCGGCACCACCTTCGCCGACGTGCTGTCCCTGTACTCGTTCGACCGCGACCTCCGGCTGCTGGCCATGGACTCGTTGGCGCGCATCGAGATCGCCTTCCGGGCCGCTCTCAGCGAGGTGATGAGTCAGGTGGACAGCGACTCCCACTGGTACACCAGGCCCCACTACTTCGCCGACGCCAACGACTTCAGGGTGCTGCAGGGAAACGTGGCGCAGGCCCTCGAGCAGCCGTTCCCCGCCCTGCAGGACTACCTGCGCCGCTACCGCACCCCCGAACTGCCGCCGTCGTGGCTGATGGTCGAGGTGCTGAGCATCGGGCAGCTGAACCGGGTGCACAAGGCGCTGAAGCAGCCGGCGCACCGTCGAGCCGTCGCCAGGGGGATGGGCTCGACCGACAACCTGCTCTCGTCATGGCTCGACGTGTTCGTGCGCCTGCGCAACCTCGCGGCCCACCACGAGCGGATGTGGGACGTCCGGCTGGAGCGCTACCCACAGGTGCCGGAGGGCGAGGCTGTCGAGTGGCCCCGGCACTGGGACCGGCTGCTCGAGGAGTCGGCCAAGACCATGTACTGCGTCCTGTCGGCGGTGCAGTCGACGCTGTTCACCGTGTCGCCGACCAGCCCGTGGGCCGGCGAGCTCGCGTCCCTGCTGGCGGGCCGGGAGTTGGAGCGGGAGACGATGGGCTTCCCGGCCGACTGGACCGAGGACCCGTTCTGGGCCCGGGCCATCGCCGCCGCAGATCCCGGGTCGTTCTAGCGCCACGAAGGGGCCGGGCCCGGGGCCCGACCCCTCCGGGATCGTCAGGTACCGCTCAGCCGGTCAGCTGAACCTCACGATGTTGTTGAACACCCACTTCGTCTCCGGCACGTAGTTGTAGCCGCCGTCGGCGCGGGCGATGGAGGACACCACTCGAGCCTGGACGTAGGAGCGGCAACCGTTCTTGCCGGTGCTGGCCGTGTCGCACTCGGTGCGCCACATGCGGCCGTCGGTGGCGGTCCACTGACCTGTGTAGCCCAGCGGGTTGTTGGCCCACGCGCTGCGTGCCATCGGCAGGTAGGTCAGGTTGTTGAAGGTCCAGGCGTTGCGCTTGAACACCTCACCGTTGACCAGGTCCACCTGGGTGGCCCAGATCAGGGTCCAGCAGCGCTCGGTCTGCGAGTACGGCTCGCAGGCGGTCATCCACTGGCGCCCGTTGTGGTGGTGCAGGCCCGGGGTGGTGTAGACGTCGAACGGCTCCTCGGGCTCCACCGGGTCCGCGGTCAGTGCCACGGTGGCCGGCAGGTAGATCTCGGTGCCGGAGGGCTCCACGACCAGTGTGACGATGTGCTCGCCCGCCGCCAGGTCGGTGCCCTGTGCAACGGCGAGGTTGACCGTCGCGACACCATCGGTGACAGCCCCGCCGCCCACGAGTTCGTCGCCGATCCAGGCGCTGACGTTGGTGTTGGGCAGCTGCGGGGAAACCCTCTCGCCCTCTGCGTCGAGCAGCATGTCGAGGGTGTCGGTCTGCATGCCGCCCTCGAGCGGCTGGCCGAGGGTGATCTCCACCGGTGCTGCACCCTCGGTCAGCGTGCCGATCTCACCCATCACGGAGACGCCGCGCTTGGAGTAGTCGGGGCTCAGGGCATCGCCCGCACCGATCCACTCGACCCAGGCCTCGAGGTCCACCCGGCCGGTGTCGGCCGTGTTGACGCCGTTGGCGAACTCGTGGAAGTTGTCGCCACCGGCGATCAGGAACGAACCCGAGCCGACGGTGTAGAGCTTCGCCATGTCGATCGGCTCACCGTTGATGGAGATCGAGGTGATCCGGTCGCCCCAGGCGCGGGACTCGTCCATGGTGTAGGTGACGTTGGAGGACAGGCCCAGCGCCAGGAACGGACGGCTCGGGGACTCCTCGTACTCCTCGCCGTTCGCGTCGCGCTGCCACTGCTGCTCGAGCACCTTCTTGAACTGCTCGCCGGTGACCTGCGTGGTCATCAGGGAGTTCGCGAACGGGAGCACCAGTGCGGCCTCCTCGTAGGTGATGATGCCGCGGTCGAAGCTGGTTCGGGTGCCGCCCGGGTTCTGGACACCGATGAACTCGGGGTCGCCGGCGCCGAGCTGCTCGAAGAACATCTCTGCCACCAGGTTCGACATCGGGGACTCGACGTTGCGGGTGCCGGAGCCACCGGAGCCGGGAGTGCTGACGGCCTCGTTGGCGAAGCCGACGCCCACCGAACCCTCGACGGCAGCGACCTCGATGGCCTCGTCGGTGATGTCACGGATCTCCTGGATCACCGGTGAGGTGCTGGCGGACGAGTCGCCGGGATCGACGACGGAGATGTCGGTGAAGCCGCAGTACTCGTCCGCGGCGTTGACGCCGATCTCGATCTTCATCAGGTGCTCGGCGTACTGGCCGGCCTGCACGATCGGGGTGCCGTTGGCCGTCTCCCAGTCGTAGAGCTGGTGGGTGTGGCCGTTGAGGATCAGGTCGACGTCGGCGGACAGGGCCTCGGCGATGTTCGCGAACGCGCCACTGGCGGCGATGTTCTCCTCGATGGTCGCGTCGCCGTTGGGGGCGCCCTCGTGGAGGGAGGCGATCACGAAGTCGACGCCGGCCGGCAGGTCGGCGATGGTCTCGTTGATGGCCTCGACGGGGTTCTCGACGGTGAGGCCCTCGATCCCGGCGGGGGAGACCAGGCTGGGTAGTGCCCCGGTGACGGCGCCGATGACGGCGATCGTGATGCCGCCCTTGTCGAAGGTCGTGTAGGCGGTGAGCCCGTCGGGGATGTCACCCGAGGCGTCCTTGACGTTGGCCACGATCATCGGGTGGCTCACGTACGGGACCACGCGGTCCAGGAGGTCCGCGGCGCCCTTGTCGAACTCGTGGTTGCCCGTGGTGGCCGAGTCAAGCCCGATGGCGTTGAGGATGTCCAGCGTGGGGATGTCGTCCTGGATCATCGATACGAAGGTGGAGCCGCCGATGTCGTCGCCGTTGCTGATGAGGGCGACGTGGTCCGCGCCGATCGTGGCGCGCTCGTCCTCCACCGGCGTGAACAGGTCGGCGGCGGTGTAGACGTTCGCGTCGGAGCGCTCGTCGTACTGGCCCACACGACCGTGGAAGTCGTTGTAGCTGAAGATGCTGACGGTGTCGTCCGGTGCCTCGCACATGGTGGCGGCGTTGGCCACCACAGGTGCCGCAACCGTGCCGAGGGTGAGGCCGCCCAGCACCATTGCCGGTGCGGCCATCCCCGCCGTCAGGCGTCGGGAAAGTTTCATCGTGTTCTTCTTTCCTGTTGGGCATCGAGCGATGCCATCTTGTGTCCTTGACGACACTCTCGTTGGCGCCGAGCGTTTGGTCAAGGGGTTAAGGTGTCGTTCACCTGCGAGTCACCGCGACGTCACCCGAAGGCTGTTTTCCACGTCGAAAAGCGCCCCTCGAGCCCCTTCCGACGACGTCAGCCGGCGGCCGCGATTCGCCCCTTCCGGTGAACCAACCGACCACTTGCGCCCAACCCTTGACGCCCGAGGTTTATCGGTATACCTTCGCTGTGTTCCCGGTAACATTCGTCCCGGGTGCTCTACAGACGCAGGCAAAGGAGCTTGTCATGGTGAATCGAGAGTCCCGCCCCGCAATGCGTGTGCTGCTCCTGGTCCTCGGGCTGGTGATCGGTGGCTCCCTGCTCGGCCCGCCGGCCGCAGCCGAGGACCCCGACGTGGTGCGGAGCCTTACCAGCACCGACGGGGGCGACGGCACCTACACGGTTCCGGTGCTGAACTCCGACGTGCCCGACGTCAGCGTGGCGCGGGTGCCGGCCGCCGAGAGCGGTGAGGGCCGAGACGTCTACTACATGCTCAGCACGACGATGCACCTCAGTCCTGGCGCCCCAATCATGAAGTCCTACGACCTGGTCAACTGGGAGATCGTCAACTACGTCTACGACCGACTGGCGATGGGCGACGCGTCGTCGCTGCGCAACGGTCAGAACTCATACGGAGCCGGCCAGTGGGCCGGGTCGCTGCGCTACCACGACGGCCGGTTCTACGTCGCCTTCAACACCAACAACGTCGGTGGTGCCTACATCTTCTGGACCGACGACGTCGAGGACGGCGCCTGGACGCGGATCGCGCTGGGCCGCGGCTTCCACGACATGTCGCTGTTCTTCGACGAGGCCGACGGAGGCACGCCGTATGTGTTCTACGGAGGCGGTAGCACCAGCGCCGTGCAGCTCAGCGAGGACCTCACCACGGTGGTGGCCGAGTACCCGGACATCACCACCCACACGGACCACGACCTACCGGCGATGACCCCCGCCTACGAGGGGCAACAGGTCTTCTGGTTCGACGGCTACTACTACATCCCCACGATCACGTGGCCCCCGGGCGGCGGGCGGCAGGTGGTCCTGCTCCGCTCGGAGGAACTCCTGGGTCGATACACCTCCGAGGACGGGCGCAACACCTACGAGGCCAGGAGCGTCCTCGACTCCGACGGCTTCGCCCAGGGCAGTCTCGTGCCCGTGACCACCGACGGGGAGACGGTCTGGCACGGCTTCTTCTTCCGCGACACATTCCCGGTCGGCCGCATTCCCGCGCTGATCCCCGCCACCTGGAGCCAGGGCTGGCCCACCTTCGGCGACGAGGGCCGGGTGCGGCTCGGCGACGAGTTCCAGCACCTGGTGACGCTGCCGCCCGAGCTGGCCGCGGCGCAGCGGCTCAAGAGCGTCGTGACCTCCGACGACTTCCGCAACGATGCACCCCACAAGCCATTCCGCGACGAGCAGTGGGACCTGCCGGCGGCCCCCGAGGTCGACGAGTCCCTCATCGGGGTGGAACTTCTCGGCAACGGCGACTTCGAGAGCGGCGAGGTAGCCCCGTGGGCGGTGCAGTACACCGCAGACCTGGAGGTGGCCGCTGTCGACGGCTCCCAGGTGCTGGCAGTCTCCGGACGCGTCAACAACGGCTCCGGCCCCGGCCAGGTGCTCGACGGCAAGGTGCGAAACGGCGTGACCTACTCGTCGTCGATGCGCGTGCGCTACGACGAGGGGCCCGACACGATGCGATTCATCATCGGCCTCAGCTACGGCGGCGGCATCAAGCAGGCTGCCAGCGCCGTCGCAGTGAGGGGGGAGTGGACTGACGTGGCGGGCCAGTTCGCCGTCCCCGACGGCGACGATGTGAGCGACATCACGCTGGTGGTCGAGACCCCCTGGGGGCCGAACCAGACGCCGGCCGACCAGGTGGACTACCTGGTCGACGACATCTCCTTCATCGGCCGGGCCGGCGTGGTGGAGCAGCCGGTGGAGGCGGAGTACGCCCACAACGGCTCGAACCTGGACCTGGCCTGGCAGTGGAACCACAACCCGGACAACCGCTACTGGTCCCTGACCGAGCGCCCGGGGTGGTTGCGACTGACCAACGGCCACACCGTCAGCGGGAACGCCGTCTACACCAAGGCGCCCGCCAGGGAACTCGCCCACTTCGAGGAGGCCCGCAACACGCTCTCGCAGCGAACGTTCGGGCCCAGGGCCTCGGCCGAGATCAGCCTCGACGTTTCGGGCATGCTCGACGGCGACGTCGCGGGGCTGGCCACCTACACCCGAAGTTTCGCCTACGCCGGCGTCAAGCGCGTCGACGGCGAACTCACCCTGGGCGTGGTGCAGCGGCTGCAGCCGTTCAGCGACTCCTTCGACCAGTCCGCCGCAGAGGCGTTCGTGCCCGGCTCCACCGTCGCCCTCGGCACGGCCACCGACGTGCACCTGAAGGCCGATGCGGACTTCGAGAGCAGTCCAGGCCAGCTGTGGGTGCAGTTCCGCTATTCCCTCGACGGCCGCACCTGGGAGGACCTGGGCAGCCCCGCAGGTCCGCTGACCATGGACTGGAGCCTGTCCCACTTCATGGGGTACCGGTTCGGCATCTTCAACTACGCCCTGGAGCGCACCGGTGGGCGCGTGGACGTTGACCACTACCTGCTCAGCGGAACCCTGAGCGCCGACGGCGTCGCCCTCGACCGCAGCCTGCTGGACGCCTCCGTCGCCGCAGCCCGGACCCTCGACCAGACCGGCCTGACAGCGGCGCAGGCCGAGCAGCTGGGGGAGGCCCTGACCGCAGCGGAAGCCGTGGGGTCACCGTCGACGCAGAACCAGATCGACGCACCCGCCCAGGCGCTGGCGGCCGTCGTCGCCCAGCTCCGGGCTGATCTGGCGACGGTGCCGACGCCCTCCCCGAGTCCGACACCGCCCCCGACTCCTGAGCCATCCCCGACCGGGAGCCCGGCGCCGACGCCCTCGACGGCTCCGCCCTCGCCCCCGGCGGCGGTGCAGGTGGACGTCTACAGCACCCCGGGCTTCCACCGGGTGAACGGGCGCACCTGGCACACCACCTGCGAGCCGTACTCGCAGACCCAGCGGTGCCGCACGGACATCTGGGCCACCGCCGTTCGGATGGTCGACGGCGAGTTCGTCGGGAACACCGGGTGGCAGTTCAACAACCTGACCTACCTACCCCTGCTGCCCCGGGCCTCCTGGGCGCAGAACCCCCTCGGGTACTCCGGCGAGTGGACCTCGTCCGAGGGGCGCCGCTGGCGCACGGAGTGCGACACCGCCAACACCGGCCGCGGTGGGTGCCGCAGCTACATCTGGACGGACCTGGTGGTCTCCCGACAGGGGACCGACGGCGCCTGGACCCACCGCGCCGGCCGCGACTGGGTGTTCAACAACCAGGTCAGGTTCAGCAGTTGACGTGGCCCGGGTGGGCTCCTCCCCACCCGGGTCGCCAGGACGGCCCGTGAGGGTCCGTCGACCGGGGACCACCGCCGGTGTTCCCCCGCAACCCATTGCATCGAAGGAGAAGCAGTGACAAGCAGCAGACAGCGCAGGAGAATGCGCAGCCCGGGCTCGCGGGCCTTCCTGGGGATGAGCGTGATCGCGCTCGTCGCCACCACAGCCGTCACCCTCCCGCCCGCGATGGCGGCGCCGGGTGACAACATCGTCACGAACCCCGGATTCGAGGAGGGCACCACTGGCTGGGCGCCCTCTGCCGGGGGGCAGTTCGCCCTGAGCGACGATGCCGCATCGGGCGAGAACAGTGGCGCCCTGACCAACCGCACCGCCTTCTACGACGGCCTCAGGGGTACGTTCACCGAGGCCCTGGCGCACGACGGCCAGTACTTGGTGACCGCCAAGGTCAAGCACACCACCGGCCAGGACAACGAGCCGTTCGGGTTCGCCTACTGCCCGGCCTCCGGGTCCTGCGTCGCGGCCGCCGGGGCGATCAAGCAGGTCGCCAAGGATGGCTGGTCCGAGTACTCGCTGGAGTTCGTCCCCGAGGCGTCGACGAACTACGGCGAAGAGCACGCCACTACCGTGTTCTCGCACTTCCAGTTCGAGACCCCCTGGTCCTCGACGGTCGACTTCCTGATCGACGACGTCAGCGTCGTCCGGCTGGACACCCCCGCGGGGATCCTCCCGGCGGGCACCTTCGAGGAGGGCAACCACGAGGGTTGGTACATCGTCGACGGCCGCGAGGGCGCACTCGAGATCACCTCGCCCGGCTCCGAGTCGGAGTCCGCGCTGCGGATCACCGGCCGCACCCAGACCAACACCGGACCCTCGGCGGCCGTCGCGGGAGCACTCGAGGAGGGCGCCACCTACCGCCTCGAGGCGGACCTGCGCTACACCGGTGGCAACGAGACGCAGGGCTTCGCCTTCACGATCTGCGACGCGAACTTCACCTATGGCATCTGCCTCAACGCGGTGTCCAGGACCGCCACGCAGGGGGAGTGGACCAGCTTCGACGGCGAGTTCGTCGCCAACGTCCCGAACGCCGGCGTGGGTGGCGTGGACGACTGGGCCCACGCCTTCTTCGAGACCGACTGGACCGGCGAGCCCGGCGCGGCGGACCTCGTGGACTTCGAGATCGACAACGTCTCGCTGGTGAAGGTCCAGGACCCGGCACCCGAGCCGGTGGAGGGCGAGAAGTCGCCCGTCGAGGACATCCAGGCCAAGCCGGTCGGCGACCACAACCCGCTGATGGGCCACAAGTTCGGCGCCGACCCGCACCACGTCGTGTTCAACGGGCGCCTCTACATCTACTCCACCAGCGACGACCAGCAGTACCGCACCGCCGAGAAGCGGGCCAACGGACTGCCGGTGCGCGACGGCGGCTACGACCGCATCAACCACCTCAACGTCATCTCCACCGATGACATGGTCAACTGGGTCGATCACGGCGAGGTCCCTGTGGCCGGCATGGACGGCGTCGCGACGTGGGCCGGCAACTCGTGGGCCCCGGCCGCGGTGTCGGCAGACCTGGACGGCGACGGCGACGAGGAGGTCTACCTGTACTTCTGCAACGGCGGGTCCGGCACCGGTGTCATCGTCGGCGGCTCGCCGCTGGGTCCCTGGGAGGATCCCAACGGCAAGATGCTGATCAGCCAGAACAACCCGATCCAGTTCCCGGGCGGCATGTGGCTGTTCGACCCGGAGGTCTTCGTCGACGACGACGGCCAGCCGTACCTGTACTTCGGCGGCAACTGGGACTTCGCGCAGGACCCGTACCACCCGAAGTCCACCCGCGTGGTCAAGCTGGACCCGAACGACTACTCCAAGCTCGCCGACCCGACGGGCGCGGGGATCACCGTCATCGACGGTCCCGGGATGTTCGAGGCCTCCTCGATGTTCAAGCGCAACGGCACGTACTACTACTCGTACTCGTCGAACTTCGCCGTGGGCAACTCCCAGTACGACGACAAGATGATCGAGGGCCAGGACTACCCCGGCGCCGGACAGATCGCCTACATGATGTCCGACGACCCGATGGACCTCACCAGGGAGAAGTACGCGGGCACCCTGTTCGCGTCGCACGGCAAGTGGTTCCCGGGCTCGGGAGGCAACAACCACTCCGACGTGTTCAACTACCAGGGCAAGACCTACTTCACCTACCACACGCAGGTGATGGGGCTGGCGTGGGGCGAGGAGCTCAACAACGGCAACGTGGTCAACTACCGCAGCGTGCACCTCGACGAGGTCGAGTTCAACGAGGACGGCACCATCAAGGAGGTCGAGGGCACCAACGCCGGCGTCGAGCAGATCAAGGACTTCGACCCGTACCGCACCTTCGAGGCGGAGACCCTGGCCTGGCAGCTGGGTGTGCGCACCGAGCAGGTGGACATCGCCTCCGTCGAGTTCCCGGAGCACAACGAGAACGGCAACACCGTCATCACCAAGATCGACGACGGCGACTTCACCGGGATCTCTTCGGTGGACTTCGGCGACGGTGCCGCGAGCGTCACTGCGCGGGTCAAGCCGCTCGTCGACGACACCACGATCGAGGTCCGGCTGGACTCCGAGACCGGGCCCGTCGTCGCCACCATCGGCGTGGACGCAACGGTGGGCGAGTGGAGCGACGTCACCGCCGACGTGACCGGGGCCGAAGGGGTGCACGACCTGTTCTTCGTGTTCCACGGACCGCAGGACCAGCGCCTCATCGAGGTCGACAACTGGGCCTTCGAGACGGCCGAGCCGGGGGAGCCGAGCCAGACACCCACCCCGGATCCGAGCCCGACTCCCACCCCGGATCCGAGCCCGACTCCCACCCCGGATCCGAGCCCGACTCCCACCCCGGATCCGAGCCCGACTCCCACGCAGGACCCGACGGCGACCCCCACCGGCGCCCCGAGCGCCACGCCCACCGTGCCGCCGAGCACCCCGTCGGGGGCCGTGGACGTCTACTCGACGCCCGGCTTCCACAAGGTGAACGGCCGGACCTGGCACACCGAGTGCGAGCCGTACTCGCAGACGGTGCGCTGCAACACCTCCATCTGGGGCACGACCGTCACCCGCAGTGGCGGGAGCTACGTGCAGACGACGGGTTGGCAGCACAACAACCTGACCTACCTGCCGATGATGAAGCGTGCGCAGTGGGCGCAGAACCCACTCGGGTACACCAACGAGTGGACCTCGGCCGAGGGCAGGCAGTGGCGCACCGAGTGCGACACGGCCAACACCGGCCGCGGCGGCTGCCGCAGCTACATCCTCTCGGACCTGATCCAGGCCTCCCCGGCACCGGACGGTTCGACCACGTTCACCCTCGAGCGTGACTGGGTGTTCAACAACATGGTGAGGTTCAAGAACTGACCCCACCGACGCAGGGCCCCGACCTCCTCGAGAGGTCGGGGCCCTGTGCGTGTCGGCGGCCAGCGGCGGAAACGCGGGGCGAAGCTGGAATCTGAATCTACGGTTGCGTAAGCTACGGGACCGTAACCCAATCGGAAGGGGACACCCCGTGCGCGGACAGAGCGACCAGATGGTCCAGTTGCTGACTCCCGAGGGTCGACGTGTCACGAACGACGAGTTCGAGTGGCGCGGCACCGACGACGACCTCGTCGGGCGGCTGCGTGACATGACGCTGACCAGGCGGTTCGACAACGAGGCCACTGCGCTGCAGCGCAAGGGCGAACTCGGGGTCTGGCCACCGTCGCTGGGCCAGGAGGCCGCGCAGGTGGGCTCGGCCCGGGCCCTTGCACCGAAGGACACGGTCTTCCCGAGCTACCGCGAGCACGGCGTCGCCCTCTGCCTCGAGGTGCCCCTGAAGCAGTTGATCGCCCTGTTTCGCGGCACCGACGCCGGCGACTGGGAGATGCTCGACCGCTTCCGCAACTACCAGATCATCATCGGTGCACAGACGCTGCACGCGACCGGTTACGCAATGGGGCTGCAGTTCGACGGGCTCGTCGGCAACCCGGACCCAGCCGACAACGCGGCCGTGATCGCCTACCACGGCGACGGCGCCTCCTCGCAGGGCGATGTCAACGAGTCCTTCATCTTCTCCGCCAGCTACAACGCCCCGGTCGTGTTCTTCTGCCAGAACAACCAGTGGGCCATCTCGGAACCGATGACGCTGCAGTCCCGGATCCCGCTGTTCGAACGGGCCCGCGGCTTCGGCTTCCCGGGCGTGCAGGTCGACGGCAACGACGTGCTGGCCGTGCAGGCCGTCACGGAGTGGGCCCTCGAGCGGGCCCGCAACGGTGAGGGGCCGACCTTCATCGAGGCCTTCACCTACCGCATGGGCGCCCACACCACCGCCGACGACCCGACGAAGTACCGTCGCGACGAGGAGACCCAGGAGTGGGCCGGGCGGGACCCGATCAAGCGCCTCACCGCATACTTGCGTGAGCAGGGCGCCATCGACGACGCACACCTGGCCCGCCTCGAGGAGGAGTCCAAAGACTTCGGCTCCGAGATCCGCTCGTGGGTGGACCAGCTGAGGGTGCGGACCATGGACGAGCTGTTCGACAACGTCTACGCGGACAACACCGTGGAGCTCGAGGCCCAGCGCCGCGAGTACGCGGAGTACAACGCCGGATTCGAGGAGGCGCTGTGAGTGAGACCCTGACCCTGGCGAAGGCCCTCAACCGCGGCCTGCGGCGCTCGCTGCAGGCGGACCCGAAGGTCCTGCTGGCCGGTGAGGACATCGGCAAGCTCGGTGGCGTGTTCCGGATCACCGAGGGCCTGCAGGCCGAGTTCGGCGAGAACCGGGTGATCGACTCGCCGCTGGCCGAGTCCGGCATCGTCGGCACCGCCGTCGGCCTGGCGATGCGCGGCTACCGGCCCGTGGTGGAGATCCAGTTCGACGGCTTCGTGTTCCCGGCGTTCGACCAGATCGTCACGCAGGTGTCCAAGATGCACGCCCGCACGGCCGGCCGCGTACCGATGCCGATCGTGATCCGCATCCCCTACGGAGGCGCGATCGGCTCGATCGAGCACCACGGCGAGTCGCCAGAGAGCTACTTCGTGCACACCCCTGGCATCAAGGTGGTGGCCTGCTCCAACCCGAACGACGCGTACTGGATGATCCAGCAGGCCATCTCCTCCGACGACCCGGTGGTCTTCCTCGAGCCGAAGCGCCGCTACCACGCCAAGGACCAGGTGAACTTCTCCGCGCGGCCGCAGCCGATGCACCAGGCCGACATCATCCGCCACGGCACCGACGCCACCCTGCTCACCTACGGCTCGATGGTCAGGACCTGCCTCGACGCGGCCGCGCTCGCCGCGGAGGAGGGGACCTCCCTCGAGGTGGTGGACCTGCGCACCCTCAGCCCCATCGACTGGGTGACCATCACCGCGTCGGTGCGGCGCACCCGCCGCGCCGTCGTCGTGCACGAGGCCCAGCGCACACTTGGCCTCGGCGCCGAGATCGCCGCAAGATTGCACGAGGACCTCTTCTACGTGATGGAATCTCCCGTGAAGCGGGTCACCGCCTACGACATGCCCTACCCGCACTCGAAGGTGGAGGACGAGTTCCTCCCCTCCGTGGACCGAATCCTGGACGCCGTCGACGCGTCCCTCGCCTACTAGGAGCCTGTGATGCTGCGAAAGTTCCTGCTGCCGGACCCGGGCGAGGGCCTCGTCGAGGCCGAGATCGTCGCCTGGCGGGTCGCCGAGGGCGACATCGTCGAGGTCAACGACGTGCTCGTGGAGATCGAGACGTCAAAGTCGCTGGTGGAGCTGCCCTCGCCGTGGGCGGGCACCATCAAGTCCCTGCTGGTGGCCGAGGGCACCACCGTCGAGGTGGGCGCCGCGATCATCGAGCTGGACGACGGTGTCGCAGAGAGCGTCGAGACAGAGGCCCCAGCGCCCAACCTGGTGGGGACCGGTCCCTCGGAGGCGCCGCGCTCGCGCCGTCGCGGGCGCCGTCGCGAAGAGCCGTCCGAGGTCAGCCAGGCCATCAGCGACTCCTACGAGCCCCACGAGCCCGGCCGCCGCCCGGACGAGGTGCACCCGGCCGGGGAGGTGCACGCCCAGCCCGTCGGGGACCCGCTCCCCACCGCGGGCAAGGCCCCCACCGAGTCCACGCTGGTGCTCGCCTCCGACCCGACGGCGGTGCGCGCCAAGCCCCCGATCCGCAAGTACGCCAAGGACCTCGGCGTCGACCTCGGCACCGTGGTCGGCTCCGGGCCGGACGGCACCATCACGCGCGCCGACGTCGAGGCCGCAGTCGCGTTCCAGCGCCTGGCCGACGAGCCGCGCCAGGGCCGGATCGTCAACGACCACTCCACCTTCCAGCGCGAGTCCCGGCAGGACACGTTCCCGCCCGGTGGCGGCTACGGCCCCTTCGGCGCCGGTTCCGGGTTCGGGGCCGGTGGCGGTGCCCAGTCGGACCCGTTCAACGGGCGGCAGGAGCGTCGCGTCCCGATCCGCGGCGTGCGGAAGGCGACCGCGGAGAACCTGGTGCGCTCGGTCAACACGCACGTGCACGTCACCGAGTGGATCACCATCGACGTCACGCCGACGATGGACTTCGTCGAGAAGCTGAAGAACCGGCGCGAGTTCACCGGACTGCGGATCTCGCCGCTGCTGGTCTACGCCAAGGCCATCTGCCTGGCGCTGGCCCGCAACCCGGACCTGAACACGTCCTGGGACGAGGAGAACCAGGAGATCGTCTACCACCCCGGCGTGAACCTGGGCGTCGCCGCGGCCACCCCTCGCGGTCTGATGGTGCCGAACATCAAGAACGCCGACCAGTTGAGCCTGATCGAGTTGTGCCGAGCGATCAACCAGCTCGTGGCGGTCTCCCGGGAGGGCAAGCTGCAGCCCGGTGACTACACCGGCGGCACGTTCACCATCACCAACGTCGGGGTCTTCGGCGTCGACGCGGGCACGCCCATCATCAACGGCAACGAGTCCGCGATCTTCTGCATGGGCGCCATCCAGCGGCGCCCGTGGGTGGTGGAGACCAACGGGGTCGAGGAGGTGGTCCCGCGCTCGGTGACCACGCTCGCGATCGCCTTCGACCACCGCATCATCGACGGGGAGCAGGGCTCGCAGTTCCTGCACGACGTCGCCGAGATCCTCGCCGAGCCGGCACTCGCACTGCTGTTCTGAGCGCCACTGGATGGACAGATTCCCGCCATTCCTTGAACCTACGCAACCGTAGGTTACGCTTGAGGAAGTGGACACCTCAGAGCGGACCAAGCCCGACTCCCGTGGTTTCGGCGGGTTCGCCCGCAGGACCGCCGGGATGGTGGGGCAGAGCGCTCGCAAGCTGGCCGAAGCCATGGCCACGCCGCTGCTGCCCGAGGACTTCCTCGGTCTGATCGACCCGATGCGCTTCGGCGCGGACCTGCGTGGCAGGGTCGTCGACGTGCGGCGCGAGACGCCCAGCGCCACCAGCTTGGTGATCCGCCCCGGGCGGGGCTGGCGCCGGCCCACGCCCGGCCAGTACATCCGCGTCGGCTTCGAGGTCAACGGTGTCCGCCTGTGGCGTGCCTACTCGCTGACCGGTCCGGTCGACGCGGACACCGTCTCCATCACGGTCCGGGCCATCCCCGACGGCAAGGTCAGCAACCACGTACTGAACCGGGTCCGGCCCGGCCAACTGGTCTACCTCGACCAGGCCGCCGGCGACTTCGTGCTGCCCGACCCGGCACCCGAGCGCCTCCTGTTCCTCACCGCGGGCAGCGGTATCACCCCCGTGATGGGCATCCTGCGCAACCACTCCCGCGCCACGGCGGACATCGTCGTGGTCCACTCCGCACCCACCGCCGAGGAGATGCTGTTCCGCGAGGAGCTGCGCCACCTGGGCGAGACCGGCAGGATCCGCTTCCTGGAGCGCATCACCGGCCGCGACGCCGGCGAGGTCCGGCTGCCTGCCCACCGGATCGGCGACGTCGTGCCGGACTGGCAGGAGCGCCACACCTGGGCCTGCGGCCCGACCGGGCTACTCGACGAGGCGGACGCCCACTGGGAGGCCAACGGCATCGCCGAGCGCCTCCACACCGAACGCTTCCGACCGCGGGTGACCGCCGTCGGTGACGGGGGAGAGATCGACTTCTCCGCCTCCGGAACCCTGGTGACCGCGGACGCGGGCACCACCATCCTCGACGCCGGCGAGCAAGCCGGCGTCCTGATGCCGTCGGGATGCCGTATGGGCATCTGCTTCAACTGCGTGGCCCCCCTGCGCGAGGGAAGCGTGCGTGACCTGCGCACCGGCGAACTCACCACCGCTGTACCCGAGGACCCAGTCCTCGTGCAGACATGTGTGTCGGCGGCCGCCGGCCCATGCCAGATCGTCCTGTGAGGCCCACCACCATGACCACCACACTCGAATCCCCCACCGGCGTCGACGTCGACGCCCCCGCAGACACCGTCGTCGCACGTCCCAACCGCATCACCGGTTCCCGTGCCGCCGAGCAGCCCGCCACCTGGGCCTCGGGCAAGGCGAACCCCATCGCCCACCTCAGCCCCGACGACATCGAGGCCATCGGCAAGGAACTCGACGCCCTGCGCGACGAGGTGATCGCCTCCCGCGGCGAGTCCGACGCCAAGTACATCCGTCGCGTCATCACCGTGCAGCGCAGCATCGAGCTCGTCTCCCGGGCCATCCTGCTGTTCAGCAAGTTCCCGCCTGCGTTCTTCGTCGGGACCGCCGGCCTCACCGTGGCGAAGATCCTCGAGAACACCGAGATCGGGCACAACATCCTCCACGGCCAGTGGGACTGGATGAGGGACCCGAAGATCCACTCCACCAAGTGGGAGTGGGACTTCGCCTCCCCGGCGGAGCAGTGGAAGAAGTCCCACAACGTCGGCCACCACACGTTCACGAACGTGATCGGCATGGACAACGACCTCGGCTACAACATCCTGCGCGTCGACCCGGACCAGGAGTGGAAACTCGGTTTCCTGTTCCAGCCGGTGACGAACCTGCTGAACGCGCTCTTCTTCGAGTACGGGATCGCCGCCTACGACCTGGACATCAAGGGCTGGAAGGAGGGCACGAAGTCCGACAAGGAGTTCCGCGCCGACCTGCGCAAGGTGTTCAAGAAGATCCGAACGCAGATGACCAAGGACTACCTGGTCCACCCGCTGCTGTCCGGCCCGTCCTTCCTGTCGACGCTGCTGGCCAACGCCATCGCCAACACCGTCCGCAACGTCTGGACGCACAGCGTCATCTTCTGCGGGCACTTCCCCGAGGGCGTCGAGACCTTCGAGACCGATTCCATCGACGACGAGACCCGCGGCGAGTGGTACCTGCGCCAGATGCTCGGCTCGGCCAACATCTCCGGCAGCCGTGCGATGCACATCATGACCGGGAACCTCTCGCACCAGATCGAGCACCACCTGTTCCCCGACCTCCCCAGCAACCGGTACGCGCAGATCGCCCCGCGCATCCGTGCACTCATGGAGCGACACAACCTCACCTACGTGACCGGCCCGCTGCCGAAGCAGGTGGCGTCCGCCTGGGGCAAGGTGTTCAAGTACGCCGTCCCCAACAAGCAGCCGGGCCATTCCCGCGTCGCGGAGGTCGGCGGCGCCGTGCGTGCGGCAGCCGTCGATGCCGCCCGCGGAGTCGGCAAGGTGGCGCGCAACGTCGGCGTCCGACTCCGGAGATCCTCTCGCCCCAACCGGTTCGCGCAGGTGACCGCCTGAGGGTGGCGGAGCCGGTCCGCTGATTCCGAGACCCGGAACCCTATCCGAGGTCACCTTGAAACAGTTCAGAAAGCGTTCCGGGTCGCAGAATCAGCGGGATGACGAAGGGACCGCAGCCAGGTGGCTGCGGTCCCTTCGTTCGTTCGGGGGGCGTCAGACGCCCGAGGGGTCCTTGTCGTCGTCTGCCCTGTCGGCGAGCTTCACGACGGCGCTGGCGCCCTCGATCAGCACCCGCACGAGCAGGATCCCGAGGAAGGTACGAGCAAGGCCACCGACAACGACCTGCAGGACGGTGGACGTGCTGACCCCCCCGTACTCCGCCCCCATGGTGAGGACAGATACCAGGTCAAAGACCCACCAGACGGCGAAGCAGACCACGGCGACCAGGAAGATGGTGCCGCCGGCCTTCGGCAGTGCGAACTTCTTGAAGGAGAAGTCGAAGACGTTGGCGAAGGCGTTGCCGCCACCGGTGCGCTGCGCGGGCCACTGCTGCTGGCCCGGCTGGCCGCCGTAGGCGGGGGCACCCTGGAAGCCGCCCTGCTGGTTCCAACCCTGCTGCTGCTGGGCGTTCCAATCCTGGGCGGGCGGCTGCTGGTTCCAGTCGGCGCCGCCCTGGGGCTGCTGCTGGTTCCAGTCGGCGCTGCCCTGTGGCTGCGCGTTCCAGTCCTGGGCCGGCTGCTGCTGGTTCCAGTCCTGGGCGCTCGTCTGCGGCTGTGGGTTCCAGTCGGTCCCGCCCTGCGGCTGGGCGTTCCACTCCTGGGCCGGCGGCTGCTGGGCGCCGGTGTTCCAGTCCTGCTGGGAAGCGGCCGGGTTCCACTCCTGCGCGCTGCCCTGGGGCTGGGCGCCGGGATTCCAGTCGGCCGTCTGGTCCTGGGCGGCGTTCCAGTCGGTCGCGCTCCCCTGTGGCTGCTCGCCGGAGTTCCAGTCCTGGTTCCCCTGGGGCTGCCACTGGCCGTCGGCCTGGCCGTTGTTCCACTGATTGTTCGACATGCGCGACATTCTGCCACCCGTCCGGACCACGCCCGCGACGTTCCTGCGTTTGGTGCGGGGCGGTTCGCACGCGAAGATGAGTGGGTGTCGAGCGCATCTGAGCTGAGGGTCGACCTCGGTGCCATCAACGAGAACCTCCGGATCGCGGGCGAGCGGGCGGCAGGCCGCGCCGTGCTGGCGGCGGTCAAGGCCGACGCCTACGGGCACGGCCTGGTGGAGGTCTCCCGCAGCATCCAGGAGGCCGGAACGGCCCAGTGGCTGGGGGTCGCGCTCGTCTCCGAGGGCCGGCAACTTCGCGCCGCCGGGATCACCCTGCCGGTGCTCAAGTTCACCCTGACATGCCCCGACGAACTCGCCGACGCCCTCGAGGCGCAGTTGGTGCTCACCGTCGCCGACCAGCCCGGCATCGACGCGGTCGCCGCGGCCGCGGCGTCGGCAGGGCTCGTTGCCCCGGTGCACCTCAAGGTGGACACCGGGATGCGCCGCATCGGCGCGGAGCCCGGCGACGCCGTCGCCCTGGCACGCCGCGTCGCCGAGAACGAGCACCTGGCGCTGGACGGCCTCTACACCCACCTTCCCGTGAGCGACGTGCCCGACGGCGTCGACTTCACCCGTGACCAGTTGGCGCTCTTCGAGTCCGTCGCGGCCGACGTGCGGGCCGCGGTCGGTCCCGTCCCGTGGGTGCACGCGGCCAACTCGGGGGCGGTCCTCGGGCACGACCTCGGCTCCACCAACCTGGTGCGGCCCGGGATCATGGTCTACGGCTCCTACCCCGACCCGGAGACGCCGCACACCCGCGAGCTACGGCCGGTGGAGCGCTGGACCGCACGGGTGGCGTTCGTGAAGCAGGTCCGGGCGGGGGAGAGCGTCGGCTACGGCCGCACCTGGACCGCGCCCCGCGACACGTGGGTGGCCACCGTCGGCATCGGCTACGGCGACGGCTACTCCCGTCTGCTGTCCAACAGGGGCCGGATGCTCGTGGGTGGACGCTCGTACCCGGTGGTCGGCCGCGTCTGCATGGACCAGACGATGCTTGACCTGGGCCCAGACTCTGGCGGCGTCTCTGCGGGCGACGAGGCCGTGCTGGTGGGGCGCGACGGCGGCGAGGAGATCCGGACGGCCGAGATTGCAGAACTCATGGGGACCATCCCCTACGAGGTCACCTGCCTGGTGACCTCGAGGGTCCCGCGCCGCTACGTGGGCTGAGCCGGCTCAGTCCTTGGTCCAGCTGCTGAGCCTGGGCCGGCGGCTCGGGAACGAGTCCAGCGCGTGCTTGGCGATGGCGTGCGTGGCCAGCCCGTCGACGACGGCGCCCACGCCACCCCCGACGAACGGGATCCGCTTGCCGATGAACACACCGAGGCGCTTGCCCCCGAGCTGGTTCATGGTGCGGTCGAACAGCGCCTTGCTGATCTGGCCGTCGAGCTTCGCGTCGAAGACCGGGGCGGTGGCGATGGCCAGCGGGGTTGAGGGCAGCTGCCCGCGTGCCACCAGGGCCGACCCGGCGCTCGGGCCCAGCATCACCATCAGGATGGCGCTGCGCACGCGCGGATCCTTCAGCTCGTAGCCGCGCAGGTGCGCGATCGCAGCCACCATGCGGGCCTGCACGAACGAGGCAGCGGCGATGTTGGCCGGGATGGTGACCAGCGACACCAGGAAGCCGCCCCAGTTGGTGGCGAAGCCCTGGCCACCGGCGAGCGCGATGTGCTCCGTCACCACCTTGTCGACGGCCACGTCGGGGTTGCGGTGCTTGACCAACAGGTTCTTGGCCGCGATCTTCGCGCCCGGCAGCTTTCCCCTGCCCTCGATGGCGAGGTCCAGGATCTGGTGGAATGCGTCGGACGTGAGTCCCTCGGCGACCGCCACCACGTCGGTTGGTTGGGCCATCAGTGCCTCCTTGTTCGCTTCAAGACTGACACACCGGGTCAAGCAATGCGCCCGGGGAAGACCCGGAATTTCCCCGGGCTGCCACACTGGTGTCCATGCTCGAGACCCTCTTCGGACCGCCTGAGGACTGGCCCCGCCAGGACCTGATCGCGTTCTCCGACGAGTTCGATCCCGGGACCGCCCTGCTGGCCTACCGCTGTGGCGTGTTCCCGATGCCCCTGGGGGGCGGCGGCTTCGGCGGCGAGATGGGCTGGTGGTCGCCGATGCAGCGGGCACAACTCCCGCCGGACGGGGTCCGCGTCACCCGGTCCCTGCGCAAGTCCGCCCGCCGCTACACCACGACGGTGGACCTCGCCTACCGCGAGGTGCTGGCCAGGTGCGCCGACCCGTCGCGCCCGGACGGCTGGATCGACAGCCGCATCTCCACCGCCTTCACGGTGCTGCACCAGGTGGGCTACGTGCACAGCGTCGAGACGTGGGACGCCGAGGGCAGACTCGTGGGTGGCCTATACGGCGTCCACCAGAACGGCATGTTCGCCGGGGAGTCGATGTTCCACGACGAGCAGCACGGCACCGACGCGTCCAAGGTGGCGCTGCTGCGTCTGGTGCACGAACTGCGCCGCATGGACGTGCAGCTGCTCGACGTCCAGTGGCTGACCCCGCACCTGGAGTCGCTCGGGGCCGTGGTGCTGGACCGCGACGAGTACCTGGCCCAGCTCAGCGAGTCGCTCGAGGAACCCCACAACAACATGTGGGGAAGGGGAGAAGAGTCCAGAATGGTTGGCACAGAACTGCTCGCCAGCCTGGGGGAGGGACCACCGGATGCCAGAACTGCCTGAGGTGCAGGCGGTCGTCGACCTACTCGACGAGCGGCTCGCCGGGAAGGCCATCACGCAGGGCCACCTGGTTGCGTTCAGCGTGCTCAAGACCTACACCCCGCCGCTCGACGCGCTGCTGGGGCTCGAGGTCGCGGGGGTGACGCGACACGGGAAGTTCATCGACGTCGACGCCCAGGGTCTCCACCTCGTGTTCCACCTTGCCCGCGCCGGCTGGGTGACCTGGCACGACGCCGTGCCCACGGCGGTGCCCCGGCCGGGCAAGACCGGGCTGGCGCTGCGGATCGGCGTGGAGGACGGCTCCGGCTTCAGCCTCACCGAGGCCGGCACCCAGCGGCACCTCGCGGTCTACGTCGTCGAGGACCCGATGGCCGTGCCCGGCATCGCCGCGCTGGGCCCCGACCCGCTCGCCGACGACTTCACAGTCGAGGACCTCGCCGAGATCCTCTCCGAGGCGGGCAGGGCACAGCTTAAGGGCGTGCTGCGCGACCAGAAGGTGCTCGCCGGTATCGGGAACGCCTACTCCGACGAGATCCTGCACGCCGCCCGGCTGAGCCCGTTCAAGCCTGCCAACTCCCTCGACGCCGACGGGGTGGCCGCCCTCCACGGGCACATCCGCCAGGTGCTGGGCGACGCCCTGGCCGGGACCCGGGACGTCGCGATCACCAAACTGAAGGACTCCAAGCGCAGCCACATGCGGGTGCACGGCAGGGCGGGCGAGGTGTGCGGGGTCTGCGGCTCGACCATCGCCGAGGTGTCGTTCGCCGACTCGTCGCTGCAGTACTGCCCCGGCTGCCAGACCGGTGGCAAGCCCCTGGCCGATCGCCGGATGTCGAAGCTGCTGAAGTAGCCGCCGCTCCGCCGGGGACCGGATGCAAGAAGGGCCCCGCCGAGGCGGGACCCTTCCTTGCCAGCTTGTGGGTCAGGCCCAGATGCCGGTGTTGCGCGACTCGGTGGCGTCGTAGCCGTCCGAGATGTTGCCCAGCAGGACGGGCATGCGCTGGACGATGTCCTGCTGCTTGGCAGCGGAGGCGTCCCAGGAGCGCTGGACCTCGATGTAGGCGTTGCGGGCGTTGTCCTCCCACTGACCGAGGGAGCTCGAGAGCTCGGCCTTCAGGTCGTCCAGCAGGGTGGTGAGCTCCTTGTGCGCGGCGGAGAGGTTCGAGATACCCTCCTGCATTCCGGACTGGGAGTAAGTCGTTGCGTCGTTCATCTGCGTCTCCTAATGCTCTCGGTGTCGTTGGTCAGGGTCAGCCGATGAGGCCGGCGATCTGGTTTGCGGTCTGGGTGTTCTCTTCCTCGCGCTGGACGTATTCCTTCTGCGTCTCCACGAGTGAGGTGTGGATCTTGTCCAGGCCCTGCTTCACCTTCTCGAACTCGGTGTCGAACTGGCCGTAGCCCCTCTGGAACATCGCGGAGGCCTGGCCCGTCCAGCGGGTGGAGAGGTCGGTCATCTGGCCCTGAAGGCGGCTCTGCAGCTGGTGGATCTGCTGGTGCTTGGCCTCGATCTGCTGCGCAGCCTTGGCCATCTGAGCGCGATCAACGGACTTGTTGCCCATGGTTCATTCCCTTCAACGGTTGAGCCTGCGGCTCTCGGTTCAGCGAGCCCCGAGCTTTCGGTGCCGCCTTGGTGACACATGAAACACTAGGTGGCCGAGGGGGTCACTTCCCAGTCCCCATGCCGGAAACAAGTAGCAGTACCTAGACCCTGCTCAAGAGGGTGCTGGCCGCCTACTCACTGCTCCAGCTGGCGGATGCTCGCACGCGAGAGATTCGTGTTGGCGGCAAGGCCCGGAGGGATCAGCGACAGCAGCTGCGGAGGCACTGGCGCAGGGGTCAGGTCGCCGTAGCCGAGGGCCCTGCGGGAGGCCATGTCCGGGATCGGGTAGCTCTTGCCCGCGATGATCAGGAACGTCGCCGCGTCGTCGCTGGGGTTGTTCGCGTTCTTCATCAGACCGCCCGAGAGGGGCTCCATCTCCACCAGGTCGACGATGTTGCCGTAGGGCTTCAGGTGGCCCGACGGCATCTGGGGCGTCTGCTGGTCGACGCTCAGCACCACACGGTCCGGGTTCTCCAGCGTGAAGGTGGCGCACACGGAGACGTCCTGCAGGGTGCCGAACCCGTCCGGTCCGTCGGGCTTCTCGTAGGGGATCCCGGTGGTGGCGGAGTCGGGGACGACGTCGTTGCGGGCGGAGGCGAGCTCGGACTCGGAGATCGTGCGCGCCGGCGGCATGCCCTTGGCCTCCACCAGCAGGCGCATGTCGAGGTAGGAGATCTGGGAAAGGCCCTGGTCCAGTTGGACGTAGTAGCGGGTCGCCCCCTCGGCGCCCTCCACCTTCGCGAGCTGGCCGATGGACATGTTGAGCATGTTCTTCGACGGGGTGCCACCCATCCCGGGGACCTCCAGCGGCTCCAGCGGCTGGCCGACGGGGATGGCCGAGAGCCACGCGTTGCCGGGCTCGACGATGGGCAGGTCCTCGACCAACGGCGAGGTCTGTCCCTGCTTGCGCCACAGTCGGTGCGCCTGGCCGCCCAGGATCATGTACTCCTCGCCGTCGGAGGCGCGGGCGACGATGGACATCCGCGAGTCCGCCGCGGCGTCGGAGTTGAACTCGATGCTGAGGAACCGGTCGCCGGCCGTGTTCGGCGCGGAGGAGCAGGTCCGCAGCGGGTAGACGTCCATGTCCTCCGGCGCGGGCAACTGGCGCGGGGCGTTCTCGATGCCCATCATCGGGCCCTGCTCGGTGCCCTTGAGGGTCTCGGTCTTGACGTTGACGACGCGCGGCGGGCCGTCGGGGTCCTCGCCGGCCGCCTGCAGGTGGGCGGAGGCGACGTTGGCCATCGGGACCAGCCGGTTGCCGGAGTAGACGAACTGCATGCCGGCGACCGTGTCGGAGATGATCACGCCCTCCTCCCTCCAGGCGTCGCCGCCGCCCGGGCGGATCAGCCCGAACAGGGCCGTGCCGGCCAGGAGGATGATGCCCAGCAGGACCGAGACGAACGTGGCCATCCCGACACGGCGCAGCGGCGGCGTCGGGTCGTCGGGATCACGGTCCACGAAGGCCGCGACCATCCGCCGCGAGGTGAAGGACTGCGCCTTCAGCAGGTCCTTGCGAGTGGCCATTCGGGTCCTCCGGCTGGGGGTCTGGTTCGGGGCAACTCTATCCACGCCCCGGCCAACTGCCGTCGTCGCCGCAGCGGGTTGGCCCCAGCGCGACGGTGTCGCGCAGGGCGCGGCAGCCGGGGCCGCGCGCGACAGTGTTGTGCTGGGGACCGTTCCGGAGGGCCGTCCGGTGCGCCACGGACCCCCTAGAGTTGGGCGCGACGCCGTCACCGACGAGCACCCGAGGAGGACGAATGGCACGGACCGCACAGCTGAGCGGCGCGCGCCTGCCGCTTCGTGCCCGTTCGACCCGGTACCTCCCGATGGCCCTGTTCTGGCAGGTGGTGGTGGTCGTGGCGCTGCTGTTCGCGGTGCAGCGCACGGCGACCGGACTGGTGGTGGCCGGCGCGGTGGTGCTGCTGGCGATGCTGCTGACGCTGCCCGTCAACGGCCGCTCCCTGTTCTCGACGCTGCGGGTCCGGGCCGCCTACAGCAGCCGAAGGCGCAACCTGGTGGCCGAGCCGGACCAGCCCGCGGCACTCGTGCCCCTGGGCCAGTGGCTGCCGCACCTGCACGTGACCGAGACCAGGAACGTCTACGGCGGCGAGATCGGGGTGGTCGGCGACGGCGAGTCCTGGTCCGGCCTGCTGGAGATCAGCTCCGACGACAACCTGATCTCCGACCGCGGCTCGGAACTCGACCTCGAGGTCCTCGGCGCCCTGATCAGCCAGGACGACGTCGTCTTCGCGGGCATCCAGGTGGTCACCCTCACTGTCCCCGGCCCCACACAGGCCATGATCACCCCCGGCTCGCCCGCGCTGCAGTCCTACCTGGAGATCGTCGGGGAGGAGAGCACCCCGCCGGCGGTGCGCCGCACGTGGGTGGCGCTGCGCCTCGACCCGAGGCTCTGCCTGGAGGCGGTGGCGCGCAGGGGCAGCGGCCAGGTAGGCGTCTTCGCGACGTTGCGCTTCGGCCTGCACCGCGCCCAGGCGACCCTCAAGCGGCAGGGCGTCAGCGCCGAGGCGCTCGACCCGATCGCCATCTCCGAGGTGCTCGGGCTGACCAGCGGCGCCTCCGACGACGCCCCCGAGGAGCGCACGCGCGAGACCTGGCGGCAGTGGGCATGCGACGGGCTCGTGCACGAGACCCGGGCCATCCGCTCGTTCGGCTCGGATCCGACGGCGGCCTACCAGGCCCTCCTGGACTCGGTCGCACAGTCCCCGGCCATGATGGTGCTCACCTCCTTCACCGTCTCTCCGGGCCAGCCCGCCGCCGGCGCAATCCGGCACGTCTCCCACAACGAGGAGCAGGCGGCCGCGGCCGACGAGGAACTCGTGGCCGAGATGGGGTCGCGCTTCAGCTTCGGCCCGCTCGGCGGCACCCAGGTGCCCGGGCTGCTGGCCACCATCCCACTGGGCAGGCAGGTGGACTCGTGACAGAACTCGCCCTCGGGGAGGCCAGGGGCGCCGAGCGCACCTCACTGGTGACCACCGGACCTTCGGGCCTCCTGATCGGCCGCGGACCCGCAGGCCCCGTCACCATCCGACCGTTCCGTCCCCGCCCCACCCGGATGTTCCTCTCGGCACCCGACTACGTGAAGTGGCTGCTGGCGTTCCGGGCGATGTGCTTGGGCGGGCACGTCTCCGTGATCACCGCGGACAAGGCGAGCTGGCTCCCGCTGGCCGACGTGGTGCGGGCCTGCGGCGGCACCATCGACATCCTCCACTCCATCGACAACCTCCCCGGGCAGGGCCGGCCCTACCGTCCGAGCCTGGTGATCGACGAGATCGGCGGCGTGACGCCCCAGACCCGGCTCGGTGCCTGGCAGGCGCTCGTCAGCACCCACAACTCCGCGGCCGCGAAGTCCGTCAACGAGATGCGCAACAGCGACCTCTCGCTGATCGCACCCGTCGAGGGCAAGACCGCCGACAACCTGCGCCGCGCCTACGCGCTCAGCCAGCAGCAGATGAAGCAGACCAACGACCTGGAGGGCTCGGAGGTGGTCCTCGCCAGCGTCCGGAGGGTCGTCAAGGTACCGATGCCGCCGTCGCCCACCGAGTACCGGATGCTGTTCGGGGGCTGACCGTGCCACTGGGAGAGGAACCGCAGGACGTCCCGATCGGCGAGTACGCGTTCATCGGGGACCTGAGGACGGCCGCCCTCGTCTCGCCCGGCGGCAGCCTCGACTGGTTGTGCCTTCCCCGCTACGACTCTCCGTCGGTGTTCAACAACCTGCTCGGGACCACCGACGACGGCCGCTGGCTCGTGGCCGTCGAGGACGGCACGGTCACCGAGCGCCACTGGCTGGACGACACGTTCGTGCTGAGCACCACCTGGCAGGGGCCCGACGGCACCGCCGAGGTGCTCGACTGGATGCCGGTCGAGCCTGAACGCTCCGACGTCGTGCGCCGGATCCGCTGCACTTCCGGCAGGGTGCGCGTGGTGCACGAGCTGTGCATGCGCTTCTCCTACGGGAGCATCGTGCCGTGGGTGCACCGTCGCACCGTGGAGCGGCCCGGCGGACAGTCCGAGCAGGTGCTGTGGGCGGTGGGCGGCCCGGCCGCGCTCGCCCTCCACGGGCCGCTGCCCGACCCTGTCCCCGGGGAGAAGCTGCATCGCAAGGTGCACACGCTCCAGGAGGGCCAGGAGCTGACCTGGGTCCTCACAGGCCTGGACTCCTGGCGGGAGGTGCCGCCGATGATCGACGCCGACCTCGCGCTCCGGGAGACGCTCGCCGACTGGCGCCAGTGGGCAGCGCCGATCGAGGCCAAGGGCGAGTGGGCGCAGCACGTGCGCCGGTCGCTGATGGTGCTGCGGGCGCTGACGCACCGTGACACCGGGGGGATCGTCGCGGCGGCGACGACGTCGCTGCCGGAGGACCTGGGGGGCAGCCGCAACTGGGACTACCGCTTCACCTGGCTGCGGGACTCCGCCCTCACGCTGGAGGCGATGATGGCCCACGGCTTCGACGGCGGGGCGGCCGCCTGGCGGCGCTGGCTGTTGCGCGCGGTGGCGGGCGACCCGGAGGACCTGCTCATCATGTACGGGCTGGGTGGTGAGCGCGACCTGGCGGAGCGCGAGCTGCCGCACCTGCGCGGCTACGCCGAATCGCGGCCCGTGCGGATCGGCAACGGGGCCGTCGGCCAGTACCAGGCCGACGTGGTGGGCGAGGTCATGATCGCGCTGGGTCAGCTCCGCGACGCGGGAGAGGGGGAGGACTCGTTCTCCTGGGGACTGCAGCAGGCGATGCTGGACCTGCAGACCCGCCGCTTCAACGAGCCCGACCACGGCATCTGGGAGATGCGCGGCGACGAGATGTTCTTCACCCACGGCCGCGCCATGATGTGGGCGGCCTACGACCAGGCCATCCGAGCCGTCGACGAGTACGGGCTGCCCGGCGACGTGGGCACCTGGCGCGAACTCCGCGACGCGCTGCGGGCGGAGATCTTCGAGAAGGGAGTCGGCCCGGACGGCGCGTTCCGGCAGGCCTACGGCAGCGACGAGGTGGACGCCTCGCTGCTGCAGCTCCCGCAGAGCGGGTTCGTGGAGTACGACGACCCTCGCATGCTGGCCACCGTCGCCCGGATCGAGTCCGAGTTGCTCGACTCCCACGGCCTCGTGCACCGGTACCGCACCCACGGCGGCGTCGACGGGTTGCCCGGCGGGGAGTCGTCGTTCATGATCTGCTCGTTCTGGCTGGTGGAGCAGTACGCGCACTCGGGACGCCTCGATGACGCGGAGGCGCTGATGGCGAAGCTGGTGGGCGCCATGGGCGGGCTGGGGCTGCTCGCCGAGGAGTACGACCCGGCAGCCGGGCGCATGCTCGGCAACTACCCGCAGGCGTTCAGCCACCTGGGACTGATCCGCGCCGCCGACGCCATCGCGGTGTGCCGCGGCGACGTCGAGCCCAGCCGCCACGGCGGCCGCTACGGCACCTCGGCCAGGCGTTCCTGACGGCGCGAGTCTCCGCCCGGGCGACGGGAATGCGGTGGAACTCCTGCCGTCGCAGGCGCTCGCGGGTAGGTTGGCCGAGATCAAGGACACCACCCAACCCTGGAGTGAACAGATGGTCGACAAGCCACCCGAGGACCGCCCCCACAAGGGGATCGAGCCGGTACGGGACCTCGTCCGCGAGGTGACCCACCCGGCGTTGATCCCCGGAGTCGGCGTCGAGGACACCGGACGCGAGTTCAGGACGAACTGGACCGTCATCGCCGTCGCGGGGATCGCGGTGGTGGCCGTCGTGGTCTGGGGATTCGTCAGCCCGGCCACGATCAGCGAGATCGGTGTCAACGCCCGGAACTGGACCACGAAGAACTTCGGCTGGCTGTTCTCGCTGCTCGCGGTGGTGACCCTGACCTTCATGCTGGTGGTCGGCTACGGCCGCACCGGCGGCGTCCGGCTGGGCGCCGATGACGAGCAGCCCGAGTTCTCCACGGCGGCCTGGGTGGCGATGCTGTTCTCCGCCGGCATGGGCATCGGCCTGCTGTTCTGGGGGCCGAGCGAACCCCTGGTCTACTTCGTCGACGTGCCCTACGGGTTCGACGCCGAGCCCGGCACCCGCGACGCGATGCTCGCGGCGCTGGCGCAGGCCATCCTGCACTGGGGCCCGATGGCCTGGGGCTTCTACGCCCTCGTCGGCGGTGCCATCGCCTATGCCGCCTACCGCCGGGGCCGGGCGCCGCTGATCTCGGCGATCTTCCACCCGATCTTCAAGGAGCGCACCGAGGGCTGGATCGGTTCGATCATCGACACCTTCGCCATCATCGTGACCCTGTTCGGGACGGCGGTCACCCTCGGAATGGGTGCGCTCCAGGTGGCGGCGGGCGTGGAGGTCGTGTCAGGGCTGGGACCTCTCGGAAACAGCGCTCTCGTGGTCATCATCACGGTGCTGACGGCGGCCTTCGTGGTCTCGGCCGTCTCCGGCATCAAGCGCGGCATCCGGCTGCTGTCCAACATAAACATGGTCGTCGCAGGCGGCATCGGGCTCCTGGTGTTCATCGGTGGCCCCACCCTGTTCCTGCTGAACATGGTCCCGGCGAGTGTGGCGAGCTTCTTCGGCGAGCTCGGCATGATGCTGGCGCGCAACCCCGGACAGGGCGAGGCGGCCGCCGCCTTCATGGCCGGCTGGACCAACTACTACTGGGCGTGGTGGATCTCCTGGACACCGTTCGTGGGGATGTTCATCGCCAAGATCTCCCGCGGTCGCACGCTGCGGGAGTTCGTCACGGTGGTCATCATCGTGCCGTCGGTGGTCTGCATCGTGTGGTTCGGCATCATGGGCGGCACGACGATGCTCTACGACCAGCAGTCCGACGGCGGCATCTCCGCCGTACGCGCGGCCGACGGCAACGAGGGCGTGCTGTTCGCGGTCTTCGAGGCGCTGCAGAGCAATCTGGTCATCGGAGGCTTCCAGGTCCCGATCGCCGGCGTGCTGTCGGTCGCGGCGATGATCTCGATCATCCTGTTCTTCGTGACGTCCGCGGACTCGGCCTCGATCGTGATGGGCTCCATGAGCCAGCGCGGGCGGCCCGAGCCCGCCACCTCGATCACCATCATGTGGGGCCTGCTGCTCGGTGCGGCGGCCATGGCACTCCTCCTGGCCGGTGGCGAGGAGGCCCTCTCAGGCCTGCAGGCCATCATGATCGTGACGGCCCTGCCGTTCGCCCTCATCGTGTGCGGCGTGCTGCTGTCCTGGGCCAAGGAGCTGCGCCACGACCCGTACATGCTGCGCCACAGGTTCGCGAGGGCTGCGATCGCGCAGGGTGTGCGGCGCGGCATCGAGGAGCACGGCGACGACTTCGTCTTCAACTCCATGGAGGTCGGGCCCGACGAGGGGGCCGGCGCGGGCATCGACACCGACGACCCCGCCCTGACCGAGTGGTGGGACGCGGCGACCGGCCTGTCGGAGGAGGAGACGCACGTCACCGCGGCCGACGTCACCCGCACGCTCGAGCCGGGGCACATCCAGAGACCCGGACCCCCGAACCCGCGGCACACCGCCTCGGGCGACGCGTCGCTGACCGTGGGGGAGGGGCGGCGCCCGCACCCGAACACCGGTACCGACCCTCGCACCGACACCCAGCCGCGCGACTGACCCGCCGACAGGCGCGCCGGAATGTGACCGGCCCGCCCTTCGGGGGGAAGGGCGGGCCGGAGTCAAGCCCGGGCCGGAGCAGGAGCAGGTCTGTCCGACCCGGGGTCCATGGGCTGGGTCAGGCCTCCTCGTGGAGGCGTCTGCCCAGGATCTCGAGGAGGTCGATGGCGGCCTCCGGGATGATGGTGCCGGGTGGGTAGATGGCGTCGGCGCCGTTGGCGCGCAGCTCGTCGAAGTCCTGGCTCGGGATCACTCCGCCGACGACGATCATCAGGTCCTCTCGGCCCAGTCGGTCCAGCTCAGCCCGCAGCGCAGGCACGAGCGTCAGGTGGCCGGCCGCCAGGGACGAGACCCCGACGACGTGGACGTCGGACTCGACGGCCTGCCGGGCCACCTCCTCCGGCGTCTGGAATAGCGGGCCGACGTCAACGTCCATGCCGAGGTCGGCGTAGGCCGTCGCGATCACCTTCTGGCCACGGTCGTGCCCGTCCTGGCCCATCTTGGCCACGAGGATTCGCGGGCGACGACCCTCCTGCGCCTCGAACTCCTCGACCAGCTTGCGGGCGCGGGCGGTCGACTCGGTGGATCCGGTCTCCTGGTTGTACACACCTGTGATGGTACGGATCTGGGCCGTGTAGCGGCCGAAGGTGCGCTCCAGCGCGTCCGAGATCTCCCCGACGGAGGCCTTCGCCCGGGCCGCGTCGATGGCGAGCTTCAGCAGGTTGCGTTCGGGATCGGTGGCGTCCGCGTTGGCGGCTGCCCAGCTGAGGCGCTCGAGGGCGGCCTGCGTGGCCTCCTCGTCGCGCTCGGCACGGAGGCGCTCCAGCTTGGCGATCTGCTGCTCGCGCACGGACTTGTTGTCCACCTTGAGCACGTCGAGCTGCTCCTCCTCGTCGAGGCGGAACTTGTTGACGCCGATCACAGGTTGGCGGCCCGAGTCGATGCGGGCCTGGGTGCGGGCAGCGGCCTCCTCGATGCGCATCTTGGGGATGCCCTGCTCGATGGCCTTGGCCATGCCGCCGGCCTCCTCCACCTCCCGGATCCGCTCCCACGCCTTGTTGGCGAGTTGCTCGGTGAGCTTCTCGACGTACGCGGAGCCGGCCCAGGGGTCGACCGTGCGCGTGGTGCCGGACTCCTGCTGCAGGAACAGCTGGGTGTTGCGTGCGATCCGGGCGGAGAAGTCGGTCGGCAGGGCGATCGCCTCGTCGAGGGCGTTGGTGTGCAGCGACTGGGTGTGGCCCTGGGTGGCGGCCATCGCCTCGATGGTGGTGCGGGCGACGTTGTTGTAGACGTCCTGCGCGGTCAGGGACCAGCCGGAGGTCTGCGAGTGCGTGCGCAGGCTCATGGACTTCGGGTTCTTCGGCCCGAACTCGCGCACCAGCCGCGCCCACAGGAGGCGGGCGGCGCGCATCTTGGCCACCTCCATGTAGAAGTTCATGCCGATCGCCCAGAAGAACGACAGCCGGGGTGCGAACTGGTCGACGTTCAGGCCGACGCTCTCACCCGCGCGGATGTACTCGATGCCGTCGGCGAGGGTGTAGGCCATCTCGATGTCGGCTGTCGCCCCGGCCTCCTGCATGTGGTAGCCGGAGATGGAGATCGAGTTGAACCGCGGCATGTGCGCGCTCGTGAAGGCGAAGATGTCCGCGATGATCCGCATCGATGGCAGCGGTGGGTAGATGTAGGTGTTGCGGACCATGAACTCCTTGAGGATGTCGTTCTGGATGGTCCCTGCGAGCTGCTCGGGCGCCACGCCCTGCTCCTCGGCGGCGACGACGTAGAGCGCCAGGATCGGCAGCACCGCGCCGTTCATCGTCATGGAGACGCTCATCTGGTCCAGCGGGATGCCGTCGAAGAGCTGGCGCATGTCCAGGATCGAGTCGACGGCCACGCCGGCCATGCCCACGTCGCCCGACACGCGGGGGTGGTCCGAGTCGTAGCCGCGGTGGGTCGCGAGGTCGAAGGCGATCGAGAGGCCCTTCTGGCCCGCGGCGAGGTTGCGGCGGTAGAAGGCGTTCGACTCCTCGGCCGTCGAGAACCCGGCGTACTGGCGGACGGTCCACGGCTGGTTCACGTACATGGTGGGGTACGGGCCGCGCAGGAAGGGTGGGATCCCCGGGGCCGTCTCCAGGAAGTCGAGGCCCTGCAGGTCCGCGTCGCCGAACAGCGGAGGCACGAGGATGTGCTCGGGCGTCTGCCAGCCGGCGCTGTGGCCGACGGCATGGGTGATGGCGTCGAACTGGGCGGTGGCGTCGGAGGGGACTCCGAGGTCGCCGAGTGGGACCGAACCGAAACGGGGGATTGAGGTCACTTTCCTGCCTCCAGTCGGGAGAGGGTGTTGCCGAGCAGCTCGACCACGTCCATGCCGTCGAAGACGTTGCCGTCGATGAGTCCTTCGTCAAGGTCCGGGCCGAGCTCCTTGAGCTGTCCGGCGACGCGGATCTCGGTGGCGCCCGCGTCGCGGAGTGCCTTCGCGACGGCGCTGCCCTGGGCGGCGTACACCTTGGCCGAGGAGCACAGCACCGCGATGGTGGTGCCGGCCTCCGCAAGCTGCCGGGCGAAGTCCTCGGGCGTACTGCCTTCGGCGAGCATGGTCTCGATGCCGGCCACGTGGTAGAGGTTCGAGGTGAAGCCCTCTCGGGCGCCGAAGTCGCGGCGGGTGCCGAGGCAGGCCAGCAGCACGCGGGGCGGGTCGCCGGCCGCGGCCATGCCCGCGCTGCGGTCGCGCAGGTCCTCGAAGACCTGGGCATCGCGCACCGGGACGATGCCCGCCAGCTGCGGGGCCTCGGGGCGCGGCTTGCGCTGCAGCCGTTCCTCGTTCGCGTCCGGGAACATCGAGACGCCGGTGAGGGGCAGTTTGCGGGTGGCAAGGAGCTTGGCCCGGGCCGCGTTGGTGGCGGCGAGCTCGGAGGCGACCGTGCCGTCGGCGACGGCGGCGGCGAAGCCCTCCTCGTCCACGGCGCCGAACAGCTCCCAGGCGCGCTCGCAGAGCTGGCGGGTCATCGACTCGACGTACCAGGAGCCGCCGGCCGGGTCGTTCACACGTCCGAGGTTGGACTCCTCGGCCAGCACCACCTGGATGTTGCGGGCGATGCGTCGGCTCAACTCGTTCGGGAGGCCGATCGCTGCGTCGAGTGGCAGCACCGTGATCGTCTCGGCGCCGCCGGCGGAGGCGGCGAAGCAGGAGATGGTGCCGCGCAGCACGTTGACGTAGGCGTCGTCACGGGAGACCTGCCGCAGCGAGGTCACCGCGTGCTGGACCGCGCCGCGGCGGGCCGGGGTGACGCCGAGTTCCTCGCCCACCCGTGACCACAGCGTGCGCAGCGCGCGCAGCCTCGAGATGGTGATGAACTGCTCGGTGGTGGCGGAGACGCGGAAGAGGATCTTGTCGAAGGCCTCGTCGACGCTGAGTCCCGCGTCCGTGAGCGCGCGTACGTACTCGACGCCGGCGGCCAGGGCCCAGGCGAGTTCCTGCACGTCGCCGGCGCCCGCGTTGTGGAACATGCCGGAGTCGACGACGATGGGCCGGATTCCGGGGTAGGGCTTCGCGAGGGCGAGGGCCTCTGCAACCGCGGCCATGTCGGGGGCGGTGCCGTGCTGTGCCGCGAAGCCGATCGGGTCGATGCCGAGACTGCCTGTGAAGGACAGCGCGTCCTTGTCCGAGGTCTCCAGGACCGCCACGAGGGCCCGCGCCGCGGCGAACTGGTCGGTGCGGCTGGAGACGTGCACGGGTGCGAGGTCCAGCAGGACGTCGGCGAGGACCTTGGCCAGGTCGTCAGGGGCGACGGCGTCGGGATCCACCCGGACCCAAACGGCGCTGCCGCCGCGCTCGAGGTCGGTCAGGACCGCTGTGCGGGTGGTGGCGGCGTCGGGATCCTCGTGGAGCTGTGCGATCTGCCAGCCGCCGTCGAGCTCCCCGCTGCGGATCGTGGTGCCGCGCGTGAAGGGAGCCACGCCCGGGAAGCCCAGTGCCTCCGTGCCGTCGGCGTGCGTGTACAGCGGCTTGGTCTCGAGACCGTCCACGGTGTGGCTCGTCAGGCGCTTGTAGGCCTGGTCGATCCCCAACTCCTTGCCCTCGGGGCGGCGGCGGTTCAGGACCTTCAGTACCTCGCGCTCCCAGTCCTGCCGGGAGGGTGTGTCGAAGTCGGCCGCGAGCGTCAGACGAGCAGTGTTTCCTGCTACCTCGTTCATCGTTCTCCGTCCAGCGAATCCATTCGGAATCTTCGGTGTGTTGAAACCCTAACCGCAGGGCGGTGCGTCATTTCCGGCGGGGTCCCGATAGCCGATGACCGGTGGTGTGCTAGCGCCCAGCCATGATCGTGGCGTGATTGTTACCAAGTCCAGTCTGTCCATGTCTTGACCACGCGTACGACGACAGGCAAGGTGTACCCATTGGCAACACAAGGAGGTGGCCTGATGAAGCCCGATTACCCGTTGTTGGGGCTGCTGGCGCGCAAACCTGCGAGCGGCTACGAACTGGGCAAGTGGCTGCGTTCCGAAGGAGTGTTCCTGGGACGCACCCGCTCCATGACCCCCGTCTACCGTGCCATCGGCGAGTTCGTCGAGCTCGGCTGGGTCCAGACACCCTCCGACGTCCCCGAGGCGGCCGCGAAGGTCTACTCCCTCACCGAGCAGGGGCGCAACGCACTCCTGGAGTGGGCCAACTCCGAGTACGTGCCTTCTGCGCGCCCGATGTCCCCCGACTTCATGGTGCGACTCAACTTCGCCGGTCAGTTCGGCCCCGAGCATGCGCTGCGGATCGTGCGAACCGAGCTGGAGTACCGGCTCAAGCAGCGCGCCGAGGAGGGCTACCCGACGCTGCCCAGCGCGGACGCCGAGCCCATCAGTGAGATCGACCCGGAGTGGCTCACCTACATCGACGTGATCACGCACGACAGGGGCTGGCAGTCCACCTCCCTCTACATCGGCTGGCTCGAGACCACCGAGCGCCGACTTGCGGAACTGTTGGCGGAGCAGGACGAGCAGGATGACACGGAAGGCAGCGGCCGTTGATGGCAGCCCGCTCGAGCCGGACCCGGCGTCCGGTGAACTACTGGTACCACGCGCTGGGGGTCGCCTCGGTCATCGGAGGCCTGGGTCTCTGGTGGCTCGCCTCAGTGCTGAACCCGACGACCCTGCCCGGACCGGTGGACGTGGCCGCGCGAGCGGGTGAACTCTTCCTGGATGGAACCCTCCAGGAGCACCTGCTCGCCTCGCTGCAGCGGGTGCTGCTCGGATTCGTGATCGGCTCCGGCTTGGCGATCCCGCTCGGGTTCCTGATGGGCTGGTACAAGCCCTTCCGGGCCATCCTCGAGCCCTGGACCCAGTTCTTCCGCACCATCCCGCCCCTTGCCCTGATCCCGTTGATGATCGTGCTGCTCGGCATCGGCGAGGTGCCGAAGGTCGCTGTCATCTCCCTCGCGGCGTTCCTGGTGTCCATCGTCGCCACCTTCCAGGGTGTGCTGAACGTCGACAAGACCCTGATCAACGCGGGCCGGGTCCTGGGCGCCTCGGACCTGGTCATCTTCCGCAGCATCGTCATCCCCGCCTCGACGCCGTTCATCATGGTCGGCCTGCGGCAGGGACTCGGGTCCGCGTGGGCCACGGTGGTGGCGGCCGAGCTGATCGCGGCCCAGCTGGGTCTGGGGTTCATGATGCAACGCGCACAGATCTACTACGACCTGCCCACCATCTTCGTCGGAGTCGTGATCATCGGCCTGCTCGGTCTGGTGATGGACCGGGTGCTGCTGTGGGCCGACTCCGTTCTCACCAGCTGGCAGGAGCGCCGATGAGCACCGACAAGATCGTCTTCGACCGGGTCACGGCGACCTTCGAGGTCAACGGGCAGCCGTTCCACGCCGTCAAGGACCTCTCACTGACCATTGCGGACAACGAGTTCGTCACCGTCGTCGGACCCTCGGGGTGCGGCAAGTCCACCATCATGAACATGGCTGCCGGGCTGCTGATCCCCTCCGGTGGGGAGGTGCGCGTGGACGACCGGCCAGTGAAGGGACCCGGCCCCGAACGCGGCGTCATCTTCCAGCAGTATGCGCTGTTCCCCTGGCTGACCGTCCGCCAGAACGTCGAGTTCGGACTGAAGCTGAAGAAGATCTCGAGGGCGCAGCGCAACGAGGTCGTCGAGAGGCAACTGGAACTGACGGGGCTCACCCCGTTCGCCGACGCACTGCCCAAGACTTTGTCGGGTGGCATGAAGCAGCGCTGCGCCATCGCCCGCGCCTACGCGGCGGACCCGTCCATCCTGCTGATGGACGAGCCGTTCGGCGCGTTGGATGCGCTCACGCGTGTCCACATGCAGAGCCAGTTGCTCGAAACCTGGCGCCAGGAGAAACGCACCGTCATGTTCATCACCCACGACGTCGACGAGGCCGTGTTCCTGGCCAACCGGGTGATCGTGATGGCCGCGCGCCCCGGACGCATCCACCGGATCATCGACGTCGACCTCCCCGCCGAGCGTACGGAGGACCTCCGCACCTCGCCGGAGTTCACCGCCATCCGCAACGAGGTCTGGAACTCCGTCTACCACCAGGACCCGCCCCCGGAGGCGGGGGCGCCGGCTCAGCACGACCCTCCCGACGACCCGGGCGGGGAGGGCGACCAGATCAACAAGGGGATCTGGAGTCCCACCCGTCATCACAACCCCGGTCCCTGACCGTTCAACCACCAACAGGAGAAACCAATGTCTGCCTTCACTCGCCGTCAGATGCTCATCGGGTCCGCCGGGATCCTCGGCGTGGGAGTGCTCACCGCCTGCGCCTCCGACGAGGAGAGTGCCATCCCCGACGCGGGTGGTGAGGAGACCACGGGCGCCGCCGTGGAGACCGAACCCGTCAAGGTCGGCTACATCGCCGACGGCAACGGCGCCATGCTCGTCAGCATTGCCGAACAGCAGGGCCTGTGGGCCAAGCATGGCCTCGAGGCCGAGACCGTGGTGTTCACCAACGGCCCGCTGCAGATCCAGGCGCTCGGCACGGGCGACATCGACTTCGGCTACATCGGCTTCGGTGCCCTTTGGCTGCCCATGTCCGGCGAGGCCAAGGTGGTCACCGTGAACTCCAACGGTCAGGCGGACCGTGTCCTGGCGCAGGCGGGCATCTCGTCGGTCGAGGACCTGCGTGGCAAGACCGTCGGCGTACCCGAGGGCACCTCCGGCGACATCCTGCTCACACTCGCCCTGGAGTCCGCGGGCATGACCGTGGACGACATCGAGCGTGTCGTCATGGATCCCCCCACCGCGGTCAGCGCGTTCATCTCCGGGCAGGTCGACGCCGTCGGAATCTGGTACCCCCACGTCCAGACGATCCTCGACCAGAAGCCGGACACCGTCGAGCTCGTGAAGTCCGCGGACTTCCCGGAACTGGCGTTCCCGGCCTGTCAGGTGGCCGCCCCGGACATCACCGACCGTCCCGAGCTGCTCGCCAAGTTCCAGGCGGTCCAGAAGGACGCCTACGCATGGGCCGTCGACAACCGCGAGGAACTGAACACCCAACTTGCCGAGTTCCTGGACATTCCCGAGGAATCCATCGCCTCCGAGCAGGAGTTCGTCGACGTGCTGTCGCCGGACCGCGTCTCGGAGATGATCTCCGACGGCACCCTCGAGGACTGGTTCACCACGCTCAACGAGCACTTCGTCGAGGCCGCGAAGCTCGAGGAGGTCGTGCCGGTGGCCGACTACTGGCTCGCCACGGAGTACGAGCAGGCCTGAGTTCGACCGCTGAAAGATCCCGCTGAACCCGAAGGAGCCCTGAGATCGCATGACCGGACCCAACCTGGTCTTCATCCTGTCCGACGACCACGCCGCCCACGCCATCTCGGCCTACGGCAGCCGTGTGAACCGGACACCACACCTGGACCGGTTGGCCACGGAGGGTGCCCGACTCGACGCCGTGTACTGCACGAACTCGATCTGCACTCCGTCGCGAGCGAGCATCCTCACCGGCACCTACAGCCACGTCAACGGAGCCAGCTCGATCTTCTCGAACTTCGACTACCGGGTGGATACCTTCACCCAGGTGCTGCACCGCAGCGGATACCAGACCGCGCTGTACGGCAAGTGGCACCTGGGTGAGAAGGAGAAGGCCA
This sequence comes from Tessaracoccus rhinocerotis, assembly GCF_007197885.1. Taxonomy (GTDB): domain Bacteria; phylum Actinomycetota; class Actinomycetes; order Propionibacteriales; family Propionibacteriaceae; genus Arachnia; species Arachnia rhinocerotis. The sequence goes on from NZ_VKKG01000003.1 coordinate 247,975, forward strand.
ACCCGCAGGGCTTCGACGACTGGCTGATCGTGCCCGGCCAGGGTGAGTACGTGGACCCGGAGTTCTACGGGCCCGGCGGGCGACGTCGGATCCGGGGCTACGCCACCGACATCATCACCGACCTCGGCATCGACTTCCTCGACAACCGGGACCCTGAGCGGCCGTTCGCGCTGCTGGTGCACCACAAGGCGCCGCACCGGCCGTGGGTGCCGGACCCGAAGCACTCGGAGCTCTACCCCGTTGGATCCATCCCGGAGCCGGAGACGATGTGGGACACGCACGAGTCGATGTCCGACGTGGTCAAGGGCGTGCGGATGACAATCGCTGACGACCTCACCGAGACCGACATCAAGGAGACCGTGCCCGCCGACCTGCTCGGGGAGGACAAGCGGCGCGAACGCGCGTCCTGGAAGTACCAGCGCTACATGCGTGACTACCTGCAGACCATCCAGTCGATCGACGACAACGTCGGCCGGCTGCTCGACCACCTCGAAGCCGAGGGCCTGGCTGAGGACACCATCGTCGTCTACGCCTCTGACCAGGGCTTCTTCCTGGGGGACCACGGCTGGTTCGACAAGCGCCTCATGTTCGACGAGTCGCTGACCATGCCGATGCTGCTGCGGTGGCCCGCCGAGGTACCCGCCGGCACCCGCGTGGACGCGATGATCACCAACGTCGACTTCGCGGCGACGTTCCTGGACATGTGCGGGCTCGACGTCTCGGCCGAGCTGCCCGCGAACCAGGGCACGAGCTTCCGGCCGCTGCTGCGGGGCGAGGACGTCGACGGCTGGCGCGACGCGGTCTACTACCGCTACTGGGAACACGACGACCCCAACCACGCCGCCCCCGCCCACTACGGGATCCGCACGCGCACCCACAAGTACATCCACTACTACAACGACGGGTTGGGCTCACCCGGGTCGTCGGATCGCATAATGCCGGAGGAGTTCGAGCTCTACGACCTGGTGGCGGATCCTGCGGAACTGGTCAACGTCGCCGACGACCCCGCCTACGTCGACGTGCTCGCGGACCTTCGCCGTCGGCTGGCCGAGCTCCAGGCTGAGTACGGCGACGAGCCGTACCGCGGCCCGGACACGCCCCGCCTGGACTGGAGCGTCTAGGCCTGCGTGCCGCCCCCATCTGAAAGGCTGGGCGGCTTGGCGAGTGAGACCAGGTGTTCGTTCACCTGGCGCAGCACCTCGGTGGCCTCTGCGGTGAGGGCCTTCATCGCCTTCTTCCGGGAGGCCCCGTCGTTGGCCGACCACGCGAGCTCCCCGCGCATGCGTAGCGTCTTGGTCAGGGCGCGCCACGAGTCGGGCTCCGACGCGTCGGGGAAGTTCTCCTCGACGGCGTCCGCGCACGCCTCGATCGCCGTCAGCTTCCCGTCGAACCGGATCTTGGGGTTCTCGGAGTTGGTGGCGGTCTTGATCTTGTTGATGGTGGCGTTCAGACCGTCGGAGAGTTGGGGGTTGTCCCGCAGCGCGCCGAGGATCGTCACCGTGGTGGCGACGACGGCTCCGGCGGCCTTGAGGATGGTCGATGCGTTGGCCATCCACCAATGGTATGCGGGACGGAACCACGGTTGGTCGAGTCAGACTCCGTTGGTCGAGTAGCTCGCTCTGGCGAGCGTAACCCTGTTGGTCGAGTAGCTCGCTCTGGCGAGCGTGTCGAGACCGAACTCCGTTGGTCGAGTAGCTCGCGCTGGCGAGCGTGTCGAGACCTGAGGAGTGGGTCGTGGTCTCGACACGGGCGCGGGGCGCCCTACTCGACCAGCGGGGATGCCGGCCGCGGTCTCGACCAGCGGGGATGCGGGCCGCGGTCTCGACCAGCGGGGATGCGGGCGAGGCGTCAGAACCAGTCGGCGACGTGGTCGCCCCAGCGCTCGATGCGCCAACCGTCCGAGGTGGACCCGGTCATGGTGATCCACTGGGTGTTCGCCAGTGCCGGGGCAGTCTCGCGGCTCCAGTTGGGGTCCTGGGTGATGGCCCACACGCGCAGGGCGGCGCCGTGGCTGACGACGGCGACGCGCTCGTGTCCCTCCTCCTCGATCTGTGCGATCGCGGTGTCGAAGCGGTGCAGGAACTCGCGGGCGGACTCGCCGCCCTCGAGCTTGGCGTCGAGGTTCTCCGGCGACCAGCTCTCCAGCATGCCGACGTAGGTGGTCCAGTCCGGGCTCATCTCGTGCACTCCCGCGGAGATCTCGTGGATGCCGTCGAGCACCGAGACCTGCAGCCCGCGCCGCCCGACCAGGGGCTCGGCCGTCTGCTGGGCCCGGGTGAGGGTGGAGACGAACACGGCGTCGATCTCCTCGTGCGCGATCGCCTCGGCGAGGGCGTGCGCCTGCTCCACCCCGCGCTCGGTCAGCGGCAGCCCCGGAACGGCGGTGTCCAGCAGTCTGTCAACGTTGGCCTGGGTCTCCCCGTGGCGGATGAGGATGAGTCGCATGGCTCCAAGCCTAGCCAGCGGCGGCAAGCGGGAGTCACCGGATTCCTTCCGGGATCGGGCGGGCACGCGTAGTCTCGGTGACTATGACGCAGACGGGCGTCGAGGTCCTCGTCAACGGCCGACGCAGGACCGCAGCCGACGCGTATCCGCACACCAGCGCCCTCGAATGGCTCCGGGGGCTGGGACTGACGGCCGCGAAGGAGGGCTGCGCCGAGGGGGAGTGCGGCGCCTGCGCCGTCCTGGTGGCCCGACCCGACGGCGATGGCGGCACGCGCTGGACCGCCGTCAACTCCTGCCTGGTGCCGGTCCTGGCGCTCGAGGGCCAGGAGGTCGTCACCGCCGAGGGCCTCGGCGCGCCCGACGCCCTCCACCCGACCCAGCGCGAGCTGGCGACTCGGGGCGGTTCGCAGTGCGGCTTCTGCACGCCGGGCTTCGTGTGCTCCATGGCCGCCGAGTACTACCGCACCGACCGCGAACCGACGTCGAACCCGGACGCCGAGACCGGCCCGAACGGCTTCGACCTGCACGCACTCGGCGGCAACCTGTGCCGTTGCACCGGCTACCGGCCGATCCGCGAGGCCGCGGACGCGCTGGGCTTCCCGTCCGCCGACGACCCCCTCGCGCAGCGTCGCGCACTCCCGGCGCCGCCGACGAGCACCGGCAGGCACAGCGGCGAACAGGGCGAGTACGTCCGTCCCCAGAGCCTGACCGAGGCGCTCGAACTGCTCGCCGAGCGGCCGGACGCCCGCGTCGTCGCCGGAGCAACCGACTGGGGAGTCGAGGTCAACCTGCGCCACAGCCGCGCCCCGGTGCTGCTCGCCCTCGACCACCTGCCCGAGCTGCGCAGGCTGACGGTGCGGGACGACTGGATAGAGATCGGGGCGGCGCTCAGCCTGTCCGACGTCGAACGCGGCCTGGCCGGCGCCGTGCCGCTGCTGGCCGAGGTTTTCCCACAGTTCGCCTCCCGCCTCATCCGCAACGCCGCCACCCTCGGCGGGAACCTCGGCACCGCCTCCCCGATCGGCGACGCCGCCCCGGCGCTGCTGGCCCTCGACGCGACGCTGGTGCTGGCCGCGCGCGACGGTGAGCGGCAGGTCCCGCTCGCCGAGTACTTCACCGGCTACCGCGAGACCGTCCTGCGGAAGGGAGAGCTGATCCGGGCCGTGCGGGTGCCGCAGCCGCAGCCCGCCGCCACCATGTTCCTGAAGGTGGCCAAGCGCCGCTTCGACGACATCTCCTCGGTGGCCGTCGCGATCGGCGCGGACTTCAGCAACGGGAAGGTGTCCCGGGTAAGGATCGGACTGGGCGGGGTGGCAGCCACCCCCATCAGGGCCACCACCGTCGAGGACCACCTCACGGGCCGACCCTGGGACGCCACGACGGTGCGGGCGGCGGCAGAGTTGATGGCCGGAGAGGGGACACCGCTCGACGACCACCGCGCCAGCTCGCACTACCGCAGCGCCATGCTGCGCCAGGCCCTGCTCCGGTTCCACGCCGCCCACCCGTCGGGGGAACGACCATGACCGCCACCCTGGGGCGCACGGGCCACGACGGCGTCGGCGCTGCGGTGCCGCACGAGAGCGCCGTCGGCCACGTCACCGGGGCGGCCCTGTTCACCGACGACCTCGTCGGCCGCCTGCGCGACGTCCTGCACGCCTGGCCCGTGCAGGCGCCCCACGCCCACGCCCGGGTGACCGGCCTCGACACCACGCCCGCCACCGTCGTCCCCGGCGTGGTCAGGGTCCTCACGGCCGCCGACGTCCCGGGCAGCAACGACTCGGGGACCAAGGGGGACGAGCCCCTGTTCCCCGACGAGGTGATGTACCACTCGCAGGCGGTTGCCTGGGTGCTCGGCGAGACCCTCGAGGCCGCCCGCCGGGGCGCGGAGGCGGTGGTGGTGGACTACGTCGCGCTGCCGTCGCTGGTGACCATCGAGGAGGCCATCACCGCGGACAGCTTCCAGGGCGCCCAACCCGTCATGCAGCGGGGCGACGCCGCGGCCGCCCTCGCCGCCAGCCCGCACGTGTTCCGCGGCGAGTTCTCCTTCGGTGGACAGGAGCACTTCTACCTGGAGACGCAGGTGAGCCTCGCCGTCGTCGACGAGGCGGGGCAGGTCTTCGTCCAGTGCAGCACGCAGCACCCGTCGGAGACACAGGAGATCGTCGCGCACGTGCTGGGGCTGCGTTCGCACGAGGTGACCGTGCAGTGCCTGCGGATGGGCGGCGGGTTCGGCGGGAAGGAGATGCAGCCCCACGGCTTCGCCGCCGTCGCGGCGCTCGGCGCCCGGCTCACCGGCAGGCCCGTGAGGGTGCGGCTGAACCGCACCCAGGACATCACGATGACCGGCAAGCGGCACCCGTTCCACGCCACGTGGGAGGCCGGCTTCGACGACGACGGCCGCATCCTCGCCCTCGAGGCCACGCTCACCTCGGACGGCGGCTGAAGCCTCGACCTGTCCGAGCCCGTCCTGCTGCGCGCGATGTGCCACGTCGACAACGCCTACTTCGTGCCCGACATCCGCGTGCACGGGCGCATCGCGCGCACCAACAAGACCTCCCAGACCGCCTTCCGCGGCTTCGGCGGGCCGCAGGGGATGCTGGTGCTCGAGGACGTCATCGGACGGGTCGCGCCCCGGCTCGGGCTCCGCCCCGACGTCGTGCGTCGTCGGAACCTGTACTCCGACGGCCAGACCACGCCCTACGGGCAGGAGGTCCGGCACGCCCACCGGATGTCCCAGATCTGGGACACCCTCGCGAGCACCAGCGACCTCGCCGCGCGACAGGCCGAGGTGGCCGCCTTCAACGCCGCCGAGCCGCACCGCAAGCGAGGGATAGCGATCACGCCGGTGAAGTTCGGGATCTCCTTCACCCTCACCACCTACAACCAGGCCGGCGCGCTGGTGCTGGTCTACAAGGACGGCTCCGTGCTGGTCAACCACGGCGGCACCGAGATGGGCCAGGGCCTGCACACCAAGATGCGGCAGGTCGCAGCCAGTGCCCTCGGCGTGCCGCTGGCGACGATCCGGCTCGCGCCCACCCGCACCGACAAGGTGCCCAACACCTCAGCCACGGCCGCCAGTTCCGGCTCCGACCTCAACGGTGCCGCGGTCCAGAACGCCTGCACCGACCTGCGCGAGCGCCTCGCCGTAGTGGCCGCCGACATGCTCGGCACCCGCCCCGCGGAGGTGCGCTTCGTCGACGGCGCCGTCAGCACGGACGCCGACCACCGGCCCGCGCTCACCTTCGCCGACGTCGTCGCCCAGGCCTACGTCCGCCGCGTCCAGCTCTCGGCCACCGGCTTCCACCGCACCGAGGGACTCCACTGGGACACCACCCGCGTGCACGGCAACCCGTTCAAGTACTTCGCCTATGGCGCCGCCGTCGCGGAGGTGGAGGTGGACGGCTTCACCGGCGCCAACCGGGTGCTGCGCGTGGACGTGCTCCACGACGTCGGGAACAGCCTCTCGCCGCTGGTGGACCGTGGGCAGGTCGAGGGCGGGTTCGTGCAGGGGGTCGGGTGGCTGACCCTGGAGGAGTTGCGCTGGGACACCTCGGACGGACCCGGCCGGGGCCGACTGACCACGCAGGCGGCCAGCACCTACAAGCTGCCGAGCTTCTCCGAACTGCCGGAGGTGTTCAACGTCGACTTCCACGCGGATGCCGCCGAGCCCGCCGTCGTCCACGGCTCCAAGGCGGTGGGGGAGCCGCCGCTGATGCTCGCGTTCAGCGTCCGGGAGGCGCTGCGGCAGGCGTGCGCGGCCTTCGGTCCAGACGGCACGACGGTGGACCTCGGCTGCCCCTCCACCCCGGAGGCGGTCTTCTGGGCGATCGAGGCCGCCCGCAACTCCGGCGGTGCGTGATGGACTGGATCAGGGCCCTCGACACGCTCCGGGACCAGGGCCACCCGGCCGTCCTGGTCACCCTCACCGACGTCCACGGCCACGCCCCGCGGGATCCGGGCGCCAAGCTCGTGGTCTCCGCCATCGGCCGGTGGGGCAGCGTCGGTGGCGGCAACCTCGAGGCCGGCGCCGTCGCCCGGGCCGAGGCGATGCTCCGCGAAGGGCTGACCCGGCCGGAGTTCCTCGAGTTCGGGCTGAACGAGCACGTCCCCACCGTCCACGGCCGGCAGTGCTGCGGCGGCAGGGTGCAACTGCTGCTGGAGCCCGTGCCGGTGCGCCCGACGGTGGCCGTCTTCGGGCTGGGCCACGTAGGCTACGAGGTGGCCCGGATCGTCTCCCGGCTGGACGTGCAGCTCCACCTGGTCGACACCCGCTCCGGCGTGCTCACCGCGGAGCAGGAGGCAGACCTGCGAACGGGCCCGGCCCGGATCTGGCGGCACCAGCCGCTGGTGCCGGAGGCCGTGCTCGAGCTCCTGCCCGCCGGCAGCCACCTGGTGGTGCTCACCCATGACCACGCCGAGGACATGGCCATCTGCGACGCTGTGCTGCGCCGCCCGGGGTGGGGCAGCGTCGGCCTGATCGGGTCGACCGCGAAGTGGGCCAGGTTCCGGATGCGCCTGCAGCAGGCGGGCCACCCCGCCGTCGCCGTCGACCGGATCCGGTGTCCGATGGGCCTGCCCGGGATCGAGGGCAAGGCGCCGGCGGTGATCGCGATCTCGGTGGTCGCGGAGCTGGCCCGGACGTGGGTGGCCGCCGGCGTCGAGCCCTCCGAGCCGGTCCGACGCCCCTCCGTCGGCTAGCCGGTTGCCGGCGCCTCGGCCATGGCCGAGCGACGGCCGGGTAACGATTGCATAACGTCGTGAGAGCGCTCTCTTGACGATGCAGTGATGTTCGGGTTACGGTTCGTGCAGCGTGAGGGAGCGCTCTCTCGCATTCGTCCAGCACCACAAGGAAGTGACGTGAACACCAACCGACGCACACGTTTCGCCGCTGCCGTCTCCGGACTAGCGGCCCTCTCTCTCCTCGTCTCGGCCTGCTCAGGCCCGGCCGCCGGCGAGACCGAGGAACCCAACGACACCAACACCACCACCGGCGAGAACGGCGGGACGGGCGAGGAGATCACCCTCACCGTCACCACGTTCGGCACCATGGGCCTCGATGACCTCTACGCGCAGTACGAGGAGGCCAACCCCGGCATCAAGATCGAGGCCACCAACATCGACACCGGCGGCAACGCGCTGACCGACTGGCAGACCAAGCAGGCCTCGGGCGCGGGTCTCCCCGACGTCCAGGCCGTCGAGGAGGGTTGGCTGTCGAAGGTCATGACCGTCAGCGACTCCTTCACCGACCTGCGCGAGTACGGCGCCGACGACATCTCCGGCAACTGGGTGGACTGGAAGGTCGCCCAGGCCACCGACGCCGAGGGCCGCATCATCGGCTACGGCACCGACATCGGCCCGCAGGGCCTGTGCTTCAACGGCTCGCTGCTCGAAGAGGCCGGCCTGGCCTCGGACCGTGAGGGCTTCGCAGAGCTCCTCGGCGGCGACGACGCCACCTGGGAGAACTTCTTCGACGTCGGTCGCCAGTACCACGAGGCCACCGGCAAGTCCTGGTACGACCAGTCCGGCTTCGTCTGGAACGCCATGGTCAACCAGCTCGAGGAGGGCTACTACACCGCCGACGGCGAGCTGAACATCGTCGACAACCAGGAACTGAAGGACCGCTGGACGCTGCTGGCCAACGCCGCGGCCGACGGCCTCTCGGACAACCAGACCCAGTGGGACTGGGGCGGCGGCCAGGCCTTCGTCGACGGCTCCTTCGCCGTCGCCGTTTGCCCCGGCTGGATGCTCGGTGTCATCAAGGGCCAGATCGAGGCCGGCGGCGGCGACGCCTCCACCGGCTGGGACTTCGCCGACGTCTTCCCCGGCGGCCCCGCCAACTGGGGCGGCACCTTCCTGACCGTGCCCACCACCTCGGAGCACCCGGCCGAGGCCGCAGCGCTGGCCGAGTGGCTGACCGCCGCGGAGCAGCAGGTCGCAGCCTTCCAGGCCGCCGGCACCTTCCCGAGCAACCTCGAGGCACAGCAGGACCCCGGTGTCACCGGCCAGAGCGAACTGACGGCAACGTTCAACGACGCCCCCGTCGGTGAGATCCTCGGCTCCCGCGCCGAGGGTGTCCACGCCCAGTTCAAGGGTCCGGACGACTCCGTGATCCAGGAACAGGTCTTCGGAGCTGCCGTCAAGGAGATCGACGCCGGCGAGACCGACGCCGAGGCCTCCTGGAACACCGCCGTCGAGCTGCTCGACACGATCGTCGGCTGACTTGCGCTGAAATTCGTTGGTCGAGTAGCTCGCCCAGCGAGCGTGTCGAGACCCTCGGGCCACGGGGAGTCTCGACACGCGCCGCTCGTACCTCGCGGGCTACTCGACCAACGGTTCCGCGCCGACCCGACCGAAGGAAAGCCCACGCCATGCACACCACCACCGCGCAGTCACCGCCGACGCGTCTGACCTGGCGCCAGCGCCTCAGCCGCGCTGACGTCCGATACTCGCCCTACGCCTACGTCGCACCGTTCTTCATCCTGTTCGCGGTGGTGGGCCTGTTCCCGCTCGGCTACACCTTCGTCGTCGCACTGAACGACTGGAACCTCCTGACCGGACCCGGTGAATGGGTCGGGCTGGCGAACTTCCAGCGCGAACTGACCGACAAGCTGTTCTGGAACTCCATCTTCAACACGTTCAGCATCTTCCTGCTCTCGGCCATCCCGCAGCTGATCGCCGCCACGGCCATCGCGGCGATCCTGGACCAGAACCTCCGCGCGAAGACCTTCTGGCGGCTGTCGGTGATCGTGCCCTACGTGGTCACCCCGGTGGCCGTGACGCTGATCTTCGGCAACATGTTCGGTGAGCGCTACGGCCTCATCAACAACGTGCTGAGCACCATCGGCATGGACCCGGTGATGTGGAAGAGCGAGACCCTGCCCAGCCACCTGGCCATCGCCGCCATGGTGAACTGGCGCTGGACCGGCTACAACGCCCTGATCCTGCTGGCCGCCATGCAGGCCGTGCCGCGGGAACTCTACGAATCGGCCGCCATCGACGGCGCCGGCGCCGTGAAGCGGTTCTTCGCGATCACCATCCCGAGCATCCGCCCCACCATGATCTTCGTGGTCATCACCGCCACCATCGGCGGGCTGCAGATCTTCACCGAGCCCAAGCTGTTCGACGCCAGCGCCAGCATCCCCGGAGGCCCCGGCCGCGAGTACCAGACGACGGTGCTCTACCTGTGGGACCTGGCGTTCAACCGGCAGGAGTTCGGGCGGGCATCCGCCGTCGCGTGGCTCCTGTTCCTGATCATCGTCGCCATCGGGCTCATCAATTTCCAGCTCTCGCGCAGCATCGCCGGCTCCGGGCCGGGCAGGCAGAAGCGCCGCCGCAAGGAGAAGCCATGACCACCACAGCCCCACCGACCGCGGCCACCGCCCCGGTCCGCCGTCGCCGTCGACGCAGCGGCGCAGGCATCCAGACCGGCCCCCGCTGGTTCGTCTACGCGATGCTCGGCGCCCTCTTCGTCGGCAGCACCTACCCGCTGTACTGGTCGTTCGTGATGGGCAGCTCGGACAAGACCGCCCTGGTGGAGATGTTCCCGCCGCTGCTTCCCGGCAGCCAGTTCTGGGCCAACGTCTCGGAGGTGTTCGCCACCGTCCCGTTCTGGAAGTCCCTGGGCAACTCGATGATCGTGTCCTCGGTGATCACGATCTCGGTGGTGTTCTTCTCGACGCTGGCGGGCTACGCGTTCGCCAAACTCCGCTTCCGGGGCCGCGAGGGCCTGATGGTGTTCGTGATCGCCACCCTCGCAGTCCCCACCCAGCTGGGCATCATCCCGCTGTTCATGCTGATGAAGGAGTTCGGCTGGACCGGAAGCCTCGGTGCGGTGATCGTCCCCACCCTGGTGACGGCCTTCGGCGTGTTCTTCATGCGCCAGTACTTGGTCGACGTCATCCCCGACGAGCTCGTCGAGGCCGCCCGCGTCGACGGTGCCAGCATGATCCGCACGTTCCTCAACGTCGGACTCCCGGCGGCCCGGCCCGCCATGGCGATCCTCGGCCTGTTCACGTTCATGACGGCCTGGACCGACTACCTGTGGCCGCTGCTGGTGGTGCCGCAGAACCCGACTCTGCAGGTGGCGCTGAGCCAGTTGCAGTCGGCCAAGTACGTGGACTACTCGATCGTCCTCGCAGGAGCGGTGCTCGCGACGCTGCCGCTGCTGGTGTTGTTCGTCATCGCGGGCAAGCAGTTGGTTTCCGGAATCATGGCAGGAGCAGTGAAGGGCTGATGGCAACACGTCTCGAAGGCCGGTTCCCCGATGGATTCATCTGGGGATCGGCCGCCGCAGCGGCTCAGATCGAGGGCGCGGCGGCTGAGGGCGGCAAGGAGGACTCCATCTGGGACCACTTCGCCCGGCAGCCGCTGGCGATCGCGAACGGGGACACCCCCGCCGTGGCTGTCGACCACTACCACCGGATGCCAGCCGACGTCGCCCTGATGAAGGAGCTCGGGCTGCAGTCCTACCGCTTCTCCACGAGCTGGGCGCGCGTGAAGCCGGGTGACCGGTTCGTCAACGCCGAGGGGCTGGACTTCTACAGCCGCCTCGTCGACGAGCTGCTGGAGGCGGACATCCTGCCGTGGCTGACCCTCTACCACTGGGACCTCCCACAGGCGCTCCAGGAGCTGGGCGGCTGGGCGAACCGGGACACGGCGTTCCGATTCGTCGACTACGCCGTCGCCGTGCACGAGAAGCTCGGTGACCGCGTGCGGCACTGGACCACCTTCAACGAGCCGCTGTGCAGCTCCCTGATCGGTTACGTCGGCGGCGAGCACGCCCCCGGTCTCACCGATCCCTACGCCGGACTCGCGGCCCTGCACCACCAGCACCTCGCCCACGGGCTGGCCACCCGGCAGCTGCGCGAGCTCTCCGACGACCTCCAGGTGGGCATCACGCTCAACCTCACCAACGCCGTCCCGAACAACCCCACGGACCCCGTCGACATCGACGCCGCCCGCCGGCTCGACGGCCTGTGGAACCGGATGTACCTCGAGCCGCTGCTGCTGGGCGCCTACCCGGCCGACGTGCTGGAGGACCTGCGCGAGTACGACTTCGAGCGACTCGTCCATGACGGCGACCTGGAGACCATCTCGGCGCCCATCGACTTCCTCGGCGTGAACCACTACCACGACGACAACTTCAGCGGTCATCCGCTGCCGGAGGGGCACCCGCCGGGCAAGGCGCCCACGGCGAGGCAGGGACGGTCGTGGTTCGTCGGCTCCGAGCACGTGACGTCGCCGACGCGCGGCCTGCCGCAGACCGCGATGGGTTGGGAGGTGAACCCGGACGGGTTGCGCGAGCTGCTGGTGAGGCTCACCCGCACCTACGACAACCTGCCCCCGCTCTACATCACCGAGAACGGCGCCGCCTACGACGACGTCGTGGTGGACGGGCGGATCGACGACGTCGAACGCTGGGACTACATCCGGGCGCACCTGTGGGCCGTCGCCGACGCCATCGAGGAGGGTGCCGACGTCCGCGGCTACTTCGCCTGGACGTTCATCGACAACTTCGAGTGGGCGTGGGGCTACGACAAGCGCTTCGGCATCGTCCACGTGGACTACGAGACCATGGAGCGCACCCCCAAGCTGAGCGCGCTGCGCTACAGCCAGTTGATCGTCGCGACGCGCGAGCCGGCCCCGGTCGGCTGATCGGGCCCAACAACGGTCACAGCCCCTAGGCTGGACACGAAACGGTTTCGGAGGGCAAGGAATGTCAAGGCAGAAGGCCCCAACGCTCGAGATGGTGGCGGCGCACGCGGGGGTGTCGCGCGCCACCGTCTCACGAGTGGTCAACGGCACCCCGACCGTGGACCCCGCCGTCGTCGAGACGGTGCAACGCTCCATCGCCGCGCTGAACTACGTCCCGAACCGGGCCGCCCGCTCACTCGCGAGCAGGCGCGCCTTCGCCATCGCGCTCGTGGTCCCCGAGAGCACCGCCCGATTCTTCGCCGACCCGTTCTTCGGCGCCGTCGTCCAGGGCGCGGCCCTCGAGCTGGCACCTACTGACTACACGCTCAACATGATCATCGAGTCCGAGGACCAGGTGGCAAAGACGATGCGCTACCTGCTCGGCGGCAACGTCGACGGCGCACTCGTGGTCTCGCACCAGACCGGCGACCACTCCTGGGCCGACATCGCCGAGTCGCTGCCGGTCGTCTTCGGCGGCCGACCCCTGGACGAGTTGCAGGACCGCAGCTACTTCGTCGACGTGGACAACGTCGCCGGAGCGCGCCGGGCGGTGCGGCACCTCGTGGAGCGGGACTGTCGACGCATCGCCACGATCTCCGGGCCGCCCACCATGCCGGGCGCCCAGGACCGCCTGCGCGGCTGGGAGGAGGAACTCGCCGCTGCCGGGCTCGAGCCGGGCCCGATCGAGCACGGCCGCTACAGCGCAGACTCCGGTCGCGAGGCGATGCAGCGGCTCCTCGCCCGCGGGGAGGCCTTCGACGGTGTCTTCATCGCCTCCGACGAGATGGCCGTGGCCGCCTACGGGCCATTGCGTGCCGCCGGGCTGCGCGTCCCCGACGACGTGGCGGTGGTCGGCTTCGACGACGCCTCGTTCAGCGCCTCCGCCGAGCCGCCGCTGACCACCGTGCGGCAGCCGGTGGTGGAGATGGGCGCGGAGATGGCGCGCGTGCTGGTGCGGCTCATCGAGAACAGGCCGGCGGAGAAGGTCACCATCATGGACACCCAGCTGGTGGTCCGCCAGTCCGCCTGAGCGCGGGGCCCGACTGGTCAACTGCGTTGCGGCCACCCAGAATGGGGGCCATGACCACCACCGCTGCCCAGGAGCAGAGCCGTCCCGTCGTGCTGTTGGCCGTGAGGCCCGAGGTGAGGGAGATGGTCCTCTCCGACGCCACGCTGGACCGGCTGGCCGAACTCGGCGAGGTCGTCGGGACCGACGGCCGCGAGTGGGACGACGTCGAACTGCCCGCCGGGGTCCGTGCGATCGTGACCGGCTGGGGAACGCCCGAGGTCTCTGCCGAGCTGCTGGAGCGGCTCCCCGACCTCGAGATCGTGGCGCACACCGGCGGCAGCGTCCGCGGCATCGTGTCCCGGGAGGTCTGGGAGCGGGGGGCCCGAGTCACCACGGCAGCGGAGACCAACAACCGGTTCGTCGCCGAGTACACCGCGGCCCAGGTGCTGCTGGCGCTCAAGGGCGCCCACCACGTCGTCGCCCACGGCCGACGCAACCACGCACTGCCCCGGCCGATCGGCGCCCCGGGCACGCTGGGACAGCGCATCGGGCTGGTCTCCTACGGCTCCATCGCCAGGCACGTCCGCGCCGTCCTGCGCGCCCTCGACGTCGAGATCTGGACCTGGGACCCGTACGTCAGCGACGAGGACCTCGCCCGCGACGACGTCCGCCGCGCCGCCGACCTCGACGAGCTGTTCCGGACCTGCCTGGTGGTCAGCATCCACTCACCCCTGATCCCCGGCGTCACCGAGGGCCTCGTCGGTGCGGACCAGCTCGCGTTGCTGCGGCCCGGCGCCACCCTCGTCAACACCTCCCGCGGCGCGATCATCGACGAGCCGGCGCTGGTGGCGCTGCTGCAGCAGCGCCCGGACGTGTGCGCGGTGCTGGACGTCACCTGGCCCGAGCCGCCCGTGCCCGAGTCCCCGCTCTGGGAGCTGCCCAACGTGCAGCTCACAGGCCACGTCGCCGGGGCGATCGGGTCCGAGGCCGTCGCGCTGGGCGCGGCCGCTGTCGAAGAGCTCGAGCGCCACCTCACCGGGGAGCCGCTGCGCCACGAGGTCTCCGCGACGGCAGCGGCCCGCCGCGCCTGACCCCCAGTTTCGCCACGTCCCCGTTCGCGAGTAGGTCGCTGGCGACCCTTGCGTTGAGCAGGGAGCGTCGGCGAGTCTGTCGAGCATCGGCGCGTCGGGCGCCGCACCATTGCGTGGTGAGGAAAGTGTTGGCCCGAGTTCCGCTGGTCGAGTAGTGCCGGTGAGGAACGAGCGGGCGTGTGGTGGTCGTGGGGCCACCACGGGTGCGACTCTTTCCTGAGTCCTTCTGGATTCATTCCTGCGAGTGAGGGCAGGATGGCCCCGACACGAAGGAGTGACTATGGGTCTCGAGGATCTGGACGCCGACGTCGTAGTGGCGGGGGGTGGGATGGCGGGGATCTGTGCGGCGATTGCCGCCGCACGGCAGGGGTTGGATGTGGTCTTGGTGCAGAACCGTCCAGTGCTCGGTGGGAACTCGAGCAGCGAGGTCCGCGTCTGGGTCTGCGGTGCAACGGCGACGGGGCACCAGCGCTATGCCCGGGAAACTGGCATCGTCGGTGAGCTCTACCTGCAGAACGAGTTCGTCAACCCGTTGGGCAACCCGGCCTACTGGGATCTGGTCCTGCTGGAGGCAGTGAACGCCGAGCCCAGGATTCGGCTCTTCCTGAACACCCATATCCACGACGTCCACGTATCGGGCAGTACCGTTGATGCCATCAGCGCCCACGTCCTGGGATCCGAGCGCGACCTTTGCATCCGGGCTGACTATTTCATCGACTGTACCGGCGACGGCTTCGTGGCGGCCAGGGCAGGTGCGGAGTTCATGCTGGGACGAGAGGCGCGCGGCGAGTTCGACGAGGGTTGGGCGCCCGAAGTGGCGGATGACACCACGCTCGGCAGCACGATTCTCTTCTACACGAAGGAGGAATCCGAACCCGTACCTTTCGTGGCACCTTCGTTCGCGATCGACGTCGCCCAGACATCCATCCTCGAGTCCCGAATCCTGCGTACCGGGGACAACGGGGCGGCCTACTGGTGGATCGAGTGGGGCGGGGAACTGGACGTGGTAGGCGACAACGAACGGATCCGTGATGAACTCTGGGCCGTCATCTACGGGATCTGGGACTACATCAAGAACTCAGGAAACTTCGATGCCGACACCCTCACTTTGGAATGGGTCGGATCTATCCCTGGTAAGCGAGAATACCGGCGGATCCTTGGGAGTTACGTGATGACCCAGAGCGACGTAGAAGTCAACCGGCGGAAGTCGGATGCCATCGGCTTCGGTGGTTGGTCCATCGACCTGCACCCCTCCAAGGGCGTCTACGAGCCCAAGGGTGCCGCCCAGCAGATCTACCCGCCCGGGATCTACGACATCCCCTTCGGAATCCTGCACGCCCGCGGCGTCGACAACTTGTTGATGGCTGGCCGCAACGTGAGCGCATCCCACGTCGCGTTCGGTTCGCTGCGGGTGATGGCCACGTGCGGCGTCATGGGTGAGGCCGCGGGCACCGCCGCCGCGGTGTGCCGGGACCGGGGCCTTCTCCCGGCGGAGTTGGCGGCCGATGTGCGTCCCCTGCAGGAGCGCCTCCTGCGGGCCGACGCCGCGCTGGCTGGTCTGGCCCTGCATGATCCGACGGACCTCGCCCCGTACGCGAAGGTGGCGGCCAGCAGCACGCTCGACACCACCGTCGGGCCAGATCCCGTCGACTGGGTGCGGCTCGAGAGCGACACCGCCGTCCTGTTCCCCCAAACGGCGGTGACGACGTGGGTGCGAGCGGCCCTGCGCGCCGACTCCCCGACGACGGTGCGCTGGAGCGTCCGCACCACCCCCGACGCCCTGGCTTTCACACCGGCCGAGACCATCTCCGAGGGGGAGGCGGCCGTCGGTGTCGGTGGCGTGCAGTTGGTGGAGGTGCCCCTGCCGCCCGGAGACGGGGAGCGGAACCTGGCGCTCGTGCTGCATGCACAGCCGGACGTCTCGTGGGGCGTTGCCGGGGAGTACCGGTTCGGGCAGTTGTCGATGAAGTTGAAGGGCGACGGCGGGGTGGCCGAGGAGATCGACCTGCACTTGGAGGCGTCCGCGCCCAACGACGTCGTCCGGTGGGACATCAAGTCACTGAACCGGACGACGCTCGCGATCGCCCACCCGGGTTCCGCCTACACACCCGAGCGTGCCGCTTCTTCGCACCTGCGCCCCCACGATGGGCCACAGGCATGGGTCTCGGCGCCGATGGCGGACGAGCCGGAGTGGCTCGAACTGCGCTGGGACAACCCTGTGGATGTCGATACCCTCAGCCTCGTGTTCAACGACGACGTTAACCAGTATGCGAACAACCTCCACTACAAGCGCTGGCCCTTCC
The DNA here is from genome assembly GCF_007197885.1 of Tessaracoccus rhinocerotis. GTDB lineage: Bacteria > Actinomycetota > Actinomycetes > Propionibacteriales > Propionibacteriaceae > Arachnia > Arachnia rhinocerotis. The sequence goes on from NZ_VKKG01000003.1 coordinate 264,516, forward strand.
GAGTGGTGCCCGAACTCGTTGCCGACTACGACGTCGAAGTGCTGCGCGACGGGACCTGGCAGCGGGTCGAGCGGAAGGAGGGCAATCGACGCCGTCACCGTGTTCACCAGATCCGGTCCCGGAACATCACGGCAACTCGCGTACTCATCTCCCGGACCAACGGTGCCGCCAGCGCCCACGTCGTCGCGATCAGGGCCTACGGGAAGGAGTCCTGATGCAGACAACGCGACTACCCGGGGGACAACTCAAGTTCCACGCGCTGGCGGAGTACCTGCGCCGGAGCATTGACGCTGGCACCTGGGTGGTGGGGAGCAAGCTTCCCACCGAGCGGGAGCTCGCCGAGGCCACCGGATACTCGATCAACACCGTTCGGCGGGCGGTTGAGGAACTCGTCGCCGAAGGGCTCCTCGAGGTTCGCCAGGGAGCGGGCATGTTCGTGCTCTTGAAGCCCCGCAGCCAGAACCGTGAGGCATCCGTCGGGGTGCTGCTGCCGGACCTGCGTCTCTACTTCCCCAAGGTGCTTGAGGGAATCAAGGACACGCTCGAGGCAGCGGACATCAGTCTGGTCCTGTCCACTTATCAATATGACCCCGGCCGAGAGTCGGAGGCGCTCGAGCAGTTGATCCGCTCGGGGGTTGACGGACTCCTCCTGGTTCCCAGTGAAGCCCGGGGCCGGGCGGCTGGCGAGCGAATCGCGTCGCTGCGCAAGCTCGGGAAACCGGTAGTGTTGATCGAACGCCGGTTCGAGGAACTCGGGTCGGGAGACCCCACAGAGTTTGTTTGCTCCCATCACACTGCAGGAGCTTTCGATGCTGTCCAGCACCTGCACGCCCTCGGCCACACCCGGATTGCGCTGTGTCTGCGGGAGCACTCGCGCACCGGACTGCCCATCAGACTCGGGTACGAGGAGGCGATGGGGATTTTGGGGTTGGATGCCAGTGTCGTGGTCACCGCCACTTGGGACGAATGGGGGCCGGCAAAGGCTGCCGAAGTGCTGGACACGTTCCATCAGCAGGGGGTCACGGCTGCACTGGTTTTCGGTGACCGCGAGGCCGCCATCCTCGAAGCCGCAGCGCTTCGGCGTGGGATGGCCGTGCCCGGTGAACTGGCATTTGTCTCCTACGACGACGAGTCAGCAGAGTCTGCGCCGATCCCGTTGACCGCCGTCGCACCGTCCAAGTACCGGATGGGCCGGCTGGCTGCCGAACTGTTGCTGACTCGGCTGCGGGAAGGAAACGAGGCACCCGTGCACCAGATCTTCCTCAAGCCCAGGATTGTGATCCGCGAGTCGTGCGGTGCGGAAAACGGGGCCGGTGTCTGACGCATATTCCAGATTCATTCTTGATGCATGCTCTTTGAGTCCCATCTACTGATCAGTACACCCCTTCAGGGTGACGGTGATGGGGCCGGAGTAGTCCCAGCAAAGTGGCTGGGAGAAGGGAAACCCAAAATGTTCAGAAAGAGCAGAATTGGTTTGACGGGGGCCGTTGTGGCCCTCGCGGGTGTGCTGGCGCTGTCTGGTTGCGGTACGCGGTTCCAGGACGACGCCGGGGATGACCCGACCGTCCAGCAGGACGTGACACTCACCTACTGGGCAGCTTGGAGCGAGGGCGAGCCGCAGCAGGTGATCATGGACGCGATCATCGAGGACTTCACGGCAGAAACTGGAGTTGAGGTCGACGTCCAGTACATGGGTCGACAGGTGACCCAGAGCCTGATCAACGCCCTCGCCACGGGGGAGGGACCTGACCTGTTCGACGCCGGCACTCGCAACATCATGGACTTCCAGGCCCGCGGTTTTCTCGCGGATCTCGATCCGCTCCTGGATCGCGAGGTACCCGGTGAGGGAGTTCCCGTCTCCGAGACCATCGCAGACTCCGTGATCGAGTCCTCCCAAGCCGACGGCAAGCTCGCTATCCTGCCCACCTACATCAACTCCAACGCCATCTGGTTCAACGCGGGCCGCTTCCCGGAGTTGCGGGAAACGCCGCCGCAGACCTGGGACGAACTGATCGCACTCTTCGACGAGCACAAGGCACAGGGCCTCGTCCCCATAGGTGCTGACGGCACCGTCTCGGGCTACAACGTCTTCTGGATCTTCCAGAGCCTGGTCCAGCTCGGCGGACCTGGAACCATGCGGGAACTGGCCGAGGACACGGCCAACTGGGACGCCCCCGAGGTACTGGAGGCAGCGAAGCGCGTCCAGCAACTCGTCGAGGGTGGCTACCTGGATGACACCTACATGGGCAGCAAGTACCCGGACGCCCAGAACCGCTGGGCCAACGATGAGTACTCGTTCATGCTCAACGGCAGCTACATGGGTGGTGAGACGACCGATCAGCAGGCGGAGGGCTTTGAGGCCGACACCTTCCTGTTCCCGGGCGAGGGTGACAATCAGGTCATCGAGGTCACCGCGAACGGCTTGGCCGTGAGCGCTGACACCGAAGAGATGGATGCTGCCCTCGACTTCCTGTCATACGCCGCCAAGAGCGACCACCAGACCTTGTGGTCCACTGAGGCAGGGTTCATCGGGGCGCGCTCCGACGTCGAACCCCCGGCCTCACTCATCAGCCTCTACGAGCACATCCAGCAGGCGGACCCGGACCAGGTGACCGGGGCACACGACCTCGCCGCTGCGACGCATCCGCAGTGGTGGAACGACATCTTCCTGCCCGCCAACGACGCGCTGTTCAGCGGCGAACTCACCGCCGAGGCCTTCATCGCCCGTGGCAAGGAGGACACGGCCACGTTCCTCGGGTCCGACGGCTGAGCATGACCCAGGTCCACGAGATGTCCGATATCCCGGTGGCAGGTACGCGACGTGCCGGTCACCGGGGGGTGGACCGCGTCCTCATCCCGTTCCTCGCGCCGGCCATCGCCCTGATGACGTTGGTGCTGGTGTTCCCGTCCGCTTTCACGGTCCTCCTCTCCCTCGTCGACTGGCGCGGGCCGGGCGCACCCATGGAATGGGTGGGCATCGACAACTACACGAGCTTGTGGACGTCGCGGGCCTTCCGGGTCTCCTTCACCAACACCTTGGTCCTGGTGTTCCTGGGTGGTGCCGGGATCTTCGCAGTGGTGTTCTTCTCACTGATGGTGTTGCGGGGCATGCGGGGGGCGGGGTTCATCCGATCGGTGATCTTCGTGCCCTACATCATCTCGCCCATCGCGATCGGTGCGGCGCTTGGCTTCCTGCTCAATCCGCAGGGTGGCCTGAACACGCTGCTCGACACCGTGGGGCTGGAAAGGTTGCAGCGCGCTTGGCTGGCGCCGGAGATGGTCTTCCAGATGATCGTCATCGGACTGGTTTGGAGCGTCAGCGGCTTCTACATCGCCATCGTCGCCACGGGTACTGATCAGATCCCGCCCTATCTCTATGAGGAGGCTGAACTAGCCGGCGCCTCACGTTGGAAGCAGTTCTGGCTGATCACCGTCCCACTCTCCTGGGAGTCGGTCAGTGTGGCCTCGACATTGTGGATCATCACCGGGATGAAGACGTTCGAGATCGTGATCGCGTTCGTGGGCTCCCAGAGCTCCCCACCGCTGCAGGCACGCACCGCGGCGGTGCAGCAGTACCTGGCTACCACCGGTGGACCCGAGGGCGTTCCCCAGCTCGGCCGCGCCGCCGCCGTCGGAATCGCGATCTTCGTGGTCACAACCGTGCTCGTGCTGATCCTGCAGCGCGTGATGCGACGAGAACGGATCGAGCTCTCATGACGGCCACCATCCCGGTGCAGGCAATTTCGGACGACGCCCCGCCGCCCACCCGACGCCCACGCCGTTGGACCGCGAGGCCTGGCTCATTCGCGATGCCGAACCCGATCAAGATGCTTCTGTGGATCTGGGTGGTGTTCAACATCTTCATGGCCGTCTGGGTGGGTCTCAACGCGCTCAAGACTGACCGCGAGATCTTCGGCGCCCCCTTCGGGTTGCCGGCATCGCCCCAGTGGGACAACTTCGTCACTGCCTGGTCGCTCTCGGGATTCGGTGGAGCGGCACTGAACTCGGCGGTCGTCGTCGCACTCAGTGCGGTGCTCACCATCGCGATCGCCGCGCCAGCAGCGTACGTGATCAGCCGTAGCCACCGCAGGCTTGCGGCCCTCGCGAAGACCTACGTCGCCCTGTGTGTGGCGCTTCCCGTGCAGACCATCCTCGTACCGTTGTTCATCGCGCGCAGCGAGGTGCGCGCGTTCGCCATCGAGTACCTGTTCGGCTGGTGGGACGACCGCATCACCTTGGTGTTCATCTACATCGCAACGTCGTTGCCATTCAGCGTGTTCCTGCTGACAGCGGCTTTCGCCTCGCTGCCGACGTCACTGAACGAGGCGGCCGAGATGGATGGGGCCAGCCCCCTCGACACGTTCGCGCGGATTATGGTTCCCGTAGCTTGGCCGGGGATCAAATCGGCCCTCGTGCTCAATGCGCTGAACATGTGGAACGAGACCCTGTTGGTGCTGGTCCTGATCCCTGACCCATCCCAGCAGACCCTGCCGGCCGCGTTGCTGAGGCTCTACGGAACGATGCAGTACAACTCGAACTGGGGAGGCCTGTTCGCCGGCATCGTCATCCTCATCTATCCCGTGCTGGTTCTGTACCTGTGGGTTGGCCGTCGAATCATGGAGGGCCTCACCAGTGGCGCAACCAAGTAGCCATCGAAATGCCAGTCCCAGACCGCTCGTCCTATTGGCCGTTGCGCCCGAGTTGTTCGACCAGATCTTTCGGTCCGCTGTGCTCAAGGCCATCGCGCGCCAAGCGACGCTCTACCCAGTGGCCAACCCTGGGTCGCTGGGCGCGCTGCCGAACGACATCCTGACCCGGGCGGAGGTGTTGGTGACGGGCTGGGGGACGCAGCAGGTCGACCTCGATCTCATGCAACGGATGCCTAACCTGCGAGCTGTGGTTCACACCGGCGGCAGCGTCCGGAAAGTGGTGACATCCGAGGTGCTCGAGGGTGGACTGCTCGTCTCGACACAGGCTGGAACCAACGCCGAACCCGTCGCTGACTACACGCACGCCATGGTGACACTGAGCCTCAAGGGCGTGTTCCGCTCGGCGGAGGACTACCGCAGCGAGCGCAAGCGGATCGAGGTCTACGACAGGTATCGCGTTGCGGCCTCTCACGAACCCACCGTGGGTGTGGTGGGTGCCTCCAGGATCGGCCGCAGTGTCATCGCCAGACTGCGATCCTCGAGACTGCGGATCTTGGTGTACGACCCTTACTGCAACGATGCCGAGGCGTTGGGAGCGACCGAGGTGGACCTCCCCGAACTGTTCGCCAGCAGTGACGTCGTGACCCTGCACGTGCCCGGAACCGAGGAAACCAAGGGCATGGTCACTGCTGAGCTCCTGGCGCTCATGCGGGATGGGACGACCCTTGTGAACACCGCCCGCGGCTCCGTCGTCGATGGTGAGGCCCTCGAGGCTGAGCTGGTCAGCGGCAGGATCCGGGCGATCCTGGACGTCACTGACCCGCTCGTCCCCTCTCCGGACTCTGCTCTTTGGGATCGGCCGAACGTCCTGCTCACACCTCACATGGCTGGTGCCGTCGGCCCCGAACTCGCCGCCCTGGGGGCGGGTGCGGTATCCGAGGTCCAGCGGTATCTCGCAGGCAAACCGATGCTGCACCTGGTGAGTGCGGAGAAGTTCGCCCGCTCTGCCTGACCATAAGAGTGATTGGTTCGCAGGCATGCTTGATTCATCCCTCCGGAGCCGATTGTGATGGGTCCTGCGGGTTCGCGAAGAGGCGGGCCACTACTCAACGGAGAGGAAATACCCATGTTCGAGTTGTCGAGGCGCAAGTTGTTGCAGGCCACCGGGGGTGTCGGCATTGCAGCGGCCCTGGCCAGTCTTCCGGTCGCCACGGTCCCGGCGCACGCAGCGGGACGAGACACGATCCTGGCGAACTTCACAGAGATCTTCGCGGGCACAGCCGAAGTCAACGCGCACCCATCCGTGCTGTCCAAGGTCGACGCCATCCAACGAGACTCGGCGAACCTGTTCCGCAGGCTTCGTCCACCCGCGGACTGGGACAGGTTTGACGGAGTGATCGACGACATCAGGCTCGGCGTGGAGCACTGGCCCACGGCGGCCTCGGCCAGCAACTCCCTCGCCAACACCTACTCGGCGTTGACGAGAATCGTACTGGCCACGGTTACCCCGGGTGCAGCCTCCTACGGTGACACCGCAATCCAGGACGCGGTGATCGCGGCACTCCGGTGGCTCCTGGCCAACCACTACGACCTCGAGGGCAATATTTACGAGGGCACGGGAGATGTCTATGGGGACTGGTTCAACTGGGAGATTGGTGTACCGACGCACCTCACCAAGGCGCTCGTGTTCATGCGGGACAGGATCCCGACCGTCGATCCGAGTCTCATCGGGGACTACGTCAGGGTGATCGACAGCCACCAGGACTTCGAGCCACGGTTCCACACCGGTGCCAACCGGGGTGACATGACGATCAACCACTTCGTGCTGGGCGCACTGATCGGCGACGACGCACGGATCGCCGAGGGTATCCAGTGGCACCTCACGGTGGCTGACTACATCGACCCGGTCAACCCAGTCGACGGCATCACCAATGGGTTCTACGAGGATGGCTCCTTCATCCACCACGATTCTGTGGCCTATACGGGGTCCTACGGCAAGAACCTGCTGGTTCGCGTCATCGAGGCCACCAAGATCCTCGATGGTTCCGGCTACGTCGCCGACGGCCAACTCGCCGGAGTGGTGCTGTCCTGGCTCGTGGACAGCTTCGCCCCCGTCATGTACGAGGGCTGGATGCTGGAAGTCGTCAAGGGCAGGATCTCCGCCCGGCTCGACGTCGACTACGTCGACACCGTCATCGTCGCCGAAGCCTTCAGTGACATGTCACGCTATGCCCGCGGTGATGAACAACAGAAGGTGCGCTCCTTCGTGAAGTACTTGGGCACCGCGACGGAGGCTGTCATCGACACCAACGACTTCGCATCGCCGGGCTCGTCCGTGCTTTACCACGGCATCCTCGGTGACGCAGATGTCGTCGCCACGAACCCCTACATGCCCACCGGGCACCGCAGCTTCAACACAATGGAGCGCAACATCCACGTCCGTGACGGCTGGGCGTTCAGCCTCGCCCGGAGCTCGGAGCGCATCAGCAAGTACGAAACCATGAGCGGGGCCAACCCGAGGCCGTGGCTGCAGGGCGAAGGCGGCTACTTCATCCATCTCGCCGGCCAGAAGCAGAACGAGACCTACTCGGGCGAGCACATCCACACCGTTGACTGGCGCAAGTGGGCTGGTGCGACCGCACCCGACGAGGAGCGCCTCACCATCGAGGAACTGTACGGGCAACGCTGGTACGACAATCCGGAGTTGGGGTTCACGTCTTCCTCGCCCTTGCAGAACCAGTACTTCTACTATCCTCTGGGGCTCAACGAGCACTCGGGCGGCGCCGCGATTGACGGCTATGGCACCGCGGGCATGGTCCTTAGTTCTGACGTCACTTGGCGTGACGTACAGGCCGGACTGCTGCCCGACGACGTCGTCGCCTACCAGAACCCTGATGGAAACAAGTCCTGGTTCATGCTCGATGACCAGGTGGTTGTGCTCGCCGCCGGGCTGCGTGATCCGCAGGGACGACCCCTGACCACTACCATCGACAGCCGGACCAGCGAGGTGGGCAGCAACCCTGTCTTCGAGTGGGGAACGCGGTCCGGGGAGGCGTCTTCGGGCGAGACAGCGCGCACAGACCTGGCCTGGGTCCGGTGGTCCGACCCGAGCATCGGTGCCGCCGTCGGCTACGTACTTCTGTCCGATCCAGGGCTGGAGGTGGGCCTGAAGTCCGCCAACGTCACGGGCGTGGTTGGCAACCCGCGGGTGACGCAGACGGTCTCCAGCATCTACTACTCACACCCCGGCACGCAGGAGACGGCCCTCGCCTACGCACTGGTGCCCAACGCGTCGGTGGCAGCACTCAAGGACCACACCCGCCGAAACATCGAGGTCTTGGACAATGACACTGTGGTGCAGGCGCTGAAGGACCACGATGCTGGCGTGCGGATGGCGAACTTCTTCGCCGCCGGCAGCTCGGCCTTCCTCGAATCAGACGGAGCGGCTGCAGTCGTGCTCCGGAGCAGCAGCGACGGAACCTCTCGCCTGGCCGTCTCCGAGCCCACGTTCAAGCGGGGCCAGCTCGTCCTGAAGTTGAATCGGCCGTTGCTGACCTTCAACCAATCGGACGCGGGCGTGGCGACCGAGCAGGGGGACACAGCAAGTGTCCTCAGGGTGGACACCCTGAACGTCTGGGGACGGATCTTCGAGGTCGAGTTCATCGATCCGCTGGGGATCTTGGAATCGGCCGAGGCAGTTCTCGAGGCTGCGGTTGCCTCCGGCGCCGTCAGCGGATCGCTGTCCGTGAGGGTGATGACCTCCATCGCGGCCCTTGGTGGCCACCTGCGTGCCGGTCGTCGCCACCAGAGCCGAAAGTTCGTCGAGCATTTCCTGGAGCACCTGGGTCGAGTGAACCGAAACGACCACGTGGACCCGGGAACACGCGCCGAGCTGGAGCAACTCATGTCTGATCTCGACTATTCAATCAGCTGACCCCCGGCGCTGGGGAGCCCGTCTCCCCGGCGCTCACCCGAACGGATGGAGGCAGTACATGTCAGGCTTTTCGAGGAGAGCATTGTTCGGACTGGCGGGGGCCGCCGGGGTTGGACATGCCGTTCTCCGATTCTCACGTCCGGTGGCGGCTGATCCGGGGGACCTGCCGCTGCTCCTGCAGAACTTCCGAAGCGTGCACGCCGGCACGGCCACCAGTAACCAAAGCGCGGCCGCCGCGCCGAGGATTGCGCTGATCGAGGCAGATGGGGAACGCTACCTCTCCCGGCTGCGTCCGCCGTCGCAGTGGGAACAGTATTCAGGGGTTATCAACGACGTCCGGCTGGGTCTGGAGAACTCCAGCAATGGGGCGGTGGCCAGCGGACGGCTCACCAGCACCTTCCGGGTGCTCTGCACGCTGGCGCTCGCCACAGCGGCCCCCGGGGCGCAGTGGTTCGGCGACACGGCTAAACAAGACCAGTTGATAGCTGCCCTGCGATGGGTGGTTGAGAACTACTACTCCGCCCAGGGCAACCCCTACACCGGCACAGGAGACACGTACGGTGACTGGTGGGACTGGGAGATCGGCAGCCCGAACGAGATTACGCGCACGCTCGCCCACCTGTACGACAGGATCTTGTTGGTGGACCCGGGCCTCGTCGACCTGTGCGTGACCATGATGGACAGCCACCTCCTCTACGTTCCGCGGTTCCACTCCGGGGCGAATCGCGCAGACATCTCTCTGAACTACCTGGTCCAGGGCGCACTGACAGCTGATGCCCCTCGCGTGTCGGAGGGGCTCGCGGCATTCCTCACGGTCACGCAGGTCGTTGACCCGGTGGCACCGGTGGACGGGATCACTGACGGCTTCTACCCGGACGGTTCGTTCCTCCAGCACGTGGACGTTCCCTACACGGGTGCTTACGGCAAGAACCTGCTCACCAGACTGACCCAGTTGGTGGCGGTCACGGCCGGGACCTCCCTCATCGGGGTGAGTGGGCTGCCGTCGGCGGCCCACGGCTGGGTGCAGAACAGTTTCGCGCCCGTGACCTACGAGGGACACCTCCTCGAATTGGTGAAGGGTAGGATCGCCGCACGCACCAACGTCGGTTACGAGGACGCCCACATCCTCGTGGAAGCGTTCACCCAGTTGGCCGCGAGCCTGCCAACTGCGCAAGGAGAGGCGTTGCGTGCTTACATCAAACACATTGCCCAGACGTCGGACGAGACCATCGAGGTCGCAACCTTTGTCTCCCCGTTGGCGATCGCAGCCTTCGATGCACTCATGACTGATGCGGCCCTGGTTCCCGAGGATCCGTTCTTCGAGTCGGGGCACAAACCCTTCAACTCGATGGAGCGCTCGGTGCACGGCCGACCGGGGTACCGGTTCGCCATCGCGCGGAGTTCGTCACGCATCGCCAAGTACGAGACCCTCAGCGGGGCCAACCCTCGTCCGTGGTTCCAGGGAGAGGGCGCCTACTACCTCTACCTCAGCGGCCAAGACCAGACGCAAGCTTACGGCGGAGAATACCTGCACGTTGTGCATCCCACGAAACTTGCGGGAGTGACGGCACAAGTTGGAGAGGAGCGGGCGCAGTCCGGGAACAGTCCCTGGGCGACCAATGACCACTCAGCAGGCGCGGACGTTGACGGCTACGGCACCGCGAGTCAGCAGCTCGGCCACGAGTTCAACCTCACGTACCTGAACCCCGAGGGAGTGAAGTCCTGGTACATGTTCGACGAAGAGATCGTCGTCCTGGGGGCCGACCTGTCTGAACCAGCCGGGCGGGACCTCATCACCTCCGTGGACACGAGGATCAGCCCGGCGGGCTCGAGTCCCGTGTTCAACTGGGTGGACGGCGACGGCTTTCCCGGGACGGGTGGGACCACGGGCAGTGTCCTGCAGTACGCCAGGTGGTCCGAGCCGGTGGCAGGTGGAGCTGTGGGTTACGTCTTTCTGAACGCCAGCCCGGTCAGCATCGAGTCCGGTGCTGTCTCCGTGACCGGTCCGGACCTGACCCGTGTGGTCTCCAACGTGTCGTTCCTGCATGCCGGCGACCAGCCGACGTCGCTCGCCTACGCGATCGTGCCTAACGCCGACGAGCCCGACCTTGAGGGATACCAGGATGGGAGGCTGGTGATCCTGGCCAACGACGCCTCGGTGCAGGGCGTCACCCACACCGGTCTGGGTGTGACCATGCTGAACTTCTTCTCGAGCTCCAACGCAGGGGTGTTCGAGTCGGACGGTCCGGCCTCGGCCGTGTTCGCCAGACGCTCTGACGGCACCATCGGCGTCGGAATCTCGGAGCCGACCTTCGTGGGTAGTTCACTGACGCTGCGTTTGTCCGAACCCGGCATCCAGTTGGTCAGCGCGGAACCGGGGGTGACGGTATCCATCTCCGGGAATGTCACGGAGATCACCCTCGACACGGATGGCGCGGCCGGGCGGGTCTTCCGTCTCGAGTTGTTGGATCTCGCGCACTCCCTGACCTCCGTGGAGGCTGGGCTCTCGTCTGCCATTGAATTGGGGTCGATCAGCGCGTCAGCAGTCCCGAGGCTCCGAGCGGCACTGCAGGTTGCGAGGACAAGTTGGGAGGCAGGGCGTGGTCGGCCCATGTACCTTGCATTGCTGCGCTTCTCCCGTTTCGTGGACGAGCCGCGCAGCGCGACGGCAGGTGGTGAAGTTCACCTTCGTCCACTGAGGGAGCTGGCGACCCGGGTCGTCGCAGCCGTCAAGCAAACCGGGCAAATTCGTTAGTGAAATCCCCCGACACAGTGGGCCCTGCCGGTTGGCGGGGCGCACTGCTTTCAGGTGATGGTCAGTGGAAGCGGACAATGTTGTACCCCACCCAGCTGTCGGTCTGGTGGTAGCTCCACGCACCGGCGCTGTCCTGCCCTGCGCCGACGAAGGTGCTCCAGATCCAGGTGCGGCAACCGTTTCCTCCGGAGGCAGCGGTGCCACAATTGGTGCGCCATTTCTTGCCCTTGGCCGAGGCCACTCACCGGTGCCGCCAGCGGTTACTGCCCCATGCAGCCCGGGTGGCCATCGGCAGGTAGGTGAGGTTGTTGCAGTGCCAACCCGTCTTCGTGACGAACACTCCGCCCTGATGGCGGTCTGGGTGGGCCAGATCTCGGGTTGTGCTTTGTGCCAAGGGGTGAGAGAGACCGCCCGTGGGCAGCCTACGAGCCACGCCGTCGGCTCAGCCGATTTGCCCGAAATGATCAGACGTCCCACATGGTTTGGTGCCGTGAGGCCCAGACAGCGAGTTCCGAGACCAGGGCGCGGTGGCCCGCCGAGGCGTAGGAGCGCTCGTCGTGGCCGAGCGCGTCGACCGCGATCCGCGAGTTGCCGTACTCCCTGACCCACGCCGCAGGCTCCGGACCTGAGCTACCGTCGAAGTTAGCGACGACGTGGCTGCGGCCAATGCGCTGCAGGCTGAGGTAGCGCTCGTCGTCCACGTCGAAGTCGGCCACGGCAGTGCCGTCGGGCAGGGTGGCGCCGGTGATTCGGGTGGTGGCCAGTGGGGGATGCCAGGACTGCCCCGGCACCCACATCGCTCCCAGCGCTGCGGCCCAGTCCGGGTAGTCGCGCAGCGACGCCAGGGCACAGTGGAGGGCCAGCACGCCCATCCCGCGTTCGAGCGCCGCCGCAAACTGCTGCGGCGCGGCCGAGTCCCGGGCCAGTCGCTCGTCCGATTCGAGCCACGGGTCCGCGGCGTTGACGACGAGCAGGTCCACCCCGTCGAGCCTGCCCATGGACGCGTCGACGTCGTCGTCGACATCCACCTCGAAGCCGGACCCGCGCAGGATCTCGGCGAGCAGTGGGGAGGTCTTCGGGAACGGGTGCCACGGGTCGGCGTAGCGCCCTGATCCGCTGGCGACGAGTGCACGCATGGGGGCCTTCCTTGGTGGGAGCAGGTGTGTGGCAGTCTAGGGCGGAGCCGGGACTGACGAGGAGGTTCGATGCGGACCAGGAAGCTGCGCACGGGGCTGGGGATCACCGAACTCGGACTGGGCACATCGCAGATGGGCAACCTCGGGCAGGCCATCACCGACGAGGACGCGGCGGCCACCTTCCAGACGGCCTGGGAGGGCGGCATCCGGTACTTCGACACCGCACCCCACTACGGCCTGGGCCTGTCCGAGGTCAGGGTGGGTGACCTGCTACGACCAGTCGGGAGGGACCAGTTCGTGCTCTCGACCAAGGTCGGGCGGCTGCTGGAGGCCAACCCGCGGACGGGGGAGATGGACGACGAGGGATTCGCGGTGCCCGCCTCCCTGCGCCGCCGCTGGGACTTCAGCCGCGACGGCGTGCTGCGCTCGGTGGAGGAGAGCCTCGCTCGCCTGGGGCTGGAACGCCTGGACATCGTGCACCTCCACGACCCCGACGACCACTGGGAGCAGGCCTCGTCGGAGGCCGTACCGGCGCTCGTCGAGCTCCGCGAGCAGGGGGTCATCAACGCCGTCGGCGTCGGCATGAACCAGTCCGCAATGCTCACCGAGTTCGTGCGCCGCACCGACGTCGACCTCGTGATGTGCGCCAACCGGTACACCCTGCTCGAGCAGCCCGCCTCCGCTGACCTGCTGCCGCTCGCCGCCGAGCGAGGCATCTCCGTAGTGGTGGCAGGAGTGTTCAACTCCGGCCTGCTCGCCACACCGCGCCCCGCGCCCGGGGCGCACTACGACTACCGGCCCGCGCCGCCGAAACTCCTTGACCGCGTCAACGCCCTTGCCGACATCTGCGAGTCCCACGGCGTCACGCTGCCGACGGCGGCCCTCGCGTTCCCGCTGCGCCACCCCGTCGTCGCGGGCGTTGTGATCGGCGTCCGCAGCCCGCAGCAGTGTGCTGCCGCGCTGGCCGGCCACGCCGCCACGGTGCCCGACGCGCTCTGGGCCGAACTGGCCGAGGCAGGCTTCATCAGATCGGAGCAGGCATGACCATCGTCGACGCCCACCTGCACGTGTGGGACACCGCCCTGCTGCGCTACCCCTGGCTCGACGACGAGCCGACGCTGGGGCGGCCGTTCCTGCCAGGCGACGTCGAGCCCGACGTCGTCGACAAGCAGGTATTCGTCCAGGCCGACTGCGCGGACGGACTCGCCGAGGCGCGCTGGGTGCAGTCACTCGCGCCCGGGTGGCCGCAGCTGCACGGCCTCGTCGCGCACGCGCCCGTCGATGAACCCGGGCTGGGGGAGGTGCTCGACGAGTTGGAGGAGTCGCCCCTGCTCGTCGGGGTGCGGCGGTTGCTGCAGGACGAGCCCGTCGAGTTGGTCGAGTCCGCCGAACTCGTGGCAGGGCTGCGGGCACTGGCCGGGCGCGGCCTGCCGTTCGACGCCTGCATCCGGCACCACCAACTCCCCGCCCTCGTGCGCACGGCCCGGGCGGTCCCCGAGGTGACCATCGTGCTGGACCACCTGGGCAAGCCGCCGGTGACCGCCGGCTTCGGCAGCGCCGTCGCTCAGGAGTGGGTGGGGAACCTGGGCGAGCTCTCCGGTGCACCCAACGTGTTTGCGAAACTCTCCGGCCTCGCACCCGAGTCCGACCCGAACCGGCCGCTGGCAGAGCAGGTGGACCCGTTCCTGGACGCGGCACTCGAGGCGTTCGGGCCCGGGCGGCTGCTGGCGGGCAGCGACTTCCCCGTCTCCGCCGCCACCGGCCACGCCCTGGGCTACGGGGAGTGGTTCGACCTGGTGGCGCAACGGCTCAGCGCTGCCGAGCGGGAGCAGGTGCTGGGAGGCACGGCGCTGGCCGTCTACCGCCGCCGCGGCTGAGGCCGGCGCCGGGGCCGCCGGGACCCGTGGTGACCACAGTGCGCGCGAAATCGGTTTCGGGGCCCTGTAGGAGCCTGGCGCGGCGTGTCGCGCACGCTGGTCACACCCCGACGAGCAGAAGGGTCGCGGCCCCGGCGGGGGACCGGGGCCGCGACGGCTTCTGGGGGGAGGGCTACGACTGCCGCGCTGGCACGCCCCTGTCGGTGCGGAAGTTGCGCCAGACGTTCTCGAAGAAGTCGTCGTCGCTGGGGATGGGCCGCACGTCGCGCCAGGTGAAGACGGGCTCGCCCGCGCCGTTCCAGTCCACCTCCTGCGTGACGCCGTCGAGAGCGCCGGCGTCGAGGACGAACCGGAACTCCTCGGGCAGGCCGAGGTCCTGGTCGGGCCAGGGCAGGTCGCCGTCTGGGTCGGTGTAGAGCACCGACCCGCGGGAGTTGCCGCCGTGGTCCAGGTAGTCCTTCATCGCGTGCAGGTAGACGTACTGGCTGGTCAGGATGTCGTGGATCAGGAACAGCCGGTTCACGCTGCGGCGCGACGAGTCGTCGACCACGACCGTCTCCGGGTAGGACTCGAGCCACTGAGTAACCTGCTCCAGCGCCTCGAGCACCGACGCCCGCGAGCGCACGAGGCCGGCGTTGCGGCTCATCAGCTCGGTGACGTCGGTGATCAGCGTGCCGGTGTTGTCCTCGGCGCCCGCCTCGAAGCGCGCGACGGCATCGGCCAGCAGCGTGGCCGCGCGCCCGAACACGTCGGTGGCGACGGCGTCGAAGCCGTCACCCTCGGGAGCCTCGGCCCGGTGAGCGGCGATGTACTGCGCGGCCCGGGTGGAGCCCACCTGGCCGGAGTTCAACGCGGCGCCGCCGGGGCGGTAGACGCCATGCGCGCCGGCGGCCTCGCCGACGGGGAACAGGCCGTCGACCACCGACGAGTGCCACCAGCCGTCGACGGCGATGCCGCCGTTGTTGTGCTGTGCGCAGACCGCGATCTCGAGCATGTCCTGCTCCAGGTCCACGCCCGGGTTGCGGCCCAGGTAGAACTGGTAGGACGGCTCGTTCATGTGGCGCAGCCGCTGGATCGGGGTGGTGCCCGCCAGGTCGGCGACCCCGGCCCGCTCCAGGTAGACGCGCGCCTGCTCGTCGAGCTGGTCCGCGTCCAGCGCCCCGGCGGGGTTGCTGCGGAAGTCGAGGAACACCCGGCGGCCGCGCATCACCGTCTCCCGGTAGACGAGCAGGTCCACCAGGCTGGACCCGTCGCGCGCCTTGCGGATGTCGAAGGGCCACTGGTAGCCCTTCAGGAACACCAGGCTTGCCAGCAGGTTCGGGTCATCGATGACGTCGGAAAGGAACTCGCGCTCGTCGCCGCCCTCCGCGTCGGTGGACACGAACCGCGGCACCACCTGCATGTAGGTGCCCGACACGTTCCAACGCGGCTTGATGGAGGCCAACCCGAACTGCCACTCCGTGAGGTTGTGGCCGCGGGCGCCGTTTCGGAGCGCGGCCCCGGCGCCGCCCCACTGGCCGTGCGGGAACACCGAGTCCGAGTACATCCCCGCCGGGCCGCCGGTGGCCATGACCACGTTGGTGGCGCGCACCAGCAGGAAGCGCGACGGTTCCTTGGCGAGCTGCTCGACGAGCGTGCCGGTGGGCTCAGGGGAGGGCTCCTCGCCGACGTTGGTCTCGACGATCTCCTCCTCGGTGGCGGCGCTCCGGGCGGCGCCGACGTCGGTGCGCAGGAACAGCGCACCGCGGACGTTGCCGTCGTCGACCAGCACGTCCACCAGGCGGCAGTTCCCGATCACCGGGATGCCGAGCCGGCGGACCTTGGACTCGAGCGACTCCACCATCGACTTGCTGGTGAACGGGCCGACGGAGGTGGCGCGCTGGCGGGGGTCGTGGTCGGTCTTGTAGCCGACGAACTCACCGGAGTGGTTGGCCGGGAACGGCACCCCGGCCTCGATCAGGTGGTAGAAGCAGCGGGCGCTCAGGGCGGCCTCGGCCAGGGCGTTGTCGCCGTCCATCGAGCCGCCGCTGAACAGCGTCTCGGCCATCGAGCGCACCGAGTCGGGCTCGCTGCCGGAGAGCGTGAGCTTGTAGTAGGTCTGCTTGTCCGAGCCCGCGTTGCGGGAGGCGCCGGCGCGGATCTTGTCCGCGGCCATCACGACGTCGGGGGCGCCGAAGCCGGCCAGCCGCACGGCGGCGTTGTAGCCGGCCGAGCCGGTCCCGATGACGAGGCTCGTGGTGGTGACGACGGGTACCTGCTGGTCGCCGACGGTGATGTGGTCCAGATGGGTCATGGCAGGTCCTCAGAGTCGGGGCAGGTGCATGCCGCCGTCGACGTTGATCACGTCTCCGGTGCTGTAGGGCATGGCGCCGGAGGCCAGCGCGGCGACGGCGCCCCCGACGTCGGAGGGCTGGCCCCAGCGGGGCATGGGGGAGATGCCCTGGGCGAAGAGTGCGTCGTAGCGGTCCTTCACGCCGGCGGTCATGTCCGTGGCGATGATGCCGGGGCGGACCTCGTAGGCGAGGATGCCCTCCGGTGCGAGCCGCGCCGCCCAGAGGCGGGTGGCCATGGACACGCCGGCCTTCGAGATGCAGTACTCGCCGCGGTTGGTGGAGACCGTCGTGGCCGAGATCGAGGAGACGTTGACGATGACGCCGCGCGGGGCGCCCTCGAGCTGCTCCTGGCCGAGCATCTGGTTGGCCACCGCCTGGGTCAGGAAGTACGGGCCGCGCAGGTTGATCCCCATCACCCGGTCGTAGCTCTCGGGTGTGGCCTCGAGGATGTCCAGGCGCTCGGTGGGGCCGACGCCGGCGTTGTTGATCAGGACGTCGATCCGGCCGAAGCGGGCGACGACGTCCGCGACGAGCGCGGCGTGCGAGTCGACGTCGTCGACGGTGGCGCGGAAGTAGGCGGCGTGCTCGGCGCCGCCGAGGGAATCGACGAGCCCCTCGGGTTCGGGGCGGGTGGCGACGACGGCGACGCGGACGCCCTCTGCAATGAGGGACTGGGAGATGCCGAGGCCGATGCCGCGACTTCCCCCGGTGACGATGGCTACACGATTCATGGGCCCATTCTTGCCCGTCCCGGACACTTTGGCAAGCGCTTTCCCGAATGCGGCCGGAACACGCAGGTTTGTTGCAGATCTCCTTGCGATTCGCCCCGTCGCATGTCAAGATACAGGAAAGCGTTTACCCACCGCTGGGACACGAGACCGAAGGATTTTGAAGTGACCACCACCAACACCAACAGCTCCGGAGTGCGCGAGATCGGCATCATCATGAACGGTGTCTCGGGGCGAATGGGCTACCGCCAGCACCTGGTGCGCTCCATCCTCGCGATCCGCGACGAAGGTGGGATCGAACTCTCCGACGGGACCAAGGTCACTGTCCGTCCGCTGCTCGTGGGTCGCACCGAGTCCAAGTTGGCCGAGATCGCCAAGCGTCACGGCATCGAGGACTGGACCACCGACCTCGACGCCGCCCTCGCGGACCCGCGCTGGGAGATCTACGCCGACTTCCTCGTCACCAAGGCGCGCTCGTCCGCACTGCGCAAGGCGATCGCCGCGGGCAAGACCATCTACACGGAGAAGCCCACCGCCGAGTCCGTCGAGGAGGCGCTGGAGCTGGCGCGCCTCGCCGCGGCCGCCGGCGTGAAGACGGGCGTCGTGCACGACAAGCTCTATCTCCCCGGCCTCCGGAAGCTCAAGCGGCTGATCGACTCCGGCTTCTTCGGTCGCATCCTGTCCGTCCGCGGGGAGTTCGGCTACTGGGTCTTCGAGGGCGACTGGCAGCCCGCGCAGCGACCCAGCTGGAACTACCGCGTCGAGGACGGCGGCGGCATCATCGTCGACATGTTCCCCCACTGGAACTACGTGCTGGAGAACCTGTTCGGTGAGGTCAGGAGCGTCTACACCCAGGCCTCCATCCACATCCCGGAGCGCTGGGACGAGCAGGGCGACAAGTACGAGACCACCGCCGAGGACGCCGCCTACGGCATCTTCGAGCTCGACGGCGGCGTCGTCGCCCAGATCAACTCCAGCTGGACCGTGCGCGTCAACCGCGACGAACTTGTCGAGTTCCACGTCGACGGCACCCACGGCTCGGCCGTCGTCGGCCTGTTCGGCGCGAAGATCCAGCACCGCAACGCCACCCCCAAGCCCGTCTGGAACCCGGACCTGGCGGACACGCACGACTACGACGCCGACTGGGCCGAGGTGCCCACCAACGACGTCTTCGCCAACGGCTTCCGGCAGCAGTGGGAGGAGTTCCTCGACTCCTACGTGCTCGGCACCGACTACCCGTTCGACCTGCTCGCCGGCGCCCGTGGCGTCCAGCTCGCCGCAGCCGGCCTGCAGTCCGCAGAAGAGGGCCGCAAGGTGGAGTTGCCCGAACTGAGCCTGGAGGGCTGAAGCATGAGCGCCGCGGACCCGCGCCTGTCCATCAACCAGGCCACCATCAAGTACGCCGACCTCGCCACGGCCCTGCGGGTCACCGCTGAGGCCGGGGTGGGGGCCATCGGCCTGTGGCGCGAACCGGTGGCCGAGGTTGGCCTGGCGCAGGCCGCCCGCATGCTGAACGACTCCGGCCTGCGGTTCTCCTCGCACTGCCGTGGCGGTTTCTTCACCCTCCCCGAGGGGCCGGAGCGCCGGGCCTCCATCGACAACAACCGCGCAGCCATCGAGGAGACCGCGACGCTGGCCGCCGCCGGTGCGCCGGGCTCCACGCCGGTGCTGGTGCTCGTCTCCGGCGGGCTGCCCGAGGGCTCCCGTGACCTCGCGGGCGCTCGTGAGCGCGTCCGCGACGCGATCGGTGAACTCGCGCCGGAGGCGGCTGCGGCCGGGGTCGAACTCGCCATCGAGCCGCTCCACCCGATGTACGCCTCGGACCGCTGCGTCGTCTCGACCCTGGGCCAGGCGCTGGACATCGCCGCGGACTTCGACGCGGGCGTCGTCGGTGCCGCCGTCGACACGTTCCACATCTGGTGGGACCCCGACGTCGTGGCGCAGGTGGAGCGCGCGGGCCGCGAGGGTCGGATCTCGACCTACCAGGTCTGCGACTGGGCCACCCCGCTGCCGGCCGACGTCCTCCTCGGGCGCCACTACCCGGGGGACGGCGTCATCGACTTCGGCCCGATCACGCGCGCCGTCATCGCCTCCGGCTACGACCGGGACGTCGAGGTGGAGATCTTCAACGAGCAGATCTGGGCCACCGATCCGCTGGAAGCCGTCCGAAGAACCGCCGCAGGGTTCGCAGCGGCCGTGTCCCCCCACTTGACGGCCTAGAATCCGGCCATGGCGAAATCCCGGAACGCAGGCGGTCCCCAGACCGCGACCCTCAACGACGTGGCGGAGCGGGCGGGGGTCTCACTGGCGACGGCATCGCGCGCGCTGAACGGCTCCAACCGCAGGGTCGCCGACTCCTACCGGCAGCGAGTCGAGGCGGCGGCAGCCGAACTCGGCTACACCGCCAACCTCTCGGCCCAGGCGACGGCCCGGGGCACGTCGGCGATCATCGCCCTCCTCGTGGCAGACATCGCCGACCCGTACTTCGGTGAGCTGGCCTCCGGCGTCGCCCGCGGGGCCGACGAGGCCGGCCTGATCGTCAACATCGCCATCACCGAGAGGGACGCCGAGCGGGAGGTCCGGCTCGTGCGGGCCCTGCGGGGCCAGCGGCCCAAAGGCATCATCCTCGCCGCCTCGCGCGCCACCCCGCGCGTGGAGCCGGAGCTGCGCCGCGAGCTGGAGCTGCTGGCCTCCGTGGGCGGCCGCGCCGTGGCGATGGGCGTGCAGGACGACGACGTGCGCTCGGTGATCATCGACAACCGCGGCGGCGCCGAGGCCCTCGCGAAGGCTCTCGTGGGGCGCGGCTACCGGCGCGCCGTCGTGCTCGCAGCAGCCGACGGCATGGTGACCTCAGACTCGCGCCTCGACGGCTTCCGCGCCGGCTTCACCGCCTCCGGGGGCGAGGAGCCGCGGGTCTACCGGTGCGCGTTCAGCCGCGAGGGCGGCATGGAGGGGATGGGCAGGGCGCTGGCCGACAGCGTCGAGACCGGCACCGTCGTCTTCGCGATCAGCGACGTCATGGCGATCGGCGCCATGACCACCATCCGGGAGGCCGGCCGCGAAGTGGGCTCCGACATCGCCCTGGCCGGATTCGACGACATCCCCACCGGCCGCGACGTCACCCCACCCCTGACCACCGTGCGTATCCCGCTCGAGGAGGTTGGCTACCAGGCGTTCCACGCCGCCGTCGACGAGGAGTGGGTCCAGGCCGACGGCGCCCTCCAACTCGAAGTGCTCCTGCGGGCCAGCACCCCCTGAGGTCGCCGCCGCCGCGGGTTGGGGCCCATGGGTCAGTGCGAGGCGAGGAAAGCGGCCGCGGAGGCGAGGGCGGCCTCCAGCGGCGGGGCCGTCGGCACCCAGAACCGCTCCCATTCCAGTGAGACCGGCCCGCGGTATCCCAGCTCGTCGAGGACTGCCAGGAACTCGGGCCCGGGGGCCGCGCCGTCGCCCTGGAGCACCGGGAACGTGTCGGCCCGGTCGGCCACGTCCTTGATCTGCACGTAGCCTCGGCCGCCCAGGACGTGGCGGCCGAGGTGCTGCGCGGTGGCTCCCAGCTCCTCACCGACGCGCCAGGGGTGGAGGAGGTCCCAGATCGCGCCGACGGGGTGGCCCGGGGCGGCCTCGTCGAGGGCTGCGAGCAGCCGCGCGACGTCCTCCCCGCGCGGGTGGGAGTCGTGGGTCTCGACCAGGGGCGCGACGCCGAGGGCGGCGGCAGCGTCCAGGGCCAGTAGCAGTCGACGCACACCGCGGGCGTCGGCCTCGTCGACGGGCTCCATCAGTTCCGGCGAGCGGTCCGACGGGGTGGTGCCCACCGTCGGGGCGCCCGGGAACACCCGCACTTGATGCGCGCCCAGATCCGAGGCGAGGTGCAGCTCGGCCTCGAGGGCGGCTGCCACCTCGGCGTCGTCGCCCTCGGCCATGATCCGGACGCGGCTGGCGACGCTGAAGATCTCCATGCCCGCATCCTCGAACTGCCTGCGGACCTCCCGGCGGGAGGCGGCATCGCTGCCGGGGTGGATGAACGCTCCCTGCGCGGACCGAATCTCGACTGCGCGCACGCCGTGACGAGCCATCATCGCCGCGGTGCTCGACAGGTCCTCGTCCACGACGCCGAGGGTCGAGGCGGCGAACAGGCGTCCTGCGGCGGCGTTCATCATGTCTGGGTCTCCTGTTCCTGGCGGGCGGTTCGGGCGGCTGTCCCCGAGTATTGCGTGTCTGGGGGTGTGTAGGTCTCGCCGCGGTCCGCCAAGTGAGGCCACGGGGATTTGGAAACGGTTACAGGATTCGAGAGACTGGCATTTCCGAGCACCTGAAGGAGTACCCGTGGCATCCCTGCGCACCATCCGCGTCGCCCCCGCACCCGCCCCAAGGCCCGTCCCGGGGTCGCTTGGTGACGAGCGGGTGAGTGTGAACTCGCGCCACGTCTCCGTCGACGGCGAGCCGGTGTTCCCCGTCTCCGGGGAGATCCACTACTCCCGGATCCCGCGCGAGCTGTGGGACGACGTGCTGCGCCGGGCCCGCGCCGGCGGACTCACCCACGTGGCCGCCTACGCGTTCTGGAACCACCACGAGGACGCCGACGGGGTGCTCTCCTTCGACGGGGACCTCGACGTGCGGCACTTCCTCGACCTCGCCGTCGGGCACGGCCTCGGCCTGGTGCTGCGGCTCGGCCCGTACGTCCACTCCGAGGCGCGCCACGGCGGACTGCCGGACCGGATCGCCGACGCCGGCTGGCAGGTGCGGACCAACGACCCGGGCTACCTGGCCGAGGTGGAGAAGTGGTACGCCGCGCTGTTCGCGCAGGTGCAGGGCCTGGACCTGTTCGGCGTGCAGGTGGACAACGAGCTCTACGACCAGCCCGACCACCTCGTCGAGCTGCGCCGGATCGCCGAACGGGTCGGCTTCTCGGCGCCACTGTGGACTGCCACCGCATGGGGTGCGGCGCAGCTGCCCGAGGACGTGTTCGCGCTCTACGGCGGCTACACCGACTCCTTCTGGATCGAGGCCACGGACCTGCGTGACGACCGCAGCCTGACGAACTTCTACCCCAGCCCGGTCCGCGACGACGACGGCATCGGCGCCGACCACCGCAAGCCCTCTGCCGACTCCGCCGGTCGCGTGGCTCGCTCTGGCGAGCGTGTCGAGGCCCCGCTCGGCCCCATCCAGGACGACCACCCCTTCGCCACCTGCGAACTGGGCGGTGGCATGGTCTCGGCCTACCACCGTCGCCCCGTGGTGACCGGCCGCGACGTCGAGGCGCTCGGCCTGGCGAAGCTGGCATCCGGCAGCATCTGGCAGGGCTACTACATGTACGCCGACGGCAGGAACCCGCGGCGCGGACTCCAGGAGTGCCACGCCGTCGGCGAGCCCAACGACTTCATGGAGCTCGGCTACGACTTCGGCGCGGCCCTCACCCTGGACGGCGTGCCGCGCGAGACCTGGTTCCGGCTGCGTCGCCAGCACCTGTTCCTGGAGCGTTGGGGCGCCGCCCTGGCGACCATGCCCGCCGTGCTGCCCGTGGGATTCCCGGAGCCGCACGACGTCACCTCGCTGCGCTGGGCCGTGCGATCCGACGGCGAGCGCGGGTTCCTGTTCGTGGTGAACCACCAGCCTTCCGACGTGCTCCCGGCACACGAGGGCATCGCGTTCGAGGTGGTGCTGGACGGCCTCACGATCTCCTTCCCCGAGTTCGACGTCCCCGCCGACTCCGCCTTCGTGCTCCCGTTCGGCCTCGAGGTGGGTGGGGTCGAGCTCGAATGGGCGACCGCCCAGCCCGTGACCGAGTTCACCTGGCAGGGCCTGCCCCTGCTGGTGCTGGCCGCGGTGGACGGGATCGAGCCCAGGTTCGGCACGGCCGCCACGATGGAAGTGGTTGACGTCGTCGGCCCCGGCGACTGGTGGAGCGTCGCCGTGGACGGCCGGACCGTCGCCCACGTCGTCGTCCTGTCCGACCCGGAGTCCCTGCGCCTCGGGGTGACCGACGGCCGGGTGGTCCTAGGCGACGCGATCGTGACCTCCGACCGGATCGAGTCGTTCGAGCCCGATTCGGTCGAGGTGGACCACCTCGGTGAGGCCGGCACCGGATTCGGACCGGCCACCTACACCCTGCGGCTCACCGACGACGGCTGGCTGCCGGTCCTGCCCGCACCGGCCGGTGTGGCGACGCCGGTGCCGTGGACCGCCTTGTCAGGAGCGGGGGTCGCGCCTGCTCCGCAGGTCGCGCCCAACGGCCGTGCGACGGTGCCCACGGACTGGTCGGCCGCAGCCACGTTCAGCATCTCCGCACCCGAGGCCGGCACCCTGGTCCTGGAGTGGGAGGGTGACGTCGCCCGCGCGTGGGACGGCGACCGCCTCGTCAGCGACGCCATCTTCAACGGTCGTGAGTGGCGGATCACCGCTGCCGAGCGCGCCGGGGCCGCCGAGCTCCGGATCGAGATCCTGCCCCTGGCCGACGGTGCCCCGGTCCTGGTCTGCGCCGGTCGTCCTGCTGGCTGCCACATCGCCGCCGCGCGCGTGGAGGTCCCGGGGTCGGTCCAGCTGGCTTGATGCGGCGAGGCCCCTTCGAGGCTCCCGATTTCGCCGCTCTGCAGGGCCGGTGCACCGGCGTGTCGCGAAGCGTGGTCGCCACCGGGCTGGGCAGCGACGGCCCGGGCTACTCCACCTCGTGGCCCAGGTCCGGCCGTGCGACGAAGCGCGCCGTCGCGTCGGTGA
This sequence comes from Tessaracoccus rhinocerotis, assembly GCF_007197885.1. Taxonomy (GTDB): domain Bacteria; phylum Actinomycetota; class Actinomycetes; order Propionibacteriales; family Propionibacteriaceae; genus Arachnia; species Arachnia rhinocerotis. The sequence goes on from NZ_VKKG01000003.1 coordinate 288,639, forward strand.
CCTGCTCCAGCTCCACGATCACGACCGTGTTCGCTCCCGCCCGGGTGGCCGGTCCGGGGACGTAGAGCGTGCGCTGGGGGCCGCGACGCCAGTAGCGACCGAGGAAGAACCCGTTGACCCACGCGTAGCCCTTGCCCCAGCCGCGGGTGTCGAGGAACAGGTCGGCTGCATCGCCGAGTTCGAACGTGCCGCGCAGGCCCACAGGGCCGACGGCGCGCCCGCTGCGCACCAGGCCCTCCGTCCCGGCGGCGGCCGCGACGGCCTCGCCCAGCGCGGGCACGTCGAAGGTGCGCACGTACCAGGGGCCGGGCAGGGGGGCGCCGTCGAGCGTGGGGGTGCCGATGACGCCCTTGGCCTCGCCGATGCGCTGGTCGTAGTTCACTCGCCCGAGCTCCTCGACCAGCAGCGTCAGGTCCCGGCCGGCCGGCAGCCCCACGGAGTTGTCGCCCAGCACGCGCTGCAGGGTGCCGACCTGCAGATCGTCGCGGAGGACCCAGGCGTGGTCGCGAACCTCGGCGTCCAGCACCCCCACGGCGGTGCTCGGGGCGGCGGTCCGGTACTCGGCGAGGACGAGGTCGGGGCCGAGTTCGTCGAGGGTCGGCGGCGAGGGGAACTCGCCACGGTCCGAGGCGACGAGTTCCAGGGGAGCCGCCACGGCGTCGAGGTCCACAGAGAGCTCGGGCGCGGCGAGGGGCTCGGGGAGCGGCTCGTCGGGCACCGGGGCGTGCCGGGCGATGACCTCGCGGAAGGCGTGGAACTTGGGCGTGAGGTCGCCGGACTCGCTGATGGGGGAGTCGTAGTCGTAGCTGGTGACCATGGGCAGGTAGCGGCCCGAGTCGTTGGCGCCGGCGGTCAGGCCGAAGTTCGTGCCGCCGTGGACCATGTAGATGTTGACCGAGGCGCCGGCGGCCAGGAGCTCGTCGAGGTCGCGGGCGGAGTCCTCGGCCGGCGTCGTGTGGTGCTTCTCGCCCCAGTGGTCGAACCAGCCGCACCAGAACTCCATGCACATCAGCGGGCCCGTGGGCTGGTGCTCGCGCAGGGTGGCGAGGCGTTCGCTGATCCGGGAGCCGAAGGAGCCCGTCTTGTGCAGGCCCTCGTGCGCGCCGCCCTCCATCATGTGCGCGATGGGCTGGTCCACCTGGGTCAGCGGTACGGTGATCCCGGCGGCGCGGGTGAGGCGGATGAGCTCGCCCAAGTAGGCCTTGTCGGAGCCGTATGCGCCGTACTCGTTCTCGATCTGGACCAGCACGACGCTGCCGCCACGGTCGATCTGTCGCGGCGCGAGGATCTCGTTCACGCGCTCCAGGTAGGAGGTCACGGCCTCGAGGTAGCGGGGGTCGGAGGAGCGCAGCCGCATGTCCGGGTCCGCCGTCAGCCACGTCGGCAGGCCGCCGTTGTGCCACTCCGCGCAGACGTAGGGTCCGGGGCGGACGATGGCGTGCATCCCCTCCTCAGCGACGATGTCGAGGAATCGACCGAGGTCCAACGGGCCGCTGGCGTCCCACTGCCCGCGGACGGGCTCGTGGGCGTTCCAGGCGACGTAGGTCTCGATGGTGTTGAGCCCCATCAGCCGCGCCTTGCGGATGCGGTCGCGCCACAGCTCCGGGTGTACCCGCGGGTAGTGGATGGCGCCGGAGATGATGCGGTGCGGTTGCCCGTCGAGGAGGAAGTCGGACTCGCCGATCTGGAAGCGTGAGGTGAGGTCGTCAGCCATGTGGCGAGCCTATCGGAAAGCGCTTGCAGCGGGTGGGTTCCGGCTGGGAGCGCGGCGCGGACGCCCTCTGTCGTCCCGGGCAACGATCGGATAGCGTTTACCCATGACTCAAACGCTCCGCTGTGCCATCGTCGGCACCGGCGCCATCTCCCACGCCCACGCTCGCGCCATCGAGGCCCACCCCCATGCCCGGCTCGTCGCCGTGACCGACCTCTCCGGCGAGGCGGCCGCCGCCTTCGCCGAGCAGTGGGGTGAGCCCGCCGTGTACGGGACCCTCGACGAACTCCTGGCCGCCGAGCACCCCGACGTCGTGCACATCTGCACCCCTCCCGTGGTGCACCGCGAGCAGGCCGTTGCGGCCCTGGCGGCCAGCGCCCACGTCGTCGTGGAGAAGCCGCCCGCCCCTTCGCTCGACGAGCTCGACGAGATGCGTTCGGCCGCGGCCGAGGCGGGGCGGGAACTGGCGGTCGTGTTCCAGCAGCGCACCGGCACGGCGACGGCCCACTTCCGCCGGCTGCTCGCCGAGGGCACGCTGGGGCGACCGCTCGTTGCCCTGTGCAACACCCTCTGGTACCGCAATGCGGACTACTTCGCCGTGCCGTGGCGCGGGAAGTGGGAGACCGAGGGCGGCGGCCCCACCCTCGGGCACGCCATTCACCAGCTCGACCTCTTGTCGTACCTGCTGGGCGACTGGACCGGGGTGCAGGCCCGCCTGTGGCGACTCGACCGGGAGACCCAGACCGAGGACGCCTCGACCGCCACCATCACCTTCGCCGACGGCGTGCTGGCGCAGGTGGTCACCAGCGCCGTCTCCCCGCGCGAGACCAGCTCACTGCGCATCGACACGCAGAAGGCCACCATCACCGTCGACCACCTCTACGGCCACGGCCACGAGAACTGGCGCATCACCCCGGCGCCCGGCTTCGAGGATGAGGCCGAGTCCTGGGCGCTGCCCGACGGTGCCGAGGAGCGCAGCGGCCACGAGCCGCTGCTGCGCGAGGTCTTCGACGCCCTCATCGCGGGTGAGCCCCTGCCGCCGACGGCTGCGGACCCGGCCCGCTCGTTCGAGCTCGTGGCTGCGATCTACGCCTCCGCCGCCGCGGACGGAGCCGTCGTCACCCCCGAGGACATCGCGCACCACCCCACCCACCGCCGCGGTTTCGCGAGCCCCGTGACGGACCTGCGCGGCATCGGTCGCCAGTCCTGACCCGTCCGTTGGCCGAGTAGCTCGCGCGCGAGCGTGCCGAGACCTGTGGGGGGTCTCGACACGCGGCGGCTCGTTCCTCGCGCGCCGCTACTCGACCAACGGGGAGGGGGTCCGTTGGCCGAGTAGCTCGCGCGCGAGCGTGCCGAGACCTGTGGGGGGTCTCGACACGCGGCGGCTCGTTCCTCGCGCGCCGCTACTCGACCAACGGGGAGGGGTTCCGTTGGCCGAGTAGGTCGCGCAGCGAGCGTATCGAGACCGATGGGGGTCTCGACACGCGGCGGCTCGTTCCTCGCGCGCCGCTACTCGACCAACGGGGAGGGGTTCCGCTGGTCGAGTAGCTCGCGCAGCGAGCGTGTCGAGACCGATGAGGGTCTCGACACGCTGCAACGGCGGGGGGTCAGTAGGTGCCGAGGTCTTGCCACGGGCCGTGCGGGTCGCCCGGCTCCTGGTTGCGGGTCCACCACTTGGCCTTCCACAGGTGGCCGTCGTGGGCGACGGTCTGGCCGCCGGTGTAGACCCACGACGAGGTCCAGGCACGGACGCCGTCGCCGGCCTCGGGCACCAGCTCGCCCTGCTCCATCCAGGAGCCGGTGTTGGTGCTGCCCGGCTCGACACCCTGCGTCCACCACTGCGCGACGTGGACGGAGCCGTCGTGCGTGACGGTGTCGCCCGTGTCGTAGACCACGGAGGCGTCCCAGGCCGGGAGCTCCGGCTCGGGGGCGCCGACGACGTCGATCAGCGGCGCGTGGGGTAGCTCCATGCCGTGGCCCAGGAAGAAGCTCGTGTGCGGCGGCTGGTTGTAGGAGGTGTTCTGCCACGCGACACCGAGCCGGTAGACCGGGTCGTGCATCAGGGTGTGGATGCGCAGGTCGGTCTCGTCGGTGGTGGAGTAGATCCGCAGTTCGGTGGAGTCCGCGCTGCGCCAGATGATCTCCTCCCGCCAGTCGCCGAAGAGGTCGGCCTGCAGGTTGGGAGTGCCCTTGGTGGAGTTGTTGGACCTCGCCCCCGGGTCGCTGAGAATGACGTCGACCTGTTCGGTCTCCCAGTTCCACTTGCCCACCATCGGTGTGCCCGTGGAGGTGGCCTCGTCCCAGTCGTGGTCGACGACCTCCCGCAAGGGGTCGCCGTCGAACCAGGCCAGGAAGTTGGCCGGCGGGATGTTCTCGGTGATCACGTCGCCGCCTGCCGAGACGAGCTGGCCGACCGGTGAGTTCCAGGCGGCGTCGCCGCCGATCGCCCAGCCCTCGGCCCCCGCGTGGCGGGGATCGACGTCGCCCATGGCCGCACGGCCGGTGTCCCTGGCCGCCGGGATGGACCAGATGATCTCTCCCGTTGCGGCGTCGCGCATGGTGGCGCCCAGGTTGCCGGAGGCGCCCATGTCCTCGTGGGCCGCGAACACCTCCAGCCCGGGACGGGCCGGATCGAAGTCGCCGAGGTGGAGCGCGTCCCCGTGGCCGAGTCCCGTGGAGTACAGGACGTGGCCGTCGTCGTCGATGGTCGCGGAGCCGAAGACGATCTCGTCCTTGGCGTCGCCGTCGACGTCCGCCACGGACAGGTTGTGGTTGCCCTGCCCGTAGAGCGCCGCGTTCGCCGGATCGTTGGAGTCCACCACCCAGCGCTCCACCAGCGAGGTGCCGTCGAAGTCGTACGCCGCGACGACGGCTCGGGTGTAGTAGCCACGGCTGAACACCACGCTGGGGGTCTCCCCGTCGAGGTAGGCCGTGCCGGCCAGGAAGCGATCCACCCGGTTGCCGTAGGTGTCACCCCAGGCGCCGACGTCCCCGCGCGGCGGCGTGTATTCGACCGTGTCGATCGCGGCGCCGGTGGCCCCTTCGAAGACGGTCAGGTACTCGGGGCCGACCAGCACGTAGCCGGAGCTGTTGCGATGGTCCGCGCCGGCTCGGCCGATGACCTGGCCCGTGCCGTCGACTGTGCCGTCCGCGGTCTTCATGACGATCTCGGCGCGGCCGTCACCGTCGTAGTCGAAGACCTGGAACTGGGTGTAGTGGGCACCGGCGCGGATGTTGGCGCCGAGGTCGATGCGCCACAGCCTGGTGCCGTCGAGCCGGTAGGCGTCCACGTACACGTTCCCGGTGTAGCCCGCCTGCGAGTTGTCACGCGCGTTCGACGGGTCCCACTTGACCAGCAACTCGTAGGTGCCGTCGCCGTCGAGGTCACCGACGCCGGTGTCGTTGGCGGAGTAGGTGTAGGGCTGGCCGTCCTTGGTGTAGCCGTCGGCCGGCTTGTTCAGCGGCACCGAGAGGTGCGCGCCGTCCTGGACGCCGACGGCGTCCGTGCGGGTGGTCTCCCTGCCGTCGACGACGGGTGCCACCACGTAGGTGGAGGTCTGGGTCCCGTCCGCGTCCAGCAGGTTGGTGGAGTCGGTCACCGGCTCGGCGGTGATGAGGTCGCCGTCGCGGTAGACGTGGAAGCCGATTCCCTCCGGGTCGTCACCGAGCAGCCTCCAGCTCACCAGGACGCCGCCATCGGCGTTCACGGCCACCGGAGCGCGGTCGAGGTACTCGGCCTGCCGCCGCAGTGTGGTGACGGCCTCGGTCTCCAGCTGCCCCGAGGGCTCCCCGGGGCCGCCAGCATTGACCGCGACGACCGTGTAGAAGTACGGGATGGTGGTCAGGACATCGGTGTCGGTGAAGGAGCTCGCGTCGGCGATGCCGACGAGCTCACCCCGGGTGCCAGCCTCCTCGGAGCGGAACACCAGGGAGTAGAGCGCGTCCTTCGCCTTGCTCCACCCGAGCGTGAGCTGGCGCTCCTGGATGTCGGTGACGGCGAGCTTCCTCGGTGCCGCCGGGGGCTGCACCGAGTCGTCGACCAGCGACGCCTCCGCAGTCTGGGAGGGCACCGACTCGAGTCCGGTCACGTCCACCGCGGTCACGTGGTAGCCGTAGGTCAGGCCAACGCGGGCCCCGGTGTCGGTGAACGCCGACTCCTCGGTGGTTCCGACGAACTGCGGCTGCGGGTCGAACGGCGACGTGCGGAACACCCGCCAGGTGAGATCGTCCTCGTCGTCCCAGGCCAGGGAGACCTCGGGTGCCGACGGGGTGGGATCGACCGCGGTCACCGTGAGGCCGGTCGGGCCGAGCAGCAGCGGGGTCACCTCGATGCCGTTGAGGCGGGTCCCGGATGCGGCACCGTGGACCCGGATCGTCAGCTGACCGTCGGTGACGAGCACCGGGCCGCGGACGGTCTCGTTGACGGACTCCCTGCCGGCGTTCCCGCTGCCGAAGGAGACGCCCTCGAGGTCGAAGTTGGTCCGCGAACTGCCGATCCAGTCGCCCGAGTAGGTCTTGACGGAGTAGGTCCCGTTGGGGACGTCCAGCAGGAAGGTGCTGCTGTCACCGGGCAGGACGAAGTCGCGCTGGATCTCGTCGGCTGCACCGCCCGCGTCGCCGCGGTCACGTCCGGCATTGGCCGGCAGCGGGACCTCGAATCCCCACCCGACGGCAGGGTCGTGGGCGTCGTCGGGGTTGACCTCCGTGTAACCCGGCATCAAGGGGTTGCCGGCCAGCTGGAAGTCGAACTTCCACCTCGCCTGCTTGGTGGTGAAGGTGACGACGGCGCTGGGCTCGGAGTCACCCCGACCGTTCACCGCGACCACGCGGTACGAGTACGTCCGACCCTCCTCGAGACCCTGCACGATGGCGCTGGGCTGGGTGGTCGTGGTGGCCAGCACCCACTCGCCGCCGGCGGTGTCTTGCCGGAAGATCTTGTAGATGTCGGCGCCGGGGGAGGCGTCCCACTTCAGCAGGGCCCCCGCGTTGGAGACCGACCCGGCCACCAGACCGGTGGGTGCGACTGGGACCTCGGCGGGAGGTGCGACGTCGACCACCTCGGCGGCCAGCGGGTCGTCGAGCTGGGCCACGCCCTGCGCCACCAGGCGGGCCATCTGGATGGCGCCGTACTCCTGGAAGTGGGTGTCGTCGACGGTCCCGGCGGGTCGGTTGGGGAAGATGCCCGGGTCGACGTGGAGGAACACGGCCTTGGCCGCCTCCGGTCCGATCTCGTCGAGGAAGGCACGGCTGGAGGCCGAGAGGTCCACCAGGAGCACGTCCTCCTCCACGGCGAGCTCGGTCATCTTGGCGACGTAGTCGGGGAAGCTGACGTTGAACAGGCCGGTCTCGGCGTCGAAGCTGCGGCGGGACACGGGCGTCACCAGAACCGGGGTCGCGCCCCGCTGGCGGGCACCCTCGACGTAGACGCGCAGGTATTCCTTGTAGTCCTCGGGGGAGGCGTAGCGGTCGTCGACGCCCTGGGTGGCGTCGTTGTGGCCGAACTGGACGAACAGGTGGTCGCCCGGGCGGATCTCGCGCAGGATGGCGTCGAGGCGGCCCTGGGTGATGAAGTTCTTGGAGCTGCGGCCACCGATGGCGTGGTTGTTGACGGCGACGTCGTCGCTGAGGAAGCGCTCGAGCATCTGACCCCAGCCGGCCTGCGGTGCGTAGCCGACGTCGTAGGTCTGCACCGTCGAGTCACCCGCGAGGTAGACGGTGTCGACGGGGCCCGCCATGCGCTCGCTCTGGCGGGTGATGGTGAGCGCGTTGAGGGCTGCGGCGTCGCCCTCGACCTGCAGGGTCAGGACGCCGTCGACCAGCGCGATCGGGAACGCCATCTCGAGGAACTCGCCCGCGGCGCGGCTGGTGGGCTGCACCTTCGCGATGCCCTCGGCGGTGATGGCGATGTCGCTGGCAGCGTCGGGGTCGCCGGCCACCAAGGAGATGTTGTAGTCACCGGCACCCAGCGCGACCTCGAAGGTGCTGCCGGAGGCGGCGACGAAGTCAGCGCGCAGGGCGTCGGCGCCACCGCGGTCGACGTCGGCGGGGGCGGTGGTCGGGGCGGTGCTGAAGCCGTAGCCCCAAGCCTCGTCGAAGGCCGTGGAGCTCGTGACCAGGAGCGCGTCGTCGGCCAGGACTCCCGGGCCGAAGTCGAAGGTGACGACGTCGCCGTCGGGGAGTGCCGGCGGTGCGACGTAGACGGTCGAGACGACGGGTGCCGTCGGCTCGGAGCTGCCGGCCTGGTTTCGGGCGATCACCCGGTAGGACCACGGCTGGGAGGTGTCGGCCTCGGCGTCGGTGTGGTTGGGGGCGGTGACGACGGCGAGCTGGCCGAAGACTCCGTCCGCGCCTGCGCGCTCGACGACGTACTCGCTGCCGTTGGCCACCGGCGACCACGCGAGGCTGACGCCGTCCTGGGTCACGTGCAGTACGGCCAGGTCGGTCGGGGACTCGGGAGCTGCGAGGGCCGGGATGACGCCGCTGCGCACCTCCGCGCTGCGGGGCGACACCTGCTCGTAGGCGCCCAGCGACTCCAGTGCGTACGCGTAGGAGCCGCCGACCTCGACGGTGGTGTCGGAGAAGCCGGTCTCGGCCGTCTGGCCGATCTCGGCGAACGTACCGGTGGCGTCGGCCACGACGTCGGCGCGCAGGACGCGGTAGAGGGCCGCGCCCTCAGCGGCCGACCAGGTGAGGTCCACGGAGTTCCAGTTGGTCCCGAGGACGGCGAGGTCGGAGGGCGTGGTGGGAACGATCGGCTCGACCACCAGCCCGTTGACGTAGGCGCCCAGCCCGGAGCCGGTGAATCCGACGGTGAGCTGGCCGTCCAGCACGGCCGTGGTGAAGGTCTCGGTGGTGGTCCCGGCCCGCTCCGTGGTGATCCGCGTCTGTGCGACGCCCTCCAACGTCATCGTCGCGTTGGTGCCGGAGGTGCCCGCCAGGGCGTCCCCGATGCTGAGGGTGACGGCGTACTCCCCGACGGGGATCCCATCCAGCAGGAAGCCCCAGTCGGTGCCCGCGACGAAGTCCTCCGCCACCGGGTCAGCAGGTGTGCGGTTGCCCGTGCGGTCCCTGTCGAAGAGCGAGACGCCCTCGGCCACCGTGACGCCCCAGCCGGTCTCCGCCGTGTGGAGCGACGAGGTCAGCACCTGCTGGTAGCCCTCGGCGACGGGGCTGGCGGCAGTGCCGAAGTCGAACCGCCAGGCGCCGTCCGTGCCCGGTGGCAGGTCCGCTGCGGCCGGAAGGCCGGGGGACATGGTGGCCACGAGCGCCGCGGCGACGGACGCGGTCACTCCGGCGCGGAGCCAGCTACGGCCCCCGCGTGGGGTCTCTGTTATCGGGAACAAACGCATGGTTCTTCCTCCTGGGACAGCTCTGGACATGAAGGGGGTGGGCCCGCAGCGTTGCGGACCGTGGGGCGCCGGTTGGAAACCGGATTGCGGAAAGCGTATTCCCGCGTTCGTGCCCCATCATTGCACGCGCAGGGTGCGCGCCACAATGGTCTGCAGAAACGTTTCAATCCTTGGGATCAGGTGATTTCGGCGCCCCGGGCCGGGCGGTCGCCGTCGCGGCGCTCGAGGGCCCGCAGGGAACGGGCGACGAAGGACGCGACCTTGCGGGCCCCCTCGATCCGGAAGTGCGTGTCGTCGACGAGGCCGTCCGGCCAGTCCCTCGTCTCGCCCGGGGCGTAGTGGGACAGCAGGCCGCGGGAGCCCTCGTCGCCGAGGTCCTCGTACAGCCAGGTGGTGAACACGTTCAGGTCGACCAAGCCGGTGTCCAGTTCGTGGGCCAGGTCGCGGACCGCGTTGGGGTAGTCGCCGTGCGTCGGGGTGATGGCGCCGCCGTCGAACCAGCGGCGCTCGCAGGAAGTGCACAGCACCGGGGTGGCGCCCCGCTCCCGGGTCTCGGCCACGAACCGCCGCAGGCGGTCGGTGTAGCCGGCCCGGGAGCCGAGCAGGTCGGGCTCCTTCTGGTCGTTGTGCCCGAACTGGATCACCACGGTGTCTCCGGGTCCCGCTCCGGCGATGAGCTCGCCCCAGGACCCCGAGGCGATGAACGACTCCGTGGTGGCGCCGCCGAAGGCCAGGTTGCGCACGGGTGCGTCCACGTATTCGTGCAGGAAGTGGCCCCATCCGGCCATCGGACCGTCTCCGGTCATCGGTGCGACGGTGGAGTCGCCTGCAAGGTGGTACGTCATCGTGGTCTCCGTCGTCCGGCGTGGTGCTGCATGCCTAGCTGATCTCCAGCCGGATCGAGTCGTAGGCAGCCTCGTTCCACAGGTGCTCCGCACCCTCGTTGATCTGGAGGGTGATCTCGTTGCCCTCCGGCTTGAGCAGCGCCGGGTCGAAGGTGATCTCGTTGCGGTAGACCCGGCCGCCGCAGCCGCTGCGGTAGGTGGCGCCGCGAGCGTCGTCGGGCTGGAACTCCCACACGAACGGCTGGCCGTTGACCCGGATGGTGAGGTTGCTCTCCTCCGGTGGCACCGGCAACGCCGACCCCATCGACCAGGCGGCCAACCAGACCGAGAGGGTCGCGGTGCTGCCCGACCGGTATCGCGACGGCACGTCGAACAGGATCCGCCACGGGTGCTCCTGTCGCGTGGCGTGGATGCGATACGTGGAGGACTCGCCATCGCCCGAGACGAGCACCTCGACGACCGTGAGGTGTCCCTGCAGCGCCACCGTGACGCCCTCGTCGCCCACTTCCTGCCCGTTGACCATGACTGTCGCCCCGCCGCGTCCCGTGGCGTTGACGACCAGGGTCGCCTTGTCGTGTGGCAGGTCCACTGCGAAGTCGGAGCGGAACGTGCTGAATGACGGCACCAGGTCCGCGCCGTCGACGGAGAGTCCCGCCAGCAGCGGCACCTCGGCCGCGGTTGAGATGATCTCCAGCGCGTTGATCCGGCCATCGCCGCCTGTGAGCACATCGAGGCGCCCGGCGTCGACCGCGACCGTTGCGGTGTGCACGGCGTACTCGCCCTCGCTCGCGACGAGCGGCACCGGCTCGCTGCCGTTGAACGACGCGGTGGACTTGTTCGAGGCAATGGCGTCGCCGGAAACGATGGTCACCTCGTACTCGCCGTCGGGCAGGTCCACGGAGAACGTGTAGCCGGAACCGACGGTGAAGTCGCTGCGCAGGTCGCCGTCCGCGCCGCGGTCCCGGAAGTTGACCGCCTTGTCCAGGCCGAAGCCGCCACCCGCGGTGTACAGGGTGGTGTGGGCCACGCGCTCATAACCGGGGGCGAGCGGACTGGTGGCGCTGCCGAAGTCGAACAGGCGAATGCCCTCGGTGTCCGCAGGGACCACGCTGCCCTCAGGGGCGGCCACCTCGTAGGCCCGCTGGTACTGGATGTAGTTCCAGTCCTTGTCGTCACTCTCGCCGACGGTATAGGTCACCCCGTCGGGGAAGTCGTCGTGGAAGGTCTTCCAGAGGCCGTACTGGCGGAACGCCTCGCCGTTTCGGTACTCCACCGAGGTGCGGTTCGGGGTGCCGATCTGGAACACCGTGCGGCCGTGGGCCTCGGGCTCCCACACCATCCGGCCGAGGCGGATGTCCTGGCCGGCGCCGACGACGACGTCGTCGATGACGTACTCGCCCCAGATCCCGTCGCCGTGGATGGTGAGCCGGTAGGTGCCCGGTCGGACGTTGTTGATCTCGAACTGGCCGCCGTTGCCGATCTCGGCCCAGTAGTTGTACCCGAGCACCGAGCGCTGGAAATCGGTCCTGTTGTCGGACAGAACCGCCACGGCGCCCCTCAGCTGCGGATGGTCCGGAACGTGCGCCTTGCCGCCGACGCGGGAGCGCTCGGAACTGGGGCTCCACCCCTCCACGGCCAGCCGGTCGTAGAAGGCGGCGTGGGCCTCCCACCGTGCCCACCGCTCCGCCTCGCGACGCAGTGCGCGGGGGTCGTCGCCCTTGTTGAGATGGACGTAGTAGGGGCCGTAGGTCTTCTGCCAGGCCTGCCCGGCGGTGACACGCACCGGCGGTGCGCCGTAGTGGGTGGCGTGCGGCTCCACCAGCAGGACGGGACCGCCGGAGGTCTGGTGCAGGATCAGGTCCTGGCGCACGGGACCACCGGTGAAGGCCTCCAGGTTGGGAAGCGCCGCCCACATGCCGTGCCCGTTGCCGTACAACCCGTGGAGGGAGTGGTGGCGCATGTACACCGCCCAGTCGTACTTCGTGTAGTAGCGGCGCGGGTAGGACGAGCCAGTGCCTTCGAGGTCGTAGGTGGCGTCCATCACCATGGGCGCCCGGGAGAGTTCGCCCTCGGTGGGCATCCGTGCGGCGTGCTCGCGCCAGGGCTCGCCGATGGCGTCGTCGGCGACGGAGGCGTGGGTGAACGTGTCGCCGGCGGTGTAGAAGACGTAGCGGTGCTGGTCCGTGCGGAAGCCGTGCAACTCCGCGGGGTGGTCGTAGCTGTAGGCGAGGTGGATGCCCGGCTCGTCGGCGCGGACGATGTGGTGGCGGATCAGCCAGCACGGCATGTCCCCGGAGGGCGAGTGGTGGAAGGCGACGTCGACGAAGTCCTGCTCTCGCCGGATCGTGTAGTGGTTGTCGGTGGGCGGCAGCGGCAGGCGGGAGCCCTCCCGGGTGGTGTTCATGTCGTAGTTGCCGCGGCCCACCACGTTCACGCCATCGTGGACGAGCGACGTCGCCCGACCGTTCGACTTGTTGAGCGTCAGGATGACCACGCCGTTGTCGACGATGATCTCGGTGTCGGTCTCGCGGACGGCGGGGGGTTCGGCCGCGCGGGCGTCGAGGGGGAGTGCGGTGATGGGGGCCAGGGCCACGGCAGAGAGACCTGCAAGTCTTCCGAAGGTTCTCCGCGTCATTGGGGGAATTGGAGTCATTCCGGCATCGTCGCACCTTCGGCAAGCGCTTGCCAGAGCTTTCCCAACTTTCCCATGATTCGTTTCAAATAGGCGCCGACTAGCCCTTCGAGCGTGCCGCGCCTGGCCCCCGCGCAACACTGTCGCGGAGGGGGTCGTCTGCAGCGCCCTGCGCAACACTGTTGCGCTGCGGTCAAGCCCGGACGGTCAGGCCGGCGGCAGCGGGATCACGATCCGATCGCCATCGAGCGACGCCGGCGTGGAATCGTCGGCGGTGATCGTCACGAGTCGGCCCGCGGACGTCCAGGACCGCTCCCAGCCCAACGCCTCCGGGTTCGCCGGGGCCGGTCCGCGCGACGTCGTGAACGGCTTGACCAGGCGCATCCACTCGCCGAAGCCGCGCAGGGTGCGCAACTGGACCTCCGGGATGGCACCCGATGCTTCGGGGCCGACGTTGAGCAGGAGCCGGCCGCCGCGCGAGACGATGTCGGCCCACAGCTCGGCCAGGCCTCGTGGGGTGAGGGTCAGGGACTCGTCCTCCATCCGGTTGTGGCCGAAGGAGAATCCCAGGCCACGGGTCTGCTCCCAGCCGGTGCCGTTCTCGTGGTGGGCGTCATGGGCGTACTCGCTGGTCCGGTAGTCCCACACGTCGGCGCCCCAGCGGTCGTTGACCAGCCCGTCGGGGACCACGCGTCGGAAGTGGGCGAGGAGTTCCGCGAGGGAGCCGTCCCGCTTGCCGGCGTCGGGCCAGTTGATGTCGTTCCAGACCACCGAGGGTCGGTAGCGGTCGACGAGGTCGCGCACGTGGGCCGTCGCGAGCGCGGCGTAGGAGGGGTCGTTGGGGCGTAGGTCGTCGACGTCGGCCATGCTCCGGATCGGCGGGAAGTTCGTGTGCGCCCAGTCGAGCCCCCCGGAGTAGTAGACACCGAAGCGCATGCCCCGCGCCCGGACGGCCTCCGCGATCGGACCGATGAGGTCGCGTCGCGGGCCGCGGTGCACGGTGGAGGGGGTGCCGCCCGGCGCGTCCCAGAGCGCCACCCCGTCGTGGTGCTTGGTGACGGGCACGACGTAGTCCGCACCGGCCGCCGCGAAGACCTCGGCCCAGGCCTCCGGGTCGAACTGCACCGGGTCCCAGGTGTCCAGGAAGTGCTCGTACGGAGCGTCGCCGTAGGTGGCGGCGTGGTGGGCGGCGGCCGGGGAGCCCGGGATCCGGATGGTGTTGGCGTACCACTCGGCGTACGCGTTGTGGGCGAACCAGTGCTCCGGCTCGACCGCGCCCCAGGCGCCGGTGGGCTCGGCCCAGGCGGGCACCGAGTAGGGGCCCCAGTGGATGAAAATGCCAAGTGAGGCCTCAGTCGCCCAGTGCGGTGCCGGGATGCGTCGGCTCGTGCTCATCGAGGCTCCGATCAGTCGTGGAATGAAACGAATCAAAAAAAGGTTGCGCAACGCCCCGGCGAGGGGTACTTTGGGCGAAAGCGCTTTCCCGTGACCGGTGACAGCGTACCCGCCGGGACAACGGTTGTTCGGTGGGGACACAGGGTATGAGAAGCACAGGAAGGACGAAGATGTTCAGCAGGAAGAAGGCGCTGGGAGTCATTGCACTCGCCAGCAGCGCAGCACTCGCGCTGGCGGGTTGCGGCGGTGGCGACACCACCACCGAGGAGCCCGTGGACCAGGAGACGGCTGCCACCCAGGGGACCGATGAGACCACTGGAACCGACGAGACCACCCAGGGCACCGACTCGGGCGAGGCGGTGGAGCTGGACTTCGCGTTCTGGGGCAACGACGTCCGCGCGGACCTCTACAACCAGGTCATCGCCGAGTTCAACAAGGAACACCCGAACATCACGGTCAACGTGTCGTTCCTGGGCTTCCCGGAGTTCTGGGAGAAGCGCCAGACCGAGGCCGCCGGCGGTGGCCTGCCCGACGTGATGCAGTTCGACTACTCCTACCTCCGCCAGTACGCGGAGAACGGTCTGCTGCTGGACCTCGAGCCCTACCTCGGCAGCACCATCGACACCGAGCCGCTCTCCGACCAGATCCTCTCGATCGGCGTCGTCGGCGGCACCACCGTCGCGATCCCCACCTCCACCAACGCGTGGGGCATGTACCTCAACCCCAAGCTCCTCGAGCAGGTCGGCGTCGAGCCGTACGAGGGCGGCGGCTCCTGGGAGGACTACGACGCCTGGATGAAGGAAGTCACCGACGCCGCGTCCGCCGCGGGCGTCGAGGTCTTCGGCGGTACGGACTACACCGGCCGCATCCAGAACTTCGAGATCATGCAGCGCGCCAACGGCAAGGACCTGTTCTCCGACGACGGCCAGCCCAACTTCACCGAGGATGACCTCAAGGCCTTCTGGGAGATGGGTGCCGAGCTCCGCGAGAGCGGAGCCGTCATCAGCCAGCAGCGACTGGAGGAGGTCTACCCCCTCTCCGGCTTCGACTCGGCCCTGACCGCCAGCGAGCTGACTTGGGACAACTTCGGTGCCGGCTACCTCGGCAACCTGGGTGAGGACTACACCGAGCTCGGCCTCGTCGCCCCGCCGGAGACCGTCCCCGGCTCGCAGGACCTGTACCTGAAGCCCTCGATGCTGCACGTGATCGCCGCCAACACCGAACACCCGGACGAGGCGGCAGTGCTCGTTGACTTCCTCATCAACTCGCCGGCCTCGGGCCAGATCTTCGGCACCAACCGCGGCCTGCCGGCCTCCACCACGGCTCTCGAGGCGGCCGAGCTCGATCCGCTCAGCGAGCAGATCCGAGCCCACGAGGAGGCCATCTCGGAGCGTCTCGGTGACGCCCCGCCGGTCCCGATCGTGGGATACGGCACCCTCGAGGAGAAGTTCCGCCTCCTGGGTACGGAGCTGAACTTCGGCACCCTCAGCGTCGACGACGCTGTGAGCCAGTTCTTCACCGAGATGGACGTCGTCCTCAACCAGTGAGACAAGGCCGGGGTCCGGGCGAGTCTCGCCCGGACCCCTGTCCCTGCTGGATGACCGAAACGGAGAGCAAGTGAGCACCACGGCGATCGAACGCCCCGGGCAACGCGCCCACAAACGCAAGGAAACGCTGGCCGGCTACGGCTTCCTTCTTCCCTGGATGTTGGGATTCTTCGGGCTGACCCTGCTCCCGATGATCTACTCGCTGTACCTGTCGTTCACGCGGTACAACATCTTCCAGCCCCCGGCCTGGATCGGGTTCGACAACTACGTGCGGTTGTTCACCAACGACCCGCAGTTCATCCAGTCGGCCCAGATCACGCTGATCTACGTGCTCGTTGGCACGCCCATCACCCTGGTCGCCGCGCTGCTCGTGGCGCTGCTCCTGAACTACCGGGACAAGGGCGCCGGGTTCTTCCGCTCGGCCTTCTACGCGCCGTCGCTGATCGGCGGCTCGGTCTCGGTGGCCATCGTGTGGCGTGCCATGTTCAACAGCAGCGGCCCGGTCGACGGCTTCCTCAGCAGCATCGGGATCAACCTCGGCGGCTGGGTGGGCAACCCCAGCCTGGTGCTCCCGGCGCTGATCATCCTCGCGGTGTGGCAGTTCGGCGCCACCATGGTGATCTTCCTGGCCGGCCTCAAGCAGATCCCCCGGGAGCTCTACGAGGCCGCAGAGATGGACGGCGCCAGCGCGTGGGCGAGGTTCCGCGCGGTCACCGTCCCGATGCTCTCCCCGGTGATCTTCTTCAACCTGTTGCTCGGCCTGATCGGCGCCTTCCAGGTGTTCGCGTCGGCCTACATCATCTCCCGCGGCTCCGGCGGCCCTGCCGGCATGACGAACTTCATCACCGTCTACCTCTACAAGCGCGGTTTCGCGGACGGTCAGATGGGCTACGCCGCGGCGATGGCCTGGACCCTGCTCGTCGTGGTCGCCATCATCGCCTTCATCCTCTTCCGGACGCAGCGTTCCTGGGTCCACTACTCGGGAGACACACGATGACCTCCTCAACTGATTCGCAGGTCCTCGACACCGCGATCACACCCGGCATCTCCGCCCCACCGAAGCGCAGGGTCAAGCGCAAGACCTGGCAGACCGCCCTCTGGCTGCTGGTGCTGCTGGTCCTGACCGCCGTCGTGCTCTACCCGCTGGTGTGGCTGTTCGTCTCCACATTCAAGCCGAACTCCGAGTTCGGCTCGAACCCCGGGCTGCTGCCAGAGTCGCCCACGATCGCCAACTACCTCAAGGTGGCCGAGGGCATCGGCGGCGTGCCGATGTGGCGGTTCTTCCTGAACTCGTTCATCCTCGCCTCGCTGGCCGTGGTGGGAACCCTGTTCTCCGCGTCGCTGGCCGCATACGCGTTCGCCCGCATCCAGTTCAGGGGCGTGGCCATTTTCTTCACGGCCATGATCGGAACGCTCCTGCTGCCGTTCCACGTGGTGATCATCCCCCAGTACATCTTGTTCAACAACCTCGGGATGGTGGACACCTTCTGGCCGCTCGTGCTGCCGAAGTTCCTGGCCACCGAGGCGTTCTTCGTGTTCCTGCTGGTGCAGTTCGTCCGCCAGATGCCCCGCGAGTTGGACGAGGCCGCCCGCATCGATGGTGCGGGCCACGCGCGGATCTTCTGGTCGGTGATCCTGCCGCTGATCAAACCGGCGCTCATCACCTGCGCGATCTTCGCGTTCATCTGGAGCTGGAACGACTTCCTCGGTCCGCTGCTCTACCTCACGAGCCCCGAGAACTACCCGCTCCCGATCGCGCTGCGCCTCTACAACGACCAGACCTCCACCAGCGACTACGGTGCCACCGTCACCGCGTCGTTCGTGGCCCTGGTGCCGGTGCTGATCTTCTTCATCGTGTTCCAGCGCTTCCTCGTCGACGGCGTGGCCACGCAGGGACTGAAGGGGTAGCTGTGTCCACCACGACCCGCTCCAGGGACCGGACCCGCCGCCGCGAGCTGCGGGCCGCCCGGCGAGCCCAGGACAGCGGCTCGGGCCCTGCTTCGGAGGGCTGGGATCCCGGTGCCAACCCCGGTGCCAGGGGTGCGTTCGCGCTGTTCGGCGAAGTGCTCGTCACCGGCGTGCTCGTCAGCCTCGTCGGACTGCTGGTGGTGACCCTCCCCGTGGGGTTGGCCGCGGGCGTCCGCCACCTGCGCCGCTTCGTCGCCGCCGAGGACGCGAGCATGCGACTGTTCTGGGAAGACGTGCGCCGTGCGGCGCTCCCCGGCACCGGCGTCGGCATCGGGGCCGTCCTGTTGGGCCTGCTCCTGCTGCTGGACATCGATCTGGCGCGCTCCGGGTTCCTGCCCGGCGGCGCGCTGGTCGAGGTCATCGGCTGGGTCGGGCTCGCGGCACTCGCCGTCGCGCTCCTCGCTGCCGCAGGGCGGTGGACGCCCGAGCGCGGCTGGCTGTCTGCGCTGCGGCAGCTGCCCGGGCTCGTCCGCGACGACGTCGCCGGCGCCGCCTACCTGCTGGCCACCGCCGGGTTCGTCGTCGTCCTCACCTGGGCACTCACGCCGCTGGTGGTGCCCGCACTCGGGTGCGCCGCCCTGGCCGTGGTGGCGGTGCCCGGTCGTCCGCGCCGCGCCGCCCGGTAGTCCCCGCCGACCCCGACCCCGCACCTCGGGCCCGGTCCGGTGACTGGGGCTTGTGCCAGACTCTCCAGCAGTGCATCTGGAGGGTGAGTGCGAATGAGCGGTGACGAGGACTTCCTCGACGTGATCGAGAACGAGGTGCGGGCCGACCCGCGGAACCTGGCGCTTCGGGAGGACTTCGTCACGCTGCTGTTGCAGGCTGACCCCGATCGTGCCGCGGTGGCGCTGGACGAGCTCGAGGCCGCCGGCGGTGAACCCTCCCGGATGCGGGTCCTGAGGGCCCGCCTGATGGCTGCCCGCCTCCGCGGTGGGACCGTCGTGCCGCCGTCGGAGCCATCGCCGTCCGCACCGGCTCCGCGGTCCGCGACGCCCCCCCGCCCGACGCCCGCCCCGGCCGAGTCCGACTCCGATGCCGACCCAGGGGATCCTGCCGCCACGCAGGGCCTCTGGGATGCCGAGCGCCCGAGCGTCACCCTCGCCGACGTCGCAGGGCTCGCCGAGGTGAAGCAACACCTCGACTCCACCTTCCTGCTCCCCCTGCGCAACCCCGAACTGGCGGCCGCGTTCGGCCAGAAACCCGGCGGGTCGCTGCTGATGTACGGGCCGCCCGGCTGCGGCAAGACCTACATCGCCAAGGCCATCGCCGGCGACCTCGGGGCCGCGTTCATCCACGTCACCCTCGCCGACCTGCTGAGCAAGTGGCTGGGGGACAGCGAGAAGGCCGTCCAGAGCGTCTTCCTCGACGCCCGCGCCGCGTCGCCCTGCGTGATCTTCTTCGACGAGTTCGACGCGCTTGGCGGGCGCCGCAGCTCCGGCGGTGGCGGGTCGCAGGCCACCCGCATGATCGTGACCCAGCTGCTCGAGGAACTCGACGGCGTGGCCAGCGTCAACGACGGTGTGTACTTCCTGGCCGCCACGAACCGCCCTTGGGACATCGATCCTGCGCTGCGTCGGCCGGGCCGGATCGACAAGACCGTGCTGGTGCTGCCGCCCGATGCCGAGGCCCGCGCCGGGATCCTGCGCGGTGCGCTCGAGGGCAGGCCCGCGGCGGTCGACCCGCTGGCGGTGGCCGCGGCCACCGATGGGTTCTCCGGCGCTGACGTCGCCCACGTCGCGAAGGTGGCGCTCCAGAAGTCGATGGCGGCCTCGATGGCCAAGGGCGAGATCGTCCCGGTGACCACCGAGTCGGTGCTGCAGGCGGCGGCGACGGTCACGCCGTCGACCACGACGTGGTTCGACCAGGTGGCACCCGTCCTGGAGTACGGCGTCGACGACGGCACGTTCGAGCAGCTGCGCGCCTACCGGGTGAAGAAGGGGTTGCGATGAGCACCGAGGAGATGGACCACGTGGAGCGTGAGGCGGACCTGGCCTGGGAACTGTACGAGGCGCTGCCGACCCATCCCGAGGTCCCGCGGCTGGCGCTGCGGGTCCTGGCCGCCAGTCCCCAGCGCAGCGGGATGCGGATCCTGCTCGCGCGCCACCACGAGGCGCTCGACGAGTTCGACGCCGCGCGTGAGGTCCTGCTCGACCTCGCCGGGCGGCAGGACCAGCAGTTCGTCAACGCTGCCCGCGCGCTGCGGGACCTCGCGATCACCATGCGCGACCACGACGAGGCGCTCCGCTGGGCCGAGGTCGTCCTCCGGCACGAGCAGGAGGACTGGTACGACCACATGCGGCTGGGCGTCGCGACGACGCTGGCCACCGACCTCGAGACCGGATGGCGGCGGATGGACGACGCCGTCGACATGTGCGCCCGCACCGACCCCGACTCGCTTCCCTACGCCTACACCCATCGGGCGCTGTTCCTGTTGGTGACCTACGCGCCCGTGCCGCGCTTCCTGGACGCCGCGCAGCGGGCGCTCGAGGCCAACCCCGCGGACGAGTTCCTCACCCACGCGCTCGCCTACGCCTACCTCCACGAGTACCGGTTGGACGACGCCGAGCAGCACCTGCTGGGCATCCTACGGGCCGACCCCACCGACGAGATTGCGCCGTCGCTGTTGAAGATGACCCGGACGGTGCAGGCCCAGCTCGAGAAGCACGAGGTGACCGTCGAGCTGCTGCGGCAGCAGGGGCTGATGGAGCTGGCCTGGGGACACATGCGTGCGAAGGAGGCGGGCACCACGCTCGCCGACGCCCTGGCGGCCCTCGACGATCTTCTCCCCGACGCCTTGCGCGCAGCCCTGCACCCGCCGGCGGACCGGAGAACCGCCGCGGAGTCCCACGGCAGCCCCGAGGTCGCGGCCTGGCACGACGGCCAGCAGGCGGGGACGGGTGCTCTGTGGGGCGAGGGCAACACCTTCCGGCTGTTGTCGGCCGCAGAGGTCGCCGCCATGGACGACGCCATCGAGCGGGACCCGGAGGCGTTCCCCCAGTGGGACGCCGACGGCTCCTACTACTTGCAGGTGCTCACCGACGACGTCGGCAGCTACCTGATCGAGGGCCCGCGCGGTGCCCTCTACCGGCGCAGCGCCGACGGTGACGTCGAGATCGCGCCCAGCGTGGCGGACTGGTTCTGGGACCGGGTGGCGGACTTCGGCGGCGCCGACGCGCGTCCTGCTGCGCTGCGGTCCAGCCACTGACGCCGCGCGGGACCGGGCTGGGGATCAGCCCCAGCCGCCGAGGGCCCAGCAGCCCACCGCGAAGATCACCAGACCGCCGAACATGGCGATGGTGATGAACGCGCTTTCGGTCTCGCTCGGCGGTTTGTGCTCGGCCTGGTACTGCTCGACGTCGAACTCGCCGGTCTCGGTGTTGGTGCTCATGCGATTGCCCCCAGTCGGGTCAGGTCGGAGAACAGGGCGACGGCCAGGACGACGAAGACCACGCCCATGAAGATGGTGTACATCCAGCGCTGCCGGTGGTCGGCCCGCCAGAACCGGCGGACGCTGACGACGCCGTTGACGACGGCCACCGCGCACAGCAGCAGCCCGATCGGGGCCGCCACCCAGCCCGCCAGGCTCAGCACGGGCACCAGCACGGGGATCAGCAGGTAGGTGATCAGGCAGCGGATCCCGGAGAAGAACACCGAGATCCGGAACGCGCGATGTGCGCCGCGCCCACTTCGCTCGTCGATCGTTGTGATGCCGAACAGCCGCCGCATGAAGCGGTCCGCCACCCCGTCAGAGGCGAACGTGCGCGGGGTCGCCGTCCGGGTGACCTGGACCGCCGAAGCGGCGCCGGTGGCCATGTCAGGCCGCCGTTTCCGCCGCGGCGTCGGCCTCGGCCGCTCGCCTTCCGCGCCACAACCGGACCCCGCCCAGGACGGCGAGGAGCACGCCGATGCCTCCGATCACCACTCCGCCGAACAGGCCCCAGTAGAGCGGGTCGAGGATGACCTCCCCGTCGGGCCTGCCGGACATGGTGCCGATCAGGAATCCCAGCAGGGGGGAGAGGGCGGCGATGCAGACCCCGAGCACGGTCATCCAGAACCCCGGCGCGGTGGGCACGAGCCGCACTGGGCGGCCCGGGGTGATCGTGACTTGGTCAGTTCCTGTTTCGCTCATCGGGAATCACCTTCCAGGGGACGGTCGACGACGGCCAGCCCGGGCTTGCGCACGGGATCGGCGGGCTTGGTCTCCTCCGGGGCGGACGTGACCTGCTCCACGGCCCTCACGAGCGGGCCGATGATGTCCATCGGGAGGGGGAAGACGACGGTGGAGTTCTGGTCCGCGCCCAGTTCCAGGAGGGTCTGGAGATAGCGCAGCTGCAGCGAGGCGGGCGCCTCGCTCAGCGTCAGGGCGGCGTCGCGGAGCTCCTGGGAGGCCTGGAGCTCGCCGTGGGCGCTGATCACCTTGGCGCGGCGCTCCCGCTCGGCCTCCGCCTCCCGCGCCATGGCGCGCTGCATCATCTCCGGGATCTCCACGTCCTTGATCTCCACCACGGACACCTCTACGCCCCACTTCGCCGTCTGCTGGGCGATGGACTGCGCGAGGTCCTCGTTCAGGTCCGCGCGGTGGGCCAGGAGCGTGTCCAGGTCCGCCCGACCGACGACCGAGCGCAGAGTGGTCTGGGCGAACTGCGACGTCGCGACGGCGTGGTTCTCCACCGACATCACCGAGTGCACGGGGTCGACCACCCGGAACATCACGACGGCGTTGACGCGGGCGGTCACGTTGTCCTTGGTGATCACCTCCTGCGGCGGGATGGTCAGGGTGACCACGCGCAGGTCCACCCGCACCATCTTGTCCAGGAACGGGAACATGAACACGAGCCCAGGGCCGAGTGGGCCGCGGAGTCGGCCCAGGCGGAAGGCCACCACACGCTCGTACTCGCGCACCACGCGGATGGACGCGAAGGCGAACACCAGCAGCAGGGCGACGGCGAGTATCACCAGGATCACTTCAGTCGGCATTCTCGCTCCTCCTGTCCGAGGCGTAGGTGGTGCGACGGCGGGTCACGGCCGCCGCGACGACCTCCCGCTCCTGCAGCGACTCGTCCAGGGTGCGCACGACGGCGCCGTTCGGATCGGCCGGGGTGCGGCGCAGGTGGGCCCACAGTGGCGCGGCGCCGAGCGCCACCAGGAGCGCGGTGGCGAGCACCAGGAGCTGGCTCGTCCAGCCCGTCACTGTCAGGGCGGTGACCGCAGGCCAGGTCACCGCGAGCACCGTCACTGCGCACGCGATCCCACGGTGGAACCGCGCCGACTCGGACGCGGGCCAAGTGTCCACCAGCCGCCGCATCTCGCGCCCGTCGTCGGAGGAGGTGCAGGTGTCCTTGACCGGGCACGAGTTGCACACCGTCGGGCTGCCCCGGTACCGCATCACGCGGTTCTCTGGGTCGAAGGACTTCGGCCACAGCCACTGGTCCTCGGGGCACAGCCAGGCGTCGTGGTCCTCGTGGTAGACGAAGCCGCCGCTGCGCTGCTCCTGCAGCCTGGTCTGGGCGCGTCGGGCCAACCGGTCGATGCCGTAGGCGACCAGCAGCAGCACGACCCCGTAGCCCGCGCCCAGCCAGGCCGGGAGCTCGACCGGGGTCACGACCCGGCCCCCGGCGGATCCTCCGGCGGCCTGCGGTCCGAGGCGTAGCGGCTGGGCGGGAGCTCGTCGGTGGCGACGGTGCCTGTGGTCGAGACGCCGACCAGGCCGGTGCGGTCCTCCCGGGCCTCCTCGTGCTCGATCACGAACAGCGTCTCGGGCTCCATCGTGGTGACGGTGGGCTTGATGCCGTGGCGCACCCCGAGCCAGGCTATCCAGACGAACGGGAGGATGCCGGCGATGAACACCACGTCACCGGGCATCCGCAGCCACTCGAGGATCACGTTGCCGGGGGTGGCGATGTAGCCGAGCGTGCGGGCCTCGAAGTAGCCCTCGTTGACCGAGTGCCACAGCTGCAGCACGCCGAGCGGCAGCAGGGTGGCGAACACCATCCAGGCCAGCCCGATGTTGAGGCACCAGAACGAGAACCTGGCCAGCTTCTCCGGCCACCTCTGCGGCGGGATGATGTAGCGCAGCGCGAACAGCGCCATGCCGACGGCCATCATGCCGTAGACGCCCATCATCGAGCCGTGGGCGTGGTTCGCGGTCAGCGCGGTGCCGATCTGGTAGTAGGACACGATCGGCAGGTTGATCAGGAAGCCGAACACGCCCGCGCCCACGAAGTTCCAGAAGCCCACGGCCACCAGGAACATCACGGCCCAGCGGTGCGGGAACGGTGCGCTGCTGCGCGACTCCTGCCGGGCGCCGAGCTGCAGGAAGGTCCAGGCCTCGACCGTCAGGAACGTCAGCGGGATCACCTCGAGCGCCGAGAAGAACGCACCCAGCGCCATGTGCTCCACCGGGGTGCCCGAGAAGTACAGGTGGTGCATGGTGCCGATCACGCCGCCCACGGAGTACAGGATGACGTCCATGAAGATGATCTGGATGGCGATCTTGCGTCGCACCACCCCGAGCATCACGAAGATGTAGGCCACCATCACGGTGGTGAACAGCTCCAGGAAGTCCTCCACCCAGAGGTGGACCACCCAGAACCGCCAGAACTCGGCGACGGTGAGGTGGGTGTCGTTGGTCGCGAGCAGGCCGACGGCGTAGAACGCGGGGATCGCCAGGCCGGCGTAGAAGAACAGCCACGGCATGTTGAACTTGGACTCGGAGCGCAGCCTGGACCGGATGGCGCGGTAGATGATGATGATCCACAGGAACAGTCCCACCACCAGCAGGATCTGCCAGAACCGGGGCAGGTCCAGGTACTCCCACTGCTGGTCGAAGAAGATCGAGCCCCGCGCCCACTCCGGCCCGAAGGTGCTGATGGCTGTGCCGACGACGGTGCCGAGCACCACCACGGCCAGCGCGCCGAGCAGCCCGTAGGCCAGCCAGTGCTGCCGCCTCGGCTCGCGGCCGGAGATGATCGGTGCCAGGAAGATCGCGATCGCGAGGAAGGCGGCGGCCGTCCACAGCAGGGACAGCTGCACGTGCCAGGTGCGGGCGAGGTTGAACGGCAGCAACTGCGCCAGGTCCAGCCCGAAGAAGCTCGACAGCTCAGCGCGGTAGTGCTCGACGGCGCCTCCCAGCGTGGCCTGCGCGAGGAACAGCAGCGACACCACGAGGAAGAACCACGCGGTGGCCTTCTGCGCCTTGGTGATGCCCACCTGGCCGGGCTGCTTGAACGCCAGGCTGGGCACCTCGCTGCTGTGCCAGCCGATCTTCTTGCTCCAGCGGCCGTAGATCGCGAACAGGGCGCCGAGGCCTGCGAGCAGCGCGATCAGCGACATCGCCGACCACACCAGGATGTCCGCCGTCGGCTGGTTGTCCACGCGGGGCTCCGGCGGCCAGTTGTTGGTGTAGGAGTAGTCCTGGTTGGGCCGGTCAGTGGAGGCCGCCCACGCCGTCCAGCCGAAGAACGCCGTCAGGTCGTGGATCTGATCGGGATCTGTGATCACCGATGGGAGCAGGCCGTGCTCGGTGGTGTCGGTGCCGAAGAAGTCCGCGTAGTAGTCACGGATCTCCTCGAAGGCGCTCACCTGCTCCGGCGTGAACACGAGCACCCCCGATGCGGGATCGTACCGGTTGGTGCGCATCAGCTCGACGGTGGCGCGAGCCGGGTCCTGGACGCCCTGGTCCGTCAGGGACTGGATCACGTGCTCGCTGGCCAGGCGCAGGTACTCGGCGGTGTAGTCGGGTCCGAGGTAGGCGCCGTGCCCGACGATGGAGCCGTACTGCTGCAGGCCCCGGCTCAGGAAGATCTCCTGGCCGGACGTGATGTCCGCCTCGGTGAACACCTCCTCGCCCGTCTCGCTGGTGACTCGGGTCGGCAGCGGCATCGAGTCGGAGTAGGTGCGGTAGGCCAGGAAGCCCATGACGAAGAAGCCGAACACGAGGACGAGGGCGACGCCCTGCACCCATCCCTTGGATATGACCAACTCGGCCTTGTTCGGCCTGAGATCGGGGTTGCTGTCGATGAGACTCACTGCTTGACCACCTGTTCCCATGGGATCTGCCGGTTGCTGGTTCGCGTTCGAGCGACACTAGCCAACACTTCAATGGAGTTTGGTGGTTTCGGCACAATTGGAACCGCCCGGTTCCTGGTCAGTCGGAGGCCAGGTCCGCCGTCGCCTCCTCGAAGTCGGCGGCGAGCCCGGCCAGGTCCGCCCGGTACGCGGCCATGCGTGCACCGCGTCCGTTCGGCTTCAGCGCGATGCCCTCCGCGGCCCAGTGGTCCGCAGCCTCGGCCTGCAGGTGGAGGGGGAGATCGCCCGCATGGTTCGTCACCCGCCACCACGGCACCCCGTGCCCGCCGCGGGCCATGACGGCCCCCACCTGCCGGGGGCCGGTCCCGACGAGGGCCGCGACGTCGCCGTAGGAGACGAGCCGTCCCGGTGGCACCAGCTCAACCGCCCGCAGCACCTGTTCGGTGAGCTTCTCGTCCATGGGGCCACACTACGGCCGCCGGTCCGGGATCCGGCGTCCATGCGGCAGCGGGGGGCGTCGAAACACGGGAGGATGGAGCCATGACAGAACTGCCGAACAACCTCGCCACCGAGGGCGTTGACCCGCGCTTCGCAGACCTCGACACCCGCGACGTCGCGGAGCTGGCGCGCGTCATGAACGACGCCGACGCCGGCGTCACGGACGCCGTCGCCGCGGCGCTCCCGCAGATCACCGCGGCGATCGAGGAGGTGTCGCGCCGGTTCAACGACGGTGGCCGCATCGTCTACCTGGGCGCCGGCACCTCCGGCAGGCTCGGTGTGCTGGACGCCTCGGAGTGCCCGCCCACCTACAACACCCGACCCGAACAGGTGGTGGGGCTCATCGCCGGCGGGGAGCACGCGCTGCGCAACGCCGCCGAGGGGGCGGAGGACAGCGCGCAGCTGGGCGCCGCCGACCTCGACGGCATCGGCGTCACCGCGGCCGACGTCGTCGTGGGCATCGCCGCCAGCGGCCGCACCCCCTACGTGCTGGGGGCGCTCGCCCGGGCCCGCGAGGTGGGCGCGGCGACGGTTGCGCTCAGCTGCAACGCCGACGCCGAGATCTCGGCCGCTGCCGACCTCCCGATCGAGGTGGTGGTCGGGCCCGAGGTGGTGGCCGGCTCCACGCGGCTGCGCGCCGGAACCGCGACCAAGCTGGTGCTCAACATGATCTCGACGATCACGATGATCAAAGCGGGCAAGGTCTTCGGGAACCGGATGGTCGACATGCGCGCCAGCAACGAGAAGCTCAGGACCCGGGCGGCCCGGATGGTCTCCGAACTGGCCGACGTCGACGTCGCGGCCGCCACTGAGACGCTCGACCGCAATGGCTGGAGCGTCAAGCGGGCCGTGCTGGCGCTGCTCGCGGACCTCGGACCGGCAGACGCCGCGCGGGTACTCGACGAGCACGGCGGCCGACTGCGAGACGCGCTCACCGCGAGGGGTTGACGCCTCCCCGGTTGGCCGCGACGATGTGCACCAGCGTCCTCGCAGCCAGCGCCAGGACCGTGCTCAGCACCGCGCCGAGGCCCAGGACGAACAACACCAGGGACAGGGACTCCGACTGTTCCGGGCGCAGGACCCGGGCGACGAACCACGCCGCCATCCCGGCCAGCACCAGGGCCGTCAGGAACACCCAGCGCGCCGTCGTGGCGGCACCCGTGACGAGGGTGGACAGCCGCCACACCGCGACGCCGATCACGAAGGCGCCCAGGAGCACCAGCAGCGCGAACATGGATCCCACCAGTCCGGCGAACGCCTCCGGCAGCGGCAGCTGCAGTGCGGCCAGTGCGAAGCCCTCGAGCACGCAGCCGAGGTACAGGATCAGCCACAGGGCACGGGTCTGGTTGCGCTCGCTCACGCGTCCGATCGTCTCACAACGAGGGGCTGGACCGACGTTCCGTTACCGTGGAACCCATGTCTGAAGCCCCCGCCCCCGACAGCGTGTTCACCTTCGAGTTCGACCGCTCGGGATCCGTGTCCGGACTCACGATCGCTGACCGGTGGTCGCGGGTCGTGGAGCTGGAGGACTTCGGCTACGCGCTGCTGTTGGCCTACGCCGAGCAGCACGCTGCAGCCGCTGCCGGCGTCGCCACCGTCGAGGCCGGCGGGGACCCCGACGACGTCCGCTACCCGAGGGAACTGCGCGACGACGTGCTCGACCTCGCACGCGACGTCTCGAGGATGCTCCAGGGCCTGGCGACGTACTCGCCCGAACCGCAGGAACCGGTCGAGGTGGGCGACCGGCACCGACACGTCGTGATCGAGTCGATCAACGGCGTGCCCAACAAGATCGAGGTCGACGAGCCATGGCTCCGCAAGGCCGACCTCGCCGACGTCGAGCAGGACGCCGTCGCGGCCTTCCGTGCCATGGCTGCCGAGGCCCCGAGGGACGAGTTCGTCGGTGAGCTGGGCGGACTCCGCGAACGGTTGGCCGGGATCGTCGCACGCCGCAACGACTTCAACCAGGGATGAGGGACACATGGGATTCGAGGAACTGAGGACCAAGCTCTACTGGTTCGCGCAGGAGAAGGGGAACCTGGAGGACGCGGAGGAAGCGGTCCGGTCGGTCCACGGCGACACCGAGGCCATCGCGTTCAACGTCGGCTCCAACACCAACCTGGTGGACGTGAAGGCCGCCTACGACGACCTGCGCTCGGCCGTGCTGGACGAGCCGAAGGTCTCGCTCGACGCCGGGGGAGACCTCCTGGACTCGCTCGCGGACGCGATCGGGGCGACGGGCAGCAACTACCTGGTGATGGAGTCGCAGAACACCGCCTACGCGGCCCAGATCCTGGCACTGATCGAGCAGGAGGGACTCTGATGAGCAGCGCAACCACGGACGAGATCGAGAACAAGATCCGCGAGATCCGCCGGGACCTGGCCGACGCCGCCGGCAGGATCGACGGCGCGCTCCAGGACGCCGTCGACAAGATCTTCAGCCAGTGGTACGTCCCGGACTTCCTCAAGGACCGGGCCCTGAACAAGGCGCAGGAGGCCTCCAGCGAGTTCCGACGGATCCCGCCGAAAGTGGACCCCACCGTCGAGCTGATCCTGCGCGAGATCAACGACTACAAGGCGGTGTCCACGACCGCGCCGCAGTACTGCGCCGTGGACTTCGCGGCCGCCGCGGACTCGGTGGGGCACGACCAGCTGGGCCCCAACGGCGACGACTGGGAGTCGGGCAACACCCAGAGCTACCGCAACGCGGTCCATGCCCTGCCCTCGAAGTTGCAGAACCTCCGTGACGCCGTCGAGGACATCTGCGAGATCATGACCGATCTCAAGGGCGACTACGACAGCTACTTCACAGGCGTGCTCGTGGCGGTCATCAGCCTCGCCATCGCCATCGCCGGACTCGTGGTGGCGATCGTCGGACTCGTCCTGGCGATCCCGTCCGGCGGCGCCGGACTGGTGGTCGCGATCGTGAGCCTCGTGGTCGCCGTGGTCGGTGCCCTCGTGGCGGCCATCGCCTTCGCGACGCTCACCGACATGGACGCCGCCCGCGCCACGGCCGCGCAGCGGCTGCGTTCCGCGGCCTCGTCGGTGCGCAACTCCCACTGGCCGCTCGAGCCGTCGATGGGCAGCACCGGCTGGTGAACCGGGTCGCTCAGGTGGGCGGGAGGGTGTCCGACGGCGTCGGGCACCCTCCCTTTCTGCCGGACTCCGAGCACCCGGGAAACCGCTTCCCGCTATGCTGGTGGCAGCCGGCCCAGAGCTCCCGGGTCAGGCGTGTGAAACCCCTTCCAGCGACTGCAGGGAAACCATGACAGAACCAGCTCTCACGGACCAGAACCCCACCGCCCCCAGGCCGTCGACGTCCTCGTCGACCACCGGGGGGCCCGGCGTGGTGCCAAGCTTCGCCGACGTCCCGGCCGGGCGGCCGCGCACCCGGTTCGCCGTCGTCGGCACCGGGCACCGGGCCGGCATGTACGTCACGGCGATCACCGGCGACCACGCCGACGTCGCCGAGCTCGTCGCCTGGTGCGACACCAACCCGGGCCGGATGGACTTCTACGACGCGGAGGCCGGGGCCGCCCTGGGCCTCGGAGGGCCGGCTGGCCTGCCGCAGTACGGGCCGGAGGACCTCGAGCGCATGGTCGCCGAGCAGCGGGTGGACGCCGTCGTGGTCACCACACCGGACTTCACCCACGCCGAGCTGGTGGCACGGGCGCAGGCGGCCGGGGTGGACGTCGTCGTCGAGAAGCCGCTGGCGACCACGGCCGAGGGCTGCCGCACCATCATCGAGTCAGTGGCCGCCACCGGCCGCGACCTCACGATGACCTTCAACTACCGCTACGCGCCCCGGAACTCGTCGCTGCGCGAGGTGATCGCCTCCGGCGCCATCGGCACCCCCACCAGCGTCCACTTCGAATGGGTCCTGGACACCGTCCACGGCGCCGACTACTTCCGCCGCTGGCACCGCCGGCAGCGCAACTCCGGCAGCCTCCTGATCCACAAGGCGGCGCACCACTTCGACCTGGTCAACTGGTGGCTCGACGACGCGCCCGCGCGCGTGTTCGCCTCCGCCGGCCTGCAGTTCTACGGCGACGAGAACGCCGCCGAGCGGGGCCTGGGGGAGCGGCCGGAGCGGGGCACCGGGGTCACCGGTGACCCGTGGGCCCTCGACCTCACCCGCGACCCCCGCCTGCAGGCCCTCTACCTGGACTCAGAGCACCACGACGGGTACCTGCGTGACCGCGACGTGTTCACCCCTGGCATCGACATCCACGACAACATGGCGCTCGTGGTTGACTACCGACGGGGAGCGCGGATGTCGTACTCGCTGAACGCCCACTCCCCGTGGGAGGGGTACAACGTGGCTGTCAACGGGACGCAGGGAAGGGCGGAGCTCACCGTCGTCGAGCGCGGCGCCGTGGAGGTCGCGCCCGACGGACGCGTGGTGCTGGACGCCTCCGCCAACCCCGAGGCCCCCGGCGCGACGGCGTCGCGCCCCGAGGGCGAGCGGCTGCTGGTGCAGCGCCACTGGGAGCCTGCCCGGGACGTCGCCATCCCCGCCGGCATCGGCGGCCACGGCGGTGGTGACGCGATCCTGCTGATGGACGTCTTCCGGCGCGACCTTCGGCTCGGGCCCGATCCGCTCGGCCGCGCCGCCGGCTACCTCGACGGTGTGCGCGCGGTCGCGGTCGGCGTGGCCGCCAACCAGTCGCTCGCGACCGGCCGCGCAGTGGGCATCGACGAGCTCGGGCTCGGCGTGGAGCTGTGAGCCCGTCTGTCGTCGTCGCACTCGACAGCTTCAAGGGGACCATCTCGGCGGCCGACGCGGTCGCCGCGCTGGCCGCCGGCTGGGGGAGTGCTGGAGCCGTCGACGCCGTGCTGCGGCCGATGGCCGACGGCGGCGAGGGCACGATCGAGGCGTTCGCGACTGCGGTGGCGGGGGCCGAGCGGCACCCGGTCCGGGTCACCGGTCCCGCGGGGGGCCCGGTCGAGGCCAGCTGGCTGCTGCTGCCCGGGACCGACGACGCCCCGCGCGGCACCGCGGTGGTCGAGCTCGCCTCCACCTCCGGGATCGAGCTGCTCGGCGAGCGCAGGCTCGGCCTCGACGCCGACACCACCGGCTTCGGGCAGGCCATCGCTGCGGCCCTCGACCACGGCGTCTCGCGGCTGCTGCTCGGCATCGGCTCCAGCGCCTCCACCGACGGCGGCGTCGGCATGCTGCGCGCGCTCGGCGGCGAGTTCACGGACAACTTCGGCGAACCGGTCGCGCCCGGCGCGCGCGGATTGGAGCGGCTCGCCTCGGCACACCTCGACCGGGTCAGACGCCCACCCGTCGGGGGCGTGAAGGTACTCACCGACGTCACCAACCCCCTGCTCGGCCCGGTCGGGGCCGCCGCGGTGTTCGGACCGCAGAAGGGTCTCGACGCCGACGGCGTCGCACGGGCGGAGGCAGGGTTGGCGCGGCTGGCGAAGCTGATGCAGGTGCCGTTCTACGAGCCCGGCGCCGGGGCCGCGGGGGGAACCGGGTTCGCGTTGCTCGCCTGGGGTGCCCAACTGGTCCCCGGCGCACGGGAGGTGGCAGACCTGGTGGGCCTGCGGGAGGCGATCGCGTCCGCGGACCTGGTGGTCACCGGCGAGGGCGGCTACGACTCCCAGTCCGCCAAGGGCAAGGTGCCCGCCCACGTCGCCGCCCTCGCCGCCGAGGCCGGGGTGCCGTGCGTGCTGGTGGCCGGGCGGATCGGTGACGACGCGGACACCTCCGGGTTCCGCGCGGCGGTCTCGCTCACGGACCTGGCGGGGTCCCCGGAGGTCGCGTCGGCTGAGCCCGCGCGCTGGCTCCGCGAGGCGGGAGCGGTGCTGGCCTCCAAGCCCTTGTGACGGTCAGGCGGTGGTGAAGCGGGCGTGCACGGTTGAGTGCACCTCGATGTCCTCGGGCGTCAGGTCGACGCCCTCGCCGCGTCCCCCTCCGGCCGCGCCGCGGGCCATCGCCCCGGCTGCGAACGCCATGGGCTGGGACTCGCCGGAGTCCGGGAACGGTGCGTCGGAGAGCTCCACGAACGTGACGGCGCCGGCGCCGGCGGCCTCCGCGAGGACCTCCGCCCTGTCCCGGGCGTTGGCGACGGCGTCGGCGAGGACCCGGGACTTCTCCGCCTCCTCGCGCTCGTCGGTGAGCTTCCACCGCACGCGCTCGACGCTGACGCCATCCTCACGGCCCCAGGTGTCGATGAAGGCGCTGAGCTCCCGGAAATTGTTGAACGTCAGTTTCGCCCGGCTGGACGCCCGGTGCCGGTACGGCAGCTGGCTGCCGTCCTGGGCGTAGGGGCGCCAACTGCGGGTGGACAGTGCCAGCAGCACCGTCTCGGTGACCGGGCACGGGTCCTTGGCCCTCAGGTTCTGGAACTCGGTGTTCATGGCGTCCGCGAGTTCGGAGGCCTTCTCGACCGCTCGGTCAAGGTCCCCGGACTCGTGCCCGAGGCTGAGGTGGACGACGGCGAGTTCGGGCTGGAATGAGGCCTTCGCCTCGCCCACGACGGTGATCTTCACTGGTGCTCCTGACGTGGCGGGGTCGACCGGACGGGCTGCATTCGTCCGGTCGCCCCGCGCTCGATACTACTGAGAATGATTCTCAAAAGCTAGTCCTTTGGGGGAGGGTCACTTCTTGCCGAAGATGCCGCCCAGGATGTCTCCCAGCACGCCACCGCCGCCCTCCTCCTTCTCCTCTGCCCGGCGCCGCGGTTCCTCGGAACCGGTGGGGAACTCCTCGGTCGGGAACTTGTCGGTGGAGCCGCCGGAGTCCGGGACGTTGAAGGGACTCTCACCCTGCTGGACGGACTCGCCCGTCGTGGTCGCCCCGCCGCCGCCCCCGCCGAGGATCTGGCCGAGGATGTCGCCCAGCCCGCCCCCGCCGCCGGTCTGTTGGCGGCCTGCGGACTGGTCGCCGCCGAGGACGCCACCGAGGATGTCGCCGAAGCCGCCCTTGGTGACCTTGCCCGCCAAGTAGCCGAGCACGATCGGCGCGAGCATCCGGAGCAGCTTGCCCACCTGCTCGTTGCCGAGCAGGCCGCCAAGCGCCGCCGGCGGGGCGTCGCTGCTGCCGAGGACGTGGGAGACGATCTTCTCGCCGTCCGCGGTGTCCACCTGGTTCAGGTCCACCCGCGAGTCGGTGTAGAAGTGCGACGAGCTGTGCTGGTCGAGTGCGCCCGCCAGCGAGGCCTCGCCCGCCGGGCTGCTGGCCGCGTTGGCCTGCATGCCGCCCATGAGCGTTGCGACTGCCTGGCGGGCCGCCTGTTCGGCCGTCGCCTCGTCGGTGCCGAGTTCACCCGCCAACTGGTCCAGGGGGATTCGGTTCAGGATTTCGTTGACCGCATTCATCGGGGATCCTTCCGAGTAGTGGAGGAGTTCAATAAAGCACAAGCACCCAGCCCGGGCATGGAAAGGTGCAAAGTCTGCCGCCAGCCACCGACGGCCTCAGGCCAGGAACTCCAGCAGGTCCGTCAGCTCGTCGATCTGGTGGTCGCCCGCGACCGGGACCTCGACGCCGGGGGTCGTGAGCATCACCGTCGCCATGCCGGCGGACGCAGCCGACTCGGCGTCGATGGGCCGGTCGCCGATCCCGACGCACTCGGACACGTCCAACCCGTGCCTTCGCACCAGCTCGGAGTACATCGCCGGGTCCGGCTTGCGGGGGAAGCCGTCGTCGGTGCAGACGAGGTCGTCGACGGTGATCCCGAGTCCCTCGAGCAGGGAGGTGGCGCTGGCGCGGTCGCGGTGGGTGACCACGAGGTTCAGGCCGCTCACCCGATCCATCACCTGTTTTACGCCGGGCATCGCCGGCGGCGGCGAGGTGCGCCACCGCTGCTTCAGCTCCCGCTCCGCCTGCCTGAAGTCGGCCTCCGGGATGGCGTAGCGCTCGGAGAGCGTGCCGATGGCGTGTCCCGTGGAGACGCGGGTGGCGGCCGCGACGTCGCCGGGACTGACGCGTTGGCCAGTGGCCCGGACGACGCCGGCGAGGATCGCGTCCAGCCCGGGGTAGGTGTTGACGATGGTGCCGCCCATGTCCCAGAAGACGTGCCGGTATCCAGTCATGCGCTGATCCTTCCCGTGTCGCCGCGCAGCCCCACCGACGTGCGCACGGGCTCGCTCTGGCCGCCGCTGTGCGTGAGGGTGGTGCCATCAACGCTCACCTGCGACGCGTGTTGCTCCAGTGCCCTGATGACGACGGGCAGGTGGCGCTCCAGGTCGAGCCACAACACGTCCTCGCCGGGCTCGTGGACCACGACGGCGAACTCGCGCGCGAGGACGTCGGCGGCGGTGCGGGCCAGGTGGTGGCAGCGGACGTGGTCGGGGTGCCCGTAGCCGCCGTCGGCGTCGTAGGTGATGACCAGTTCGGCGTCGACGTGGCGCAGCCAGGCGATCATGTCGGCCACGACGTCGGCCTCCTCTGCGGCGCAGAAGGAGCGCTCGTCCGAGGACTCGGCGGGCCCGGCCACGCCCTCGCTGACCCACGCCATCCCGGAGTCGCGGTAGTGGCGCGAGCCGATGCCGTCGCGGGCGGGCGGGTCACCGAGGAACGCGTGCTCGGTCACGCCCAGCGTCGCGAGGGCTGCGTCGAGCTCGTTCTCGCGGTGGGCCACGAGCTCGGGGGTGCCGGCGAGGTGGGACAGCGGCCCGGGCACGACGTCGCCCAGCTCCCCGCGCGTGGCAGTCAGCACGGAGACTGCGTGACCCCGTTCAACGAGCTGGGCGATCAGGGCCCCGGTGGCGATGGTCTCGTCGTCGGGGTGGGCGTGGACGAAGGTGATCCTGCTCAACTGTCCTCCGGTGGTCGGGCACTCAGCTCG
The DNA here is from genome assembly GCF_007197885.1 of Tessaracoccus rhinocerotis. Lineage (GTDB taxonomy): Bacteria > Actinomycetota > Actinomycetes > Propionibacteriales > Propionibacteriaceae > Arachnia > Arachnia rhinocerotis. The sequence goes on from NZ_VKKG01000003.1 coordinate 323,410, forward strand.
GTGCGGGTTCGCGCTCGGGCTGTCCACCAGCGTACGAGCCGGCGGGCCCTCGCGCACGGGAGCGCCACCAACCGACGGCGGTCCCGACCGCGGCGGCGCAACAGAACGCGGCGGTCAACCAGCCCGTGCCGGGCGGGGTGTCCCAGTTGGCGTCGCTCAGCATCACCGACAGGTAGAACTCCGCGATCCGGCTGAGGACCCCGGGCGCGGCGGCGGCCACGGCGACGACGGCGGCTCGGACCAGCACCGTGCCCCCGAGGCCGGCCCGCCGGAGCGCCAGCAGCGCCACCGGGACCGAGAGGTTGGCGAGCAGCAGCAGCCAGGTGCCCGTGGACCAGCCACCCCTGCTGCCCTCGAGGGACCACACGGCAACCGCGGCAACACCGCCGAGCGTGGACAGCGCCGGCAGCGCTGTCATGAGCCACGTCCAGCCCCGTACCGCGAACGCAGGCAGCAACAGCAGCCACGCCGAGGCCAGCAGCGCGGCCGAAGCGGTCCCCGACGCCGCTGCCCACGTGAAGTCCTCGCCGGCGGCGAGCAGGGGGAAGACGTGCGCGCCGTCCATGGCGGCCAGGCAGGCGTCGGTGAACTCGGTGGGGTACGCGCCTCCCACGAGGATGCTGCCGTTGAGCATTTGGCCCGCACAGGGGCGCCACACGAGCGCGACCGCGACCGACTCGAGCACCGCCGCTCCGCCGATCAGTGCGGCGGCGAGCAGCCAACGGATTGAACGTCCCCCGATGTCCATGCCGCTCAGCCTACGTTGAGGACCTGCCGTCGACCCGGTGAATCAGAGAACCCTCCGGTAGGCGGCCAGCGTGCGCCCGGCGACGATCGGCCACGTCATGTCCTCGGCACGCTGCCGGCCGGTCGCACCGAGCCTGGCGCGGAGGTCTTCGTCGCGGAGGAGGCCGGTGAGCTCGCGCGCCCAGTCGTCCGCGTCGTGGGTGGGGACCAGCAGCCCGGTGTGGGTGTTGCAGATTGCCTCGGTCAGGCCCCCGGCGGCCGCGGCGAGTACCGGGACGCCGGACGCCGACGCCTCGAGGGCGATCAGCCCGAACGTCTCCGAGTGCGACGGCACCAGCATCACCGACGCGTGCCGGATGACCCGGGCGAGGGCTGGGCGATCCTGTCCGGGGAGGAACGTGACGCGGTCGGTGAGTCCCAGTTCGGCGACCAGCGCGTGCAGTTCCTGCTCGTAGCCCGCGAAGTCCGCCGAGGTCTGGCCCACCATGACCAGGTCCGGGCGCTCGTCCTCCGGCACGCCCGCGAGGGCCCGGATGGCGACGTCGGGTCCCTTCAGCGGCTGCAGCCGGGCGGCGAAGACGACGTAGCCGGGGCGCACGCGCGGCGACGGCGTCCAGGAGACGTTGGGTTGGCCCGGGACGTGGTCCTCGGCACCGCTGGCGGGTTGGAACAGCTCGACGTCGACGCCGGGCCGGACGATCACCACGCGCTCGGGGTCCGCGTTGCAGCGGCCGATCACGACGGCGGCCTCGTGGTGGGACACGGCGATCACGAGGTCGGACTGCTCCGCGCAGATCACCTCACCGGGCAGCCGGTCCGGGGTCTCGGGCGGTTCACCATCGCGCAGGGAGGAGTTGGGGTGGGCGGCGACGGAGTGGAACGTCATCACGTGCGGCACGCCCCACTCGCGTGCCAGCGGCAGGGCGGCGACCCCGGACATCCAGTGGTGGGAGTGCACCAGGTCGAACGGGCCGAGGTGGGCCATGCCTGCGCGGAACTCGTCGACGTGGTGGTGGATCTCGCTCTTGGGCAGCGGCGTCGTCGGCCCGGCGGTGATGTGGTGCAGGACGACGCCGTCGGCGAACGGGACGGCGTCGGGCTGGTCGGGATGGCTGCGCCGCGTGATGAACTCGACGTGGACGTCCAGCTGACCCAGCGCCGTCGCCAGGGCGTGGATGAGCACGTTCATGCCACCGGCGTCGGCCGTTCCCGGCCGCTCGGCGGGGGAGGTGTGCATGGAGACGAACGCGACGCGCAGGGTCATGGCCCGACGCTACACGCTGGCAACCCTCGCAGCAGGGTCAGGACGACTGGGTCACGGGGACGCGGACGGCGTCGGCCACCACCGCGGCGCCGCGCGGGAGCATCGCGATCGTGTAGTGGTTCACGCCGGGGACCTCCCGCACCGTCAGCGACGGCACCCGCGCGCGCCAACCGTCGAGCCACGCGTCGGAGTAGAGGCCGCCGGACTGGTCGAACATGCCGCGCTCGGCGCGCAGCAGCAGGACGGGCAGGTCGATCGCGTCCAGTGCGCGGGTGAGGTCGGTGTCCTCGCCCGCCACGTCGAGGGTGTCCTCAGCCATCGCCCCGTACCGGGTGGCGGCGTGCATGCGAGGGGGCTCGCCGTGGAGGTCGTAGGCGACGTAGGCGCTGAGGTCGTCGTTCCACTCGGCCATCGCCGGGTGCCTGCGCCACTCGGCCTCGTACGCCTCGAGCGACGGATAGGTGCGCTGCAGTCGCTCGGCCGCCGGGCCCAGGACTGCCTCGACGCCCGCCTGCGGGTCCACGCCGTCGGGCAGCTGCAGCGGGATCCCGCCGTCGACCAGCACGAGGCGGTCCATCAGCTGTGGGTGCCGGTGCGCGAGCACCACGGAGACGAACGCGCCCATCGAGTGCCCCACCGGCAGCACGCGCCCCACCCCCAGGTGCGCCAGCAGCGCGGCGACGTCGTCGGCGTGGCGCGACATCCCGTACGGGCCGACGAGGTGGTTGCTCAGGCCCCGACCCCGCAGGTCCGGCGCGATGATCCGCCACTGCGGCAGTTCCCGGGCGAGCGCCGCCCAGGCCTTGTGGGACGACGTGATGCCGTGCACCGCGACGAGGGTGCCGGCCGGTTCGCCGGCGGGCTCCCAGATGCCGGCGTGCAGCAGGCCCGGGGCGTCGAAGGTGGTGTAGGTGCTCATGGGGTCATCTGCCCTTCGAGGCGGCGACTGCGTCCCCGCACCTCAGGGGGACTGGGATCGTAGGTGCTCATCTCGCGGTCCACCCCCCCGTCCATGACGTAGCTGGCGCCGGTGGCCATGTGGCCGTGCGGGCCCGCGAGGAAGGAGGCCAGGGCCGCGATGTCGGAGGGCTCGACGAACTCCTTGCGGGCGGGCATCTGCAGGAACACCTTCTCGGTGACCTCCGCCTCGGACAGGCCGTGCACGGCCATCTGGTCGGCCACCTGCTTCTCGACCAGCGGGGTCCGGACGTAGCCGGGGTTGATGCAGACGCTGCTGACGCCGTGCGCGCCGCCCTCGAGCGCCGTCACCTTGCTCAGGCCCTCGAGTCCGTGCTTGGCGGACACGTAGGCGGCCTTTTACGGAGAGGCGACCAGCCCGTGCACCGAGGAGACGTTGACCACCCGTCCCCACCCGCGCTCGTACATGTGCGGCAGTGCGGCCCGGACGAGCAGGAAGGGTGCCTCCAGCATGATGCGCAGGATCAGGCGGAACCGCTCCGGGGCGAATTCCTCGATGGGGGAGACCTGCTGGATGCCGGCGCAGTTGACCAGGACGTCGGCGTCGAGGCGGAGGTCCTCCAGGCCGCGGGTGTCGGACAGGTCCACCGCCCAGGCCTCACCTCCGATCTCGGAGGCGTGCGCCCTTGCGGCCTCCTCGTTGAGGTCGGCGACGACGACGTGGGCGCCGTCGGCGGCCAGGCGGGTGGCGATGGCCGCGCCGATCCCGCTCGCGCCACCGGTGACCACGGCCTTGCGGCCGGCGAGTGCGTCAGTCATTGCGCTGCTCCTGTTCTCGGGTGGCACGCGGGTTGAGCGCACCGTCGACCAGCAGCATCAGCTGGTCGAGGACGTGGTCGGGCAGGTCCGTGGGGGCGCCGTCGTCGGCGGGCCACACGAGCCAGCGCATCGCCATGATCTCGCCCATGCCCATGAAGGCCCAGGCTGCGACCTCGGGGTCGAACTCGCCGATCTCGCCCTTGCGCTGGGCGATGGTGAGGCCGCGCACGTAGCCGTCGGCGATCTGCTGGTAGTGGCGGCGCATCGCGCCGGGGTCGACGAACTCCGCCTGGCGGATGATTCGGTGGAGCTCTGGGTGGTGGGCGGAGAACTCGAAGAACGCGCGGAAACCGGCCCGCTCGATCTCGGAGCGGCCGCGGGCCACCGTCCCGGCCTCGGACATCGCCCGGCGGACGCGGTGGTTGAGGTCCTCGACCACTTCGCGGAACAGCTCGAACTTGCCCTCGAAGTAGAGGTAGAACGTGCCGAGCGCGATCCCGGCACCCTCGGTGATCTTCACGATCGAGGCGTCGTGGTATCCGAGTTCGGCGAACACCTGCGTGGCGGCGTCGACGATGCGCTGCCGGGTCTTGCGACCCTTCGGCGTGGGTGGACGCTGCGGCTGGGTCAGGTCGTCGGTGCGCTGAGCCATGACTCGGCCTCCTTCCGGAGAGCTGACCGCTGCACCTTGCTCAGGGTGGCGGTGGGCAGGGAGTCGGCCCAGATGAACCGACGCGGCACCTTGTGGCCCGCCAGGTTGTGGCGGCAGTGGGAGGCGAGCTCCTGCTCGTCGACGGGGACGTCGGCCTTGCGCACGACCCATGCCCACGGCACCTCGCCGCGCGCCGGGTCGGAGACCCCCACCACGCCGCAGGCCACGACGGCGGGGTGGCGCAGCAGCACCTGCTCGACCTCGCTGGGGTGCACGTTCTCCCCGCCGACGAGGATCAGGTCGTCGAGGCGCTCGAGGATCGTGTAGTAGCCCTCCGAATCGCGGCGGACCAGGTCGCCGGTGCGGAGCCACCCGTTCGCCATCCGTGCAGCCGTGGTCTCCGGGTCCCCGAGGTAGCCGGCGAAGACGCCCGGACCGCTGACCAGCAGTTCGCCCTCGGCCTCCCCGGCCAGGTGCTCCCCGGTGACGGGGTCGGCCACGACCACGTCGATGTGTGGGTACGGCTTCCCCGCGGTGCCGGCGTGGGTGTAGGCCTCGTCCGCCGGCAGGCACAGCACGTTGGGGGAGGCCTCAGTGAGGCCGTAGCCCTGGATCAGTGCGACGCCGCGGTTGTGCCAAGTGCGCAGCAGCGGCGCCGGCATCGGGGCGCCGCCGACGACGGCGGTCCGCAGGGAGGACAGATCCGCGCCGTCGAACCCGGGCGAGCTGGCCACCATGTGGTACTGGGTTGGCACGGCCATCATGGCCGTGACGCGGCGCTCCGTCAGCAGGCGCAGGGTGCGGCGGGCGTCGAAGTGGCGCTCCAGCACCACGGTGGCGCCCACCCAGAGCGCCAGCAGGGTCTGCACGTTCCAGCCGCCGGAGTGGAACTGCGGCATCACCGACAGCACCACGTCGTCGTGCGTCAGCGGCACGGTGCGGGACATGGACAGGTTGGTCCAGAAGCAGTTGGAGTGGGTGAGCACGGCCGCCTTGGGTGCGCCCGAGGAGCCGGAGGTGAACAGCACCAGGAGGGCGTCGTCGTCGCGGGCCGCCCTCGGCAGCTGCGCGGGCAGGCGGTGCGCGCGCCGCGGTACCCGGGCCTCGAGCTCGGTGGTGAGCACCGAAGGCGGGGGCTCGGGCAGTCGTTCGGTCGCCGAGCCGGTCAGGGAGGCCAGCTCGCTCTGGTGCACCACCAGGACGGGGTCGACGATGGCCAGCTGCGTGGCCAGCTCCGGGCCGGACAGCCGCCAGGACAGCGGGGCCAGGGCGATGCCGGTCCGGGCGCAGGCGAACAGCAGCACGACGTGGGTGGCGCAGTTGCCGGTCACGGTGGCGATCCGGTCCCCGGGGCCGTAGCCGGCCTCGGTCAGCGCGGCCGCCATGGCCGCGATTCGGGACTCGAGTTCGGCGTAGGTGTGCAGCAGGCCCTCGAGCGCGTCCGTTGCGCTCCGGTTCAGTTTCGACACGCTTCAACTCCTTCGTCGGCGATGTCCTGAGACCCAATACTGAAACATGATTCAGGTTTTGGAAAGGGGTGCGGCGCATTGTGACCGTTTCGTGATCTTCGACGGGTGCGGGCCGGACCGGACCGCGCATGGTCCGGCTGCGCGATCCGCGTCCGCGTGACCGACGGCTCATCGCAGACTTCGGCCTGGCTTCCAACGGGTTGTGACGGGGCGAGCCCGTCGGAGAGGTGACGGGTCGGCGGCGGTATCGTCGTCGACGTGACTGAACCCGAACGGCCCCAGAAGCCGACGACGATCGTCCCGCTGCTGGCGGCGCTGGGCGTGTTCCTGCTCGGCGTGCTCGCCGTCGTCCTGCTCAACCTCGGCGGCGACGCCGACGAAGTCATCCCGCTCCCCCCGCTGCCCGCGAGCGTCGATGGCGGCTGGAGCCTGACCACCGAGCCCGATGCCACCGCCGGCACCTACGAGGGCCCGGACGGCGAACCGGTGGTCCAGGTGGCCTGGGAGGAGACCAGCGTCAAGGAGCAGATCGAGGGCCGGGAGTTCGAGGCCAGCGGTGAGTGGGCCTGTCTGCCCCGCCCCGCCGACGACGAGCCCGTCTGCTGGGCCGACTACCGCGGCGGCGCCGTCTCGGTGGCAAGGGGAGAGTTGTCCATCCCGGCCACGGTGCGTTTCGGGGATCAGTTCCTGTTCGCCTGGAAATAGCAGCGACGGGTGGGGCCGGCACGTGCCGACCCCACCCGTCGTCCGGGTCCCGCTACTTCCAGAGGCTGAGGAACTCGGTGCCGAACTCGACCAGCGTCGCCGTCGGTGAACCGGCGAGGATGACCACGCCCTCGTAAGCGGCGGCCACGCAGGTGTCCGTGCCGCCGGACTTCCCGCAGAGGAACTCGCCCTGCTCGGTCACGTCCGTGGAGCCCGACATGGCCTGCTCGGGCGTGATGCCGCCGAAGTAGACCGCGGCGATGATCTCGCTGTCCGGGTTGCTGTAGGTGCCGTAGTCGGATGAGGTGGAGCCCATCGACTCGAAGTCGCCGACGGTGCTGGGCATCATCGGGGTCTCGGCGTCGGCGGGCGGATCGCCCGGCTCGCCAGTCTCCACCGGATCACCCGCGGGGGTGGTGGCGTCGGAGGTCGGCTCCTCCGTCTCCTCTGCCGGTGTGGTGGCGCCGGGGTCCGGCTCGTCCGTCTCGTCCGCGGGAGTGGTGGCACCCTGACCGGGGTCCTCACCCTCGTCGCTGGGCGGCTCGCCCTCGGAGATGGTGGTGTCCGGGGTTGCGTCCGTGGTGTCCGCGTCGTCGCCGCGCAGGAAGAAGAACCAGGCAGCGACCGCGATCGCCGCCACCAGCACGATCGCCACGATGATCAGGGGCAGGTTGCTCTTGCCCCCGCCCTCGGGTGCCTGCTGGTAGCCGGGGCCGGGCGGCTGGCCGTAGCCGCCGCCCTGGAACCCCTGCTGCTGGTAGCCGCCCTGGGGTCCGTAGCCGGGTTGGCCGCCTTGGGGTCCATAGCCGGGCTGGCCGCCTTGGGGTCCGTAGCCGGGTTGGCCACCTTGGGGTCCGTAGCCGGGTTGGCCGCCCTGGGGTCCGTAGCCGGGTTGGCCGCCCTGCGGTCCGTAGCTGGGCTGCCCGCCCTGCGTCGGGTATCCCTGTTGCCCACCTTGCGGGGGGTATCCCTGCCCCTGCGGTGGCCGCCCGCCCTGCTGTGGGTGGCTCTGCCCCTGCTGGAACACCTGGGTGGGCGGGGTCTGGCTGCCGCGGGGGCCGCCGGGGTCACCGGGGCCAGCGGGACCGCCTGGTGTGTTGTTGCTCATTTCACTCCTAGCCTGGGTGAGCCTCGGGATGCGCTTGACGTGCACAGTGTCCCGCACGCGGGGTGCAGCTCAGCTGTCGTGTCCGGACGACGGCACCGTGCCCCGTCCCTGGGGGAGCGGGGCACGGTGCCGTCCATGATCAGTCGACCGGGTTGCCGTACGGGTCCAGACGCCGGCCCAGGTCGTCGCGCGGAACGTTATCATCCGCGTCCACGTCCCCGACCGGGTCACCGTAGTCAGCGCCGTCGGCGTGCTTCGGCGGAACGAAGTCCTTCTCGGGCGGGTCGTTGTCGTCGGGGCTGCCGATGTCGGCCGGCGGCAGGGGTCGCTCCTGCGGGGACTCGGTGGCAGGCGCCGGGGCGGTCTCCGGCACTGCCTCGACGGCGCGGCCCTCGTCGGCCACCGACTCCGGCTCCACCTCGGTGCCGTCGTCGCCCTGCGGGGTCTCGTAATACGCCTCGGGCTCCTCCGTGGCCTTGTCGTCAGGCGCGGCCACCACCGGTTCCTCCGGGACGTAGCTGTCCTCGAGGCGCTGCGGCGGCGGGTCGCCGGCAGTGTCTCCGGTCCACTCCTGCTCCGGCGTCCTGGTGGCCCCACCCAACCCGTCGGTGGTCTCGGTGGCCGCCTCGGCGGCGAAGTCCTCGGTGGGCTGCGGTGCTGCGCGCAGGTCGTCCGACGGTGCCTGCGTCGCCGATGGGGTGTCCTGCGAGACGCCGGCGCCGGCCTCGGCCGGAACGGCGAGGGGCCCCGTGAGGGTCTCCTCGTCCTCGTCCACGAGGCTCTTGTCCGCGCGACGTCCGGGCGCGACCGGCTCCTGCTCGAAGGCCTCCGGCTCGGTGACCGGATCCGCGGCGACGCCCCTTCGTGGCGTCAGCGGATCGACGTCCGTGGGCTGCTCCCGGGCGAACGGCCCTCCGGCATCGACGTCGTCCGTCCGCCTGGTTCCAAAGATGATTGCGACGATGATGATCAGGGCGATCACTGCGATCAGGACCCAGACCCAGAGTGGCCAGTCAGCCATCTGATTCCTCCTTCTGTGGGGAACTTTCCCCCAGCGTAGTGCGATTGGGCTTCTCACGGTGGAGCGTGCTAATGTTTCTCGTCGGGTCAAGTGACCCACTGCGCGAGTGGCGGAATGGCAGACGCGCTGGCTTCAGGTGCCAGTGTCCTTCGGGACGTGGAGGTTCAACTCCTCTCTCGCGCACAGGGCAGATCCCTCGGCGGTGCAGAAATGCGCCGCCGGGGGATTTCTCTTTGGCCCGGATCGGATTGGCCGGTTCGGCATGCTTCCGGAAAAAGGACGCGAATCCCCATACGTTTGTCTTGCAGCGGCTATTGTGCGGGCAATTGCGACTGGCTACCGTGTGTGCTCAACCGAGGTCTGTTCCGTAACACGGACAGCACGGAGGACGGCCCACCTGGTCCGGTATCTGGAGAATGAACGAGGAGCCGTCATGCATGATTCCCGGCAGCGCCGCAGCGTTGCCCGCGGTGTGCAGGCCAAGTCCTTGGTCCGCAATGTCATCATGCTCGTCGCAGTCATGGCCGCCGCCGTCGTGCTGATCCCCTCCGGCGACACGGAGGATGCCCCAAGCGGCGCCGTCGACGCCGTGGTGCGGTCCGCCCACTGACCCGCGACATGGACAGAGTCGTCACAGCCCACCAGATGCGTGCCGCGGAGGAGCGCTTCTTCGCCGCGAACCCGGACGTCGACCTCATGGCCCGCGCCGCCGCCGCCGTCGTCGAGGAGGCCGGTGGTGCCGCCGCGCCGGTCCTGGTGGCCGTCGGGCCGGGCAACAACGGCGGCGATGGGCTCTTCGCCGCAGCCGCGCTCGCCGTCGTGCGCCCCGTCTCCATCTGGTTGACCGCCGAGCGTTCCCACCCCGAGGGACTGGCGGCCGCCCGCGCCGCCGGCGTCGTGGAGCTCGATGCGGAGGCCGCACTCGCGCACCTCGCGGACTCGCCGCTGGTCATCGACGCCGTCCTCGGCATCGGCGGCCGCCCCGGCCTGCGCGGCGACGTCGCGCGTCTCGCCCGGGAGTGCGAGGACCGGGGCGTCCGCGTTCTCAGCGTCGACCTCCCCAGCGGGCTGGATGCCGACTCGGGGCAGCTGGCGGACTCGTCGCCGCCGTCGTTCCACGCGACGACGACCGTCACGTTCGCGGCACTGAAGCCCTGCCATGTCACCCAGCCGGCGTCCGGGCGCTGCGGGCGGGTCGTCGTCGCCGACATCGGGGTGGAGTTCTGAATCCGCTCCGACGAGGGCGATCGACGCTAGGGTGAAACCGCGGGGGCGCACGGAATGCTCGTTCCTCCTGGACGGGCTGCCAGAGCAAGGAGCCATCGTGCACGAGTCCAGGACAGGCGTCCGCACCCGCACCATCCTGATCAACGTTGCCGTTCTCGTGCTGGTCGTGGTGCTGGCGCTCCTGTTGATACCGGAGGCCAAGGAGGCCGAGCGCGACGCCGACCGCCCCGCGGCCACCGCCTCCGAGGGTGCCGGCGGCTGAACCGCCAACTCACGCAAGGACCCGACACGCCGCACGGACCCGGGGGAGGGGGGACGGGCCCCCTCTCCGACGAATCGGTGCGGCGTGTCGGGTCGTGTGCCTCAGAACGAGACGCGCGCCGGCTCCGGGCCCAGCTCCACCGTGCCCGGGTTCACCACCTCGAAGCCGTTGGCCTTGTAGGCCTCGTAGTCGAACTGCTCGGTCTCGTCGTAGCCGAGCTTGTGGTACTCGTAGAAGCCGTCCCAGTCCTCGTACCCGTCACCGAGCGAGTTCTCCAGGAAGGCGTCGGCCATGCCGGCGCCCAGACGCGGACCCGCCCAGAACGCACCCATCGCGAGCACGTTGCAGTTGTTGGCGGTGGCGGCGCGACGTGCGGCCTCGACGCTCTCGGCGACGGCGGAGTGCACGTGCGGGCACTTGCTGGCAGCCACGTGGATGCCCATTCCACTGCCGCAGAACAGCAGGCCCTTCTCGAACTCGCGCTCGGCGATCTGCGCGCCCACCATGAAGCCCGCCCGGTGGTACATGGGCGATGACTCCTTGTCGGGTGTCAGGTCGGTGACCTCCCAGCCCTTCTTCTCCAGGTGCCGCTTGACGTACTCCTTGAGCGGGAAGCCGGCGAAGTCCGCCGCCACCACCACCTGCTTGTCCTTGACGAGTCTCATCACGAGACCTCCTTCTGCTTGCGCTTGAACGGATTCCTGGCCGTGATCTCGCTGGTGGCGATCACCAGCAGCAGCACGCCGCCCCAGATCAGGTCCCGGTAGAAGTTGCTGATCTCCGGGAAGAGGTTCAGCCCCGACGAGAGGATCTGCAGGATCACGATGGCCAGCACGACGCCGATCAGTCGACCGCTGCCCCCGTTGGGGTTCACCCCGCCGAGGACGACGATGAGCACGGTCAGCAGCGTGTAGACCACGCCGTAGTCGGCCTTGGCCGAGTTGTAGTTGGCCAGCATCACGAGCCCTGCCATCGCGGAGAGGATCCCGGAGAACAGGTAGGTGCGGATCAGCAGGCTGACGGAGTTGAGGCCGCTGAACTTGGCGCTGGTCGCGTTGGTGCCGAGCATGTAGATCTTGGTGCCGAAGGTGGTGCGGCCCATGATGAGTGCGACCAGGGCCACCGCCACCAGGAACACCACGAACTGCATCGGGAGGACGCCGCCGAGGCGCGCGGCCATCAGTGCGCTGTACTCGGGGGGCAGGCCGGAGATCGGGCTGCCGGCCGTCAGGACGATCGAGATGCCGATGAACAGCTCCAGCGTGCCGAGCGTGGCGAGGATGGCGGGGATCTTGACGACCGCCACCAGGATCCCGTTCAGGATGCCGGCGAGGGCGCCCACCACGAGGGCGATGGCGATTGCGGCGCCGATGGCCGTCCCGCTCCCGCCGGGTGCCAGGGCCAGCATCACCATCGCGGCGATGATGGAGCTGAGGTTGGCGATGCCCACCACGGAGAGGTCGATGCCACCGGTGACCATGCACACCATCACACCCAGTGCCATCAGGCCGAACTCCGGGAAGGAGACCGCCATGGAGATCCAGGTGTAGCTGTTGGCGAAGTTGCCGGGACGGATGGCGGCGAACATCACCAGCAGCGCCAGCAGGATCACCACCAGTCGGGTGACGTGTGCGTCAGTGCGTGCGAGCGATAGGAACCGGGTGCCGATTCCCTGCTTGTCAGGGGTAGTTGTCGTAGTCATGTGTTCCAATCCCCTCTCAGGCCGCCACGATCCGGTTGCGCTTGCGACGTCTGGTCAGCTGTACGGCGGAGATGCCGGTGCCGACGATGATCAGGACGCCGAGCGCGACGCGCTGCCAGTAGGTGGGAACGCCGATGAGGATCATCGAGTTCTGCACCATGACGATCAGCAGCGTGCCGAGCATGACGCCGGTCAGGCTGCCGGTACCCCCGGTGATGGCGGTGCCACCGAGCACCACGGCGGCGATCACCATGATCTCCATGCCGAGCAGGTTGGTGGGGTGCATCTGGCCCATCATCGACGTGCGCACCAGACCGGCGATCGCGGCGATCACCCCGGCCATGACGTAGAGCCAGAACTTGATGCGACGGACCTTGAAGCCGGCGCGCACGGCCGAGACCTCGTCGCCGCCGATGGCGTAGACGCCGCGGCCGAACATCGTGTACCGCATGACGAAGAACGCCACGGCCACGACCGCCACCAGCAGCAGGAAGGACACCGGCATGCTGGAGGTCAGCCCCGAGGTGGGGTTGGTGGCCACGAACAGGTTCGCACGGCCGAACTCGGCCATCGACGGCGGCAGCGTCGGGATCTGCACGCTGCCGAGGGCCCCCTGCATGATGCCCTTGAACACGTTGGCGGTGCCCAGGGTGATGATCAGCGTCGGGACGGCAAGGCGGGCCGCGAAGGCACCGTTGAACGCGCCCAGGATGGCGCCGAGCGCCACCACGAGCAGGAACGGGAGCCAGAGCCCACCGGCCCAGGAGTTGTCCACCAGAGCGCTCGTCACGGCGTAGACCGCCAGCGAGGCCAGGGCGGGGAACGAGACGTCGATGCCTCCGGAGACCAGCACCATGTAGGTGCCGACGGCGAACAGGCCGGGCACCACCATCGCGTTTGCGAGGTTGACGATGTTGTTGGCGGTGAAGAACTGGCCGCTGCGCACCTCGATGACGGCTGCGACCACGAGGATCACCAGCAGCAGGTAGAACTCGTTGGAGCGGAGCAGTTTCTGCAGGAACGGCTTCATCAGTTGGTCCCCACTTCCAGCGGGCCACCGGTGATCATGTCGGAAAGCTCCTCCTCGGTCTGCGTGCGTGGGTCAACCTCGCCGTCGATGCGGCCCTCCTTCAGCAGCAGCACGCGGCCGCACGTCTGCTTCAGCTCACCGATGTCGTCGGAGATCACGATGATGCCCATGCCGGCAGCTGCCAGCTCGGTCAGGATTCGGTGGATCTCGGCCTTGGAGCCGATGTCGACGCCGACCGTGGGGCCGTTCAGGATGAGGACGTCCGGTTCGGTGGCCAGCCACTTCGCGAGCACGACTCGCTGCTGGTTGCCGCCGGAGAGGGTGTTGACCGGGTTGTTCGGGTTGCGGGTCGCGATCTTGAGCTCGGAGACCCATCGGTCGACGGCCTCGCGCTGCTTGCGCTTGTCCGCCAGGTTGAGGGGACCGGAGAGCCGGTCGATCTCGGAGATGATGATGTTGTCCCCGATGGAGCGCTCGAGGGCGAGGCCCTCCGTGAGGCGGTCCTCGGGGACGTAGGCGATGCCGTGGCCGATGGCGTCGGCGATGCTGTTGATCCGGACCTGCTCACCGCCGACCCTGATGGTGCCCGACTCGGCCGGGAACACCCCGAACAGCGACAGCGCGAGCTCGGTGCGGCCGGAACCCAGCAGGCCCGTGATGCCCAGGATCTCGCCCTTGTGAAGGGTGAAGGAGACGTCGGAGAACGCGTTGCCGAGGGTGAGGCCGGATGCCTCCAGCACGGGCTCGCCGATGGAGTCGTCGCCGGTGAAGGCGGTCTCCTCGAAGTCGCGGCCGGTCATGTACTCGGCGAACTTCTTCTCGTTGAGCTCGTCGGGGACGGTGGTGATGACCTGCTTGCCGTTGCGCAGGATGGTGAAGCGCTCGCTGATCTCGAAGACCTCGCCGAGCTTGTGGCTGACGAACATGATGGCGATGCCGCGCGACTGCAGGTCCAGGATCACCCGGAACAGGGCCTCGACCTCCTTGTTGGTGAGCGCGGTGGTGGGCTCGTCCATGATGATCAGCTTCGTGTCGCTCATCAGGGCCCGTGAGATTGCCACGAGCTGCTTGTCCGCCACGGAGAGGTCACCCACAACGGCGTCGAGGTCCACCTTGAAGTTGATCTTGGAGACCGCCTCCTCGGCGATCTTGCGGAACCGGCGCCAGTTCACGAGCCGGCGCTTGTCGGCGAGTTCGGTGGTCAGAGCCAGGTTCTCCATCACGGTGAGGTTCGGGAACACCGAGAAGTCCTGGTAGATGACCTGGACGCCGTTCCCGATCGCCTCGATGGGGGTGAGCTTGTGGTGCACCCGCCCGCCCATCTCGATGGTTCCGGAGTCGGGCTGGTAGACGCCCGAGATGATCTTGATGAGGGTCGACTTGCCGGAGCCGTTCTCGCCGGCCAGACAATGGATCTCGCCGGCGCGGATCTCGAGGTCGATGCCGTCAAGGGCCTTGACCCCGGCGAACGACTTGGTGAGGCCGCGCACGGCGATGACGTTTTCTTCTGCCATCTGCAGTCCTAAGGAATCGGTGGGAGTGGGGCGGCGGGAGACCCAGGGGCCCCCGCCGCCCGCCTGGACGTCCGTTGGCGGCCGGCCGGGCGTGGGACCCGGCCGGCCACTGCGGGATCAGAAGCCGAAGTCGTCGACGTTGTCCGCGTTGATGACGATCCAGCCGGCGCCCTCGAGCACCTTGTCGCTGCCCTCGGCGAACTGCATGTCCTCGTATCCGGGGACACCCAGGTCCACGCCGTTCCCGATCTCCTCGCCCTCGAGGATGAGGCGTGCCAGCTCGGCCATGGCGTAGCCGGCGTCGGCCGGGTCCCACAGGGTGAGCGCGTGCACGAGGCCCTTCTCGAGGATCTCCTTGTTGTCAGCCGGCATGCCGGTGCCCGCAGTGAAGACCTCGCCCTGCAGGCCGAGCTCCTCGATGGCGCGTGCCACACCGGGTGCGTCGAAGGACGAGGTGCCCATGATGCCCTTGAGGTCCGGGTAGGCGGTGAGGAGTTCCTTGGCGCGCTGGTAGGCGGTCTCGCCGTCGTCCTGGGACTCGACGCGAGGGTTCTCCTCGAGGAGGGTCAGGTTCGGGTAGGCCTCCTGGGCCCGCGCGACGCCACCGTCGGCCCACTCGTTGTGGGAGGCGTTGGTGACGTGGCCGACCATCGTGGTGTAGACACCCTCCTCGCCCATGGCCTCGGCGAGGTTGTCCATGATGAAGGCGCCGTAGTCGGTGTTGTTGAAGGCCTCGATGTCGTACATCGTGTTCTCCTGGCTGGCGCCCTCGTGGGTCACGACGACGATGCCGGCGTCCATGGCCTCCTTGAGCACCGGCTCGAGCGCGCCCGGATCCACCGGGACGACGCCGATGGCGTCCACCTGCTGGGCGATCAGGTCACGGATGACCTGGGCCTGCTGGGTGGCGTCGGTCTCGGCGGGGCCGCGCTGGAAGACCTCGAGGTCGCTGTGCTCCTCGGCGTACTTCTTGACGCCGGTCTCCATCCGGACGAACCACGGGTTCGTGGAGTCCTTGGGGACGATGGCGATCGTGTAGCCGCCGCCACCGCCGTCGGCGGGAGCTCCGGTGTCAGCGTCCCCCGGATCCGCCGTCTCGCCGCCGCACGCGGTCAGTGCGAGGCTGACCACGGCCACGGCACCGATGATCTTGCCGAACAAGCGCCCTTGCTTCATCCTGAACTTCCTTTCGCTGTTGGCCCCCGGTGCTACCCCGCAACGGTGGTACCTGCCTCAACATGCCCGTAGGGGAACCCCTGTGATCGCCCT
The DNA here is from genome assembly GCF_007197885.1 of Tessaracoccus rhinocerotis. Classification (GTDB taxonomy): domain Bacteria; phylum Actinomycetota; class Actinomycetes; order Propionibacteriales; family Propionibacteriaceae; genus Arachnia; species Arachnia rhinocerotis. Next base: position 339,117 of record NZ_VKKG01000003.1, read on the forward strand.
GCGTACCGGTCATTTGAAGCGCTTCAAACTGTAGCCTGACCGTATCCGGCGCGCGCACCCGTGGGAAGGGTTGGGCGCGGATTGATACCGGACCGTGACATTGGCGGTCGCTCCGCCCTCGGTTCGGGGTTGGCAGACCCGATAAGGTTCATAACGGGGCGTTCGCGTCCACCCACCCCGCCTTGCCCGAACCGACGATGGGAATCCGCCGGTGCTCCTGCTGATCGCTGTCCATGCGGCCCTCAGCATGCTCACGCCCGCGATCACCCGCGTGCTGAAGGCCCGCACCTTCTACGTCCTCGCGCTGGCGCCCCTGGCCGCCGGTGTCTGGCTGGTCAGCGTCGCCCCGACGGTGCTCGCCGGGGGAGTGGTGGTGGAGGAGATCTCCTGGATCCCCGCGCTCGGGGTCAACATCACCCACCGCCTCGGCCTCCTGCAGTGGATCCTCGCCATGATCGTGTCCTGGGTGGGCGCGCTGGTGCTGGTCTACTGCCGCTTCTACTTCTCCTCCCGGATCCCGGCCCGCAGCGCCGCGCTGCTGCTGGCCTTCGCCGGAGCGATGCTCGGTCTGGTGACCGCCGACGACCTGGTGGTGCTCTACGTCTACTGGGAACTGACCACGGTCCTGTCCTACCTCCTGATCGGCCACGACCCGACCCGTCGCGCCAACCGTGGCGCCGCCCACACCGCGCTGATCGTCACCACCTTCGGCGGCCTGGTCATGCTGCTCGGCATGATCGGTCTGGGTTACCGGGCGGGCACCTTCTCCATCTCGGAGATCCTCGCCGACCCGCCGACGGGGGCACTCGTCACGGCGAGCATCCTCGCGATGCTGGTGGGAGCCGTCAGCAAGTCCGCGATGGTGCCATTCCACTTCTGGCTCCCGGGCGCCATGGCGGCACCGACGCCGATCTCGGCCTACCTGCACGCCGCGGCCATGGTGAAGGCGGGCGTCTACCTGGTCGCGCTGCTGGCGCCCGTGTTCGCGTCCGTGCCCGGCTGGCGACCCGTGATCATGCTGCTCGGCTCGGTGACCATGACGCTGGGAGGACTCCGCGCGCTGCGGCAGAAGGACCTCAAGCTGCTGCTGGCCTACGGCACCGTCAGCCAGCTCGGCTTCATGATCCTGCTGGTCGGGCTCGGGACCCAGACCGCAGCCCTGGCGGGAATGGGCGTGGTGATCAGCCACGCGCTGTTCAAGTCGTCCCTGTTCCTGTTCGTCGGCATCATCGACCAGTCCGCGGGCACCCGCGACATCGACCAACTCAACGGCGTGTTCTACCGATCGCCGGTGCTCGCCGTCGCGGCGGCGCTGGCCGCGATGTCCATGGCAGGGCTGCCGCCCACCATCGGCTTCATCTCCAAGGAGGCGGCCTTCGAGTCGCTGGTCTACCTCGTGCTCGGCGACGCCGGCGTCGTCACCCCGCTCGCGGGGATGGCCTTCGCCGCCGCCGTCGTGTTCGGCTCGGTGGTCACGGTGGCCTACACGCTGCGCTGGTGGTGGGGTGCGTTCGCCTCGAAGCAGGGTGGCGTCGAGCTGAAGTGGAAGTCGCCGGCGGTGCTGAAGCTCGGCATCCCGGTGGCGCTCGCCGTCCTCGGACTGGCCGCCGGCTTCCTCGGCGAGCCGATCACCGAGGCGCTGCGCCCCTACGCCGCCACCCACAGCACCGGGGTGCCGGGCCACGGGCTCGCGCTCTGGCACGGCCTCAGCACGCCGCTGTTGATGACGGCCCTGGCCGTGGTGCTGGGCTTCCTGTTCTTCGTCTTCCGCGAGCAGATCTCGGCCGTGCAGGCCACGTTCCCGAAGATCCGGACCGCCGAGGAGACCTACCACAAGAGCCTGCGCGGCCTGGACCGGATAGCGGTCGAGGTCACCGCCCGCTCGCAGAGCGGCTCCCTCTCGGTCTATCTCGGCGCCATCCTCGTCACGCTCGTGAGCCTTGCCTTCTACGCCATGCTGCGGATCCGCGTGTGGCCCACCTACCGCATCTTCGACAACTGGTCCCAGTTGGTGGTCGCCGCCGTCATGGTCGCCGCCGGCGTGCTCGCCGCTTGGTCGCGCGGGCGGATCCGGGCCGTGCTGCTCGTCGGCGTGACCGGCTACGGCGTCGCCCTGATGTTCGCGATGCACGGGGCCCCCGACCTCGCCCTCACGCAGGTGCTGGTGGAGACCGTCACGCTCGTGGTGTTCATCCTCGTGCTGCGCAAGATGCCGCGTTACTTCACCAACCGGCCGTTGACCTCCACGCGCTGGTGGCGCGTCGTTGTGGCCGTGTTCGCCGGCCTGACGGTCACCCTGACCGCGCTGGTGGGGATCGGGGCGCGCGTCTCCGAGCCCATCTCCGACCTGTGGCCCGAGGCCGCCTACGAGTACGGCTACGGCAAGAACATCGTCAACGTCGCGCTCGTGGACATCCGAGCCTGGGACACCCTGGGCGAGATCTCCGTGCTGGTGATCGCGGCCATCGGCGTCGCCTCGCTGATCTTCCTCCGCTCCCGGGTCGGCACGGTCACCAGTACCGCCGACGCGCTGAAGGCGCGCGACCAGGAGGTCCAGGCGGACTCGTCGCCGGGCGTCTGGCTACGCGCCGGGCAGACCCTCAACCCTGCCGTCCGCTCGCTCGTGTTCGAGGTCATCGTCCGCGTACTGTTCGGCGTCGTGCTCGTCGTGTCGGTCTACCTGTTGTTCGCCGGGCACAACCGTCCGGGCGGTGGCTTCGCGGGCGGGCTGGTGGCCGGCATGGCGCTGTTCCTGCGTTACCTGGCCGCCGGCCGCCACGAGCTCGACGAGGCGGTCCCGTTCGACGCCGGGCGCCTGCTGGGCGCCGGCCTGTTGTTCGCGCTGCTCGCGGCGATCACGCCCCTGTTCTTCGGTGGCGTCGTCCTGCAGAGCTACGAGCTCACCCTCAACCTTCCGGGCCCCGACGTGTGGCTGGCTCCGTGGGGCGCCGAGGTACCGCTGTTCGGCGAACTGCACCTTGTCAGTTCAACGCTCTTCGACATCGGTGTCTACCTCGTCGTCGTCGGCGTCATGCTGGACCTCGTGCGCAGCCTCGGCTCCGGCATCGACATCCAGCAGGAGACCGACGACGCCCCCACGCCGCTCCCGCTCTCGGCGAAGGCACTCCCGGCCCGTGGCAGGAGCAATGCATGAGCGCCAACCTGACCCTCGCCATCCTCGCAGGCACCCTCGTCGCGTGCGGCGTCTACCTGCTGCTGGAGCGCTCGTTGACGCGCATCCTGCTGGGCGTGATGCTCGCCAGCAACGGTGTGAACCTGCTGTTCCTCGTCGCCTCCGGCGGCTCCGGAGGCCCGCCGATCATCGGCGACGCCCCCGAGGACCAGATGGCCGACGCCCTGCCCGAGGCGATGGTGCTGACCGCCATCGTCATCACGCTCGCGACCGCGGCCTTCGTGCTGACCATGGCCTACCGGAGCTTCCAGCTCCACGGCAACGACGAGGTGGCCGATGACCTCGAGGACGCCCGAATCCGAGAGCTCGCTGCCCTCGACGAGGCCTCCGAGTCCTACGAGGAGACCGTGTTCACCGACGCGGGCGAGGATGCGGTGGTGAGCGAATGATCAACCTGTTGACCCTCCCGGTGCTGCTGCCGCTGCTCGGAGCGGCGCTGGCGCTGGCGCTGCCCAAGAAGCCCCGGCTGCAGCGTTCCGTCTCGATCCTCAGCCTCACCGCCGTCTTGGTGGTCGCCGCCATCCTGATGTTCCGCACCGACGCCGACGGCGCGATCGCGTTCTGGGTGGGGGGCTGGAACCCGCTCGGCATAGCCCTGGTCGCTGACCGGCTCTCCTCGCTGATGCTGCTCGTGGCGTCCGTCGTCGCGCTCTCGGTCCTCCTGTTCGCCCAGGGCCAGGACGAGGACGAGGTGCGCCGCGAGACCCCGGTTTCCATCTTCCACCCCGCCTTCCTGCTGCTGATCGCCGGCGTCGCCAACGCCTTCCTCGCCGGTGACCTGTTCAACCTCTTCGTCGGCTTCGAGATCCTGCTGTTCGCCTCCTACGTGCTGCTCACGCTGGGCGGCACGGCGGACCGGATCCGCGCCGGCACCACCTACATCGTGGTCAGCCTGCTGAGCTCCGCGCTGTTCCTGACGGCAATCGCCGCCATCTACGGCGCCACCGGCACCGTGAACCTGGCGATGCTCTCGGTCCGGCTGAGTGACCTGACGGGCCCGGTGCAGCTCCTGCTGCAGCTGATGCTGCTGGTGGTCTTCGGCATCAAGGCCGCGGTCTTCCCGATGTCGGCGTGGCTGCCGGACTCCTACCCGACGGCGCCCGCGCCGGTCACCGCGGTGTTCGCCGGCCTGCTCACCAAGGTGGGCGTCTACGCCATCATCCGCACCCAGACCCTGCTCTTCCCGGAGAGCGACCTGAGCGGCCTGCTGCTGGTGGCGTCGTTGTTGACGATGCTGATCGGGATCCTCGGCGCCGTTGCGCAGGTCGAGATCAAGCGAATGCTCTCCTTCACACTGGTCTCGCACCTGGGCTACATGGTGATGGGCATCGGGCTGGCCAACCACGCCGGCATGGCTGCGACCATCTACTACACGGCGCACCACATCACCATCCAGGCGGTGCTGTTCCTGGTCGCCGGACTGATCGAGCGCCACGGCGGCACCACCCACCTCGACGGCCTGGGCGGCCTGATGAAGACCGCGCCGTTCCTCGCCGTGCTGTTCCTCGTGCCCGCGTTCAACCTGGGTGGCATCCCGCCCCTGAGCGGCTTCATCGGCAAGCTCGGCCTGCTCGTGGCCGGCGCGCAGGTGGGAACGCCGCTGGCCTGGGTCGTGATGGTCGGGGGCGTGGCCACGAGCCTGCTGACGCTGATGGCGATGGTCAAGGTGTGGAACCGCGCCTTCTGGGGAGTTACCCCGCAGGAGCGCGCCGAGGCCAAGGCAGGGAGCGGGAACGCCCCGGCCGAGGGCGCGCCGTCAGAGGGTGCCGACGCCCTGCACGCTCGCGCCGTCGCCGCCTCCTCCATGGGGGTCGTGGTGGAGGACGAGGCGGACCTGGCTGACGAGATCGAGCGACGCAAGAACCCGATGCCGCCGCTGATGGCCGCGGCCACGACCGGGCTGGTCCTGTTCAGTCTGGCGCTGACCGTGGTGGCGGGTCCGTTGATGTCCTACGCGGACCGGGCGGCGTCGCATCTCGAGGACGACTCCTACGTCTCCGCCGTCCTGCCGGAGGGTGACCGATGATCCAGCGACCCGAGGACGTGCCGACCACCCGCAAGAGCGACTGGCGCTCCGGTCCCAGGCTGGTGCCGATGTCGGTGCTGGTGATGGCCGGCGTGTGGGTCTTCCTGTGGGGGGACTTCGCGCCCTTCGGGATCGTCTCCGGCATCGCGCTGGCGTGGTTGATCAAGGCCCAGTTCCCGCTGCCGCCGGTCTACTGGCCGGGCAGGCTGCGGATCCTTGGGGCGATCAGGCTGGTCTACGGGCTGTTCCACGACTTGGTGGTCTCGTCCTGGCGACTCGTGCGGCTGACCCTGGACCCGCGGGTCAAGCTCCGCCCCGGAATCGTCAAGGTGGAGCAGTTCACCGACGTCGACCTGTACCAGGTGATCGTCGCCGAGATGATCTCGCTGGTGCCCGGCACAGTGGTGGTCGAGCTCGTCTCGTCGCCGCGGCGCCTCTACCTGCACGTGATCCACATGGACGAGAAGCACGACGCCGAGTCCATCCGCGAGATGGCCACCGAGATCGAGCACCGCGTGCTGCGCGCGTTCGGCAGCCGCTGGGAGATCGAGCGCTTCGACAAGCAGCACAACCGTCCCAGCCGTCGTCGGCGCCCCAGCTTCTTCGACAGATGGGAGACGGAGCAGTGATCGGACTCGTCACCGACATCCTCCTCGTCCTGGCCACGCTGGTGATCGGCGCCGCCGCGCTCCTGGCGATCGGCCGGGTGGTGGCCGGCCCGTCGGCGCTGGACCGGATCGTCGCCTCCGACCTCCTCGTGGCCATCGTCACCGGGGGCGTGGCCCTGTGGATCGTCAACTCCGGCCAGCACGGGCTGTTGGTCATCCTGCTGCTGCTCAGCATCCTGGGGTTCACCGGCGCGGCCTCGATGGCCCGCCTCATGGGCGACCGCGTGATGCTGGCCCGCCGGCACGAGGCCGAGCAGGCCCTGCTCAAGCTGGAGGAGTCCGATGAGTGAGTGGCTCGACCTCCTGGGCGCCCTGGCGCTGCTCGTGGGCGCGTTCCTGTGCCTGGTCACGGCGATCGCGCTCGTGCGGTTCCCCGACGTGCTCTCCAAGATGCACTCCATCACCAAACCGCAGGCCCTCGGGATGATCCTCGTGGCGACCGGCGCCACCCTGACGCTGCGCACCTGGTGGGCGTTCGCCATCTGCTCGATCATGGTGGCGATGCAGCTGCTGACCTCGCCGGTGTCCGCCACGATGCTGTCGCGCTCCTCGTACCGCTCGGGGCTGGTCGACCAGGACGGCCTCGTGCTGGACGAGCTGTCCGACGACCTCGCCCGCGCCGGCTACAAGCTCACCGAGCGCAAGGCGCACGTCCCGCCCGGCCCTGAGATGGACTTCAGCCTCGACGACTTCACCCCGAAGGACGAGCAGACCGTCGAGGACAAGGAGGACAACCCGGACGTCGAGACCCCGCCGGACGACCTGAGCGCCCACGTCGACACCGATGCCGAGAAGGTCCAGGAGACCGAGGAGGCCGTCGCCGAGGTGCGCGAGCACGACGAGGGCCACCCCGTCGACGTCACGCTGGACGACTCCGAGGGGCCGCCGCGCGACGTCACCCAGGAAGGCGTCGAGGGACCAAGCGCCGGCGATGTCGATGACGATGACGACGAGGACGACGAGCTCGAGGACTTCATCGTCAGCGAGTCCGAGGACCTGCTGGAGTCCTCCGGCGACGAGGATCACTCCCGGGACTCGTGAGCCGGTCCCTCGCAAGTTGGACCGAGTACTTCCGTGAAGCACTGTTGAAGCGCTTCAAACCGGACTAGTCTTTGTCATGTTCCCGGCAACGCGCCGGGCGGAGCTTGGTGGAGGAGTGGACACGTGGCGCGAGACGTTGGACCCGGCGGCCCCGCGCTGGGCGGGCCTGCGAGGGTGCGACTGAGCGACGTCGCCGCCAGGGCCGGGGTCTCGCTCGGGACGGTCTCGAACGTCCTCAACCACCCCGAACGCGTCGCTGCCGCCACGCGTGAGCTGGTGCTCGGGGCCATCGGCGAACTCGGTTTCGTACCGAACCAGTCAGCGCGCGTCCTCACCGGCGCCACCAGCAACGTGATCGCCCTGGTCGTGCTGGACGTGATGAGCCCGTTCTTCATGGAGGCGGCGCACGCGGTCGAGCGGCTGGCGCGCGAGACCGGCCACGTCGTGATGCTGTCCAACTCCCAGAACGACCGGGACATGGAGGCCGAACTCCTCAGCGTCCTCGGCGGGCAGCGCGTCCGCGGCGTGGTCCTCGTCCCCGCCGCGGGCGACGACGACGTGGCCTCCCGGATCCGGGGCAAGCTCCCCGTCGTCCTGATGGACCACGAGGGCGTCGATGACTGCTGCTCCGTGGCGGTCGACGACGTCGCCGGCGCCGGACTGGCCGTGGACCACCTCCTCGGGCTGGGCCACCGTCGGCTCGGTTTCGTGGGTGGACCCCGGGACCTGCGCCAGATGTCCCAGCGAGCGCTCGGGATGCGGACCGCCCTCGAGGCGGCTGGTCTCGACCCGGGGACGTCGCTGGTGGAGGCCTACGTCGAGACCGGCATGGGGATACAGGCCGGCATGGAGGCAGCGGACAGACTGCTCATGGAGGGCCTGCCCACCGGGATCGTCTGCGGCAACGACATGCTCGCGTTCGGCGTCTACCGCACCCTGTCCCGGGCCGGGATCGCCGTTCCGGGAGACGTCGCGCTGATCGGCTACGACGACATCGACGTGGCCGCCGACTGGATCGTCCCCCTCACCTCCGTGCGCCAGCCCACGCAGGAGATGGGCTACCGGGCCGCGCAACTGCTGCTGGAGGACACCAGCGACCCGGCCCACGTGCACCAGCACGTCCGCCTGCAGCCGGAGCTCGTGGTGCGCAGCTCCTGCGGGGCCCGCTGACGCTCCTGCGCGACCCGCTGCTCGTCCCGCCCAAGCTGGTGGTGACCCCCGCGCCCGCCATCATGAGAGGGTTGCCGGTTGCCTAGTCGAGGGAGTCGCGGGTGCTGCACCTCTGGAGGAAATGGATCGCCTACCTGATCTGGTGGGCGGTGCTGATGGGCGGGTTCGCGACCCTCCTGCACTTCACGGCACAGGGCGGTGAGACCTACGCTCCCATGGAGAGGTTCCACGCCGAGTACCACGCCTCCCGCGTCGACGACCAGGTGCAGATGGAGGTCACCGAGACGATCGCGGTGGTGCTGTCCCACGAGCGCGGCATCAGCCGAAACCTCGTCACCACCTATGGCGAGGAGGAGATCGAGTACTCCGAGATCCGGGTCACGGACCCCGACGGCAGGCCGGTGGAGTTCGAGCGGTTCACCAACTACCGCAACAGCGACATCGAACTGGCCATCGGCGGGGACGAGCGCCGCAGCGGGCTCGAGACCTACGTGATCTCGTACACGATGTCGCCCGTGATGGTGGGCAACCAGCGCTACCAGGAGCTGTACTTCAACACCAACGGCACCGAGTGGTCCAACGGCTTCAAGAGCTTCAGGGCAAAGCTCACCGTCGACGACGACCTCGCCCGTCACTTGAACGGCGAGCAGGCCTGCTACCGGGGCCGCGCCGGGTCCACCGACACGTGCGCCCTGACGCGCGAGGGCAACACCTGGGCCGTGACCCTCCGCGAGGGCGTCGACGCGTGGGAGAACGTGACCATCGCCGTCGGCTTCGAGCCCGGCACGGTCGCCGACCCGGTGCCGCCGTTCGCGGCCCGGTCCCACGGCTGGCTGGGCATCGCCGGGCTCGTGGGCATCGGAGCGGTCGCGCTGGCGATCGCGCTGCTGCTGCGCGGCCTGGTGGGCCGCACGCGCACCGGTCGCCACGGCGTCGTCACGCAGTTCACGCCCCCGAAGGACCTGTATCCCGTCAACGGCGCGGACTTCCTCGGACGCCCCGAACGCGGCGCCCCAGCCCACCTGACGTGGCTGGTCACCGCAGGCTACGGCAGGCTGGTGGACTCGGAGGCGGACACCGATGGCACGGTGGTGGGCGGGGTGGCGCTGCACGCCCGCGACCGGCGTCGCCTCGGCAACGAGATCGGGCTGGTCTGGACGACGAAGAACGGTCGCGCCGACGAGAAGCTCGGCATGCCCCACAGGCTGCGACGGGTCACGCGGCTGCTGTTCGGGGAGGAGGACAAGCTGATCGCACTGGGGCGGCACCGCTACTTCTCCGACCTGAGGAAGGCCCAGGACGAACGCGACTCCCAGCTCGAGAACCTGGCGCTGCGGCGCCGTCTCGGGATCGGGCCGTGGCTGCTCGGGCTGGGTTACACCGCCATCCTCGGCTACGGCATGCTGCAGCTCTGGCTCGGGCTCGGCGACCTGGGCTGTTGGTTCATCGGCGGCGGCGTCCTGGGGATCGTCCTCCTACTGGTGGCCGTCCACCTGCTGCCCACCCACGCCGGCCTCACCAAGCACGGCAAGGAGGTGATGGTGCACCTCGAAGGTCTGGAGCGCTTCATCAAGGCCTCCGAGTCCGGACGGATCAGCATGCTGCAGGATCCTGTCGGCGCTCCGCGGAGTCCCGACGGCGAGCTCAGGATCTACGAGGACCTGCTGCCGTGGGCGATCGTGTTCGGCGAGGAGAAGGCATGGGGTCAGGTCCTGGGCCAGATGTACGACAGGTTCCCGGACGCTCCGACGGCCACGCTGCCTGCCTTCGCCGTCGGCACCGGGGGCACGACGATCTTCGACGACTACAACGAACTCCAGCGGCAGCGCCGCCGCGAACGTTCGGGCTTCTGGTCCGGGCGTCCGGACATCGGCCAGGGCGGGTTCGCCACGACGGTGAAGGAGATCGGCGGCGCCATCAGCGAGGCCAGCGCCGCGCGGGGTGACAGCAGCACCAGCTCGCGCTCCAGTGGCCGTGGATGGGGTGGCGGCAGTTCGAGCGGCTTCGGAGGTGGCAGCAGGGGCGGCGGATTCTCCGGCGGCGGCACCGGCGGCGGGGGCGGCGGTCGGCGGTGAATCTCGCCCCGTATTATTGACAAACCATTGCCATTGTGAACATTATCCCGGGCTCCGAAGGCAGTGCCCGCAGGCCGGAAAAAGAGGGCTCCCGCCCGGTCGGCACGGGGGATTGCCGGGGTCGGGCGGGAGCGCTTCATTGCCACTTTCGCGGCACGTGAAAGACTATCCAATGGGTGGGTCAATCTTCCACTCCAGACTCAAACTTCCTCCAGCGTCTCCCCTCGGTACTCCGGCAGGAACATCGCGGCCACCATCGCCATCACGAACATCCCGCCGAATATGACGAACAGGACCGGCAGCCCGCTGAGGCCCAGCAGCACCGGCACCAGCAGCGGGGCCGCCAGTGCCGCGATGCGGCCGAACGCCGTCGCGGCGCCCGAGCCCGAGGCGCGCACCGTCGTCGGATACACCTCCGGGGTGATCGCGTAGAGGGCGCCCCAGGCGCCGAGGTTGAAGAAGGACAGCATGCAGCCGAAGCCGAGGGCCAGGGCGTAGGCAGCCGACTCGTCGCCGGGGAACAACGCGGCGGAGATCTGTGGCGCCATCCCGAACAGCACGGCCCCGAGGGCGGATCCGCCGAGGAAGGCGGCCAACGTCGCGCGTCGCCCCCAGACCTCGACGAGGACCGCTGCGGCGAAATAGCCCGGCAGTTGTGCCAGCGTCATGAACAGTGTGAACTCGAAACTCTTGACCAGCGTCATGCCGTTCTGGCTGAGCAGTGTCGGAAGCCAGATGAAGGCGCCGTAGTAGGCGAAGTTCACGCCGAACCAGGTCAGCCACAGTGCGACGGTGGTGCGCCGGAACCGGGGCCCGAACAGTTCCCGGTAGGTGACCCGGCGAGCCTCGTCGAAGACCTCCGGTGCCCGTTGGGCCTCCGGCGTGGTGGTGCCGGCGGCCGCCTCGAACTCCTGCACCGCAGCTTCTGCCTCTGCGTGGCGGTCCCGGGACTCGAGGAACCGCACCGACTCCGGCAGTGCGAACCGGATCACGAGTGCCCACGCGGCCGGGACGGCACCCAGGGCGAGCGCCCAGCGCCAGCCGTCGTCGATCGTCGGCACGAGGAAGTACCCGATGGTCGCGGCCGCCAGCCAGCCCACAGCCCAGAACGACTCGAGGGCGACGACGACCCGGCCCCGAATCCGCTTCGGCGCGAACTCGCTGACAAGGGTGGAGGCGACCGGCAGCTCCGCGCCGAGCCCCAGCCCGACAACGAAGCGGAACACGATCAGGACCACCAGGCCGGTGGAGAATGCCGAGAGCCCGGTCGCGACGCCGTAGACCAGCATGGTCAGGGCGAACACCTGGCGACGGCCGAACCGGTCGGCCAGGAGGCCGCCGAGGCTGGCTCCGATCGCCATCCCCACGAACCCGATCGACGCCAGCCACGAGACCTGCGTGTTGTCGAGGTTCCACTGCTGCGCGAGCGCCGCCATGATGAACGAGATCAGTCCGATGTCCATCGCGTCCAGGGCCCAGCCGACCCCGGAGCCCATCAGGAGCCGGTTGTGCTTGCGGGTGTAGGGGAGGCGATCAAGCCTCTGGGAGCGCGTCAACCGTGACATGGCTGCAGAGTATGGGCGCTGCACCGTCGCTGCAAAGGGGCGCTTCGCAGATGGACGTTCCGCGTAAGCGGTCGGGCGGTGTGCTTGAGCGTGTGGGTGCGGGCATGATTGGTCCCATGACTTCTGATGCGCCGCTCACCGGACTTGTCGTGTGCCTCGACGACGTGGACGTCGACGAACTCGTGGGCGCGGTGGAGGTCCTGGTCCAGGAGGGCTTCCGGAACTTCGCCCTTGCCGCAGGCAGTGAGGCGCTCGGGGAGACCATCGAGATCTTCGCCGCTCGGGCACGCTTCGGGGCCCACGGCGTGCGCTCCACGCAGGACCTGGCGCGGCTCGTCGCCGCCGGCGGCAGCTTCGCGTTCGTCGACCTCCCGGAAGCCGACGCCGTCGCGGCCGCGCGGGAGGCCGGCGTCCCCGTCTGGGTGCAGGCGATGACGCCGACGGAGGTCCGGGGCGTGCTCGAGCTCGGGGCCGATGGCGCCATGCTCTTCCCCGCCGACGTCGTCGGCCACGCGATGGCCAAGCACCTCGAGACGCTCTCGCTCGCGGACCGGGTGGTGCCGCGCGGCGGTGTGGGTGCTTTCGCGGCGGGGGAGTGGCTCAAGGCGGGCGCTCCCGCGGTCTGCGTCGACCAGACCCTGCTCGGCGACGCCCTGAGCGGCGGCGACCTTGGCGCGCTCAGGGATCGCTGCAGCTCGTTCATCCAGGTCCAGGTCCGGGAGGAGAAGGCGGCCAAGGCGCGCGCAGCCAAGATGGAGCGGGCGCGGGCGCGAGCCGAACGAGAGGCGGCCAGGGCCGCCGAGCGGGCGGCGCAGGAGGCGGAGAAGGCGGCTGCTGCCGGTCCGCCCGAGGCGGTCGCGCCCCAGGACGCTGACGCCGTCGTGGCCGAGCGGCCGGACGCCGTCGCCGCCGAGCAGGAGTAGCTCCTAGGACTCGCCCGACCAGGACCGGCGCGGCCTCGGCTGCTCGACCGGCTCCTCCGCGTCGCGGTAGATGTCCGGCTGGCGCTCCGCGACCGGACTGTCAGATGCCGACGGCACGGGGAAGGGCTGCGTGGTCTCCGTCGGGTCCTCGTCGGGGAAGTCCTCGTCGAGCAGGAACTCCTCGGTGACCCAGCCGTGGGCCTCCGGGAGGTAGGAGTCGTCCTCGTCGTCGGCCAACAGGTAGAGCGGCTCGACGCCCTCCGCGCGCTCGCGCCTCTCCTCCTGCGTGGCGGCCCGGCGCATCAGGAGCGCGATGGCGACCAGTACAGCGCAGCCACCGGCCACCACCGCCCCCACCCAGAACCAGCTGAATGGACTCGTCCGGGCGGCCACCTCGGCCGGCTCGGCTTCCTCCGTGGCGGCGTCCCCCGTGGCCATGGGCACGGCTGAGCTCGCGGCCTCGGTCGTCGTGCCGGCGGCTGCGGTCGTCGTGGGATCCGCGGGGGTCGGCTCGGCGCTGGGCGTCGCCGGCTCGCCGGTCGGTTCGGGGTCCGCCTGCTGGATCGCCAGTGGGATGGTCCTCTCGCTGGCCAGCGTGCGGCCGTTGCCAGGGTGGACGACTCGAAGGGCCGTCTCGCCCGCGGGCAGGTCGGAAGGTACCTCCGCGTAGGTGGAGAAGCGGCCGTCCTCGTCGGTGTAGGCGAGCGACTCGCCCTGCTCCTGCCCCTTGATGAACACGTTGATCTCGCCGTTGGCCACGGGTGAGCCCTCGGCCTCCAGAGCGCCCGAGATGACGAGCAGTTCGCCGGGGTAGAGGGAGGCGTCGGCGACCGACACCGAGAGTGTGGTGGCCGCCTTGGTCTGGACCGGGGTGGGCGTGAACGTGACCTCGATGGTGCTGGGTGACAGGTCCCCGTTGCCGGTGAAGGACACCTGGAGGGTGTGGGCGGCGGTGGCGTCGGCCGACGCGGTCGTCTTGAACGAGCCGGTGCCGTCGGTCGTGGTGGACGTCGCGGGGGTGGAGTCGACGGCGATCTCGATGGTGGCGTCGGCCACCGGTTCACCGTTGCTCGTCAGGGTTCCTGCGATCGCAATGCCGGCGCCCTCGGCCTGTGCAGACGCGGTGAGGAGGGTCGGCTCGGCGGCCAGGGCGGGACCGACGAGGCTGGTCAGGAGTGCGGCGGCGGCCGTGCAGAGCAGCAGCAGTCGTCGCACCGTCGCGTGCTTCAACTCTGCGCCCCCGTCCTTGGATTCCTGAGAACCTTAACGCAGGGTCACGCCCCGTGGCGATGGCTGGGTTGCGTTTAGGGGCGATCGCCACGTAACCTGAGAATTCCTTAGGTTGTTTCTCAGGAAGGATCAGATGTGACGAGCCCCCGCCGCGCCGCCACCGAGCAGGTCGAGGTGATCACGCTTGACAGTGATTCACCGCGTCGTGCCGCCGGTGCCGGTGCCCTGTGGCCGTTCGTCCGCCGGACCATCGCCCCAGCCGCCCTGGTGGGCGTGCTGGCGGTGTCCACCGTGCTCACGTTCGTCCCCGTCGACGCCGGCACGAGCGTCGCGGACCCGCTGCACCAGGCCGAGGTGGAGCTCGGCGTGAGCCGCAGCCGGGAGCGCGAACCCATCAAGGACCTGCCCACGGGCCACCCGTCGCCCACCGCGGTCTCCAGCATCGCGCCCGTTCCTTCCCCCTCAGTGGTGCCCAGCACCACCCCCACAGTCGCGACGGCGTCACCAACCCCATCCCCCGACACGGTGACGCCGTCGCCCTCCTCCGCGGCCGAGACGCCGGTCGCCGCTTCAGCGGTGCCCGCCGAGACCGCCGAGGCCACCCCCTCCGAGCCCCCCGTCGAAAGCACCACCCCCGCTCCCGAGCCCACCCCTGAGGTGGACTGGAGCGTCCTCGGCGCCCAGACCGGCACCGTCTGGGCCACCGCCAGCGTGAACGTGCGCACCGGGCCGGGCACCCAGCACGACGTGGTCACCACCCTGCGCTCGGGCGACGACGTCACCGCCACCGACACCACCGCCGACGGCTGGCAGCAGGTCGTCGTCGGCGACGGGGCAGGCTGGGTCAAGGGCACCTACCTCGACGACGAGGAGCCCGAGGCCACGACGTCGGGCATCAACACGTCGGCCTGCAGTTCGGTCTCGGGGTCCACCTCCGGCATGACCGCCAACGCCATCCAGGTCCGCAACGCCGTGTGCAACGCGTTCCCCAACGTCTCCAGCATCGGTGGCTACCGCTCCGGCGGCGGCAGCTACCACTCCTCCGGGCGCGCGATCGACGTCATGATCTCCGGCGAGGCGGGTTGGGAGATCGCCCGCTGGGCCCGCGCCAACGCCGGTCAGCTGGGTGTGATCGAGGTCATCTACTCGCAGCAGATCTGGACCTCGCAGCGCTCCGGCGACGGCTGGCGCTCGATGTCCGACCGCGGCTCCGCCAGCGCCAACCACTACGACCACGTGCACATCAGCGTCCGCTGACCTCCGACGCCGCGGGCGCGCCTCCCCGCCGCCCGTCCGCGTGTGACGCACCCGTCGCTCAACTTCTTGCCCGTGGTATCCGGCTTTGCCCGTCCTGTAGCGCCGGCGAGATCGAACGAGACGGGCGAGAACATTCGGGTCGGTGGAGCCCTCGGGAATCCGGCCGGAATCCGTGCAGTTATCCACAGGTCCGACGACGGGGGATGCGCGCCATCGCGTCGTGGGGTGTAGTTCTTCCATGCTGCTTCACACCTACACGGAACTGCTCGCGTCGGGTCTGAGCCAGGGCGAGGTCGAGGCCAAGGTCCGGAGCGGTTACCTCGTGCGCATTCGACGCGGAGTCTACGGCGTCGCCCAGGACCTCGACCCCGAGCAGGCGCACCTGAGGTTGATCCTCGCGACGATGCCCGCCGTGCATCCGGACAGCGTCGTCAGCCACGAGTCGGCCGCCGTGCTCCATGGTCTGCCAGTGCCGCGCAAGTCGCTGGAGAAGGTGAGCCTCGTCCGCCGCACCGGTGGACACGGCGACTCGGCCGGCAGACTGCGGGTCCGGGCCACGAAACTGCGCGACGACGAGGTCACCACCGTATCGGGGATCAAGGTGACGACAGTGGCCAGGACGGTGATGGACGTGGCTCGTTCTGTCGAACTCGAGTGGGGAGTGGCCGCCTGTGATGCCGCGTTGCGAGGTGGGTTGGAGCGTGACGAACTGCTGACCTTGCTGGATGTGCACAAGCGTCTCCACGGTCTGGCCCGCGCACGACGGGTGGCGCTGTTCGCGGACGCGCGTGCCGAGTCGCCGGCTGAGTCGGTGAGTCGTGTCCAGTTCGCGCGCCACGGGATTCCCGCACCTGTGCTCCAGTTCGACATCTACGACGACGACGGCAATTGGGTGGCGAGGGTGGACTTCTGCTGGGAGGACTTGGCGCTGGTGGGCGAGTGCGACGGCATGGGCAAGTACGGGCCGCTGCTGAAGCCGGGGCAGACGCCCGAGAGTGCGATCCGGGACGAGAAGCGGCGTGAGGAGGCGATCCGGGACGTCGGCTGGGGGTTGACCCGCTGGGACTGGGGCCTCGCCTGGCAGGGCGAGCAGCTCTGCGCGCGCATCCGGCGCGCTGGCGCGCGGACCCGCGGGGGTCGTCGGTAGTTCTTGCCTGCCTTGTCCGTTCCTGCCCGCACTGTAGGACGGGCAAGAACGAATAGGACAGGTGGGAACGCGCCGGGGCGCATCCAACGACGTGCGGCGACGCCGTCGCCGCGGCTGCTGGCGGACCCGGGCGGACGGGTGGTGCGCAGCTTGGTTAGGCTGGCTCCATGACCAAGCCGGTAGATGCCACCACCACTGACGCCTGGGCCGAACTGGCCCAGCTGAAGCAGAACCTGGAGCCGGACCTGCGCGCCTGGTTCGCGGCCGAGCCCAAGCGCGCCGCCGACTTCTCGTTCCAGCTGGCCGACCTGCACGTGGACCTCTCCAAGAACCTCATCAACCACGACGTCGTGGCGGCGCTGCTGCGGCTGGCCGAGCAGGTCGACGTCGCGGGTCGCCGGGACGCGATGTTCGCGGGTGAGCACATCAACGTCACCGAGGACCGTGCCGTCCTGCACACCGCGCTGCGCCTGCCGAAGGACGCCGAGCTCACCGTCGACGGCCAGGACGTCGTCGCGGACGTGCACGAGGTGTTGGATCGCATGTACGAGTTCGCGGACAAGGTCCGCTCCGGCGAGTGGGTGGGCGTCACGGGCAAGCGGATCGAGACCGTCGTCAACATCGGCATCGGCGGCTCCGACCTCGGCCCGGTCATGGTCTACGAGGCCCTGCTCCCGTACAAGCAGGACGGGCTGGAGTGCCGCTTCATCTCCAACATCGACCCCGCCGACGTCGCCGAGACCACGCGCGGACTCGATCCCGAGACGACGCTGTTCATCGTCGCCTCCAAGACCTTCACCACCCTCGAGACGCTGACCAACGCGCGGATGGCGCGCTCCTGGTTGCTGCGCACGCTGGCCGACGACGGGGCCATCGACGGCACCGACGCCTCCAAGGCGGACGCCATCGCCAAGCACTTCGTCGCCGTGTCCACGGCGCTGGACAAGGTCGAGGAGTTCGGGATCGACCCGGTCAACGCGTTCGGGTTCTGGAACTGGGTGGGGGGCCGCTACTCGGTGGACTCCGCAGTCGGCCTGCCCGTGGCCATCGCCATCGGCCCGGCCAACTTCCGCGACTTCCTCGCCGGCTTCCACGCCGTCGACGAGCACTTCCGCACCGAGGCGCCCGGCACGAACGTTCCGCTCCTCATGGGCCTGCTCAACATCTGGTACGTCAACTTCTTCGACGCCCACAGCCACGCAGTGCTCCCGTACGCGCAGTACCTGCACCGTTTCGCCGCCTACCTGCAACAGTTGACGATGGAGTCCAACGGCAAGTCCGTGCGCTCCGACGGCACCCCCGTCACCTCGCAGACCGGTGAGATCTTCTGGGGCGAGCCAGGCACCAACGGCCAGCACGCCTTCTACCAGCTCATCCACCAGGGCACCCGGCTGATCCCGGCGGACTTCATCGCCGTCGCGAACCCGGCCAACCCTGTCAAGGACGGCGAGACCGACGTCCACGGCCTGTTCCTCGCCAACTTCTTCGCCCAGACCGCCGCGCTGGCGTTCGGCAAGACCGAGGCGGAGGTCCGCGCCGAGGGCACCGCCGACGAGATCGTCCCGGCCCGCGTGTTCGAGGGGAACCGGCCCACGACGTCGATCCTCGCGCCCGCGCTGACCCCCGCGGTGGTGGGACAGTTGATCGCGCTCTACGAGCACATCACGTTCGTGCAGGGCGTGGTCTGGGGCATCGACTCCTTCGACCAGTGGGGCGTCGAGCTCGGCAAGAAGCTGGCCCTCGAGATCGCGCCGGCGGTGTTCGGCGACGCCGAGGCCCTGTCCGACCAGGACTCCTCCACCCAAGCTCTGGTGAGCTGGTACCTCGCCAACCGTGCCTGAGGCAGACCTCGCACGACCCAACGGCGCCGCCACGGCCGGGGCGCCGATCGTCGTCCCCGCGCCGCGTCCACGCCGATGGCTGCGGTTCCTGCTGGCGGGCAGCCTGGTCGCGGGCGCCTCGCTGGTGGCGGCCGTGCTCTTCGGGGCGGGGCACGTGGCCGAGGGGTCGCAGGGCCGGATCCACACCGTCGATGACGTTCCCGAGACGCCGATCGCCATGGTGCTCGGCGCGGCCGCGCACCCTGATGGTCGGCCATCGGCGTTCCTCGCGGCGAGGCTGGACCTGGCGGTGGAGCTCTACGAGCGCGGCGCGATCCGAGCCGTGCTCGTCA
Organism: Tessaracoccus rhinocerotis; assembly: GCF_007197885.1. Taxonomy (GTDB): domain Bacteria; phylum Actinomycetota; class Actinomycetes; order Propionibacteriales; family Propionibacteriaceae; genus Arachnia; species Arachnia rhinocerotis. The sequence goes on from NZ_VKKG01000003.1 coordinate 357,585, forward strand.
GCGGAGACAACCTCGCTCGCGGTAACTTCCAGACGACGGTGATGCGCGAGTACCTCGTCGATCGCGGCATCCCCGCCGCGCAGGTCGTGGAGGACCCGGCCGGATTCGACACCTATGACTCCTGTGTCCGCGCCCGCGACGTGTTCGGCGTCGAGCAGATGGTGATCGTCTCGCAGGAGTACCACCTGGCCCGGGCCATCACGATCTGCAACGAGGTGGGCATCGACGCGGTCGGCGTGGGCGACCTCACCACCCAGCAGCGGTTCCCGCTGGTCTACCTACGCGGTGAGGCGCGCGAGTGGCTCGCAAACCTCAAGATGGAGTGGGACCTGTTCAGCCGGCGCGAGCCGCAGCAGGACCCCTACGACCCGACGCTGCTGGAGGCCGCCGGGGTGGCCGGGAACTGACGAGATCCCGGACACTGCCGCCCGGGAGACGGCGAAGGGCCGCCGCACCGGAGTGCGGCGGCCCTGTCGTGTGAGGTCTCGACACGCCCGCTCGTTCCTCGCGGGCTACTCGACCAGCGGAGGTCGTGTGAGGTCTCGACACGCCCGCTCGTTCCTCGCGGGCTACTGGACCAGCGGGAGGTCGTGTGAGGTCTCGACACGCCCGCTCGTTCCTCGCGGGCTACTGGACCAGCGGGAGGTCGTGTGAGGTCTCGACACGCCCGCTCGTTCCTCGCGGGCTACTCGACCAGCGGAGGTCGGGTGAGGTCTCGACACGCCCGCTCGTTCCTCGCGGGCTACTCGACCAGCGGGGGGTCGGGCGGGGTTTCGACACGACCAGCGGGGGTGGGTCAGGCGACCTCGCCCGGGATGACGTCGCCCGAGGGCCATTCCTGCTTGATGAAGTCGGCGACCTCCTGCGAGTGCAGCAGCTCGTCGAGGACGGCGACGCCGGGGTTCTCGTTGTCCGTGCGCCAGACCAGCAGGTTGGCGTACGGGTTGCCCTGGACGGCCTCGACGGCGATGGCGTCGTCGGTGCTCAGGCCGGCGGTGAGGATGAAGTTGCCGTTGATGAGGGCGGCGTCGATGGCCGGGTCGGTCAGCTGCTGGACGACGATCTCGGGGTTGGACTCCTCGAACTGGAGGCCCTTGGGGTTCTTCTCGTCGGTCAGCGTGAGGACGGCGTCCTCCTCGGTGATGCCGGTCAGCAGGCCGGCCTCCTCGAGCAGCTTGAGGCCGCGGTACTGGTTGGACGGGTCGTTGGTGATGGCGATCCGGCCGCCCTCGGGGATCGAGTCGGCGGAGTCGTGCTGGTCCGAGAACAGCGCGAAGGGCTCGATGTGGACGCCCTCGCCGTGCTCGAACTCGTAGCCCTTCTCGGTCATCTGGTTCTCGAGGTAGGGCAGGTGCTGGAAGTAGTTCGCGTCCAGGTCGCCGCCGGCCAGGGCCTCGTTGGGCAGGACGTAGTCGTCGAACTCGACGATCTCGAGCTCGATGCCCGCGTCAGCGGCGAGGTCGCTCTGGACGAACTGGAGGATCTTGGCGTGGGGCAGGGGGCTGGCGCCGACCTTGACCAGCGAGGTCTCGCCCGCGGCGGCCGTGGTCTCGGTGCCGGTGGTCTCACCGGCGGTGTTCTCGGGTTCGGCGTCTGCGCCGCAGGCCGTCAGGGCCAGGGCGGCCGCTACGGAGGCGGCGATGAGGGTGCTGAGCTTGCGCACGGGGTACTTCCTTCTCTTGTGGGGCCAACGACGAGTTGGCCGATCTTTCGTGGCCACCGGGCGGTGGCCGTTCCCGGACGGCCCGGGTGGTTCTAGCGGTGGTCGACGGCCCGGCTGATGCGGTCGCCGACGAACTGGATGAGCTGGACGAGGATGACCAGGAGGATCACGGTCACGACCATGACGTCGACCTCCCAGCGCTGGTAGCCGTAGTTGTAGGCGAGCCGGCCGAGGCCGCCGCCGCCGACGAGGCCGGCCATCGCGGAGTAGCCGACGATGGTGACGACGGTGGTGGTGATGCCCGCCACCAGCGTGGGCATCGCCTCGGGCACCAGCACCTTCGTGATGGTCTGCATCCGGCTGGACCCCATGGCGTGGGCGGCGTCGATCTTGCCGCCGTGGATGTCGCGCAGCGCCGTCTCGACGAGGCGCGCGAAGAACGGGACCGCGGCGATGGTGAGTGAGACCGAGGCGGCGATCGGGCCGATGGCGGTGCCGACCAGGAACCGGGTCAACGGGATCAGCGCGACCATCAGGATGGCGTAGGGGAACGAGCGCGTGATGTTGACGAAGATGGGGGACAGGATCGTGTGCAGGATCCGGTTCTCGGCCATGCCGCCGGGCTGCACCACGAACAGGACGACGCCGAGCGGCAGGCCCAGCACCACCGTCGCGAGGCTCGAGATGCCCACCATCTGCAGGGTCTCGATGATCGCCGGGGGCAACCCGTTGATGAGCAGCGGGTTGGTGAACAGGTCGCGCAGGTAGTCGATCACGCGAGGTCCTCCGTCCCGGTGGGATCGGCCAGGTCGCTCGTGAGTCGCGCGTCTGCGCCCTGCGACAGGAGCGAGTCGATCACGCGCTGCGGGTCGGTGCCGCTGGGGACCGCGATCCGCAGGTGGGAGAACGTCGTGCCGGCGAGGTGCTCGACGGAGCCGCCGACGATGTTGAGCGGCGCGCCCACCTCCGACGACGTGTGCGCGACGACGGGGCGGGTGGCGTGCTCTCCGGTGGACAGGACGTCCACGAGCACGCCGTCGACCACTGACTCGTCGACGTGGGGTGGGATCCCGAGCAGCGCCTGGCTGAGGCGGCCGTCGAGGCGGCGCACGACGTCGGTCAGCCTCCCGGACTCGACGATGCGGCCGCCGTCGAGCAGGGAGACCGAGTCGCAGATGCTCTTGACGACGTGCATCTCGTGCGTGATCACCAGCACGGCGAGCCCGTCGCGGCCGCGCAGCGAGGAGATCAGTTCGAGGATCTCGTCGGTGGTGCGCGGGTCGAGTGCCGAGGTGGGCTCGTCGCACAGCAGCACGTCGGGGTCCGACGCCAGTGCGCGCGCGATGCCGACGCGCTGCCGCATGCCGCCCGAGAGCTGCGCCGGGTAGGCGGCGCCGGAGTCGCCGAGCCCGACCAGACCGAGCAGTTCGTCGACCTTCCTGAGGCGCTCCGCCCGGCCGACGCCGATGAGTTCCAGCGGGTAGCCGACGTTGTCGGCGATGGTGCGGGAGTCGAACAGGTTGGCCTGCTGGAACACCAGGCCGATGCGACGACGCGCCTTGCGCAGCGCGTTCGAGCGGGCCGATGTGAGGTTGACGCCGTTGATCTCGATGGTCCCCGAGGTGGGGCGGTCGAGCATCGTCAGGCAGCGCACCAGGGTGGACTTCCCGGCGCCGGAGTGGCCGATGATGCCGTGGACCGAACCCGACGGCACGGTCAGGGAGACGCCGTCGAGCGCGCGCACCTCGCGCTTGCCCTGGTGGTAGACCTTGTACAGGTCCTCAACCGTGATCAACGTGCCTCCCGGCGGCCGGTGGTGGATGGCCGCAACCGGCCCATTGTCTCAACGCCGATCCCGATCCTCCAATTCCCGGCCCGGGAGTTCACCGTTCACGTCGGTCTCGACACGGTCGCTTCGCTCCCTACTCGACCAGCGGTGCTCTCGTCGGTCTCGACACGGACCAGCGGAGATCCGTTGGTCGAGTAGCGCCGCGCGACGAAGGAGCCGGCGCGTGTCGAGACCGAGCCGTCAGAGCACCGCCGGGTCGCCGCCGATGCGCACGCCGGTGTCGAGCCCGTCGATGAGCTCGAGCTGCTCGGAGTTCAGCCGGACGTCGAGGGCTGCGAAGTTGCTCACGATGCGCTCGGGCGTCCTGGACTTGGGGATCACGACGAAGCCGCGGTGCAGGTGCCAGGCGATGATCACCTGGGCAGGGGTGGCGCCGATCGACTCGGCGATCCGCACGATCTCGGGGTGGTCCAGGTCCTGCGCCGCACCGAGCGGGCTCCAGGACTCGACCACGACGTCGAGGTCGGAGCAGTGGTTGATCAGGTCGTGGGGCTGGAACGTCGGGTGCAGCTCGATCTGGTTCAGCACGGGGACGATGCCGGTCTCGTCGACGACGGTGTCCAGGTGGTCGGGGAGGAAGTTGGACACGCCGATGCTGGTGACCAGCCCCTCGGAGCGGAAGTCGATGAGCGACTCCCACGCCTCGGTGTAGCGGCCCTGGGACGGCTGGGGCCAGTGGATCAGGTACAGGTCGACGTGGTCCATGCCGAGTGCCTCGAGGCTCTGCTCGATGGCGGCACGGGCGTCGCGGCGGGCGTGCGAGCCGTTCTGGAGCTTGGTGGTGACGAAGACCTCGTCGCGTGGGATGCCGGACTCGCGGATCGCGGCGCCGACGCCCTGCTCGTTGCGGTAGCCGGCGGCGGTGTCGATGTGGCGGTAGCCGGCCTCGAGGGCGGCGAGGGTCGAGGCGTGGGCCTCGTCGTTGCTCATCTGGAACACGCCGAGCCCGATCTGCGGGATCGAGTGGCCGTCGTTCATCGTGATCAGCTCAGGGTTGGGCATGTCTGTGAGGTGCTCCTTCTAGCTCGGTGCCCACCATTCAACCCCCTGCGTCAAGTTCTCGTGCCCGGGTGTCCCAACTGCGCCGCCGCAATAGGATTGACCTGTAGGGATGGGAGGGCCATGTCGGAGCAGGTGATCGCCTCGCGAACGGCAACTGCCCGGGTGGTGGAGGCCGAGCTGGCGATGGAACCGGCCGCGGTGATGGCCCTGCGCGGACGCGAGAACACCGTCGACGCCGTGCTCGAGTGGTTCCGTGGGTTCTCCGGTGTTCCGTGGGTCGGGGGCCGGGCCACCCTGACGGAGCGTCGCCTGCACTTCGAGGCCGACTCCCTGAACAAGATGGTCCACGCCGGGCCGACGGAGGTCGACGTCGACCTGCGGCACGTCGTCGACGTCGCGGTGAAGCAGGGGCTGGCCGCCGGCACCATCGACGTGTTGCTCCCCGGCGCCGTGCTGCAGCTGCGGTGCCTGGGGGCGCAGCGCTTCGCCGGCCAGGTGCGCAGGGCCGCGGCCGAGTGCCGCTGAGGGCGGCTCAGTAGGTGGTCAGACCGTGGGCACGGAACTGCTCCCGGACCCGCTCCACGACGGCGGGCTCGGGCGGCGAGGTCTCCGCGAGCCGGTAGTCCAGCCCGAGGGAGTCCCACTTGTCGCGACCCATCTGGTGGAACGGCAGCACCTCCACGCGGGAGACGGTGGACAGCGATGCCGCGTGGGCGGCCACCAGCTCCACCTGGGCGACGTCGTCGGTGAGCCCCGGGACGACGACGAACCTGACCCAGATCTCCTTGCCGGCCTCGGCCACCCGGCGCCCGAACTCCAGGGTGGGTGCCAGCTCGCCGCCGGTGACGGCGCGGTAGCGGTCCTCGTCGCCGGCCTTGATGTCGAGCAGGACGAGGTCGAGGTCGGACATGATCTGGCGGTTGACCTTGCGGCCGAGCGCACCGGAGGTGTCCATCGCGGTGTGGATGCCGAGCTCCTTCGCCGCGCGCAGGAGGTTCTGGACGAAGGCGGGCTGCATCATCGGCTCGCCGCCGGAGACGGTGAGTCCGCCACCGGTGGCCGCGAACACCTTGCGGTAGCGGCGCAGCCGGCCGACGAGCTCGTCCAGACCCACCAGCCGGCCCTGCCGCGACTGCCACGTGTCGGGGTTGTGGCAGTACAGGCAACGCAGCGGGCAGCCGTTCAGGAAGACCGTCATGCGGCTGCCGGGGCCGTCCATCGAGGTCACCAGCTCCCACGAGTGCAGCCAGGCCAGCCGGCCCTCGCGGATACCGCGCACCTCGTCGGTGTGTGCTGCGTCCTCGACCAGCCCCAGCCCCGCGGTTCCCCGGCCGAGGAGCCGCGGGGTGGCGTCGCACCGCTCGGGTGCGTACTCCCCGGTGGAGCCGTCCACCCTCCTGAGCATCAAACGCGCTCGTGGAAGGTGCGCGAGATCACGTCGAGCTGCTGCTCGCGGGTGAGGCGCACGAAGTTCACCGCGTAGCCGGAGACCCGGATGGTCAGCTGCGGGTAGTTCTCCGGGTGCTCCATGGCGTCGCACAGGGTGTCGCGGTTCAGGACGTTGACGTTCATGTGGAAGCCGTCGGAGCCGATGTAGGCGTCGAGGATGCCGGCGAGCGCGGAAACCTGCTCGGGAAGCGTCCTGCCCAGTCCCTGCGGGACGATCGTGTTCGTCAGCGAGATGCCGTCGCGGGCCTGTGTGAACGGCAGCTTCGCCACCGACAGCGCCGAGGCCAGCATTCCGTGGGTGTCGCGGCCGTTCATCGGGTTCGCCCCGGGGGCGAACGGCTCACCGGCGCGGCGGCCGTCGGGGGTGCTGCCGGTGTACTTGCCGTACATGACGTTCGACGTGATGGTCAGCACCGACTGCGTGTGCACGGCGTCGCGGTAGGTGGGGTGGCGGCGGATCTTGGCCATGAAGCGGCCCACGAGGTCAATCGCGATCTCGTCGACGCGGTCGTCGTCGTTGCCGAACATGGGGAACTCGCCGATGGTCTCGTAGTCCACCACCAGGCCCGACTCGTCCCGGACCACCCGCACCCGGGCGTCGCGGATGGCCGACAGCGAGTCCACGGTGACCGACAGGCCAGCGATCCCGCAGGCCATGGTGCGCACGACCTCGGGGTCGTGCAGCGCCATCTCAAGCCGCTCGTAGGCGTACTTGTCGTGCATGTAGTGGATGCAGTTGAGCGCGTTGACGTAGGTCTGGGCCAGCCAGTCCAGGGTCTGGTCGAAGCGGGCCATGACGTCGTCGTAGTCGAGGAACTCGCCCTCGACCGGTGTCGACTGCGGCGCCACCTGCCGGCCGGTCTTCTCGTCCCGGCCGCCGTTGATGGCGTAGAGGAGGGCCTTGGCGAGGTTCACGCGGGCGCCGAAGAACTGCATCTGCTTGCCGATGGCCATCCCGGAGACGCAGCAGGCGATGCCCGCGTCGTCGCCGAGGTCTCCGCGCAGCAGCTCGTCGGACTCGTACTGCACCGACGACGTCTGGATCGACGTCCGGGCGCAGAAGTCCTTGAAGCCGCGGGGGAGCGACTCGCTCCACAGCACCGTCATGTTGGGCTCGGGCGCGGGGCCGAGGTTGTGCAGCGTCTGCAGCATCCGGAACGAGTTGCGCGTCACCAGCGTGCGGCAGTCGCTGCCCATGCCGCCGATGGACTCGGTGACCCAGGTCGGGTCGCCGGAGAAGATCTCGTCGTACTCGGGGGTGCGCAGGAAGCGGACGATTCGCAGCTTGATGACGAACTGGTCGATCAGCTCCTGCGCCTGCTCCTCCGTGATCCGGCCGGCGTCGAGGTCGCGCTGGATGAACACGTCGAGGAAGGTGGAGGTGCGGCCCAGGCTCATCGCCGCGCCGTTCTGTTCGCGGACGGCGCCGAGGTAGGCGAAGTACAGCCACTGCACGGCCTCCCGTGCTGTGCTGGCGGGGCCGGAGATGTCGAACCCGTAGGACGCTGCCAGCCGCTTGAGTTCCTCGAGGGCGCTGATCTGCTCGGCCATCTCCTCGCGGTCGCGGATCACGGACTCGGTGGACCAGTCGCCGTCGAGGGCGAGCTTGTCGAGGCGGCGGTCGGCGATGAGCCGGTCGACGCCGTAGAGGGCCACGCGGCGGTAGTCGCCGATGATGCGGCCGCGGCCGTAGGCGTCGGGCAGGCCGGTGATCACGTGGGCGCTGCGGGCGCGGCGGACGGCCTCGGGGTAGACGTCGAAGACGCCGGCGTTGTGGGTCTTGCGGTGGACGGTGAACGTCTCGCGCACCTGCGGGTCGACCTCGTAGCCGTAGGTCTTCAGCGCCGTCTCGACCATCCGCCAACCACCGTTGGGGATCATCGCGCGCTTCAGCGGCGCGTCGGTCTGGAGGCCGACCACCACGTCGTCGTCCGGGCAGATGTATCCCGGCGCGAACGCGTCGATCCGGGAGACGGTGTGGTTGTCGACGTCGAGGACGCCGCGGGCCCGCTCCTCCGGGAAGAGGTCGACGATCGCCTGCCACACGCGGGTGGTGCGCTCGGTGGGGCCGGCGAGGAACGAGTCGTCGCCGGTGTAGGGGGTGTAGTTGCGCTGGATGAAATCGCGGACGTCGATCGCGTCCTGCCATGGGCCCGGGGTGAATCCCAGCCAGGCAGTGGCGGTGGTCCCGTCCCCTGCTTCAGTCGCCTGCTCCTGACCGACTGTCAAAGTCACGGATCTCTCCTTCTTGATCTGTACTTCGAGACCGTAACAACGCGCCCACCTGTAGTTTTCCCCGGGGCACTCTATCCGTGGCGGAGCCGGTGTGGTAGCACTCGGCTGCGCGGATGTGAGCATTGCGGCGGCCCGTGGAAGAATGCATCGCATGCAATCCCTACCTGCGCTGCTGGACCAGCGGGTCCGCGACGTCACGGGCGTCGACCCGGAGATGCGCCCGGCCACCAAGCCCCAGTTCGGTCACTTCCAGTCGAACGTCGCGCTGCGTCTGGCCAAGCAGGAGGGTCGTCCGCCCCGCGAGGTGGCGGCGGAGATCGTCGAGCGCCTCGACGTCGCGGACCTCTGCGAGCCGCTCGAGATCGCCGGTCCCGGGTTCATCAACTTCCGAATCCGCGCCGAGGTCCTCGCGCGCGCCGTGAGCGCGCTGCTGGAGGACCCGAACGACGGCCTCAACCGCGCCTCGCACCCGCAGCGTGTGGTGATCGACTACTCCGCGCCCAACGTCGCCAAGCAGATGCACGTCGGCCACCTGCGCACCACCATCATCGGTGACTGTTTCAACCGGGTCCTCACGGCCCTCGGCCACACCGTCATCCCGCAGAACCACATCGGCGACTGGGGCACCCAGTTCGGCATGCTGATCGAGGAGGTCCTCGACGAGGGCCTCGACGCCGGCTCGCTCACCCTCGCCGAGGCCGACGCCCTGTACAAGCGCGCCGCCAGCAGGTTCCGGGAGGACGAGGAGTTCGCCAGGCGCGCCCGGGCCCGCGTGGCCGTCTTCCAGGGCGGCGACGAGGAGTCACTGCGGATCTGGCAGCAGCTCGTCGACATCTCGAAGCCCGCATTCAACGAGGCCTACGAGCGCCTGCACGTGCTGCTCACCGACGACGACCTGGCCGGCGAGTCCACCTACAACGACGACCTGCCCGTGCTGGTCTCCGAGCTCGAGTCCTCCGGCGTGGCAGTGGTCGACGACGGGGCGCTGTGCGTGTTCGTCGACGGCTTCGACGCGCCGCTGATCGTGCGCAAGAGCGACGGGGGTTACGGCTACGCCACCACCGACCTGGCTGCCATCCGGCGCCGCGTCGGGGAGCTCGACGCCGACCGGATCATCTACGTCACCGACGCCCGCCAGGCCGGCCACTTCGCGCAGACCTTCGCGGCGGCCCGCAAGGCCGGCTTCCTGCCCGACGACGTCACCGCCCAGCATGTCGGCTACGGCATGGTGCTCGGCAACGACGGCAAGCCGTTCAAGACGCGCGACGGCTCGGCCGCGACCCTGTCTTCGCTGCTTGACGCAGCTGAGGAGGTGGCTGCCCCGCCCATCGCGCTGGCCGCCATCAAGTACGCCGACCTGTCATCGGGCCTGCAGAAGGACTACGTCTTCGACGTCGAGCGCATGGTCCAGACCACCGGCAACACCGGTCCGTACCTGCAGTACGCGCACGCGCGGATCTGCCAGATCATGCGCAAGGCCGAGGCGGAGGACATCGGGTACGGCGCCGTCGTGGTGCTGGCCGAGCCGGCCGAGCAGCAGCTCGCCCTGCTGCTGAGCCGCTTCGGGGAGATCGTCGACGAGGTGGCCACGAGCCTCCAGCCGCACAAGCTGTGCGGGTACCTCTACGACCTCGCCGGCGCCCTGGCCACGTTCTACGAGCAGTGCCCGGTGCTGAAGTCCGAGGGCGACGTGCGCTCCTCCCGGCTCGCGCTGTGCGCCGCCACCCGACAGGTGCTCGCGACTGGCCTCGGCCTGCTGGGGATCGAGGCGCTCGAGCGGATGTGAGGCGCTGTTCGTCTGAACCTGCCGGGGCGTAGCGTTCTGCGCACCAGAACCGACAGGGGGACGAACATGTCATTCCAGGCCTACCTCGACGCGATCGAGGACAAGACGGGACTCACACCTCGACAGTTGGTCGACATCGCTGCGCAGAAGGGGTTCGACGACCCGTCGGTCAAGGCGGGCGTGATCCTGGAGTGGCTCAAGAGCGACTACGACCTCGGGCGCGGCCACGGCATGGCGCTCGTGCACGTGATCAAGAACGGCACGAAGATCGACTCCAAGCACGTCGGCTCGGGTGGCTCGCACAGCGACGCCAGCGACACGCTCTGGCTCGACGGCAAGGCCTCGCGCCCGGCCTGAGCCGGGCGTGGCGGGACCGCGGTCCCGGGCGTCTCAGACGGGCTTCTTCTTCGCCTTCGACGGTGCGGCCTCCAGGTCGGCTGCGTGCAGTGGGTCCGGGTGTGCCAGGGCGTCACGGGCGGCCAGTGCGGCGCCGATGATGCCGGCCCGGTTGCGCATCTTCGCGGGCACGATGGGCGTGCGCAGTTCCAGCAGTGGGAGGAACTGGTCGCTGTCCTTGGACACGCCGCCGCCCACCACGAACAGGTCGGGGGAGAACAGCATCTCGACGTGGCTGTAGTAGCGCTGGAGGCGCTTGGCCCACTTCGGGTAGGAGAGCCCCTCCTTCTCCTTGATGGAGGAGGCGGCGCGCTTCTCGGCGTCGAAGCCGTCGATCTCGAGGTGGCCGAGTTCGGCGTTCGGGATGAGCGTGCCGCGGTAGATCATCGCGGAGCCGATGCCGGTGCCCAGGGTGGTCAGGATCACCAGGCCGGGGTGGCCCTTGGCGGCTCCGAAGTTGACCTCCGCCAAGCCCGCGCCGTCGGCGTCGTTGACGATGGTCACGTGGCGTCCGAGTTCGTCGGCGAAGAACTTCTCCGCCTCCAGGCCGGTCCAGGACTTGTGCAGGTTCGCGATGAACGGCACCCGGCCGTGCACCACGGGGGCCGGGATGGTGAGGCCCACCGGTGCGTCGCCGATGGTGTCGGAGAAGTTGGCGATGATCTCGGCGATGACGGCGGCGACGTTCTGGGGCGTCGACTTCTCCGGCGTGGCGATGCGGAGTCGGTCGGCTGCGAAGTCGCCCTTCTCCAGGTCGACCGGGGCGCCCTTGATGCCCGATCCTCCGACGTCGATGCCAAGAATGATGCTCATGGTGGACAAGCGTAGCGGCACGGGACCGGTTCCCGCGCGGGGATCCCACCTACGCACTGAGCGTGAGAGAGCGCTCTATCAAGCCGGGCTCGACGGCGGAGCCCCCGTTGGGTCAGATGGATGCTCGGCCCTCGTCGTCGACGGAGAAGCTGGGGTTGTGCACGAAGTCCCAGCGGAACCCGTCCGGGTCGGCCACGCAGGCGCTGGTGCCACCCCATTCGCGGGTCTGCGGCTCGGAGATCGACGTCGCGCCCGCGGCCAGGGCCCTCTCGTGGAGGACGCGAACCTCCTCGGCGCTTGGGGTGTTGTGGCCCAGCGACATCGGCGGCGCCTGCGGGCCGTGGCCGACGTCCCCGTACTCGCCGGGCATGCTGGCGACGTTCCAGAGAGCGAGCACCTGCCCGTGGCCGCTGCGGACGAACGCGATCTCGCCCGGCACCTGGTTGACCAGCTCGAACCCGAGGCCGTCCACGTAGAAGGCGCGCGACGCCTCGACGTCACGCACGCCGAGGGTGATGGCGGTGATGGTGGGAGGGGCGCTGTTCTCGGTTCCCATGCGGCCACGCTACTCGCCAGGTCGGGTCACAGGACTGACCCGCTGAGAATGGAACTCGCATCGAAAATGGAGCGTTTCAAACGCGCTTCGATTTCCGTTCCGGGTGCAGTTCTCAGCGGGGTCCGGCGGTGACCGCTGTGGACAATGACCGACGGCCGCTCCGGATTCCCAGAGTGTGGGCATGGAACATCCACTCAGGTGCCATCCGCTTGTCGTGCGCAGGGAACTGCCGCGGTCCGGTGGCACGATCGACCGGTTGCTGCGCGACGAGCGCCTGGTGCGCATGCTGCCCGGCGTCCACCGCTGGAGCGACATCGAGGAGACCTTTGAGCTCCGGGTTGCCGCCACCCGCAAGTGGGATCCGGACGCGATCTTCGTGGGGAGCACCGCCGCCCGGCTGAGTTGGTGGTCGGAGCTCTCGGATCCGCTGGTGCGCGTGTCCTCCAGGAGCAAGCGGAAGGCGACCGCCTGGTTGAGGCCGACCGCGCAGCCGGTGCCCGACGAGCTCGTCGCCGAGAACGCCGACGGGCTGCGCCTGGCATCCCCGGAGTGCTCCGCGTTGCAGCTGGCGGGTGCAGGACACCGCGATGCCGTGTTCGAGGCGTTGCGGCGTGGGCTGAGCCTCGCGCACCTCAACGAGGCGCTGGCCTGCTTCCCGAAACGCCTCCGCGGGAACCCGCTGCGGGCCCTCCGCATGGCCGAGTCCATGGATGAGCCGTGGTCACCCCTCGAGCGGGACGCGCACGTCCTGTTGCGAGCAGCGAAGGTGACTGGTTGGGAGGCCAACCACCGGATCGAGGTGGGGGACAGGGTCTACTTCGCGGACATCGCGTTCCCCGAGGCGCGACTGATCGTGGAACTGGACGGCTGGACCTTCCACTCCATCGCGGACCGTGTTTCCGACAACGATCGCCAGAACGACCTGGTCACCGCGGGTTGGACAGTGGTCCGGTTCAGTTTCGAGACCCTGGACTCGATGGTGGGCCTCGTCCAACGGGTGCTGGCCGCGGATTGGACGGCCGCCCCACTCGCGCTGGGGGTGATGAGTGCGGCAAGGGACGACACCGGGGACTGGCACATCGCCTGAGACAGGAGGCTCGAGGACAACCTGCTGATTCTTCGACCCGGAAACCCGCAGGAGCAAGTGTGAATCGTTTCGGGATCGGTTCCGGGTCGCAGAATCAGCGCCTTGGGTACTTGCCCCTCCGCTGGGTTCAGCGAGACGAGCCCGGAGGTGCCGCCGGAGGACCGTAGGAGTGGCGATCGTCAAGGTCCTCGCCCGGGTCCGAGTCGGTGGGTTCCCCGACGCCCGGGGGAGCGAATCCCGTCAGGTAGCTCGGCTCGCCGGGTGTCTCACGCGCCACGCGGGCACGCTCGACCTGGGAATCGAAGAACTCGCGGGCCACCTGCGCGTCCAGGTGGTAGACCTCCATGTTCACCGGGCCGTCGGTGGTGTGGATGGCGGCCGTGGCCAGGCGGAGGCGACGCTGCAGCGGTCCTTGCGTGATGCCGATCGACTGCATCCGGCGGTGGGGGACGAGGCTGATGGTGTGGTCGAGCCAACCGTGGTGCGCGACCAGCGTGTGCTCGTCCACGCCCCAGAGGTGCCGTTTGAAGCCCAGCGGCGTCAGCCAGCGGGCGCGGTCGGGTTGCCCGGTGAGCGGGATCGTGTCCAGGTTGATGCCGGGCCAGAACGCGGCCAACACCCGGCGCACGTCCTCCCAGCGGCCGTAGGGCAGCACCATGTCGCTGCGTTCGCCACCCTCGCCGACCCCGCTGAACCCGAGGACGGTCACCCGCACCCGGTAGAGACCGGTCAGCCGCTGCAGGTAGTCCTGGTGGACCGAGACCGCCTGGATGCGGTCGGCCTTCAGGCTCTTGGAGACCTTCGTGAACAGCCCGCGCCGGATGTGTAGGCCATCGGGGACCTGCGTGAGCGTGAAGTTCCAGTTGGACACGATCTGCGACCACAGGTAGCCGCCGACACCGAACACCACGCCGAAGACGGCGGCGATGCTGAAGCCCTCACCCACAACCAGCATCACGACGAGGAAGGCGATCCCGCCGAGCAGCCATGGCAGGAACGAGGAGACGAACAGCCCCAGCAGCAGTGTGCCCGCGGACATGGCTATCACCTGTTCCAGCACCGGCTGGGCCGGGGGCGCGCCCGGCCCCTGGCCCTGCACGACCGCGGTTCCGCCGGGAACCGCATGGTCGGAGGCGACCGCAGGGACCTCGACGTCGGTGTGCCGGGCGAGGCTGCGCATCCGCCGGAGGAGCTCGTCGCGCAGCGATTCGGCGCGCTCCCGGCTCAGGAACTCGATCTTCTGCCCGCCCGCGCCGCCGACGTCGATCTGCACGCTCGCCAGCCCGAGCAGCCGGGCCGCGAGCGAGCGCTCGATGTCCACGGCCTGGATCTTTGCGTAGCTGATGCGGCTGGACTCCCGCGAGAGGAAGTTGCGCTCGATGCGGAACTCGTCCTCGTCCGCGACGAACGTCGTGGTGCGCCACTCGATGACGCCCCAGATGCCCGTGAGCAGCACCACCAGCAGGGCCAGACCGGTGAAGATCCAGATGCCGGGACCGAAGTCGCGGACGGCCTCGAACCCGTTCTCGATCAGCTCGCGCCCCACCACGAACACCAGGCCGAACAGCGCGATCCAGCTCTTGGCGACGCCGGTGAGGGGGTGCGGCCGCTCGACGGCCCGGCCAAGCTTGGGCGCCGGTGGAGTCACGGGCGGTGGGCCGGACTGCGCGCCCGGCGGCGGCCAGTGCTCGGGAGCCTGAGGCGGTGCCCAGTCGTCGGGAGCGGGCGGCGGCCAGGACTCGGAGTCGTGGCTCATCAGATCCCGGCCTGCAGGAGCTCTCCCCGCTCCATCAGCCGGTCGCGCAGGGCTGCTGCGTCCTCCCGGCTGAGACCGGGGATGGTGATCGTTCCGCTGGTGGAGGAGGTCACCAGCTCCACGCTGGCAAGGTCGAACGAGCGCTCGATCGGTCCGGACTGCACGTTCACCAGTTGCATGCGGCCGTAGGGGACGCCGGTCAGCTGGCGCCAGGCCAGGCCGTGGGTGATGTAGATGTCCACGTCGGTCTCGGCGTAGCCCCACCGTCGGGCCGCACGCGGCTGTCGCAGGATCCGCCACAGCCAGATCACCAGCAGCACCGCGAGGACGATCCACCAGGTCGGCCCGGGTGCCCATAGTGCGAGGGGGATCACCACCACAGCGATCAGGATCGGCCACGTGATGAAGATCATCAGCATCTTCAGCTTCAGGTAATTCGGCGAGAGCGCCCGCCACTCGACGCCCGGTGGGCGGAACAGCGGATCAGAGTCGGGCATCACACGAAGTTATCGTACTTGCGGGCCTTCCTGATGCCCGGGCCGAGCACCTTGACGTCGCCCAGGATGGTGGCGCCCTCGATCCGGAGCACGACGCCGTCGTCGGTGGGGATCGCCCCGTCGCACTTGTATTCGCCGATGACGTTGGTGATGTTGCTGACCACGCGCACGCCGGCGGGGATGCGGATGCGGATCTCGCCCAGCACGGCCGTTGCGCGGATGGTGATCTCGCGCTGCGTGAAGACGGCGTCGACCAGGTCGACGCGGACGTCGCCCAGCACCGAGACCAGCTCGCTGTACGCGGGCATCACGAGGCCCTTCTCGGGATGGTAGTTCGAGAGGATGGCGCGGCCGCCGGTGAAGGTGTCGGCCGACGTCGGCGCCCCGATGCGCGGTGGGGGCACGGGGGAGTTGGGATGGTCGTAGGCGGCGAGGCCTGCGGGCTGCGGCGGCTGCGGCAGCGGCTGGTGCTGCGCCCGCAACTGCCCGGGCTGCGCGCCGGGGATGAGGTCGATGGTGAGGTCGTCGAGCTCCCCGAAGGTCTTGGCGTTGTAGGCGTTGCTGATGCGCTCGTCATGCTCCTCGAACGTCAGCCGACCGTCCGCGTAGGCGTTGTTCAGGACTCGGGCCACCAGCTCCCGGTCCTCGTCGGCGCAGCGCAGGTGCGAGAAGGTCTTGGCGTTCACCCCTCGAGTGTAGGTGGTGGTCGGGGCCGCCAACCCGCCGGCCGGGGGACTTCAGGGAAGGGTCAGGGTTGCGCCGGACGCGTGGCCCTGGCGAGCAGTTCCACGACGTGCACGTAGTCGTTGCCGGTGGCGCGCGTCATCCCGATCTCGCAGGTCCGGTTCGCCGATGCGTAGGCCGCGTACTCGCGTCGGCCCACCTCCTCGGCCTCCGCCGCCGTCGCCGAGGCGGTCAGCTCCGGGTGCAGCAGGCCGCGGTCGCCGGCGAAGCCGCAGCAGCCCCACGCCGTCGGGACCGTCACGTCGGGACTGATGAACTCGGCGATCGCCACCATGTGGCCGTCCAGGCCCAGCTGGTTGGTGGAGCAGGTGGGGTGGAGCACGATCGAGTCGATCGGCGCGGTCACGGTCAGTTGCGGCAGCAGGTGGACGCGCGCGAACTCGAGGATGTCGACGACGTGGACGTCCTTGACCCGTTCGGCCATCCGTCGCAGGCCCTCGGTGCAGCTCGAGGCGTCGCACACGATGGTGGTGGGTGCCTCCTCCGTCAGGCGGGAGCGCACCTTGTCCTGCATCACCACCAGGCCCTCGACCAGACCCTTCGACTTCCACGGCGTCCCGCAGCACAGTCCCTCGGCGTCCATCAGGCGCACGGGGACGCCGGCGCGGGTGCACAGCTCCTCGAAGGCGCGGTACACGCCCTGGCCCTCGGAGCCGAACATCGTCTGGATGCAGGCGGGGAAGTAGGCGGCGACGGCGACGTCGCGACCCACCTCCCTGCGCGCGGGGCGTCGTCGGATCCGCTTGCCGCCGGAGGGGAGTCCCGAGTCATAGGAGGGCACGACGTCGGCCCCGAGCGCCCTGCGCCCGAGCTTGGTGGCGATCCCCGCGAGCGGGCCGCTGTGCCGGGCCGTGGTCATCGCCTTGCCGCCCAGCTTGGTGACCGTCCCCCAGGACTTCGCGGCCGCCTTCCAGGCGCGCTGCTCGCCGGGGGTGGCCTGCTCCTCGCGGAGGCGGCGGACCAGGTCCCCGGTGTTGATGCCCAGCGGGCAGCTCACCCCGCACATGCCGTCGACGGCGCAGGTCTGGTTGTTGGCGTAGTCGTAGGACTCCGCGACGGCCTCGGCCAGTTCCTCGTCGTCGGGGTTGGCGGCCAGTTCACGGCGCAGCACGATGCGTTGGCGCGGGGTGAGGGTGAGGTCGCGCGAGGGGCACGCCGGTTCGCAGTAGCCGCACTCGACGCACGTGTCCACCTCGGGCTCCACCGTCGGCTGAAGCTTCAGGTGCCGGGTGTGGGCGGCGCGGTCGGTGGTGATCAGGACGCCCGGGTTGAGCATGTTCGTCGGGTCGAACAGGCTCTTGATCTCGCGCATGATCTCGAACAGCTCGTCGCCGTACTGTTCGTGCACGAACGGCGCCATCACGCGACCGGTGCCGTGCTCCGCCTTCAGCGTGCCGCCGGCTGCCAGCACCATCCGCACCAGGTCACGCGTGAACCGGCGGAAGCGGCGCAGCGAGGCCGGGTCGTCGAAGTGCTCGTTGAGCATGAAGTGGAGGTTGCCGTCGCGGGCATGCCCGAAGATGACCGAGGCCTCGTAACCGTGCTTGGCGAAAAGTGCGGTCAGCCGGCGGCAGGTCTCGGCCAGCCGCTCCACGGGCACGGCGATGTCCTCCAGCAGCGCCGCCGCACCGATCGGGCGGTTGCCGGCGACGGTGGTGTAGAGGCCCTTGCGGATCTTCCAGAGCGCGGCGCGGGTGGGCCCGTCACCGGTCAGCTCGACGGGCTTCGTCACGGGCAGGGCGGCAAGCAGGTCGGTGGTGGCGGTGACGCGCCCGGCCAGGGCGTCGGCGGCCTCGTCCTGCATCTCGAGCAGCAGCGCGGTGTGGTCGACGACCTCGAGTTCGCGCAGCTCGGCGGTGGCCTCCGGCAGTTCCTGGGCCACCCGCAGCGACGTAGCGTCCATCAACTCGATCGCGTCGAAACCCGCCGCGACCAGGGCGGGGAGTGCCTCCGTGGCCGACTCAAGGCTGGGGAACACGGCGAGGCCGGTGGCGGCGTGCTGCTTCAGCGGCAAGGTCCTGAAGGTCGCGGAGGCGACGAAGGCGAGGGTGCCCTCGCTGCCGATCAGCAGGTGGCGGGCGATGTCGATGGGGCGGTGGAAGTCCAGCAGCGCGTTGACGCCGTAGCCCATCGTGTTCTTCATGGCGAACTGCCGCCGCACCTCGGCCTCGGTCTCCGGGTTGCTGCGGATGCGGCGGCGCAGCATCAGCAGCCCGTTGACCAGCGTCGGCTCGTGGAGCCGCAGGACGATGTCCGCGTCCGGGTCCGAGGTGTCCACGATGCGGCCGCTGGGCAGCACGAACACCAGCGACTCGAGCGTTGCGTAGGTGTTGTCGCGGGTGCCGCAGAGCATGCCGCTGGAATTGTTCGCCACGACGCCGCCGATGGTCGCGGCGATCTCGCTGGCCGGGTCGGGCCCCAGCTTGCGCCCGTGCCGGGCGAGCACGGCGTTGACGTGGCGCAGCGTCGCGCCCGGGCCGACGCGCACACGGGCGCCGTCGTCCAGCACCTCGATCTCGCGGAACTCCTTGCGCGTGTCCACCAGCAGGTCTTCGGTCTGCGCCTGGCCGGAGAGACTCGTGCCCCCTGAGCGGAACGTGATGTGTCGACGGTTGTGGCGGGCCTCCGCGAACAGCAGTGCGACGTCGCCCGCCGACGACGGCGTGGCGATCTCCTCGGGGATCAGGAGGAAATGCGAGGCGTCGTGGGCCTGTGCACGTCTCATCAACGGACTCCGGGTCCGGACGAGGCCTCGCGACTTGGCATTCACTGGGTAAAGGATAGCGGTCCCCAATTGGTTGGGCGTGCTGAATCGCGCTGTCCGGCCGGGTTCGGCTAAGCTGTCGACGACGCCGTCGCGGGCGTAGCTCAATGGTAGAGCGCCAGCTTCCCAAGCTGGACACGCGGGTTCGATTCCCGTCGCCCGCTCCACTCCGCCCGGCCACCGGGCGCGCGACACCCCCATCACCTAATCTGTGAGCCGTGTCGACCACCGCCCCGCCCCTACCCCCGGCCCCGCCGGAAGCTGCGGCCCGGCCGCGCCCGCGTCGTCGGCTCGTCATCTGGGGTGGGCTGGCTGCCCTGGTGCTCGTCGCCGTGGGCGTGACATGGCTGCTGGGCGGCTTCGACGGCAAGGCCACCCCGTACCTCGGCCCGCAGGCGGAGTTGGGCGAGAGCATCGAGACCCGGTTCTGGGACGTCGAGGTCATCGACGCCTACGTCGAGCCGGGGGAGACGAAGATCAGCGCGAAGCTCAACGTCACCAACAAGACCGAGCGCCACACCACACAGCTGACATCCGAGATCGTGCTGATCCGGATCGAGGAGACCGGCGAGGTCCTCGGCACCACGTACTGCGACTTCCACACGCGCACCACCTTCAACCCGCTGGTCAGCACCGGTGCGATCTGCCACTTCGACTACGAGTACAACGAGATCACCGACCCTCCCACGGAGGACTTCGCGGCGAGGGTGATCGTGCTGGACCAGGAGATCCGGGAGAACCTCCTGACCGCTCCGGAGCCGGCGGCGGGTGAGGTTGTCGCGAATGTCCCGATTGAGGTCCGCCACCTCCCGGAGGAGGAGCAGTGAGGAGGGTCTCGGCGATCGTCGCGGGCGTCTTGAGCCTGCTGCTGGTGGGGCTCGTGCGCACCGCGACGCCGCCGTACACCCCCAGCGAGTACGACGTCCTGCCCGACGAGTCCGGCGTGGGCACGCATCCGGACTACGTCGTCGAACAGCGCGGCTTCTGGCTCGCCGACGAGCTCACCCACACCGACGCGTACGGCGAGGTGTCCAGGCTCGTCACCGACTACGTGTTCGTGGTCATGCGCGCCCGCGTGACCCCCTTCAACCGGACGCTGCTCTCGACCACGGAACTCGTCACCCCCGACGGCTACACCTACGCCGCCATCGCGCCCTACCCGTTCCCCACCCTCACCGTGGCACACGTCGGCCAGACGACCACCGTCAACTACCTGTTCGAGGTGCCCGAGGACAAGGTCGACGGGGCCTTCGTCAGCTTCCACGGCCAGCGCCGCGACGGCATCCAGCCGATGTGGCCGCGCCTGCGCTTCGACGTCGTCGAGCCCACCGTCGTGGGGTCCTTCGAGGTCCCCGCCAACACCGTGGTGCCGCGACGATGAGCGCCCCCGTGCAGCCGGTGCGGGACCGCGGGCTCTGGCGCTGGTGGACGGCGCTGGCCGTGCTGGCCTGCACGTTCGCCGTCTTCTCCGTCTCCGTCGGCCAGTTCCTGGTGGAGATGCGCGAGCCCGAGCACCTCGGTCACAGCACGGTCGGCGAATGGGCCGACCTGTCCGACCACGGCTTCCGGCTGCGTTTCGACGGCCTGGAGCTCCACGACGCCATGCCGTCGGCCTGGGACCCGACGCGCTCGGAGTATCCGCCGGACGGGATGCACTACGTCCAGGCCAGGTTCACCGTCGAGGTGCTGGTCGAACAGGACGAGAACATGGGGTGCGAGTTCAAGCTCTTCAACGCCGACGGCGAGGAGCTGGGCCTGACCGGCATCGGCCTCGCGGGCGCCGAGGGGACGGACTGCCAGCACGGGGAGCAGCGCGAGGGCATCGGCGTCGGGGACACCTTCGTCTCCCACGAGGTCTTCGTGGTGCCGCGCTCCATGGTGGCCGGTTTCGTCGTGCGGGTGGAGCCCTACTACACCGACGACCGGGGTTACTGGACCTTCGGCGAGTGACTCACGCCTGCGGCTGGTCGAGCCGTCGGCCCGGCTCGGGTGCGGCCCACTCGGTCTCCCGGCCCTCGTCGACCAGGCCGGAGGCGTCGGCCAGCCCCCGGTCGAAGGCGGCGGCGTAGAGGCACGTGAGCAGGGAGAGCGCCACCATTTCCCGCAGCGCCTCGAGCCAGATGAACGAGCGCAGGATGTTGGCCTCGGTGTCCGCGGCGAAGATGCGGAACAGGGCGGTGTGGAACTCCACGACGCCCCAGTTCAGCAGCGCCGTGAGAACCAGGTACGAGCCCAGCACGTAGGGGCCGGACTTCCAGACCAGCTTGAACGCGTAGACCAGTGGCAGGTACTTGTCCCGCAGGTCGGCGGTGACGACGTTGAACAGGCGCCCCAGCGTCGCCATGAAGTCACCGTGGGCCTCCTCGAGCAGCTCGGTGCGTGCCCGGACGTGCTGGCCCAGTAGGTCCCGGGCGCGGAACTC
Source organism: Tessaracoccus rhinocerotis (assembly GCF_007197885.1). Classification (GTDB taxonomy): domain Bacteria; phylum Actinomycetota; class Actinomycetes; order Propionibacteriales; family Propionibacteriaceae; genus Arachnia; species Arachnia rhinocerotis. Next base: position 378,604 of record NZ_VKKG01000003.1, read on the forward strand.
GCGCCAGCCGAAGACGATGGCGACGATCGCCAGCCACATCAGCGGCAGCGCGATGCCGTCCCACAGCCCGGGCAGCACGGACCCGTCCAGCCAGATCGTGAGCTGCTTCAGGGCCTGGGGGAGGGTCATGTCGAACGGGAGCCGGATCTCGGGGAGCTGCTCGAGGAACCTGTACCAGGCGGTCTCCCCCTCGCGCCAGAACCGTCGCTGCCGGACCCAGATGACGGCCTGCTCGGCGCCGATCAGGATGATGAAGAACGTGGCGAAGGTCCACAGGCCCTCGAGGAAGATCACCGGCACCCGCCACCACGGTGAGGAACGCTTGCGGAACAATCGCGCCCAGACCATCCGGCCCACCAGCGCGGCCACCCCCATCCCGAGGTAGCTCCAGAACCGGTCCGGGTTGCGGCTGATCGACCACTCCGTCGCGTTCCACATCGAGCGGATGACGGTGTTCCACAGGAATCCGTCGCGGATCATGCCGTCGATCACGCCCCAGACCGCGTAGACGGCGAGGACGGGACCGATCGTGAGCACCGCGACGTCGACCCGCCGCTCGTCGGAGAACACCGGCTCCGGAACGTGCTCCAGCTCACCTCGGCCGCGCTCGCGGATCTGCCGGATGCTGCGGATACCGGGCTTCAGTTCGTGGATGGCGAAGACCACGCCGAGGACGTTGAAGGTGACGCCGACCACGAACAGGATCGCGCCCAGCGGCGCCCACCGGGTGCCGACCAGCGCCGAGCTCAGCAGGCAGACCGAGTAGAGCAGCCACCCCAGCAGCAGCCAGGTGCCGATGCGCGGGAGGTGACGCACCCAGAGCCCGAGCATGGCGCGGGTCAGGGCGAGGAACTCGCGGATCAGGGGCACGCCAGCATCCTAAGGGGGCGGGGGTGCGGGGCTCAGTAGTGCTTGAGGACCTCTTGGCGCACGTGGTTGAACGTGCCCTCGTCGAGGATGGCGCCGATGCGTCGCACCTTGTCGGGGTCGATCCGGATGATCCGGTTCACGCGCACCTCGCTGGGGCGACCGTGGTTGTCCCACTCGCCGGTGCCGATGTCGGTCCAATACCTGCCCACGGACGCCTCCTGTGCGGCGTCGCGGTCGTGGTCCTGTGAGGTGACCTGCAGTACGAGCAGCCACTGCCCGTCCCGCCCGATGACCAGCGCGGGGCGGTCCTTGCCCTGCGACGGGTCCTCCTCGTAGGGGACCCAGGTCCACACCACCTCGCCGGGATCGGCCTCGGCGTCCCTGCGCGGGGCGTAGACGATCTCGGGGCGGCCGGTGAAGTCACCGGGATACGCGTCGGAGGCCTGCTGGCGACGGTCTTCGCGCCGCTCGTCGCGTCGGTCGTCGTCGCGGCGGCGACCCTTGCGCTGTTGCTGCTTCAGCGCCCGGGACACCATGTCCTGGACAAGTCGGAGTCCGGCGTTGATCAACTGGTTGCGGGCCATGGCAGCGCAGTCTACTCAGCGGTAGCGCGGCAGCCGGCCGTAGAAGACCTGCTGCGGACGCCGGTACGCGGGCGGGCGCTTGCCGCGATGCACCTCGAAGCGGCGGAAGAACTCGGTGACCGGAGGCATGAACAGCAGCACGGCGCCGACGACGGACAGACCGACGGCGACCAGGCCGGGCCAGGCGAACAACAGCGCGACGGCCCCGCTCAGGAGCACCGCCACGGGGCCGGCCCAGCGGCTCCAGCGCCAGCCGTTCCAAGCCTGGAAGCCGACGGCGCCCGTCGCGCCCGCGACCAGCGCGGCGACGGCGGCCAGAGCGCCCTCCAAGGTCAGGGCGAGCCACTTGCCGGGCTCCGGTTCCACCCATTGCACGAGCCGTGCCGAGCCCGCGTAGGTCTCCGGATGCACGGCCAGCCACCAGTGGTGGCCGTAGGTGACGGCGGTGGCTGCCGCCGAAGCAAGGAACGCGACCATGGCGATCAGCACGAGCGCCGGGCGCAGCGGTTCGCCGGTGCGTGGGCTCGGCGGGACCTCGTCGCTCAGGTGCTGCAACGGCGGCAGCGTGGCGATCTGCTTCGCCGGCTGCCGTGACTGCAGCGGCGGCGGCTGTTGCTGCGGCACCGCCGGCTGTGGCGTGTGTACGTCCTGGGTCATGTCACCTCCTGCAGCCGACAGCCTATCCGGTCGTTCGGGCAACGAGACACGGACAAGTGCGCAGCCGCAGCGCGCGATCTGGCCGGTCCACGTCCAATGTCAGCGCTAACAGTCTAGGTTCGGACGAGTCCCCGCTCTTCAACAACGGAGTTCCAGAAATGGCCAGAGCATCAAACGGGTCGGCGAATCGGAAGACCCTAGTGACGAACCGTCGGAGGTTCCTTCCGCGACGCCGTCGCCGTCTCCGAGCTCGCAGCCGACCGTGGATCCGTCGTCCTCGCCGGCACCCACCCTGCCTCCGGGTGATCTCTACACCACGCCGGGCTACCACTCGGTGAATGGTCGTGAGTGGTTCACGCAGTGCGAGCCGTACTCGCAGACGATGCGGTGCACCACCGACATCTGGGCCACGCAGGTGGTCTTCGAAGGCGGCGCCTACGTCCACAAGCACGGCTGGCACTTCAACAACCTCACCTACCTGCCGCTGATGACGCGCCAGGCGTGGGTCGGCAACCCCCTGGGAGTGACCGGGACGTGGACGTCGTCGGAGGGCCGCACGTGGCGTACCGAGTGCGACACCCCTGCGACGGGCCGCAACGGTTGCCGCAGCTACATCTGGAGCAAGGTGGTCCAGGCTGAGCCGCTGGGCCACGGCCGCTACGACTACCAGCAGCGCTGGGAGTGGGTGTTCAACAACCTGGTCCGCTTCAAGGCCTGAGGAACGAAGGGGGCGGCCGGGATGCAGTTCGCATCCCGGCCGCCCTTCGTTGTGGCTGTTGGCCCGCTCGGGGCAGGTGGTCAGCCGATCTCGTTCTCCAGGTCGGTCTGGGCCTGGTCGAGCGCCTCCTGGACCGGGACGTCATTCTCGTAGATCTCATTGAGGGTGACGGTGCGGAACCAGTTGTCGACGGCCGGCAGGTTCGGGTTCGAGAAGGACTCGAAGTGGCCGATGCCGTCCTTGACGGAGTTCAGGACGTCGAACAGGTTCGTCGTGAAGTACTGGTTGAACTTGTTGTCAGGGTTGTGGGTGACTGCCTCGTCCTCCCAGACGGACATGTTCACCGGGTCGAAGCCAAGGACTTCCCAGACCGCGACGTTGGCGGGCAGCGAGAGCTTCGCGAAGGCATTGAACTCGGTGGCGAGTTCGAGGTTGGGCGAGGATGCGGACACGGCGGTACCGGTGCCACCGCCACCGATGGTCAGGGTGTCGGAGCCCTCGATCTGCGGGGCCGGGGCGATCGCGATCTTGCCGGCCAGGTCGGGCATGTAGTCGACGAACCTGGAGGTGTACCAGGCCGGGTAGACGATGGCCGCGAAGTCGCCGTTGTTGATGACGCCGTAGGCCTCCTCCGCGTCGGGGCTGCCGCCCGCGATCGTGCTGAGGGCGCCTGCCTGCTCCATGTCGGCGAGGATCTCCATGGCTTCGACGGACTCGGGGCTGTTCACGGCGACGGCGCCCATGCCGTCATCCTCGAACACCTGTCCACCGTTCTGGGCGACCACGAGCGGCTCGACGAACCACACGCCCGTGTTGGCGGTGCCGAAGGACTTGCCCGTCGCGTCGTGGTACTTGACGCCGGCTTCCTTGAAGTCGTCCCACGTCTTGATCGTGGTGTAGTCGATGCCTTCGGCCTCGAGGAGTTCCTCGTTGTAGAAGGCGACGAACGCACCCACGTGCGTCGGGTAGCCGTAGATCTTGTCGTTTCGGCTGTACAGGTCGAGGCGGGCCTGGACGACGTCGTCGATGTAGGGTTCCGCGGCGGCGCTCAGGTCCGCCAGGGGCGGGTTGTCGCCCTTGACGAAGTTGGAGAACTTGTTGACCTCGATGTCGACGAGGTCGGGCATGCCCTCGCCGGCGTTGGCGGCCAGGAGGAGCTTGTCGTGCATGTCCTGGTACGGGTAGACGGTGATGTCGAGGTCGATCGCCTTGTCGGGGTTCTCCTCGTTCCACTGGATCGCCATCTCGTCGTAGACGGCTGCGTGGAGCTCAGCGAAGACCCACATGCTGAGTTTGGTGGCATCCTCTGGCGCCGGGGCGCCGGTCACCACCTCACCCTCGGCGGGCGATGTCTCGCCCGTGGTTGTTTCGCCCCCGCATGCTGCGAGCGCGGTGATGGATAGGCCGAGTGCAGCGCCTGCGGCTGCCAACCTTCGGATTCTCATGGTCCACTCCTTTGTGTGTGGGTTTCTTGGTGGGTGTTGCGGCTAGCCCTTGAGGGAGCCAGCGGTCATGCCTTCGATGAAGAATCTCTGGAAGGCGAGGAACAGCAGCAGGATCGGGACCAGCGAGAAGAAGGCGCCGATGATGAGCAGTTCGTAGTTGTTCCCGTACGGGGTGAGCAACGTGTTCAGGCCGATGGGGAGGGTGAACTTCTCGGCCGAGCGCAGCACGAGCAGCGGCCACAGGAAGTTGTTCCACACCATCATTCCGTTGAGGATTCCCATGGCCGCGAAGGCGGGCTTCGCGATGGGGACGATGATCCGGAAGAAGATGCCGAACTCGGACACCCCGTCGACGCGGCCGGCCTCGAGGAGCTCGCGTGGGATCCCGATGAAGTACTGGCGGAAGAAGAAGATGGTGACGGCCGCCGCCAGGAAGGGCAGCACCACGATCCAGTACTGGTCCGCGGCGCCGAACGTGTTCACCTGCACGTAGAGGGGGAGCATGAGCATCTCGAACGGGATCGTCATCATGATCAGCACGAGGATGAAGCCGAGGTTCTTGCCCCGGAAGTCGTACATCGCGAAACCGTAGGCGACGAAGGAGCTGACGAGCAGGGTTCCGGCCACCTGCACCACCGTCAGGATCAGGCTGTTCCAGAACCACCGGAAGTAGAGCCCCGAGTCGGTGAAGAGCATCACGTAGTTGTCGAAGCTCAGGTCTGCAGGATCGACGGCGAAGGAGATGCCGTTTCGGATGATCTCCCCACCGTCCTGGAAGGTGCCGATGACGATGGCGGCGATGGGCACCAGGGAGATGAGTGCGATGACGAGGAGGAACACGCCCTGCACGATCGATGCGACGCGGTGGCGCGGCATCTTCCTGAGCACGATCTCCGAGTCCTCGGGCAGCTGTTGGTTCTTGGCCACTTGTGTGGTCATGTCAGGCCTCCTTCTTGAAGGTGCCGGAAGCCGTGAGTTGCGTGAGGTTGATGGCGAGGACGACCACGAGGAGCACCACGCCCACGGCGGAGGCGAAGCCCAAGTCGTTCTCCTGGATCCCCTTGCGGTAGAGGTAGCCGACGATCGTGAGGCCCTGGTTGTTGGGCGAGGAGTTGCCGGCGTACAGCATGAAGCTCTCGAGGAACATCGCCAGGCCGCCGTAGACGCTGATCGTGACGACGTAGACGATCGTGGGCTTGATGCCCGGCAGCGTCACGAACAGGAACTTCTGGAGGGCGCTGGCGCCGTCGATGGACGCGGCCTCGTAGTGCTCCTCGGGGATGGCCTGCAGGCCGGCGAGGAAGTACATGGTGTTGACACCCGTCCAGCGCCACAGCGCCAGGAGCAGCAGTGCCGCCAGCCCGGTGAGGTCGTTGCGCAGCCACCTGACCGGGCCGAAGCTGAAGAAGTCGGCGATCTGGTTCATCATGCCGCTCTCGCTCTCGGAGAACATCAGGCGGAAGATGATGCCGGCGACAACGACGGACGTCAGGGCGGGTACGAACAGCGAGGCCTTGAAGAAGTTCTTCAGCTTGGCGCTGCCGATCCTGGTGTTGATCGCCACTGCGAGCAGCAGCGGGATCGTGACCAGCAGCACGAGCGTGAGCACCATGTACCGGAGGCTGTTGTACATCGCCTTCCAGAAGACCTGGTCGCGCCAGAGCCGCTCGTAGTTCGCGGTTCCGACGTATGAGGCCTGGCCGTAGAGGACCTCCTGGAAGCTCATCACGACTGACTGGGCGACCGGGTAGAGCCAGAAGATGACCAGCGTCAGCAGGAACGGTGCGATGAAGAGGTACGGCGCGAGGCGTTTGGAATATAGAAGCCTCGTCATGTCATGCCCCTCCTCGGTGCTGGGTCGCTGCCTCGGTGTCAGCGATCGTTGGGCCCTGACTCACACCACTGTGGGTCCAGGTATACGTTGTAAATTCAGCAATCGTTTGGCTACGAAACGAAAGGCTAACGTGCTGTGATGTTACCGGTCAACCGATTGGGCACGATCGCAGCCAATTCGTTATCAAGTCAGCTCGCTCGCGCTCCCAGTGGCGCCTGCAGGTTGGACGCCCGTCGGGTTCGCGACCGCCGCAGGAGGGGCCAGAAGCGTTTCGGAGCGGACTTTTTGCATCGTCGGAAACCAGGCCGTCAGCGAGTCTGGCGCCTCCGGCCCGGCGACACGGCCTCATGTCAGGCGGCCGCGCGCCAGTTCGGCCAGCAGCGCCGCGCCGTCGGCCACCACGCCGTCGTCGAAGCGGGCGTAGGCGGAGTGGTTGAAGGGCGCGGTGTCCGGGTCGGCGTCCGGAGGAGTGGCCGCCAGGCCGATGAAGCAGCCGGGCGTCACCTGCAGGATGCGCGAGAAGTCCTCCGCACCGGCCAGGGGCTTGTCCCAGCGGTTGTGGCGTCCGGGGCCGAACAACTCGGCGACGGTGGCGGCGACGTGGTCCGCCTCGTCGGGGTCGTTGATGGTGACGGGGTACTGCTCCAGCAGGCTGTACTCGGCCTTGACGCCGTGTGCCTGTGCGATGCCCTCGAACAGTTGGGGGATGCGCTCGAGCAGCTTGGCGTGGGCCTCGTCGGAGAACGTGCGCAGCGTCGCCTCGAGGCGGCCGTCCTCCGGGATGACGTTGGCGATGGTGCCGGCCTGCAGCAGGCCGGTGGTGACCACCACCGGGTCGTGGATGCTGAACTCACGCGTGACCAGCGCGTTCGTGGCGGTGACCATCTCGGCCAGCGCCGGGACCGGGTCCTTGCCCAGGTGCGGCGTGGAGCCGTGGGTGCCGGAGCCGACGACGCGGACCCGGGCCACGTCGGAGGACGCCATCACGGGGCCGGGCTTGGTGGAGAACGTGCCGTGCGGCTCCTGCGAGCTCCACACGTGGATGGCGTAGGCGTGGTCGGGGCGCTGGCCCGCGACGTCGAGCAACCCCTCCTCGAGCATGTAGCGGCAGCCGTCGACGCCCTCCTCGCCCGGCTGGAACATGAACACGACGTCGCCGGCGAGCTGGTCCTGCACCTCACAGAGGGCGCGGGCGGCGCCGACGAGGATGCTCATGTGCAGGTCGTGGCCGCAGGCGTGCATGGCGCCGTTGGTGGAGGCGTACTCCAGGCCGGTGGCCTCCTCGACGGGCAGGGCGTCCATGTCGCCGCGCAGGAGCACGACCGGACGCTTGCCGTCGGTGGGGATCGCCCCGCGCAGCACCGCCACCACGCTCGTGAGGGACTTGCCCAGCGTGATCTCGAGCGGGAGGTCCTCCAGCGCCTGCAGGATCCGGGCCTGGGTCTGCGGCAGTTGCAGTCCCACCTCCGGGATCTGGTGCAGTTCGCGGCGCAGGGCCACGAGTTCGGCGTCGATGCTCTTGGCGAAGTCCAGGATGCTCACGCCCTCATCCTTACACAGCATCACGCCTCGCCCGGCGTGGTCAGGGGCGCATCGTGCCCGTCTCGAGGAAGCGGACGTGCCAGCCGAGGGCGGAGGCCAGGTCGTGCGGGGTGTGCATGCCGTTGGCCTTCTTCTCGGCGAGCTTCACGTACTCCCGCAGCGGCTCCCGGAAGTCTGGGTGGGCGCAGTTGTCGATGATCACCTTGGAGCGCTTGCGGGGCGACAGGCCGCGCAGGTCGGCGATCCCGTGCTCGGTAATGAACATCGACGTCGAGTGCTCCGAGTGGTCCACGTGGCTGACCATCGGCACGATGCACGAGATGGCTCCGCGCTTGGCCGTCGAGGGGGTCACGAAGATGGAGTGGTAGGCGTTGCGGGCGAAGTCGGCCGAGCCGCCGATCCCGTTCTGCATCCTGGAGCCCATGATGTGGGTGGAATTCACGTTGCCGTAGATGTCGGCCTCGATCAGTCCGTTGCACGCGATCACGCCCAGCCGGCGCACCGCCTCGGGGTTGTTGGAGACGTCCTGGGGCCGCAGGATGATCTTGCTGCGGTAGTCAGCGGCTTCGCGGTTCATCCGCTCCGCGTACTCCGGGCTCAGCGAGAACGCCGTGGCGGAGGCGACGGTCAGCTTGCCGGTGTCGAGCAGGTCCACCATGCCGTCCTGGATCACCTCGGTGTAGGAGGTGAGGTTCTCGAACGGTCCCTCGGCCAGGCCGGCGAGCACCGCGTTCGCGATGTTGCCGACGCCCGACTGCAGGGGCAGCAGGTTCTCCGGCAGCCTGCCCTTGCGCACCTCGTCGCCGAGGAATTCCAGCAGGTAGCCGGCGATCGCCTTCGAGTCGTCGTCGAGGGGCTTGAAGGGGGTGTTGCGGTCCGCGCTGTTGGTCTCGATGATGCCGACCACCTTGGCGGGGTCGACGTCGAAGACGGGCTGGCCGATGCGGTCCGACGCGGTGCGGATGGGCAGCGGGACGCGGTGCGGCGGCAGGTTGCCCACGTCGTAGAAGATGTCGTGCATGCCGAGGAGCTCCTCGGACTGCCACTCGTTGACCTCCAGCACGATGAAGTCGGCCTCGTCGAGGTAGGTGCGGTTCATGCCCACCGACGACGACGGCACCAGCTTGCCGTCCTCCGTGATCGCGGTGACCTCCACCACTGCCAGGTTGAGCCGCCCGAAGTAGCCGCGCCGCACCTGCTGGCCCATGTGGGACAGGTGGATGTCGAGGTAGTCCGCGTCGCCGGCGTTGATGGCGCTGCGCATGTCCGGGTCGGACTGGTAGGGGGCGCGGATGCCGACGCCGCCGGTGCGCGCGAGGGCGCCGTCGAGCTCGGGGGCGGTGGAGGCTCCGGTCAGGACGTTGACGCGGAACGGTTCACCGGCGTCGTGGGCGGCGTTGATCCGCGCGGCGAGCGCGCCGGGGAACTCCTTGGGGTAGCCGGCGCCCGTGAAGCCGGAGAACCCGATGGTCCAACCGTCCTGCACCAGTGCCGCGGCTTCGCCCGCAGTCATGACCTTGGAACGCAGTGACTCGTTCCGGATGCGACCCGACATTCTTCCTCCTGGAATCCGATCTCAGGACCCACAATAGAAAGCCACTGCCACCGGGTTGCAGGGCACCCCCCATTCAGCGCTGGAGGGCGATGGGTACAATCGCGTCCAGTCTCGGGAAGGCGACGGCGACGTCGGCGCGCTCGGCCGTGATCGGCTTCGCGCAGTAGGCGATCCCGAGTGCCGCCGCGTCCAGCATGTCCAGGTCGTTCGCGCCGTCGCCGACGCTGACCGTCAGTGCCGGGTCGACGCCATGCGCGGCGGCGAAGCTCGCCAGGTCGCGGGCCTTCTGCGCCCGGTCCACGACGGTGCCCGTCACGTTCCCGGTGAGCACCTCGACGCCGTCGACCACCTCGGTCTCCAGCACGTTGGCGTTGTGGAAGTCCAGACCCGCCTCGGCGGCCATCGGGCCCACGAGCTGTGTGAATCCGCCCGAGGTGACACCCACCAGCGCGCCGATCGCGTGCGCCGCGGCCACCATCTCGAGGGCGCCGGGGGAGAGGGTCATGGCCGGGCCCACGACGTCGAACACCGTGGTGGGGAGCCCCCTGAGGGTGGCGACCCGGGCCCGCAGCGAGGCCTCGAAGTCGAGCTCGCCGCGCATCGCACGCTCGGTGATCTCGGCCACCTGCGGGCCGCTGCCGGCGTGGGCCGCGAGGAGGTCGACCGCCTCGGTGGTGGTGAAGGTGGAGTCGACGTCGCACAGCACCAGCCGCGCCGGTTGCGTCGCGAGCGGGCCGGTGATGACGGCGACTGCCACGTCGCCCGCCGCGGCGCGGAGTTCGGCGCGCAGTGCGGACGGGTCGGGGTGGTCGCACATGACGGTGATCGAGTGCCACTCGGCGGTCTCGACGGTGGAGCGCTCGCCCGGGTCGGGGACGAGGGCCACCAACTCGCCGAGGATGGGCGTGGGCGAGACGAATACGACGCGGGTCTGCATGGTTGGCAAGGCTATCGGGTCCGGCGCTTCAGTCTGATGGTCGAGTAGGGCGCCCAGCGCCCGTGTCGAGACCTTGGGTTCTGTGTGGTTAGGTCTCGACACGCTCGCCGGGCGAGCTACTCGACCAACGGGTGGTCACAGCTGCTCGACCAACGGGTGGTCAGGCGTCGGCTGCGGTCAGCGTCGCCTCGACCTGCGTCTCGGAGCCGTCCCGGATGACGTTGAGCGTCACCGTCTGGCCCACCTCGGAGGCGCGGATCAGCGCGACCAGCGACTCCGACCCGGTGATCGGGCGGTCGTCGAGGGCGTTGATGATGTCGCCGGGGCGCAGGCCAGCCTCCTCGGCAGGGGAGTCGGGCACCACCTCGGCGACCTCCGCGCCGAGCTGGTCGGAGTCGCGGACGTCGGCGGCGCTGATGCCGAGCTGGGCGTGCTCGGCGGTGCCGTCGGCCAGCAGCTGGTCCACCACGTACTCCACCTGCGTGACCGGGATCGCGAAGCCGATGCCGATGTTGCCGGATTCGCTGGAGCCGGACGTCAGCGTCGCGATCGAGCTGGTGATGCCGACGAGTTCGCCGGCCGCGTTCACCAGCGCACCGCCGGAGTTGCCGGGGTTGATGGCCGCGCTGGTCTGGATGGCGGGGGTGACCACGACGCCGTCGCCATAGCTGCTGACTTGTTGGACACGGCCCTGGTGGTCACGGGGCGGTCGAGTGCGGAGACGATGCCGGTGGTGACGGTGTCGGCCAGACCCAGGGGGTTGCCGACGGCCATCACCGGGTCACCGACCGCGAGGTCGGAGATGTCGGCGTAGTTGATCGTCTGCAGCTCCGACGGCGGCTCGACCAGGCGGATGACGGCCAGGTCCGTGGACGGGTCGGTGCCCACGACCTCTGCCTCGTAGGCCTTGGTGCCGATGACGACGGAGATCTCCGTGCCCGCGCCGCCGCCGGCGATGACGTGGTTGTTGGTGACGATGTTGCCGGCGGAGTCGAGGATCACGCCCGAGCCTTGGCCGTTGCCGCTCATGCCGGTGACCTGGATGGCCACGACGGCGTCCGCGACGGCGGCGGCGGTGGCCGCCCAGTCGGGGTTCGACGGGTCGGCCTGGATCACCTGGGGCGCGCCGGCCTCGACGACGGTGCCGCCGCGGTCGTCGTCGGTCAGGGAGAGCGCCGTGGCCGCGCCGACCGCGCCTGAGCCTCCGACGACGAGGAGCGCGGCTGCCAGCACGCCCGCGACGCTGGAGCGCTTGCGGGGCTTGGTCGAGAACGCCTGCGCGGCGCCGTAGGGGGCCGAACCGCGGGGCGGCGCCGACGGGCCGCCCAGCTCACGCGGGGTGGTGGGCATGCTGGGGTGCGGGGTGGGGTAGGAGGTCTGGTCGGCGTACGGCCGGTTGGGGCCGGGCCAGCCCTGGTTGGAGGACTGCTGGAACTGTGGGCCTGGGCTTGCTTGTGTCATGTCGGTCATCTCCTTCTTGCGTGCCCCCCAATTAACCTGCCGAGTCTGTGAGTCGGCTGTGAACTCGCTGAACGCGTTCTGTGGGTTCGGGGGCCGCCGGAGGGACGGTGGTCACCACGAGTCGTCAGACTGTCGTGGGTGGAGCGGCGGCCAGCAGGTGGATGTGCTCGTGGATGGTGCGCCAGACGCCCTCGTCGCGGACCGGGCGGAAGTGGCCGGGCACGTCGAGGCGCACGTTCAGCGCCCCCTCGAGGTGGGAGCCCTCCGGGATCACCTGGTCCCACGCAGGCGCCAGCGAGACGATCCGCTCGTTGACGGCCCGTTCCATCGCCAGGGAGACGAGCTGGGTGGAGCCCGGCAGGAACATCCCGAGCGGCGTGCGACGAACGCCCGGGAGGCGTTGCAGCCGCCCGCCCAGCGAGGATCCGCCGAACGGTGTGGCCACCGTGACCATGCCGACGAACTGCCCCTCGGGACTCGCGGACGCGGTTTCCCCGCTGTGGGCCTGCCGGCTGAGGGCCATGGCCGCCTTGCCGATCAGGCCGCCCTTGGAGTGGGCGACGATGACGGCCTCGTCGACGCCTCGCTCCCGGAGCACGTCCCGACACCGCTCGGCCGAGCGGGCGACGTCGGCCAGGTTCCAGCCGAGGGTCTCGACGTAGTGGACCGGGTGGCCGAGTTCCCCGAACCAGTTGCCCATCGGAGCCAGGTAGGTCCAGGGCTCGAGGATGCCGGGGAGGATGACGACCGGGATCTCGGCGCAGCCGGGGTCTCCGTCCCCGACGACGGGTACGCGTGGCCGGACCCGTCGCCACAGGGCCCCGGCCAGGTCTGTCCCGGCCACGAGCCAGTCGGCCGCGGCGGCCCTGGTCCGTGCCAGCCGCCTCCTGCGCCGGGTCACCCGTCGCTCCGATCGGCGAGGCGGAGGATCGCGGCTGTCACCAGCCCGGGGTGGGTGACCATCACCTGGTGCGAGGCTCCCTCGACGACCTCGACGCTGACGTCGCCACCGGCCCGCCGCCGCAGTTCCTCGAGCCATGGGGACGGCGCCAGCCGGTCACGGCTACCGGCCACGAGCAGGATCGGTGCGACGACGTCGCGGATCCGCTCCTCGGAGCGGTAGGCGAGCATCGGCGGGATGGTGGCCAGCAACATCCGTGGCCCGCACCTCAGCCAGCCGAGGATCGACGGCGCCACCGAGGCGGGCGTCTCACGCAGGACCGATTGGACGAATCGGAGCAGCACCACCGGCAGCCGCCGCTCGGCGGAGTTGACGATGGGGCCCACCAGCACGGCCGAGCTCGCGGCCGAGGCCTTGCGCGCGAGCGTCTCGATGACCACCTGGCAGCCCATCGAGTGGCCGGTCAACACCGCGTTGGCGAGCCCCAACTCCTCGAGCGTCTCCTCCAGCACCATCGCGAACTGGGAGATCCGCAGTGCGCTCTCGGGCTTGTCGGTGCCGCCGAAGCCGGGCAGGTCGACGGCGATGACCCGACCGTGCGGCGCGAGCTCGTCGGCGAGGTTGCGGTAGTAGAGGGACGAGACCCCGAGCCCGTGCACCAGCACGAAGGTGCGGGCCGCGGGGTCGCCGTGGGGGTCCGAGTCCAGGATCCCCAGCTCGAGGCCGCGGATCCGGATCGTCGAGTCCGCGAACTCGGTGGCGGGCAGGTCCGGCAAGGTCAGCTGCCCTGGTTCTCCGAGACCACGACGGTGTAGGCGCGGTCCTGCGCGACGACGCGGGTGGGGCCGACGTGCTCGTTCAGGAACCGGCGGTATGGCAGGTGCGAGTTGTAGACGCACCACAACTGGCCGCCCGGCCGCAGCACCCGCCGGGCCGCGCGGAACATGTCCAGGGTGTCGGTGGAGTCCTTGGTGGTGCCCTGGTGGAAGGGCGGGTTGGTGACGATGGCGTCGAGGGCGGCGTCGGCGTAGTCGTCGATGCCGGCCACCCAGGTGGCGTGGACGTCGACGTCGTTGGCCTTGGCCGTCTCGAGGGTCGCGGCGACGGCGGACCAGGAGACGTCACGGGCCTCCACCTCGAGGCCGAGCCGGGCGAGGAAGGCTGCGATGACGCCGTTGCCTGAGCCGAAGTCGAGGACGCGCGGGCCGTCGACTGCGAGGTTGTCGAGCAGCAGGCGGGTGCCGGCGTCGAGCTTGGTGCCGGAGAAGGTGGAGCCGTGGGCGACGATGGTGAGGTCGAGCACCTCGTTGTGGCGTGCCTTGGGCCAGTCCGTCGGCAGGTTGGCCGGGCCCCATGCACGCAGTGCGCGTGACTTCTTGTGGCCCCGTGTGGCGTTGACGGCGGTGAAGTGCTTGCCGAGGACCTCGTTCATGGACTTGCTCATGTGCTTGACGCGGCCGCCGGTGATGAAGGTGACGTCCTGCGCACCCTGGATACTCGCGGCCTGCTGGTCCAGCGCGGCGAGCGACTTGGGCAGGTGCCCCCAGGCGAGGTCGACGCCGGCCAGGTCCTCGGGGTGCTCCACCAGGAGGTCCTCGTCCACGAGCTCTGCGTCACGGACGTCGTCGCACCACACCCGCACGTCCGCGGCGATCTCCAGCGCACGTTCCACCAGCCCGGGTGCATCGATGACGGCGATGGCCGAGGCCTGGTCTGGGGTTTCGCGGAGGATCAGCTCGTCGATTTGGTCCATTGCACGATGTTCTCACGGAATCGAAACCAGCACGGATACGTGCTGCTCGGGCGGGGGCTGGCAGTATCGTTGCCTCGCGACGACGAGGAGGTGTCCGTGGAACGGCCGACGGAGTTCTTCGACGCGTACCTCTTCGACCTGGACGCGACCATCTTCCTGGGCGACGAACTCCTGCCCGGTGCCGCGCGACTCGTCACGGAGCTGCGCCGACGCGGCATCCCGGTCCGGTTCCTGTCCAACAACGCCACTCGGGCGCCGTCGCAGTACGCCGACAAGCTGACCCGGCTGGGGCTGCCCACCGACGTCGCAGACATCGCGAACACCGTCGCCACCATGACCGGATGGCTGCTGGCGAACCACCCCGGCGAGGTGGTGTTCCCGATCGCTGAACAGCCTCTCGTCGATGCGCTCCGGGAGGCGGGGATCGCCATCAGCGAGGACCCGGGGGAGATCGACGTCGTCGTGGCCTCCTACGACCGCGGCTTCGACTACCGCAAGCTCCAGATCGCCTTCGACGCCATCTGGTTCCACGAGCGCGCCATCCTGGTGGCCACCAACCCGGACCGGTTCTGCCCATTCCCCGGCGGCCGGGGGGAGCCGGACTGTGCGGCCATCGTCGCGGCCATCGAGGCGTGTACGGGAACCAAGTGCGTGCAGACAGTCGGCAAGCCCGACCCGAGCATGGTGACCCAGGCGTTGCGCGGCCTCGACGTCGACCCGGCCCGCTGCCTGATGGTGGGCGACCGGTTGTCCACCGACATCCAGATGGCCGTGCGCGCAGGGATGCCGTCGGCCTTGACGCTCACGGGCGATTCCGACCTCGACGACGTCGCAGCTGCGGCCGAGGCCGACCGACCCACCTGGGTGCTGCGGCGCATCGACCACCTCGTTCCCGCCGCCGTCTGGGCCGAGCTCGGCTGGGGCGACGACTCGTCGGACTGAGACCAGCGCCCGTGTCAACCATTCGGTTGATGCGCGGTTCACCCCTGCCGACGATGTGTACCCGGGGCGGGCGCTGGTGGAGTTGGTGGCATGGCAAATCCTCGTGCTCGCATTCGTTTCGCTGACGGGTTGACCTCGCGCCGTGGCGCGTGGGTGGCCCTCGGCCTGGCCCTGGTGGCCATGGTGAGCCTGTTCGGTTTGTTCAGCGGCGTCGAGGCTCCGCAGCGCACCGCCCATGCCCCGGTGGCCTCGGAGTCGCACCGGGTCGATGAACTGCTCGCGACGTTCCCCGACGCCGAAGCGCAGTCGATGTTGGTGGTCGCCTCGCGAGCGGATTCCGCAACGCTGGGCGAGGCTGACGTCGCGTCGCTGGAGGGGCTGCTGCCCGTACTGGGCGCCTCCACCGGAACCGAGGCGAACGGCCCGTTGGTCAGTGAGGACGGGGCCGCCGCCGTCATCGTCGTCCCGGTCAGGCTCGGCGGGGACGGGACGGAGACGGCCCGGATTGTCGAGGAGTTGCGGGCTGACATCGCGGCCAGCGCGCCGGCCGACCTCGTGCTGCACGTCACCGGCGGCCCGGTCTTCGGGGCCGACGTCGCCTCGGCCTTCAAGGGGGCCGACGTCACGCTCCTGCTGGTCACGATCGCGATCGTGGCCGTCCTTCTGATCGTCACCTACCGCTCGCCGGTGCTGTGGCTGATCCCGCTGGTGGTGGTCGCGCTGGCCGACGGGCTCGCGGGTCGGCTGACCGCCGCCGCCGGTTCCGCCTGGGGCCTGGAGTTCGACGCCGGAATCATCAGCGTGCTGGTCTTCGGCGCCGGCACGAACTACGCGCTGCTGCTGATCTCGCGCTACCGCGAGGAGTTGCTGCGGGAGGCCGACCACCGCGTCGCGCTGAGCAGGGCGTGGCGCAAGACCGTCCCCGCGATCCTGGCGTCGAACGTCACGGTGGTCGTGGCGCTGCTGACGCTCGTCCTGGCAGCGATCCCGATGACCCGCGGGCTGGGCATCCCGGCCGCGCTGGGTCTGCTGGTGGCGCTGGTGGCCGTGCTGTTCGCGCTGCCGCCGCTGCTGGCCGTGTTCGGGCGCAGGGTCTTCTGGCCGTTCGTCCCGCGCCCCGGCGCAACCGGTGGCCAGGGCCGGGGCTGGCGCACCGTCGCCGCGCACGTGGTGCGTCGACCCCTGATGAGCCTGTTGGCGGCGCTCACGCTGCTGGGCGTCATGGCGATGGGCCTGATCGGGACGACGGTCGGGCTGGACCAGCTCGAGAAGTTCCGCGTGGAGTCCGAGTCCGCCGTCGGCCTCGAGGTGCTCTCCGAGCACTTCCCGCCCGGCGAGGCGCAGCCCATCCTCATCGTCACCAACGGCGAGTACACCGACGACGTGGTGGCGGCTGCGACCGGCGTCGACGGCGTCGTGCGCGCCCACCCCACCGGCGCCACCGCCGACGGCGAACTGACGCGCGTCATGGTGACCAGCGAGTACGTCCCGAGCACCGCGGAGAGCCTGCAGCAGATCCAGCAGTTGCGCGACGCCGTGCACGCCGTCGCGGGGGCCGACGCCCTGGTGGGTGGCGCCGTCGCCGAGGACTTGGACGCACGGGTCGGCAGCGAGCAGGACCTGTGGCTAGTCGCTCCACTGGTGCTGGCCGTGTGCTTCGTCGTCCTGGTGTTGCTCCTGCGATCGATCGTCGCACCGGTGCTGCTGCTCGCGGTGAACGTCGCGAGCGCTGTCGCCGCGATCGGGGCGGGTGCGTTCCTCAGTCGCATCCTGTTCGACCAGCCCGCACTGGACCTGCAGGTGCCGCTGCTCGCGTTCCTGTTCCTGGTGGCGTTGGGGATCGACTACACGATCTTCCTGGTGCACCGCGCCCGCGCAGAGGCCGAGTACCTGGGCACCCGCGCCGGGATGGTGGAGGCGGTGGCCCACACCGGCAGCGTCATCACCAGCGCCGGAGTTGTGCTGGCCGCCGTGTTCGCCGCGCTGGGCGTGCTGCCGCTGGTCACCCTCAGCCAGCTCGGCTTGATCGTGGGCCTGGGTGTGATCGTGGACACGCTGGTGGTTCGCACGGTGATCGTCCCGGCGGTCTTCAGCCTGGTAGGCGACCGCATCTGGTGGCCGGGGCGCCTCAGGTCGCGCATCGGTGATGCGAACGTCGACTCTCGAGAGCCCGCCGCAGCCGAGCGCTGAGCCTCCCGCCCCAAGAACCAACACAACGCGGAAAGAAGACCCATATGAAGAAGCTGTTCCACGCATCGTTCGCCTACATGCTCGTGGGCGTCGCCTCCGGCCTGTTCTACCGGGAGTTCACCAAGCTCAACGAGTTCCCCGAGGGGGAGTTCACCCAGCTGGGGCTGGCGCACACCCACCTGCTGACCCTCGGGTTCATCGTGCTCCTGATCGTTCTGGCGCTTGAGAAGGTGTTCGACATCTCCGCCAGCCGGAAACTGTTCAACTGGTTCTTCGGCCTGTACAACGCGGGAGTGGTCCTGACCGCCGGGATGCTCATGGTGCATGGATCACTCACCGTCCTGGGTGAGGAGTCGAACAAGATGATTGCCGGGATCGCCGGACTCGGCCACATGCTCATCACCGCGGGCATGATCGTGTTCTTCCTGGCGCTGCGGCGGGCCGTCCTGCGGCACTCCGAGGCCCGGGAACCCGCTCCGGTCCACTGATCCGATCCGATGGGTGGCCGGGCTCCCGGTGGAGCGGACAGCACCGGAGACGGAGCCGTGCGCTCCACCGGCCCCGGTGGGCGAGGTGCGTGGAGCGGACAGCACCGGAGACGGAGCCGTGCGCTCCGCCGGTGTTGACTGCGCCCGGTCGACGTCGTTGCCAACGGAAGGCATGGTGGGTACGGATGCGGTGGCCAAGGCGCCTCGAGCGGCGCGGATCTGGGAGTGTGACAGCATGAGTCTTGTGAGCTCACCGCTTTCGCACGCTGGGCAGACCCGGGGTGCATCGGCGCAGAACACCGTCCGGGCGATGGAGCTCGGCCAGCACGTCATGGCGGCCTCCCTGACCTCGGTCGGGGTCGTCCGTGCGATCGGGATGGGAACAGAGGCCGCGGCGGCCATCATCGCGGGCGTGGCGGTCGGCACTTGGCACGTGGCAGGGGTGATCCTGCCGTCGAGGTCGCCCACGAGCCGCAGCGTCGTCGGATGGCTCATCGGTTTCGCCCTGGTCTGGGCCGCGGCCGTCGCGGTGTCGGCTGAGTTCGTCTGGTTGTCGTTCCTGCTGTGGCTGTTGGCCGGGCACCTCCTGCCGCTGAGGTGGGGGTTGGCTTTCTCGGGCGTCGTGTTCGGGGTCGTGGTGGCTGCGCCGATCCTGCACTACCAGACATCCAGCTACGCGGACGTGTTCGGGCCGTTGATCGGTGGTGTTTTCGCCTTCGGGATCTCCCGCGGCTACCTCCAGTTGCTCCACGACGCAGCGGAGCGGGAGCGACTCGTGGCGTCCCTCACCAAGGCCCATGAGGAGACGTCCGAGCTGCAGGACGAGCTCGCCCTGGCCCAGCGGCACTCGGGGGCGATCGCCGAACGCACCCGAATCTCGCGCGACATCCATGACACGATCGCCCAGTCCTTGTCCTCCATCCGCCTGGTCTCCCACGCGGAAGCCGCCCGGACGAGTGACCCCGTCGCCGCCCGTACTCTCGGTCAGGTCGAGGCGCTCGCCGGGGATGGCCTCGCCGATGTGCGCAGGATCATCTCCGCCCTTGCGCCGGCCGAGTTGGAGGACGACGCACTCGCCTCGGCGCTGCGGCGCATGCTGGAGCGGGTCAGCAAGGAGACCGGACTCCAAACTGAACTCCACGTGGATGACACGCTGCCGATCCTGCCGACCGACGTCGAGGTCGCGCTGCTGCGAACCGCGCAGTCCGCGGTGGGTAACGTCCGGCAGCACGCATCCGCGACCCGCATCGACATGAGCCTCATCGACGCGGACGACTCCGTCAGGTTGGACATCGTCGACGATGGGATCGGGTTCGACGTCACGGCGTGGGAGCAGGCGGGCGACGCGTCGTCCAGCTATGGGCTGTGGTTCATGCGCTCCCGCCTGCGTGAACTTGGCGGGGGCCTCGACATCGAGAGCGCGGCCGGCGAGGGCAGCGCCGTCTCGGCCCACCTGCCCATCCACCGAACGAGCCAGGAGAATCCATGACCGCGTCCGTTCTGGTCGTCGACGACCACCCCGTGGTTCGCAGCGGGCTCCGTGCGGTCATCGACGCCGACGAGGCGCTGGAGGTCGTCGGGGAGGCCGCCACGGGGGAGGAGGCGATCAAACTCGCCGCCCACCTGAGACCCGACGTGGTCCTGTGCGACCTGCGTCTGGGTTCCGGTATCGACGGCATCGAGACCACCGCAGCCCTGCGGGCGCTCGACCCGGCCCCGGCAGTCCTCATCCTCACAACCTTCGACAGGGATGCCGAGATCCTGGGCGCCATCGAGGCCGGCGCTGCCGGCTACCTGTTGAAGGACCTCGCCCCGGAGATGATCGTCGAGGGCATTCGGCGTGCGGCGACGGGGGACATCGTCCTCGCGCCCGATCTGGCCACCCGCGTGCTGCGAGGAATGCGGAACCCGCTGCCCAAGCTGACAGCGCGGGAGGTTGAGGTGCTCAGACTGCTCGCCACCGGCGCCACGAACCGGGAGATCTCACGCTCCCTGTTCGTGACCGAGGCGACCGTCAAGAGCCACTTGAACCACATCTTCACGAAGCTCGGGGTCGACAGTCGTTCCCGAGCCGTCGCCCACGCGCAGGAGACCGGCCTCATCTGAGATGGTCACCTGAGCCGGGTCACGATCGCCGACGTCGACGTCGGGGGCGTCCAAGGGGCCGCCCGCGGAGGACCTGACCTCACCCGGGCTGGACGTGCGTGGAGCGGACAGCACCGCAGACGGAGCCGTGCGCTCCAGCGGCCCCGGCGGGGGAGGTGCGTGGAGCAGACAGCACCGGAGACGGAGCCGTGCGCTCCACCGGGATTGTGGGCGCCCCGTTCGATCCGGCATCAGTCCAAGTGGTCCCCGTGGCGGCCGTGACGCCAGGCGCGAGCGCCCCGCCGTTGCCGGGTGCCCAAGCAGGGGTTACCGGGGCGACCGATGCGCAATCGTTGCCTCTAGGGGAAATACTTCGGATTGACCGTTGACATCCCACCGTGTGGCTGCCTAGAGTTTGTGGCGCGCAATCGATTGCGCAGCGGACGCCGAAGTTCGCCAACCGTCGGATGGTCGTCAAAGGAGAACACCATGGACCGAGTAATGATCCCTGCCCATGAGTACGCGGAGCGAGCCAAGCGGGCAGGTGAATTGATGCGGCAGCAGGGGCTGGACGCCCTGCTGCTCAACGGCAATGAGGCGGACTACGCCAACACTCGCTACTTCAGCGGGTTCTGGCCCGTCTTCGAGCGGGCCGGCGTCCTGCTCAACCCCGACGGCAAGGGGGCGCTCCTCGTCGGGCCCGAGTCGGACCTCTTCGCCAAGGACACCGGTCACATCGACGACGTGTTCGCCATGGCGGAGTACCGCGAGTCCGCCGACCCCGCCTACCCGCACCTCAAGCTCCCGAAGTTCGGCGACGTCTTCAAGCACCTCGGCGTCACCGGTGACAACCTGCGAATCGGCGTCGCCTCCGTGCTCGACACCAACGTCGTCGTCTGGCAGGCGCTCCAGGAGGCCTTCCCGAATGCCGAGCTCGTGGACGCCCGCGACATCATGGTGGCCCTGCGCTCGGTCAAGTCCGACGCCGAGGTGGCCTGCCTGAAGGAGGCCGGCCGCATCACCGACCTGGCCATCAAGGACGTCGTCGCCGCCATCCGCCCGGGGATCACTGAGCTCCAGCTCGTCGGCGTGGCCCAGAAGTCCATGTACGAGAACGGCGCGGAGTACGAGGGCCTGCCGCAGTACTGCTTCAGCCAGGCCAGCACCCGGCACGCCATCTCCCGCTCCTCCTACCGCACGATCTCCAAGGGAGACATCGTCCAGCTCAACCTCTCGGCGGCCGTCGACGGCTACAGCCCCGCGGTGGGCATCCCGGTGTCCGTCGGCAAGCTCGAGGGCGAGAAGAGGGACATCGTCGACTTCATCCTCGAGATGCACATGTGGACCGAGGCCGAGCTCCGCGCCGGTCGGGTCTCCGGCGAGATCGCCCGCGACTACGAGCAGAAGTTCCTCGACGCCGGACGCAAGGACGCCTACGTCTACGGGCCCTGCCACGGCCTGGGCCTGACCGAGGTGGAGGCCCCCTGGATGGAGACCACCTCCGAGTACGAGCTGAAGCCGAACATGACCTTCCAGGTCGACACGTTCGGGATCGGCTCCGACTTCGGTGTCCGCTGGGAGAAGCCCGTCGTCATCCGCGAAGGCGGCGTCGACTTCCTCGCCGACCAGATCGGCCACATCTACGAGCTCGACTTCTGACCCGCAGGGGCGCGGCCGCCGTCGGCCGCGCCCCTCCCACCCATCCGTACTGAGATTGCCACTCGAGGGGATCCCCCGACCCACGAGTCCCGCGCCCCCTTTCAAGACGTCGACGCACCGTTGCGCCGACGCCCCACGCGGCCCGGAGAGCCCTCCGGACCCGATGTCGAACAACCGGAAATGGAGCAAGAAAATGCGAATCAAGACAGGAGCAGTGGCAGCCCTGCTGTCGGCGGCCATGATGCTGGTGGGATGCTCGGGTGCCACGGAGGACCCGTTGGCCGCGGAGACCACCGGGGGTGGCGAGGCCACCCAGAACGAGGGCGGCGGCGACGAGGGCCACGTCTTCGGCGAGGACGAGACCCTGATCGGCGGCAGCATCTTCACCCTGCAGTACGCCTGGTTCCTCGGCGCCCAGGAGGGCATGGAGCAATGGGGCGAGGAGCACCCCGAAGCGAACGTGAAGTTCCAGTTCGAGGACTCCCAGCAGGACATCCAGACCAACATCGAGAACCTGGAGAACCTCGTCTCGGCCGGCGCCAAGGGCATCGTCGTCTTCCCGACGGACGCCAAGGCGATCATCCCCACGATGGTGGACCTCCACAGCCGCACCGGGACGCAGTTCGTCGTCGGTGACTACCCGCAGCAGCCCGACGACCCGGCCGACGCCGTCTGGAACACCTTCGTCGGACACGACATGACCGCGCTCGGCGAGGCCGCCGGCCAGGTGGCCGTCGACTACCTCGACACGCTCGGCAAGGACGATCCGACACTGCTGTTCATCACCGTCCCCACGTCCGGCCAGGTGAGCGCTGACCGCTTCAACGGCTTCAGCGACGTCGTGACCGCCGCCTACCCGAACGCGACCATCCTGGAGGAGGGCGACTCCGGAGCCGCCGACCGCAACTCCGCGCAGAGCCTGATGGAGAACGTCCTCCAGCGCGAGGCGACGATCGACGTCGTGGCCGGCCACAACGACGCCGAGGTGATCGGCGCCTACAACGCCGCCGTCGGTGCGGGCCGCGACGGCGAGATGAAGTTCATCGGCATCGCCGGTGACAAGGAAGTCCTCCAGTACATCCAGGACGGCAACGAGTCCTGGATCGGCGAGGTGCTGCAGGATCCCGTGGTCCTCGGGTACACCGCCATGGACGCACTGTGGAAGTCGATGGCCGAAGGCGAGGAACTGCCCGAGACCTATGACCTGCCGGCACCCGAGGCCATCACCCCGGACAACATCGGCGAGTACGACTGGCAGAACTGGACCTGGCTCGGCTGAGCCCCTCCAATCCTGGTTGGGCGGGCGTTCCCCCGGCGCCCGCCCAACCGGCCCACTGACCCGGAAGGTTGACCAAAGATGATCCGCACCCTCCCCGAGCCCAAGCAGCTCACAGAAGGCGGGACGCTGACCCGCTCCTTCACCCACCTGCGTGCCGAGGTCGAGGCCATCGGCGACGTTCCCGCCGAGGAGGTGCGCGAACTCGCGGCCCTGCGATTCTGGAACTTCCCGGCAATCCTCACCGACGACACGGGCGCCGATCCCTTCCCGCTGCGCATCCGTGAGGGCGACGGCGGCGCGGCCGACGTCGAGAAGCCGGACCTGTTCGCCGAGCAGGGCTACGTCCTGGAGGTCGACGCCGCGGGCGCAACTCTGCACGCCCGGGCCCGCGACGGCCTGGTCAACGGGCTCACCACGCTCAAGCAGCTGATCTCCGAGCAGGAGGCCGCGGGCGGGACGGGTGCGTTCCGAATCCCCACCTGCCGCATCGTCGACCACCCCTCGATCCCGGTGCGCGCGGTCGCACCCACCTTCAGCTGGTACGCCGGCTACGGCCGCATCGGCTTCGACATGCAGCTGTGGGGCTTCGACGAGTGGGAGCAGTTCCTGCACCAGTGCGTGGACCAGAAGGTCAACCAGCTCAACATGGTGATGTACGGCTACTGGCCCTTCGAGTTCCCCGAGTACCCGGAGACCACCTTCAGCAACATCCCCGTGCAGGTGTGGAACCAGGAGAACGGCCGCTTCATCGACGTCGCCTACTCCCACCCGAACGTGGTGGACAACTACCTGCCGCGGTTCCTCGAGCTCGCCCACCGGATGGGCGTGAAGGTGCTTGCCTACGTGGGCCTCAACTCCTACAACGGAGGCTGGAGCATCGCGCACCCGGAGAAGCGGATGGTGCCGCCGGAGGGCTCGGACTTCCTCAACGACTTCGACTCCGTCTGCCTGTCCGACGAGGAGTCCGTGGACTACATCCTCGCCTCGATGCGGCGGATCGCCGAGCTCGGCTTCGACGGCTACACCCTCGAGGAGTCCGAGGAGGGCTTCTGGTTCTGCAACTGCGAGCGCTGCACCGAGCGCTGGGGCCGGCACGCGTCGTCGCCCGGGGAGGCGAAGCACCAGGCCAACACGGAGCTGCTGATGCGGATCCGCGAGGAGGTGCGCGCCGTCAACCCCGAGGTCATCATCGGCATCCGCGCCTACCGCCAGCCACCCTTGGAGAAGGACCCGGCCTGGCTGCAGGCCACCGCCGACGCGCTGCCCGACGACGTCGTCCTGTTCTGGGCGCCCGCCCTCTACGTCCCCCCAACCGAGTTCGAGAAGTGGGTGGCCGCGTTCGGCAAGGAGCGGATCTGGGGCCGGGACTCCGAGTCCAACTCCATCACCTCGACGATGGGGCGGCTCTACCGGACGTTCGAGTCCAACATGGTCCGCTACGACGACGAGCCCAACGTGCAGGTGATCGAGCGCGACATCGAGCAGCACATCAGCAGCGTCGAGGCGGACGTGCACGGCATCAACGGCTACATCTTCGAGTGGTTCGGACTGTTCCTGCACCTGTTCGCGCACGGCAACTACGGCTGGGGCTCGCGGATGGACCAGGACGAGTTCTTCGAGCGCGTCGGCGCCACCACCTTCGGCGACGAGCTCGGCGCGCGCGTGCTGCGTGTGATGCGCAGCATCCTGACCATCCACGAGTCCCAGATCCCGCTGTACACGACACCGTTCCCGTTCCAGTCGAACAAGATGACCGACGCCGACATCCCGCGGATCGGGCAGGCGATCGCCGACCACGACGCGTTGCTGGCCGAGATCCGTGCGATCCGCGACGAGCTCGACGCGCACCCCCGGTTCCGGTTCTGGTCCAAGCACTTCGACCGGCTCGAGAACGCCGAGCGCCGCAACCGCGTGATCTACGACCTGGTGCTGGCGGCGCTCGCCTACGAGCGCGAGTCCGACCCCGCACGCAAGGACGCCCTCCTCGACGAGGTCCTGCACCACAACGAGCGGGACTTCGCCATCGCGAAGGAGATGTTCTTCGACGTCAACCCCGTCGGCTGGACCGGCGTCAGGAGCTGCATGATGCCGTACCACGAGATGAAGCGGCTGATCCACAACATCCGACACCCCCAGAGCCCGGATGACGACATCATCTGCTCCGGCATCGAGGCCCTCGGCTGGCTGTGGCTGGCCGAGAAGGAGTCCTGATGAGCATTGCCACACCCGCCCGAGAAGAGGAGCGCAGCATGGACGACGAGACCGCCGACGCGCCGCTGGTGGAGGTTCGGGGAGCCGTCATGGAGTTCCCCGGCGTGGTCGCACTGAACGACGTCGCCTTCGACCTGCGGCCCGGTGAATGCCACGCCCTCGTCGGCGAGAACGGCGCCGGCAAGTCCACGCTGGCCAAGGCGATCGCCGGCGAGAACACCCTGACGAGGGGCGAGATCCTCGTGAACGGCGAACCCATCCCGAGGGGCTACGACTCGCGCGCCTCGCAGCACCTCGGCATCGCCGTCGTGCACCAGGAGTTCCAGCTCATGGACGAGCTCACCGCGCTCGAGAACATCTACATGGGCCACCACGAGAAGCGGGGCCCGTTCATCGACCGGCGCGCCCAGCGGGTACGGGCCCGGGAACTCCTCGACTACCTGGGCGTCGACATCCACCTCGACGTCCCGGTCAAGTACCTCCGGACCGCCGAGAAGCAGCTGGTCCAGTTGGCCCGGGCGCTCTCGCAGGACGCCCGGACGATCATCCTGGACGAGCTCACCGCGGTGCTGCCGGAGAACGACGTCGAGAACATCTTCCGCATCGTCAACCTGCTGCGCGCCGACGGCAAGGGCATCATCTACGTCTCGCACCGGCTCGACGAGATCTTCGAGGTCTGCGACCGCTACACCGTCCTGCGCGACGGACGCCACGTGAAGACCGGCGACGTCGCGACCCTCACCAAGCCGGAGCTGGTGGAGTACATCGCGGGCCGCCAGCTCAGCCAGGTGTTCCCCGAGATCAGCGAGCCCCAGGACGAGGTCGTGCTGCAGGTGGAGGGCCTCACCAGCGACGCGTTCACCGACGTCGACCTCACCGTCCGCCGCGGCGAGGTGGTCGGGATCGCGGGCCTGGTGGGCGCCGGCAAGACCGAACTGCTGCGTGCCATCTTCGGCGACTACAAGATCAAGTCCGGCACCATCTCCGTCAACGGCCGGCGGGTGTCCATGACGTCGCCGCGAAAGGCGATCGCGAACGGCCTCGGGTTCATCCCCGACGAGCGCAAGCGGCTCGGCCTGAACAACGCCCTGGACGTTCGCAAGAACACCACGTTGCCGTCGATGCGCAAGTTCCGGAAGTGGGGCGTGTTCATGGACGACCGCGCCGAACTGAAGCAGTCCTACGAGACCCTCGACACGCTCCAGCTGCGCTACAGCTCGCTGTGGCAGACCACGACGAAGCTCTCCGGCGGCAACCAGCAGAAGATCGTGATCGCCAAGTGGCTGATCGCCGACACCGAGATCTTCCTGATGGACGAGCCCACCCGCGGCATCGACGTCGGGGCCAAGTCCGAGATCTACAAGCTCATCACCGCGCTCACCGCCAGGGGCAAGTCAGTGCTGCTGGTCTCACCCGAGATCGAGGAACTCCTCGGCCTCGCGAACCGCATCTACGTCCTCTACGAGGGCCGCATCCGCGACGAGTTCGCGGGAGAGCGCAAGAACCAGTCCGAAATCATGACCAGCCTGTTGGGAGCCGAGAAGTGAGCACCGCAACCGCAACATCCACCTACGCCGCCAAGGCCACTCGCTTCTCCGGCGGCCTGCGGGCCTTCGTGAACGAGTGGATGATCCTGTTCCTGTTCCTGGCACTGTTCGCGATCTGCGCGATCACGATCGACCGCTTCCTGGAACTGGGCAACCTGATGAACATCGCCCGGCAGATCTCCTTCCTGGCGATCGTCGCGCTGGGGCAGTTCTTCGTGATCCTCACCGCCGAGCTGGACCTTTCGATCGGCTCGAGCATCGGCCTGCAGTCGGTGCTGCTGGCCGGGTTCGTGGCCAACTCCGGCTTCTCCGTCTGGGCGGCGCTCGCCCTGGTGCTGGTGACCGCCGTCGTGATCGGGGTGGTCAACGGGCTGCTGGTCATCCACGGCAACGTGCCGTCGTTCATCGCCACGCTCGTGACGATGAACGTGCTCACGGGCATCGCGTTCCTGTACTCCCGGGGCCTGCCAATCAGCGGCCTGCCCAGCTGGCTGAACTACCTCGGCATGGGCTACTTCTACTCGATCCCCGTGCCCGTCTACCTCATGATCATCGTCACCGTCTTCTGCTACGTGTTCACCATGCACACCGAGCTGGGGCGCAGCTTCTTCGCCGTCGGCGGCAACAAGGAGGCCGCCCGCCTCTCCGGCATAAACGTGAAGTTCATCGGCGTGCTCGCCTTCGTGCTGTGCTCGCTGCTGGCCACCATCGGTTCCATCGGCCTGACGGCCCGCACGATGTCCGGTTCCGCGACGCTCGGTGACGCCATGCTGTTCGACGTCATGACCGTGGTCGTCCTGGGCGGCACCTCCCTGTTCGGCGGCAAGGGCAACGTGCTCGGGGTCGTCCTGGCGGCGTTCCTCACCGGCGTCATCTCCAACGCGATGGTGCTGATGAGCATCGACACCTACTTCCAGTGGATCGTCAAGGGCGCCATCCTCATCACGGTGGTCCTGATCGACGTCAACTCGAAGCGGAAGTGACCGTGCGCGCGCACCCGCGGTGGTCCATCAGGGCGCCCGGGGCCCACATGGAGTCGCCGCCCTTGCCAGAGGGTACGTTCGTGCCGTGGAGGAGGTGGGGTCATGACAACGCTGCGTGACATCGCCCAGGAACTGGGGATCGCGGAGTCGACGGTCTCCCGCGTCCTCAACAACAAGGGCCGGGTGGGCGAGGTCACCAAGCAGAAGGTGCTGGCCTACGTCGACAAGGTCCAGTACCACCCCAACCAGATGGCCAAGTCGCTGAAGATGCAGTCGGCGCACTCGCTCGGCGTGGTGGTGCCCGACATCAGCAACGAGTTCTACGCGCTCCTGTTCAAGGAGATAGACCGACTGATCAGCGTCGAGGGGTACACGCCCATCCTCTTCGACATAGGGGACGACGTCGAGCGCGAGGAGGCCTTCCTGGCCCAGCTGCGTTCCCACACCGTCGACGGCCTGGTGGTGGCCACCTCCGGCAGCGACGCCTACCGGGGCCTGCCCGAGTCGACCATGCGCAGGATCGTGTTCGTCGACAACCTGCCGCACGGTGACCCCGAGTGCAGCTACGTCGGCGCCGACAACGTGAAGTCCTCCTACGCGCTGACCCAGCACCTCGTCGAGCGGGGCCACACCCGGATCGCGACCGTGGTGGGTCCGGCGGGGGAGTCGTCGGCACTGGAGCGCCTCGAGGGGATGCAGCAGTGCCTGGCGGACAACGACCTCTCACTGCCTGCCGACTGGATCGCACGCACCAACTTCCAGTACGCCGACGGCTACGCCAAGGCGACGGCGCTGCTGGATCGCGACGACCCTCCCACCGCGATCATCGCCCAGAACAACGTGCTGGCCTACGCCACCATCCGTGTGGCCAGGTCGCGGGAGATGCAGGTCCCGCGCGACCTCGCCGTCGCCTGCTTCGACCACCTGGACGCCTACGGCTTCATGCGGCCCGTGATCACCAGCATGGTGCAACCGCTGGACCAGATCGCCGCCAAGGCGTGGGAACTGCTGCAGGCCGGAATCGCCGGCGAGCACCCGCACACGCTGCACCGCTTCGACGCGAGCTTCCAACTGGGCGAGACCACCTGACGTAAGTACACCCACCCCCGTTGGTCGAGTAGGGCGCCGACCGACACCCGCAACCGTTGGTCGAGTCGGGCGCCCCGCGCCCGTGTCGAGACCTCCGCGATCACAACTCCATCCCCCGTTGGTCGAGTAGGGCGCCCGGCGCCCGTGTCGAGACCTCCGCGATCACAACTCCATCCCCGTTGGTCGAGTAGGGCGCCCGGCGCCCGTGTCGAGACCTCCGCGATCACAACTCCATCCCCGTTGGTCGAGTAGGGCGCCCGGCGCCCGTGTCGAGACCACCGCCCCGACCCGAAAGTGAGAACCATGAACCAGAACCCAATCACCGTCGTAATCGGCATCGACATGGAGACTGACGTCGGCAGCTTCACCCCCTACTACGAAGGTCTCCGGGGCGGTACGCCGCTGCTGCTGGACCTGTTCGACGAGCTCGACGTGACCACGACCTTCCTGTTCACCGGCGAGGCTGCCCGCGACAACCCGGAGGTGGCCAGGGAGTGCCTGGACCGGGGCCATGAGGTGGGCTCGCACTCCTACCAGCACGAGACCGTCGGCGACCCGCTGTTCGACCTGCCCGGCACCAAGCCGATCCTCCCGCACGAGGTGTACCCGCGGATCGAGTTGAACACCAAGCTCGTCGAGGAGGCCACCGGGATCCGACCCGTCTCCTTCCGCTGCCCGCGACTGTGGGGATCCACGGAAGTGGTCAATGCGCTGGAGGAGCTCGGCTACGTCGCCGACCTCACCTACCCGATGTACTACTACCGCGAGCAGTTCGCCCCCTACCACCCGGACCCCGAGGACTGGACCAAGCAGGGGGACTCCAAGGTCCTCGAGATCCCCAACTTCGCGGACATGGTCATGGAGTCCAACGATCCGGGTCTCGAGCGCGACCGCGACCAGTGGCCCCTGTTCCGCACCAAGGGCGGGCAGTACATGCTGGAACGCTCGCTGGCGTTCCACGAGTTCTGCGGTGAGAAGGGCATCGACACCTTCCTGTGCTTCTACATCCACCCCTGGGAGTTCTGGCCGATGGAGCCGAGCTACAACTTCGGCGAGGCCACCGTCATCCCCGAGGAGTTCATCACCAAGAACACTGGGCCAGCCGCCATCGAGGAGATGCGCATCCTCATCCAGGGCCTGAAGGACGCAGGTGCGGTCTTCATGCAGTCCAAGGACGTCCCAGCTCTCCTGCAGGAGCGGGGCGTGAACTCATGACCGGTCGCAAGGTTTGGTTCTTCCCCGACGCGGAGCTCCCGCCCCCGGGCGACGGCGAGATCCAGGGCCACGAGTCGGTCATCATCCTCAACCCCAACCCGCAGCCTGCGAAGGTCGAGATCACCCTCTACTGGACCACGGGGGAACCGGACAGGTTCACCGTCGAGGTTGAGCCGGAGGCGGTCCGCTGCCTGCGGACGAACGTGCTCTCCGACATGGGTGGCCACGACATCCCGCTCGAGGTGCAGTACGCCATCGGGTTGTCCTCGGACGTGGGCGTCGTCGCGCAGTACGGGCGCCTCGACGTCCGCCAACCCAACATGGCGTTCTACTCGACCCCCGGCTACTGGGAGTAGCAGCCGGGAGCCGGCGTCGTCAGTCCAGCGCGAGCACCTGCTCGATCAGCTCCAGCCGGCGGGCGGAGTCGGCGTCGGAGAGGAAGTCGATCTCGAAGCTCATCTCGACGCTGCCCATGCCCGGGATCTCGCGCACCATGCCGTCGCGCTCGGCGGCGAGGAAGCCGCGGTGGTGGGCGGTCGAGGGCAGGCAGAAGCCAGCGGCCTGCTCGTCCCCGGTGTTGGAGATCCAGCGGATGGCGTGGGGCAGGTGTTCGGTTTCGTAGCTGACCGACGCGGCGCGCCCGTCCGGGCGTACCTGCAGGAAGTGGGCCCAGCCGTCGTCGTCGGAGACGGGCGTCAGCACGGCGCAGTACTCCGGCACCACCGGCTGCGACTCGTGGAGGGTGTCGCCGGCGCCCAGGTCGGTCTCGATCCGGGCGGTGTACTCGGCGGTCTCGGTGTCCTGGCCGGGGTCGGGTGCGAGCTCGAAGTGGTCGGCGTCCATGGGGACCGTCTGGGCCAGGCGGGCGCCGTCGAAGATGGGCCAGTTCACGTGGCAGAGGTAGGAGTACCGGAACGGGTTGGTGCGCTGGTTGCTGATGCGGACGTCGAGGTCGAGGGCCGTGCCGCCGGGGCGGAGGGCGAGGAACGGCTCGAACACTACGTCGATACCGTGGCTCACGCGGTGCCGGAAGCTGCCGGTGATGCCCACCCACGAGCCCTCCGGGCCGTCGCCCAGCAGCAGCTCCGCCTCGTCGAAGCGACCGTTCGGCAGCTCGCCGTGGTGCGCGTGGGTGTCCTCAGCGGAGGGGTGCCCGATCCCGGTCAGGCCGCAGTGCAGCAGGAAGCCGCCGTAGGTCTCACCGAAGGTGGTGGAGGCGGCGGGCTCCTCGAAGTGGGTGACCATCGTGAGCGGCTCGCCGTCGACGGTGTAGCGCCAGACCTGCTGCCCGCGGAACGGGAGCACCACCACCTCGACGCGGTCCGTGGTGATGCGAACGGCCTCGACTCCGGAGTCGTAACGGAAGGTGCTGACGACGGCGTCGTTGGTGCTCACGATCACCCGCTCGGCGTCG
The DNA here is from genome assembly GCF_007197885.1 of Tessaracoccus rhinocerotis. Taxonomy (GTDB): domain Bacteria; phylum Actinomycetota; class Actinomycetes; order Propionibacteriales; family Propionibacteriaceae; genus Arachnia; species Arachnia rhinocerotis. The sequence goes on from NZ_VKKG01000003.1 coordinate 409,963, forward strand.
GAGAACATCGAGGGGTGCAGGTGGACCGCGGAGGTGGGTACGTAGTCAGGGCGCATTTCAGGGGCTCCTTCGCCGGATCTGAGGGTGCCTCCATGCTAGCGGTGGCCCGCCAGGACCCTTGGAATGACCCCATCGCGCGTAGAATCGTGCGTCACGAGTCGAGAAGCTGGCTCCCCTTCCGAGGGCGTGCATCGTCTGCGCGTCCGCGGTCCATCGGGATGCCAGCGCTGGTGTCCCATCCAGAAGAGGTGGAGCATGCGGCGTTTCGGAGTTGAGGAAGAGTTTCTCGTGGTGGAGGCGGACAGCCTCACCATGGTCCCGCTTGGCGAGGACATCGCAGTGCAGCACCGTCGGATGGGGCCCCGCGACATCTCCGGGGCGGGAGTCGCGCGGGGACTGCTCGATCGGTGGGCGGCGAGGTCGCAGCACGAGCTCGAGCCGGAACTGCACCAGGAGCAGCTGGAGGTCGCGGGACCCCCGGTGCTGACGTTCGGTGCCCAGCTCGACTCGATCCGCATGGGTCGGGCGCTGGCGGATGCCGCCGCTCGGGAGAGCGGGGCCCGCGTCGTCGCGCTGGCCTCTCCCGTCTGGCGGCAGGAGCCGCATCTCACCCACGGCGACCGCGCGCGTGAGATCGGCTGCGACTTCGGGCTCCTCGCTGCCGAGCAGTTGAGCTGCGGAACCCACGTCCACGTGGAGGTGGCCTCCCGGCAGGAGGGCGTCCAGGTGCTGGATCGGATCCGGCCCTGGCTTCACGTACTGCTCGCGCTCAGCGCCAACTCGCCGTTCTGGTACGGCCAGGACTCGGACTTCGCGAGTTTCCGCTACCAGTCCTGGAGCCGCTGGCCCACGGCCGGCCCGTCGGACGTGCTGGGCTCTGTCCTGGCCTACGACTGCCGCACCCGCGCCCTCCTCCGGGCGGGGGCAGCGACCGACACGGGCATGCTCTACTTCGACGCGCGGCTGTCAGACCACTGCCCGACGGTGGAGGTCAGGATCGCCGACGTCTGCCCGGACGCCCGTCACACGGCCGGCATCGCGGCGCTGACCCGGGCGCTCGTGGCGACGGCCGCCCGGCAGTGGGCACTGGGGGAGGCCCCGTCGCAGGCGAGCACCGCGCAGCTGCGCGCCTGGGCGTGGCACGCGGCGCGGCACGGCCTCGGCGAGACACTCGGCACCCCGCACGGCGGCGCCCAGCTCCCCGCGCCGGAGGTGGTCTCGCAGCTGCTGGACCTCGTCATGCCCGACCTCATCGACGCCGGCGACGCGGACGACGTGACGCAGGTGGTGGCAGACATCGTCGACACCGGCAGTGGCGCCACCGCCCAACGCGCGGCCTTCGCCGCCCGCCGGGAACTGCGCGACGTCGTCGCCGCGGCACTGCGGCTCACCCACGGTGAGCGGCCGCCGGACGAGCCGTCGTCGCTCGGGCGCCTGAGCGCCTGAAGTCAGCCGCGGCGTCGCTCCAGCGGGAGCCGGCGCGTCTCGATGACCTCTTCGGCGATGTCGGAGATGCGCCGGTTGGTGCTCTGGCTGGCGATCCGCAGGAGCGAGAAGGCGTCCTCGCTGTCGACGTCGTGCGCCGACATCAGCACGCCCATCGCCATGGCGATGCCGCGGTTGGTGCGCAGCGCCTTCTCCAGCTGCTCGCTGCGGTCGCGGGTGATCACGGTGGAGATGCCAAGGGCGGCGTAGGTGGCGAGCACGGTTGTCATGGGGTGCGAGCTCGCGTCGAACGCCCCGACCTCGTCGGAATAGAGGTTGAGGCCGGCGGTGGAGCGCTCGTCGTCGAGCAGGTGCAGCGGGTGGGAGTAGATGCTGCGCACACCCAGCTCAGCCGTGGGCCCCGAGTAGCCGGGCCAGCGCGTCTCCTCCCGCAGGTCCTTGACGACGATGATGCGCTCGCTCGTGATGGCCTCGAGGCAGGGGCCGGTGCGGGCCTCGTACTGGATCTGGTCGACGCGCTTGGCCAGTTCGTCGGAGGCGACCAGGGAACGGAAGCGGTCCTTCTCCTGGACTGTGATGGAGCACCAGCGCGCACCCGGCACCATCGCGATCGCAGCCGCGGCTACGGCCTGGGCCATGGGCTCGTCGCCAGCAGCTCGGAGACGGGCGTTGAGGTCCTGCAACTGGGCCGCCACGTCGTCGAGCGAGGGAGTGGTGCTGTCATGTTCAGCGCTGGGCATCAATCCCTGCCTTCTCCACCGCGGGTCGCAGTGGCGTACCTCGAGGTCCGTGTGACACCCGAGCCCATGAGCCTACGCCGGGAGGGTCTCGGCATGGTCGCTTCGCTCCCTTCTCGACCAGCGGGAAGGGGCGGGGCGGATTGTCAACCCGCTGATATCGCGACCGGGAACCAGAATGAACTGTTTCAAAGGTGCCGCGCGAAGAGTTCCCGGTCGAAGTATCAGCGGGGCGGCGAGGTGACCGACCTCGGTCAGCGGACGTCGAGCATGAAGCCCTCGAAGTCTGCCACCGCCTTTGCGGTGAGGTCGTCGGTGAACAGGTCGTCGAGGACGTTGGGGGAGACGGTGAAGGTCCGCACGCCGATGTCGGTGAGCGTGACAAGGTGTTTGGCCGACTTGATGGACGCGGCCATGATCATCGGCCCGGACCCGTCCTGGGGGATGGCGCGCACCATGTGCTCGATCTCCTCCGTGCCGTCGAGGCCTGCGCGGAACATCCGGTTGAAGTAGGGAGCGATGTACTTCACGCCCAGAGCCGACCCGATCAGGGCCTGCTTGGCGGAGTAGACCGCCGTGAGCAGGACGGGGATGTCCTGGTCGCGCAGCCGTGAGATGGTCTGCGCACCGGTGACGGTGCAGGGCACCTTGATGGTCGCTCCGGGAGCGATCTCGCGGATCTCCATCGCGGAGCGATACTGCTCGTCGGTGGTCTCGCCCCAAGCCTGGAAGCAGACCTCACGTGCGCCCGCGGCCCGTGCCCACGTGTAGATCGACTCGATGTCGGAGATCTTCTGACCCGCCTCGCGCATCAGCTGCGGGTTGGTGGTCAGGCCGGAGAACATACCGATCTGCAGCCACGGCTCGGCGGCGGAGCGGTCGGCCGAGTCGATGAAGAAGCGGATGTCGCTGCCCTGTGCTGGACGCGAGTTGTCCCATGGTGTGGCGTTCATGACCTCGTTCTACCACCGGTCTCGCGCCCGGCGTGGCGGGTCCGCTCACATCGAGCACCTGCCCAGATCCACCGATGAGCCCGGATCTTGCGCCGTAGGAAACGCCGCCCTTTGGCGTCGGCCCCGAGCTACGGCCAGATGTCGATCACGCAGCCGCGGTCGTGCAGTGGCTTCAGCACCGCGCGATTGTTCACCGGGTTGCCCTGCAGCCAGAGCTCCTCCAGCTTCGGCAGGTTCTGCAGCCCGTCGACGCTGCGGATCTGGTTCCCGTGCAGGTACAGGAACATCAACCGGGGCAGCTTCGTGAGGCCAGCGACGGTGGTCAGCCTGTTGTCGTGCAGGTTCAGGTACTCCAGCCCGGTCAGCCGCGCGAACCCGGAGGCGTCGGCCACGGCGTTCTCGCCGAGGTCGACGGTGGTGAGCCTGGTGGAGGCGATGATGCCCCTGACGTCGGAGACCCGGTTCGCCTCGAGCAGCAGTCGGTCGAGCGCGGGCAGCGAGCCGGTGACCCCGGTGTAGGCGTTTCGGGAGAGGTTGAGCTCGGTCAAGGTCCGGGGCAGGGTGTTGAGGTCGAGGTTGCCGGCGAGCTTGTTGGCCCACGCGTCCAGCGCCTCGAGCGCCGGCGTCGCGGTGAGGCCGACCAGGGAAGTCAGCGCGTTGGCGCTGACGTCGAGCCAGGTCAGGTTCGGCAGCGTCGGCAGGCCGGAGAGGGTGGTCAGCGCGTTGTCGTTGAGGCTCAGCGACTCGAGCGTCGGCAGGCTCGGCAACCCCTTCAGGCTCGTCAGGGCGTTGTCCATCAGGCTCAGGTCCCCCAGCGCTGGCATGGCGGGCATGCCCTGCAGAGTCTTGACGCCGCGCGAGTCGCACCACAGCGCCTTGATCGCCGCCAGACTGCCGTACTCCACCATCGCCTCCGCGACGCAACCGCGCAGAGCGGGGTCGACGATGCGGTCCAGCTCGTCGGTCGAGCGCGGCGGCGCCGGCGTGAAGCGCACGATGCTGTTGAACACCCACTTGCGCACGCTGCGGTAGGCGGTGGCCCCGCGCGGGGTCCGGAAGGCCTCGATGACGCTGGAGAACGTGTAGCTGCGGCAGCCGTTGCCGCCCGTCTTGGCGGTGTCGCACTCGGTGCGCCACTGGCGACCGTCGTCGCCCGTCCACTGCGCAGTGCCGCGCACGGCGCCGTCCGCGCCCAGCGGGTTCCTGCGCCACAGGGAGCGCGGCGACGCGGCGTAGGTCAGGTTGTTGAAGGTCCAGTCGGTGGTGCTCTGGTAGCGGCCGTCGACGTACTTGATCGTGGTGGCCTTGATCTCGGTCCAGCATCGTCGGGTGGAGGAGTACGGCTCGCAGTGCGTGCGCCACTCGCGTCCGTTGACCAGGTGCGTGCCGTCGGTGGTGTAGAGGTCCTCCTCCGCGGCAGCCGGTTGCGGGGCCACGGCGAGGGGGAGCAGCACCAGCGCTGTCAGCGCAGCGATCAGGAAGCGCTGGATGCGCATTTGGCCTCCCGGGGAAGTGCTCTCGCGAGCGTCGGCGTGGGGCCGACACTACCCCCGGGTCGGGGCGATCCCGGGAGGGGGAGGGTTACACGCCGAGGGGGTCTGGGGAGGGGTCTCGACACGGCCGCTCGTTCCTCGCGGCCTACTCGACCAGCGGGGGCGGGGTCCTTCGGGGCTCGTTCCTCGCGGCCTACTCGACCAGCGGGGGCGGGGTCCTTCGGGGCTCGTTCCTCGCACCTCGGGGCCACCAAAGGGCCGACGCCCACCGAGCGGGGGATCTCAGTGGGCGTCGGGGCTTTGGGGAGTGGGTCAGGGCGTCGGTGTGCCGCCGTTGACGTTGAGGGTCTCGCCGAGCACGTAGCTCGACTCCGGCGAGGCCAGGAACACGTACGCGGGGGCCAGTTCCGTCGGCTGTCCGGCCCGGCCGAGGGCCGTGTTCTTGCCGAACTCGGGCAGCTTGTCCTTCGGCTGTCCGTCGCTGACCTGCAGGGGCGTCCAGAACGGCCCGGGCGCGACGGCGTTGACGCGGATGCCGCGCTCGGCCACCTGCTGGGCCAGGCCCTTGGTGAAGTTGTTGATCGCAGCCTTGGTGGCGGCGTAGTCCAGCAGCGTCGGCGAGGGGTTGTACGCCTGGATCGAAGTGGTGTTGATGATGGCGGCGCCCGGCGGCAAGTGCTTCAGCGCCGCCTTGGTGACGCGGAACATCGCGACGATGTTGACGTCGAACGTCTCGGTGATCTGGTCGTCGCTGATGTCCTCGAGGTTGCCCACCGCGATCTGCTTGCCTGCGTTGTTGACCAGGATGTCCAGCCCTCCCAGCTCGGCGACGGCCTTGTCCGGCAGTGAGGCGCAGAACGCGGCGTCGGCGAGGTCACCGGGGATGAGTGCGCACTTGCGGCCGTCGCGCTCGATGACGCCCTTGACCCACTGCGCGTCCTCCTCCTCGGCGGGCAGGTAGTTGAGGGCGACGTCGGCACCCTCGCGGGCGTAGGCGATGGCGACGGCGGCGCCGATCCCCGAGTCTCCGCCGGTGATCAGGGCCTTGCGCCCCTCGAGCCTGCCGGTGCCGCGGTAGGAGTACTCGCCGCGGTCGGTCTTTGGGGTGAGTTCGGCGTCGAGGCCCGGCTCGGGCTGGTCCTGCTTCGGGGGCTCGATCACCGGGTAGCGCTTGGCAGGGTGCTGCATGACGAGCTGGTCCGTGGTTTCCCGGGCCGCGTCGTCGTTCTGCTTTGAGTCAGTCATTTTCTACCTCCTCAGTTCGTTGGTCCACGCTACCCGGGCGGGAGCGTGGGACAAGGGCTCACTTGTCGGGATGGAGGACGACCTTGATGCAGCCGTCGGTCTTCTTCTGGAACATGTCGTAGGCCCGCGGTGCCTCGGTCAGGGGCAGGTGGTGGGTGACGAGGTCGTCGACGCCGAACGGGTCGTGGTCGAGCAGCACCTGGAGCAGCTCGTCGGTCCACCGCTGCACGTGGCACTGGCCCATGCGCAGCGTGATGCCCTTGTCGAACATGTCGAGCATGGGCATCGGGTCGACGGCGCCGCCGTAGACCCCGGACAGGGACACGGTGCCGCCGCGGCGGACGGAGGCGAGCGCGGTGTGCAGCGCGTCGAGCCGGTCGATCCCGGCGTGCTCCATGGCGGCCTTGGCGATCGGCTTGGGTAGCCGGGTGGCCGCGCCGATCACGGCGCCCGCGACGGGGTTGCCGTGCGCCTCCATGCCGACGGCGTCGACGACGCAGTCGGGTCCGCGGCCAGCGGTGAGGTCGTGCAGGGCGGCGGGCACGTCGTCGCAGTCATCGAGGTCGATGGTCTCGGCGCCGAGGCTGAGGGCCCGCTCGAGGCGTTCGGGCACGCGGTCGACGGCGAGCACCCGGCCGGCGCCCTGCCGCAGCGCGCTGGTCACCACGAGCTGGCCGACCGGGCCGAGGCCCAGGACGGCGATGGTGCCGCCCGGTTCGAGGCCCGCGAACTTCACGGCCTGCCACGCGGTGGGCAGGATGTCGGACAGGAACAGGAACCGCTGGTCGGGCATCTCGTGGGGGACCTTGACGGGCCCGAAGTCTGCGTGGGGGACGCGCACGAACTCGGCCTGCCCGCCGGGCAGCTGCCCGTAGAGCTGGGTGTAGCCGAACAGGGTGGCGCCCTTGCCCTGCGACGTGACCTGCGTGGTCTCGCACTGGGCGAACAGCCCGCGGGCGCACATCCAGCAGCGGCCGCAGGAGACGGTGAACGGGACGACCACGCGGTCGCCCGGGGAGATGTGCGTCACGTTGGCGCCGACCTCCCGCACGATCCCCATGAACTCGTGCCCGATGATGTCGCCGGGCGTCAGGAAGGGCGCGAGGACCTTGTAGAGGTGCAGGTCGGAGCCGCAGATCGCCGTCGAGGTGACCTCGACGATCGCGTCGGTCGGTTCTTTGATCTTGGGCTCGGGCACGTCCTCGACCGTCACGGTCTCTATGCCCTGCCAGGTCACAGCCTTCATCGGTGTTACCTCCTGGGGACACACAATCACGGCGAGGGTTCAACCGACCGAATAGCTGCCCCGGAGCAGCGATTCAGGTTCCGCGAAGCCCCGGCAGTGGCCGGGTTCCGGGGTTATGGTGAGGAATGGAATCCCTGTGGCAGGACACCCATCAGTTGGAAGCGTCCCCGGACGAACTCTCGCCCGGGGACCACTACGACACCGTCGTCGCTGGCGCCGGACTCACGGGCCTCACGACTGCGGTGCTGCTGGCCAGGTCGGGGCAACGCGTGGCCGTCCTGGAGGCTCGACGGATCGGCGCCGTAACCACCGGCGGCACCACCGGGAAGGTGTCCCTCCTGCAGGGCACCGTCCTGAGCGAGATCCGGCGGTTCCACTCCGACGACGTGCTGCGGGCCTACGTCGAGGCCAACCGCGAGGGCCAGGCCTGGCTGCGGCACTTCCTCGAGCAGAACGGCGTCGACGTCCAGGAACGCACCGCCTACACCTACGCGACCACGCCCGAGGGCCACCAGCAGCTGCGCGACGAACTGGCCGCCGCCCGCATCGCCGGCCTCGGCGCGCGCTGGGCCCCGCAGACCGAACTCCCGTTCGCAGTCCACGGCGCCCTCGAACTGACCGGCCAGGCACAGATCCACTCGATGGAGGCGCTCGGGGCCCTGGTGCGGGAGCTCCGCGAACGCGACGGGATGATCTTCGAGGGCGTCCGGCTGACCGACGCCGACAGCAGCTCGCCGGTGAGGATCGAGACCACCGGCGGCAAGCTCACCGCCGACAACCTGGTGCTGGCCACCGGGACGCCCGTGCTCGACCGCGGCGGGTACTTCGCCAAGCTGCTGCCCCTGCGCTCGTACCTGCTGGCGTTCCGCGTTCCGGGGGAGGTGCCGCAGGGGATGTACCTGTCCGTGGACAAGCCCAGCCGGAGCCTCCGCCTCGCCGACGTCGAGGGCGGCCAGCGGCTGCTCGTGGGCGGCAACGGGCACATCGTCGGACGGGGCGGCTCCACACGCCGTCGGGTCGAGGACCTCACCCACTGGACCCAGCGGAACTTCCCGGGCGCGCAGCGTACGCACGCGTGGTCGGCGCAGGACTACCGCACGCTCAACCGCGTCCCCTTCGTCGGCAAGCTGCCCCGCGGCGGCGGCCACATCTGGCTTGCCACCGGGTTCAACAAGTGGGGCCTGTCGAACGCCGTCGCCGCTGCGCTGAACCTCTCCGGTCAGATCCTCGGCGGCCACATGGAGTGGGCCGATACGCTCGGCCGACGCGTCACCAAGCCAGCCGGCGCGCTCGAGGCGCTGCGGACCAACAGTTCGGTGGCCGTCCACCTGGCCGGCGGCTGGCTGAAGGGCCTGGCAAACCCGGCTGACCCGCCGGTCGGCGGCGGGGACGTCGGTCGGCAGGGGGCCAAGCTGGTGGCGTCGACCACCTCCGGCGGGAAGGCGTGCCACGTCTCCGGAGTGTGCACGCACCTGGGCGGAGTGGTGGCTTGGAACGACGCCGAGCAGAGCTGGGACTGCCCGCTGCACGGGTCGCGGTTCGCGCCCGACGGCGCCGTCCTCGAGGGCCCTGCGACGATGCCGCTGCAGAACCTCGATACCTGACGGCCCGGCCAGGGGAGCCGATACTGTCTGTCCATCGGAGCCGGGATCCTTCGGTTCGAAACAAGCTTGGGTGTTCGTGCGCTGTGGGCTCGAACGGTGGCGTTGAAAGGACTGCGGGATGCGCGAACAGCACGTGGGTGTCGTCTGGAATCCGTCGAAGAAGATCACCCGGGAGGAACTCGAGGCGGCACTCCCGGACTCGGCGAACCTCAGGATCTCCTGGTACGAGACCAGCGAGGACGACCCTGGCCGCGGGGCCACGCAGCAGGCACTCGACGGGGGAGCCGACGTCGTGCTCGCGGTCGGCGGCGACGGCACCGTCAGGGCAGTGGCCGAGCATCTGGCTGCAGTGGAGTCGTCGGCCGAACTAGGGATCATCCCGCTCGGGACCGGCAACCTCCTCGCCCGAAACCTCGACATCCCGATCGACGACGTGCCCGCCGCCTTCGCCCGCGCTCTCGAGGGCGAGGCGGAGCCGATCGACATCGGATGGGTGGAGCTCACCGTCGACGGCGAGTCGCGGCGGCACGCGTTCGCGGTGATGGCAGGTCTGGGAATCGACGCGCACATGATCTCCGAGACCAAGGACGAACTGAAGGACAGGGCCGGCTGGTTGGCCTACGTCGAGTCCCTGGGTCGAGCCATCCCGGCCAGCGAGGTGATCGGAATGACCCTCACCGCTGGCGGGTCAGACCCGGTCGAGGAGCAGGCGCACACCCTGCTGGTCGGAAACTGCGGCACGTTGGTGGGCGGTGTGAACCTCATGCCGGACGCGGATCCGTCAGACGGCGAACTCGACGTCCTGGTCCTGAGTGCCGATGGCCTGGGCGGCTGGCTGGACACGCTGCGAAACATGGCGTGGGACAACGGACTCAAGCGGCTCCTCAGGCCCGATGCCACCGCAGACAGCAGCACCAGCACCACGCACAGCCGCGTGACGAACCTCAAGGTCGAGCTCGTCGAGCCGCGTTTGGTCGAGATCGACGGCGACGAGCTGGGCGAGACCGCCGAGATGGTGATCAACATCCAGCCGGGAGCCATCCGCGTCCGCTGACTCCCGTTGATCGAGTAGGGCGCCCGGCGCCCGTGTCGAGGCCACCCCGGACTCGCCGACGCCACCGTGCGCGACTCCGCCGGCCGGGTGGTGGCGGCCGCGTTGCCCCGCTCCCGTTGATCGAGTAGGGCGCCCGGCGCCCGTGTCGAGATCACTCCTGCACCCACACCCCCTGCCACACTAGGCTCGGCGCACGACCCGTCCCCCACGGAGAGAACGAGAATGCGCAGACTGCGGTTGCTGGTCCCGGTACTGGTGGCGCTGGTGCTGGCGCCTTTGACGCTCGTGGCGCCACAGGCGAGTGCCGACGTGGACATCTACACCACGCCGGGCTACCACGACGTCAACGGCCGCCGCTGGCACACGGAGTGCGAGCCGTACTCGCAGACGAGGCGTTGCACCACGAAGATCTGGGCCACCCAGGTCTCGCAGGTGGGCGGGCGGTTCGTGCAGGCCAACGACTGGGTCTTCAACAACCTCACCTATGCCGCGTCGGACCGCAGCCTGTGGAGTACCAACCCGCTCGCCGCCAACGGCGTCCCCAACGGCACGGCGTCGTGGACGGCGGCCGACGGGCGCAAGTGGCGCACCGAGTGCGACACCCCGGCCACGGGCCGCAACGGCTGCCGCTCCTACGTCGAGGCGCGTGTGATCGAGTCGTACACCAACCGCAACGGCACTCGCGGCTACCAGTGGACCACGAAGTGGATCTTCAACAACATCGTCCGCTTCCACCCGGGCTCGGCGGCCGCGTTCCCGACGGCCCCGCCGATGAAGCAGGCGCCGGCGTTCCTCAAGGGTCGCCGCCACTTCACCCTCGGCACGCTCGTCACCCAAGCCAGCACCGGATCGCAGTCCCGGGGCATCGGCCGGATCTCCAACATCGAGCTCGACCCGGGCGGCAAGCTCGGCACGTTCACGGAGCGCTACTGGGCCTACACCTTCGACATGGCCGTCGAGAGTGACTACGGCCAGTTCCGCGCCTCCATCCCCAACCTGCCCACCGGCTGCCTGCAGGGTGACAAGGACGTCACCGACCGTCGCGCCCTCAGCCTGCCCGCCCTGCGCTCCGGCGCGTGCGACGTCCGCACCGCGCGCTCGTTCCTGGCTGCCCCGACCGTGCGGCACGGCACCTACGAGGCGCTCTCGGGCAACCGCATCAAGCTCTACTGGCGCGGCACCCACGTCACCGAGACGTTCCTCGACGCGACGGCGCCCGGCCAGTCCTACAGCGAGCTGCGCCTGACCGCGCACGCGCACCCGAACGCCGTCGACGCCATCGGCTTCATGCTCGGCTCCACCCAGCCCCGGGGCGCCGGCCGCTCGCTGGTGCCCGAGATCAGCCAGCCGGTGTGGCAGCCGCCGCGCTCGGTGAACCCGAACGTCGTGTCCCAGTCGCAGTTCCCCTACAGCGCGGGCGGCGCGGACAAGACGATGTGGTTCCAGAGCGTCGGCAAGCAGAACCTGCAGGCGGCGCGGCAGGCGTTCCAGTTCGAGCACTACACCCAGGCCGGGGGCAGCAGCGGCTGCATCGTGACGCCGCCCGCCACCCGCGGATCGTCCAGCAACTACTGGCACTCCTACATGTGCCCGCTGGCCACCGACGGCAAGATGGTGTGGCACCACATGGTGGGGGCGCTGGTGGCCGACGGCAACGGCCTGTGCCCCGCCTACGAAGAGGGCAGCGACGCGCAGGCGCACTGGGCCCGCTGCCTGGCGGCGGCGCCGAGGGCCAGGGACTACACCATCCCCGCCCGCGGCGGCGGCCACGTGTTCGAGGCGCTGCAGGCGGTCGACGACAACAACCGGCTGGTCGGCATCATCGGCCTGGAGACGAGCCTCTACTCGCACAAGGCGTCGTCGCAGTCCCAGCTCGGGTTGTTCGCGACGGTTCGGGGCAACTGACCGCTCACACGTAGCGGCGGGCCGCGGCGACGGCCTGCGCCCCGTAGCCGCTGCCGAACAGGTTGGCGTGCACCAGCAGCGGCCACACCTGGTGGAGCTCAATCAGGTCCTCCCAGCCCGACGGCAGCTCCGCGGCCTCGGCGTGGGCGGCGTGGATCCGTCCCAGGTGGTGGCAGCCGAACAGGGCGAGCATCGCGAGGTCGGTGACGGGGTGGCCGCCGTGGGCGGCGGGGTCGATGACGACGGCGCCGTCGTCGGTCCAGATCACGTTGCCGGCCCACAGGTCGCCGTGGATGCGGGCGGGTGGGCGGTCGTCGTCGAAGTCCCCGGCCGCGAGCCGCTCGGCCAGCGCCGACATCACCGCGCGGCCGCCGTCGGGCAGGGGAGCGGTCCTGGCGAACGGTTCGATCAGCTGATGGGCCGCGTACTCCCCGAAGGTGCGGTGCGGCCGCATCGGCAGGCCCATCGAGCCGATCGTCAGGCTCTCCCCGCACTCGGGCGGCGGGCTGCCGAAGGAGGGCGCCCCGGCGGCGTGGGTCGCTGCGAGCGCCCGGCCGAAGTCCTCGGCCTCCGCGACGGTGGGGGAGCGGGGATGGAGCCGCTCCAGCACCAGGGCGTCGGGACGCTCCTCGAGCACCCCGACCACGCGGACGCCGTCGGCCGCGGCCAGCCAGCGCAGACCGGCGGCCTCGACGGCCAGCGCCCACTCGCGGTCGGGCTCGGCCCGCTTGATGAACGTCTCCATGTGCATCCCCTCAGGGTCCCAACAGTCCGAGCGGGACCACGGCGACGCCGTCGGGTCGCCGGTAGGCGGACGTCCCCGTGGTGAGGACGACGAGGTCGACGACGTCGTCCGGCAACTGGTCGCGCAGCCAGAGCAGGTGTCTGACGTCGGCGTCGTCTACTGTGGCGGACAGTCTGACCTCGATCCCGATCACTTGTCCGTCAGTGCCCTCAACGACCAGGTCGATCTCCCTGTCCCCGCGGTTGGTGCGAAGGTGTCCCACGCGTGCTTGACTGCGCTGCGCGGCCACGCGGACGGACAGGGTGGCGAGCGACTCGAAGAGCGGGCCCGCCATGCCCGCCCCTCGTGGCCCCAGCAGGCCCGCCGTCGTGAGGTTCAGCAGCCGTGAAGCCAGTGCCGGGTCGGCGAGCTGGTGCTTGGGTGCTTGCTGGAGCTGGGTGAACTGGCTGCGGGAATGGCTCCAGCCCGGCACCGGGTCCAGCAACCAAAGCTGGCTCAGGTGGTCCCTGTAGGCGATCGTCGTGGTCTTCGCCGGTCGTGAGCCGTCTCCGGCCGTTGTCATGTCCAGGATTCGGGAGTACGACGTGGTGGTCGACGAGGCTGCCGCATACGCCCCCAGCCAGCGACGAAGCGTCTCGGGCCGACGAACCGAGTACCCCTGTTCCGGCAGGTCGTGGTCGACGATCCGGGCGAGGTAGGAGTCGAGCTGGGCCACCCGAAGGCGTTCCGGGGACGAAAGTACTCCGGGAAACCCGCTGCAGGTGATCGCGTCGATGTAGTCCCGGAGGCCCAAGGAACAGGTGCCGCCCACGCTCTCGCTGCCATCGAGGAGCGCTTGCAGGCTGACCGTCGGAACCGTGATCCCCCGTTCGTGGATGGCCATGGGCCGCATCCTCAGGGAGAGAATCCGCCCGGCGCCGCTGTGCGTGGTCACGCCCTGCACGGGACTGGCGCTCCCTGTCAGGAGGAACCTGCCCGGGGGAGCGCCCTGATCCACGTGCCGCCGGACGGTGTCCCAGACTTGGGGCAGGCGTTGCCATTCATCGAGCAGGAGGGTTCCTGCAGTGGCGGTCTGGAAGGAGGGATCGGCCTGCGCGAGTGCGCGCTGGTGCGGATCGTCCAGGAACCACAAGGCGTCTGCGCGACGTGCGGCGGTGCCGGTCTTGCCGACACCTTTTGGTCCGTCGAGCGCCACGGCGGGGGCAACCGCCATCAACTCGTCGAGTTCGAGATCGACGGTGCGCGCGAGATACATGCCGCTACGCTACTGCTACTCGCATCGCTACGCTACCTCTACTCGGAGCGTTACGCTACCTTTGCTCGGACCCATTGAGAACGGTCGCGGGACAGTCAGTCCGACGGTGCTGGCGGCTCGAGATGCTCGGGGTCGTCCTGCGGCTCGGGGTTGCCGAGCGGCGTGGGATCCACCGGCTCCTCGGAGGTCTCGGGAGTGACGGGACTTTCCGGGCCTACGGGATGGTCGGGGGACTCGGTCATGGCACCTCCTGGTGTGGGTACTACCGATGATCCACTGTGGCTGACAGCATCGGGGCTGTTTCGGCCAAGTTATGGCACGACCTCGACGGGCGCTACCCCTTCACCCCTCCCGCCGAGAGGCCCTTGATGAAGTACTTCTGACCGAACGCGAACAGCAGCAGCATCGGCAGGGTGACCACCAGTGCGGTGACCATCACGTACTGGTAGTCGCCGTGCCCGCCGTTGGTGGGTGAGTACTTCGCCATGGCGTAGTTGATGCCCAGCGGCACTGTGTAGTTCTCGGTCGAGCCGAAGTTCAGGTAGATCAGGGAACCGGTGAAGTTGTTCCACGACGCCTGGAACTCGAACAGGAACACGATGATCGCGCTCGGGATGGTGAGCGGGAACGCGATCCGCCAGAACAGGCCCCAGTAGCTGCACCCGTCCACGCGGGCGGCCTCGAACAGCTCCCGCGGCACACCCATGTAGAACTGCCGCATCAGGAAGATGTAGAACGCCGACCCGAACAGCGCACACCGCCCCACAGCGGCACGTTGGTGCCGAGGAACCCGAAGAACTTCCAGATCAGGTAGTTCGGCACCAGGGTGACGGCGCCGGGCAGCATCATCGTCGCCAGCACCAGCCCGAACAGGATCCCCCGGCCGGGGAACCGGAAGTAGGCGAACCCGAACGCCACCGCCGACGACGCCAGCGTCATCAGCGTCGCCCCGGCCAGCGCGATGAAGATGGAGTTGCCCAGCCAGTTCAGCAGCGGCAGCTGGTCCCACACCTCCACGTAGTTGCCCGGGGAGAAGGTGTTGGGGATCAGCTGGTTGTCGAAGACCTCGCCGCGCGGCTTCAGGCTGGCGCTGACCAGCCACACCAGCGGGTACATGAACACCACCGCCAGCGCCAGCAGCACCACCCAGCGCAGCGCCTCGCTGACGATTCCACCCGCCCGCCAGTTCACGATCCCTCCCCGGACTCGTAGTGGACGAACCGGCGCCCCACCAGGAACTGCACCAGCGTGATCAGCAGGATGATCGCGAACAGCAGCCACGCCATCGCCGCCGCCAAGCCGAAGTTGAACTGCTGGAACGCCTGTTGGTACAGGTAGATGCCGTAGAACAGAGCGGCCTCCGGCGCCGACGAGTCAGCGCCGTCGCGGTAGAACAACAGGTAGGCCTGGTCGAAGACCTGCAGCGACGCGATCGTCAGCGTGATCACGAGGAAGAAGATGGTCGGCGAGATCATCGGCAGCGTGATCTTGGTGAAGCGGCGCAGCGGGCCGGCGCCGTCGATGGCCGCCGACTCGTAGAGCTCCTCCGGCACCGCCTGCAGCGCCGCCAGCAGGATGACCGCGGACCCGGCCACCGCCCACACGGACATGATGACGATCGACGGCTTCACCCAGTTCGGGTCCAGCAACCACTGCGGCCCCTGGATGCCGATGGCGTCGAGGAACTTGTTGATGGCGCCCTGGTTGCCGTTGAGCAGCAGCAGGAACACCGCCGCGGTGGCGACGGCGGGCGTCATCTTGGGCAGGTAGTAGATCACCCGGAACAGGCCCGCGCCGCGCCGCACCGAGTTCAGCAGCAGCGCCATCAGCAGCGCCATCGCCAGCTCGAGCGGCACGGCCATCACGGCGAACGTGAACGTGTTGCCCAGGCTCATCAGCACCCGCGGGTTCTCGACGAGCTGCACGAAGTTCTCCCCGCCCACCGGGTCCATGGTGTTGGTGGCCAGGTCGTAGTCGGTGAACGACAGCACCAGGCTGTAGCTCATCGAGATCACCGTGAAGATCAGGAACCCGATGATCCAAGGACTGATGAACAACAGCCCGGCGACCGTCTCGCGCCGGTTGCGGTTGCTCTTGCGCCCACGGCCGGACCCCGCCGCTGCGTCCAGCTCACGGACCGCTTCGGCGGCGACGGCCGGGCGCCGGGACGCAGCCGCCCCGGCGCCCCGCACGGTCGTCAACTCAGGCCTTCCCACTCCCGCATGGCTGTCGCCTGCGCCTCGGCCAGGGCGTCCTCGACCGACTTCTCCCCGCTGAGCGCCACCCCGACCGCGTTCTTCAACGCGTCGTTGATCTGCTGCCCGACGGGCGAGGAGCCGACGGTGCGGGCGTCGGCCAGCGAGTCGTAGGCGGCGTTGATCATCTGGTCGAAGCCGTCGTTGCCGGTGGGCACGACGTGCGCGTCGCGGACCGCCTGGTCGGCCGCGGGCGAGCCGGTGAACAGGCCGGTGTTGATGGAGTCGTTCTCCTCGACGGTGGCGGCGCGGGCGTCGCCGGCGGCCTCCCAGGCCTCGAGGCTGGTGACGGCGGTGATGAACTTGCAGGCCGCCACCGGGTTGGCCGCCCCGGCGGGGATGGCGAAGGCGGTGCCGCCGGCCATGGCGAAAGCGTTGCCCTCGACGTCCTTGATCGGCTGTGCGCTGACCTCGATCTGGTCCTTGGTGTTGGACAGCACGTTGATGTACCACTGGGCCCACGTCGCGGCGCCCACCTGGTCGTTCACGTACTGGTTGCCGTCCCCTGGCGGCTCGCCGTCGAGCCGCGTAGGAGGTCACAGTACGTCGGAGGTGGGCCGGAATCTCCTATTTGTGGTTATCTTCTCCGCCCCAAGTGGGCGCCACCACACGCGCACCTGCACAGAGCGCTGACCATAGGAATATTGGGCACTCGCCGGTGCCGCCCCATTCGCCGCGAGAGATTCGCACAATCGCTTGAAAGTGGACCACCGGAGGGCCATGGTGGTCTCTACCGGAGCAGAAAGGATGGAATCCATGACTGCAACCGTTGCAGATTCGATGACCGCCAACCCGAGGACCATCGGGGCGCACCAGAGTGTGCGGGAAGCGGCCGAGTTGATGAAAGCCCACGACATCGGAGACCTCGTCGTCGTCGACGGCGACGCGGTGGTCGGCATCGTCACGGACAGGGATATCGTCGTGCGGTGCCTGGCCGAGGGAGGAAGCGGCGACGACGAGATCGGCAGGGCGTGCAGCCCCGACGTCGTGACCGTCGAGTCCGACTCCCACGTGGCCGAGGCCGTCACCCTGATGCGCGACAATGCGGTGCGCCGCGTCCCCGTGACCGAGGGCGGCAGGCTGGTCGGGATCGTCTCCATCGGCGACCTCGCCGTCGACCACGACCCGACCTCCGCGCTCGCTGACATCTCCGCCGAGCCCGCAAACACCTGACCCATCCCCACTCCGACCACAGGTCGGCCCCCAAGAAGGAGGAGTTAGAGATGAACGCAACAGACTGGGATCCGTGGAACTACCCCGAGTCCGTCACCCGCGACATCGGTGCCACCGGCATGGTGGGATACAAGGTCCACGCCACCGACGGCGACATCGGCAAGGTCGACGAGGCCAACGAGGAGACGGGAAACTCCCAGATCGTCGTCGACACCGGGCCGTGGATCTTCGGCCGAAGGGTCATCCTCCCCGCCGGCGTGATCGAACGGGTGGACGACAAGGCCGAGGAGGTCTACGTGGCGCTCACCAAGGAGCAGATCAAGGCCTCCCCTGAACTGGAGAACACCACCCCCGACGACCCCGACTACCGCAACAAGCTGGGCACTTACTACGGGGACGTGTACCGCGACCGCCTCGGCGGTCCAGGCGTCCTCTGACACAGCCTTCCAAGACTGAGAGGGGCTCCAGAGATGGGGTCCCTCTCAGCCCCATCCCCAAATCGGGGCCCCCGTCGGTCGAGTAGGGCGAGGAGCCCGTGTCGAGACCATTCGGGCGGGCTCTCACCGTCCCGCTGGTCGAGTAGGGCCTGCCTCTCTCGTTGGTCGAGTGGGCGTGTCTCTCTCGTTGGTCGAGTAGGGCGCCCAGCGCCCGTGTCGAGACCATCCGGCCGGGCCTCGCTGGTCGAGTAGGGCGCCCAGCGCTCGGCCCTCGCCCGCTGGTCGAGTAGGGCGCCCAGCGCCCGTGTCGAGACCTCCAAAAACTCAACCCCCATTCCCACAACAACAACATTTACAGCGAGGTTGATGTCATGCGTGTGGCTGTAGCTGAGTTCATCAGCGCAAACCCGGTCACCATCAGGGCGGCGCAAAGTGCGCGCGCCGCCGCGAAGCTGATGCGCGACCGGAAAACGGAGTTCCTGATAGTCCTCGACGGCGAGGACGTACTCGGAGTGATCACCGCCCAGGACCTGGCGGTACGGGTCATGGCGGAGAACGGGGCGGGGCACATGCGCATCGACGCGATCTGCACCCGCGACCCACTAGTCGCGTCCCCTACCGATCCGCTGGTCGACGTGCTGGACCGGATGCGTGAGCGCGACGTCGGTGCCGTCCCGATCGTGGAGGACGGACGTCTCGTGGGCGTGTTCTCCATCGACGATCTCGGCACGGTTCGCGACCGCCCCGACGCGGCACCTGCGACGCCGGCCCCCTCGGCGGACGCGGCTCCGCAGCCAGTCGTCGTCTCGGCGATGCTGCCTGGAAACGTCCGGACCCTGCCGACGGCCAAGAATTTGCCTGTAGCGAAATCCGCACCGTCCCCGCCGCGCACTGACGCTTCGGCCTGATGCGTTAACTGGCAGCCACTTCGCGCCACGTGAGGTGGATGGCCTATATTCGAGCGCGTGTGCACGGTCACATGGGGGACTCGGTCGCTGCCAATAACGGACCGGGTCGACTCTGTCGCCGTTTTGTTCTTCCAGACATTCAGACCCTATGGTGCACTCGGTCGCCTAACATCGAGTACTCTACCACGGGGGAACAACCACATGGGCTCGCGCCCCACGAAGGAACGGAACACAAGGGCTTTGGGTGTTGGGACTCGGATGGCCACGGCAGCACTTGGGCTGCCGTCCTTCGCGCGCCGGATCCTGCTCGTCGGCTGGGACTGCGCGTCCTGGATGGCCGCGATGGGGTTCTACATCCTGGTCCGCTTCGGCCTGAACGCTCAACGTGCCCCGTGGGGCTGGGTGGCGCTCTACCTCGTCGGCGCGATCGCGATCCAGGTGGCACTGGGCCTGCTGACGCATGTCTACCGCGGCCGCAGCCAGGTGGGCAGCTTCAGCGATGCGGCCGCGATGGGTGGCTTGGTGTTCGCAGCCGCCGTGCCTTTCGGGCTGGCACTGGTGCTCAGCACCAACACGTTCCCGAACTCCATGGCCTTCCTGCTGCCGCCGCTGGCGCTGACCATCATGGCCGCAGGCCGCTGGGTGTTCCGGGCGCTCGTCCTCGCCCAGTGGCAGCGCGTCGACGGCAACGTCCGCACCCTCGTCTACGGCGCCGGGTACGCGGGGCACAAGGTGGCCAAGCTGGTGGCCCGCGCCGACGACCCCCACTACAACATCGTCGGCTTCCTCGACGACGACCTCTCCAAGCGCTTCCTGCGGATCGGCAGGCACCGGGTGCTGGGCACCGGCGCGGACCTCGCCGACGTCGCCCGCTCCACCGGTGCACAGACCGTCATCGTCGCGATGACCCACCCGGACCCCCAGCTGCTGCAGCGGGTCTCGGATGACTGCGCCGAGGCTGACCTCGAGTTGGTGGTGGTGCCAACGGTGCGGGAGATGATCGGCGGCCGGATCTCGCTGGACACGCTGCGCGAGTTCAAGGTGGAGGACCTCCTGGGCCGACGCCCCATCCACACTGACCTGGAGTCCATCGCCGACTACGTGGCCGGCAAGGTGGTGCTGGTCACTGGGGCAGGCGGCTCCATCGGCTCCGAGCTTGCCAGGCAGGTGCACAAGCTCGGTCCCTCCAAGCTGGTGCTGCTGGACCGCGACGAGTCCGCCCTCCACTCTGTCCAGCTCTCCCTCTACGGCGTGGGGCTGCTGGACACCGACGACATGGTCCTGTGCGACATCCGCGACGAGGCCGCCCTGGCCAAGGTGTTCGAGTCCCACCGGCCCGACGTCGTGTTCCACGCCGCGGCGCTGAAGCACCTCCCCATGCTGGAGCGGTTCCCTGAGGAGGGGTGGAAGACCAACGTGCTGGGCAGCCTCAACGTGCTTCGCTGCGCTCAGGCCGTGGGCGTGACCAACTTCGTCAACATCTCCACGGACAAGGCCGCCGACGCCTCGAGCGTGCTGGGACGCACCAAACGCGTCGCGGAGCGGCTGACCGCCTGGCACGCGCAGGAACTGGGGCTCCCGTACGTGTCGGTGCGCTTCGGCAACGTCCTGGGGTCCCGCGGCTCCGTGCTGCACACGTTCCGCACCCAGATCGAGCGCGGCGGACCCTTGACCGTCACCGACCCCGAGGTCACGCGCTACTTCATGACCATCCCAGAGGCCTGCGAGCTGGTGCTGCAGGCGGGTGCCATCGGCAACCCCGGCGACGTGGCGGTCCTGGACATGGGGGAACCGATCAAGATCGTCGACGTCGCCGAGCGCCTGATCGCAGAGTCCGGCAAGGACATCGAGGTCAGCTTCACGGGACTCCGCCCGGGGGAGAAGCTGCACGAGGTGCTGTTCAGCGACCTCGAGACCGATGCGCAGAGGGTCCACCCGCTCATCAGCCAAGTCCGCGTGGCCCCGCTCAGCCCTCCCTCGGTGCCAGTCCAGCGACCCACTACGGTGACCGTCGACGAGCTGCTTGCCTTCAGGAATTTGGCTGAATCCGCTGGGGCCCCTACCCCGGATAGTGAAAGTATGGCTGTATGACTTGGGGCAATGGGCGGATGGGGTGCTGCGTGTGAGTCCGCTCGGCTGGTTCGCCGTGGCTCTGACCGCCGCAGTGGCGCTGTGCAGCCCATTTGTCATGAACAAGCTTCTGGTGCGCGCAGGGGTGGTGGACGTTCCGAACGAAAGGTCGTCCCACGTCCGGACAACGATTCGCGGTGGGGGAGCGGCCCAGTTGTTGGCGTTGCTCGTTGGAGGTTCCATCGCCGCCGTCGGCCTCAAGGATCCTGACAGACTTCTCGTGCTGATGGCACTCGGGAGTGCCTGTGCGGTTGGTGTGCTGGGGATGGCGGAGGACGCCAAGGGTGTGTCCATCAAAGTGCGCGCAGGTGTGCAATTGATCGTCGGGTCAGTCCTCGGGGTGCTGGCCACTCAGGTTCTTGGCAGTTCCTGGTGGTGGCTGCCGGCCATGGCCGTGGCTTTCGCTGCCTATGTGAACTTTGCAAACTTCATGGACGGGATCAATGGGATCTCTGGCCTGCACGGCTTCGTTGTGGGCTCGACCTATGCCTTCCTGGGATTCATCCTCGAGTTGCCGTGGCTCGTTGCAAGCGGTGCTCTGGTTGCTGTCGCCTTCCTGGCTTTCCTTCCTTGGAACTTCACGCCACCGGGTGTTTTCCTCGGGGACGTCGGGAGCTACCTCCTTGGCGGTGCTATCGCCGGCATCGCAGTCCTCGCTGTCGTGTCGGGTGCCCCGATGCTCGCTGTAGTCGCACCTGTATCCATCTACCTCGCGGACACGGTGACAGCTGTCGCGCGTCGGGTTCTGAAGGGTGAACGCTGGTTCGAGCCGCACAGGGGGCACGTGTACCAGCGACTCGTGGATGGTGGTCAGTCCCACGTGAAGATCGCCGTTGCTGTTGCGCTGTTCTCACTTGCTGCCGGCGCCGTCGGCTTGGCTTCCGCGGCCGGGATCGTTACGGTCCCTGCGGCCGCATGGGTCATCGTCCTCGCTCTGGTCGCGATTTACCTTGGCATGCCCCGACTCGCGCGATTCACTTCACGAGAGGGCGCCAAGGCATGAGGATTCTGGTAACTGGCGCCACGGGGTTCGTTGGAAGACACCTCGTGAGGGCGTTGGCTCATGATCACGAGGTGATTGCCGTTGCGCGTCGGCCCGTAGAGGTGCCAGGGGCCGACGAAGTGCTGACTGTGCCCAGCATCGACTCGGCAACCGACTGGAGTGGCCTCCTGGAGGATGTCGAGATGGTGGTGCATCTCGCGGCTCGGGTCCATGTCATGCAGGAGACTTCCGATGAGCCGTTGGAAGCCTTCCGGGAGATCAACGTTCGTGGTACCCGGCGATTGGCGAAGGCCTGCGTGGATCAGGGTGTCCGACGGTTGGTGTTCCTCAGCTCCATAAAGGTGAATGGAGAGGTCACCCAGGGGTCCCCCTTCAGGGCGGGCGACGACCCAGCGCCGGTTGACCCGTACGGGGTTTCCAAGCTCGAAGCCGAGCAGGCCCTCGCCGAGGTCGCTGCGGGAACGCGACTCGAGGTCGTCGTCCTGCGACCAACTGTCATCTACGGGGCCGGCGTGAAGGGCAACGTTCAGCGCCTCATGCGTCTCATCGAGACGCGGATTCCGATTCCTTTGGGGGCCGTTCGGAACGCGCGCTCGATGCTTTCGATCGGCAACCTGATCACATGGATCACCGAGAGCATCCGCGCGGATGACGTGCCAGGGTCGGTGGTGCTGGTTGCAGACCCGGAGCCAGTCTCCACCCCAAGTCTGATTCGAGCCCTTGCTGAGGGCATGGGGTACCGAACGTTCCAGATCCCGGTTCCGATTGCGCTACTGAATCTTGCCGGCAGGCTTGTGGGCCAGTCTCCCGCATTGCAGAGGCTCACTGGGGATCTCGTCGTGGAGCCGACGACCGGAGCGTTCCCCCAGGTCGGCAGCAAACTCAAGAGTCCCAGGGGTGAGCTCGTATCTCTCGGGAAGAGCTCCCGTAACGCCAGCGGGAGTGTCGAATGAAGGTTCTGATCCTGAGTCAGTACTACCCCCCTGAGGGACTCCATATACCCGCGACCGTTGCGCGCGGCCTCGCGGACCGGGGGCACGACGTGCGTGTGGTCACGGGATACCCCAATTACCCTGAGGGTCGTATCTATGACGGTTACTCTCAGAAGTTGCGAAGCCATGAGAGCGACGGTGGAGTCGAAGTCATGCGCGTTCCCCTGTGGATCGACCATTCGCAGAGTGCTTTCAAGCGCATTCTGAACTATACGACCTTCGCCCTGTCAGCTGCCACCACGCGCAGCTTTGCTCGGGGGGCCGACGTCATCTATGTCTATGCGACGCAGATGACCCCTTCGCTGGGTCCTTGGCTCTGGCGGATGACGGGCGGTGCCCCTTATGTGCTCCACGTGCAGGATCTGTGGCCGGACTCCATCACCGGCTCGTCGTTGGTGAGGAAGGGGTTCGCGGCCAAGGTGATCGAGTCCCTGCTCAATCCGTGGCTAGTGAGCCTCTATCGTCGGTCAGCCGCCGTGATCGGTATAGCCCCCACCATGGTGAAGACGCTCGTCGAACGTGGATCCGCCTCGGACCGCACCCATCTTGTTTACAACTGGGCCGTTGAGAGCGCGGCTGAAGAGCCCAAGGGCCTCCTGAAGGGAGCCGACCCGGGACGCGGTACCACTCGCGTCATCTACGGTGGCAACGTGGGCGACATGCAAGACCTCGTAACAGCGGTTGAAGCGGTGCACGCAGCCCGGGACTCAGGGGTGCATCTGACGATCGTTGGTGACGGCGTCGCCCTTCCCCAAGTTAGAGCAGCAGCAGAGAGGCTTGGCGCCACGAACATCGAGTTCCAGGGGCGGGTACCCCGCGAGCAGATGGCGGACCTGTACGAGAGGTCTGATTACGCCCTGGTCACACTCAGGGATCTGCCGGTGTTCAGGGGAACCATCCCGTCAAAGCTGCAAGCTTCACTGGCTCATGCCCTGCCTGTCATAACGACGGTGCAGGGGGACGTGCGGACGTTCGTCGAAGACCAGGAACTGGGGTTCACCGCTGACGCGGAGAGTGTCACTTCCCTCGAATCGGCCCTCCGTCAGGCGGCTCGCACGGGGGCCGACGACCAGAAGGGCATGGCTCGACGCGCCTGGGGTGCGTACGTGAGCCGCTTCTCACGCGAATCCGGTGTTACTGCTGTGGAGGGCATCCTCCAGAGTGTCGTGGCCTCGAAGGACACAGAAGGGATGATGGATGCAGGCGCTTGATGGTTCGGTAGTTGCCATTACCGGTGGGACTGGCTCCTTTGGGTCGACCATGGCCGGACACCTGTTGGGTAGGGGAGTCAGGCAGGTAAACATCCTCAGCCGTGACGAGGCCAAGCAGGATGACATGCGTCGCCGTTTCACGGATGAGCGACTCCGCTTCTTCTTGGGTGATGTCAGGGACGCGGCCAGTGTCTCGCCGGCGATGCGTGACGTTGATTTCGTGTTCCATGCCGCGGCTCTGAAGCAAGTTCCGTCGTGCGAGTTCTTCCCGCACCAGGCCGTTCTCACCAATGTGACCGGGAGCGACAACGTCATCAGGGAGGCAGCCAGAGCTGGCGTTCGGTCGCTCGTCTGTCTGAGCACCGACAAGGCTGTCTACCCCGTCAACGCCATGGGAATGTCCAAGGCTCTGATGGAGAAGACCGCCCAAGCGTTCGCCCGGAACTACCCGGAGTCGGAGATGACCGTGTCGATCACCCGGTACGGAAACGTTATGTACTCACGTGGCTCGGTGATCCCCATGTTCGTCAAGCAGATCCAAAGTGGTCAGCCTCTTACCTTGACCGAGCCGAAGATGACTCGCTTCTTGATGTCCTTGGCAGATTCCGTGGATCTCGTGGACCATGCGTTCACCCACGCGCAGCCTGGTGACCTCTTCATCAAGAAGGCTCCGGCCTCCACGGTGGAGGTGTTGGCCCGAGCTGTCGCGAGCCTCTTGGGTGACGAGGACCCAGACCTACGAGTGATCGGCATTCGCCACGGCGAGAAGATGCACGAGACCCTGTTGAGCAGCGAGGAGATCGTAAAGGCCTCAGACGAGGGAGACTACTTCCGCGTCCCGTTAGATGCTCGTTCGCTCCAGTACGAGTTGTACTTCGAGGAGGGAGAGACGAGGATCTCCCGCAGCGATGACTACACCTCTGCGAACACCAGGCAACTCACAGTTGAAGACACCAAGGAACTGCTCCTGCAGCTCCCGGAGGTCCAAGCGCTGCTTGGCCAAGCCACGTGACTACCTCAGGAGCCAGCGGTCCGACCGGATCGGTTGCAATGACTGGCCGCGGGGGTTTCCTGGGCTGGCATACCCGTGCTGCGCTGCGAGAGACCGGAACCGACACGACCGCGATCGCAGTTGGGGAGCAGTTCGAGGCCGAAACGGCAGTTGGCGCCCTGAACGGGGCCACTCGGCTCATTCACATTGCGGGCGTCAACCGGGCTACTCCGGATCAGGTCAGTGCCGGCAACATCCAGTTCGCGGAACAGGTCTCCGAGGCACTCAGGCGAGCGCCTGAGCCGCCACCGGTCGTGGTCTATGCCAACTCCACCCAGACAGGAAACGGCACCCCATACGGTGAGGCCAAGGCAAGGGCAGGAGAGATCCTGGCGTTGGCCTCTCAAGAGGTCGGAGCCCAGTTCTTGGATCTCCGCCTGCCGAACCTCTTCGGCGAGCATGGGCGTCCCTTCTACAACGCCGTTACCGCAACGTTCTGTCATATCTTGAGTACGGGAGGCGAGCCTCGGGTAGACCAAGACAAGGAACTCACCCTTCTCCACGCCCAGAACGCAGCAGATCTTCTTACCGGCGCGACCACTCCCGAGGAGCAGGGGAACCTCGAAGTGACTAAGAGCGTCTCTGGACTCCTCGGAAGGCTGCGGGAGCTGGCCTCGGTCTATGATCGTGGTGAGATGCCTGACCTCGCTGACGAGTTCGATCGAGATCTTTTCAACACCTACCGGTCCTACACCATCGAGACACGGACCCCGATCACGTTGACCCGTCATGCTGATCCACGGGGATCGTTCTTCGAAGTCGTGCGGAGCCATGGTGGGACAGGTCAATCGGCCTTCTCCACTACTGTCCCGGGCATCAGCCGGGGGGACCACTTCCATCGTCGCAAGGTTGAGCGCTTCACCGTCCTCGCTGGTCAGGCGGTGATCTCGTTGCGGAAACTGTTCACCGATGAGGTTCTGAACTTCACCGTCGCCGGCGACGCCCCCGTGGCCGTCGACATGCCCACCATGTGGGCGCACAGGATCACGAACACCGGAACGGCGGACCTGTTCACCTCGTTCTGGACCAACGATCTGTTTGATCCATCCAAACCAGACACCATTAGTGAGGTCGTATAGCCATGGCAGGGAGACTGAAGGTTGTGACGGTCGTCGGGACGCGGCCCGAGATCATCCGTCTGTCCAGGATCATCGCGGCTCTCGAGGAGCACACGGACCACGTCCTGGTCCACACCGGCCAGAACTACGACTATGAGCTCAACGAGATCTTCTTTGAGGACCTCGGTTTGCGTCGGCCGGATCACTTCCTTCAGGCCGATACGAGTTCGTTGGGCTCGGTGCTGGGGGACGTTCTCAAGGGAACAGAGGGCGTTCTTATCGCAGAGAAGCCAGACGCCATGGTTGTCCTTGGCGACACCAACTCATGTGTCTCTGCGCTGATGGCTCGGCGCATGAAGGTACCTGTGTATCACCTGGAAGCGGGGAACCGCTCCTTCGATCCGAATGTCCCTGAGGAGATTAACAGGCATCTCGTTGACCATGTGTCCGACTACAACCTCGTCTATACAGAGCACTCCCGACGTAACCTTCTGGCCGAGGGCCTTCATCCCTCAAAGATCATCCACATGGGGTCGCCGATGCGCGAAGTACTGGAGCACTACGCAGAGCAGATCGACCAGGCCCAAGTAGTTGGTCGTCTGGGCCTCATGGAGGGCAATTATCTCTTGGCCTCTGTGCATAGGGAGGAGAACGTCGACTCCGAAGTGAGGCTGAGGAGCGTGCTGAGATCGCTCGCGGCGGTCGCGAGGGACCAAGGTGCCCGGATGCTTCTGTCGACGCACCCTCGCACCCGCAAGCGCATGGAGCAGTATGGCATAGAGGCGGACCCGGAGATAATTGTGCATCCGCCGCTTAGATTTACGGACTATGTTCGGCTACAGAAGTCAGCGCGATGCGTACTTTCTGACTCGGGTACGATAGCAGAGGAATCAACGTTGCTGGGCTTCCCCGCAGTCACGATCCGAGAAGCTATCGAGCGCCCTGAGGCGCTTGACACGGGCGGGATCATTGTCACTGGAATCTCGCCTGAAGATGTGGTGGATAGCGTCCGTATCGTCGTTAAGCAGCACGCGCAGAGTGGAGCCTCAGAGTCGCCGGAGGACTATGGCGTGAAAGATACTTCTCGCCGTGTGGTGAACTATATTCGCAGCACAGCGAGTAATCATAACGTCCGTACTGGGGTTCGTGTGTGAAAACGGAGTGTGTAGTCGAGGATGTCTGGTGTGATTGTGCAATCTTAATGATTAATCCGGCTCTTCCCAATTGAGAATGGGGCCGTGCCTGTTGACCGAGTAGACGTGGGGAGCCTTGCCGCTGGGAGGATGTGAGTGTCTACGTCACTTCTCTCAACTAACAAGGCTCATGTCTGACGCTACCTCACCGATCCCTGTCGTGCCCACGATCACCGTTCCTGATTTGAACACCTTTGCCGGCTCATCACAAAGCGGGGTGTAGTGGGTCCGGCGCGTCGTTGACCGGGTAGGGGTCGAGGCCTCCCGATGATGGAAGTTCTCACACTGCCCATCTGGAAGACCTCGACGT
>NZ_VKKG01000030.1 GCF_007197885.1 Tessaracoccus rhinocerotis
CCGGGTCGCGGCTTACAACACCACACCGTTCCAGAAGCGTCCCGGGTCCCGACACAGCGTGTTCGTCTCGGAGGAGCAGCCGCTGCTGAGGCCGTTGCCGCAGGTCGCCTACGAGATCAGCCGCTGGGTCTATGGCCGCCGCGTCGGACGCAGCGGGCACGTGGTCTGGGCCAAGAACCACTACTCGGTGCCGTTTGTCCACATCGGATCCAAGGTCGACCTGCGGGTCACTGACCGGGTCCTGGAAGTCTTCGCCGGCTCGCAGCGGCTCAGTAGCCATCTGCTGCTGCCGGAGGGATCCGCCGGGGGTTGGCGCACAGCCGAGGCCGACCTG
>NZ_VKKG01000031.1 GCF_007197885.1 Tessaracoccus rhinocerotis
TGCTTGTTTGCTGTGTCCTGAACGTATACCTTGTTTATATCTGCATCTGTACGCAGTAGTTCTCTAACAGCATGACGTCCTGCAATTACTGAACCAGTCAAATGTCTTCACTCCCATCTGTAATTATAAGTTTCATAAGTTCATCTACTCTGTCAGTCTCTCCAGTCAAGGTTAAATACCCAATCAATGCCTCTATACCAGAAGCATTTCTATATTCTTGAATCGTTGCGTTCTTCGCTCTGGTTTGACTCGATTTATTACGCGCTTTTCTCGCAATGTCCCACTCATCTTCGGTGAGCACGCTAGTATTTTTCAAATAGTGTAATGCAG
>NZ_VKKG01000032.1 GCF_007197885.1 Tessaracoccus rhinocerotis
AACCTCAAAAGGTAGTTACAGATCAGGCACCTTCAACGAAGGTAGCAATGGCTAAAGTAATTAAAGCTTTTAAACTTAAACCTGACTGTCATTGTACATCGAAATATCTGAATAACCTCATTGAGCAAGATCACCGTCATATTAAAGTAAGAAAGACAAGATATCAAAGTATCAATACGGCAAAGAATACTTTAAAAGGTATTGAATGTATTTACGCTCTATATAAAAAGAACCGCAGGTCTCTTCAGATCTACGGATTTTCCCCATGCCACGAAATTAGCATCATGTTAGCAAGTTAAGCGAACACTGACATGATATATTAGTGGTT
>NZ_VKKG01000033.1 GCF_007197885.1 Tessaracoccus rhinocerotis
ATATTTTACTGATGTAAAGGTTAAACCTACTTCTTATACAATTGAAAATATTATCGAAAACATTGAATCACATGACATACAAGTTAAAAATATAAAAGATAAAGTAACGAGAATTTATTTTAATAATAAAAGTTGTTATGTCAATTGTTATTTGAAGGATAAAAATATTGTTGATCGAGCTGAATTTGTTTCGAATGGGAAACTGATTCGAAAAGAATTTTATACATATACTAAAGTTTTTACTGAGTATTATGCTCCATATAATAAAAAAGCTAAAGTTTACTTACGAAAATTTTTCAATGAAAATGGAAGCGTAGCTTATGAGGA
>NZ_VKKG01000034.1 GCF_007197885.1 Tessaracoccus rhinocerotis
TGGTCCGGCCCGACGATGGAACTGACGAACCCGGCCACCGGGGAGGTGTCGAAGGTCTACTTGTTCGTGGCGTGTTTGCCGTTCAGCAGGTTCGCGTTCGTCTATCCCGCGGTGGACATGAAGCAGGACACGTGGCTGCGGGCACACGTGGCGATGTTCGCTGCGTTCGGTGGGTCGGTGCCCAGGATTGTGCCGGACAATTTGAAGACTGGGGTGTTGAAGCATCCCCGTGAGGGTGAGGTCGTGTTGAACGACTCGTATCGGGAGATGGCTGCGCACTACTCGGCTGCGGTGCTGCCGGGCCGGGTGAGGAAGCCCAAG
>NZ_VKKG01000035.1 GCF_007197885.1 Tessaracoccus rhinocerotis
CTTGTCCCCTCCTATCTTTGTAATTAAGTAGTGTGTAGATACCTAAACCTGCAATGATTAATACTAATCCCTCAAATAAAGTATCTAACGCTCTGAAATCACCTAATATAGCATTAACAATATTTTTGCCACCTGTTAATTTATAGGCATCTTCATAGAATTTTGAAATCGATGGCATACCATCCGCTTGCTGAGCGATAAAAATTAGAGAAACAACAGAAACAGCCATTATAAGTGAAACTACAATTTTAAGCGTCTCCTTCTTCAAGTTTGCTTTTGCTCTTGGAATATTTGGTAATCTTGAAAAGCTCACGATAAAC
>NZ_VKKG01000036.1 GCF_007197885.1 Tessaracoccus rhinocerotis
GACGCCTTCCAGGAGTTCCGCGCGAACTACGCCGAGTTCGTCGAACGAGAGAAGGAGCTCGCCAAGGCCGAGCTGGTCCCGGCGGCCAAGCACCCGGGCATCGGGGGCGCGTTCTTCGGCGGTGCCGGGATGTTCGCGATCCATGCGGTGTGGATGTTCGTCATCGCCCTGGCGCTGACCATCGGGTGGCTCCTCGACAGCTTCACAGCCCTCAGCACCTGGGGTGCCTTCCCCATCGGGTTCTTCGCCTGCGTGGTGTTCTCCCTGCTGGTCGCGTTCATCCTGTTCAAGATCGGCTCGGCACAGTTCCGGAAGGTC
>NZ_VKKG01000037.1 GCF_007197885.1 Tessaracoccus rhinocerotis
ATACAGATGTAATGGGAGACGTTACTACTAATATAGGAATTATTAAATACGATAATAAAGAAGCTGGAAGATACGGTGTGAACTTAAGATATCCTCAGGGATTTGAATTTGAAGAGGCTGTTGAAAGATTTACTAATGAAATTAAAGACATTGGATTTAGCCTTGAACTTGGTAAAGTTCAAAAGCCACATTATGTAGATAAAGATGATCCATTTGTGGAGAAACTTGTCAAAGCATATAGAAACCAAACTGGCGATATGACTGAACCTTACACGATTGGTGGGGGGACTTATGCTAGAAACCTAGACAAAGG
>NZ_VKKG01000038.1 GCF_007197885.1 Tessaracoccus rhinocerotis
TGTACTTTTTTAACACTTCCACCTGTTGTTTCAGATATCGATTTTCAGCCTGCAGCCTCGCTGTCTCACTCTCATACCCAGGTCCTTTGCCGAAGGCATATTGCTTACCGACCGGTTGTGCAAGACGGTGCAATTCACCATTCCGATACCATTTCATCCAAGTTTTCAGCTGTGTGTAGTTTCGGATGTTCAGTTCCTCCATCACTTCTTTTACAGGAACACCTGCTAACCGCATTTCAATCGCCTTTAATTTCACTTCTTCTGGATAACTGACTCTAGTTCCCATAGAAAAAACACCTCCACGTTGATG
>NZ_VKKG01000039.1 GCF_007197885.1 Tessaracoccus rhinocerotis
AGGTGAAGGTCCAACCGGTGATCGATCTGGGGGATGTTCCACCCGAGGACCAGTACGTGCCGTCGATCTCGATGAAACAAGCGGTCAGCCTTGCCGCCCAGCACGAGGTGTTCCTCTACTCCAACCGAACATCCCGCGGGCTGGACCTGGACCACACCCGGCCCTATCGCCCACGGACCCGGGGCCAGACCCGGGTCGGGAACCTCGCCCCCATCAGCAGACGAGTACACCGGGCCAAGACGGCGTGAATCTGGAAGGTGGAGCAACCGAAGTCCCTGGTACTGGTTTGGACCAGTCCGCTCGGCTACC
>NZ_VKKG01000004.1 GCF_007197885.1 Tessaracoccus rhinocerotis
GTGACGGTGCCCTGGTAGATGCCGTCTTGGGCGGTACCCGAGATGCGGGTCATCTCACCAAAGCCAAGCGTTTGGGTGGTGTCGTCAGAAGACAGGATCAGGGTGGGTGCCGCGGCGCCGGTGGCGTCGGTTACTCGGGCAGTGACGACTACTTCTTGGGGGCCGTCCGCGACGTCGATGGCGGTGGGTGTGTAGTCGAACTCTTGCAGCACCGGTGCCGCGGTATCGGTGGGAGGGCTTACGAACGTGCCTACGGTGAAGTCGAGGCTGTCTGGTGCAAGTCTGGGATCGTGGATTTGGCCTGGGCCTGCGAAGTAGGTAGTGCGGCCCGTCGTGTCGGTCACGGATAGGGCCTCTAGTGAGTACTGTCCGGAGGGCCAGCTATCCGGTTCCGATAACGTCCATTTGATTGAGCCGGAATAGTGGTCTCCCGATTTAGTCCAGGAGTAGATGCCTCCGGAGTGCCTTCCGCCGGTGGGTGTGGTCCACGAGATGTACATGCTTGAGATCGGGACATCACTTTGGAAAGTCACTGATACGGAAAGGGTCTCGTCGAGTTCGAGTTGTCCATCGGTGGGAGACAACACCGCCTCAACCAACGACGGAGGTGCCGGGGGTGCGATGCTGTTGGTTACGGTGAAGTCGAGGCTGTCTGGTGCAAGTCTGGGATCGTGGATTTGGCCTGGGCCTGCGAAGTAGGTAGTGCGGCCCGTCGTGTCGGTCACGGATAGGGCCTCTAGTGAGTACTGTCCGGAGGGCCAGCTATCCGGTTCCGATAACGTCCATTTGATTGAGCCGGAATAGTGGTCTCCCGATTTAGTCCAGGAGTAGATGCCTCCGGAGTGCCTTCCGCCGGTGGGTGTGGTCCACGAGATGTACATGCTTGAGATCGGGACATCACTTTGGAAAGTCACTGATGCGGAAAGGGTCTCGTCGAGTTCGAGTTGTCCATCGGTGGGGGACAACACCGCCTCAACCAACGACGGAGGTGCCGGGGGTGCGATGCTGTTGGTTACGGTGAAGTCGAGGCTGTCTGGTGCAAGTCTGGGATCGTGGATTTGGCCTGGGCCTGCGAAGTAGGTAGTGCGGCCCGTCGTGTCGGTCACGGATAGGGCCTCTAGTGAGTACTGTCCGGAGGGCCAGCTATCCGGTTCCGATAACGTCCATTTGATTGAGCCGGAATAGTGGTCTCCCGATTTAGTCCAGGAGTAGATGCCTCCGGAGTGCCTTCCGCCGGTGGGTGTGGTCCACGAGATGTACATGCTTGAGATCGGGACATCACTTTGGAAAGTCACTGATACGGAAAGGGTCTCGTCGAGTTCGAGTTGTCCATCGGTGGGAGACAACACCGCCTCAACCAACGACGGGGCGGGAAGGCCCTCGGCCGCGACGTTAGAGGCGCCGAGAGGGAGCATAATTGCTGCGAATAGCGTGATGGCGACAACGAATCTCTCGCGAATCCGAACCTTCGATACCAGATCGGATACCATCTCAGTTTCCTCCCTCAGGCAACTTCACCATTTGTGGGGGAATCTGTCCCCGCGGGAGAAGACTAGCGTCTTCCACGGCGCCGCGGTCTCATGCTCAGATTTGCGGGTCGGGACTTGGGTGACCTGACTCATGAGCATCTTGCGCGCATGCCATCGGGCGTCGATAGAGTCGGGGAGGTCAGCGGGTACGGGTTGGAGGCGTAGGCGGGTGACCTGTGCCTTGACGCGCCGGGTCTGCGGGCGCACGGTGCAGGATATGAACCATACGGCGTCAATCAAGGTGGCCGATGTCGCCGTCGAGTGGGCCGACGCGACCGTGGTGCCCGAGGGGTGTTCGGACCGTTCGTCTATCCTCGACTGCCGCTTGTCCGCCGACGGGCGTTGGCCATTGCTCAGCGTCGTTGTCCTTAGCTGCGCAACTGAGCCGGGGAAGTGACGTCCATCGGGGCCAAAGGCCAGGGCGCGGGCGCCAACCGCGCTTTGGTGTCGCAGTGTTGAGAGGTCAGCCCTGGTGCCCGATCAGCCAGCGGACCCCGAACCGGTCAACGAGGGTGCCGTCGTGGTCTCGCCATGGGCGCTTCTGCACGGGTCGATGACCTCGCCGCCGTCGGCGAGCGCGTCGAACCAGCGTCGTAGTGTCTCGTGCTCGGCCGTACCGAGCAGCGAGAAGAACATGCCCGCCATGTGCACGGTGTCGTCGCCGGCGCCGGCATCCGCCCCCGCGATCTCGACAGGTCCATCCAGGAGCATGCCGTGCGTGATGGCGTCGGCCGGGCCGTCGGTGCGCCCCGCCTGCTCGTAAGTGACCAGCCTCGCCCTTCCGCCAAAGACGGATGCATAGAACTCGAACGCCTCGGCAGCTTGTCCTGGGAGCAGTAGGTAAGGGATCAGTCCATCCCTGTGAGTTTAGGCCGAGGGCTCGACGAACAGCTGCCTGTGAAGGTCGATCGCGGGCTAGTGTGACCGCATGGCAATGTCACCCAGTTCGCCTTCCGCCGAAGGAGTCGACGCACGAGGGCTGCTGCGTCTGTTGGACGCCCTCGAGACTCCCGGGCACGGCTTGCACTCCCTGATGGTTGCGCGCCACGGAAAAGTGATCGCGGAGGGCTGGTGGTCCCCCTACGAGCGTGGACGGGTGCATCTGGGGTACTCGTTGAGCAAGAGTTTCACCTCGACGGTGCTGGGTCACCTTGTGGGTGAGGGTGTCATCTCGCTGGATGCGCCGGTGTGGTCCTACCTGAGGGACCTCGGCTCGGTCCCGGAGCGGTGGCGCCGAGTGACGGTGCGTCACTGCATCTCGATGACAGTGGGACACAGCGAGGACGCGTGGGTCTGGCGCGGGGACGACGAGCCGCCGCGGTCGGATGACGACGGTGACGACGAGCTCCTCTCCTTGATCCTTGAGCGCGAACCCGACGGCGAACCGGGCGAGGTCTGGGCCTACAACCAGGTGGGAACCTACCTGGTTGCGCAGGCTATTGCCGCGGCCACGGGGGAGCCGGTCTCGGCGCACGTGCGCCGGCTGTTGTTGGACCCGTTCGGTGGCGCCCCGGCCAAGGCCCAACGCACCCACCAGGGACGCGACCTGGGGTTCAGCGGACTGCACGTCACCACGCCGTCGATCCTGGCGCTGGCCCAGACCTGGCTGGATGGCGGCGTCTGGGAGGGCAGGCGGATCGTGCCCGCCGACTATGCTGCGGAAGCACCCCTCCCCACAACGGTTTCCAAGGTTGGTGACGCCGGGGACTGGGAACGAGGGTACGGCTACTCCTTCTGGAACCAGCGCCACGGCTACCGTGGCGACGGCGCCTTCGGCCAGTTCGCCGTCGTACTGCCGGAGCACGACGCGGTGGTGGCCATCACATCCGAGACCGTTGACATGGCATCCGTGCTGGACCTGCTCTGGGAGCACCTCATCCCAGCGATGGATGGCACCACGTCCGACCCCGGTGCCGACGCCGAACTCGCCGACCGGCTGGCCAAGCTCCAGCATGTTCCCCTTGGTGGGTCGGAACGCAGGTCCTCACTCACGCTCCCGCTGACCGCGTCGTCGCAGCTTCCCCCGGCATTCGCTGAGGTGACGCTTGAGCCCTCCGATGACGGCCATGTCATGACGCTGGCGCACCCGGATGGCGGTCTGGTCACGCGGATCGGTGACGGGCGATGGGTCGAGTCGAACTGGCTCGCGCCGGGTGGGTTGGAGGTTGTCGTCGCCGCCAGTGGGGCCTGGCGGGACGGCTGCTTCGACGCCGAACTCCGCCTGGCCGAGACCCCACACACGATTCTGGTGCACCTTGACCCGGGTACTGGTTCGGCACGGCTCGTATGGCGTCACATTCCGCTCACCGGCCCCCACCCGTTGAAGACTGCAGCCCACCCCTTCTGACCCTCCGGGTTGGTTTCGGCTGGTGCCGCTGGGGTCGACGATGCGTCTGCTCGTCGGCGCGATCTCGAAATTCAGATAGTCAGATAGCGTCGGTGCATGCGCAACGTCACTGCCACGGAGTCTTCCCGGCGGTTTTCCGAACTCCTGGACGCCGTCGAGCGCGGGGACGACGGCGAGGTCCGGCCCGTCGTCGAGGCGGTCATCCGTGGGCTGGTGCTGCCAACTGCTGGGTAATCGGGCTGCACGAAATCCCTTGTCGCCCACCGGGCCTTGGTGTTGACTGAGGCCATGCGCCAACGAGGGCGCGCAGAGGGAAGGGGACCCAATGGCCAACGACAAGACCGCACTGCTCCTGATCGAGTACCAGAACGATTTCACCACCAGCGGCGGCGCCCTCCACGGCGCGGTGGAGGCCAACATGGCGGAGACGAACATGCTCGCCAACTCCACGGAGGTGGTGCAGGCCGCCCGCGACGCTGGCGCGACGATCATCCACATCCCGATCAGCTTCAAGGAGGGCTACCGGGAGATCACCAACCACCCCTACGGCATCCTCTCGGGCGTGGTCGACTCCAACGCCTTCGTGGCCGGGAGCTGGGGTGCCGAGATCACTGACGAGATGAAGCCCGCCGAGGAGGACATCATCGTCGAGGGCAAGCGTGGCCTCGACGCCTTCGGCAGCACCAACCTGGACTTCATCCTGCGCAGCAAGGGGATCGACCGGATCGCGATCGGCGGCTTCCTGACCAACTGCTGCGTCGAGTCCACCATGCGCAGCGCCTACGAGCGCGGCTACGACGTCGTGACCCTCACCGACTGCGTCGGCGCCACCAGCAACGAGGAGCACGCCAACGCCATCAAGTACGACTACCCGATGTTCTCCCGCCCCATGACGGGACAGGAGTTCGTGCAGGAGCTGTCCGGCGCGGAGGTGGCTGACGCCAGCCGCGGGTACTGACGCCACCCTGCCTCCCAGCACGCAGCCGCTGTCGCCGACGCCGGGAGCCGTCAGCCCTTGACGGCTCCGGCCATGACGCCCGTGACCAGCTGCTTTCCCGCGAAGACGAACGCCACGAGCAGGGGTGCGGCCACGAGGAACACACCCGTCATCACCAGACCGGTGTCGGTGGTGAAGGCTCCCCGTAGCTGGGGGATGACCAGGGGCATGGTGAGCTTCGAGCGCATGACCACGGACGGCCAGAAGTAGCTGTTCCAGGACCCCACGAAGGTGAACAGACCGAGGGTGGCGGCGGCTGGCCGTGCGGCTGGCATCGCGATCGACCAGAAGGTGCGGAACATGGAGGCGCCGTCGACACGTGCTGCTTCGACCAGTTCGAACGGCAGCGCCTCCTCGAGGTACTGCGTCATCCAGAAGACGCCGAACGCACCGACGAGCGCCGGGATGGTCAGGGCCCGCAGGGTGTCGATCCACCCGAACTCGCTCATCATGATGAACATGGGGATGGTGCCGATCTGGGCGGGGATGGCAAGGGTGGCGATCACTGTGACGTAGAGCGCACGGCGGCCCTTGAACGTCAGTTTCGCGAAGCTGAAGCCCGCCAGCGTGGAGAAGAACACCGTCGCGGCTGTCACCACCACCGCAACGAACAGGGAGTTGAGGAACGCCTCCACGAAGCTGAACTGCGAGGCGCCGAGGACCTCGAACATGTTCTGGATGAGCGTCGGGGTCGGGAGCCAGTGCGGCAGCGTCCCGACCGCCCTCGCGACCTCCTGCGTCGTCGAGGACCCGTACATCGCCGAGGCGTACAGGGGGAAGATGGAGAGCAGGAGCACCACGCTCAGGATCCCGTAGCTGGCCCAGCCCGGAGCCTGGCCCGTGGAGTTGTGCTGCCGGATCGGGCGGCCCTTCGCGGCGCGCCTCCGGGCGTAGTTCGCCGCGCCGCGCCCTGCAGTGTTCTCGATGAACGGAGTGCTCACTGGTTGCCTCCTTGCTTGGATTCGCTGGTCGACGCCGCCACCTTCTGGGGTTTCCGAGCATGGGCGGCGGATCCTTGGGCAGCCCCTGCCCGGAGTTCGGCGAGTGCAGCCTGGTAGCGGGCCCGGGACCCCTTGGACGTCTTGGCGCCGGAGGACGAGATCGAGCGCGTGAAGAAGAAGTTGATGATCGAGACCACGCAGATGATGAGGGCGAAGATCCAGCCCACCGCTGCGGCCTGGCCCAGTCGGTCCTGCCACTCCCCGAAGCCGAGGTTGAACAGGTAGAGCACGATCGTCGTCCACTGGTTGTCGGCGCCGCCCTTACCGCCACCGGTGCCGCTGCCGTCGAACATGCGGGCCTCGTCGAAGATCTGCAGGCCGCCGATGGTCATCGTCAGGACCACGAAGATCATGGTGGGCCGGATGTTCGGGATCGTCACGGAAAAGAACTGCCGGGACCGACTCGCGCCGTCCACGGTGGCCGCCTCGTACAGTTCCCGGGGGACGGCCTGCATGGCGGCGAGGAAGATCAGCGCGTTGTAGCCGGTCCACCGGAAGACCACCATCGAGCCGATCGCGATGTGCGAAAGCAGGCGGTCCTGGAAGAACGGCGAGTCGAGATCGGTCAGCAGGCCCATCTCGTGGAGGTTGGGCACGAGGAGCCCGAACTGTCCGAAGACCTGCCCGAAGATCATCGCCGTGGCCACCGGCATCACCACGAACGGGATCAGGACTCCCATGCGCCAGAAGGTCTTGGCGCGGAGGTTCTGGTCCAGGATCGCAGCGATAAGCAGCGCCAGCACCAGCTGGGGGACACCTCCCCAGAAGAAGATCGAGAACGTGTTCTCCAGGGAGCGCCAGAACAGCGGCTGTTGCAGGACCCAGGTGAAGTTGTCGATGCCGACGAAGTCGCCCATCCCGGCGCGACGGTGCCAGTCGTGGAGCGCGACGACGATGTTGAACAGGAGCGGGAACACCCCGAAGATCGCGAAGAGGATGAAGAACGGCGAGATGTACAGATAGGGGGCGACCTTGACGTCCCACCTGGATACCCTCTGTCCCCACCCCACGCGTCGCGGTACGCGCGCTGAGTCGGTGCTTGCTGCC
This sequence comes from Tessaracoccus rhinocerotis, assembly GCF_007197885.1. Classification (GTDB taxonomy): domain Bacteria; phylum Actinomycetota; class Actinomycetes; order Propionibacteriales; family Propionibacteriaceae; genus Arachnia; species Arachnia rhinocerotis. The sequence continues at coordinate 6,922 of NZ_VKKG01000004.1, forward strand.
ATGTCGCAGGCCCTCCGGAGTCTTGTTTGTTGCGTGGTTCAGGTCAGGCCAGTGACCCCGACGGGGCCACGGGCGGGCGCCCCCCTGCTCCCGGGGTCGGGGGCAGGGGGGCCAGCCATCACCTGACGGTGTCGAAGCCGAGGGCCTCGAAGTTCTTGACCACCGAGGCCCATGCCTCGTCGGCGGTTGCGGAATCGGACTCCACGAGGCGGATGCCGTCGGTCACCAGCGTCTGGATGCCGGCGAAGTTCTCACCGCGGAACCCACCGGCGGCGGAGTCGCCGGCAGCAGCTGCGAGTTCGCCGTAGATCTTGCCGACCTGCTGGTCACCGAAGAATGCGTTCTCGGTGTCGGAGATCTCGGGGCTCTCCATGGCCTCGAGCTGCGACGGGAACTGCCCGGTGGTGTTGAACCAGGACACGGCGGCCTCGGGGGTGGTGAGGTAGTCGGCCAGCTTCACGGCCCATTCGGTGTTCTCGCCCGTTGCCGGGACGGAGAAGAAGGAGCCGCCCCAGTTGCCGCCACCTTCGGGGAACGTGCCCGCGATGCGCCAGCCGGGGATGCCGTCGGCGTTGTCGGCGATGATTCCGGACATCCACGCGGGCGTGACCACAGTGGCCCACTGCTCGTTCTGGAAGCCTGCGCCCCAGTCGTTGTGTCCGATGGCGATACCTGCCGAGATGTCGTCCTCGGCGGCCTCGGCGAACATCATGAACAGGTCCTTGACCTCGGTGTTGTCCGCAAGGTTGTAGGGCTGGCCGGACTCCGGGTCCTCGAACGCGGCGGGCAGGAGGTTGATGGCGGCCTGGAAGCCGTTGGTGAGGGAGTCGATGAAGTAGTTGTCGTTGGCCGCGACGTACTCGCGCCCGGCGTCGAGGAACGTCTGCCAGGTGGCCGAGTCCCCACCGATGAACTCACCGAACGATTCCGGGTCGGTGGCCAGGCCGGAACCTGAGAGCATCTCCTCGTTGAAGGCGATGGCCAGCGGGCCGATGTCCGTGCCGTAACCGGTGATCTTGCCGTCGACGGATCCCTGCTTCACCTTCCACTCGACCCAGCGGCCGGGAACCTCGGGCAGCTCGACCCAGTCCTCGGGCACTGCCATCATCTCCGTCCACCAGTCGAGCTCGATCAGGTGCACGTCCGAGAGGCCCGCACCGTCGGCGCCGAGGCCGTTGCGCAGCACTTCCTGGGCGGCGGCGCCGTCAGCGAACGAGTTCACGACCACCTCGATGCCGTGCTCCTCCTGGAAGGCGTCCAGAACGTCCTGGGGGAAGTCCATCCAGGCCGCGACAGTGAGCTGATCCGGCTTGTTGGCATCGTTGGCCTCGCCACCACCGCCGTCGTCCGACCCTCCGCCTCCACAGGCGGTGAGCGCGAGTGCTGACACCGCAGTGAGCACGACAGCCTTCGACAACTTCGTCTTGATCCTCATGGTCCGGTTCCTTTCGTGTCCATGGATCCAATGTCTGTCCTGCACGCAGGGGTGCAGGGTCTCGGTCACTGGGGAGTGGAGCGGAGCATGTCCACCCTGGACTGCGCCTCGTTCACGGCCTCGGTGCCGAAATACTTTCCGAAAAACTTGCGGGACGGGTTTAGTTTAGAGGAGGAACCAAAAGGTGTCCAGCCCCTCATGGATTCTCTTCACCAGTGTGATTCGGGCTGCTATCTTGGAGATTCAACGAAAAGTTTTCGTCCCTAGGGGGAGTGTGTCCAGTCCGCAGCGCCAGAAGCGTCCCACCCTGGCTGACGTGTCCACCGCCACAGGCGTTTCGCAGGCGACCGTCTCGAAGGCCCTCAATGGGCGCGGCGACGTCTCGCCCGAGACCCGTGAGCGCATCCTGGGTGCCGCGGCGCAGCTGGGGTACCGCCCGACGACGGGGCCGGCGCGCGACGACTCGCGCCAGTCCGTGGTCGTCGTCTTCGACGTCCCCGCCTCGCCGTACATCCTCGGCGTCTTCCAGGGTGTCCTGGCTGCGAGCACCGAGTCCGGGGTCGACCTGGTGACTCGGTTGGCGCCCGACCGGGCAGCGCGCACCCAGCGCCCGGTGGCGAACGAGTGGATCGCCGACCAGCAGGCCGCCGGCGTCGCCGGGGTGATCGGTCTGACCCTCTCGGCGCCTGGTGAACTGATCAGCGCGGCAGCGGAGGCCAACGTGCCGTTCGTGATCGTCGACCCCGTGGACGCGCAACACCGCCCCGTGGTCAGTATCGGGTCGAGCAACTGGGCCGGTGCGCGCGCTGCCGCCGAGGACCTCATCGGGCTGGGGCACCGACGCATTGCCTGGATCGGTGGCCCGGAGACCTCCGACGCCGCCCGTGACCGCCTCTACGGCTACCAGGCAGCGATGGATGCGGCCGGCCTCTCCGTCGACCCGTCGCTGATCCGATCCGGCCAGTTCACGGTGGAGAGCGGTATGCAGCAGGCGCGTGAAGTCCTCGGCTCGACGCAGCCGCCGACGGCCATCATGGCCGCGAGCGACGAGATCGCCGTCGGGGTGCTGGCAGCTGCCCACGAGTTGCACATCCAGGTCCCGGAGCAGCTCAGCGTCACTGGTTTCGACGACACCCCACAGGCAACTTGGACCACGCCGCCGTTGACAACCGTCCACCAGCACCTCGAGGGACTCGGGCGGATGGCGGTGGAGACGATCCTGTCCATGGCGGCCGGACGCAGCCCCGCTTCGCGGCACATCGAGTTGGCCACCTCGCTGATCCGGCGGGAGAGCACGGGCCCCGCCCCTGCGAGCCAGTCCTGACCACCGCCCCGAGACGGCAACCCTGAACGTCCCCTGTTGCCACACTGGTCGGCACTGCTAGTATCCGCCTCAAGCTTTTCGTTAAGAATCACGAAAAACTTTCGAACGAGCGGACGTGCCAGCACGGGCTGACGGCGCGATTTGTCTCGACTCAACAAGGAGCAAGCAGGGATTCCATGGAGATTCACGTCGCGAAGGATGGGGACGACGCCGCCGCGGGTTCGGCCTCGGCGCCACTGCTGACCATCAACCGAGCTGCAGCGTTGGCGCTGCCCGGGGACGTCGTCGTGGTCCACGAGGGCACGTACCGCGAGTGGGTCAAACCGCCCCATGGCGGACTCGACGCCAACCGGCGGATCGTGTTCCGCGCCGCGGACGGCGAGCGAGTCGTCATCAAGGGTTCCGAGGTGGCCGACGACTGGCGCGAGGTGGCACCGGGGGTCTGGGCGACGTCGGTCCCCAACCACGTCTTCGGTGACTTCAACCCGTACCTGGAGGAACTCGGCGGCGACTGGTTCATCAGGCCCAACCAACCGGGGGAGCGCCTCCACCTCGGAGAGGTGTACCTCGACGGTGTGGCCCTTCGTGAAGTGACGTCGCTGGACGAGGTCCGGGAGCCTGCGGCCGTCGATCCTGTGGTGGACGACTGGACGGGGCTGCCCCACGAGAGTAGCTCCGACGCCCGGGACACGAGCCTGGTCTGGCACTGCGCCGTGGACTCGGCAGTGACCACGCTGCACGTGAACCTGGGCGGCAGGAACCCGGCGGAGCACCTACTGGAGTTCAACGTCCGCCGCTCCGTGTTCTACCCGGTCAACAACCACGTCGACCACATCACCGTCAGTGGATTCGAGATGGCCCATGCCGCCACCCCGTGGGCCCCGCCGACCGCGGACCAGCCGGGAATGCTCGGGCCCAACTGGTCCAGGGGCTGGATCATCGAGGACAACATCCTCCACGACAGCAAGTGCTCGGCGATCTCCCTCGGCAAGGAGATCCGCAGCGGCCACAACTACGCCGTGAAGCGCAAGGACAAGCCGGGCTACCAGTACCAACTGGAGTCAGTCTTCACCGCGACCGACCTCGGCTGGTCCAAGGAGCGAGTCGGTAGCCACGTCGTGCGCAACAACGTCATCTTCGACTGCGGCCAGACCGGCATCGTCGGCCACCTCGGCTGCGCCTTCTCCACCATCAGCGGCAACCACATCCACAACATCGCCACACGGCGGGAGTTCTACGGCCACGAGCTGGGCGGCATCAAGCTGCACGCGCCCATCGACGTCGTGATCTCGGACAACCACATCCACGACTGCGTCTCGGCCATCTGGCTCGACTGGCAGACCCAGGGCACGCGCGTGACCCGCAACGTGTTCCACTCGAATGCCCGCGACCTGTTCATCGAGGTCAGCCACGGCCCCTACGTCGTAGACCACAACGTGTTCGGCTCGAAGGCCGCGCTGGAGAACTTCAGCCAGGGCGGCGCCTACGTCAACAACCTGGTCCTCGGATCGGTCCGGCTCGAACCCGTTCCAGACCGGCCCACCCCGTACCACCTGCCGCACAGCACCAAGATGGCCGGCTACGTCGGCATCTTCGGCGGCGACGACCGGATCATCGGCAACGTGTTCGCCGGCGACTCATCCGCGCAGCCGTATTCCGCGCGGACGGTCTCGACGGCCTCGAGGGTCGGGTTCGGCACGGACGTCTACGACGACGCGCCGTCGACCTTCGACGAGTACCTCGTGGAGGTCGGGAAGGGCTGGGGTGACCAGCAGCGGTTCGTGGAGGTCATGCAGCCCGTCACGGTGGCCCAGAACCTCTATCTCCCCGGAAACACTCCTTGCCGTCGCGAGGACGGGGCGCACACCCTGGCGGAGGGGGAGATTCGCCTACTCACGGATGAGGACGGCTCCGTTGATCTCGAGTTCCGGCTACCCACATCGTTCGTTCTCCCCGCTCACGCCGTCGTGCGTGGCTCCCAGCTGGGTCGAGTGCGAGTGGCGGACACGGCGTTCGACTCTCCCGACGGGAGTGATCTCGTGCTCGACACCGACCTGCTGGGCAACCAGCTCAGCGAGGATCTCGACCACCCCGTCGGGCCCCTGGCCTCACTGGCCCCCGGGACCCAGGTCGTTCGCATCTGGCCGTTGCCGACCACGAACCTGCCCGAGCGGCGGGGGACTCGCGCCGACTGACCGCGTCCGGCGCACACAGCTCGCTGGCCGCGGACAGTCCCGCGGTCAGGTGTGGCCGTGGCCGTGGCGGTGCAGGATGTTTCGCAGATCTCTCAGTTCCACGTGGCGGCCGGCCAGGTCGCCGTACTCGTCGCCGTCGGGGATGGGGTCCTCCGGGTCGCCGAGGTGGGGCAGTACCCGCGCGCAGCCGGTGAAGTCCTGCCCGATCGTGTACGCGCTGGGGGTGGCGACGGTTGCGAGCCCGGCAGAGATGGCGGCCTGGCAGCCGCGGGCGCTGTCCTCGATGACGATGCACTGCTCCGGGTCCAGCTGTAGCTCTCCGATGACCTTCAGGTAGATGTCCGGGGCAGGCTTCTTGTGCGCGACGATGTCGCCGGCGAACACGTGGCACTTCCCGGCGAGCTCCTCTCCGGCGACGCTCTCCAGCACCGCCCGGACGGAGGACTCGGTCGCCGTCGAGGCGATCGCCACCGTCCAGCCGTCGGCGACCGCGTCCGCGATGAGGCGTCGAACACCCGGCCGGGGACGCAGTTCGCCACTCCTTACCCGCTCCTGGAACAGCAGGGACTTGCGCAGGTGCAACTGCTCGAGCAGTCGCTGCCTCGCACGCCGGCCGGGGTGCCCGTGGTCCGTGCAGATCTCGGTGGAGAGGTCACCGGCCATGCGCTCCTTGCCGCCGCCGATCTTCAGCTTCTCGGCATAGACCTCCTCCGACCAGTACACCGGCAGACCGAACTCCCGGAAGGCCTGGTTGAACGCGGGCAGGTGGCCGTGCTGCTCCGTCTCGGCGAGCACGCCGTCGCAGTCGAAGATCAGCGCATCCATGGCGCGGGTCCTCGGTGCGTGGTGGCTTCTGTCGCGTGCCGAGTGACCGCCGTGGCGGGCGCGGCTCTGCGCTCGACCTCGGCGGTGGCGGGTCGCTCCACCGGTGGCAGCATGATGCCAGTCTAGGGATGTCCAAACTCACCAGCGGGGGATGCGGATTCTCGCTCTCGAACTGATCGAGGTCGTCGGTCCGGGCCAACACTGGTTACCGGGAGCAAGGCCGAGGTCGAGGGTGATTCCTCTCACGCGAAGCCATGAAGCCAGCGGCGGTGGTCATGCTGTCACCGTGACCGTGGCGGTCAGTTCCGCGGTCGAATCACCGCCGACCCACACGTCGAGGACCGTCGCGTCTTGGATCCAGTCACGCGTGACTGCACTCCAGTAGCGCAGCTGCTCGGGGCCAAGCTCGAGCGTGACCTGTCGGGACTCCCCAGGGCCGAGGTGCAGGCGCTGGAAGCCCTTAAGCGCACGGACGGGGCGGCTCGAGGTGCCGTGGCGCTGGTGGATGTAGAGCTGGACCACTTCGTCGGATGTCGACTCGCCGGTGTTGGTGACGGTGAACCGGACCTCGCCCGTCTCCCCGACGCCGAGGTTCTCGGGAACCTCGAGGTCGCCGTACTCGAAGGAGGAGTAGCTCAGGCCGTGCCCGAACGGGTAGAGCGGTGTGCTCGGTTCGTCCCAGTAGCGCTTGTCCTGGTCCTGCGGGGCGAACGTGCGGTGGTGGGCGTAATGGATCGGGACGTGCCCGACGTGGCGGGGCCAGGTGAAGGGCAGGCGGCCGGCGGGGGAGACGTCGCCGAAGAGGACGCGGGCCACGGCCTCGCCGCCCCGGGTTCCCGGGTACCAGACCTGGACGATGGCCTCGACGTTGTGTTGCGCCCAGCGCAGGTCGACGGGACGCCCGGTCATCACCACGGCGACGGTGGGGGTGCCGGTGGCGTGGATCGCCTTGAGGAGTTCGATCTGGTCCTCGGGCAGGTCCAGCGTGGACACCGACGCGTTCTCGCCGATCATGTTCTGCGGCTGCCCCAGCACCACGACGGCGACGTCGCACGTCTTGGCGGTCTCGACGGCGCGGGCCCGTTCGGTGGCTGCGTCGAAGTCCGCCGGGGTGGCGGGCAGCGGGGTGGTTTCCTGCTGGTCGAAGATCGACGGGGACAGGCGCTGCGGCACCGCGGTTGCCGGTACGAACTCGACCTCGACGTCGCCTGCGCGGGCGCGGAGTCCCGCCAGGATGGTGACGGTCTCGTCCAGGTCGTGTGCGAAGACCCAGGGCCCAAGGGTGTCGCGCCGGGAATCGGCGAGGTGGCCGAAGACGCCGATCCGCTGGCCACCATCGGCCAGGGGCAGGACACCGGAGTTCTTCAAAAGCACGGTGGCCCGTTCCGCGGCTGTGCGGCTCGCCTCGCGGTGGTCGTCGCGTCCCAGGACGGGGGGCGCCTGCTCCTCGTCGGCCCAGGGGTTCTCGAACAGTCCCATGCGGAACTTGGCCGTCAGGACCCGATGCACCGCCTGGTCCAAGGCGTCCTTGGTGACCAGCCCCTGCTCGAGCGCGGAGGGGAGGTTTGCGTACGCGGGTTCGAACATGCACATCTCCATGTCGAGCCCGGCGCCCAAGGCGCGGGCCCCCGCGTCGGTGAGGTCCTTCGCGAAGTGCTGGGTCTCGAGCGAGCGGACGGCGTTGGCGTCGCTGACCACCCAGCCGTCGAAGCCGTACTGGTCGCGCAGCACGTCGGTCAGCAACCACCTGTTGCCGCTGGCCGGGACCCCGTTGAGGTCCATGTAGGCACTCATGACGTTCCCGGCGCCAGCATCGATGGCCGCCCTGAACGGCGGCAGGTAGACGTTATGGAGCTCGGCATCGGAGATGTCGGCGTCGTCGTAGTCGCGGCCGCCCGCGCTGGCGCCGTAGCCGGCGAAGTGCTTGGGGCCGGCGATCAGGCTCTCCCGGCCGAGGTCGCCCTGGAACCCCCGCACCTGCGCTGCCGCCATGGCGGATCCCAGGCACGGGTCCTCGCCGGCACCTTCGAAGATGCGGCCCCAGCGTCCATCGCGGGTGATGTCCACCATCGGCGCGAAAGTCCAGTGGATGCCGGCGGCGCGGGCCTCCCGCGCCGCCACGGACTGGGCGTCCTCCGCCAGCTGTGGATCCCAGCTGGCAGCGATCCCGATCGGTGCGGGGAAGATGGTTCGGAAACCGTGGATCACGTCGTAGCCGAAGATCAAGGGGATCCCCAATGGTGTCTCGTCCATCGCGATCCGCTGCATCTGATTGGCCACGGCGGCGTCCTTCACGAACAACAGGGAGCCGGCCCGGCCGTCGCGGACCGCCTGCCGCACCATCGCGGGCTGCTCGACGAAGGCGCGGTGCTCCGGGGGCAACGACTCAAGGTCGAAGTCGTCCGGGACCGCTGTGAAGCTGCCGAAGTAGAAGAACTGCGTCAGCTGGCCGGCCTTCTCCTCCGCGGACATGCGGTGCAACAGGTCATTCACCCGGTCCTCGACGGGTAGCGCAGGATCTCGGTAGGCCATCTCATGCATTGGAGGTTCTCCGGTTCGATTGGGGAAAGGGGAGGGGTGGGTTGGTTCGGTGTGACTAGCTGGACTCGCGGGGCACGAGGGTGGCCCGGAACTCGACCTCGGTGAGGTCGTGGGAGTTGCGCCCCTGGAGTTCCCCGAGCGCCAGCGAAGCGAGGTATCGACCCATGCCCTTGTAGTCCATGCGGATGCTGGTGAGGCTGGGGAAGTACAGCTGCGCGATCGGGGAGTCGTCGTGGCCGACGATCGCCAACGAGTCCGGCACTCCGACCCCCAGCCGCAGCGCTGTGCCTGCGACGAGGGCCGCGACGTCGTCGTTGTACGCGACTACGCCGTCGACACCACTGCTCACCCATTCCCGGATGATCTGCTCGGCGTTGTCGAGGTTGAGGTCGGCGCCAGCTACCAGGCCGCTGCCCAGGAGTTGGCGGTGGGTGGCGTCGGCGAGTCGTCGTCGCTCCCCGACCAGGTCGGCCAAGCGGGGATCGGGGGAGCCGGCGAACGCCAACCGCCGCCGGCCCCGCTCCACCAGGTGCTCCACCAAGTACTGCGGTCCCAGTGCGTAGCCGAGCTGCCCCATGGTGGGTGGTCCCTGGTGCACGACGCGCCGGACTCCGCAGGCGCGCATCGAGGCCAGTTGCTCGTCGGTGTAGTCGGTGAGGCTCATGACGACGTCGGGGTCGAGCGTCTCCCACAACGGTCTGGCTCTGCTGCCCGGGTGCTCGGTGAAGGTGACCAGGGAGTACCCGGCCTCCTCGAGCGCCAGGGAGGTCTCGTCCAGATGTGCCCGCATGCTGTGATCCAAGGGCCAGTCCGGCAGGAGGAGAAGGACGATCCGGCTGCTGCCGCTGGCGAGTGCCTGGGCGGCCCGGTTCGGCTGATACCCCAGGCTGCTCGCCGTCTCCAGCACCTTGCGCTTCGTGGCCTCCGAGATGCTCTGGCCGGGGGTGTCGTTGAGGACGTAGCCGACGGTGGCGCGGGAGATGCCGAGAGCGCGGGCGACGTCAGCGGCCGTCACGCGTTTGAGCGGGCTGGGCATTGTCTCCTCCATGTGGCGAACTCCTCAATCGTAGGGCGGTCAGACCTGCGCGGTTCGCTGCGCCTCGGCGGCGGTGGCACGTTCGTCGAGTTCCTTCACAATCTGCGGGTACTTGGCGTCGAGGTCGTAGAAGTGGAGCAGGACGTACATGCCGAGGAGGACGAGTCCCGGCACCCAGATGGAGACGGCGAGGATGCTCGCGATCGCTGAGTCCGGCTGGGCGGCGGCGGTGCCGTCGTAGGCCCCGAGGGCTAGGATCCAACCCACTCCGGCAGCCCCGAGACCCGTACCGACCTTGATGCCGAAGCTGTTCGCCGCGTTCGCCATGCCCACCAGTCTCCGACCCTGCTTCCACTCGCCGTAGGTGATGGTGTTGGTCACCAGCACGCCGCCGATGGCCATCATCGGGATGGTGGCGAAGGTGACCAGGGAACCGAAGATGAGCAGCGCCCACAGGTCGTAGGGGAACACGACGCGGACCAGACTGGCGGCGATGCCGATCAGGAGGCCGATGCGGACCGTTGCGGTGGCGCCGAAGCGCTTGACCATGGGGGCGATGAGGACAAAGCCGACCACCACCGGGACCAGGCCCACGGCGCCCAGGACAGCCATCAGGTTCTCGTCGCCGAGGATCCACTTCACGTAGTAGATGCTGGAGCCGGCGGCGAGTCCGTAGACGATGTTGACCAAGCTCATCACCCCCAGCATGATCACCCAGTACTTGTTGCGGAACAGCAGCCCCAGGCCCTCGAGGAAGGGAACGCGCTGCTGCGCCTCCTCGGGGGCGTCGGCGTTGCGCTCCGGATTGGCGAGGAATGCCACGACCAATCCGATCGCGCCCACTGCGCCGATGGCGACGGCAAAGATGACCCACGCCCGCTGGTCACCGCCGAGTGCGTTGGTGATGGGGATGTAGCCGATGACGATGACCATGCCAAGCAGGTAGCCGAACACGGCCCTGATGACGCCCATCTTCGACCGCTCCTCGGTGCTGCGGGTGGTGTAGAACAGCATGCTGCCGAAGGGGATCGCCACCGCGGTGTAGACGATCGCTGTAGCGAAGGTGTTGGTCGCCAAGGCATAGGCGAACTTCGAACCGTCGCTGCCTACGGCCGGGACCGTGAACATGAGGACGACGGCGAGGAAGGTGGGGCCCGCCATCCACAACAGCCACGGCCGGGCCCGTCCCCACCTCGAGCGCGTACGATCCATGACCCAGCCCATGGCGAGGTCTGTGAACGCGTCGAGGAATCGTGCAGCGAACATGACGGTGCCGGCAGCGGCTGCCGCGATCCCAACCTTGTCCGTGTAGAAGTAGACTAGGATGCCCACCATTCCGGTGAGCGCGTTGAGGCCCAGCTGCGCGGCGCCGTCGCCCAGATAATTGTGGAATCGCATCGTCTTCTGGATGCCTTGTGTGTCGAGTCCCAGTGGCTTCTTTGCCATGGCTTTTCCTTTGCTTTCGGTGTGGTGTTGTGAGTTCAGGAGGCGTGGTCGGGGAGGGCGAGGGTGGCCTCGAGATCGGACCGGAATGAGTCGGTGGCGCCCGGCACGAAGTCGAGCATCGTGTTCAGCGATATCGCGCGGGCCTGTGGATCATTACCGTCGATGGGGATGCCCGGGAGGTGGACGCTGAAGACTCTGGTCAGCGCCTGCCATGTTTTCGAGTCGGCAACGAGTTCGGACAGTGGGGTGTCCATCGTGAACTCGGGGCGGTCGCCGTGACCGGCCGGCAGGTCATAGGTCCAGCTGTGCCTGCCGGGCCCGACGACGAACGTCGGCTCCTGGCTGAACGGCAGCACCACGTCGGCCTGGGCTCCTGTGGGGACGGTCACTTCAACGGTCATCGAGCCCGATTCGATTCGCCACCCGGCCTCGGCGCGCCCGAGCACGGTGTCGTGGGTGGCCTTCGCGTGGGTCAGGCCGCCGCCCGGCTGCGGTGCGATCCTGAGCCGGCGCCAACCGGGTTCTGCCGCCGCGAGCCCGGCCACGGTCTCGTAGAGCCAAGAGACGACGCTTCCCAACGCGTAGTGGTTCAGCGACGTCATGCCGTGGTCGTTCAGCTCGCCGTCGGGGGTGATGGCGTCCCAGCGCTCCCAGATCGTGGTCGCTCCCATCCTGATCGGGTACAGGAACGACGGGCAGCGAGTTTCCATGAGGAGGTCCCAGGCCGTCTCCAACTGACCGGCCAGGGTGAGTGCAGACAGCATGAACGGGGTTCCGGCGAAACCGGTGGAGATGGTGTTGCCGGCCGCGCGGGTCAGGTCGGCGAGCCGTTCCCCGGCCTTCGAGACCTGGTCATCCTCGAGCAGTCCGAACGTGATGGCCAGCGCGTAGGCCGTGGCCGACTCGCCTGTGACCCTGCCCGAGGGCGTCACGTGCTCCCTGCGGAAGGCCTCACGGACGCGGGTGGCGAGCTCCGTGAACTCGGTGGCGTCGTCGTCCTTGCCCAGCAATTGCGCGGTCTCCGCCATCTGCCGGGCGGTGCGGGCGAGGAACGCGGTGGCGACGAGGTGGCGGTCGGTCTTGCCTCCGGCGGGGTTGTCCTGGGGCGCGTCCGGGTCCAGCCAGTCGCCGAACTGGAAGCCGGTGCTCCACAGGCCCGCGTCGTCGAGGAGTGCGGCGACGCTGCGGGTGAAGGTGACCATGGAGTCGTAGGACTGCTCCAGCACTGCTCTGTCCCCGTACTCGTCGTACAGGACGCCGGGGAGGTTCACCGCCACGTCGCTCCACAGTGCGGTGGGTGACGAAGGTGCGCTGCTGACGTCGGGCACCACCCATGGGACGAAGCCGGCTGCCGCCTGCTCGGCCCGGACGTCCATCAGCCAGGTCCCGAGGAAGTCGTGAACGTCGTGGAGGAGCACCGCGGTGGGCGCGAACGCGTTGATGTCGCCCGTCCAGCCCATGCGCTCGTCGCGCTGCGGGCAGTCAGTGGGGACGCCGACGAAGTTGCCCCGCATTGACCACACGGCGTTCTCGTGCAGCTGGTCCAGTTCGGCGCTGGAGGACTCGAACCACCCCGCGCGTCGCATCCCGGAGTGCACCACCACGGCGACGACGTCGTCAGGCGAGAGTCCGCCGTTGAGACCCGAGATCTCGGCGTAGCGGAAGCCGTGGAACGTGAACCGCGGCTCGAACGTGGCCTCCCCCGGGCCGGCGACGACGAACGTGTCGGTCGCCTTCGCGGTGCGGAGGGTTCGAAGGTCCAGCTCTTCCTTCGTGAGGAGTTCTGAGTGCCGCATGACGATCCGCTGGCCGGGATCCTCGGCCCTGACGGTGAGCCGCAGCCACCCGGTCAGCACCTGACCGAAGTCGACGATGAACCTCCCGTCGCCCTTGTCTGTGATCTCCCGGGGAGTGAGTTCCTCGGTGCGCGTTATGGGCGCGGTAGTGGGTTCTGTCAGGGCGTCGGTATCCCAATCGAAGCGGATCGCGGGGGACCAGTCGCCCTCGGTGGGTCCGGCGTTGGCCCAGCCGCTCGGTTCGAGCGTGGCGTCGTAGGTCTCGCCGTCGTAGATGCTGTTGGCGCGCACGCCGCCGGTGCCTGTGCTGAAGGTCTCGTCGGTGCCGATGACCTCGGTGCGGTCGCCGTAGTCGAGCTCGAGTTCGAGCAGCACAGCTGGCTGGTCCGACCAGTGGTGTGACTTGCCCTCCCAGCCGATCCGGCCCACCGCCCATCCCTGCCCGACGATCGCGCCGACGGCGTTGGCCCCTACCTGCACCAGATCCGTCACGTCGTGCGTGCTCAGTACCAGGCGGTGCCGGTACGAGGACCAGCCCGGCGCGAGCACCTCGTTGCCGACCCGCCGCCCGTTCAGGTGGGCTTCCAGCAGCCCGATCGCAGTGCTGCGGAGCGTGGCGCTCCGCAAGCCCTCGGCGACCTGGAACTCACGCCGCACGTACAGGGCGGGATGCTCCGGGGCCCCGCACGGGCTTTCGGAAGTTATGAAGTGAGCTCTCACCTCGGCGGCTGAAGACATCTGGTCGACTCCTTCGTCTCACGGCTACTTGCGCGCGCAAGTAGCTTCGCAGAGTCCATCCAGATGTGCAAGGGCCAGTTGTGCGCGTGGGGGTCTCGACACGGGCGCTGGGCGGCATACTCGACCATCGGGGTGGTTGTTCTCCGTTGCTCGAGAGCGGGGTGGTGTTCTCCGTTGGTCGAGTAGCGCCGCGAGGGACGGGCGGTCCGTGTCGAGACCTCAGCCCGCTCCTCAGTCGCGCCAGGTGCGCCACAGGTGGGCGTACTGGCCGTCGAGTTCGAGGAGCTCGTGGTGGTCACCGAGCTCGACGATGCGGCCACCGTCGACGACGGCGATCCGGTCGGCGTCGTGCGCGGTGTGCAGCCGGTGGGCGATGGCGATCACCGCGCGACCCTCCAGCAGCGCGGCCATCGACCCCTCCAGGTGTCGGGCGGACGAGGGGTCGATCAGCGACGTCGCCTCGTCCAGCACCAGGGTGTGGGGGTCGGCGATGATCAGCCGTGCGAGCGCCACCTGCTGCGCCTGCGCGGGCGTGAGCGTGGCCTTGCCGTGCCCGAGCTCGGCATCCAGCCCCCCGGGAAGCTTGGAGACCCAGCCCCACGCGCCGACGGTGACCAGCGCCTGCTGCACCTCGGCGTCGGAGGCGCTGGTCTCGCGCGCCAGCACGACGTTGTCGCGCACGGTGCCGACGAACACGTGGTGCTCCTGCGTCACCAGGGCCACCTCGGTCCGCAGCCGGTCCAGCGGCAGGTCCATGACGTCGACGCCGCCGACGGTCACGTCACCGACGCGAGGCCGGTTGATGCCGGCCACGAGCCGACCGAGCGTCGACTTGCCCGAACCCGACGGCCCGACGATGGCGAGCCGCTCGCCCGGGCGCAGGTCGACGTCGACGCCGTGCAGCACGTCCACGCCGTCGCGGTAGCCGAAGCGCAGGCCGTTGCCGGTGAGCTTCACGCCCTCCGGCTCGGCCTCGCCCGGGGTCCTGTCGTCCTCGAGCTGGGCCACGCCGATCAGGCGCGCCGTCGCCACGATCCCCAGCTGCAGGTGGTCCAGGACCGCGATCACACGGTCGAGGGGGCCCTGCAGCTGCGAGACGTAGAGGGCGGCCGTCGTGATCTGCCCGATGCTCACCCAGCCCTGCGAGTGCCCCCACACGCCGAGCAGCACGACTCCGACGAGCGGCAGCTGGAACGAGGAGTCCACCATCGCGAACAGCATGTTGCGCAAGGTCATGGTGTAGCGCTCGGCCTGGGCTGAGAGCTCGGTGTCCTCGTCGAGCTGCGCCACCCGCTGCCGCCCGAGGCCGAGGGCCTCGACGGTGCGCGCACCCTCCACCGTCTCCGTGGTGGTGGAGTTGATGACCGAGTACGACGCCGACTCGGTGATGTAGCCCGCGGTGGCGCGAGAGAGGTAGTAGCGGCCACCGAAGAACATGATCACCGCGGTGCCGAGCATCGGCAGCGTCAGCACCCACGAGTTCACCACCATGGCGGCGATGGTCGCCCCGATCAGCACCACAGAGACGATCAGGTTCGGGAACGCCCAGCGCGCCGCGGCGGCCATTTTGCTGACGTCGGAGGTGATCCGTGTGAGCAGGTCGCCCGACCCGGACGACTCGACGTGCCCGAGCGGGAGCCGCAGCACGATCCGGACCACCTCCTCGCGGGCGGCGGCGAGCAGGTCGTAGCCGAGCACCGCCGAGGCGCGCCTGGCGCCGAACGTCAGCAGCGCCTGCAGCACGATCACGCCGGCGATGATGCCAACCGTGGTGGTCAGACCGGAGCGGCCCAGCGCCCCGGCGGTGACGTCGTCGATCAGCCGACCGAGCAGCAGCGGGGCCACCAGGCCGGCACCGGCCGCCGCGACGTTGAGGCCGATGGCCCAACCGAGGGTGGCCCGACGCGTGTTGAGCAGCCCGCCCAGGAACCCGGCGGCCTGCCCCGACGTCGCCACGGGGAACCCGCGCTCGGGCGCCCGCGCGTCGTCGTAGACGGCCTTCGCCGTCGCGCTCCGCACGCTGTGGCGCCGACGGAACGCGCTGACCCGCCTGCGCGGACCGGCGCCGACCGGCACCTCGAACCCCTCGGGCAGGCGCGACGGCAGCGGCCCCTCGCGCCAGGTGTCGGCGGAGGTGGCTTCCAGGAGTTGTTCACTCATCTGAGTCCTCCATGCCACGTGCGATGACGCGGCGGTAGTCAGGATGGTCGTGCAGGTCGTCGTGGTGGCCGCGTGCCACCTCGCGGCCGTCCACCAGCACCGCGATCTCGTCGCAGCGCCGCAGCAACAGCGGCGAGGCAGTCACGACGACGGTGGTCCGGCCCTCGCGGTACCGGACCAGCCGCTCGGCGATCCGCGCCTCGGTGTGGGCGTCCACCGCGGAGGTGGGCTCCACGAGCACCAGGACGTCGGGGTCGTTGAGCAGCGCCCTGGCCAGGACGATCCGCTGCCGCTGGCCGCCGGACAGGCCGCGGCCCTTCTCGTCGATCCGGCCCTGCCAGCCATCGGCCAGTGAGGCGTAGATGTCCTCGGCGGAGGCCACCTCGAGCGCGCGCTCGGCCTGCTCGCGGGTGTGTGTTCCCCACGGGTCGACGGCGCCCTGCAGCGTGCCGGAGAACAGGATGGCGCCGGTGTGGGACACCACGACGCGGCGGCGCAGGTCGGCGACGTCGAGCTGGGAGTAGTCCACGCCGTCGGCGCTGACACCCCACGGGCGGGCGGCGATCTCCGCGTCCTCCCGGGCGCGACGCTCCCGCTCGGCCAGCCGTTCGCGCCGGGCACGCCGCCTGGCGCGGCCCTTCAGCTCGTCCTCGCCGCTGTTCTCCGGGGCGCCCTCGGGCAGGTAGCGGCCCAGGCGGTCGGCCAGCGCGGCCGACGCGTCGGGGTCCTCCGAGACCACGCCCAGCATCCGGCCGGGCCTGACCGTCACGCCGGAGGCCTCGTCGTGCAGCACCGGAGCCGGGCCGAGCTGCCGCGGAGCCGGGGCCCACGGCGACTCGGCGCCGAGCAGCGTGATGGTCTTGCCCGCCGCCACCAGACCCTGCACCCACTTCTGCGCGAAGTCGAAGAACGTCTGCATCGGCGAGGTCAGGAACACGGCGTAGCCGAAGAAGCTGATCAGCTCGCCCACGCCGAGCGTGCCGTCCAGGAGTTGGAGCGAACCGAGGTGGACCAGCGCAACGAGCAGCAGTCCGGACAGCAGGATGCTGATGGCCTCGACCACCGCCTGCCAGGTGCCGAGCCGCACGCCGAGGGCGCGCACCTTCTGCGACTGGCGCTCGTAGTTGCCGGCGAACGTGCGCTCGCCGCCGACGCCGCGCAGGATCCGCAGCCCCGTGGCGATGTCGCTGGCCAGCGACGTCAGCGTGGAGCTCTCGGTGCGCTCGGCCGACTGCGCCCGGGTCAGCGGACGCAGTACGGGGGTCGAGGCCGTCATCAGCAGCGGCACGGCGATCAGCACGACGGCCCCGAGGCTCGGCGACGTCGTCAGCATGAGCACCGACGCCAGCAGGAAGCTGATGGCCGCGGCGATGACGTGGCCGAACGCGTCGATCGTGGCGCCGAACTGGTCGCTGTCCGACGACGAGACGCTCAGTACCTCGCCGGTCGGGACGCGACGGTTCAGCACGTGGCCGAGGTGGACCGCCTGCCGGGACACGCGACGCTGGATGCCGTAGATGCCGAGCAGCCACATCCGCACGGCGAACGTGTGGAAGCCGATGCCGCCGACCACGCCGACGACGATGACGCCGAGCAGCCCCGCCACCCAGCCGAGGGAGGCCTCGACGCCGCCCGAGACCCCCGCGTCGATGGCGCGGCCGAGGAGCCACGGCGTGAACGCGGCCGGGATCAGCCAAGTGGCTGCGGCAAGGGTCATTGCCGGGACCACCCAGCCGTAGGAGCGGATCAACCAGAACAGGAACCGGCTCGGTGTCCGGACGTCCGGGCGTGAGTCGGCAGGGATTGCGGGCGGGAAGTCGTGGCGCGCGCGATGCGGTGCAAGCATGAAAGGAGGTCCTGACGGACGGCGTCGATCTCGACGCGAACTACGATGGAGGAGTGGGACGCCCGTGGCGTCAGGTGTGGGCTGGGCCCGGCGCGGCTTCGGTCAGCCGGCGAACGTTCGCGGCCGACCGAGGACGACAGTGTTGCTCAACATCTGCGTGCACCTCCTCGGAATCGACAACGTCGTCACGCTAGTCCCGCGGCGCTTTCGTTGTCAAGGTTTTCTTGGGCTGGGGGTCTCGACACGGGCGCTGGGCGCCCTACTCGACCGGCGGTTCCACCCCCGTTGGTCGAGTAGCGCCGTGAGGAACGAGCGGCGCGTGTCGAGACCGCACCGGAGGCGCGCGACTTCCCGCCCGTCCTATCCGTTCGTGCCCGCGCTACAGGACGGGCACGACCGAATACAACAGGCGCGAACCGGCTGGCGCTGGTGGGGCCCGGGGCGGAGGGTCTCGACACGGGCGCAGGGCGCCCTACTCGACCGGCGGTTCCACCCCGTTGGTCGAGTAGCGCCGTGAGGAACGAGCGGCGCGTGTCGAGACCACCCCCTGCTCAGGAGGTCTCGACACGGGCGCTGGGCGCCCTACTCGACCAACGGGTGGGGCGGGTCTCGACACGGGCGCTGGGCGCCCTACTCGACCAACGGGTGGGGCGGGTCTCGACACGGGCGCGGGGCCCTACTCGACCGACGGGACTCCTCAGGCGAGTTGCAGCGTGGTCAGGCAGGTGGGGTCCTCGGGGTCGTCGGTGGAGACGACGGTGCTGGCGGAGAGTCCGTCGGAGGTGACGGTCAGCGTCGCGTCCAGGTCCCGGGGCAGCCACAGTCCGAGGAAGCCGTTGTCGTAGGTGGTCAGGGCCTCGTCGAGGACGGTCTCGCCGGTCTCGTTGTCGGTGACGAGGACCTGCACTGCCGTGTTCTGCAGCTCACCGGTGCAGGTGGTGAGGCTGTGGAAGTAGCAGTCGTGGGTCTGTGACACGTACGGGGCGAACGAGAGGTAGAACCGGTCCTCGGGCATCGGGACGGTCACTTCCTGCGAGGCGTCGGCGAACACCAGTTCGTCTGGCCGGATGGAGACCATCAACTCCTCGGAGCGGTCCGCCCGGGCGGTGGTGTCCAGTTGTTCGATGATCTGTGGGACTTCGAGTCCGGCGAGGTCGTGGGCCGCGAGGAACGCGTCGGCCTCGGCGCCGAGTGACGTGCTCGGCGTCGTGTCCTCGGCGGTGGTTGCATCGGTGGTGGCGCAGCCGGTCAGGGCGATGGTGGCAGCCAGTGCTGCTGCGGCGAGTGCCGCGAAACGGTTGTTCATTGGGTCTTCCTGGTTCTGTTCGAGTGCTGTCGGTGAGGGTCGGGTCCGCGGGCTCCGGCGTGGGAGGCCGCGGGGCCGAGCGTCACGTGCGGCTGATGCACAGGACCAGGAGTGAGGGGCGCGTTCGCTCGGCGATCGCGCCCAGCGCGAGGCGTGGGCCGGAGCGGATGCGCTCGACCAGCCGATGGCGGAAACCGCGCGGCAGGCTGAGCAGGACGACGAACGCCAGCAATGCCATGACGCAGGCCATGGCCATCGCGTGGTCCGGGCGGATGGAGTCGGCGACGACGGGGTCCGCGGCGTGTTGCGCCCCGGCGACGTGCCCGTCGTGCTGCGCGACGGCGTGGGTTGTCGTCGCACCGTGGGAAGCGGAGGCCGCGTTCGAGGTGCACATGGTGAGCAGCCCCATCACGATGGCAATCGCCAGCAGCCCGCCCAGCAGGAGTGGGCGCAGACCTGCCCTGCGCCCACCCCTGCCAACGGAGACTACTGCCACACGACGAACCTAGCCGAAAACACTCTTGTTACATACCCCCAGGGGGTATAAGGTGGCGCCATGGACATGCACGGACACGATGCAACCCAGACCTCGACCAAGCACGCGCGGCACGAATCCCCCGCCGAGCACGGCCACCACCAGGACCACTCGCCGCACGGCGACCATGCCGGCCATGAGAGTCCCGCCGGCCACGAGAACCATGCCGGACACGGCGGACACGGCGGACACGGGGGTCACGGCGACCACGTCGGCCAGTTCCGGCGACTGTTCTGGATCATGCTGGTGCTGGCCGTTCCGGTGGTGGCCTTCAACGACATGTTCGCCTCCCTGCTGGGCTACGACCTTCCCGACGCGGGCTGGGTCCGGTGGGTCTCGCCGGCGCTCGGCACCGTGCTGTACCTCTGGGGCGGCAGGCCGTTCCTGACGGGCGCGGTCTCCGAGATCCGCGACCGCAAGCCGGGGATGATGCTGCTGATCGGGCTGGCGATCACCGTCGCGTTCCTCGCTTCCTGGGGCTCCACGCTGGGCATCCTCGACCACCAGCTCAACTTCTGGTGGGAGCTCGCCCTGCTGGTGGTGATCATGCTGCTGGGCCACTGGATCGAGATGCGCTCACTCGCGCAGACCACCTCCGCCCTGGACTCACTCGCGGCGCTGCTGCCCGACGAGGCCGAGCGCGTCGAGGGTGACGACGTGGTGAAGGTCTCGCCCGCCGAGCTCGGGGTCGGCGACGTCGTGCTGGTGCGCCCCGGCTCCGCCGTACCCGCCGACGGCCGGATCGTCGACGGCAGCGCCAGCATGGACGAGTCCATGGTCACCGGCGAGTCCCGGACGGTGCGCCGCGAGGTCGGCGAGACGGTCGTGGCCGGCACGGTCGCCACGGACTCGGGCCTGCGCGTCGAGGTCACCGCCACCGGCGACGACACCGCGCTGGCGGGGATCCAGAAGCTCGTCTCCGAGGCCCAGAACTCGTCCTCGCGCGCCCAGCGGATCGCCGACACGGCCGCCGGGTGGCTGTTCTGGTTCGCACTCGGTGCCGCGGCCATCACGGCCGTCGTCTGGTCCGTCCTGGGCCTGCCGGACGAGGCGGTGGTGCGGACCATCACCGTGCTGGTCATCGCCTGCCCCCACGCCCTGGGGCTCGCGATCCCGCTGGTGGTCTCCATCGCCACCGAGCGGGCCGCCCGCCGTGGCGTCCTGGTCAAGGACCGCCTGGCGCTCGAGTCCATGCGCAGCGTGGACACCGTCCTGTTCGACAAGACCGGCACCCTCACCAGGGGCGAGCCCACCGTCGCCGACGTCGAACCCGCCGGGAGCCGCACCGCCGACGAGGTGCTGGCCCTCGCGGCGGCGGCCGAGAGCGACTCCGAGCACCCCCTGGCGAGGGCGATCGTGGCCGCCGCCGACCGCCGCGGGCTCGACGTCGCGGCAGCCACCGGGTTCTCGTCGTCGCCCGCAGTAGGTGTGAGGGCGCGCGTGGGCGGCGTCGTCGTCGAGGTCGGCGGACCGCACCTGCTGGATCGCGAGGGTCTCGACGAACTGCCCGTGGCCGACCAGTGGCGCAGCGAGGGCGCCATCATCCTGCACGTCCTGGCCGACGGCGAGGTGGTCGGTGCGCTTCGCCTGGCCGACGAGGTGCGGGCCGAGTCCCGGGCCGCCGTCGACGCCCTGCACGCGGCCGGTGCGCAGGTCGTCATGATCACCGGCGACGCGCAGGCGGTGGCCGACTCCGTGGCCGCCGAGCTCGGCATCGACCGCGTCTTCGCCGGCGTCCGCCCCGAGGACAAGGCCGCCAAGGTCTCCGAACTCCAGTCCGAGGGTCGCAAGGTGGCCATGGTGGGCGACGGCGTCAACGACGCCCCGGCCCTGGCGCAGGCCGACGTGGGCATCGCGATCGGCGCGGGAACCGACGTCGCCATCGGCTCGGCCGGCGTGATCCTCGCCAGCTCGGATCCGCGATCGGTGCTCTCGGTGGTGGAACTGTCCCGGGCCAGCTACCGCAAGATGAAGCAGAACCTGTGGTGGGCGGCCGGGTACAACCTGTTGGCTGTGCCGCTGGCGGCCGGCGTGTTGGCCCCGGTCGGCTTCGTCCTGCCCATGAGCGTGGGGGCGATGCTGATGTCGGCCTCGACGGTGGTGGTGGCGCTCAACGCCCAGCTGCTGCGCAGGCTGGACCTCCGGCCCGCCGGCCAACGAGGAGTCAGGGCCAAGGTCTAGAGTTCTGGCATGTCGCAGCTCGACCACATCGCCATCGCCGGACCGGACCTCGACGCGCTCGTGGCGCAGTTCCACGACCTGACCGGGGTCCAACCCGTCAAGGGTGGCCACCACGAGGGACAGGGCACCGCCAACTACCTCGTCGGGCTGGGTGAGGGCAGCTACATCGAGCTCATCGGCCCCGACCCCGATCGACCCGACCCGGACCAGCCCCGACCCCTGCGCGTCGACGAGGTCACCGAGACCACCGTCACCGGCTGGGCGGCGCGCCCCGACGACCTCGACGCCTTGGTCGCCTCCGCCCGCGAGGTCGGCCACGACCCGGGCGCCGTCATCGACATGGACCGACGCACCCCCGGCGGGGAGCTCGTCGCCTGGCGCCTCACCCCTCCCACGGGTGCCTTCGACGGAGTGGTCCCGTTCCTGATCGACTGGCTGGACACAGCCCATCCCTCAGACGGCCTGCCCCAGGTGCGCCTGCGCAGCCTCACCATCACCCATCCCGACGTCGACGGCGTCCGCGCGGCCCTCGCCTCGGTGGAGGCGCTCGACCCCGTCAGCGCGGTGAAGCCCGGCGCAGCCGGGATCGCCGTCGAGCTGGACACCCCCAAGGGACGGGTGCGCATCGGCTGACGGCGCGGGAAGGGCGCTCCGAGGCACGACGCGCCCGTGGAACGGGGAGACCGGGCGGTCAGCTCCGGGTGGCGACGGCCAGGAACATCGGGAACGCCTGCGAGTGACCGCCGTGGACTTCCAGTTCCTTGTCCACCTGGCCCGCGTCCTGGATGCGCACCTCCTCGAAGCCAGCCGCCTCCAACTGCTCGCGGAAGCTGTCGCGGGCGAAGCCGTGGTGGCCCTCGAAGTCGTCGCCCACGTGTGCGTGGAACGCGCCGTCGGGGTCCTGGTCCAGGTCGACCACCGCGAGCCAACCGCCGGGGTGGAGCAGTTCCTGGACGCGGGACAGCAGCCGTTGCATGTCCGGGACGTGGTGGAACGCCAGCATGCTCCACACGCCGTCGAAGGGTGCGAGGTCGGTGTCCTGCGTGGTGAGGTCGAGCTGCAATGCCGACATCTTCTCCGCCAGGCCCGCGTCCATGATGTTGCGGGAGGCCACCTCGACCATCCCCTTCGAGGCATCACTGACCACGATCTCGCCCACCGCGTCAGCCAGGTTGAGGCTCAACTGCCCCGTGCCCGCGCCGAGGTCGAGTACTCGTTCGACGCCCTTCAACGGCAGGGTGGCGCGGAGGAGGTCTGCGACCGTTCTTGCGCGTGCCAGCTTCGGCTCGTCGTCCCAGGTCTTCGCCGCGTCGTCGAATCTGCTCATGCGCAACAGTCTGCCGGACAGGACAGGCCGCGCGTCGGGTTGGGTCTCGACACGGGCGCGGGGCGCCCTACTCGACCGACGGTTCCTCGTTGGTCGAGTA
Source organism: Tessaracoccus rhinocerotis (assembly GCF_007197885.1). Lineage (GTDB taxonomy): Bacteria > Actinomycetota > Actinomycetes > Propionibacteriales > Propionibacteriaceae > Arachnia > Arachnia rhinocerotis. Next base: position 29,713 of record NZ_VKKG01000004.1, read on the forward strand.
GCGCCCGCGAGGTACGAGTGGGTGCGTGTCGAGACCACCCTGCGGTGTGGGAGTGGTCTCGACACGGGCGCGGGGCGCCCTACTCGACCGGCGGTTCCTCGTTGGTCGAGTAGCGCCCGCGAGGTACGAGTGGGTGCGTGTCGAGACCACCCTGCGGTGTCGGGAGTGGTCTCGACACGGGCGCCGGGCGCCCTACTCGACCGGCGGTTCCTCGTTGGTCGAGTAGCGCCCGCGAGGTACGAGTGGGTGCGTGTCGAGACCACCCTGCGGTGTGGGAGTGGTCTCGACACGGGCGCCGGGCGCCCTACTCGACCGACGGGTAGGGCGGGCGCCGGCGCCCTACCCGACCAACGAGGGAGGTCAGAAGATCCGGTTGACCACCTCGGCGGGCGCAAGCAGCAGGCGCTCGATCTCGTCGTCGAGCTTCACCAGCGTGATGGAGGCACCGGCCATCTCAAGCGACGTGCAGTACTCGCCCACGTAGCTGCGGGCGATCTCGATGCCTTGGGCCTGCAGCTTCTCTGCGGCGATGCCATAGACCAGGTACAACTCGCTGATCGGCGTCCCGCCGAGGCCGTTGACCATCAGCGCGACCCGGTCGCCGGAGGCGAACGGCAGGTCCGGCACGATCGCGCCCAGCATCTCGTCGACGATCTCGTCGGCGGAGACCAGCTTGGCGCGGCGACGTCCCGGCTCGCCGTGGATGCCGACGCCGATCTCCATCTCGTCCTCACCGAGATCGAACAGCGGCGCACCCTTGGCGGGCGGGGTGCAGGCGGTGAGTGCAACGCCCATCGTGCGCGTCACGGAGTTCACCTTCTCGCCGATCGCCTTCACCTCGGGCAGGCTAGCGCCCTCCTCGGCCAGCGCACCGCAGGCCTTCATCACGAAGAAGTTGCCGGCGACGCCGCGGCGCCCGACGGTCCACGTCGAGTCCTGGACGGCGACGTCGTCGTCGATGAACAGCGTGTCGACCAGGACGTCGTCGGCCTCGGCCATCTCCTGGGCCATCTCGAAGGCCATCCGGTCACCGGTGTAGTTGTTGACCAGCAGCAGCACGCCCTTGTCGGATGCCACCAGCTTGGCGGTCTCGTAGACGTAGTCGGCCGGCGGGGCGGAGAACACGTCGCCGGGGCAGGCGGCGTCGAGCATGCCGGGGCCCACCACCATCACGTGCGCGGGCTCGTGCCCGGAGCCGGAGCCCTGCACGAGGCTGACCTTGTCGTTGTTCGGCGCGTCGGCGCGCATGATCAGGTTGTACTCCGGCACGTACTTGATGGTCTCCGGGTTGGCCAGCGCGATGCCCTTGAGCATCTCGGGCACGAACTGCTTCGGGTCGTTGACGAACTTCTTCATGGCTTGTCCCCCTGGGATCTGTTGGTTGTGAGGTTGGGTTTCGTCAGTCTTCGGGCCAGGTCTCGGCCAGCTTCTCGGCGAGCACCGCGATCGCCGTCGCCCCGGCGTCCACCGAGCCGATGCTGCGTTCACCGGTGTAGCTGGCGCGGCCGCGCATCGCCTGCATGTCGATGGTGGCGTCGGCGCTGCTGCGGGCGGTCTCGGCGAAGGCGCGCATCGCCTGCTTCGGCGACGCGCCGTCGGCCAGGGCCTGCTCGAGGGCGTCGGTTGCCGGGACCAGGGAGTCGAGCAGCGTCTTGTCGCCGAGCTCGGCCTTGCCGCGGGCCTTGATCCCCTCGGCGGCGGCGCGCAGGCCGCGCACCACGTCGTCGCCTGTGAACTCGGCGTCGCCCTTCAGAGCGCCACCCATCCGCAGGAACGCCGTGCCCCAGATCGGTCCCGAGGTGCCGCCGATGCGCGCCGAGAACGCCATCGCGATCTTCGTGACGAACACCCCCGGGTCGGTGCGGTCGAACTCGTCCCACTTCTCCTGCACGATCTCGAATCCCCGCGCCAGTGAGTACCCGAAGTCGCCGTCGCCCACCACGGCGTCCAGCTCGCCGAAGTAGCGTTCGTTGTCTAGGATCTCCTGGGTGAGTGTCGAGATGACGCGCTCGACGTCGGCAAGTGTCCCCGGCATCAGTTACTCCTTCTGGTCCGCGATGAGCCGACGCAGGTCCGCGAGCTCGACGTACCGGCCCCCGAAGTCACCTGCCTCCGGCGTGGGTGGGATGGGCTCGTCAGGGTCGCCCAGGTGCGCCAGCACGCGGGCCGCTCCCGTGAAGTCCTCGTCGGCGGTGAAGGCGCTGGTGGTCACGACGGTGGTGAGGCCGGCCGCGACCGCCGCCCGGCAGCCGATCGCACTGTCCTCGACGACGACGCACTCGGCAGGGTCGAGCGCCAGGTCGTCCAGCACCAGCAGGTAGATGTCCGGCGCGGGCTTCTTGTGCGCGACGATGTCGCCGGCGAACACGTGGCACCGCGCCGCCTGCTCCTCACCGACGGCGTGCTCGAGCACCGCGCGCACGGACGCCTCGGCCGACGTCGACGCCACGGCCACCGTCCAGCCCTCCGCCAGCGCCGCGGTGATGACGCGCCGGATCCCCGGCCTGGGCGGCAGCTCGCCGGCGCGGGCGCGCTCCTGGAACAGCGCGGACTTGCGCTTGTGCAGCTGCGCGATCAGCTCGGCCCGCGCCTCCTCGCCGGGGTGGCCGTGCGCGGCGCAGAACTCGGGCGTCAGGTCGCTGGCCATGCGCTCCTTGCCGCCGCCGATCTGCAGCTTGACCCCGTACTCCTCGCGCGACCACTCGAGCGGGAGCCCGAACTCGGCGAACGTCTGGTTGAAAGCGGGCAGGTGGCCGTGGAGCTCGGTGTCGGCGAGCACGCCGTCGCAGTCGAAGATGATGTTGGGCACGCTCACGCCCTCCCGGCGCTGCCGAAGGTGTTGGCCATGTCCATCGCCAACTCCCGCATCGCCCTCGCCTGCACGTCGAACAGCTTCACCGGCTCCCACTTGTCGCTGGCCTCGCACTCCTTCAGGTACTCCAGCCCCGACTTCATGAACGCGTGCTTCAGCGCGGTGGAGATGTTCACCTTCGCGGTGCCGCGGGCGATCATCTCCTTGAACTGCTCGTCGGACAGGCCACTGCCGCCGTGCAGCGCGATCGGCACTGGGTGCGCCTCGACGATGGCGCTCACCCGCTCGAAGTCCAGCACCGGAGCCTCCTTGTACGCGCCGTGGGCGTTGCCCAGGGCGGGGGCGAAGACGTCCACGCCGGTGGCCTCCAGGTAGCGCAGCTGCACGTCGAGGGTCTGCCGCTCGCTGGGGGCGTCGGTGCCGAGGCCGTCCTCGACGCCGGTGATGGCCTCGATCTCGCCCTCGACGGCGGCCCCGTGCTTCCTGGCCTGCGCCACCACCTCGATGGTCTGGCGCTGGTTCTCCTCCACGGGCAGCTCGTGCGCGTCGAACAGCACCGACGTCCACCCCGTCTCCAGGCACTCGGTGATGACGTCCCGGTCCGGGCAGTGGTCCAGGTGGAGCGCCACCGGGATCTCGATGTCGCGGGTCAGCGACTCCCAGATGGCGAACAGCGTCCGCGCGCCCATCTGCTTGACCGTCTTGACCGAGGTCTGCACGATCAGCGGCGAGCGCACCTCGACGGCGCCCTCGAGCACGGCGGCCATGCTGAGTTCGTTGAACACGTTGATTGCCGGCACGCCGTAGCGCTCCGCGAAGGCGGGTGCGAGGATCTCCGGCAGTGGAGTGGTGGGCATCGTTGCTCCTGGTTCAGACCTGCTTGGTCCTCACCGTAGGCAGCGGGGCCGCCGCCCGGTATGGGGAATATCCCCCACCGATGGTGGGGGAGGTACCCAGCCCGACGGCCTCAGGTGCGCGTGATCAGCTCGGTGCGGCTGTGCACGCCGTGCTTCCGCAGCACCGACCCGACGTGTTTCTCGACCGTCTTCACCGAGATCCCGAGCCGGGTGGCCATCTGCTTGTCGGCCAGACCCGTCAGCAGCAGTTCGAGCACCTGCCGCTCCCGCGCGGTCAGGCGGACGTCGTCGGAGGGCGTCCCGTCCAGGCGGCGGAGGATGCCGCTGAAGACCAGCACGTCGCCCTGCGCCGCGGCGACGACGGCGCGGCCGAGCGCCGTGCCGTCGGCGTCGCGGGGGACGATGCCCTTCACGCCGGCCGTGGCCCAGTCCCGCATGGCGTGGTCGTTGTCCTCGTCGAGGAGTACCACGAGGGGGAGCTCCGGGTCGACGTCGTGTAGCACCCGCGCCAGCGCATCGGTGCCGCCCCGCGACGTGCGGCTGCCGATGAGTACGACGGCGGGGCGCAGCAACCGGACGGCATCGGGGGCTGCCTCCGCCTCGCCGATCTCGGCCACCACCTGCACGCCGGGCTCGCTGTGGTGGAGCAGGCGGACGATTCCCGCTCGCATGGCTGGCTGGTCGTGGACCACCACCACCCGCAGCCGCTCGGCGTCGCTGAGGTCGTCGGCCGCACCCCGGTACGGCAGGTCCGCCCGCACCCGGGTGCCCCAGCCGGGCGTCGAGTCGATCTGGACGTGCCCGCCCACCTGCGTGGCCCGCGCCACCAGGCCCGACAGCCCCACGCCGGCGGAGCGCTGCCCGGAGATGTCGAAGCCGCGGCCGTCGTCCTCGACGATCAGCGCCACGCCCTCGCTCTGGTAGACCAACCCGAGCCGCACGTTGGCCGCGTCCGCGTGCTGCGCGACGTTCGTGAGGCTCTCCTTGGCGATGCGGACGACCTGCGTTGCCACCTCGGGCCGCAGCGGCCGCGCGTCGCCGAAGGTGCGCAGCGACGTCGTCACCCCCGCGATCGCCTGGGTCCACTCCAGCTCCAGTGCGAGGGCCTCCTCCAGCGTCCGCCCGTCCGAGGTCTCCTGCGGACCCCACACGGCGCGGCGACCCTCGTGCAGGATCGCCTCCGCCGCCTGGCGCACCGAATGCAGCATCCCGGCGACCGGCCTGCCCCCGCGCGAGTGCTCCTCCAGCCGCTCCAGCTGGAGCAGCAGCGTCGCCAGCCCGCGCCCGAGGGCGTCGTGGACGTCCAGCATCGAGCGCTCCCGCTCCGCCCAGACGGCCGCCTCCTTGGCGCGCTCGGCCGTCTCCGCGTGCAGCCGGGCGTTGGTCATGGCGATCGCCGCATGCGTGGCGAACCGCTGCAGCAGGAGCGCGTCGGCGTCGTCGAACTCGTGCTCGTCGTCGGCGGCGAACACCACCAGCGAGCCGATCAGGTCGGAGCGGGAGCGGATCGGCACCCCGATCACCGCCCGGCGGTAGAGCTCGCTGGCGGGGGAGACGTGGCCGCCCGGGACGTCCGCGTAGTGGCGGAACCTGACCGGACGCCCGGCCCGTGCGACGGCGCCCGTGACGCCCTCGTCGAGGGGGAACACACGGCCAGCCTGGCAGCCGGCGTCCATGTCGATCTGCTTGCGGTAGGTGCTGGTGCGCGGGTCCACCAGGCACAGCGAGCCGCTGGAGCAGTCCAGCAGCTGCACCGAACTGCGCAGGATCAACTCCAGCAGGGGCTCCAGACGGAACTCCCCCGCGAGGTCGTTGGCCACGCGGCCAAGGGTGTCCAGTGACGCGAGGTCACGGTGCTCAGGCTGCATCGTTGCTCCTGTTGCTGTGGACCTCGATCGTATCCCCGCCCGGCGCCTCCCGAGCGGGGATGAGGACTTCGCGATCAGGACATGGTGAGGCGGACGTCGTCGGCGACGCCGCCCAGGATTGTGTAGTCGCAGCGGGTCTCCTGCAGGAAGGAGCCGGGCACGAACTCGTTGACGGGGCCGTGGGCCACGAGCCGGGCGATGAACCGCTGCCACGAGACGCCGCCGCCGAGGTCGCCGTCGAGCCAGAACGAGCGGTGCTTGGCCTCGAGGATGTCCTTGATGCCGACGGTGGCGGCCTTCGGCGGCACCCAGGACCAGTCGGCTCCGAAGGTGTGGAGCGCGTTCTGCATGATGGTCATCGGGTGCAGCTCGACGATGCGGCTGGGGGCGGCGCGGTAGGCGCCCAGGTCGCCCTCGAACTCGAACCCGAGGTGGGGCTCCCAGAAGGCGATGTGCCCGCTCCAGCCGATGCCGCCGTAACAGACGTCGGCCCCGCCCTCGTCCTCGATCATGCGCGAGTAGTCAGCGATGTTGTCCGAGTCCGGGAAGTGGATGTTCTCGGCCCTGGGCCTGAGGTGCTCGTCGACGCGTCCGAAGAAGTTCTCCCACATCGCCGACTTGAAGGAGCCCTCCCAGGACTCCGGTGCCGTGCGGCCCTCCTCGTCGGCGTACTCGTCCATGTTGAAGGTGACGACGTGGTCCAGGCTGAGACCCTCGGCGTTGATGGTGCGCGCCGCGATCTCGTACTGCGGGACAGGTCCCACCGGCAGGATCGCCACGAACTTGCGCCCCTCGTCGCGGGCAGCGCGGATGCGGTCGACGATGTCGTCGGCGAACGCCTGGTAGAGCGCTGCGCGGTCGTCCTCCACGCGGATCCGGAAGTCCGGGTTGGCGTGCTGGGTGATCTGTTCCCGCGTGATCTCGCGGGCCGCCTTCGCGGCGGCGGCGTCCCGGAAGGGGAGGAAGGCGGAAAGGGAGTACTCGAACGTCATGTTGTCCTCGCTCAGGCATGGCCCAGCGGCTTTGCTGGTAGCCAGAACGATACCGACAGTATGCAGATTTTGGAGGGAAATCTCCAAAGTCTGGAATTAAACCCCGAGGGCGGCGTTCACCTGGGCGGGGGAGAAGACATGGTCGATGATCGTCCAGGCCGCTCCCAGCGTGGAGGCGTTCTCTGCCGTCTCGGACTCCCTGATCGTCACGTCCCGCACCGCCAGGGGCAGCGAGCGGGCGTAGACGGCCGAGCGCAGGTTCTTGGTGAGCGGCTCGATGGTGGCCAGCAGACCGCCCAGCACGATGGCCTCGGGATTGAGGAAGTCGGCCAGCACGGCGACGGCACTGCCGATCGCGGTGCCCGCCGCGCGGGTGATCTCGAGAGCGTCGGGGTCGGCCCGGGAGGCGAGGGCCACCACCTCCTCGGTGGAGGAGATGTCGTGGCCGCGCTCCCGGAGGTGTTCGATGATGGCGGCACCACCGAAGGCGGCCTCGAGGCAGTCGTCCCGCCCGCAGATGCAGCGCCGGGAGAACTCCGAGCGGATCGGCATGTGCCCGATCTCGCCGGCGCCGCCGGAGTGGCCCCGGTGGACGTTGCGGTTCACGACGATGCCGCACCCGATGGCGGCCCCGAGCTTCAGGTAGATCAGGCTGTCCACGCCGGAGAGCACGGTCCGGTGCTCGCCGCGGGCCATCAGCGTGCCGTCGTTGTCGATGATCACCGGGACGCCGTACCACTCCTCGAAGCGCGGGGTCATCGACGCGCTGTTCCAGGAGTGCAGCAGCGTCGGGCCGACGATCTGGCCCGTCGAGGCGTCCACCGGCGCGGGGACGGACAGCCCGATCCCGCGCAGCGGGGGCCGGTCCCCGGGCAGCGCCGCGAGCGCCTTCTCCATCTGTTCGTGCAGCCACGCGAGTTCGTCCTCGATGTCGGGGGCGGCCGCGACGGCGTGCTCCTCGACGGTCAGGATCTGGCCCGTCATGTCGACGACGCACACGCGGGTGTGCCGCGAGCCGATGTGGGCCGCGATCACGATGCCCCAGTCGGGGTTGAGGCTGAGGGCGCGCGGCTTGCGGCCGGCCCTGGCGGTGCCGCGCTCGCCGAGGTAGCCGCGCTCCAGCAGGCTCTCCACGCGGGACGCCACGGTGGTGGGCGACAGGCCGGTCCGCCGAGCCAGTTCTGAGCGCGAGATCTCCGGGCTCTCGCGGACCAGTTGGAAGATCTCCCCGGGCGTCCACGCCAACGAACGCGCGGAGCCGGCCGCGCCGCCGTCCATGTCGCTCAGGGGAGTCTCGCTTCCTCGTCTAGCCGCTGCTGGGGGAGCCGGTGGCTTCCACATCCGACACCCTGCTGTCCACGACGACTCTCTGTCCCGTTTCCAACGACTCACGTGCGGCCAGCGCCACCTCGAGAGCCCGTACAGCAGAGCCAATAGTACTGAGCACGGGCTCCTCGCCCGCACCGACCCGGCCGAGGAAGTACTCGGCCTGCCGGGTGTACGGGTCGTCGCCGGTGATCTCCCTGGAGTAGCCGCCCTCTGCGGCCGCCAGTCGGTACGCGTTCACGCCCGGGTACGACGTCGCACCCTCCTGCTGGGTGGGCGACGCGGCCGAGAGCTCGTAGTCCGCCAGGCCGGCCTCGCCCACCAGGCTGATGCCTGCGGTGAACGGCGCCCCCGGTGCGAGGTCTGCGTGGCTGAGCACCTGGCCGAGGCCGCCGTCGGCGTACTCGATGGTGGTCTCGAACGGCCCGTACGTGCTGACCCGGTGCGACGTCACGGCGACGGGGCGGCCCAGGAAAAGGTTCATCTGGTCGAAGTCGTGGATCGCAAGGTCCACGATGGCGCCGCCGGACTTGCTCTCGTCGTGCCACCACTTGGCCCAGTCCGGCCGCTGCAGCATCCGGCGCGCCCGGGCGGACACGATCCGGCCCAGCCTGCCCGCCTCCACGTCCTCCCGCAGCAGCACGTGGCCGCCGAAGAACCGCACCACCTGCGCCACCATCAGGCTGCCCGACGCCGAAGCCGCGGCGTCGCGGATGGCCAGGGCGTCGTCGATGCTGAGGGCGATCGGCTTCTCGAGCAGCACGTGCTTGCCGGCCTCGAGGGCGGCGACGGTGATCTCGCGGTGGGTGGTGGTGGGCGTGCAGACCGAGACGATCTCCACCTCCGGGTCGGCCAGCACCGCCTCGAGGTCGGTCACCACCCGGGCGTTGGGTGCGGCCTCCATCGGGCCCCTCGGGCGGGGCGTGCAGACGTACTTCACGTTCTGGCCGAGCGCCGTCCACGAGGCGGCGTGGGTCTGGCCCATGTAGCCCTGCCCAATGATCGCGATACCTGTCATGGCTGTTCCTCCTGGTGTGTGGTCGGCGTCGACCAGTCGAAGATCCGGTCCATCGAGGCCGAGGTGTTGTGGATGAGCTGGTCGGTGTGGAAGCGGTACGGGGGCATCATCTCGGCCGAGACGTAGCCGGCGTAGCCGGTGTCCAGCAGCGCCCGGTTGACCGCAGGGAAGTCGACGTCGCCAGCCAGCAGGTCCACAAAGCTGTCGAACCCGCCGGGGGAGCGGCGGTAGTCCTTCACGTGGACCGCGACGATCCGCTCGCCCAGGATCCGGATCCACTGCTCCGGGTAGCCGGTCAGCAGCGCGTTGCCGATGTCGAAGTAGACGCCCACCGAGGGGTGGCCCACCGAGTCGACGAAGGCGCGCATCTCGAGCGGGGACAGCAGGAACTTGTTCCAGACGTTCTCGACGCCGATGCGCACTTCCGCCTGCTCTGCGTGGATCGCCAGCTCAGAGATCGCCTCGAGCGCGCGGTCCCACGCGGCGTCGTACGCCACCACCTCCGAGGGCGAGACGAAGTCGACGCCCACGTAGCCGGGTACCACCAGCACGGTGCCCGCGCCGAGCGCGTGCGCGACGTCGATCTGCCTGCGGATGATCTCTCGGGCCCGCCCGCGCACGGCGGCGTCGTCGCTGACGAGGTTGTTCTCCCAGACCAGCCAGGACGCCAGCGACGGCAGCTCCACCCCCGCGTCGGCCGCTCGTTGCCGGACCCGGGCCAGCTCCGCGTCGCTGGAGTCCAGCGCCACGTCGCCCGCCTCGGCGAGGCAGAACTCCAGCCCGCTGAAGCCCGCCGCGGCGGCCAGGTCGATGGCCTGCGAAGCCGTCGTCCCCTCCGCGAAGGACCAGTAGTTGATGCCCTTTTTCATGTTCGCCTCATCTTTCCGACGTTGCTCAGGATCACGGCCACGACGATGATGCCGCCGGTGACGGCCGTCTGGACGTAGGAGTTCACCGAGAGCACCGTCATGGCGTTGGAGATCACGCCCATCAGGATGACGCCGATGAAGGCGCCTCCGACGGTGCCGCGGCCGCCCTCGAACGTCACGCCGCCGATCACCGCTGCGGTGAGGGCGGACAGTTCGTAGCCCGTGCCGACGGTGGCCACGATCGAGTCGAGCCTGGAGACCAGCACGATGGACGCGACGCCGGCCAGGGCGCCTCCGATCATGTAGACCACCGTCTTGTACCGGTTCACCCGGATGCCGGAGAGATAGGCGTTGTCCTCGTTGCCGCCGATGGCCACGACGCGGCGACCGAAGCGGGTGTGGTTCAGCAGCACGTACATCAGGGCGACCACGACGAACAGGAAGATCAGCGTGGCGGGGAACACCCCGGCGATCCGGGTGCGGCCGATGAAGTCGAACGCGCCGTCGAAGCCCATGAACTGGCCGCCGGAGATCACCAGGGCGATGCCGAAGTAGACCCCGGACATGCCCAGCGTGATGATCAGCGGCATGGTCTTGGTGAGGCTGATGATCACCCCGTTGACGAGGCCGCACAGCGTGGCCGCGAGGATGCCGACCAGCACGGCCAGCCACACCGGCTGGCCGGCCGAGATCAGCGTCGAGACCACCACCCCGGAAAGGGCCATGATCATGCCGATGGACAGGTCGATGCCGCCCGAGATGAGCGCCAGCGCCATCGCCATGGTCAGGATGCCCAGCACCGAGACCTGCTGGAAGATGGATACGACGTTGTTGAGCTTGAGGAAGTTGGGGTTCACGGCCGTCACCGTGATGGCGATCAGCGCGAGCACCCCGAGCAGCAGGGCGTTCTGGCCGCGCAGCAGGCCGCGCGCAACGGTGCCCGCCCGCGACGGTGTGGTGGTGGTTGTGGTCATCTTCCCTCCAGGGCATGGGAGATGATCGACTCCTCGGAGACGTCATCCTTCTCCAGTACGGCGGCTACTGCCCCGCCGCGGACAACCAGCACTCGGTCGCTCATGCTGACCAGCTCGGGCATGTCCGAGCTGACCATGATGATCGACTTCCCCTGCTGGCACAGGTCTGTCATTGCGCTGTAGAACTCGGTCTTGGCGTTCACGTCGATGCCGCGCGTGGGCTCGTCGAAGATGAACACGTCGGAATCCACCAGCAGCCACTTGGCCAGGACCACCTTCTGCTGGTTGCCTCCGCTGAGGTACCGGACCTGTTGCCGCAGGTGCGCCATCTTGGTGCGCAGCTGCTCCAGCAGCGGCCGGGCGCGCGCGGCGGTGGCTGGCACGCTCATCAGCCAGCCCGGCGTGACCTCGTCGAGTCCCACGACGGTGGTGTTCTCCAGCACGCTCTGCCCCAACGCCAGACCGAGTCGCTGCCGGTCCTCGGTGATGTGGGCGATGCCCGAGTCGATGGCGTCCCTCGGGTTGCGGATGCGCAGTTCCCTGCCGTCGGCGACGATGCGCCCCGTGGCGTAGCCGTCAGCACCCGCGATGGCGCGCACGATCTCCGTGCGGCCGGAGCCGACCATGCCGGCGATGCCGAGGATCTCGCCGCGGCGCAGGTCGAAGCTGACCGGAGGCGACATCGGCGTAAGCCGCAGCTCCTCGACGCTGAGCCGCACCTCCCCGACCTCGTGCGGCACCTTCGTGTAGAACATCTCGATGGGCCGGCCGACCATGTCGTTGGTGACCTTGCCCAGGTCGACGTCGCGGTGCTGGTTGTCGGTGGTGCTGACCAGTTGGCCGTCGCGCAGGACGACGATCCGGTCAGCGATCCGCTGCACCTCGCCCAGGAAGTGCGAGATGTAGATGACGCTGATGCCTGCCTCGGCGATCCGCCTGACGACGTTCAGCACCCGGTTGGCGTCCTCGACGTTGAACATCGACGTCGGCTCGTCCATGATCAGCACCCGCGGGCGCAGCACGAGCGCCTTGAGGATCTTGACGAACTGCTGCTCGGAGACCGACAGCTGCTCGACGCGGCGGCGCGGGTTCAGCTCGATCCCGAGGAACTCGGACTCCTCGCGCAGTTTGGCGCGCATCGCCCTTCGGTCGATGAACAGGCCACCCATGGTGGGCTCGCGCCCGACGAACATGTTCTCAAGGACGCTCATGGTGGGGACGAGCAGGTTCTCCTGGTGGATGATGTTGATGCCCAGCTCCTGGGCCTGGACGGGCGTCAGGTCGTGGTGTTCGACCCCGTCCATCTCGATGGTGCCCGCATCCGGCTGGTAGCCGCCGGAGAGGATCTTCATCAGCGTCGACTTGCCGGCACCGTTCTCCCCGCAGACGCTGAGCACCTCGCCGGGGAGGACGTCGAACGTCACCTCCCGCAGCGCCGCGACGCCCGCGAAGCTCTTGCTGATGCCGCGCACGGACAGCCGCGGCGGCGGTGTTGTGTTGTCACTGGCTGTCATGGCCACCCTTCCTGCCGTCGTGCTCCCTGCGTGCGAGGGGGCATCCGCTCGTCACCGCGCGGACGCCCCCCGGCCTGCACCTGAGGTGACTACTGGATGCCGCCGATGTACTCCACGGCCGAGTCGCTGGGCTCCCAGCTGACGGCCTCGGCGATGTTGCTCGCATCCACCGGGATGATGGGCAGCGGCGTGAACTTCTCCGGCGTGTTGCCGAGGACCACGAACTGGTAGAGGTTCTTGAACGTGGTCAGGCCCTGTAGCGAGACCGGGGCGGACATCGTCGCCGTGATGTCGCCGTCCTCGATCATCTTCAGACCGTCGGGGCCGCCACCGGTGGCCACGATGGGGACGTCGCCGATGCCAGCCTCGTCGAGCGCGTTCTTGACGCCCTTGCCCATCTGCTCGTTGTTGGCGAACACGACGTCGAACTCGGTGCCCGCATTGATCGCGTCGGCGGTGACGTTCATGGCGAGCTCGGTCTCCCAGTCGCCGTGGACGGTGTCGACGATGGTGATCTCGTTGCCGAGTTCGGCCATCGCGCGGTCGATGCCCTCCTGGTAGGTCTCGTAGACGCCGCCGCCCTTGGCGCCGGCGACGAACAGCACGTTCGCGCCGGGGTAGGTCTCGGCGATGTAGTTCATCGCCTCCTCGCCGATCAGGTCGTACTCGGCCGCGATGACGGAGACGTACTCGCTCTCCTCGAGGTCGGGAAGGGTGTTCTCGAACGTGACTGGGATGCCGGCGTCGGCGGCCATCTGGCCCAGCGTCGCCGCCTGTTCGGGCGAGATCGGGAACACGGAGATGCCGTCCACGTCCTTGGCGATCAGCTCCTCCATGAGGGAGACCGACTTCTCCAGGCTGTTCTCGGCGTCGAGGGTGATCACCTCGACGGGCTCGTCTACGTGGCCGGTCGCGAACTCGAAGGCGTCGGCGCTGTACTTGTTCCAGACGTCCTTCATGTTGTAGGCGATGTTGCCGAAGACGTACGACTCGCCGTTCTTGGGGCCTTCGGCGGAGACCTCCTCGGCGGTGTTGGCGGGTTCGCCGTCGGTGGGCTCCTCGCCCTCGGTGGTGCATCCGGTGAGGGCGAGCGCGAGGGCGGCGCCCACCGCCAGGGCCTTTGTGAGCTTGCGAAACATGTGTGGTCCTAACTTCGAGTCTGGCGGGTTGTCAGTGGCTGGCGAGCAGTTTGCGGGTGTTGTCGGCCGCGGTGGCGAGGGCCTCGTGGACGGCCTCGACGGAGCCGGGGCCCTCGGGTGTGAACTCGATCTCGATGCTCAGCGGGGCGTTGTTGCCGGCCTCGGCAAGGGCGGTGAACGTCTTGTCGAAGTCGATCTGGCCGGTTCCGACGGCCGGGAAGTTCCACTCCGTGCGCTCGCCGGCCTTGTCCTTGAGGTGGATGGAGTCGACCTTGGCGACGCTGGCCGCCAGGTCCTCGTGGGGGACGACGTCGCCGTAGAAGATCGCGTTGGCGGTGTCGTAGGTGATGCCCAGGTTGTCGTGGCCCACCTTCTCCAGGAGGGCGGCCACCTCCTGGCCCGAACCGTAGTTGTTGCCGTGGGTCTCGATGTTGAGCCTGACGCCCCGGTTCTGCGCCTCGCCCGCCAGGTCCCGGAGGATGCCGACGAGCTCGGAGTCGTCCTCGATCACGGTGGCGTCGTCGTGGGTCTCGCCCGTGCTGGTGACGACGTACTGGACGCCGAGGCGCTGGGCCAGGTCGAGGTTCTCCAGGAAGTCCCCGCGTCCCTCCTGGGTGAGGATGTTGGTGTGCCCGCACATGCCGATCGCCTCGATCTGGTTCTCGGCCAGCAGGGACTTGAGGGCCGTCACCTCCTCGTCGGTCATCTCGTGGCGGGCGTGTTCGGTCCAGCCGCGGACGGCGGCCAGCTCGATGTAGCCGATCCCCGCCGCGCGGGCGCCGGCAACAGCTTCCTCCACAGTGAAGCCGTGGTACGTGTTGCTGTTCAGACAAACCGCGTTCTTCATCCTTGAAGCTCCTTCGCTCGGCCTGCGACGATGCAGGTCTGACACGAAGACTACAGACAGATTTGCGGTTTGTGGAGGTCTATCTCCAAATTTTGGATATAACTAGTCGTGGGCTCATCGCCGAGCCTCCTCATCAGGAAGGGCCAGGAGCCATGAAGGTACTCGCGGTTGGAGCACACCCGGACGATCTCGACATGCTCTGCGGGGGGACACTCGCGCGCTACGTCCGCGAGGGAGCAGCCGTCACGATGGCAACGGTCGCCAACGGGAACCGCGGCTCGTTCGAGCACACCCGCGAGGAGATCGCGGCCATCCGCTACGACGAGGCGGCGGCCGCCGCGCGGGTCCTCGGCGCCGAGTACCGGTCCCTGGGGGTGGGGGACACCGAGATCAACTCGGCCGACCAGGCGCAGCTGTTGCTCGTGACCGAACTCGTCCGCTCCGTGGCTCCCGACGTCGTGATCACCCACTACGGCGACGACTACATGCCCGACCACAACGAGACCTCCAGGCTCGTCGAGGCCGCCACCTTCTTCGCCACCGTCCCGCTGTACGAGACCGAGTCCGCGCCGACGCAGACCGTCGCGCCGCTGTTCTACATGGACACCCTCGGCGGGGTCGGTTTCGTGCCCACCGAATACGTGGACATCACCGACGTGCACGAGCAGAAGCTCTCGGCCGTGGCGTGCCACACCAGCCAGGTCGGCTGGTTGCAGGACCACGACGGCGTCGACACCCTCGGCAACACCCGCATCGGGGATCTCTACCGGGGCAACCAGTGCGGTGTCACCGCCGCCGAGGGCTTCCGCCAGAGCGTGCACTACCTGCGGCTGACCACCAGGCGGCTGCTGCCGTAGGGCCGGGCGCGGGGTCAGTCGTCCAGGTCGAGGCCCGCGAACAGGTCCTCGGCGGGCCCCTCGCTCCGCGGGAACGGCACGCCGGCGGCGTAGAGGTACGCCTCGCCGGAGCCCTCGAGGCCACGCATGATCTCGAAGAACTGCCAGAACTCGTTGCCGGGGTCCACTTGGCTGCGGTGCGCCAAGAGCGCCTCGCTGGCCTGAGCGGCGTACTGGCCGTATGGGACCACGGCGACGATCTGCGACGGGTCGGCGCTGCGGTCGCGGCGGCTCTCCTGCTCCTCGGCGTCGTCGAACAGGCTGATGCCCTGCTCCTTGGCCACCTCCACGGCCCGGTGCCAGACCAGTGTGTTGTGGGTGCTCCAGAGCAGGCGCGGCACCTGCCAGGCCTCGCCCAGGTCCGGCCGGTGCGAGGGGACGCCGGCCAGCAGCGTCGCGTACATGGTGACGCGGTGGGCCTGGATGTGGTCGGGGTGGCCGTAGCCGCCGAAGGTGTCGTAGCTGCTGACCACGTGGGGTCGGCGGTCGCGGATGACCTCGACGAGGTGGTTGGCGGCCTCCAGGATGTCCGCGCTCCAGAACGCGCCGTCGGGCAGCTGCTCGTGCGGCGGCGGGCAGGCGTTGCCGAACTCGTCGCGGTCCATGCCCGAGTCGTGGTAACGCCCGGGGCCTCCGAGCCAGACGTGGTCGTCCACGCCCATGATGCCGAGGGCGGCGGCGAGCTCCTCGATGCGGTGCTTGCCGAGTTCGGACGGGCTGAAGTGCGCCCAGTCATCGACCAGGATCTCGCCCATCTCCCCGAGGGTGCACGTGACCAGCGTCACCTGGGCGCCCTCTGCCACGTACCGGCTGAGGGACCCGGCCGACTGGCTGGACTCGTCGTCTGGATGCGCATGGACGAAAAGGATGCGGCCGTTGTTAGTCACGTCTCCCAACCCTAGTCCGTCTCGTTCCACATGAGCCTCAACTCGTGAGGTCCTCGTACAGGCGACGCAGTTCCTCCCCCATCCGCTCGGCGCTGCGCGCGGCGTCGCGACGCTGGACCCCCAGCTCGGTGAGGCGGAGGCTGAGGTTGCGCACGCCGTCGGTCAGTACGCAGCTGGTCCAGCCGGGGGTGGAGGCCAGGTCCGTCTCGGAAGGCAGGCCCGTCTCCGCGTCCAGGGTGACGACCGTTGACTGGAGCGTGCACACCACGTCGGTGGAGGAGTACGAGACCACCACGGGCAGGCCCGCGGAGCCAGCCGGGGCGCTCCCGGTGGAGGGCAGCGACGGGGGCAGGATCCCGTTCAGGATCGTGTACTCCACCCCGCTGCCGCCCACGGAGTAGAACATGCCCGCGCCGTCGCCCCCGTAGGCGAAGCGGAATCCCTCGACCTGTCGGGCGAAGTTGGCGTCGAGCCGTCCCACGGCCTCGGTGTCGTTCAGGTCGCGCGGGAGGAGGTCGTCACGCAGCAGGCCGAGCACCTCGCGCGGGAAGACGTCGGGGGTGATGGGCAGGGAGTCTCCGGACCCGTTGCTGGCGTTCAGGGCGATGACGGTGCCCACGACGCCGACGGCGATCCCGAGTGTTGCGGCGATTGCCAGGTCGAGGCGGCCGCGCTTCGGCGCCTCCTCGGGCGGGTCGAGGACGTCGCCCAGCTCCACCAGCTCCGGCTCGCGTTCGTCGTCGCCCCACACCGACCGGTGGGGCGTGCGGTGCACGTCCGTTCCACCGGGGTGACTGCCCGGCCGTTGGAACGGCTCGTCCGACATGGGGCGATTCTACGCCCCGGGCCGGCGTCCGAACAGGGCTGAGGGCGACGTCGCGCCGACCCCAGCGCAACAGTGTCGCGCAAGGCGTCGACCACGGCGCCCAGCGCAACACTGTCGCGCTGGGGCCGCGGTCGCTTCGGTCAGACCGTCCGATGCGGGTGTGCGCTCTTCACCGACGGCGCGCGCTCGGCCCCGGCGGCGGGCGTGGTCTGCCGGATTGGCAGCATCCGCAGCATGATGTCGGTCACGGACAGCAACCCGGTCTCGACGCCGTCCTCGCACACCAGCGCGAGCTGGGTGCCGCCCTCGCGCATCTCACGCAGCGCCTGGGCCAGCGGCGTGGCGGCATCCAGGACGAGCGCCTGGCGTGCGAGCGAGCCGGCGGTCTGGCCCTGGGCCGCGTCCTGGAGGGTGTCACGCACGTGCACCACGCCGCTCGTGCGCCCGTCCTCGCGCACGATGATGCGACGGTGGGCGCTGTCGATGCTGGCCTGCTGGATCTCGGCGACGGTCGCGTCGGGGCGCACCCACGTGATGTCGTCGTGGACGGCGACGTCGGCCACCGTGAGCTCCCGCAGGTCGAGAGCGCTGGCGAGGGTGGCCCGGTAGCCGGCGTCCAGTGCCCCGACGTTGGCGGAGTGCTCCACGAGGTGGCGCAGGCTGTCTGGGTCCTGCCCGCTGGACAGCTCGTCCACCACGGGCGAGCCGGCCTTGTGGACGAGCCAGTTCGCGGCGCCGTTGAGCGCCTTCAGGGCCGGTCGGGTGACCGCCATGAACGCGCGCATCGGCAGGGACAGGAGCATCGCGGACTTCTCCGGATGCGCGATCGCCCACGACTTCGGCGCCATCTCGCCCACCACGAGGTGCAGGAAGGTGACGAGGAACAGCGCCAGCACGAAGGCGACGACGTCGGCCACGGCCACCGGCATGCCCGTCAGATCCAGCACGGGCATGAGCGCGTGGTGGACCGCGGGCTTGGTGATGGCACCGAGCGCCAGCGTGCACACGGTGATGCCCAACTGGGAGCCAGCGAGCAGCAGGGTCAGCTCTGAGGAGTTCTTCAGGGCCGCGCGGCCGGCCGCCGACTCCTTGGCGGCCTGCTCCAGGCGGTGCCGCTTGGCCGACATCAGCGCGAACTCGGCGGCCACGAAGAAGGCGGACAGGAAGATGATGACGACGGTCCAGATGGTCACCCACATGCCGCTCATGACTCCACCCCCTCGTCGCCGGACTCGGGCATCGTCAGTTCGATCAGTGAGGGCACGTGGTTGTCGATTTCCAACACCTTCGCAGTCAGGAACCGTGGCTCTGGGTCGGACTCGGTCAGGTCCTCGGGCGAGGGCGGCAGTTCCACGCGGGTGGTGTCGCCCTCCTTGGGGAGGCCGCCGAAGTGCTGGATCACGAGCCCGGCGACGGTCTCGTAGTCGCCGCGCGGCAGGCCTTGGTGGATGGTGCGCTCGACCTCGTCGACGTGCACCTCGCCGCTGACCTGCCACACCCCCTCGCCGAGGTCGTCGAGTTCCTCCGGTGCCGAGGGGTCGTGCTCGTCGGTGATGTCACCGACGACCTCCTCGGCCAGGTCCTCGATGGTGATGATGCCGGCGAAGCCGCCGTACTCGTCGACGACGCAGGCCAACTGCTCGCCCGCCTCGTCCATCAGGGTCAGCGCGTCGGGCAGGGCCATCGACTCAGCCACGACGAGCGGCTCGGCGGCCAGTTCCTCGATGGGGCGGTCGCGGTCATTGCCCGCGGAGAGCACGTGGGTGAGGTGGATGATGCCGATGATCTTGTCGTCCTCGTCCACGACGGGGTAGCGGGTGTGGCCGGTGGCCATCAGTTCCCGCACCTCGGAGGTGGGCGTCCCGGCGCGCACCACGTCGATCCGCGGCCGCGGGATCATGGCGTGCTCGGCGTCGCGGTTGGGGAAGTCCAGGATGCGGTCCAGCAGGATGGACAGCTCGGGGGACAGGTCGCCGGTCTCGCGGGAGGCGTCGATGAGGCGCTCCAGGTCACGCGCCGTGGCGGAGTGCTCGACGTCGTGGACGGGCTGGATGCGCAGCAGCTTCAGCAGCCCCTCGGCGGCGCGGTCGAACACCCAGATCAGGGGTCCGAAGATCGCCAGGTAGATCTGGGTGCTGCGGGCCAGCCAACCGGCCACCTTGGTGGAGTTGGCGATGGAGTAGTTCTTGGGGAACAGCTCACCGAACAGCATCTGGATGAACGTGGAGTAGGCGATTGCCAGCACGCCGCCGATGCCGACGGCGATCGCGGTGGTGGCGCCCGGCGCCAGTTCCGCCAGGGCCTGGCCGATCAGCGGCTCGGCGACGTAGCCCACCAGCAGCCCGGTCACGGTGATGCCCAGCTGGGCGCCGGAGAGCATGAAGGAGGTGCGCCGCGTGATGTCCAGGCTGCGTGCGGCGGCTGCATCGCCCGCAGCGGCGCGGGCCTGCAACTTGGAGCGGTCTACCGCCATGTAGGCGAACTCCTGGGCCACGAAGTATCCGGTGGCGACGGTGATCAGCAGGACCACCACCAGGCCCACGAGCAGTGACACGACCGGTGTCATCGGGGTGCCCCCATCCTCGGGGGCCTGAGACTATGGGATTTCATCTCTCGGCCCCCCGGGTAGACGGGGGCTCGGGTTGGGACGGGTGGTCCATGATGCCTCTCGACGTGTGACGTTTCCGCCGATTCTAACGTCTCCCAGACACAGCGCCCGTGCGTTAGCACAGGGCGGGGCTTCACGCCACGGGGCCACGCGGGGTAAACTACACGCAAGTTTGCGGGGTTCGTCGGGGGGAGCTGGAGGTCGGAGTGGATGAGCGCGGTGCCGCCGTCGTCGTCGAGGACGACGCGGACATTCGGACACTCCTCGCTGGGCTGCTGACGCAGTCCGGCTTCGAAGTCCACCAAACTTCCAACGGGACCGACGGCGTGCGCGCCGTCATGGAACACGATCCGGTCATCGTCACCGTGGATCTCGGACTGCCCGACATCGATGGTTTCGAGGTGGCCCGCCGCATCCGTCGGGTCACGGACGCCTACATCCTGATGCTGACCGCCCGCACCGAGGAGATCGACACCCTGATGGGGCTCGACGCCGGCGCCGACGACTACATCACCAAGCCCTTCCGCCCGCGCGAGCTGCGGGCGCGGATCGAGGCCATGCTGCGCCGCCCGCGCGTGCAGCAGTCGGCCGGCCCCGCCGTCAATGGGGAGCTGTGGTCCACGAGCAACGCCCCGCTCTCGTCGCAGGCGGGCCACGGGATGTCGGCCGGGGCCATCAGCGCACCCGGCACCGCGCCGTCGGCCGCGCCCACCCCGTACTCGGCGGCGACGGCGTCGGAGGCCGCCACGCGGCACGAGGAGATCTCCTACCGCCTCGACGGGCTGGAGCTGTTCCCCAACCTGTACCGGGTGACGGTCGAGGGCGTGGACGTGCAGTTGACGCCCACCGAGTTCATCCTGCTGCGCACGCTGCTGACCTCGCGTCGGATGGTGCGTTCCAAGGCCCAGCTGTTCCGGACGCTGCGCGACGAGGAGCCGGATGCCGGCACGTTCGTCTCGGATGCCGACGAGCGCACCATCGAGGTGCACATGGGCAACCTCCGGCGGAAGCTGGGCGACGACCCGCGTCGCCCCCGCTGGGTGGAGACCCTGCGCGGCGTCGGATACCGCTCCGCTGGGCTGCCTCAGGCGGGCGACCAGGGGCTCTGACCCCGGCTGGTTCGTTCGGTCACGCCCTCGACGAACGCCCGTAACCGGGCGTTGGTCTCCTCGGCGAGCACCTTCAGCTCCAGGATGGCCGAGGACAACTTGTCGTTGCACAGCCACGCCACGTCGGCCAGGGGGTTCTCCTCGACGGTCTCCTGCAGTTCGCTGACCAGCTCGGCCAGGGCGGCGGCCCCCGCCATCGCCGACGACGTGCGCAGGCTGAGCGCGGCGTCGTGCCAGTCCTCGAGGTCATGGGC
The DNA here is from genome assembly GCF_007197885.1 of Tessaracoccus rhinocerotis. Lineage (GTDB taxonomy): Bacteria > Actinomycetota > Actinomycetes > Propionibacteriales > Propionibacteriaceae > Arachnia > Arachnia rhinocerotis. Next base: position 50,509 of record NZ_VKKG01000004.1, read on the forward strand.
GGCGAGGGCGTGCTCCACGCGCGCGATCCGGCTCTGGAGCAGGTCCGCGTACCGGTCCACGAACGTGCACAGAAGAACTGGGTCGCCGAGATCGTCTCCCAGGCGACCCAGTACTCGCGCATCGAGGACGGGCACAGTGCTCATAGGCCAATGATCGACGTCCAGACGCGAGTCTCGCCCCCGTAATCCCGAAGGTTCCCCTCAAGTCAGACTCAAGATCAACCAAGGCTCAACCGAAACTCAAGTTCCACTCATATGATGTCTGCCGCGAACATTGTTGCAACCTTTTGGCAGATCTGCCGCAGTCCTTGAGGGGGTGGCGGTTGAGTGATGCGTGTCGGAGGAACCCAGCGGGGTTCTCGGGGGAAAGCCCCGGGTTCCCTCCGGCGTCCAGGAGCACGAGCAGACTGGTTTGACGCCCAGCATTCGGGGGAAAGCAGCACCAGGGGTTGCCTGCGGATCGCAGGAGCAATCAGGGGGCGGCGGCGTCACCGGTCTGTTCGTGTTTTGTGTGCGGTCCCGCCCGCGACGGATCGTCGTGTCCCAGTGCATCGCCAGCGCCAACCTGACCCCGCCGCAAATCGATACCAAACCGTGACGTACGATCGTCCACGAGATGCGAAGCCTCTCGCGCGAGTACTGCCGACCAGCAGTAGCGTGCCGACAGTTGCAGTCCTCCCCCGCCCCCAGATCCGCAAGCCAGGCAAAATTTCTGCAATCTTGCGTATCCGTTTACAGGGTCCTGAGGTCCGGGTGGTTGAATGCGGAACAACACGAACACCACAAGGAGATTCATGAACAAGATGATCAAGGGCGCCGTGGTCGCAGGCCTGGGCGTCGCACTGCTGCTGGGCGGCGGCGGCACCCTGGCCTACTGGAACCAGGCCGTCGAATCCGAGGCCGGCGTCGTCGCTGCAGGTGACCTGAACCTCGTCTCGCAGGGCGAGACCTGGACCTCCGACGCCACCGGCACCATCGCGGACATCGCGGAGTATCGCGTCGTGCCCGGTGAGACGCTCACCTTCTCGCAGGAGCTCGAAGTCACCCTCGTCGGGGACCAGATGCAGGCCGAGCTCACGGTGGACGGTGCCGTCAACCAGGGCTTCGTCGACGGCACCGTGGACATCACGGGACCCGAGATCACCGATGCGGCCGGTAACGCCATCGCGCCCGTCCTCAAACCGGCCGCGGACTCCGACACCGTCACGGTCACGGCGAGCGTCACCTTCGTCTTCAGCGCGGAGACAACGGACAGGCAGAGCACCAACGCCAGCTACGACTTCAGCCAGGTCAGGTTCGTGCTGTCCCAGCTGTCCCCGAGCCAGGCCTGAGCCGCGTCGCAGCCTGAGCGTCCCCGAACCCGGAAGGAGAACCCGTGAAGCCACGAACCGTGCTGCGAGTGGCCGCCGCCATGGTTGCTGCCTTGGCTGTGGGTGCCTTCTCGGTGCGGGTGACGTGGGCACTGTGGAACGTGGCGGTCTCCAGTGGCGCCCAGAGCGTCCGGGCTGCGGACTTCCAGATCAATGTGAACGGCAGCCCGACGATCATCGACGGCTCCGAGGTGACCGTGTCACTCGGTGCCGCCGGGCCACTCGTCCCGGGTGCCACCGTCCACCAGGCGGTCAATGTGACCGTCCCCACCACCGCCAGCGCCGACTTCACCGTGGCGGCCACGCTGGGGGCGCCGCAGGTGGTGGACGCCTCCGTCGCCTCGCTGCCGGAGTACCTCGAGGCCCTCGTGGGCGTCGCGCCCGCCTCGGGTCTGTGTGAGGACGTCGCCGTGTGGTCCGACTCGGCCACCGCCGAGATCGCCAAGGGTGGGGCGGCCGGATTCTGTCTGCGCGTCACCATGCTGGCGGGGGCGCCCAGAGATCTCCAGGGCGCAACGGGCTCCATCAAGATGCCGGTCACCGTCAGGCAGGTGTGATCCGTGTCCCAGGTGAAGGGGGATCCGCGTCGGGCACCCACGTTCGTGAGAGGGGCCGCTGCCGCGGGCCCGCGCAGGGCTCCTGCCGTGGTACTGCGCCTGCTGGGGCAGGGCGTCTCGCTCCTGCTGTTGTGCGCCGCGGTGCTGGCGGCCCTGGTCATGATCGTGGTCCCGTTCGCAACTGGTTCGCAGACCTACGTGGTCCTCACCGGCTCCATGGCTCCCGGCTACCCGCCGGGCACCCTGGTGGTGGTCAGGCCGCACGACTTCGGAGCGCTGCGGGTGGGCGACGTCGTCACTTACCAGCTCACCTCGGGCCAGCCGGAAGTGGTCACCCATCGCATCGTCGCCCTCACCTCCGACCAGCAGGGCGAGCGGCTCCTGATCACCCGGGGCGACGCCAACGACCTCGACGATCCAGAGCCGGTGCGGGAGGTCCAGGTCCGCGGCAAGCTGTTCTACGCAGTGCCGTATGCAGGCTTCCTCGCCAATGCGCTCCAGACCAACCGGGGTGCCGCGGTCAACATCCTGGCGGTGGCCCTCATCGGCTACGGGTCCATCACCGTCGTCCGGGGGGTGCTGGGGCGCAGACGCGAACCGCACGATGCCACCGGCTCCCCGGAGGCTGCCGGGACAAGGGTGGCCGCCAAGGTGGAGGCCGACGCGAGGGGGACCGAATGAGCGCCGCGACAGCCACTGCCCGCCCCGGTTCCGGCACCTGGCGGGCCGCGCTGGTCCTCCTGCTCGCCGTCGTGGTGCTCGGGATTCCGCTGGGCAGCGCGCAGGGCCTGTGGAGACAGCAGGCCCCCCTGTCCATCGGGGTCACCATCGGTGAGTGGGGAGACCCCTGTATGGCCGAGAATGCCGACCCGGAGTCCGAAGGGCTGCCGACCCCGGGCCAGTTCCGGGTGGCGCATCCAAACCACGTGGAGGACGGCTACCTGAGCCTGATCTACCAGCTCTTCTGGGGCACGCCCACCGACGAGATCGAGTTCTGCATGAATGGTGTCTCCCTGGGAATTGCAGAACTCGACGGTATGCAGCAAGCAGAGTTCCGCGTCGACGGCCTTCCCAACGGCACCTACGAGTTCACCTACGTCCTGCGCAACGAGGCTGGTGAGGCAGGTCCCGAGGAAACCCTGGTGGTGGAAGTCACCCAGGCCCTGCCGGGCGTGCCCGAACTGCACCACTGGAACACGAGCAGCACCGACATCGTGTTCGCCCAGATGGATGGAAACACCAATGCCAGCAGCTGGCGCCTCCTGAAGGACGGCCAGGAGTTCGCCCGCGGAGAACTCGAGGTCAGGACCCCGGAGGGGCAGCAGGTGAGCGTGGACGTGGGCGCGCTACCGCCGGGGCGGCACGAGTTCGTCATGGAGTTCACCAACCGTTTCGGAACCGTCGTCAGCGAACCACTGGTGGTCAACGTCGCGTAGGGTTCCGGCCCCGGCCGGGCGAGGTGGACCGCTCGTGCGACAAGGCCGAAGTCTGACCATCGCACCGGTCATGGGAACATTCAGACATGAACGTGGAATCGATCCTGCCCGTCGAGCAGGACCTCTGGGGCGGCGTCGACTGGCAGCTGGGCGCCCACCCCCGCCCGGACGGCACCACTTTCGCCGTCCACGCCCCACTCGCGACGCGGGTCCAGCTCGAGTTCTACACCGCGGCCACGGGCACCGACGCGGCGGCCAGCTTCCTGCTCGCCAAGGGCACGGACGGCACGTGGCGCGCGAAGTTCACCGGTGTGGGCCTCGGCGACCTCTACGCCTTCCGCGTCTGGGGCGCCAACTGGAACCCGCACCCGGAGTGGACGCCGGGCTCGGAGGCGGGCTTCGTCGCGGACATGGACGAGCACGGTAACCGCTTCAACCCCAACAAGGTGCTCTTCGACCCGTACGCCTACGAGATCACCCACAACATGTACTCCGACGTGATCGCGGACGAGGGCATGGACAACGGCATCTTCGGCACCGGCGGCGATGACTACCGCGGCCGGCCCCGTCGGCAGTGGGACACCGGCCGGTACGCGCCCAAGGGCGTGGTCATGGCAGACACCACCCCCTTGGTGGCCAAGCCGCGGATCATGGGCAAGGAATCGGCGATTTACGAGGTCCAGGTGGAACAGCTCACCGGCCACCCGTCGGTGGTGCGGCTGAGCGAGATCCTGGCCGACGAGCCCGGCTTCGGCGAGGTCGTCGACATCCCCAACGAACTGCGCGGCACCTATCGGGCCGCCGGCATGATGGCGCCCTACCTGAAGGCGCTCGGCTTCACCACCATCGAACTGCTGCCGGTGCACGAGACCAACGTGTCCGAGTCCGGCCGCGCGGGCCTCACCAACCAGTGGGGCTACATGACGCTGTCCTACTTCGCGCCCAGCCGCCGGTTCGCCTCCGACCAGTCCATCGGCGGCCCCACCCGCGAGTTCAAGGAGATGGTCAACGCCTTCCACGAGTGCGGCCTCGAGGTCTACCTCGACGTCGTCTACAACCACAGCGCCGAGGGCGGCAACTGGAACGGCGACGTCAACACCGTCGGCTTCACCACGCTCGGCGGGTTCGCGGCGTCGGACTACTACGTCATGACCAGCGACAAGATGCTCGTCGACGGCGCCACCGGCACCTCCAACCAGCTCAACTTCTCCTCCGGGGTGGCGCACCGGCTGGTGCTGGACTCGCTGGCGTACTGGTCGCGGGTGATGGGTGTCGACGGGTTCCGCTTCGACCTCGCCCCCGTGCTCGGCCGCAAGCCCGCCGAGGCGCACCCCGACGACTGGAAGGACCAGAAGCGGTTCTTCGACGACCACCCCCTCCTCGTCGAGATCGCAGACTGGGCCAAGCGGGAGCACGTCGAGGTGATCGCGGAGGCCTGGGACCTGTGGGGCTACGAGGTGGGCAACTTCCCCCGCGGCTGGGGCGAGTGGAACGGCCGCTACCGCGACGCCGTGCGCCGCTTCACCAAGGGCGACGGCAACACCCAGCAGTTCCTCGACATGCTCAACGGCGACCACCACCACTTCCACGACAACGAGGGCGCGCAGAAGACGATCAACTTCGTCGACGCCCACGACGGCTTCACCATGGCGGACCTGGTCAGCTACCAGGAGAAGGACAACGACCAGCCCTGGCCGTTCGGGCCCTCCGACGGCGGTTCGGACGACAACCTGTCGTGGGACTCGGGCGGTTCGCGGTCCCTGCGTCGCCAGCGGGTGCGCAACCTGTGGACCCTGCTGTTCTTCTCGCGCGGCGTCCCGATGGTCGTCGCGGGGGACGAGTTCGGGCGCACCCAGAACGGCAACAACAACCCCTGGGCGCTCGACAGCGTCGCGATGACCAACAACTACGCGATGATCAACAAGTCAACGCCGCACCGCGTCATGCTCGCGCCGAACGTGGCGGGGCAGTACCATGACAACTTCGGCCGCTTCCACAACGAGCCGGACGTCAACGGCCTGTTCCGGTTCGCGACCTTCGTGGCCAACCTCCGCCAGCGCCACGACGCCCTACGGCAGGAGAGCTACGGGGACCTGATCCCGGACAACGCGGACGTGTCCTACCTGTTCCACACCCCGACGCTCGAGGGCCACCCTTCCGACGGCGACCGCGCGCTCTCGGTGTTCATCAACTCCCCCGACGATGACTTCTGGCTGATGATCAACATGGCCGACGTCCCCGTCGAGTTCACGGTCCCGGAGGCGCAGGACGGTCGGGTGTGGCGCCTCCTGATCGACACCGCCACCTGGGCCGAGGCCGCCCACAACTTCTGGCCCGAGGGGGAGGGCATGGTGGTGCGCAGCGGCGTGATGGTGGAGCCGTGGTCGATCGTCGTGTGGCACGACAACCCCCTCCCCGACGACCTGCAAGTGGCGGCCTCCGGCGCCCAATGACGTCGAGACTGTTGGACTTCGCGCAGGTATAGGCTTCTACCGGCTACGGATGGAGACGCAGATGAGCACAGGGACTTCCGCGAACGGCACCCATGACGAGGGCGTCAGCCGCAGCGACATCGAGGCACTGGGGGCAACGCGCTCCGACCTCGGGGCCGACTACGAGCCTGCCCTGCTGGACAACTTCGCCGACAAGGTGGAGGCCGCCATCGACGCCCGCGTCTCGGCGGAGCTGGCCCGCCGCGGCTCGCAGCAGCAGGTCGGGGAGTACCGCTTCCAGAACAGTCACGGCCAGGGCGTCGTACCGATCCACCACGGCCCGCCGCCGGTGCGGGGCGGGGGCCAGCAGCTGGCTCTCGGCATCGTGTCGATGGCCGCGTTCATCCCCATCTCCATCGTGCTCGGGATCCACGGCCAGTTCCTGCCGCTGGTGATGACCCTGTTCTCGATCGTCGCCGTCAACTTCGCGCACTCCAACCTGTACAAGGACAAGGGCCGGAACTGACGCCCGGCGCCATCGGCGGGGCCGACCAGCGGCCCCACCGACGACTCCCGGTCCGTCCGTCCCCCGATCGGTCGGACCGTCCCTACCGGAGGTGACTTCGGCGCCCAACCCTCCCGGGCGGCGGCGCGCCCACCGGCCCGCCCGTCAGTCCCCCGAGCTGACGGGCCGGCCGCCGGATCCGCGGATCCGGCTGTGGTGGACGGCAGTATGCTGCTCGTCACGCTTCCTTGTGGATGAGTTCCCGTTGCAGGGTTCTCGACATGAAGGAGCGCCCAGGCGCCCTCCTGATACATCCGACCACGGATCAGTTTCACCGGCCGCCGCAACCGCCCGCCTGACGCCGTCCAGTGCTGCGCCGCCAGCGTCACCCTGCCGAGGCGAGTACCAGTGGCAGCACCGACGACGCACCGGCGCGACGCAGCAGCCGCGCGGCAACGGTCAGGGTCCAGCGGGAGTCGGCCAGGTCGTCGACCAGCAGGACGGGGCCGCCCAGCCCCGGGAGGGCGTCGGCCATCTGAGGCGGGACCACGAACCGGTCCCACACGTCTCGCACCCGGAACGCGCTGTTGGTGGAGCGCGTCAGCTCACCCGCACCCGGGGCCAGGCCGAGGGGGCCGAGCGGCTGGAGCCGGCCGGCCGTCGCGATCCCGGCGGCCAGCGACTCCACCAGCCGCGGCCGCGAGCGGCTCGGCAGCCACGCCACCGCGGCGGGCCGCTCCTCCCAGTCCCACTCCTTCAGCACCCGCACGACGGCGCGGGCCAGGTCCGGCGGCACCTCGGCGTCCAGTGGGCGGCCGTCGGCGTCGCTTCGGAACAGCTCGCGCAGCGCGCCGCCCCACCCCAGGTCCGTGAGGCGGGCGACGGCCCGACCCTGGAGGTACTGCTCGCCGGGCGGCACCTTGCCCTTGACCGGTTTCCCGTCGGAGCGGACGCCCAGTTGGTCCAGGCCGCTCGGCCACAGCGCCCGCGGGGCCAGCGGGACGCCCACCCTGTCCAGCATGGACTGGGCGGACTCCTGCTGCTCGACGGCGACGTCACTCGGGTACCACGCCTCGGCGCAGACGTCGCAGCGGCCGCACGGCACCGAGTGCGGGTCGTCCAGTTGCTCGGTCAGGAAGGCCATCCGGCAGCTCTCGCCACGCTCGTAGGCCAGCATCGCGTCCTGTTCGGCGCGCCTGGCGGCCGCGATCCGCTCGTAGCGCTCCTCGTCGTAGGTCCACTCCGCCCCGGTGGCCACCCAGCCCCCGGAGGTGTACTCGACGGCGCCGTCGACGGCGAGCACCTTCAGCAGCAGCTCCAACTGGCCGCGCTTGAGGTCCACCCGGGCCTCCAGCGCGGGCACGGACAGCGGCTTGTCAGAGGCGGACAGGGCCCCGATCACCGCGTCGGCGCGGGCCTGCGTGGGCATGGCGTTGGTGGCGAAGAAGTGCCAGATGTCGCGGTCCTCCGGACCCGGCAGCAACAACACGTCGGCGTTCTCGGTCGCGCGGCCGGCGCGGCCGACCTGCTGGTAGTAGGCCACCGGCGAGCTGGGGGCTCCCAGGTGCACGACGAAGCCGAGGTCCGGCTTGTCGAAGCCCATCCCCAGCGCCGAGGTGGCCACCAGGGCCTTCACCTCGTTCGCCTTCAGCGCCTCCTCGGCCACCAGCCGCTCCGCAGCGTCCGTTCGGCCCGTGTACGGCAGCACCCGGTGCCCCGCCTTCGCCAGCGCGGCCGCGGTGTCCTCGGCAGCCGAGACGGTGAGGCAGTAGATGATGCCGCTGCCGGGCAGGGAGTCGAGGTGCTGCGTCAGCCACGCCACCCGGCGCCAGGTGGTCTTCAGGTCCAGCGTGCCCAGCCGCAGCGACGTCCGTGCCAGCGGCCCGCGCAGCGTGAAGACCTCGTGGCCGCCGGCGCCCATCTGCTCCTCGACGTCGGCCACCACCCGCTCGTTCGCGGTGGCCGTGGTGGCCAGGACGGGCACGGTGGCCGGAAGTTCGGCGATCAGGTCGCGGATCCGGCGGTAGTCGGGCCGGAAGTCGTGGCCCCAGTCACTGATGCAGTGCGCCTCGTCGATCACTAGCAGCCCCATCACCGACAGCAGCCGCGGCAGCTGTTCCGCGCGGAACCGTGGGTTCACCAGGCGTTCGGGGGAGACGAAGAGCACGTCCACGGCGTCGTCGGCGAGGAGGCCCTCGATCTGGGTCCACTCCGTGACGTTGGCCGAGTTGATCGCGACGGCCCGGACCCCGGCCCGCTCGGCCGCGGCCACTTGGTCACGCATCAGCGCCAGCAACGGCGAGACGATAAGCGCCGGGCCCGCGCCCGCCCGGCGCTGCAGCAGCGCCGCGATGAAGTACACGGCGGACTTGCCCCAGCCCGTGCGTTGCACCACCAAGGCGCGCTCGTGGTCGGCCACCAGTGCTCGGATGGCCTCGAACTGGCCGGCGTGGAAGTCGGCCTCCGGGTTGCCGGTCAGGTCCCGAAGCACCGCGACGGCCTCCTCGCGCAGTCCTGCGGCGCCGCGCTCGATCCGCCGCACCGGCTCCACCGGCGCTGCCTGCCGCCGCGATGTCCGGGCCTCCGGCGAGTTCTCGGCCGGTGCCGGGGGAGCGGCGTCGACGGGCGGCTCCGGGGCGGCGTCGTCGTACGGGTCCGGGGGCAGTTCCCACGGATCCGGCGGCGGCTCGTCGTCCCAGAACGCTCGATCAGTCATGCCCCAACCATGTCACGTGCCTCCGACACCGAGGACCGCCCGCCCATCGGTCAGGGTCTGGCAGGAGGCGGTGAGATCGAACGGCGTCGGCTGGCCGCGACGTAGTCCTCCAGCAACGTGAGATCTGCCGGGGCCAGCACGCCCGCCGCCTCCCCGACCAGGGTGCCGACGTGCTCCCTCGCCCGCCGCGCCGTCGCCGGGGCGATGGCCGCGGTCTCAATGCGGGCAGCCAGGTCCGCGAGCGCCTCCAGCACGATGCGCGAACCCAACGCGTAGGGACGCAGGTGTGAGAAGGGCATGTCGACGATCTCCTCCGTCGTCACCGGCCGCAGGTGGAGCCGGACGGTGCCGGCGCCGTCCAGCAGCGCGTTGCCGCCCTGCGGCCTGCCCACCTCCTCCAGGATGCCGACGGCCACCTCCTCGACCGCGTTGACCGCCGTGTACGGGTCGTTGGTCCCCGGGGACAGGGCACGCACCGCCAGCTCCACCACCTGTTGCTCGGCGAAACGGACGTCCTGTGAGGGGGTGCGCGACGGGCCGACGTGTACGTGGTCCCGGACGGTCGACTCCACCTGAGCGCCCGACCCGGCGGGCCAGACCACGGCCAAGGGCTCGTCCGTCGTGACCTGGTCGCCAACCCGCTTGAGCAGCCGCACCGTCGCGCCGGCGTCGGCCAGGTCATCGGCGAGGTCCCGGGCGTCGATGCTGGTGAGGTAGCCACCCCTGCCCAGCGTGACCACGTCGCCGCCCTCCCGCGGAGGACTGGCCGAGGCGACGCCGTCGTCGGACGGATCCAGCCAGTTGCTGCCCACGGCCCGGACGAAGTCCTCGCGCGCCCCCCTGACGAGGGTCTCGACCTGGATGGAGTCGGCGATGTGGTGGATGAACCAGACGAAGAGGAACACGTCGAGGATTCCCAGCAGGATCGCCACGTTGACCGCCAGGTGTGGCACGAAGGAGGCGCCGTCGGCGGTCTCCGACCGGATGGTGCGCAGCACGAGCAGCGTGTAGACGAACGTGGCCACCAGCACGCCGAGGACCACCTGGTTGTTGCGGTCGCCCATGAAGTTGCGCACGAGCCGGGGACCATAGGTGGTGGAGGCCGTGCTGATCACCGAGATCGTGATCGAGAAGGCGGTGCCGGCCACGCCCAGGAACGAGGCGACGGCGGTCAGCAGGGCGCGCGCTCCGTCGACGCCGGTGTCGAAGACGAACTCCTCGAGGATCCCTGGCATCGGGAGCTGTGCCCGGTCGGCGCCGACCAGCACCTGGGCGAGGAGGATGGCGGCGGCGATGAACAGCGCCGGTACGAACCAGAACCTGTCCGGCACGCTTGCCAGAGCAGCACGTAGTCGGCCCATGTCACCCCCTCGGGACTAGGTGTGCAAGGCTACGGCACCCGCCCGCGCAGCGCTGGTGCCAGCCCCACTCGGTCGCTCGCCAGCGGACAACCCCAAGGCGGCGGCTGGGGCCCGGCCCGGGGGAGTGGAACAATCGAGTACATGCGCAAGCTCATCATCGGCGTCCTGGCGGTCGTGGGGTCCTTACTGGTCGCGTGCACCCCCACGTCGGCCCCGACGCCATCGCCTTCGTCGCCCACCGCGGGGTCGAACTCGCCATCGGAGTCCGCGTCCCCGACGGAGTCCGCATCCCCGTCGGACTCGCCGTCCACCCAGGGACCCGAGGGTTCGCGGTTCGCGCTGATGCTGGTGGACGCCTCGGCCGCGGGCTCGGTGCAGCTCCTGAACGCCGCCATCGAACGGGCTGAAGCACTGGGCGTGGAGATCGCCTCTTTCGACGCGGAGGGCGACGAGGACCGGCTGCCGGACCTCGTGGCGTCCGCAATCGAGGGAGGCTTCGACGCCGTGCTGGTCGAACCGCTCCACTGGAACGGACTCGAGGGAGTGGCCAAGAAGGCAAAGGAGGACGGTGTCCCGTTCGTCCTCGTGGGCCGGCAGGCGGACGCGCTGGGTGATGCCAGCTCCTACGTCGGCCCCGACCCGGCCGAACTGTCCCGCGTCCAGATGAACGGCGTTGTGAGTCTGCTCGAGGGCGAGGGGCGGATCGCGGTGCTGACCGGCGTGCCCCGCAGCCCCTTCTCCTACGCGTTCGAGGAGGGCTACGACGAGGTCCTCTGGGAGAACACGGGCGTCGAGATGGTCCTGGAAGAGACCGCCGGCGGCAGCCCCGACCGGGCCGCGGACCAGGTGCGCGAGTGGCTGGCGCTGGAGGAGGACCCCGAGCTGGACCTCATCGTCGCCCAGAACGACCTGATGGCCGACGCCACCCGCGAGGTCCTCGCGGAGGCCGGACGCGAGGACATCGGCGTCGTCGGCATCGGAACCACCGACGCCACGCTGAACGCGCTGCTCGACGGCGCTGCAGGCGGCACCGTCTGGACCAGCCACCACGAGCTGGGCCTGCGTGCCGTCGAAGTCGCGGCGGCGCTGGTGATGGGTGACCCGGTGGAGGCCAACAGCTTCGTCCCCGGCGCCGAGTGGGTGGACGCGACCAACGTCAACCAGTTCCTGCTGGAGTGACGCCGCCGGTGCGAGGATGGGGCCATGCCCAGTGCGAAGAAGCCGGCTCTCGAACTCGAGGTGGGCGGACGGACGGTCCGCCTCTCCAGCCCCGACAAGGTGTACTTCCCGGAGACGGGGCACACCAAGCTCGACGTGGCGAACTACTACCTCGCCGTCGCCGACGGCATCGTCCGTGCGCTGCGTGAGCGCCCTACGATGCTGCACCGCTTCCCGGGCGGGCTGGCGGGCGAGAAGGTCCACCAGAAGCGCATTCCGCGCGGGGCTCCCGACTGGGTCGAGACCGTCGAGCTGTTCTTCCCGCGCTACGAGCTGACCGCCGACGAGCTCTGCGTCACAGAGGCCGCCCAGGTGCTGTGGGCCGTGCAGATGAGCACCGTCGAGTTCCACCCGTGGAACGTCCGAAGGGACGACGTCGACCGCCCCGACGAGTGGCGCATCGACCTCGACCCCGGGCCGAAGACCAATTTCGCCAAGGTCCGCGCCGTCGCGGCGGCCGCCCACGAACTGCTCGACGAGCTCGGCATCACCGGCTACCCGAAGACCAGCGGCGGCAGCGGCCTCCACATCTACGTGCGGATCGCGCCCGAGTGGGAGTTCGACGACGTCCGCCGCGCCGCACTCGCCTTCGCCCGCGAGCTGGAGCGGCGCCTGCCTGCCGATGTCACGACGGCTTGGTGGCGCAAGGACCGCGACCCGGCGGCCGTGTTCGTCGACTACAACCAGAACGCGCGCGACCACACGATCGCCGCCGCCTACTCCCTGCGCGGTGTCCCGTCGGCGACGGTGTCGGCACCCATCCGCTGGGACGAGGTCGGATCCGTCGAGCCGGGGGACCTGAACCTCGCCACGATGCCGGCCCGCTTCGCCGAACTCGGGGACCTCCACGCGCACATCGACGACGAGTCCTTCCGGCTCGACACCCTCCTCGAGTGGGCCGGGCGCGACGAGGCCGATCCCGAGACGCAGACCCCTCCCGCCCCGCGCGACGACGGCGGCGCCGGCAAGGGGAAGTCGCGCCAGCAGGTCTCCCCGGACCACGTCGCCCGCGTCCGCCGCGCCCGCCGCGACGAAACCTGAGGGGCGCAATCCCTTCCGCTGCCGCACGGACTGGGGGATAATTCTCCCCATGGGACGGGCTGGCCCCTGGGATCCCGACGTCCGTGACCTCGAGCGGTCCCTCAAGCGGATCGAGGCCGAGTTGCGAGGAGACCTCGATCGCCTCCTCGTGCGCCGACTCGTCACCGTCTTGAACCGGCGGTGCCCGCTGCGGACCGTGGGCGCATCTCCCATCAAGGACACCGCGCGCCTCGGGTTCGCCGACGGCCTGTCCGTACTCGCCCACTCACCCGAGGGCAGCGTCCTGCTCCGCCTCCTCCTCCCGCTCCACCGGGGGACGTCGGTGCTGCTGGAGCGGGTCGAGCGCACCGAAGCCGGGGTGGCGGCCACCCTCGGCTGGGCACCGCGCCACCAGTTGAGGGCACTGATCACCGGCTTCGACCAGGTGGACTGACTCCCTCCGTCGGCAACCGCCGTGACGCCGCTCACCTGCGTTGTTCTGTCGACACCTGCCCTGTGCGTGGACACCTGCCCTACAAGGCAGGTGTCGAGGGACAACGCTGGTGTTGAGGCTTCAAGCGGGGTCTAGGCCCGGCCCCAATTCGTGCAAGCGCTTGCATACGTGGACGGAGAGGCTTACAGTTTGGTTAAGCGGTTGCACAGGTCAAGGAGGACCTCAGGAATGCTCGCAACGATCTATGAAGTGGCCCGTCGTGCAGGAGTCTCCACGGCGACCGTTTCGCGTGCGCTCCGCGACGACCCCCGCATCACCGCCTCCACCAGGGAGAAGGTGCTGCAGGCCGCCGACGACCTCCACTACGTGCCCAAGGCCGCGGCCCAGGCCCTCGCGGGCTCCGTCACCCGGTCCCTGGGCATGGTGCTGCCGCACCTGCGCGGCAGCTACTACGCCGAGCTCGCCGTCGGGTTCGAGTCCCGGGCCAGCGAGCTGGACTGCTCGGTGCTGCTGCTGCGGGCCGACCCGGCGGCCGACTCCCGATCGGCCGTGCGTCGGCTCGCCGGCCAGGTGGACGCGCTGGCCTTCATGGCCCGCAGCGTGGTCTCCGACGACCTGATCGCCAAGGTGGGCAAGGGCCGGCCCACCGTCACCGTCGCGCGCGGCCGCGTCACCGGCCACCCCGCCATCTACGCGGAGTCCGAGGCGCCCGCGCACGCCCTGACAACCCACCTCATCGAACACGGCCGACGGCGGCTCGCCTTCGTCGGTCCAGCCGGCGACGGCTCCGACATCGCCGCCCGGTACGAGGGATTCTCCCGGGCGCTCATAGAGGCCGGCCTCGAGGTGCGGCCCAGCATCGACGTCGAACTCGACGAGGACGCCGGTCGACGCCTGGCCCACAAGCTCCACGACGAAGGCCTCCCGTACGACGCACTGGTCTGCGGCAACGACGAGGTGGCCGCCGCCGTCGTCTTCGAACTACAGGAACTGGGTGTGGACGTCCCCGCCCGGATCGCAGTGGTCGGCTGGGACGACATCCGGGTATCCCGGTACCTCCGGCCCGGCCTCACGACGGTGCGCCAGCCCGTCACACAACTCGGCGCGACGGCCGCCGAGTTCCTGCACCGGATGCTCTCCGGTGACGCGGTGGAGGACGTGACGGTGCTCCCGGCAGACCTCGTCCACCGCCAGTCCTGCGGCTGCCCGAAGGGCAGCCCCCTCACCACCACCCCCCGAACGGAATGAGGAGAACGATGAACACCAGGAAGCGTGCCCTCGTGGCACTCACGGCAGCACTGTCGCTGCTGAGCATCGCGGCCTGTGGTCGCGACGACACGGCCGACCCCGGAGAGGAGCCCGCCGGCGGCGAGTCCTCCGAGATCGCCGAGGGCCCCGCCACCGGCAGCCTGGAGGTCTGGGCGATGGGCGCGGAGGGCGAGAAGCTCCCGGAGCTCGCCGAGGCCTTCATGGCCGAGAACCCCGACCTCGAGATCAACGTCACCCCGGTCCCCTGGGAGTCGGCGCACGACAAGTTCACGGCGTCGATCGCCGCCGGCACCGCGCCGGACCTGGCGCAGGTGGGCACCACCTGGATGGGTGAGTTCGTAGCGCTCGACGCGCTCGATCCAACGCCGGCCCTGATCGACCAGGGCAAGTTCTTCGAGGGTGCCCAGCAGACCACCATGGTCAACGAGACCTCGTACGCCGTCCCTTGGTACGTCGAGACGCGCCTCGTGTTCTACCGGACCGACCTCGCCGAGCAGGCGGGCATCACCGAGACGCCGTCCGACTGGGAGGGCCTGAAGGAGATGGCGAAGGCCTACCAGGACAACGGTGCCGAGTGGGGCATCAACCTGCAGCCCGGCGGGACCGGGTCCTGGCAGACCGTGCTCCCCCTGATGTGGTCCAACGGCGGCTCCATCACCACCGAGGACGGCTCCGAATTCGCCTTCGACTCGGAGGAGAACGTCGAGGCCCTGACCTACTTCCAGTCCTACTTCACCGACGGCATCGCCAACACCGCCCCGACGCAGGGCACCACGGAGGCCGACTTCGCATCGGGCGCCGTGCCCATGTTCATCTCCGGTCCCTGGATGATGGCCGCCGTGGAGGCCGCGGGTGGTGAGGGCTTCGCCGACAAGTACGACGTGATGCCCATGCCGGAGGCCGAGATCAGCGCGTCGTTCATCGGCGGCTCCAACCTCGCCGTGTTCAAGAACAGCGAGAACCGCGACGCCGCTTGGAAGTTCGTCGACTACCTGACCCAGGAGGAGACCCAGGTGGAATGGTTCGGCCTGACCACCGACCTCCCGTCGGTCCAGGCCGCCTGGGACGACGAGAGCCTCTCGGGCAACGAGATGCTCTCCAAGTTCGGCACGCAGCTGGAGACCGCGTTCGCGCCCCCGTCGATCCAGACGTGGGAGCAGATCGCCAACGCTTTCGACTCGCAGGTGGAACAGGTGGCCAAGGCCGACCTGGACCCGGCAGAGGCCATGGCGGCCATCCAGCAGGAGGCCACCTCGATCGGCATGGGCTGACCATGACCACCGAGGTCGCTCCCGCAGCCACGGAGCAGCGCCCGCGTGCCGGCAGACGCAACTCGAGCGAGGCCCGGGCCGGGCTCCTGCTCGCCCTGCCGTTCGTGGTGCTGTTCTCGGTGTTCACGTTGTGGCCGGTGCTGCAGTCGATGTTCATGAGCTTCACCGACACCCGGATCACCGACATCAGGACCCCGTTCCAGGTGAACTTCGTGGGCTTCGAGAACTACGCCAAGGCCCTGGGGGACCCGGTCTTCCGCCGGGCCGCGCTCAACACCGGCGTGTTCGTCGTGGTGGGCGTGCCGCTGACGCTGGCCTGCGGGCTGGCGGCGGCGGTGGCCCTCAACAAGGGCATCACCAAGTTCCGCAGCGTCTTCCGGGTGGGCTTCTACACGCCCGTGATCACCAGCATCGTTGCCGTCGCCGTGGTGTGGCGGTTCCTGCTGCAGCCCGACTCCGGCCTGGTCAACACCGTGCTCGGCTGGGTGGGCATCGACGGCCCCAACTGGTTGGGTGACACCCGCACGTCGCTGCTCTCGCTGATCGCGATGGCGGTGTGGCGCAACTTCGGCACCGGCATGATCATCTTCCTCGCCGGCCTGCAGGCGGTGCCCTGGAACCTGCACGAGGCGGCCTCCATCGACGGCGCCTCCGCGTGGCAGCGGTTCTGGTACATCACCCTGCCGATCCTGCGCCCGACGGTGCTGTTCGTCATGGTGACCACCACGATCGGCTACCTGCAGTTCTTCGAGGAGCCGTTCGTCATGACCCAGGGCGGCCCGCTCAACAGCACGCTGTCCGCCTCGATGTACACCTACCAGCAGTTCGGCTTCGGCAACTACGGCCTGGCCGGCTCGATGGCGTACCTCACGTTTCTGGCGATCCTGCTGGTGACACTGGTCCAGTTCCGAGTGACGAGGGAGAAGTGATGAATCAGTCACGCTCGATGGCGGTGCTCTACGTCATCCTCTCCATCCTCCTGCTGATCGTGATCATGCCGTTCATCTGGATGTTGCTCGGCAGCCTGAAGTCGCAGGGCGAACTGCTCCAGGTGCCGCCGACGTTTCTCCCGGAGGCGCCCTCGTGGGACAACTTCGCCCGACTCTTCCAACGCCTGGACTTCGGGCGCTACTTCCTCAACTCGACGGTGGTCGCCGTCGTGGTGACCGTCGCCAACCTGGTCTTCTGCTCGATGCTCGGCTACGCGCTGGCGCACCTCAACTTCCCCGGCAAGAAGATCATCTTCGGTGCAGTACTGGGGACGCTGATGATTCCCGGCCTGGTGACGTTCATCCCGCAGTTCGTGCTGGTGGTGAACATGGGGCTGGGCAACACGCTGCCGGCGCTGTTCCTGCCGTTCCTGGCCGGCCCGTTCGGCGTGTTCCTGATGCGGCAGTTCTTCCTCGGCATGCCCCGCGACCTGCTCGAGGCCGGCCGTCTCGACGGGGCCAGCGAGCTGGGGATCTTCTTCCGCCTGTTCCTGCCCCTGGCCGGACCCGCGCTCGCAACACTCGGGATCCTGACCTTCCTGTCCTCCTGGAACAACTTCCTCTGGCCACTGGTGGTGGCCTCCACTGAGGACACCTACACCCTGCCCGTCGCGCTCGCCCTCGTGTCGACGGGACAGAACCAGACCGACTACGGGCTGCTGCTCGCCGGCGCGTGCGTCGTCGTGCTGCCCATCCTGCTGGTGTTCCTGTTCTTCCAGCGCTACTTCATCGAGGGCATCGCAACCACTGGAATCAAGTGAGCCCGCGGTACCCCCACCGCGGACCTGAGTCCCTAGGAGTTCGAAAATGCGAAACGACAACCTGACCCGCAGGGGTCTGCTCGGCGCAGCGGCCGGAGCCGGTGCGCTCGCCGTCGTGGGCGTCCATCCCGCGGTCGCCGACACCGGCAGGCCCGGCCGCCACGACGAGCAGCTGCTCACCTGGGCGCGCGACACGTGGGCCTCTCTGGAGGCCATGACCGACCAGAACACCGGGCTGGTGGCCGACAACATCGACGGCGACCTGGCCAGCCGCAGCGGATACACCTCGCCAACCAACATCGGCGGGCTGCTGTGGAGCGCGATCGTCGCCCGTGACCTCGGCATCATCAACCCCGGCCACTGCCGCAACCTGATCGCCCGCACCCTCCGGACGCTGGAGCGGATGAAGCGCCATGACGCCAGCGGCATGTACTTCAACTGGTACGACGAGGCCACCGCAGACGTGCTGCGTGTGTGGCCGGACAGCGGCGACGTCGTCGTCCCCTTCGTCTCCAGCGTGGACATGGGCTGGCTCGGGGCGGCGCTGCACCTGGTGGCGGAGGCCGACCCGTCCAACCGCAGGCGCGCCCGCCGACTGTACGAGGGTCTGCGCTGGGACATCTTCTACGACGAGGCATTCCGCGACGGCGGCGGCATCTACGGCGGCTTCTACGTGGAGGACCCGGGCCGGGACGACGTCGCACTGCTCCCGCCCACCATCGGCGAGGGGCCCGACCTCTACTACACCGTCAACCACCACTACGACACGGCGATCTCCGAGGCCCGGATGGCCACCTACCTGGGCATCATCCGCGGCCAGATCCCGCCCAAGGCGTACTTCTCCACGTTCCGGACCTTCCCGCCCGAGTACGACTGGCAGGAGATGCCGCCGGTCGGCGAGTGGGAGGAGCACCTGGGGGTCCCCGTCTACCAGGGCGCCTACACCTACCGCGGCTTCCAGGTGGTGCCCGGCTGGGGCGGGTCCATGTTCGAGGAGCTGATGCCGGACATCTTCGTGCCCGAGGCCGCCTGGGGACCCGAGTCCTGGGGCAGGCAGCACCCGCTGCACGTCCGCGCCCAGCGCGAGCACGGCCTCGACGACGCCCGCTACGGCTACTGGGGCTTCTCGCCCTGCTCGAACCCGGCCGGCGGCTACCGCGAGTACGGCGTCGACGCCCTCGGCCTCAACCCCACGGGCTACTTCTCAGACCAGGAGAACACCGACTACCGCTGGGACGATCCGCCGACCAGCTACGGCGACGGCGTGGTGACCCCGCACGCGGCGTTCCTGGCGATGATGTACGAGCAGGAGGAGGCCACCGCGAACCTGGCGGCGCTGCAGGCCGACTTCGACTCCTACGGCCCCGGGGGCTTCTACGACGCCATCGCCGTCCGCAGTGGCCAGGTGGCGCGTCGGCACCTGTCGCTGGACCAGTCCATGATCATGGGCTCGCTCGGCAACGTCATGCTCGACTCCCGACTGCGCCGGTACTTCGCGAGCCGCGACGTGGCCGGCGCGCTCAGGCCGGTGCTCGCCCTCGAGGAGTTCAACGTCGGCGCCTGAGATGACCCGCACCCAGTTCCTCCACTCCGACGGCGTGGGGTTCCGCGACCTCAACCACAACGGCCGCCTCGACCCCTTCGAGGACCCCCGCCGCCCGGTGGCAGAGCGCGTCGAGGACCTGCTGCCGAGGCTCTCGGCCGAGGAGCTGGCAGGCCTGATGTTCCACACGGTGATCGAGGCCGGACCCGGCGGGGAACTCCTCGCCGGGCCGGGCCGGATCTCCAAGTCCGCCACGCGAGACGTCGTCGTCGGCAAGCGGATGAACCACTTCAACGTGCACGCGCTCGTCGACGTCCGCCAGGCGGCGACCTGGGCCAACCGCCTGCAGGACCTCGCCTGCGAGACGCCCCACTCCATTCCCGTGACGATCTCCACCGACCCCCGCCACGCCGCCGCCGAGAACGCAGGCACGAGCTGGTCCTCGGGGTTCTTCTCCCAGTGGCCCGACGCCCTCGGGCTCGCCGCGCTCGGCGACGAGGACCTGGTGCGCACCTTCGCCGACGTGGTGCGCCGCGAGTACGTCGCCGTCGGCATCCGCGCGGCACTGCACCCGACGGCCGACCTCGCCACCGAGCCCCGCTGGGGCCGCCAGCGCGAGACGTTCGGGCAGGACCACGACCTGGCCGCCCGGCTGACAGTGGCCGCCCTCCAAGGGCTGCAGGGCGACCGGCTCGGCCCGCACTCGGTCAGCGCCACCACGAAGCACTTCCCCGGCGCCGGGCCGCAGGCCGACGGCGAGGACGCGCACTTCCCCTACGGCCGCGACCAGGTCTACCCCGGTGGCCGGTTCGACGAGCACCTGCACCCCTTCGAGGCCGCGATCGCCGCCGGCACCGCCGCGATCATGCCCTACTACGGCCGACCCGTCGGGCTGGTCCTCGACGGCGAACCCGTGGAGGAGGTGGGCTTCGGCTACAACCGGCAGATCCTGACCGGTCTGCTGCGGGAGCGCCTCGGCTACGACGGGGTCGTCCTCAGCGACTGGGAACTCGTCAACGACAACCTCGTCGGTGAGCAGGTGCTGCCCGCCCGCGCCTGGGGCGTCGAGCACCTCGGCCCGGAGGAGCGGATGCTGAAGCTGCTCGACGCCGGTGTCGACCAGTTCGGCGGGGAGGAGTGCGACGAACTCCTGCTGGCGCTGCTCGCCGACGGCCGCGTCGGGCGAGAACGCCTCGAGGAGTCCGCGCGCCGGCTGCTGCGCGTCAAGTTCGAGCTGGGCCTGTTCGACGCCCCGTTCGTCGACGTCGACGCTGCGCCGGACGCGGTGGGCACACCCGAGGCGGTGGAGCTCGGGGTCACGACGCAGGCCCGCTCCGTGGTCGTGTGCGCCGACGACGGCCTGCTCCCTCTGGCGGCCGGCACACGGGTGTGGCTCGACGGGGTGGCCGAGGACGCCGTCGGGGCCGGGCTGCAGTTGGTGCAGCGCCCGGAGGACGCCGACGTCGGGCTGGTGCGGCTGCACGCCCCGTTCGAGCCGAGGGACGACCTGTTCCTCGAGGCCTGGTTCCGCCAGGGCAGCCTCGACTTCCCGCCCGGTCTGCGCCACCGGCTGGCCCGGCTGCCGTGCCCGCTGCTGGTGGACGTCCGCGCCGACCGGCCGGCGGTGCTCACCCCACTGCTCGACGTGGCCCGCGCGCTGACCGTCTCCTTCGGCGTCAGCGACGGCGCCTGGCTGTTGGCGGTGACCGGTGAGGTGCCGCCCGAGGGGTGTCTGCCGGTGTCGTTCCCCAAGTCCATGGCCGCAGTGCGTGCCGCCCGCGAGGACGTGGCCGGCGACGCCGACCCGCTGTTCCCCGCCGGCCACCGTGTCCGCATCCAGCCCGTGAGGTGATCGAAGTGTCCCCACTGCCCATCCGTGCCGAGTTCACGTCCGCCGGTGCCCTGGCCCGCCTGTTCGCCGGCGACCTCAGCCTGCTGCAGTACCCGGCCTCCGAACTCGAGGCCGGCCCGCACCAGGTCTGGCTGCGCCTCCGCTCGCCCCACGGCCACGAGGCCGTCCCCCTGACGGGCCCCGCCCGTCCCGCCCCGGAGCCCACCACCGCTGGTCGAGTAGCGCCGACGAGGGGCGAGGAGGTGCGTGTCGAGACCACTTCTGGGGTCGCGGAGGGTCTCGACACGGGCGCGGGGCGCCCTACTCGACCACCGGGTTCGGGGGAGCCCTCCACCGTTGGTCGACCACCGGGTTCGGACGGACCATCCGCCGCTGGTCGACCACCGGGTTCGGGGGAGCCCTCCACTGTTGGTCGACCACCGGGTTCGGGGGAGCCCTCCACTGTTGGTCGACCACCGGGTTCGGTCGGGCCCACCACCGCTGGTCGAGTAGCGCGCGAGGGACGAGCGCGCGTGTCGAGACCCACCCTCCACGGCAACATCCGCGACATCTGCTGGCGGCTGCGGTGGCTGCAACCTGACGGCGGCGGCCGCTTCGGCTGGGAACTGCACGTCACCAACACCGGCGACCACCCCGTGGAGCTGGACGCGGTCTGGACGGTCGACCCAGCGCTCACGGAATGGGACGCGCTGCGACGCAACGAGTTCTACGTGTCCCAGTACCTGGACCTGACGCCCATCCGCGACGGCGCGGACCTACTGCTCGCCGTCCGCCAGAACATGCCCGGCCCGGCCAACCCGTGGCTCGCTCTCGGCGCCACCCGACCCGTGGTGGGTTGGTGCACCGACGCCCTCCAGTTGCGCCCGGCCGTCCCCGGAACCGGACTGGACCTCACCCGCGACCTCCCGTCGCAGCGACTCCAGCACGAGCACACCCTCGCCGGTCTCCAGACCGAGCCCTGGCTGCTGGCGCCGGGGGAGGAGGGGGTCGTGGAGTTCCGGGCCGTCGTCGAGGCGGACCACCCGTCCGCCTCCTCCGACGCGGACGCAATGCGCATCCGCGACCTCCTCCGCGACGGCTGGGAGACCCCCGAGCCCGACGTCGGTGAGCCACAGCCCGAGGCCGTGTCGACCGTGTTCAGCCCGGTCTCGTACGCGCACGGCGAACCGTTGCCGGAGGACGAACTCCTCTCCCTGCTGGGCGAGGCGTCAGGGGTCGAGCGAGGCCCGGACGGACGGGTCTGGTCCTTCTGGGCGGGTGAGTCGCACGTCGTATCGGCCGCGAAGGAGGCGGCCGTGCTGCGGCCCCACGGCCACATCATCCGGACGTCGGAGGGCCCGTTCCCGCAGGACCACACCGTCGCCGTGACCGTCTGGATGAACGGCAACTTCGCCTCCCAGCTCACGTCCGGCCACGCTTCGGCCGACCCGATCCTGTCCGTTCGCCGCAGCTACCTCGGCCTGACCCAGGCCGACGGCGTCCGCCTCTTCATCCGCCGCTCAGCCTCCGCCCCCTCCGGTGGTCGACCAGCGCGCCCAGCGACCTGGCACCTCCTCGGCCAGCCCAGTGCATGGTCGGTCGACCAGACCACGGCCACCTGGTGGTACCGCCTCGAGGACCGCACGATCCGCGTCACCACGTCCCTCGCACCGGATGCACTGACGCTGGAGGTTGCGGTCACCGGCGAGCCGATCGACCTGCTCATCTCCACCACCGGCGAGCATGGCGCGGGCGCCGATTCCGGCCCCCTCTTCTCCGACGGCGTCCCTCGCGACGGTGACTGGCGAGCGGAGGTGGTCCCGGACGTGGACAACCTCGTCCGGACAGTCCCGCTGGCACGGCCCCCCTCGAGGCTCGCAAGCTCGCACCTCAGGGAGACTGGTGCTGGTGTGCGGGAGCCGGCGTTCGGTGCCAGTCGCCCTGAGGTGCGAGCGCCAGCGAGCCTCGAAGGGCATGCCCCTGGACTGATCGGCGGTGACGCGACCGCGCAACGCCTCGCCGCGCTGCTGCCGTGGCTCGAGCACAATGCCTTCGTCCACTACCTCGCGCCGCGGGGGCTGGAGCAGTTCACGGGCGGGGCGTGGGGAACCCGCGACGTCTGCCAGGGCCCTGTCGGCCTGCTGGTGGCCACGGGCAGGCTCGACGTGATGCGCGACGTTCTGCTGGAGGTGTTCGCGGGCCAGCAGGACGACGGCGACTGGCCGCAATGGTTCGACTACCTCACCTCCCACCGCACCCCGGGGCACCGGGAGAGCCACGGCGACGTCGTCTACTGGCCGCTGCTGGCGCTGGGGGAGTACCTGCAACTGACCGGGGACCTCACCATCCTCGACGAGGAGGTCGGGTGGGTGGGCCAGGACCAACTCTTGGCCCCCACACCGGTTCGCGCCCACGTCGCTGCCGCCGTGGAGCACATCCTCGGCGCCCGCAGCGCGGACCCGCGACTGCCCGCCTACGGCCACGGCGACTGGAACGACTCCCTCCAGCCTGCGAGCCCGGAACTCGCGCGGCAGATGGTCTCCACCTGGACCGCCGGCCTGGAGATCAAGGCCCTCGAAGAACTCCTCGTCGGACTGGGAGACGCCGAACCTGGGCTCATCTCCCAGCTCGCAGGGATCATCCGCGGCACCACCGCCGCGGTGCGGGAGACGCTGCTGGTGGACGGCGAGCTGTGCGGCTACGCCGTGGTCACGACCGACGGCGTGGAACCCCTCGTTCACCCGCGCGACCGCCGGACCGGGCTGCGGCACGGGTCCCTGCAGATGATCCACGCCATCGCGGACGAGCAACTGGACCCGGAGCAGGCCGCGCACCACGTCGCCGTCATCGACGAGCACCTCGACGGCCCGGTCGGCATCTACCTGTTCGACCGCCCGGTCGACTACCACGGCGGCGAGACCCACACCTTCCTGCGCGCGGAGGCGGCGTCGTTCTGGGGTCGCGAGATCGGACTGATGTACACCCACGCCCACCTGCGCTGGATCGAGGCGCTGCTGCAACTGGGGCTGGCCGAGCGTGCCTGGCGGGCCCTGGACCTGGTGGTCCCCGACGGCCTCACCGCCAACGTCCCCGGGGCCCGTCCCCGGCAGTCCAACTGCTACTACTCCTCGGTCGACACCGCGTTCAGGGACAGGGTCGACGCCGAGCAGCGCGCCGCTTCGATGTTCGACCCCGAGTTCGGATTCGAGGGTGGCTGGCGGGTCTACTCCTCCGGCCCGGGCCTGCTCCTGCGCCTGGTCACGGAGGGTTTCCTCGGGATCCGCGCGAGCCGCGACGGCGTGGTGGTCGACCCGGTCCTGCCGACCGGAGAGCTGGAGGCAGTGGTCAACGTGGCCGGTATGCGGGTCCGGGTCAGCTACGACGTGGCCGCGCCGGGGCACGGCATCATCGGCGTCACGGCCGAGGGGAAGGAGGTGGCGACGCAACCCGTCCAGCGCCGGTACCGGTCCGGGGGCGTGCGGATCCCGGAATCCGCGTGGCGGGGGCTGGCCGACGGCCGGGACGAGGTGGCGTTGCACGTCCGGGTGGGCCGCACCTGAGTGGGCACCGGCGGAGTTCGCTGATTCCGAGACCCGGAACGATCCGGCGGCCCTGGTTTGAAACTTTTCATTTTCGTTCCGGGTCGCAGAATCAGCGGGATGGGCCACAGCCCCTGCACCTAGTAGCGCAGAACCGCCATGACGGGGCTGTCGGGGACCACCTCTCGAGAGGTCGCGTACACAAGACCGCCGTTGGCCAGCGTGTCGGCCGCAGAGGCGTCGACCTGCTCGCACACCGCGAACCGGTCATCGCCGCCCAACCGCACGACGCTGTCCCCGGCCTCGCCCGTCGCCTCCTCCCAGCAGTCCGGGTCGGAGCGCATCAGCAGCGTCTCGACCCGACCCTGCTGGGCGGCGTCGCGGATCATGCTGAGGTCGGTCGAGGATCGCCCCGATCCCTGCAACTGCTGCGCCTTCGCCACCACGTCGTCGCGCTCGGCCTGCAGCCGCGCCTCGACGAGGGGCCACGCCAGGTCGTGCAGTTCCGCCGCGGACAGCTCGTCGGGGTTGTGACGCACCGCCTCGGACAGCGTGTTCCGGTAGTTGTTGACGCCGCGGTAGGCGTCGATGTTCTTCTCGAGACCCACGAGCACCAACGGCGCGGACTGCCCGCCGAGGATCTCGTCGAGTCCGGTGGAGACCTGGCGCAGGAAGAACACCAGGTCATCCCTCCTGACGTCCTCGGCGGTGGCGCCGTGGCCGTAGAACACGGCGGGTCCGCCGCGCCTGCTGCCTATGGGGATGTTCAGGCCGCCGCCCTCCGGGTCCGGTTCCTCCAGTACGTCGGCCACGGCGGTCGGGATGTCGCCAAGTTGGACCTGTTCGACGGTGTGTCGGCTGCCGTCCATCAGGCGCACCTTGCTCTGGCTGATGGCCAGCAGGAAGAAGTGTTCGTCGGAGAGCAGGCGCATGAGGGGGCCGGTCACGAAGTGGTCCCCGATCGCGCCCAGCACGGGGAGGCGGGCTGGGATGCGGTAGGTCTGGTGCCAGCCGGGCCGCAGGAACATGGCCAGGCCGTCGCCCATGTGCTGCCATTGGGGCGAGTCGTTCAGCAGGTCGCGGGCAGGCTCCAGCAGCGCCTCGACGTCTGGGCGCCGCAGCTCCTCCAGGAGCTTGGTCTCCACCTGGTTCACGAGGTTCTTCCACTGCACCTGGTCTCCCTGGATCTCGGGGCCGGCCCGATGCGTGGGGATGAACAGTGAGAGGTGGGTTTCGTCTGCCTCGGACGAGGCGAGCGCCTGGATGTCGGTCCGATTCAGCAGGTCCATTGGTCCTCCTTGGTTCGGTCGGGCATTCCACACTAGCCGCGGGCGCGCGAGTAGGCGGTGAACAGCACCAGATCGAGCCGGGAGGGCAGGGGTCAGCGGTCGGAGACGTCCGCGACCGTCGCGTCGTAGGCCCGGATCACGTCGTCGGCGGCGACGGTGACCCCGACGCCGTGCGCGCCGCCGCCCATGGAGATGGTGTGGCCGACGATGGACTCGTCCGCGATCACGGGCCACGGGTGCAGGGCCCCGAACGGGGTGATGGTGCCGCGCTCGTACCCGGTGACGTCGCGGGCGGTGTCGGCGTCGGGCATGGAGAGCCGGCTGACGCCCAGCAGGGTGCGCAGCTTTGGCCAGGAGAACTCGCGGTCGCCGGGGACGAGCACGAACAGGTAGTCGTCGTCGCCGCGTCGCACGACGAGTGTCTTGATGAGGTCGCGCGGTTGGATGCCGCGGGCGGCGGCCGCCTCCCCGAGGGAGCGCACCCGGCCGTGCCTGGTGACCGTGTGGTCGATCCTGAGTTCCTGCAGCGCCGTCACGACCCGCGTCTCACCGTCCATGGGCCGAGCCTACTCGGGCGACCTGCCCGCAGAACCGGGTCACGCCTCCGTCAGGTGGAGCAGCATCGCCTGCATCGGCCACAGGGTCGGTAGCTGCAGGCCCACCTCCACCAGGAACGAGCCCGGCAGCGTCACCTCGCCGGCGCTCACCCACGGCGGGAGGTTCCAGCCGCACTTCGACTCGATCTCGGTGCGCACCCGCACCCGGTAGTTGCGCGCGGTGTCGAGGCCCGGGATCCGCAGCCGCTCGGCGCGGGCGTCGTCGAGCCCCGCGACGGCTGCCAGCACCACGACCGCCGCTGATGCGTCGGGGGCGATGAAGCCGGTGGCCCGCCACGCCGGGTCGACGAGCGGTGGGTGGGTCACGCGGGCGGAGTGCAGCAGGGGACGCAGTTCCTTGTAGAGGGCCGCGAACCCGCGGATCGCCTCGATCTCGGCGTCGGTGCACTCCAGGACGTTCCACTCCAGGCCCGCCGAGCCGAGCAGGCTCGTGGCCATCCGCATCCCCAGCGATGTGGTGCGCCCCGAGCTGTGGGACTCGGTGGGCCCGACGTGCGCCCCCACCAGTTCCGGCGGCAGGAGCAGCCCCGTCCAACGCTGGATGTCCTGGCGCTCGACCGGGTCGTTGGAGTCTGACGCCCAGACCCTGTCGCAGTGCGCCATGATGCCCAGGTCCGTGCGCGCCCCGCCGCTCGAGCAGGACTCGATCTCCAGGCCCGGGTGGCGTCGCTTCAGCTCGTCGATCATGGCGTAGGTGGCCAGCGTCTGCGCGTGCGTGCCGGGGCGACCGTCGTGTAGCGGCTCGACGAGGTCGCGGTTGTGGTCCCACTTGATGAAGTCCACGCCCACCTCGTCCACCACCGCCGAGATCTGCGAGCGGACGTGCTCGTACGCCTCGGGGAGGGCGATGTCGAGCACGAACTGCGTCCGCCAGGACAGCTCGGTCCGGTGGTCGAGGTGGCGCGGGTCGTGCAGGAACCAGTCGGGATGCGCCCGGGCCAGCTCGGAGTCCCGGCTGACCATCTCCGGCTCGAACCACAGCCCGAACTGCATCCCCAACCCGTGCACGCGGTCGGCCAGTGGCCTGAGGCCGTCCGGCCACACCGTCGGGTCCACCGTCCAGTCGCCGAGGCTGGTGGTGTCGTCGCGCCGACCGAGGAACCAGCCGTCGTCCAGCACGAACCGCTCGACGCCGAGTTCCGCGGCGCGCTCGGCCAGCTCGACCAGGTGGCCGGGTCGCTGGTCGAAGTAGACGGCCTCCCAGGTATTGAGGGTGAAGGGGCGGGGCGTCGACGGGTGCCCCGGCCGCGCTCGCAGCCAGCGGTGGACCCGGTCCGCGACCCCGTCGAGCCCGGCGTCGGAGTGCACGAGGAACACCGACGGCGCGGCGTATTCCTCACCCGGTGCGAGCACGATCTCGCCCGGGCGCAGCAGCTCGCCGCCGCCCAGCAGGGGGAGGGCCTCGGAGACGCGGTCGTAGCGGTAGGTGACGTCGGCGGACCACGCGACGTGGGCCGCCCACACCCGACCCTCGTGCCAGCGCGGCTCGCCGTCGGTGAGCAGGTAGAACATCGGTGCGTCGTGGCCGGGGCGGCCCCGTCGTGACTGCCGCGTCGTGGACCCGGCCGGGACGGCGGTGGTGACCGGGCGCTTCTCGCGCGCCCAGCGCCCGTCGAGCGTGGTCAGGTGCGTGGCCGAACGGGGGACGGGGAGGCTGGCCTCCACCCAGTCGACGCCCAGCGAGGCGGAGCCCGTGTTGCGGACGGTGTTGTCGACGCGGACCACGCCGCTGGCCCCGATCTCAATCGTGCACACCAGCGAGAGGCCCGCCGTGGCGTCGTGCGCGGTGATCGTCGCTGTGTGGGCGTCGCCCTCGATCTGGGCATCCCAGCGCGGGTTCAGCAGTCGCCCATCCCGATGCACCTGCAGACCCGGGCGGCCCGACCAGCCGTCTCCCTCCGTCGGCAGCAGCGTCGGCCACCAGGCCGCGTCCAGCGTTCCTGGCGCGGTCTGCCGGTCGAGGGCCGACGAGACCGCCTCCGCTCCCACCTCCGTCAGCGCGGCGCCCCAGTGCAGGACGCACGGCAGTCCGGCGGCGGGGGAGTGGAGCAGCAGCGACACGCCGTCGCGGGTCAGCAGGGTCATCGGGTTCCTCTCGGCCACACGGGCTTCTTCGGCCATGGAGCGGTTGCGGTTAACCCTACTTCCACAACGGCCCGGGGACGGCGGGTTCGCGCGTCAGGCCGGTCCCTGCCGATTCCTCTCCCACCACTTCCGCCACGATCAGCCGAGGATGACCTCGGCCTCGATGAAGAAGTCGGTCACGGCCTGGTCCACCGTGATGGCGCCCAGTCCGATGGATTTGCCCAGGTCCCAGAACGTCTGCTCGAGCGAGCCGTAGCCGACCACCGGGACCGGAGGTGCCTCGCCCACACGGTCGGAGACGGACTCGATGTAATCGGCCACCTGCTTGTCCACGCCCTCCAGAGTCGTGCCGGCCAGTTTGGTCGAGGATGCCGGGAAGCCGAGGGTGGTTCCGAAGATCTCGCCAGCCTCTGGGCTGTTCACGACGAAGTCCAGGAAGAGCGCTGCTTCCTCTGGGTGCTCGGAGGTCTCGGAGATCGCCATCTGCAGACCGCCCTGCCGGTACAGGTCCTTGGAGCCGGGAACGGCCGTCGGGGGGGCGACGATCGACATCGACTCAGCGCCGGAGTCGGCGAGATAGCTACCCAGGAAGTTGCTCCAACTCATCTCGGTCGCCGTCAGCCGGGCGCCGAAGCCAGAGATCGGGCTGAGTTCCTCGAGCCGCTGCTGCGGGGCTGTGACCCCGTCACGCAGGCCGGCGCCCGACTCCCAGTAGTCACGCAGTTCATCCTCGGTGAAGCCGAGCTGGCCGTCCTCGGTGTACAGGTTCTTGCCATTGGCGCGCAGCACCAGTTCGAAGGTCTGAATTCGTTGCGTGTAGTCGGTGCCGCCGTAGACCTCGCCGCCGCTGATGTCCGTGAAGTCGGCCATCCACTGGTCGAAGTCCTCGAAACTGGTGTCCCCCTCAGGAGCAGCCACGCCGTGTTCGGCGAGGAGGTCGTCGTTCACGAAGTTCGCCCACATGCTGTAGCCGGTGGGCAGCGAATACTGGACGTCGTTCAACCGGCCGGTGCCCAGCAACGAGTCCTCGAAGCTGGAGAAGTCGATGTGTTCCGACATCTCGGCGAGATCCAGTAGGTGACCGGGCTCGGCGTACTGGCGCAGGTAGCTGTCGGAGAACTGGAACACGTCCGGGAGGCCGCCGCCCGCAACTTCGGTCGCACGCTTCTCCCAGTAGTTCGGGAAGTCGGTGAAGGTCGTCTTGATGGTGATGTTGGGGTGTTTCTCGTTGAACGCGGTGATCAGTTCGTTGTAGCGGGTCGCACGATCGTCGTTCCCCCAGAACGCGAATGTCAGGCTGACCTCGGAAGCCGGATCGGACTCCGTGCTGGCCGGCGCGTCGGCGGCGCATCCGGAGAGCGCGAGTGCGCCGGCGAGGAAGGAACTGGCGATCAGGGTACGGCGGCGGAGTCTCATTCAAGGCCTTTCGGTCGGTCCCAAGAGGTGAGTTGGGTATCTGAGAGTGGGCTGTGACGCAGTGAGCGGCTGCGACGACGCTCAACCGGAGCTTCTTCGGCAACGGTAGCCAGCGTGGAAAGCGCTTGCCAAGGGCAAGATTACTGGTTTTTGAAACGTTACGCAATGGTCGCGACGCGGGTGATTTCCCGTTCGAAGGTTCTTGGCTGTGTGGTGGCCGCTGCGGTGCGGCGCCGCCAGAGCGCTCGTGGGGCCCCATTGACTTCTATGCAACACTGACTGTAGATTCGCCGCATACCAGTGCGATGTTGAATGAATATGCATCACGAGTCAGAGCCGACGAGGACCAATGATGAGCAACGCTCCCGAGCGACCCTTCTGGAAGAGCCCACTGTTGTGGAGAACTGTGATGTGGATCGGAGTCATGGCCGTGATCCTTGGCGGCACGCGCTTCTACGCTCCGGGCACAGAGCCCGCCGACGAAGCCGTCGGTGACGAGAACGTCATCGCTGACCCCGTGAGCTACG
The DNA here is from genome assembly GCF_007197885.1 of Tessaracoccus rhinocerotis. Taxonomy (GTDB): domain Bacteria; phylum Actinomycetota; class Actinomycetes; order Propionibacteriales; family Propionibacteriaceae; genus Arachnia; species Arachnia rhinocerotis. The sequence goes on from NZ_VKKG01000004.1 coordinate 80,715, forward strand.
CGCAGGAGATCTACGAGGCGCAGGTGGTGCCCAACATCACGGACAACGCCGTGGACCTGGTGACCCTCCTGGACGCCATCGATGCTGACCCTGAGCAGGCGGGTGCAGAGCACGGCCATCGCAATGGCGACTCCCCGTTCTCCTACCCGGTGCGCGTCACCGGAACGGTGGTCGAGGGCACGTTCGGTGAGGCAGGGCTCGAGGTTGAGGGGACGGGGGACGTCACGGTAGGGGTCCAGACCGGGCCGGCCATCACGGGTACCGCAGTGCGCGACGCCACCGGACTGGTCACCTTCGAGATGTTCCTGAACCAGATCGACTTCGCCGCAGTCGCGACCGAACTCAACAACCAGGTCAAGTCCACGGTCCTCGCCGGTACCGACTTCGAGGCGCTCCTGGGCTCCGAGGTCACCGTTCTGGGCGCCTTCACCTACGACGACCCGGCGCACATCACGATCACCCCGATCCAGATCGAGGCCGACCAGTGACGGCGCACCCCGCCCACGCGCTCGACGAGGTGGTGATGTCGGCCCGCGGCATCTCCAAGGTCTACGGCGGCACCCGCGCACTCAACAGCGTCGACTTCGACATCCGTGCGGGCAAGGTCACCGTCCTCTACGGGGAGAACGGCGCAGGCAAGTCCACCCTGATGCGCATCATGTCGGGCGTGGAGTCCCCGACGGCGGGCACCCTCACCCTCGACGGCGAGGAGGTCACCTTCGCCAGTCCCGCCCAGGCGGAGGCCCGCGGCGTAGCGATCATCCACCAGGAACTGAACCTCAGCGCGAACATGACCGTCGCCGAGTCGATCTTCCTCGGGCGCGAGATCAAGCGGTTCGGCTTCGTCGACACCAAGGAGCAGGTCAGGCGCACCCAAGCCGTGCTGGACCTGCTCGAGGAGCCGATCGATCCCCGCGCCACCATCAGCAACCTGCGCCTCGGCCAGCAGCAGCTCGTCGAGATCGCCCGTGCCCTCGACGAGGATGCCCGCGTCCTGATCATGGACGAGCCGACGTCGGCGCTGTCGGCCACGGAGGTGGAGGTGCTCTTCCGCGTCATCCGGGACCTCACGGACAAGGGTGTGGCCATCGTCTACATCTCGCACCACCTCGACGAGACCCTCGAGATCGGCGACCACGCCGTCGTCTTCCGCGACGGCGAACTGGTGGCCACGGCGGAGATGCGCGACATCGACCTGAAGTGGATCGTCTCGGCAATGGTGGGCCGGTCCACCGACGACATGTTCACCGTCATCGACGCCGCCGTCGGGGACACCGTGCTGGAGGTGGACGGCCTCACCGTGGCAGACCCCACGCAGCCGGGCCGGCTCGCCGTCGACGACCTCTCGCTCTCGGTACGAGCCGGTGAGGTGGTGGGCATCTACGGGCTGATGGGTGCCGGCCGCACCGAACTGTTCGAGACCCTGATCGGCCGCAACCGCGCCCAGGCCGGGTCCGTCCGACTGTTCGGCAGGGACGTCACCAACACCAGCATCGGCGACCGGATCGCCCGCGGGATGTACCTCGTTCCGGAGGACCGGCAGAAGGACGGACTGGTCCAGGGCCAGTCGGTGGGGGCCAACCTCTCGCTCGCCTCGGTCACCCGTTTCACGAGGCTCGGCATCACCGACGGCAAGGCCGAGCGCAGCCGCAACGCCGACGTCATCGGCTCGGTGCGCGTCAAGGCCTCCAGCCAGGGTGCGCCCATCGGGTCCCTTTCCGGAGGCAACCAGCAGAAGGTGGTGGTCGGCAAGGCCCTCCTCACCGAACCGCAACTGATCCTGCTCGACGAGCCGACCCGTGGGGTCGACATCGGTGCGAAGGCGGACATCTTCAAGTTCATGGCCGAACTCGCCGGCAGCGGCGTGGGCGTACTGTTCGCCACCTCCGAGGTGGCAGAGGTGCTCAACTCCACCACCCGCATCCTCGTGATGTCCCGTGGTCGCGTGGCTGCCGAGTTCACCCCGGCATCAGCCACGCGCGAGGCCGTCCTCGCCGCCGCCGACGACTCAGAGCTCGTCGAACTCGAACACCAGCAGATGGAAACGGAAGGAGCAGCCGAATGACCGCTGCAGCCCAGCAGCCGACCCGGAACCGGGCGGCGCAGATGATCCTCGGCAACCGCTCGCTCGGTGAGTTCGTCCTCGACCAGCGCGCGTTCATCGCGCTGATCGTCCTCATCATCGTCTTCGCCAGCATGTCGGACACGTTCCTGTCCGGCTCGAACCTGGTGACCATGACCAGGCACGTCGCCTACAACGCGATCCTCGCCCTCGGCATGCTGCTGGTCATCCTGACCGCCGGCATCGACCTGTCCGTGGGATCCATCGTCGGGCTCTCCGGCATCGTCGCCGGCGTGATGCTGAAGGGGATGAACCTCACCCTGGGGGACCTCCTCAACACCACCGCCTACCCGTCGGTCCTGGTGGTGGTGCTCGTCTCGATCCTTGTCGGCACGTTCGTGGGCTGGATCAACGGCGTGCTCATCACGAGGTTCAACGTGGCACCGTTCATCGCCACCCTCGGCACCCTCTACATGGCCCGGGGCGCGGCACTGCTCATCTCAAACGGCTCCACCTTCCCCAACCTGCGCGGCAGCGAGGCCCTGGGCAACACCGGGTTCTCGTTCATCGGGACCGGGCGCCCGCTGGGGGTCCCGACGCAGATCTGGCTGATGGTCATCGTCGCCGTGCTGGTGTGGGTGCTCGTGGCGAAGACCCCGTTCGGTCGCTGGCTCTACGCCACCGGCGGCAACGCCCGCGCCGCCGAACTCTCGGGCGTCCCCGTCAAGCGCGTGACCACCCGCGTCTACATGATCTCCGGCGCCTGCGCCGCCCTCGCCGGCCTGATCATCGCCTCGGAGCTCACGTCCGCCGCTCCACAGGCCGGTGAGACCTTCGAGCTCAACGCCATCGCGGCGGTCGTCATCGGCGGTGCCTCGCTGGCCGGTGGCCGGGGCAGCGTGAAGGGCACACTCATCGGTGCCTTCGTGATCGGCTTCCTCTCCGACGGTCTCGTCCTGGTGGGCGTCTCCAGCTTCTGGCAGGTGTTCATCAAGGGAGCCGTCATCGTCCTGGCGGTCATGCTCGACCAGGTCCAGGAGCGACTCTCCACCGCCCGGGCGGCCGCGGCCGCCGCGGCCAGCGTGAAGAAGGAGAAGGAGGTGGCTGCCCGATCCACCTGATCACGCCACCTTCCCCCAATACCCCCGAAGAATCCAGAAAACCCGCGTACACATTCGAAGGAGAATCATGCGCAACAACGTGTTCGTAAAGCTGGTCATCGCCATGGTGGTCGGCGCATTCGCCCTCACCGGCTGCTCCGGCGGCACCGAGGCCGAGCCCACCCCTGATCCGACCACCGAGGCCCCGGCCGAGACCACCCCGGCAGAGACCACCGAGGAGGCCCCGGCGGAGACGGAGCCTGCCGGTGAGGCGGGCGGCCTGATCGCCGTCATCACCCCCTCCCACTCCAACCCGTTCTTCAAGGCGGAGGCCGACGCGGCAGTCGCCAAGGCAGAAGAGCTCGGCTACGAGACCACGTCTGACTCCCACGACGACGACCCGAACAAGCAGTCCCAGCTGATCGACTCGGCCATCTCCAACAACGCCGTCGCCATCATCCTGGACAACGCCGGCGCCGACGTCACCATCGGTGCGGTCGAGAAGGCCGAGGCCGCCGGCATCCCCGTCTTCCTCATCGACCGTGAGATCAACAAGACGGGCGTCGCGAAGGCGCAGATCGTCGCCAACAACTCCCAGGGCGCTGGACTCGTCGGCGAGGCCTTCGGAGCAGCACTCGAGGGCAAGGGCACCTACGTCGAACTCCTCGGCCGCGAGACCGACACCAACGCCGCGGTCCGCTCCGAGGCGTACCACGCCATTCTGGACCAGTACCCGGACATGGAAATGGTGGCCCAGGAGACCGCGAACTGGGACCAGCAGGAGGCCTTCACCAAGGTGGAGACGCTGCTGCAGCGCTACCCGGACCTGAACGGCATCATCGCCGGCAACGACACGATGGCCCTCGGAGCGGTTGCCGCCGTCGCGGCCGCCGGGAAGTCCGACCAGATCATCGTCGCCGGTTTCGACGGTGCACCTGATGCGGTCGAGGCCATCAAGGAGGGCACGCTGCTGGCCACCGGTCTGCAGCCCGCCGTCCTGATCTCCCAGATGGCGGTCGAGCAGGCCGACTCCTTCATCCGCACCGGGGACACCGGCGCTCCCGAGAAGCAGTCGGTCGACTGCATCCTCATCGACGCCTCGAACGCGGACAAGTACACCCTGTTCGGGCTCGAGGACTGAGCCGCAAACCGCTGTGATCCGGGGAGGCGTGCCGCTCTCGGCCGCCTCCCCGGCCCTCTCCAGGACACCATCCGCGGGTTGACACCAGACCACTCGCGGGTAGACTGAAGGCAAACATTCAAGCTTGAATGGATATGCAAAGGACATCCATGCTCCAGACAGACGAATCCAGGGCCGGTGCCTGGCGAGAGTTGCGCCGGAAGGTCGACGCGGCCGATCCCGCAGAGCGGGAATCGCTCATCGCGGACCAGGCCCGCATCATCCGCCGCCACATCATCACCACCATCGACGCCGCCCGCGCGGGCCACATCGGCGGTGACCTCAGCATCACCGACGTGCTCGCGACGCTCTACTTCGGAGTCCTCCGTCTGGACCCGTCCGAGGGCGACAGGCTCGAAAGGGACCGCTTCATCCTCTCCAAGGGGCACTGCGCCGCGGCGCTGTACTCGACGCTTGCCCGCGTCGGCTACTTCGCGGAGGACGAGCTGGCCAGCTTCATGGCCGCCGGTTCCGCGCTCAACGGGCACCCCAACCGCAACAAGGTGCCCGGCATCGAGACCAACACCGGCCCGCTCGGGCACGGCCTGCCCGTCGCCGTCGGCGAGGCAATCGGCCTCCGCCTCCAGGGGGTCGACTCCCGGGTTTTCGTCGCCACGGGCGACGGCGAACTGCAGGAGGGGTCCAACTGGGAGGCCCTGATGTCTGCAGGGCACTACGGCCTGGAGAACCTGACCGTCATCGTGGACCGGAACCGGCTGCAGCAGGGCGCTGGAACCGAGGAGACCAACGGACTCGACCCGTTGCCCGAGCGCCTGGCGGCGTTCGGCTGCGAGGTCCGCGAGGTCGACGGCCACTCCGTCGCCGAGCTGCTGGCGGCGTTCGGGCCCTCGACCACGGGCAAGCCCGTCGCCGTCGTGGCGAACACCACCAAGGGCAAGGGCGTTTCATTCATCGAGGACCGCGTCGAGTGGCACCACAAGGTACCCACCGCCGAGCAGGTCGCACTGGCACTGGAGGAGCTCGCATGACCGAGACTTTCGACAACCGCAAGGCATTCGCCGAGACCCTGATCGAACTGGCCGCCGACGACGAGCGGGTCGTCGCCGTCTGCAATGACTCGGTCGGCTCGTCCAACCTCGGCGGGTTCAAGGAGGCCTACCCGGACCGCCTCATCAACGTCGGCATCGCCGAGCAGAACATGGTGGGCGTGGCCGCCGGACTGGCCGCGACCGGCCTGGTCCCGTTCGTCTGCTCCGCCGGGCCGTTCCTCACCGGCCGTGCCACCGAACAGATCAAGGCCGACATCGCCTACTCGGGACACAAGGTGATCCTCTGCGGCATGAGCCCGGGAATGGCATACGGGGAACTGGGTCCCACCCACCACTCGGTCGAGGACCTGTCCTGGATGCGGGCCCTGCCCGGCCTCGACGTCGCCGTCCCCGCCGATCCCCGCCAGACCCGGCAGGCGCTGGAGGCGCTCGTTGCGGAACCGCGCGGGACGTACCTGCGCATCGGTCGCCACAAGGTCCCCACCGTCACGGACGAGGACTCCACGTGGGAACGCGGTAGGTTCAACAGCGTGCGTGAAGGCAAGGACGTCACCCTCATCGGGCTGGGAACCACGGTCGCCCGCACCATCGAGGCCGCCGACCTGCTCGCTGCCGACGGCGTGAGCGCCCGCGTGCTCAATGCGGCCTGGGTGTCCCCGCTGGACCGGGACGCCATCGTCGCGGCCGCCGAGGAGACCAGGGTGATCGTCGTGGCGGAGGAGGCCAACATCTCCGGAGGCTTGTCCGCCGCCGTCGCGCAGGTGGTGGCGGAGCTGGGGATCGGTACGAAGGTGATCCCCGTCGGCCTCACCGAGTTCGCGCCCACCGGCAGCAACGACTGGCTCCTCGAGCACTTCGGCCTGACCGGTGGCAACATCGCCGAGGTCGCCCGGGAAGCACTGTGATCCTCGCCGTCGACCAGGGCACCAGCTCCACGAAGGCCACGCTCTTCGATGCGTCCGGTGCCCCCGTGGCCAGCGCCGCCGTGCCGTTGGTCCAGTCCCACCCCTCCCCGGGATGGGTGGAGCAGGACGCAGTCCTGATTCTCGGCAGCGTCCGGGAGGTGATCGCCCGCATCGCGGACGAGCACGCGGTGGAGGCCGTCGCGCTCAGCACCCAGCGGGAGTCGGCGCTGGTCTGGGACAGGGCCAGCGGGCAGCCGGTGGGGCCGATGCTCGGCTGGCAGGATCGTCGCACCGCCTCCCGGGCCGTGGCCCACGCCGCCCAGGCGGCCCGGGTGAGGGCGATCACGGGCCTGCCGCTGGATCCGATGTTCTCGGCGCTCAAGCTGGCCTGGCTGCTCGACCGGGTGGACCCGGACAGGTCCCGCTCAAGGCGGGGCGAGCTGGCCGTAGGAACCGTCGATTCCTGGCTGGTCACCGCCCTCACCGGGGAGCACCGCATCGAGGCTGGAAACGCATCGCGCACCCAACTGCTGGACCTCGGCACGGGCGAGTGGAGCGAGGAGTTGTGCGAGCTGTTCGACATCCCCGACGCCCTGCTGCCCCGCGTCGCGGCCTCCGACGAGCCCACCGCGGAACTCACCGACCTGCCGGGGCGCAGCATCCACGCGATCCTCGGGGACTCCCATGCCGCACTGTTCGGCCACGGCGTGCGCCGGCCGGGCGCTGTCAAGGCAACCTACGGCACCGGCTCCTCGGTGATGGGCCTGGCCGCCGATGCCGGCGACATCCCCGACGGTCTCGTCGGCACCCTGGCCTGGCGGCTGGGCGACGTCCCACAGGTGGCCTTCGAGGGAAACATCCTCGCCAGCGGCGCCACCCTGGCGTGGCTGTCCCGACTGCTCTCACGACCCGTGGAAGAACTGGTGGCGTTGGCCCGGGACGTCCCGAGCACGCACGGCGTCACGCTCGTGCCGGCCATGTCCGGCCTGGGCGCACCGCACTGGGATCCGGATGCGCGCGCCGTGCTCGTGGGCTTCGACCTGGGCACAGAGCCCGCCGTCCTTGCCAGAGCAGCGATGGAAGCCATCGCGCACCAGATCACGGACGTCCTGGATGCCGCCGCCACCGCCGCCCCGATCGAGAGCATCCTCGCCGACGGCGCACCCGCTGCCGACGACTTCCTCATGCAGTTGCAGGCCGACGTCGCCGGCCGAACGGTGCGCCGCCCCGAACTGACCGGACTGTCCGCACGCGGAGCCGCCCAGCTGGCGGCCGAAACCATCGGTGGATCCTTCGACGCCGTCGAGTCCACCACCTTCACCCCCGCCGGGGACAACCGGGCCACGCGCGCCCAGTGGTCCCGGGCACTCAACCTCACCCGCAAGGAGAACTGACATGTCCAACCTCCGCTTCGGTGCCGGCATCTGGCACTTCGCCACCTACGTGGACCGCTACGCCACCGACGGCTACGGCGACTCCCGCAGCATCCTCGACGCCATCGAGCTCGCCGGCAAAGTCGACGACCTCTCCGTCGTCGACCTGAACTACCCCTTCTTCGGCGGGGACTTCACCAACGAGCAGGTCAAGACCGCGCTCGAGGCGCAGAACCTGTCCGTCATCGGCATCACCCCGGAGATCTACACCAAGGTCTTCCGCAAGGGCGCCTTCACGAACCCCGACCCGGGGGTCCGGCGCCTCGCCCACGACCTCATTACCGAGGCCGCTGACGTCGTGCGCTACTTCGGTGCGGACTACGTGAAGCTGTGGCCGGGCCAGGACGGCTGGGACTACCCGTTCCAGGTCAACCACCGCCGGCTCTGGGAGCTCTCGCTCGAGGGCCTCGGCCAGCTCGCCGAGGAGAACCCCGACCTGAAGTTCGTCGTCGAGTACAAGCCGCGCGAGCCGCGCAACCACATGTCCTTCGACTCGGTGTCCCGCACGCTCCTGGGAATCGAGAAGATCGGCCTGCCCAACATCGGCATCCTGCTCGACTTCGGCCACGCGCTGTACGGCGGCGAGTCCCCGGCGGACTCCGCCCAGCTGGCCATCGACTACGGGCGTCTGTTCGGGATGGACGTGAACGACAACCTTCGTTCATGGGACGACGACATGATCGCCGGAACCGTCCACCCCATCGAGTTGATGGAGTTCTTCCACGTGCTGCGCAGCAACAACTGGGAGGGCGTGTGGCAGCTGGACCAGTTCCCCTTCCGGGAGGACTCCGTCGACGCCGCCAACATGGCCATCGACTTCCTGAAGCGGATCGACGCAGCCCTGAACCGTCTCGACGTCGAAGAACTCACCGCCGCGCAGGAGGCCCAGGACGCGGTCAAGGCCAACCGACTCGTGCAGCAGGCCCTCTACGGAGGCTGAGCCCCTGTCAGACGGACTTGAGATGAATAGCCATTCAGGTGCTAGCTTTCGGAGCGTGCCAACACGCGACGCATCCGAACGGCTCCCGCTGATCGTCAAGGTCTCCCGGCTCTACCACGAGCAGGGACTCAGACAGCCGGAGATCGCGGCGCGCCTGAACATGTCACAGTCGCGGGTCTCCCGGCTCCTCAAGGAGGGCGTTTCGGAGGGCATCGTCCGCACCATCGTCGTCGAGCCGCCCGGCCTGTTCTCGGCGCTCGAGGACGAGGTCCGGGAGTCCTACAACCTCCGGGACGTCGTCGTGGCCGGGGTCGCCGTCGAGGACGCAGGCAACGACTCCCAGGTCCTCAACGCGATCGGGGCAGCGGGGGCCAGGTACCTCGAGTCCACCATGCTGCCCAGCGACCACGTGGGTCTTTCCTCGTGGTCGACTTCCCTGCTGGCGCTGGTGGAGGCGATGTCCCCGCGCTCGATGCGCACCGCTGAGTCCATCGTGCAGGTCATCGGCGGTGTGGGCGACCCCAGGGCGCAGGTGCAGGCCACCCGACTGGCCGAGAGGCTCGGCAGGGTCACCGGTGCCGCCGTCAAGTACTTCCCGGCTCCCGGTGTGGTGGCCAGCAAGGAGGTGCGGGACTCCCTGCTCACTGATCCGCAGATCTCCTCGGTGCGCGATTCCTGGAGCGAGCTCACCATGGCCCTGGTAGGCATCGGCAGCGCCGAGCCGTCGCCCCTGCTCGTCTCCTCGGGCAACACCCTTCCGGAGGCCGACCTGACCCGGCTGGCCGAGCAGGGCGCCGTCGGGGACGTCTGCCTCAACTTTTTCGACGCCGACGGGGTCCATGTGGAGTCGGACCTCGTGGGCCGGACCCTTGGCATCGACGAGGCCACGCTCAAGGCGGTGCCACGTCGTGTCGGCGTGGCCGGCGGACCGCGTAAGCTCGCCGCCATCCGCGCAGCGCTGCTCGGCGGCTGGTGCGACGTCCTGATCACCGACTCGAACACCGCGCGCGCTCTGCTGGATCTGAGGGCGCAGCCCGCCGGGGCGTGACCACGGTCCGCGACACGCCGGTGGCCCCGCACTGCAGTGGCACCGAAATCGCTTTCTCGCGAGCGCTGGTCACCAACCCCTCCGGACACCTGTTGCCCGGTGTCGGGTCGCCGCCCCAATAGGCTCGGACCATGGATCCCGAGGCGCGGCAGCAGCTCCGTCGGGTCGCGGCGCGCGTGGAGGCGATGGCGGAGCTGGCCGAGCCGGTCCTCGCCCACCGCGCGGCGGTGGCGGCCGAGGCGGACGCGGCGGCGCAGCGACTGAGGGAGGCCGCCGTCGAGGTTCGATCCGACGGTGAACACGCCTGGACCGTCCTGCCCCTGGGGCCCGACGACGAACCGGACCTGGGCGCGCTCCTCCGGCAGCGGCTACTACCGACGCTGGGTTTCCGGGAGTCGGAACTCATCCAGCAGCTCCACCACCGGGTCGGACCCCTGCTGGCGGAGGTGCGCAACCTCTCCGGGTGGCGCCGGTTCTTCGCCGGGCGCCGCACCAGGGACAAGGCGCACGCCGCGGCCCGGGAGCTGACGCAGATCCACGACGCCGTCCGCGACGCCGACCTCGTGGGCAGGCTTCCCGGCCTCGCAGAGGACGCCGGGGCGCCGTCCGTGCTGGTGGGCGACGCGCTGGACCCGCGCGTGGGACTCGGCGCCCACGTCGAACCCCACCACGGCCAGCAGCGCCTGCTGCCCGTCTCGGAACTCGCGGGCGCCGAGTCCGCGGTCGCCGTGCTGCTGATCGCCCTCCACACGGAGATGGAGTTCCGCGACGCTGCCCGCAGCGCCTGCGAGGACATCCGGCTCGCCGAGGCCCGAGAGGTCCTGGCCGCCATGCCCGTCGAGGCCATCCGGGACGCCAGCCGCGAACGGATCCCGATCGGCCCACTCCGGGTCGGGGGAGTCACCACGGTCCTCGACGTCCACCAGCGGCTGCACGAGTTGGAGGAGTTCCCGGGGATCGGCGAGATGTCGGCCACCCGGATCCGGGCGGCGGCCACGACCCTGTGGAACACCACCTACGACACCACCCCCGTCCACGTCGACGCCGTCGCCCGCCCCGCGCACGCCACCGCCCTCCTCGCCCGGCTGGCGGTCTGGGACGGGGTGCGCACCAGCACGGACCCGGCGGCGGACCTCGCCCGGGCCGAGGCGGCGGACCGGGTGCTGCGGGCGCTCGATCCGGGGGACGAATGGCTCGCCGTCTTCTGCGTCGGGGAGCGCACCGTCGACGAGTTCGAAGCGGAACTGGCCGCCGTCGCGGAGCGCGCCGCGGCTGCCAGGGTGCCGTCCGTCGCGCAGGTGCCGCAGGACCCCTGGATGGACTTCCTCGCCCGCCCCGCGCACTACTACGCCCTCCTCTCGGAGCTCGGGTTCCTCTCCGAGCACGGCGGCAGGTTCGAGGGCGACGTTCCCTCCGACGTCGTCGACGCCATCCGCGCACTGGACCTCAACACCATGTACCTGGAGGCCTCGCTGCGCGGCTACCAGGACTTCGCCGCCAGGTTCGCGCTGGTGCAGGAGCGCGTCGTCATCGGCGATGAGATGGGACTCGGCAAGACCGTGGAGGCGCTGGCCGTACTCGCCCACCTGCGGGCACAGGGCCAAACGCACTTCCTCGTGATCAGTCCGGCCGCCGTGGTCACCAACTGGGTCCGCGAGGTCCCCCTCCACACCCGGCTGGAGGTGCACCGCCTCCACGGTGAGGGCCGGCGGGCCGCCCTCGAGGCGTGGCGACGAGACGGTGGGGTGGCCGTGACGAGCTTCGGCACGCTGCGCTGGGCGGTGCACCAGGAACTGCCGGTGGAGCAGGTGGGGTGCGTCGTCGTCGACGAGGCCCACTACATCAAGAACCCGGCGGCGAAGCGCTCCCGGCGCACCGCCGACATCCTCGACCGGGTGCCCCGGGTGCTCCTGATGACGGGCACCCCGCTGGCCAACCGGATCGACGAGTTCTGCCCGCGACGACGAGGTCCACGCCGTCGAGGGACGGGGCGTCGCGCACTGGGGAGCACGAGACGTCGTGGCCCTGCTCACGGAACGCGCCCGCGAGGATGTCCGCGACGTCGCGCGTCGCGCCGGCCCGGGTGGCGTGGGTGATGAGGATGCGTGCCATGCCGACGAGCGTAGGCACACGGCTTCTGGAGATAACCGGCGGGGCTGGCGAAGCGTCAGCAGGGCGGGCGGTTCCGATCCGTCCACGCGATTTCAGGCGAAGCCTCCGGGACCGCGGCCCACCGGATTTGCGTTCGACGGAAGCAGGGCGGAAGCCAGCAAATACGGGCCTGTACGTTACGAAGTCGTGACCACCTGCTGCTTGACGTGGTGTAAGGTCCCCCGTACTGTGATGGAGAACGTTCCATAGAGAACGTTGTTCATGGCTTCGGAATGGACCTGAGTCATGGAGTGGTTACTCACAAGGGAGTAGAGATGACTCGCACATCATTTCGTCGCTGGCTTACAGCAGGAGCCGTTGCGACCATGGCTGCAGCACTCGTGGCATGTTCGGGGGGCACGGAAGCTGGCAACGCGCCTTCGCCCGACGCCACCGGAGATCCGGGTGCTGGGGCAACCGCCGACACGGGTGGAAGCAAGGGCGTGCTTCGGCTCGCCATGAACCAGGACATCCAGGGCTGGGACATCGGCAATCAGCCCGGCTACATGGGCTGGCCCGCTGAAGCAGTGTGGGACACACTCTTCAAGTGTGATGCCTTCAACGAGCTGGAGCCGGACATCGCCGAGTCCTGGGAGATCAACGAGGACCGCTCTGGTGTCACGGCTCACATCCGGGAAGGCATGGAGTTCTCTGACGGGACGCCGGTGGACTCGGCAGCCGTGGAGGCCAGCTTCACCTACATCAAGGAGACGAGCAGCCGCGCTGCCGACTACGCCTCACTGGTGATCGAGACCCCCGACGCCTACACCGTCTCTCTCACCTGGGACGAGCCGCAGGTCACCCTCGAGGACAAGGTCTGCGCGCCCAAGATCACCACGCCCGCGCTGATTGAGTCGGGCAACACCAATGACGAGCCCATCGGCTCGGGACCTTACGTCCTGGACGCCGCCAAGACCACGCGTGGGTCCGTGTACGCGTTCGCCAAGAATGAGAACCACTGGAATGCGGACCACTACCCGTACGAGGAACTGCTCGTCAGCGTTATCGAGAGTGAGACCGCTACCGTGTCGGCGCTCAAGACCGGCCAGCTCGACGGTGCCCGCGTCACCGCGCCTAGCGTGGCTGAGGTCGAAGCTTCCGGACTCAACACGAAGCAGTACCGAGCCCAGGTGCCTCGCCTCATCCTGAGCGATCGCACGGGTGAGAAGATCCCGGCACTGGGCGATGTCCGCGTCCGACAGGCCATCAACATGGTCTTCGACAAGGAGACTGTCGCTCAGGCGCTGTACCTCGGTCACGCCGAGCCCACTGCCCAGGTCTTCCGTCCCGGGTCGCGGGCCCACATCGAAGGCCTCGAGGATCCCTATCCGTTCGATGTCGAGAAGGCCAGGGAGCTCATGGCAGAGGCGGGCTACGCCGACGGATTTTCCATTGAACTCCCGACCATGACGGGTCAGAACCACGAGACGGTGCTGCCGTACATCACGCAGCAGCTCGCTGAGATCAACATCACCGTCGAGCAGGTCCCTCTCTCCGGCGCCAATGCCATTGGTGACCTTCTGAGTGGCACCTACCCGGTCGTATTCTGGGAGCTGGGTAACATCGGTGACTCCGCCATGCAGATTTACATCGAGGCCACTCCCGATGGCTGGTGGAACCTTCAGCACCAGCCCAACGAGTACGTCGATTCGCGGTTCGAGCAGATGGCGTCGGCTGACGAGGCCACCAGCGAGAAGCTTCAGCAGGAGATTAACCAGTACATCGTTGACGAGGCATGGTTCGCTCCACTGGTGTACGCCGGAGGATTCTGGGCGTTTACCGATGACGTCCAGATCCCGACGGACTCCTTTGTCGAAGGGCTCCACCCGGCGCTCCGCGATTTCAAGTAGTCACCGGAGCTGAGAAATGACCCGTCACCTGCTATTCAACCTTGGACGTTCAGTGCTCGTGCTGTTCGTTGTCACCTTCATCGTCTTCGCCCTGATGTACGGCGACGGCTACGGAATCGCCTACTCGGTGCTTGGCCTCACGGCGACACCCGAGGCGGTTGAGGCCAAGGTGGTTGCCCTGGGGCTGGACCGCCCCTTGCTCACGCAGTTTGGTGACTGGCTCGGCGGGGCATTCACGGGAGACCTGGGAAGGTCCTTCTACACGGGACAATCCGTGTCAGAAGCGCTCTCCACCCGGGTCCCCGTGACTCTCTCAGTCGTCATTCCGACTCTCGTCCTCACGGCGGTCATCAGCGTCTTGCTGGGAGTGACCGCAGCCGTCAGGGGCGGTGTGGTGGACCGTGTCGTGCAGGTGATCTCGGTCGGCGGTACGGCAGTGCCATCCTTCATCGTCGCCATCGCCCTGGTGTTCACTTTCGCCATCAGATGGCGGTTCTTCCCGGCGACGGGATACACCAAGCTCTCTGACAGCCCCACCGCGTGGCTCGCCTCCGTGGCGTTGCCCATGGTCGCCCTCCTGATCGGTGCCGTGGCGAGCGCCGCGCAGCAGTTCCGAACAGCAGTGCTCGACACGATCGGGCGGGACTACGTCCGGACGTTGAGGGCGCGTGGGGTCCGTGAATCCAACATCATCTTCGGCCACGTCCTGCGGAACGCCGCGGCACCCGGGCTCACTGTCATCAGCCTGACGGTGTTCGGACTGCTGGGCGGTGCTGTCTTCATCGAGCAGGTGTTCGTCCTGCCGGGAATGGGGCAGCTGGCCAACATGTCTGCACAGATCTCCGATGTCCCCATGGTCATGGGGACTGTCCTGGTGATGGTGCTCATCGTGCTGGTCGTCAACTTCACCACTGACCTGGCCATCAATCTTCTCAACCCGAAGGCGAGGACCCGATGACCGACGTGGCCACCACCATCCCACTGACCGGTGATGCCCGTCGGAGCAACAAGTCGGTCCTTCGCCGACTGGTCGCCAACCCGCAGGCCGTGATTTGTCTGGTCTGGCTGCTCGGTGTTCTTCTGGTCGGTGCCCTGGCTCCTTGGTTGGCCACCAGCGATCCCAACACCACCTTCCTGGCGGAGACCAATGCCGGACCCGGCACCCCGGGGCACCCGCTCGGTGTGGACAGTGCGGGCCGCGATGTCCTCAATCGCCTCATCTGGGGCGCCCGCGAGTCGGCGATGGCCGTCGCCGTCGTCACCGTGGTCTCAGTGGCTTTGGGGGTCTCCACCGGCCTCATCGCAGGCTTCTACCGGGGTCGCTTCGAGAGCATCGCAGGCTTCATCACCGACGTCGTCCTCTCGATGCCCGGCATCGTGCTCCTCATCGCGCTCTACGCCCTGACCGGACCGGATGTCTTGGCGGCCATGGCCGTCTACGGCGTCCTGTTGGCGCCCTCGTACTACCGACTCGTACGGTCCATCGTGCTGGGGGTGCGAAACGAGTTGTACGTCGACGCCGCGCGCGTGGTCGGCCTCTCGGACTGGAGGATCGTCGGGCGGCACGTCTTGTGGGCAGTCCGTGCGCCCGTCATCATCCAGAGCTCCTTCGTCATGGCCTCCGGTATCGGGATTGAGGCCGGGGTGTCCTTCTTGGGGCTAGGCGATCCCACGAGTTCTTCATGGGGCATCATGCTCCAACAGTCGTTCAACTCGATCTACAACAACCCGATCCTCGTGCTGTGGCCCGCTCTGGTCGTGAGCATCACCATCCTCGCCCTCATCCTCTTCGGTAACGCGCTGAGTGATGTGCTGCAGGCATCGGCCCGCAGCAAGGTGCTCCCGCCACGAGCCAGGCGACGGGCGCTGGCGGCTGCCCGGGAAGCCCTCCCCGGACCGACGACGGAACCGACACCGCTCGGCAGCTCAGACGACGTCATCCTCTCCATCCGGGACCTGCGGATCGGCTATCCAGCTCCTGACAACTCGGTCAACCAAGTGGTCCACGGAGTCGACCTGGATGTCCGGCGTGGCGAGATTCATGGGCTCGTAGGCGAGTCCGGCTCGGGCAAGTCGCAGATTGCCTTCTCAACCCTCGGAATCCTCCCGAAGGAAGCGCTCGTCGTCAGCGGACACGTGATGCTCGACGGCGAGGACCTCCTGGCCGACGACACCAAGCTTGCGGAGGCCCGCGGAACTCGGATCGGATATGTGCCACAGGAGCCGATGACGAACCTGGATCCCTCCTTCACCATTGGTAGGCAACTGGTCAAGGGACTGCGGGCAGCGCGGCCGATGTCCAAGGCCGACGCCCGGAAGCGGCTCGAGGAACTGCTCGTCAGCGTGGGCATCACGGACCCCGACAGGGTGATGGGCCTGTACCCCCACGAAATATCGGGTGGGATGGCCCAGCGCGTCCTGATCTGCGGTGCCATCGCCTCGCAGCCGGACATCATCGTCGCCGACGAGCCGACGACGGCGCTGGACGTGACGGTGCAAGCGGAGGTGCTGGAGATCCTGCGCAATCTCAGTCTCGAGCGGGGGATGGCCATGATCTTGGTGACGCACAACCTGGGGGTCGTTGCGGACCTCTGCGACACCGTCAGTGTCATGAAGGACGGCCTGATCGTGGAGAGCGCCGATGTCGAGGAGCTCTTCTCCAACCCCCGCGAGGAGTACACCCAACAGCTGCTGGCCTCATCGCGCAGCGTCGAACTGATGGAGGACAACGATGAGTGAGCCGCTTCTCCAGGTCACTGATCTGGTGGTCCGTTTTACTGGCCGCCGAGGTGCATACAAGGAGGTCATCAGGGGCGTCTCGTTCGATCTCGCAGCGGGTGAGACGCTCAGCATCGTTGGGGAGTCGGGTTCGGGCAAGACCACCATCGGGCGGGCGATCCTCGGATTGGCTCCCGTCACCGCGGGCACCATCTCGTTTCGTGGCAGTCCCATCAATACGCTCTCCAGGGCTGACCGTCGACGTCAGGCCAAGGACATCCAGGTGGTGTTCCAAGACCCGTACTCGTCACTCAACCCAGCCATGACGGTGGAGGCCATTCTCGTCGAACCGCTGCGTGCAGCCGGGATCGAGGGCGGACGGAACAGGGTGCAGGAGCTACTCGATGCAGTAGGCCTGCCCGCCAACGCCGGCACCCGGTACCCGCGCGAGTTCTCTGGCGGACAGCGGCAGCGCATCGCCATCGCCCGCGCCCTCGCGCTGGAGCCGGCCGTGATCGTGTGCGACGAACCCACCAGTGCACTCGACGTCACGACCCAGGCCACGGTGCTCAATCTCTTCAAGGACCTCCAGGAAGCGACCGGTGTCGCCTACCTCTTCATCAGCCATGACCTCGGCGTGGTCAACAGGGTGAGCGATCGGATCGCCGTCCTCCACGAGGGGGCGCTGGTCGAACTCGGGCCGGCACGCCAGATTGCCACCGCACCGCGACACCCCTACACACGACGCCTCCAGATGGCAGCCCCCGTGGCAGACCCAACGATCCAGCGTCGACGGCGGGAGGAGCGCCTCCTCATGCTCGAACAGAGCGACAGCCAATCGACCTAGCGCGTCAGCCCTATCACACAACGGAGAGTCTCCCCATGTCATTGACAGCAGTTCCCAGCGCTCCTCAGTTCGAGCACCGGACCCGTGCCGACCGGGTACTGGGCCTCGGTTCCCCGGCTCCACGGCTGTCCTGGACCGTGACCGATGCTTCGCCGGACTTCGTGCAGACCGCCTATGAGGTGGAGACCACCCGGGGTGGGCAGGTCAGCACGCACAGGGTGTCGTCCCCCGATCAGGTGCTCGTCCCCTGGCCCGGGGAGACGCTGGCATCACGCGAGGCCGTATCGGTCCGGGTTCGTGTCGCAGCTGGGGAGTCCTGGGGGCCGTGGGGTCCGGTCGCGACGGCGGAAGCTGGACTGCTTTCCCCGTCGGACTGGACGGCAGCGTTCATCAGCCCCCTGCACATCGGCGCCATGGATGCGCCGGCCCCCGTGCTGTCCCGCCGCTTCACCATTCCGCGCCAGGTGGCCTCAGCCCGCCTGTACGCCACGGCGCACGGCATCTACGAAGCGAGTCTCAACGGGAGACGCGTGGACGACACCGTGCTGGCTCCTGGATGGACCTCATACGACCACCGGCTTCGCTATCACGCCTATGACGTCACGCACCTGCTCCAGCAAGGCGAGAACGAGCTCTCCGCGCTGATCGGTAATGGGTGGTACCGCGGATGGCTCGGGTACCTGGGCAAGCGGGCCCTCTACGGGGACCGGTTGGCGATGTTGGCCCAGTTGGAAGTGACCCTCGTCGACGGCACTGTCGTGGTGGTGGGTACTGACGAGACCTGGTGCGCCCGCGAGAGTGAAGTCATCGAGGATGACCTCTACAACGGTCAGACCACGGACCTGCGCCGGCTGGATGCCGACCTGCCGACGTCACCGGTCGAGGTGGTCGACGTAGGTGTGGCCCGTCTCGTGGCCCCCGAGGCGCCGCCGATCCGCCCGCTGGGGACGCGGGCGGCGGAGGCCATCTGGGCGTCCCCGTCCGGCAGGACTCTGGTGGACTTCGGCCAGAATGCCGTCGGTTGGGTTCGGCTGCGGGTGCGCGGCCTCGCGGCTGGCCAGGAGGTGAGGGTGCGGCATGCCGAAGTGCTCGAGGATGACGAACTGGGTACGCGCCCGCTTCGTGCAGCCCGTGCGACTGACACATGGGTGATGGCAGGGCCGGACGAGGTGGTCCTCGAGCCTTCCCTGACGATCCATGGGTTCCGTTATGCGGAGGTCACCGGTGTGCCACTACTGCGCGCTGAAGACATCGACATGGTGCTGGTGGGTACTGATCTGGAACGGACCGGCTGGTTCTCCAGCTCGCACGACCTCATCAACCGGCTGCATGAAAACGTGGTGTGGAGCACTCTGACCAATTTCGTTGACATTCCCACGGACTGCCCTCAGCGTGACGAACGCCTGGGATGGACCGGTGACATCCAGGTCTTCGGACCCACAGCCCTGTACTTGTACGGCACCGCCGGACTTCTGACGACATGGTTGTCCGACTTGGCCGTCGACCAGTACGAAGACGGCCGTGTCCCTCATGTGGTCCCCGACCTCGAACGAGGCGGCAGTAATGACCCGGCCGCGGCGGCTTGGGGTGACGCGGCAGTGCTGGTGCCCTGGCAGATCTATCAGGCCACTGGCGACGTTGAGATTCTGCGACGGCAGCTCCCCAGCATGCGTGCATGGGTCGACCACGTCACCCACCTGGCCGGGCCCAGCCGTCTGTGGGACAGTGGTTTCCAGTTCGGGGACTGGCTGGACCCGACAGCGCCTCCGGAGAGTCCCGGCGAGGCCAAGGCAGCCAGCGAATTGGTGGCCACTGCCCATCTCGTCCGTTCCGCTCGCATCGTCGCCCGAACCGGCGAGGTCCTCGGCCAGTCTGACGTGGCCAGCCAGTACGGGACTCTCGCCGACGAAGTCCAGGCCGCCTTCGTGGCCGCCTACGTCACTCCCTCCGGTCGACTGATGTCCGAGGCCCAGACGGCGTACGCGGTGGCCATCGTGTGGGACCTGTTGCCCACCCCTGAACAGCGATCGATGGCCGGCCGTAGACTCGCGGACCTCGTACGAACCAGCGGGTTCCGGATCGCCACCGGCTTCGTTGGGACGCCCCTCGTCTGCGACGCACTGGCGGCCACCGGCCACCTCGCGGTGGCGCACCGCCTGGTGCTCCAGACCCAGTGCCCTTCTTGGCTCTATCCGGTCACGATGGGTGCGACCACCGTCTGGGAACGCTGGGACAGCATGTTGCCCGACGGCTCGATCAACCCGGGCGAGATGACATCGTTCAATCACTACGCACTCGGTGCGATTGCCGACTGGCTCCACCGGTCCGTGGCGGGACTGGCACCATCTGAACCGGGCTGGCGTCGTGTCACGATCAAGCCGCAACCCCCGATCACCCTTGCGTGGGCCGAGGCGCGGCATGAGAGCTCATACGGCCTCGTTTCCTCTCGGTGGGAGCGTTCCGGCGGGCAGTTCCTGTTGGAGGTGACCCTGCCTGCCGGTGTCACCGCCGATGTGTGGTTGCCGGGCCATCGGGAGCCGATGGTGGTGCACCACGGTCGGCACTCATGGTCCGTCGTTGACACCACACTGCCGTCCGGTTCGACCGACTTCAGCACATCCGGGATACGCGCACTCATCGACGATGAAGCGACGTGGCGGGAAGTGGTCAGTGCTGCCATTGACGTGGGTGTTCCCATCCGTGACGACATCCATGCCAGCAGCATGATGGCACCCTTCCTCGACTTGCCGGCCGCTGATGTCGTGGATGTGTTCTCGTTGCTGTCCCACAGGCGTTTCGGGCCGGAGGACAGCTCGTACCGCGACATCCAGGAACTGGTCCTGGGGCCGGATCGGAGCTTCCGTTGAGCTACCACCCGTCGCCGGATCTTCCGGGCGCGGCCATTCGCGGAACCTCATTCCAGGAGTACAGATGACTGAGCACGCGCACCTCGACGCCTCACTGCCCACGGAAGATCGGGTGGAACTGCTGTTGCAGGAGATGACGGTCCTGGAGCAGGCATACCAGCTCACCGCCGTCGCTCCGTGGTATCTAGCAGCACCCACGGGGGGAGATCCCGAGGACGTCGACCACTGGTTGGCCCGGAATCCGGGCCACATCTCCAATCTGGTCACCGATGATCCGCTGGCCACGGCGGACCTCGTGACGAGGATCCAGAGGGCCAGCACCGAGCGGACACGCCTGGGGATCCCCGTGCTGATCCATTCCGAGGCGCTGAATGGGTTCATGTCCGGGGGTCACATGGTCTTCCCCACGGGAATCGGTCTGGCCAGCACATGGAGCCCGGACCTCGTTCAGGAGATGGCCGACCTCATCAGGCGCCAGATGCGACGCCTCGGGATCAGGCAGGCGCTCTCTCCCAACATGGACGTCGCGCTCGACCCGAGATGGGGTCGTGTGCACGAATCCTACGGAGAGGACCCCTACCTGGCCGCAGCGTTCAGCGTGGCCTACGCGTCAGGCCTGCAGGGGCCCGATCTGGCCGACGGTGTCATCGCCACCGGCAAGCACTTCGTGGGGTACGGCAAACCCGAGGGTGGCATCAACCTCGGGGCGACAGAGATCGGTTGGCGGACCCTGCGAGACCTCTTCTGCTTCCCGTTCGAGGCCGCCATCCATGAGGCTGGGATGGCGTCGGTCATGAACTCCTACTCCGACATCGACGGCGTCCCTGTGGGCGCCTCGCGGGAGGTGCTGACCACTCTCCTGCGCGATACCCTGCAGTTCGAGGGGTTTGTGACGTCTGACTACACGACATTGGACCACTTCGTGGACCGGCAGCGCGTGGCCGCGGACGCAGCCGAGGCGGGGCGTCTTGCCCTAGTCGCTGGTCTGGACACCGAGAACCCGCTCCCGTTCGGGTACGGAGACGTCCTGGCAGAAGGGGTTGACCGTGGCGAGGTGCCTCTGGAACTCTTGCGGACTTCGGTCCGACGGATCCTCACTGCGAAGTTCGAACTGGGACTCTTCGAAAACCCCTACCCGAGCGAGTCCATCGATGTGCGATCAATAGCGGAGGAAGGACGCGAACTTTCCGAGGAACTGGCCCGCCGTTCCGTCATCCTCCTCGGCAACGACGGCATCCTGCCCCTGCGGCCGGGTGCGCAGTCGGTGGCCCTAGTTGGTCCGCATGCGGATGCCGTCGACCTCCAATTCCCCACCTACACCTTCCCCGCGTTCCGGGAGATGACGTTGTTCATGTCTCGCGGCGGCTTCGGCGGTGCCGTCGGGGTCGACCCGGGAATGGCGGCCTGGAATGCCAAGATCCTGCCGGACCAGGCGACCTCCGAACTCGTCCGCGAACGGTACGGCGCCACGTCGCTTGCCGAAGTGCTCCGAGGGGATGCAGCCGACCTTGTCGTGGAACCCGCCACCACGCTGCGCGACGAGCTCGACGGTGGACTGGAGCGTGCGGTGGCCGCCGCTGAGGATGCTGAGGTCGTGGTGCTCGCCCTGGGCGGCGCCAGTCTGTGGTTCACGGGTGAACGCACCGAGGGTGAGGCCTCGGATTCGGCCGACATTGCCCTGCCCGCGGCGCAGGTCAGGCTAGCCGAGGCAATCGCGGCATTGGGCAAGCCCATGGTGGTAGTGCTGGTGCAGGGGCGTGCGTACACACTGCCTCCAGCTGTCCGGGAAGCTGCTGCCACGGTCGTGCTGCCTTACGGAGGCCCCTTCGGACCGCAGGCCGTGGCAGATGTCCTGTTTGGCCGGGTGAACCCGAGCGGGAAGCTGCCCTACTCCATCCCGCTCCACCCCGGGCAGGTTCCGGTCTACCACCACCAGAAGGCGGGGACGGGGCGTCGGATCGGCCTCCCTCCCGGCGTACCAGACCTCTACCTGGATTCCAGCGCGGAACCGCTCCACGCCTTCGGCCACGGTCTCAGCTACACCGAGTTCGCCCTTTCCGAGCTGGAAGTGAGTGAACAGGCCGACACCACCGGGTCCTTCCAGGTCTCCGTCAACGTGAGCAACATGGGCGACCGGGACGGAGCCACCACGGTGCAGCTCTACCTGCGCGCCAACACGTCGGGCGTCACCCGGCCTGCCCAGCAGTTGGCCGGCATCGCCCGAGTGGAGTTGGCGGTGACGGAGTCGCAGCGTGTGACCTTCTCGCTTGACTCCTCCCAGCTCGGCTACACCAACATGGCGCGCGAGTTCGCCGTCGAACCGTGTCGGGTCGACGTGATGGTCGGGTTCGACGCGGACAGGCACGACCTGTGCGCGTCGCTCGACCTCGTTGGCGAGCGTGCGGTCCTCACTGCCCGTGAGCGCAGCTTCCTGACGAAAGTCCACTACGAGGAGATCTCATGACCACGCTGAGCGCTGCCAGCACACCGGTGATCGCCGGCTTCCAGCCGGATCCGACCATCGTTCGGGTGGGTGCTGACTACTACCTGGCCGCGTCCAGTTTCGAGTACTTCCCCGCAGTGCCCATCTTCCACAGCACCAACCTTCTGGAGTGGACGCAGGTTGGCAACATCCTCACCCGTCCCGCCCAATTCGACCCCACAGGCGTGCAACCCTCAGCAGGCATCTATGCCGGCACGCTGCGCCACCACCATGGCCGCTTCTACTACATCACCAGCAACGTCAGCGATCATGACGCCGGCCAATTCATCGTCACAGCTGAACACCCGGAGGGGCCGTGGAGCGATCCCATCCATGTACCCGGGGCCATCGGAATTGATCCTGACCTGTGTTGGGATGACGAGGACCGATGCCTGCTCACGTGGCACGTCCTCGACTTCCACGTCGGTGGTCAAGCAGTGCGTCAGGCTCCGATCGACGTGACCACCGGAGAACTACTCGCAACCCCCGTGGATGTGTGGCAGGGCAGTGGTCTGCCAGCCGCTGAGGGACCACACCTGTACCGCATCGGGCAGTGGTGGTACCTGCTCTTCGCGGAGGGCGGGACAGAACGGGGTCATTGCGTGACCGTGGCACGCTCGCGCCACCCGGAGGGACCGTACGAGGGCTCCCCGAACAACCCCATCTTCACCCGCCGAAGCACTTTCGAACCCGTCATGAACACCGGACACGCGGATCTCGTGCAGACGCCAGACGGAGGCTGGGCGGCCGTTTACCTCGGCGTCCGCACCCAAGGACCCACCCCGGGGTTCCACGTCTTGGGCCGGGAGACCTTCTTGGCCGGCATCGATTGGGTGGACGACTGGCCGGTGTTCGTGCCAGAC
Source organism: Tessaracoccus rhinocerotis (assembly GCF_007197885.1). Taxonomy (GTDB): domain Bacteria; phylum Actinomycetota; class Actinomycetes; order Propionibacteriales; family Propionibacteriaceae; genus Arachnia; species Arachnia rhinocerotis. Next base: position 104,171 of record NZ_VKKG01000004.1, read on the forward strand.
CGCTTCACCCTGCCTGCTTTGACCTCGAGCTTCGTGGATGACTTCTCAACTGATGCACTCGATCACCGCTGGGTGTCTCCGGGCGATGATCCTTCGCGGTTTGCCACGGTGCGTCCCGAAGGACTCCGGATCCGGGGAACGGGCTCACTGTGTTTTCGGGTGCGTGACCTCAGGTGGGCCGCCGAGGCGGCGCCGGTGGGGAGCGGCACATTCAGCCTGCGGTTGGATCCCCGTCACTGGTACGGGCTCGAGGTGCACGACGGTGAAGTGCAGGCCGTGGCGCGCATCGGCGACGTCCGGTCAGTCGTCGGGTCGATGGCCGCGGACCCGGATGACATGATGCTCCACATCCGGGCGGTTGATCCGGCCATCCCCTCCGTTCCGTTCGGCCATGCTGGTCCCGACGACATCACTCTGGCAGTCACCACCGGCGGCCAAACGACAGAACTTGCCCGCCTGGACGGCCGCTACCTGTCCACCGAAGTGGCGGCAGGATTCACCGGACGGATGCTCTGCCTTGGGCCGCTCCGCGGCACGGGCTCCTTCCACAGCGTCGCCTACACGGCCAACTGACGACTCACCAGCCGGCAGTGTCCGGGCAAAGGACTCACCATGACGCGTATTTCATTCAACGAAGGCTGGCAGGTCCAGCCGAAGATCAGCATCTTCACCAAGCTCTTCCAGCCAGCCGAAGATCAAGAGTTGGTCCGCCTGCCCCATGACGCCATGTTGGACATTCCACGTGTTCCGGACATGCAGGGTGGGCCCAGCACGGCGTACTTCCCCGGTGGCGCTGTCGAGTACCGCAACACCCTCGACCTGCCGGAGGACTTTGACATCCGCCGGTACACGCTAGAGTTCCAAGGGGTGTACCGGGATGCGATGGTTTTCGTCAATGGCGCTTTCGCTGGACAGTGCCCCGGGGGTTACACGACCTTCCACGTCGCGCTCGACGCGTTCTTGCATGCCGGGACCAACCACATCCGCGTGGAGGCCAGAGCCCACCAGGATTCGCGGTGGTACTCCGGTCTTGGGATCCACCGCGACGTGGTGCTCATCGAGAGCGGACTGGTGCATCTGGCCGCCACGGGGCCCCGTGTCCGACCCGAGATCGTCGATGACTCCACAGCGATGATTGAGGTCATGGCCGACGTCCTCAATGAATCCACCACCACGCGGACTGTCCGTGTTGCCGTCGACCTGCTGGATGCCGACGCTGATGTCGTGGGCACGGGGGCAGCCCCGGTCACCGTCCTGGCAGGGCAGTCCGTGGTCAGTCGCCAGCGCATCCCCGTCCACCGTGCCCGACGCTGGAGTGTCGAGAACCCGTACCTCTACCGTGCCCGCGTCCGCATCCTGGATGCTGATGACGAGTGCGATGCCGTCGAGACGACCTTCGGGGTACGCACGGTTCAGGCCGATCCGATCCACGGCCTGCGCATCAATGGAGAAGTGGTCAAGCTGCGTGGCGCCTGCGTGCACCATGACAATGGTGTGCTCGGCGCGGCAGCGCCCCGGGCGGCGGAGGACCGCCGCATCCGGCTCCTCAAGGGTGCAGGATTCAACGCAATCCGAGCGGCCCACAACCCGTTGAGCCAGCGGATGTTGGATGCCTGCGACCGGCTGGGCATGCTGGTCATGGATGAGGCCTTCGACATGTGGACGGACTCAAAGAGCAATTTCGACCAGTCGATCACCTTCCCCACGTGGTGGGAGAGTGACCTCGAAGCCATGGTCCATAAGGACTACAACCACCCGAGCGTCATCATGTACTCGATCGGTAACGAGGTCCTGGAGGCCGCGTCATCCCATGGCGCGCTCTGGGCCAGGAAACTGGCTGAGAAGGTACGCGGCCTGGACGACACGCGACTGGTCACCAATGGTGTGAGCGGCAATGTCGGCATCATCACTCAGCTGCTCACTGAGTTCCAGGAAAAGGCTGCCGTCATCCGGGAGCAGGGCAACGTCAACGACCTGGTGGCGGAACTGCATGACCTCCTTGACGAGGTGGCCGCGCCGGGTCTCATCACGGGCATGACCGAGGAGATCCACTCGGTGGTGGACGTCGTGGGACACAACTATGACGATGACCGCTACGCCGGGGACCTCGAGCGGTTCCCGCACCGCGTCGTCGTGGGAACCGAGTCGCTGGCCCCGCGGATCGACCTCATCTGGGACCAGGTCATGGCACATCGCCACGTGATCGGCGACTTCACCTGGACTGGTTGGGACTACATCGGGGAGGTGGGAATCGGCCGCGTCGACCACGTCCGGGACGACCAGACGGCGCCCGGCCCGCACCACCCCTGGCTGCTGGCGTGGTGTGGAGACATCGACATCACTGGGTACCGCCGCCCGGCGTCCTACTTCCGGGAGATGGTGTTCGGGTTGCGTACTGAGCCGTACATCGCCGTCGCCCGTCCCGCGCAGCCCGGGACCAGGCCCATCGGCCTCAACTGGTCCTGGACGGACACCCTCGGCAGCTGGACCTTCGACGTCGAGGCTGGCACGCCGATGGAGGTGGAGGTCTACAGCGATGCCTCTGAGGTGGAACTCTTCCTCAACGGTCGTTCCCTCGGAGTGGCTCCGGCAGGGTCCGCCCACCGTTACCGCGCCCGATTCGAGGTGGACTACGAGCCGGGCGAACTCGTCGCCGTGGCACGGAGGGATGGGGTTGCGCAGGAGCGCACGACCTTGAAGTCAGCAGGTCCGGTGTCCTCGCTCCGGCTCCTGACGGACCGGCTGGAGCTCAAGGCGGCAGACGGTGCGTTGGGGTTCGTGGAAATTGAGTTGGTCGATGGACACGGAATCCTGTCCACGGCTGCTGACCGGCAGGTCAGGGTGAGAGTGGAGGGTGACGGTGAACTTGTAGCCCTCGGTAGCGCCAACCCGGTGCAGGACCCCGACTTCGGGGCGGCAGAGTGCCGGACCTTCGAAGGCAGGGCAATGGCTGTGGTGCGTCCCACCGGTCCGGGGACGCTGAGGGTTCGTGTGTCGACCGACGGCCTCCCGGGGCATGTCATCGATCTCCACGTCGAAGCCTGATCGGCACGGGTGGCGGGGGCGGCTTGGCCGCAGGCTACGGGATCCTTGCCGGTTCCTGCCATCCCCCGTAGGCTGCCATAGAACGTTCTCTAGAGTTCAGAAGTCCGGCGCCCGATCGTCCGGCACGCGGGAAACTCCGCGTCCAGGCCATCGATGAGGAGCGCCCCATGCCACACCACAGCGACCCCGCCCTGCCGCCGAAGGTCCGTGCTGACCTGCTCCTCCGGGAGTTGACGCCTGAGCAGAAGTTGGCCCAGGTGTCCTGCTACATGCCGACTGATATCGCTGACACGAGCGATTTCCTGTCCCGCCATCCCCACGGCGTCGGTCATGTGTCCACTCTGGAGGTGAGGCGGGCGACCTCGCTCGCTGACGTGGTCGACTTCCAGAGGCACCTGCAGGAGGTCGTGATGAAGGCCAGCGGTCACGGCATCCCAGCCACCTTCCACATGGAGGGTCTGTCCGGCGCGTATCTGCCCGGCGCCACGAGCTTCCCATCCGGGATCGCCCGAGCCTCCTCGTGGGATCCGGATCTCGAGCGGGACGTTGGACGTATTGTCTCCCGGCAGGAGCGGTCTGTTGGCATCACCCAGACCTTCGCCCCGGTGCTGGATGTGGGACGGGACCCACGCATGGGCCGACACGGGGAGACCTACGGCGAGGACCCCACTCTTGCCGCAGCCCTTGGTGTCGCCTTCACCCAGGGCATCCAGGAGCAGACGGATGAGGGTCTGCGCTCCGACGCAGTCGCAAAGCACTTCCTCGGCTTCCATCACAGCGAAGGTGGCATCCACGGCGCCCATTGCAACATTCCGGACAGGCTCCTCCTCGAGGTGTATGGCAAGCCCTTCCAGGCCGCCATCAGCCTCGCCGGACTACGGGGAATCATGCCGTGTTACGGCTCGATCGGGGGAGAGCCCGTGTCTGCGTCCCGACACTTCCTGACCGAGATGCTGCGCGGAGAGATGGGCTTCGACGGCCTCGTGGTCTCCGACTACGGCGCAATCGGGAACCTCCACTCCGTCCAGCGGGTCGCCGAGTCATTCGCACATGCCGGTCTGGCCGCGATGACCGCTGGCCTCGATGTCGAACTCCATTTCCCGCAGGGTTTCAACAGGACACTCCTGGGGTGGTTCACCGATGGCACGGCGGATCCCGCGATCCTCGACCAGGCGGTGGCGCGGGTTCTGGAATCCAAGTTCCGTATGGGGATTTTCGATCAACCGTTGGCCTGCGAAGCCAGTCCGAGTCTCTCCACGCCCGCGGACAGGGCGGTCAGCCTCCGTGCGGCAAGGGAATCGCTGGTCCTCCTCAAGAACGAGGGCGTCCTGCCGCTGGACCAAGCAACGCCGACGGTGGCCGTCATCGGCTGTCATGCGGTGAACCCCCGCTTCTTCTTCGGCGGCTACAGCCATGTGTCCATGGTGGAAGGAGCTCTAGCGGCGCGGGCCTCCATGGCAGGGATGACGACGGGCGATGGCCATACCGATGTTTCCGACTCCATGGTGCCTGGCACGCAAATCCAGTCTGATGGGGGGCCCGAGTTTGAAGGAATCCTTGACTGGCAGCACCCAGGGATTCACAGTCTCGTCGATGAGTTGCGTCTGCGGATGCCGGCCGCCGCGGTCGACTGGGCCTTTGGCTACCCGATCGCCGGTGCCGACGAGTCGGGACACGCGGAGGCTCTGGAGGTGGCAGGACGCGCTGACGTGGTGATCCTGACTCTCGGAGGCAAGCACGGCACTTCCTCCATTGCGACGATGGGTGAGGGCATCGACGCCACAAACATCAACCTGCCGCCATGTCAGGAACAACTGATCGGCAAGCTCGCGACGCTGGGAAAGCCCATGGTGGGGGTTCATCTGGATGGGCGCCCTATCTCGAGCGATGCGGCGGAACTGTATCTGGATGCGTTGGTGGAGGCGTGGAACCCCGCCGAGTCGGGTGCGGAGGCCCTGGTGGACCTCCTGCTGGGCGACATCAACCCCAGTGGCCGTCTCCCGGTGAGCGTCGCCCAGAACGCCGGTCAGGTCCCCATCTACTACAACCATCCGAACGGGTCTGCGTGGCACCAGGGCGCGAGCATCGGCTTCCCTGAGTACGTCGACTCCCCGCACACGCCACGCTTCCCCTTCGGTCATGGACTCAGCTACACCGAGTTCTCCTATGCTGACCTCGAGGTGTCGGCTGACGCGATCCCTGCTTCCGGACGCGTGGAGGTCTCCCTGACCGTGACCAACACGGGGGAACGGGACGGAAGCGATGTGGTGCAGCTCTATGTGCGGGACGTGTTCGCCTCCCTGTCGCGCCCAGTCCTGGAGCTGGCTGGGTTCCAGCGGGTGGAACTGGCTGCCGGTGCCTCTGCGAGGGTGCACTTCACACTGGAGGCCAGTCAGTTGGCCTTCCTCGACCACCACATGAAATGGTTCGTCGAAGCGGGTGACTTCGATGTCATGGTGGGGGCCTCGTCCCGGGACCTTCGACTCGCCGACACTTTCACGGTCACCAACAGCAGCCATGTCGAGGGCCGGACGCGAGCTTTCGTGGCTGCGTCCGGCGCCTCGCCTGTGGCATGAGCTACTACTGAGGGACTACCTGTTTCAGTCGATCGTGGTGAGCCGGATGGCCATCCAGGGGCGCGCGGGCAGGTCCACCCGGACCTTGCCGGTGTGCTCACCCGGCACTGCAGTGATGCTCATCGCCCAGGTGTCGATGACGTCGATCCGGCTTGAGCGGCCCTCCGGGATGACGAGATCGCGGAACAGTGGGCGATGTTGGCCGAAGTAGTGCACTTCGTACTGGTCGGCGACGCCCCCGACGAGTGCGTCGAAGGGGCCCGGCAGCGGCTCGATGCGGCCGGTCGGGGACGCTTCGCAGATCTCGGACAGGAATCTGATCCGGGCGGGGGCTTCGCCGCGGAGGGAACCCCCCTTGGCCCAGAAGATGATCTCCTCGGGGTTCCAGAAGGTCTCGCCATGAGTGGCATAGCCACCCGCGAGCGTGGTCTCCCAGAACTGCTGCGTCACGGCTTCGGCCGTGAGGTTGCCCCAACCCTGATCGAGGTCGCCTTCGTAGCCGAACTCGTCGACGACGACCGGCTTGCCCCAGCGGTGGCGCCACTGGCCGACCTTCTTTCCCAGGAGTTCCCCGTACTGGAGTGAGCAGTGCGTGGCCCAGGGTGACGAGTAGTCCCACAGATAGGTCCAGTTGTGGATGGACAGGAGGTGCCCGACGTGGTCCTCCTCGGCGATGATCGCCGCGATGCGGTCCCAGTCGGCATCCGTCTTCGAGTGGAGAAGGTCGTACTCGTTGGCCAAGGACCACCAGACGTTGGGGAAGGCGCTGAGCCGGCGCGTGAGGTATCTCAGGTAGCGCTCGTCGATGGCCGCGCTCCGCGTGGCGAAGCCCCAGCGATCATAGGGGTGGAAGAGGATGAGGTCGGCCTGGATGCCCAGTCCCTCGAGCTGCTGGATCCGACGTTCCAGGTCCTGCCAGTAGGACGGATCGAATCGCGTGAAATCAAAGGTGCCCTCCTCCCTCCGGCTCCATGCGAAGTTCAGTGGCTCGTTGCTGTTGTAGATGAAGTCCTTGGGGAAGATGCCCATGCGGACCTTGTTGAACGGTGCCGCGGCGAGCGAGCGGAGGGTCTCGTCGGCCAGCTCATCGCCTTGGTGGGTCCAGGCGTAAGCAGTGGTGCCGACGGGACGGAACGGCTGTCCGTTGGCATGGGCGAAGTGGAACTTGTCGCTGACCCGGACCGGCCCGGGACGTTCCGACGCGGCCACCGAGAACGAGCCGACGACACCGTCGAGCGAGCGCGCGTTGGACCGGGTGGAGAACGTCCAGTCCCCGGTCGTGGGGGCGAGGAACCGGATGACGTATCGGCCCTCGCCGTCGTAGAAGCCGCCGACCGTGATGGTGGTGTGGCCCTGCGTGAAGTCAGAGTGCAGTTCGACGTCCGTGAACGGATTGCCGTGCGACGGGCCCTCCAGAACGACCTCGGCCATGCGGTGAAGTTCTGCACCCGAGGGAAGGTGGAGGATGGCGCTACCAGCGGCCACATCGTCGCCCTCGTAGTCAGGGCGACATCCGGGGGCGGCCTCATCAGGTTCGGTTGGAGTGGTGTCCTCGATCTTGGCCAGGCGGTCCATGATGGTGGGAATCCGTGAGTCGTGCTCGCCGAGGGCGAGTCCCAGCACCCACTCGACGGGAAAGGCGCTCCATTGCTGCAGCGTGGGTGAGTTCTCCAGCTCCGGGGCCGCGCTGGCGAGCACTTGCCATGCCTCGGGATTCTCCAGAACGGCGGATGTGAGGGAACGCTTGTGGAACATGACCATCGTGATCTCCAGTGATGTGGGGTTCGCGCACAGGTGCGCAACGAGCTTGACCCGACTATAGTGTAAAACGTTCTCCATCGGCCAGTGCCCATGGGGGCCGTCGACATGATCCAACATGGCAGAAGGAGGTCTTCGCATGAAGACACGGAAGGAGCAGGCGTGAGCTCGAGTCCAGAAGCACTGGGTCGGCGGCGGCGCGTGACCATTGTTGATGTGGCCAAGCACGCCGGTGTGTCCACGGCGTCCGCTTCGAAAGTACTGCGCAACGCGTACGGCGCGAGCGAGGCCATGCGGGAGAAGGTGCGTGCTTCCATGGAGGAACTCGGGTACCGGCCCCATGGCCCGGCCCGGGGCATGCGTGGCCGGACGTACACGATCGGGGTCCTGGTCTCGGACATCGACAACCCATTCTTCAGTTTGCTGGCCGATGGGGTGTCCAGTGTCATCCGGGCCCACTCCTATGAGCTACTGCTGTCTCCCGCGGGGTTCACCCGCTCCGGACAGAGGAACGTCAAGGATGCGTTGATCGACCACCAGATGGACGGGCTTGTCCTTGTGTCCCCTCTCATGAGTTCCGAGGAACTGGAGGAGACCGCGCGTGACATCCCGCTCTGCGTCGTCGGCCACCACAGTGACAGCGACCTGTTCGACAGTGTGGCCGGTGACGATGAGCTGGGTGCTTCTTTGGTTGTGGACCACCTCGTTGAGCTCGGTCACGAACGTATCGCCTTCGTCATGAACCATGACGGGCGCATGGACCCGGCCCGTCCGGAGTACCACCGCCTCGCCGGGTACCGGGCCGCCATGGAGCGACACGGTCTGACGGACCAGGCCGCGGTGTTGGATGCATCCTGGAGCTTTGAGGGTGGGGTCACGGCGGCCCGGCTCGTCGATGAGCTCCCCGTTCAGCCGACGGCCGTCCATGCGGGGGCGGACATAGTCGCCCTGGCCATGATGAACGAACTCTGGCGGCAGGAGCGCTTCATCCCGGAGGCCTACTCCCTGGCTGGGTATGACAACTCCAGGACGTCGGCCTTGGGGCCGATTCGTCTCACGACGGTCGATCAGTCCGGTCGTCAGATGGGTGAGACGGTTGGACGGCTGCTCGTCGAGCGAATCGAGGGGCGGACCGATTCCCGGCACGAGTTGATGGAACCGACGCTGATGGCGCGGTCCACCACCGTGGCGCCGAGGGGCGAGTGACTGCTGGTCGCTGGTAGCGTTTCGCATTGGATAGCCGGTCTACGCCGACCCCGGGAGATCCTCACCTCCCACGAATGTTCGGCGCAGGAGATTTGCGTATGGCTTCCACTCATGTCCCCTCGGAGCGCACCTCGAGCGTTCCGCCGGGGCGGCTCATTGTGATGTTGGGCCTGTTGTCCATCCTTGGCCCCCTCACGATTGACCTCTATCTTCCGGCCTTTCCCCAGATCGAGAACGAACTGGCCACGACGCCGTTTGCCGTCCAGCTCACGCTGAGCGGTGCCACGCTGGGCTTCGCACTCGGGCAACTGGTGGTGGGGCCGTGGAGTGACTCCATCGGTCGACGGCTACCGCTGCTCATCGGAACGGGAGTGCATGTGGCGGCCAGTGTGGCAATCGCGGCATCGCCCGATATCGAGTGGCTGATCGTGTTGCGCGTCCTCCAGGGGGCCGGCTCGTCTGGCGCTGGTGTGGTGGCCATGGCCATGATCCGGGACGTCGCCGAGGGCAGCTCCCTCATCAAGGGCCTGGCTCGGGTTGCGCTGTTCAGCGGCACGGCCCCCATCGTCGCGCCCTTCCTTGGCGCCCAACTCATGCACCTGTTCAGCTGGCGTGGGATCTTTGTTGTTGTCGCCGCCTACGGGGGTGTGGTGCTCGTGCTGGCTGCCGCCTTCATTCCTGAGACGCTCTCGCCGGAGAGGCGCCTCGGGGGGCGTGGCCGAGGCAGGGTGCTGCGCAGTTACCGCTTGTTGCTGAGGGACCGGTCCTTCGTCGGTGTGGCTCTGGTCGGGGGGATGATGGTGTCGTCGGTTTTCGCCTACCTCTCCACGTCGTCGTTCATGTTCCAGCAGGCCTTCGGTTTGGCGCCACAGACGTATGGACTGATCTCGGGGATCAACGGATTGATGTTTGTGGTGGGGACGCAGGTGTCCGCGGCGCTGGCTGTGCGGCAGGGCCCTCATCGCGTCCTGGCGATGATCCTCCTGGGCATGGTGCTGATCCCCGCCGCGCTCATCCTGCTCTCGTGGGTCTGGCCAGGTCTGGCTGGCGTCGTCATCGCGATGGCTCTCTTCCTGCTGCTTGCAGGGGGATGCGGGCCCTGTCTCTCGGCCCTCGGGCTGGCGGAGCACGGTGAGCGCGCAGGGACGGCAGCCGCTCTTCTGGGGGCCGCCAACTTCGGTCTGGCGGGAGTGGCGTCGCCCGTGGTTGGGCTGCTGGGTGTCACATCGTTTGCACCGTTGGGGGCCGTGATGGCGGCGGCGATGCTTCTGGCGAACCTGGCGTTCTGGTTCATGATCGCACCGCGCCGTAGGCGTCCGGGCGGCCAGGCGCTTGACCGATAGAGAACGTTATCGAGGCGAGCAAGGCGGCCTCGCCCGGCGACCCACTCTTCGTCACCTTCCTGGGGCCGCTGGCCAATGTCGTCTTTGGGCAGGCGTCGGGCTCTGGCAGGTCCCGGCCACCATCTACACGATGGTCTCGGTCGGCTATGCCGAACTGGAGGAGAAGCTCCGCGGCACCAGCCGGCTCGCCGACTACCTCATCGACCAACTCGTGGAGTGGAACGCCACCGTGCCGGTGGGTGAGCCTTTGAGCACCGCTCCCTGGGTGACTCGCCAGCCATTGGACTGGTCTGGATCCGACGGGCGGCTCTTCCGCACGGTGCCGGCGCCTCGTTTCGGCCGGGAGGGTGGCTACCTTCCCGGGGCCGGGCATCCTATTCGTGTGTTCGACCAGGTGGACGTGCGCTACCTGCTGGAAGACATGTTTGCCAAGATCCGCCTCTTTGGTCGGGAGGAAGTCTCGCGCCTGGGTCATTGACACTGGAGATCCCCACGCCTTAGGGTCGTGAGTACGTTCTATGGAGAACGTTCTCTCAAGTCCCCGAAGAAGTGAGGACCATGACTTTGTCGTCCCAGCTCAGGAATCGCGTTGTCGGAGCAGCCGCTGCTGCCGTGCTGTTTGCCGGTAGCCTCGTCCAACCCAGCGCCGCAGCGCCGCCCACGTGTAGCAGCGAGGGCGGCGCCTTGCAGGTCACTGCCGACTGTGTCGACCCGACCTATGCCTCCCCGGTCGTCGACAGCACAACCGACGAGACGTCACCCTTGCCGCACCGTCGGATTCGGGGGCACTTCGAAGGCACTGACATCCAATTCACCGTCTATTTCCACGCCGAGGAGAGCAAGTCGGCGTGGGAGGGCCGGTTCTTCCAGTTCACCTACCCGACGACCTTCGCCCCAGGCGAGGACCTCTCCCAAGCTACGGATCGTGCCATCAGCTTTGCGCTGGGCGGTGGCGGCTACGCGGTCCAGGCCGGCAATTCCAGTGTCTCGCTTGGCTACGCGCACGGGGCCGCGGCAGCGAAGTTCGCCAAGACCCTTGCCGCCGACTACTACGCCCAGGAGGGGCCGATCCATGGCTATCTCTACGGGCCCAGCGGCGGCTCCTTCCAGACCCTCGGTGCGGCCGAGAACACCACCGGAGTGTGGGACGGCTTCGTCTCGATGGTGCAAGCCGTGCCGCAGCCGACGTCGTACCAGTTCCAGGCCCGCGCCGCCGGTGACCTGATCCTCACTGACAAGGCCGCCCAGATCCAAGCAGCGATGCTGCCCGGTGGCAGCGGGGACCCATTCGCCGGTCTGGATGAGGCTGAGAGCGCCATGCTGGAGGAGATGCATCGGCTGGGTGTGCCGTGGCAGGCGTGGGAGTACCCCGACTACCTGCTTGGCCAGACCGAGCAGTACGCAAATGGCCTGACGTCCAGCGATCCGTTGCGGTTCGATCCGACCTACGCCGATGATTTCTGGAATGCCCCGGGTTACCTCGGTGTCGAGGACTCGGCGCTGGGGGAGCGCGTCCGCAGTGTTCTCGCGGAGATGGGCGACACCGAGGAGAACCGGTGGGACATCGCCAACCGGTTCTACTACCGCTACCAGGTGCCCCCCGAAGAGGAGGGCTGGGTGGCCTTCGACCAGTTCCGCGGGTCCGATGGGACGCCGATCCATCCCCAGCGGGTGGCCAAGGACAGCGGCTTCCACGGCTTCGTCTCCGGTAACACGGCATTTGACGGATCCATCAACGGCAAGTTCATCGCGGTGTCCAACCTGTACGACACAGATGCCCTGCCCCTGCACACGGACTGGTACCGCAGGCAGGTTGAAGCCAGCCTTGGGCATGCGGCTGCTGACCACTACCGCGTGTACTTCAATGACCACGCTGACCACCAGGACGCTCCGGTGTCAGGGGAGAGGGCGAAACACCTCGTCGACTGGTACGGCATGGTGGAGCAAGCGCTGCGGGATATCGCCAACTGGGCGGAAGACGGCGTCGAACCGCCGGCGTCCACACAGTATGACGTCGTGAACGGGCAGATCGTCGTGCCGGACGGAGCCACTGACCGACTCGGTATCCAGCCCACCGTCTCCCTGACGGGTGGTGGCCTCGAGCGTGTCCAGGCCAAGGTTGGTGAGCCCGTCGCCCTGACGGCGACCGTGCAGGTGCCACCGGGTGCCGGTGAGATCATTCGGGTCGAGTGGGATCTCGACGGCGACGGTGACTATGAGGAAGCTCCGCCCGTTCCTGCAGGCGCCTGGCTCGCGGCGCGAACCTCGTTTGAGGCCACCGCGTCGTTCGAGGAGGCGGGCACGCATTTCGTCGGGGTGCGCGTCACCGCGGAACGCAACGGGGACGTCGAAGCGCAGCACGCATGGGTGCTGAACCTGGACCGGGTGCAGATCGTCGTCAGCGGCGACACAGGGGAGCCGGGCGACACCGATCCGCCGGTTGAGCCCACACCAGGGAACGATCTTCCGATGGAGCCCACACCCGATGCGGATCCGTCCGCTCAACCCATCAGGCCGCCGGTTCCCGGGATTCCGCCCGGCCTGCCGAGCACCGGTGCGGACGCGTCCCCCGGCGAGGTCGGCTGATCCTGATCTGTGCTGTGGGGAGGTGGGCGCTCGGGCTCCCACCTCCCCACACCCCGTCGCCGCAGTTTCGAGGGATGCGCACCGTCGTTAGTTGCGGGCATCGCAGCCAGCAGCAGCCGTGCTCAGCGCATGCCCTGCCGGGTGTCGACGGGCAGTTGACAGCAGGACCTTGACCCGTAGACTGGCACCGCTCATTCAGGACTGAATGAATATGCACGAGGAGGCCATTGCTCCAGGCAACCCACACGCGCGCCGGTGAGTGGCGCGACCTGCGCAGGCCAATCGCCAATGCCTCACCAGCCGAGCGCGACGAGCTCATCGGCGCTGAGGCCAAGGCCATCCGTCGTCACGTCGTCACGACTATCGACGCCGCGCGTGCGGGCCACATCGGCGGGGACCTCAGCATCACCGACGTGTTGGCCACGCTGTACTTCGGCGTGCTGCGTCTCGACCCTGCGGACCCGGACGGGGCCGAGGGGTCTGCTGCACGAGCGCTGACGAGTTCATCCTGTCCAAGGGACACTGCGCCGCCGCGCTGTACGCGACGCTCGCCAGTGTCGGCTACTTCTCCACCGACGAGCTGTCGACGTTCATGGCGCGGGGTTCAGCCCTCAACGGTCACCCCAACCGCAACATGCTGCCCGGCGTCGAGACTGCACCGCCTCCACGGTGAGGACCGGCGGGCCGCCCTCGAGGCGTGGCGACGAGACGGTGGGGTGGCGGTGACGAGCTTCGGCACGCTGCGCTGGGCGGTGCACCAGGAGTTGCCGGTGGAGCAGGTGGGGTGCGTCGTCGTCGACGAGGCCCACTACATCAAGAACCCGGCGGCGAAGCGCTCCCGGCGCACCGCCGACATCCTCGACCGGGTGCCGCGGGTGCTCCTGATGACGGGCACCCCGCTGGCCAACCGGATCGACGAGTTCTGCGCACTCGTCCAGCAGGCTCGCCCGGACCTGCTGGAGGACCTCGTGGAGTCGCCGACGGCGCACGACTTCCGGCAGGCCGTCGCGCCCGTCTACCTGCGGCGCAACCAGGAGGACGTGCTCACCGAGTTGCCCGAATTGGTGGAGGTCGACGAGTGGGTCCCGATGTCCGCCGTGGACCAGGGCGTCTACCGAGAGGCGGTGGAGGCGGGCAACTTCATGGCGATGCGGCAGGCGGCGTGCACGCAGGGCGCGTCGTCGGGGAAGCTGCGGAGGCTGTGCGAGATCGTCGCCGAGGCGGAGGCCAACGGACGCCGCGTGATCGTGTACTCGCACTTCCGAGAAGTGCTCGCGCAGGTGGCTGCCCTGCTGCCGGGCCCGGTGTTCGGGCCACTGACCGGCTCGGTGCCGCCGACCGAACGCCAGAGGATCATCGACGACTTCACCGCAGCCCCCGGCGGGGCCGCACTGGTGGCGCAGATCGTCGCCGCCGGCGTCGGCCTGAACATCCAGGCCGCGTCCGTCGTGGTGATCTGCGAGCCACAGCTCACCCCGACCACCGAGTGGCAGGCCATCGCCCGCGCGCACAGGATGGGTCAGCTGCGCAGCGTCCAGGTGCACCGGCTGCTCTCCGACGAGGGCGTCGACGAGCGGCTGACCGAGATCCTCGCCCGGAAGCGGGCCGTGTTCGACGACTTCGCCCGCGTCAGCGAGCTCGCTCACAGTGCACCCGAGGCGTTCGACATCACGGAGACCGACCTGGCGAGGGAGGTGGTGGCGGCTGAGCGGGAGCGGCTGCTGGGGTAACATCGGGGGGCATTTCACCGAGTACGACACCCGACTGGCCGCCTACGCCCTCCTCGTCAACGACGCCGACGACATCTACTGACCTGGTTCAACGGCCACGGTGGCGCCGAGCAGCGTCAGCAAACTCAGGTGCGCTGACGGCCGGTGCGCCTGGCTCAGCCCGCGTTCGCGTAGCGGCCTGACTTCTCGGCGCGGGCGCGCGCCTTCGCGTACTCCTCCTCGCGATTCTTGGGAGGCGCGGTGGTCACCAGCGCCTCCAGGAGGTGCTCGGTGGCGTGGGCGACGGCGTGGACCGCCTGGTCGAACGCCTCCTGGTTGGCCTTGGAGGGCTTCGTCGTGCCCGCGATCTTGCGCACGTACTGCAGCGCGGCGGCGTGCACTTCCTCGGAGGTGGCGGCCGGCTCGAAGTTGTGGAGCGTGTGGATGTTTCGGCACATGCCACGAACGCTACGCCGCGGGTGGTGCAAGGTCGACGCCCGGGCGGAAATCCCGGATCGCGACTACGCCTTTCGTGGGCGCCAACCTCGCAGTTTGTCCGATCTGACGGCGGAATGACCCCCTCTCGCGTAGTGTCGATCCCCCGACAATCGGGGAAGACCTCGGTCTCCAGACAAGACCCTTTGGAGGAAAGATGACGTACCCCAGTCAGTCTCAGCCCTTCGATCCCAACCGCCCCCCAGGCGGTCAGGACCCCAACAGGATGCCCGGAGGGACCCAACCGCCACTTGCCCCGGGTCACCCCGGGACAGTTCCGGGACCCACAGTGCCCGGACCCACAGGACCCGGCGGGGGAGACCGCTCCTCGGCGCCGCCGGAGCGGAGCGCGGCCGAGCCCTTCATCGTCGACGAGGGCGAGTACCGACCCCGCACCGACGACACTTCTGGTTCCAAGGAGGAGGCCAAGCGCGTCGCATCGGGTGCTGCTGATCGCAGCCGTGAAGTCGCCGACACCGCCAAGCAGGAGGCCTCCGCCGTCGCCGAGACGGCCAGGGCCGAGGGTGGCCACGTCATCGACTCGGCCAAGGAGGAGGCCGGCCACGTCGTGGACGAGGCCAAGTTCCAGACCCGTCGCATCCTCGACGAGGGGGTCGGCGAGCTGAAGCAGCAGGCTGAGGTCGGCCAGCGAAGGCTCGCTGAGGTGGTGCGCTCGATGTCGGGTGAACTGCACTCCATGACCGACTCGACCACCGAGTCCGGGCCCGTGGTGGAGTTCGCCGGGCGCGTCCAACGATTCGGGGACGACGCCGCGGACTGGCTGGAGCAGAACCGCCCCGAGGAGGTGCTGGACTCGGTGCGCCGCTTCGCCGCCCGCAGGCCGTGGACCTTCCTCGCCATCTCGGCGGGTGTCGGCTTCGTGGGTGCCCGGCTGGTGCGGGGACTCTCCGACGGCGACGACTCGGGCCCAGCCAGCCCGACGGGCGGACGGCGCCTTGACGCCCCCAGCTACAGCGACGACGTCGACAGGCTCGGGCGTGGCTCGCAGCCGCTGGGTGGACCACCGCCGACGCAGAGCGTCCGCGGTGAGCAGGTGACGCGACCCGACGACGGGTTCACCACGCCGCCGACCCCGGGCGCCCGAGGTGGGGAACTGCGATGACGTCGTATCCACAGCAGCCGGTGCCGGGACGCGATCCCGGGCCACCGGAGCCCCGGTACCCCGATCCCGCGGGGACCGCCGCCGCAGGCGTCGGCCCGAGGGTCGGTGAACCGCTCAGCGAGGAGGACGCCAGCTACCGCCGCTACCAGCAGGAGGACCGCTCGATCGGCGAGATCGCCTCGGACGTCCTCGACAACGCCTCCACGCTCATCCGACAGGAGTTGGACCTGGCCAAGGCCGAGGTCAAGCAATCAGCCACCCAGGCCGGCAAGGGGGCGGGCATGCTCGCCGGTGCCGGCGTCGCGGGACACCTGATGCTGATCTCGCTGACGCTCACCGTCTGGTGGGCGCTCGCCGTCGCCATCGGGGACAGCGAGGAGCCCGCACTGGGCTGGAGCGGCCTGATCGTCACGATCATCTGGGCGGTGGTCGCCGCAGTGCTCGCCCTCGTCGGAAAGAACGAACTCTCGAACGTCCAGGGCGTCCCCAGGACGCAGGACACCGTCAAGAAGATTCCCAACGCGGCCACAGGCAACGAGGAGAAGAACCGATGAGCAATCCAGAAGAGATCCGCCGAGACATCGAGCGCACCCGGGCGGAACTGAGCGACAACGTCAACGCGCTCGAGGACCGCAGCAAGCCCGGCAACATCGCCCGCAGCCAGGTGGACAAGGTCAAGGGCGGCGTAAACGACATCAAGGAGCGGGTCTTCGGATCACCCTACGACCCGACTGACTCCGGTGCCGTCGGCGACATGGGCGACCAGGTCTCCGGCGCCGTCCACGACGCACGCGACGCCGTGGCCGACGCCCCGCAGCAGGTCAAGCGACGCACCCGGGGCAACCCGATCGCCGCCGGACTGATCGCTGCCGGCGTCGGGGCGCTGATCGGTGGCCTGATCCCGTCCAGCCGCGCCGAACAGGAGGCCGCCCAGAAGGTGAAGGAGGCCGCCGAGCCGTTGACCGACGAGGTCAAGGGCATGGCGCAGGAGGCGCGGGACCACCTGCAGCCGATGGCACAGGAGGCGGCTGACGAGGTCCGGCTCACGGCCGAGGACGCCGCCGGCACGGTCAAGCAGGACGCGCAGGCCGCCAAGGACAACGTCGCCGAGCAGGCGAGGGAGTCCGGCGAGCACGTCAAGCAGGACGGCGCCGACGCGGCGCGGGAGACGAAGGATGATGTCCAACGCAGCCCCGACAACCTCTGAGTGACACCGACCGGGCCGGGGCCCGTCCGCAATGGACGGGCCCCGGCCTGCGCCGTCAGAACGGAGGGTTCGTGAACCGCGAGTAGTGGCCCTGGAACAGGGCGTCGATCTTGCCGGTCTCGCCGTTTCGGTGCTTGGGGATGTGGAACGCCGCGAGCCCGCGTTCCTCGTCGGTGGGGTTCTGGGAGTACATCTCGGGGCGGTGCAGCATCAGGACGATGTCCGCGTCCTGCTCGAGCGAGCCGGACTCTCGCAGGTCCGACAGGGCGGGGATGCCGTCCTTGCGCTGCTCGGTGTTGCGGCTCAGCTGGCTGAGCGCGATCACCGGGATCTCCAGCTCCTTGGCCAGCAGCTTGATCTGGCGGGAGAACTCGGAGACCTCGAGCTGGCGGGACTCCACCTTCTTGCCGGAGGTCATCAGCTGGATGTAGTCGATGGCGATGAGCTTGAGGTCGTGGCGCTGCTTGAGGCGGCGGGCCTTGGCGCGGATCTCCATCATCGTCAGGTTCGGCGAGTCGTCGATGAAGAACGGCTTCTCGGTCATCTGCACGGACTTGTCGGTGATGCGCTGCCAGTCCGACTCGTCCATCTTCCCGCCGCGGATCTTCTTCAGCGGCACCGAAGCCTCTGCCGAGAGCACCTTCATCACGATCTCCGTGCGGCTCATCTCGAGCGAGAAGAACGCCGTGGCCATGTCGTGGTGGATGGCCGCCGAGCGGCAGACGTCGAGCGCGAAGGTGGACTTGCCGACGCCGGGGCGGGCGGCGACGATGATCATCTGGCCCGAGTGCAGGCCGTTGGTCATCCGGTCCAGTTCGATGAAGCCCGTGGGGACGCCGGAGAGCCCGTCACCCGAGTTGCTGATCGCCTCCATCTCGTCGAACGTCGGCTCCATCAGCTCGCGCAGGCTCTTGTAGTCCTCCGAGGACTTGCTCTCGGTGACCTCGAAGAGCGTCTGCTGCGCCTCGTCGACGATGTTGTCCACCTCGCCCTGGCCCAGGTAGCCGAGCTGGGCGATGCGGATGGAGGCGTTCACCAGCCGTCGAAGGATGGCCTTTTCGCGGACGAGCTCCGCGTAGTAGGAGGCGTTGGCGGCGATCGATACCGAGGCCAGCAGGTCGTGCAGGTAGACCGCGCCGCCGACCTTGCTCAGCTCGCCCTGCTTGCCCAGTTCGCCGGCCACCGTGATCGGGTCGGCTGGCTCCCCGCGCCCGTAGAGGTTGATGATGGCCTCGAAGATGGACTCGTGGTTCGGGCGGTAGAAGTCCACCCCCCTCAGCACCTCGACGACGTCGGAGATGGCGTCCTTGCTCATCATCATGGCGCCCAGGACGCTCTGCTCGGCGGCAAGGTCCTGCGGCGGGGTACGGTCCAGTTCGCTGACCGCGCCACCGCCGTTGATGTGCTGTACGGACATCGGTTCGTGACCCTCCTGATCGTCGTGGTTCGAGCCGGGCCACGTGCACCGGAAGCACAACACGTTAGTGCACCACCGCCGACCCACCCACATGTCTACGCGCCACCACTGACAAGCTGGGGACAACGTGCCCGTAGCCGTGGAATAGCCTGTTGAACGGCTGTGGGAAGCGGTGGACGGGCAGTCTCAAAGGCTGTGGAAAGAAGATTCCGACACGCCGCGACGGCCGTTACCGAATCGTTATCAACGGCTCCCGGCTCGGCGAGAAGTGCCGTCGGACGAGGGCTGCGGCTCTTGTCGCAGGAGTTTCGGCGAATGTTTCGGAGGCGCCGAACTCTCCACAACCCAAGGTTCGCCTGTGGACAACACCGAAGCCGCAACCCCCGCTTGCGCCCATACCCCTAGGGGGTATGATGTGTTTGTTGGGTGGCAGCATGCCCTATGGCCCCAACCCTGGCGCCCGCCGAGTCCGACGAGAGGAATCCGACATGATCACCAACTACACCGTCACTGGAATGACCTGTGGAAACTGCGTCCACCACGTCACCGAGGAGGTCTCCGAGATCGCCGGTGTCAAGAAGGTCGACGTCACGCTCGAGGGCGGCAACATGGCCGTCGAGTCCGACGCCCCCATCGCCTTCTCCGACATCGTCGCCGCCGTCGAGGAGGCCGGCGAGTACGCCGTCGCCCAGGCCTGACCAGAATCCAGCGCCCGCCGTGGCGCAATGAGGAGACAGCAGTGTCAACCACCACCGAGAAGCCGACGGCCAGCCCGGTCTCGCTCGACATCGACGGCATGACGTGCGCGTCGTGCGCCAACCGGATCGAGAAACGGCTGAACAAGGTGGGGGGCGTCACCGCCACCGTCAACTACGCCACCGAGAAGGCCAGCGTCCGCGCCCCAGAGGGTGTGACCACCGAGCAGCTCGTCGAGGTGGTGCGCGCCGCAGGCTACGACGCGCGGCTGACCAGCCCCGACGTCGTCCGGCCGAACCACGCGCAGGTGCTGCGCCCACGGATGCTGCTGGCGTTCGCGCTGGGCATCCCAGTGGTGGCTGTGTCGATGGTGCCCGTGCTGCAGTTCCCCGCGTGGCAGTGGGTGGCCCTCGTGTTCACCGCCGTCATCGTGTTCTGGTGCGGACGGTCCTTCCATGCGGCCACTTGGAACAACCTGCGCCACGGCTCCACCACCATGGACACCCTCGTGACCATCGGCACCGTCGCGGCGTTCGGGTGGTCGCTGGTCGCCATGGTCTTCGGCGGCGCAGGGATGATCGGGATGCGCCACGAATTCACCCTCTCGCTCGGCAGCACGGACCCGCTCGAGGCGATCTACTTCGAGGCGGCCGCCGCGATCATCGCCTTCCTGCTGCTCGGCCGTTGGATCGAGGCCCGCTCCAAGCAGGAGGCGGGCGCGGCCGTCCGCGCACTCTTGGAGGTCGGCGCCAAACGCGCCAATGTCGTGCGTGACGGCGTGGAGTCCACCGTCGCCGTCGACAGCCTCGCCGTGGGCGACGTCGTCGTCGTGCGCCCGGGTGAGAAGGTCGCGGCCGACGGCGAGGTCGTCGAGGGCCAGTCCGCCGTCGACGCCTCCATCATCACCGGTGAGTCGATGCCGGTGGAGGTCGCGCCCGGCGCCCACGTCGTCGGAGGTTCCCTGAACACCACCGGCAGACTGCTCGTGCGCGCCACCGCCGTGGGCGCCCAGACCCAGCTCGCCCAGATCGCAAGGCTCGTCGAGGAGGCGCAGACCGACAAGTCCAACGCCCAGCGCCTCGCCGACAGGGTCACCGGGTGGTTCGTGCCCGCCGTCATCGGCACCGCCGTCGTCACGCTCCTGGTGCACCTCTTGGTGGGCAACGGCCTCACCTTCGCCCTGACCGCCGCGATCGCGGTGCTGATCATCGCGTGCCCCTGCGCACTGGGCCTCGCCACGCCGTCTGCGCTGCTGGCCGGAACGGGGCGGGGCGCGCAGCTCGGCACCGTGATCCGTGGCGCCCAGGCGCTGGAGAAGGCCAGCAAGATCGACACGATCGTCCTCGACAAGACCGGCACGCTCACCACCGGCACCATGGCCGTGCTGGCGGTCGAGGCGGCCGACGGTGTCACCGAGTCCCGGCTGCTGGCCGTCGCCGCCGCAGTTGAGGCCGGTTCCGAGCACCCGATCGCCCGCGCCGTCGTGGCCCACGCCCGGGCCGCCGGCGTCGACGAGGTGGAGGCAGACGGTTTCCGAATCGTCGCCGGGCACGGCGTCACCGCCAGTGTCCGCATCGACGGCCACACGGGGGATGCCCTCGTCGGCAACTCGCGGCTCGTCACCAACGCTCCGGCAGCCGGCGGCGACGTCGTGGGCAGCGAGGTGCTCGTTTCCCTCGCCGGCACCTACCTCGGCCGCATCGTCGTCGGCGACGAGCTCAAGCCCGGTGCCGCCGCAGCGATCTCGCGCCTGCGCGAACTCGGCCTGCGCCCGGTCCTGCTGACCGGCGACAACCGCGCCGCGGCGGAGAAGGTGGCGGCCGAGGCCGGCATCACCGACATCAGCGCCGACGTCCTGCCCCAGGGCAAGGCGCAGGTGGTCGCCGACCTGCAGGCCCAGGGCCGCAACGTCGCAATGGTGGGCGACGGCGTGAACGACGCCGCAGCCCTCGCCCGGGCGGACCTGGGGATCGCCATGGGACAGGGCACCGACGCGGCCATCGCCGCGAGCGACATCACCCTGATGCGCGACGACCTCGCCTCCGTGGTCGACGCCGTCCGCCTGTCCCGCGCCACCGACCGCACCATCAAGTCCAACCTGGTGTGGGCGTTCGCCTACAACGTGGCGGCCATCCCGATCGCGGCCCTCGGGCTGCTGACGCCGATGATCGCGGGCGCGGCCATGGCCTTCTCCAGCGTGTTCGTGGTGCTCAACAGCCTGCGGCTCAAGGCGTTCCGGGCGGAGCGTCGGCCCACTGCGGCGCGGCGCTGAGGAACCGGCTCCCGTAGCAGGAATCTGAGAGATTCTCAGAAAGAGTTTGGGATTCATTCAGGTTCGGGTTAACCTGATGAGGCCGGACAACTCCGGCACCACCTCAGATTCACTGGAGTAGTACCTGTATGGCCAAGAAGATCTGGATCCCCGTAGCCGCCGGCACCGCCGCGCTGGCACTGGTCGGCACGGCTGGGGTCGCCACCGCGCTGCACAAGAATGACGTGGTCCTCGTCGTCGACGGCGTCGCCACCTCGATGGCCGTCCGCGAGGACACCGTCGCCGAGGTCCTCGAGCTCGAGGGCATCAACGTCGGCGAGCACGACGTGGTCCTGCCGGCGCAGGAGTCCACCATCACCCAGGACATGGAGATCACCGTCAACTACGGCCGGCCGCTGGAGGTCACGGTCGACGGCGTGAAGCGCGAGGTGTGGACCACCGCGCAGACGCTCGACGAGGCACTCAGCTACCTGAACCTCAACGCGGAAGACTCCAAGTACTCCACCTCCCGTTCGTCGGCCATCGGCCGTGAGGGCCTCTCGGTCGAGATCGCCACCGCCAAGGACGTGACGCTCACGGTCGCGGGGAAGCCCTCGCAGCTGACCATCGCCGGCACCGTCGGCGACGTGCTCGCCGAGGCCGGCGTCGCCCCGGACGAGGACGACAAGCTCACCCCCGCCCCGGAAACCGAGCTGGCCGACGGCATGGAGATCACCTTCGTCGCCGTCGAGACCAAGGCCCGCACCGAGATGACCCCGATCGCGTTCGAGAAGCGCGAGGTGAAGTCCGACGAACTCACCAAGGGCACGGAGAAGGTCACCACCAAGGGCGTCGAGGGCTCCTTCCGCGAGACGTGGACCGACACCTACGAGGACGGGGTCCTGGTGGACTCCACCCTCGCCGAGAAGGTCGTCTCCGTGCAGCCCGTGCACCAGATGACCACGATCGGCACCAAGGTCGTCGCCCCGCCGCCGGCCCCCGCCTCGGACTCATCCTCGGCCTCCTCCTCCGACTCCGGATCCTCCTCCTCGTCCTCCTCCGGCGCCGGCCTCAACCTGGCCCGGGAGGCGATGTGGACGCGGATCGCGCAGTGCGAGTCCACCAACCGCTGGAACATCAACACCGGCAACGGCTACTACGGCGGCCTCCAGTTCGACCTGCAGACCTGGCGCTCCGTCAACGGCCAGGACTTCGCCGCCTACCCGCACCAGGCAACCCGCGCCGAGCAGATCACGGTCGCCAACCGCCTCTACGCAATCCGCGGCACCCAGCCCTGGAGCTGCGCCTGAGGAAACAGGCATGGTTTTTGACCGCTGATCGCGGTTCAATTGGACTGTCGGCCCCCGGCGAGTGTTCCCCCGCACCGCCGGGGTCCGGCTTATCCGCACGCAAGTGCGGAGGAGGCACTGCCCACGAAAGTGGTGCAGTGCCTTCCTGTGCTCGTCAGGGCACCTGCCGCAGTGACTCCTCCATCGTCTCGACGATCGCCACGGTCTCGGCCAGCGGCAGCAGGTCCGACTCGCGCCTGCCGTCGCTGACCAACCCTGCGAAGTGTGCGGCCTGGAACGCCAGGCCCTCGTGTCCCTGGATCTCCGGATCGGCCGACGTCTCGGGCTCGCCCTCGCGCGGGACCCAGAGGATCGGTGAGGGCCCGTAGAAGCCGTTGGCGAGTTCGACGGTGGCGTCGGAACCGCTGATGGCTCCGCGGGTGGGGGTGCGCGCGTGCAAGGTGGTGTTCAGCACCGCGTGGGCGTGCGGATGCTCGGCGTAGCCGTCGAGGACCATCGAGACCTGGCGGTCCACCCCGGTCTCGGCGCGGGTGCCGGTGGCATGGATGCTGCCGGGCGTGCCGAGCACGAACGAGGCGAACGAGACGGGGTAGACACCCAGGTCCAGCATCGCGCCCCCGGCCAGGGCCGGGTTGTAGAGCCGGTGCTCGGGGTCGAGCGGGAAGTACTGGCCGTGGTCGGCGGTGAGGACCTCGAGCTCACCGAAGGCGCCGTCGGCCAGCAACTGGCGGATGATGTCGTAGTGGGGCAGGAACCGGGCCCACATCGCCTCCATGAGCGTCACGTCGGCCTCGCGGGCGGCCTGCACCACGCGTCGGGCCTCCGCGGCGGTCGGGGTGAACGCCTTCTCCACGAGGACGTGCTTGCCGGCGGCGATCGCCAACAGCGCCTGCTCGGCGTGGTGGCTGTGCGGTGAGGCCACGTAGACGGCGTCGACGTCGTCGTCGGCCACCAGTTCCTCGTAGGTGCCGTAGTGGCGCGGGATGTCGAAGCGGGCGACGAAGTCTGCGGAGCGCTCGGCCGAGCGCGACCCGACGGCGACGATCTCCTGCCGGGTGTGCTTGCGGAGGGCGTCGGCGAACGCGGTGGCGATGCCGCCGGGGGCAAGGATGCCCCAGCGGATCGTCGGCGCCTCGGATGGGTGCGGGGTGCGGGGCAGCGGAAGACTCATGGGCCAACCCTAGTGACCGCGGGCCCCGCGTGACGTGGTGACCACAGTCCGCGGCCCACCCCGGCGACGCATGCCGGAGGGGGTGGGTCAGGCGGCGACGGCGTCGCGGATGGCCGCGACCTCGCCGTAGAGCCGCAGCATCTCGTTCGCCTGCGACTCGATGCTCCACTGTCCGGCCAGCCGCTTCGAAGTCGCCGACGCCTCGGCCATCCAGGCCTCGTCGTCGAGGCGGTCGATCACGCGCAGCAACGCGGCCGCCATCGAGGCCGGCGTGGGTCGTGCCAGTTCGCCGTTGACGCCGGGCTCGATGACCAGCGTGAGTCCCGGGTCGACCGAGACGATCGGCAGGCCGGCGAGAGCCGCCTCGTGCAGCACGAGGGCCTGCGTGTCGGTCTGGCTCGGGAAGGCGAACACGTCGGCCATCGCGTAGAAGGCGCCGAGCAGGTCGCGCGGCTGCTCGCCCGGGAGGATCACCTTGCCTGTGGCGCGGGCATCGCCGAGGGCGCGCTTGATGCGGGGGTGCTGCTGCCAGTCGCCCACCACCATCAACCGGGCGTCGGGACGTTGGGTGGAAACCAGCGAGAATGCGTTGACCAGGAGGGGGAGGTCCTTCTCCGGGGCGATGCGGCCGGCGTAGAGCACGAGCGGGCCGTCGGGCTTCGGGATCGGCGGGGGACCGGGCGGCAGGGCGTCGACCCCGTTGGGGACGACGACGACGTTCGCCCCGGGTGCGATCTCGCGGCAGCGGGCGGCGGTCTTCGGCGACGGCGAGGTGATCAGGTCCGCGGTCTCCAGCATCTTCTGGCAGATGCCCAGCAGCGAGGCGGTGGACTTCCCGCGGTCCTCGAAGCGGATCACGGCGGCGCGCAGGTCCTGGGAGTCGAACAGCTCACCGCGGGAGAGGCCCATGAAGGCCTTCACCACCTGCGTCAGTAGCGGCAGGATCGCGGCGTAGTGGTTGGCGTAGGCGTCGAAGTCGGTGTGCCACGTCAGCATCAGCGGGATGCCCAGGCGCTTGGCCGCCCACACCCCGAGCACGCCCACCGGGCCGAAGCCGTGGACGTGGATGACGTCCGGCCTGATGCGGCCGATCTCGTCGATGGTGCGCTCGAAGTGGCGGCCGTTCGCGACCCGGGTGGGCAGGCTCGGGACCCGCACGGACGGGAGCCGGATCTCCGTGCGGCCCTCACGACCGAAGTGCGGGTTCGGCCCCTTCGCGCGGGGCGCGACGACGACGGTCTCGTGTCCGGCGTCGAGCAGGTTGCCCTCGAGTTGTTGCACCGCGAACATCAGCCCGTTGCTGCCGGGGCCGTAGTTGTCGGTGAACTGGGCCACCTTGAGCCGACGCGGTGACGCGTCGGGCGGTAGCTGGCTGATCACCCTCGTCACTCTAGCGAACGGGGCGGTTCGAGAACGTCAGGCCCCGGTCCCGTCGCAGGGTGGCCCTGGGTGGTACCCCGCGGGTCGATGAGCTCGTGGACCCGGTCGCAGCGGCCGACCACCGCCGCGTCGTGGGTGAGCACCAGCAAGGCCTGACCGGAGGTGGCCGCGAAGATGTCGTTGACGAGGCGCTCGGCGGTCTCGTGGTCCAGGTGCTCGGTGGGCTCGTCGAGGATGAGGAGGTCGCGCTCGTCGGCCACGACGCGGGCGAACGCCAGGCGGCGTCTCTCGCCGCCGGAGAGCCCGGTGCCGCCCTCCCCGAGGACACGGTCGGGGTCCAGGTCGTCCAGCCCGGCCCGGGTGAGGGCCGCGGACACCTGCTCGGGGGTGGCGTCCTTGTTCCCGATCCGGACGTTCTCGGCCACCGACGTCGCGAACACGTGCGCGTCCTGGGCCAGGTAGCCGACTCTCCCGCCGCGCGCGATCCGACCCACCACGGGCGGGACCAGGCCCATCACGGTGGCGGCGACGGTGGTCTTGCCCACGCCCGAGGGGCCCACCAGCGCCACCCGCTCGCCGGGGCGGACGCGCAGGTCGAGTCCGGAGAACAGCGCGGGCGCGCCGGGCCAGCCGATGGTGACGTCGTCCAGCACGAGCCCCTCGCCGGACGCGTCGGCGGGGACGGCGTCGCCGCTGCCGACGTCGGGGGCGTCCAGGGTCTCGGCGACCCGCTGGAGCGCGGCCCGGGAGCGCGTCCAGGTCTGGGCGGCCTGGGTGAAGGTATTCAGGACCTCGTGCAGCGCCAGTGGGGTCAGCACCAGCACGGCGAGGTGGCGGGGGTCGAGGCTGCCGTCGACCAGCGCGGGCGTCCCGATCAGCAGCGCCGCGACGACTGCCGCCCCGGCCGCGAGCAGTTGGCCGGCGCCTGCGATGCCGCGCACCCACGCGCCCCGGGCCTCCTGGGTGCGCAGATCGTCGTCCACGGCCAGCACCCGGGCCAGCGCCTGGTCGGTGGCGCCGTAGGCGGCCAGGTCCCGCGCCGTGCGGGAGAACTCGCGCACGCCGTCGGCGAGGCGGCCGCGGGTGGGCACGGACTCGAGGTCGATTCGCAGGGTCGCGCGCTGTGCCAGGTAGGGCACGCCGACCCCGCCCAACGCCGCCGTCGCCAACAGCACCAGCGCCGAGGGGAGGTTGAACGTGGCGAGGATCACGGTGGTGGCCGTGACCACCAGCGACGCCGACAGCACCGGGATCACGACGCGGACCACGACGTCCTGGATGGCCGCGACGTCGGAGACGATCCGGGTGAGGAGGTCGCCGCGTCGACGACCGATCAGGGTGGTGCCGGCCAGCTTGTCGTAGACGCGGATGCGCAGCGCGGACTGCATCCGCAGCACGAGGTCGTGCCCGACGATCCGCTCGGCGTACCGGGTGACGCCGCGCGAGATCCCGAACGCGCGCACAAGCACGGCCGCGGCCTGCAGGTACAGCACCGGCGGCGCCATGGCGGCGAAGCTGATCAACCAGGCGGCCACCCCCATCAGCGCCACCGACGACATCGACGACAGCGCGGCCAGCAGGGTGGCCAGTGCGAACCGGCGCCGACCCTTCGGCACCGCCCGCAACAGCTCCCGGACCAGCTCCCACTGCCCGCTGCGCCCGCTCATGAGACCGGCTCCAGGGCGACGACGCGGTCGGCCGCGGCCAGCACGGCGGGCCGGTGCGTGACCACCAGGGCGCCCACGCCAGTGGCTCGGACGGCGTCGATCACGGTGGCCTCGCTGTCGGCGTCCAGGCCGGCCGTGGGCTCGTCGAGGACCAGCAGGCGGGTGCTGCCGGAGCGGATCCGCAGCAGGGCCCGCGCCACCGCGACGCGCCGCCGCTCGCCGCCGGAGAGGCCCTCGCCGTCGTCGCCCACCTGCTTGTCGGCAGGGAAGTCGGCGCCGGCCGCGCGCAGGGCCGCGGCCACGTCGTCGGGTCCGGCGGCCGGGTCACCGAGCAGGACGTTGTCCGCGACGGTGCCGTGCACCAGGCCGGGATCCTGCGAGACCCATGCCACCTGGCGACGCCACCCGGCCACGTCGCAGTCGGCGAGGTCGAGGTCTCCCAGCAGCACCCGGCCGCCGTCGGGCACCAGGAAGCCGAGCAGCAGCGCGAGGAGCGTGGACTTTCCCGAGCCGGAGGCGCCGCTGAGCGCCACCACCTCGCCCGGCTCCAGCTGCAGGGAGAACCCGGCCAGCGCCGGGGACGCGGCGCCGGGGTAGGTGAAGCTGACGTCGTCGAGGACGATCGGCTCCTCCCGGAGCGCGGGCGGGGGTGTGGTGCCGGTGGCCGCAGGCGCGCCGTCGATGACGTCGAACGCCGCCTCGGCCGCCGCTACCCCGTCCACGGAGTCGTGGAAGTGGACGCCCACCTGCCGCACGGGCAGGAACGCCTCCGGCGCGAGGACCAGTACGAACAGCGCGGCCTCGAATCCGACGTCGCCGTAGACCAGGCGGAAGCCGATCGTGACCGCCACCACGGCCACCGAGAGGGTCGCGAGCAGTTCGAGCGCGAACGCGGACAGGAACGAGACGTAGAGCACCCGCATGGTGGCCTGCCGGTACCGCCCCTCGCTGAGCTCGACCCCCTTCCTCTGCGCCCGGGCGCGCGCGAAGGCCTGCAGCGTGGGGAGCCCTTCGATGAGGTCGGCGAAGTGGTTGGACAGCCGGTCGGCCACGGCGAAGCTGCGGCGGGTCGCCTGCTGCGTCGTCCAGCCGATGAGCGCCATGAAGATCGGGATCAGCGGCAGGGTGAACGCCACGATCAGGGCCGACGGCCAGTCCGTGACCAGGATCGCGGCCCCCACGATGACCGGGACCGTCACGGCCAGCCCGAGCTGCGGCAGGTACTTGGAGTAGTAGCCGTCGAGGGCGTCCAACCCGGTGGTGACCACGTGAACCAGCGTCGACGACGAGGCCCCGCCCGTCGGTCGCGCCGCCCGGGCAGCCAGGACGTCGCGCCGCAGCTGCGACTTCACCGCGGCGGCGGAGCGGTGCGCCAGCCAGGAGTCCAGCCAGCCCAGCAGCGCCCGGACGCCGAAGACCGCGGCGAGCCCGCCCACCAGCCGACCCCAGCCGGCCGGGACGTCGCCCTCGAACACGGAGGTGATGGCGCGCGCGAGCAGCCAGGCCTGGGCGACCAGCAGGAACGCAGTCACCACTCCGGACGCCACAGAGGCCACCAGGTACTTCCTGGTGGCCCCGGCGCGTTGCAGGAGTCTGGGGTGGATGGGTCCGGCCATGGGATCAGGCGGCGGCCTCGACGTCGTCGGGGATGTTCTTGGTGCTGATCCGCTTGCTGAACACCCAGTAGCTCCACGTCTGGTAGCCGATGACGATCGGGACGAAGATGACCGCGGCCCACGTCATGATGGTCAGGGTCGTGTCCGACGAGGCGGCCGTGAGCATGTTCAGGCGCTCGGCGACGGGCACGCCGGTGTCCTGCAGGAAGCCGAGGTTGCCGTACATCCTGAGGAAGATCCCGGCGAACAGGCCGAGGATGGCGACGCCGCCGAGGGCGAAGGCCCAGCCCTCCCGACGGGCCATCGTCGCCAGCAGCGAGCCGGCCGCGGCCAGGACGGCCACCACGCCGAGCACCCAGGCGATCACGCCGAAGTCGCCGAACTCGGAGACCGCCGGCCAGAAGACGTTCTGGCAGCCGACGAACACTGCGAGCAGGGCGACGGTGAGCCAGCCGTAGCGGCCCAGGTAGCGGCGGGCGCGGGCGTGCACCGTGCCGTGGGTCTTGAGGCTGAGGAAGGTCGCCCCGTGCATCAGGCACAGCCCCACGAGCAGCACGCCGCCCAGCAGACCGAACGGCACGAACAGGGCCCAGAAGTCGCCGGTCCACAGCAGGCCGTCGTTGGGCATGCCCATGACGAAGTTGGCGAAGCCGACGCCGAGCACCAGCGGCGGCAGGAGCGAGCCGACGATCGCGAACCAGTCGAACATCGTCTTCCAGCGCGGGTCGGGGTGCTTGGCGCGGTACTCGAACGCGACGCCGCGCAGGATCAGGCCCACGAGTACCAGCAGCAGCGGCAGGTAAAGGCCCGAGAACAGGGAGGCGTACCAGCCGGGGAACGCGGCGAACATGGCGCCGCCGGCGGTCAGGAGCCACACCTCGTTGCCGTCCCAGAGGGGGCCGATGGTGTTGATCATGACGCGCCGCTCCTTGTTGCCGCGCGCGGTGACCAGCAGGTGCATGGCGACGCCGAAGTCGAAGCACTCCAGGAAGAAGAAGCCGATCCACAGCACGGCGATGAGGGCGAACCACACGGTGACGAGTGTGGGAACAGTTTCAAGCAGCATGATTGTCCACGTCTCCGGCTCAGTAGGCGAACGTCATCGGGGCATCTGGGTCGTCGACCGATTGCGGGTCGACGGGGGTGACGTCGGGCAGCCCCAACCTCACGTACTTCAGGAACAGTCCCACCTCGATGACGGCCAGGAACCCGTAGATGAGGGTGTAGACCACCATCGACGTGACCACCTCGGCCACGCTCGCCGTCGGCGAGATGCCGGCCTGGGTGGGCAGCACGCCCGCCACGAGCCACGGCTGGCGGCCCATCTCGGTGAAGATCCACCCGAACGAGTTGGCGAACAGGGGCAGCAGCGGCATGGCGAACATCAGGGGCGTCCACCACCACCTCTGGGCCGGCATCCGACCTCGTCGGAGCGTCCAGAGCAGGAACGCCCCGATGACGGTGCCCAACAGGCCGAGTGTGATCATCAGCCGGAACGTCCAGTAGGAGATGAAGATGTTCGGGGCCGGGTCGATCCCGGGGTAGGTGTCGGCGAGCACGTCGGCGTACTCGGCCTGCAGCTTGCTCTGCGAGTCGTCGAACTGGCGGTAGCCCTGCTCGGCGTACTTCTCGCGCAGGTTGTTGACGCCCTCGACCGTGTCGTGGCCGGACATCACCGACAGCAGGCACGGGATCTTGAGCGACCACACCTCGTCGCTGCCGTCGAGGTTGCCGATCGTCAGGAGGGAGAAACCGGCGCACTCCTCGGTCTCGAAGAGCCCCTCGGCCGCGGCCATCTTCATTGGCTGCGCCTGGATCATCACCTTCGACTGGAAGTCGCCGGTCAGGACGGTGAACACCGACGCCCCGATCAGGATCCAGGCACCGAGCTTGGCGCTGGCCCTGAAGGCGCCGGCCTCGGGGGTGTCGGCCTTGTCGGTGCCCAGCTTGGCGAGGTGCCAGCCGCTGACGCCCGCGACGATGGCGCCGCCCACCATGAACGCGCCGAAGATGACGTGGGGGAACGTCACCAGGAAGACCGGGTTGGCAAGCACCTCGAGGAAGCCCTCGACACCGTCGAGCTCAGCGCGTCCGTTGCGGAAGGTGGTGCCCACGGGGTTCTGCATCCACGAGTTGGCGGCCAGGATGAACGTCGCCGACAGCATGGTGCCGAACGCCACCATGTAGATGCAGGCGAGGTGGACGGCCTTGGGCAGCTTGTCCCAGCCGAAGATCCACAGACCGAGGAAGGTCGACTCGAGGAAGAACGCCAGCAGCGCCTCGAGGGCGAGCGGCGCGCCGAAGACGTCGCCCACGAAGCGCGAGTACTCCGACCAGTTCATCCCGAACTGGAACTCCTGCACGATGCCGGTGACCACGCCCAGCGCGAAGTTGATCAGGAACAGCTTCCCGAAGAACTTCGTCAGTCGCAGGTAGCGCTCGTCGGAGGTTCTTAGCCAGAACGTCTGCATCACGGCAACGATCAGCGACAGCGAGATTGTGATGGGCACGAACAGGTAGTGGTAGACGGTCGTGATGCCGAACTGCCAGCGCCCAAGGGTCACTTCGTCCATGTTTCCGGAAGCTATCAGTGGCCCTCACGGCACCCTCACCCGGGGTGCCCATACAGTGTAGAAACCCGCCGCACGACCATCACCCGGCGGCCCAGAGGGCCCGGTAGTAGCGCATCCGCTCCAGGTCGGGGGCGATCCCGTAGGCGTCCAGCAGCACGAGCTCCAGTTCCGAGGGCGTGCCGGTGACCGGGCCGTCGGGGGACGCGCCCTCGAAGTTCCAGGCCAGGCTCCACGTGGCGACGGCGAGGTCGGCCCAGCGGTCGGCCACGCCCAGGGCCCCGAGGTCGACGATCCCGGCGAGTGCGCCGTCGGGGGTGAGCAGCGTGTTGGGGACGCACGGGTCGCCGTGGCAGACAACGGCCCGGGCGAGCGACGGCGGGCGGTGCAGCGCTGCCGGGACCACGCCGCCCGCCAGCGCGGCGGCCCGCAGGCGCGCGGGCACGCCCCAGTCGAAGGGGCAGTCGGCCGGGTCCAGGGAGTCGTGGAGAAGTCGCAGGCCCTCGCCCATCGCGCTGGCGGCCACTTCGGGGTGCTCGTGGGCGGGGCCGGAGACGGCGTCCCGGCCGGCCATGCCGCGGGTGACCAGCCACTCGCCGTCGACGTCGCTGCCGTGGCCGAGCGGCACGGGGAACGCGACCGTGGGTGGGTTCCGCGCGAGCCACTCCAGCCGGAGCCGCTCGTCGTCGAGGGAGACGGGGCTGCCGGCGGGGTTCCACTTCGCGAAGCGTGCGCCGTCGGGGTGGTCGATGCGCGCCGTCAGGCCACCCAGCTGGTTGGCCCACACCAGCTGCAGCGGCGCGCCCCCGGCGAGGTGGACGAGCGCGGCGGGTACGGGCGTGGCGGACGGGGGCGGCCCGGCCAGGCCTGTCGGCCGTCCACCCTCCACCGTGCTCGGCGCGCGCGCCGCTGCCCGGTCTACTTCTTGCCCTTCTTCGACTTCTTCTTCTTCTTGCCCTTGCCGCCACCCTTGCCGGACTCCTTCGATTTCTTCGACTTCTTGGAGTCCTGCTCGGCGGGCTCGGAACCGGAGGGAGCGTCGTCGCGGGCGGCGAGCAGTTCCCGCTTGTGGGCGATGTTCTGCTCGAGCTCGGCGAGCAGTTCCTGGCGCTTGGCGTCGGCGAGCTCGCGCGTGGTCTCCTCGTCGCGCCCGACGAGTGCGGCGGCCTCGAGCTTGACGTCGATGCTCTCCTCGATGGCCGAGCGGACCGTCTCCTCGGTGGCGGCGAGCGACTCCGCGAGGGACGCCGTCGTCATGGTGTCGGCCAGCTTGCGGCGCTGCACGTCGTCGCTCCACCGGACCCGCGGCCACGTCATCTCCATCTCGATGAGCGTGCGCGTGATGATCTCCGTGGCGGCGAGCCGCGAGTACCACTTGCGGTCCGCGGGCAGCACGTACCAGGGGGCGTGGTCGGTGTCGGTGCGCTCGAACACCGCCTGGTAGGCCTGCTGGTACTTGTCCCAGTTCGCGCGGGTGGTCAGGTCCGAGGGCGAGTACTTCCAGTGCTTGTCGGGCCTGTCCAGGCGCTCCATCAGCCGCAGGCCCTGCTCCTCGTGGGAGACCATGAGCGCGAACTTCAGGATGATGGTGCCCGAGTCGGCCAGTTCCTTCTCCCAGGCGTTGATCTCGTCGTAGCGGGGCTCCCAGACCTCCTGCTCCACCAGCTCGTCGACGCGCACCACCAGGACGTCCTCGTAGTGGGAGCGGTCGAACAGGCCGATGCGGCCGGGTTGGGGGAGGGCCTTCTCGATCCGCCACAGGTAGTGGTGGGAGCGTTCCTCCTCGGTGGGGACGCCGAACGAGCGCAGCTGCACACCCTGCGGGTCCACGTAGCCCATCACGTGCCGCGCGATGCCGCCCTTGCCCGCCGTGTCCAGGCCCTGCACGATGATCAGCACCGAGCGCTTCCCGCCCGCGCGGCCCTCGGCGTAGAGCCGCTCCTGCAGTTCGTAGAGGAGGGCACCGCGGGAGTCCATGAGCTCCTTCGCCTCCGCCTTGTCCCCCTCCCAGCCGGGGGTGCCGCGTCGGTCGAAGGTGGCGAGGTCGAAGTCGGCGCCCGGCCGCAGCAGCTCGCGCGGGTCGTTGCTCCACTGGTTGCTCATGCCCATGGGTTTGCCTTTCCGAGGGAAACGGGGTGGTTCATTCTTCCACCGACGGGGTCCTACCGGGTGGATTCGGCCAGTCCGGCCCGTTCCCAGCGCAACAGTGTTGCGGAAGGCCCCGACGTCGACGCCCAGCGCAACACTGTTGCGGAAGGTGCCGGATTACCGAACGCAACCTTGTCGCGGAAGGCCCCGACGTCGACGCCCAGCGCAACAGTGTTGCGCTGGGGCTCCGGGCGACGGACTCGCTTCGGGGACCGCGAGGGTACGGGTCGGGACGGGTGAGGCGGCTGCCTCAGGCCGCCTCCTCCGTGGCGGGCGCGGAGAACTGCGACTGGTAGAGGCGGTGGTAGGCGCCCTCGGCCTCCAGCAGTTCCGTGTGGGTGCCCTGCTCGACGATGCCACCGTCCTCCATCACGAGGATCAGGTCCGCGTCGCGGATGGTCGAGAGGCGGTGGGCGATCACGAACGACGTGCGGCCGGTCCGCAGCGCCGACATCGCCTGCTGCAGCAGCAGCTCGGTGCGGGTGTCGACGGAGCTGGTGGCCTCGTCGAGGATCAAGAGCGCGGGGTCCGCCAGGAAGGCGCGCGCGATCGTGATCAGCTGCTTCTCGCCGGCGGAGACGTTGCTGCCCTCCTCGTCGATCACCGTGTCGTAGCCGTCTGGCAGGGAGTGCACGAACCGGTCGACGAACGTCGCGGTCGCCGCCTCCACGATCTCGGCCTCGGTGGCGTCGGGGCGGCCGTAGGCGATGTTCTCGCGGATGGTGCCGCCGAACAACCAGGTGTCCTGCAGGACCATGCCGATCTTGCTGCGCACCTCGCCGCGCGGCACCGTCGCGATGTCGGTGCCGTCCATGGTGATCGAGCCGCCGTCGAGGTCGTAGAACCGCATCAGCAGGTTGACCAGGGTGGTCTTGCCGGCGCCGGTGGGCCCGACGATGGCGATGGTCTGGCCGGGGAGGGCCTCGAGGTTGAGGTCGCGGATCAGCGGCTTGTCGGGCGAGTAGGAGAACTCGACGTCGCGGAACTCGACGTGGCCCCGCGTCACGGGCAGGACGCCGTCGGGCTCGGGGGACATCTCCTCGGAGTCCAGCAACTCGAACACGCGCTCAGCCGAGGCGACGCCGGACTGCATCAGGTTCGCCATCGACGCCACCTGCGTCAGGGGCTGGGTGAACTGGCGCGAGTACTGGATGAACGCCTGCACGTCGCCGATGTTCATCGTTCCCGACGCCACCCGCAGGCCGCCGACGACGGCGATCACGACGTAGTTCAGGTTCCCGACGAACATCATCACCGGCATCATGATCCCGGAGATGAACTGGGCGCCGAAGCCGGCCTCGAAGAGCTCTTGGTTGCGTCTGGCGAACTCCGCCTCGACCTCCCGCTGGCGGCCGAAGACCTTGACCAGCGAGTGGCCGGTGTAGGCCTCCTCGATGTGGGCGTTCAGCTCGCCCGTGGACTTCCAGTTCTGGGCGAACAGCTTCTGGGAGCGCTTGCCGATGATGGCCACCAGCACCATCGCGATCGGGATGCTGACCACGGCGATGAGGGCGAGGGTGGGGGAGATCCAGAACATCATCGCCAGCACGCCGATGACCATCAGCAGCGAGTTCAGCATCTGCGAGAGCGTCTGCTGCAGGGTCTGGGAGACGTTGTCGATGTCGTTGGTGACGCGGCTGAGGATCTCGCCGCGCGGCTGCTTGTCGAAGTAGGAAAGCGGCAGCCGCTGGAGCTTGCTCGCCACCTGCTGGCGCATCCGGTAGACGGTGCGCTGCACGGCGGTGTTGAGGATCCAGCCCTGCAGGAACGAGAACAGGCCCGATGCCACGTACAGTGCGAGGACGAACAGCAGCACGGTGCTGATCGCGGCGAAGTCGATGCCCTCGCCGGGCACGAAGTCCAGGCGGCGCAGGAGCTCGGCGAGCTGCTCGTTTCCCGACGCGATGGTGGCCTCGATCACCTGCTCGCGGGTCATGCCCTCGGGCATGTCCTTGCTGATCCAGCCGGCGAGCAGCAGGTCGGTTGCGCGTCCCAGGATCTTCGGGCCCACCACGCTCAGCGCCACGGAGATCACGCCGATGACGATGGCGCTGATCATGCCGGCTCGCTCTGGTCGCAGGGCGCTGACGAGCCGCTTCAGCGACTGCTTGAAGTTCGCCGCCTTCTCGCCCGTCCCCGCCATCGGACCGTGGCCGGGACCGCGGCCCGGCGGTGGCGCGTCGGGCCGCGCATTGGCCTTCACCGGGGTGGGGGCGTCGGTCCCGGTGTCCTGTGTCTGCTCAATCTCGCTCATGCTGCCTCCGCCGCGCTCAGCTGGGACTCGACGATCTCCTGGTAGGTGGTGCAGTCGACGAGCAGTTCGTCGTGCGTGCCGCGGCCGACGATCTCGCCGTGGTCCAGGACGAGGATCTCGTCGGCGTTCCTGATGGTGGTGACGCGCTGTGCGACCACCAGCACGGCCTTGTCCTTGATGGTGGGGTCGAGGGCCGCCCGGAGGCGGGCGTCGGTGGCGACGTCGAGCGCGGAGAACGAGTCGTCGAAGATGTAGATCCCGGGATCCTTCACCAGTGCGCGCGCGATGGCCAGACGCTGCCGCTGGCCGCCGGAGACGTTGGTGCCGCCCTGCGCGATCGCGGACTCGAGCTGGTCCTCGCGCTCGGCGACGAAGTCCTTTGCCTGGGCGATCTCGAGGGCGCGCCAGATCTCCTCGTTCGTGGCGTCGGGCTTGCCGTAGCGCAGGTTGCTGGCGATCGTCCCGCTGAACAGGTACGGCTTCTGCGGCACCAGTCCCACCCGGGCCCAGAGGACGTCGGGCTCGAGGTCGCGCACGTCCACGCCGTCGACGAGGACGCGGCCGGCGGTGGCGTCGAACAGGCGGGGCACGAGGTTGACCAGCGACGTCTTGCCGGCGCCCGTGGACCCGATGACGGCGGTGGTGCGGCCGGGGTGGAGCTCGAGGTTCAGGTTCTTCAGGACGGGTTCCTCGGCGCCCGGGTAGGCGAAGCTGACGTTGTCGAACACGACGTGGCCGCGCTCGATGCCGGGCGTGACGGGGTCGGTGGGGACGACGACGGAGGAATCGGTGTGCAGCACCTCCATGATGCGGTCAGCGCACACGGCGGCGCGGGGGGCCATCACCATCAGCATCGTGGTCATCATCACCGAGATCAGGATCTGCATCAGGTAGGAGATGAACGCGGTCAGCTGGCCGATCTGGAGGTCCCCCGAGTCGATCCGGAGGCCGCCGAACCACATCACGCCCACCGTCGAGATGTTCATGATGAAGCCGACGAAGGGGAACAGGAATGCCATCCAGCGACCGACGGACAAGGTGGTGTCGGTGAGCTCGGAGTTGGCGCGGTCGAAGCGGACGCTCTCGTGCTGCTCGCGGACGAAGGCGCGGACGACGCGGATGCCGGTGATCTGCTCGCGCAACACGCGGTTCAGGTTGTCGATGCGGGTCTGCATGGTCTGGAACAGCGGGCCCATGTTGACCAGCAACACGGTGATGCCGGCGCCCAGGACGACGACGGCCACGAGGATGATCCAGCTGAGCCCGGCGTCCTCGCTCAGCGCCATGAAGACGCCGCCCACCATCGTGATGGGCGCCCCGACGAGCATGACGCAGGTCATCAGCACCAGCATCTGCACCTGCTGCACGTCGTTGGTGGTGCGGGTGATCAGCGACGGCGCGCCGAACTGGTTCAGCTCCTTCGCGGAGAAGCTGAGCGCGCGCCCGAACACGGCGGCGCGCACGTCGCGCCCGAACAGCATCGCGGTGCGGGCGCCGAAGTAGACGGCCCCCACCTGGGCGAGTCCCTGCACCAGGGAGAGCACAAGCATCACGCCGCCGGTGCCCCAGATGAAGTCGACGTCGCCGGTGACGACGCCCTCGTCGATGATCCGGGCGTTGAGCGTGGGAAGGTAGAGCGACATCAGCGTGGCGATCACCTGCAGGATGACGACCATGGCGAGCAGCGCCCAGTAGGGGCGGACGTATCGGTTGATCAAACGGGCGAGCTTGCCGATCATTCGGTGCTCCTTCGTCGGGCGCCGTTGAGCGCGAACTGCGTGATTTCGGGGATCTCCAGTCCCGCCGGCCGTCCCATGTGGCGGCCGAGGGACAGGGTCAGGAGGAAGTGGGCGTAGCTCTGGGGGGTGATGGTCATCTCGCGGGAATGGGGCTCGAACGTCTGGACGAGCCAGTCGAGCAGGTCCCGGAACCGGGCCTTGAACTGCTCCTTGGCCTCCAGGACGTGCGCGGTCGGCTTGATGTCGGGCCGCTGCGGCGGGTGCAGTGCGAAATGCACCGACTCGATGTAGTCCGCGAGCGCCACGAGGGCCGCCGCCGTCGCCTGCTCGAGGTCCTCACCGGGCTGGACCGCGCCCAGCTTCTCGGCCAGGCGGTCCGCCGACAGGTACTCGACGTAGGTGGCCGCCATCAGGTCCTGCAGCGTGGGGAAGACCCGGAAGATCGTGCCCTCAGCCACCCCGGCGGCCTCGGCGACCATCCGGGTGGTGAGCTCTGGCCCCTCGTCCTCGAGGAGGGCGAGGGCAGCCTCGACGATGGCTGCCCGGCGTTCCTCCGGGGGCATCGGTTTTGCACGCATCACGGGGCAAGTGTAGTGAGTGAGCACTCACTCATCAAGCGGATCCTGTTGCGATGTCGTGGCGGCTGTCGAAAGTCTTTCGGGACTCGGACTGTCGACATCCGGCCGTCCTCGCGTCTAGGATCGCTGAAAAGGTTTGCGAAACTTTCGGGGTGCGCGTCAGCAGCGACGGAACGCCTCGGGGCAGAACTCGATGGAGAGGGAAGGCAGATGGTCAGACGACTCGGCAAGATCGCGGGGGTGGCGCTCACGAGCGCGGCACTGCTCGTGTGCGGAACTACACCGGCGGGTGCGGATGTGATCCCGGGCAACGAGGCCGACGTGGGTCTCTACACTGACGGGGCCCACGACGTGATGGAGATCGGGGAGCCCACCTACACCAACCTGGAACAGGTCCAGGCCGCGCTCGAC
Organism: Tessaracoccus rhinocerotis; assembly: GCF_007197885.1. Classification (GTDB taxonomy): domain Bacteria; phylum Actinomycetota; class Actinomycetes; order Propionibacteriales; family Propionibacteriaceae; genus Arachnia; species Arachnia rhinocerotis. The sequence continues at coordinate 142,427 of NZ_VKKG01000004.1, forward strand.
CCGGGCGTCGCGTGGTCCGCCGACAGCATGCACGACAGCATCTTCGACGCCGACGTCGCGGCCGGCGGCACCGACTTCTACCTGGACCGCGTCCTGGGCGTCACCGGCGCCCAGGGCAACAACGTCTTGCAGACCCGGGGCCGCACCCTCTACATGCGCGGGGCAGACAACGCCAGCTTCACCCGCCTCGGCTTCGCAGGCACCGCCTACGCCGGCGGCCCGAACAACCTCGGCGACTTCTTCACCATCGACGTCACGGGGCAGACCGTCACCGAGGTGGGGGCGCAGCGCTTCAACGCCCCCAGCCACGCCACCACCAGCTACACCGTCGGTGACACCGGCGTGACCGCCCAGCAGCGCAAGTTCATCACGCACGAGAACGTCGCCGTCGCGGCGCTGGAGTTCACCAACCCCGGGGACTCGGACGTGACCCTCTCCCTGCGGGCCCAGTCCCCGATCGCGACGGCGCTGGGCGAGGCCGACGACGAACTGGTTGGCAGCCGCGTCCTCACCAGCGGCTCCAACAACGGACTCGTCGACACCCCCTGGAGCCGGATCACCGTCGGCCTCAAGGCGTCCGGGTTCACCGTCGCCGACGGCGGCCTCGTCCGCGAGGTGACGGTCCCGGCCGGCGGCTCCGCGGACCTGTCGGTCGTCGGCGTGCTGCACTCGGCCTCCCTCGAGGACTCCGTGGCGGAGTTCGAGAGCTACGCGGCCATGAGCCCCGACGACGCCTTCCGCACGGCGGTCACGGCGTTCAACCAGCGGTGGGCCGAGGACATCCCCTACATCGACGTGCCGGACCCGGCGCTGGAGAAGGCCATCGTCTACCGCTGGTGGGGCGAGCGCTACAACGTGCTCGACGCCGACGAGTCGGGCTACGTCTACCAGTTCCCGACAACGATCGAGGGCGTGAACCTGTACCAGAACTCGGTGGTCCTGACCCAGCCGATGCACCTGCAGGACACCAAGTGGATCCGCAACCCGTACCTGGGCTACGGCCAGATCCTCAACGTCGGTGAGCTCTCCGGCTCGTCGGCGTTCCTGGACAGCCCCGGCCACACCTCCTGGAACAACCACTACTCGCAGTACCTCGGCACCGCTGGACTCGAGGCCTACCAGGTCCACGGCGGCGGCCCGGAGGTCGCCGAGAAGTTCGCCTCGTACTTCGAGAACGACGGCATCGGCCAGTTGGAGCACTACGACGGCAACGACGACCTGCTGATCGCCTACGACACCAACTACATGCCCGGCAACGACTCGGACGCCATCAGCTTCGGCTACCCGAAGGTCAACGCGACCGCACCGGGCGCCCGGACCATCGAGCGTCCCGAGTCGGCCTACGTCTGGGGCGACTTCGACGCTGCGCGGCAGCTCTACGAGATCGCCGGGGCCGACGCCGCCAAGGTGGCCGAGATGGGGGAGCAGGCCGACGCCATCCGCGACGCCATCCTGGACCGCCTCTGGAGCGAGGAGACCCGGATGTTCCTGGCGGGAACCTCCCACGGCGCCACCTCCGGCGGCTCCCAGAACCCGCTCTCCGAGGCGGAGCGTGACCTGATCCCGGCGAAGGAGTCCAACCTCTACGACGTCTACGCGGAGGGGCTCATCCCACACGAGGACTGGGAGACCTACGTCGACGGCTACCGCTTCCTGCGCTACGGCGACAACTTCCCGATCTTCCCGTTCTACACGGCCAACCAGTACGACCGGGCCAAGTACGGCATCGGCGGCTCCAACAACTTCTCCAACATCAACTTCACCGTCCAGTACCGCGGCGTCCGCGCCGGCCTGCGCCACTACGACCCGCAGGAGAAGTACCTCGACGGCGCCTACGCCGCCCGCCTGCTGGACTGGATGGCCTGGAGCATCTACCCGAACGGCAACGCCGCCGTGGCCAACCAGGCGGAGTACTACTCCAACTGGAACCCGGAGACGCAGACGTTCAACCGCAACAACCCCAACCACGTGATGCTCGGCAACATGAACTACATCATGGTCGAGGACATGGGTGGCATCCAGCCCCGCTCCGACGACCTGGTGGAGCTGTGGCCGATCGACTTCGGCTACGAGCACTTCATGGTCAACAACCTGCGCTACCACGGCAACGACGTGACGATCGTGTGGGACCCCGACGGCTCCCACTACGGCCTCGGCGCCGGCTACAGCCTGTTCATCAACGGTGACCGCAAGGCCTCCGCCGACGCGCTGGGCCGGTTCGTCTACGACCCGGCGGCCAACGCCGTCGTCTCCTCCGACGAGGGCCTCACCGTCACTGTCCACGCCGACGCCGGCACCGCGTTCCCGTCGGCCGTCGAGGTGCCGGTGGAGGACGCCCGAGTCGTCGACTACCTGAAGAAGGCAGGCATCGACCTCGAGCACACGACGGCTAACCTCGCCGACGGCGCCACCGTCACCGCCGACTTCACCCAGGAGGGTGCCCGTGAGACCCCGTGGCGCAACTTCCACACCCCCGGTTGGTCGACGGGCTCGATGAACCACACCCCCGGCGCGATCTCCACCACCGAGCGCCCGGTGACGACCGCCGCCGTGGTCGACGGCGTCACCGCCAACGAGCCCTTCTGGGGCAACCACGGCACCGATTCTGACCAGGGCTGGGTCGAGCTGGCGTTCGGCTCGCAGGTCCAGCTGGACAACCTGAAGATCTTCTTCGTCAGCGACAGGCAGGAGGGCGGCTACTCCCAGCCGCAGCGCTATTCGCTCCAGGTGCCGGACGGCTCCGGGGGATGGACCACCCTCACCGACGTGCACAAGTCGCCGAAGATCCCGGGCCCCAAGCTGAACGAGACGCTCTTCGACGCCGTCTCGACGGACCGGATCCGGGTCGCGTTCACCAACGCGCCCGGCAGGTACACAGCGATCTCGGAGATCCAGGCGTTCGACTCCGGCCGCGAGGTCCCTGCCGTCGTCAACGAGGCACCGATCGTCAGCGTGCAGACCGACCCCGAGCGGGCCGGCAACCTTTCCGCCGTCGTGCGGGCCACCGCAGTCGACGACGGCCTGCCCGAGGACGGCACCCTTTCCCACGGCTGGGAGGCGGTCGCGACGCCCGAGGGTGCCGACGTCATCCTTTCGGCCGCGGGCTCGCTCGAGACCACCGTCACCGGCACCGCCGAGGGCAGCTACACCCTGCGGTTCTGGGCCACCGACGGCGAGCTGCGCACCGAGCGCGAGATCGTCGTCGAACTCCAGTCGCAGGAGGTCTCCGCCGAGTTCGGCGCCAGCGCCGAGATCACCACCAGTGGGGCTGCCGGCTGGGAAGACCCGAGCAAGGTCAACGACCCGGACACCCCGCAGTCGTCGGCCCCGGGCGCGGGCAACGGCTGGGGCAACTGGGGCCAGGAGAACAACGGCAGCAGCCCGGCCACGCAGTCCTGGCTGCAATACTCCTGGGACTCGCCCGTCCTCGTCGCGTCCACCGACATCTACTGGTACGACGACAACGGCGGCACCCGCATGCCGCAGCCGGATGCCTGGGCGCTGGAGTACACCGTCGACGGCGAGACCTGGGAGCCGGTGAAGCTCACCGATGATTCCAGCTACGCCGACGCGCTGGTGCGCAGCCAGTACAACCACCTCTCCTTCGAGCCCGTCCAGGCCAGTGCCCTGCGCATCCGGATCTGGGGCGTGCAGGGGAATGCCGGCGGCACCGGCGTGCTGAGGTGGCGCGTCAACGGCGACCTCGTGGAAGAGGTGGACGAGCCCGTGGTCATGCGCACGCAGACTGGGACGGTCCCCGATCTGCCGGCCGAGCTCGACGTCGTCTACACCAGTGGCCTGCGGGGCACCCTGCCGTTCACGTGGCAGCAGATCACGCCGGAGATGGTGGCCGAGACCAACGTCGAACCGTTCTCGGTGTTCGGCACCAACTCCACCTACGGCCTGATCGCCGAGGCGAGGATCTACGTGCGTCCCGAGCTCTCCGAGGGCGGCATCTCGATCCAGGGTGCGGAGAGCTTCGAGATCTCGGTCGAGGTGGGCGAGCTGCCGCAGCTGCCCACGAAGGTGGAGGTCTCCTACAACGACGGCTCCCGGGACAACCAGGCCGTCGGCGTGGAGTGGGACTTCGACGAATCCCTGGTCCAGACCTCGGGCGAGTACACCATCAACGGTGACCTGGTCCTGCCCTGGTACGTCAGCGACGCCGGCACCGTCGCCACCACCCTCACCCTGACAGTTGGCCAGCCCACAGATCCGACGGAGGAGCCGAGTGAGGAGCCTTCCGAGGGGCCGAGTGAGGAGCCTTCCGAGGGGCCGAGTGAGGAGCCTTCCGAGGGGCCGAGTGAGGAGCCTTCCGAGGGGCCGAGTGAGGAGCCTTCCGAGGGGCCGAGTGAGGAGCCTTCAGCCGAGCCGACCCCGGCACCGTCGCCGTCACAGAGCCGGACGGTTCCCGGACTTGAGGGAGACCTGTACTCCAAGCCCGGGTTCCACAAGGTGAACGGTCGGTGGTGGCACACCACCTGCGAGCCCTACTCGCAGACCATCCGTTGCACCACCACCATCTGGGGCACCACGGTGACGCAGGAGGACGGCCGGTTCGTGCAGAAGAACGGCTGGCAGTTCAACAACCTCACCTACCTGCCGCTGATGACGCGGGCGCAGTGGGCCTCCAACCCGCTGGGCCGCACGGGTGCGTGGACGGCTGCCGACGGTCGCAAGTGGCGCACCGAGTGCGACACAGCTGCCACGGGACGCAATGGCTGCCGCTCGTTCGTCCAGTCCCAGCTGGTGGCCGCCACCAAGGCGGCCGACGGGACCTGGAGCTACTCGGTCAAGACCGACTGGGTGGTGAACAACATCGTCCGCTTCAGGTAAGCAGGTGGGCGAGCCCTCGCCTCGAAGGGCCCTTGAAACAGTTGAGTGGAGCGCTCGGCACCGGAGACGGAGCCGAGCGCTCCACTGATTTGAGTGAGGCAAGTGGCTGGAGCGGACAGCACCGGAGACGGAGCCGTGCGCTCCAGCCGCGTCAGTCAGGCCTGGGGGCGCAGCAGCGGGTAGAGGATCGTCTCGCGGATGCCGGCGCCGGTGAACAGCATCACCAGCCGGTCGACGCCGAGACCCATCCCGCCCATCGGCGGGACGCCGTACTCGAGCGCCTCGAGGAAGTCCTCGTCGAGTTGCATCGCCTCGGGGTCACCGGCCGCGGCGCGCATGGACTGGTCGGTCAGGACCTGCCGCTGCAGGACCGGGTCGATCATCTCGGTGAAGCCGGTGCCGCGCTCCATGCCGCCGATGATCAGGTCCCAGGCCTCCACCTTGCCCTCTTCGGAGCGGTGCTGGCGGGCCAGCGGCTGGGCGATTGCGGGGTAGTCGTAGACGAAGGTGGGCTGGATCAGGTCGGGCTCCACAAGATCGCCGAACAGCTCGATCGCCAGCTTGCCCGCATCCCACTTCGGGTCGTATTCCACCTCGTGGGCATCGGCGATGCGCTGCAGTTCCTTGAGCGGCGTGTCGACGGTGACCGTCTCGCCGACCTTCTCCGACAGTGCCGGGAACACCGACAGCCAGGGCCATTCGCCGTCGAGGTCGATGACGCCCTTGTCGGTGGTCACCTGCCGGGACCCCAGGGCGTCGGCGACGTTCACGATGATGTGCTGGAGCAGGGCCGCGATGGTCGCCTGGTCCCCCCAGCTCATGTAGGCCTCGAGCATGGTGAACTCCGCCGAGTGCGAGGAGTCGATGCCCTCGTTGCGGAACACTCGACCCATCTCGTAGACGCGGTCGGCGCCGCCCACCATGGTGCGCTTGAGGTGCAGCTCCAGGGCGATGCGCAGGCTCATCTTCTGGTCGAACGCGTTGAGGTGGGTCTCGAACGGGCGGGCGGTGGCGCCGCCGTGGATCAGCTGCAGCTGCGGGGTCTCCACCTCGATGTAGCCCTCCTCGTGGAGGGTCTCGCGGATGGAGCGGTTGATGGCCGCGCGGGTGCGCACCATGTCCCGGGCCTCCTCGCGGGCGATCAGGTCGACGTAGCGACGACGCACGCGCGCCTCGTCGGAGAGGTCCTTGTGCAGCGCGGGCAGCGGCCGCAGCGCCTTGTTGGCCATGCGCCAGTCGATGGCCATCACGGACAGCTCGCCGCGCCTGGACGCGATCACGCGGCCGGTGACCCAGACGTGGTCGCCCAGGTCGACGTCGGACTTCCAGGCCGCGAGCTTCTCCTCGCCGACCTCCCCGAGTGACAGCATCACCTGCAGGCGCTCGCCGTTGTGGTCCAGCGTGAAGCCGTCCTGCAGCGTTGCGAAGCACAGCTTGCCGGTGTTGCGCACGAACACGACGCGGCCACCGATGCTCACGACGTCGTCGGTCTCAACACCTGCCTCGAGGTGGCCCCACTGCTCGCGGACCTGGCGCAGGGTGTGGCTGCGGACGAGGTCCGGCGGGTAGGGCTGGTGCCCCTCGTTGATCAGCCGCTCGCGCTTCTCCTTGCGGATGGCGGTCTGTTCGGAGTCGCTGCTGGTCTGGACGGGAGTCTGGTCAGTCACGCCCCGAATCCTACCGGTTGGGATCGTGGGCGCCGGGGACGCTCGGTAGGCTTCGGGCATGAGCCAGCCGCAGCAGTCGTCGGGAATGCCGGGACCCTGGACCGGCCCCGGGACCCCCTCGCACCACGGCGGCCCGCCGCGACCGATCCAGCCGGCCCCTGCGCGCCGCCCCGCACCGGCGCCCTCGGGTGCCACGCAGACGTCGGTGCCCCCGTCGAGGCAGGACCTCCCCGGCGCGAACCGCCGCGAGGCGTCCGTGCCGTCGGTGCCCAGCGAGCCGCCGTCGCAGCCCATCGCACCCACCGCCGGGCGCGACGTCGAACCCCGCGACCCGCAGTTCCGTCGGTTCGCGATCCCCGTGTCCACCACCGGGGAGTTGCCGGGCATGCGGATCGAGCGGATGGTGGGCGTGGTCTTCGGCGTGGTCACCCGCCCGCGTGACCTGGCGCACAGCCCCGAGATGGCCTTCGTCAACACCTCCGTTCGGCAGGATGCCGTCGCGGCCATGGTGGAGCAGGCCAGGCAGGCCGGCGCCGACGGCGTCGTGGGGCTGTCATTCGACGGCGGGCGGATCTCCGAGTCCGTCGCGGAGGTGACCGCCTACGGCACCGCAGTCGTCATCGCCCGCTGAGGTGGTGCCCTTCGAGGCGGCGACTGCGTCCCCGCACCTCAGGGCGACTGGTTGGGCGGCGGCTGCGTCCCCGCACCGCCGCGCCATCGTCACTGGTGCAGGGTCACACCGCGTCGAGCTGCTGCTGCACCGTGTCGATCAGCTCCACCCACGGGTCGATGAACTTCGTCACACCCTCGGCCTCCACCGTCGCGTTGACGTCGTCCAGGTCCACCCCGACGGCCCGGAGGGCCTCGATGACCCTGCGCCCCTCGTCGTAGCGCCCGACGACGGTGTCGCCGCGGACCTCGCCGTGGTCGGCGAACGCCTCGAGCGTCTTCTCGGGCATGGTGTTCACGACGCCCTGGGTGATGAGTTCCTCGACGTACAGCACGTCGCTGTACTCCTTGCTCTTCGTGCCCGTGGAGGCCCACAGCGGACGCTGCACGTTGGCGCCGGCGGAAGCCAGGGCCTGCCAGCGCTCGGAGGCGGTGACCTTTGCGTAGGCCTCATGGCTGAGCCAGGAGATCGCCAACCCGACCCTGCCGCGCAGGGCGAGGGCCTCGTCGGAGCCGATGGCCTCGAGGCGCTTGTCCACCTCGACGTCGTTGCGCGAGACGAAGATGGAGGCCACGGAGTGGATCTTGCTGAGGTCCACGCCGTCGCGCTGGGCCTGTTCGAGACCGGAGAGGTAGGCGTCGAGGACCTGCTCGTAGCGCTGCACGGAGAAGATCAGCGTCACGTTGACGCTGATGCCGGCGGCGATGGTGGCGGTGATGGCCTGCAGCCCGGCGTCTGTGGCCGGGATCTTGATGTGGAGGTTCTCGCGGTCCACCAGCGCGTGCAGCGCGCGGGCCTGGGCAACCGTCGCGTCCAGGTCGTGGGCCAGGCGGGGGTCCACCTCGAGGGAGACGCGGCCGTCGAACCCGGCCGTGGCGTCGTAGATGGGGCGGAACAGGTCACAGGCGTTGCGGATGTCGTCGGTCGTGAGGGTGGTGATGACGTCCTCGGGGTCCGTCTCGCCGGCGGCCTTCAGTCCGCGCAGCTGCTCGGTGTAGGCCTCTCCGTCGGAGAGTGCCTTGGCGAAGATGCTCGGGTTGCTGGTCACGCCCACGACGCTGTGCGTGCGGGTCAGCTCGGCCAGGTTCCCGGACTCCAGGCGATCACGCGAGAGGTCGTCGAGCCAGATGGAAACCCCGGCCCGGCTCAGTTCCTTCAATCGGTCGGTCATGTGCAACTCCTTCGTCGGTCTCGCTCTCCAGCCTATGTGCGCCGGGGGCGACCGGCATGGTTCCTCGGGGTTTGCCGGTGGCTAGGGTGGGCCGTAGGAGGCGTGCGTGGTGAGGCAGTTGCCGTTGGTGGAGGATGACCTTTGTGTGGCGCGGGTGCCGCTGTTCCGCGGGCTGAGCCGCGCGGAACAGGAGCAGGTGGCAGAGTTGGCCCGCCCCGTCCGCACCGAGCGCGGGGAGGCCGTCTACACCGCAGGCTCCGACGTGTCGCAGCTGATGGTGGTGCACACCGGCAGGCTCAAGATCACTCGGATCAGCGCCGACGGCCACGAGCAGATCGTCAGGATCCTGGAGCCGGGGGACTTCGTCGGCGAGTCGGCGCTGCTGACCGGCGAGCGTCCGGACCACCACGCCGTCGCCCTCGAGGCCGGAAGCATGTGCGTGTTCCGCCACGCCGACGTCGGAGGCCTCGTCGGACGGCACCCCAGCATCGGGATGCACATGCTGCAGGAGATCAGCGCGCGCCTCGGGGAGGTCGAGGCGCGGTTGGCTTCCGTGATCTCGGGCGACGTGTCCTCCCGACTGGCCGACTACCTGCTGGGGCTGCCAGCGCGACGCGTCCCGGGCGGCCTCACGGTGGAGCTGCCGCTGCCCAAGAAGGACATCGCCTCGCTGCTGGACACCACCCCCGAGTCGCTCAGCCGACAGCTCCGCCGGCTCGGCGACTCCGGTGTCATCGAGCAGCACCCGCGCGGCCGAATCACCCTCACCGACCTCGACGCCCTGCTGGCGCTCTCGGCCGAATCCTGACCCGCGGCGAGGCCCGGAACAGGACTTGACCTGCGTCAAGGAAGTCCGGCCCGATCCTTCGTAGTTTCGAAACATCGGAACTACTGGCGCCCCCGGCGCCGAGACAAGGATCAATCATGAGCAACACCGCGACCAACACCCACACCGTCCTGCGTGCCCAGGACTTCTCCTGCCCCTCGTGCGTCACCAAGATCGAGAAGCAGGTCGGCCGACTGAAGGGTGTCGAGAACGTCACCGTGAAGTTCGCCTCCTCGCGGATCGAGGTGGACCACGACGCTTCGGTCACCTCCATCGACGACATCGTCGCCGCGGTTGCCAAGGCGGGCTACACCGCCACCCCCGCCGCCTTCTGAACCGCCGCCCGTCGATTCCGGCGGGCGGGCACAAGGTGGTCCCAACAATCTTGAGAGGAATCAACTGAAATGAACCGACTTCATCGTTGGTTGAACGGGAAGTGGGCGGTTCCCGTCGTCTCCGGCCTACTGATCATCGCCTCGTGGGTGGCCGGCGGCCTCGGCGGCGCCTGGAACCCCACCCTGACCCCTCAGTGGTGGGTCGACGCCGGCGCGCACGCCACCGGCAGTGCGTTCTTCGCCCTCGCCGACGCTTTCATGCTCGCCGCCGCCGTCGTCGCGGGGTACGGCATCGTCGTCAAGGCGGTCCGTTCGCTGCTCGTGAAGCACATCAGCATCGACCTGCTGGTATCCGTCGCCGCCGTCGGCGCGGTCATCATCGGCAACTTCTGGGAAGCCGCCGCCGTCACCTTCCTGTTCTCGGTCGGTCATGCCCTCGAGGCCGCCACGCTCAACAAGACTCGCTCCGCCCTGGCCGAACTGGTCGCCGTCGCCCCCGACGTCGCCGTCGTCATGCGCGACGGTGAGCAGCAGGAGATCCCGGCGAACCAGGTGCGCATGGGTGAGATCGTGCTGGTCAAGAACGGCGCCAAGGTCCCGGTCGACGGCCAGGTAGTGGCCGGCTCCGGCGCCATCGACGAGGCCTCCATCACCGGCGAGTCCATCCCCGTCGAGAAGTCCGAGGCCGACGTCGTGTTCGCCGGCACCGTTTCCCGCGGGGGCTTCCTCCAGGTGCTCGCCACCGGCGTGGGCGCCGACACCACGCTCGCCCGGATCATCCACCGCGTCGAGGAGGCGCAGGACGCCAAGGCCCGCACGCAGGCCTTCATCGATCGGTTCTCCAAGTGGTACACCCCGGGCGTGATGCTGCTGGCCCTGGTGGCCGGGCTTGTCACCGGCGACGTCGTGCTCGCGCTGACGCTGTTGGTCATCGGCTGCCCCGGCGCCCTGGTCATCTCCATCCCGGTGGCGATCGTCGCAGGCATCGGCCGCTCGGCCCGCAACGGCATCCTGATCAAGGGTGGCGAGTTCCTCGAGACCTCGGCCAAGATCTCCGCCGTCGCCGTCGACAAGACCGGCACCCTCACCGAGGGCACCCCGAAGCTCACCGACGTCATCGTGCTCGACCCGACGTCGAAACGCAGCGAGGTGCTGCGGTGGGCCGCAGCCGCCGAGGCCGGCTCCGAGCACCCGCTGGCCCGACCCATCCTGGACAGCGCGCGCGAGGAGGGCATCGCCCCCACGGGAATCCCCGGTGAGGTGACCCCCGTGCCCGGCAAGGGCATCGTCTCCGAGGTCGAGGGGAAGCGTGTCCTGATCGGCAACCCGCCGCTGCTTGAGCAGTACGGTATCTATGACGACGCGGGCTCGGCCGAGCGCGCCAAGGAACTGGCCGCGCAGGGCCGAACCCCCATGATCGTCGCCGTCGAGGACCGCGTCATCGGGCTGATCGGCGTCGCCGACCAGATCCGTGAGGACGCCCCCGAGATGGTCCGTCGCCTGCATGCCGCAGGGGTGGAGAAGGTCGTCATGCTGACCGGCGACACGCGCCTGGTGGCCGAGTCCATCGGCGCGGCCACCGGAATCGACGAGATCCACGCGAGCCTCCTGCCGGAGGACAAGCTGGATGCCGTCGCGGCGCTCCAGGCGCAGGGCCACACCGTCGCGATGGTGGGCGACGGCGTGAACGACGCCCCCGCGCTCGCCACCGCCGACATCGGCGTGGCCATGGGTGCTGCCGGTTCGGCCGTGGCCGTCGAGACCGCGGACATCGCTCTCATGGGCGACAACCTGCTGAAGCTGCCCGAGGCCATCGGCTTGGCCAAGCGCACCGTCGGCGTCATGAAACAGAACATCGCGGTCGCGCTTGTCACCGTCGTGGCCCTGCTGGCGGGTGTCTTCGCCGGTGGCGTCACGATGTCGATCGGGATGCTGGTGCACGAGGCGTCGGTGCTGGTCGTCATCCTCAACGCGATGCGACTGCTCCGCAACGCCGGCGGCGTCACCGCCATGCCCCGCAAGGTCCGGACCGCACCCAGGGCGAGGGCCGAGACCGAGGCCAGCCACGCCTGAAACACACCGGGGGAGGTCCTGAGCCGCCCCCGCCCAAACCACCCACTGAATTCAACAAGGAGAAGGACAATGACGAAGGTCTACACGTTCAACGACTTCGGCGGCCCCGAACGGCAGGAACTCATCGACGCAGAGATCGTGGACCCGGGCCCCGGAGAACTCGCGATCGAGGTCCGCGCAGCAGGCGTCAACCCCGTCGACTGGAAGATCAGGCAGGGGCTGCTCGGCAAGCACGGGCCACTGCCCATGCCGATGGGCCGGGAGGCCTCCGGCGTGGTCACCGCCGTCGGACAGGGCGTGACGGGATTCGCCGTCGGCGACGAGGTGCTCGGCCTGGTGGCGCCCGGACACGGCGCCTTCGCCGAGCGGACGGTCCTGGCCGCTGACCAGACGGTGGCCAAGCCCCAGGAGATCTCCTTCGACGATGCCGCCACCCTCCCCGTGGCGGGGGCCACCGCCTACGACCTCACCCATCAGGTGGAGCTCAAGGAGGGACAGACGATGGTGGTGGTCGGCGCCGGCGGCGGCATCGGCCGCATGGCCGCGCAGATCGGCAAGGTGCACAAGTTCGACGTCGTGGGCGTCGCCAGCGCGGGGAAGCGGGAACTGGTGGAGTCCCTCGGCGTGAAGTTCGTCGAGTCCGGTGACGGCGTGGCCGAGCGCCTGCGCCAGCTCCTGCCCGACGGCGCCGACCTGGTCGTCGACCTGGCCGGGGGCGAGGCGCTGCGCGCGGCGGCGCCGATAGCGAAGGAACCCGCCCTCGTGATCACCGCCGCCGACGTCGACACCGCGCGCGAGGTGGGTGCCCGGGTGGTCGAGCGCACCTCCGAGGGACTGGCCAAGATCACCGGGGTGGTGCAGTACGGCGTCGTGGACCCGACCGTCACCGCCCGGTACCCGCTGGCCGAGGCCGGCGCGGCGATCGCCGAGGTCGAGGGTGGGCACGCCGCGGGCAAGGTGGTCGTGATCCCCTGACGCCCCATCAGTGGAGGCGGACGCCCTCTTCGGTGATCTCCCAGGTGACGTCACCGAGGTGGGCGACGTGGGCGTCGGCCTCGAGGTCGTCGGCGGACTTCGTGCTGAGGATGCCGAGCACCGAGGCGCCCGCGGCGCGAGCCCCCGCGACGCCGGCCGGGGCGTCCTCGACCACGAGTGTGCGGGACGGGTCGACGCCGAGGCGTTCGGCCGCCAACAGGAACGACTCGGGGTGCGGCTTGCCCTCGTTGACCTGGTCTCTGGTGACGACCACGCCGGGGAACGGCAGGCCGGCCGCACCGACGCGGGCCTCCATCAGGGGTGTGGTGCACGAGGTGGCGATCGCGGCCCGATGGCCCAGTTGCTGCAGGGACTCGAGCGCGCCGGGGAGGGCGATCACGCCGTCGGTGTCGATCACCTCGAGCTCCTCGATGCGGGCGACTCCGGCGTCGACCCGGTCCTCGTCGAGCAGCCGCTCAGCCGTTACCCGACTGGGCATGCCGAGGAGCCCCGGCAGGACGGAGAGGTCCACCCCGAACTCCTCGCCCCAGCGCGAGTAGGCACGGATCATGGCGGCGTGCGAGTCGATGAGGGTGCCGTCGAGGTCGAAGATGACGGCGTCGAACGACCTGCCCTCCAGCGGGCTTCCTACGATGCTCACTTCCAGAGCGTCATGAACGAGAAGCTGGCGATGATCAGGCCGAGCCCGATCACGACGTTCCAGTCACCGAGGAAGCGCATGAAGCCGACGGCGCTGCCGGCGAGGTTGTAGACGACCATCCACAGCACCCCCAGGAGGCCCACGGGGATGAACAGCCACGGCACCCAGTTGCGGTTGCTGGCGAGCGCGTCCTTCTCATGGCGGCGCTCAGCCACATCACCGGCCTGCTTGGCCTGCTTCTTCTTCTTCGCGCTGTTGCGAACCTTGGACTCGGGCACGATCACACTCCTTGCGTCGGTGCACAAGGTTAATCGAGCCGAACCCAAACAGCACCATCGGCACCAGTTGTGAACACGACCGGCCGCGTAGGCTGGGTCCGTGACTGCCGAGGAGACCGATTCCCACCCCCGCAAGGAGGGGGCCGGATTCGGGCGCCTGACGACCATCGGCATCTTCGTCCTCGCCGGGTTCATGATCACCGTCTCCGCCATCGCGGCCCGCGGCACCGACCTGCGCTCAGAGCGCAACGCGAGCCTCCAGGACCTGGTGGCGGCCCAGGCCCTGCTCAACGAGGACCTCCGCGAGGAGGCCGAGACCCTGCGCGGCGACGTGGAGCGGCTCAGCGAGGAGCAGGGCGTCGACGAGGAACTCGCCCGCGCCGTCGCGGATGCCGGGCACGCGGCGTCGGCGCTGCCGGTGGCCGGCCCCGGGGTGCGCGTGGTGCTGACCGACGCGCCGTTGGACGTGCGCCCGGCCGGGGTCGACGACGACGCGTTGATCGTCCACCAGCAGGACATCCAGGCCGTGGTGAACGCGCTCTGGGCAGCCGGCGCGGAGGCCATGACCATCCAGGGTCAGCGCGTGATCGCGACCACCGGCATCAAGTGCGTGGGCAACTCGGTGGTCCTGCACGGCGTGCCGTACGCGCCGCCGTACGTGATCGAGGCCATCGGCCCGACCGAGGCGATGGAGGACTCACTGACGCAGTCCCGTGCCGTGCAGATCTACCTGCAGTACGTCGACGCCTACGGGCTCGGATTCGCGCAGTCCACCTTCGAGCGCGAGGAGTTCCCCGCGTTCGTCGGTGCCATCAACGTCTCCGAGGCGACGATCACCCGCTAGCCCGGGTGGCCTGCCCCGCCCCGCGTCGCTCCGGCGCGGCAGCGTGCCAGAATTGGCCCGTGGCAAGAATCCTCGTGATCGACAACTACGACTCGTTCGTCTACAACCTCGTGCAGTACCTGGGTGAGATCGGCGCCGACGTCGAGGTCTGGCGCAATGACGACGCCCGCTTCAGTGATCCCGACTGGCACACCGGCTTCGACGGCGTGCTGCTGTCGCCGGGTCCCGGCACGCCGGAGCGCTCCGGGGTCTGCGTCGACGTCATCCGCGAACTGGGTCCCAGCAAGCCGCTCTTCGGCGTCTGCCTCGGCCTGCAGGCCATGGGCGTGGCACTGGGGGCGACGGTGGACCGCGCGCCGGAACTGCTCCACGGCAAGGTGTCGCAGGTCTTCCACGACGCCGACGGCATCTTCGCCGGGCTGCCCTCGCCCATCCGGACCACGCGCTACCACTCGCTCGCGATCGTGGCCGACACCCTGCCCGAGGAGCTCGTGGTCACCGCCCGTACCGAGTCCGGCGTCATCATGGCCGTGCGGCACGCCGAGTGGCCGATGTCCGCTGTGCAGTTCCACCCCGAGTCCGTCCTGACCGAGGGCGGCTACCAGATGCTCGCCAACTGGCTGGTCACGTGCGGCGACGCCGACGCGCCGGCTCGCGCTGCGGAGCTCTCGCCCCTGGTGCGGGCGAACATGTCGCGCGCCTGAGGGGTCTCGACACGCCGGCTCGTTCCTCGCCGGCTACTCGACCAACGGGTTTGGCCGGCTCGTTCCTCGCCGGCTACTCGACCAACGGGTTTGGCCGGCTCGTTCCTCGCCGGCTACTCGACCAACGGGTTTGGCGGGCTACTCGACCAACGGGGCTGGGGGTCTCCGCTGGTCGAGTAGCGCCGCGAGGTACGAGTGGCGCGTGTCGAGACCGCCTAGCTCGGGGTGTCGCTCGGGTTGGGGTTGGAGTTGCCGGGCGCGCGGGCCATGATCACGACGACCTCGGTCTCCGGGTCGACCTGCTCGCCAGCGGCGATGTTCTGCTCGAGGACCGTGTCGGCTGGGGCGCCGGGGGTGACCTCGTCCTCGAACCGGTAGTTCGTGAACCCGGCGCGGTCGAGCGAGGTCCCGGCCTGCTCCTGGGACAGGCCCAGCAGGTTCGGCATCTCACTCAGCTGCGGCCCGACGGCGACGACCACCTCGATCGGCACGTTCGGCTCGATCCGCTCGCCGGCGGCCGGGGCCTGGCTGACGATGGTGCCGGGCTCGGCCTCGTCGGTCTGCTCCTCGGTCACGGACAGGGGCGACGTGAACCCGGCGTCGGTGGCGGCCTGCTGTGCGGCCTCGAGGGTGAGCGCCACCAGCTCGGGGACCGGGAGGGTGGTGTCGACGGCCTCGGCCACCTTGACGTTGATGACGGTGTTGCGGGGGTGGCTCTCGCCGGCCGCCGGGGTCTGGTCGAACACGTTGCCGGGCGCCACCTGGTCGGTCTGCTCGTAGACCACCTCGAACTGCTCGGTGAAGCCGGCGTCCTTCGCCTCGTCCATGGCCACCTCGAGGGTGCGTCCGGTCAGGTCTGGGATGGGGGAGCGGCCGGTGGCGATCACCAGCTCGAGCTCACCGTCGGCGGGGATCTCGGCGCCCTCGGCAGGGTTCACCACGGTCACGGTGCCAGCCTCGGCGTCGACGGGCTCCTCCTGCCGGTTGGCGGGATCGGCGTCACGCACGGTGACGTTGCTGAAGCCCGCGTCGTCGAGGACGCGCAGTGCGTCGGCCCGCGGCATGCCCACCAGGTTGTCGGGGACCGTGAACAGTTCGACGCCGGTGCTGACGACGAGGACGACCTCACTGCCCACCTCGGCCTCGGCGTCGCCCTCCGGGCTCTGCCGGACGACCTCGCCCTGGTTGTCCTCCGAGCCGGCCTCGTACTCGACCTTGGGGACGAGTTCGGCGGCCTCGACCTGGCCGACGGCGAACACCTCGCTGGCGCCGACGACGCTGGGCACGGTGACCATCTCCGGCTCCGGGGTGCCCGGGTTGAGCAGCATCGCCAGCGCGATGATCATGCCCACCACCACGAGCCCGGCCAGCGAGGCCAGGATGATGATGCCCTTCTTCGACCTGGGCTCCTCCTCGTCCTCGTCCAGCTCCCCGGGGGAGTAGACGGGGCTGGGGGCGCTCGCGACGGCGGCGCGCTGGGCGACGTGCGTCGGTGCGTTGGCGTGGTACCCCTGCACCGCGGTCGGCTGCTCGGCACCCACTGGGGCCAGCAGCGCGTGCACGGGCTCGCCGTTGATGGCGCGCGTGACGTCGGCGGCCATCTCGCGGGCGTCCTGGTAGCGGTCGCCCGGCGCCTTGGCGAGGGACTTCATCACGATCGCGTCCATGTCGGGCGTGATCTCGGAGTCCAGCTGGCTGGGCGGCACGGGGATCTCGCGGACGTGCTGGTAGGCCACGCTGACCGGCGAGTCACCCTTGAACGGCGGCTGCGAGACCAGCAGTTCGTAGAGGAGGCAACCGACGGCGTAGATGTCGGAGCGGTTGTCCACCTTCTCGCCGCGCGCCTGCTCCGGGGAGAGGTACTGCGCGGTGCCGATCACGGCGGCGGTCTGCGTCATGGTGGCGGAGGTGTCGGCGACGGCGCGGGCGATGCCGAAGTCCATCACCTTCACCGATCCCGACGGCGTCAGCATCACGTTCGCGGGCTTGATGTCGCGGTGGATGATGCCGGCGCGGTGGCTGTAGGCGAGGGCGTCGAGGACACCCTTGGTGAACTCGAGGGCGCGTTCGGGCAGTACCTTGCGGCCGTCGCGCAGCACGTCGCGCAGCGTGACGCCCTCGACGAGTTCCATCACGATGTAGGGCACGGACACGTCGGAGGCGGTATCCAGCTCCTCGCCCGTGTCGTAGACCGCGACGATGTTGGGGTGGTTGAGACCGGCGGCGGACTGGGCCTCCCGGCGGAACCTCGCCTGGAAGGTCGGGTCGCTGGCGAGATCGACGCGCAGTCGCTTGACCGCGACGTCGCGGACGAGGCGGCGGTCACGGGCGCGCCACACCTCGGCCATGCCCCCTCGGCCGATGATCTGGTCGAGCTCGTAGCGCCCCTGGAGCACCGTGCCTCGCTCTGTCATCGCTTTGGTCCTTTCATCGGGTCAGGCTCCATTGTTTCCCATGTGCCTGTGATTCGTGGAAACGACCTCATCGGAGCGCCTCCATGATTGCAGTGAAGATCGGGGCGGCCACGCGGCCGCCCGAGATGTCGTCGGGGCGGACGTCGGTGCTCTGCACGAAGGCGACGACGGCGACCGTCGGCTCCTCGGCGTACCCGACGAACCACGCGTAGTTGGGGCGGTCCGGGCTCGACTCGGCCGTGCCGGTCTTGCCCCCGATCGTCATGCCGTCCATCCGGGCCGGGCTTCCGGTCCCGTCGGTGACGGTGGTCACCATCATCTCCTGCAGCTGCCGTGCGGTGCTCTGGGAGATGGGGCGGGTCAGTTCCGTGGGTGTCACCGACTCCAGCACGCGCAGGTCACGGGAGGTGACCTCCTTGACCAGGTGCGGCCGCATCATGGTGCCATCGTTGGCGATGGCGGCGGTCACCATGAGCATCTGCAGGGGCGAGGCCGCGACGTCGTACTGGCCGATGGAGCTGAGCGCGGTCTGCGCCTCGTCGAGCTCGTCGGGGAAGCGGGACTGCGCCGAGGGCAGGTCCAAGCCCAGGTCGGAGTCGAAGCCGAAGGCACGCGCCATCTCGCGCAGGCCGTCGTCGCCGACCTCCATCCCCAGCGAGCCGAACGCGGTGTTGCAGGACGTGTTGAGCGCCTGCTCGAGGGTGACCTCGGTGCCGCCGCAGTTGGTGGAGTTGCCCATGGTCGAGTTCGAGTTGGGCAGCGGCAGCGACTGCGGGGCGGCCAGGACCGAGTCCTTGGTCCAGCCGCTCTCCAGTGCCGCGGCCGCGGTGACGAGCTTGAAGGTGGACCCGGGTGGGTACACCTCCCGGACGGCGCGGTTCTTCAGCGGCTCGTCGGGCGCGTTGAGCAGTGCGTCCCACGAGTCCCGGGCCGAGGAGAGCTCCAGCGAGGAGAGCCGGTTCGGGTCGTAGGTGGGGGTCGAGACCAGCGCCAGCACCTCGCCGGTGGTGTAGTCGACGGCGATGGCGGCGCCCTGCTGGTCGCCCAGCGCGCGGACGGCGGCGGCCTGCGCGCCTGCGTCCAGCGTCGTGGAGATGTTGGCACCCTGCGGCGTGCGGCCGGCCAGGATGTCGAGGATGCGCTGGAACGCCTGCACCGAACCGGTGCCGGAGAGCTCCTCGTTGTAGTACTGCTCGAGGTTGCTGCGGCCGTAGTCGTAGGAGTACCAGCCGGTCACCGAGCTCCACAGCTCAGGCTCGGGGTACTCGCGCGCCCAGCGGAACGTCATGCCCTCGGAGCGGTTGGTGATGGCGATCGGCAGGTTCCCGACGAGGATCGCTCCCCGGTTCTGGGCGAACTCGGCGTCGCGGACGCGCCGGTTGCGGGAGTGGGCGTTCAGGTCCTCGCTCTCCACGACGGCGATCCACGTCATGTTGAGCAGCAGCGCCGCCATCATCAGGGCGACGAACATGCTGACCTTGCGCAGTGGCCCGTTCACTTTGCGATCACCACCGTCGAGTCGTCGCCGACCAGTTCCTGCGGGGTGGCGGTTGCGGCCTGCGGCATCCGTGCCCGGTGCGAGATCACCAGCAGGATGCCGATGATGATCCAGTTGGCCACCAGGCTCGAGCCGCCCTGGGACATGAACGGCGTGGTGAGGCCCGTCAGGGGCAGGAGCCGGGTGATGCCGCCGAGGATGGCGAAGACCTGCAGCGCGAATGTGAACGCCAACCCGCCGGCGAGCAGCTTGCCGAAGCCGTCGGGGCAGGTCAGGGCGGCCTTCATGCCGCGGGCGATGACCAACGAGTAGATGACGATGATCGCCATGAAGCCGACGATCCCGATCTCCTCGCCGAGGCTCGCGGCGATGAAGTCGCTCTTGGGCAGCGGGGTGAGGCCCGGGCGCCCGTTGCCCCAGCCGCGGCCGAACAGCCCGGCCCACGCGAACCCGAACTGGGCGCTGATGATCTGCAGGTTGGCGTCGTAGTTGCTGAACGGGTCCAGCCAGGCGTTGACGCGGCGGGGCACGTGGTGGGTGAAGTTGTAGGCCAGCACACCCGCGACGGCGAAGCCGAGGCCCGCGAGGATCGTCC
The DNA here is from genome assembly GCF_007197885.1 of Tessaracoccus rhinocerotis. Lineage (GTDB taxonomy): Bacteria > Actinomycetota > Actinomycetes > Propionibacteriales > Propionibacteriaceae > Arachnia > Arachnia rhinocerotis. The sequence goes on from NZ_VKKG01000004.1 coordinate 161,974, forward strand.
AAGCCGGCCGCTCGGTGGCGATGTAGATCATCACGGTGAACAGGCCGAAGAACAGCAGGGCCGTGCCGAGGTCGTTCTGGAACACCATCACCGCCAGTGCGAGCAGCCACATCACGGCGATCGGGCCCAGGTCACGGGCGCGCGGCAGCTCCAGGCCGACGAAACGCTTGCCCGCCAGGGCCAGCACGTCGCGCTTCTCGTAGAAGTAGGCGGCGAACGCGATGGCCAGCACGATCTTGGCCACCTCGGCCGGCTGGAAGCTGAACCCGGCGACGTTGATCCAGATCTGGGCGCCGCCGGAGGCGCGTCCGAGGCCGGGCACCAGTGGCAGCAGCAGGAGGACGAGGCCGACGATGAACAGCAGGTAGGGGTAGCGCTGGAGGCGACGGTGGTCGCGCAGCACCACCAGCACGCCGATGAACAGGGCGATGCCGAGACCGGTCCACACCAGCTGCTGCTCGGCGTCGTGGCGGATGACGTCGGGGATCTGGTCGATGCGGGCGATCATCGCCAGGCCGAGCCCGTTGAGCAGGAACACGCAGGGCAGGATCAGGGGGTCGGCCCACGGCAGCCGGATCCTCACCGCGAGGTGGGCGAGGATGCCCATGCCGAACCAGATGCCGGCCGCCGTCGCCAGATTCTCCGGCAGGTTCCCGTAGAGGCTCAGGTGGGTCACCACCCAGCCGCCCAGACCGAAGGTCTGGGCGAACAGGATCAGCAGCAGCTCCGCGTTGCGCCACTGGCGGTGGACCACCACGTCCCCGGTGGCGGCCGGCTGTTTGGCGACGGACATCACCTGCAGGCCTCCGGATCCGCTTCCTCCGTCGCCGTGGGCGTGATCGGTGCGAGGTAGGTGGGATAGTTCGGCTGCCCGGTGGACAGGCCCGTCGGCGAGGGCTGCGGCTCGGGGCTCGGGGTCGGATCCGGACGGTTGTCGCGCTCTTCGCGCGCCTCGACGCAGCGGGCGGCGAAGTCGGCGAGCTGGTCGGCGGTGGCGTGCGCCCGCTCGAGGCTGGGGACGCCGATGGTGTTGGCGACGGCACGCTGGTAGAAGGCTGGCAGGTCCTCGACCTGGAAGTCGCGCGTCTCCACGAGCACGTTCAGCTCCTGTCCGAGCAGCGAGCCGGGCAGCCCGTTGTAGATGCCCACGTAGCCCTCGGCGTCGGCCAGGAAGTAGCGCGACTTCGCGTACGCCGTCACGCCCCACGCGGACCCGCCGAGCACCAGGGCGATGGCGAGCACGGCGGCCAGGATGCCCGGCCAGCGGCGGTGCGGCGTCGGGTCCGGGGCGTAGCGGGCGCGCTCGGCCTCGTCGTGGTCTTCGTCCTCCTCCTCGGTCTCCGCGGGGGAGTCCTCGACGGTGGGGGAGTCGGGGAAGGCGGTGTGCTGGAACTCTGCGGCGAGCTCGTCGGGCTCGGGGATCTCGCGCTCGACGGCGGAGCCGACGAGCTGCGGCGCCCGGGTCGCGAGGGCGTCGTCGGCTTCGACCACCTCGCCGATGATCACGGTGATGTTGTCGTGGCCACCGGCGTTGTTGGCGGCCTCGGCGAGGCCGGAGGTCACTTCGTCGAGGTCCGGTAGGGCCAGCAGCTCGCCGATCTCGTCGTCGCCGATCAGGCCGCTGAGGCCGTCGGAGCAGAACAGGAAGCGGTCGCCCAGCGCGACGTCCACCAGCGAGTAGTCCGGCATCATCGTCGCGTGCCCGTTGAGCACCTTCAGGATGAGCGAGCGGTGCGGATGGGTGGCGGCCTGCTCCGGGGTGAGGCGCCCGCTGTCTATGAGGGACTGCACCCAGGAGTGGTCGTGGGTGAGCTGGGTGAGCTCGCCGTCGCGCAGGACGTAGCAGCGCGAGTCGCCGATGTGGGCCATCCCCAGCTGGGTCCCGGAGAACATGGCGCCGCAGAAGGTGGTGCCCATGCCGTCGAGGGTCGGGTCGGCCTCCACGAGCGCGGCGAGCTTCTCGTTGGCCCGGGTGACGACGCCCTTGATGTGGTCCACCATGGCGTCGCCCTCGAGGTGCTCGTCGGAGCGGCTCGCCTCCACGGCCGCGACGGCCGAGGCCAGGTCACCCGCGGCTGCGCCGCCCATGCCGTCGGCGACCAGCAGCATGTTCGGGGACGCGTACCCGGCGTCCTGGTTGTTCTTGCGGACCCGACCCACCTCGGAGTGGGCGCGGAAGTCGAGGGAGAAGGTCACGCTCAGACCTCCAGACGCATGAGGGTCTTGCCGATCCGGATCACGTCACCGACCGTGACGCGGGTGGGTTCGCTGACGCGGCGCCCGTTCACGTACGTGCCGTTGGTTGAGCCGAGGTCCGTGAGCACCCACGTGAGTGCATCGGCCTGCACCAGCTGGGCGTGGCGGGCGGAGGCGTAGTCGTCCTCGAGGTTGAAGGTGCTGTCCGCGGCGCGTCCCAGGTTGATCGTCGGCTCCACCGGCACCGAGAGCCCCTGCTGCGCGCCCTGGGTGACGGCGAACCGGGTGGGGGTGCGGGAACGCCTTCCGTGGCCGGGACCGTCGGCGGGGTGGGCCTTCAGCGTGTCAGCCTTGACCCTTCGGCCGAACATGTCGCGACGGATGACGTCGGCGATGAACAGGATGAACAGCCACAGCAGGATCAGGAAGACGATGCGAATGGCCGCGACGATCAGCTCACTCATTCACTGCTCCGACGGCGCGTGCACCAGCATCCTTGTGTTGCCGATCTCGATCCGCGATCCGTCCACGAGCTGGACCTCCTGGATACGGCTGCCATTGACGATGATTCCGTTCGTTGAGCCCAGGTCCTCGATGGAGACCGACGGGGCGTCCGGGGTGCCGGTGACGGTCACCAGCGCGTGGCGGCGGGACACGCCCGGGTCGTTGATGCGCAGGTCTGCCTCCGAGCCGCGGCCGATCACCAGGCCCGGGGGACGCAGCGGGTGGCGCACCCCGTTGACCTCGAGCACCAGGCCGCGGGCGGGACGGTGGATCGACGCGGGGCGGCGCTCACCGGAGCCGGACGAGCCGTCGGAGACGGCGTCGCTGGCCACCTTGAACTGCCCGGTGGGCAGGGACTTGTCCAGCTCGTAGTTGATCGAGATCGGGCCGTTGAACACGTACTGCCGCTCGGCGGCATGTTCGCGCAGGCCAGGGATGATCTCAGCGTTCAGCGTCTTCGAGTACGGGAACAGGCGGTTGTAGTCGTGCGGGGACAAGGAGATGGTGAAGTCGTTGGGCACCAGCCGACGGTCCCGGCTGAGCAACTTGGCCTCGGCGTCCAGCTCCCGCTGGATGCCTGCGGCGATCTCAACGGGCTGCACGTCGCCCTTGAAGGCACGCGCGAACACCTTGTCGACGGCGGCGCCGATCCTCTTCTCGGCGCGGTCGAACACACCCATCCTGACCCCCTTCCAGCGGTCACACCGGCTTTCAGCTTACCCAGAGGCGCGCTCAGCGCGGCAAACAGGTCTGCGGCGCGCCGTCACCTCAACCCCAACTGGAGGTCGCTGCGACGTGGTGTTCGCCCTTGTCGACGGCGTCTGCGTCCGGCCGTGGTCCGCGGCTGTTCGGACCTGGGGCCCCGCTGCAGGGGGCGGATTCCGGGCCCTGGTCGGACGCTGGGTTCGCCGTCGCGGCCCCGTGCCGACCCGACACGCCGCACGGAATCTGGCCAGGGGTGGCCGGCCCCCTCCGAGACGATTCGGTGCGGCGTGTCGGGTCGACGGCGAGCGCACCGATGTTGGTTCGTGTCCGAATCGGCCCGCCGGAGGGGTTGACACGGACAGAAACAAAGGTGAGGATGTCCGTATCGCTCCGATGGTGGAGCGGGTCCAGTCCCGAACAGCGAAGTTCAGAAAGGGTGAGCGCAATGGCACCCACCGACGTACTGCCCGACGCGAGAGTCAACAAGAACCTCGAGGGCACCGGTTTCCGCGCCCGTGTCCAGAAGTTCGGCGGGTTCCTCGCCGGCATGATCATGCCCAACATCGGCGCCTTCATCGCCTGGGGCCTTCTCACGGCACTGTTCATCCCCAACGGATGGCTGCCCAACGAGACCCTGGCCACCATGGTCGGTCCGATCATCACCTACCTCCTGCCGATCCTCATCGGCTACACCGCCGGCCGGATCGTCCACGGCCAGCGCGGTGCCGTCATCGGCGCCATCGCCACGATGGGCGTCGTCGTCGGCTCGGAAGTGCCGATGTTCCTCGGGGCCATGATCATCGCCCCGATCTCCGCGTGGCTGCTCAAGAAGTTCGACAAGCTGATCGAGGGCCGCGTCGCCAGCGGCTTCGAGATGCTGGTGGACAACTTCTCCCTCGGCATCATCGGCATGCTGATGGCCATCCTCGGCCGCCTCGGCATCGGACCGGTCGTCAACACCCTCGTCGGCTGGCTCGGCTCCGGCGTGGACCTCCTCGTCCAGAACGGCCTGTTGCCGCTGGCGTCGATCTTCGTCGAACCCGCCAAGGTGCTGTTCCTCAACAACGCCATCAACCACGGCGTCCTGACACCGCTCGGCGCGGCCGAGTCGCAGTCGCTGGGCCAGTCGATCCTGTTCATGGTGGAGTCGAACCCCGGCCCCGGCCTCGGCATCCTGTGCGCCTTCCTGGTGTTCGGCCCCAAGGCCCTGCGGGGGTCCACCCCCGGCGCCATCATCATCCACTTCCTCGGCGGCATCCACGAGATCTACTTCCCCTACATCCTCGCCAAGCCGGCACTCATCCTGGCCGCGATCGCCGGCGGCATGAGCGGCGTCTTCGTCGGTAGCGTCCTGAACGCGGGCCTGGTCTCCGCGGCGTCGCCCGGCAGCATCCTCGCCTACCTGGCCGTGACGCCACGCGGCGGTCACCTCGGGGTGCTGGCCGCGGTCGCGGCAGCCGCGATCGTGTCGTTCGTCGTCGCCTCGCTGCTGCTCGGGTTCGGCAAGAAGGACGAGCAGGTCGACGCCGCCACGGCCGAGGCCGCCGGGGCCCCGCCGGCTGACACCACCGGCACGATGGGCGCCGCCACCGTCGCCGCCGCCCCGGCCGCGACCGCCATCGCCACCCGCTCCATCAACGGCAGGGACGTGAGGGAACTGGTCGTGGCCTGCGACGCCGGCATGGGCTCGTCGGTGATGGTCACCGGCGCGATGAAGAAGCGGCTCAAGTCCTACGACATCGACGTCCGGCACTCGCCGGTCAACGACCTGCCGCCGGACACCGAGCTGGTCATGTGCCAGTCCGGCCTGGTGGACCGCGTCCGCGGCATCGCCCCGAACGCCGTGATCGTCCCCTTCGAACAGTTCGTGGGAGACCCCGCCTTCGCGAGGCTCGAAGAGCAGATCAAGAACGGAGAGAACATTGAATGACGTCATGACCCCCGAGTCCGTCCGACTCGGCCAGAGGGCCACCGACAAGGACGACGCCATCCGGCAGTGCGGGGCGCTCCTAGTCGCGCTCGGCGCCGCCAGCCAGGAGTACGCCGACGCGCTGTTCGACAGGGAGAAGCAGGTGTCCACCTTCCTCGGCGAGGGGGTGGCCATCCCGCACGGCACCAACGAGTCCCGCGTCCACATCAAGAAGACGGCCCTGGGGTTCATCCAGTTCCCCGACGGCGTCGACTGGGCGGGCAACACCGTCAACGTCTGCATCCCGATCGCCAGCAACTCCGACGAGCACGTCGACATCCTGGCCGCACTGGCTGAGGTGCTGATGGACCCGGAGAAGGCGGAGAAGCTGCGCAGTTCGGGCAGCGTCGACGAGGTGCTCGGGCTGCTGGGCAGCATCGGATCGGAGGACTGACATGCTGGCACTTCGCTTCTACGCACCCGAGGACCTCCGGCTCGAGGACGTCCCCGAACCCACACCCGCCGCCGACGAGGTGAAGATCCGCGTCCGCAACTGCTCCACGTGCGGCACCGACGTCAAGATCCGCCGCAACGGCCACCCCAACCTCTCGCCCCCACGCACCATCGGGCACGAGATCGCCGGCGAGATCACTGAGATCGGCACCGACGTCGCGGGCGAGTGGAAGGTGGGCGACCGCGTCCAGGTGATCGCCGCCGTCCCGTGCGGTGACTGCCACGAGTGCCGCAAGGGCTGGATGGCCGTCTGCCAGAACCAGACCTCGGTGGGCTACCAGTACGACGGCGGGTTCGCCGAGTACATGATCGTGCCCCGCGAGGTGCTCAAGGTGGACGGCATGAACCGCATCCCCGACGGCGTCAGCTTCGCCGAGGCCTCGGCCGCGGAGCCGTTCGCGTGCGCCATCAACGCGCAGGAGCAGTTGGGCATCGAGGAGGGCGACACCGTCGTGATCTTCGGCGCCGGGCCCATCGGCTGCATGCACGTGCGGATCGCCCGCGGCGTCCACAAGGTGGGCCGGGTCATCCTCGTCGACATCAACGCCGAACGCCTGCAGATGAGCGCCGACGCGGTCCAGCCCGACGTCGTCATCAACGGCTCAGAGACCGACGTTGTGGCTGAGGTCATGAAGCTCACCGACGGCCGCGGCGCGGACGTGGTCATCACCGCGACGCCCGCCAACGTCACCCAGGAGCAGGCCGTCGCCATGACCGCCCGCAACGGCCGGATCAGCTTCTTCGGGGGACTGCCGAAGAATGACCCGTTCATCAAGCTCGACTCCAACCTGGTGCACTACCGCCAGTTGCACATCCATGGCGCCAACGGGTCGGCACCCGAGCACAACAAGCGCGCCCTGGCCTACATCGCCTCCGGCGAGGTGCCCGTGGCAGATCTCATCACCAAGCGCGTCCCGCTTTCGCAAGTCATGGACGTGTTTGAGATCGTTGCCAAGGGCGAGGCCATCAAGGTGACCGTCGAGCCCTGAACCGGAAGGCGAGGACATGACCAGCTCCAGCAACATCCGCCACCTCTACGCGGCGCAGCGGCACGACAGGATCGTGGCCGAGGCGCGGGCGGAGGGCCGCGTGGACGTCAGCGGGCTGGCCGAGCGGCTGAAGGTCACGCCGGAGACCGTCCGGCGTGACCTGACGCTCCTCGAACGCCGCGGCCTCGTGCGGCGCGTCCACGGCGGCGCGCTGCCGGTGACCCTCACCGAGCACGAGCCCACCGTCACCGAGCGCCTCGGGCGCGCCACCATGGAGAAGGAACGGATCGCGATGAGGGCGGTCCAGGAACTCCCGGAGGAGGGCGTGATCCTGCTCGACGCCGGCACCTCCACCCTCGCGCTGGCGCGGGTGCTGCCCAACCGCAGCGGCCTGGCCGTGGTGACCAACTCCGTCACCATCGCCGCCACCCTGATGGAGCGCGGGAACCTCACGGTCCACGTGCTGGGCGGCCGGATCCGCGGCCGCACCGGCGCCGCCGTCGGCTCGTGGGCGATGAAGGCCCTGGCCGAACTGGCCATCGACGTCGTCTTCCTGGGCGCAAACGGGTTCACCCTGGACCGCGGCTTCACCACCCCCGACGAGGTGGAGGCCGACGTCAAGCGCGCGATGGTGGCCGCCGCGCGCCGCTCCATCGTGCTCGCCGACGCCACCAAGGCCGGCCAGGTGCACTTCCAACGGTTCGCCGCACCGTCGGACATCGAACTCCTCATCACCGACGACCGGCTCGACGACGAGACCGCCGAGGCCTTCGAGGACGCAGGAACCGAGGTGCTCAGAGCATGATCGTCACCCTCACCCCCAACCCCAGCATCGACCGCACCATCGCCGTCGACCGCCTCGAGGTCGGCGGGGTCAACCGGGCGCACTCCGTGCTGGTCGACCCCGGCGGCAAGGGCGTCAACGTCTCCCGCGCGCTGGCCGCCAACGGCGTGCCCACCACCGCGATCCTGCCGCTCGGCGGGCCCGACGGCGACCTCCACAGCTCCCTGCTCGACGCCGGCGGCCTGTCCCACGTCGCCGTTGGGATCGGCGGCAACACCCGTACCAACGTCGCCATCGTCGACCCACGTGGCGGCACCACGAAGGTGAATGAGCCCGGCCCGGAGCTCTCGGACGTCGAGGTTGCGGCCCTGCGCGCCGCGGTTCCCCGCGACGCGGAGTGGGTGGTGCTGTGCGGGAGCCTCCCGCGCGGCACGGACGCCTCACTGTTCACCGACCTGGTGGCCACGCATCCCGGCCAGGTGGTGGTGGACACCTCCGGGGCTCCGCTGGCCGCGGCCGTGGCCGCCACGCCGTACCTGGTGAAGCCGAACCGGGAGGAGCTCGAGGAGCTGGTGGGGCGCCGTTTGGCCACCCTCGGCGACGTTCGCCAGGCCTGCCGCGAGCTGGTGGCCGGAGGCATCTCGGTCGTCGTGGCCAGCCTCGGTGCCGACGGTGCGCTGCTGACCACGGCCGACGGCGCGTGGCTGGCGAAGGCGCCCGTTGCGAACCCGCTGTCCACGGTCGGGGCGGGTGACTGCCTGCTCGCCGGGGTGCTCTCCGCGCTGGCCGAGGACCTGCCGGCGTCAGAGGCGCTCGCCCGCGGCGTCGCATGGGGCTCCGCGGCGGTGTCGCTGCCCGGCAGCCAGGTACCCGGCCCGGGCGACGTCGCCCGGATCGGGGTGGTCGAGTTGGAGATCGACGACGCCCTGGTCCTCGCCGACTGAGGCGCCGCCTCAGCGCGCCCAGGGCAGACCGGGAACGGCGCGGGCGTAGGCGGCGAGGATCTCCTGCGAACCCTCCAGCGCGCTCAGCGACTCGTCGGCCACCCGGGCCTCCACGTTGGCTGCCACGCCCCGCACCTCGGGGGAGGTCCGCAGCGACTCGAGCAGCTCCTCGCGCACCATGTTCCACAGCCAGTCGCGCTGCTGCGCCAGCCGCCGGGCCGTCAGCCCACCGTCGGCCTCCAGCTCGTCGCGGTGCTTCACGACTGCCGCCCACACCTCGTCCAGCCCCTGCCCGGTGTAGGAGGAGCAGGTCAGGACCGGCGCGCGGCGCTTCGTGTTGTCCGAGGTGATCAGCTTCATCGCGATGCTCAGCTCGCGGGCCGCCACCCGGGCGGCCACCTCGTTGTCGCCGTCGGCCTTGGTGATGGCGATGACGTCGGCGAGCTCGAGGATGCCGCGCTTGATGCCCTGCAGCTGGTCGCCGGTGCGGGCCACCTGCAGCATCAGGAAGGTGTCCACCATCCCGGAGACGGCGACCTCCGACTGCCCGACGCCGACGGTCTCGACCAGTACGACGTCGTGGCCGGCGGCCTCGAGCACCAGCATCGACTCGCGCGTGGCGCGGGCCACGCCGCCCAGGTGTCCGGCGGAGGGGGAGGGTCTCACGAAGGCCTGGGGCCGGTTGGCGAGGTCGGCCATGCGGGTGCGGTCGCCCAGGATCGAGCCGCCGGTGCGCGACGACGACGGGTCCACGGCCAGCACCGCCACCTTGTGGCCGTGTTCGGAGATCAGCTTGACGCCCATGGCGTCGATGAAGGTGGACTTGCCCGCTCCCGGGACTCCGGAGATGCCGACGCGGAAGGCGCCACCGGTGCGGGGCGCCAGGAGTTTCAGCAGGCTGTGCGCCTGCTCGCGGTGCTCGGGCCTGGTGGACTCCACGAGGGTGATGGCCCGGGCCACGTGCCCGCGCGACCCCTCGGCCACCTTCTCCGCCAGCTCTTCCACACTGAGTTTGCGCACGCCCACAGCCTATCGTCGGCCCTTGCGTCGTTGGCCCCGGGGTGGGTGGTCACCATGGTGCGCGCGGACATGACGAGGGCCCGGCCGTCACCAGGACGGAACCGGGCCCTCGCAATCCCTTTCCGGGTACTGGGGGATCAGCCTCCGGACTTGCGGCGGAAGACGCGCTTGCCGCCCACCTGTCCGTGTGCGTGGCCACCCTTGTCACGTTCCGCGTCGACCCTGGCCTGCCCCTCCTGCTCCGAAGCCTTCTTGCGCTCCAGTGCCTGACGCATGGCCTCCTTGGGGTCCAGCGGCTCTGCTGTGTCGTTGGAATCACTCATGTCAGCAAGCGTACTTCGCTCCCGGGCCGGGGAACCGCTGGCGCGCGGAACTCGCCTCCGGCACGTTCAACCGTCGTTAACCCGCCGTTGGCAAGGAGTTGCCCGGGAGGTCACCTTGCTCGCGTTGGATGTGAGCCGGTCTCCGGGCAGGAGGCGCGAATGATGGAGGACGAGGATGACGATGAGGAAAACAGGCGCGATCGCGGCGGTGTCCGCGATGCTCGTGACGTCGGTGGCGGCCATGGTGGTCCCGGCGAGTGCGGCGGAGCTCCCCGAGCTGGTGGTGACCGAGATCGCCCCCGACCATGCGAGCTACGACAACTTCGAGTTCTTCGAGATCACGAACACCACTGCGACACCCGTGGACCTGGCCGACTACGCCGTGGCCTACAGCTACGTCGACTCCGACGACACCACCCGCGACGTCCCCCTCGACGTCGAGCCGGCGGTGATCCCGGCCGGCGGAGTCGTGGCGGTCTGGCTGCAGTACACCACCGCGACGGTGGACTCGTTCTCGTTCACCGACGAGGACTTCCGCGCCCAGTGGGGTGACGCGGCCAGCAGCTACACCATCCTCAAGGCCGCGGGTCAGTCCGGCATGGCCAACGGCGGCGACCGCGGCATCCGCCTCACCGGCCCCGACGGCGCCATGGTCTGGTCCCACTACCCGGTGGGTTCGGTCTCCACCAGCGGCACCGCCCACTTCGCCGTCACCGACGGCCAATCGCAGGCGCTGTTCGCTTCTGACGCGGCCGGCACCCCCGGCGTCGTCGACCCGGCCCAGGTGCTGGCGCCCTCGCCGTCGCCCACCCCGACGACGACACCCACCGCGGAGCCCACGGAGGAGCCCACCGCAGAGCCCTCGCCCCAGCCGACCGCGACGCCGGACCCGGCGATCGACGTCGCCCTGCTGCAGGTGACCGAGCTGCTGCCCGACAGCAGCAACGTCGGCGGCTCGGACGGCTTCGAGTTCATCGAGCTGTACAACCCCACCACCGCGGACATCGACTTCACCGACTTCAAGATCAACTACCTCTACCCGGCGGCCGACCTGACCATCGGCAGCTCCGCGCTGTGGCCCTCGGAGCCCGCCGACGTCGTCATCGGCTCCGGCGAGACGCTCGTCCTGTGGATCAAGAACGGCCCCAACGACGCACTCACCGCCGCCGACTTCAACGCCAAGTTCGGCACCTCGCTGGTGGCCGGCGAGAACCTCGTGGAGATCCCCTCGGGCGGCATGGCCAACGGCAGCCTCCGCGGCGTCGACGTCATCACCAACACCGGCATCACGATCAGCCGGACCTACTACAACCACGTCACCGGGGTCGACCACACCCAACCCGACCAGGGCATCCACTACACCGGCACCGCTGACAAGGCGCTGCAGGACATCCTCGAGATCGCTCCGGCCACGCCCGGACGCGTCGAGGTCGGCAGGCAGGTGCCCGGTGGCCTGATGGTGCTCGCCGAGGACACCGTCGCCCCGCACGTGACCGACCAGACGGCCGCGACCATCGCGCCCGACCAGGACTTCGACATCGTCCACGCCATCACCGACGACGTGCTGGTCCGCACCGCGACCCTGCACGTGCAGAGCAACGTCGACGCCGCCCCCCTGGCCTACAACCTCGTCTCCGGCGCCGAGGACACCTACACCTTCACCATCCCGGCGGCGGACCTCACCGGCAAGCGCCACTACGATTACTGGCTGACCACCACCGACGGTACGAAGGTGACCACCACGGACGCCACCCGCGTCGTGCTCGAGGGCGTCAATACCGACCCGCTCCGACTCAACGTCACCGACGGCCAGTTCCTCTCCGGCACCACCCAGCTCGTGGTGGGGGCCGATGGTGGCACCGACGGCGTGTCCCTCAGCGTCGCCGGTGACGACGTCACCGCCGGCCTGGTGCCCGCGCTGGAGGGCAAGCCGGTCTTCGTGTTCGAGGCCAGCCAGACCGACGCCTACTTCCAGAACGGCGTCCTGGTGGGCGAGGACGTCCTGCACGTCTTCGACGAGGGCTTCTACGGTGAGTGGGTGACCGTCTCGGTGCCCGTCGACGAGTCCTACCTCACCCGGGGCGACGACCTCACCGTCGAGATCTGGGCAGGCACCAAGAAGGCCCCCGAGATCGACGTGAACGAGAACAACGACGACTTCGAGGTTCGCAACCTGCGCCTCGTCCTGCCCGACGGCCGCACCCTGCGCGACGCCGGGTTCGTCGACCCCGCCACCTCGCTGCGCATGGGTGACTCCGCCGGGAAGTACGAGTTCTACGAGGCCACCTACGCCGTCCCGGCCGACGCCTTCTCCGGGCTCGGCCACACCTGGGACACCACCGCCGTCGCCGACGGCCCCCACCATGTCCTGGCCACGCGCGGCGCCGACTCCGCAACGGCCGACGTCGTGGTGGACAACACCGCCCCGAGCATCACCGCGAGCATCGCCGACGGCTCCACCCAGAAGGGCGAGTTCGTCCTCGACGCCACCGTGACCGACGCGGGCTCCGGCGTGGACTCAGTCCTCGTCACCCTCGACGGGCAGGCCATCGAGACCCCCCACGAGACCTCCTCCCTGCTGCTGGCGGCGGGCGGCCACGTCCTCGAGGTCCGCGCCGCTGACGCGCTGGGCAACCGGACCGTGTCCACCGTCGCCTTCACCACCCCCGAGGAGCAGCCGGGCGCCGCGCTCGAAGGCCCGGCCGAGGGCGCCGAGGTCGCTGCGGGCGTAGAGCTGTCCGCCGTCGTCACCGACCCCACCGACGACGTCCTGTCCGGCTCCTTCAACGTCGGGCACCGGCTGACCGCCGCCGATGGTGAGGTCGCCCTGACCGGCGGCGTCACGAACGACGCCAGCGCCACCGACCGCAGCGCCGAGGCGGTCGAACTCGGCGAGGCCGTCACCAGCGGCGAGTTCCTGCCGTACGAGATCCTGGCCGTCGACGTGCCGGAGGGCGCCGGCGACGACTACCGCGCGCGGCTGGCCTGGAGCGGCGAGATCAACGCCGGCCAGCGCGTCAGCATGAGCGTCCTGACGACCGACGGAGTCTGGCACCGCGTCGCGGAGCAGGTCGCACCCGTCGGCGACGGACTGGTCGCGGTGGACCTCGAGGCCGTGGTCCCGGCGGCGGGCCACGCCGTGGAGGGCCAGATCAGGGTGCTCGTCCAGCACAGCGACGGCTGGGCCGGCGGCAACCTCACCGAACGCGGAGACGCCGTCGACGCGTTCCACCCGGAGGCCGAACCGCGCTCGACCTACGACTTCACCGTCGCCCACATCAGCGACACCCAGTACTACAACGCGAACGCCGACTACTACCAGCACCAGACGTCGATCAACGACTTCCTGCTGGCGGAGCGGGACAACCTGAACCTGCAGTACGTCGCCCACACCGGTGACATCGTGGACAACAACGAGATCCCCGTCCAGTGGGAGCGGGCCAACCCCGCCTACGCGCTCTTCGACGAGGCCGGCCTGCCCTACGGCGTGCTCGCGGGCAACCACGACGTCTCACAGGCCAGCAACGACTACACCGAGTACAGCCGGCACTTCGGGGAGGCGCGCTTCGCCGGGAACCCCTGGTATGGCGGGTCGCACCTGGACAACCGCGGCCACTACGACCTGTTCTCCGCCGGCGGCATCGACTTCATCCACGTCTTCATGGGCTGGGGGGCCGGTGACGAGCAGATCGACTGGATGAACTCGGTGCTGGCTGCGCACCCGGAGCGGATCGCCGTCGTCGACCTGCACGAGTACATGCTCACCACCGGTGGGCTCGGGGCCCTGCCGCAGCGCATCCTCGACGAGGTGATCGCGGTGAACCCGAACGTCCGGATGGTGCAGTCGGGCCACTACCACGACGCCTTCACGCGCACCGACACCTTCGACGACGACGGCGACGGCACCGCCGAGCGCACCGTCGTGTCCATGCTGTTCGACTACCAGGGACTCACCGAGGGCGGACTCGGGTACCTGCGCCTGCAGCACTACGACAACGACTCGCAGGAGCTGCGGATCCGCACCTACTCGCCGTCGCTGTCCGACTTCAACGCCGACGACCCGACCCTGGACGACGAGCACCAGAGCTTCGAGATCCCCTACTCGACGCTCGGGATCGAGCCCGTCGTGAAGTCGCTGGCCACCACCGCCTTCACCGCCGACATCCTCACCACCGAGGTCATCGGGTCCTTCGACGGCGTCGCCTCCGGCACGACGGTGCGGGTCACCTGGGACACCCCGGCGGCAGACGCGGGCTGGTACGTCGTGGTCCGCGACGAGTTCGGCGGCGAGGTCATCAGCGAGGTGCGCTCGGTCACCGTGACGGCGGCCTCCCCGTCCCCGACGCCCACGCCCTCCGCGTCGACGTCGCCCACGCCCTCGGCCGGGCCGACGCCCGCGCCGACGCCCGCGCCGTCGCGCCCGAGCGTCCCGGACAGCGGCCTGAAGGCGCCGTACGAGGTCCCCGGATTCCACGACCTCAACGGTCGGCGCTGGTTCACCGAGTGCGAGCCGTACTCGCAGACCATCCGCTGCACCACCAGCATCTGGGCCACCACGGTGGTCCAGGGCGCGGCCGGGTTCCGGCAGACCAACCAGTGGGTCTTCAACAACATGACCTACCTGCCGTACCTCGACCGGACAGCGTGGGCTGCCAACCCGCTCGGGCACGCAGGTGCGTGGACCGCGGACGACGGGCGCCGCTGGCGGACCGAGTGCGACACCGCCACCACCGGCCGGGGTGGCTGCCGCACCTACGTCGAGGCGTCGGTGGTCACCTCCGACGTGGTGGCCGGACAGCGCACCTACCGTTGGACCACCCAGTGGGTGTTCAACAACCTGGTCCGCTTCAAGAACTGACCCTCCATGGGCCCTTCGAGGCTCGCTGGCGCTCGCCCCTCAGGGAAACTGAACCCGGTTTCCCTGAGGTGCGGGGACGCAGTCGCCGCCTCGAAGGGGCAACTCACGCTCCCGCTAGCAGGGCAGCCTCCGCCTCCTTGGTCCACACGCCGTCGTTCAGCTTGGCGGCCACGTGGGGCAGCTTCTCGGGCATGTCGACCAGGCGCGTGAGCGGCAGGTCGTGGAGCATCGGGAAGACCATGATCTTGCCGCCGGAGGTGCGGTTCATCACGGAGTCGATCGCGTCCTGGAAACCGGCCATGCCGGTGACCGCGTCGAGCGAGATGTGGGTGTCGATGATCCCCTTCTCGATCTTGTCCAGCACCGTGCGCATGTCGGAGACGTCGGAGCCGGAGGTGCCCAGCATGAAGATCCGGCGCTCGACGATGCCCTGCAGGTCGAACTCGCCGAGCGTGCCCGCGGGGATGCCTGCGAACGCGTTGATGATGGCGTCCTCGGCCGCCAGGTCCACGGCCTGCGCCACCAGCGCGGGGACGGGGACCATGCAGCTGATGTGGGTGTAGCCCGGCTCCAGCTGGGTGCTGCCGGTGTTGATCACCTCGAGGGGCACGCCGTGCTCCTCGGCGACGGGACCGACGATGGAGCGCAGGTGCTCGAGGCGCTCGTCGCTCAGGTCGGTGGCCGCGACGCTGATCCGGTCGAAGCCCGAGGTCAGGGCCCGCATGGTGTGCATCTGTCCCATGGGACCGGCGGCGCCGATGATGGCCACCTTGTCACCGTCGCGGAGCTCGCCGGTGGCGGGGACCCACGCGTAGGCGTCGGCGGGGTCGGAGTCGACGGTGCCGATGAAGCGGATGAAGTCGTAGTGCACGCGCCCGATGTCCAGCTTCACGTTGCGCTGGATGGTCTGGCCACCGAGGACGGCGCAGAAGGTGGCGCGGGTGCCGAGCAGCGGGGCGAGTGCCTCGATGACGTCGGCGTCGGCGCCGTAGTAGATGATGTCGTCGAAGGCCTGGCCCTCGAGCGTCGACACCTCGCCGGGGGCGACGGTGAGGGTCTCGGCCGGCTGGTGCTCGGCGGTCAGGGAATCGACCCCGTAGGACTCGCCGTCGGTGACCACCAGCAGGCGGCCGCCGTCGGCGAGGTGGTTGCGCTCGGCCCAGGCGTAGGAGCCCTCGACGGTGGCCCACGGCTCGATCAGGCCGACGGCCGCGGCGGACGGGCCGTCGGAGACGTGGATCAGGAACTCCTCACCGGAGGGCGACACCACGCAGCGCTCGTCGATGACGACGTACTCCTGCAGCGCCCCCTCGAAGTTGTAGCCGAAGGCCCCGTTGGACTTGGGCGTGCGCAGGTGCTTCCAGTCCGCCTGGACCAGGACCCGGTCGCCGACCTTGAAGTGGCTGACCTGGTCGCCCACCGCGACGATGCGGCCGACCGGCTCGTGGCCGGGAACCGTGGGCTGGGAGCCGGGCTTGTAGCCGGGGATCTCCGGGAGGGCGGCGAGGTCCATGCCGGCGACCACCTCGGCCTTGCGGGGGTGGGAGTCGAAGGCGTGCAGGAGCTTCGTGTCGGAGAAGCAGATGCCGCAGGCCTCGACCTGGAGCAGCAGCTGCGTCGGTCCCACCGGGTCCACCGGCTTGGACTTGTTGTGGAGGATCTCGTCCTTCCCGGTGATCTGGATGGCATGTTGGGTGGTGGGGATCTCGACCACTGCGACTCCTTCATCGATGACGTGGATGTTGTTCGTGCCCCCATTCTCGCCGCTGTCCTCAGTCGTGAGAAGGTGTCGGGACAAGTCTGGGCATCGGCTCAGGAGGTACCCGGGTGAGGGGAGTAGTGGCGTGGTGCTGACACCGCAGGGCGACGACTTCGACATCGTCGTGCGTGCCGCCTGGCTCTACTACGAGGACGGCCTGACGCAGGCGCAGGTGGCCAAGCGGCTGTTCGTCTCGCGGCAGAGCGTCGGCCGACTGCTCGAGTCCGCCCGGCAGCACGGGATCGTGCGCATCGAGATGGACGCCCAGTACCTCGCCGCGATGGGCTGGGCCACGAGGCTGCGGGAGCGCCTGGGCCTCGACGACGCCGTCGTGGTCCCGACCTCAGACGGCCCCCTCTCGCGGGAGCGCACCAACGAGCGGGTCGCCGCCGCCACCGCCGCCTACGTGCGACGCCACCTGCACCCGGGCGTCGTGGTGGGCGTCAGCTGGGCGGACAGCGTCGCCCGGGCCCTGACGATGCTTTCGGCCGAGTCGCTCGACGGCGTCACGCTCGCCTCCGCCGCCGGCACCATCGACAACGTCGCCACCCTCGTGTCCGAGAACCCCGAGGCGGTCCGACGGCTGCGCACCGTGCCCGCGCCGCTGTTCGTCTCGAGCGCCGCGACGGCGGCCGCCCTGCTGGCGGAGGACCCGGTGGCCAGCGTGTTCGCGCTCGCCCGCAGCGCCTCCATCACCCTCACCGGGGTGGGCGCGGTTCGGCCGGGCTCGTCCGCGGTCCGCACCGGCATGGTCACCGACGAGGAGGTCGCGGAGTTCGGGCGCCGCGGCGCGGTGGGCGACATGCTCGGGCAGTGGTTCGACATCCGCGGGCGCGTGGTGCGGGGCGACGTCTCCGAGCGGACGGTCAGCCTGCGGCTGGAGGAGATGCGGGAGCTGCCGAACGTCGTCGCGGTTGCGGCCGGCCAGGAGAAGGTGGACGCCATCCGCGGCGCCGTGGCCGGTGGCTACCTGAACGTGCTGGTCACCGACGAGCCGACGGCCGAGCGCCTGCTGGCCTGATGCTCAGCCGAACAGCGAGCGGAAGTACGTGTAGAGGTCGAGCACGCCCAGCAGCGACGGGACGATGCCCATGATCGCGAGCCACTCGAAGATGTCGCCCCAGCGCCCCCAGGTGGGGGAGATGATCTTGGCGTAGGTGGCCGCGGAGTAGTGCGCGAACACGTACCCGACGGCCAGCACGCAGCCGAAGAGCACCAGCACGCCGGTGACGGACTGGGTGGCTCCGGTGCCCAGCGCGAACAGTGCGAAGGCGGTCACGAGAGTGCCGCCCAGCAGCAGCGCCATCCGCTGCGCGAGCCCGACGAAGGCGCGGGCGCGGAGCAGGAACGCCAGGCCGGTGCAGATGCACAGGGACAGGGCCCAGAGACTGCCCTGCTGCAGCACGAGCAGGGAGCACAGCACCGCCGTCGCCGTGGTGGAGGCCAGGAGAGCTCCGAGGATCTTGTCCGCCAGGAGGGCCCGCTGGACGATGTCTGCCTGGACGGGGGTCTCGTCGGCGAGGATCGCCTCAGTGGTGACCGGCAGGTTGGGCAGCGCGATGCCGGCGAGGCGGTAGCTGAACGCGGGCAGGAACCCCGTCAGGACGGCCATCACACCCATGGTGACGGCGGCGACCTCGATCTCCTTGCCGTAGTTCAGTGCCATGGCGCTGGCGCTGACCAGCATGAACCCGGCGGTCAGCGCGACGGCGAACAGGGCCATCGCGTGCACCCGTGCGGCCAGCGCGCTGGCGGCCGAAGCGACCAGCACCAGGGCGCCCGCCATCAGGATCCTGATGGGAAGGGGCACCGGTTCGACGCTGATCAGGTTCGGCAGGAACCAGCCGGTGATGCCGCCCAGGGCGACGCTGGCCCACGCCAGGCACGTCGCAGTCGGGACCTCCCCGGCGGCGCGTGCCAGCGAGACGGAGGCGATGAAGGCGGCGAAGCTCAGGAAGCCGCTGAGGGCGATGGCGAGCAGCAGCGGCACGCCCTGGACGTCCATGGCGCCCTGCACCGTCAGCAGCGGCGCCCCGATCAGCAGCACCAGCATCAGGATGAGGCCCATGGTGCGGCTGTGCCGGGCGGCCCAGGAGGGCCGGGAGTTGGTGGCGCCGGCGACTGCGTCGACGACGTCGTCGAAGGCGGCGTCGGGGATGGCGTTCTCGCGCTGGCGCAGGTGAAGCGTCTCGCCGTCGCGGATGTTGAGCTTGGCCACCGGGGTGTACAGGTCGAACGGGTCGGAGCCGAACCGCTGCAGCACCCACGCGTGGACGGCGTCGGTGGGGGTGTTGGCCTCGAGCCCGGAGAACCGCAGGATGCTCGGGAGCAGTTCGCTGAGGCTGACGCTTCCGGGTAGCGCGAGGTCGACCCGTCGGGACTGCGAGATGATCGTGACCCGGGACAGGTCCTCCTCGGTGGTGCTGCTCACGGCCCTACCGTAATGGGCCACGCGGTCACGGACCAATGAATCCCGTTACCGAGACGGTGAATTCCGGCCTGTGGCAGTGCTGCCGATGGCGCCCGGGACGGTCGGAGCCACTGACCGCACAACTCCGTCCACCTGCGGTGTCGGCGGAGATCTGTTAAGGTCTGGAACCGTTTGCTGGGCCCTTCGGTCCGGCGCGAGGACGGTCCCGCGATTGCGACGGGACGGCACCCGATCAATGACCGACGGGCCCGCGTGCGTCAATGCGCACCCAGATGGGCCGACGCGTGCGGGTGTCCCGAGGAGAGAAGGGTTGGGTGGTTGCCGGGTCGAGGGCTCGAGCGCGTCAAATTCTGATTGCCCGTGGAGCAATGCCCCCGCGGTGCCAGACGTGCAGGACAAAAGCACGCGATGACCTTCCGGTCTCGCAGCGATTTCTTTGACTACGTCGAAAGGGAGGTGGCGCCATGGGTGACCTGGGAACGGCACAGTTCAGCGCCGTCGTTGTCGTACTTCTACTCGTCCTCTTCTATGGAGGGACATTCCTCATCTCAACCCGAATCGGGAAGAAGGAGGAGAACGCCGACGGCTACATGACGGCCGGCAACAACATCGGCTTCGGTATCTCGGCGGCCAGCATGACCGCCACCTGGATCTGGGCCTCGTCCATGTACGCGTCGGCCACGTCCGGCTACACGTACGGGATCTCCGGACCCATCCACTACGGCCTCTGGGGCGCGTTGATGATCCTGTTCATCTACCCCTTCGGCAAGCGCATCCGGCAGGTGGCGCCCCGCGCCCACACCCTCGCCGAGGTGATGTTCGCGCGGCATGGCCGCTCCAGCCAGCTGATGCTCGCCGGCTCCAACGTCGTCGGCTCCATCATCTCCCTGATGTCCAACTTCATCGCCGGTGGCGTCCTGATCTCGATGCTCTCCCCCTTCACGTTCATCCAGGGCGTGTTCTGCGTGGCCGGCGGCGTGCTGCTGTACACGCTGTGGTCCGGTTTCCGTGCCTCCGTCCTCACCGACTTCGTACAGGTGGTGGCGATGCTGGGTGCGGTCGCGGTGATCGTGCCGGTAATCTTCTTCGCCGCCGGGTTCCCGGCCGCGTTCGAGACCGGTGCCGCCAACCTCACCCCGGAGCAGGGCAACTTCTTCTCCAGCGAGGCCTTCCTCGGCCAGGGTGCCCCCTACATCGCGGCCGTGCTGGCCTACGCCATCGGCAACCAGACGATCGCGCAGCGGCTGTTCGCAGTGCGCGAGGACCTGATCAAGCCCACCTTCGTGACCGCCACCGTCGGTTACGGGGCCATGGTGATCGGTGTCGGCATGCTGGGCGTGCTCGCGCTCTACCTCGGGTTCGAACCCACCGGCGGAGACCTCAACAACCTCATCCCCGAGATGGCGGCCACATACCTGCCGACCGTCCTGCTGGCGGTGTTCTTCATCATGATCATCGGGGCCCTGTCCTCGACCTCTGACTCCGACCTGTCGGCGCTGTCGTCCATCGCAATGGCCGACATCTACGGCCAGAACATCTCCACCAAGGCCGACGCCAACCCGAGGACGATGCTGCTCGTGGGCCGCATCACGATGGTGGTGGCCACGGCGATCGCGATTGCCTTCGCCAGCCTGCAGCTGAACATCCTGGACCTGCTCGTGTTCGTCGGTGCCCTCTGGGGCGCGCTGGTGTTCCCCGTGCTGGCCAGCTTCTACTGGGACAAGGTCACCAACAAGGCCTTCACCGTCTCCGTCATCGCAGCGCTCGCCCTGTTCATCCCGGTGCGGTTCTCGCTGGTCCCGATGTCGGGCCCGTTCGGCCTGCTGGTCGAGGTGCTCTCGGTCGTCGGCATCGGCGTCGTCCTGGGCCTGATGGTCTTCGGCTTCCTCGGGCTGCGGGTGGCGCGCGTGGTCGGCGTGGTGGCCGCCCTGGCCTCCGCCCCCTTCGTGTTCGGGTTCCTGCGCGACTACGCCACCCTGAGCGCCTCGCTCGTGGCCTACGCGGTCAGCACCATCGTGTGCTTCGCCATGTCCATCGGCAACAAGGAGCGGTTCGACTTCGCCGTCATCCAGGACGTCACCGGCGACTTCGACGAGGACCCCGCGGATGTTGTGCGGGAGGCCGAGACGGCCCTCGACGAAACCGACTCCGATCTCGCGAAGGAGGCCTGAGATGGCCATCGCAATGAGCATCTACGTACTCGTGTGGCCGGTGGTGGTGGCGGTGGTGCTGTTCGTCATCAGCCGCGCCTTCTACCGAGAGTGGAATGCCGCCCGCCGCCGCGGCGAGGACCTCATCTGACCGGTCGTCCCGGCTGACGCGCATCAGTGTTGCGTTGGGTGCTGACTGCAGGGCCCAGCGCAACAGTGTCGCGCTGGGGGCACCAGGTCCGCCGGCAAGACTGTTGCGGGAGGTGCCGTCGTCAGCGCCCAGCGCAACACTGTTGCGCGGGCGTCAGAAGTAGACGGCCACGGGACGTCGACCCGGGGTCTCCACGACGGTGATCTCGGTGTTGAAGATCTCCGAGAGCACGTCGTCGCGCATGATCTCGTGGGGTGAGCCGAACCTGGCGATCCTGCCGTTCTTGACCGCGCAGATGTAGTCGGAGTAGGCGGCGGCGAAGTTGATGTCGTGCAGCACGATGATGATCGTGCGGCCGAGCTCGTCGGCGGCGCGCTTCAGGTGGCGCATCATCCGCACGGAGTGGGCGATGTCCAGGTTGTTCAGCGGCTCGTCCAGCAGGACGTACTCGGTGTCCTGGCACAGCACCATCGCCACGTAGGCGCGCTGCCGCTGCCCGCCGGAGAGCTGGTCCAGGTAGCGGTCCTCGAGGTCCCCGAGGTCGAGGAAGTCGATGTAGCGGCTGATGATCTCCTCGTCGGCGGCGGTGAGCCTGCCCTGACAGTAGGGGAACCTGCCGAAGCCGACGAGCTGGCGCACCGTCAGCCGGGTGATGAAGTGGTTCTCCTGGCGCAGGATCGACAGCACCTTCGCGAGGTCCCGGGACTTGGTGGAGGCGACGTCCATGCCAGCCACCTCGATGGCGCCCTGGTCCATGCCGAGCAGGCGTCCCACCATGGTCAGCATCGTCGACTTGCCCGCCCCGTTGGGGCCGACGAGCGCGGTGATGCCGCCCTGGGGGATCTCCAGGTCGATGGGGCCGATCGCGACCTCGTCGCTGTATGACTTCTTGACGGCGGTGAGGGTGATCACAGTCGGCCCTTTCTGAGGATGACGAAGAGGAAGACGCTGCCCCCGACGAGTTCGATGACGATCGAGACCACGCCCTGGGCGTAGAAGACGTGGTTCATCACGAAGTAGGCGCCGGTGAGGACGACGTAGCCCACCAGGATCGCCATCGGGAACACGTAGCGGTGGTCGTAGGTGTCGGCGAGCTGGTAGGCGAGCGTCGCCACCAGGAACCCGAGGAACGTCATGGGGCCCACCAGCGCCGTCGAGACGGCGATCAGGGAGGACGCCAGGATCAGCACGATGACCACGTTGCGCTTGTGGTTCACGCCCAGGTTGGTGCACGCCTCCCGGCCGAGCGCGATGGTGTTGAGCTCGCGGGAGCGCAGCCACAACAGCCCGCCGGCGACGAGGACGATCGGCACGGCGAGCGGGAAGTAGCTCGGGTCGGCGTTGTTGACGGACCCGAAGGTGCGGGCCGCCAACACGTCGAACTCGCTCGGCGTCAGCAGGCGCTGCATGAACGACGACACGGAACTGAGCCCACCGCCGATGATGATGCCCACCAGCAGCATGATCTGGAGGTTGGCGTACTTGCCGGAGAGCAACCAGCCGAACAGCGCCAGTGACAGGCCCACCATGACGGCGGTCTGGAGGCCGAACGCGCCGATGCCGCTGAACGCGATCAGCCCGCCGAGGCCGAACAGGTACACGGTGGTGGTCTGGACGGCCCGGTACAGGGCCTCGAACCCCATGATCGACGGCGTGATGATGCGGTTGTGGGTGACGGTCTGGAACGCGACGGTGGACATCGCCTGCGCCACCGCCACCAGCAGCATCACGAACACGCTGTTGGCGCGGCGCTCGGCGATCAGCCAGAAGCCGTCGGTGCCGAACTCCATCGGGTTGCCGTACGCGAGCAGGCCCGCGGAGAACAGCACCGCGAGTGCGAGCAGGACCGACAGGATGATCCAGTAGCGGCGGCGGGAGCCGCGGGTGTGGAACGAGCCGGAGCGGCGCTCCTTCGCGGGGGCCGGCGTCGCGGCCGCGACCTGGGGCGACGTCGTCGGCTCCTGAAGGGATTCGGTCGGGCTGAACTGGACCTCCGGCACGGTCTCGTCGGCCACGAGGGCGTAGGCGTCCTCGTCGATGGTCAGGCGCACGGTGCGCGGACGGTTCGGGGTGAAGGTCATGGCTTTCTCACATGCTCCCGCGACGACGCTGCCTCAGCAGCAGGATGATGAACACCACGGCGCCGACGATGCCGAGGATCAGGGAGACCGGCACCTCGAACGGCATGATGATGGTGCGGCTGACGAGGTCGCAGACGGTGACGATGGCGATGCCGAGCAGGCACACCCACGGTAGGTTGCTGCGCAGGTTGTCACCCCGGAACATCGAGACGATGTTGGGCACGATCAGCCCGAGGAACGGCAGGTTGCCCACCACCACGGTGACCACGCCGGTGGCGATCGCGATCAGGCCCGTGCCGAGCAGCACCACCCGGCGGTAGTTGAGTCCGACGTTGGTCGCGATGTCCTCGCCGAGCCCGGCGACGGTGAGGCGGTCCGCGACGAGGAAGATGGCCACCACCACGACCAACACGATCCACAGCACCTCGTACTGGCCCTTGATGACGGAGATGAAGCTGCCGGCGAACCAGACGCCGAGGTTCTGGAGTGAGTCGGTGGCCAGCGCGATGTAGGTGGAGACCGAGCCGACGACGGCGCCGAGCATGATGCCGACGATGGGCACGATCAGCGAGGAACGCAGCGTCACCCGGCGCAGGAAGGCGAAGAACACCATCGTGCCGACGAACGCGAACACGATGGCGACGCCCATCCGCACGATGAGCGGGGAGTTGGGCCACACGATCATGGTGGCCAGCAGGCCCAGCCCGGCCCACTCCGTCGTGCCCGTCGTGGTGGGTTCGACGAACCGGTTCTGGGTGAGCAACTGCATCACCAGGCCGCTCATGCTCATGGCGGCACCGGCCAGGACCAGGCCGATGGTGCGCGGGATGCGGGTGATCGCGAACATCTCGCCGCCATCGTCGGCGCCGAAGACGTCGTAGACCCCGGTGAAAAGGGACGCCACCAGCAGCAGAGCGACGCCGAGGATCCCCAGCAGCAGCTTCCAGTCGAAGAGCTTGCCCGTCGCCGCGGGGGCGGGAGTGGTGCGGGACGGGCGGGCCGCCGTCGGGGAAGTTGTGGTGGTCATCGGGTCGCCGTCGGGGGAGTCGGAACGCGACGATCGGGAGTGGGGACGTATCCCCACTCCCTCTCGGTCACGCTGTTGCTGGACAGGTCTGGTTCCTCAGGCGGAGAACGCCTCGGCGAGGGCGTTGAAGAACTCGGTGTAGGTCTGGATGCCCTCGTTGGTGTAGGTGTCGGCGGGCATGTAGATGATGTTGCCCTCGGCGACGGCGGTGACGCCCTGCAGCGCGGCGGACTCCTCGATCACCTGGGCGGCGGGCTTGTACTCCGGGTCGTCGGCGGACACGGCGGCGTCACGGTCCATGACCAGGATCCAGTCCGGGTTGGCGTCGGCGATGGCCTCGACGGAGATGTCGTCGCCCTGGTGGTCGTCGGACGCACCGTCGACCTGCAGCGCCGGGGTGAAGCCGAAGATGTCGAACAGCGGGCCGAGGGTGCGGCCAAGGCTCGGGGCGATGTAGCCGACGTTGCCACCGGAGACGTTGACGGCCATGACCGTCTCGCCCTCGGTGTAGGCGGCCCTCACGGCCTCGATGGAGGCGTCGAACTCGCCATTCAGCGCCTCGGCCTCCGCCTCCTTGCCGAAGACCTGGCCGAGCACCGTGACCTGGCGCTTCAGCTCGGCGTCGAAGGGCTCGCCCTCGCGGGGCTCGAGGTTCAGCTGGACGGCGTCTGGTGCGAGCGTGGCGATGTCGTCGAAGAAGTCCGTGAAGCGCTGGCCGTTGACGATGAGGTCCGGCTCGGCGGCGACGATGAGCTCCAGGTTGGGCTCGCGGTGGTTGCCCAGGTCCGGAATCGAGTCGTCGTCCTTGAGCGGGTTGGTGGAGGGCATCAGCGTGCGGGCGGCCGCGGACAGTTCGACGCCCCAGGCGGCCAGCGTTTCGAAGGTGCGGTTGTCCAGTGCGACGACGGAGGTCGGCGGGACGTTCACGGTCAGGGTGCCGTTGTTGTCCTCGATCTCGACGGTGCCGGCTTCGGTGGTCTCGTCGGCGGCGGTGGTCTCCTCCGCCGGGGCCTGGGAGTCTGCGGGATCGGCGTCGGCGGGGGTGCTGCACGCACCCAGGGCCAGAGCGGCGATGGTGGCGAGGGCGGCGATGCCGGTGCGGAGGTTTGCCATTGCGTCCTTCGTGTCGTCGGCCCCGGGGAAGCGACCGTGTCGGTTAGGGAAGCCTTACCAAGCTTCGCCCTCAGGCTAGGGCACCGATTCCTCAATCCGCAACACGGGTGTCATTTAATACCTGCGGTGAGACGACACTGCCCGGCAGGGTGCCCCTGCAGCGATTTCGTGGAAGCATCCCGAGGACCCGCGTCGGACCAATAACATCCGGGCATGACATCGATCACCCACGCCGACGCCACCGGCTTCTTCGGCGCCCACGGCGGACGCTTCCTGCCCCCGCACCTCGAGGCGCCCATCGCCGAGGTGGCCGCCGCCTACCGGGAGGCCAAGGACGATCCCTCCTTCCAGGCGGAGTACGAAGCCCTGCTGGCTGACTACGTGGGGCGTCCCTCGCCGCTGTTCCTCGCGCGAAACCTGACCGCGCATCTCGGCGGCGCGAAGGTCTACCTCAAGCGAGAGGACCTCAACCACACCGGGGCCCACAAGATCAACCACACCCTGGGCGAGGCTCTCCTCGCCAAGCGGATGGGCAAGAAGAAGCTGCTCGCCGAGACCGGGGCGGGCCAGCACGGCGTCGCCCTCGCGACGGCGGCCGCACTGCTGGGCCTCGAGTGCGAGATCCACATGGGCGCCATCGACATCGCCAAGCAGCGCCCCAACGTCGTGCGGATGGAGCTCCTCGGTGCCAAGGTGGTCTCCGTCGAGAGTGGCGGACGCTGCCTCAAGGACGCCGTCGACTCCGCCTTCGGTGTCTGGGCCAACGACTTCTCCGAGACCCTGTTCGCGATCGGTTCGGTCGTCGGGCCGGACCCGTTCCCGAGCATGGTGCGGGACTTCCAGGCCATCGTCGGCCGCGAGGCCAGGGCGCAGCTGCAGCAGAAGGAGGGACGTCTGCCCACGGCGCTCGTCGCGGCTGTGGGCGGCGGCTCGAACGCCATGGGACTGTTCCAGGCGTTCCTCGAGGACGAGGAGGTGCAGATCTACGGCGTGGAGCCCTCCGGTCGAGGCCTCGACAACCCCGGCGACCACGCGGCGACCATGACCCTCGGCACGCCGGGCGTCCTGCACGGCATGAGGACCATCGTGCTGCAGGACGAGTCGGGCGAGCCGTGGCCGGTGCACTCCATCGCCTCCGGCATGGACTACCCCGGCGTCGGCCCGCAGCACGCCCACCTCAGGGACGTCGGTCGCGTCAACTACGTGGCCGCCTCCGACGACGAGTCCATTGAGGCGTTCCAGCTGCTGTGCCGGCTCGAGGGCATCATCCCCGCCATCGAGAGCTGCCACGCCGTCGCCCACGCCGCGAAGCTGGCGCCGACGCTTTCCGCCGACGACATCGTGGTGGTGAACCTCTCCGGCCGCGGCGACAAGGACATCGACTTCGTCGCCGAACGGCTGGGCATGAACCCGCGCTGACCGTGCGCTGAACTCCTGGTCCCGGGAAGAAGGCCGACTCAGCGAACCAGCTGGACCCGACACGCCGCGCGAAATCGCAGCAG
Source organism: Tessaracoccus rhinocerotis (assembly GCF_007197885.1). Taxonomy (GTDB): domain Bacteria; phylum Actinomycetota; class Actinomycetes; order Propionibacteriales; family Propionibacteriaceae; genus Arachnia; species Arachnia rhinocerotis. The sequence goes on from NZ_VKKG01000004.1 coordinate 188,933, forward strand.
AGGGGCCCGCAACCCTTGCGACGCATCCCTGCGGCGTGTCGGGTCGTGACCGAGGGCTCAGCCGACCGCCAGGCCCGTCCGCACCGGCAACTCGTCGGCGGAGGGACCGGCCGCGACGGTGTACGCGCCGGGCTGCACCCGCAGCGCCCCGGCGTGCACCCAGTCCTCCGGTGCGCCCGGGACGCGGAGCGCCTCGTCCCACACGGACAGCCTGGCGAGCGGGAACCGCAGGGTGACTAGGCGCTCCTCGCCCGGCTCCAACCGCACCCGCTCGTAGGCGACGAGGAGCCGCAGCGGCGCGGGGATGGGCAGGCCTTCGGGCGCGAGCACGTAGACCTGCACAAGTTCCTCGGCCGGTCGCTGCCCGGTGTTGACCACCCTCACCGCCGCCTCCACGACGGCCTCGCCGTCACGAGCCACCAGCGCAGCGTGCCGGTGGCTGGGCTCGGGGGCCGTCGGCTCGGAGTCGCGGAGCGTCACACCGCGGTACTCGACGCTCGAGTAGGTGCAGCCGTGGCCGAGCGCGAACGCGTACCTGCCCGGCTGGTGCCGGTAGGTGGCCTGCTGGCGCGCGGTGTCGTAGTCGAACAGGTCACCGGCCTGCGCCGGGTCCACCGGCCAGGACTGCGCCAGCCGGCCGCTCGGCTCCCGGTCCCCCGAGAGCACGTCGACCAGGCCGTGGCCCAGCTCCTGTCCGCCGTGGCTGGACCAGAGGACCGTCGGGGCATCCGCCACGCCGGGGCCGAGCACGTAGGGGTAGCTGGAGACGATGGCGAGCACCGCGTCGCCGTTGGCCTCGCTGGCGGTCCGCCAGAGCTCGGCGGCCGCGTCGGGCAGCATCAGGTGGGGCCGGTCCTCGGTCTCGCGGCCGAGCAGGTGCGGGTCGTTGCCGACGGCGACCACCACCACCTCAGCCCCGGCGGCGGCCCGCGCCACCTCCGCCTGCCCGGACGCGACGGTGCGCACCACGAACCGCTCCGCCCGAGCCAGCTCGACTCCGTCGACGGCGAGCACGCCCGAGTCCCGCAGAACCCGCAGCCAGCGGCCGGTTCCCAGGTGCAGGAACGACACGGTGCCGTCCGCGTGGGTGTGGCGTCGGAAGGTCTCCTGGACCACCCAGCCGCCGACGCGTTCGGCGTCGGCCCGCACCGGCCATGCGCCGCCCGTGAGCAGGCCGCCGCTGGCGCGGGAGCGGAGGGTGAGGACGCCATCGCCCCAGTCCGTGAGCTCGAACCGGGCGGACGGGTCGGCGGTGGGGGAGTTGGCGTCCACGCCCGCGCCCGAGGTGTGGGAGCGCACGTAGTTGCCGGTGGTGGTTGAGCGGAGCGCGACGACGTCGGCTCCGGTCACCACCTCGACGTCGGCGGCCGGGTACCGCTCGGCCAGTGCCGCCCCGACCCCGACGGCGTAGGGCGGGGTGCCCGAGTACCAGTCGGTCAGCACGACGTCGGCCAGTGGCCCCACCACCGCAATGCTTGCCGGTTCGCGCAGCGGCAGCAGGCCGGCGTCGTTGCGCAGCACCACCACGGAGCGGCCCGCCACCTCACGGGCGAGCCTGCGGGACGAGGGCAGGTCCAGGTCGGCCGGGCCGATGCTCGCGTACGGGTCGGCGGGGCCGTCGAACTCCCCGGTCCGGATGCGCAGCTCCAGCAGGCGGGTGACCGCGCGGTCGACGTCGGCCATCGTGAGCAGCCCCCGCTCGAGGGCCGCCTCGACCGCCGCGATCGTCGGCCCGGAGTCGGCGTCGTCGTCGGTGAACGAGTCCATGCCGCCGCCGAGCAGCGCCGCGGCCGCGGTCGGCTTGTCCGGGTAGGTGCGCTGGAGGCCCACCGTGAAGCCGGGGGCGCCGGCGTCGGAGACGATCGCGATCGACTCCCCGGACCAGGAGCGGGCCTCGGCCACCAGCTCCGGCTGGACGTGCGCGGGGGCGCCGTTGACGAGGTTGTATGCGAGCATCATCGCGCCGGCCGCGCCCGACTCGAGGGGCTCGCGGAAGGCAGGAAGCTCCTCCTCGTGCAGGGTGCGCGGCGGGACGACGCTGTTGGTGACCGAGCGGTCGGTCTCGTTGTTGTAGGCGAGGAAGTGCTTGAGGGTCGGCACGGTGCGCCACACCCGCTCGTGTTCCCCGCGCAGGCCCCGGCTGTAGGCGGTGCCGAAGTGCGCCGTCAGGTGCGGGTCCTCGGAGTAGCCCTCCTCGTTGCGACCCCAACCCGGGTGGCGCAGTGTGTTGACCACCGGTGCCCAGACGTTCAGCGACACCTTCGGGTCCGCGGCGCGCTTGGCACGGACCTCGACGGCTGCCACCTCCCCGACGGCGCGGATCAGCTCGGGGTCCCAGGTGGCGGCGAGCCCCACGGCCTGCGGGAACACCGTCGCCTCCCCGAGCCATGCGACGCCGTGCAGCGCCTCGCAGCCAGTGTGGAACCGGGCCAGGCCGAGGCGCTCGACGGCGGGGGCCACCTGGTGCAGCATCGCCACCTTCTCCTCGCGCGTGAGCCGGGCGAGCAGGTCTGCTGAGCGGGCGGCCAGTGGCTGGTCGACGCGGCGGAAGCCGGGGGTGTCCCCGTTCACGGCCGGCGCCTCCGCCACGTGTTGCTGGGTGCTTGTCATGACTTCCTCCCGAGTTCGATGCTGACCTCGCCGGCGCCGTCGGCCGTCGCCTCCTGCGGTCCTACCCGCAGCGTCCACGGCGCGCGGGCGTCGGCGCTCGACGACGTGACCACCTGAGCCCTGCGGCTGACGTGGAAGGTGGTCGACGGTGCTCCTTCCAGCCCGGGGACGACGACGTCGCCGTCGAACCCATCGGGCAGTTCGTGGCAGTGCAGGGTGACGCCGTCGGCCCAGTCGTAGTCCGGGCGGTCGTCGACCGCGCCCAGCGGCAGCACGGTGCCCGGGCGCACCAGCACGGGCAGCGAGTCGATCGCGTGGGTCTCGCGCTGCCAGCGCAGCCCCTGGCGCGTCGACCCGTCGAGCAGCGAGGTCCACGTCCCCTCCGGGACGTAGTACTCCACCTCGCCGGCGGCGGTCAGGACCGGGGCCACCAGCAGTGAGTCGCCGAGCAGGTACTGGCAGTCGGCGTCGAAGCCTCCCCTGTCTTCGGGGAACTCCAGCGGCATCGGGCGCATCATCGGCACGCCCTCGCGGTGCGCCTCCTCCGCGATCCGTGCGAGGTAGGGCATCAGCCGCATCTTCAAGTTGGTGAACTTGCGGGTGACGTCCACGGCCTCGTCGTCGAAGGCCCACGGCACGCGGACCGAGTCCGAACCGTGCAGGCGGGAGTGCGAGCTGAGCATCCCGAATGCCACCCAGCGCTTGAAGACCGTCGGGTCCGGGGTGCCCTCGAACCCGCCGATGTCGTGGCTCCAGTACCCGAAGCCGGACATCGCCAGTGACAGCCCACCGCGCAGGGACTCCGCCATCGAGGCGAACGTCGAGTCGCAGTCACCGCCCCAGTGGACCGGGAACTGCTGGCAGCCGGCCGTGGCGCTGCGGGCGTACAGGATGGCGTTGCCCGCACCCTTGCGACGCTCCAGCAGCCGGAAGACCGCGCCGTTGTAGAGGTTCGCGTAGTAGTTGTGCATGCGTTCGGGATCCGAGCCGTCGTGCCAGACCACGTCGTCGACGGGGATCCGCTCCCCGAAGTCGGTCTTGAAGGAGTCCACGCCCTGGTCCAGCAGGCGCTCGAGGTGTCCGAGGTACCACTGCCTGGCGTCGGGGTTGGTGAAGTCGACGATGCCCATCCCGGCCTGCCACAGGTCCCACTGCCACACGCTGCCGTCGCGCCGCTTCAGCAGGTAGCCGTTCTCGGCGGCCTCGCTGAACAGCTTCGAACGCTGCCCGATGTAGGGGTTGATCCACACCGAGACCTTCAGCCCGCGCTCGTGCAGGCGTGCGATCTGGCCCACCGGGTCGGGGAACGTGCGGCTGTCCCACTCGAAGTCGCACCACTGGAACTCGCGCATCCAGAAGCAGTCGTAGTGGAACACGCTCAGGGGGAGGTTCCGCTCCGCCATGCCGTCGACGAAGCCGGCGACGGTCTGCTCGTCGTAGCGGGCGGTGAACGACGTCGTGAGCCACAGTCCGAAGGACCAGGCGGGCACCCGGGCCGGCCGCCCCGTCAGACGGGTGTAGCGACGCAGCACGTCCTTGGGTGTGGGGCCGGCGATCACGTAGTAGTCGAGGGTCTCACCCTCCACCGAGAACTGCACCCGCGAGTTGATCTCCGAGCCCACCTCGAACGAGACCCGGCCCGGGTGGTCGACGAAGACGCCGTAGCCGCGACTGGTGACGTAGAAGGGGACCGCCTTGTAGGACTGCTCGCTGGAGGTGCCGCCGTCGGCGTTCCAGCTCTCCACCACCTGGCCGTTCTTGGTGAACGGCCCGAACCGCTCGCCGAGGCCGTAGACCCGCTCGCCCGGCTCGAGAGTGAGTTGCTGGTGCACCCACGTGGAGTCGTCGGTCATGTGGCCCACGGAGCGGGGCGGCGACGTGGTGAGCACCCGGCCCTCGTGCTCGAACTCGACGAGCCACGGGGCGCTGCGGCTGACGCGGGCGCGCAGGCCGCCGGAGTCGAGGAAGCCCGAGGCCTCGTCCACGCCGACGTCGGGACGGAAGCCGTCGTCGGAGTGGACGACGAAGTCGGGGCCGGGGTGCACCCCGCCGGCGTGGCGCTGGACGCGCACCTTGATCACCCCGGGCATGGGCGCCGAGAACGTGCACGTGAGCATGGGGCGGTTGAGCGTGTCGCCGCGGTCGCGGATCACCGCGGTGGGAGCGAAGACGGTGAGCTCACCGGCCCCCTCGTCGGTGCGGATGTCGTCGACCTGGGCCGCGTACAGGGGCTTCACGCCCGGGCGGGTGAGCCAGTACCCGTCGGTGAACTTCACGTCGTCGTGTCTCCTTCTCGGCCTCGTCCGCGGGCGCCCCACCACCGTGACCAGGACCGTGGACGGGTGGTCGACAGGCGTGCGGACGGACTCTCGAACGTCATTGTCGAAGCGCTTCAACAGATGACTCTATACTAGGTTTCGTACCGGTGTCCACGGTGTCCCCGCGGGCTCCCGGCGCAGCTTTCCCGGCCACTCGAGGACGAGTGCCGAACTACCCGAGGATGGACAAGATGGTCACTATCGCCGATGTCGCGGAGGCCGCGAACGTCTCGATCTCGACGGTGTCCTACGCCATGAGCGGCAAGCGCAAGATCTCCCGCGAGACGCAGGAGCGCATCGCCCGCGCCATCGCCGAGCTGGGGTACCGGCCCCACGCCAGCGCCCGTGCCCTGGCGTCCAGGTCCACCAGCATCATCGGCCTGCAGGCGCCCCTACGTCCGGGCGTCGACGTGCACGTCGTCATGGAGGTCGTCACCGGCGTGGCCACCGGCGCTCGCGGGCACGGCTACGACATCCTCCTGCTCACCAGCGATGACAGCACCGGCCTGGAGCGCGCCGCCAGCGGCTCCATGGTGGACGCGCTCGTGGTGATGGACGTCGAGTCCGACGACCAGCGCCTCGGCTTCCTCGGCTCCCTCGACCGGCCCTGCGTCCTGGTCGGACTGCCCGCGGACCCCGGAGGCCTGGCCTGCGTGGACTTCGACTTCGAGGCCGCCGGCCGGCTCGCCGTCGAGCACTTCGCGGAGCAGGGCCACCGGCGCGTCGCGCTGCTGGGGTCCCCGCAGGAGGTGCTGGCCCGCCACACCTCGTACGCCGACCGGCTGACGCGCGGATTCACCGAGGCCGCGGCCGAGGCAGGGGTGGAGGTGTCGGTCCACCCGTGCCCAAGCACCCCGGATGCCAGCGAGGTCGTCGACGACGTCTTCGCCGCCCACCCGGACGTCACCGCCATGCTGATCCACAACGAGGAGGCCCTCCCGCACCTGCTGGCACGGCTCTCCGAGCGCGGTCAGCGGGTGCCCGACGAGGTGGCCGTGCTGGCGCTGTGCCCACCGAACGTCGCGCGCACGCTGCGCATCCCCGTCGACACCATCGACATCCCAGCCGAGGAGATCGGGATCGCGGCCGCGGACGTCGTGTGGGAAATGATCTCCGAGGGCGCCCCGCCGAGCATCCGGTTGATCCCACCGACCCTGACCGCGCGCTCCGCCGCGCCCGGCGCCTGAGGACGCGCGTGCGGATCGATCCGGGCGGCAGGACCCTGCAGGGCATCTCCGCACTGCTGGCCTTCGTGGCGCTCAACATCGTCTACCTGCTCTGCTGCGTGCCGCTGGTCACCATCGGCGCCGCCACCAGCGCGCTGTACGAGGTGACGCTGCGCTACGCCGACGAGGAGCGCGGCTACCTGCTGAAGGACTACTTCGTCGCCCTCAAGCGCAACTTCCTCCCCGCCACTGGCGTCTTCCTCGTGTTGCTGGCGCCTGCCCTCGTGCTCGGGTGGGTGGGGGTGTTCTGGCTCGCGGTGGACAGCCCCGTCTCGCTGGCCGCGGCGATCCTGGCCTTTCTGGGCGCCGGCTACCTCCTGGCCGCGCTCGTGTTCGGGATCGCGCTGGTGGCGGCGTTCCGCAACACCTTCCGTCGGACCGTGGCCAACGCCCTGCTGCTGCCGATGGCCGAGCCCTTGGCAGCCCTGGTGCTGCTCGTGGTTCCGATCACGGCCGTCGCGCTGCTCGTGGTGCTCCCCGACTTCCTCGTGGTGGTGGTCACCATCGGTTTCTCCGTCGGCTCCTACCTCACGGCGTTCGTGTTCCACCGCGTCTTCCGGCGCCACCAGCAGGAGGCCTGACCCGGGCCGGGACGGGACGAGGGGCCCGGGCACGTGCCCGGACCCCTCGCTCACCTGTCGTGGGTGGTGTGTCAGTTGAACTCCTCGGCGACCTTGACGCGGGCCTCGTCCTGCGCCTTGGCGTTGGCCATGTCGAACTCGAGCACCTGCTCGTAGCCCAGGCCGTTGGCGGTCTCCTGCATCTGCGTCAGCAGCGACTCGAACTCGGCCTCGTTCGCCGCGAACGCCATCCGCCACGAGTACTCCACGATCGTCGCCTTCGCCTGGTTCCGCAGGGTCTCGATCTCGGAGGGGTCGGCAGGGGCGGCGTAGCTGGCGCCGGGAGCGACCAGCAGCTGGTCGTTGGCGCGCAGGTACTCCATCGAGTTGGCAGCCCCGTCCATGCGGGCCGACCAGTCCTCGATCACCGGGTTGGAGATGGACTCCTGGTAGGTCTCCCAGAACGTGTAGTTGTAGGGGACGCCGGTGGCGGGGTCGATGTTGTTCGGGTTGACGGCGTTGACGTTGAGGGTCGAGGCGCCGTCGATGTAGGAGCCGCCGCCCCACTCGGCCGGCACGTCGGCGCCGCCCTGCAGCAGGGCCTTGCGCCCGAACTCGTTCAGCTCCGGCAGGCCTTCGGCGTTGAGATCCCAGGTCAGTCCCTGCGGGCCTGCGGCGCCGGTGGTCTGGCTGCTGTTTGCGTAGATCCCCTCGGCGGAGTAGAGCCAGTCGATGAAGGCGGCGATCCGCTCCGGGTCGTCGGCCTTCGATCCGATGGCGAAGACCTGCTTGGCGCCGTAGGCCTCCGAACCGTAGGAGAAGATCTCCTGGTCGGCGATCGGCACCATCATGAAGCCCTTGCCCGCCTCGAGGTTCTGCTCGGTGTTGAAGGCCGACTGGCCCAGCCACGGCCACCAGGAGAACAGGATCTGGCCGTTCTGCATCTTGGAGAACAAGGTGTCGTAGTTCTGGGTGGTGGACTCTGGGTCCACGAGTCCGAGCTGGTTGGCCTCGAAGTAGAACCGCAGGCTTCGGACGTAGGCGGAGTCGGAGTCGATGATCGACTGGAAGTCCGAGCCGTCGGCCTTCGCCAGCACGAAGCCGAGCTCATCGTAGCCGTAGAAGGTGGCGGGCTGCTTCGCCGTCACCATCATGTTGCCGTCCCAGTCGCTGAACAGTCCCAGCCCGTAGACCTTGCCTCCGTTCTCGGCCGTGGGGTTGGCCTCCTGCATCTGCTTGAGCACCGGCAGGAGGTCCTCGAGCGTCCCCACCTCGGGGTAGCCGGCATCCGCGTAGAGGTCCCAGCGCAGGTAGGCGCCGAACGTCGGCTCCAGGCCCTCGGAGGCCTCGGTCGGCGGGAGCTTGGTCAGCTGGGTGCCGATGCCGTAGATGCCGTCCTTGCCCTCGTTGAGGTGCTGGACGGAGGCGTCGTACTCGCCGACGTTGGCCATCGCGGGGTAGTACTGGGAGATGTCGCTCACCAGCCCGCCCTCGACGAGTTCGTCGAGTTGCTCGCCCTTGTCGATGATGATCAGGTCGCCGAGGTCGCCGGCCGAGACCCGGGTGTTGTAGAGGGTGTCGCCACCACCCGCGACGTTGGGGGCGATGATGTTGAGCTTCATGTTGAACTTGTCCTTGACGAGCTTGCCGAACCAGCCCTCTTGGATGCCCATGAAGTTGGCCAGGCCGTCGTAGACGTCGATCGTGATCTCCTCTGACCACGACTCGGGGAACTCTCCCGGTGCGCTGTTCGGTGAGTTCGGTTCCTGCTCCTGGGGCGCTTCCGGGGAGCAGGCCCCCAGCAGCGCGATGCCCAGCAGCGGTACGAGCGCTTTGGTGAGGGCCTTCTTGGGATTCATTGCATTCCTTTCGGGTGGTGGTTGTGACTGCGAGCGTCAGCCCTTGACGGCGCCGAGCATGATGCCCTTCACGAAGAACCTCTGGAAGAGCGGGTAGATGAAGATGATCGGGAGGACGACGATGACCGAGACGGTCATCCGGATCGACGTCGGTGTCTGGGTGGTCGCCGCCGAGGCCACCATGCCCAGGTTGCCCTCGGCGTTCTGGGCGGCCTGCGCCAGGCTGCTGGCCTGGTTGATGAACATGTAGAGCTGGTACTGCAGCGTGTACAGGCTCTGGTCGGTGATGTAGAGCAGCGTGTCCTGGAACGAGTTCCACTGCGCCACGGCGGAGAAGATCGCCACGGTGGCGAGGATCGGCGTCGTGTTGGGCAGGATCACCCGGAAGAAGATCTGCAGGATGTTGGCGCCGTCGACCTCGGCCGCCTCCTGCAGCGACCGGGGCATCGACTCGATGTAGGTCTTGACCAGGATGATGTTGAACGGCTGGACGATGAACGGCAGCACGTAGACCCAGAAGTTGTTGGTCAGGCCGAGGTTCTTCATGATGATGAAGACCGGGATCAGGCCGGCGTTGAAGTACATGGTGATGATCACCGCCCGATACCAGAACTGGCGCTTCCACATCCTGTCCTGGGTGAACATGAATCCCAGGAACCCGGAGGCCAGCACCGTCGCGACGGTGCCGATGACGGTGCGCGCCACGCTCACCGCGGCGGCCGAGGGCAGGCCGCCCAGGTCCAGGACCTGGGTGTAGTTCTCCAGGTGGAAACCGGTCGGGAACAACCGGACGCGGCCGAGTGCGGCGACGTCGTTGGCGCTGACGGAGTTGATGATCAGGTAGTAGAACGGGTAGGCGCAGACCACTGCGAACAGCGCGAACACCAGGTAGTTGAACAGCTTGAAGGGGATGTCGCCGCCCGAGCGGTCGATGCCCCGGGCGCGGGGGAGGCTGAGGGTGGTCATCGGTGTTCCTTCCGGCTAGACCAGCGACTGGCCGCGAACCCGCTTCGCGACGACGTTGACGACGACGAGCAGGATGACCGAGATCAGGCTCTTCAACATGCTGATGGCGGTGGCCAGCGAGAGGCTGTTGCCGGTGATGCCGATGTTGTAGACGTAGAGGTCGAGGACCTGGATGGTCTCCTTGTTGAACGCGTTCTGGAACACGTAGTACTGCTCCATGCCGTTGTTGAGCAGGTTTGCGATGGAGAGCATCAGCAACACCAGGAACGTCGGCATCAGCTGCGGGACGGTGATGTACCACATGGTCTGGAAGCGGCCGGCGCCGTCGATGCGGGCCGACTCGTACATCTCCTGGTCGATGCCGGAGATGGAGGCGAGGTAGATGATGGCGCCCCACCCGAGGGTCTTCCACACGCCCCAGGCCGTCATGGTGAGCCAGATGTTCTGGTCCGTGTCCAGGAACTTCAGTGGGGCGGTGATCAGGCCCGAGTCCAGCAGGACGGTGTTGACGAGGCCGCCGGTGGTGAACAGCGAGAACGCGATCATGTAGACCAGCACCCACGAGATGAAGTTCGGCAGCGTGGTCAGCGTCTGCACCAGGTTGCGGAACCACTTGGCGCGGACTTCATTGAGGAAGACGGCGAAGGCCAACGGCAGGATCGACGTCGCGATGCCGAGGAAGCTCATGGCGAGGGTGTTGGCCATCACCTGCCCGATCTGGGCGACCTGGGTGGGGGATCCGACGAGCATCTGGAACCACTGCAGGCCCACGAAGTCGCTGCCCCCGAGGCCGAGGGCGGGGCGGTAGTCGTAGAGCGAGTAGACCCAGCCGTAGAGCGGGAAGTACGAGAACAGGAACACCAGCACCAGGAACGGCGCCACGCACAGGAACATCCCGAACGACTTCTTGCGGCGTCGCGCCGGGGTCCGCCCGGACGGGGGGGCCTCGCCCCCGTCGGGCTCCTTGGTCCCGGCCCGGACCACCGCGGCAGTCGGATCCACGGGCCCGGCCGACCCCAGCGGCTGCGTCGTCATCGTCATCCGACGGCTTTCCCGGACGCGGGCCGCGCCATCGGCCTCACGGGCTCGTCATGCTGATCCATCGATGCCACTCCTTCGTGTGCTCGCCGCGACAATGCGGTAATCGAATCGCTTCGACAGTGATCGTAAGCAATGGTTCGGCGCCCTGTCAATAGCGGGGGCCGGGTTTGAGAGCGCGCTCTCTTGAGTCTGGCAGCGATCGTCGGCCGCGCCGGGGAGGTCCCCGGCACGTGGAGTCCGGCCGCACGGAACCGCCCTTGGGTTAGTCTCGCTGTCGAGACTTTCTACTTGCAGGACTGCTGGACAGGGGCCACGACTCGATGGGTGTCATCACTTTCAACAGGCCGAAGCGCGTCACTCCGCCGGCGATGCCTCGCGGCGACCTCCTGCTCGAGTCCCCGCCCGAGATCCCGCCGCCGACGGCGTCGAAGCCGTTCGGCACCGTGCTTCGGATGCTGCCGATGGTGGCCGGCGGACTCGCGATGGGCCTGATGTTCATGGGCGGTGGCATGACGGGTCGCGGCCCGCTGGGCGGCATCATCTCGGGCCTCTACGCCGTGTCGATGATGGGCATGATGATGTCGCAGATGGGGCGCGGCAACGACGAACAGGCCAGCCAGCTCGACGCCAACCGGCGCGACTACTTCCGCTACCTCTCCCAGACCAGGCGCAACTTCGCCAAGACGGCCGCCGAGCAGCGCTCCAGCGTCGCCTACCGCCACCCGGACCCCGACAGCCTCTGGACCGTGGTCGGCGGCACCCGGATGTGGGAGCGCCGCACCGACGCCGAGGACTTCGGCTCCGTGCGCCTGTCCGTGGGCACCCAGCAGTCGGCCAAGCGGATCACCCCGCCCGAGTCCCAGCCCATCGAGGACCTCGAGCCGCTGACCACCGGCGCGCTGCGCCGGTTCATCCGCACCCACCGCGTCATCCAGTCCGTCCCGCTGGCGGTCGACCTGCGTGGCTTCCGCGGCATCCGCCTGGTCGGCGACGAGGAGGCGTGCCGACGGCTCGCGTTCAGCATGGTGGCCCAGCTCGTCACCTGGCACGCGCCCACCGACGTCTCGCTGATGGTGGCCTCCGCCAAGGCACACCAGGACGCTTGGAGCTGGGTGAAGTGGCTACCCCACCTGCAGCACCCCACCGAGACCGACGGCGTCGGCTCGTTGCGGATGTTCGCCACCGGAGCCGCCGACCTCTCGCCGATGGCCGTCTCCGCGCAGGCCTCCGACGTCGTCCCCGCGCTGATGGTCGTGGTCTCCGACGGCGTCGAGGGTGTCAACGCGCACCAGTTCGCGACACCGTCGACCAAGGCCATCACCGTCGAGGTCACCGGCGAGACCGAGCTCCCCAAGCGTCTCGAGCAGGGCGTCGCCGTGTTCGAGGTGCGCGAGGACAGGATCACCCTGCACCGCCGCACCAGCAAGACCCCGCACGCGGTCACGCCGTTCGGCCATCCGGACCAGGTCACGCCCGTCTACGTCGAGATGCTGGCCCGCGCCATGGCCCCCTACCGGATGCCCGTGGCCACCGGCGGCGGTGAGGAAGAGGGGGAGACCCAGGCGGTCGTGTTCGAACCGCCCAAGGACTACCCGGCGATGCTCGGGGTGGGTGACCCGCTCACCCTCGACGTCCGCCAGGCCTGGCGCCCACGCCCGCTGCGCCAGCACCTGCGGATCCCGTTCGGGACCGCCGACGACGGCCGCCCCGTCGAGCTGGACATCAAGGAGTCCGCGCAGGGCGGCATGGGCCCGCACGGCATCTGCATCGGCGCCACCGGCTCGGGCAAGTCCGAGTTCCTCCGCACGCTCGTGCTGGGACTGGCGATGACGCACTCCACCGAGCAGCTCAACTTCATCCTCGTCGACTTCAAGGGCGGCGCGACGTTCCTGGGCCTCGACAGCCTGCCGCACGTCTCCGCGGTCATCACCAACCTCGAGGGCGAGCTCAGCCTGGTGGACCGCATGGCCGACGCCATCGGAGGCGAACTGGACCGCCGCATGGAGGTGCTGCGCTCCGCCGGCAACTTCAAGAACCGCGAGGACTACGAGAACGCCCGCCAGGCCGGCGCCGACATTCCGCCGATGCCCAGCCTGTTCATCGTCGTCGACGAGTTCTCCGAGCTGCTCGCGGCGCGTCCCGAGTTCATCGACCTGTTCGTGCAGATCGGCCGCGTCGGTCGATCCATCGCGGTGCACCAGCTGCTCGCCTCCCAGCGCCTCGAGGAGAACAAGCTGCGCGGCCTGGACACGTTCCTGTCCTACCGGATCGCGCTGCGCACGTTCTCGCCGGCCGAGTCCCGCACCGTCATCGGCGTGCCCGACGCCTACGAGCTGCCGACGCCGCCCGGCAACGGCTACCTGAAGTACGACACCACCGGCATGACCCGCTTCAAGGCGGCCTACGTCTCCGGACCCTGGCACGGCAGCCCCAGCGGGCCGGTGGCTGAGTCGGGCGACCCCGGCCTGGACGGCCTCGGCCTGCCCGTGGAATCGAAGGGCTGGGTGCCGCCGGTGCTCGAGTTCACCACCGACTACGTCGTGCCCGTGAAGGCGCCCGAACCGGAGGAGAGTCCTCTCGACCCGGTGGGCCTACCCGAGCAGGTGGAGCCGACCCAGGTTCAGACTGAGGACGAGGAGGAAGAGGAGGAGACGCTCCTGTCCATCGCCGTCGGTCGACTCAAGGGTCACGGCTGGCCCTCCCACAAGGTCTGGTTGCCACCGCTGGACGACCCGCCGACGATGGACCAGCTCCTGGGCGGCCTCGTGGAGGTCGAGGGCCGTGGACTCACCGTCGAGAACCGCGCGATCCACGGTGCGCTGAGGGCGCCCGTCGGCCTGATCGACAAGCCGCGCCAGCAGCGTCGGGACCCGTGGTGGATCGACTTCTCCGGCTCCGGCGGCAACCTGGCAGTCTCGGGCGGTCCGCAGTCGGGCAAGTCGATGGCGCTGCGCGCCGGCGTCGCGGGGCTTGCGCTCACCCACACCCCGCAGGAGGTGGGCTTCTACGTCCTGGACTTCGGCGGCGGTGGCCTCACGTCCATGCGCAACCTCGCCCACATCGGCTCGGTGACCGGCCGCCTCGACGTCGACCGCGTGCGCCGCACCGTCGCGGAGATCACGTCGCTGCGGTCCGCGCGCGAGCTGCAGTTCGCAGAGCTCGGGATCGACTCGATGACCACCTACCGCCGCGGTCGGCGCGACGGCTCGATCCCGGCCGACCGGTTCCCATCCGACGTGTTCCTCGTGATCGACGGCTGGGCCACCCTGAAGACCGAGTTCGAGAGCATCGAGCCGCAGGTGCAGGCGCTCGCCAACGGCGGCCTCGGCTTCGGCATCCACGTCTGGGTGGCGGCGGCCAAGCTGTCCGAGATCCGTGCCGCCACGAAGGACGCGCTGCAGAGCAAGATCGAGCTCAAGCTCGGCGACCCCTTCGACTCCGAGATCGACCGCAAGATCCAGGCCATCATCCCGACGGGCCGCCCCGGCCGCGGCATCACCCACGGCGGCCTGCACACGCTGGTCGGCCTGCCCCGCATCGACGGCGTCGAGGACGCCACCGACGTCTCCACCGGGCAGCGCGGCTTCATCAACGCCGTCAACGCCGCCTGGAAGGGCCCGCGTGCGGCCGAGGTCCGGATGCTGCCCGAGCAGCTCAGCCTCACCGAGGCGCTGCCCGAGATCACCCACGACGGCGTGCACCGCACCATCCCCTACGGCATCGACGAACTGGAGCTCGCCCCCGTCGTGCTGGATCCCAACTCGGAGCCGCACCTGGCGATCTTCGGTGCGCCGGAGTGTGGCAAGTCCAACCTGCTGCGCACGATCGTCCACGGCATCACCAAGCGGTACACGCCCAAGGAAGCCAAGATCATCATCGTCGACTACCGGCGGTCGCTGCTCGGGGAGATCGAGACCGAGCACCTCATCGGCTACTACCCGTCCGCCTCCGCGGCGGCGCCGATGCTGCAGCAGGCGGCCGAGGCCGTCCGCGCCCGGCTGCCCGGGCCCGACGTCACGCAGCAGCAACTGCGCGACCGTTCGTGGTGGACCGGGTCCGACATGTTCGTGATCGTCGACGACTACGAGCTGGTCGCGACCCAGTCCGGCAACCCGATGGCACCCTTCGGCGACCTGATCAACCAGGCCGGCGACATCGGCCTGCACATCATCCTCGCCCGCGGCATGGGTGGGGCCGGTCGCGCCGCGTTCGGTGACCCGCTGATCACCAAGATGAAGGAGTCCGTGAACCCGGGCCTGATCATGAGCGGCACCAAGGACGAGGGCCAGCTTTGGTCCGACGTCAAGCCCTCGCCGATGCCTCCCGGCCGCGGCACGCTGATCACCCGCACGTTCAAGGGCCTGATCCAGACGGCCATCTACGACGGTGAGTCCCCGAACCACCCGGACCCGGAGCCCGCCCGCGTCGCTGCCATCCAGTAGGACCCCGACCCGACACGCCGCAACTCGTTCTGCCAGGGCTGACGCTCGCCCGTGCGCCCAGCTCGCCCCCGTTCGAGTGGTTTGCCTCCGTTGCAGCGGAGGCGAACCGAGGTAGCGGTGGCGAGATCAGCGAGAGGCCCGGTTCCGCCTGACAGCCGCCGGCACGGTGAAGGCGACCACCATCCCCAGCCCGGTGACCAGCAGTGCCCCGACGCCGACGCCGACTCCGATGTAGGCCGGCACCATGTTCGGCCTCGGCGGGTCGGGCAGGGTCACGTTGGTGTTGGTGGTGCCGTCGGAGCCGGGGTTGGGGACCTGTGGCCGTGCGACCCCGGTCAGTGCGCGCATGGGGTTGACGATGCCGTAGCCGATCCTGCTGTCGGGGATGGTGTTGGGCGGCGGGTCGGCGGTCACCTGGAGCCGCTGCTTCACGTCCTCGGGACTCAGCCCGGGGTAGACCTCGAGCAGGAGTGCGACGACGCCACTCACGATCGGAGCGGCGAACGACGTGCCGAGGATCCCGCTCTCATAGGCCTGGTTGGAGTACGGCGCGTTCTGCCTCGGCATCGACGGCAGCAGCGCCATCAGGTCCGCGCCCGGCGCACCGATCGACACGGACTGCCAGGGGTAGCTCATCGCGTGCGGCGCGTCGGTGCGGTCCACCATCCCGACGGAGATCACGCCGTCGAAGGAGGCCGGGTACGGGGCGCCGCTGATGCCCTGGTCGGCGTTGCCGGCCGCGGCGACGACGATGATGCCTGCCTCGATCGCGGCCTCGACGGCTGCCCGGTACTGCGGGATCAGGGGGTCGGCCCCGCCCGCGGACTGCGACAGGTTGATGATGTCGACGTCCTCCTCGATGGCGTTGCGGACCGCCGCGATGGTGGCGTCGAGGGTGTCGTTCTCCCCGCCGGAGTCACCGCCGCCCGAGGTGGACAGCACCCGGTAGGAGATGATCTCGGCGTCGGGGGCGATGCCGGAGAAGTCGGTGCGCACGTCGTAGGGCTGCCCTCCGGAGCGCCCGGCGGCGATCAGGGAGGCCACCTTCGTGCCGTGGTCGCAGTCGACGCCGCCGGCCTCGCCGTCCTTCTCCGACATCCCGCCCAGGTAGTCGTAGGTGCGCACTCGCGAGGCGTCGAGGAAAGGGGTGCCCAGAGGGGACATCCCGGTGTCGATGACCGCCACGGTGACGCCCTTGCCGGTGGCGATCTGCCAGGCCTCGGGCATGTTCAGCCGCTCCAGGTGCCAGGCCTGCGTCACCTGGCCGTCGGCGGTGGGCTGGTAGGAGCGGCAGTCCTCCGCCCGGAAGAGCGACAGCTCCGGTTCGGCGGCCGCGTTGCCCGCGAGCTGGGAGGCCAGCACCGCGCCGACCATTGCGGCGGCGACGATTCTTCCCACGACTCGCTTCACGCACGCCAGAATATCCGGCCACGGTCCAGACCCGTCCTCGACGGGTGCCATATCGTGGGGGCGTGCTCGGATACTTCGGCCCCGCGGGGACCTTCACCCACCAGGCGTTGCTCACCATCACCGACGAGGAGGCCATGCCCTTCGCCAGTGTCCCGGAGGCGCTCGACGCCGTCCGCGAGGGCCAGGTGGACGGCGTCGTCGTCCCCATCGAGAACTCCGTGGAGGGCGGCGTCACTGCGACCCTCGACAAGCTCGGCAACGGCGCCCCGCTGCGGATCGTCGGCGAGGTGGTCATCCCCGTCGAGTTCGGCCTCTACGTCAGGGAGGGGACCCAACTCGACGACGTCCGCAACGTCCTCACCCACGGCCACGCCGCCGCCCAGTGCCGCGACTGGCTCGCCGTCATGCTCCCGGAGGCCACGGTCGTCGAGGCCGGATCGACGGCGGGGGCCGCCATGGAGGTGTCGAACCCGGACTCGCGCCACGACGCCGCGGTCTGCGCCCGGGTCGCCGGCGAGATGTACGGGCTGGTCGAACTGGTCCACGGCATCGAGGACAACCCGGGTGCGGTCACCCGGTTCGTGCATGTGGCGAGGCCCGGGCCGCTCCCGCCGCGCACCGGGGCGGACAAGACGACGCTGGTGGCCTACATGCGCGAGGACCACTCCGGCGCGCTCCTGGAGATCCTCGAGCAGTTCGCCGGCCGCGGCGTGAACCTGACGCGGATCGAGTCCCGTCCCACCAAGACCTTCCTCGGCAGCTACTGCTTCAACATCGACGCCGAGGGCCACCTCCACGACAAGCGCATGGCCGAGACCCTGATGGGGCTGCACCGCATCTGCCGCGAGGTCATCTTCCTCGGCAGCTACCCGCGGGCGGACAAGCAGGAACCCACCCTCCCGCGCGGATTCGACGACAACGCCTTCAGCCAGGCGGCCGATTGGCTCGCCACCCTCGAGTCCGAGCAGCCCGGCTGAGGCCCTGACTAGCATGGCGGGCATGCCCAGCCTTCTTGCCGTCTGCGTCGTCCACCAGCTCCTGCCGGATGCGGCCGGGGTCGGCGTGACGGCGATCGACAAGCGCCCGGTCGCCGGCCCCGTGAAGGTGGGGCCGTACGGTCTGCACGCCGACGTGCAGGCGGACCGCAAGCACCACGGCGGGCTGGACAAGGCCCTCTACGCCTACGCGCAGGAGGACGCCGAGTACTGGGAACGGGAGTTGGGGCGCGAGTTGGCCCCGGGTTTCTTCGGTGAGAACCTGCGCACCGAGGGCATCGACGTCAACGCCGCCCGGATCGGCGAGGTCTGGCGCATCGGGGAGCAGGTGCGCGTCGAGGTCACCATGCCACGGACCCCCTGCCAGACCTTCGCGCGCTGGGTGGGCGGCGAGCAGGCGCGCGGGTGGGTGAGGCGGTTCTCCGATGCCCGCCGACTCGGTCCGTACCTGCGGGTCCTCGACAAGGGGCGCGTCCGGGCGGGCGACCCCGTCGTCGTGGAGCACCGCCCCGACGGCGCGCCGACCATCATCGACGTCTATCGTGCCCCGGCGTCGGCCCGCTGAGCGCCGCCCCGCGCGGCGGTTTCGACAGGTTCCCGAACGCAAATTTGCAGCAATCAATTTCGCTGAGGGTGCAGGTCGGTGTAGGCTCCCGAGGATGCTTGGGACCCCAAACGTTGGTGCCGAAAGCCCACGGGAGGACAGCCCTCGCGGCACACTGGGTCCTGGTGTTGTGACCCGCAACGCCAACACCGACCCGTTGTCGCGTCGACTAGCCTCGAGCCGCCTGAAGTAGAAGAGAAAGAACCGAACCCTTGGTCAAGTATCTGATCCGCCGATTCCTCGGCTGGTTGCTGATGATCGTCGTCGCAACCAACCTGACCTACTTCCTCGCATGGGGCTACCTCGACCCGCGCAGCAACTACGTGGGCCGCCGTCCGCCGCTGTCCGAGCAGCAGATCGTCCAGCAGCTCCTGCCGCGCAACCTGAGCGACACCGTTCCGCTCGTGGAACGCTGGTGGAACTGGTTCACCGCCATCGTCACCCGCTGGGACTGGGGGGTGAGCCCCGTCGGCCAGGTGGTCAACGAGCAGGTCGCCTTCCGCATGTGGGTGAGTGCTGAGCTGGTGCTCGGGGCCACGATCCTGACGACTGTCCTCGGCATCGCGCTCGGCGTCTACACCGCTTCGCGCCAGTACCGACTGGCTGACCGCGTTGGCCAGGCCACGTCGATCGTCACCATGAACATCAACATCGTCGTCGCGGCCCTGGGCATCGTGCTGCTCGCGATCGCGCTGAACAACGCCGTCGGCAAGCGCATCTTCTACGTGACGGGCTCGGGCAGCAGGGGAGTCGAAGGGTTCTTCCCGAAGCTGATCGACATCCTGCAACACCTGACGTTGCCGACGATCGCCCTGGTGCTGATCGGTTACTCCGGCATCCACTTCCTGCAGCGCTCCCTGCTGCTGGACAACATCAAGGCCGACTACGTGCGCACCGCGCGCGCCAAGGGCCTCACCAAGCAGCAGGCCATCCGCAAGCACGCGCTGCGCACGTCGCTGATCCCCGTGGCCACGCAGGTGGCCTTCACCATCCCGACGGTGTTCACCGGGGCGGTGCTGACGGAGACGATCTTCGCGTGGAACGGCATGGGCCGCTACTTCATCGAGACGATCTCGAACAACGACATCCACGGCACCGTCGCCATCGCGGCGTTCGGCGCCTTCCTGACCGCGATCGGGGCGCTGCTGTCCGACATCGCCGTCGTCGTCCTGGACCCCCGAGTGAGGGTGAGCTGACCCATGTCCGACATGATCGACCCCCAGGTCCACGAGAAGGAACTCGAGTTCGAGCCGGGCAACGAGCCGGCCGCGCGCAAGCGCATGTCCAAGTGGACGCTCTACTCGCGTCGCTTCCTGCGCAACAAGCCGGCCGTCGTCGGCATCTTCATCTTCCTGCTGCTGGTGGCATTCGCGATCGTCGGCCCGATGATGACCGAGTACGACCACATCGACATGGACTTCCTGAACCTGTCCACCGGTCCGTCCGCCGAGCACTGGTTCGGCACCAACGCCTCCGGCAACGACAACTTCGCCCAGGTTTCCATCGGCCTGCAGCGATCGCTGATGATCGCCGTGACGGTCTCCGTCGGCGTCACGGCGCTGTCGGCCGTCATCGGCACCGCCGCCGCCTACTTCGGCGGCTGGACCGAGCGCACCATCCTGCTGATCATCCACTTCCTGATGGTGGTCCCCAGCTTCCTGATCCTGGCCATGATCTCGAACGACTCCGGTGGTGACTGGAGGGTGATCGCCTTCCTGATGATCTTCGTCGTGGGCTGGTTCTTCCCGGCCCGCGTGATCTGGACGATGGCGCTGTCCCTGCGTGAGCGCGAGTACGTCCACGCCGCCCGCTACATGGGCGTGCGCGGGTTCCGGATCGTCCTGCGCCACCTGCTGCCGAACATCGGCTCGCTGCTGGTGATCAACTTCACGCTCGGTATCGTCTCGGCGGTCATGACCGAGACCGGTCTGTCGTTCCTCGGCTTCGGCGTGAAGATCCCCGACGTCTCGCTGGGTGCGCTGATCGGGTCGGGCGCCAACACCATCACCAGTGCCCCGTGGCTGTTCTACTTCCCGGCCGCTGCGCTCACCCTGCTGACCGTCTCGATGGCGCTGGTCGCCGACGGCCTGCGTGACGCCCTCGATCCCACCTCTGCCGCAGGAGGCCGCGCATGAGCCCCGTCCTGTCCGTCAAGGACCTCAAGGTCAGCTTCCCGAGCGAGGCCGGCCGGGGCGACGCCGTGCGTGGCGTCACTTTCGACCTGGAGGCCGGCAAGACCCTCGGCATCGTCGGCGAGTCCGGTTCCGGCAAGTCCGTCACGTCGCTGGCCATCATGGGCCTGCTCGACGAGAACGCCAGGATCACCGGATCGATCATCTACGACGGCATGGAGTTGCTCGGCAAGTCCGACAAGCAGCTCTCCGCCATCCGCGGCAACGGCATGTCCATGATCTTCCAGGACCCGCTGACCTCACTCACGCCGGTGTTCACCATCGGAGACCAGCTGGTCGAGGCGCTCACCGTGCACCGCAAGATGGACAAGCAGGAGTCCTGGAACCGCTCCATCGAGCTGCTCGAGGCCGTCGGCATCCCGAACCCCGAGCGCCGGATGAAGGCGTTCCCGCACGAGTTCTCCGGCGGCATGCGGCAGCGCGTGGTCATCGCGATCGCCATGGCCAACAACCCCAAGCTGATCATCGCCGACGAGCCGACCACGGCACTCGACGTCACCATCCAGGCGCAAGTCCTCGACGTCGCCCAGAAGGCGCAGGACGAGACCGGCGCCGCCATGATCATGATCACCCACGACATGGGTGTGGTGGCCCGCACCGCCGACGACGTGCTGGTGATGTACGCCGGCAAGCCCGTGGAGATGGCGCCCGCCCACGAGCTGTTCCACAAGACCCGGATGCCGTACTCCATCGGCCTGCTCGGCGCCATCCCGCGCGTGGACAAGAAGGAGAAGCAGCCGCTCATCCCGATCCAGGGCAACCCGCCGCTCCTGATCGGCCTGCCCGACGAGTGCCCCTTCGCCGATCGCTGCCCGATCGCGATCCCGGAGTGCCGCGCTTCCGAACCTGCCCTGCTCCCCGTCGACACCGGCACCGGCGGAAACCACCTCGCCGCGTGCATCCGCAAGCACGAGATCTCCGACGGCGGCCGCATCGGCAACGGGACCGTCTACCCGATCCCGGAGCAGTTGGAGAGCGAGCTCACGCTCACGCCCCGCGAGGAACGCCCCGTGGTGCTGGAGGTCAGGAACCTCACCAAGACCTTCCCGCTGCTCAAGGGCGCGTTCCTGAAGCGCAAGGTGGGCGAGGTGCGCGCGGTCAAGGGCGTCAGCTTCGACGTCCGCGAGGGCGAGACCATGGCCATCGTGGGCGAGTCCGGGAGCGGCAAGACCACCACGCTGCTGCAGATCATGGACTTCGAGAAGCAGGCCGACGGCGACATCATCATCGCCGGCACCAGTGTGAACGACATCAAGTCCGGCAAGCAGGAGCGTCTGCTGCGCCGCGACATCCAGATCGTGTTCCAGGACCCGATGGGTGCCCTCGACCCCCGCATGACGGTGGCCGACATCATCGCGGAGCCGCTGCAGGCCATCGGTACCAACCGCGGCGACGCCAACCGTCGCGTCGACGAGCTCATGGACCTCGTCGGACTCGACCCGGCCCACAGCGACCGTTTCCCGCAGGCGTTCTCCGGCGGCCAGCGGCAGCGCATCGGCATCGCGCGCGCCCTGTCCACCAGCCCCAAGCTGATCGCCCTCGACGAGCCGGTCTCCGCGCTCGACGTCTCCATCCAGGCGGGCGTCATCAACCTGTTGGACGAGTTGAAGGCGAAGCTCGGCGTGTCCTACCTGTTCGTCGCGCACGATCTGTCCGTGGTGCGGCACATCGCCGACCGCGTGGCCGTGATGTACAAGGGTGACTTCGTGGAGCATGGCGACGTGGACGACGTGTTCGACAACCCGCAGCACCCCTACACGAAGTCGCTGTTGTCGGCCATCCCGGTCCCGGATCCCGACATCGAACGCGGTCGTGAGCGGATCATCTTCGACCCCGACAACATCTGAAATCCGCACCCGGCACGGCGCCCGCCCCCATTCACGGGGCGGGCGTCGTGGCATTTCGGCGCCCACAACGGGGGACGACTGCGTCCCCGACGATTACTGTCCGGTAACAGTTTGGCCGCTGGGGCCTGAATAGTTCGAGAACTGGGCACATTCCGAACTATGCTCCCGGTCATGACATGCGCCGAAAGGCGAAAGGAGCAATATGAAGCAGCCAAAGCTGTTGAGGGCCGTTGCCCTCAGCGCCGCCGCCCTGCTGGCACTGAGTGCCTGCGCGAGCGACGAGCCCACTGACGACACCACGGGCGAACCCCAGGAGACCACCGGGACCTCCGCCGAGGAGACCCCCACCGACGGCGCCACCACAGAGGGTGGCACCAACGAGGGCGAGGGCGTCGCCGCCGCCGACTACAACGCACAGCCCCGCGAGAACCTCGAGCAGGGCGGCGTGGTCAACTTCCCGATCAACGAGATCCCGGCGCAGCTGAACGCGTTCAACAGCGACGGCTCTGCTGACACCGCACGCATCGCAGCGTGGTACATGCCGCAGATCCTGCTGCAGGAGCCCGACGGCACCCCGTACAAGCACGACGCCTACCTCGACGAGTGGAGCAACGAGATCGTCGACGGCAACACCGTCCTGACCTTCACGTTCACCGAAGAGGCGACGTGGAACGACGGCACCGCCATGGACTGGACCGCCATCGACGCCACGTGGAAGGCCAACCGCTCCAACGACGAGGGCTTCAACCCGAACGCCACCGACGGCTACAAGGCCATCGCCTCCGTCGAGCAGGGTGACACCCCCAAGACCGCCATCGTCACCTTCGACGGCGAGTTCGCATGGCCCCAGATGCCGTTCCTGACCGGGATCCTGCACCCCGCCGTGAACACCCCCGAGATCTTCAACGAGGGCTTCATCGACGAGCTGCACCCCGAGTGGGGCGCCGGCCCGTACAAGGTCAAGGAGTTCGACCCGAACACCGACTTCGTCTCCTTCGAGCCGAACGAGCTGTGGTGGGGCGACGAGCCGATGCTGGACGAGGTCACCTTCACCGGCATGGAGGCATCCGCCTCGATCAACGCGTTCCTGAACGGTGAGATCGACATGGTCGGCACCGGCACCAAGGACCGTCTGGCCCAGGTTGCGGACATGGAGGGCGTCGTCACCTACCGCGCCCAGCAGACCGCGAACACCCTGATCCAGGTCGACGCCGACAAGCCGATGTTCTCCGACATCAACGTCCGCAAGGCCTTCTTCATGGCCATCAACATCGAGCAGCAGAAGCAGATCGCCTGGAACGGCCTCGACTACAACGAGGACCCGGCCGGTTCGTTCACCCTGTTCTCGTTCCAGCCCGGGTACAGCAACTCCCTCGAGAACGCTGGCCTGAGCTTCGACGTCGAGGGCGCCAACGCACTCCTCGACGAGGCCGGCTGGACCATGGGCGATGACGGCATCCGTGAGAAGGACGGCGAGAAGCTGTCCGTCGTCTTCCCGCTGTTCTCGGACGACCCGACGCAGGAGGCACTGTACAAGTCGATCCAGGCGCAGCAGAAGGCCGTCGGCATCGACGTCGTCATCGACACCCGTTCGTCCGCGGACTTCTCCAACGACTACACCACGAAGAACTGGGACATCGTGTCCCTGCGCTTCACCTCGTCCGATCCGTTCGGTGCTGCCTGGTTCTGCCAGCTGTACTGCTCCGACTCCGGCCTGAACCTCTCGGGTACCGGTAGCCCGGAGATCGACGAGCGCATCCACAACGAGCTGGAGACCCTTCCCACCGCCGAGGAGCAGACTGCCAAGGCGATGGAGATGGAGGCGGAGATCTTCGCCGAGACCTGGGGCATCATCCCGCTGTACAACGGCCCGTCGATCTCGACGGCCAAGGAGGGTCTGGCCAACCTGACCCCCGAGCCCTACGTGGGCCTGGACCTCTTCGGCGTTCAGCCGGTTGAGAATGTTGGTTGGGAGGCCTGAGGCCAGTCCCTCAGCCTGATCCCGGGAACGGGGCCGGTGGTTTCGACCACCGGCCCCGTTTCCTGTCCCCGGCGGAGACGCGCTGCCCGCGGACGGGTCAGAGCGGCAGCCGCAGGCTGAGGGCGCCGGGCAGGACCTCGAAGTCGAGCCTGGCAGCCTTGCCGATCACGTCGCCGTCGAGTTCGTAGAGCTGCTCGGACTCGAGCTCGATCAGCACCTTCCGGGCGGTGGCGCGGATGAGGGTCTCGGGCTCGCGGCCACCTGTGATGACGGCCGACGCCAGCTGCGTCAGCTCCATCCGATTCTTCGGGGTGGCCACCAGCACGTCGAGGATCCCGTCGTTGGCGCTGGCCTCCGGCACCAGGGTCAACCCCGCCTGCAGGTCCGAGACGTTGCAGACCATGGTCAGCGATGCCTCCGCGAGGATCGGCTCACCGTCGTCGATGGTGACCTTGGTGGAGACCGGATTCACCTTGATGTGGTTGAGGGCCGCGGCGACGTAGGCCGCCACGCCGATCTGGCGCTTCAGGTCCTCATCGGTGTCGTTGAGCACTGCCGCGTCGGCGCCGACGCCGCACATCACGACGGCGTGGTCGTCGTCGCGGCCGGGAGTGCGCACGCACATGACGTCGATCTCGCCCGTGCGGCCGTCCAGGGCGATGCCGAGGGCGCGATCGAGGTCGGTGGGGATACCCATGTTGCCCGCCAGCAGGTTCCCGGTTCCCGAGGGCAGGATGGCGAGGGTGCCGTCGGTCCCGGCGAGCGCACCGCAGACCACGCGCACGGTGCCGTCGCCGCCGGCCACCATGATCAGGTCGGGCTCGCCGCGCAGCGCCTCCTCGGCCATCGCCCGGCCGGCGTCGTCGACGGTGGTGGACAGCCACACGGGCGGCTCCCAACCGCGCTCGGCGAGGCGACGCTCCACCAGGTCCTTGAAGATGGTCTGGTCGATGACCTTCGTGGGGTTGTAGACGATGGCGGCGCGACGACCCTCACCGTCGGCGGCGGTGCCACGCGGCACGTGCACGTCGGACACGAGGCAGGCGAGGGAGGCGGTGAGTCCGCCCAGCAGGATGCCGCCCGCCACGTCGCTGACATGATGGGCGCCCATCAGGAGCCGATCAGCGGCCACGACGGCGACGAGGACCGCGCCCCCGATGCGCGCCGCCAGCACCGTCACCGGGCTCCTGCGGGCGACGGTGACCACCACGACCACCATGATCGCCCCCGCCATCACGGCTGCGAGGTGGGAGGACGGGTAGGACCAGCCCTGCTGCGTGATGAGGAAGTCCCACGGCGAGCCGGGGCGCTCGCGGGCGATCAGTTCCCTGGCCAGTGCGGCTGCACCGAAGGTCAGCGCCACGCACAGCACGAGCGCTGCTGCCAAGCCGGTCAGCTGGCGCCTGGCGGCCCAGAAGGCGATCACCAGGAGGGCGACGTGGACCACGCTCTGGGTGGTGACGATCGCAATGGCGGAGCCGATCTGGCCCAGCCAGTGCTCCTGCTGCGGCGGCTCCCACGGCCACAACGCGTCCAGGCCGTCGAGCGTGGGCAGCAACAGTGTCCACACCACGAAACCCACTGCGAAGGCCGCCGTGGAGCCGATCGTGAAACGCGCCGGGTGCCACTTGGTCATGCCCGATTCTCGCACTGAGTAGGCTATGGCGCATGATCGATCCGAAGTGGCTGCGCAACAATCCCGACCTCGTCCGGCGCTCGCAGGAGGCACGCGGCGAGTCCGTCGAGATCGTTGACGAACTGCTCGCCGCGGACGAGGCCCGTCGCTCCGGCATCGCGGCCTACGAGTCGCTGCGGGCCGAGCAGAAGGAGCTCGGAAAGTCAGTGGCCCGGGCGCAGGGTGACCAGAAGGCGGAGCTTCTGGTGCGCACCAAGCAGCTGGCCGCCGACGTGAAGGTCGCGCAGGCCGCCTCCGACGCTGCCGGCGCGCGTTTCGACGAGCTGATGGCGCAGGTGGGCAACATCGTCCTCGACGGCGTCCCCCGCGGTGGCGAGGACGAGGGCACCGTCATCGAGACCGTAGGCACCCCGCGCGACTTCGCGGCCGAAGGCTTCGAGCCGCGCGACCACCTCGAGATCGGGGAGCTGCTCGGCGCCATCGACATGGAGCGCGGCACCAAGATCTCCGGCTCGCGCTTCTACGTGCTCACCGGCGTCGGTGCCCAGCTGGAGTTCGCACTGCTGAACCTGGCCATGGCCAAGGCTGACGAGTGGGGCTTCACGCAGATGATCCCGCCCGCGCTGGTGAAGCCGTCGGCCATGGCCGGCACCGGCTTCCTCGGTCAGGCGGCCCAAGACGTCTACCACTTGCCCGACGACGACCTCTACCTGGTCGGCACCTCGGAGGTGGCGCTGGCGGCCTACCACTCGGACGAGATCCTCGAGGCCGACACCCTGCCGCGCCAGTACGCGGCGTTCAGCCCGTGCTTCCGCCGCGAGGCCGGCTCGCACGGCCGCGACACCCGTGGCATCTTCCGCGTCCACTGGTTCGACAAGGTGGAGATGTTCGTCCACTGCCGCCCGGAGGACGCGGAGGAGTGGCACCAGAAGCTGCTCGCCTTCGAGAAGGAGTTCATCACGGCCCTCGAGATCCCGTTCCAGGTGCTGGACGTGGCCTCGGGCGACCTCGGTCTGTCGGCTGCCCGCAAGTACGACTGCTACGCCTGGCTGCCCACCCAGCAGCGCTACCGCGAGATCACGTCCACCTCGAACTGCACCCAGTTCCAGGCCCGGCGGCTCGGCATCCGGTATCGGACGGACAACGGCACCGAGCCGGTGGCGACGCTGAACGGCACCCTGTCCGCGATGACCCGGATGATCATCATGCTCCTGGAGAACCACCAGCAGGCCGACGGCTCGGTGCGCGTTCCCGAGGCCCTGCGTCCCTACCTCGGAGGGCGCGAGATCCTCACCGTCGCCGCATGAGCTTCCGCCCCGCGCTGGTGGCGCTCGACATCGACGGCACCCTCGTCGACGCCACGGGCCGCATGCCCGAAGACCTCCGAGACGCCGTGCGCGCCATCGCCGAGGGCGGCACCCCCGTCGTCCTGTCCACCGGGCGTTCCTGGATCGCCACCGAGCCGATCGCCGAGCACCTCGGGCTGCCGCCCGGTTTCTCGGTGGTCTCCAACGGCGCCATGGTGGTGCGGAACCCGCCGCTGGAGATCGTGTTCGAGGAGCGCTTCGACCCCGCGCCGACGCTCGCCAAGGCGGCGGAGCGGGTGCCGCAGGCGCGCATCGCGGTCCAGGACGGACTGCACTGGCGGGTGAGCCAGGAGTTCCCCGAGGGCGAGCTGCAGGGCGATGTGGTCGTCGAGAGCCTTGAGGAACTCGCCGCGCGACCGGTCTCGCGGATCGTGATCCGGGACCCCGACAGCACCGACGAGGACTTCCTCGAGCAGGTCGGCGACCTCGGGCTGCACGAGGTGTCCTATTTCATCGGCTGGTCCGCCTGGCTGGACATCGCTCCCGAGGGGATCGACAAGGCTCACGGCCTCCAGCGGGTGGTGGACGAACTCGGGATCGCACCCGGTGACGTGCTCGCCATCGGCGACGGCCGCAACGACCACGAGATGCTCACCTGGGCCGGCCGCGGCGTCGCAATGGCCGACGCGGCCGAGGAGACTCGCGCGGTGGCCGACCACGTCACCGGCCGCTTCGACGACGGCGGCACCCTGGCTGAGCTGCGCCGCTGGTTCTGATCCGTCAGTTGGTCGAGTCGTGCCGCGCGAGGAACGAGCCGGCGCGTGTCGAGACCACACCCACCCCCGCTGGACGAAACGGACCCCCGAGCCAATCCGGCTCGGGGGTCAGTCGTTCAGCGGGGGGTCTGGGTCAGGCGGCCGCACTCCTACGGGTGCCGTTCACGACGTCGGCGGCCACAGCCATGACCTCCTCGGGGGTCACGGTGCGGGACTCGTTGGTCCGGGTGGGCAGTCCCTCGCGCTCGATGCGGCGCAGGTGGCGCTTCACCGTCGAGACGGAGCAGCCGACGCGGGCAGCGATTGCGCTGAGCGGCTCGGTGGGGTTGGCCATGCGGAGGCGGTGGATCTCGGCGCGGTCGAACTGACGGCCCGAGGTGACGCCTGCGTAGGAATCGAAGTCGTCGTCGGCGAGGTTGACGCCCAGCCGGGCGCGGATCTCCTGGCGCTGGCGCTTGGTGGTGCCGGCGACGAAGCCGCTCACGTCGAACTTGGTGACTGCGTCGGTCAGGCACTGGGCCTGCAGGGGGCACTGTGCGCACATTTTCTCGGCCTGGGTGCGAAGCATCGCCTGCTCGCGTCGGTTGGCCTGGTTGCTGACGCCCTGGCTCTCGTCGAGAAGCGGGTGCAGGAAAATGTTGCTGAACTCAACGCACGCAGTGATCTGCTGGTTCGTGTCGACTGTCACTTGAGGCTCCCTTCCATCCCCCGAGCTTTCCCACGGGGGCCTGATTGGACTGTCTATATCCAGAGTGGCGGAGTTCCGTTCGGTTGGGCAGATGAAATCGTGGGGGCAACTACCCGACTTGATTGGGTACTGATTACCCATGGAATTAGGTACGGGTACTCATTGGAGGGCCTCGACCCAGATGCATCGGACAAGGGCTGATGTTCACCTTGCGTTCATCGTCGCCGTCACAGTACCCAATCACTGGGTCAACGCCACGCCCGGGCGCGGGAGCGCGAGCCGGGCCGCCGCCCGGGTGGTTACGGGCGTCCCACCGGGCGCCCACCCGCGCCGGGACGGGCGTGGCCTAGTAGATTCGGCCACGAGACGAATAGCCATCGAACAGGAGACAGACATGGAGTACCGCAAGCTCGGCAACTCGGGGTTCAAGATCAGCGCCGTCACCTACGGCAACTGGCTCACGCATGCCTCGCAGGTCGAGAACGAGCGGGCCCACGCCTGCGTGCGCGCCGCCCTGGACGCAGGCATCACCACCTTCGACACCGCCGACACCTACGCGAACACCGCAGCCGAGGTGGTCTTGGGCGAGGCGCTCAAGGGCCAGCGGCGTGAGTCGTTGGAGATCATGACGAAGGTCTACTTCCCGACCGGCCCCAAGGGCCCCAACGACACCGGCTTGTCCCGCAAGCACATCCGCGACAGCATCAACGGGTCGCTCACGCGCCTGCAGACCGACTACGTCGACGTGTACCAGGCCCATCGCTTCGACGTCGAGACCCCGCTCGAGGAGACGATGCAGGCGTTCGCCGATGTCGTGCGCCAGGGCAAGGCCCTCTACATCGGCGTCAGTGAGTGGACCGCCGAGCAGCTCCGCGCCGGCCACGCGCTGGCGACGGACCTCGGCATCCAGTTGATCAGCAACCAGCCCCAGTACTCGATGCTGTGGCGAGTCATCGAGGACAAGGTGGTGCCGGCCTCGGAGGAGCTGGGGATCTCGCAGGTGGTCTGGTCCCCGGTGGCCCAGGGCGTCCTGACCGGCAAGTACCTGCCCGGCCAGCCGGTTCCCGAGGGCAGCCGCGCCACCGACACCAAGGGCGGGCAGAGCATGATCTCCCGCTGGATGCGCGACGACGTCCTGACCGCCGTGCAGGATCTCAAGCCCATTGCGGACGACCTCGGCATCACCATGGCGCAGCTCGCCGTCGCGTGGGTGCTGTCCAACCCGAACGTCGCCACCGCCATCATCGGCGCGTCGCGGCCGGAGCAGATCGCTCCCAGCGCGGAGGTCAGCGGACTCAGCCTGGACGCTGACGTGCTGGCCCGGATCGACGCGGCGCTGGGTGACCTCGTCGAGCGGGACCCGGCGCTGACCACTGCCCCGGAGGCACGCCTGAGCTGATCGAAGGGCTCCCCGGGGCGAGGGCCCTGGGGCACCCCGTCGATGCACCCGGCAGGTCAGGGTGCCCAGACCGCAGTCGCGCCCGAGTGCCCGGTGAGCCCGATCAGCACGAGGGCCGCCGCCGCGGAAAGCACGGTGACGGCCACCAGCACGAGCCGCAGGGGGCGGGAACTCCCGCGGCGACGGTCGAGCCACACCAGCGCCGGGACGGACACGGCCAGCGCGATCGCCGGGAACGGCGCCACCAGTCCCCAGGCGGTGTGGGCCTGCGCCGCCGGGGTGCCGCCGCCCATGGACTCGATGAAGTCCTGCCCGGACAGCCTCGCCGCGAGGGCCGATCCCGCCGCGACCACCACGAGCCCGACGACCAGCCAGCCGTGGCGCGTGCGCACCGTCGGCCAGAATGCCACAAGCAGCGCCGCGACGGCCGCCAGGGGCACGAACACCACGGCAGCGTGAACCACGAGGGGGTGCAGCGGGAGACCGAGTACGTCCACCGACCTCACCCGCCCACGGCTTCGCCGTCACGGTCCAGCACGAACCAAACCCCCTGCACGCCCTGCCCGGTGGTCTGGCCGGGCTCGGTGTCCTGGATCCAGTAGTACAGCGGCCAGCCGTTGTAGGTGGCCTGGACGGTGCCGTCGGGCTTGGTGAACGAGCCGAGCAGCGAGTCGTCGACGCCTTCACCCGCCATCGGCTCTCCGACGAGGGGTGGCCAGTTCACGAGGCACTGTCCCTCGCACGTGCTGGCGTCCGCGCCCTGGGTGTCGTTGGTGAACAGGTACAGCGTCACGCCGTTGCCGTCGACGAGGATCTCGCCCAGATTCGAGTCGGACATCGCGAGTGTGAGGGCGTTCCCGGCCGCATCGGTCTCAGCCGACGTCGTCTCCATCGACGCAGTCGTCGTCTCCGTGGTCGCGGCGGTCGTCTCCGGGGTCATCGTCGTCTCCGTGGTGCCGGCCTCGGTTGCAGCCGGTGTCACCGGGGCGGTGACCGGCGGGGCTTCGGGCTCGGTGGCGCCGGAGCATCCGACGAGCACCAGAGCTGTCAGTATCGCGCCCGTGGCGCGGAGCGGTCCTGCAAGTGAAACCATGGTCTCCTCCTGACATCGAAAGGTGGTCGAAGGGTGGTACGGACGGGACGCGGAGAAGGATGGCGAGTTTCCGCAATCCTTTCGGGCCGCTCGTCCGTATCCCGCGACGTGAACCTGTTTCCGCTGACCGACCGGACGGGCGACGCGGCGCTGGTCGCCGGGATGGCGGTCGACGACGAGTCGGCCGCCGTGGCGTTCGTGCGCAGGTTCCAGGCGAGGGTGTTCGGGCTGGCCGTGTCCATCACGCACGACCGCGCGCTGGCCGAGGACGTCGCACAGGAGGCCTTCCTGCGCGCCTGGCGGGCAGCGTCCACCTTCGACCCGAGGCGTGGATCGGTGCTCGCCTGGTTGCTGACCATCACCCGCAACCTCGGCATCGACGCACTGCGCGCCCGCCGGAGCGTCCCCGTGGACGCCGCGGACCTCGACCTGCTCGTCTCCCGCACCCTCGACGGGCAGCCGCCCGACGGCGCGGCCGGTCGAGTCGAGACGCTGGCGGCGCGCGACCGGCTGCGCTCCCTGCCCGACGAACAGGCGAGGGCGGTGGTGCTGGCCGTGGTGGGAGGCCTGACGGCCAAGGAGGTGGCCGCCCGCGAGGGGATCCCGCTGGGCACGGCCAAGACCAGGATCCGAACCGGGCTGCTCCGGATGCGGCAGGCGATGGAGGCCGAACATGACTGACGAGCGACACCTCGACGACGCGGAGCTCCTCGACATCGCCCTCGGTGCCGGCGACGGGTCCGAGGCCACGCACCTGGCCGACTGCCCCGACTGCCACGAGCGCTACAGCCGGCTCGACGAGGGGATGCGCGGGCTGCTGGTGACCGCTCCGTCCGTGGACCCGCCGGCCGGGTTCTCCGGGAAGGTGCTGGCGGCGCGGGCGCCGCGCGCGCCCCTCCGGAGGGCTCCGGTGCTCGCCGTCGCTGCGGCCGTGGTGCTCGGCCTGGCCGCTGGCGTCGGCGGCACGCTCCTGCTGACTCGGGAGGGGCCGCCGGCAGCCGCACCGCGCGCCGACGCCGTCGCCACCCTCGTCACGGGCGAGGGCGACGTCGTCGGAACGGCTGCGCTCGCCGATCTCAGCGGGCGTCCCTACGTCGTGCTCAGCATCAGCGCGGGGCGGCCGGGGGCCAGCTATGACTGCGTCCTGGTCGATGCCGCCGGTGGCCGGACCGACGGCGGGTCGTGGACGCTCGGCGACGGATATGGGACGGGGGGCGGCGCCGGCGTGTGGATGGTCCCGGTTGAGGGGGATCCACCCGTGGGCGTCGAGTTGGAGGTCGGTCCGGGCCGGGTCTGGGCCCGGGCCGACTTCTGATTCGCGAACCTCGACCACCCATCGGCTGGACGGGGTGCGCCGATAGGATCGCGCCCATGCCCGAACCCACGATGGTTGCCACGGCCGACGACCTACACGTCGGGCGGATCGCGATGCCCGCCTGGCAGGCCGCCGTCGAGCGGCTGGCCACCGGGTCCGCCGACGGCGCCGGCGAGGAGCAGCTGCTGCAGTGGCGGGCCGCCGGGATCCTCGACGAGCAGTCCGCACTGGCCCCGGACTGGGAGCGTGCGATCGACGCGCAGGCGCGGGCCAAGGTGGCGCTCACGCTGGTGGCGCGCCAGTACGACGTGGCGTTCCTGACCAACCTCTACGCCTGTCCGGAGCAGGAGTGCGCGGTCGCGGTCACGGTGCGCGCCACCGTCGGCGAGGGGCGCAGGATCGACGTCGTGAACCCGCAGGCGGAGGTCGCCTGGGCGCCGCTGCCCTCGATCTGGCCACTGCTGCGGCGCGTGCTGCCGCCCGTCGACGCGATGCGCGCCGACGTGGCGGCGGTGGGGGAGTCGTATCCGGTCGAGCCCACCGAGGCGGCGCTGGCCGCGGCCGACGCGGCCCCGACCAGCGTTTTCGTGTTCGCCGTGGACGCCGCCAGCGGCGCGAGCGAGGAGGTGGCCTGGTACGTCGCAGACGGGGTGCTCCACCGGCTGCACGCCCGCAGCCGCGACCTCCAGCAGGTGGCACCCGGCGACGTGGCCGCAGGGCTCACGGCCGCAGTCGAGCGACTGCTCGGGCGATAGCCGCGACCGGATCCCGGACGGCCTTGCGCACGCTTCCTCAGTAAGGTTAGCCTTACTGAGAATTAAGCAACTCATCTGCTGCCTAATGCCCCCGCTGTGCACACGACTATCGAGGACAGCTCTTGAACCAGATCTCCCGCCGAATCCTGCTCGGCACCTCCGCGGCGACGCTCGCGGCAGTGCTGGCCGCCTGCACAACCGGTCCGACGGACCCCGTGGCCCCGGAGCCGGATGCCACCACCTCCGTCACGCCCGGGGCAGCAGGGGAGTTCCCGCGCACCA
Source organism: Tessaracoccus rhinocerotis (assembly GCF_007197885.1). Lineage (GTDB taxonomy): Bacteria > Actinomycetota > Actinomycetes > Propionibacteriales > Propionibacteriaceae > Arachnia > Arachnia rhinocerotis. The sequence continues at coordinate 222,235 of NZ_VKKG01000004.1, forward strand.
TCACCCACCAGTACGGCGAGACGGTCATCGAGGCACAGCCCGAGCGGGTCGCGTCGGTGAGCTGGGTCAACCAGGACGTCGCGCTGGCCCTCGGGGTCGTTCCCGTGGCGATGGCCGCCGTTGAGTACGGTGCCAACGAGAACGGGTCCACAGACTGGATGGACGCGAAGCTGGCCGAGCTGGGGGCGGACCTGCCCACCACCTACTCGGAGGCCGACGGCATCAACTTCACCGGGGTAGCCGCGGCCACCCCGGACCTGATCATCGCCGCCTTCTCCGGGATCACCCAGGAGGACTACGACAAGCTCAGCAAGATCGCCCCCGTGGTCGCCCCGCCGGAGGGCGCGCTGGCCTTCGGGACGTCCTGGCAGGACTCCACCCGGCTCATCGGCGAGGCCCTCGGGCTCGAGGACCGCGCAGCAGAAGTGGTGGCGGACGTCGAGGCCGCCGTCGCCGAGGCCGCCGAGCAGTACCCCGAGATCCAGGGCAAGACCTACCTGTACGGGTCGGTCGACCCCGCGGCCGCCGAGCAGATCTACCTCTACACCGACGTCGACAACCGGCCCCGGTTCCTGAACTCCCTCGGCATGGTGCAGGCGCCCGTCGTGGTGGAGAACGCCACCGCAGAGGACGGCTTCTACATCACCTGGTCCCCGGAGCGCGCCGACGAGCTGGTCTCCGACGTGCTGGTCACCTGGGCCATGGACGAGTCCGTGGGGGAGGCCATCAAGGCCGACCCGCTGCTGTCCTCCATCCCCGCCGTCGCCAACGACGCCCTCGTGCTCCAGACGGACAACCACCTGGTCCTGTCGGTCTCGGCGGCCTCGCCGCTGTCCATCCCTTGGGCGCTCGAGAACGTGCTGCCCGCGATCGCCGAGGCCGCGGAGGGCGCCGGGCGGTGAGCCCGACCCCACGGGGAAGCACGTGACCTCCACCACCACCCACCCGGCTCCGGGACCCTCGCGGGCCCCGGGGCCGCGGCGCGCCTCAGGGTGGGCGCTGTCGTTCGGGGTGCCGCTCGCCGTGCTGGTGCTCGCTTGCCTGCTCGCGGTCGCCCTGGGTGCGCGCAGCGTCGGCCTGGGAACCACGGTCGACGCGCTGTGGGCGCTGGTCACCGGCAACGCCGACGCCGCCCAGGGCAACATCGACGCGGCTGCCGTGCTGTCCCGGGTGCCGCGCACGATCACCGCCGTCGTCGTCGGCGCCAGTCTCGCGGTCTCCGGCGTCGCGATCCAGGGCGCCACCCGCAACCCGCTCGGCGACCCGGCGCTGCTCGGACTGACCGCGGGCGCGTCGCTCGCGGTGGCCATCGGGCTGGCACTCGGGCTGGCCGGTGGCCTCGCCTCGGTGCTGGCCTCGTCGGTGGTCGGCACGCTCGGCGCGGCCGTCATCGTCTACGTCGTGGCGTCGGCGTCCCAGAGCCTCGGGGGGTTCTCGCTGCGCCGGCTCACGCTGAGCAGCCCGGACCCGCTCGCGCTGATCCTCGCCGGCGCGGCCGTGACCGCCGGGGCCATGGCCGGGACCACTGCACTCCTGATCAGCTCCCCGGCCGTTCTCGAGCGGTTCCGGTTCTGGAACGTCGGTTCCGTCGCCCGTGCCGAGCTCTCCGACGCGCTCTGGCTCGCCCCGGTGGCGCTGGCCGTCATCCTGGCGGTCGTGGCACTCGCTCCCGGCCTCGACGCGCTCGCCCTCGGCGACGACCTGGCCCACGGGCTGGGTGCCAACCCGCAGCGCGTCAGGGTGTCTCTGTTCGCGGCCGTCATCGTGCTGTCCGCGACCGCGACCGCGTTGGCCGGCCCCGTCGCGTTCGTCGGCCTGATGGTCCCGCACGCGCTGCGCCGGTTCGCGCCCGCGAACCACCGGGAACTCACGGTCGCGGCGGCCCTCTGGGGTGCCGTGCTGGTGGTCTCGGCCGACCTGCTGGGCCGTCTCGTGATCGCGCCGCAGGAGATCCACGTCGGCGTCAGCACCGTCGTCCTCGGCGCGCCGCTGCTGCTGGTCCTGCTCCGACGGAGGCGGTTCGTGTGAGCGTCGTCAGCCTCCACGCGCCAGCACCCGACGGCGACTTCCACCCGCCCGAGCCCGTCGGGGCCGAGGCCCGCGCCGTCGTGACCCGGCTGCGTCGCCGCGCCGGGCGCCGCGTCGTCGTCGTCGTGCTCGGCCTGGCGTTGCTCCTGCTCGCGCTGATGGCCGTGCGGATCCTGCTCGGGCGCTACACGGTCACCGTCGGCGACTTCGTGGCGATCCTCGGCGGCACCCAGATCCCCGGTGCCAGCTTCATCGTGCTGGAGGAGAAGCTGCCGCGGGCCGTCATCGGCGCACTGGCCGGTCTGGGGCTCGGGGCGGCCGGGGGAATGTTCCGGCGCAGCCTTCGCAACCCGTTGGCCAGCCCCGACGTCCTCGGAATGACCCACGGCGCCGCCGCGTTCGCCGTCGGTGCGCTCGCCTTCGGGCAGTTGCGCGGGATCCAGATGGCCGCCGCCGCGCTCCTCGGCGGGCTGGCGGCGACGGCGGTGGTGCTGTGGTTCTCTGCCGGCACCCGGCGCGACACCCGGGCCCGGGGCATCGGTGGCGACCGTTTCATCGTCGCAGGCATCGCCGTCGCCGCGCTGGCCCAGGCAGTCGTCGCCGGGGCGATGCTGAGCCTGTCGCTGCATGACCTGCAGACCGCGGCCATCTGGACCGCAGGCTCGCTCAACGCGGCCAGCTGGGAGCGGATCACCATGCTGGGGGTCGCGTTGCTGGTGCTGCTGCCCGTGGCCGGCTGGATCCACTGGGCGATGGCTCCGGTGGACCTCGGCGCCGACCTCGCGCATGGGCTGGGGACGCGGCCCGCGCCCCTGGTCCTCGGCGCGCTGGTCACGGGTGCCGCCCTCGCCGCCGTCGCCACCGCCGCGACCGGCCCGCTGGCCTTCGTGGCTCTGATGTCCAGCCCGATCGCGCTGGGGCTGACCCGCGGCCGGTTCTCCCTGCCCACCACCGCCCTGTGTGGAGCGTGCCTGGTGGTGCTGGCCGACTTCGTCGGCGCCGAACTGCTCGGCGTCACCCTTCCCACCGGGGTCCTCACCGGCGCGGCCGGCGCACCCCTGATGCTCTGGCTCCTGCTCACCAACTCCAGGAGGGGGAACACATGATCCCGTCCGACCCATCCGCACCGGCCATCCGACTCAGGGGGGTCTCCCTGGGCTACGACGACGCGCTGGTGGTCGACGAGCTGGACCTGGACGTCCCCCTGGGAGGGACCACGGTCCTGATCGGCGCCAACGGCAGCGGCAAGACCACGCTCCTGCGTGGCCTCACCCGCCAGCTCCCGCTGCGCAGCGGCTCCATGTCCGTGCTGGGCCGCGACACCGCCGGCTGGTCACCGCGGGAGTTCGCACGCACCGTCGCGCTGCTGCCGCAGGCGCCGGTCGCGCCCGAGGGCATGACGGTGGAGCAGCTCGTGGACCGTGGCCGGCACCCCCATCGCAGGCTGCTCGGCGGCCGCCGGGCCGACGACACCGAGGCCGTGGCCGGGGCGCTGGAGCGGACCGGGATGGTGGAGTTCGCCGAGCGACGGCTGAGCGAGCTCTCCGGCGGCCAGCGGCAGCGCGCCTGGCTCGCGCTCGTCCTGGCGCAGAGCGCTCCCGTGATGCTGCTCGACGAGCCGACCTCCTACCTGGACCTGGCCCATCAGTTGGACCTGATGGACCTGGTGCGGGACCTCCCTGACCCGCGCGATCCGTCGCGCCGGGCGACCGTCGTCATGGTGCTGCACGAGCTGAACCTGGCGGCGCGGGTGGCCGACCACGTCGTCGCCGTCCACGGTGGCCGGGTCGCGGCGCAGGGCACGCCGAGCCAGGTGCTGGTGCCCGAGGTGCTCGCCGACGTGTTCGGACTAGACGCCGACGTCACGCCTGATCCGTTGCTCGGCCACCCCGTCGTGATGCCCCGCAGCGTCGCCGACCGGCGGACGGGGCGGATCACACCCCTCGAACGCGCAGCATCAGCCGGCTGAAGCTGATCGCCACGGACAGGTCCTCGGCCACCTCGCTCATGGTGTGGCGCATGCCCTCGGCGTCGTAGCAGTAGAGGAACAGGTTGCCCTTGTCGGTCGGGGCATCGCTGAGCACCTCGGCGCAGCGGGCCATCGCCTGCTCCAGGATCGCGGTGATGCTCGTCTGCTCGGTCGCCGGGGTGTGGATGTTCACCACCGACTGCGCTCCGACCGGACCGCCGATGCGGAACGTCGCCTCCACGCGCTCGGTGCCCTCTATCGCCGCCACTGCCGAGCGCAGGCGCTCGGCGAACTCGTCGCTCACTGCCGCCCGACCTCCACCTGGTAGGTGTGGATCGTGCCGGAGCCCTCGGGGTAGAAGCGGCTGATCCGCTCGTCGAAGTCGTGCACCGGCGACTCGTCCTCGAGCCACTGTGACGTGCCCGGCTGCATGATGTCGCGGATCTTGGTGTCGTAGGTCTCCTGGCCGTGCCAGTCGAACAGCCCGGACTCGCCCTCGGCATTGCTGATGTCCACGTCCACCACGTTCGGCTGGGCCGCGCCGCCGGCGCCACCGAAGTCCAGCTTCGGCACCGGGTCGTACTGGTTGTCGAAGTTGATCACCGGGACGTCGTGGGGGATCGGTGCGGACTGGATGGGCGAGCCGGCCGTCATGATGCCGCCGATGTCGTAGCGGTCCGCGAACGATGGGTCCGAGGCGAGGTTCGCGGCGATGATCCCGCCCTGCGAGTGGCCCGTGAGGACGATCTCCGGCCGTGTGCCGCCCGGGTGGTTCGCCGTGACCTCGTCGATGGCGGCCATCACGGCCTGCGTCGACGAGGTGGTTCCGTACCCGACCCCCTTGAGGTTGGCCGCCCAGTCCGTGCCGCCCTGATGGCCGGTCCAGCCGTCCCAGGTGTCGATCGACTCTGTGGTGCCGGGGATTGCGACGATGTAGCGGGGTGGCTGCCCCGGGTTCTCGATCACGGTGATCTGGACGCTGGGCCTCTCCGCGCCCGGCTCGTCGCGCGTGCTGTAGACGTCCCACATGTCGCGCATCAGGTCCGACGGGTCGGCGAGGCGGCGACCGTCGAGCGCGTTGACGTGGCGCGGGTCCCCCACGAACGGGGTGCGGTCGTCGAAGAAGCGCTGGTCCTCGCCGGTGACCAGGTTGGCGACGGCGCCGCCGCCGAGGCCCGTGAGGTAGGCGCCGGTGGCCAGCACCTCGGAGACCGAGGGGAGCTGGCCGTCGTCCAGCAGTTCCTCGAGCCAGCGGGGGCGCTCACCGGCAGCGTCGAGGAACCTGTCGACCCCTGCGCCGAAGGCGGCGAGGTGCTCACCGGCCGTGTCTCGCACGTCGTCGGCGAGTTCGCCGAGGTCCTCCCAGCGGTCGCGGGACCAGTCGAGGCCATCGTCGATCTTGTCGCCGGCGAACTGCGCCCCGGACAGCAGCGCGTCCCCGATGCCGGTGCCCCAGGCGCTCAGTTGACCCTTGGCGGCCAGTACGGCGAGCCGGGCCGCGAAGCGCACGTCGACCGCATTGATCCGGAACACCAGGGTCTGCACCGACGTCCAGATCTGGACGCGCCAGTAGGCCCGTCGGGGATCGAGCTGTGACCAGCCGGTGGCGTGGCTGACGACGGCACCGCCGTCGGTGATCTGGAAGTCGCGGGAGCGGGCGTAGGAGACGGCGGCGCCCATGCCGGAGCGCAGCGACGCCACCTGGCCGGCAGCCTCGCCGTGGGCAGCTGCCGCCCGGTCGAGCTGCTCGCCGAGTCCGGTCCCACGTTCCACCAGTACTCCCCGACGCGCCCGGGCCGCGGCTGCCGCGGCCCCGGTCCACGAGTCCGGGTTCGCGGAAGCGACCTGCTGCATTGAGTTCGCCAGCGCTCTCGCCTGCGTGCTCTGGGCAGTCGCGGCGGCGGCCAGCGCACGCGCATCCCATCGCAGACCGTCTCCCCAGCCGGCCATCAGGCCTGCCCGAAGAAGTTGGAGATGGCCTCGGCGGAGCGTTCCTCTTGTTTGCGATAGTCCGCGGCCGCCTGGTCCGCTGCGGCGGCGTACCGGGACAGTGCCTCGGACAGTTCCCTGCCGGCCGCCGAGAACCGGGCCTGCAGCGCCTCCGACGCCGGTGCGCTGAGCGAGCCGGGCATGGCAGCCGCAGCTGCGTCGAGCCGCACTGTCCCGAGCGTGACGGCGGCTGTCGTGCCCGCTTGCCCGACGTCCCGGCCGTGGGCAGCGAGGTCGTCGATCACAACACTGAAGTCCATGGCTCGAAACCCTAGTTCGAGGACGGGTCAGGTGCGGTTTGCACGACCCCAGACGAATTCGCCTCCGGGAAGTTGGCCATGGCTATGCTGGCCGCATGATGTTCGTGGGGGCCACTCGGTTCAGCCTGTACCAACCGAACTCGGATCTGTGGTTGGCCTCCAACGGAGCGGTGATCAGTCCGGACGAGTACCTGGCCTTCCTCTACGATGACGCGCGGATGGCCCCTCGCTGTGACATCTTCCTGACCTGCACCCTACCGATGCTGGCACTCGCAGCCGAGGGTCATGACGTCCGGCATGTGGTCTCCTTCTCCGACAACCTGCCCGAGGTGTACCGCTCCCAGCTGCTGGCGGCCGCCGAGCGGTTCGACTTCGTCGTGCTGGACGAGGTCCCCGTGGGGACACAGTCTCTCGACCTCGCGCAGTTCGGGAGAGATTTCTCGCGCGAGCTCGGGGTGGAGGGGCAGCCCTACGGCCAGTACCGCCTGGACGACGACGACGTCCTGGCGTGCGACTTCTTCGACCAGATGGTTCCCCACATCATCCCCGAGCACGTCGGGTGGGTGGTGACGCTGGCCAAGGGCGTCACCGCCATCTACCGGGACGGCAAGTTCTACTTCGCCAAGGAGGCCATCCTCCCGCTCCACTCGAAAGGTCACCTCGCGGTGGTCCAGTGGTTCGGCGGGGACTTCATCACGCCACCGACGGTTCCGCACAACGCCTCGGACCGCTACACGCCCGTGGTCCTCGACTCCCGCCGGTTCAGCCACCTCTGGGTCAGGTCGACCATCCAGGACGGTGCCCTCCACCAGCTGGGCGTGGACGAGCACGAGCAGGCGGTGATGATCCAGAACAAGCTCGGCAGGATGCCGGGGGTCAGCCAGAGCGTCATTGACGAGATCTTCCCGCTGCTGGCCGGCCGGTTGCTGGTCGAGCGGGTGCCCGGGCTCTGAGACGAACCGCCCTCGGCGGAGGCCGTCAGCCCCCGAGGAGGTCCGGGGCGTCGAACTCGTGGTCGCCCAGCTCGAGGATGAGATCGATGAGTTTCATGGTCGATGCGCGTCGGCTGAAGCGCTCCGCACGGGCCGGGTCCGTGTGGGTCATCGGCTCGTACGTCGCCAACCAGGCGCTGATGTCCTCGACGGTGTCCTTCACGAAGTGTGCCCCCGCCACGCCGTCCAGCATCGCGGCCAGTGCCGTCCCCTCGATGTTTCCGCGGTGCAGCAGCAGGAGGTCCAACCCCGCAGCCAGGTAGTCGAAGACCTTGGTCGGGGTCTCGATCCCGCTCTCCGCCATGTAGGCGACTCCGCAGTCCATGCCGCCGAGGGTCTCCAGCACCTCGCTACGAGGGAGGCGTCCGTAGTTGGTGACGTTCGCCGGGATCTCGGTCCTCAGCGGTGTGCCCATGTGGTGGAACTCGGCGGCGGTGTGGCTGATGGCCTCTAACAACGGGTCCGGTGGTGTGATCGGGAACAGTTGCCCGGCGTGCCCGAAGCGGACGGGCCCGGCTGCGCGCTGTTGGGGTCTTGCAGGAGCGGTCACGCGCTCGTCGAACCCGTTCGGGATCACCACGACGTTGGGGTCCTGCTCGCCCGGGACCGCCAGCGCGACGCAGGCATCGTTCACGACGGTGACCACGTCGGCGGACATGTTCCAGCCCGCCTCGATGTAGGTGGCGCCGGCTCGGGACTCAGGTGTGAAGGCCACCCGCGGGGACATCGCGAACGGGTCGCGGTAGTCGAGAATCGTGCGCGCGTACCAGTGCCGCGTGGCGAAGTGCGCGAACTCGAACGGCGGGAACGGGTTGCCCGTGATGATCACGACGTCGTACTCGTCCTCGCGATTCCGGAAGTAGTCGATGAGGCGCCAGTGCCAGGTGCCGGCCACCTGCCGGCTTGCCGGGTAGCTCTGGGAGGCGGCCTCGTCCATTACCCCGCGTGCGAAGTAGGCCAGACCACCTGTGCTGCCCACGAGGTTGGCGGGTCCCAGGTCACGGACTTGGTGCACCCGCGCAGGCGCTTCCGGCCACGGGGTGGCCAGTGCCACGTCCGCGGTGACGCGGCCGTTCGAGAGTGTCTCGAGTTGTTCGAACCAGTAGTTGATGCGCTGCGAACCAACCGTGGGGGACGGTCCGCCGTAGTATCCGACGAGCAGCACACGGGTGGTGCCCGGGGTGCGACGGGTGGCGGGGACGGGCGGGATCGGTTCGTTCGGAACCAGTGGCTGGTCCGGGAGCAACCGCACGAGCGCTGGCCAGGCAGCCGTGAACTTGGCTGACAGGTTCTCGTCCGGGATGAAGAAGCCGTCGGCTGCGGTGAACAGGGCGACTGCCTGCTGGGTGTTGGCTGGGATGCGTCCGGCGACGAGGGCGCCCATCGGCCAGTCCCGGGTCCTCGAGGCCCACAGTGCCAGTTCGGTAGCGTAGCTGTTGGCCTCTACCACCGGCATCGGCTTGTGTACGAACCGGGCGAGCCAGTTCAGGACGTAGGTCCACACTGGCAGCGACGCCTCCCCCAGGGAGTCGTCCGTGATGGACATGGCGGCCTGCGGCATGGAGCAGAGGGTGTCCACGCCGGGCAGCCGCAGGACCTGTGGGTTATCCGGGTGGCGCTCCACGTAGCGCCAGTGCCGCGAGCGGGCCATGGCCTGGATCTCGGGGTCGTCGGTGAACACGACGGGCGTGTGCAGGCTCATGCGGCAAGACTCCTGATGATGGTGATCTCGCGATCCACTGTGGCAGCCCGTCCGCACTGCTCCTCGACGCGGGCGGCGGCATTGCGGGACATCACGGGCATCAGTTCGGGGTGGGTGAAGATGTGCCAGATGGCCTCGGCGAACGCCAGCGGGTCGTCGCCGCGGGGCAAGAGGCTGCAGGTTTCGTCAGTGAACTCCGGGATGGCGGCGACGGGGTTGGTGATGCCCACCATGCCGGAGGCCATGGCCTCGCCCAGCATCACGCCCTGCGTGTCGAACCGGGTGGGGCACAGGAACACGCCGTGGTCGTAGTGCAGCATCGCCATCTCGACGGGGCTGGAGTAGCCCTCCTGGACGCGGACATTGCGCAGCGCCCGCACGCCGGTCACCTCGCGCTGGAAGTGCAGCCCGAAGCCGCGGACCGTGATCTCCAACTGGTCGAACCCGCGCCGGGGGGCGAGGATCTCGAGTGCGCGCAGGGCGATGTCGTTGGCGTAGTTGCGGGTGGCGAAGCTGCGCAGCAGCAGGATCCTGCGGGCCTCCTCGGGCGCCCGCTCGCGGGCCCGGTAGAGGTCGGTGTCGATGTGGTTCGGGATGACGTGGACATTCTCAGCAGTGGCGCCGACGTCGAACTCCGAGTAGCCGCGCTGGAACTGGGAGACGAACACCTTCGTGATCGCGGGGTCCTCGAAGATCGGGCGGGCCGCAGCGAAGCGGTCCCTGTTCATCTGGTCCAGGCCCGGGCGGCTGCCGGCGATCTTGGTGGGGGAGAAGTTGCACATCAGGCGCCGGTAGTCTCGCACCTCGTAGCCGTGGTACCAGACGGCCACTCGGGAGCCGCACAGCTCGGTGCGGAGCAGTTCGGCCATGCGCGGCGTCGGGGAGTGCGCCAGCACCGGCACACCCAGTTCCCTCAAGGTGGGTGCGAGGGCCTCGATGCCGTCGGCTGAGGTGACGGTGATCGGCGTGCTGCCGTCGTGAAGAGTGAACGGGGCGGCGTCGGAGGGGGCGCGGTACTCGTAGACGTGACCGCTCAGCCCCGCGGCGACGTAGGCCTGCACCCGGGTCCGGATGAACTCCCCACCCGTGCTGGTGCCCCGCGGGTAGCCGGGGGCGAGCACGATGAAGTCCGGGGACTCGGCCCGCAGTTCCGCCGCCAGATTCCCAGAGGTCACTACTTGCTTTCCCTGCCCAGGGCCTTGCGCGCGGCCCGCCTCAGCGGCTTGGGGACCACACGCGTCCAGCGCCGGACGGCCTTCAGTTGCTCGAGCTCGGCACGGGCTGCGCCCAGTTCGCGGCGCGCTGCGGAGGCTTCCGCCTTGGTCTCGGCAAGGTCGGCGTCCCTCCCGGCGATTTCAACGCCCAGGGCGATGTTGCGCTCCTCCTGCTCGGAGAGGCGCTGCGCCAGTGAGTTGAGGTCCAGATGCAGTTCGACGCGCTCGGCCTGCGCCCGGCCCAGCTCCTCGCGCATCGACGCCAGCTCGGCTGCCGCGAGCCGCCGCAACCGTTCGTTGTCCTCTGCCCGTTGCTGATCCACTGCTAGCCCCTCCGCTGCGAGTCGTTGGAGGACAGCTTAGCCACAAGCCCGGGCGCAATCGCGCAGGCAGGGGTCAGTCCGTTCCCGAATCCATCGCGGAGCGCAGCGTGGCGGCCTCGACGTCGTCGTCCACGTCGGCGGAGCCGAGTTCGACGATGGCCTGCGCGCGCCCGGGCTCGATCTTGCCGATCAGTGCGGCGTGGCCGGCCAGCAGGGTGCCCTGCTGCGCGTAGAGCTCCAACTTCTCGCGGGAGTCGGCGATGTCCAGGTTGCGCATGGTCAGCTGGCCGATGCGGTCGGTGGGGCTGAACGCCTGGTCCTCGACGCGCTCCATGGACAGCTTCTCCGCCTGGTAGCTCAGGTTGGGGCCACGGGTGTCGAGGATGGTGTAGTCGTCACCGCGACGCAGCCGCAGTGTCACGTCGCCGGTCACGGCGGAGGCCACCCAGCGCTGCAGCGACTCGCGCAGCATCAGCGACTGCGGGTCGAGCCAGCGGCCCTCGTACAGCAGCCGGCCGAGCCGCAGTCCCTCGGAGCGGTAGTTGGCGAGGGTGTCCTCGTTGTGGATTGCCGACAGCAGCCGCTCGTAGGCGATCCACAGCAGTGCCATGCCCGGCGCCTCGTAGATGCCGCGGGACTTGGCCTCGATGATGCGGTTCTCGATCTGGTCGCTCATGCCCAAGCCGTGGCGACCGCCGATGGCGTTGGCCTCCAGCACCAGTTCGACGGCGGACTCGAAGCGTCGGCCGTTGATGGCGACGGGACGGCCCTGCTCGAAGGACACCGTGATGTCCTCGGTCTCGATCGTGACCGAGGGGTCCCAGTACTTCACGCCCATGATCGGCTCCACGGTCTCGAGGGAGACGTCCAGGCCCTCCAGCGTCTTCGCCTCGTGGGTGGCGCCCCAGATGTTGGCGTCGGTGGAGTAGGCCTTCTCCTTGGAGTCCCGGTAGGGCAGGTCGCGCTCGGCGAGCCACTGGCTCATCTCGTCGCGTCCGCCGAGCTGGGTCACGAAGTCGTTGTCCAGCCAGGGCTTGTAGATGCGCAGGTCCGGGTTGGCCATCAGGCCGTAGCGGTAGAACCGCTCGATGTCGTTGCCCTTGTAGGTGGAGCCGTCGCCCCAGATGGCGACGTCATCCTCCGCCATGGCGCGCACCAGCATCGTTCCGGTGACGGCGCGCCCGATCGGGGTGGTGTTGAAGTACGCGCGGCCGGCGGAGCGGATGTGGAACGCGCCGCAGGCGAGCGCGGACAGCCCCTCCTCCACGAGCGCGACGCGGCAGTCCACCAGGCGGGACAGCTCGGCGCCGTAGACCAGCGCGCGCTCCGGCACGGAGTCGATGTCGGGCTCGTCGTACTGGCCGATGTCTGCGGTGTAGGTGCACGGGACGGCGCCGGCCTCGCGCATCCAGGCCACGGCCACCGAGGTGTCGAGGCCGCCGGAGAAGGCGATGCCGACGCGCTCGCCGACGGGGAGTGAAGTCAGAACTTTGGACACGGGTGACACTGTAGTGGACTCGCACCGCCTGCGGACCATGGGTCCCGTCCGCCTGCGCCGCCCTCCCGGCCGTCGGCGGCGAGGGTTGCGGCCACTGCCGGTACGATGTGCAACTGATCGTGCCAGCAACACATCGTGGATCGAGGAGAGACATGCAGCAGCCGCATGCAGTGATCGCCCTGCCCAACAACGTCGAGATCGATGCCCGGGCGCACCGCAACGGGCTGGCACTCGTCGCTGCCGGGTACCGCGTCACGATGGTCGGCTACGGCACCGGGATCCCGCCGACAGGTGAGATCAGCGGGATGCCCTACCTCCTCACCTTCCACCCGCCGAAGGTGAAGAACCTCAGCCTGGTGTATCGGGTTGTCCGCAAGGGTTTCCACGTCGCGGCCAAGCGCCGTCCCCCGGGCAACGTGCTCAAGGTGGTGGCGAAGGTGGACTCGGTCACCGACGGCGTCAAGGGTGCGTTCCGGTCCCTGAGGAAGAAAGTGCTGCCGACGCCGGCAGGAGCAGCGCCCGAACCCACCACCTGGGAGGGGATGCTGCCCCACATCGCTGCGATGGAGGCGGCGATGCAGCCGACGCTGGTGCAGCTCAAGCCGGACCTGATCATGTGTGACGTCCACCTCCTGCCAGTGGCCAACCGGGTGGCGGACCATTACCGCACCCAGGGCCACAAGGTGGCTGTCGTCTACGATGCGCGCGAGTACGTATATGGACTCGCCAGCGAAAACCCCCACGTGCTGAAGGGGTTTCCGCTGCTCGAGTCGGAATACATCGGCCGGTGCGACGCCGTGGTCACGGTGTGCGACCCCATCGCCGACTTCCTGCAGGACAAGTACCACCTGGCCGTCAGGCCCCAGCTGGTGCCGAACGCCCCCATCCGGGAGCTGCCCCCCTCCGGCAAGCCCCTCACCATCCGCGAATTCCTCGACGTCGGCGACGCGCCACTCCTGGCCTACGCCGGTGGCCTCTCCGAGCACCGTGGCGTCCACCACGTCATCGAGGCGCTGCCCGAGATGGCGGAGGTGCACCTCGCCATCGGGGCACGCCGCCCGAGCTCCTACACCCTCGAACTCGAGAACCTGGCGGACCGGCTCGGGGTGAGGGACAGGGTGCACTTCGTCCCGTTCGCCCCCGCCCACGAAGTGGCTGACTACCTCTCCTCCGCCACCGCGGCCATCTTCCCGTTCCTGCCCGTGGGAAACCATGTGTGGGCGGCGCCCAACAAGTACTTCGAGTCGGTCCAGGCGGGACTGCCCGTCCTCACCTCCAACATGGAGTGGCTGGAGGCCCAGGTGACGCGCCTCGGGATCGGTGAGGTCTTCGAGCACTCGAACCCGGCTTCCATCGTCACCGCCACCAGGACCCTCCTCGCGGACCTGGACAAGTACCGCGCCAACATCACCGACAACGTGATTACGGAGCACTCCTTCGAGCACTTCGTGCCGACCGTGCAGGAGGTCTGCCTCGGCGTGACTTCCGAGCGGGTCCGCCGTGGGCTGAAGCCCTCGTCGCTCGCGAGCAACCTGACCGCGCTGCGCAAGGACATGCTTGGGCTGCGGGTGCCGTTGGCGGACTCGGAGCTTTTCGAACCCCGCCCGTGGTTGCGCATCGGAACCTCGAACAGCGCCGGACTGCCCCGGGTGTGGGGGCAGGCGCTGATGCGGGAACACCCCAGGGTCATCGCCGAGTCGGTGTGGATGCAGCGCAGCGGCGGCCTGACTTTCCCGGTGGACGAGACCTTCACCCACCAGCAGGCCGTGACCCCGGCCTACCAGAGGGCCCTCAAGAGCAAGTACGAGGACCGCGTCACCCACGTCCTCAGTGAGTCCGGCCGGCCGATGGTGGGCCTGGCGTTCGGGTCCTACTTCTGGCAGGAGGCTGAGTGGTTCTCCCGGCACGGGATCCGACAGGGCCTCATCTTCCACGGCTCGGACATCCGCAATCCCCGCCGGCACGCCGAGCTCGAGCCCGACTCCCCGTTCGCGAACCCGCAGGACGAACAGCTCGCGGAGCTCACGGCGGCGCTGCAGTCGCAGGTGGAGACGCTCGTGCCACACGTGAAGGCCTTCGACGGTCCCGTCCACGTCACCACCATGGACCTGATGGACCACGTCCCGGACGCCATCTGGCTGCCACTCGCGGTGGATGCCGTCGAGTGGGACTCGCCGATGGTCCCCCTGGCCACTGACGACCCGCCCGTGGTGCTCCACATCCCCAGCAAGGCCGGCCTGAAGGGCTCCGAGGTGATCGACGAGGTGTGCCAGCGGCTGCAGGCCGAAGGCCGGATCCGCTACGTCCGCCGCGACGGGCTCACCCGCGAGCAGGTGCGAGATCTCGTCCTGCGCGCCGACGTCGTGGTCGACCAGTTGCGGATCGGTGACTACGGCGTGACCGCCGTCGAGGCGATGAGTGCAGGCAAGGTGGTCATCAGCCACATTGCCGACCGCGTCCTGGGGCGCTATCCCGAGGAACCGCCGATCCTGCGCGCCACCTGCGTCACCCTCGCCGACGTGCTCGAGGACCTCATGGAGCATCCCGAGCGGGGTGCCGGGATCGGCTCGGCCTCGCGCGCCTACGCCCGGCGCTGGCACCACGGCTCCGAGTCGGCGCGGGTCCTCGCCGAGTTCATGGAACTCTGAGGGGAACGGACGCTTCGATGGCGCTGGACGTCCTGATGCTCGTGGCCACCTCGGTGGCCACGGACAGCCGTGTGCTGCGGGAGGCCGCGACCCTGGTCGGCGCCGGCCACCGTGTCCACATAATCGGCCGTTCCGTCCCCGACGACTTCGAACCCGCAGTGGGCGTCACCGTCTCCAGCGTCGGTACCTCCTCGGTGTTCCGCGCCGAGGGTCGGCCCACGCTGCAGGGACGCAGGCTCCAGGCGCCCGTGCGGTTCGCACGCTGGTTCCTGCTGCCGCAGCACCGGCGCTCGTCGTTCGGACGGTGGGCCGACGGTGCACTCGCCGACGCCCGGAACCGCCAGTTCGACGTGGTTCACGCGCACGACTTCACCGCGCTGGCCGCCGGTGACGAGCTGGCGCGCGAGCGAGGGGTCCCGCTGGTCTACGACTCCCACGAGCTCTGGTCGGGGATGCCCCGCCAGCACCGCCCCACACCCCTGGCGGACCTGCGGGACCGGCGCGCAGAGGCCGAACTCGGAGGGCGGGCGACGGCGGTCATCACCGTTGGTCGGGGGGTTGCGGAGGCGTTGGAGCGCCGGTACCGCTGGGACAACGTATCCGTCGTACGCAACACCTTCCCGCTCCGTGACGAGTTGCCGGAGCCGCTGGCGGCGCCGACGGGCCTCGTCTACGCCGGCCGGGTGAGCGCCTACCGGGAACTCGAGACGATCGCTGCTGCCAGTCCCGCCCTCGGACTGCCTGTTACGGCATGCGGACCCGCAGACGAGACCTGGCTCACCGCCTTCGAACCGGGAACCGTGGAGGTCCTGCCGGCCCTGTCGCTGGAAGGCGCCTCGAATCTGATACGGGAGGCAGGCGCCGCGCTGGTGACCCATTCGAACCGCTGGGAGAACCACCGGCTTGCGCTGCCCAACAAGCTCTTCCACGCCGTGAGCCTGGGAGTCCCGGTGGTGGCCACCGACGTCGGTGAGCTGGCCCGAACCGTGCGGGAACACAACCTCGGCACGCTCTACACCCCGTCGGACCCCGCCTCGTTGCAGGATGCCGTCGAACGGCTGTGCAGGGAGTACCCTCAGTTGGTCGCATCCGTGCGAGCGGCTCGGCAGGAGCTCTCCTGGGATGTCGACGCACAACGGCTCGTCGGACTTTATGCGAAGCTGGGCCGTGAGGAGAGAGAAGGACAAGAGTGACAACCTCATCGCATGGCCGGGGCGGGGAGCTCGTGGGTGAAACTGATCCCGTCCCCAAGCAGGAACGCCGGGTCTACAAGCCGCACAAGGCGGGACTGCCGAACCTCCCCAGCTACTTCGCCGAACTCTGGCAGCGCCGGGACTTCGCCATGGAGCTCGCCCGCACCAACCTGCGCGCTTCCAACACCAACACCGCGCTGGGCCAGCTCTGGCTGGTGGTGAACCCGCTGCTCCTGGCGGGGGTGTACTTCCTGCTGGTCTCGGTGCTGCGCGGCGGCACCGGCGGCGACGATGTCTTCCCCAAGATCGCGGCGGGGCTCTTCCTGTTCTTCTACGCCTCGGGAACCATCCAGTCCTGCGCCACCTCTGTGACCAACGCGGGCAGCCTGATCCTGAACATGAACTTCCCGAAGATGCTGCTCATCTTCTCCAACGTCTACCTGAACTTCCGACGCTTCATCCCGACGCTGGGCGTCTACCTCGTGATACACATCATCTGGCAGCTGCCGTGGACCTGGCACATGCTGCTGCTCCCCGTCGCGATCCTCCTGGCGACGCTCGTGTCCATCGGCCTGGGGGCGATAATGGCCACCTCCCAAGTGTACTTCCGTGACACCGCGCAGTTCCTGCCCTACTTCATCCGCATCTGGCTGTACCTGTCCCCAGTGCTCTACACGGCGGAGGAGTTCCTTGCCGGCCCGATCGGTGCCCGCGTCGGGGAGCTGATCCAGGTAAACCCGATGTTCGCGGTCCTCGGAATCTGGGCCGACGCACTGCACGGCATCCTCAGCCCTTGGCACTACTTCGCGATCGCCGTGGTCTGGGGCTTGGGCCTGGCCATCGGTGGTGTCCTGTTCTTCATCTCAAGGGAGCGTGAGTTCGCTGTCCGCCTCTGAACAACCCCTGGAACGTGACCCGGGAGCCCCCGAACCCGTCGCCGACGCGACGGTCTCCGGAGACCTGACCCGCGGCGAGGACTCGGCGGTCATCGTCGACGACCTCCACATCACCTACAAGGTGAGCCTGGAGCGCAAGACCTCCCTGAAGAACGCACTCGTGCGTCGCACCCGCAAGCAGGAGGTGCGCTACCGCGAGGTGAACGCGCTCAAGGGCGTCTCCTTCGAGGTGCCGCAGGGCAGGTGCACCGGCTTCATCGGGGCCAACGGTGCAGGCAAGTCCACCCTGATGCGTGCGGTGGCCGGCATCCTCCCGCCCACCGGCGGCCAGATCGAGGTCAACGGCAAGGTCAGCACCCTGCTGGCGCTCGGCGTCGGCTTCAACTCCGCCCTCACCGGCAGGGAGAACGTTATCCTCGGCGGTATGGCCGCCGGCCTGAGCCGTGGGGAGGTGCACGACAAGTTCCAGGAGATCGCGGACTTCGCGGACCTCGGCGACTTCATCGACATGCCGATGCGGACCTACTCGTCGGGCATGTTCTCCCGCCTCGCGTTCTCCGTGGCCGTCAACATGCACCCTGACATCCTGATCATCGACGAGGCGCTGAGTGCCGGTGACGCCAAGTTCAAGGAGAAAGCCAACCAGAAAATGTCCGAGCTGATGGGCACGGCCGGCACCATGCTGCTCGTCTCGCACGCGCTGGCCACCATCCAGGAGCTCTCGGATGAGGTCATCTGGCTCCACAAGGGCAGGCTGATCCACCGGGGGGACCCGAAGGAGACCTGCGAGCGCTACCTCGACTTCCTCAAAGTTGGTGACGAGGCGATCGTCATGGAGGACTTCTGAGCGCCAAGGTCTCGATCGTCACCACCGGCCACGACGTGGCGGACGCGCGCCTGCACCGGAGCGCCGCCGCGCTGCGCCGCGCCGGTGCCGTCGTCGAGGTGCACGGCTTGGGGGATGGCACCCAGGGACCCCCCGGCTGCCGGGTCACCACCGCCCCGCACACCGGGAAGGTCGGACGACTGCTGCGGGCGCTCACGTGGCCGTTCCGGGCCGAGGGCGACGTCCTGGTCACCATTGATCCCGACACCTCTCCGGCGGCGCTGCTGGCCGCTCGACTGCGTCGTCGCCGCTGGGTGGCCGACGTGCACGAGGACTACGCAGCCCTCCTCGAGGACCGGGCCTGGGTGCCACGGCCCCTGCTGAAGGTCCTGCAGGTGGCAGTGGGTGCGATGAACGCGCTGATCGGGTGCGCCGACCTGGTGCTGGTGGCCGACGAGCACGTCCCGCCGCGCCAGGCGCGCAACCGACAGGTGATGCGCAACGAGCCGGACTTCTCACTTCTGCCGTCGCTGGTGCAGGCGGTGGACGGCTCGCCGTGGCGGGCCGTCTACATCGGGGACAACCGCACCTCGCGCGGGTTGCGCACCATGCTGGAGGCCGTCGCGGCCACGGCGGGGGACCCCGAGCCGTGGCAGCTGGACCTGGTCGGGCCGGTTTCGGAGTCGGACCGGGAGTGGTTCGAACGGAGATTGGCCGAGCCGGACTGCGCACTCGTCACCGCACATGGGCGCCGGGACCCGCAGACATCGTGGGAGATCGCAGCGGGCGCGGACGTGGGGTTGTGCCTGTTGGAGAACACGCCGGCCTTCGCCGAGGCGATGCCGTCAAAGGTTTACGAGTACCTTGCCTGCGGGATGCCGACGGTGGCCACCCCGCTGCCCCGGGTCGTGGAGTTGTTGCACCGCACCGGTGCCGGGGTCGTCGTCGATTCGGCCGCCGAGACTACCGCGACGCTGCGCAGGTTCACCACGGATGCGCCGTGGCGCGCGGACCTGCGCGAGGCCGCCCGGGAGGCGGGTGAAGTGGCCCGGACCCGCCGCAACACCTACGACGAGGCTGCGAAGCGCATCCTCGCGCTCCGGTAGGAGCGGCGTTCGCCCGCAACGGTGTGGATCTCCGTCATCGGACAGGAGGCCCGGGCGGCCGGGACGACCCCGTCGACGTCGTCCGCCAGTCCTCCCGAATCAGGTCCTCAACCTCGGCGGCTGTGCTCTCACGGGGAGCACCCGGCGTCCGGTACAGCCACGGCAGCCGATGGCGGGTGCGGTCGTAGAGCCAGATGGAAAGGGCCACCAGCGCGATCACGAGCAGCGGCACGAGGAACAGTGTGTGACGGGTGCGCAGGGCGGGGAGCGCCGGGAGCGCCAGGGTGACCAGTGTCAGCGCGAAGGGGTGCACCAGGTAGATGGGCAGCGTACGTTCGGCGAGGTGGCGCCCAAGCCGGCGGACCCGGTCCCACCGGGAGACGAACTGGCTCAGGCCGAGGACTGCTGTGCAGCCCATGACGGTCAGCAGCGGGGTCAGGTCCACGCCGTCGGGTGAGTAGGTGAAGCGTGCGATCGGGACGTAGGCGACCACGAGGACGGCCACCACGGCGAGGTGGGTCCGGGCTGCCAGCACCACCAGGGGACGGACGAAGGCCCCGAGCGCGAAGAACACCAGGAACTGGCAGTACCGGATCAGGGTGAGCAGGGCGTCGTCGGACAGCGCGCCGGCGTCGAGGGAGCGCGGCAGATCGGACGCGATGACGTAGAGCACCACGCCGATCCCCACCACCAGCCAAGGCGCGCGACGCAGCAGCTTGGCGGTGACGAAGAAGGCCATCAGCAGGGGCAGGTACCAGTAGAACCCGCCGAAGGTGAGGGTCCAGCTCAGCGCGCGCATCATGAACTCGCCGAAGACCTGCGGAGCGTAGGCCAGTGCGTAGAACACTGCTATCGCGGTGGTCCACAGGCCGAAGGTCCACAAGTTGTCCAGCAACCGCGGCCGCAGCACCCGCGGCCAGGGACGACGCAGCGCCCGCACCGCGAGCACCCCCGAGACCAGGAAGAACAGCGGCATCCGCACCGGCAGGAGCCACGTGCTCAGCACGCCCCAGAACTGCTCGCTGTACGGGGCGCCGGGGGCGAAGTTCTTCAGCGCGGTGAGCGCCACGTGGTAGACCACCACGAGGACGACGGCCACAGCCTTGGCCGTGTCCGCCCAGTGCAACCGCTCCCCGTTCGACACCGCGTCAGGCTATCAGCCCGACCGTCGGGAACCGCCACGGGGGAGCGGTCAGGGGTTACTCCTCGTAGAACTTCTGGAACGGGTCGAACAGCGGCAGTTCGTAGCTGTCCAGTTCCGAGGTCTGTGCGGTTCGCATGCGAGCGTTGTCGGCGGACTGGTCGCGCGGGATCTTGCCGTGTTGCGACGGCGCCATTGCCTCCCAACGAACCGCGTAGTCCCTGAGGAACTTCGCCTGATCCGCGGTGAACCCGGCGGCGATCGCGCGGGTGTAGAGGCTGCTCAGTTCGGCCACGTGCGTCTCGTGGTACCCGTAGTGGATGTTCCTGTCGGTGTAGATGGGCGGGACCTCCACCGCTGTGGAGGTGCTGCCGAGGCTCACCGACTGGATGTTGTGCCACATCCCGTCCATGTAGGCCTGGACGCGGATGCTGCCGCTGCCAGAGACTGTGATGGCGTTGTCGGGGGTGTCGTGGACGTAGAGGCCGTAGCTGGGGTCGTGGTGTGACCCGAGCTCCTGCGCCTCACCCAGAGAGATGTTGCGGTACTCCACCGTCGTGCCTTCGAGGCCGTAGCTGCCGGTGAGCAGCTGGACGAGCAGGCCGCAGCCGGGATCGACGTCGGCGGTGAAGCTCGTGGTGTAGGTGGCCCACGTCTGACCCCGGTTCTTCTGGGTCTCGTGGACCAGACGAGTGGCCTTGCCTTGGCAGTGCTCGTAGACGGCAATCCGGCCGGAGAGCCCGGCGACGCCGTCGGTCAGGGTGAGGCGGGAGTCCATCTGTAGCGTGAGGTCCGTCCCGGGAGTCACCCTCGAGGCGGGGACCAACTGCTGGATCCCCTGCCAGTTCTCCTTGTCACTGCGGATCTTGACCGTCAACCCGGAGGAGGAGACCGTGGACTTCGACTGGGGTGCGATCGAGGCCCACTTGTTGACGTGCTGTCCCGACTCGTACACGGCCATGAAAGGCTCGAGCATGCGGCCGGTCCAGCTGGTCCGGTCCACAAATGGGATGTCAACCTTCTCGCCGTTCAGCCGGTAGCCGGTGATGTTGGCGCTGCTGCCCGGCTCCCTGGTGAATCGCAGCGGTGCGGGATGGTCCATCCGCACCAGGTCGTAGCTGGTGAGGATGCCGCCCTGGACCGGTACCTCCATCTCCGGGAGCACGTCCTCAAGGCCGGTCAGGGCCTCGTTGAACAGTTCGCGGGTGAACTCGTCACCGGTGTGCCGCGCCCAGATGTCCAGGCCGATGATGGCCTCCAGGTGGCCGTTGAGCACGGTGGTGGGTGGGTTCGAGGGGTACTCCTCGAACCAGAGGAAACCGTGGTCCCGGTGGGTGAAGCCACCCTCGGAGAAGGGCACGCGGAAGCTGGCGAGGATCTCCTCCCCGCGGACCTGCCACTGCTCGTCGCCCGTGACGGTGTGGAGTTCGGCCATGAGCCCGAGGGCCGCGCCCTGGGCCAGCCCTGAGATCCAGCCCGGTTCCAGGGGCTGGATGACTTCCGCCCCCTCGCTGGGGTCGAAGGGGAACATGTAGGGGAACCAGCGTACCGTCTCGCCCTCATGGGCCTGCGTGGTGGAGCCGTCCAGCAGGGTGTCGGTCCCGATCTTCAGCAGGCACTCCCACTGTGTGCGGTTGCTCTCCCGGAGGCTGGAGTTGCGCAGTATGTGGCGCGTGAAGTTCGAGATCGACGTGGGGTTGTACAGGGTGTTCGGCTCGTACGGGGTCTTGACCGCGTGCGGGACGAGCTTGCCGTCCACCTTCGTGATGGCGAAACCGCTGGGGATCCAGGCGTCGTTGCACGGACCGGGGGGCGGCGTCGTCGGGGTGGGGGCCGGAGCCGGCTTGAACCGGACCATGCTGTTGAAGATCCAGTCGCTGACCCAACCGTAGGTGGTGGGGTCCTGTGAGACGACGCCGATGGCCTGCCCGTAGATGTAGCTGCGGCAGCCGCCGCGGCCGGTGGCCGCGGTGTCGCACTCCGTGTACCACTGGCGACCGTCGGCGGCCGTCCAGGAGCCGTTGGCCCCGAGCGGGTTGCCGACCCATTGGGCACGCGTCAGGCCGGACAAGTAGGTCAGGTTGTTGAACACCCATCCCTCGGACTGCACGTAGGCGCCGTTCTCGTAGCGGACCTGGGTGGCGAGGATGTTGGTGTGGCACCGCTCGGTCTGCGAGTACGGCTCGCACCACGTGTGCCACTGGCGGCCGTTGATGGTGTGGTAGCCGGGCGTCGAGTAGACGTCGAACTCGGCCGCCGCATCAGTGCGGGGAAGCGCGACCACTGCTGCGACGGCGAGCAGCGCTACCGCCAGCAGAATCCTGAAGTGCCTTGTGATGGACATGTGGAGCTCCTGGTGATACCGGAGGAAGAGGCATACCCGGGAAACGGTACCCCCACGGGGCCGCATCTCGTGCATTGGCCCCTTGTGGGGCGGCATTGTCGCTTGGCACAGTGGCGAGGGGCACCACTCGGGGGGAGCCATCGCGTCCCGCGGGGGTGGTGGGGACCGGGACGTCCGTACGTTGTATGCTCACCCGTAGCAACTTGAAGGGACCAACACATGGTGCGAATCCAGGACAGCGCCGACGTCTCACCCGAGGCAGTCATCGGCGAGGGCTCCTCCGTCTGGCACCTCGCCCAGGTGCGCGAGGGCGCAGTGCTCGGAGAGAACTGCATCGTCGGGCGCGGCGCCTACGTCGGCACCGGAGTCCGGATGGGCAAGAACTGCAAGCTGCAGAACTACGCCCTCGTCTACGAGCCGGCGGTGCTCGAGGACGGCGTCTTCGTCGGTCCCGCCGTCGTGTTCACCAACGACTACTTCCCGCGCTCTGTGGACCCCGAAGGCAACCTGAAGCGCGGCGACGACTGGGAGCCGGTAGGCGTCACTTGCCGCGAGGGTTCCTCCATCGGCGCGCGGGCGGTCTGCATCGCCCCCGTGACCATTGGCCGGTGGGCCATGGTCGCTGCCGGTGCCGTCGTCACGAAGGACGTTCAAGATTTCGCGCTTGTGGCTGGTGTTCCGGCCAGGCGCATCCGCTGGGTGGGGCGCGCCGGTGTCCCACTCGAGGCCGGTGAGAACCCGGGAGAATGGGTCTGCCCCCAGACCGGCGCCAAGTACACCGAGGCAAACGACACACTTTCGGAGGTCCAGCAGTGACTGATTTCATCCCCCCGGCCAAGCCGATCATCGGTGACGAGGAGCGGGAGGCCGTTGATCGCGTCATGCGCTCAGGCATGCTCGCCCAAGGCCCCGAGGTCAAGGCGTTCGAGGAGGAGTTCTCCGCCCACTTCGGCCTCGGCCGTGCGTGCGTGGCCGTGAACTCCGGCACCTCGGGTCTGCACCTGGGGCTGCTGGCCAACGGGATCGGCGCCGGTGACGAGGTCATCGTGCCGTCGTTCACGTTCGCTGCGACGGCCAACTCGGTGGCGCTGACCGGCGCCACGCCGGTGTTCGCCGACATCGCCGCCGATGACTTCACCCTGGACCCGGCCTCGGTGGAGGCCTCCATCACCGAGCGCACCAAGGCGATCATGCCGGTGCACCTCTACGGGCACCCGGCCAAGATGGCCCAGCTGCGCGCCATCGCCGACAAGCACGGGTTGAAGTTGTTCGAGGACGCCGCCCAGGCGCACGGAGCTTCGCTGGACGGCACCCCCGTGGGCGCCTTCGGTGAGTTCGCGATGTTCTCTCTGTACCCGACCAAGAACATGACCTCGGGTGAGGGCGGCATGGTCTCGGCCGCCGATGACGTGATCGAACGGAACCTGCGGCTGTACCGCAACCAGGGGATGCTGCAGCAGTACCACAACGAGGTCGTCGGCCTGAACAACCGCATGACCGACATCCACGCCGCGATCGGCCGCGTCCAGCTGACGAAGGTGGACGCCTGGACCAAGCAGCGCCAGGACAACGCCGCGTTCCTGTCCGCCAACCTCGTCGGTGTCGCGTCGCCGCCGGTGGCCGAGGGTGCGGTGCACGTCTACCACCAGTACACCGTGCGGGTTCCGGAGGACCGCGACGGTCTGGCCGCGGCCCTGAAGGAGCAGTACAACGTCGGCTCCGGCATGTTCTACCCGGTGCCCAACCACCGCCTGAAGCCGTTCCAGGCCGAGGTCGACCTGCCCGAGACCGAGCGCGCCGCGAAGGAGTGCCTGTCGCTGCCGGTGCACCCGTCGGTGTCCCGGACTGATCTGGAACGCATCGTCGAGGCCGTGAACACGCTGGCGAAGGCAGGTGCGTGAGATGGCGAACCTTCGTGCCGGTCTGATCGGTCTGGGAATGATGGGGCGTCACCACGCCCGCAACCTGCGTGCCATCGATGGTGTCGACTTGGTGGCCGTGGCCGACCCCGGTGGGGACCCGCATGGTGTGGCCGGGAGCCTGGAGGTGAAGTCCTCGGTGGAGGAGCTGATTGCCGAGGGCGTGGAATACGTGGTGGTCGCCACCCCTACCGCGACCCACGAGGAGGTCGGCACCAAGCTCGCCGAGGCCGGTGTGCATGCTCTTATCGAGAAGCCCCTGGCGAAGGAGACCAGCTCCGCGAAGCATCTTGCGGAGCTCTTCGCCGCGAAGGGGCTGGTTGGTGCGGTCGGTCACATCGAGCGCTACAACCCGGCGCTGCAGGAACTGCGCAAACGCCTCGAGCACGGTGACCTGGGTGACCTGTACCAGGTCCAGACCCGCCGGCAGGGCCCGTTCCCGGCCCGGATCGCGGACGTTGGTGTGGTCAAGGACCTCGCCTCCCACGACATCGACCTGACGGCGTGGGTGACGCAGCGCAAGTTCGAGCTGGTCGCTGCCCGCACGATGAGCAAGGCCGGTCGCGAGTACGAGGACATGGTCTCTGCCACCTGCCAGCTCTCCGGTGGGCTGATGAGTAGTCACCTGGTGAACTGGCTGACCCCCACCAAGGAACGGATCACCATCGTCACCGGTGAGAAGGGCATGTTCGTTGCCGACACGTTGACAGCGGACCTGACGTTCTACGCCAACGGCAACGTACAGACCACTTGGGCAGACATCGCCCAGTTCCGGGGCGTGTCCGAGGGCGACGTGACCCGCTTCGCGATCGCCAAGCCAGAGCCGCTGCGTACCGAGCACGAGCAGTTCCGCGACGCAGTCCTGGGCCGGGACGCAGACATCGTCACGATGGAGCAGGGCGCTCGTGTCGTCGAGGTCTGCGAAGCCATGATCGAATCCAGCCGCACCGGGCAGTTCGTCGAGCTCTCGAATTGACCTGCTAGGACCCCAAGGTTGGAGGAGCCGTGGCGGGAATCTTCGTCTCGGGCGGGTGCGTCACGCGAGACACCTACGAGCAGATCAAGTCTGAGCACGTCCTGACGGGATACAGCGCCCGACAGTCGCTGATCAGCGCCAACTCGAGGCCCACCACCCTGGAGGTCGACCCCCGGGGAACTGGCTTCGAGGTGCGAGCAGTGATGGACGACCTCAACTCTACGCTGTTCGGGAAGATCACGGAGCAGGCCGGCAGCACCGACCTGTTCGTCATCGACCTCCTGGTGGAGCGGCTCGGGGTGCTGGCCCTGCCCGACGGCAGTTACGTCACCCGGACCCCCAGCCTCCACAAGAGCGGCGCGATCGGGGACTTGTTCCTGGGGGCACCCTGGATCAAGTTCAACACCCCGGAGCACCGCCGACTCTGGACCGTGGCCGCGAACAACCTCGTTGACCGCCTCCGTGAGCTCGGCATGGTGTCCCGGACGCTCTTGGTGGAGACACCCTGGGCCTCCACGTCCCTGACCGGCACGCCGGTCAAGCCATTCCTCGGGTGGCCGACGGAGGAGGTGGACAGGTGGTACGAGCCGTACTACGAGGTCCTGAGGGGTCTGGGAATCCGGTCCATCCGGATTCCCGAGGAGCTCGTCCTCTCCGACGACGAGCACAAGTGGGGCGCGTCCCCGTTCCACTACGCGCCCGCCGCCCACGAGTGGCTCGTGGGCCAGTTCAGGTCTGCGCTGGCTGCGTCCGGGAGCAGGTAGGCACTAGTCTTTGTTCGGCGTCGCGCCCAAAGCGCGAGCCTCGTACCGGTAGGAGTTGCTTGTGAAGATCACCGTTGTTGCGTTGGGGAAGATCGGTCTGCCGCTGGCGGTGCAGTTCGCTGCTTCCGGGCACGAGGTCATCGGTGCAGACGTGAACCCGCAGACCGTGGAGCTCGTCAACGCCGGGACCGAACCGTTCCCCGGCGAGGCGCATCTGGCGGACAAGCTCAAGGCAGCCGTCGACGCGGGACGGCTGCGCGCCACCACCGACACCACCGCGGCCGTGGCCGAGTCCGAGGCGGTGGTCGTAGTGGTCCCGCTGTTCGTGGATGCCGACAGCCTGCCGGACTTCGGGTGGATGGACGACGCCACCCGCGCGATCGCGGTCGGACTCAAGCCGGGCACGCTGGTCAGCTACGAGACGACGCTGCCGGTGGGCACCACCCGCAACCGTTGGAAGCCGATGCTGGAGGAGGGCTCCGGCCTAAGCGAGGGCACCGACTTCCACCTGGTGTTCTCCCCGGAGCGGGTCCTGACCGGCCGGGTGTTCGCAGACCTGCGCAAGTACCCCAAGCTGATCGGAGCCCTCTCGCCGGCCGGTGCCGAACGGGCACGCGAGTTCTACGAGGCGGTGCTGCAGTTCGACGAGCGCCCGGACCTGGAGCGCGGCAACGGGGTGTGGGACCTCGGCTCGGCGGAGGCCTCCGAGATGGCCAAACTGGCAGAGACCACCTACCGCGACGTGAACATCGGGCTGGCCAACCAGTTCGCCCGCTACGCCGACACCGCAGGCATCGACGTCTACCAGGTGATCGAGGCCTCGAACTCCCAGCCCTACAGCCACATCCACCGCCCCGGGATCGCCGTGGGCGGGCACTGCATCCCCGTCTACCCGCGCCTGTACCTGTGGACCGACCCCGACGCGTCGGTCGTGGATACCGCCCGCAAGGCCAACGCCGCCATGCCCGCCTACGCAGTCCAGCTCGCCGCCGACGCGGCCGGCTCCCTGGAGGGCAAGCGCGTCGCCGTGCTGGGTGCCTCCTACCGGGGCGGGGTGAAGGAGACCGCGTTCTCCGGCGTGTTCCCCGTGGTGACTGCCCTGACGGAGCAGGGCGCCCACGTCGCGGTCCACGACGAGATGTTCGACGACGAGGAGCTGACCAAGCTCGGCTTCACCCCCTACCACCTGGGCCAGGACGCCGACGTCGCCATCGTTCAGACCGACCACGCCTCCTACCGTGACCTCACCGCCGCCGACCTCCCCGGCGTAGGCACGATCGTCGACGGCCGCCGCATCCTCGACCCGGCCGCGTTCCCCGACACCAGGATCCTCGTCATCGGCCAGGGGGAGCCACAGCGTGACTGATACTCCACGCGTCGTCCTGTTCCGGCACGCCCCGGTGGATATCGACTCCAGGGTCAAGAAGTTCGCCATCACGCTGCAACGCGCCGGCTACGAGCCCGTCGTGATCTCGGTGGAACCCCTCGGCGGGACCGCCGGGGAGTTCGTGCTCGGCGACGGGATCCGCGTGATCCGCGTCCCGCTGCAGAACGCCCCCCAGAAGACGGTTCGACTGAGGCGGGACAACCTGGAGGCCAGACGGGCGCTCCACCGTCGGCGCGCGGCGTACCGGGAGCGCGTCAGGGGCGCGGACGCCGCATCGGCGAAGGCCGGTGCCAAATGGGCCCTGACCACGGCGAAGGTGGCTGCGCTCAAGGCTGCCAGCGTTGCCTCCGAGGCGTCGTTCCGGATCCAGCGTGCCGTGGCGCACCGTGCCAGCCTGCGGGACCCGTTCGTCGCGGCTGCAGTGGAACGCAACCTGCCCGTGGTCTCCGACGTGACCCACACCCTGACCGACCTGCTGGTGGAACTGAAGCCTGACGTGCTCCATGCCCACCACCCACAGGTGCTGCTGGCCACGCGCGAGGCGCTGAAGCAGTTGCGTGCCCAAGGTGTCGACGTGAAGTTCTACTACGACGCACGCGAGAACTTCGCCGGGATTCCTGCCAAGGAGCAGGGCAACCAAGCCGCCCACCAGGCACTGCTGGCCTGCGAGGCCGCCATGATCGGTGAGGCGGACGCAGTCTCGACCGTCTCCGAGCCCATCGCCGAGGTGCTGCAGAAGAACAACCACCTGGGGGACAAGCCGTCGGTGTTCCTGAACATGCCGCCGCTGGGCGAGCTCACAGGACCCACCACCGTCCGCGAGGCCGCCGGACTGGGTGACGACGTTCCCCTGGTGGTCTACTCCGGCACCATGAGCTGGGCCCGTGGCATCGAGGCGATGGTAGAGGGCATCAAGCACATGCCCGAGGACGCGCACCTCGTGGTGGTGTCCGTGCCGCTGCCGCACCCCATGATCCCCAAGCTGGAACTGCTTGCGCAGCAGCACGGCGTGGCGGAGCGGCTCCACTTCGTGGGGCCGGTCAGCCAGAACGAGTTGCTGCACTACCTGTCCGGTGCAGACGTGGCCATCCACCCGTTGCCCGGCGGATCACCCAACCATGACGCGGCGATGCCGAACAAGCTCTTCGAGTACCTGCACGCCGGACTGCCGCTCGTGGTCTCGGACGCCAAGCTGATGGCCAAGTTCGTGAGCCAGCAGGGAGTCGGGCGGGTGTTCACATCCGAGGACCCCGAGTCCTTGGGCAAAGCGGTCACCTCAGCACTCGCCGAGCCTCCGTCGCAACGGGTGGCCGAGGTGGCAGCGGCCTACTCGTGGCAGGGTCAGGAGGGTCGGATCGTGGAGCTGTACAACTCGATCACAGGGTACGACGGGCGTACCCCACGAGTGGACGAGCCGTTCGGCTCACTCGAGGTCCGCCCGGCGCCCTGAGGCATTCTTGGCAACCGATCAGGCGTGGTCGATGAGGGCCTGCACCGCCCGTTCGGAGGCGTGACCGTCGCCGTACGGCTCGCCCCGCTGAGCACCGGGGATCGGGCGAACCATGACGTCGGCGAGCTGCGTGAGTTCCGGGTCCAGGATGTTCCAGCCGTTCTCAAGGGTTTCCACCCACTCGGTTTCCGTCCGGATGGTGGTGGTTGGGGTGTCCAGCAGGAAGGCCTCCTTCTGCAGGCCGCCGGAGTCGGTGACGACGCCGGCGGAGGCCATGATGGCGCGCACCATCTGGGGATAGGCGAGAGGTTCGGAGGCGACGAGGCTGCCCTCGCCCAGATTCAGCCCGTGCTTCGTTGCCAGCGCCACGAGGCGGGGGTGGGCGAGTAGTACCACCGGCACCGGGGCCGCCTTCATGGCCCCGAGGATGGCGGCCAGGCGAGCCGGGTCATCGGTGTTGTCCGCTCGATGAATTGTGGCCAGCACGAAGGGCTGGGCCGGATCCACACCAGAGGGTAACTGGACGGGGTCATCGGCGACCGCGTCGCGGGTGGCCAGGCACACGTCGGTCATCACGTCACCGATCATCAGTGCCCGCTCGCCGAGCCCCTCAATGGTCAGGTTCTGCACTGCGACGTCGGTTGGTGCCAGAAGCAGGTCCGAGAGATGATCGGTGACGATCCGGTTGTGCTCCTCTGGCATGCGTCGGTTGAACGAGCGGAGGCCCGACTCCAAATGGGCCAGCTTGATGTGCATCTTGACCGCGGCGAGCGCAGCCGCCGCGGTTGAGTTGGTGTCTCCGTAGGCGAGTACCCAATCGGGCTGGTGCTTCTCCAGCACCTCGTCCATGTGGGCGAGCATCGCGCCGGTCTGGCGTCCGTGGGTGCCGGAACCGACACCCAAGTGGTCGTCAGGGGTCGGGATGCCAAGATCGCGGAAAAACACGTCCGACAGGAGCGGATCGTAGTGCTGGCCGGTGTGCACGATGACGTGCTCCACATCCGAGTGGTTGGCCGCGGCCCTTGCGATCGGACCGAGCTTCACGAACTGGGGACGTGCTCCTACGACGCTCATGATCTTCATGGATACGATTCAACCACAGGCAGGACCCGAGTCGCGTCCTGGTCGTGGACGGCCAGACCACCCGAAAGCCCCAGGATCAGAGGAAGAACTCCTTGATACCTGCGAATGTCATCTGCACGCCCAGAATCACCAGGATCATCCCCATCAGGCGCTCGACGGCTTCGAGGGCGCGTCGCCCGAGGACGCGTTGCAGGAAACCCGAGAAGTACAGGACCACCGTGGTGATGACCCAAGCGGCCACCAGTCCCCCGAGGAACAACGGCCAGTCGTCAGGTGTTTGGCTGACCAGCACGACGATCACAGCCAAGAGTGAGGGTCCCGCCACGTAAGGCACAGCCAATGGAACTATGAAAGGCTCGTCATGGGTGGCCTCCACCTTGATGGTCCGCTCCGGCGTAGGAAACACCATGCGGATGGCGATCAGGAGGAGGATCACCCCACCGGCGGCCTTCAGGGCGGCGTCCTCAATGCCGAGGAGAGTGAGCAGCGTTCGACCCGCGAAGAGGAAGCTCACCATCAGGGCGAGGGCGATCAGGCACTCCCTCAAGATCACCCACTGCACGCGCCCGGGTGCGGTACGGCGGAGTGCCGACAGGAACAGGGGAACGTTGCCGAGCGGGTCCATGACGATGACGAACGTGAACGCTGACGAGATCAGCACCTCCATGCGTGGCCCCCGCCTCTGTCTCAACCATTGACCATGGTGATGTGTACCACATGGCCTTCGAGCCATGCGGTCTCGGTCCATAGCCCGTCGGGCAGTGCCCGCTCCGCCTCCCAGGAGCCGGCCTCGTCGGAGGCCACCGTCACGTCGTCGCAGCCGCGGTTGGCAGCCTGCCACGTCTCCAGCCAGATGGCGGCCGCCTCGTCGGAGGCGAACTCCATGGCCAGCGTCACCCCGGGTCTGCCGTCGGAGCCCAGGGTCCCCTCGAGGACCGCGGTCGGGGCCTGCAGTTCCGGCTGCGGCAGGCAGCCGAGCGCGAACAGGTCGACGGACTTGCGCTCGGGGTCCACCTCGTGGGCGAAGGTGCCGTTGCCGGTCCAGCCCTCGTCCACGGAGCCCTCGGCCACGACGCCGTCCCAGCCGGAGGGCTGCGCCAGGTCGTCGGAGGTGAGCGTCCCCGCGGTCCGGGCCGACGGCTCGAGTCCGACGCCCATCGGGCTCAGCTCCGACGTCGACGTCGCGGTGGCGGTCTTGCGAGGCCCGCGGTACTCGAAGTGGTGCCAGTCCCAGCCGCTGAACCAGGACCAGCCGAGCGACTTGAACACCACCACCGGCGCCGACGACGACGTCAGCTGCCCGGGCACAACCGGAGTGCGGTCCACGTGCGCGGTCGAGGGCCACCACCGTCCGGTGGGGTCACGGTAGGGGTTCTGCCACGGGTTGATGTCGACGGCGAATCCGTAGGAGTGCGGTGACCGTGCGCTGGGGTTTCCGACCACGGCGCGGCAGTTGAACGCCGACGAGTTGTTGGCGGCCATCATGGCCTTGTCGTCGCCCTTCCAGTGGTTCGGGTTCACCATCTGGCCGATGGGGAAGCGCTTGGCCAGGGACTGCTCCAGCATCTTCGCCACGTCTGCCGCCAGGTCCTTGCGGACGATGATCTCGCCGCGGTGGACGAGCCCGTCGAGTCCGTAGTGGTTGGCGCGGATGGTGCTGAGCCCGGGGGCGCCGACGGGGCAGCCGACGCGGTAGGTGTGGTTGATCTCCGCGGGGGTCGTGGCCGTGATCGACGTGTTGGCCCATGCCATCCGGGTGACGGTCACGGAATCGGAGGAGCGCCAGAGTCCGCCCGCCGCGGTGGCGGCCTGGGCTCGGACACTGATGGCCCCGAGCTTGCCGACGTTGAAGTCGTAGGTGGCCGAGAAGCGCCCGCTCGAGTCAGTGCGGACGGGGCCGATGCCCGTCCAGGTGCCGTTGGCCCAGACCTGGGGCGTGACGACGATGTTGGCCACTGCCGGCACCACCGACCCGGTCACCTGGGGCGTGGCGAGCGGGTCGATCTGGCCCGGACCGGAGATGGTCACGCTGGGTACGGCGATGGTGGCCTCGATGGAGTGGTGGCTCCCGTTGTCGAGGGTGGCCCTGATCTCGGCGTAGCCTGCGAACTCGGCGCCGAGCTCGGCGCTGAACGCCCCGTCGGAACCGGTCTTCGCGTAGCCGGTGTCCCAAACCTTGCCGGTGTGGTCGCGCAGTTGCACCGTCACCACCGCACCTGCGTGGGCGCCGGAGACGCCGCCGCTGACCGCGATCGGCGCCACCTGGCGGTAGAGCGCGGCGCTGGGATGCCCGGGATGGGCGGCGGCGCCCACCTGCACGGTGGCCCCGGCGGGGACGGCGGGACCGGACGGCTTCTTCGGCTCGGCGGGGCGGCTGAAGTCCACCATGTTGTTGAACACCCACTTGTGGACCATGCGGTAGCCGGAGCCGTGGTGCTCGGGCGTCTTCGCCCAGATCAGCGAGCGGCAGCCGCCGTACCCGGTCCAGGCGGTGTCACACTCGGTCTTCCAGCGGCGGCCGTCGATCATGTGCTCACCGGAGGTGGCCAACGGGTTGCCCACCCAGTTGGCCCGCGGGCTCGGCTTGTAGGTCAGGTTGTTGAAGGCCCAGCCGTTGCTGTTGACGAAGGCGCGGCCGTTCCACGTCGTCGTGGTGGCCCAGATCTCAGTCCGGCAGCGCTCCACGGTGGTCGAGTACTGCATGCACTCGGTCTTCCAGCGGCGGCCGTTGACCAGGTGTTCGCCGTCGGTGGTATACACGTCCACCTCGGCGGCCGCGGGGGCGGGTGGGCCCAGCACCACGGCCAGGGTGGCGATCATGGCCGTGGCGAGCGCCACGGCGAACCTGCGGGCTGTCCTCATGGGTGCACCAGCACAATCTTGCCGACGTTCTCCCCGCCGTCGAGCAGTTCGTGGGCCCTTCGGGCCTCGTCGAATGGGATCCGCGTCTCGGGCGAGGTGCGGATTCGGCCCTCCTCGATGAGGGGCCAGACGGTCTCTGCCACCATGCGGCAGATCTGCGCCTTCTCGGCCGCCGGACGGAAGCGCAACGAGGTGGCGTGCACGGAGCCGGACTTCGCGAGCAGCATCCCCAGGTTGAGCGTTCCCTTCACGCCGCCCTGCAGTCCGATGACCACCAGACGCCCCCCGCGGGCGAGGGCGGAGACGTTGGCCTCCAGGTACTTGGCGCCCATGATGTCCAGCAACACGTCGGCGCCGTGGCCGTCGGTGGCCTGCTTCAGGGCGTCCACCCAGTCGGTGTGGTAGTCGATGGCGATGTCGGCGCCGTGGCGACGGCAGTGCTCGAGCTTGTGCTCGCTCCCGGCGGTGGTGGCCACGGTGCAGCCCATGGCCTTGCCGTACTGGATGGCGAACGTGCCGATGCCGCCGGCGCCGCCGTGCACGAGCAGCGTCTCCCCGGCGGTGAGGCCGGCGACGTCCATGTTCGAGACCACCGTCGCGGCCACCTCGAGCAGGCCACCGGCCGTGACCAGGTCGACCCCGTGGGGTGGGGGGACCAGCTGCCCCTCAGGCGCCACGAAGTACTCGGCGTAGCCGCCGCCGGCGAGCAGGGCGACCACCTCGTCGCCGGGCCGCCACCGCTGCACCGCGGACCCGACGGCCTCCACCACGCCGGAGGCCTCCAGCCCGAGGGTCTCGGAGGTGCCCCTCGGGGGCGGGTAGTGGCCGCGCCGCTGCAGGATGTCGGCGCGGTTCACGCCCGAGGCGACGGTCCGGACCAGCACCTCGTCCTCGCGCGGCTCCGGGCAGGGTGCCTGCCCCACCTCGAGGACTTCAGGCCCGCCGGGCTCGGCAACGATGACAGCGCGCATGCCCGTCACTCTGCCACATCACCATGTCAGCTCCCGGGCCGACCTGAAGTGGCGCTTCAGGCCGTCCACCGGATCGACGAACTCCAGCGAGTGGGCCAGCAGTCGCAGCGGTGTCGTGAAGTCATCGATGGCGACGTCGGAGACCTCCGGGTAGAGGGGGTCGCCCAGCAGCGGGATGCCCAACGAGTTGAAATGCATCCGGATCTGGTGGGTCTTGCCCGTGTGCGGCCGCACCTCGTAGAGCGCGTGGTCGCCCCTGACCTCCAGGAGGTCGATGTCCGTGCGGGCGTTGGGCGGCCTGTCCAGCGTCTCGGCCTGCATCGTTCCGACCCGCTTCACGAGGTGGGACTCGACGGTCGTGGGGAACTCCAGCTCCGGCCGGTGGCCTGCGACGGCGTGGTACACCTTCACGGCCTCCCTCCGCCGGAACACGTCCTGGTAGCGGGAGCGCCACCGCTGTTCGGTGGTCAGCAGCAGCACGCCCGCCGTGCCGCGGTCCAGCCGGTGGGCGGGCGACAGTTCCGGAAGGTCCAGCGCGATGCGCGCCTTCACGACGACGCTCTGGGTCACGTGCCGGCCCCGGGGGATGGTGGAGAGGAAGTGGGGCTTGTCCACCACCACGATCCGCTCGTCGCGGTGGATCACCCGGATCTCCCCGGGCACCTCCGCCTCGTCGCGCAGTTCGCGGTGGAACCAGACGAAGGTGTGCGGCCGGTAGACCTCGCGCCCGGTCCACGGGTTGCCCCTGTCGTCGACGAACGCGCCGCGCTCGAGCATGCCGTCGACGTCGTCGCGTGCGGGTCCCAGCTTGTCCCGCAGGAAGTCCCGCATCGTCGGCCAGGGCAGGGCGTTGCCCGGGTCCCGGTCCGGGGTGCGCACCCACGCGGCCTGCAGGCCGTGGCGCGGGGGGAGCGGTGACTTCGGGGGCACCCAGCAATTGAAGCCCACAATCGTCCCGCGGCCAACAGGAGGGCAGGCGCGCGTCACTTTCGCTTCACGGCTTGCGGTTTCGACCTCCTGCTGCTGTTAGGCTCACACCTTCCGGACGACGCCGTCCGGCCCGCCCGCGCGCGGTTGGCACTTCACCACTGGAGGTTTGCGCCCATGACCCACGGTCCCGTCCTGCTGGAAGTCGGACTCAGTGCCGGCAACCTGACCATCGTGGTCGTGATCGCGGCCCTGGCCGCCGTGGCGATCGGAATGTCGCTGCGCTTTCGCGCCGAGGTGCTCAGGGCCGACGAGGGCACCGTCGGGATGCAGGCGATAGCCAGGGCCGTGCAGGAGGGGGCGTCCGCGTTCCTGGGGCGCCAGTTCCGCACCCTGGGCTGGTTCGCCGGGCTCGCCTTCCTCGTGTTGCTGGTACTGCCGACCCACGGCGACGGCAACCCGTGGGTGCTTCGGGTCGCGCGTTCGCTCGCCTTCGTCGTCGGCGCCGGGTTCTCCGCCCTGATCGGCTTCCTCGGCATGTGGCTGGCCGTGCGCGCCAACGTGCGGGTCGCCGCCGCAGCCCGTACCGAGGGCCGCGACCCGGCCATGAGGATTGCCTTCCGCACCGGCGCCGCCGTCGGCATGGCCACCATCGGCTTCGGTCTGCTGGGCGCGGCAGTTGTGGTGCTGGTGTTCCGCGGGGACGCCCCGACGATCCTCGAGGGCTTCGGTTTCGGAGCGGCGATGCTGGCCATGTTCATGCGCGTCGGCGGCGGCATCTTCACCAAGGCCGCCGACGTCGGCGCCGACCTGGTGGGCAAGGTCGAGCAGAACATTCCGGAGGACGACCCACGCAACGCCGCCACCATCGCCGACAACGTGGGTGACAACGTCGGCGACTGCGCGGGCATGGCGGCCGACCTGTTCGAGTCCTACGCGGTCACCATCGTCGCCTCCCTGATCCTGGGACGTGCTGCCTTCGGTGAGTACGGCCTGGTTTTCCCGCTGATCATCCCCTCCATCGGCGTGATCACCGCGATCCTCGGGGTCTACCTGACCCGTCCGAAGCCGGGGGAGAACGGGCTGCGGACCATCAACCGCTCCTTCTACCAGTCGGCGGGCATCTCCCTGGTGCTGTCGGCCGTGGCCTCCTTCTGGTACCTGCCCTCGAACTTCGCGGCCATGGGCGTCGAGCACACGGGCGTCATCGGCGACCCGCGAATCATCGCGCTCGGGTCGGTGGCCATCGGCATCGCCCTGGCGGCGGTCATCCTGGCGCTGACCGGCTTCTACACCGGCACCGAGGACAAGCCGGTCCAGGACGTCGGCAACACCTCCGTGACCGGCGCTGCGACCGTCATCCTGTCCGGCATCGCGCTCGGCCTGGAGTCCAGCGTGTTCACCGCCGTGATCATCGCGTTCTCCGTGCTGGGGGCGTTCATGCTGGGCGGTGGCGGCGTGGTGGGCCTGTTCGCGATCGCCCTCGCCGGCTGCGGCCTGCTCACCACCGTGGGCGTGATCGTGGCCATGGACACCTTCGGTCCCGTCAGCGACAACGCCCAGGGCATCGCCGAGATGTCAGGCGACGTCGACGGGGAGGGTGCCCAGATCCTGACCGAGCTGGACGCCGTCGGCAACACCACCAAGGCGATCACCAAGGGCATCGCGATCGCGACGGCCGTGCTGGCCGCCACTGCGCTGTTCGGGGCGTTCACCGACGCCATCGCCAACGCCCTGACCGAGGCCGCGGCCTTCCGCGAGTTCGAGCTGCAGTCGGTCGTGTTCTCCCCGGCGGTGCTGGTGGGCCTCATCATCGGCTCCTCTGTGATCTTCCTGTTCTCGGGGCTCACCATCCAGGCGGTCGGTCGGGCCGCGGGCGCCGTCGTGTTCGAGGTGCGCCGCCAGTTCCGCGAGATCCCCGGGATCATGGACGGAACCGGCCGGCCCGAGTACGGCAAGGTCGTCGACATCTGCACGCGCGACTCCCTGCGGGAGCTCGTCACCCCGGGCCTGTTGGCGATCACTGCGCCGGTCGCCGTCGGCTTCGGTCTCGGCGCCCCCGCCCTCGCTGGCTACCTGGCGGGCGCCATCGCCTGCGGCACGCTGATGGCAGTCTTCCTCGCCAACTCCGGCGGGGCCTGGGACAACGCGAAGAAGCTCGTCGAGGACGGCCACCACGGCGGCAAGGGCTCCGACGCCCACGCCGCCACCGTGATCGGAGACACCGTCGGCGACCCGTTCAAGGACACCGCCGGCCCCGCCATCAACCCGTTGATCAAGGTCATGAACCTGGTCGCGCTGCTGATCGCGCCAGCAGCGGTGGCGATGTCCGAGCTCAATGACACCCCCAGCGCCTGGCGCTACGTGATCGCGCTCGTCGCGGCCGTGATCGGCATCGGGGCCGTGGTGATCGCGTCCAAGCGCGGCACCGCGATGAAGGGCACCGAGGAGCCCAACCCGGGGCTGGACGGCCTGCCCGGGAACGCCGGCTGGGAGGAACGGCACCAGGTCCCGCGCCCGACGGGGATCACCGAGATGGTGAACCGCACCGACTGAGGCGCGCCCGCGCGGCCCTTGCGGCTAGCGCGGACGTGGGCTGAACCCGGCCCCACCCGCTACGATGGGGTGGCTGCCCCAGGGCAGTGGCGAGGTCGCATAGTGGACTAGTGCAGCCGCCTTGAAAGCGGCCGAGTGGCAACGCTCCGTGGGTTCGAATCCCACCCTCGCCGCAAGGGCGAGCCGTCTGGGTTCGCAGCAGTCGAAATCGGTAGTGTGTCGCCATGGACGACACCCACTACGTCATCAAGCCGCGGCCCCCGTTCAGGGCGTTCTTCATCGCTGCGGTAGCCACGATCCTCGGCGCAGCGCTCGTGGTGCTGACGCTCGTCAACGCATGGCACTGGGTGGTGCTGGCGCTGGGCATCATCGTCCTGGTGGCGGGCCTCGTCCTGTTCCTCGCAGGCCTCGCCGCGACCGGCCGCGGCCGGGTGGCGATCACCTTCACCGATGACGGCTACTCCCTCGACGGCAGCGCGGGCAGCGAGGGTGGCCGGTGGGAGACCGTGACGAGGGTGACGCAGTCCGACGACGGCCGCCACGTCACCGTCCACAACGGCTCCGACGAGCGCCACCACCTGGTGTTCGCGCCCGGTAACTCGGGCCAGGTCGCAGAGCTCCTCGAGGACATGACCAAGCGGCTCGACGCCGCCAAGGGCTACACCAACTTCGGCTGAGCCCATCCGGTGCGGGCCGGGCCAGGCTGGGCGGTGCGACCTCGACCCCGGGTTACTTCGGGTTGTAGGCGCAGGCGTCGCTGACCGACTGGCTGCCGTCCACGAACGTGGGCTGCGCCGTCGGCGACTCCGACTGCCCGGGCTCCTCCGACTGGGTCGGCTCGTCGCTGGGGGAGGCCTCGGCGGTGCTGGCCGGCGTGCTGGGTGCCTGGCTGGGCTCATCGTCGGAGATCGCCTCTTCGACGGACTCGCGCATCGTCTCGAAGTCCGGGTTCGCGTAGTCGTAGCCGTTCTTCCCGGGGGCGAACACCAGGCGCTCGATCTCGGCGTCCTTGACCACGAGCGACAGCTCGACGAGCGGCTGCAGCACCTGCTGCGGGATGTCGGTCATGACCATGTCCGCGCCGGCTGCGGCGATGGCCTCGTAGGAGGTGAGCATCGTGGCGGGGTTCGCCTGCTTGATGATCGCGTTCACGAGGCACGACTGGCGGGCCATGCGGTCGTAGTCGCTCGACTCCAGGCGGCTGCGGGCGTACCACATGGCCTCGTAGCCGTTGAGGTGCTGGTCCGGGCCGGGCTCGAGGTAACCCGTGGGCCTGCGACCCGACGAGTCGCCGCCGATGGGGAGCCGGTCGTTGATGTTGACCGTCACCCCTCCCATGGCGTTGATCAGGCGCTGGACGCCGTCGATGTCGAGCAGGACGAAGTAGTCGACCTTGAGTCCCGTGATTCCCTCGACGCCCTGCTTCAGCGCTTCTGCACCGCGGTAGGTCTGGCCCTGCAGGACCTCGGAGTACCACGGGCTGTCCTCGACGGTGTGCCACAGCGCGTTGATGAACCACTCCGCGGGATCACCCTCGCCGCGGAAGCCGTCCGGGAACAGCTCCGCGAGCTCCGAGCCCTCGGGGAACGGCGCGTACTGCAGGTTGCGCGGGATCTGGACGATGTCGGTGGCGCCGGTGCTGGTGTTGATCGAGGCCACCATGATCGTGTCCGTGCGGATGCCGTTCTCGTCGCTGCGGGCCTTGGCTCCGTCGGCGCCCAGCAGCAGGATGTTCAGCCGGGGATGGCCCTCCCACGGGTTGTCCTCCTCCACGGCGATGGTGGGGCGGCTGGAACTGGTGACCTCCGCCTCGTCGGCGAAGACGGTCTCCACAAGCTTCTGCTGGTCGAACGAGTAGCGGGCGGCCACGGCCACGGGTGCCGAGATCACCAGGCTGAGCACGGTGACGGCGACGGCGCCGGTGGTGCGCTTGGACGGGCCGAGCCCCTTGGGGCGGGTGAGGAGGTGGGTGCCGGCGATCAGGGCTACCCAGACGAGCCCGATGGCCACGAGCACCAACGAGATGCGCCGAAGCTGTGCCGGGTCGACGGCGAACCCGGCGAAGTTGCCGAGGTTGCTGAACGCGGACCAGCCGATGGCAGCGATGGTTCCGAGGAACGCCAGCGGCACGACGGCGCCGACGACCTTGGCGGTGCCTGACCTGGCACCGAGCAGGCCTGCGCCCGGCAGGACGGTGCTGAGGGCGGTCAGGGCGATGCTGCGACGCAGCGACGGCTCCTTCGCCGGGTGGGGGGCGCGCACCACGGTGGGGGCGTCGTCGACGCGAGGCGTGGGCTTGGGAGTGGGCCTGGGCTCGGGCTCGGGCTCGGGGGCGGAACGTTGCGCCCGCGGCGGCTGTGGGCTCGCGGCGGGCCGGAAGACGGGGCCGTAGAGGTCGCCGACGCCGGAGCTCAGGGCCTCGTCGCTCGGCGGCAGTGCCCGGCGCGGGCGCGACGGCTTCGGTTCATCGTTCATCTGTGGGTGGCCCCCCTTCCGCTGCACAAGTGTAGATCGTGGGCGCAGGGGGTCCCAACCGCGTTTGGCGCGGGACTCCGCGCTCGGCTAACCTTGTGCGGACGTGGAGGTGTCGCCTAGTCAGGTCTATGGCGCCCGCCTGCTAAGCGGGTTTGGGGTAAAACCCATCGCGGGTTCAAATCCCGCCACCTCCGCCGATCGATGTTTTTGCAAGCATCTGGGCGGCCCGGGATC
The DNA here is from genome assembly GCF_007197885.1 of Tessaracoccus rhinocerotis. Taxonomy (GTDB): domain Bacteria; phylum Actinomycetota; class Actinomycetes; order Propionibacteriales; family Propionibacteriaceae; genus Arachnia; species Arachnia rhinocerotis. The sequence goes on from NZ_VKKG01000004.1 coordinate 261,968, forward strand.
GCATCGCGGATCCGGGCCGTCACCCTTGCGGGGCAGTCGTTTTGCCTCACTGGGGGAGAGGCCGTATAGTTGGCAATCGCCTGCACGGCACTGCGCTCGTGGCTCAACGGATAGAGCATCTGACTACGGATCAGAAGGTTGGGGGTTCGAGTCCCTCCGAGCGCGCAAGCGTCGCCGCAAGCCACAGGCTTGTAGGTGACGGGAGGGGCTCCTTCGGGAGCCCCTTTTCGCGTTCATGGGGGCAACCATGGGGGCAACCAGCCTTGTGGGAACCGGATCGGATCCACACAGGTTTACCCAGACACCGCGGAGCATGTTCGGCATCGTCCCAAGGAGCACGGCCAACCGAGGCCGTCCGGACGTGGGAGCACTACATGGCAGGCAAGCGCGGCAACGGCGAGGACTCAATCTACAAAGGCAAGACGGACGGACGCTGGTACGTCCAGGGCTTCATCGACGAAGGGCATGGCCGGGTCCGCAGGAAGGTCAGCGCCAAGACCCGCTCCGAGGCGATCAAGAAGTGGGAGCAGCGCAAAGCGGAGGCCGTGAAGGGTGCCCGGAGGTTCGGGCAGCCCAAGACCGTGGCCGAGCTGCTCGAACACTGGCTCAAGGTCAGGTCCCCAGAGCTCAAGTACAAGACCCTCGTCGGTTACCAGGGCGCGATCAACCGACACCTCCTGCCGTACTTCGGATCGCGGAAACCTGCGGCGCTCTCCGTCGCCGACATCGAGCGGTGGCAGCACGAGCTCGGCAGCAGCCAAGGGCTCTCGCGCTCATCCATTCACCAGGCCAAGACAATCTTGAGCCAAGCGCTCGACGAGGCGATCCGGCATGGCGACGTGACCTCGAACCCCGTGAGGCTTGCTCGCTCCATGAAGAAGGACCCAACCCGCATCGAAGCGCTCACGCCGGACCAAGCGCGGCAGCTCGTCCGCTCGCTCTCCCCTGAAGACCACCAGTCGCGCGCTCGCGTCCTCCTTGCGCTCACCCTAGGACTCCGTCAAGGAGAACTCCTGGCGCTCAAGTGGGATGACGTCGACTTGACCTCGCCAAGTCCCATCCTGGTGGTCAGAGCAAGCCTCCAACGGCAGACGGGCCGGGGACTGGTCCGGGTCACGCCTAAGACCGCCAAGTCTCACCGACGCATCGGCTTGTCGGCCCAACTGGTGGAGGCGCTGCGCGCACTGGCGCTGCAGCAGAAGGTCATGACTCTTCAGTCGGGAGGAACGTACAACGCCGAGGGCTACGTGCTGGTGAGCTCCTCGGGAACCCCCATCGATCCAGCGAACGATCGCAAGGACTGGCACCGACTCCTTGCGGCTGCCGGTCTGCCACCGTTCCGGGTGCATGCCGCGCGTCACACCGCCGCCACGCTGATGCTCCAGGAGGTGAGCATGCACGTGGCGCAGCAGGTCTTGGGGCACACCAGCATCCGCACCACAGTAGACATCTACGGTCATCTGACTGCCGAGGACGGCGCTGAGGCGATCTCCCGGGTCTCTCTGAAGCTCACTGGCACGGACTGATTCGGCTGCACCTTCTAACTCGCGTTCCTTCCCGCAGAACTCCAGCCCCCCCACCCTTAAGTGGAGTCCGAGGAGGCCTGCTCCACGTGACAGCGCCGGGTGGCCCAGTGCACTCGAGGCAGTGGCCCTACCTCCCTTCCCGACCAGCGGTCATGCTCGTCGACCGAAGCACCAGGGCCGTCCTTCGCTGCCCCGATCTGGACTGCTCCACGCCATCGAGGCTCGGAAGGAGCCGGAAAAAACTCGCGTGAGTTCACTGGGACACGGACAGGTCCCCTGGAGTCTCATGGTTACAGGCAACCCGGCCTCTACCCCAAGGAGTCCCATGACACCCCGACTGCTGTACACCCCCGAGCAGGCCAGCGAGCAGCTATCCATCGGCAGAACCAAGATCTTCGAGCTGATCAGACAGAACAAGATCGAGAGCATCCAGATCGGAAGCCTGCGGCGCATCCCACACAGCGCCCTTGAAGCCTTCATCGACAACCGCCGCGACCACCACTGAATCCCACCCCCCGCGCACACGGAGCACGCCACCCAGGTGGCACAAGGACTACGCGCCAATCACACGATTGGACCACACATGAGCACTCTCACCCACCCCGCCCCGGCAGCCGTCGCGCCCGAGGGCGATCGCACACCCGCGAACGTCACCCCGTTCGCCGTCGGCCGGATGGACCAAAAGTCACCAACTTCCCTAACTAACAGAAGCACGAATGATGATGAGGAAGCCAAGGAGCCGTCCGCCATCACCGAGCCTGTGGAGGAGGGTCCAGGCCCCCGGACCGACTGGGGCATCGACACTGTCAAGCTCTCCTTCGAGGTAGATCCCAACCAGTCCTTGACCCACTCCCCGTTCTGGACATCGGTGAGTAGCCGAATGCTCCCAGGTTCCAGGGGCGAGGACGAGGTCCATCAGGGCAAGATCTCCTTCCTCACGGCCGATGTCCGCGTCACGCTGTATGCGCAGAGTCGTCGGTGCCACCTCGAGTTCAACGCCGCCCGACTCACCCACGGCAAGTCGCCCCTCTTGTGGGCGCCAGATGGACTCGTTGTGCTGGTGGAGAGGATCTTGCAGGAGGTGAGCCCCCACGCTTGCCCAACGTTCATCGGCTACGACTCCAACGGTGTGGAGACCTGGGCTGAGGACTGGGCCAGCCAAGTGGGCATCAAACGGCTCGACATCGCCCGAAACCTCATCATCGAGGACCCAGCCCTGATCAAGGCGGCCCTGCCCTCCATCGAATGCCGATACGGAAAGAGCAAGGCCCAGTACGCAAGTGGCAAGAACGGGTGGACGCTGGTCAACTCCACCAGCAAGAGCGGCGTGGACCGCCTCTACGACAAGGAAGCCGAGCTCGCTACCCACGACATCGAGTGTTCGCTCTCCGAGTCCAGCGGCAGGCTCTTCAGGTTCGAGGCCCAGATACAAGGGGATCGCCTCAAGAAGCATGGGTTGACCAGGCTGGCTGATGTGACCGATGACCGGGCCTGGAAGGCTCTGGAAGCGCGTTGGAGCGCCACCGGCTGGGGCTCACCCTTGCCCTCCTCCTCGGGCCTCCTAGAGGCTCTGAGCGGCCTCTCGGGTGTCAAGACGGAGCGCCTCATCGGCTTCCTCCACCTCGATGCCACGGGCCAAGCTGCATCCGTGCTGCAGCCTTCCCACATTCGGAGTCAACGCAAACTGGCGCGAGAGCTCGGCCTCACGCCTGGCATGCCCGTGGAGCTGCTGGGGCAAGCCAGGCAACACATAGATCTCGGGGCGGGTCAGCTAATGCCTCTCGCCGCCGTGGAGCCTCAGCCGGGAGTCCTGGCCTCTGAAAACCGGCCAACGCGAGTGGCTCGCCCAGTCTTGGACTCGGAAGCGAGCCATTCGCTGGCCAGTTGATCGAGCGTGGCGTTCGAGCACAGGAACCGCTGCGTGCCTTGTCGTGGTTGTTCGACATCGCATTGAGAGCCTGAGGGCGACCGATATGGTCGAGACAGGCTCGACCGATGGGGAAGAGAGTGCGCGCGAAGTACATGGGATTTGCGGTCGTCGGAGCGTTCCTCCTGGCGAGCTGCACGATCCAGCTTTCAGGCGGTCCGTTGCCCACCGGGCCCAATCCATCGCTTGTCTCGACCTCATCCGACGCTGAGGATCCGCCCTTGGGATCTGCCAGCCCAACCGAGTCCACCCAAAGCCCCGTGCCCACCACACTCGCGGCTGAGCCATCGCCATCGCCGGACCCGGGTGATGTCCCGATTTCTGCGAAGCCCCGGGAATGCCCACCAGACGTAACACTCCCAGCAGGCATGGACCTTCGCTACTGCGGAGGAATTCCTGACGATGCCTACAGCGGTGGTCGCGGGGAGCGGTTCATCACCCCATCACGGAACATCGCTTGCCTCATGAAGGAAGCATCGGTGACTTGCGAGGCAATAGAGACCGCCATGATCCCGGATTTCCAGGATCCTGAAGGCGACGGTCAGTGCAACGGATTCAGGCTCGACAACGCTGCCTCCGTGCTGTGCCACAGCGAACCGATCCTGTGGGATGGCTGGGACCACGACCCTGGGGAGTGGCCAGAGATGCCCTACGGCGACACCGTATTTGGGTACGAGCACGTGTGTGAGGTTGAGCAATCCGGGGTCAGCTGCTGGAACTTCGAAACCGGCCACGGATTCTTCCTCTCCCGCGCTCGATATGCCCATTGGTGACCATGGCCAGCGCAGCGCTTTTGGTTAGGCAGCGAGGTGCCGGTGATGGGAAAGGCCTAGCGGGTGAGCTCGACAAGCACCTTCTTCACAGTCGGTGGGGTGCTCGCGACGCTCCACGTCCACTCGGTACGGATGGCGGTCATGCACCTCCCGCCACCCGGCTTGAGGCTCGCGCGGAGTCTCCGCTCCGCTGTTGGACTGGTAGGGATGTCCAAGTCCCGTCCTCTTTGAGCGGAACTGTCCAATCCGTGGCGCCTGCACTCGTCGCCCTCGGTGATCTCGCGGATGAGGTTGTCTGGGGGGCGTGTGAAACCCTTCGAGGCTGCGGAGCCAGACGGCCTGCAGGCCAGCTAGGAAGCGGCTCCCGTAGTAGGAGAAGCGGACCGGCGAACCACCGCTAGACGGCCCTGCGGGGGTAGGCGTTGGCCTTCACGTTACGGAGGATCTCGACGATGACGTCGACCTGGGCTTCCGGGAACACGTGGTCGGGTCCTGTGGGCGCATTCTCGGTATAGGGGGACTCGTAGAGCCTGGTCGGTTCCATGAGGCCGTTTTGGGTGAGTTCGTCGACGATGAGGTTCACGAACCGGATCTGCTCGACGGTGGCGGTGCCGTGGTCGAGGAACTGGGAGAAAGCTTCGGTGGCTGCGGTCTTGTCAAGCCCCACGAGGCTGCGGATGAAGAGTCCGAGTCCGCCGGATTGCTCGGCTGCCCACACGATGTCGGTTCTCTGTCCGGCCCCACTGGCAGCCAGCATGTCCTCGAGGGCTGCGAGGTCTTCCGTGGTGAGTTGCTTGTTGCGGCGCAAGCGCTGGAGGGCGACGTGGTCCTGGTGCTGTTTCAGGTAGGCAGCGGCCTTGGCGCGGAAACGGGTGAGGTCAGTGCCGGGAGTGATGCCAGGCAGCTGGACAGCCCTGTGGCTTCCCAGCGTGTCTTCGAAATCGGTGTACAGGGGCGTGCGGGTGGTGCGCTCGACCAGGCGCACGAGGCCGCGCAGACGCAGCCTCGCGAGCTCGAGCATCTCGAGGCTGACATCGACCCACCACTCGTCGCTCGCGACCTCTTCCAGCAGGACCGCCTGCTGCTGAATCGAGGGGATGGCGGTCTTGGTCAGCAGCGAGGAGGCGATGTTCTGGACCGATTCCCGGATCTGCTCGGCGGTGACGGCGTCGCCTTGGAGTTGAGAGAGTTGTCGTCGGAGGATGAGCAGGTCGAAGCGCTTTGCTGCCTCGTCGGGGTCCGTGGCGGCGGATGGGAGGCCTCCGAGGGGGAGGGCGGCCTCAGCGTCCTCTGGGGTGAGGGCTGTCCAGGAGTCGCGGTCGGTGAACCGCTCGACGGCTTTCCGGTGGGGGCGGACCAGGACGTTGTCCAGCGTCATCCCGGTCACGAATCCGTGTAGCGAGTCAGCGGTGGTGGCGCGGAGTTCGGAGTCGTCCAGGGCGGTAACGAGGCCGAGGCGTGCTTCGAAGATCCGCTGGGTGAGGGACCTCTGGGTGGATCCCTCCACTGTTGGGAGATCCTGGCTGAAGAACTCCAGGTTGCCGCAGAAGTCGAAGACGAGGAAATCCTGTTTGTCGTTTCCGGGGCCGTAGAGGTCGGGGCGGAGGCGGGTGCCGCGGCCGATCATCTGCCAGAACTTGGTCTTGGAGCGGACCATCTTGAAGAAGACGAGGTTGGCGACCTCGGGGACGTCGATGCCGGTGTCGAGCATGTCGACGCTGATCGCGATGTGCGGCGCTTTGTCTGGGGTCGAGAAGTCGTCGATCAGCGATTGGGCGTAGGGGCTGCCGTGGGTGATAGTCCGGGCGAAGTGGCCCGCGTGTTCTGGCCAGCTGAGGTCGAAGCGCTGCTGGATGAACTCGGCGTGGCGCTGATTCCTGGCGAAGATGATCGTCTTTGCGAGCCGGTCGGCTCCGGCGACCTTGTGTCCGTGGTCCATGAGCGTCGCAAGGACCTTGTCGACGGTGTCCTCATTGAAAAGGGACTGGTTGAGTTCCTCCGCCCCGACCTCGACAGGTGTGTCGTCCTCGCCCCAGTCGAGGGTGTCCCATTGGTCCTTCTCTTCTTCGGAAAGGTCGGCGTATCGGATGCCCCGTCGCAGGAATATCGTTTCGACGTCGATGCCGCGTGGGGGTACGAGGTAGCCGTCGGCGACGGCCTCGTCGAGGCTATAGGCGTCGGTGGGGACGCCGTCCTCTAGATGGAAGAGGCGGTAGGTGTTGTGGTCGACCTCGTCCTTCGGGGTGGCGGTCAACCCGACCAGCAGCGAGTCGAAGTAGTCGAAAATCGCTCCGTACTTGGCGTAGACGGACCGGTGTGCCTCATCAATGATGACCAGATCGAAGAAGCCCGGGCCGAAGCGGCGTACGCCGTCGTCGGCCTGGTTGATCACGTTCAGCATCGTGGGATACGTCGACACGTACACCCGACCGTCGGTGGACTTCTCTGTGACCAGGTTGACCGTGGCCACGCTGGGCAGCTGGGTCTTGAACACGCCGACGGCCTGGTTCACCAGAGCGGTACGGTCCGCCAGGAACAGGACCCGCTTCACCCACCCTGCCTTCATCAGCTGGTCCACCAGCGCAATCACCGTGCGGGTCTTCCCCGACCCGGTGGCCATGACCAGCAGCGCGTCGCGCTGCTTCTGGCCGAACGCATGACCGACCGCCTTGATCGCCCTCACCTGATACGGCCGCCCAGCGATCGACGTATCCACCGCCGCCGTCGACAGCACCTGCCGGGCCGTGCGGCGTTGGATCATCAACTCCAACTCGTCAGCGGTGAAGAACCCCTGGACCTCCCGAGGCGGGTACCCGGCCGCGTCGTCCCAGAGCCAGTGCTCGTATCCGTTGGTGAAGAACACGACGGGGCGGCGCCCGTAGGTTGCCTCCAGGCAGTCGGCGTACAGCTTGGCCTGCTGCTGGCCGACCTGTGGGGACTTGGTGGTGCGCTTGGCCTCGACCACCGCCAGAGGTAGCCCGTCGGCTCCCCACAGCACGTAGTCCACGAACCCGCGACCCTGGGCGTTCGGCATCCCTGTGACCTCGAACTCGCGATCACGAGCTTCGACCAGCGGCCACCCCGCCTCCCGCAGCAGCAGGTCGATGAACAGATCGCGGGTCTCCGCCTCCGAGTAGTCATGTTCATCGGCCACCACGACAGCCGCCTGTGCGGCTTCGACCTCAGCCCGCAGCCTGGCGATCTCCGCATCCTTGGTGGCCGCGACCTCGTCGCGTTCCGCCTGGACCCTCGCCAGGGCCTCGTCCTGGGCCTGCAGACGCGCTGCCAGCCTGGTCAGCTCATCGCGGCTCAGCGGGGCCGAGTGGGCCGCCAGCGAGGCGTCGAACCGGGCGGTCATTGGCACCGCCTCCGGCGCCGGGGAGTGATGGAACGCCGCCCAGATCAGGACGTGGTGCAGCTCCCGCAGGACCGCCAGCGACAGATCCTGCCCAACCACCCGCGTTTCATGCACAGCGCTGTTCCCTGCCCTGCGGATCAGGTTCAGCTTGTGAGAGATCGTCCGCCCGGTCAGCTGCTGGAAGGCCGGAGCGTTGGTCCGTGCCGCCAGATCGCTCTGGTAGGGCTCAGGGAGCCCCCTGAGGGCGTAGAGGTGGTCTACAAGGCTCTCGACCGTCCGACGGGCGTAGAAGCACGCAGAGCGCGGATCAGAGGCCAGGTAGGACTCGGCCCGGGCAGCATCAGCGTGCAGGGTGGAAATGGTGGCACGCAGGAACGCGAAGTTACTCATCGGCACTGCCCGGACTGTCGGCAACTCTCTACGACCCCCACATGCGTAGGCTAGGGGGTTTACGCTGCGCTCGCCGGTGTGACAGGCGGATACGGCCTTGAGGCATATTGGCAGCTACTCGAAGAAGTCCTCGTCGACCTCGACGATGTGCAGGGTCTGCTTCACCTGCACTCCAACGCCGTAGCGGATCATCAGCGACGCCAGCCGCGCCCCGTCGATGAGGATGATCCGCGAGTGAGCGGTGCGGGCGTAGTCCTGGGCACCGGACGAGAAGCGCGCGGTGGTGATGAACACCCCTCCGTCCGCGCGCCCGCTCAACGCTCCGACGAACGCCTGCACCTCGGGCCTCCCGACGGAACTGTCGAGCGCGTACCGCTTAGCCTGAACGTAGACGCGGTTGAGGCCGAGCGCGTCCTGGTCGATCACGCCGTCGATGCCGCCATCGTTCGACGCCTGCGTGACGGTCTCACGGCCTCCGGCGCCGCCGTAGCCCATCGCGACGAGGAGGTCGACGACGACCTTCTCGAAGAACGTGGGAGCCTGAGCGTGCAGACGGGCCAGCAGGTCGGCGGCAACATCGGCCTGGATGCGCGCAATGCCCTCTGACACCTGCTCCACCGGGTCGAGTTCTGTCTCTACCGGCGCGAGGTCGACGTGGACCTCAGGAGTGGCCGCGCGCCTGGGCTGCCGCCACTCCAGAACCCCGCCGGGCGTCAGCTCACCGAGGTGCCGCTCCTCGATCCCCGCGGGATGCCGAGCCAATAAGGCGCGCCCCTCTTCTGTGATCCGGTAGGTGGCCCTCTCCGGCCGCTGGAGCGCCCCTACGCGATTAAGGTATGACGTTGCCCAGCCGATCCGGTTCTCGAACTTCACTTGCCCTGACGCCAACACTTCTGCTCGCTGCTCGTCAGTGATGCCGACGTCTGCCGCCACCACCTCGTACAACTCGCGGCGCTTGACCGGCCGCCCGTCCAGCAGAGCCCGAAGCACCGGCGCCATGAACTGCTGCCACGTGGGCATCGACATCAGAGTTCCCCCTTGAACGCGCGCGACTGAAGCGAGGCGTGCAGGTCCGCTTCCTGTGCCTCCGCGAGCAGCATGGACTGGCGCATCGTGAGCACCTCTTCCACCAGCCGGTGGAACGTGTTCAAATCACGTCCTGACGGGCGAGGGACCAGTGTGTCACGGAGGATTCTCAGGTTGATGTTCCGTTGGGCCGATTGGGGGGCCACGCGTTCCATTTCACGTTGCATGAGCCCTAGCCACGCCTGGACGTAGGTAGTGACCTCCGGGGATGCGGTGAACGCTACGACACTGTCGGGGAAGCAGGCATCGAACCCGAGCCTCGCGGTGTCTGCGATGTTGGCGGCGATAGTTATGCACAGCGTTCCCGCGGGCCACATCCGGCTTTGGCGCAGCCCCGCCTCGGAGTACGTGGAGGAGAAGTCCGTGATGACCCATCGTGAGCGCGCCACGTCGCCGGTCTGAATCAACGGATATGGCCCGCCGAGAAGAAGTGGGTCATTCCGAGGACGGTGTCGGGACACGCCTCGCTCCAGGACTCCCAACTCCTTGAGGCTGATGAGATCGGACTGTCGAGAGTTGGTGCGGGGGTCGCCGAACATGTCGTGGAAGATCGACTGGATGAGGGCGTCGAGGTGGGCGAGGACCTGGCGGCGCTTGGCGCGGATGGCGTCGGCCTTGTCGAGGATCGCCGCGATCCTCCTTTGCTCCTCGATGTTGGGCAGAGGCACTTCAAACGTTGCCAGGACCCGCGGACTCAAGCGAGGCAGGTTCGCGCCGGAGGTCCTCGACGCCGCGAACGCCACCATGGGCGGCTGCGACAGGTAGTGCGCCAGGTACCCCCGGTCTAGATGCTTGGAGGGAGTTATGGGCAGGATGTCCGTGCTGCACACGCCAGCTCGATCCGGGCGGGCAATCTTGCCAAGGTTCGGTCGCAGTTTGCCGAATAGAACCTGCCGCTCATTGAAGCGGAACTTGGTGCTGGTCAGTTCAGCTCTGCCAATCGAGCTGTACTCGCGGATCGGTCCGCCCGACTCGATGTGTTCGAGGCCGAGGTATGGCGTGTCCCGATCGAGCACGGTTGGGTCCACCCCCGTTCGCTCGATCGTCGCGACCTCGCCCAGCGGAACCATCCTCACGAGAGCATCGCCTTCAACTCCGCGATCCCAGCCGCGATCTCCCGCTCCATGTCCTCGATGTCCGCGATGATCTCCAACGGGGGGTGGTGCTCCTCCGCGTCGTGAACGATCTCCTTGTATCGGTTGATGCTGAGGTCGTAACCCTGGGCGACGATGTCTGCCCTGGGAACCAGGAATGAACGCTCGGTGCGCGCCCTCCCTCGCTCGGGGCTGTCCGGGCGGGACAAGCTGCGCCAGCGCTCCAGCACTTCCGGGAGGTCGTTGGCCTTCACGGGGTTGCGCTTGTCGTCGAGGGAGAACCCGTCGGCTTGGACGTCGTAGAACCACACGTCGTCGGTGCCGCCGCTGTCGGTCTTCGTGAAGAACAGGATGGCCGTCGATACCCCTGCGTATGGACGGAACACGCCTGAGGGGAGCTTGACGACTGCGTTGAGCTTCTGGTCCTCGACGAGCGCCCGGCGGAGGTCTATGTGGGCCTTCGAGGAGCCGAAGAGGACGCCGTCGGGCACGATGACCGCTGCCCGGCCGCCGGGCTTGAGCAGCTTGAGGAACAGCGCGAGGAAGAGCAGTTCGGTCTTCTTCGTCTTGACGACGCGTTGCAGGTCCTTGGCTGTGGACTCGTAGTCGAGCGACCCGGAGAACGGCGGGTTGGCCAGGATCAGGCTGTACCGCTGGGTGTCGCCTGCCGCGCCCTGGGAGAGGGAGTCGCGGTAGCGGATGTCGGGGGACTCGATGCCGTGGAGCAGCATGTTCATGCTGCCGATGCGGAGCATGGTGTGGTCGAAGTCGTAGCCGTGGAACATCGAGTGGTGGAAGTGCTGTCGCTGGGTGGCGTCGAGGAGCGCCTCGCGGTGCCGGTGGCGGATGTATTCGCTCGCGGCGATGAGGAAGCCCGCGGTGCCGCAGGCGGGATCGCAGATTTCGTCGTCGGGGCGGGGCTCGGTCATGTCGACCATGAGCTGGATGATGTGGCGCGGAGTGCGGAACTGGCCGTTGCGCCCGGCGCTGGCGATCTTGGACAGCAGGTACTCGTACAGGTCGCCATTGGTATCCCTATCGTCCATGCGGATGCCGTCAAGCATGTCGACGACCCGGCTCAGAAGGGCGGGTGTGGGGATGGTGAATCTGGCATCGCGCATGTGTTCCGAGTACGTCGAACCGTCGCCGCCCAGGTCACGGAGGAATGGGAAAACCTCGTCCGCGACCGTCGCATGCATCTGGGTCGACTCTAGACTCTTCAGGTTTCTCCAGCGCAGGTGCTGCTGCGACTCGTTGAAGACGGCACCCTCGAGGCTTCCGGTGATACGGGCGCGCTTCTCGGCGAGGGTGTGCAGATCGTCGAGGCGGCGGACGAAGAGGAGATAGGTGATCTGCTCGATAACCTCAAGAGGATTGCTGATGCCCCCCGACCAGAAGGCGTCCCATACTCGGTCGATCTTGCTCTTGAGCTCTCCTGTGATCACCCAGAGAAGCCTAGTAGGTTTCACCACCAGTGTTGCGGAAGGGTGTCTTCGGCACGTCCCGGATCGCTCTGGCAGTTTCCCGGCCGAACCGGCCCACCGTCTCAGCAAGATCCAGTGTCATCCTCGGATGGAACGTCGTGAAGGGGCCCGCAGCTGTGACTCTCGAGGAGCCACCGAGGTCGTGTGGGACAGCCCCGGGTAAACGTCACACAATCGAACGGTGGCGCTGCGTCGCGATGGTGATAGCACCATGCGTCGAGAGCGCCGGAAGTGCACGCCGTCCAGCGGAAGGAAGCCCCAATCTATGACTCACTAGCCGTGTCGCCGGATCGCGGTGAGACTCACGACAGGGACTGACTGACGGGGCGCGATGGATGCGGCAGTCGACCACGTCACCGCGCCGGGGCGGTGACGCGTTGGACGCGTCAACCGCGAGCCGCGCTTGCATCCGAGCTGATAGCCGTCACCCACCATCCGGTGTGCGCAGAACACGCCCCCTCATCGCACGCGGGAGATCCCGTTGCCAGGCTTGTCTTGGTGACGTCGGTGGGATGCAGCCCGATCACGGCATTGGTGGTCCGACGTTGTGGGTCTCCTACCGGGAGTCGATATCGACACTCCAGGTCATCTATACGATCTCGAAAGGGGCTGGCCAGAAGCGACGGCGCGATCTCGATCGCTGACCGGGCTGTCAATCAGCGGAAGTAGGTTTACGGGCGAGTCTGGAGATCGGCCCCTGTTGTTACAGGGTTCCCATCAGCGGCCAGCCCGCCCTCGAACTGGCACATCACTTTACGGCAGCTTGGCTGTGACAGCTACGCGGCAGCCCCAATCTGGATTTCCTTTTGCCCTCGCACCCTGGATCTCACCGATCTATCCCAGCGGACCCTTAAAGGGCCCTAGGCTTGGGGCGGCTTTCGGGATGAGCAGTTCTTACAGGCTACAAGCAGGAGATGATGATGACGGATGACTCGATGCGCGCTGCAGTCGACTACTTCTCTGACTCCTTCCTGGCGCCGGACGATGGCTGGATAGACGTCCACGAAGACCGCTTCAGCTATTGGCCCGGTCGCGTCGCCCAACACTTCCTGGTGACCGAGGCTGAGCCCGGTGTCTACCAGTGGCAGATGTACATGCCCCTCGTTTCACAGGTGCGCGATCCAAACCTCGCATCGTGGTTGTGTTTGCGGCTTAATAGATTCGCGGCGGGATGGAGCTTCGCGTTCGACCGGGACTCAGCGACGCTGACGGCGTTGGCGGCCGTCTCGGCTCCGATAACGTTCGATCGGTTCCTCCTCCGTTTCGCGACGGCAGTGACTCACGCTGGATGGTTCTGCGAACTGATCCTTGACGACTTGGCGGAAGCGGTGGGAGGGGTGGCGATCCTTAGCAGCCCCTCTTGGCAGGCCGAACCGCGCAAGGTTCCCGATGCCTCGATGTATCTCCCAACGGCTTACCGCGAACGCCCTGAGTGGATCCGCGATTTGGTCGCGGAGGACTTCCCCCCAATGGAGGAGACCGGAACGTACTTCTACTCGAGGATGAGGCAAGTCGGACTTCCGATCGCCCGTGCGGTGGCGACACCCTTCCTAATCGACTCGGGGAACGAGGTCTCTATTGAGATCCCACCGGGCGAGGGCCTGAACAATGCCGCTGCGTTGAAGGCTTCGTTCGACAACCACCCGCTCCTCGGTACCGCCTGGCGAGTAGACGTCGCTGCTCCATGGGTGCCTCAAACTGGTTGGGCTGAGATGGCCTCGCTCTCCACTCTCATGCTGTTCGAAGGACAGGCGACGAATCTCACAGGAGCCTGGACGGTGGTAGATGGGCAGTTGTCGTTTCGGACCTGGGTTACCTCCCACGAGCTCCGCCGGAATGAAGCCCTGGCTTCATTCGATGGGCAGGGGGCCCATGTCCTATGGGGACCTGCCTCACCGTCACTTGAGGCGCTCCAGGCGCTGGAGGAATCGGCTCCCGCAGCACGAGGCAGGGTGCAACGACCCTCAGAGGAGCAGCTGGCGGAGCTCGAGCAGTCCGTGCTCGCCGGAGTCCATGCGGGTGGACGGCTGCTTGAGGAAGTATGGCCTCCGGCCACAGACGGTGCCGACCGTCGCCACCTCTGGTGGCCTGAAGTGGACGTCATGCTGGTGCTCGGTTGGTTCAACCCGATGGGGCCAACGGTGCACTCCGTCGAACGGCGACGGAATCCCTCTACGGGGAAGACGCACATCTTGACAATCATGCGACACCCCATGCATCCCAGGATCGTGGATCATGGGGAATGGAGTCAGAGCAGCCAAGTACTCCAGGCGGTGGCTGACGAGTTGTGTCAAGGAAGCTTGCCGACGTTCGTTGAACTTCGGGCGACTGGTGAGGACGGTGAGCGCCTCATGGGTCGTGTCGGAGATGGCTGGACGCGACTCTTGCAGGAGCAGGCGAGTGAGAGCTTCGCGGCAGCTGCACATCAGATTTGGGCCTGCCTTGGTGAACCGTGGGCGTACGCTGGCGACCCGCTCCGGGGCGACTATCTCGCCGAGCGTGACAGACGTGGGGAACCCGGGGACCGAGCGACTTTCGAGGAGTGGTGGGCGCTGGCCAGCGACCCGCTGAATGTCTGGGCGAACTATCGACAGCTGCGGCGTGCCTGGGACGGGAGCCTGAACTTCCAGGCAACCCACGGCAACACCAGCCGGGGCCTGTTCGACATCGGCCCCTTTCTACTCACCTATGACACCGACGGGTCGCTTCACCCCAGCCTGCACGTCACCCACTACGACTCTGGCGCTGCACCATCGGCCTCCTTCACCTGGCGCAGTCCAGAGCTCGTCACCGTCCGCGATGCTTCTGGCGTCCGCAACGCTTGGGGGGATGTGCTGACAGTCGCACTCGAGACGCCGGAGCTGTTCCGCATAGGTGACGGCGTGCTCGACCTCAACGTCCAGGGGTTACCGCTTCCGGCGGTGCTGCGACATCTGAAGTTCTCATCCCGGGAGAGCAAGCAAGACGATTGGGACGACTGGGAGGACCGGGACGGTTGGATTGGCAGCGACCTCGACTCCTTGCTCGAAGATGGATACCGAGTTGGTCGATGGCGCGTCTCGGCGGGTCCTCAGCCTGTGCGGGTCATCACCAACGGTAGGACATCGGTCGCAGTGGCCTGGCGCTGGGACGAAGAGATTCTGGAGCCGATCTGGGAGGAACAGCTCTTCTTATGGCGGTATTCCAACGATGCTCCCATCGGCTTCGAGGGAGCAGGCAGTGTCGGGTGGATAGCCCCGGGCGTAGTGCTAGAGCATGTCGCGGGGGATTGGAACCCGGGCATTCGGGTCCAGGCGGACGTGGACGATCCTGTCCCCGAGATCGGAGCCAAGATCCTCGACGGAAACTGGGCAGTGCCAGTCTTGCGCAGTACCGTTGGGCTTCATGGCGTCGCCTCTGAGAAGATGGAGACTCTGTACGGGTTGGGGCGAGAAGGTGGCCACGCACGGCTTCTTGGGGAGCCGGAGTTCTCGACAGCGGTGATTGACTGGTTAGTGGCTCGTGAGCCCAGGTTGACTCGGGTCATCCAGGCACTAACAGACCCCTCCTCGATGCGGGGAAGAGAAGCTCGAGAGGTCCTTGAAGCGATGGAGCGAGACCCTCGGGTTACGTGGTACGACGTCGATGACGCCTTGCGTGGCCCGCTGAGCTGATGCGGAAACAGGAGACTGTACTCCGAGTCCAGTGTGGGTCTCGCCGTTGGGCTCGTGGCGGGCGGTCTTCCGGGAGACGACCGGGGTTCAGCCGTTCGAAATGTGCAATTACGCGGTGCTTGCCTTATGGCTAGTTCGGGTTTCATCACAAGTTGTCAAGGCGTCGTTAAGGGGTCCAGCGTGGCCCCCGTCCGCGTGGCCGGAATCGGCAGCCAGGGCGAAGCCATCCGCTGCATTTCGGGTGGATTCTCGGAAGAGCGGGCCTCGCGGCTTGTCGACAACATCCTCGGCTACATCTCTGCCTACGACGACCTCGAGCGCGACATGGACGACGTGATGTGCAGGCTCGACGCCGTGCAGACCGACCTCCATCGCCTGCTCCTTGAGAACGGGATCACGCCGCCTGTTGATCGGTTTTTCTGGGAGGAGAACCCGTACCTCAACCCTGTCGGGCCAGTTGGGCCGTCCCGGTCTGCCTATAACCCGCGTTTGACCAGGCAAAGTCCGCAGATGGCATTCATCTCGCGATCCCCCCTACGGGTTAGTGGCTAGCGGGGTATTCCTGACTCGCCCCCGCACCAGAGCTGCGATAGTTCCTCACCGGAGGCAGCGGACTTCCCCCGGCGAGTATGCACCTTCTCTACTGATCCGAGATGTATGAGCGGGTTCGGGTCTAGCTGTTCCAGATCGTGCCGCAGAACGTCTCCTTGTCGAGCATGACCATGCACTCGTCGTAGCCGTACTCGGGGGTGTCGTCGGTGGCGAGGAGCGAGTAGCCCCATGACAACACGAGTGCGACAAGGCACACCCCCATGATGAGGGGCAGAACCCTCTCCCAGAAGCCTCGGGTGCGCCCGTCGGCGGTGGCTGCCTGATCGGCGATGTGGCCAGCGGCCATGCCGATGGCGAAGTTGGCCCCGAAGGACTTGAGTGCTGCGTGGTTGTTGTCGTCTCCCATGTCTGGGATCTCCTCTCGAATTTGCCGGGCTACTTCTACGGATGGTGGTGTGGGGGCTGGGCACAGGAGGTCGGGGTTGGGGTGTCGTGATCCCGTTGCTGTGACCGACGGGTTCAGCGGAAGTTCGAGTACGCCAGCGAGGCGCACGCCCCGAGGTCGTCGTAGCCCCACACCTCGGCAGCGGCGAGCAGCTCCTGCCGGAACCTCTTCGCCTCGGAGGTGCTGATGAAGGCGTCGTTGCCGCTCGCGTTGGTCCGGAAGAACCGCAGGTAGTCGCCCGCCGCCACCACCTGCTGGGTCTCCGTCATCCCCATGTAGCCTAGGCCGTTCGTGTCGTAGGGGCCCAGCTCGTCGTAGGCGCGCGCGGTCTGGGCCTTGCCGTTGTAGCCCGCGAGCGTGGGGACGTCGGGCATGGTCAGCTTCGGGATCACGAACGCGGCCAGCACGATGGTGATCCCGACGGTCACCGCAGCGAGGCCCTAGATCCTCTCCTCGCGGTCCTCGTCGACCGGCAGCTCGTAGGTGTAGTAGTCGCTCATCTCAGTAGTCCTCCCATGTTGTGAGTTGATCCTGCGGCGGTATTGCGTTGATTGGTAAGGCCTCGCTTCCGCGGAACTTGCAGCTGCCATGTCTACGACGAACTTTTGGCGTCGTGGCTGAGTCGCGGGCTAGGCATCGTCGTCCGCGGCTACTGCGGTGCGGGGGGTTCCCCATTGCCAGCCGCCGGTGCGGGAGGGTGTGAACAGGTCGACGGCGCCGCGGGCTCCGCGTCCTCCATCGGCGTGACAGACGTCGCAACCGAAGGCATCGATGAGCATCGCCCGGTGGTGCTGCCACACCAGCGCCGCTTCTCGGGAGGAGCTCGTCCAGGGACCGCCGTAGACCTTGCAGACGCCGTCGGCGCCGCGACGCAGGGGGCAGCCGGTCAGGGCCGGGCGGAGGCGTACCGGGACAGGGGTGGGGTCGCCGACATCGACGCCCGGGAGGACCGGGACCGGTGCCATGCCGTGCTCGTCCCAGCGCAGCACCACGGGTTGGCCGTGGAGTTGGGCGAGGTAGCGGACTTCTTCGGCTGTGCCATCGAGGAGGATCGCGCCGCCCTCCACCCAGGCTCTTTCTGGTGAGGTGGCGACGGTGGGGCGCCAGTCCCAGCCGTGGAAGTCGAGCCGCCACCTGAGTCGCAGCAGCGTGTCGGCGTCCTCCATGCGGGTGGTCAGCCGATCGAAGGCCTTCACCCCCGAGATGACGTAGACACGATCGACCTCGGGGCCGAACAACTCGGTGGGGGACTGACTCTCCTCCCCCGGGGCCGGGGCGAGGTCA
The DNA here is from genome assembly GCF_007197885.1 of Tessaracoccus rhinocerotis. GTDB lineage: Bacteria > Actinomycetota > Actinomycetes > Propionibacteriales > Propionibacteriaceae > Arachnia > Arachnia rhinocerotis. The sequence continues at coordinate 279,540 of NZ_VKKG01000004.1, forward strand.
ATGGCCGGTTTCTCAATGCCGAGGGGCCAGATCCGGATGATCGTCTGCCGGTAGGACTCTGTCACCGGCACAGATGAGTCGCGGCGGTAGATGCCGGTTTGCCCGGTCTGGAATCTGCTGGGTGGGACGGGGATGGAGATCTGGTCGTCCGGAAACTTGCCTTCTCCTGGACGGATGGGTTGTGGGGACATTGATGCTGCTCCTCGTCGACCGAGCCTCGTGTCGGGACGAGGCCGCTTGACCTCCGCCTGTTGGGGAGGCCAGGTCTTCCTCGGGAAGCACCGGAGCGGCTCCGGTTGCTGCGCGACCACCCCGAGGAGTTCCGGCCGCGGCTCTTGACCTGCATCCACTATGACACGGACATCTGACAATTGCTGGAGATCTCTCTCAGTACCGGTGGGGGCCGAGAGCACGCATGTGATCTCCGGCCGCCCTCCGCAGACTTAGCTACTAACAGCGTCTGAGTGCCACTCACCGAAACGCGGAACATCACCCCTCCTGGTAACTATCGCTAGGACTGAGCGAGGCTCGGATGAACCGCCCTGATCCTTCCGGGCCTCGCCGCGGATGGAACGGTTGAGAAGGGGGCCTGAGGGCTGGCCAGTCACGCGCGTCGATGGCCCATCACCCGCAGTGGCCATGGGGGCAACCATGGGGGCAACCAGTATGAACCGACCTGAACTGACTCGGACGAATGACCCGCATCGCGAGTAGTCGGAGGGCTATCATCGAACTCAAGCGGACGCTGCCGAACAGCGAACGCGGTGACTACGGATCAGAAGGTTGGGGGTTCGAGTCCCTCCGAGCGCGCAGAGGCCCCCGGTCCACCAGGACCGGGGGCGATTTTGTTGTGTCGTCCCGCTCGGTGGAGCGGACGGCCCCGTCTCCGGTGCCAAGCGCTCGTCCCGCGAGGCGCCGGCACTTGGGCCGAGCGGACGGCTCCGTCTGCGGTGCTGAACGCTCCACGCGCACAGCGACTAGGATTCTCCGCGAAAGGGAGTGCGATGACTGAGATCTGGGGCCACAGGGGCGCACCGGCCTACGCGCCGGAGAACACGCTGCCGTCCTTCGAACTGGCGCTGGAGCACGGCGTCGACGGCGTCGAGTTCGACGTCCAGCGCTCCGCCGACGGTGTGCTGGTGGTGGTGCACGACGAGTCCATCAGCCGCACCTCCAACGGCGTCGGCCGCGTGCCCGACCTGACGTACGAGGAACTGCGCCGCTGCGACTTCTCCAACGGCTTCGTCGGCTTCCGCAACACCCGCATCCCAACCCTCCGGGAGACCCTGGAGCTGCTCGGGTCGGCCGGCGTGCGCATCAACATCGAGTTGAAGAACGGTGTCCAGCCCTACCCCGGCATGGAGCTGGAGGTCCTCGAGCTCGTGCAGGAGATGGAGCTGCTGGACCGGGTGGTCATCAGCTCCTTCAACCACGTCAGCCTCGCAGCCCTGCGGACACTGGTGCCGCCGGAGAACCTCGGCCTGCTCTACACCGCCCAGGTCTTCGACCCGTGGCGCTACGCCCAGTACTTCGGCGCGGGCGCCATCCACCCCTACCACCTGGTGCTCGACCAGCCCGACTTCATGTGGCTGTGCCACGAGGCCGGGATCCGCGTGCACACCTGGACGGCGGACGAGGACAAGGACGTCGAGCACCTCACCCGCATCGGCGTCGACGCGATCATCACCAACCTTCCGGACCGCGCACGCCGCGTCAGCCGCAGGACTCGATAGCCTGCGGGTATGACCAACCCCTTCCGCCCCGAGCTGTGGGACGCCGTCGACGGCTTCGACTTCACCGACATCACCTACCACCGCGCCAAGCACGTGCCCGCGGTCCGGATCGCCTTCGACCGTCCCGAGGTGCGCAACGCGTTCCGCCCCCACACCGTCGACGAGTTCTGCCAGGCGCTGGAGCACGCCCGCACCTCCTCCGACGTCGGCTGCGTCCTGATCACCGGCAACGGGCCGTCCGAGAAGGACGGCGGCTGGGCCTTCTGCTCCGGCGGCGACCAGCGCATCCGCGGCCGCGCCGGCTACCAGTACGCGGAGGGGGAGTCCGCGGAGACCGTCGACAAGGCCAGGCTCGGCCGCCTGCACATCCTCGAGGCGCAGCGCATCATCCGGTTCATGCCGAAGGTGGTCATCTCGCTCGTCAACGGCTGGGCGGCCGGTGGGGGACACTCCCTCCACGTCGTCTCCGACCTCACCATCGCCTCCGCGGAGCACGCGAGGTTCAAGCAGACCGACGCCGACGTCGGCTCCTTCGACGGCGGCTTCGGCTCCGCCTACCTGGCCCGGCAGGTGGGCCAGAAGTTCGCGCGCGAGATCTTCTTCCTCGGCGACGTCCACGACGCCGAGGACGCCCACCGGATGGGCATGGTCAACAAGGTGGTCCCGCACGCCGAGCTCGAGGACGTCGGCCTGGAGTGGGCCGCGAAGATCTGCGGCAAGTCGCCCACTGCGCAGCGGATGCTGAAGTACTCGTTCAACCTGATCGACGACGGGCTGGTCGGCCAGCAGGTGTTCGCCGGCGAGACCACCCGGCTGGCCTACATGGGCGACGAGGCCGTCGAGGGCAGGGACTCGTTCCTCGAGAAGCGCCGGCCGGACTGGTCGAGTTTCCCGTACTACTACTGAGGCCGGTTGCACGCATCGGGCAGTAGCGTGGTCCCGGGCGGCCCGGTGGGTCGTCCCGGACGAGGAGGACCGATGACGGACACCACTGACCCCACCACCCCACAGGTCGTCAACCGCGACCCGGCGACCACCGCCGCCGTGCGCGCACACGAGCGCATGGACAACCTCGCACAGCTCTACGACCGCGCCTTCCCCGCCCTCGCGGAGGTGCTCGGCCAGCAGGGCCTGGAGCACGGGGCACCCTTCGGGATGTACGGGCCCGTCGACGAGGGCGTCGTCGACATCGAGATCGGTTTCACCACGAGCGCGCCTGTGGAGCCCAGCGGCGACGTCGTGCCCGGGCAGCTTCCCGGCGGCGAGTACGCGACGATGACCCACGTCGGCCCCTACGACGGCCTGGGGGCCTCCTGGGAGGCGCTGGGCCAGTGGATCAAGGAGCAGGGGCGCACGTCCGGCCAGACGGTCTTCGAGGTCTACACCGACGATCCCGTCGGGTCGGACCCCGCGGCGCTGCGCACCGACCTGTTCTGGTCGCTGGTGTGAGTCAGTCGGCCAGGCCGTAGAGGCGGTCTCCGGCGTCGCCGAGGCCGGGGACGATGTAGCCCTGGCCGTCCAGCTTCTCGTCGACGGCGGCGACCACCAGCGTGCACGGCACGTCCAGGTGCGCCAGCAGGTTCTTGAAGTTCTCGATGCCCTCGGGTGCCGCCAGCAGGCAGATGCAGGTGATGTCGTCCGCGCCGCGTCCCACGAGGAACTTGACGGCCTCGCCGAGTGAGCCGCCTGTGGCGAGCATCGGGTCCAGGACGTAGCACTGGCGCCCGGAGAGGTCCTGCGGGAGGCGTTCGGCGTAGGTGGCCGGCTGGAGCGTCTCCTCGTCGCGGATCATGCCGAGGAAGCCCACCTCGGCGGTGGGGACGAGCCGCAGCATGCCGTCGAGCATGCCCAGCCCGGCGCGCAGGATGGGAACCACGAGCGGCGCCGGGTCCATCAGGCGCGTGCCCACGGTGGGGGCCACGGGAGTCTCGATGCCGACGTCCTCGACGCGCACCCCGCGGGTGGCCTCGTAGGCGAGCAGGGTGACGAGCTCCTCCACGAGTCGACGGAAGGTGGGCTGTTCGGTGGTCCTGTCACGCAGCTTCGTGAGCTTGTGATCGACCAGGGGGTGCTTGATGACGCGAATCTCCACGACCCCACTTTGGCACATCACCGGATGGCGCGTTGACCGGGTTGGGCATCCCGGGGCTGACTTGTTGGGTGTTGTCTGGAATCATGGGGGTGCACCGCCAGGAACAAGGGAGAACGACGTGGACGTGTTCGACGAAGACGCAGAGCCGTTCGACCTCAAGGACGACGAGGAGTCGGACGAGGAGGATTCGGACGACTTCGAGGACGATGACCTCGAGGACGCCTCCGAGGAGGACGTCGACCTCGTCGTGGCCGCCTACCGTGAGGACGGCGAGCCGCAGGTGGTTCCGCTGGACTTCGAGCTGGCCAACGACCTCGACGAACTGATCCGCGAGCTCACGCGCCTCCCCGGCGACTCCGGGGCCGACGGCTTCGTGTCCGTGGCCGGCGAGTTCTTCGTGATCTGCCGCGTCCGGGGCCGCTCCGTGGAGGTGCTCCTCAGCGACGCCTCCGCCGGCAACGACTGGCCGATCGCCCGCGACGTCCTCGACTACCTCGGCGAGGACCTCCCGGACGAGGACGACGACTCCGCGCCCGTCGGTGACCTGGAGATGTTCTCCGCCAGCGGCCTGGGGGCCTTCGAGCTCGAGGCGATCGCCACCGACTACGACGAGGACTCCGATGAGCTGTTGGCGCAGATCGCGCACAAGCTGAAGATCTCCGAACAGTTCAACCGCGCCGTCGAGGCCTTCGACGCCTGAGGTGGCCACTCGCTGGGCGGCCCCTATGCGGCTCGCGATCGAACAGGCCAACCTGGCTCGTGGGCACGGCGACGTCCCCATCGGGGCGGTCGTGCTCGACGCCGACGGCTCGCTCCTGGCCGCCGCGGGCAACGAGCGCGAACTGACCGGAGATCCCACCGCGCACGCCGAGGTGGTGGCCATCCGACGCGCCGCCCAGGCGCTGGGGGAGTGGCGACTCGAGGACTGCACGCTCGTGGTCACCCTCGAGCCGTGCACCATGTGCGCAGGTGCAGTGGTCGCCTCCCGGGTCGGGCACCTGGTCTTCGGGGCCTTCGACGAGAAGGCCGGAGCGGTCTCCTCACTGTGGGACGTCGTGCGCGATCCCCGGCTCAACCACCGCCCGAAGGTCACCAGCGGGGTCCTCGCCGACGAGTGCGCCGCCCTGCTGCTGGACTTCTTCGGCGACCGCCGCTGACCCAAGTTGGAGCCACGCGCCGCCATTCGTTAAAGTGGTCCACGGTGACGTGTCTGAGCGGCCGAAAGTGCTCGCCTCGAAAGCGAGTGTGGGGCAACCCACCGAGGGTTCAAATCCCTCCGTCACCGCCAACCGGACTCCCGGCCCACCAGGGCCGGGAGTCCTTTTGCATCTGGTCGCCGCGCCGGGCCCAATCGTTGGTCGAGTAGGGCGCCCGGCGCCCGTGTCGAGACCTGTGCCGGGTGTGGTCTCGACACGCGCTGCTCGTTCCTCGCAGCGCTACTCGACCGGCGGGAACCCTCGTTGGTCGAGTAGGGCGCCCTGCGCCCGTGTCGAGACCTCGCCGGGTGTGGTCTCGACACGCGTTGCCCGACCGGCGGAGTCAGTCCCACTGCTCCTCGACGCGGGGGTCCAGCTCCCAGCGGGTGTGGAACCGACCGGGCTTGTCGACGCGGCCGTAGGTGTGGGAGCCGAAGTAGTCGCGCTGGGACTGGACCAGCGCCGTGGGCAGCCGCTCGGAGCGCAGGCCGTCGTACCAGGCCAGGGAGGACCCGAACGCGGGCGCGGGGATCCCGGAGGTGGCCGACAGCGCCACGACGCCGCGCCAGGCCGGCAGGCAGCGGGCGATGCGCTCGCTGAACCAGCTGTCGCCCAGCAGGGACGGCAGGTCGGGGTGGGCGATGTAGGCGTCGGAGATGTAGTTCAGGAACCCGGCGCGGATGATGCAGCCGCCACGCCAGATGCGCGCCAGGGCGGCGTTGTCGATGTGCCACTGCTCGTCGATGCTGGCCTGCTGGATCTCGTCGAAGCCCTGCGCGTAGGCGGAGATCTTGGATGCCAGCAGTGCGTCCCGGATGGCGTCGACCAGCTCTGCCCGGTCGCCGGTGATGGGCTCCACGTGGGGGTCGACGTCGAGTTGGCTGATGACGCCGCGCTCGGCCTCGGCCCCGGACAGCGAGCGGGCGAACGTGGCCTCCGCGATCGCCGGGACGGGGATGCCGACGTCGAGTGCCGCCTTCACGGTCCAGGCGCCGGTGCCCTTCTGGGCGGCCCTGTCGGAGATGATGTCGACGAACGGGCGACCGGTCTCGGCGTCGGTGTGGCCCAGGATGTCGGTGGTGATGTCGATCAGGTAGGAGTCCAGTTCGGTCTCCTTCCACGAGGCGAACACGTCGCGGATCTCCAGCACCTCCATGCCGAGCCCGCGGCGCATCAGGTCGTAGGCCTCGGCGATCAGCTGCATGTCGGCGTACTCGATGCCGTTGTGGACGGTCTTGACGAAGTGCCCGGCACCGTCGGGGCCGATGTGGGTGCAGCACGGCTCGCCGTCCACCTGCGCGGCGATGGACTCCAGCATGGGGCCGATCCGCTCGTAGGACTCCCGGCTGCCGCCGGGCATCATCGACGGCCCGGTCAGTGCACCCTCCTCGCCGCCCGAGATGCCCATGCCGACGAAGTGGATGCCGGTCTCGGCGAGGGCGGCGGCGCGCTCCTGGGTGTCGGTGAACAGGGTGTTTCCGCTGTCGATGATGATGTCGCCGGGCTCCATCGCCTCCTCGAGGCTCGCCACCGTCGAGTCGGTCGGGTTGCCGGCGGGCACGAGGATGATGGCCACGCGCGGGGACCTGAGTGCCGCCACGAACTCGGGCAGCGTCGCAGTGGGGACGAAGGTGCCCTCGTGGCCGTAGTTGGTGACCAGCTTGGCGACGTGCTCGTCGGAGAGGTCGTACGCCGCGACGGCGTGGCCGTGGCGTGCGAGGTTCCTCGCCAGCGAGGTGCCCATCACCCCGATCCCCACGATGCCGATGTCCGCGCTTGCTGGTTCCGGTGTCTGGAAGGTCATGCCCCCATTGTTGCGCGGCAACCCGGCGCGTGGGCCCGGGGAGAACACACTGGCTCAGGACTCCGTCGTCGCGGTGGCCGAGGGGGAGGGGGAGTCCGTCGGCTCGGGGCTGGGCGGCAGGCACACGGATCCACCCGAGGACACCTGGTAGATCTGCTCCGTCTCCGGGTCGGTCTCACCGCCGAAGTCGGAACCAAGGAGCACGTCCACGGTGCCATCGACTCTGTCGTCGTTCTCGAACGTCGCTCCCGTGAAGGAGGACATCACCAGGCGCTTGGCCGGGACGTTGACCTCGTTGCCCCGGATCACCGTTCCGGAGACCCGCTCGTCGGTGTTGCCCACCCGGATGACATTGAAGCCGAGGTCCTCGAGCCGCGACGCCTGACGCCGCGCCAGCCCGCTGGTGAAGCCGCCGTTGTAGACGCGCACTGACACGTCGGCGACGGTGACTGTGTCGGTGGTGACAGTCACGCACGGCGTCGGCTCAGGGGTGGGCAGCGGTGCGGTCAGGTTGCGCCAGCCCCAGAACGCGCCCCAGACGAGGAACGCGAGCAGCCCGAGCAGCAGCACGGGGGTGGCGATAAGTCGGAAAATGCGCACGTCTTCGGGCTCAGTTCTGCTCGTCGTTTGTCATGGTCGCGCCCGAACCTACCGACCCAGCTCCAGCACGCGGGCATGGAGGGTCTGCCGCTGCTGCAGCGCGGCCCTCAGCGCACGGTGCAGTCCGTCCTCGAGGTACAACTCGCCCTCGAAGGCGACGACGTGGGCGAACAGGTCACCGTAGAAGGTGGAGTCCTCCTCGAGGAGGGTCTCCAGGTCCAGGGTGCGCTTGGTGGTGGTCAGTTCATCGAGCCGGACCTGGTGCGGGGCGATGGCGGCCCACTGCTTCTGGCTGTAGCCGTGGTCCTGGTACGGGCGCCCCTCGCCCACTCGTTTGAAGATCACCTCCCACACTTTAGCCGTGATCCCGCTTTGCCGGGGCTGCGACGCGGGCTTGTGGCAGGCTTTGGGGGGTGACAGAGCCCACAGCACACGAAGAAGTGATCAGCGCCGTCAAGGAGGGATACGCCTTCGAGGACGAGGCGGTCCAGCTCGGCGTCCTCGAGGCGGACGGTCCCGTGGTCGACGCCCCGGTCCGGATCCCGGTGTCCATGTTCAACCGGCACGGCCTCGTCGCCGGCGCCACCGGCACCGGCAAGACCGTCACCCTGCAGGTGATGGCCGAGGCGCTCAGCAACGCCGGTGTGCCGGTGTTCCTGGCCGACATCAAGGGCGACCTGTCCGGCATGGCAACCCCCGGTGCGGGCGGGGAGAAACTACTGGCCCGCACGTCGGCCAACGGACAGCCCTGGGAGGCCCGGGCATTCCCGTGCGAGTTCTACGCACTGGGCGGGCAGGGGATCGGCGTCCCGCTGCGCGCCACCGTGACGGCGTTCGGGCCCATCCTGCTGTCCAAGGTGCTCGGACTGAACGAGGTGCAGGAGTCCTCCCTGGGCCTGGTGTTCTACTACGCGGACAGCAACGGCCTGCCCCTGCTGGACCTCAAGGACCTCACCGAGCTGCTGAAGTACCTCACCTCCGACGAGGGCAAGCCCGAGCTGAAGGGCATCGGGGGAGTCTCCAGCGCCACCGCGGGCGTGATCCTGCGCAACCTGCTGACGCTGCAGCAGCAGGGCGGGGACGTCTTCTTCGGCGAGCCAGAGTTCGACCCGAAGGAGCTGCTCCGGACCGCTCCCGACGGCCGCGGCGTCGTCTCCCTGCTGGAACTGCCCGACCTGGCCAGCCGGCCCGACCTGTTCTCCACGTTCCTGATGTGGCTGCTCGCCGACCTGTACCAGGACCTGCCGGAGGTGGGCGACGTCGAGCGCCCCAAACTGGTGTTCTTCTTCGACGAGGCGCACCTGCTGTTCAACGGTGCCTCCGACGCGTTCCTGCAGGCCATCACCCAGACGGTGCGGCTCATCCGCTCCAAGGGCGTCGGCGTGTTCTTCGTGACCCAGACCCCCAAGGACGTCCCCGCCGACGTGCTGGCCCAGCTGGGCAGCCGCGTGCAGCACCAGCTTCGCGCCCACACCCCGAACGCGGCGAAGGCCCTCAGGGCCACCGTCTCCACCTACCCCAGGTCCGGCTACGACCTCGAGCAGGTGCTGCAGCAGCTCGGAACCGGCGAGGCCGTCGTCACCGTGATGGATCCCGACGGCGCACCGACCCCGGTGGCGTGGACCCGGATCTGGGCTCCCGAGTCGACGATGGGACCCACCGACGCGGAGGCGCTGCGGGCCGGCGTCGCGCAGTCGCAGTTGATGGCGCGCTACGGGCAGGCGGTGGACAGGGACTCGGCCCACGAGATGCTGATCCGCAAGGTCGAGGAGGGCGCCCGGGCCGCCGAGGAGCAGGCGCGGGCCGAGGCCGAGCGGCAGGAGGCCGAGGCTCGGCGCAAGGAGTCCGGCCCGACGTCGCGCTCCCGTTCCACCGGTCCCTCCCGCAGCCGCAAGGAGCCGGGCCTCGTCGAGCAGGTGACCGGTTCCACCGCCTTCAAGCAGTTCGCCCGCACGGCGGCCCGCGAGATCGTGCGCAGCCTCTTCGGCACCGGCCGCCGCCGGTAGCGCAGGGACGCAGAACGGGGCCGCGCAGATCGCGCGGCCCCGTTCTTCGTTGTGTCGCGAGCTACTTCATGGTGCCCTGGGACACCGAACCCTGCAGCTGGCGCTGGAACAGCACGTAGATGACGAGGACGGGCACGACCGTGATGATCACGGCCGCGAACAGTGCACCGAAGTCGGTCGAGTAACCCATCTGGGACGCGAACCGCGCGATGCCCTGTGCCAGGACGTACTTCGGCTCGGAGGAGTTCAGCGCCACCGGCAGGAGGTACTGGTTCCAGAGTCCGAGGAAGTTGAAGATCGCCACCGACGCGATGCCGGGCTTGGCCATCGGGAGCATGATCCGGAAGAAGGTCGTCCACTCGCCCGCGCCGTCCACCGCGGCCGCCTCGGCGATCTCGTCCGGCAGCGTCTTGAAGAACGCGTACAGGAAGAACACCGTGAACGGCAGTGCGAACGCCACGTAGGTCAGGATCAGTCCGGTGTGCGTGCCGAGCAGGCTCTGGCCGGGTGCCCAGGGCAGCGGCAGGGACTGCAGGACCTTGTACAGCGGCACGATCGCCAGGAAGATCGGGAACGTCAGCCCCGCGAGCATCAGGTAGTAGATCAGCTGGCTGCCGGGGAACGAGTGGCGGGCCAGCACGTAGGCGCACATGGCGCCCAGCAGCATGACCAGCACCATCGCGATGCCGACGACCACGATCGTGTTCAGGAAGTACGTGCCGAAGTTGCCCTTGGTCCACGCGTTGACGTAGTTCTCGAAGATCCTGCCGTCGAGCAGTTCCTGCGGGAACGACAGCGCGGAGGCGAAGATCTCCGACGACGTCTTGAACGACGTCATGAACGTCCAGATCAGGGGGCCGACGACGAGCAGGGCCCACACGACCAGGACCACGTGGGAGAAGGTCGCGAACGCCTTGTCCCCGGCGCTCCACTTGACCGTGCGCTCCGACTGGAGGGGTGCCTTGGTGTCTGTGCTCATCAGTACTTCACCGTGTCCTTCCCGCCGGTGAGGCGATTGACGAGGAACACCACGGCCGCGAAGGCCAGGGTGACACCAGCGAGGACGACGCCCATTGCGGACGCCCTGCCCCAGAGGTTGTTGCCGCCGAACGCGGTGTTGAACAGTTCCTGGCTCATGACGAGCGTGGTGAACTGCGGGCCGCCGCGCGGGTTCAGGGCGGACATGTAGATGAACGCGTCCATCGCCATGATGCCCATGTAGATGTAGGCGGTCTGGATGTTGTCACGGATCAGGGGGACGGTCACACGCACGGCGGTCACGAACCGGCCGGCGCCGTCGATGCGGACGGCCTCGTAGATCTCGGCCGGGACGGCCTTGATCGCTGCGATGAACAGCAGCATGTAGAAGCCGACGAAGCCCCAGATGATGACGAACATCGACACCGGCATCGCGGTTCGGGCGTCGCCGAGCCAGGCGAAGTTCTCGAACTGCTCCAGACCGATTGCCGTCAGGATGCCGTTGACGAAGCCGGCGCTGGGGTCCAGCAGCAGGCGCCACATGAAGCCGATGACGATGCCGGGGATCACGTACGGGAAGAAGGAGACCACCCGGTAGAAGCCGGCGCCCTTGATGCCGCGGACGTTTCCGTGGGAGGGACCGCCCATGGTGATGACGATGGCCAGCACGAGGGCGAGGATGATGGTGATCAGGGGCAGGAAGATGGCGAGCAGGATGTTGTTGCCCAGTGCCTGCATGAACTTGGGGTCGTTGAAGAGGTAGATGTAGTTGTCGAACCAGACGTAGTCGGCCTGCGAGATGGGCTCGAAGCCGCGCCAGTTCGTGAACGAGTAGTGAACTGCCTGGATGAACGGGTAGATCACGAGTCCGAGGTAGATGATCAGCGGCACGCCAAGGAAGACCGCCATGAAGCTGACCTTGTCGAACGTCCACCGACCTCCACGACGCCTCTTCGGCGGGTTCGCGGGGATGGGGCCCGCAGCCGGGGCGGCGGGGATGTCCCCGCCGCCCTCGACCTTGGTTGTCGACTCAGTTGTCACTGGACCGGGTCGTACTTCTCGATTGCGTCGTCGTTGGCCACGCGGTCGGTGACATCCTGCAGCGCCTGGGTCATCGCCGCGACGTCGAGCTGGCCGTCGAGGAACGAGTTCCAGGCCTGCACGTGGTCCGGACCCATGCCGTAGTAGGCGTTGAAGCGCCAGGTGAAGATGTCGTCACCGGCACCCCCCAGCATGGAGATCTGGGACGCCAGCGCCGTGGAGCCGAAGGCGTCCTCGGGGATGGTGTCCTTGACGATGGTCGGGGACAGGATGGTCTCGGCGAAGTTCGCGGCAGCCTCCTGGGAGAGCATCGCGCGCATGAACTCCTTGCCGCCGGCCACGTTCGCGCCCTGGGAGGGCACGATGTAGGGCTCGTCGGCCGCGGAGTGGATGGCCTCGAAGGGGAGGGCCGAGGAGGTCGAGACGGTCGGCACCGGGGTGCCGGTCATCTGGAAGTCCTCCGCGGTCTGCTCCTTCATCTCGTTCTCGATCCAGGCGCCCGAGGGGTAGAGCAGGGCCTCCTGCGCGTTGGACCAGGAAGCCTGGGCCGCGGTGAACTGGGTTCCCGAGCCGCCCGGCTTGAAGTAGCCGTTGTCCACGCACTCCTTGATCTTCGTGAGCACGTCCTGGATGGCGGGGTGGCTCCAGCAGTCGGGCTCGAGGTTGTCGAGCGCGGTGCGGACCTCGTGGCCGCCCTCCTTGATCGCGGAGGTGATGGCCATCTCGCCGTAGTAGTCGGCGGCCTCGAGTCCCCAGAGGAACAGGTACTTGCCGGCCTCCTTGGCCTTGGCGCCGAGCTCGAGCGCCTCGTCCCACGTCTTCGGCGGGGTCCAGCCGTTCTCCTCGAACAGGGAGGCGGAGTACCACAGACCGAACACGGTCAGGACGTAGTTGAGGGCAACCTGCTTGCCGGAGACGATGCCCGGCTCCAGAGCGCCTGCGTAGAGGGTGTCCCTGATGGGGGTGCCCTCGAGGTTCGGGGCGTCGACGACCTCGTTGAGGTCCTCGAGCTGGTCGACGATCGCTCCGAGCCCGATCTTGCCGGCACCGGCGTTGTCGATGACGTCCGGCGGGTTGCCGCCGGTGAAGCGGGGCTGCAGCTCCTGTGCCACCTGCGTGGTGGGGGAGACCGAGACGGTCACACCGTCGTGGGTCTTCTCGACGATGCCGCCCGCGAACTCCGCGTAGGCGATGCCGTAGCCGCCGTTGAAGATGATCGCCTCGACCTCAGAGGGGACCTCGAGGCCGAACGGGTTGTTCGAGTCCGTCGGGGCAGTCTCCTCCGACGTGGTCTCCTGCGAGGTGGTCTCCTCGGTGGTGGCCGCGTCGGTGGGGGTCTCCTCGGGATCGCCGCCGCCCGCGCAGGCTGCCAGGGGGACGAGCGCGCCAGCAGCCAGCGCACCCTTCAGGAAGCCACGACGTTGCAGGGAGTAGCTCATGGAAGTTCTCCTTTTCCTTGTTACTGCGCTGGTCTCACCAGCGAGTCCTGCCCAGACTTGATGGGGCTACCTCGCCCCGCTGAACTGTGCGCGAATATACGGCAGCGTTGCCCGGTTGTGACAGTCTGACGGCCCAAGTACACGCAATCGTTACCCATCGCTCACGCAAAGTGGTCATTCCGCAGGTGAAACCCGTTGTGGGGTGGGGGTGGGAAAACGATCAGGTCCCGTGAAACGCTCACGGGACCTGATCACATCGCGTTCGGCGAGCGGGCTCGCAGGACGTGGGTCAGCGGCCGGTGCCGGCGTGCACCACAGCCTCCTCCTCGGCATCCAGGCCGAACGCGGAGTGGGCGGCGCGCACGGCGTCGTCCACGTCGTCGGAACCGACCACGACGGAGATCCGGATCTCCGAGGTGGAGATCATCTGGAGGTTGACGTCCTGGCCGGCCAGGGCGCGGAAGAACGTCGCGGTGACGCCCGGGTGGGAGCGCATCCCCACCCCGACGATGGAGACCTTGCCGATCTGGTCGTCGTAGAGCAACTCGTCGAAGCCCACCTGGTCCTTGATGGACTCGAGCGCCTCGATGGCGCGGCCGCCCTCGGTCATCGGCAGCGTGAAGGAGATGTCGGTCTTCACGTCCGAGAGCCGGGAGATGTTCTGGACGATCATGTCGATGTTGATGTCGTGCTCGGCGATCGTGGTGAAGATCAGCGCGGCCTCGCCGACCCGGTCCGGGACGCCCGCGATCGTGATCTTCGCCTCGCCGCGGTCGTGCGCGACGCCGGTGATGATGGCTTCTTCCATGTTCGGTCCCTTCTGAACCTCTTCCAGGGCCTTGACCCAGGTTCCCGGCTTGTCTGTGAATGATGAGCGGACGTGGACCTTCACGTTCTCGCGGCGCGCGTACTCGACGCAGCGCAGGTGGAGGATCTTGGCGCCGGATGCCGCCATCTCCATCATCTCCTCGTAGCTGATCTCGGTGATCGGCTGCGCGGCGGGCACGATCCGCGGGTCGGCGGTGAAGACACCGTCGACGTCGCTGTAGATCTCGCAGTGGTCCGCGCCCAGCGCGGCTGCGAGCGCGACGGCGGTGGTGTCGGAGGCGCCGCGACCGAGCGTGGTCACGTCCTTCGTGGACTGCGCCACACCCTGGAAGCCGGCGACGATTGCGACGTTGCCCTCCTGGACGGCAGCCTCGACACGCCCAGGCGTGATGTCGATGATGCGGGCGTTGCCGTGGATCGGGGTGGTGAGGACGCCAGCCTGGGAGCCCGTGTAGGAGACGGCGTCGACGCCGAGGTCCGACAGCGCCATGGCCAGCAGGGCAGCGCTCTGGCGCTCACCAGTGGTCAGCAGCATGTCCAGCTCGCGTGACTTCGGGCGCGGCGAGACCTGGAGCGCCAGGTCCATCAGCTCGTCCGTGGTGTCCCCCATGGCCGAGATGACGATGATCACCTCGTGGCCCTCGCTACGGGTCCGCGCAACTCGGCGGGCCACCCGCTTGATCGAGTCGGCGTCTGCAACGGACGAGCCGCCGTACTTCTGAACGATGCGTGCCATGCACTTCCTTCCTGCCGGGACCAGACTAGTCACAGTTACCGAAGTTGCCGAGACGCGGTCCACGCGGCGGTAGCCTGTGGGCCATGGACACCATCCGTTGGGGATTCGTCGGGGCTGGCGGGATCGCCGATGTGATGGCCTCCGACTTCGGTTTCGTCCCCAACGCAGAGTTGGCCGCGATCGCGTCGCGGGACCTCGGCAGGGCGGAGGAGTTCGCCGCCAAGCACGGAATCGAGCGGGCCTACGGCTCCTACGCCGATCTCCTGGACGACGAGACCATCGACGTCGTCTACCTCGCCAACACGCATCCGCACCACCACGACGTCGCGCTCGCGGCAATCGAGCGGGGCAAGGCGCTGCTGGTGGAGAAGTCGTTCACCGCCACCCTCGCCGGCACCGAGGAGGTGGTCGCGGCGGCCCGGGCCAAGGGGGTGTTCTGCATGGAGGCCATGTGGACCCGGTTCCTGCCGGCGGTCGCTGCCGCGCGCGAGGTGGTGGCCTGGGGCCGCATCGGCGACGTCCTCGGAGTGCAGGGTGACCTGTCCGCGTACCGCGCCTACGACCCGTCCCACCGCCTGTTCGACCCGGCCACCGGCGGAGGGGCGATGCTGGACCTCGGGGTCTACGTGGTCAGCTTCGCGCAGTCCTTCCTCGGCGCCGGGCGCGCGGTGAACTGCGTCGGCCGGTTCGCGCCCAACGGCGTGGACATGGCCGCGGCCATCAACATCGAGCACGAGGGCGGTGGCCTGGCGTCGCTCGCCTGCGGGTTCGACGGTCACGGTCCCGGCCGGATGGTCGTCCACGGCACGAAGGGCTGGATCGAGGTGGAGCCCAGGTTCCACCACCCCACGACGCTCTCGGTGCATCGCACGGGCGTGCTGCCGCGTGTGATCGAGGCCAACATGACTGGCCGCGGCTACTGCCACGAGATCACCGAGGTCACGGATCGCGTCCTCGCGGGTGACACCGAGTCGCCGGTGATGCCGTTGAGCGACACCATCGAGGTGATGCGGATCCTCGAGGAGTGCCTGCGCCAACTGGGTATCGAGCAGTCCGAGGCCCGCGTCGCGATCTGACCTCAGGCGGGGTCGGGTTCGGGCTCGAGTTCCTCGGGCAGGTGGAGCCCCAGGTCGCGATGGCCGGGATGGCCGGCCAGCTTGTCGACGATGACCGCGATCGCGCCGTCGCCCGTCACGTTCGCGGCTGTCCCGATAGAGTCGATCGCGATGTAGGTGGCGATCATCAACCCCACCTGCTCCGGGCTGAAGCCGAGTTGGGTCTCGAGCAGCGCGGCCGCGGTGACGATGGCGCCGCCGGGGACGCCCGGCGCGGCGACCATGGCGATGCCGAGCAGCAGGATGAACCCGAAGATGGCCGCGGGCGGGATCTCCATCCCGAACATCACCATGATCGCCAGCGCGAAGCCGGTGATCTTGATCGTCGAACCGGCCAGGTGGATGGTGGCCCCCAGCGGGATGACGAACGATGCGACGTTCTCCGAGACCCCGGCCTTGATCGCCGAGCGCAGGGTGACGGGGATCGTGGCCGCCGACGAGGAGGTGCCGAGGGCCGTGGCGTAGGCCGGGAGCATGGCCCGAATGAGCCGGAACGGGTTCTTCTTGGTGATCGCGCCGGCTACGGCGTACTGGATGACGATGTAGGCGACGGTCAGTAGGAAGACGATGAGCACCACCCAGAAGAACGCCTGGATGACCTGCCAGATCTGGCCTGCGAAGGTCATGTTCATGAAGATGCCGAAGATGTAGAGGGGCAACAGGGGGACGATCACCTTGCTGATCACGATGTTGATGACCTCACGGAAGTCCGCGAACACCTGGTGCAGGGCCGGGGCGTCGAACCGCGTCAGGGCGATGCCGACGACGAACGCGAACACCAGTGCCGTCATGACCTGGAACATCGGAGGCATGTCGACCGTGAAGAACGGCGTCACGAGACCCGACTCGGGGTCGGCCAGTTCGGAGACGTCGTTGCCGGTCAGCAGCCGAGGCCAGGCGATCATGCTGGTGCCCCAGCTGAGCAGCCCTGCGATGACCGACGACGTGTAGGCGATGCCCGCCGTGACGGCCAACCACTTGCCCGCACCCTTGCCGAGCTCGTCGATCGCCGGCGTGATCAGCCCCACGATCAGCAGCGGGATGATGAACCCGAGGAAGTTGCCGAACAGGCCGTTGAACGTGATGAACAGCCTGACGACGACCTCGGGGAGGAACGAGCCGAGTGCAATGCCCAGGGCGATCGCGATCACCACCCAGACCAGCAGGTTGAACTTCGGCAGTCTGGCCATGGCGGGCCTCCTCGGGCTTGTGCGTGGACTGGGTCATTCAAGCACTCCGCAGACGAACGACACAGCGTTGACGCCCGAGAGGTGGTCAGGGAGCCGACAGTCAGCATCGCGGCGAGGGATGCGGAGAACGCGGTGGTGACCACAGTGATCGAGGTGCCGAGCCAGGGCACTGCAGATCCCCGACGCGGCGTGTCGCTCACCGTGGTCACACCCCCTCAGGGGCGTGGACTCAGGCCTTCTGGATCCGCACCGCCAGGCCGAGATCGTCGTCGGTGTGGGTGGCGTCGGGAAGGGTGTCGGCCAGGTCCAGCGTGAGCGCCAGCACCTCGTCGCGGATGAGTTGCGAGCCCTCCGCGATGGCGACGGCGAGCTCCGGCGAAGCGGCCAAGGTGAGGTTGATCCGGTCCGAGACGTCCAGGCCGGCGTTCTTGCGGGCCTCCTGGACGGTGCGGATCACCTCGCGCACGAGGCCGGCGCGGACCAGCTCGGGCGTCAGCTCGAGATCGAGGGCAACGGTCTCGCCCTGCTCGTTCACCACGGACCAGCCCTCCCGCGGCCGCTCGGTCAGGATCACGTCGTCGGAGGACAGGGAGATGGCCTCGCCCTCGAACTCCACCGACGTCTCGCCGGTTTCCCGCAGCTCGGAGGCCAGCCGCGCTGCGTCGGTCGCTGCGATCGCGGCCGCCACCAGCGGCGTCTGCTTTCCGAACCGGCGCCCGAGGTTGCGGAAGTTGCCCTTCGCGGAGAAGTCGACGAGGTCTCCCGCAGACGCGAAGGTCTCCACGTGCTGGATGTTCAGCTCGGCGCGGATCTCGTCCACCAGTTCCGGGGTCAGCCTGCGCAGCGCGTCGGTCGGGACCAGCATCCGGCTGAGCGGCTGGCGGATCTTCACCTTCGACTCGGCCCGGGCGGAGCGGCCCAGCTCGACGAGCCGTCGGGTGACGGCCATCGCGGTAGAGAGCTCGGCGTCCACCAGGGACTCTTCGGCGGTGGGCCACGTCGCGAGGTGGACCGACTGCGGACCCTCCGGGTCGGTCACCGCGAACAGGTCCTTCCAGACCCGCTCGGTCACGAACGGCATGATCGGCGCCATCAGCCGGGTCAGCACGTCGAGGGTCTCGTGCAGCGTCCACAGTGCCGACGGCTCGGCGTTCCAGAACCGACGCCGGGAACGGCGCACGTACCAGTTGGACAGGTGGTCGACGAAGCCGGCGACGAGGTTGCCGGCGTGCTGGGTGTCGAACGCCTCCAGTGCCGCCGTCACTCCCGAGACGAGCGTCTGGGTCTCCGAGGCCAGCCACCGGTCGAGCACGTGCCGATCGGCCACGGCGGGTGCCTGGCCGCTGGGGGTCCATTCTCCGGCGTTGGCGTACAGGGTGTGGAAGGCGACGGTGTTCCAGTAGGTGAGCAGGACCTTGCGGACCGTCTCCTGGATGGTGTTGTGGCCCACCCGGCGCGCGGACCACGGCGACCCGGCGCAGGCCATGAACCAGCGCACCGCGTCGGCGCCGTGCTCGTCCATCAGAGGGATGGGGGCCAGGATGTTGCCCAGGTGCTTGCTCATCTTGCGGCCGTCCTCGGCCAGGATGTGGCCCAGGCACACGACGTCCTTGTAGGAGGACTTGTCGAACACGAGCGTGCCCACCGCCATCAGCGAGTAGAACCAGCCACGGGTCTGGTCGATGGCCTCGCAGATGAAGTCCGCCGGGTAGCTCTGCTCGAACTTCTCCACCGAGCCCGGGACGTGCGGGTAGCCCCACTGGGCGAACGGCATCGCGCCGGAGTCGAACCAGGCGTCGATCACCTCTGGCACGCGCCGGTAGGTGGCGCCGTCGCGCTCGATCACGACGTCGTCGATGAAGGGGCGGTGGGGGTCAAGTTCGGACAGGTCGCGCCCGCTGAGCTCGCCCAACTCGGCCATGGACCCGACGCTGATGAGGTCCTGCGGGTCCTCGACGTTTCGCCAGATCGGCAGCGGCGTGCCCCAGTAGCGGGATCGGGACAGCGCCCAGTCGACGTTGTTGTCCAGCCAGTCGCCGAAGCGGCCGTGCTTGATGTTCTCCGGGTGCCAGTTGGTCGCCTCGTTCTCGCGGAGCAGTTGGTCCTTGATGCGCGTGGTGCGGATGTACCAGGAGGGCTGGGCGTAGTAGAGCAGTGGGGTGTGGCAGCGCCAGCAGTGCGGGTAGCTGTGGAGGTAGTCCAGCTTGCGGAACATCAGGCCGCGGGCGAACAGGTCGGCCACCAGCGCCTCGTCGGCGGTCTTGAAGAACTGTCCCCCGACGAGCGGGACGTCCGCGGCGAAGGTGCCGTCGGGGCCGATGGGGTTCACGAACGGCAGCCCGTAGGCGCGGCAGACCGCCATGTCGTCCTCACCGAAGGCGGGAGCCTGGTGGACCAGGCCGGAGCCGTCCTCCGTGGTCACGTACTCGGCCAGCACCACGATGTGGGCCTCCTCGCCGGCGGGGAACTCCACCAGCTCGAACGGCCGCTGGTAGGACCAGCGTTCCATCTCGCGCCCGGAGAAGGACTGGCCTCGGGTCCATTCCTCGCCCAGCACCTTGTCGAACAGGGGTTCGGCCACCAGCAGCGGCTTCTCGCCCTCCTTGGAGCCGACGACGTAGGCCACGTCCGGGTGGGCGGCCACGGCGGTGTTGGAAACCAGCGTCCAGGGCGTCGTCGTCCACACCAGCATGTCCACCTCGCCGGAGAGGGGACCGCTGGTGAGCGGGAATCGGACGTAGACCGACGGGTCGTGGACGTCCTCGTAGCCCTGGGCCAGCTCGTGGTCGGAGAGGGTGGTGCCGCAGCGCGGGCAGTAGGGCGCAACGCGGTAGTCCTCCTCGAGCAGGCCCTTGTCGAAGATCTGCTTGAGAGCCCACCACTCGGAGTTGATGTACTCGGGCGTCATGGTGACGTAGGCCTCGTCCATGTTCACCCAGTAGCCCATGCGGGTGGTGAGCTCGGCGAAGGCGTCGACGTGGCGCAGCACCGACGAGCGGCACTTGGCGTTGAAGGCCTCGATGCCGTAGGCCTCGATGTCGGGCTTGCCGGAGAAGCCGAGCTCCTTCTCGACGGCGAGCTCCACGGGCAGGCCGTGGCAGTCCCAGCCCGCCTTGCGCTCCACGTGGAAGCCCTGCATCGTCTTGAAGCGGGGGAAGACGTCCTTGAACACCCGGGCCTCGATGTGGTGGGTGCCGGGCATGCCGTTGGCCGTGGGCGGACCCTCGTAGAAGGTCCAGCGCGGACCGCCGGAGGAGGCCGCCAGGGAGGCGTCGAAGGTGCCCTCCTGCTCCCATGCGCGCAGGATGTCGCGCTCCATGGCAGGGAAGTCGACGGAGGCCGGGACGGAGTTGTAGCCGCGGGTGGTCATGTGGTCCTCTTCATCTTGATCGATCGTGATCGGTGAAGGGACGAGCCGGGGCCCGCGGTACCACCCTCCTTGGACGCCGCCACAGGGGTGGCGTCCCGCTTGCTTCTCGTCGCTGCCGGTTCTAGTGGGCCAGGGGCTGTTCTTCCGGCGGCTACGGGGTGATGGCCCCATCGGACGCCTTGCGACGCCTCCAAGTATGCGCGAGAGGTCAAGTCGCGACAACCCGGCGGCGGACGCGGTGGCACGGGCAAGCCCTAGTCTGGAGGTGCTGCGGCTGATCGGTCCAGGCGCGGAAACGCAGCAGAACAAATGGAGGTGTCGTTGATGGACTTCGGCTTGGTCATGCCCGTCCTGTTCTTCCTGATCTTCGTCGCGGCGCTGGTCTTCGGCCTCGTCCACCACGCCCGGCGCAAGAAGTTGTGGAGCAACTGGAGCCGCGCGCGGAACTGGACTTTCGCCGAGAAGGTGCCCCAAGTGGTGGGCGCCTTCCGCGGCGGTCCGTTCAACCGGGGGTCGAGCCGCAAGGCCTTCTTCGGCTACCACGGCCGCTTCGACGGGCTCCCAGTCCAAGGGTTCGAGTACCAGTACTCGACGGGGTCGGGCAAGAACCGCCAGACGCACCACTACCACGTCGACGTACTGCAGCTGGGTGGCCGTTTCCCCGCCCTGAACCTCTCCCGGGAGAACTGGGCCACCCGCACGTTCACCAGCGACCTGACGTTCGAGAACGCGGAGTTCAACCGCGAGTGGAACGTCCGCTCCGACTCGCCACGGTTCGCCCACGACGTGATCCACCCCCGCATGATGACGTGGCTGATGGGCAACGAGGTCCCGCACTTCGCGGACTGCTGGTTCGAGAACGGCTGCCTGCTGGTCTCCACCTCCGGCACCCGGCGGCCGGAGCACGTCGACGCCTACCTTCGCTTCCTGACTCGGTTCGCCTCGCAGCTGCCGCGGTTCCTCCTGGAGGAGGTGGGTCTGCCTCAGCGACTCCCGATCACCTGGGACGGCCCGGGCGTGAGCGCCGAGGAGCAGGCCGCCGCGATGGCACGGTTGGCCGCCGAAAGCTGACCCGACGCCGGAAGCGGTGTTCGCGAGCGGCTTGACGGACCGGGCCGGTACGAATGGGGCTGGGGCACCCTCCTCGGGCAGGATGGGGCCATGGCGATCTTCTCCGTTGAACTGGAACGGCTGCGCAACCGCAGGAGCATCAAGTGGGCCCGTTGGGAGCCGGACGTGCTGCCGATGTTCGTGGCGGAGATGGACGTCGAGACCGTGCCCGCGGTGGCCGAGCGGCTCCAGCAGCTGATCGCCGAAGGCGACTTCGGCTACCCCGAACTGCCGGTCTACCAGGAGGCGTTCGCCAGCTTCGCGGACTGGATGTGGGACTGGAAGCTGGACCCCGCCCGGGACATCCGCCTCGCCGGTGACGTCATGTCCGGGATGCGCGAGCTCACGCTGGCCACCACCGAGCCCGGCGACGCCGTCGTGGTCAACCCGCCCATCTACCCGCCCTTCCGGGCGGTGGTGCGCGGCAGCGGACGCCGCCTCGTCGAGGTGCCGATGACGGCCGCGGGGCGGCTGGACCTGGACGCGCTGGCCGAGGCCTTCGCCGCCGAGCGCCCGAGCGCCTACCTGCTGTGCTCGCCGCACAACCCGAACGGCACGGTCCACACCCGTGCCGAGCTCGAGACGGTGGCGGCGCTGGCGGCGCAGTACAACGTCACCGTGATCTCCGACGAGATCCACGCGCCCCTCGCGGGCGCCGCACACGTCCCCTTCACCTCGGTGCCGGGGGCTGAGCGCTCCGTCGTGGTCACCTCGGCCGCGAAGTCGTGGAACCTCGCCGGGCTCAAGGCAGCGGTCCTGGTGGCGGGGAGCGAGGCCCACGACGTTCTCGACGGATTGCCCGGGCACGTGGCCGAGTCGGCCAGCCACGTCGCCATCGAGGCGCACAGCGCCGCCCTCGACGGTGGGCGCGACTGGCTGCGACAGGCGAGCGACGAGATCGCGCAGAACAAGCTGCACCTCCGCTCCGAGCTCGAGCGGCTGCTCCCGCAGGTGCCGTACGAGCCCTCCGAGGGCACCTACCTCGCCTGGCTCGACTGCAGCGACCTGGGCCTCGAGCACGCGGGCAGGCACTTCCACACCGTTGGTAGGGTGAGGTTCAACTTCGGGACGGACTTCGACAGTGCTGCCGGGCAGTTCGTGCGAATGAACGTGGCCACATCCCCGGAGCTGATCACCGAGGGCGTGCGACGGATGGCAGCGAGCCTCGGGCACTCCTGACCGTTGCGGGGGAGGAGTTCGTGTGGTGACTGACCACCTCATCTCGTAACCTTTTCTACAGATCAAATGCAACAGTTGCACCGGGAGGACCCACCAATGACTCTGCCAATGGCCGCTTGGCGCGTGACTTACACGCCCGGCAACTGGCTGGTGCTGTCCGGTCCCACGATGCTCGTCGTGATGCTGCCCGCTCCCGCGCGGATGTCCGGTCTCGTGAACAGCCTGTGGGCGGACATCGCGAACGCGCGCTCGGTCGACGGGCTGCTGGAGTTGCTCAACTCCTACGGCCTCGACAGCATGCCGGACTTCGGCGCGTTCTTCTGGGACGCGAACGGCCTCCACGGCGTCGCGAGGGGACGCATCAAGGTGACCGACACCGACACCGGTGCCATCGCCGTCGACGGTGAGCAGACCGTCACCTGGCGCGAGGAGAACCTCGGCGCGGACCGGCACCTGCGCATCGACATGGAACCGGTGGACCAGGACGCCGTCCTGCAGCTGCCCCTTGTCGTCGGCGCCGTCACCGCATCTGCGATCTACCTGACCACCCACGCTGATGAGCAGATCCGCTTCCCGAGCAACGAGCAGCTCGGCGTGGTCCCCAGGATCCCTGTGCTCGGGGTCCGCCCACGGCCCCGCCGCTCCGCCCCCGAGGTCGAGGCCGACGAGCCGGCCGCCCCCGCCCAGCCGGCAGCCGCCGCGGTCGGAGTCCCGGTCACCGCCCAAGAAGCCGAGCCCGAGCCGACCTCCGAGCCCGAGCCCGAGCCCGAGCCGTCGCCCGAGCCCGAGGCCGGGACGGTCGCCGAGCCGGAGACCGAGAACACCCTTGAACAGGAGCCGGCGGCTGCCGATGAAACGGCGCCAGCGCCAGAGGCGTCGCCGCTGCCTGAGGTGCCCCAGTCGCCGACGGCCCAGCCGTCGGCCGACGCCGATGCCATCGGCACGGGCGAACTGGCCTTCGACACGCAGGTGATGGAGGCCCCCGCCGAGCCCGAGGCGCCGCTGTCCGCAGGTGCCGCCCCGGTGGCCCCCGCGCCGACGGGGATCCCGTCCGCCCAGCCGCCCGTCGCCCCCACGCCGGCGGCGCCGACGCCGGCCGCGCCGACGGGCGGTCCAGTGGTGGTCCCCGGCGGCTTCGCGCAGCAGAGCGCGTCCGATGACGACGGCGGCACCATCTTCTCCACCGGGCTCGCGGCGACGCACAAGCCCGCGGCCCCCGCCGACTCCGACCCCGACCCGCAGGTCCTGGCGGTACCGTGCGCCAACGGCCACGCGAATGCGCCCGGTGCCAGGCACTGCAGGTTGTGCAAGGCCCCCGTCGACTCCTCCAACGCGCGCCTCATCCGCCGGCCCGCCCTCGCAGGCGTGCACAGCAACAAGGGTGAGTTCGCAGACATCGTCGCGGGCGTCCTCGTCGGGCGGTCCCCGGATGCGAGCAAGGCCCCGGCCGGCTCGTACCTGATGCGCGTCCCGAGCCCCAGCAGCGACATCTCCCGCAACCACGTGCTGGTCTCCACCCGGGACTGGAGCATCGTGGTCACCGACCTGCACTCGACCAACGGCACCACCGTCATGCCGGTGGGTGAGCAGCCGTTCGTGCTCGCCAACGGAGACACCGTCCAGGTCGAACTCGGTACCATCCTCGACCTCGGCGACGGTGTCTCGCTGCGGATCGAACCCCCGCGAGGCTGACCGGGGACATGGCCGAGCAGCAGGAGCAGTCCGAGAAGCACCTCTCCCGGAGCGCCCGACTCGTCGGGCGTTTCGTGCGACGTTCCTGGCAGGCCATCACGGTGGGCCTGCTGGTTGTGGCGCTCGGCGTGCTCGCGTTCCTCAGCCCCGGCCTCGTGCAGGCCGACGTCCACCTCGACGAGGGCACGGTTTATGCCGCGAAGCGGGACACCGGCCTGATCGGCAGCGTCAACGCGCAGATCGACGAGCTCGCCGCGGCCACCGCCGTCGGTGACTCCGAGTTCGCCATCCTGCAGGACGAGGACCTCGTGCTGGTCCACGGCCTGCGGTCCTCGACCCTCGTGCAGTACAACCCCGCGCGCAACCGGATGGAGTCCCCGGTCCAGCTGCCCAGCGACGCCGACGTCCAGCTCGCCGGCGGCACCCTGCTGGTGGTCAACAGCGACAACGGGCGGGTCTGGTACGGCGGCCCCGAGACGGTCCTGGCCTACGACTTCCAGAAGCAGAAGGCCGACCTCGAGGTGGGGGAGTTCGGCGCCGCCACGCTCACCGCCTCCGGCGCGGTGATCGGCCTCGACGTGGACCGCTCGGTCCTGGTGCGGCGCTCCGGGGCCGAGAGCACCGTCGAGACCGCCCTCCCGTTCACCCTCAGCGGCGACATCGGCTCGGTCGCGCTCAGCGCCGTCGGCGACCAGGCCGTCGTGCTGGACCGCCAGTCCGGGCGGATCTGGGTGGAGGGCACCGACGACGTGTTCGAGGTCTCCGGCGCCTCCACCGCGGAACTGGTCCCGGCCGCGCCCGACGCCCTGGGCGGGCAGGACAACGCCGACGCGATCTACGCCACGCAGGCCGGACTGATCGCGCTCACCCCCGACGGCCCCCGCTCCCTCAGCGGCCAGCTCGACGGCGCCCCGGTGCAACCGGTTCAGGTGCATGACTGCGTCTACGCCGTGTTCGGGGAGCAGTTCGTCAAGCAGTGCCGCGGCGCCGAGCCGCTGGTCCGCGACATCCCCGGGCTCGGTGGCGACCCGCTGCTTTCGTTCATCGTGAACCGCAGCACCGTCGCCCTCAACGACGCCGCCAACGGCACCATCTGGATGGTGGACAAGGACATGCTCCGGATCACCGACTGGGAGCGAGTCGTGCCGCCGCAGGACGACGAGGTCGACGACATCCAGCAGACCGAGACGATCATCCCGCCGGACCGCTCCCAGCCCAACCAGGACCCCATCGCGCAGGACGACACCCTCGCGGCCCGTGCCGGCCGCTCCACCATCCTCACAGTCCTGGACAACGACACCGACCCCGACGGCGACGTCCTCACGGTGAGCGCGCCGGCCGAACTCACCGGCGCCACCCTGCAGACCGTGCGCGGCGGCTCCGGCCTGCAGATCACGGTGGACCTCGAGACCACCGGCACGCTCACGTTCAGCTACACCGTCGACGACGGCCGCGGCGGCAAGGACTCCGCGAACGTGACCGTGCGGGTGCTCCCCGCGGACCCGAACCTGGAGAACAACGCCCCGTTCAAGCACTCGCTGGCGCAGCCCATCACCATCCAGTTGGGCCAGACCGTCACCAAGCGTGTCCTGCTGGACTGGCGGGACCCGGAGGGCGACTCGCTGATCCTGGTGGACGCGTGGTTGCCGCCGGAGGCCGAGGACGAGGTCAGCTTCACCCCCGACGGCCAGGTCACGTTCCTGGACATCGGCAAGACCACCGGCACCAAGACCGTCAACGTCCGCGTCTCGGACGGCTACGCCGAGTCCGAGGGGGAGATGGTGGTCGTGGTCACCGACGACACCGTCGCGCCGATCGCCTACGGCGACTTCGAGACCGCCACCGCTGGCAAGACCGTCACCATCGACCCCCTGGCCAACGACGTCGGCGCCAACCTGGCGCTCACCGAGATCGAGGTGGCCGAGGACTGCGGCTGCGTCACCAAGCCCAACTACCGCGAGGGCTGGTTCACCTTCAACGCCGAGACCCCCGGCACGTACTACGTCACCTACAAGGTATCCAACGGCCCGATCGCGCTCGGACTGGTGCGCATCGACGTCCGCGCCGAGACCACCGACCACGCCCCGGTCGCCGCCCTCGACGTGGCGCTGCTCCCGCCCGGCGGCAGCGTCGTGGTGGACCCCGTCCTCAACGACACCGACGAGGACGGCGACGTCCTGGTGGTCCAGTCGGTCAGCCAGCAGCCGGGGCTGCAGGTGGTGCTCGAGCGGCGCCACCTGGTGACCATCACCGCCCAGCACACGCCGGAGGCGCCGGTCACCCTGAACTACCGCCTCAGCGACGGCAAGCACTCCGTGCTGGGCACCATCATCGTGATCCCGACGCCCACCACGGGCAGCGTCCAGCCGCTCGCCGAGCGCGACGAGGTCCGGGTCCGCGCCGGCAGCACCCAGGCCGTGAACGTCCTCGCCAACGACTCCTCGCCGATCGGCCTGGCCCTGACGCTGGACGAGCTGGTGGAGAACCCGCTGGAGGATCGGGCCTGGATCGACGGCCAGTTCATCAACGTCTCGGTGCCCGCGGGCGCGCAGGCGGCCAACACCAACCTCACCTACCAGATCAGGGACGCCGACGGCGCCATCGCCTCCACACAGCTGCGCGTCACCATCGTGAGCGAGGACGCCCAGAACGAGCCACCCGTGCCCCGCCAGGTGGTGGAGCGGGTCCTGGCCGGGACGACGTCGCGCCTGGCGATCCCGCTCGAGGGCATCGACCCCAACGGTGACGCCGTGCGTCTGGTGGGGCTCGGTTCCGGTCCCCAGCTCGGGCGGGTGCTGGCCACCGGGGACGGTTGGATGAGCTACGAGGCGTTCCCCAGCTCCGAGGGCACCGACGTGTTCGAGTACCAGGTGATCGACGCCTTCGGCGCCATCGGCACCGGCGAGATCCGGGTGGGCGTCGCGCCCGCCGGTCCCGACAACAGCGCCCCCACGGGCGTGCCGGACGAGATCCGGACCCGCCCGGGCAGGCACGTCCAGATCCCGGCGCTTCGCAATGACGTCGATGTCGACGGTGACGGGATCGGCTACACCGCCTCCGACCCGGTGGAGATCGACGGCATCCCGGACGTCGAGGTGGTGGAGGACCGCGAGATCACGTTCCTGGCACCGGAGGAACCCGGCACCTACGTCGGCAAGTACTACATCGAGGACAGCCGAGGCGCCAGCGGCTCCGGCGACCTCACAGTGGTGGTGGACCCGGAGGCTCCGCTGCTGGCACCTGAGACCCGCGACGACCTGGTGTCCGTGTCCGCGGTCATCGGCAAGGACTGGGTCGAGGTGGACGCCCTCGCCAACGACTTCGACCCCGACGGACCGCGGGAGGAGCTGACCATCTCCGTTCCCACCGACGGCGTCCCGGAGGAGGAGGCCGCACGCCCCAGCGACGACGGCCGGATGGTGACCGCGCCCGTCACGGACCGGATGCAGCAGATCCGCTACGTGGTCACCGACGCCGAGGGCAACTCGGACATCGGGCTCATCCTGCTGCCGGGCCGCAACGACTCCGTGCCCGTCCTGCGCGATCCCGACTACGTGCTCGAGGCCGTCGCCGGGCAGCCCAGCCCCATCGACATCAACGGCCTGGTCGCCGGCACCGCGGGCCGCACGGTGCGGCTCACGGGCGTGGACAGCGTCTCGGCCACCCACGGCAGGGCCCTGCCCGGCGCCCAGCGCATCGAGTACACCCCGGACCTGGCCTACGAGGGTCCCGCCTCGGTGGTCTTCGAGGTGGCCGACGTCGTGGCCGAGGGTGACAAGAGCGCCAAGCGCGCCTACGTCTCCGTCCCCGTCAAGGTGCTGCCGGCGCCCAATCGCCCCGACGGCGGTGCCGACGAGATCGAGACGGCGAAGTCCTCCCCGGAACTGATCGGCAGCCAACCCCACCTGCTCGTCGGCCCCGGCGAGGGGGACGCCCGCATCGACCTGATGCCACTGTTCCGCGACCCGGACGGGGACAGCTTCTACTTCGACAACTTCGCCCACAGCGAGGGTGACCAGAGCATCGAGTGGAACGTGTCCGGCGACGGCAGCAAGCTGTACGCCAGCACCGCTGTGGACACGCCGCCGGGGACCCGGCGCACGATCAGCGCCGAGGTGATCGACGCCAGCAACGCCCGCACGCCCTTCACCATCCAGCTGGAGGTGACCTCCTCCACCAGGCCGCTGGCCACCGCCGTCACCGACGTGGTCGACGAGGCGATCGCCGGCTCGGAGTTCCCTGTCGCGGTCCTGCTCAACGACAAGTCCAACCTGCTGACCGATCAGAGCCTCACCCTGGTGCCCGGCAGCGCCCGGGTGATCAACGGTGCGGGTACGGCCAGCACGGACGGCGACTCCGTGGTGATCCGTCCGGCGGACGGCTTCGTCGGCACCCTGACTGCGAGCTACACCATCGAGGACGCCACCAAGGACCCCAACCGGCGCGTCGACGGCACCATCCGGGTGACCGTCAAGGACGTCCCCAGCAGGCCCGGCGCCCCCCGCGACGGCGTGGCCGGCAATGGCCAGGTGACGTTCACCTACACGCCCGGCTCCTCCAACGGCTTCGAGATCATGAGCCGCAACGTCGTGGCGATCAACGCCTCCGGCGCCACTGTCGCCAGCACGCAGTGCCCGAGCACCACCTGCACCGTGACCGGCCTGCCCAACGGGCAGCCCTACCAGTTCCAGGTGGTGGAGGTGAACCAGGCCGGAGCGTCCGACCCCTCGCCGCTGTCGGCCCCGTACACGCCGGACGTCAGGCCCAACGCCCCGGCCGCCCCCATCGTCGCTTTCGGCGACCAGCAGCTGATCGTCAACTGGAGCCCGCCGACGTGGGAGAACCCGTCCAACCCGGGCAGCCCCGTCGACCGCTACACCCTGGCCCTCCTGGACGAGGCGGGCAACCAGGTGGACCAGCGCACCGGCCTCGCGCCCTCGCCCACCACGTTCACCTGGACCGGGCTCACCAACGGCACGCGGTACCGGTTCAAGATCCTGGCGGGCAACAAGGCCGGCGAGTCCCCGTACTCGGAGGCCTCCGCCGTCAACTGGCCGGCGGCCCCGCCGAGTGCCCCGCCGTCGATCGTCGCGACCGCCACGGAGAACCCCCTCGGCGGTGCGTTCGAGGTGGCGTGGGCAGCCGCGGGTATCGAGCCGAACGGAGACCCGGTCACCGAGTTCCTGGTGACGCCCATCGGCCAGTCCGGGCCGCGGACCGACTTCGCGAAGGTGGTCCCCGTCAACGGTGCCGCAACGCAGACGGTCCTGGTGGAGGGCCTGGGGCAGGTGCCCTACAAGTTCCAGGTGACGGCCCGGAACAAGGCCGGCCACGGCGCCGCCGCCACGACCCCGAACTGGCAGACGGCATGGGAGTTGCCGAGGATCGAGTCTTACAACGTCAATGCCGTTGCCGGAGGCATCCAGATGTACGTCCGTACCAACTTCTCCGGGCGCGAAGAGGCCAACCCGCAGATGCAGTACCGCCTGAACGGTGGATCATGGCAGTCATACCCAACCGACGGGCACGTCGGTGGTCTGGTCAACGGACGAACCTACGACGTCGAACTCAGACTCATCATCGTCGGGGACCGGGCATCCGCCGTGGTCGGCAAAAACGATGTCATGCCGCGGTCCGCTGCGCCCGTGTTCCCAGGGGTGGATGCGTCCTCGCTGCGAAACCTCGGGTGGGAGAGAGGCTACTACATCGCGATGGACCGTCCCGAGAGCCTGGAGGAGAGCGGTGGTTGGGACTTGGACGGCTACCGCTACAAGTGTGCAGTTGCCGACGAGTGGAAGGCCTGCGACCCCGACGGCTGGACCAACACGTACGCATTCGTCGTCGACAACGGTGCGGTTGGGGGAGGGACAACGGTAGTGTTCGGCGTCCGTTACGGCGGCGACCAGAACCTCGAGTCGGCCGACTCCCTGACCGTGCCCAGACTCATGCACGGGACGTGGAACAACACCACCAAGGTCCTCACATTTGATCTGGCAAGAGTCCAGGGGGCGCTGTCCTGCGCTGCCTACAACGGTCGGGACGTGGTGGCGGAGTGGACCACCAGCTCGTTCTCAAAGACCTTCCCCACAGAGCCCACGGACGCTGAGGGCAACCCCGTCCCCGGGTACATCACCGCGGTCAATCTCGACGTGGTCTGCAACAACGTGAACTTCAGCGGGGGCTCCGACCGTGAGACCCTGTGGTCCAACTGAACCAGTCATGCACAGCTCGGAAGGCGGAATATCCAAGTGAATCCAGAACAAGCGCGTTGGTTCGGCGAGACCTTCGGCAGCATCGTGAACAACATCGAGCGCGTCATCCTCGGCAAGACCGAGGCGGTGCGCCTGGCCGTCACGTGCATGCTGGCAGAGGGGCACCTCCTGCTCGAGGACTACCCGGGCACGGGCAAGACCACGCTCGCCCGTGCGATCGCCCAGACCGTGCAGGGGACCAACAGCCGCATCCAGTTCACCCCGGACCTGCTTCCCTCCGACGTCACCGGCGTCACCATCTATGACCAGAAGACCGGTGAGTTCGAGTTCCACCAGGGTCCGATCTTCGCCTCCATCGTCCTCGCCGACGAGATCAACCGGGCCTCGCCCAAGACCCAGTCGGCGCTGCTCGAGGTGATGGAGGAGAACCGGGTGACCGTCGACGGCGTCTCCTACAACACCGGCCAGCCGTTCATGGTGATCGCCACCCAGAACCCCATCGAGCAGGCCGGCACGTACCGCCTGCCGGAGGCTCAGCTGGACCGCTTCCTGATGAAGACCACCCTCGGCTACCCGGACCACGAGGCCACCATGCGGATCCTCGCGACCGGCGGCTCCCGCCCCCGCTCCACGGCACTGCCGGCGATCATCCCCACCTCCCAGGTGGCTGAGATGAGCCAGCTCGCCGGGTCGGTCCACATCGAGTCCTCGGTGTTCGACTACATCGCCCGCCTGACCGAGGCCACCAGGCACGCCACCGACGTGCGGCTCGGCGTCTCGATCCGTGGCGCGCTGGCGCTGGTGCGCACCACGCGCGTCTGGGCCGCTTCGCAGGGCCGCCACTTCGTCGTGCCCGACGACGTGAAGATGCTCGCGATCCCGTGCCTGGCGCACCGGATCATCCTGGACCCGGAGGCGGAGTTCAACGGGGTCCAGGCCGTCGACGTCATGGCCGACGTCATCGGCTCCGTGCCGCCCCCGACGGAGCGCAAGACCGCCTGATGGCCGCGCCCGCACTCGCAACCGACCGCTGGGAGGCGCCCGAGGCGGTCGAGCCGCCCTCGCTCGACCGCGTCCGGAACGCCTACCGCGCGCTGAACCGTGTCACCGGCATGCGGACCGCCGGCTGGGTCACGCTGTTCGGCGGCATCGTTGCGCTGGTGGTCGGCGTCGCCCTCGGCTGGACCGAGTTCAAGGTGGCCGGCGTGGCCGCCGTCGTGGTGGTGTTGCTGTGCCTGTTGTTCACTATCGGAACCCCCAACTTCGCCGTCCGGCTCCACCTTGACGAGCACTCCGTCGTGGTCGGGACCCCGGCGGGGGGAGTGCTGCAGGTGCTCAACCAGGCCCAGCGCCGACACCTCGGCTCGCGCCTCGACCTGCCCGTGGGGGACCGGGCGGCGAGCTTCTCCGTGCCGGGACTGCGCCCCGGGGAGGTGATGTCGGAGCCCTTCCACATCCCCACCGACCGCCGCGGAGTCGTCGTCATCGGCCCGGCGCAGTCGGTGCAGGGCGACCCCTTCGCGCTGACGGGCCGCGAGACCAGGTGGACCGGCTCCATGGAGCTGTTCGTGCACCCGCGCACCGTCTCCCTCCCGGGGCGCCAGACAGGTTTCGTGCACGACCTCGAGGGGCACGCCTCGGCCCACATCTCAGCGGCCGACATGAACTTCCACGCCCTGCGCCCCTACGCGCCCGGTGACGACCGACGCCACGTCCACTGGCGCTCGACGGCCCGCGCCGGCGAGTTGATGGTGCGCCAGTTCGAGGAGTCCCGGATGTCACGCGTGGTGGTCGCGCTGGACACCGGACGGTCCTCCTGGCTGGACGACGACGAGTTCGAACTGGGCGTCTCCGCGGCCGGTTCGATCGCGGTCGCCACGCTGCTGGGGGAGAGCCCGCTGGCGACGCTGACGTCCACCGAGACCCTGGTGGCGCTCACCCCCACCCGTGCGCTGGACGAGCTCTGCACCGTCGAGCTCACCGCCCGGGGCGGCATCGCCGACCTGGTCCACACCACCCGCCGCCGCGAGCCCGGCGCGTCCATCGCGATGGTGGTCACCGGCTCCTCGTCGAGCATGACCGCCCTGCGCCGCGCGTGCTCGCTGTTCGACGTGGACACCCGCGTCATCGGGATTCGCGTCGACGAGGGATCCGGCCTGCGGGTCCGCACCGCCGGCAACGTCACGGTGCTGCAGGTGGGCTCCCTCGAGGAGTTGCCGCGTGCGCTGCGAAGGGCGATGGAATGACGACCGCCACCGCTTCCACCCCACGCCGTTCGGCGGGCGTCCCCGCCCGCAGCCCGTGGGACTCGCTCCGCGGTGCCGACCGGGCCCGTTGGGTGCTCGTCGACGCCCTCGGACTGCTGGTCCTGCTCGCCCTGGTGGCTGCCGTGCTGCGGTCCCTCTACCAGTCGCCCTGGCTGGCGGTCACCGTCGGCGGCTTCGGCCTCACCGGCATGGGGATCGCCCTGCTCGCCGCGTGGCGGCACTGGCGCGTCGGCCTCACCGCCGCCGCGTGCGTCGTCGCCTGGTTCTCGCTCGGCACCTTGTTCGTGATGCCGTCGGCCGGGATCGCGATGGTGGTGCCCACGCTTCGCTCCCTGCGCGGGCTGCTGCTGGCGCCGGTCACCGCCTGGCGGGACCTCTTGACGCTGCAGTCTCCCATCGGCGAGACCGCGAACCTGTTCGCCCCCGCCGGCATCATCGCGCTGCTCGTCGGGGTCATCGGCATGGGGATCTCCCTGCGCACCCGCTTCCCCGCGCTGGCCTGGCTGCCCGCAGCCGCCGGCTACCTGGCCGCCGCCGCGCTGGGTGCCGGCGTCGTCTACCGCCCGATCCTGATCGGCGCCGTCTTCCTCGTTGTCGTCCTGGTCTGGACGAGCTACCGCCGTGCACACCTGCGCGAGTCCCTGACCGGTCGCTCCCAGCGGATGCGGCCGGTGCGGCTGGTCCTGGCGCTCGCCACGCTGCTGGCCGCCGGGGGCCTGACCTGGCTGGCGCTGCCGGTGCTGCAGCCGGAGGCCGCCCGCACCACTCTCCGGCAGGCGGTCCAGCCGCCCATCGAGCTCGAGCAGTTCGCCTCGCCGTTGCAGGCGTTCCGCGGCAACATCACCAAGCACGAGGACACCACCTTGTTCGAGGTGAGCGGGTTGGTGCAGGGCGACATCCTGCGCGTGGCCACCATGGACTCCTACGACGGGCTCAGCTTCCGCGTCGCGACCACCTCCGACGACGCCGTGGAGAGCACCACGTTCACCCGGGTGGGGCAGTGGATCGCCGACGACACCCCGGGCACCGTCGGCCACGCCGGGGTGCGCGTGCGCGCCTATGACGGCGTGTGGGTGCCCACCGTCGGCAGGACCACCCAGATCAGCTTCACGGGGGACCGGTCAGTGGCCCTCGGGGAGAACTTCTTCTACAACCGCGGCTCGGGCACCGGCGTGACGCCGATCGGGGTGACCGAGGGCGACGCCTACTCGTTGGCGTTCATCCGCCCCGAACGCCCGAGCGACGAGCAGATCAAGGTGGCCTCGGCCGGCCGCGTCGCGCTTCCCGCGGTCGAGGGCGTTCCCGACGAACTGCGCAACCTCGCCCACGAGTGGGGCGATGGGCTCTCGTCGGCCGGCGAGCAGGCACTGGCGCTGGAGACCAACCTCGGGCTGGGCTACTTCAGCCACGGCCAGGCCGACGAGGTCCTCTCCCTCTCCGGTCACTCGGCGGCCCGGCTGCTCACCCTGATCGCCACCCCCGAGGAGATGGTCGGCGACGACGAGCAGTACGCAACGGCGATGGCCCTGATGGCCCGCGAACTGGGGATCCCCGCCCGCGTGGTCTACGGCTACCGCGCTGGCAACTCGCCCGTCATCACCGGGGCCGACGTCGGCGCCTGGACGGAGGTCCACTTCGACGAGTACGGCTGGGTGGTGTTCGACCCGACGCCGCCACGGGACCGCACGCTCGAGGACGACGACGCGCCCCAGCCGCCGAAGCCGAGGCCTCACATCGAGAACCCGCCGCCTCCGCCGGAGGATCCCGAGCCGCCGCTGCCGGACGAGGAACTGCCCGTCGGCCAGGGCGAACCGCCCGTCCAGGAGGAGACGATCGACTGGGGGCAGATCGGCGTCTGGGTGGCGCTGACCGGCATCCCGCTGGTCACCGTCGTCGTCCCGATCGCGCTCATCGTGGGCCTCAAGCTGCGTCGTCGCTCCCGTCGCCGCAACGCCCCCGAGATGGCCAACCGGGTGGCCGGGGCCTGGTCGGAACTCGTGGACCGGGCGCGGGACCTGGGGCGCTCGCCCTCGGCCTCGGCCACCCGCTCCGAGCAGGCCCAGCAACTGGTGGAGGACTTCCCGAAGGCCGCCCGAAAGGCGGATCCGATCGGTGTCTCGACCGAGGCCGACTGGCTGGTGTTCGCCCCGGGTGAGCCAAGCGAGCAGACCGTGAGGGAGTTCTGGGAGGCCACGAAGAAGGTCGACCGGGGAATGCGCAGGTCGGTGGCGTGGCCCAGGTGGTTCGCGTCGAAGTTCTCGACGAAGTCGTTCCGGAGGTTCAGGGAGAAATGAGCCCCAGTGCCCTCCGCACGGGGCGGACGCTAGTCTGTCGGGGGAAATGTTCGAGTTGAGGGGGAAGGTGTGAGTCGGTTCATCCCGCGAGGAGTCGAGGTGGCCGGGATCGGGCGACGGTTCCTTGCCGCCGTGATCGACGCGCTGCCGCTCGTGGTGGTGGGCGGTGGACTGAACGCGGTCATGGCCTTCTCGGAGAGCCCGACGGTGATGCTGGTCGCCAGCATCGCGGGTGCCGTGCTGGCCGGCGGCTACGCGCTGTTCCAGTGGTGGGCCTATGGCTCGCGCGGAGCAGGCATCGGCGCGCGTGC
Source organism: Tessaracoccus rhinocerotis (assembly GCF_007197885.1). Taxonomy (GTDB): domain Bacteria; phylum Actinomycetota; class Actinomycetes; order Propionibacteriales; family Propionibacteriaceae; genus Arachnia; species Arachnia rhinocerotis. Next base: position 314,733 of record NZ_VKKG01000004.1, read on the forward strand.
GATGGGGCTGAGGCTCGTGGGCATGGGCGACGGCGACCCCATCGGCTGGTGGCGTTTCTTCCTGCGCCAACTCATCTTCGTCGCCCTGATGGTCACCGTGATCGGTGGGATCGCGCTGCTCGTCTTCCTCGTCATCCACGAGCGCCGGCAGGGCTGGCACGACATGGCGGTCAAGTCGGTGCTGGTCCAGCCGAAGGAGTCGGAGCGCACCGAACGCAGGGCCTCCGTGCGGCGGAGCACCACCAGCACCGTCGGCCTGCCGCCACACCTGTCCAGCGCGTTCGCACCCGGATCAACGAGCGAGGAACGGCGCGAGGACTGGGGTGGCTACGCCCCCGGGGCCCCCTCCGCCCCGGCCTGGATGCCGCGGCTCGAGACCGAGCCGATCATCGAGGTCCACCGGACCTCTGGCGGCTCCGTCCCACCGACGCAGCCGTCGCCACCGCACCACCCACAGCAGCACGGACACCAGCCCTCGGGCGGACAACCGGGAGGCGCACCGCAGCAGCAGTGGGGTGCCCAGCCGCAGTCCGGCGGGCAGTGGGGGCAGCCGCCCTCGCAGCAGCCACAGACCCCGCAACAGCTCCCGTCCGGCCAGCCCGGGCAGCAGCCACCGGCGCCGAGGCAGCAACCACCCGTTGCGCCGCACCAGCCCACCCCGCCGCAGCGGGTGAACCAGGGATGGATCCCGCTGCCCACCCCCACCTCCGTGATCGAGCCGCCCCACCAGCCCGGCTCCGCAGACGCGCCGCGGGTGCGCCCGCGCGACTTCGGCGGGGCCGAGGAGGATGACGACGGTACCCGCATCGCGAAGCCGATCGGCGTCGACGATGGTGCCCGCCCGGGCGACGAGGGATGGTACGTACGCCTCGACGACGGCCGGGAGGTGGACCTTGGCGTGACCGTCCTGCTCGGGCGGAACCCGCAGAAGACGCAGGGCGACCCGGACGTGCACCTGGTGCCGGCAGGAGGCGACGGCCGGATGATCTCCCGGACCCACGTCCTCATCGGCACGGACCCTCGCGGCGTCTACGTCGTGGACCGCGGTTCCACCAACGGCACCGCGCTGGTCACGGGCAACGGTGACCTTGAGCCCTGCCCGGTGGGCACGCAGATGCGCGTCCGAGAGGGCCAGCAGGTCTCCTACGGCAACCGCTGGTTCACGGTGCTGCGTCGGCCGCAGCAGGCCTGAGGCCCGCTGCGTCGGGGTCAGACCTCGGTGCGGCGGAAGTTGAGGTAGGAGCGCGACGGCGTCGGGCCGCGCTGGCCCTGGTAGCGGGAGCCGTACTTCTCGGAACCGTAGGGGTTCTCCGCGGGTGAGGAGAGCTGGAAGAAGCAGAACTGGCCGATCTTCATCCCCGGCCACAGCATCACCGGCAGGGTGGCGGTGTTGGACAGTTCGAGCGTCACGTGGCCGCTGAAGCCCGGGTCGATGAACCCGGCCGTGGAGTGGGTCAGCAGGCCCAGGCGCCCCAGCGAGGACTTGCCCTCGAGGCGGGCGGCGACCGCCGGGCCGAGCGTCACGGTCTCGAACGTCGATGCCAGCGCGAACTCGCCGGGGTGGAGCACGAACGGCTCTCCCTGGGCCACCTCGATCATGCGCGTCAGGTCCGGCTGCTCCTGCGCCGGGTCGATGTGCGGGTAGCGGTGGTTCTCGAACACGCGGAAGTACTTGTCCAGGCGCACGTCGACGCTGGAGGGCTGGACCATGGCCGGATCCCACGGCTCAAGCCGGATGTCGCCCTGATCCACCGCTTTGAGGATGTCCCTGTCGCTGAGAAGCATGGGCCCGAGCCTAGTGGTGGTGTGACGCCCCGGCCAAGAGACGGGCTAGTTTGGAGGAGTGGAGGATGTGGCGAGGAAACGAAGTGTCCGTGACGGCCTGCGCAGCTGGGTGCGCCAGGACACCCCGAGCCACACCTCCTCGGAGCCCTCACAGGTGGACCACCTGCACGCGGCGGCGGTCGTCGACCTGGCGCTGCGCGTCGCGGAGCTTGCCGTCCAGGCGGGCGCCGTCACCTCGGAGGCCACCTCCTTCGCCCTGACCGTGACCAGCGCGTACGGACTGGCCGCGGACGTGGACGTCACCTGGACGTCGGTGACGATCAGCTACCACCGCCGGGGCCGCGCGGAGCCCATCACGGGGTTCCGAGGCGTCCGCAAGCGCAACACGAACTACACCACCCTGGCCCAGCTGACCCACCTGATCGACGAGATCGGCGAGGGCGGGCTGGATCTGGAGGAGGCCCGGGAGAAGCTCGACGCCCTCTACGACAACATCCGGCCGTACCGCGGCTGGGTTATCTGTCTGGGCCAGGCGGTGCTCGGGGCCGGGGTCGCAGCCATCCTCGGTGGCCGCGCCGTCGAGATGGGGTTCGCCGCCCTCGCCAACGCGCTGCTGTTCATCGTCCAGCTGCGGCTCGCCCGCACCCAGCTGTCGGTGTTCTTCATCCAGGCCGTCGGCGCGGCGGTCCCCACGGCGATGGCTGTCGGGATCATGCACATGAGGTCGCTGCAGGAGGGCTGGTTCTACTCGGTCTCGCCGTCGCTGATAGTGGCCTCGGGAATCGTCTCGCTGCTCGCCGGCGTCGGCGTGGTGGCGGCCGCCCGCGACGCGATGGACGGCAACCTGATCACCGCGACGGCGCGCGCGTTCGACGCCGTGCTCCAGACCAGCGGCATCGTGGTCGGGGTGAGCGTGACGCTGTGGATCGGCTTCAAGCTGGGGGTGGCCGGGTACATCGCACCCACCGGCGGCTATGCCAGTCCGTCGGCCCTGCAGATCGTGTGGGCCTGCCTGATCGCGATCGGCGTCGGCTTCGGGTTCCAGCTGGGTCTGCGCGCCTTCCCGTACGCCGCGATCCTCGCCGCCCTCGGGTTCGGCGTTTACCAGTACAGCTTCGAGTGGATCGGGAACGCCCCCGGGGCTGCCGCGCTGGGTGCGTTGGTCGTCGGCTTCCTCGCCCAGATCATGACCGGCCGTACGCGGATCCCGCTGATCGCGCTGGTCACCACCGGCGTGGTCGCGATGATGCCCGGGTCATCCCTCTACCGGGGCCTCTACGAGCTGACGAGCTCGTTCTCCGGCCCGATCTCCGTGCAGGCCCAGATCAGCCTGGCGCAGGCGATCATGATCGGGTTGGCGCTGGCGGCGGGCTCCAGCTTCGGGGCGCAGATCGCGCGACCGCTCGGACTCCCGAGCGCACGGCTGTTCCGGATCTCGACGCTGCGGGCCCTGAACCGGTCCAACCGGCAGACCACCAACACCGAGGCGACGGGGAGCTGACCGCCGCGGGGTCTCAGTAGCCGCCGTCGTCCTCGCTCGCCGGCGCGCCGTCGAGGACTGCGCGGCTGCCGGACAGCCCGAGCCTGGTGGCGCCGGCGGCCACCATGGCCTGTGCCGTCTCCCAGTCGCGGATGCCGCCGGAGGCCTTGACGCCGAGGCGGCCCTCGACGGTGGCGGACATCAGCTCGACGGCATGCACCGTCGCCCCGCCCGCCGGGTGGAAGCCCGTGGAGGTCTTGACGTAGTCCGCGCCGCCGGTCTCGGCCGCGCGGCAGGCCTCTACGATCTCGTCGTCGGTCAGGGCCGCGGACTCGATGATGACTTTCAGCACGCCGCCGGTGGCCGCGCGCACGGCCTGGATCTCCTCGACCACCAGTTCCGGGCGACCCGCCTTCAGCAGGGAGATGTTGATCACCATGTCCACCTCGTCGGCGCCGAGCTTGGTGGACTCGGCCGCCTCCGCAGCCTTGGTGGCGGGGGTGTGGTTGCCGGAGGGGAAGCCGCACACGGTGGCAACCTTCACGGCGCCGAGGTCCTCGGTGATCGGGAGCATCGACGGCGAGACGCAGACGCTGTAGGCGCCCAGGTCACGCGCCTCGGCGACCAGCTCCGAGACCTGCGCCGCGGTGGCGTCAGTCTTGAGAAGCGTGTGGTCGATCATCCGGGCCAGTGCCTCGCGCGTGATGTCCATCTCTGGGTCTCCTCCTTGGTAGCGGTGATGCGAATGAGCCTACAGCGACCGGTTCGATCAGCGCGGGCGAGCGATACCTCCTGTGCGGTTGGCTCTGACATCAGATCTCCATAGTGTGCAGGGCTCAGGGAAGTGTGCGTGGGATCGTTGCCGAGTCGCGAGAAACCGTGAGGGGGGACGGGGATGTCCAGAAGTACCAAGCGTGGTGTGGCGGTAGGTCGTGGGTCAGGTACGACTGCTCCCGCGCCAGTCCTCGAACGGCTCCGGACGCGTCAACGAGTACGAGCTCTACTCGGCCACGGGGGACTGCACCACCGCGACCTATGACAACCTCGTCGCCGAGGGAGCTTTCGGCGGCGAGGTGGTGGACCGTGCGATCGAGCGCGCCATCGTCCTCGACGAGCCAGTCACCGCGGACTGCCTGAAGATCGTCTACCTCTCCACCTGGGGCGGTCACGTGGCGGGCGAGGAGACCTCCCGCGTCGAGCGGGTCGGCTCCCTCGCAGAACTCAACGTGGACACCGCCGTCTGGGAAGACGGCGAACCCACTGACCCGACCGCGCCGCAGCCCATCGAGGTGGTCGTTCCCGAGGGTGCCGTCGAGATCACCGACGGGGACCTCACGGTCCGGCTCCACCCCGACTTCCCACAGGTGGTCGACTACCGCCTGGGCGGCCAGCAGCTCGCCGGCAGGCTCGGCGACGCCCTCACGAGCGTGCTGGTCAACGAGACGCAGCAGCCCGTCGCCGTGGCCGCGCCCGTGGTTGACGGCAGCACCGCCACCTACGCCATCACCCTGCCAGGCATCGAGGGCGCGTCGTTCGACGCCGTCGTGTCCGTCGCCGACGGCACACTGCGCTTCGAACTGGCCAACCTGGTCAACCCGGGCGACGTCATCCAGCGCGTCCGCATCCCCAACCACGACCTCGTGACGGTTGGCTCTGCCGATGCCGCCGCGCAGATCACGGGAGCCAGGATGGGCGTCGACCGCAACGCGAACTACGACGACTTCCGCAACGTCGCCTCCACCCCGGCGGGCAACGTCCAGGGAGCCTGGCTGGCGTTCGCCAACACCGCCACCCTCGCGGCCGCCTTCGACACCAACGCCGTCGAGGACAACCGCGGTCCGCAGTCCACCTCGAGCCGCGTCGCCGGCGACAACAACCGCATGCAGCACCAGATCCGCCTCGCCGACGACGACGTCACCAAGTACGGCTCCGTCTGGGCAGGCACCTGGACGTGGCGGTCCCAGGCGGTGCAGGACTACACCGACGTCATCGGCAATGAGGACAACCCCTTCGTCGAGGTCAAGCTGACGGAGGACCGCAACGCCGACTCCGTCGTCGACTGGCAGGACGCCGCGATCGCCGTGCGTGACATCATCACGTTCGGCAACGGCGCCGACGAGGTGGCAAACGAGGTCATCGCCCGCATCCCGTTCAACATCGTCTCCCAGGCCACGCACCCGTTCCTGCGCACCCTGGACGACACCAAGCGGATCTCCCTGGCCACCGACAACCTGGGCCAGAAGGCGCTGCTCAAGGGCTACCAGGCCGAGGGCCACGACTCTGCGCACCCGGACTACGCGGGTCACTACAACACCCGCGCGGGTGGTCTCGAGGACCTGGAGACGCTGGCGCAGGAGAGCGTCGACTTCAACACCAGCTACGGCGTCCACGTCAACGTCACCGAGTCCTACTCGGAGGCGGACAACTTCTCCGAGGAACTGCTGAACATGCCCCCGCAGAAGGCGTGGGGCTGGATGAACCAGTCGTACTACATCAACTCCCAGAAGGACCTCGCCACCGGCGCGGTGCTGGACCGCTTCCAGGAATTCTGGGACGAGCGCCCGGAGAACCTGAACTGGCTGTACCTGGACGTCTACTACCCCGACGGCTGGGAGAGCCAGCGCTTCGGCCAGGAACTTCAGGAGCAGGGTTGGGTCGTCGGCTCCGAGTGGTCCGACAAGCTCGAACTGGGCAGCGTCTGGTCCCACTGGTCCCAGGACGAGAACTACGGAGGCGCCAGCAACAAGGGCATCGAGTCCGACGTGATCCGCTTCGTCTACAACTCCAAGCGCGACACCTGGAACCCGGACCCCCTGCTCGGCAACTCCAACGTCGTCGAGTTCGAGGGCTGGGCCGGCAACCTCAACTACAACCGGTTCATCGACAACGTGTGGGAGCGCAACCTACCCGTCAAGTTCCTGCAGCAGTCCGACATCGTCAAGTGGGGCGAGGGCCGAATCGACTTCGAGAACGGTGCCAGCGTCACCTCTGAAGTGACCGACATCAATGGCACCACCATTCCGACGGACCGCACCATCACCTTCGACGGCGCAACCGTCTTCGAGGACGGTGCCTACCTGCTGCCCTGGAGCGACGGTGGCGAGGAACGCCTCTACCACTACAACATCGGGGGCGGTTCCACGCAGTGGCAGCTGACCGATGCCTGGGCCTCCCAGTCCTCGCTGACGCTGTTCGAGCTGACTGACACCGGTCGCGAAGAGGTCGGCGAGGTCGTACCCGTCGACGGTGTCATCACCCTCGAGGCCACCGATGGCATCGCCTACGTGCTGTACCCGACCTCCGCCGTCCCGGCGCCTGTCGAGCCCAACTGGGGTGAGGCCTCCGGCATCGAGGATCCGGGATTCTTCTCGGGCACACTGGACGCCTACGAGGCCACCGGCGACGTCAGCGTCGTCAAGACCGACCGAGGCAACTTCCAGGCCGAGATCGGCGCGGGAGAGGGCTCACTCTCCCAGGACCTCGAGCTCGCTGCGGGCACGTACTCCGCCTGGGCCTGGGTGGAGGTCGCGGAGGGCCGGCAGCGTGAGGTCACCGTCTCTGCGACGGGCGACGTCACTCCCGTCGGCTACGCCGAGGGGGAGGCAGGCTCCGTGGTGAACTCGATCACGGCGTCGACCGTGAAGAACGCCACCGCCTCCGACGAGAAGCGCGATCTGGGATTCCAGCGACTCCGGGTCACCTTCACCACCGACGGCGGGGGCGTGACACTCGGCGTCGCGGCTGGCCAGGGCGACGCAGTCGTCTCGGTGGATGACCTGCGGGTCGTCGAGTTCATCCCGGCCGTGGACGGCGAGCCGACCGACGAGACGGTTTTCTTCGAGGACTTCGAGAACATCGACACCGGGTACTTCCCGTTCGTCACCGGTGCCACCAACCGTGGCGGCGATGCGCGCACCCAGCTGGCCGAACTGCACGCACCGTACTCCCAGAAGGGCTGGTGGGGTGTGGCGATCGACAACACGGTGAAGGAGGGCGAGAAGCTCAACGACAACGTGTTGGACGGCGAGTGGTCGCTGATGGCCAACAACGAGAACTCCGGCGAGATCCTCAAGACCGCGCCCGGGACGATCCCGTTCGAGGCCGGCCGTCAGTACCGGATCAGCTTCGACTACCAGACCACCTACGCGGACCAGTACCGCGTGCGGGTCGGACACGACGTCGTGCGCGCAGGCGGCAACACCACCGTCGACGCCATCTCCGACGTCCTGGGCCAGCAGCGCGACACCGCCACCTGGAGTGCGGAATTCTCCGTGGCCGAGTGCGGTGTCCCGTTCATCGCCGTCGACAAGCTGCCCGGGCCGAACACGCAGCACAACATGACCATCGACAACATGCGTGTCGAGGACATCGGTGCCTCCGAGTCGGGCGCCTGCTTCTCCGGTGCGATCTCGGCCCCCGCCTCGGCGCAGGCCGGCGGTGACATCACAGTCACCACCACGCTGAGCGCCTACAACGACGAGACGACAGATGTCGCCCACGAGTTGGACCTGCCCGCGGGTTGGACCGCGGAGGTCGTCACGGCCGGGGAGACCACCCTCGCCTTCGGTGAGTCCTCGGTCCAGACATGGCAGGTCAGCGTGCCCGAGGACGCCGAGGACGCCACGATCTCCTTCACCGGCTCCGCGACCGTCGACGGTCAGCGTGCGGTGTTCACCGGGTCTGCCCAGGTGGCGGTCGTCGGACCCCTGCCCGAGGGTGAGGTCTACCTCTCCGACATGCAGGACCGCGTCGTCGGTACCCCGAGCAACGGGTGGGGACCGGTGGAGTGGGACACGGGCAACGGAGAGAGTGGCGCTGGTGATGGCCCCGCGCTGAGCATCGGCGGGGTGGTCTACCCGAAGGGCATCGGTGTCCACGCGAACTCCACGATCGACTTCGACCTGAAGGGCGAGTGCACCGTGTTCCAGGCGTTCGTGGGTGTCAATGACGTCCAGACCCGGGGAACGGTCCAGTTCGCCGTGTACGGCGACGGTTCGCTGATCCACCAGACCGACGTGCTGACTGGTGCCGACGACCCGGTGGCCCTCGAGCTGGACATCACCGGGGTGGCCACGCTCTCGCTGCGGGTCACCGACGGTGGCGACGGTGTCGGCAACGACCACGGGGACTGGGCGATGGCCCGGGTCACCTGTGGCGATGGTGGCGAACCTACGGATGAGCCCACGGTGGATCCGACCCCGACGGGTGAGCCCACGGTGGATCCCACCCCGACTGACAAGCCGACCGAGCCGACGCAGAAGCCGACTGACAAGCCGACCGAGCCGACGCAGAAGCCGACTGACAAGCCGACCGAGCCGACGCAGAAGCCGACCGACAAGCCCTCGAACGGCACGCCGTACATCTACACCACCCCCGGCTACCACGAGTACAACGGACGTCGTTGGCACACCACCTGCGTGCCATACTCGTCGACCTTCCGCTGCAACACGGAGATCTGGGCCACCCAGGTGACCCAGGACGACGGCCGGTTCGTGCAGACCAACGGCTGGTACTTCAACAACCTGACGTACCTGCCGATCGCACGCTCGGCGTGGTCCTCCAACCCGCTCGGGTACACCACCACGTGGACCTCCGACGAGGGCCGCAACTGGTACACCGAGTGCGACACTGCCACCACCGGTGGCAACGGGTGCCGCAGCTACATCCGTGCCTCGGTCATCCAGGGCACGGAGCGACCGGGTGGTGGCCACACCTACGAGTGGGTCACCAAGTGGGTGTTCAACAACATGGTCCTGTTCAGCTGATGGGCATCAGCGACTGACCAGCAGGCGAGGGGCCGGATCCGTGAGGGTCCGGCCCCTCGCGCATCCCCCTGCGCTCAGGACGGCGGCTCGGCGGCCACGGGCAGGCGCACCGTGAAACACGTGCGACCGGGCCGCGACTCCACCATCGTCTGTCCACCCAGGCGGGTGACCACCGCCTGCACGATCGCCAGTCCCAGCCCGGTGGAGCGCGCTGACGTGTGGGCGCGGGTGGCGTCCGCCCGCGAGAAGCGTTCGAAGACGCGGGGGAGCACCTCGGCGGGGATGCCGGGTCCGTCGTCGACGACGGTGAGGCTCGCCCAGCCATCGGCCACCGCGACGCTCGTGGTCACCGTCGTCCCCGGGGGAGTGTGAGTGCGGGCGTTGGCGAGCAGGTTCACCACCACCTGGTGCAGCTGGTCGGCATCGGCGAGCACGAGGACGCCATCGGGCGGCAGGTCCAGCCTCCAGTGGTGGTCCGGACCGGCGGCGCGGGTGTCGCTGACGGCGTTCAGCACGGTCTCCACCAGGTCCACGGGCCTCGGCCGGGTCGGGACGTCGGCGTCGAGGCGGGCGAGCAGCAGCAGGTCGTTGACCAGCTTCGTCATCCGCGTGGACTCGGAGCTGATCCGGCCGAGCGCGAACGCGGTGTCGCGGGCCGCCTCGGGGCCGTCCTGCTGCGAGGTGCGGTCCGCGAGCTCCGAGTAGCCCCGGATGGCGGCGAGGGGGTTTCGCAGTTCGTGGGAGGCGTCGGCGACGAAGCGCCGCAGCTTGGTCTCCGATGCCTGCCGGGCCGCCAGTGCGCCCTCGACGTTCGCCAGCATGTGGTTGAAGGCGGTGGTGAGTTGGGCCACCTCGTGGGTCGGCGGCAGGTCGGCGGGCGGCTCGACCCGGGTGGGGACGCTCACCTCGCCGGTGTGCAGCGGGAGCCTGGCCACCTCCACCGAGGCGCGGCCCAGCGCCCGCAGCGGCCGGGTGGCGGCGTCGGCGGTGGCGCGCGTGGCCACGGCTGCCACGGCCACCGAGACCAGCCCCAGCCCGCCGGCGAACAGCGTCAGCCAGCCGAGGCTGTGCTGCACGTTCGCGAGCGGCAGGGCGACCACGACCAGCAGGTTGTAGTTGCGCGCCTCCACCCGGTACTGGCCCATCCCGGGGACGCTCACGGTGTGCTTGTTGCCGTCGGCCTCCACCTCCAGGAGGGCGTTGGCCGCGTCCACGGTGAGCGGCTCGACGGTGCCCTGCCCGATGGTGTTGCCACGAACCGCGCCGTTCGGCATCACCGCGACGACGATGGTGCCCTGGCTCATGCCGGGCACGTCGATGCCCGGTGCGCGGTCCCTGTGGTTTCCGGCGACGGCGCGCTGCTGGCGCTCCTGGGCCGCGTCGAGCTGGTCGTCGAGCTGGCCGTACAGGATGCTGCTGGCTGCCAGCAGCACGCCGGCCGAGAGGAACACGGCGAGCACCGCCACAACCAGCGTCACGCGGTTGCGCAGCTGGCCGGAGAGGGTGCCCCTGGCGGTCACTGTGTCGCCGGCCTCAGGACGTAGCCGGCCCCGCGCATGGTGTGGATCATCGGCTCGCGCCCGGCGTCGACCTTCTTGCGCAGGTAGGAGATGTACAGCTCGACGACGTTGGCCTGGCCCCCGAAGTCGTAGTCCCAGACGCGGTCCAGGATCTGGGCCTTGCTCAGCACCCGCCGCGGGTTGCGCATCAGGAAGCGCAGCAGCTCGAACTCGGTGGCGGTGAGGTTCACCGGCTCGCCGGCGCGCGTGACCTCGTGGGAGTCCTCGTCCAGGACGAGGTCGCCGACAACCAGCTGGGTGCTCTCGGCCACCGTCGTGGCGCCGGTGCGGCGCAGGAGCCCGCGCAGGCGGGCGATCAGCTCCTCGAGGCTGAACGGCTTGGTGACGTAGTCGTCGCCGCCCGCCGTGAGGCCCTGGATCCGGTCGGTGACGGCGTCCTTCGCCGTGAGGAAGATGACAGGCACCTCGGGTCGCTCCGCGCGGATGCGGCGCATCACCTCGAGGCCGTCGAAGTCGGGCAGCATCATGTCCAGGACGATGGCGTCGGGCTGCGTCTCGCGGGCGGTTCGCACGGCGTCGGTCCCGGTCTGGGCGGTGTGGACCTGCCAGCCCTCGTAGCGCATGGCCATGGAGAGCAACTCGATCAGGCTGGGCTCGTCGTCGACCGTGAGCACGCGGATCGGCGTGCCGTCGGGGTGGCGCAGGACCTCGGACTCAGGCGTGGGCATGTACCAACTGTGCACCCTGGACCCGTGGGTTCGCCAAGGTTTTCCTGTGAGTCAGCTGTGAGTGCCCTGTGCGGATCAGTAGTCGCGGGTCTGGATCGCGCCCGGGTCCGTGGTGGGGTCGCCGATCAGGTCATCGCCGGAGGACTCCTTGGGCTGCACGAAGAGGTGGTCCAGGCCGGCGCGGCCCGAACCGTGCGTCAGCAGGAGGAGGCCCACGACCGCCTGGACGGCGTTGTACTCCCAGCCGTGCTCGTGGACGTAGAAGCCGTCGCCGGAGCGCAGCAGTACGATCACGCCGACGTTCAGCACGATCATGCCGAGTCCGATCAGCGGTGTGGCAAGGCCGAACACCAGCAGGATGCCCCCGATGATCTCGAAGCCGATGACCAGCCAGATCAACGTCGACGCGTACGGTACGCCCGCCTGTTCCAGCAGGGCCACCTCGCCGGCGATCCCGGACTCCTGCCAGCGGTGCCAGCCACGCGCGACCAGCACGACGCCGATGACGATCCGGGTCAGCATCAGCCCGATGTCGCGCAGGACCCGGAGGAAGGACTGCATGCGGTTCTCCTATTCGGCGGGGGTCAACTCCTCCTCATCGTAGGGGACTGCGTCGTCATCGCCGTCCGCCTCGTGGCTGCGGCCTTGAATGAGCTTGCCCGAGGTGTGGGAACCGAGCCGCTCCAGGGCGAGGCGGCCCACCATCTGCTGGTTGGTGACCACACGCTGGGAACGGCCGTTGCTCACGAAGGAGATGAACCAACTCAGCAGCGTGGTGACCCGCTGCTTGAAGCCCGCGATGTAGAACAGGTGGAGGAACAGCCAGGCCACCCAGGCGACGAAACCGGTGAGCTTGATGTTGCCCATCTTCACCACCGCCGAGAACCTGGCGATCGTGGCCATGGAGCCCTTGTCGAAGTACTTGAACTCGCCGGGCGGCTGGGAGCCCTCGACCCGGGCGCGGATGTCCTTGGCCGCGTGCCGCGCGGACTGGATGGCGCCCTGCGCCACCCCCGGCACCCCGGGGAACGACATCAGGTCGCCGACCACGTACACGTCGGGGTGGTCCGGCAGGGTGAGGTCCTTGTTCACCACGACGCGGCCGGCGCGGTCGAGCTCGGCGCCGGACTGCTCGGCGAGGACCTGGCCCAGCGGGTCGCCCTTCACGCCGGCGGCCCACACCTTGCAGAAGCACTCGATCCGCTCCACCTCGCCGTCGGCGCGCTTGATGCCGACGCCGCGCTCGTCCAGCTCGGTGACGATCGAGCTCAGTTGCACCTCGACTCCCAGCTTCTCGAGCTTCTTCTTGGTGGCCGCTCCCAGTTCGGGACCGAACGGGGGCAGCACCTGGTCGGCGCCGTCGACGAGCACCACGCGGGCCTCGGAGGTGTCGATCGCGCGGAAGTCCTGGCGGATTGTCGTGTCGGCGAGCTCACGGATCTGGCCGGCCATCTCAACACCGGTGGGACCGGCGCCGACCACGACGAACGTCATCAGGCGACGGCGTTCTGCGGGGTCGGTGGTGAACTCGGCCACTTCGAAGGCCTTGATGATGCGGGCGCGCAGCTCGAGCGCGTCGTCGATGGTCTTCATGCCGGGCGCGAACGTCGCGAACTCGTCGTGGCCGAAGTAGGACTGGCCGGCGCCGGTGGCGACGACGAGCGAGTCGTACGGGGTCTCGTGGTACTGCTCGTGGAAGCGCCACTTGACCACCTTGTTGACCAGGTCGACGTCCTCCACCAGGCCCAGCAGCACCTGTGCGTTCTTCTGCCGACGCAGCACCTCCCGGGTGGGCGGGGCGATCTCGCCCTCGGAGAGGATGCCGGTGGCCACCTGATAGAGCAGCGGCTGGAAGAGGTGGTTTGTGGTGCGCGCGATCAGCGTGATGTCAACGTTGGCGTGCTTCAGGGCCTTGGTGCTGAACAGCCCCCCAAAGCCGGAACCGATCACTACGACCTGGTGTCGCTTCTTGTTCATCAGCATTCCTTCGGGTCTGTGATGTGGTCATCAGAGGCGAACTCGCCCATCCCAAGGGTAACTCTGGTGCCCAGTAGGCTGTGCTGAGCCGTCCCAGAGGAAGATCCCTGCCTTGCCACGTCCCGACTCCGCCAGATGGCTGCGCAACACCACCGCGGACGCCCCACACGGGTGGCTCTGGACCGCCGTCGGGGTGTTCGCGATCATCGTCGTGTCCCTGGCCACCGCCCTGGACATGAACGGCCTCCTGGAGCGCGGGGCCAGTTGGTGGCGGCCGCTGGTGACCATCCCGGCGCACTGCCTGCTGCTGGTCGCGTGGTGGCAACTCGGCCCGTCTTGGCGCCGGCCCCTGACGACCCTGGCGCTGTGGTGCGCCACGCTGCTGCTCGCGCCCCCGCTGCACAGCCGCGACGCGTTCTCCTACGCCGCGCAGGGCTGGCTGATCAACAACGGGCAGGACCCCTACGTCGTGGCCTCCGGGCAGGCGGGTGACGCCGGGCTGCTGGTGGGGGTGCACTGGTACGAGACGACGTCGGTCTACCCGCCGCTGTCGCTGGAGATCTTCCGGTTCATCTCGTGGCTGTTCGACGGCCACGTGTGGTGGAGCGTGATCGGGATGCGGCTGCCCAACCTCGTGGCCCTGGCCGTGCTCGCGTGGTGCCTGCCGAGGCTCGCGCGGCGCGTCGGTGTCTCCCGGACGACGGCGCTGTGGGCGGGACTGCTGAACCCGCTCGTGGTGGTCCAGTGGATCGGAGGCATCCACAACGACGCCATCATGGTGGCGCTCGTGGCGCTCGCGTGCCTGGTGGCCCAGGACCCGGCCTGGCGCGGCTACCGCGGCATGCTGGCCGGTGGCCTCGGCATCGGTGCGGCCATGCTGGTCAAGCAGTCCGGTGCCGTGGCGGGCGTCGCCGTCGTGGCCCTCGCCTGGGCCGCCGCGGTGCCGCACCTCGCGGAGCGCCGCCGGACCTGGTGGGCGCTCCTGCGCCGCGCCGCGGCTGCCGGCGGTGCGGCGGTGGGGGCCTTCCTCGCGTTCTCGTTCCTGTCCGGCTGGGGCCTGGGCTGGCGCAACCCCAGCGCGGGCAGCCCGCTGGAGGCCACCAGCAACTCGCCGGTGTCCTGGGTGGCGTCCTTCATCCGGTTCCGCGAATTGCTGCCCGACGAGACGGTCACCACGGTCCTGACCGGGCTGACGAGCGCCCTCATCGTCGCCGCCGTCGTGCTGCTCGTGGTCCGCTACGGACCCCACCCGCCCGACGAGGTGGGCAGGCCCTGGGTGATCGCCGTCGGGTCGCTGCTGGCGTTCGCCGTGCTCGGCCCGGCGACGCAGCCGTGGTACCTGACCTGGGCAGTGCCGTTCGTGGCCCTCGCGACCCCCCGGCTGTGCTCCCAGCACCTGTGGCTCGTGGCCGTGTGCGCCGCGTCGGTGATCCCCGCCCTGCAGGACCTCACCGCCCCCTACTTCTCCATGGTCATGCTGGCGGTGCCCTGCTGGTTGCTGTGGCGCCGGCTGGTCGCCGCGCGCGTGCCCGTCCTGCCCTCACCCCAGACCACGGTCTGACCCGGCAATGGGCCGCGGACCGATTGCCCGCCCGGCGCAGTTGCATAGGTTTGGTGCATGAGCGTCGACCACCGGTGGAGCCGGACCCCCACGCAGTGGGCCGTGCGCACCAACGACCTGGCCAAGAGCTTCGGCCGCAACGTCGCCGTCGCCGGACTGGACCTGCACGTGCCCGTCGGCGCCGTCCACGGTCTTCTGGGGCCGAACGGCTCGGGCAAGACCACGACGCTGCGGATGCTGCTCGGCCTCGTGCACGCGGACCGGGGACAGATGGAGATCTTCGGCCTCCGCGTCCCCGAGCGGCTGCCGGAGGTGATCAACCGGGTGGGCGCCATCGTCGAGTCCCCGAAGTTCTACCCGTCGATCACGCTGCGCCGGAACCTGGAGATCCTGGCCATGTCGCTCGGCGTCAACCGCCGCCGGGTGACGGAGGTGCTGCTGGAGGTCGGCCTCGGTGGCCGCGGGGACAACCGGTTCCAGCAGTGCTCGCTCGGCATGAAGCAGCGGCTCGCGATCGCGGCCACGCTCCTCAAGGAACCCCAGCTGCTGATCTTCGACGAACCCACCAACGGCCTCGACCCGGCCGGCATCCACGAGATCCGAACCACCATGCGGGCCCTGGCCGAGGCCGGCCGCACCGTGCTGGTCTCCAGCCACGACCTCAGCGAGATCGAGCAGGTGGCCGACTCCGTCAGCGTCATCGGCCGCGGCCGCGTCATCGCCGAGGGCGAGCTGGCCGAGTTCCTCTCCGGCGACGAGGTCAACGTCGAGGTGGAGGTGGACAACAACGTCGTGGGGTCCGAGGCGCTGCGGCGCGCCGGGTTCCGCAGCACCCTGGTCGGCAGCCGGCTGCACGTGACCCGCGCCGACGGCGGACGCCCCGACCCGCGCGCGGTCGCCCGCACCCTGGCCGCCGTCGACCAGTACCCCAGCCACCTCGTGGTCTCCCGCGCGACGCTGGAGCAGGCCTACCTCGACCTGACCGCGGACGAGCACCTCAGCGCCACCCAGGGCCGTCCCACGACGGCGCAGCCGGGGCTGTTCGGCAAGGGAGTGGTCTCATGAGCGACCTCGTAAGGGCCGAGTTCCTGCGGCTGGTGAGCCGCCGGGTCATGTGGATCCTGCTGGCCGGCGCCGTCGTGGTGGCCGCGCTGGTCGCCGTCAGCGCCAGCTCGGGCACCCGACCCTTGGACGCCGAGGACCACGCCCATGCACAGCTGCAGGCCGACGAGGCCAACGCATCCAACGTCCAGTACTGCAAGGACTTTCCGGAGGACTGCCCCGATCACGAGTTCGTCGCCGCCGACTTCCTGCGCCAGCCCCTGGACTACGAGCCCTACATCCGCGGCGTGACGGACGGCGGACTGCTGTTCGTGGCGTTCGGCGCGGTCCTGGCCGCGGCGCTCATCGGTGGTGAGTTCCGCTCCGGGTCCATCTCGACCCAGCTGACCTTCACCCCCCGCCGCACACCGCTGATGGCTGCGAAGCTGCTGGCGGCCACCACCGGGGCGGTGTCCCTCACCGCCGTCTACTTCACCACCGGGACCGTGATCGGGACCATATCCTTCCTGATGGTGCGCGGGGCAGGGGACCTCACCGCCACGGCGGCCATGCCCCTGATGATGCTTCGCATGCTGCTGGCGGCCCTGCTGGTCTCCGCCTTGGCGGCGGCCCTCACGTTCGTCGTCGGGTCCACCCTCCTGGCCGTGGGGCTCGGGCTGCTGGCCGTGGTGGCCTCGGAGATCCTCTCCTTCGACCCGTACAGCTTCGTCTCCGCCTGGCTGTGGCTGCTGCCGATGCCCAACCTCATGACCATCCTGTACACCGACTACGAGTACACGCGCTACGACCCGGTACTGATGGAGCACGTGCCCGTAGTGGCGATGGGCTTCGGGCAGGCGGTGGTCTACGGGGTGGTGCTGGTGCTGGTGACGGCCGTCGTGGGCGCGATCGTGTTCCGCCGCCGGGACCTGCTGCGCTGAGCCGTCGGCGCCGGTCCCGGTAGGGTGTCGTCCGTGCGCTACATCTCCACCAGGGCCAATTCCACGTCCGAGGGCCGCCAGTTCTGCGACATCCTGCTCGAGGGCCTCGCGCCCGACGGCGGACTTTACCTGCCCGAGTCGTACCCGCAGGTCGGCGCCGAACAGCTGGCTGCCTGGCGTGAGCTGCTGCGCACCGACGGCTACGCCGCGCTCGCCTTCGAGGTCGCGTCCCTGTTCGTCGACGACATCCCCGCGGCAGACCTGCGCGGCATCGTCGAGCGCGCCTACGAGCCCGACAAGTTCATCGATCCGGCCATCGTTCCGGTCACGCAGCTGCCCGACGGGCTGTGGCTGGCGCATCTGTCCAACGGGCCCAGCGCCGCGTTCAAGGACATGGCGATGCAGCTGCTCGGCGAGCTCTTCGAGTACGAGCTCGAACGCCGCGGCGCCACCATCACGATCCTCGGGGCCACCTCGGGGGACACCGGCTCGGCGGCAGAGTACGCGCTGATGGGCAAGCCCGCCGTCCAGGTGTTCATGCTGTCCCCGCTGGGCCGCATGACGCCCTTCCAGCAGGCCCAGATGTTCTCCATCGACGACCCGGGCATCACCAACATCGCCGTCGCGGGCGTCTTCGACGACTGCCAGGACATCGTCAAGGAGATCAACTCCGACGCCGCGTTCAAGCAGCAGTACGCCGTCGGCGCCGTGAACTCCATCAACTGGGGCCGGGTGCTGGCCCAGGTGGTCTACTACTTCGCCGCGTTCCTGCAGGTCTCGGCCGACGGCGCTCCTGTCAGCTTCGCGGTGCCGTCGGGCAACTTCGGCAACATCGCCGCGGGCCACATCGCCCGGATGATGGGACTGCCGATCCACCGCCTGGTGCTGGCCACCAACGAGAACGACGTCCTGGACGAGTTCTTCCGCACCGGCCGCTACCGGGTGCGCGGCTCCGCGGAGACGCACGAGACGTCGTCGCCGTCGATGGACATCTCTAAGGCCTCGAACTTCGAGCGCTTCGTCGCCGACCTCCTGGAGCGCGACGGTGAGCGCGTGGCCATCCTGTTCGGCAAGGAACTGCGGGCCACCGGCCAGTTCGACCTCTCCGACGAGCCCGGGTTCGTGGAACAGGTGGAGCGGTTCGGGTTCGTCAGTGGTTCCTCGACCCACGCGGACCGGCTGGCGCGCATCCGCGAGACGCACGCCGCTGACGGCACGATGATCGACCCCCACACCGCCGACGCCGTCCACGTCGCCCGCACGCTGCTCGCCTCCGGTGAGCTGGACGGGCCGGTGGTGGCGCTCGAGACGGCGCTGCCCGTCAAGTTCTCGGGGACCATCACCGAGGCGCTCGGGATCGTCCCGCCCCGCCCGCCGGTGTTCGAGGGCATCGAGGACCTGCCCCGTCACGTCGTCGAGGCCCCCAACGACGCCGAGGCGATCAAGGCGCTGATCCGCGCGAAGCTCGACTGAACGCAACCTCCTCGTAACGCCGTGGGCCTAGGCTGGTCCACATGCGTGAACTACAGTCCCGGATCATCGCGGAGATGGGCGTACGCCCGGAGATCGACCCCGAGGCGGAGGTGCACCGCCGCATCGGCTTCCTGTGCGACTACGTGCGTGCCACCGGCACGGGCGGCTTCGTGCTGGGGATCTCCGGGGGCGTCGACTCCACCCTCGCCGGCCGCATGGCCACCCTCGCGGTGGACCGGTTGCGCGCCGACGGCGTCGAGGCCGACTTCGTCGCGGTGCGGCTGCCCCACGGCGTGCAGGCCGACGAGGCCGACGCCGTCGCCGCCATGGACTTCATCGGCGCCCAGAGCGAGGTGACGCTCAACATCGCCGCCGCCGTCAACGGCCTCGAGCAGGGCTTCGAGGACGCCACCGGCCGCGACATCGCGGACTTCAACCGCGGCAACGTCAAGGCCCGGATCCGGATGGTCGCCCAGTACGCGCTGGCGGGGGAGCGCAACCTGCTGGTCATCGGCACGGACCACGGCGCGGAGTCGGTGGTCGGGTTCTTCACCAAGTTCGGCGACGGCGGGGCCGACATCCTGCCCCTGTTCGGGCTGAACAAGCGGCAGAACCGGCAGCTGCTCCAGTACCTGGGCTCGCCCGAGGCGCTGTGGCGCAAGGTCCCCACGGCCGACCTGCTCGACGGGCAGCCGCTGCGCACCGACGAGGACGAGCTGGGCATCTCCTACGACAGCATCGACGACTACCTCGAGGGGCGGGAGGTCCCGGGCGACGTCGCGGACAGGATCGAGGCGAAGTACCTGCTCACCCGCCACAAGCGAACGGTTCCCGTGACTGTTCTCGACGACTGGTGGCGCCCGGCCTGAGTAGAATCGACGCCATGTCTGACCACCCGGTGCCCCGCAAGCGCGTCCGCGCCAGCGACGAGGAGCGTGACGCGGTCCTGAGTGTGCTCCAGCAGGCCCACGCCGCGGGTCGGTTGAGCGTCGAGGAGCTCGGGGAGCGGCAGGACCTGGCGCTCCAGATCCGCTACACCGACGAGGTCTCGGACCTGGTCGAGGACCTCCCCGAGGGGAGCCACCTGCTGCCCACCCTCGGCGCCGCGGGAGCGCCGTCGCCGTCGGTGCGCTCGGCGGTGCCGCCGCCGGTCGCGGCCTCGCCCGAGTCCGTGTCGATGTCCGTGATGTCCGGCAAGACCGTCGACATCGCGCCCGGGACGGTGCTGTACCGCAACTTCGCCTGGTGGGGCGGCGACGACATCTACCTCGGCGACGCGATGGGGCCCGGGGTGGTCATCACCCTCGAACTGCACTGCATCATGGCGGGCCACAACATCTACGTGCCCGAGGGCGTCCGAGTCATCGACGAGTCGCTGGCGATCATGGCCGGCAACGACGTCGATGGGGAAGCCAAGGGAGACGGCTCCAACGGGACCCTCGTCATCAAGGGGTTCCTGTGGTGGGCCGGCAGCGACGTGAAGCTGCAGAGGCAGCAGAGGAACTGATGGACCTGCGCCCCGCCGCGGCCGCGGTGCTCACCGCCGCGCTGCTCGCTTCCTGCGCCTGGGCGCCGTCCGCGGCCGGCCCGGACGCCGGCGAGTTCTTCGACGCTCCGGACGCCGTCGCGCTGGCCGAGGCCGTCGCCGTCGGTGACGCCGACGAGGTGGCCCGGCTGGTGTCCGAGGGGGCCGACCCGGACGCCAAGGGGGAGGCCGACCTGACGATGCTGCAATGGGCCATCAGGGTGGCCAACGCCGACGGCCTCGTCTCCCTGCTCGACAGCGGAGCGGATCCGGACCTCAACGGAGTGGCGGGCAGGACGCCGTTGGAGGACACCGTCGACGTGGACACCACCGACGCGGTCGCCGAGCTGATGATCCCGCTGCTGCTCGAGGCTGGCGCGGACCCGAGCGGTCGCAACACGATCACCGGCGAGGCGCCCCTCTCGGTCGCCTGCGTCACGTCGTCGGACGCCGCCATCGGGCTGCTGGTGGAGGCCGGCGCAGACCTCGACGCCGCCGACTTCAACGGTTCCCGGGCCCTGCACGCCTGCGCCCGCGTGAACCGGGGCGCCCAGCTGCTCGTCCTGCTGGAGGCCGGCGCCGACCCGCTTGCGACCCTGGGCCGCGGCACCACGTTCCAGGACTTCTACTTCGGCTACGACCGCGAGCTCCTCAACGAGCGCGCGCTCGCCGAACGGGACGCGGTGATCGCCTGGCTCGAGGAGCACGACGTGCCCGTGAACCCGGAGGCGTACGCGTGAGCATGGGGGACCACCCTGAAACCACCCGGAGTTGAGCCTGGTGCGCTCAATCCTGTTTGAGATGAGCCGCTCGCTGTGGCAAGGTTGAGCCATACCCACTCAAGGGACCCACATCTTCGCACACAAGAGGAGTAACCCCATGGCTCGTGCAGTAGGCATCGACCTCGGCACCACCAACTCGGTCGTCGCAGTCCTCGAGGGCGGTGAGCCCACCGTCATCCCCAACGCCGAGGGCAACCGCACCACCCCGTCGGTGGTGGCGTTCTCGCAGTCCGGGGAGGTCCTCGTCGGCGAGGTCGCGAAGCGTCAGGCCGTCACCAACGTCGACCGCACCATCCGCTCCGTCAAGCGCCACATGGGCACTGACTGGAAGGTCGCCATCGACGACAAGGACTACCGTCCCCAGCAGATCTCCGCCTTCGTGCTGCAGAAGCTGAAGCGCGACGCCGAGGCGTACCTCGGTGAGCAGGTCACCAACGCCGTCATCACGGTTCCGGCCTACTTCTCCGACGCCGAGCGCCAGGCCACCAAGGAGGCCGGCGAGATCGCGGGCCTGACCGTGGACCGCATCATCAACGAGCCCACCGCCGCCGCCCTCGCTTACGGCCTGGACAAGGGCGACGTGGAGCAGACCGTCCTCGTGTTCGACCTCGGTGGCGGCACCTTCGACGTCTCCCTCCTCGACATCGCCGACGGCGTCTTCGAGGTCAAGGCCACCAAGGGCGACAACCGCCTCGGTGGCGACGACTGGGACGCGGCCGTCGTCGAGTGGCTCGTCACGCAGTTCAAGAACAAGCACGGCGTGGACCTCTCGCAGGACAAGATGGCCCGCCAGCGCCTGCAGGAGGCCGCCGAGCGCGCCAAGATCGAGCTGTCCTCGGCCTCCGAGACCGCCATCAACCTGCCCTACATCACCGCCTCGGCCGCCGGCCCGCTGCACCTCGACGAGAAGCTCACGCGCTCGGAGTTCCAGCGCCTGACCCAGTCGCTGCTCGAGCGCTGCCGCGCCCCGTTCAACGCGGTGATCTCCGACGCCAAGACCTCCGTCGACAAGATCGACCAGGTCCTGCTCGTCGGCGGCTCCACCCGCATGCCCGCCGTCGCCGAGCTCGTCAAGGAGCTCACCGGTGGCAAGGACCCGAACAAGGGCGTCAACCCCGACGAGGTCGTGGCCCTGGGTGCATCGCTCCAGGCCGGCGTGCTCAAGGGTGAGGTCAAGGACGTGCTGCTGCTCGACGTCACCCCGCTGAGCCTCGGCATCGAGACCAAGGGTGGCGTGATGACCAAGATCATCGAGCGCAACACCACCATCCCCACCAAGCGCTCCGAGGTCTTCACCACCGCCGAGGACAACCAGCCCGCCGTGATGATCCAGGTGTACCAGGGCGAGCGCGACTTCGCCCGGGACAACAAGTCGCTGGGCAACTTCGAGCTGACCGGCCTGCTGCCGGCCCCGCGTTCCGTCCCGCAGATCGAGGTGACCTTCGACATCGACGCCAACGGCATCGTGCACGTCGGCGCCAAGGACCTCGCCACCGGCAAGGAGCAGTCGATGACCGTGACCGGCGGCTCCGCCCTCGGCAAGGAGGACATCGACAAGATGGTCAAGGACGCCGAGGCGCACGCCGAGGAGGACCGCAAGCGCCGCGAGGCCGTCGAGATGCGCAACGAGGCCGACGCGCTGGTGTTCCGCACCGAGAAGCTCCTCGAGGAGAACGCCGAGCAGATCGGCGACGACGTCAAGGCGCCGGTCGTCGAGTCCCTCGACAAGCTCAAGGAGGCCCTGAAGGCTGAGGACAACGACGACGAGGTGAAGGCCGCGATCGAGGACCTGAACACCAAGGCCGCCGCCATGGGCCAGGCGATGTACGCCGCCGCCCAGGCCGCGCAGGGTGCCCAGGGCTCCGAGTCCGGCACCGAGGGTGGCGAGTCCACCGACGGTGGCGCCGGCCAGGAGGACGTCGTCGACGCCGAAATCGTCGAGGAGACCCCCGGCGAGGGTGAGGACAAGTGACCAACTCCCACGAGGAAGTCGTCGGCCCACTGCCGCACGAGGAGCCCGAGACCGCCGCCGAGCAGCCGCTCGAGGGCAACCTCGAGCAGCCCGCCGAGTCCGAGTCCGTGGCAGCCGACTCCCCCGCCGCGGAGGCGGGGGAGGCGGTGACGGACTGGGAGGCGGTTGCGGCCGAGCGCACCGAGGACCTGCAGCGCATCACCGCGGAGTACGTGAACTACAAGCGTCGCGTGGACCGCGACCGCAACCTCGCCCGGCAGGCCGGCGTCGAGGCAGTGGTCACGGACCTGATGCCGGTGCTGGACAGCATCGCGCTGGCCCGCACCCATGACGACCTGGCGGGTGGCTTCAAGCTCGTCGCCGACGAGCTCGAGAAGGTCACCGGCAAGTACGGTCTGGTGGCCTTCGGTGAGGTCGGCGAGGAGTTCGACCCCAACCGGCACGACGCCCTGATGGAGATCCCGATCGAGGGTGGCGTCACCGTCACCACCGTTTCCCAGGTGATGCAGCAGGGCTACGCCATCGGCGAGCGGGTCATCCGCCCCGCCCGAGTCGGCGTCGCCAACCCGTCATAATCACAACAGCTTGACGTTCGAGGAGGTCGCCCAGTGAGTACCAAGGACTGGATCGAGAAGGACTACTACAAGATTCTGGGCGTCTCCAAGAACGCGAGCGAGGACGAGATCAAGAAGGCGTTCCGCAAGATCGCCCGGAACAACCACCCGGACCAGAACCCGGGTGACAAGGCAGCCGAGGCCCGCTTCAAGGAGGCCTCGGAGGCCAACTCCGTGCTTGGCGACCCGGCCAAGCGCAAGGAGTACGACGAGGCACGCAGCCTCTTCGGTGGCGGCGGGCTGCGCTTCGGCCGGCCCGGCACCACCCCCGGCGGCGGCGGGTTCGAGGACCTGTTCCGCAATGCCGGCACCGGTACTGCCGGTGGTTTCGGGGACCTGTTCGGCAACCTGTTCAACAACGACGGGCCGCAGCGCCGCGCCTCGACGCGCGGGCCCCGTCGCGGTGCCGACGTCGAGGGCGAGGTCAAGCTCAGCTTCGAGCAGGCGGTGGAGGGCACGACGGTTTCCATGCGGTTCCCGTCGGACAACCCCTGCCCCTCGTGCCGCGGCACCGGCGCGAAGGCCGGGACCCTGCCCAAGGTGTGCCCCACCTGTGAGGGCTCCGGCATGCAGAGCGCTGCCGCCGGCGGCGTGTTCTCGATGAGCGAGCCGTGCGTCGACTGCCTCGGCCGCGGCCTCCTGGTGGAGGATGCGTGCCCCGACTGTGGCGGCTCCGGTCGAGCCAGGTCCGCGCGGTCCATGAACGTCAGGATCCCCGCAGGCGTTGGCGACGGCCAGCGCATCCGCGTCAAGGGCAAGGGCGCCGCCGGAGAGAACGGTGGCGCCGCCGGCGACCTGTACGTCACCGTCCACGTCACGCCGCACAAGATCTTCGGTCGCAGCGGCAGCAACCTCACGCTGGAGGTGCCCGTCACGTTCGCGGAGGCCTCCCTCGGCGCCGAGATCACCATCCCGACGCTGTCCGGCTCCAACCTCAAGCTCCGGATCCCGCCGAACACCCCCAACGGCCGCACGATGCGTGTCCGCGGCAAGGGTGCGCGCAAGTCCGACGGCACGATGGGCGACCTGCTGGTCACCATCGAGGTCCAGGTGCCCGACCACCTCAGCGAAGCGGCCAAGGCGGCCCTGCTCGAGTACACCGAGAAGTCGGGCCAGGAAGACCCACGGGCCGCCCTGTTCGGGAGCTGATCCCCATGACCGCGAACCTTCCCCAGCAGTTCGACCACGACGCACCGGTCTTCCCGGTGTCAGTGGCCGCTTCGCTGGCGGACATGCACCCACAGACCCTGCGCGGCTACGACCGCCTGGGTCTCGTGGTGCCGCGCCGAGCCCGCGGGCGCGGGCGTCGCTACTCCCTGCGCGACGTCGCCCGCCTGCGTCACATCCAGCGCCTGAGCCAGGACGAGGGGATCAACCTCGAGGGCATCCGGCGCATCCTGCAGCTCGAGGAGCACATCGAGACCCTGCAGCAGCAGGTGGCGCGCCTGAACGAGACACTCCACCGCGTGCAGAACTTGCCCGAGGCCGCGCGCATCTTCACCGCCGAGGCCACCGGAGACGTCCACCACGGCCGCTACCGCGCCACCCGACGACTCGCGCTCCCACCCCGCTGACCGACGCGCACGCCGTCGCCCGCGCCGTCGCGCCCGCCGGCCCCGCGCCCGCGCCGTCGCCGTCGCTGGCACTCGGTGCGCCACCCCTCATGGCGTTTGCCACCCTTGGTGGAAGTCGCTCCCGACAGATCCGCAGTGCCTTTACCCAGCGGTGGCGAAGCTCACCCGATCAGTCCCAGCTGCCGTCGTTGCAGTCCCATCGCCCGACGTAGCAGTGCGCCCAGGGCGGTGGCGTCGCACGCGATCTTCCAGTCCCAGCGCACGATCCAGTACCCCGCCTGGCGGATCCTCTCCTCGCGCAGCTTCTCCCTCATGACGACGTCGGCGACGGACTCGCCGGGTGCCAGCAGGTCCGCGTACTTCCCCTTCCCGTCCATCTCGCCGACGAGCTTGAGTTCGGGCCAGGCGAAGTCCGCCCGGGCGACGAACTGACCGGAATCGTCGACGATCTCGAACTGGGTCGCGGGATCCGGGATCCCGGCGAGCGCCATGGACACCCTGCTCATGGACTCGGCGGCCGACTCACTGCGCTCGTCAGCGAACTCGACGACGCTGCGGGCGCGGTTCAGACCGTGCAGTCGCGGATGCCTCTCCAGAGCCGGGAGGAGGTCCTCCAGGGCGAGCCCCTGGTGGAGTGCCGCATCGACCGCCATCACGCCCCATGCGAACGGGGACGTCCTGGCGAGGTCCGACGCCGTGCGCGCCAGTGTGGTGACCGGGAAGTCTCCCAGCCGCGTCACCTCGTCGTCGTCGAGCGGGGACGTCCGGGTCACGAGGTGGTGGCTCCGTTTGCCGTGCCCCGCCGTCCTGCGAGTTGCCCAGACACGATCCAAGCCTGCGATCGGCACCGGAAGCTGATGGAGGACGCCTGCCGAGAGATGGCTGATCACAGTCGAGGAGTGCACTTCGGTCAGGGTGGCGCGGACCAGTTGGCGGTGCAGCAGTTCCGTGCTCAGTGTGGTGGTCGTCGGACGGTAGACGCCTCGTCGCAGCCGCTCCAGCTCACCGTTGCGGAGACGCTTGCGGATGTCGTTGGCCGTCAGGCCCTGCCGGGCGAGTTGCGCATGGGTCACCAGCTGATTGGGTTCAAGGTGCATGGTCCGATTCCACCGGTCTGCCGGTCCACGCGGCCCACGAAATCCACAGGCTGTGGATAACCCGACGATGCCCGCTCGCGCCGCGTGGTGCCGGCGGGCCGCCGTCGGGCGTTAGCCACCCTTGGATCAAGCGGCCCCGGATCTGTCGGGAGCTTCGTGCAGCAGGGGTGGCGGCCTGCAACAAGGGTGGCGAACGGGCCATGGGGCGCCGGCGAGGGTCGTCAGTGGGCGACCTCGCGCACCATCGCCTCGGCGAGCAGCCACAGCTCGTCGTGCATCTCGGTGGGCAACCTGCTGCCGAGTGAACGCAGCCAGCGCCTGACACGCGGCAGCTCGTCGGCCCACTCGCTGGGGGAGTAGCCGATGACGGCCTCGAGGTCTGTGGCGGGCAGGTCGAGACCGGAGACGTCGAGGTCCTCGGGCAGGGGCAGTTGGCCGGCGGGGGAGTCGACGGCGCCGACGCGGCCGTCGATCCGCTCGGCGATCCACTTCAGCACCCGCGAGTTCTCGCCGAAACCTGGCCACAGGAACCTGCCGTCGCCGTCGCGGCGGAACCAGTTCACGTAGAAGATCTTCGGGAGCTTGTCCGCGGTGGTGGCGTTGCCGACGTCGAGCCAGTGCTGCAGGTAGTCGGCCACGTGGTAGCCGATGAACGGCAGCATCGCCATCGGGTCGCGGCGCAGCACACCGACGGATCCGGTGGAGGCCGCCGTCGTCTCCGACGAGCAGGTGGCGCCCATGAACACGCCGTGCGCCCAGCTGCGTGACTGCGCCACCAGCGGGATCGTGTTCTCCCTGCGACCGCCGAAGATGATGGCGTCGATGGGGACGCCGCGGGGGTCGTCGTAGGCGGCGGCGAGGATCGGCACCTGGGTGATGGGAGTGCAGAACCGGCTGTTGGGGTGGGCGGCCTTCTCGCTCGGGCGGCCGCCGTCGGGACCCCTCGGCGTCCAGGCGCGGCCCTTCCAGTCGGTCAGCCGCTCGGGTGCGACGTCGGTCATGCCCTCCCACCAGACGTCACCGTCGGGGGTGAGGGCCACGTTGGTGAAGACCGAGTTCCCGGCCTCGACGGCGCGCATCGCGTTGGGGTTGGTGGTCTCGCCGGTCCCGGGTGCGACGCCGAACAGGCCCGACTCCGGGTTCACTGCCCAGAGCCGGCCGTCGTCACCGGGGCGCAGCCAGGCGATGTCGTCGCCCAGCGTCTCCGCCTTCCAGCCGGGGATGGTGGGATTGATCATTGCGAGGTTCGTCTTGCCGCAGGCCGACGGGAACGCCGCGCACACGTGGAACACCCGCCCCTTCGGGCTGGTCAGCCGAAGGATCAGCATGTGCTCGGCCAGCCAGCCCTCGTCGCGGGCCATCACCGAGGCGATCCGCAGCGCGTAGCACTTCTTGCCCAGCAACGAGTTGCCGCCGTATCCGGAGCCGAAGCTCCAGATGGCCCGCTCGTCGGGGAAGTGCGCGATGTACTTCTCGTCGTTGCACGGCCACGGAACGTCGACGACGCCCTCGGTGAGCGGCATCCCCACCGAGTGCAGCGCCGGAACGAACGCCGCGCGGCTGGCCTCCATGGCCTCCAGCGGCTCCGCGCCCATCCTGGTCATGATGCGCATGGAGAGTGCGACGTAGGGGGAGTCCGTGATCTCGACGCCGAACTTCGGGTCGGCGGCCTCCACGTGCCCCATGCAGAAGGGCACCACGTACATGGTGCGGCCCCGCATGCAGCCGTCGAACCTGTCGCGCAGGATGGCCTTCATCTGAGCCGGCGCCATCCAGTTGTTCGTGGGGCCGCAGTCGTCCTCGGCCACCGAGCAGATGAACGTCCGGTCCTCGACCCGGGCGACGTCGTCGGGATCCGTGCGCACGTAAAGGGAGTTCGGCTTGCGCTCCGGGTTCAGCCGCACCGCGGTTCCGGCGGCCACCAGCACGTCGACGAGGTGGTCCCACTCCTCGTCCGACCCGTCGCAGTGGTGGATCGCCTCTGGTCTGGTCAGGGCCGCCACCTCGTCCACCCAGGCAAGGATGCCCGGGTGGGTCGGCACCCTGCCGCTGACGGGCAGGTCGGTCCGTACATGGGTCAGCTTCGCGTCAGTCACTTCCACTCCTTCGGGGGCGCGACTCGGCTTTCCATCCACCATAGCCCTCCGTGTCCGAACGCGGGCGGGGCGGCTCGGCGGAGGCGACAATGGGTGGAGACCACCGGGAGGCAGGATGTCAGAGGAGAAGTTCCGGCAGCGCTGGAACGAGGCTGCGGGCACGTTCGACAAGATGATCGCGCCGATGGAGAGACGGTGGTTGGCGGCCGGCCGCGACTGGGTGTGCTCACGCGTGCAGGGGGAGGTGCTCGAACTCGCCGTCGGTACCGGCCTGAATTTCCCCCACTACCCGCGCGGGACCCGGCTCACCGGGATCGAATGGGCGCCGGAGATGCTCCGCAAGGCGCGCACCCGCGCCGAGGAGACCGGGCTGGAGGTCCGGCTCCAGGTGGCCGACGCCACCGAACTGCCGTTCGAGGACGACTCGTTCGACACCGTCGTGTGCACCCTCTCCCTGTGCTGCATCTCCGACCACGACCGCGCACTCGCCGAGGCGGCCCGGGTGCTACGACCCGGGGGTCGGCTGTTGCTGCTGGACCACGTCGCCTCGACGGTGCCGCCGCTGCGCTGGCTGCAGCGGTTGGTGGAGCGTTTCACGATCCCGCGGGAGGGGGAGCACTTCACCCGGCGGCCCGCCGAGCGGCTGGCCGCCCATGGGTTCGACGTCGTCGATTCGGAGCGGCAGCTGTTCGGCATCCTCGAGCGGGTGCACGCCACCGCCGCCTGACGAGTCCCGGTCGCTGGATCACCAAGCCCGAACACGTCGCTGGCTTGGGCCTGCGCCCATCCGGTCGAGCCGGTGCCCGTAGACTCGGGCCGTGCGCGATCCGGAGCAGGAGCCCGGGCGGCCGACGACGGGGTTCGCGGCCGTCGCCGTCGTGGCCGCCCTCGTGCTGGTGCTGGCCTCGCTCGGCGCGACCAGTTCCTGGGGGCCGTTGGTGGAGGTGCTGGTCGAGGCGCCGGTCGTGACCCCACCGCCCCCGCCGCCGCCGACCGAAACCGTGGGCGTGCAGCCCCCGGGCCTCGAGGAGGTGCTGCCGGAACCGCCGCCGGTGCCGGAGATCCCGGACTGGCTCGCCCAACTCGTGATCGCCGTCGGCGTCGCCGCGCTTGCCGCCGTGGTGGTCTGGTTCGTGGTCCGTGTGGTCCGCTCCGTCCGCCGACCCGACCTGCGCAGGGCCGGTGCGCCCACCGGCACCGCCGTCGAGGTGCCGGAGATCGACGAGGGTGAGGTGGTCGAGTCGCTCGGCCGCACCCTCGCGTCGCTGCGGGCCGGTGTGGCCGTGGACGACGCGATCGTGGAGTGCTGGCACCGCCTGGAGGCCATCGCTGCAGACTCCGGGATAGCGCGCGGCCCCAGCCAGACGTCGCAGGAGTTCACCGTGCAGATCCTCTCCCACGCAATGGTCGACGACGCCGCGCTGGCCGAGCTCGTTGACCTCTACCGCCAGGCATTGTTCTCCACGCACGTGCTCGACGACACCGACCGCGAGCGCGCCATCGAGTGCGTGGAGCGACTGGCCGGCCAGCTCGGGGCGGAGGTGGGCGATGCCCGTTGAGTCCCCGTGGCGCGGCCTCGGCTGGCGGCTGGGGGTCGGCGCCGCCGCCGCCGTCGTGCTGGTGGTCGGCGGGCGGTTCGTCAACCTCGGCTTCGACCCCGCCGCGACGGTGGCCCTCGCGCTCCTGGCGGCGGCCGGCAGCTGGATCCTGGCCGACCAGGCCGAGCCCCCGTCCCGGCCCCTGTGGCAGCGGCCGCAGCCACCCCAGCGCGCGGCGGCTTTCCTCGCGGACACCCGCACCCGTCGGCTCGCCACCGTCCTGGCCCGGGCCCAGCCGGGTGCCGAGTTCGAGACCGCCACCGCGGCCAGGCTCCTCACGGACCTCGTGGAGCACCGCCTCGACGCGCCCCCGGCCGAGGGTGCCGCGGAGGAGCGACTCAGCCCGGAACTGGCCGCGTTCCTCCGGGACGCCCGCGAGGGCCGCCCCCGCCCCCTGACCCGACGTGCACTGCACGCCCACCTCAAGGAGATCGACGCACTGTGAACACGCAACCCCTCACCACCGCGGAAGCAAGCGCCATCGCCGCCCGCGTGCTCGACGCCGTCGACGGCGCCCTCGTCGGCAAGCGCGCCCAGATGGCCCTCGTGCTGGCGGGCGTCCTGGCCGGCGGGCACGTGCTGCTCGAGGACCTGCCCGGGCTCGGCAAGACCCTCGCCGCCCGCTCCCTGGCGCAGGCGCTCGGCCTCGGGTTCACCCGCGCCCAGTTCACGCCCGACCTCCTGCCCGCGGATCTCACCGGCTCCTTCATCTACGAGCAGAAGACCGGCGAGTTCGTGTTCCGCGAGGGACCCGTGTTCACGGGGCTGCTGCTCGCCGACGAGATCAACCGCACCCCGCCCAAGACCCAGTCCGCGCTGCTGGAGGCGATGCAGGAGCACCAGGTCACCGTCGAGGGCCGCACCTTCGCGCTGCCGCGTCCGTTCCACGTGCTGGCCACTGCCAACCCCATCGAGCACGAGGGAACCTACCCGCTGCCCGAGGCCCAGCTCGACCGGTTCCTGCTGCGCCTGTCCTTCGGCTACCCCACCATCGACGAGGAGTGGGACGTGCTGGCGCGGCGCATCGGCCGCGGGCAGGAGGACCAGAGCGTCCCCGCCGTGATCGACGCCGAGGGCGTGCTCGCGCTGCAGGCCGCCGTCGAGGAGGTGCACGTCGCCGAGTCCGTCGGCCGCTACGCCATCGACGTCGTGCGCGCCACCCGCGAGCACCCCGACACGCTCGTGGGTGCCTCGCCGCGTGGCTCGCTCGCGTTGCTGGTCTGCGCCCGGGCCATGGCGCTGATCGAGGGCCGGGACTTCGTCGTGCCCGAGGACGTCAAGCGCCTCGCCGTCCCCGCGCTGGCGCACCGGATCGTGATCCGACCCGAACTGTGGCTGGGTGACGTCGCACCCAGCGGCGTCGTCGCTTCGGTGCTGGAGTCGGTCCCCGTCCCCGACGCCCCACAGGGGCGGCCCTGATGAAGTTCCACGCCACGGCGGCACTGGTGCGCTCGCAGGTGTGCGCGCTGCTGCTGGGCGTGCTCGCGCTCCTGTTCGGGCGCCTCGACCTGTTGGTGCTGGCGGTGCCGTTCCTGGTGCACGCCTGCTGGGGCCTGCTGTCCCGGCCCCGGCGCGGCGTCGAGGTGACCGCGCGGCCGCGCCACGTCGTCGTGCCCGAGGGGGATGTCGTCAGGGTCACCGTCGCCTCCGCCCCGGGCCACCTGGCAGCGGTGCAGTGGGGCCAGGTGGAGTCCGCGGACTGGGACCCGGCCACCGGCACCCTCCTGGACGCGCCCGACGACGGCACCGTCGCGTTCGGCTTCGAGCCGGAGCGCTGGGGGCGCTACGAGATCGCGCCGGCGCTGTTCCAGGTCACCGACCCCAGCGGCTCCTGGTCCTGCTCCGGCGCCACCGAGGGGATCACGGTGACGGTCCGGCCGGCGGCGGCGACGCTCGACGGCGGCAGCGGCGTCGCCCACCCGATCGGCATGGTGGGCTCACACCGCTCCCGCCACCGCGGGGACGGCAGCGACCTCGCCGAGGTGCGCGAGTTCCGGGTCGGCGACCGGCTGCGCCGCATCAACTGGCGCGTCACGTCCCGCCGCGGCCCGGTGCACGTGAACTCGATGCTGACCGAGCGCGACACCGACGTCCTCATCGTCGTCGACACCCTCTACGACATCACCCCCGCCGACCGGCACGCCACCACCAGCCTGGACGCGACGGTGCGCGCGGTGGCCGCGATCGCCCAGCACTACGTCGGGTTCGGTGACCGGGTGGCGGTGCACGACCTCGGCACCCGGATCGGCCCCATCCGCTCCGGGAGCGGCCCCCGACAAGCCCGGATGGTGCGCGACGTCCTCGCCCGCGCCCGCCGCACCGGCCGCGACTGGACCAGGGTGCAGCAGGTCCCCAGCATCGCCAGCGGCACCTTGGTGTTCCTCTGCTCGCCGCTGCTGGAGCGCGAGGTCCAGGACGAACTGGTGCGGCTGCGGCGACTCGGGGCCGAGGTGATCGGCGTCGACACCCTGCCCGAGGGCGTGGGCGAGTTCGCCGACATCAGGACCTTCGACAAAGGCTCGCACCTTGGTGAGGCCTGGCTGCTGCGCAGGATGCAGCGCGACGACGCCCTCACCCGGCTGCGCGCCCTCGGCATCCCGGTCACGCGGTGGCGCGGCACCAGCAGCCTCGCCAACGTGCTGCTCTCGATGGAGGCGGCCCGCTCGGCCCCGCGCCGGGGGGTGGCGCGGTGAGGGAACTCGTGGAGGGTGCCGTCGCACTGGTGCACGCGGTCCGGATCGCCGACCCCGCGCAGTGGCTGCTGCGGCTGCTCGCCCTCGCCGCGCTGGTGGGGGCCGGCGCGCTTTGCGCGGTGTGGGTCGGGGGACCGCTCGTGTCGGCGCTGCTCGTGGCCATCGTCGCCCTGGGGCTGTGGGCGGTGGCCGCACCCGGATCACCCGCGGCCCTGCTGGCGCTTGGGGTGGTGGCGGTGTGGTGGCTGTTCGGCGGCGAGCCGCCGTGGTGGCAGGGGGTGGTGCTGGCCGGGATGCTGGCGGCGGCCCACCTCGCCTGCGCGTTCGCGGCGGCAGCGCCGTCTTACTCAGCGGTCCGGGGGAGGGCGCTGCGGCGGATGCTGGGCTGGGCACTGGGGTACCTGGCGGCCTGCGCCGTGTGCGTGGCGCTCGTGCTCGGGGTGGCTGCGATCCCGCCCGACGTGCTGCCCCGCGGCCCTGTCTGGGTTGGCCTCGGGGTGGTCGCGCTGGCGGGCCTCGGCGTGCTGGTGCACGGACTCCGTCAGCGGGGTTGAGCGAGCCGACCCCTGGATAATGGCCGAGACGGTCATTGGTGCAAGAATGCGCTGGTCCGAGCCCACTCCCGCCCAGCCGGGAGTTCGCCCAGCAGCAGGAGTCACGATGAACCAAACGCCCACGATCAGCTGGCGAGACGGCCACCTCGTTCGCGACGGCGAGCCCTACCGGATCCTCGCGGGCGGTCTGCACTACTTTCGCGTCCACCCCGACCAGTGGGCCGACCGGCTGCTGAGGCTGCGCGCCATGGGCGCCAACACCGTCGACACCTACGTCGCCTGGAACTTCCACGAGCAGGTCGAGGGCGAGTTCCGCTTCGACGGCTGGCAGGACCTGGAGGCCTTCGTCCGGCTGGCCGGCGACGTCGGACTCGACGTCTACCTGCGGCCCAGCCCCTACATCTGCGCCGAGTGGTCCAATGGCGGCCTGCCCGCCTGGCTGACCGCGCGCACCGCCGCCGTCCGCGCCGCCGACCCGGACTACCTGGCCGCCGTCGACGCCTGGTACGACGCGCTGATCCCGCGGATGGTGCCGCTGCAGGCCGTCAACGGCGGGCCCATCGTCGCGGTGCAGGTGGAGAACGAGTACGGCTCCTTCGGCAGCGACCGCGCCTACATGGAGCACCAGCGCGACGCCCTGCGCTCGCGCGGCATCGTCGAGCTCCTCACCACCGCCGACGGCACCACCTCGGACATGCAGGTCCACGGCAGCGTGCCGGGGGCGCTGCCCACGTTCACCTTCGGCACCGGCGTCGCGCTGGCCGAACAGCTGCGTGACCCCGCCGACGCGCTGATGTGCTCCGAGCTGTGGGGCGGCTGGTTCGACCACTGGGGCGAGAACCACCACGTCCGCTCCGCCGAGAGCATGGTCGGCACCGTCGACGAACTCCTCGCCGCCGGCGGCTCCGTCAGCGTCTACATGGCCCACGGCGGCACCAACTTCGGGTTGTGGGCGGGCGCCAACCACGGCGAGACCATCGAGCCGACCATCACCAGCTACGACTCCGACGCACCCATCGGCGAGGCCGGTGCGCTGGGCGCCAAGTTCGACGCCCTGCGCGCCTCCTTCGCCCCGTTCCACGACGGCGAACTGCCCCAGCCGCCCGCACCCCTGCCGGTGCAGCCGGCGCAGAGCGTGGCGCTGGAGCCCGCCGTCGGCCTGTTCGAGTTCGCCGCGTCCCTGCCCGAGGTGGGCCGCGTGACGCCGCTGCCGCAGACCTTCGAGCAGCTCGGCGCAGGCGAGGGCATCGTCGTCTACCAGGCGCGGATCGACGTCCCCGACGGCGCCACGCTCGACGTCGACGGGCTGCACGACAGGGCCGTGGTGTTCCTCGACGGCGAACGCATCGGCATCCTGCAGCGCGGCGGCGACGTGTCGCTGCAGTTGCCCGGTGGCGCGCGCCGCGGCGAGCTGACGCTCGTCGTCGAGAACCTCGGCCGCATCAACTACGGACCCCTGGTGGGCGAGCACAAGGGCATCATCGGCGGCGTCCGGATCAACAACCGCCGCCTCGTGCACGGTTGGCGCCACCGCGTCCTGCCGCTGGACGCCCCCGCAGCGACCGGTGCGCCCGGCGCCGACGGCGTCGCCCGCGCCACGATCGAGGTCGATACGCCCGCCGACGCCTGGCTCGCGTTCCCCGGCGGTACGAAGGGCATGGTCTGGCTGAACGGCTTCCTGCTCGGCCGCTACTGGGAGATCGGGCCGCAGGAGACCCTCTTCGCCCCGGCGCCACTGTGGCGGGCGGGCGCCAACGACGTCGTCGTGCTGGACACCGACGGCCTCGGCACCACCGTCGAGGTGCGTGACCAGCCCAGCTTCGGGCGCACCGAGGAGTTCATCGGTTCCTGAGCCTGCGGCACATGGTCCCGGGCTGCCGTTCGGACCCGACCCGACCGCCTTTCACCGTAGGGTGAAACCGGTGGAAGGAGCGGACCGTGGACCTGTTGCTGGTCGTACTGGGGCTGCTGGTCGTGGCGGCGGTGCTGGTCGACATGTTCCAGACGCTGCTGTACCCCAGCGGCGACGGCTGGTTGAGTTCCCCGTTGATGGGGCTGCTCTGGAAGCTCTCCCGACGGCTCCGGCACCCGTTGGGGACCGCCACGGGCACCGTCGCGATGGTCACGGTCATCCTGACATGGGTGGCGCTCCAAGTGCTGGGGTGGGCGCTGGTGTACTTCCCCTACGTGCCGGACGGATTCAGCTACAGCCCGGGAATCGTCCCCGCCGGCTACCCCGACTTCGCCGAGGCGCTCTACCTCTCCCTGGTCGCGATCGGGACGCTGGGTCTGGGTGACGTCGTCGGGGTCGGGCCCTGGTTGCGGTTCGCCCTGCCACTGCAGGCCCTCACGGGTTTCGCGCTGCTCACGGCGGCGCTGACCTGGTTCTCACAGATCGAGGGCCCGCTGCTGCGTCGTCGCGGGTTGGCGAGCGAACTGCGGTCCCTCGGTGAGACCAGCGCGCACCTGGTCCGGTGGGACCCGGCCTCGACCACCGGGATCCTGCATGGCCTGGTGCAGCAGGTCGTTGCCGTCCGGATCGACTTCGAGCAGCACTCGGAGCAGTTCTACTTCCCGGAGACCGATCCTGACGTCTCGCTGGGCAGGCAGCTCGGCCATGCGGTGGCCCTGCGCGATGCGGCGCTGGCGTCCGCCGACGTCACGGTCCACGACGCGGGCGCCCGGCTCGGGGTGGCGCTCGGGGAACTGGCCGCGAGCCTCTCTGAGCAGTTCCTCCACACCGACGGTTCGGTGGCCGAGACGCTGGCCGCCTATCGGGCGGAGCATGCGATCTGACGTCGATCCTCAAGACTCTCGCGGTGAGGTGGGTTCCCCACCCCGGCGCGCGTCGCTGCGATAGTCGCGCGGGGTGAGGCCCAGCACCCGGCGGAAGTCCGACGTCAGGTGCGCATGGTCCGCGTAGCCGAGGGTGGCCGCGATCTGGGCCACCGTCGCCCCCGGGTCCTCCCGGAGGTGCTGCGCAGCCTCCTGCAGGCGGTAGCGCCGGATGATGGCGAGGGGTGGCACTCCGATGAACCGGTCCGCGAGCCGCTGGATGCTCCGCACTGACAGGTGGAGTCGTTCGGCGAGTTGTTCGACGCGCACCAGGTCGCGGTCCTCGCGGACGACGTCCTCCAGCCGGTTGGCGGTCAGTGCCGCTTCGGTGGGCTCCGCGGCGGTCGCCAGCAGCCAGTTCGTCCAGGCGGTGACGGCCCGGTCCCGCGCGGCGTCCTCGTCGGGGCCGGCCATCGCATCGGTGACGGACAGCAGGAGGCCAGGCGCCTCCCAGGGAGCCTCGGTGTCGACCAGTTCCGACGGCGTCACACCGAGCGCTGCGACGCCTGCCGGCCGCAGCAGGGCGCCCACCGCCCAGCCCTCGCCGACGAGGTCCCGGTGCGAGATCCGGGTGGTGGGGCCGGAGATGGCCACGCCGTCGGGCTCGACGGTCAGGTTCGAAGCCGGGAACGTGAGGACCCCCTGCCGGGACGTCCGCCCCGGTGCCAGCCGCCAGCGCGGGATCCAGAACCACCGCACCAGGTGCGCCACCGGTTCGGGGGCGGGCAGGCGGTGGAAGCTGGGCAGGCGGGTGGGGTAGAGGATGCCTCCGCCCTGGTCCGTGTCCAATCTGGCCTCCGGTTGTCGCGAATCTCCAAGTCACCAGCAAGGGCGTCGCCGTAGCGTCGCCTGTATGAATGACACCACGAATCCCCGACAGGGAGTCACCGGCGAGCACACGACCAACGGCATCCCGCACGGCTCCACCAGTCTGACGCCGTTCCTGGCCGTCGCCCGGGCGACGGAGGCCATCGAGTTCTACCGCGACGTGTTCGGCGCCCGCGTCGTCGACGTCACAGAGATGGGCGGCAAGGTGGTCCACGCCGTCCTGGACTTCGGCAACGGCCAGCTCCAGCTCGGAGAGCCGAACCCGGACTTCGGGCTGGTCCCTATGCCCGAGGGCGACGACGACTGCTACTCCATGGGCCTCTACCTGGCCGACGTGGACGCAACGCTCGAGCGCGCCGTCGGGGCCGGTGCGACGGTGCGCGAGCCCGTGTCCGACTTCGTCTCCGGCGACCGGTTCGCCTCCATCCGCGACCCGTTCGGCGTGCGCTGGTCGCTGATGTCGCGGGTGGAGGACCTCTCGGAGGCCGAGAGTGCCCGCCGCGTCGCGGAATGGGCCGCGGCGCAGGGCTGAGCTTCGAGCCCTGGTGACCACAGTGAGCGACACGCCGCGTCCAGGTTCTGGAGAGCCCGGGCCCGGCGTGCCGCTCACGCAGGTCACCACGACCCCGGCAGGCCCGGCAGGCGCCCTTGTTGACACGCTCCCGCCCCTACTGGTGCCATGAACGCATGCCCAGCCAGCCCGGACGCCGCGTGCGGGCCGCCGACGTCGCGGCCGCGGCGGGGGTCTCGCCCACTGCCGTCTCGTTCGTGCTCAACGGCCGCGACGGCGGCAACATCGCGCCCGAGACCAGGAACCGGATCCTGAAGGAGGCGGCGCGGCTCGGCTACGAACCGCACCACGTCGCCCGCTCGCTTCGCAGTCGGACCACGCACTCGTTGGGCCTGGTGACCGACGCCGTCGCATCCTCCCCGTTCGGCGGTCGGCTGCTGGCCGCCGCCTCCGAGCGCGCGGAGGCCAACGGCTACATCATGCTCGTCATGGACCTCCACTCCCGCGAGGACAGGGAGGTCTCCGCCATCCACGAACTCGAGCGACGCCAGGTGGACGCGATCATCTACGTCAGCATGGGCTTCCGCGTCCTCGACGTCGCCCCGAAAACGCGTCTCCCGCTGGTGCTCGCCAACTGCACCACCGGCCGCGACGACGAGCTCAGCGTCTACCCCGACGACGCCCTGGGCGCCACCCGTGCCATCGACCACCTCGCCGGCCTGGGCCACCGAAGAATCACCATGCTGTCGGGGATCTGGGAACCGGGCAGCGACCGCGAGGACCCGGGAAACATCTCCGGTCCGATCCGCCGCGACGCGTTCCTCAAGCGGGCGGGGGAGTTGGGGGTCGAGGCCGCGGTGCTGGAGAGCGAGTGGGGCATCGACGACGGCTACCATGCGGCCATGAAGGTGCTGGACGTGCCGGCCGAGGTGCGGCCGACGGCACTGTTCGCCGTCACCGACCGCGCCGCCCTCGGGGCGATGCTGGCCGCCGCCCGCCTCGGCCTCTCCGTCCCGGAGGACCTCTCGCTCGTCGGGTTCGATGACGAGGAGCGGCTCGCGGAACGGGCCGTCCCACCGCTGACCACCATCGCCCTGCCGCACGTCCGGATGGGCGACGAGGCGGTGGCGATGGCACTGGCCGCGCGGGCCGGGGAGCACATCGAGGACCGCCGCCGCTGCCTCCCGTGTGAGCTTCTGGTGCGCGAGTCCACGGCGCCGCCGGCGTCCGTGCCAACCCGAACCAAGTAATTTCCGCAGACCTGTTGACATCCCCTTGGGTCGAGGCGCATGCTGGGATCCTCACCTAAATCGAATTAGGTAACTTCGATCCCGGCCACCAACGGAGGCGGCCGAACTGGAAGGAGCACTGCAATGAAGCAAGGTAGAGCACTCGCGGCCCTGGCGGTCGTGTCCGCCCTCGCCGTGACGGGTTGCGCCCGGGCGGGCGAGGACCCCAACGGCGACGGTGGGGACGGACCCGCCCAGGTCACCCTCTGGACCCACTCCGCCGGCAACCCGGCCGAGCTCGAGGTCTACAACCAGATCATCTCCGACTTCAACGGCTCCCAGGACGACTACGAGGTCGTCTCCGAGTCGTTCCCGCAGGGCGCCTACAACGACGCCATCGTCGCGGCCGCCGCCTCCGGCGACCTGCCGTGCCTGCTGGACATGGACGGCCCGATCGTCCCGAACTGGGCGTGGGCGGGCTACATCCAGCCGCTGGGGATCTCGTCGGAGATCACCGACTCCCTGCTGCCGACCGCCGTCGGCATGTGGGACGACGAGGTCTACTCCGCCGGCTACTGGGACGCCGCGCTGGCGATCTTCGCCCGGCAGTCGGTGCTCGAGGCCAACGACATCCGCATCCCCACCGTCGACGAGCCGTGGACCGGTGAGGAGTTCGACGCCGCTCTGCGCACGCTGCAGGGCGCCGGCTACGAGACCGCGATCGACATCGGCGCCGAGGACGTCGGCGAGTGGTGGCCCTACGCCTACTCGCCGTTCCTGCAGAGCTTCGGTGGCGACCTGATCGACCGCGACACCTACCTCAGCGCCGACGGCGTGCTCAACGGCCCGGAGGCCGTGGCGTTCGGCGAGTGGTTCCAGGGCCTCTTCGCGGACGGGCTGGCCGGCATCGACGGCACCGTCGGCAACGAGGAGTTCAACCGCGACGAGGTGGGCCTCAGCTACACCGGCGTCTGGAACGCGCTGGGATCGATCGAGGCAGTGGGCGACGACCTGCTGATCCTGCCGCCGCCGGACTTCGGCAACGGTCCCAAGATCGGCGGCGGCTCCTGGCAGTGGGGCATCGCGGCCGACTGCTCGGGTCCCGAGCTCGACGGGGCCCGCGCCTACCTCGAGTTCTCCTTCGACGCGGAGTACATCGCGGCGTTCGCGGACAAGCAGATCGTCATCCCCGCCACGGAGGAGGCCACCGAGCTCAGCGAGTATTTCGGCGAGGACGGCCAGCTGCGCCCGTTCACGGAGCTGACCCAGTTCGCGGTGCTCCGCCCCGAGACCCCCGCCTACGCGGTCATCTCCACCACCTTCGAGCGGGCGGCCAAGGACATCATGAACGGCGCTGACGTCCAGGAGAGCCTCGACCAGGCAGTCGCGGACATCGACGCCGACATCGAGAACAACGACGGCTACGGGTTCTGAGCCGCTCCACCCCTTCTGGAGGCATCATGACCACCTCACTCAATGCCGGGCCGCCGTCCGCGGCCAACCCCACGGCGCCGGAACGGGCACCCGCCAAGCGGCGCCATGGCAAGCAACGGGGCCACTCCGTGGCCTACGCCATGGTGGCGCCGGCGGCCCTGCTCCTGGTGATGTTCCTGATCATCCCGGTGCTGCTGGCCTTCGGGCTGTCTTTCACCAACGCCCGCCTGATCTCGCCCAACCCGCCAAGGTTCGTCGGGCTGGACAACTTCATCCGCGCGTTCGTGGGGGACCCGACCTTCATCCGGTCCCTCATCAACACCTTCCTGTTCGCCGTCGTCGTCGTGCCCGTCCAGGCGGGCCTCGGGCTGGTGATGGCCGTCCTCGTGAACCAGAAGCTGCGGGGGACCACGTTCTTCCGGATCGTGTTCTTCATCCCCGTGGTGACGTCCATCGTCGTCGTGTCCATCCTGTGGCGCTTCATGTACCAGCCCGACGGCATCATCAACTCCTTCATCGACACCATCACCTTCGGTTCGTGGGAGGGGATCGCGTGGCTGAGCAACCCGTCGACCGCGCTGCCGGCAATCATCGTCCTTTCCATCTGGCAGGCGGTGGGCTTCCACATGATCATCTGGCTCTCGGGCCTGCAGACCATCCCGGAGGAGCTCTACGAGGCCGCCCGGATGGACGGGGCAGGGCCGTGGCAGCAGTTCAAGAACGTCACGTGGCCGGGCCTGCGTCCGACCATGGTGTTCATCCTCGTGACGATCACCATCGCCGCGCTGGGGCTGTTCGTGCAGATCGACGTCATGACCCAGGGCGGCCCGCGCGACTCGACGACGACGCTGGTCTTCCACGCCGTGCGGCGAGGGTACCGGGAGCAGCAGACCGGCTACGGCGCCGCCATCTCGCTGATCTTCTTCGTGCTGGTGCTGGCGATCGCACTCATCCAGCGCTTCCTGACAAGGGACAAGGACTGACATGACCGACACCACCATCACCATGTCTCGCACCCGCAAGAGCCGCGCCAAGCTGCTCTACATCCCGATGATCGTCCTCGCGCTCGTGTTCATGT
The DNA here is from genome assembly GCF_007197885.1 of Tessaracoccus rhinocerotis. Lineage (GTDB taxonomy): Bacteria > Actinomycetota > Actinomycetes > Propionibacteriales > Propionibacteriaceae > Arachnia > Arachnia rhinocerotis. The sequence goes on from NZ_VKKG01000004.1 coordinate 355,424, forward strand.
TCCCGCTGGTGTTCATGTTCGTCTCGAGCCTCAAGCCTGACGCCCAGATCCTGGCCGACGTCGACTCCTTCCGGGCCTTCCTGCCCGTGGGTGACATCTCGCTGGCCAACTACACCGGCGTCTTCGAACGCGTCCCCTTCGCCCGGTTCCTGCTGAACTCGATCGTGGTGACGGTGCTCATCGTCGCTCTGGGGCTCGTGGTCAACTCGCTCGCCGGCTTCGCCCTCTCGCGGATGGAGTGGCGGGGCCGCAAGATCCTGCTGACCGTCATCATCGCCACCCTGATCGTGCCGTTCGAGACCATCGCGGTGCCGATGGTCTACTGGGTCAGCCTGCTGCCCACGCTCCTCGTCGAGGACGGGATGGTGAAGTACGACATCGGGATGCTCAACACCTACGAGGTGATGATCCTCCCCTTCATCGCGAACGCCTTCTCCATCTTCTTGTTCACGCAGTACTTCTCCACCATCCCCACCTCGCTGGACGAGGCGGCCCGGATCGACGGCGCCGGCTGGTTCTCGATCTACGCGCGCATCATCGCGCCACTGTCCGGACCGGCCTTCGCCACCGTCGCCATCCTCACGTTCCTGCCCGCCTGGAACTCCTACCTGTGGCCGCTGATGGTGGTGCAGCAGGAGTCCCTCCGGCCGGTGATGGTGGGCATGCAGTACTTCTTCCAGCTCAACACCGCCTGGGGTGAGGTCATGGCCTACACCTCACTGATCACACTGCCAGTTCTGCTGATGTTCCTCGTGTTCCAGCGAGCGTTCGTCAGCTCCATCGCCGCCAGCGGCGTGAAGGGATAGACACATGCTGAGACTTCCTGACCACTGGGTGTGGGACAGCTGGCCCGCAAGGGCCGACGACGGGAGCCACCACCTGTTCTTCCTGCGCGCCTCCCGGGCGCTGCTCGACCCCGACAGGCGACACCTGCGCGCCTCCATCGGCCACGCCCGCTCCGCCGACCTGACGCACTGGGAACTCCTGCCCGACGCGCTGGTGGCCGCCGACTCACCGGCCTGGGACGACCGCGCCACCTGGACCGGTTCCGTGGTGCGGGGCGACGACGGCGTGTGGCGCCTGTTCTACACCGGGGTCTCCTGGGCCGACGACGGGCTGGTCCAGCGCGTCGGCGTGGCCCACTCCGAGGACATGGTGTCCTGGCACCGTCGCCCCGAGTCCCAGGTGGTCGAGGCCGATCCCCGCTGGTACGAGAAGCTCGCCAGCGGCGACTGGTTCGACGAGGCGTGGCGCGACCCGTGGGTGTTCCGCGGCGAGGACGGGCAGTGGCACATGCTCCTCACCGCCCGTGCCGCGGTCGGTGATCCGGCCACCCGGTCGGTGATCGGGCACGCCACCAGCCCCGACCTCGAGCACTGGGAGGTGCAGCCGGCGCTGTCCGAGCCCGCGGGCTGGGGGCAGATGGAGGTGCCGCAGACCGTCGTGGTGGACGGCCAACCGTTCCTGCTGTTCTGCTGCTGGGACTCCCACCAGGGCGAGCAGCGGCAGCAGCAGGCCACGGGCGGCATGTGGTTCGCGCCCGGGGACTCGCTGCTGGGGCCGTGGGACTTCTCCGCCGCGGGCACCTTCGACCACCCCAGCCTGTACGCGGCCCGGCTGGTGGAGGCGACGCCTGGCCAGTGGGCGCTGGTCGGGTTCTCCGACAGGGTCGACGGCGAGTTCCGGGGCGAGATCCTGGATCCGCTGCCCGTGGTCCGGGTGGGCCGGCGGCTGCAGTTCGCGCAGGATCCGCCGGGCCGGGCGTGAGACGGAAATGACGCGAGCCCCCGACCTGCGCGCGCAGGTCGGGGGCTCTGTCCTGTCCCTCGCGGGACCGGGTAGGTGGTGGTCAGGCCTTCTCGTCGGCCCCCTCACCGGTGTAGGCCATGGCGGTCTCGAAGTCGTAGGCGGACTCCTGGTGCTCCGCGACGTCGATGCCACCGACCTCGTCGTCCGCCGGGATGCGGAAGCCGATCGTCTTGTGGATGGCGAAGGCGATGACGGCGGTCACGACGACGGTGTAGACCGTGGTGACGAGGACTGCCATCAGTTGCGCGCCCATCAGGGCCGCGCCGCCGCCGAGGAGGAGGCCGCCGCGGCCGTCGTCCTGCGGCAGTGCCAGCAGGCCGATCGCGACGGTGCCCCACAGGCCGGCGACGAAGTGGAGGCCCACGACGTCGAGCGAGTCGTCGATGCCGAGGCGGAACTTCACGGTCACGGCGAAGCAGCAGATCACGCCGGCGACGAGGCCGATTGCGAGCGCGCCGAGCGGGCTGACGAAGGCGCAGGCGGGGGTGATGGCGACCAGGCCCGCGACGATGCCGGAGGCGCCGCCGACGGAGGTCATCCGACCGTCACGGACTTGCTCGGTGATCAGCCAGGCCACCATCGCGGCACCCGGGGCGACGAGGGTGTTGACCCAGATCAGGCCAGCCTCGGCCACGGAACCCGCGGCGCCGCCGTTGAAGCCGAACCAGCCGAACCAGAGGATGGCGGCACCGAGCATCACGAAGGGGATGCTGTGGGGCTTGTGCAGGCTGGGGGAGAAGCCGGAGCGCTTGCCGATGACCAGCGCCAGCACCAGGGCTGCCAGGCCGGCGGCCATGTGGACGACCAGGCCGCCCGCGAAGTCGAGGGCCTCGCCCACGATGGAGCCGATGGCGCCGTCGGCGCCGAGCAGGCCGCCACCCCACACCATGTACGCGAGCGGTGCGTAGACCAGCGTCACCCACAGCGGCACGAAGACCAGCCAGGCCTTGAAGCGTGCGCGGTCGGCGACGGCACCCGAGATCAGCGCCACCGTGATGATCGCGAACGTCGCCGCGAAGCCGACGCCGACGAGGTCCTCACCGTCGAGGCCCACCAGGCCGAACGCGGTGATCGGGTCGGCGAAGATGCCGGCGATGCTGGTGCCCCCACCGCTCATCGAGTAGCCCCACAGCAGCCACACGACGGCGACCACGCCCATGGCGCCGAAGCTCATCATCATCATGTTGATGGCCGATCGTGCTCTTGACAGGCCGCCGTAGAAGAACGCCAGACCCGGCGTCATCAGCAACACCAACGCGGCCGAGACCATCACCCATATCGGTGAGGCCAATTCCCAAACTTCCGTCTCCATGTCGGGACCCTTCTACTTCTGTTTGATCCGCTCTGCGCGGTTGATGGGTCCACTCCATCGGGACGGCGTTACCAGCAGGCTCCCGACCGGTTGCATGGTTGTGACGCGGCGTTACGGTCTTGTTTCCGGGAGCCGGGATGCTGATCCGAGGCGATTGCTCCAGGGGCGGACGAAGGTCCCCGGGAAGTGTTTGACTGGTGTTTTCCAGAGGAGGAGTGACATGTCTTCAGCTGATCGTGTTCGTTCGTCCACCAGCGACGACGTCCAGCACCGTCTCGACGAGGAGCGCCTGCAGCGGGTGACCGAGATGGTGGGCGCCCCCGCCGAGGCCATCACCGCTCGCATCGAGGAACTCGACCGTGCGTGGGACGTCGAGCGCGTCCTCGAGGCCAACGCATCGTCGTTGATGCTGTTCGGCGTACTGATGTCCCGCGTCCATTCCCGCAAGTGGCTGTGGCTGTGCGCGGCCGTGCCGGCGTTCCTGCTGCAGCACGCGATCCAGGGCTGGTGCCCGCCGATCGCGGTGATCAGGCGGCTGGGCGTGCGCACCCGCAACGAGCTCGACGTCGAGCGCACCGCCCTCAAGGCGCTGCGCGGGGACTTCGACGGTCTGGAACTGGACGGGGAGCCGCAGGCCGTCGCCCGGGCAGCGATCGGGGCCGCCGAGCGACGCTCCGGCTGAGGCCCGTCGCGACCGCGCCTCAGTCGCGGATGATCATCGCGAGCCCGCCGTAGGCCGCGAGCTCGACGTTGAAGCCGCCGAGGTCGTCGACCTTGCCCACCTTGCGGCGGGTGCTCAGGTCGAACACGCGCCCGAGCGGCAACAGCTCGGACTGGATCCGGGCGTCGATCTTCTCGGGCCCGAAGTTGAGCGCCGTGATCTGGGTGGCGCCGATCTCGAGCTCGTTCACCAGCACCAGCAGCGACTGGTCGCTGACCTGCGGGACGTCGATCAGCTTGCCGGTGGCCAGGCCGTTGCGCTTGCGGACCTTGAGGATCCCGGCGAGGCGGGACGCGAACGACGTCTCGCGCTTCAGCTGCTCGGGAACGGGGCCGTAGAGGGCGCGGGCGCGCGGCATCCCGGCCGCCGACTTCTTGGCATCGGGGGAGCTGCCCAGCAGGTCGTAGGCGCCGCGGTGGATCCACCGGGTGTCCCCGCTGGCGATCAGGGAGCGCACCTCGGAGCGGTCCAGCGGCAGGGCGCCGACGAGGTCCCAGCCGGACAGCGCGAACACGCCCGGCTGCCACGCGTTGTACATGCACAGCAGCAGGTGGGCGTTGGCGATGCGGCGGGCGTCGGAGTCGGTGATGTCGTCCAGGTCGGTGAAGCCGAGCGTCGCGGCGACGATGGACGCCGTCGTGCTGGCGATGCCGTTCTGGGTGAACACGGAGTTGTACGGTGCGGCGTCGCCGGTGAGCCTGTCGCGCATGGTCTGGCGGATGTGCTCGGCCAGGTCCTGCCCGGTGAACTCCTGGCCCTCGTAGACGTAGATGTCGTCGCGGTGGGCGGCGGCGAAGTGGACGAGTTCGTAGGTGAGCTCGTCGTGGTTCTGGAGGGCGTGGACGAGGGAGGCCTGGTCGACGCCGAGGTCGAGGGCCTCGCGCAGCACCAGGCGCAGGAACTCCGCGTCGCCGGTGGCCATCGCCACCTGGGCGGCGGGGCGGGTGATGAAGTCGTAGGAGAGGTCCGGCCCGACGGCGCTGGTGCGCTGGATGTCGTCGATGGCCAGGTTCAGCTCCTGGAACGTGAAGCCGCCGACCTTGCGCACCAGCGAGCCGATCAGCTGGTTCGCCGCCAGCGAGAGCGGGTGGCCCTCGGACCAGCCGGGGGCGTGGTCGAAGCTGCGCTCGACGCCGAGGAAGCCGTTCGCGTCGAGGCGCAGGCCGCCGGAGCCGAGGTCCAGCAGCGAGTGCAGGGCGTCGCCCATCACCAGGCGCATCCCGGCGCAGGTGGGGTCCAGCCAGTTGATCGTGGGCTGGCCCTCCTTGAAGTAGTGGAGGTAGACCCAGCGGCGCAGCGTCCCCTTGTAGTCGCGCACCGGCGGCGTGACGGACCAGTTGGTCTCCTTCACTCCCGGCTCGTAGAAGATGACGCGCTGCAGCGCACCGATGATGTAGCCCTCCTCGGAGAGCGCCTCCTCCGCCTCGGGGGACAGGTTCACTGAGTCCCTGCCCTCGGGGACGTCGGGGAGCAGGTGCCAGGCTGATTCCGGGATGTCGACCATGTGGTAGATCCCGGGGTAGTCGCGGTAGTTGAGCTCGGCGAGGCGGAAGTCAGCGCCCTTGCCGGTGTGGCCCGGGACGATGTCGTCGATGATGGTGCCGCCCGAGCGCGCCGCCGTCGCGCACATCTCGCGGAACTCCTCCTCGGTCCCGAACATCGGGTCCATGGTCATGGAGATGCGGTCGAAGTGGCCGTCGACGCTGGGTGTGGGGTCCCAGCCGTCCAGCCCGCCCGCGAGCTTCACCGGGCCGGTGTGGACGGCGTCGATGCCGATCTCCTTGAACGCCTCCCACAGCTCCGGGGCGCCCAGCGCGGCCAGGTAGGACTGACCGTTCGCGGTGATGTGCGACAGCGGGTAGGCGGTGTACCAGACCGATGCCTGCGCGAGCGCGGCGCGCGGGTCCGGGTGCGCGTAGGGGTGGGCCCACATCGTGTGCTTGCCCGCCAGCTGCCGCGCCACGGCCGAGGCGTCGTGGAGCATGGACTGCTCCTCGAGCCACTCCACGTAGGCGTGGTTCTGGCCCGACGGCTCGAACGGCGGCATGATCGGGCTGTCGTCCTCGCTGCGACGGCGGGCGCGCGGCCTCAGCTTCGCCGGCCGGGCGGCGAAGCGCTGCTCGTCGAAGCTGATCTCGGGGAGTTCCTCGTCGGGCTCTTGCTCGACGGCGCCCGGCTGGGACTGGGCAGGGACCTTCTCAACTGGCGTGCTCACGAGCCCCACGCTACCGGCTCGGCGTGTCCGGCCGGTCCCAACCGGTGCCCTCCGCCGCGGGACCGGCGCTGTCCTGGTCGGTGTGCCCCGCACCTGGGGCATGCTGGTGGCCCGGCGCTCCGCGGCCGCGGTGGCGACGACGACGGGCGTGCGCGTCCGGGAACCGAGGTTGGCATGTCCGAACAGAGCCTGGTGGCCGAGCTGGTCACCGAGATCATCGAGGACGCGCTGGCCCGGCTGGCGTTGGACCGTCCCTGGGAGTCCTACGGACTCGCGGCGGAGGTCCACGACGACGGCTCCACCGTGCAGGCCGCCTACTACTTCGACGCCGACGGCACCGCCGAGCCGGCGCCGATGCTGAGCCGAACGTTCACCCTGGTCGAACTGCGCGAGGCGGTCCGCGCCAGTGACGGTCCGAGCTGGGACGTGTTCGTGCTGAAGATCCACCGTGCGTCCGGGCAGGCGGCGACGCGGGCGCTCACCGGCGACGAGGCGGCCGAGTGGTCGTTGCTGCCCGAGGACGACGCCCGGCTCGTCGAGCTGCTGCGCAGCCGACCCGACGACTTCCAGGGCCCCATCGGCTAGGGCGGAGGCCTGCAGCTGCGGTGCTGGTCGGGCTGGCTGGAGGCGCGGTGGTGACCAGCTCGGGCGACACCCCCGTCGGAATCGCCCGATACGCACGCGCAAGTGATCAGTTATGATCATTTGGCCTTTCGAGGACCGATCCATTGACGCGTTATCGATCACCTGCGATCATTGCGGGACATGCTCACTCAACGAGGAGGAGAACCCGTGCAACGCGCGCGATCCGCATCCCTGTTAACCGTCGGACTGGCCACGACCGCACTTGTTGCGTCGATGTGGACCGCAACCGGCATCGCATCCGCCGAACTCCCCACCGCCGTCCGGGCCGCCGCCTACCTCGGCGGCGACGAACTGGTGGAGACCTCCCTGCCCGCCACCCTCTCCGACGGTGAGTCGGAGCACCCGGTGACCTGGACCCTCGACGCCGACGCGTTCGACGAGGCCTGGGCCACCGTCGAGGTGCCCGGCACCGTCGACGGCCAGGCCGTCACCGCCCACGTCGAGGTGATCCCGCCCGCTGAGTACCCGCTGGTCTACTTCGTCGACGCGGGCCACGGCGGCGACTCGCAGACCGCGGCCTGGTCCACCCTCGAGACCAACTCGCACGCGTACAACGCCGTGAGCAGCCTCGCCACCGACCTGCACAACACCAAGCCGGACCAGCGGTTCGTCGACGGTTCCACCGACTGGGGTTTCGCCTACGGCACGGGCAGCTACAACTACAAGCTGACGGTCGAGGGCGGCGACCCGAACGCCTCGAACCTGGCCGCACTCGGCGAGTACGACAAGTTCAGCCTCGGCGCACGCACCAACGAGACGTTCATCGGCCACAAGCTCGCGCTCGATCCCGGCACCTACACGCTCAGCTCCGGATTCCGCGAGTTCTACACCGGCAACCAGTCCAGGTCCCGTGGCATCACACCGACGGTCTCCTGGAACCTCGACGGCGTCGAGCAGTCCCAGGCGATGGCCGCGGTCGCGGTGGAGACGCCCGCCAACCAGCCCGGCGCCACGGTCACTGCCCACGACGTCTTCACCATCCCCGAGGGGGCCACCGACGTCGCGCTGACCTACCGCCGCTCCTCGGGCGAGAACCCGATGTTCAGCTGGTTCGCCGTCGCCGCCGGTGATGCCCGCGACGCGCTCGCGGGCGAGCCCGAACCACCGGTGGTGCCAACCACCGAGGTCACGATCGACGCCGCCGACATCGCGGCCGACAACGTCAACGGCCTGACCTTCAAGGGCTTCGGCGTCCTGAGTGCCAACTCCACCAGCTCGGTGCTGATGGATTACAAGGCCCAGCACCCGGAGAAGTACGACGAGCTGCTGCAGACCCTCTTCGGCGGCGAGAACCCGGTCATGAACCACGTCAAGATCGAGATGGGCAACGACCGCAACAACTCCACCGGCTCCGACCCGGCCACCATGCGCCGCGCCGACGAGGAGGCAAACGTCCTGCGCCACCCCGGCTTCCAGCTGGCGGCCGACGCGAGCAAGTACAACCCCGACCTGGTGGTCAGCATCCTGCGCTGGGTCGCACCGGCCTGGGTGACCACCGAGGACGACACCTACCTCTGGTACAAGAACACCATCCTGGCCGCCCACCGCGAGTACGGCTTCATGGTGGACTACCTGAACCCCGGCGTGAACGAGCACAGCGCCGACCTCAACATCACCAAGCAGTGGTACGACCGGATCCAGGGCGACGAGACCGGCTACGTCAGCGACGACCCGAGCCTCGCGGGCTTCCGCGACGGCGAGGCCGAGCTGTTCCGCCAGATCAAGCTCGTCATCTCCGACGAGGTGGGCACCGGCACCTTCGGACCCGCCATGGTCACCGACGCGGACCTCCGCGCCAAGGTCGACGTCGCAGCGTTCCACTACAACACCAACGACGACTCCCAGAACAGCTTCAAGCGGCTCGCCACCGAGTTCGACAAGCAGGTCTGGAACTCCGAGGCGCAGGCCACGTTCAGCAACTCGGCCTTCCGCCCCAACAACAACGTCGCCGACCCGACGGTGCCCGGCACCGGGATCGGCGGCACCGGCAGCTCGCTGGAGATGGCCAACACCATCGTCAAGGGCTTCGTGAACTCCCACCGCACCCACGTCATCTACCAGCCGGCGATCGGCTCGTTCTACGAGGGCGGCCAGTACTCCTTCAAGGAACTGGTCAGCGCCCGTGACCCGTGGTCGGGCTGGCTGCACTACGACGCCGGACTTGCCGTGCTGCAGCACTTCAGCAGCTTCGCGGTCACCGGCTGGGAGAACGCCGACAACACCGCCGGCGTCTGGCGCGCGGTGCCCGAGGCCAGCCGCACCACCGCGACCGGGACCAACCCGATCGTCGGCCGCAACGGCGAGCCCAACTACATGACGCTGGCCGCGCCCGACGCGTCGGACTTCTCCACCGTCATCGTCAACGACTCCGAGAACCCGCGAAGCTACGTCATCACACCCGTCGGATTCGGGTTCGGCGCCGAGCAGCAGCTCTCGGTGTGGGAGACCCGCGCCGCCGACGAGGGCCACGCCTTCGACGCCAACTACAAGCGGTTCGTCGGCGACGTCGCGGCCGAGGCCGGCGCCTACACGGTGCTCGTCCAGCCGTTCTCGATCGTCACCGTCACCTCCCTCGACGCCACGACGGACGACGGCTGGACCACCCCCCTGCCCGTCCCCGGTGAGCGCACAGTCCTCGAGTCCGACGCCGACGCCGGCGTGCTGTGGGCCGACGACTTCAACTACGAGGGCAAGACCGTCCCCGTCCTCGCCGACGGCGGCGGCCTCGGCACCGCGACGGAGTCGTTCATCGACTCCCGTGGCGGCGTCACCGGATTCACCCCGCTGTACAACTGGGACCGGCAGGGCTCGTTCGAGGGCTACGAGGCCTCCGACGGGCAGTTCGTCCTGCGCCAGCAGCTCGACCGGCAGACGACCGGGGTCCCGGGTGCCTGGAACGGCTCGGACCCGATCACCGGCATCGGTGACCGCCGCTGGTCGAACTACGAGGCCAGCATCGACGTGCGGTTCGAGCGCTCCGAGGTGGCCGGCAACTACGGCGCCCTCGGCGTCCGCGGCCGCGGCACCAGCGGGGCGGGCGGCATCGACACCACCCCGTACGCCCTGCGCCTGAACGAGGACGGCTCCTGGCAGTTCCTGCGCCGCAACGCCGTCGTCGGCAGCGGCATCGTCGCCGACGACGACTGGGACTCCTCGACGTGGCACCGCCTCGCGGTCCGCGCGGCCGGCGCCGACGTCAGCGCGTCGATCGACGGCGTCGGGGTGTTCTCCTTCACCGACACCAACCCCTACCTCGCCGGATTCGTCGACGTGGCCAGTGGCTTCCACAACACCCAGTTCGACAACCTGCGGGTGGAGCACGTCGACGGCTACCTGCCGTACTACGGCGAGCACCTCGACAACATGGAGATGCACGACCTCGCCGAGGTCCCGGCCGCCAAGCTGGTCTACGACGGCCAGTGGCGCCACGCCAACGGCGGCGGGATGCACGAGTTCCAGCGCTCCCGCTCCACCAGCCTCGCCACCGGCGCCGGCGTCAGCCACACGTTCACCGGCTCGGGCATCGACCTGATCGCCGGCAGCGGCTACGGCAGCGCAACCTTCGACGTCCACGTCGACGGCGAACTGCTGGTGCAGAACGCGGCCACCCAGCCCACTGACTGGTTCCAGGCGAGCTACTCGCTGCGTGGCCTGGAGTGGGGCGAGCACACTGTCCGGTTCGAGGTCACCTCGGGCGCGCTCGCCATCGACGCCGTGGGCGTGATGAGCGCGCCGGCCATCGAGGCCGCCTCGGCGGACGGCATCGTCGCGCCGCTGGCCGACGCGAAGGCGCTCGAGCGCACCGACGACTTCACCGACGAGAGCTGGGCGCTGCTGCAGCGGCTCATCTCCGACGCGGAGGCCGCCGTGGCGGATCCCGCCGCGTACGGGCTCGACGGTGAGGGCGCGCGGCAGATCGTGGACCGGCTGGTCGCCGCGTCCAACCCGAAGCTGGCCGAGGTGGTCAGCGTCGAGACGCCGCACCTGGCCACCTGGCAGGGCGACGCGCCGACACTGCCCGAGACGCTGACTGCCACCCTGTCCGACGGCTCCACCATGGAGCTGGAGATCGACTGGGACCAGACGGCGGCAAGTGACTTCGGCACGGCCTGGTCGGTGGTCGCCGTCGCGGGTGCCCATGGTCCGGTGGAGGTCTCGGCGAGGGTTGAGGTGGTGCCCGAGGGAACCGTCGCCTTCGCCGACGTGCAGGCCTCCAGCGCCGGTCAGCTGGGGTATGACTCCCCGGCCTGGGTCGCCATCGACGAGCTGGTGGGCGGCCTGGTCAACGACCTGCCCGACCAGCAGCTGACCTCCGGGACCACCTGGGGCCACGCTGCGCGCAACGCGGCCGGGACGTCGGACATCCAGCGCAAGGGCGTCGTCGCCGGTCCGTACGACAAGACGACCACCACCGGCATGTACACGGCCAACCAGGTCGGGGCGCAGCTCGACTACACCCTGGACCTCGAGGCCGGCTCGTACACGATCGTTGGGGCCAGTCACTCCTGGTGGCCGGACTACGCCCGCACCGCGAACGTTTCGGTGCTGCACGACGGCGGGTCGACCCCGGCGGGGACCGTCACGCTGAACACGGCGAACCCGACGGAGCTGCTCAGCCAGGACATCGTGCTGGCCGAGACCGGCCAGGTGACCCTGCGCCTGACGGCGACCACCAACGAGTCGCCGATGCTGTCGTGGGTGGCCGCGGTGCGGACCCCGACCACTGAGCCGACGCCGGATCCGAGCGTGGAGCCGTCGGAGGATCCGAGCGTGGAGCCGTCGGAGGATCCGAGCGTGGAGCCGTCGGAGGATCCGAGCGTGGAGCCATCGGCGACCCCGAGTCAGCCGTCGGCGACCCCGAGTCAGGAGCCTTCGGCGACCCCGAGCCAGGGCCCCTCGCCGACCCCGACGGTCACCGTGACCCGGACGCCGAACCCGCACCCGGGTGACATCTACACCATCCCGGGCTTCCACAACTACAACGGGCGGCTGTGGCACACGCAGTGCGAGCCGTACTCACAGACCATCCGCTGTCGCACGGAGATCTGGGCGACGACGGTGAAGGTCGAGTCGGGACGGTTCGTGCAGTCCAACGGCTGGGTGTTCAACAACCTCACCTACCTGCCGTTCATGACGCGGTCACAGTGGGCGAGCAACCCCCTGGGCCACGCGGGTGAGTGGACTGCCGCTGATGGTCGACGCTGGCGCACCGAGTGCGACACCGCGGCCACCGGGCGCAACGGTTGCCGCAGCTACACCATGACGAGCCTCGTCGTGGGCAGCCAGAACTCCGCCGGGGTCTGGTCGTACCGGGTCACGCAGGACTGGGTGTTCAACAACCTGGTTCGCTTCCGCACCAACTGACGCAGGCCAGCTACTCGACCATCGGACCTCGATGGTCGAGTAGCTCGCGTCGTACCCCCGCTGGTCGAGTAGCTCGCGTCGTACCCCCCGTTGGTCGAGTAGCTCGCTCTGGCGAGCGTGTCGAGACCTCTCCGGGTTGTGGTCTCGACACGGGCGCTGGGCGCCCTACTCGACCATCGGAACCCTCGTTGGTCGAGTAGCTCGCTCTGGCGAGCGTGTCGAGACCGTCCTGGGTTGTGGTCTCGACACGGGCGCTGGGCGCCCTACTCGACCGTCGGGGTGTGGGTGTGTCGGGGCCCTCGTTGGTCGAGTAGCTCGCTCTGGCGAGCGTGTCGAGACCGTCCTGGGTTGTGGTCTCGACACGGGCGCTGGGCGCCCTACTCGACCATCGGGGTGGGCGCGCGGGGCGCCCTACTCGACCATGGTGGGGGTGGGTGGGCTACTCGCCAGAGGGTGGAGTGCCCGGGGCGACTGTGGTGTCGCGGACGTGCAGTTTGGGGCTGACCACGACCCGGTGGGTCGGGCGGCCGGGGTCGCGGAGGCGCTCGGCGATCAGGCCGACGACTGCGCGCCCGATGCTGTTGCGGGGCGGACGCACGGCGGTCAGGGCCGGGCTGAACAGGGCCGCCACCTCGTCGTCGTAGGCCACCACGGACAGGTCCTGGGGAATCCGGACGCCCTGCTTCTGGCAGTGCTGCACGACGGCGATCGCCTCGCGGTCGGCGTGGACCAGCAGGGCGGTGCAGCCGGCGTCGAGGCAGTCGCGCACCACGTCGGCGATGGGCGGGTCGAACCCGAGCGCGCTGTCGCGATCGGTCGTGAGGACGGGCAGGTCCGCGTCGAGGCCGTTCTCGGCGACGGCCTCCTCCCAGCCGCGGCGGATCTCGCCCGAGTGGGGGCTGCCGAGGGAGGTCAACAGGCCGATGCGACGGTGTCCCATGCCGACGAGATGGCGCACGGCGGCCCCGGCGCCGACGACGTGGTCGGTGTTCACCGACTCGACGGGTTCGTTGGTGCCGTGGAGCACTGCCTCGCGCTCGACCAGCACGAAGGGGGTCCCGTGCTCGCCCAGCCACTCGAGGAGTTCGGCCGTCGAGTCGGTGGTCACGTCGGGGGCCAGGATCAGCCCGCCGACGCCGGAGTCCAGCAGGTGCGCCACCTGCGCGCGGTCGTCGGTGGAGTCGTACGAGGTGCCGCGCAGTAGCAGCCGCAGCCCGCGCTCGCGCGCCTCGTCCTGGGCGCCCTGGATGATCTCGGGCCAGTAGTAGTCGAGCGAGGGCACCAGCATGCCGACGGCGAAGCTGGTCTCGGCGTCCCGGTCCCGGTCCCGGACCTCGGTCTCGGCGGGCGCGAGTTCCTCCCTGTCGATCGCCGCGCCGCCGTGGACGCGCCGCAGTGCGCCGTCCTCGGCGAGCTGGTTGATGTCGCGGCGGATCGTGACGGGCGCCACGCCGAGCATCTTGGACAGGTCGGTGACGCGCAGCATCCCGTGCAGCCGCAGCTCCGCCAGGATCTGCGAGCGCCGGCTCTCGGCCAACTGGTTCATCGGTCCTCCTCCATAGCCTCGAACCGCAACGAGGACTGATCAACAATGTCGTTTCCGAGATCAATACTGATCCGATTGACGCACGAACCCCAGACCCGAGTCAACATCCAGTCATCCAGGGGCCGCTGTTCCACCGTCATGGGACGGTCCGCCCGCACGCGCAGGTTCCGGGGGCCGCCCCCGAGGGGGCGGATGACGAGCTGCGTGTCCGACGCCTCGGCGATCGTCCCGGCCACCACGAGGGTCCCGGTGCTGGGCCGCGCGGGCGCCGTCGACCAACCCCAGTCGTCCGTGCACGTGATCGCCGCGCCGTCGCGGTCCAGCACCAAGCGCCGCCGCCACCGGAGGAGGTCGGCGGCGGGGTAGGCCTCGCGCAGGTCGAGCTCCAGCGCCGCCGCGGCGTCGGACAGCTCGACGGCGACGTCGCGGGCGGCGAACTGCGCGCCGGGCGGCTGCTGCAGCCCGCCGACGACGGGGACGTTGTGCCAGAGGCTCTGCATGGTCCAGATGGAGTAGCGCTCGCTGGAGAAGGTGGCGGCGGTGTAGGTGGGCCGGCCCAGGTCCACCACCACGGGCACGCCGTCGAGCGCGACGATGAAGCTTCCGACGTCGTTGTGGTTGTGGTGCTCGCCGTTGTGCCCGCCCTTGGCTGCCAGCGCCAGGCCGGCGCTGTTCCCGGCGCGTTCGCGGGCGACCAGCAGCTGCACCGACGGGTACCAGGCCTCGCGCGGCGGCTCCGGCCCCGTGGCCGGCGCGGCCCACCACTCCTCGTCGGCCAGCTCCAGCACCAAGCGCCCCAGCCGGCGGATCTCCGACGTCGCCGCTCCGGTGCGGCGCGACAGCGCCAGCGCCTGGGCGCGGGCGTCGCCCACGGCGCGGCCCAGCCGGAACAGGGCGGGCCACGCGAGGTCGGTCTCGGGGCGCGCGCTGCCGTCGGCGACGTTGACCCACCAGTCGCCGCCCAAGTGCATGTCGGCGGGGAAGCCGACGGTGGCCCGCAGCGCCGGGTGCTCGCGCCAGTCGCCGTCACCGCCGTCATCGCCCACGGCCCCCAGCAGTTCGAACGCCTCCAAGGTGCGGCAGGCGCCGTTCCACCAGTAGCCGTAGCCCTCGTCGATCGCGCCGTCGGCGGGCAACCGGTCCGCGTAGCGCAGCAGGCAGGTGCGGGCGGCGGCCACCAGTTCGGCCCTGCGCTCGGGAGGGTCGGCAAGGGCGACCGCCGCCGTGAGCACGTTGCCGGCGATCCAGGGCAGCCAGTTGTGGACGTCGCCGTCGAGGCCGAGCCAGTGCCAGTCGTCGCGCTCGAGGAAGGGGCGGAAGATCCTGTGCTCCACCTCGGCGCGGATCCGCGTCCGGATGCCGGGGGAGGCCTCCTCGGCGAGGTGGCCGACGAGGTGGTCGGCCCATGCGAGCTGCGCGGCGACCTCCCCGGCGCCGAGGTCGAGGAAGGGGCGCTCGGGGTCGGGCAGCTGCTCGCCACGCAGGTGGGCGTCGTCGTGCGCGGGCCAACACCAAGAGGGCTGCTCGCAGAACGCCAGCACCCCCTCGACCACGCGTCCGACGGCAACCGGGTCCGCGGTGGCGCCGGCCGCGAGCACGGCCGCGCTCAGCAGCCGGTGGCGCTCGGCGGCGAGGTCCTCGTAGCGGGTGCGGTTGCCGGTGCGGTGGTAGTCCAGCCAGTCCTCGGCGGTGATCGCGGGACAGGGGGAGGAGAGGTCGCGGCCCGCCTCGGGCAGCAGCGCCAGCCACTCGGGCTGCACCGCGCTGACGGGTAGTCCTGCTCGGGCCACGGTGCTCCTCTCCGGACGATTCGGCTTGCCGCTCATACTAGACATGAACGATCACTTCTGGTTAGGCTAGCGGCAGATCAGTTCAAATCCGATCAAAAGTGCTCGAAGGGAAGACGATGACGTCGCAGGCCGCCTCGTGGGACAGGGGTCGATTGGCAGCTTTCGCCGATCAACTGCTCCTCGCGGTGCGCCCCTATGCCACCGAGGGCCGGGCCCGCTTCAACCTGCCGGGGGAGCGCAGCGGCCTGGGCTCGGACATCGACGGGCTCGAGGCGTTCGCCCGCACCTTCCTGATGGCCGGCTTCCGCCTTAGGGGTGAGGGCGGCGCGGATCCCCACGGACTCGCCGAATGGTACGCGGCCGGGCTGGATGCCGGCACCGACCCCAACTCCGCCGAGCGCTGGCTGCGCCTCGACGAGCACCCGCAGGCGAAGGTGGAGGCCGCCTCCATCGCGCTCATCCTCGACGTGACCCGCGAGTGGATCTGGGACCGGCTGCCCTCGACGGTGCAGCGCAACGTCATCGCCTACCTCGCCGCCGCCGTCGGTGACGACACCTACCCGCAGATCAACTGGGTCTGGTTCCGGCTCGTGGTGCAGACGTTCCTGCGCTCGGTCGACGGCCCGCACGAGATCTCCGAGATGGCAGCCGACCTCGCCACGCACGACACCTTCCTGCGCGCCGACGGCTGGCTCGCCGACGGGCCCGAGCGCGCCTACGACCACTACACCGGCTGGGCGCTTCACCTCTACCCGACACTGTGGGCCGGCATGCGCGGCGCCGAGGACCTCGCCGCACCCCGCGTGACCTCCGACCGCGCCCTGCTCGACCGGTTCCTCACCGACGCAGTCCGCCTCGTCGGCGCCGACGGCTCGCCCCTGCTGCAGGGCCGCAGCCTCGTCTACCGCTTCGCCGCGGCCGCCCCATTCTGGGTGGGCGCGATGGCCGAGGTGCCGTCGGTCCCGCTCGGCCAGCTCCGCCGCGCCGGCTCCCGCATCGTCGAGCACTTCGCCACCCGCGGCGTCCCGAACGCCGACGGCCTGCTGGACCTCGGCTGGTTCGGCTCCTGGCCCGATCTGGCGCAGGCCTACAGCGGCACCGGCTCGGCCTACTGGGCATCCAAGGGGATGCTCGGGCTGGCGCTGCCGGCCGACCACCCCGTCTGGACCAGCCCCGAGGTGCCGCTGCCCGCCGAGGCCGCCGACGAGATCACCGTGGTCCGCGCGCCCGGCTGGCTGGTGAGCTCCACCGCCTCCGACGGCATCGTGCGCGTGATCAACCACGGCACCGACCACGCGCTGGTCGGCGCGCAGGTCGCCGACAGCCCCCTCTACGCGCGGCTCGGCTACTCCACCGCCACCGCACCGCTGCTGGACGCCGAGAGCTGGCTGAACCCGCTCGACAACTCCGTGGCAGTGGTCGACGGCGACGGCAACGCCTCGCACCGCTCCGGCATGGACCTCCTCGAGGTGCGCATGGACGAGACCGACGCCGGCCCCGTCGGCGTGGCAGCCTCCGCCACCGACGCCCACTGGGTGGCCGCCGACGAGGTCCAGATCCACCACGGCTCCGGCTTCACCGGCACCGCCACCCCGGCGGGACGGCTCACCGTCGTCTCCATCGTTCGCGGCGCCTCCGAGATCCGGCTGGCCCAGCTGGTCGACGCCCCCGAGCGCGCCCGCCAGCTGCGGATCGGCGGCTGGAGCGTCGCCGACACGGCCGCTGACCGGCTCCAATCCGTCGTGCACTCCGACGCGGCAGCCAGCCGCAGCGAGGACCGCACCGACGCCGGCCCGCTCGGCCGGCACACCACCACGCCCTGGGTGGGCTTCGACCTGCCCCTGGAGTCCTGGGTCTGGGCGCTCGTAGAGCTCTCGGGCAACGCAGGAACCGCCCGACCGGTCGTCGACGTCGTCGAGACCGCGACCGGCATCGAAGTGACGGTGACCTGGCCCGACGGCCGTCGCACCGCCACGAGCGTCAACACCGACCGTCCCCGCGCCATCCCGGCCGGGGGAGGAAACCGAACAGACCCAGAGCCGGGTCTGCAGATGAAGGAGTATGAATGAACCGCCGACTCATCGCCGCCTCGGCAGCCCTGGCGTCACTGGCGCTTCTCGTGACCGGCTGCGGCGCGGACACCGAGGCCCCAACGGACACCGAGACCACCGCCGGTGGCACCACCGCCGCGGAGACCACCCCCGCCGGTGACACCGGCAGCACCGAGCCCAAGGGCGAGCTGACGCTGGCCGGCTGGAGCCTCAACACCACGCCCGAGTTCCAGACCCTGGCCGACGGCTTCAACGCCACCAACCCCGAGTACACGGTCACCGTCAGCGAGTACCAGGCCGGCAACGACTACGACACCCAGATGATCACGGACCTCGCCGCAGGCACGGCACCGGACCTCTACATCATGAAGAACCTCGTCAACTTCTACACCTACGCCGCGGGCGAGCAGCTCGTCGACGTCTCCGACGTGGCCGGGACCCTGGACAACGAGTCGGTCTCGGCCTACGAGCTCGACGGCGCCACCTACGCCATCCCCTACCGCCAGGACGCGTGGTTCCTCTACTACAACATCGACCTGTTCGAGCAGGCCGGCGTCGAGGTCCCCGACGGTTCCTGGACGTGGGACGACTACGCAGCCGCGGCCACCGAACTCTCGGAGAAGCTCGAGGGCGACACCAAGGGTGCCTACACCCACAGCTGGCAGTCCGTCATCCAGGGCTTCGCAAACGCGCAGAGCGAGGGTGCCGACGTCCTGTCCGGCGAGTACGACCACCTGAAGCCGTACTACGAGCGTGCGCTGCAGATGCAGGCCGACGGCGCCATGGAGGCCTACGGCACCGTCACCACCAACAGCCTGAGCTACCAGTCGCAGTTCGGCACCCAGAAGGCGGCCATGCTGCCGATGGGCTCCTGGTACATCGCCACCCTCGTCGCCCAGCAGGCTTCCGGTGAGGCCGAGGACTTCGCGTGGGGCATCGCACCCGCGCCGCAGTTCGACGAGTCCACCGCCGGCACCGACAACACCCCCGTCACGTTCGGTGACCCCACCGGCATCGGCATCAACCCGGCCATCGAGGACGAGAAGCTGGACACGGCCAAGGCGTTCCTGAGCTACGTCGCGTCCGAGGAGGGGGCCAAGGCCCTCGCCGGCATCGGCATCACCCCGTCGGTGATGAGCCCCGAGGTCACCGACCTGTTCTTCCAGCTCGACGGGATCGCCGAGGACGAGCTGTCCCGCTGGACCTTCGAGAACCGCACCGTCATGCCGGAGAACTCGGTCTCGCAGCACACCGCCGAGATCAACACCCTGCTCGGTGAGCTGCACTCGGCCGTCCTCAGCGACAGCGAGGGCATCGACGCGGCCATCGAGAACGCGGAGAACCGCGCGAAGAACGAGATCCTGAACCGCTGATCCCGCCCGGCGCCGGAGGTCCCCCCGGCCTCCGGCGCCCCACTTCCCGCCCACACACGCCCCAGGAGAAAGGCGCATGTTGACCACCGTCGACACGTCGCGCCCACCCACGCGACGACGAGGAGCGCTGAAGCTCCACAACACCCTGCAGGGATGGTCGTTCATCCTGCCGAACTTCATCGGGTTCGGGATCCTGACCCTCGTCCCGGTGATCATGCTGTTCTACTACTCGCTCACGGAGTGGAACGCCTTCGGCAAGGCCACCTTCGTCGGGCTCGAGAACTTCAGCCGGCTGCTCGGCGACTCCAGCTTCTGGACCGCGCTGTACAACACCGGCTACTACAGCGTCTTCCACATCCCCCTGACGCTGGCCGCGGCCCTCGGGTTGGCGCTGCTGCTGAACACGGGAATCAAGGGACGCGGTTTCTTCCGGACCGCGGCGTTCTTCCCCTACATCACCTCCATCGTCGCCATCGCCGTCGTGTGGAACCAGATCTTCAGCCCCGAGTACGGCCCCATCAACCAGGCGCTGCGGTTCTTCGGGATCGCCGACCTGCCCGGCTGGACCGCCTCGGCCCAGTGGTCGATGCCCGCCGTGATCATCGTCGGCGTGTGGCGCGAGATGGGCTACTACATGCTCCTGCTGCTGGCCGGTCTCCAGACCATCCCGGCGCAGCTGTACGAGGCCGCCAAGGTCGACGGCGCCTCCGCCTGGCAGCGCTTCCGCAACGTCACCATCCCCGGACTGCGCCCCACCCTGTTCTTCGTCACCGTGATGCTCACCATCGGCAGCCTCAAGGTGTTCGACCTGATCCTCGTCATGACCAACGGCGGCCCGGGCAACTCGACGCTCGTGCTCAGCCAGTTCATCTACCGCAAGGGCTTCGAGGAGAACCAGTTCGGCTACGCGTCGTCGTCGGCCGTGGTGCTGTTCTTCATCTGTCTTTCCATCACGCTGCTCCAGTACTTCTGGAACCGCAGGCAGGAGAAGTGATGACCGAGAACCTGGTCCTCAAGCGCATCGGCAAGGTGCTCGTCTACATCCTGCTCGTGGCTGCCGCCCTCGGCATCCTGCTGCCGTTCTACTGGATGGTGATGAGCTCCATCAAGACCAACAACGAGGTCTTCACCGTCCCCATCAAGTGGTGGCCGGACATCCCGCAATGGCAGCACTACGTGGAGATCTTCGCCAAGTCGGACATGACCACCTGGCTGAAGAACACGCTGCTGCTGTCGGTGGTGGTGACGTTCATGCAGGTCCTGACCGGCAGCTTCGCCGCCTACGGCTTCTCCAAGGTGCGATTCCCCGGCCGCGACGTGCTGTTCCTCGCCTACATCGGAACCATCGCCGTGCCGTGGCAGTCCTACATGATCCCGCAGTTCCGGCTGCTCTCGGACATGGGCCTGGCCAACACGTTGTGGTCCATCATCGCGCTGCAGGCCTTCGGCGCCTTCGGGGTGTTCCTCATGAAGCAGTTCTTCGAGACCATCCCCGAGGACCTCAGCGAGGCCGCGCGGCTGGACGGGCTGTCCGAGTACGGCATCTACGCGCGCATCATGATGCCGCTGTCGGTGCCCGCCATCGCCAGCCTCACGCTGCTGACGTTCGTCACCACCTGGAACGACTACCTCGGGCCGCTGATCTACCTGCGCAACCCGGACCTTTGGACCATCCAGCTCGGCCTGCGGACGTTCGTCTCCCAGTACGACGCCGACTACGCCCTGATCATGACCGGAGCCGTCCTCTCGACGCTGCCGATCGCGATCATCTTCCTGCTGGGCCAGCGCTACTTCATCGAGGGCATCGCGTCCACGGGACTGAAGGGCTGAGGCAATGGTCGAGAACCACCTGTTCCTGAAGGTGTCCGGGGTGATCTACCTGGCGCTCATGACGAACTTCCTCATGGTCGCCACCAGCCTGCCGCTCGTGGTGCTGCTGCTGGCCACCGACCCCACCGGGACCTGGCCGTTCGTCGCCGTGGCAGCCGTCGCGGCCGCCCCCAGCCTGCCCGCGACGTTCTCGACCTTCGCCCGCTACAGCGACGCCGGCGACGTCGCCGTGGTGCGCAACTACTTCCGCGCCTGGCGGCGCCACGCCGTCAGGGCCTGGCAGATCGGTGCCCTCACCGTCGCGCTGTGCACGGTGCTCGCCGTGGACATCGCCTGGGCGTTCGGCCACGAGGTCGGCGCCGTCGCGATCCCCGTGTTCGCCACGCTGATCGCCCTGGTGGCCGGCGTCGCGCTGGGCGGGCTCGTGGCCGTCACCGAACGGCCCGAGCTGCGCCTGGCCGCGCTGGCCCGGGCGGCCACCTTCCTGATGGCCAAGCGCTGGTACCTGACCCTGATGTCGCTGGCGGCGTTCGTCGTCCTGCTCGCCATCACCGCTGAGCGGCCCGCCATCGGGCTGGGCGTCGTCGCCGCGCCGCTGCTCTACCTCGTGTGGGCCAACACCCGTTTCACGTTGCGCCCCATCCTCACCTGAAACCCCGAAGGGACCCCACCACATGTCGACCATGCCCCGCGCTGCAACCAGCACGGACAAGGCCTTGGACGCGGCCGTCGCGATCGCGCACAGCCACCTGAAGCGCTTCGCCGACGTCTACCCGGAGGACACCACCATCGACGGGGTCTACCCGCTGCGGCGCGCCCAGTACGGGCAGCCCGAGGGCGGCAACACCGAGTGGACCACCGGGTTCCTGCCCGGGATGCTGTGGGCGCTGGGGGAGGCCTCCGGCGACGAGGCGCTGCTCGACGGCGCGCAGGCGCACGTGCCGAGTTTCGTCGAGCGCATCACCGGCCGCATCGACATCGCCACCCATGACCTCGGCTTCCTCTACACCTTGTCCTGCGTGACCGCCTGGCGCGAGCGCGGCGACGAGGTGGCCCGCGACGCCGCCCTCCTGGCCGCCGACCACCTGATGACCCGGTTCCTCGACTCGGCCGGCATCATCCAGGCCTGGGGCGACCTGGCCGATCCCGCGCAGCGGGGCCGCACCATCATCGACAGCCTGATGAACCTGCCGCTGCTGTACTGGGCCACCGAGACCACCGGCGATGCCCGCTACCGCGACGCCGCCGTCCGGCACACCCGCGCGTTGCGCGACAACATCGTTCGCGCCGACGACACCACCCACCACACCTTCCACTGGGACCCCGAGACCGGCGAGCCGCTGCGGGGCAGCACGGCCCAGGGCTACGGCGACGACTCCTGCTGGGCCCGCGGCCAGGCGTGGGGGATCTACGGGTTCACCCTCGGCTACCGGCACACCGGCGACGAGACGCTGCTCGAGCTGGCCGGGCGGCTCGCGGACTACTTCCTCGCGCACCTGCCCGCGGACAGGGTGCCGTACTGGGACCTGATGTTCACCGACGCCGACGGCCAGGAGCGGGACTCCTCGGCGGCCGCGATCTCGGTGTGCGGGCTGCTCGAGCTCGCCGCCGCCACCGGCAGGGCAGACTACGGGCAGGCGGCCGAGGAGATCCTCGAGTCGCTGGCCACCGACTACGCCACCGACGGCACCGGCCCCCGCGACTGCCTGCTGCTGCACAGCGTCTACGACAAGAACGGCGGCAAGGGCGTCGACGAGGGCAACCTGTGGGGCGACTACTTCTACGCCGAGGCGCTGCTGCGCCGGACCCGGCCAGAATGGGTGTCGTACTGGCACCCGCTTGAGGGAAAGGAATCCCGATGATCCTCGACCAATTCTCCCTTGACGGGAACGTGGCGCTCGTGACCGGCGCCACCCGCGGCCTCGGTCGAGCGATGGCCGTGGCCCTCGCCGAGGCCGGCGCCGACGTCGCACTCGTCGGCTCGAGCTCCCGGGCAACCGAGACCGCCGAGCTGGTGGAGGCCGCCGGGCGGCGCGCCCTCACGCTGGTCTGCGACCTCGCGAGCGCCTCCGTCGAGGAGCTCGGCGACCTGGTCGCGCAGACCGTCGCGGGCCTCGGCGGGCTGGACATCCTGGTCAACAACGCCGGCACCATCCGCCGCTCCCCGGCGCTGGAGCACCCCGAGTCCGACTGGGACGACGTGGTGCAGGTGAACCAGAAGGCCGTGTTCTTCCTGGCGCAGGCCGCCGCGAGGGTGATGATCGAGGCCGGCGAGGGTGGCCGGATCATCAACACCGCCTCGCTGCTGAGCCACCAGGGCGGCATCAACGTCGCCTCCTACACCGCCTCCAAGCACGCCGTCGCCGGTCTGACGCGGGCGATGTCCAACGAGTGGGCACCGCTGGGGATCAACGTGAACGCGATCGTCCCGGGCTACTTCGCCACCGACAACACCGCCGCCCTGCGCGCCGACGACGACCGCTCCCGCGCCATCCTGGAGCGCATCCCCGCCGGCCGCTGGGGCGAGGCCTCCGACCTGTCCGGCGCCGCCGTGTTCCTGGCCTCCCGCGCGTCCGCCTACGTCCACGGCACCCTGCTGGCCGTCGACGGCGGCTGGCTCGCCCGCTGACCCGATTCCGAGTAACGAAGTCCCGGCAATCCGGTCGGGCACCCACTGCAAGGAGAAATCATCATGGAGAACCGCTACGCCTGCGCCCCCGAGCACGTCGCCGGGATGCGAACCGCAGAACTGCGCGAGCGCTTCCTGGTCGAGAACCTCTTCACCGACGGCGAGGTGAACTTCACCTACAGCCACCACGACCGCGTCATCCTCGCCGGCGCAGTCCCCGCCGAGGGTGCCCAGCTGGAGCTGCCCACTCCCGAGGCGCTGCACGCCGAGCACCTGTTCGACAACCGCGAGGCCGGCATCATCAACATCGGCGCCGACGCCGAGGTCACCGTCGACGGCCAGACCTACACCGTCGCCCACAAGGGCCTGCTCTACGTCGGCCGCGGCACCAGGAGCGTCACCTTCTCCGCACCGGGCCGGTTCTACCTGTACAGCGCACCCGCGCACACCGAGTACCCGACCACGCTCGTGGGTCCGGACGAGGGCAACGTGCTGGAGCTCGGCGAGCAGGAGACCTCCAACAAGCGCACCCTGCGCCAGCTGCTGTTCAACGGCGACGTGAAGTCGTGCCAGGTGATGATGGGGGTCACCACACTCGCGCCCGGCAGCATGTGGAACACCATGCCCGCCCACACCCACGACCGCCGCATGGAGGCCTACCTCTACTTCGACGTCGCCGACGAAGCCCGCGTCATCCACCTGATGGGCGAGCCGTCCGAGACCCGCCACCTGGTCGTCGCCAACGAGCAGGCGGTCATCTCGCCCAGCTGGTCCGTCCACTCCGGAGTCGGCACCAAGGCCTACTCGTTCATCTGGGCGATGGCCGGGGAGAACCAGAAGTTCGACGACATGGACCCGGCTCCCGTCACGTCGATGGAGTGACCGGGCGCCCGCCTCGGTGCGGGCTTCGTGACCCGTGGTGACCAGCTCCGGCGACACGCCTCGGTCCCTGCTCTGATGGGCAGGCTCCGAGGCGTGTCGCCGGAGCTCGTCACGCCCGGTCGAGGTCAGCTGCCAGCCGCCGCAGCCCATCCGCGAGGGCCGTGGCCGTGAGCCGTGCCTCACCGGCGGATTCCGCCGGTTCGAGAGCCCTGATGGGCCGCACCAGCGGTGGCCGGACCACGTCGATCGGCAGCTTCGGCCGCACCACCGGGCCCGGCTGGTTGGTGTCCACCAGCTTGCGCAGGCATTCGATGACCTCGGCGAGGTCGGTGCCGTACTCGCCCAGGGCGGCGTCGAGCAGTTTCGCCAGTCGCCGGTCGTGCAGCACCTCGATGAGGATCCTGATCCGCTCCTCGCAGCCGGACCCGCTCTCCTTCGGCGGCTCGGGGTCGCCTTCCGGCGGGCGGGGCACGTAGATGGATCCCGAGAGCAGCTGCTCCCGCGTGAACCGCTCTCGGTGGAGGCTGCGGCCCTCCGCCACCAGGCGGAACCGGTAGATGCCGTAGTGCTTGGCCACGTACTCGGCCTCGAACACCCCGCCGCCCGAGGGCATGAGCTTCACCACGTCGTTCCCGGCGGGCCCGACGAGCTCGGCGCGCACGGTGGCGCGGTCGCCGTCGACGGGGAGGTCGTACTCCGCCAGCCGTGCGACCAGGTGCATCGTCGCGCCCGGCTCGATGTCCTTCTGGTGCAGCGAGGCCTTCAGCGTCAGGCTGGAGCGGCTGTGCACCTCCAGGGAGTAGTGGACGCCGTGGGCGACGGCCTGCTCGTAGGTGGACAGGTCCGTGCTTTCGAGGTGGCTGAGCCACTTGTGGAAGCGGTCGCGGTCCACCTCGAGCAGGGCGGTCCACTCGCCGGCCCAGTGCTCGCCGCCGCCTGCGTCGACGTGGGGGAGCGTGAGCCGGTAGTAGGCGACGTTGCTGCCGGTGACGAAGGTGGCGCCGGCCGTGGTGGGGGTGATGGTCTCCCCGGACGGGGTGACGAGTTGGAAGTTGACCACCCACGGGGCTGGGACGAGCAGGATGACGTCGGTGGCGGAGTCGGCCCGCGAGAGCTGGAACGGGACCTTGACGGCGTCGCCCGGTTGGATCCAACCGCTCGGGTCGAGGACGATCTGCTCGTTGTTCACGCCTGCGAGGATCTGCATGTAGTACTTCGCCAGCAGGAACCGCTCGTCGACCGAGAGGACGCCGGTCATGTTGACGTAGCCGCCGGTGCCGTTGGTCAGTTGGGTGAGCTTGGCCGGGTTGATGGCCGACGGCTCGCCGAGGCCGATGGCGAAGACGGTGTCGTCGATGCTGCCGGCGACGTCGGCGATGTAGGCCGGGGCGTTCTCCTGGCCGTCGGTGAGGACGATCATGGCGGTGGTGTCGTAGGTGCCGGCGACGGTGTCGAGCATCGTCCCGGCCGAGGCGACGCCGTCGCCGATGGAGGTGGCGCCCGCTGGGTTGGCGACGTGCCCGGCCACGGCTGCGGCGGCCTGTGCGCGCCCCGCGCCGAAGATTTCCGGGCCGGCGTCGACGACGTTCATCACCACGCCGGCGTCGTGGTCGAAGCGGACCACGCCGATGCCGGTGTCGGGGCGCAGCAGGTCGACCAGGACGTTGGCTGACTCGCGCAGCACCTCGACGCGGCTGCGGCCGTCGCCGGCGTCCCAGTCCATCGAGCCGGACTTGTCCATCACCATCACCAGGCCGGCGGTGGGGCGCTCGACGGTGTTGGCCGAGATCGGGACCGTCCACTCCTGTCCGGTCTGGACGGAGCGGACCACCACCTCGCCGGCCGCGGTGTCGCCCGCGTTGGTGCCGGTGTGGGTGAGCCAGATCCGGGCGTGCTCAGTGGCGCCGATCCCGGGCGCCGGCACCGTCGTCGAGGAGCCCAGCAGCAGGCTGAAGGAGCCGGCCGGGCCGGACGTGGTGGTGGGGCCGGAGACCACCTCGAAGGTCAGGTCCTCCACTCCGGAGACCTCCCAGACGACGGCGCGAGCGGTGGTCTCCGCCTCCGGGACGTCGTTGAACGTGACGTGCGAGGTGAGGAGCTGGATTCGGCGGGCGGCCTGCGCGACGGCGTCGAAGGCGTTGACGCGGCCGAAGCCGTAGTCGTCGTTGTGGCCAGCAGCGTCGTAGACGACACCGCCGATCTGCTCGGCGGTGTCGCGCATCAGCTGGCGGAGCTGGTCGCGGGTCATGCCCGGGTCGGCGGAGAGTGCCAGCGCGGCGCAACCGGCGGCGCAGGGTGCGGCGAAGGACGTGCCGGTGGACGGGCCGTAGTTGTCGCCCGACTGGGTGCTGACCACGTTCACGCCGGGTGCGATCAGTTCCACCTCGGCACCGCGGGCGGCGTTGTCCTCCATGTCGTTGCGGTCGGAGCGGACGACGGCTATCACGTCTGGGTGCGAGACCACCTGGTCCAGCGAGACGTCGACGTTGTTGCCGTTGCTCGCCGCCCAGAAGATGGCGGTGCCCAGTCCGCCGCGCCCGTTGGCGGCCGCGGCCTGGAGGGCGAGGTCGAGGACGGTCATCAGGGCCCAGTTGGCGCCGTTGGGGCCGAGGCTGGAGACGATGATGTCCGCGCCGTCGTCCGCGTTGGCGGTGGCCACCTCGGTGGTGGGGTCGGCGGCGTAGGCGATGGCCCGGGCCAGGGTGGCCTGGCTGCCCACCTGGTCGGTGAGGCAGGCGACGAGCATCAGTTCGGACTCAGGAGCCGCGCCGACGCCGCCCCTCGCGTTGCCCTCCCGGGCGCCGACCATGCCGGCGCAGAACGTGCCGTGGTCCTCGTCCGGCATGCCGGCGGTGCCGGCCGTAAACGTGACGGGGGAGCCCGAGACGAAGAAGCCGGAGCCCGCCCCGACCCCCGCGGCGAGGTCCTCGTGGTCGGCGTCGAAGCCGTTGTCCACGACAGCCACGCGGATGCCCGCGCCGCGAGTGTGGTCCCAGGCGGCCTCGGCGGCGACGTCGGCGCCCGCAGTGCCGCCGCCCGCGCCGGTGTTGTTCCACTGCCACTGGTCGGCGTAGTCCGGGTCGGTGGGTGTGAAGCGCTGCGGCACGTGCTCGACGAAGGAGGGCTCGGCGAAGACGAAGTTCGGGTTCTCGTGGAGCGCCACCGACGCGTCGAGCGCGTCGCCGTTGCCGGTGCGGACCTCGAAGAGGTTGGGTGCGAAGCGGAGCTCGACCAGCACGGTCAGGCCCGCGGCCTCCAGTTCGGCGTCCACCTCGGGGCGGTCGAGCGAGGGGTCCAGCTGGACCGTGAGCACGTCAGTGGCGATGACCACCCGGCCGTCGTCGTGGACCACGAGCCTGCCTGCGGCGTCCGCACCGTCGGGGACGTTGCCCTCACGGACGGACCGGCGGGTAGTGGCGTTCTCCTTGACCACGAGCCAGCCAGCGCGCTCGAACGCGTCGATGGTGTCGTCGTCCAGTTCGGGTGCTGCCTTGCGGATCGCAGCTCTGCCGTCCGTTGCGCGGCGTTGGTACCGGTTCGCGTCGTCGGCGGTCTCATCGGTGTGGACGGCGACGACCGCCTCCATCTCCTCGACCTCAACCGGCTGGTCCTTGCGGTAGTAGTGGCGGTTCATGATGCCCTCCCATCGACGGGACGGCGCTCACCGTCCTTGCCATGGAAGAGCGGTCTCCGGGCGGCGTGATACCGGCAGGGATGCAATGTGTCGGCACACTTCCCAGGTGATCGCAATTGCTATCATGGATCTGTGGATGTCCTTGAGCTTGAGCAGGAGGCGCGTGCCGCGGACGATGCTGCGCGCGAGGCTCGGGCACGCTTGGTGAGTGCCGTCAGGCGCGCCCACGCCAGCGGCCTCTCGCAGAGGGAGATCGCCGCACACAGCGGACGAAGTCAGGCGGAGATCAACCGTCTCCTGCGGTTCCACGGTGCGGGCGAGCGTGCTCGCCAGTTGAGGGCGAATCGCGGCGCGTTGGTCCGTCTACTCCGGGGGGCCGGACTGGTGAACGTGCGAGTGTTCGGCTCCGTCGCGAGAGGGCAGGACCACGAGGGATCCGATGTCGACATCCTGGCCAGCCCTCGACGACCCATCGGCCTGCTGGCGCTGGCCCGGCTGGAGAATGAGGCCTCCAGGGCGGTCGGACTGCCAGTGGACCTCGTACTCGACGATTCGATCCGGCCAGACTTGCGCGCACGAATCCTTGAAGAAGCGGTGCCGCTGTGAGTCGGACTGAACCGGAGTTGTTGAGGACCGCGCTTCTTCATCTGGACTTCATCGACGAGTACGCATCAATGGACCTTGAGCAGAGTGTTGTTGTCGACGCCATAGCTCTCAGGCTTGCCGGGATGATCGACGCCTTGAGTGGGTTACCCGCACCGGTCCTCGACGACCTCTTCGGAGAAGATTGGTCCGCGATGCGGGGCTTGCGCAACCGGATTGCGCACGGGTATCACCTCGTGGCCCCAGAAGTCCTGAGGATCACGGTCATCGAAGAGTTGCCCGACGTGAGGGAGATCATCGAATCGCGTTTACGAACTAGCTGATCAGTCGGTACGCGCCCGCGATTCCATCGATCCTCAGAGTGAAGCGGTGTACGCGCATGCACCGACTCCACGAGAGTGCGGTCCGAGCGCTACAGGGCGGAGGTCGCGGGGCGCCGCATCCTGCCGAGCCGTGCCACCCACCAGATGGCAACGGCCAGGACGACAATCACCCCAACCGCTGCACCCCCGCCGATCAGGCCCCGGGTCAGGACGCTCTCGACGAGGGCCAACGTGCTGCGGTGGATCGTCGGGTCGAAAGTGGCCGCCACCGACACGGCTCCCGCTAGCACCCCGACCCCGAGGAGGCCGGCAACCGCCCAGTAGGTCCTGCGCAGTGGGGGAGCGCCATCGCTGACGAAGACCCGACGACGCCGCCATAGGACGACCGCGATGACCGCCAGCCCGATCACCGAGCTCCCGTGCTGGAGCAGGTCAATCCATGTGAGGCCGGCCAGAGCCGTCGTGTTCAGGGCCGCAGACTGCTGGGCCAGGAATCCGTCGCTACTGGCAAAGGAGTCCCACAGCAGGTGGGTTGCGGCGCCGAGCACCAAGGAGACAGGCACCCAGACCCATCGCGCGCCGGGTCGGTGCGTAGCGGCAGCGGTCTCGTCGTCTCCTGCCCCGACGGGGTGCAGGGTTCCACCGCCCCACCTCCCCCGGGTCAACCAGACAAGCGGTGGAGTCGCTGCCAGCGCCAGCAGGTACAGGACCAGCGCCAATGGGAGTGAGACGGTCAGCAGGCCGGAGACGGAGTGCGAGGCTGTCGCATTGGTGAACGGTTCGTACCAGGACTGCGCCGAGACCGGGAGACGGGTGGCGCGGACGTAGTAGGGGAGGTCAGGGGCCAGGGCGCCGCAGACGAGGGCGAGACCCACGAGCGGCCGACGCATCAATGGCAACACCGCGGCGGGATGGGCGAGCGTGAACGGCACGGCGCCAACCTACCGTGGCGGACACGGCGCCGGTCAGGGGGAGGAACGCCTGAACCCGTGGCGTGGACACTGGGAGGGTGAAGCGACTCCTCCTGCCCCTGACGATCCTTCCTTTCCTGGCGCTGGCCGGCTGCTCCGGCGCATCGGGCACGCCCTGTGAGGGGGAGTTCGCCTTCAGCAACGGCAGCATGCCTCCGCCGTTCAGCCACAGATGGACCGTCACCTTCACCGACGGCGCCGGTAGCATCGTCTGGACCAGCCCGTACGCGTCGCCGCAGCCGGAGTGGAGCGCCGAGTTCGAGCCCACCGACGACGCCGTGGTGGCCCTCTGCGATGCGATCCGGGACGCACCCACGGAGAGCGACAGCGTCGGGGGTCCGGTCGCCAGCTGGGAGACCAATTCCGGCTCCGGCTCCACTGACACCGGCGTAAACGAACTTGCTGCGGCTGCTCGGGAGTTGGTTGGGGCCGAGACCTTCGACCAGTTGCGGAAGCAGTACGAGGGCTGGCAGGCCGAGCAAGATGAAGGCTGAGTGCTTCCAATGGGTCAGAGCTGACCCAGCGGTAGACGAGTTCAGCCGGCCGGACCCCAAGCGGCGGGCCGCGGAGGAGATCAGCGACGTGCTGGTCTACCTGCTCAGGCTCGCGGACGTGCTCGAGATCGATATTGCGAAAGCGGTCACCGAGAAGATGGAGGACTCGCGCCGTCGGTTCGCGACAGACGAGTTCCAGGGCGTGGCCCCGTTCAAGCTGTGACGCACTCTCAGGCAAGTGCTGGACTGACCGGATCCGCCAATGACTGGCCGGCTACCCTTGGGCTGACTGGTGCGGACGGCTCCGTCTGCGGTGCTGAGCGCTCCACGCAGGTGGACCAGTTGGCTGAGGTGCCACGTCGGCTCCGTCTCCGGTGTCAAGCGCTCCACGGACATTGATCTGCCGCAGTTGGCCGCTTGGTCGCTGGGCACTTACGCCAAGAATGTCGGGTTCAGGCTTGGACGCGGAGCGCGGCGGCGAGCGCTTCGGTGTCCGTGCCACCGGGAGGGCCCGCATACCCGAGTTGGGTGACAACTACCAGGCGCTGGTCGCGGTTCAGTGGGAACACAAGGGCCGTACGGCTCGCCGTCGTCCAGTCGACTGGGAGTTGGTACCCGTCACCAAATCCAAGTTTCGTCGCGGCCTTTAGCCAGGGTTTCCCGAAGGCGAAGATAAACGGGGTCTCGAGTTCGCTGATGGGGTCGAGGATGAAGCGACTGAGGAGGTCGGCTGGCGGCGTTATCGCGGCGGTGACGGACTTGGAGTGGAACGGGTAGAGCTCGATGTAGAGCAGTTCCTGAGCCGGGATGCTGTCGTCGCTGTGCAGGCGGCGAGCGAAAGAAAGCCGGCTTTGGTGGTAGCGGTTACGCCCGTGTGTTTCTTCCCACGCCGCATCCGTGTAGGGGCCGCTCTTGGCCCAGTCCCCATAGGACGTTTCGCGGACACGCCGCGTGTAGATGCCCTGCATGCCTTGGAACTTTGGTGCTGGTGCACCGGGGTTGAGCCCGAGCATGACAAGGGCAGGGGTGTTCTTGGCGGCCAGCGGCCCGATGTACGGCTCGGGCATCACGGTCATGTCGACGGTGCCTGCTCCGCGACCGGCGTAGGCGCCACGCCAGCGTTCGAGATCAGGATGCAGGCGATGGTTCCCCCGCACCCATCGGCCGATCTCTCTATCCCAGAACTCGACGGCAGCAAGACGGCTCGACATTCAGCGAATACTGCCACATCATGAGACATGCTTGGTGCCAATGATCAAGGTGGTCCTCTGAATGGTCTATGAGTTCGCAGGGTTGATGAGCAGGCAAGTGGAGTGGGCCCATCGGTACAACGGCTACGCCAGGTTGGCGAGTACTCCAGAGAAGCTTGCCGAAATACTGGAACCTGCTTGGAGGGAGTACCGCCGGACCAAACGGGTCCCGGAATGGTGCGGCGTCGATTTGCTCCGTGGGTGGGTCTTCTACCTGGCCCGTGCTGATCGTCACGGAGGGGGCTACGGGCTCATGGAGAACGGCGACATGATCGATGAATGGCGCGCAGTGTTGGAACGGATCACTTCGCATGAAGAGGCGACGAACTGACGAGATGCCCACAGTGACGTAGAAGTTCCAACGGCAACCGATCTGGAGGTATGCCCTAATCGTCCTGGTCTGTCGCTGGTGGTCAGTGCCAAGATGCGAGGCAGCCCGACACTTCCTGGTACGTCGCGGTCCCGCTGGCGACCGCGATGACCAAGTCGTAGGACTCGTCGTCCGGTGCATCCAAATCGATGCCGTTGAGTCCGTGGAACACCACCAGCGAGAGCCAGCCCCCAAGCGCTTGTTCCCATCGAACAGGGCATGGTTTCCGACCAGCGATTCCAGCAGTACCGCTGCCTTATCGTCGAGGCCGGGATAGGCATCCCGGCCGTAGACGCTCACCCGGGGACGATGAACCGCACTGTCAAGCAGTCCGATATCGCCGATGGGACCAACTCCCAGGTCCTCCACCAGCGACAGAATGTCCTCGAGGGTGAGGTACTCAATCACTGGCCCAACCGGTCCTTCTGCGGGTTCACTCAGCTGATGTGGCCTCTCACACGTCCCCAGGAATCGTCTCCCAGCGGACCTCCCGCGCACTCCGAACCGGTGGTCGGGGAGGTTGTCTGTGAGAGGCGGCGGCTCTTGCAGTTTGGTGGCTCTTCACAATCGAGGGTGTAGTCGGGGTTTGAATCCGCCGGCCTCGAGGAGGCTGCGGGCGATGTAGTGGGTCAGGTTCCGGAAGCCCAGGGCGATACCGCGGAGGTGCTCGAGTCGGCCGTTGATGGCCTCGGTGGGGCCGTTGGAGGTGCCTGGCCGGTCGAAGAAGGCGAGCACGTCAGCGGCGCGACGGTTCAGGGTCCGACCCAGGCGGCGTAACTCCACTAGTGCTGTGGGAACGCCTGTGCTGATGTCATCGATGACCTTGTTGAGCAGGTAGCGGCCGAACTTCTTGTCAGGTTGCCGGTAGGCCACCACGAGACGTTGGTAAATGCCCCAGGTGGCCTCGACCTCGCCATGCTGGTCGTCGGCGAACAGCGCTTCCAGGCGGGCGACCTGCTTGTCGGTGAGCAGATCAACACCGGTCAGCAAGGTGCGCCTGGCCCGGTAGAGCGGATCCCCAGCACGGCCTCGATGTCCGCGGGTGGTTTGCTGAACCCGTTGCCGGCACCGGGTCAGGGCCTCCCCTGCCAGACGCACTACATGGAAGGGGTGGGACTGCCGAAGGTTTGGTTGACTCCAAGACCGCATGACTTCTGGGAGGAGGTTGTGCTGAAAGGATGGCAACCATGCCGAAGATCACTTACTCCGACGAGTTCAAGCGCGACGCGGTCGCGTTGGTCGCCTCAGGCATCCCGCAGAAGCAGGTCGTCAAGGACCTGGGTGTCGCGAAGACCACGCTGCAGGCGTGGGTCCGTGACGCGAGGTTCCAGTCTCACGGGATGACGCCGACCACGGACCCCGAGGCACGCAAGGACATGTCCCAGGCTTTGCGTAGGATCCGTGAGTTGGAGATGGAAAACGAGGTGCTACGCCGCGCAGCAGCGTATCTGTCGCAGGCTCACATCACACCCCCAAAATGATCTATCCGCTCGTCAAGGAGATGGCTGCTGTCGGTGCCCCGGTGAGGGTGCCGGTGGCGGTCGCGTGCCGGATACTGGGATTCTCCAAACAGGGCTACTACAAGTGGCTCAAGCAGCCGATCTCGGTCCGTGAGGCCGAGGAACGTGAGTTGATCGCCGTGCTACGCAAGCTCCATGCCGACGACCCCGAGGGCGGCTACCGGGTGCTGGCCGATGACATCGGCGAGCTGGGTTACACGGTCTCGGAGCGTCGTGTGTGGCGGCTGTGCCGGGTCGCCGGTATCCAATCGGTCATCGTCACACGCACATCGCGCTACAAGAAGGCAGGGGCACCGGTCCACGATGACCTCGTGCAGCGTCAGTTCACCGCTGAGGGGCCCAACCAGTTGTGGCTCACCGACATCACCGAGCGCCGTACCCGTGAGGGAAAGGTGTATCTGTGTGCGATCAAGGATGTGTTCTCCAACCGGATCGTGGGCTACTCGATCGACTCGCGGATGAAGGCCCGGATCGCGGTCAACGCTCTTGAGATGGCCGTGGCTCACCGGGGGCAGCCGGCCGGGGTGATCGTGCACTCGGACCGAGGGTCCCAATTCAGGTCGAGGAAATTCTGCAAGGCCCTCAAACGTCACGGGCTCCGCGGCTCGATGGGCCGGGTCGGAGCCTGTGGCGACAACGCAGCGATGGAGTCATTCTTCGCCCTGCTGCAGAAAAACGTCCTCGACCGCCAACCCTGGACTACCCGCCACGAACTCCGCCTCGAGATCGTCTCGTGGATCGAGGGCAAGTACCACCGGAAACGTCGTCAACGACGCCTCGGGAAACTCACCCCCATCGAGTACGAACTCATCTACAACCCCGCCGCTACACTGGCGGCATAACCCCGGAGGTCAACCAAACCTTCAGCAGACCCGGTCCATCACCGCGGTGGCATGGGCCAGTTCCTCCGCGGCAGCCGTCTTGTAGCCGGTGAACCCATCCATGGCTACGACTTCGATCTGGTCACGCCAGGCTCGGGGGCGCTGAGCGAGCCAGGTCTTGAACACCTGCTTGGAGCGGCCCTCGATCATGTCCAACAGGCGTGCCGGGCCGGCGCCGTCCCTGGTCGGGGTCAGATCGATGACCACGGTGACGTACTTGGCGGGTTCAACTGGTCGTTGCAACACCGGGTTGGTGAAGCGAGCGTAGTTGATCTTCGAAGACTTCGGCTGGGGTTTTCCAGCCTAGGATCTTGCGGGGCCTGTTGTTGAGCGTGTAGGCGACGGCCTCGAGGTCTTCAGCGGACCAGCGTGACAGGTCCGTGCCCTTGGGGAAGTACTGACGCAGTAGCCCGTTCGTGTTCTCGTTCGTCGGTCGCTGCCAAGGGGAATGCGGATCGGCGAAGAACACCTTGGTTCCCGTCTCGAGCGTGAACTGTGCGTGCCCGGCGAGTTCCTTCCCGCGATCCCAGGTGAGCGTCTTGCGGAGCTGCGCAGGAAGCGCCGTCATCGATGCCGTCAGAGCGGCGTTCATCGCGACGGCCCCGTAGCCGCCCAGAGATGGGCCGTTCTTCACAGATGGTTTCTCGCCCCACCCCTCCAGTCGTGGCAAGTGCACCAAGAGCGTTGAACGGCTGCTGCGTTCGACGAGCGTCCCGATCGCAGACCTGCCAGTACCGATGATCAGGTCACCTTCCCAATGGCCAGGCATGGCCCGGTCCTGGGCCTCGGCGGGGCGCTCGCTGAGGACCACGGTGGCGGTGACGTGTCCCTGGGCCTTGTTCCGTGACCGGGCCCTGGGTTCTCGTAGTGCTCGCCCCGTGCGCAGACACGTGACCAGTTCGCGCTTGAGGGCACCACGGCCTTGGATGAACAGCGACTGGTAGATCGCCTCATGACTGATGCGCATGGACTCATCATCGGGGAACTCGAGCCTCAGACGTTGAGCAATCTGCTCCGGGCTCCAGGCCGTTGACCACCGCCGGTCCTGACGGCGGGGCTTGTTCAACCCCTTCCAAGGCGGTGTCCTGGGGCCGGCGACGGGGGTGCCGTCCGGGCGGCGGACGTTCCCGGCGAGCCGGTCTTGAACGTACTCGCGCAACCTAGGGTTCGTCACCAGCTTCGCCTGCTTTGGACGCTTGGCTGCGATCTCGGACTTCCACTGCGCGGTCGTGGCCCGATACCCCGGGTTCGTAGATCGCGTGGCCGCGTTGCGGCGAAGCTCTCGGGAGATCGTCGAGGCATCCCGCCCAATCCGGCGACCGATCTCACGCGGGCCATGACCCAGAGCTCTCAGGATCGCGATCTCTTCGCGCTCGACGAACGACAAATATCGGCCCGTCGGCTCGGCCAGAGTCATAGGAGGCATGCCGCCACCTTCACGGAACCAACGGCCCCCGATGACCTCCGACACGCCAACGGCCTCAGCGGCCTTGGCCGTGGGCAGGCCTTGCCCGATTCGCAGCCAGAACTCACGCTCAACCCGACGCGGGAAACCCCACCTGCCCGGCGAACGCATCTTCGGACGCTGAGCACGATCTGCAGCCTGCTGTCTTCTTGCCATCACACACCTCCGGAAAGAGGTGTTGCGACGACCGATTGAATCCGCCCTTGTCGCCGTGACGGGTGTGCCGCCACACGTGCTCATCGACGCCGAGCACATGGACGCCGTCGAAACGCCGCGGATCGTTGATCAGGACCCGCTTTCCCTCGGCCAGGACGGCGTCGTTGGCGGTGTTCCACGACACTGCCAGCCCTTCGGCGATCCGGGCTACGGTCAGATGCGCGACCACGAGTCCTTCCAACGCCCACCGCAACGCCCGTCGGGACAACTTCGCCCGCGGCTCGGCGGCTCTGCTCATGTCCTGACGCCACACATGCCCGCACTCGCCGCAGCGGTAGCGACGCACGGTGACGAGCAAGATGGTGGGTCGCCAGCCGAACGGCTCGTGCGCCAGACGACGCACCACGGTGCCACGTGGCGTTCCCTCGCAGCCGCACCGCCGGCACCACTGGTCCGGCTCAACGACCCGGCAGGCCAACACGGCCCGCTTCGGCTCGATCTGTTGGCCGACGACCTCCAGGCCGAGCTCGTCGAGGCGGGTGAACGTGGTCAGGTTGGGGCGCGTGAAGGTAGCGTGAGGCACGTCGAGGTCTTCCGGATGGTGAGTGTGAGAACTTCCATCTTCGGGAGGCCTCGACCCTCATCCGCGGACCGACGCGCCGCCGTGATCACCCCGCCTCTACACCCTCAAATGTGATGAGCCAGTTTGGTGATCGGACGTATGCGCGCCGCGGTCCTGCGGAAGGATGAACTCATGAGTGAGTGGATCGACCCCGACCTGGACTTCGCGAGCCACTACGACCGCGAAGGCGACCCCGACCGAGACTGCGAACGGTTGTACTTGTGGCATCAGGCCCTGTGCAGCCGTCCGGTTGACGGGGTCGGGCCGTTCGAGATCGAAGTCAGCCACGACTGGTCTTACGGGTTGATGCTCCGCTCCCCGGACGGGGCCGCGTTCCGGCTGGGCAGCGACGCCATCATCCCCACGTGGTCGACGCCAGGGTGGACCTACAGGTTCCCACCGGACTTGGTCGCGGAGATTCAGCGCGACGTTGATGGCTTCCTTCGCGTTGCGTCGACTTTCGGTGCTTACGTCTTGTTCCCCCGCAACGGGTTGGGTCAGACCGGTCCCACCATCAATCAGGCCCGGGGTGTGCACCCGCAGATCGCGGATCGGTTCGATCTCACGCTGGAGTGCATTCGCCGGCACTACCTAGACCCGCGATGGAAAGCCCGCTGGCGAATCGGCTCAACTACTACAGCGACTTCTTCGAACTGTTCGGAGATTTCGATACGTACCTTCGCTTCTTTCTCCTGGACGATTTGGTGACCGCCGACAGGGCCTCGGTTCGGTCCTTCTTGGATGGGGAAGCTGTGACTTCATTCCCAGCACCCGCCTTCGTGGTCACTCCCTCGGAGTACACGGCCTATCGGGTCAACAGCATGAGGTTCGTTCAAGCACGGAACGATCGCATCCGACGACTCCGCCTCTCAAGCAGGCCGAGTAGCTCCGCGCAGACTCACTGATCTGCCGCGTGGAGGGGTCCGAATGCCGAGTGCGATCCTCGCGCAGCGACTCGCTAGGGGAGATTCGAGGCCTCGACGTCTCCAGAAAGCCAATCCAACACGGCTGCCGAGGCATCACGCCCGAGCGTTCCGCCGCACCCACTGACGTCAGCCCAGATGCGGGCTTGCTCACCGGCGGGGTTCTGAAAGATCAGGACGAACTGCGGCCCCAGGTCCGCAGGACACTCAATATCCCCGGTCGGAGGTAGGTGATCAGGCTGTGACTGGACGAACGCCACGAGATGGTCCACACGTACCTCCAGAGGTGCCCCGTGGTACGCATCCAAAATGTCCCCAACCCGTTCGGCGTCAGGGCAGATGATCACCCGAGCAGAATCGGTTGGGACTTCCGAGGGCTGCTGGTGGTGCTCGAAACGCACTTGCTGGCACCCTTCGGCGGCGGGAGTCGCTGGGGCGGGAGTAGGCCTTCCTGGAACGTTGCCTATCGGACTCTGGGAGTCACCGGGCACGCAGGCGACCAGCGAGACGATTGCCAGCATGCAGCCGCCTAGGCAGGTCACGATTCGTCGACGGCGATAGCTCATGCCGCATCCTCCCACGAGCGGCGAGCCAGCGACCTGGGATCGGATCGCGGTCCACAACGCAGGTGGCGGCCGCCGGGCCGCTAACGCGGGGGGGGGGGGGGGGGGGGGGGGGGGGGGGGGCAGATGGCGGCTACGGCCAGGCCTACGCTTCTTGTGGAGAGGTCGGAGCATGTTCGCAAGAATCACCGGGCGCGACATCCGCCAGCGCTTGGACCGCGACGCAGCGGCACTGACGCCGCCGTCACCCGGTCCCGCCGTGACAGAGGAGTGGGTTGCGTCGCTGCCAGAGGTCGTCCAGCGGTACTTCCGCATCATGGGTGTACTCGGACGCCCCGCCGTCTCGTCGTTCCGTGCGCACCTGACCGGCCGGTTCCGGCTGCGGGAGGGGCAACAGTTCATGCCCGTGCAGGTGTGGCAGTACAGCACGGTGGACCCGATCGCGCGGCTGTTCTGGATGCGGATCTCGATGGCCGGTGGCGTGCTTCCCATGGTGGGGCTCGACAGTTACGTCGAGGGCCGGGGCCGCATGCGCGGCAGACTTCTGGACACGTTCGTCGTGGCAGACGGCGTGGGCGAGGCGTTCGACGTCGGCGAGCTCACCACTTGGCTGAACGACGCCGTGATGCTCTCGCCATCGATGCTGCTGACCGCCGGTGCCGAGTTCGATGAGGTTGACGAGCGCTGCTTCGACGTCAGCCTCTCCGACGCCGGCCGGACGGTGCGTGCCCGTGTCGTCGTCGACGACGCCGGTCTGCCCGTCGACTTCCACACCGAGGACCGCTGGGCCGACCTCCCCGGCGGGCCGGTGCGCTCGCCGTGGTCCACCCCGGTTGAGGGATGGCAGCACTCGGACGGGCGGCCGCTGCCCAAGCGAGCGTCGGCGGTCTGGCACCTCCCCGATGGCGACCTCACCTACGCGATCCTCGACTTCGGGGCGGAGGCGGTCGAGGAGAACCCCGTCCTCATCCCTCCGGCACGCGCCACCCGCCCGTTGGGCGCGACGATGGAAGCCGCCGGGGGAGCGGTGGCCATCGTCGCCACCCTCATCGGCTCGCCGCTGCTGCGCTCCCGGTACAACCGGTGGGGCGCGACGGAGGCCGAGTGCCGCGCGGCCCTGCCGGGCGACGAGCTCGTTCCCGACCCTCGGATGGAGTCCACGCGCGCCATCACCATCGACGCGCCCCCGGACGCGGTGTGGCCGTGGCTGGCGCAGCTGGGTCAGGGCCGCGGTGGCCTCTACAGCTACGACGCCCTCGAGAACCTCCTTGGTCTGCAAATCCACAGCGCCGACCGGATCCTGCCGCAGCACCAGGACGTCGTACCCGGGGACACAGTCCGGCTGGGCAAGCCCGGCTCACCGTGCTTCAGCGTCGCCTCGGTGGAGGCCGAGCGCTCACTGGTGCTCGTCAGCGCCCAGCCCGCATCCGGCGAGCCGGTCCCGACGCCGGTGCGCGACGGCTCCGGCGCCACGTGGCAGTGGGTGCTGCAGCCGACGGAGGGTGGGCGTGCCACCAGGTTGGTGACCCGGCAGCGCAACACGCACCCCGACTCCCAGCGGTTGCTGTGGGGAATCGTCGAGCCCATCGGATTCGTCATGGAGCGCAGAATGCTGCAGGGCATCAAGTCTCGCTCCGAGCGAAGGGCACGAGTCCGATGACCCGGCCCGGGGGTGCACAGGGCCCGGCCCCGTCGTGGAGGAGCCTCTATAGGGTCGGGGCAGTGTCGGCGCTGCTGTTCGTGATCATGGTGCTGGTGCCCGTGACGCTGCTGTTCGTGGCCCCCGTCCCACCGACCGACGGTCGCGCGTTGCTGGAGTACATCGACTCGAACAAGGCGGTCTACCTCACCCAACTGGTGTCGTTCGTCGGGCTGGCGGTTCCTGCGATGCTGGTCTTCGCGGCCCTCGCCGTCGCTGTGAAGGGGGTCGACAAGAGCGTCGCGGCCATCGGGGGACTGCTCGGGGCCGCCTCCGAGATCATCGCCTTGGCCCTGGGAAGCAGCCCGCAGTCGTTGCACGGCGGTCTGGTGGTCCTGAGTTCGGCATACCGGGAAGCGGACTCGGAGGAGCAGCGGGCTGGCCTTGTCTCCGCCGCTGATGCCCTGATCGCGACGACGAATGCCGTGTCCTGGGGCGGTGTCCTGACTGCGGCGGGCATCCTGATCCTGTCGTTGCTCGTGCGCCGTGCGGGTCTGGGGCGCGCCGTCGCCGTCGTTGGAGTTGTGACCGGGCTACTCGGGATCGTGAGCGAGGCGCTGCGTCCCTTCCTCGGCGCCGGCTACATGATCTACGGCCTGCTCCTGCCCACCTGGTTCGCCATGGTGGGTTGGCAGCTGTTCACGATGACGCGCCCGGTGCGCCGTCGAGCCAGTCGGCCATGACTCGCAGGGCCAGGCGAAGATTGCCCATCTGGCAGTGGTTCTCGG
Source organism: Tessaracoccus rhinocerotis (assembly GCF_007197885.1). GTDB lineage: Bacteria > Actinomycetota > Actinomycetes > Propionibacteriales > Propionibacteriaceae > Arachnia > Arachnia rhinocerotis. Next base: position 395,793 of record NZ_VKKG01000004.1, read on the forward strand.
CATGCTCGGCAGAGGAGAAGATGCGACCGCTCAACGACTTGGCGTTGACCATCGCCACCCGCTGCAGGTGAAAGAGCTTCAACGGTTGGAACCGATCCTTCTCCCCGCCCATCAGAAGGACGTCCTGGTCGACCAGCTCGGAGCTCAGGTGGCGTTCGTTCATCCCCAACAGCCACTGCACGGCCGCTGACGGCTCCGCGTCCAGTTGGTTGGTCATGAACAACGCTTGCCGCACCGTGTGGCGCAGCACCGGGAACGCCCGCATCCGCAGGCGAATCGACCAGTTCAGCAGGGCTGGTCGGGCCAACATCTCTCGCAGTATCCGACGCAGCACCGGCCCTGCCGCCGCGACGAGGTCGTACAGCGGCGGGTCCACGATCAGCCGGGTGATCCGCTTGTCGAACGCCGCCGCCCGCACGCACCAGTAGCCGCCGAACGAGATCCCCAGTAGGGCCACATCCTCCAGCCCGTAGTGGTCCAGGACCGCACCAGTGGGCTTCTCCCAGTCGTGGTCGTGGGCCAGGCCGTGCACGCGGTGGGCCGCCCCCTGTCCGGGACCCTCGAAGGCGACGACGTCGTATCCCCGGTCGGCCAGCACCCGCCAGAAGCAGAAGAACTCCTCCATGAACGAGTCGAACCCGCCGTGGGCGACCACTGTTCCCCGACGGTGGCCAACTGCGCGCAGACGAAGCGTGGGCAGGTGGCCGGCCCCGTAGGGCACCAGTCCACGCTCGAAGCCCTCGTCGGCGAATCCCCGGTCGAATGCCTCCACGAAGCGCCCGTACAGGACCGACTTGTCGGGGTCGGCGGGATCGGTCAGGAACTCTGCGGCCCTGAACGCGAACGCCGCGTTGCGCCAACGTCCCTCTCGCACGGCGGCTTCGGCCAGCTTGGTGAACACCGGCTTGTTGTCGGCCACTCGGCGGATCTCGCGGCCGGCGGTCTCGAGATCCTGCAGCCGTGAGTACCCGAGCGAGTACCACCGGTTCAACTGGTAGTTCACGAACCCGTTCCTGCTGAAGCGTCTGAACCCCACCGGGAGCTCGACCATCCGACACCTGCTCTCCCGGACCGCCGGCCCGACTCTGTCAATCGTGCTGGACGTCGACGACGATGCGGGCGGGGTCGGACAACGCGAACACCCGGTAGGCGGTCTCCTCGTCGAGCCCGATGACGATCTGCTGCTGGCCCTCGAACAGGCCGCCGAACACCACCTCGGTGACCACCTCCAGGCCCTCGCCCGGGACGGTGTCGCCGGAGTAGCGCTCCGGGGACTCATTGGCCCAGTCGATGCCGTTCACCCCGAGCTGCAGGAAGGCATCCCCCTCGACGTCGAGTGGGTTCCCGGTCGGGTCCTCGATGGCCTCCTCGGTGTAGCCGGCGAACCAGCCGAGGGTGGGGTCGGCGCCTGTGAGTTCCAGAACGATGCGGTCGTACCCGTCGTGGGTGCCGACGCGGACGCCGGTGATTTCCTGCGCGGTGTCCGGGGGCTGCGACGGCGGGCCCTGGCTCGAGGGTGCGGTGAGCCAGGGGTGGACTGATTCGACGTCGTCGGGCTCCGTCGCGGTCGGCGAGGGTGCCTCACCGGTTGCCGTCTGGGCGGGGGTGGTCTCGTCTGGGGTGGTGGGGGTCGCCGTCGTCGGCTCCTCGGATGAGGTCGTGGCTGGCGAGGTCTCCGCGCTCGTAGCCGTCAGCGACGGCGTCGGTTCCTCTGGAGGGGGAGCGGGCGCATCAGTGCAGCCGGCGAGTGCCAACGCCACGCCGATCATCGCCGCCCCCGTGCGCCTCATCACCCAAGAATACGCCCGCAGGAGACGGACCAACAGGCCCGAATCAACCCCACGGGTTGATGCAGGTCAGTCCGAGCGGTTGGAAGTGCTTGGTGTTGCGGGTGACAAGCGTCATCTGGTTCGTTTCGGTGACAGCGGCGATCAACGCGTCATCGTATGGAGCGTGCTCAGGCACTCGGTACGTGCTGAGGCGACGCGCTGCAGGGAGGTCGAATGGGAGCACACGACCTGCGAAAGCAGGTAGGACGCGTTCCTCGAACCACCGTCTCAGAACTTCGCCCTGCCGGGGATCCTCGCGTTCCTTCCTGGCGACACCTACCTCGATCTCCACCATCGTCAAGGCTGTGACGAAGAGCTCTGCAACTGGAACGGAGGCTGCCCAGGCTTCTGCCAGTGGTTCGCGGCCTCGTAGCCTCAGCGCCGAGACGACGTCGGTGTCCAGCACGTAGTTCATAGGTCCGTCGTTCGGGTGCCCAGCCCCAGCCTCTGCGGGGTGAACTCGATGTCGGCCCCTTCGTCGCTGGCGAGCAGATCCACCAAGGATTCTGGCTGGTGTTGGAGCGCGTCGGCGAGGATGCGTCGGACCTCCGCCTCCATCGACCGGTGGTGCTGTTCTGCGTGTCGTCTGAGAGCCGCCTTCGTGCCGGGAGGCAGATTCCTGATGAGTATCTGTTCCATCGTGACCTCCTGATATCACGACAAGGATATCACCAATTCGGCCGTGGCCTGGCGCGTGCGAGGTCAACCACGACGTCGCCACTGAAGCCGCGGGGGAGTTCCACCTCGGCGGTGCCGGCTTCGGTCGTGACCCGGTACCGGCCGGCGAAGGAGTCGACGTGGAGGCAGCCGTCGGAGTCGGTGGTGTGCTCCTGCGAGCCGTACCACCACTCGCCCTTGATGAGCTTGTGCAGAGCGTCGTAGCCGGGCTTGGGGGTGCCGTCCCTGCGCAGCAGGCCGCACGGTGCGCCCAGCCAGGCGCCGTGGTCCGTGATGCCCCAGTAGGTGACCGACTCGACGGACGGGTGGGTGAAGGTGGTGGTGTAGTGCTGCACCAGGTCGTCGGCCTGCCGGGCCTCGCCCTCGGGGGTGGAGGGCCAGTCGTCCACGACGTAGTCGTTGAGGTCGACGATGTGGGGAGGCATCAGGTCACCGGAGACGAGCGTGGTCTCGGTCAGCTGGAGCGGGATGCCGAACTGGGCGAACAGTTCGAGGCGCTCCTGGATCCCGTCCGCGCCGCGGAAGCCCTGGTGCATGTGGGTCTGCAGGCCGATGGCGTCGATCTCGACGCCGGCGTCGAGGCAGTCGCGGATCAGGTCGGCGTAGGCCTGCGTGAGCTCGAAGTCGTTGAGCACCAGGCGGACGTCAGGGTTTGCCTCCCGGGCGGTCTCGAACGCGAGCCGGACCATGCCGACGCGCCCCAGCTTCTGCGCCAGGCGGGTGACGGCGTTCTGCTCGGCAGTGAAGTCGGGGAGGATCACCACCTCGTTGATCGCGTCCCAGTGGTCGACGAGACCGGCGAACTGCGTGACGTCGCGGGTGATGCGCCCGCGGATGGCCGCCTCGACGCCGTCGTCGTCGAGTTCCAGCAGCCACTGCGGTGCGAGGGTGTGCCACAGCAGCGGGTGGCCCTTCAACCGGATGCCACGTTCGCGGAACCAACGTGCGGTGGCCTGCAGCCGTTCGGTCTCGGGGTTGCCGGGGGTCGGCTCGAACTGTCGCCAGTAGAAGGGGAGCGTGGCCTGGTTGAACAGGTCCAGCCACAGCTCGCTGAGGGACTCCATGTCCGTCGTCGGCTGGTGGTTGCTGCGCTCGGCGCCCGTCGGCGGACCCCCGATCCAGTCGACGAACTCGAACCCGATGTTGCCGAAGCCGAACGCGTGGTCGACCTGCTCGACGGTGACCTGCGCGTCACTGAGCGGCTCGCCGGAGGGTGTGGTGACAAGCAGGCGGCTATTGGTCTTGCGGTGGGACAAATCGGTCATGGGGCATGTCTACCGCTGCCAAGACAGGTTTGTCGAGTGCTGGAGGTCCACCCTGCCTGGAGGCCGCGGTCCGGGCGCCCAATGTCTCGCACGGCGGTTCTGGGGATTTCTTGTCGGACATGCCCGATATGTTCGACGCAACTTGAAACCGCTTCACAGGGGGAATCGTCGTGGGCAGTGTTGCCACGTTGGATCAGGTGCACCCTCGCGTCTCGTCGGACGCGCTGGGCCTGCGTCCTTGGCAGGAGGAGGCGATGGAGTCCTGGCGTCGCGCAGGATCTCATGGGGTCGTCCAGGCGGTGACGGGAGCTGGCAAGACCAGGGTGGGCGTGGCGGCAATCGCCGAAGCGTTGGAGATCGGGCGGCGTGCCGTCGTCATCGTCCCCACCCGGGTCCTCGTCAAGCAGTGGGAACAGACGCTCACGGAGTTGCTGCCGGCCGCTCGAATGTCCACTGGTAAGGCTGGGGACTGGCAGGTTCTCGTCACCACCGTCCACTCAGCGATGCGTGGGCCCGTGCTGCCCTTTGGTGAGAAGGGTCTGCTGGTTGCTGACGAGTGCCACCGCTACGGGGCGGACTCCTTCTCCCACGCGCTGAGGATGGGGTACCGCTGGCGGCTTGGCCTCACAGCCACCCTCGAGCGCGGGGATGACGGTGACGAGATCCTCGAGCAGTACTTCGGCGGCATCGTCTACGACCTCGGTTACGAGAGGGCGCTGGCCGACGGGCTGATCTCCCCGTTCAAGTTCGCGTACGTGAGCGTTCCGCTGTCGGCGGAGGAGCGGCGGGAGTACGACGCGCTGACCGAGGAGCTCAGCGAGGCAAGGCGCGCCCTGGTCATGCGATACGACATACCAACGGAGCCGGTCAGTGCATTCCTGCAGTCCGTGAGCGTCCTGGCGGAGGACCGCACCGTCGGTGGCGGAGGAGGGCTGGCCAGACGCTACATGGCGCGCTTCTCAGCCCGTAAGCGGGTTCTGGCCGAGACGAAGATGAAGCAGCTGGCGCTGGCCGGGCTCGCACCGGCCGTCGCGGCATCCAAGGGCAGCGTCGTGTTCACGCAGACCCAGGAGTCCAGCCTCGCCGCCGCCGAGGTCCTGCGGAGCACGGGATGCACGGCGGCCGCGGTCCATGGCCAGATGGATTCTGACGAGCGCGAGGAACGGATCGAACTGTTCCGGGACGGAGCGGTGACGGCTCTGACAGCGCCCCGCATCCTGGACGAGGGCGTCGACATCCCGGAAGCGGACCTCGGCGTCGTGCTGGCCGCCAACCGCAGCAGGCGGCAGATGATCCAGCGGCTTGGCCGCGTGCTGCGCAAGCGACCGGGCAAGACCGCCAGATTCGTCGTGCTGTATGCCGCCGGCAGCGTCGAGGACCCGTTCTCGGCCGACCACCTGCCCGACTTCTACGAGCAGTGCATACCGCACGCCCAGGAGTACGGGCAGTTCCGGCTGGAGGCAGGCCAGTTCGAGGAACTCCTCGAGTTCCTGGGCATCGAACACGGACAGGCCAGCGAGGCGCAGGCCCAGATCACGGACGCCGCCAGGCCGACGGTTGATTCCTCCCGCCGCCTCGCACCGGATTCGGGCCAGCAGCCGAGCGCACCGCCCAGCCATGCGCGGCAGGACCCGGAGGAGGTGGAATCCGGACGCTACGTCCCGACGACGCGGACGGGGACTGGACTCAGTACGGGCAAGGCCGGGGTCCGCGTTCCGGGGACGATTAGTGATGATTCCCTCGGCGTGTACCTCGGGCAGCTTCGCCGGTACCCGCTCCTTGCGGCCGAGGAGGAGACGGAACTGGCCAAGGCCATCGAGGCAGGCCTCTACGCGGAACACCTCTTGGAGAGCGGTGATGTTCGCAGGAACAGGGACTGCCTGCATCGCCTCGTGTCTCTCGGGGCCGAAGCCAAGCACACGATGATCGTCAGCAACCTCCGCCTCGTCGTGTCGATAGCCAAGCGCTACAGCGGACGGGGCCTCGAGTTCCTGGACCTCATCCAGGAGGGCAACATCGGTTTGATCCGAGCGGTTGAGAAGTTCGACTACCGGCAGGGGACCAAGTTCTCGACCTACGCGACCTGGTGGATCAAGCAGGCGACCACGCGCGGGCTGGCCGATCAGGGCAGGACCATTCGCATCCCCGTCCACATGGATGAGCGAATGCGGCAGGTGGACGGGATTCGACGTGAGAAGGGCCTGACGTGGAGGCAGTTCCTTAGCGCCCACCCGAAAGGCCTCGTGGACCCGGAGGTCCCGCGGGATGAGCTGGAGCGGATCGTCAGGCTGTGGCAGCCCCTGATGAGCGTTGACCAGCTTGCGGATGAGGTCGAGGATGCCCTGGTCTGCAGACCCATCGTCGGCGATCCGCCTGAGAACCAGGAAGCGGTGGTCGACGCCATGGCCAGGCAGGAAACCCTGAGGCGGATCATGGGCCCCCTCGAACATGAGGACCCGCGAGGTGCTTTCGTGCTGCGTGCGCGCCACGGATTGGTCACCGGGGAGCCGGAGACACTCGATGCCATCGGCGCCAGGCTGGGGGTCACCCGCGAGCGGGTCCGACAGATCGAGAAGCTGATGATGACCCGTGCCCGGCAGTTGGCTGGTCTGGAGGATCAGGAGCCGGCATCGGACAGCAGCGCCCACCCCATACCCAGACGGGCCGCCTATGGCGCACCAGCCCCAGCGGCCGAATCCCGTCCACGACGGGCCAGGCCCGAGCCAGGAGCGACGAAGCCTTCCAAGAAATCGGCCACGAAGAAGCGCGGGCGCAAGGCACGCTCGCTGGGAGCGGTCGCCCATCGAACCATCGCCGCGTGGGATGCGCTCGAGGCGAACAGTCAGGCTTCGTCCTCACTATCCGACGGGCACCGGCCCCGGGCTGATTGGAATGGATATGCTGCAGTCAAATGATCGACACTGACACCTTCGCACCCGGCAACGTCGTCGTGGTGCGCGACGAGGACTGGCTTGTGACGTCAGTTGACGAGTCTTCCGACGGACCCGTCCTCAACGCGCAAGGCCTCTCTGACCTGGTCCGCGGCCAGGACGCTGTCTTCTACCCCTCGCTGGACCGGATCAAGCTCAACGACCCCCGTGACACCACCGTCCGCGCCGACGACTCGCCCAAGTACCGCCGCTCCCGGCTCTGGGTCGAATCGACCCTCCGCAAGACCGCCGTCCCCCTCAGCGACGACTCGCTCACCGTCTCGCCGCGCATGCTCGCCCGCCAGCTGGGCTACCAGCACAAGGCCGTCGCCAAGGCCCTCGACCCCGCGACTCTGCGGCCCCGCATCCTGCTGGCCGACGCCGTCGGCCTCGGCAAGACGCTCGAGATCGGCATGATCCTCTCTGAGCTCATCCGCCGCGGCCGCGGCGAGCGGATCCTCGTCGTCACCCCGCGACACGTGCTGGAGCAGATGCAGCACGAGATGTGGAGCCGCTTCGCCATCCCGTTCGTGCGCCTCGACTCCCAGGGCGTGGCCCGCGTCAAGCAGAAGCTGCCCGCCAACCGCAACCCGTTCTCCTACTTCCGCCGCGTCATCATCTCCATCGACACGCTGAAGCAGGAGCGCTTCGTCCACGACCTGCGCCGCCACCACTGGGACGCGGTCGTCATCGACGAGTCGCACAACGTCACCAACACCGCCACCCTCAACAACCGGCTGGCCAGCATCCTCGCGCCGCAGGCCGACGCCCTGATCCTCGCCTCCGCCACCCCGCACAACGGGTCGCGCGAGTCGTTCGCCGAGTTGGTCCGCCTCCTCGACCCCACCGCCGTCAAGGCCGACGGCGACCTCGACGCCCGCCGCGTCGAGCAGCTCACCATCCGGCGACACCGCCACAGCGCCGAGGTGGCCGAGGAGGTGGGGGCCGACTGGGCCGAGCGCCTCGAGCCCGACAACCGCCTCATCGATGCCTCCCCGCAGGAGGACGCCGTCGTCGACGAGCTGGTCGACACGTGGCTCCGCCCGACGATCACCTCGCCCTACTCCGGCGCCAACGGCTCGCTGTTCCCCTGGACGCTGGCGAAGGCCTTCCTGTCCTCGCCCGCAGCCCTCCGCGACACCCTGCACAACCGCATCGAGCGCCTCGACCACACACCCGCCGCCCACCGCGAGGCCGAGGCCCTGCGCCGCCTGGCCGTCCTCAACGACGCCACCATGGCCACCTCGTCGAAGTACCAGGCCCTGGTCAGCTACCTCCGCGACGAAGTCCGCGTCGGCAAGTCCTCACCCATGCGCGCCGTCGTCTTCTCCGAGCGCGTCGCAACCCTCCACTGGCTCCAGGCCAAACTCCAGAAGGACCTCGGCCTCAAACCCGATCAGGTGGAGGTCCTCCACGGCGGCCTGGCCGACGACCAGCAGCAGGCCATCGTCGAGAGCTTCAAGCAGACCAGCTCACCCATCCGGGTGCTCGTCACCGGCGACGTGGCCTCCGAGGGCGTCAACCTCCACAAGCAGTGCCACCACCTCATCCACTACGACATCCCGTGGTCTCTCATCCGCATCGAGCAGCGCAACGGCCGCATCGACCGCTACGGCCAGAAGCAGCCCCCGCAGATCACCACGCTGCTGCTCAACACCGCGAATGAGCGCTTCTCCGGCGACATCCGCGTCCTCACCGCCCTCGTCGCTCGCGAGCACGAGGCCCACCGCGCCCTCGGGGACGCCGCCAGCCTCATGGGCCGCTACAGCGTCACCGCCGAGGAGGAGGCCATCCGCCAGGTGCTCGCCGGCTCCAAGAGCTTCGACGACGTGGTGGCCAGCCCCGAGGACATCGCCACCAGCGTCGACGACTGGCTGGCCCAGTACCTCGACGACGACGCCGACGATCAGCCCGAGCCCGCCGTCGTCGGCGACCACCTCCTCTACGCCAAGCCGGTGGACTTCCTCCGCGATGCCCTCCACGAGTACTACCCCTCACCCGAGGACAAGCCCCTCCCTCGGGACCTCGGCGGCGTCGCGTGGCGCGAACATCAGGCCGAGCACATCGTCGAGTTCGTCCCACCCGCCGATCTGCGCCAGCGCTTCGAGGTGCTCCCGCAGAGCTACCTGGCCGACCGCAACGTCCTCGAGCGCCTCCAGCTCGTCACCGAGCCCAACGCCGCGAGCACCATCCTCGACGCCGCCCTCACCGACACCAGCGCCTCCTCCTGGCCGGAGGCCCACTACCTCGGCCCCCTCCACCCGGTGCTGGACTGGGCCGCCGACCGCGCGCTGTCCCGGCTGGCCCGCGGCGAGATCTTCGCCGTCCGCGGCGACGTCGACGTGCCCACCGTCCTGCTCAACGGCACCCTCATCAATCGCCGCGGCCAGGTGGTGGCCTCGTCGTGGTTGTCCGCCCAGTTCCACGGCGCCACGCCCTTCGTCGAGGTGCACGCGACGGCGGGGGAGATGCTCGCCGACGTCGGCGTCATCGGCGAGCGCAGCAACCCCGGCCCGGTCCAGCTCCCGGACATCGATCTCGTCCGGCCCGCCGTCGAGCGCGCCGAGGACACCCTACGGTTCCAGTTCCAGGCCGCGGCGGACGCCGCGAAGGCGCGGGTCGACGAGTGGGTGGCCCGCGCGGAGGAGTGGCAGTCCGAGGCCGAGGCGCTCATCCAGCGCGACCAGGTGCGCCGCCGCCGCGCGCTCGTCGACGCGCAGGAGCGGTTGAGCCGCGACATGACCCCAGACCGCCAGCTGGTGCGCCCCCTGCTGGTGGTCCTCCCCGCCGATACCCCGGAGGCCACCCATGGCTGACAGCGACGCCCTCCTCGTCGTCGAGGACTGGATCAGCGAGCACTTCTTCACCACCGACGCCCGCAAGGAGTCCTACCTGGCCCGCGTCCTGGACCGGGTCAAGCAGTGGCGCGACGCCGAGCACCCAACCACCAAGTCGCGGTTCACCGCCGAGCGCTCCAAGCTCGCCACCGCGATGGCCGCCCTCTACGCCGACGACGACCCGGACCCGGACGCCGCCGCGGCCCTCCACGCCGACCTCCGCCGCATCCTCGGCTACGAGCCCGGCCCCTACGAGACGACGGTGAACGGGCCCGTCCGGCTGCTGCGTTCTCCCGGCCTCGAACCGACCCTGGCGCTGGTGGAGGCCAAGCCCGCCGCGACCCTCGACGAGCTGTTCGCCCGCCACGCCGAGACCCTCGCCGAGCCGTACGTCGTCGATGACGAGGACCCGATCACCTCGGCCACCAAGCTGGTCTCCACCTTGTTCCTCGACCACGAGGAGACGAAGTTCGCGCTCATTATGGCCGGCCGCTGGCTGGTGGTGGCCGAGGCCTCCCGCTGGCCGGAGGGCCGCTACCTGGCCGTCGACCTCCACACCGTCGCCGAGCGCGGCGACACCAAGCAGGGCGGCGAGATCGACCGGGCGCTGGTGGCCGTCGACGCCGAGTCGCTGGCCCCCGACGCCGACGGCAACATCTGGTGGGACGCGACGCTGGAGGCGTCCGTCGCTCACACCGTCGGCGTCTCCGCCGACCTGCGCGAGGGCGTGCGGGAATCCATCGAGCTCATCGCCAACGAGGTGGTGGATCGACGGCGCGCCCAGGGCCTCGATCCTCTGCCGCAGAGCCAGGCGCAGCCGCTGGCGCTGCAGTCGCTGCGGTTCCTCTACCGGATCCTGTTCCTCCTCTACGCGGAGGCGTCGCCGGAGCTGAAGATCCTGCCCGTGGGGGACCCGGACTACGCCCGCGGCTATTCACTGGACCGGCTCCGGGAGCTGGTGCAGGTGGAGCTCGCCTCCCCGCGCGCCCGCTCCGGCACCCACCTGTACGAGTCGCTGGCCCTGCTCTTTCGCCTCGTCGACCGCGGCCACTCGCTGGTTGAGGAGCGAGGGAGCGAAGCGACTGAGCGTCTCGAAACCTATGAAACGACCAATGACCGCCTAGTCGAGCGCGGCCTCGAGTTCCAACCCCTCCGCGCAGACCTCTTCTCACCCCAGGCGACTTCCCTGATCGACGAGGTCGGCCTCGGCAACCACGCCCTCCAGGAAGTCCTCCGCCGGCTGCTGCTCAGCAAGGAACGCTCCGGCAAGGAGCGCGGCTTCATCAGCTACGTCGAACTCGGCATCAACCAACTCGGTGCCGTCTACGAGGGCCTGATGAGCTACACCGGCTCGTTCGCTGACGTCGACCTCTACGAGGTGGCCCGCGACGGCAACCCGGAGAAGGGCTCCTGGGTGGTGCCGGTGGACCGTGCCGACCACTTGGCCGACAAGGACTTCGTCCTCGACACCGACCCCGTCACGGGCCAGAGGAGCCGCCGCCGCTACACTCGCGGCCAGTTCGTCTTCCGGCTCTCCGGCCGCCAGCGGCAGCGCTCCGCCTCCTACTACACCCCCGAGGTGCTGACGAAGTTCACCGTCTCCGAGGCGCTCGCCGAGCTGCTGGACCAGGACGGCCACACCACCACCGCCGAGGAGATCCTGGGCCTCAGCGTCTGCGAGCCCGCCCTCGGCTCCGGCGCGTTCGCCATCGAGGCCGTCCGGCAGCTGGCCGAGCAGTACCTCAAGCGCCGGCAGGAGGAGCTGGGGGAGCGGATCGACCCCGATCTCTACCCGGCCGAGCTGCAGAAGGTGAAGGCCTACCTGGCCCTGCATAACGTCTACGGCGTGGACCTCAATGCCACGGCCGTGGAGTTCGCGGAGATCACGCTGTGGCTGGACACGATGGCCGAGGGACTCCAGGCCCCGTGGTTTGGGCTGCGGCTGCGCCGCGGCAACTCGCTGGTGGGGGCGTCGCGCTCCTTCTACACGCGCGATCAGGTCAACGACAAGCGTTGGCTCACCACCCCGCCTACTGCGGAGCCGCTCACCGACATCGCCGCCCGCATCGAGCAGGACCGCCCCGAACTCAGCGGCTCCGGTGGCCGCATCCACCACTGGCTCCTACCCGCCGCAGGCTGGGGAGCGACGTCCGAGTCCAAGGAGGCCAAGGAACTCGTCCCCGACCGCGTGGCCAAGGTCAAGGCATGGCGCAAGGCGATCAAGGGCAAGCCGACCAAGAAGCAGCTTGATCAGCTGGTAGCGATCTCCCACGAGGCCGAGGAACTGTGGGCGATGGCCTACCGCCGCCTCATGGTCGCCGAGCAGCAATCGGCTCGGCAGATCCCGCTGTGGGGGATGCCCCAGGACGTGGCCAACCAGCACCAGGCAACGGTGGTGACCCGCGAGCAGATCGAGGAGTCGCTGTCCGATGACGACGGCGCCTACCGTCGACTCCGACGCATGATGGACGCCTGGACCGCTCTCTGGTTCTGGCCGCTGACTGGCGACGACGTGGCCCCGCCGACCCTCGACCAGTGGATCGACGCCGCCCAGGGCATCCTCGGCACCCAGAAGCTATCGTCTCGCGGATCGAAGCAGGGGATGGGCACGCTCTCCCCGGCAGACCAGTGGGAGGCGATGGCCGACCAGGAGAGCTTCGAACTCGCAGGTGCCGGCGCCCGTCGAGTAGGGGACGTGCTCGACGACCACCCATGGCTGCGCGTATGCGAAGACGTCGCCCGCGAGCAGGGCTTCTTCCATTGGCAGTTGGACTTCGCGACAGTGTTTGGCCGCGGAGGCTTCGACCTCCAGGTAGGGAACCCGCCTTGGGTGAGACCCGACGTGAACGTCGACGCTCTTCTGGCCGAGAGCGACCCGTGGTGGCAGTTGGCTCTCAAGCCGTCCGAGTCTGTCAAGTTCTCGCGACGCACAGAGACTCTGCAGTCCCTCAGGGCTGGCGACATCGTCACGGCCGGGGCGGCCGAGATGGTCGCATTGCGTACCTTCGTCGGAGATGTCACCACCTACGCGGAGTTATTCGGCCTGCGGCCGGATCTCTATCGTTGTTTCATGGCTCAGACATGGGCTCACTCTTCACGCAGGGGAACGGTGGGATTGATCCACCCGGAGACGCACCTCACGGACGATAAGGCAGGGGGGTTAAGGGAGCGAACGTATCGTCGACTAAGACGCCACTGGCAGTTCGTTAACGAACTGCAGCTTTTCGACGAGGTTCACAACCTCGTCAATTATGGCGTGCATGTCTACGGTGCCACCAGAGGCGTTTCGTTCCTCAACGCAGCGGGCCTGTACCATCCCGATACGGTCGCGCGATCACTGAAGCATGATGGATCGGGTGAAGAACCAGGACTGAAGTATGAGGGCCAGTGGGATCTTCGGCCTCACGGTTCACGTATTCAATCCGTCAGCGACGTGACTCTCACGGTGTGGCGAGACATATTGGAGGGTGCGGAAGCCCCATCGAGCACCGCGCGTATGCTTTACACGAGCAATCACTCCACCGCGAAAGTCATGGCCCACCTAGCGCGGGCTCGGCGTGTGGGATCGCTCGGGTTGCAGTTCTCACAGGGATGGAATGAGACCACCGACAGGCAGAAAGGTCGATTCGTCCAGGAGTGGGGCCCGGCGTCATGGGGCGATGCGATCCTCCAGGGTCCGCACCTTCACGTGGGAAACCCGTTCTTCAAGTCGCCCAACCCCACGATGAGTAGCAACAAGGATTGGTCGGTCGTCGACCTCGAGACGCTCGCTGCAGATGCCCTTCCCACGACGGCATACAAGCCAACGGGAGACTCGGACGTCTACGACGCCGCTTATGGCAAGTGGAACGGTTCGTCACAACGAGACGACTTCCGCGTGGCGTGGCGAGGGATGGCTGCGAATACCGGTGAGCGGACGTTGATGCCTGCTGTGATTCCACCAGGTGCAGCCCACATATTCACACTCTACTGCCTCGGGGGCGGGCCCAATCCCTCGGTCGTACTAGCTGCCGCCGCCATGTCCTCCATGCTTAATGACGCGCTGGTCCGAGCGCTTCCCAAGAGCGGAATCATCCAGAGCACCGCGATGCAGTTGGCACTACCGCCGTCTGACCACCCACTCATCCCGCGACTACTCCTCCGCACCCTCCGCCTGAACTGTGTCACCGATGCCTACTCCGACCTGTGGCGCGAGGTGTGGGACCCGGCGTTCGTTGAGGATGAATGGTTGCTCGGCAAGGCGTATCGCGATGCACCGGGTCTTGGTGGCGTTGGACCGGAGTGGACACCTCACACACCTCTGCGACGCGACGTGGACCGTCGCAACGCCCTGGTGGAGATCGACGCGCTGATGGCCACGATGCTCGGAGTCACGGCTGACGAGCTCGCCACGATTTACCGCACTCAGTTCGCGGTCCTGCTCGGCTACGACCAGAACGATTACATCTACGACGCCAACGGCCGCCTGATTCCGACGCAGGTTCGCCAGCTCTGGCGCAAGAAGGGCGACAACCTCACCGAGGACGAGCGCACCGCCACCCACCCAGCCGGCGTGGTCTACACCTACGAACTCCCGTTCGCGCCGCGCGACCGCGAAGCTGACTTCAGAGTAGCCATGTCCGCACTTGAGAAAGGGCTGAACCCTTGAGGTCGCCTTCTTCGCCGGAATCTGGGGGCCCGCAAGGTTGGAGTGTGCAAGCGCCCGTATTGGCAACGAACCAGGCCAAAGGACTCCACCGAAAATTCGCTGAGGATGAGACGCGTTTCCCATTGACTGAGGTGCGGCAACACTCAATCGCAAGATATCTGTGAAGGTGAACACTCTATGCGCGTAACAAGATTCAAGGTTGAACGTTACCGGTCGATTCGCACATCAGAATCCATCGACTTGAGTACGCTGTCGGTGCTTGTCGGTCCGAACAATGAGGGGAAATCCAATATCCTGCGAGCGATAGTGGTGGGGCTTCGTGCTCTCTCTCGGATCGGTCAGGACCCTTTTGATGCTCGACTCTCGCGGGGAGTGCTTCGCCGCCGGATAGATGACTTTGAGAGCTATGATTGGTCGCGAGATTTTCCTCTAGGGCTTCAGGATACTAGCCCCGGAGCAAGCAGCGTTTTCGAGTATGAGTTCGAACTGAATGAGGCTGACAAGGCAGACTTCAAAGCGAATACAGGTCACGCGCTCAACGGGCATCTCAAGATTAGGGTTCTCCTGGATGCGCAGGGGCGAGCTGTCTTCAAGATTGTCAAGCAGGGTCCGAGTAGCGCCGTGATGAACGCAAACATCCGCAAGATCGCGCAATTCATTTCCCGCAGGATTCGTGTAGAGTACATTCCGGCTTCTCGTACCGCGGAGGAGAGCTTATCTATCGTCCGAAGGGAGGTCTTGGCTACCTATCGATCGTTAGCCGAGGATTCAGAGTATCGCGCCGCCATGGCACATCTTGAACGGTTGATCAACGAGTCGCTAGTTCCTGTGCAGGAAAAGCTACTGAAGCATGTGCAGTCTCTTGTGCCGAGTGTTCGCGAAATCGGTATTGCAGCCGATCTGGGCCCAGGCTTCATGAGTCCAGAGCGTATCGACGTGCAGTTGGATGATGGACTGCGAACGTCATTGAGTACAAAGGGGGACGGGGTGCAGAGCTTGGTGGCGATTGCCTGGTTGCGCATGACCGCCACTGACCGAACCAATGGGACATGCATTCTTGCTGTGGAGGAGCCCGAGGCGCACCTCCATCCCGGCGCGGTACGGGAACTGGCGCAAGCGCTTGACGAACTCGCAGCTGAGCATCAGGTTGTACTCACCACCCACTCGCCCATTCTTGTGCGCCGGGAGCCCGCCCGTGCAAACATAATAGTGAAATCTCATTCGGCCGCTCCAGCCAAGAATCTCATGGCGGTACGCGATTGCCTGGGGGTCAGGTTGCCGGACAATATGACATCTGCGGAAGTCGTATTAGTTGTAGAGGGTATTCATGACGCTGTAGTACTCCGGCATCTCCTGAAAGAGAGAAGCCGGGTCATTGCGGCCTGTCTCCTGAGCGGGAGGCTGGCTATTCGAGATGCTGGCGGTGCTTCGAATGTGCCCTACCACTCTAAGCTGTCCGCTGATTCGGTGTGTCGAGTTCATGCGGTCCTTGATGACGACAAGGAGGGGCGTGCTGCTAGATCGAGGCTGGAGCAACTGGGGTTTGAAGCCAGCGATGCGACGATGCTGTCCGCCGTAGGAATGAGTGAGAGTGAGTTGGAGGACTTGTTTGACGAAGCCATCTTCGCCCCGCTCCTTTTGGATAGGTACGGCGTCACATGTGACCCGAAGGTCACCCAACCCCAGAAGAGGTTCTCCTTGAGGATGAAGGACTACTTTCGGAGCAGCGGCCAAGTATGGTCTGATTCGACCGCTAGCAATGTTAAAGCGGAGTTGGCTCAACTTCTGGTCAGCGGCCATGAGCCGGCTGTCGTCAGCAGGGAGCGTGAGGGAGTCATGGGCGCACTGGTGCGAGCGCTGGAGCGGAAGTTGTCTTGACCAGCATTCTTGAGTCGAAAGCGGGGGCCGAAGATTTGCGTACATCCCCCTTTTCCGAGATGCGCTTGCGCGCTGCACCTGCGTAGCGAGAGTCACGTGAGTGAGCTGCTGCCCGGTTGATCAGGCCATGCGGGCGCGGGGTGGCCTGATCGCCTACCTCATCACCACTTTCGCCCTCGTCGACTCGGACGCCCAGGCTGGCCTCCGCGAAGTCTTGGAGTAAAGGCGGAGTGGGTACTCGAGCGCCCCTACTTGCGCACCGGGATGCCATTCAGCGCCGCCCCAGTCCTAGCCGCCTCACCGTGGACTGGGTGCCCTCCGCTTCGGCGCCCTACGCCCACTAGGCAGCAGCGTTCCGGCGGCCCTTCAGCATGAACGGCCGTCCTCGGCCGACGCTGGTCACTACTGGTACCAAGTCGGACATAACCGAGGCATCAGCCCAGTCTGGCTGGCCCCGTCGGGTTACGCCGCCTGATCGCCGAGTTCCTCAGCTACGTCCGTGAGGGGGGTGAGTCCCTCGTCCACTTCGAGCGCCCAGAACTCTAGGCCGCTGATGTTGTGTACATCGAGGAACCTTGCTGCGTCGTCCAGGTCGTCGAACTCGTGCTCCCCATCTATCAGTACAGTCCCGTCGTCGGTGATCACTGCGTCGACGACCCAATCCGGATCCACCGGGTCCAGCAGGTCGCCAGGCCGGAGAAGGCCAGCATCCAGAAGCTCGCGAAGCGATGGTTCGTGGCGCTCGAGAGCGCTGAAGTTGTCGTCGACCGTCCCAGCGGCCCGGCCAGAGCGGAGCTTCGAGAAGGCATCACGGGTGACCTGAGCAATCAGATCGCGACGCCGAGCCAGGAACTCGTCGTACTCCAGTAGATGCCAGTCCTCGGGCAGGGCGTGCCAGTACATCTGTTGCTGGAGTTCCTCCCCACGGATGTGCCGGGCCTGCAAGAGCTCCGGCCAGTACTCGGCGGGCGGCCGGTCGGAGATGAGAATGTTGGTCGCCCAATCGGTAGGCGCGTAGTTGGCGATCTGGTTGACCCGCTTCACGTCGTCGATACCGAGCTCACGACCGAGGTAGGCCCGGGGGAACAGGTGGTGTCCCTCCATGCCCTTGACCGTTGGCAGCGTCGGATCCATCCACTGCGACACGGGCATGTCCAACATGAACATCTTGGCGTCGAGGATGTTGAGAGCGGCCAAATAGCATTGGTAGGCGGGCGACAGTGCAGCATTGGAATACGCAAGCATCTGGGGCATACCGAAACGCCAGAAGTCTGCAGTCATCTCAGCGTCGACGATCTCGTCCAGCGCTTTGACGAAGCCGTCCGCATCGCCAGTCGCCACGAGGTCCAGCCGGCTCAGGTCCTTGCTCAGCTGGGACTCGGCTGAACCTGTGTACCTGCCGGTGAGTTGGGCCATGAAAATCCAACGGGCGATGACCGCCCTGAGGGTCGTGATGTCCACGCGGAATCTGGTGCGTCCCAGCAGGAACAGGATGTAGCTGGAGATCACGTTCAACGAGGAGGTGATGTTGCGTGCTTGGCGGAATCCCGCCATCTGGATGGCGTGGATGAACTCAGTCCAGTTGACCCGATCGGTGACCACAGGGAGAGCTTGCTGCAGGCGGTTGAGTTGCTCGTGCAGCTTCTCTTCATCCACGTAGCCGGTCTGCGGGTCGCGTGCCTGGAGTGCCGTGTAGGCGTCCTGAAGACGCGCGCGGCCTTGTCCGACGGCCACCATGGCGCGGACCACATGGAACGTCTCAACGGCGAGGAACGGGTTCACGGGCGTCCATCGAATCGGGCTGCCAGCGATTTCCGACGCCCGTTGGGGCGTGATCCTGGAATGCCGGGAGAAGTCCTCGATCTGCTCCCGCCCCTCAGGCCAGAAAACGGAGAGCCAGGTCAGGATGTAGTCGGACGCTCGGAGGCGGACCCCTTCAGAGTTGATGCGCACGAAGATGTCGGCGACGAGGCCCTTTCCCGACTCACCGGCGATGTGAACCACGTTGAAGGTGTACTTCTTGAGGTCACCGAGCCGTTCGAAGACCCTGTCCAAGTGGTCCTCCTGATCGTCGGTCAGCTCGCCGACGGATGACTCGTAGCGCTTGATGAACTCCCGCTCAGTCCTCTTGGACGATTCGAAGTACGTCGCAATGTTCTCGATCCACTGGGGCGACTTCGCGAGAGCGGGAGTGCGGACCTCAAACCGCTCCGAGAAGGGATTGAAAGAGATGGTGATCTGCTTCTCCATGTAGTCGGAGTTGCGCACCGGACGGCCCTTGATCGAGGCATAGAGGCTGGTGATCCTTTGCTGACCATCGACGATCTGGTGTCGCCCTCCCAGGCCAGAGCCATGTCCGATCGCGCGGCTGGCCTCGCCAGATGCGTCGTCCCAAAACATCAGTTCGCCGACGGGGTAGCCCCGGTACATCGAGTCGAAGAGGTCGCGGACCTTGGTCGTGGGCCACACGAAGGGCCGTTGCAGATCGGGTAGGCGGATGCTGCCCTGCTCAATGCCGCCTACAAGTTGTTCGACTTGCCAGGAGACCGTCTTGAAGATCGATGCCATAACTCCACTCCGGTGTAGATCACTTCCCCGCACCTTACCCACCGAGTGCCATCCAGCGCAGACGGAGAGGCTAGCCGTACGCGCCGAAGTAGGGGGCCAGCCTTGATGCGTCGCGAGGCCAGGCATCGTCGCGTGTAGCCGCCCTGTGAGCAGCCACGGCAACGCGACGATCGGGGAAGGGGCCTTGGCCGGAGTTGGCCGAGTGCCACAGGGTCACGGGGGATGGCGACTTCCTCTGCGCGGGACGGCGTGGCGTTCACCCGAGAGGGATATATTCAGTCCAAGGCGCAAGCTAGCAGCCTGGGAGGTGTCGTGCGGGACGACTTGGTGACAGGGATTCTGCCAGTGCTGGGGAGGTCGTCGGAGCTCGGCTTCAACGTCTTCGATGTCATGCACCACGGTCTCCATGAGAAGCAGATCTCCAACGTCTTTCGGTGGCTACTCGACTCCGGAGGGACCCACCGCATGGGTGACACGTTCACCCGCATCTTCATGGACGAGGTCAACCGTGCTAGACCATCTGAGGATCCGTTCCCTCTCGATGGTTACTGGGTTCGGCAGGAGGTGAACACCTCCGATCCAACCGACCCCGGGGACATCGCCGATTTGGTGCTGGAGAGCGAGACCTCGGTGGTGGTGATCGAGAACTTCGTCACCTCCGACGGGCACGGGCACGACTACGACCGCTACCTGGCCTACAGCCAGCGAAAGGGTGGGCGGGGCGTTGTGGTGCTGCTGTGCAGGGACGAGGACCGCTCGCTCCAGACGAAGGGCTGGCAGCATGCTCGCGTCGTCACCTACGCCACCTTGATCAACCGCCTGCGGGAGGAATTGGCCAGCGACGATAGGTGGGGACGAGACAATCCAGAGGCGTACACGTTCATCGAGCAGTTGTACCGCAAGTTCGTAAGGGGGAGAGGGCCCGTGCAGGATGGGGAAGTGCTGGATTTCGTGGTGGCGATGTGCCAGACGGGCGAGGCGCGCAGGTACCAGATATCGAGCAAGGCTGTCGCAGCCGAGCAGTTTGCCACCGACGTCGCCGAGCAGGCTCGGGAACGCTTCGGGGAGGGGCGAGAGCTGCTGCAGCGAGTCAGGACGAAAGTAAGGAATTACGGCGCTGACGTACTCGCACCCCAGCTGAACGCGACCCTCGGGGAGGGAACAATCACCAAGGTCGGTGCAGCCTTTCGAGGGATCTACCAGTGGACCGTCAACTTCGATCTGGGCTCGGAAGGCGGAGAGTCCGGTGAGTCTCCGCTCCAGATCAAGTTTGGACCGTCGGCGTGGTTCGCCATCGAAGAGGACCCCAACTGGCAGGACACGGTCGACCCGGACGTCGCGGACTACTCGCGCTTGTTCCTCACGAGGTCAGCGCGGCGCGAGATCCGGCAGTCGAGCGTCACCTTGCAGGAGGTCCTCGACGGGCTAGAGCCTACGGATCGCCGACTTCACGATGAGATCCTGCAGCTGATCAGACCTCCGGCTACTGCGCCTGAGGGTGGCGCATTTTCATGATGCGTCTGAACATGGCTGTCTCTCGGGAAGTCCGCGCGGAACTCGAGCGTCAGGAGTTGAAGCCGAAGGCCCTCACCTTCTGGCTGGGCGTGGGAGACGCCAAAGCGCGGTCGCTCTGCGCCGGCAAGTCGGTGTGGACACTGGCTGATTTGGAGTCGGTCTCCGAAGGGCTCGGCGTCGATCTCCCGGAGATGCTGGCTCGATGTGCCGCTCGGCTGCAACCACAGTAGAGGGGGCACATCCGACAGGTTTGTCAGCGGTACTGGCGTTGCTGAGCGGCGTCGATGGCGGCGACCCCCTCGGAGGTCAACTCAACTACTTCGATCATCACTCCCAGATCGGAGATTGCCGCTGCTTGCCGTGGCGTGGGCGAGGTCTCGTTGGCACGCAGAACCTTCTGATGGTTGCTCACGCCTGGACCATGGATCACAGGTCTCCTCCTTTAGGCGACCCCTGAACCGCATCTATTGTCGTCAGTGACGTATTTCGATCTCGAATCCCAGTCGCTGCAAGTGAGTTGCTGCCGCAGCAGTCGAGACCCCACCGTTGAAGTCCCGCCATTCGAGGGGAACCCCGCGCTGGTATCCATGGGCCGCTCCTGCGATGGCTCTTGAGTCGTACCTCTTGCCGTTGTAGACGAGCAGGTATTGTCTGGGCTTCCCGAAGCTGTATCGCTGGAGGAATGTCTCCCGCCTATGCGGTCGAACTCATCCATGGCTGCCAGTACTGGCCTGACCCCGTTTAGTAGGTCCAGACGTTGTGAGAGTCGTCTTGTCGCCCGATACGTCGGGCAGGAAGACTGGTCTCATCATGACAAGCAGCAGAAAGCGTCACACC
>NZ_VKKG01000040.1 GCF_007197885.1 Tessaracoccus rhinocerotis
GAGGGGTACTCGCAGGCCGCCATGGCGGACCTGCTCGAGCGCTACTCCGGGATCGCCGAGGAGCACAACGCCACCCGCGACGTCTCGGCGCTGTCGGACACCCACGTCGTCCTGGTGCTGTCGGAGTCCCTGTCCGACCCGATGGCGATGCCCGGGATCACACCGGCGGAGGATCCGCTGCCGTTCCTGCGCGAGCTGATGGCCACCAACACCTCGGGAACCCTGCGGTCCGGGGCCTTCGGCGGCGGCACCTCCAGCATGGAGTTCGAGGTGGTCACGGGCATGGCCGTGGCCAACCTGCAGCCGCA
>NZ_VKKG01000041.1 GCF_007197885.1 Tessaracoccus rhinocerotis
GGACGGATCATGTACCGGTAACATTCGTCGACGGCGAGTTCCACGGGCGTTGGTTCGTCGAACCTGACCGACTCAAACAGGCCCTGGCAACCGGAGTTCCCGACCCCATGCCTGTGGACTGGTTACCGTCCGCATCCGGCCCGCGCTGAGAGCAGGAGACATCTGTGAGCGAGTTCGAGTTCGACGACAACGATCGTGAACCCGTGGATGCAGCGACCGGTCCCGGGTCCGTCACGTTCGTCGGAGCCGGCGCCGCCGACATCAGTCTCGTTCCGATCGCGGGGGAGCGCGCCATCAGCCAGGCCGAC
>NZ_VKKG01000042.1 GCF_007197885.1 Tessaracoccus rhinocerotis
CGGCAACGGCCTCAGCAGCGGCTGCTCCTCCGAGACGAACACGCTGTGTCGGGACCCGGGACGCTTCTGGAACGGTGTGGTGTTGTAAGCCGCGACCCGGACCTCGATCGCTGCGGCCAGCTCCGGCAGCGACGTGAACACCTCGTCCCTGAGGGCGGCGATCACCCAGGTCGCGACATGGGCCACGGTGTTCTCGACTGAGGCCTTGTCCTTGGGCTTCCTCACCCGGCCCGGCAGCACCGCAGCCGAGTAGTGCGCAGCCATCTCCCGATACGAGTCGTTCAACACGACCTCACCCTCACGGGGA
>NZ_VKKG01000043.1 GCF_007197885.1 Tessaracoccus rhinocerotis
GGTAATATTTAACTTCTCTACCATAGTCTCCACCAATCATTTCTTCATTATTTCTGCTATAATAAGTCCCCAAAGGGAGCGTATAAAAATGAAACAAATCATTCTAATTTTACTTACTGCATTTAATATTTATAGCTTGATCAATATTAATTTAACATATCAACATGATGACCTCATTGCCTTACTCAGTTCAAGGATTATTTTACTAGCTGTCTCAATTATCTTACCTGTACTTTTCTTTATAGTCGGTTCATCAAAAAGCGTTAAAATACTATCTATTATTTCTATTTTAAGTGGTCTTGCTCA
>NZ_VKKG01000044.1 GCF_007197885.1 Tessaracoccus rhinocerotis
CGCGCGGATCGCGCTGCTGACCGGTGCGTCCGACTGGGGTGGCCATTCGGATGCAGTCGGACGCGAACTTTTTTCGGCGACCCCCGACCCGCCCAGGAGTTCGCGCCCGTCCTGTCCGGTCGCGCCCGCGCTACAGGACGGGCGAGAACGAATGGGACAGGCGCGAACTGACGACGTGGTTGCGACCGTTTCCGGTCCCGGCCGGAATCAGCGCTTCTGCCGCCTCCGGGGGCCGGGGGGTGTATCGGGAGTAGGCCCGACCCCCCGAAACCGCTACGAACCGGCCTCCCCGCCCTTTGGCGGGCA
>NZ_VKKG01000045.1 GCF_007197885.1 Tessaracoccus rhinocerotis
CATCGCCGCGACCCACCCGGCGTAGGTGTCGACGCCGGTCCCGGCGCACTCCCCCAGCCGGTCGACGTCCCGGTTCCAGTCCGGGCGCACCACCTCGAGGTACGTGTCCGGCCGGAACGTCGGCACGACGGCGCCGTCCCAGTCGGGGTCCTGGCGAATGCGGCGGTGGTGCTCGAGGTCGTCACAGGGGTCGTCGGTGGTGGCGATGAACTCGATGTTGAGGCGGTCGTGCAGCGCGCGGGCGCGGAAGGCCGGGGTCGCCAGCAACGCGTCGATGCGGTCGTAGAGCTCGTCCGCACTGGCCT
>NZ_VKKG01000046.1 GCF_007197885.1 Tessaracoccus rhinocerotis
CGTTTGATAGCCATACTACAGGCCCACCTCTAAATAGCGTTAGCATACGTTCATTGTCCTGATAAGTTGAATGAATATTCCATTTACCATGTGGGGTTAAATATCTAAGTACTAAAGCATCTTTCCCACCTTTAACCTTCTTATCTCGTGTTCCAAATACCATTGGTGGTAATGTTGGTTTATAAACGGGTAAGCTTTCTCCAAACTGTTGAAATATTTCATGATCGATATAATAGCTTTGTCTACCTGTTAATGTTCTAAATGGTACGAGTCTCTCAATATTAGTTGTGAAAGGAGAGTATCT
>NZ_VKKG01000047.1 GCF_007197885.1 Tessaracoccus rhinocerotis
CCCGGCAAGCTTCTCATTCGCGCGAATTTCCGCAATCGAATATTCATCGGATAGTTCCAGGTAATCCAAAATATTATTAGAAACTAAATTGTTCGCAATTCGCTTCCCCATATCCCGTTCCGGGTGGACGACCTGATCCGCGCCGATTTTCCGAAGAACTTTCGCATGGTAGTCGTTCTGCGCTTTTACGGTGATTTTCTTGACCCCAATTTCTTTCAAGATAAGCGTTGTCAAAATACTCGCTTGGATATTTTCTCCGATTGCCACAACGACATGCTCAAAATTCCGGATTCCCAATGACCG
>NZ_VKKG01000048.1 GCF_007197885.1 Tessaracoccus rhinocerotis
AACAGATTATCTACGGCTGTAGAAATTCTTGTGACTGATAATATAGAAGAAGCTAGAAAACTGGTAAAAGCTGACTCAGAAATTAATCAGTTAGAATCAGCGATTAACGCCCATGCAATTAATTTAATTACCACTCAAGCACCTGTTGCTAGTGATTTACGTACCATTATTTCATGCATTAAAATTGCTGATGATCTTGAGAGAATAGGGGATAACATCAGTAATATTGCAGAAGTTAGAAAACGTATAAAAATTACTAATGAACGTACACTCTTAAGATTTAAAACCATGGAACGTTTAGCA
>NZ_VKKG01000049.1 GCF_007197885.1 Tessaracoccus rhinocerotis
CCTTGAATCAGCACCCATTCTAGACCTTCATCTAATAATTGTTCTAATTTATGAGATATAAACTTCTTTAAATATGAAACTTCTGGTGCATCATCTTTGAATATATTTAATTCAAAAGATTTGTATCCAGTAACATATACAGTTTTAACCATATTCTCCCTCATTAAACATGATACGTTAAAATATTTTTTAAATCATACTGTACGCTTTTTATTTTTTCTGTGAAAAGCTTTCTACTCGTACGTTTAAAATGACATTCTACAGATAGCGATTGAATGTTTGATATAAGTAAATTAAATTTT
>NZ_VKKG01000005.1 GCF_007197885.1 Tessaracoccus rhinocerotis
AGACCAGCGGCCCCCAACCACGCCACCACCGGCCCCCAACGAGACAATCAGCACCGCCAGCCAGTGGCCCCCAAACACACGATCAACGGCCCCCAGCAGCGCTGATATTCAACTGGCTCATCCCCTGCCTGGGTGACATCACCTTGAAGGCGTTGACACCCGAGAAGATCGAAATGGCGATCCGCAAGCCGTTCGACTACAAGGGCAGACCCGGTTCAGAGAACACAAGGGCGGAAATCCTTCGCGTCCTGAAGACTGCCCTCGAGTTGGCTACGCAACGCCAACGGATCGCCCGGAACCCAGCCGAGACCGTGCGGTTCAAGCCGGTCGAGGAGGTGGAGATTACCCCGATGGAACGTGAGGAGGTGGCTGCATTCTTCAAAGCCGCAAGCCTCCGTCCCGACGTCGCAAGGTGGCTCGTCGGGTTCACCCTGGGTCTCCGGCAAGGTGAGGTCCTGGGGCTGAAGTGGAGCGACTTCAACCTCGAGACCGGCGTGGTGAAGATCCGCCGGCAGTGGGTTCGCCGGACGTACCTGCACGGCTGCAAGCAGGAGTCGAAGTGTCCGAACAAAGCCGCGAAGTGCCCAGACCGCATCCTGCAGGATCGGGTGCAGCTGTTGAAGACGAAGGCCAGCAAGCGCACCGTGATGTTGGCGGCCTCAGTGCTCCCTGTGTTGAAGAAGCACCGTGCAGCGCAAGCCCAGCGGCGGCTGCGGGCGTCGTACTGGGATGATGGAGACTGGGTCTTCACCAACAATGTCGGGCAGCCGATCGAGCACCGGCGGGACCTTTCCGACATCAAGAAAATTTGCCGTGATGCTGGCATCCCGGAGCGTCGTGTGCACGATATGAGGCACCAGCTTGCGACGGCCTTCATGCTTGGCGGCGTTTCTGAGCGGGAGTTGATGTCCTGGTTTGGGTGGACATCGACCCGTATGGCTGGCCGTTATCAGCACGTCGTCGACGAGGCCAAGCGGAACGCTGCTGAAGCGCCCCAGGTTTGATGCCGCTCCTGTTTGAGTCAAGGAGAATGAGCACTATGCCCAAGATCATCGATCCAGAGTTGAAAGCACGAGCTGTGCGTCTGGTCACCGAGCACCAGTCTGAGTACCCGTCGCTGACGGCCGCGGCAGCGGCCGTGGCCAAGCAGCTGGGGTTGGGGAAGGAGACCGTGCGACGCTGGGTGGTTCAGGCCCAGGTCGACACCGGCGAACGCGAAGGCACCACCACCGAGGAGCTGGCCGAGGTGAAGCGGTTGAAGGCCGAGAACCGGCGCCTGCGAGAAGACGTCGCGATCCTGAGAGCGGCAACGACTTTCTTTGCGGGGGAACTCGACCCCCGCAACCGATGATGGCCGGCTTCATCGACCAGATGAAGGCCGACGGGTTCGCGGTCGAGTCGATCTGCCGGGTGCTGCGTGAGCAGGGCTGCCAGATCGCCGCAAGAACCTACCGCTCCTGGAAGGCCAGGACCACCACTGTCGCGGCGCGCACCATCGGCGACGCCCACGTCCTGGACAAGGTCCGGGATCTGGCCTGGGTAACCAACCATGTTGGGCAGCGCCAGATGACACCAGAAGGCCTCTACGGACGCAGGAAGATGACCGCGCTGGTGCGGCGCCAGCCCGGGTTCGCTGAGGCGTCGGCGGGCAGTGTGGACCGGGCCATGACGGCTCTGGGACTGTCGGGGGTGCGCCGTGGCAAGGGTATCCGCACCACCATCCCCGCCAAGGACGGCACCCGCGCCGGTGACCTGCTCGATCGGGACTTCACCGCCCCCTGGCCCGATCACACCTGGGTGATGGACTTCACCTATGTCCGGACCTGGGCAGGGTTCGCCTATGTCGCGTTCATCCTCGACGTGTACTCACAGCGCATCGTGGCCTGGCACGCCGCAGCGAGCATGCACACCGACCTGGTGCTGACCCCGTTGCGGATGGCTGTATGGCAACGAGACCGAGAAGGTCGCCCGATCCAGCCCTGGCGTTCCTCCGGTTTGTCGAGATCGACGCCGAGTGATTTCTGCTCGATCATCGTCTTGGCGGCGGGAATGACCACGTCGATGTAGCCGCGCTCCGACGTTGCACGCTCGAAACGGACGTTCGTCGTGACGTCCTCCATTCCGACCACGTCACGCAGCAGTTGCAGCCAGAATGTGTGCGTGTCGCCCTTTTCGGATCCGCGGCCGGCCCATTGGTCGGCGAAATGTCGCGCACGCGCGACACGACTCTTCGCAGCTGCAGTGCCTAGTCGACCCGATGTTGTGCTTGCTGCCATCGTTGCCCTTTCGTCCCCGCTGACCTTAGCGTTCGGTCAACAGTTCGCTGTCGCGAGGAGTCAACTCGGCAGGCGACTTGCTTACATGGCTTGGCGGGAGGGGACTCATCGGCTTCAGCAAAGCGAAGGGGAGCGGTGCGGGCGAGCCCGCTCGAGAGCACCACAGACCGGTTGCCGGCAGGGGCGTGGCCCGGAGAGGGAGCAGACACTCTCTCGGGCCACGCCTACAGGTCACTTGCTACACGATTGCCACGTAGTAGGAGGTGCACCACTCCGACCGGTTGGTCGGCGTGACACACGCCTTGACGACACCGGTCTGAGCCAGGCTGTACGAGCCCGAGTTCACCGAGGTCTTGCCTGAGGGGACGCGTGCTCCACCGAGGCTTGTGCCGCCGGCGGTACGCAGGAACACGAGGTCGCCGGTGGACGCGTTGACGAGCTGGGCGTGCACGTTCGATCCGCATCGCCACAGGTAGACCGTGCGGCCGTCCTTCGAAGCGATCTTCACGCTGTTGCACGTCGCGGCTTGCGCTTCGGTCGCGCTGGCAGCCGGCACCAAGCCGACCACTGCGACGCATGCGAGCACCGCGGCTCTGAATAGTCTCTTCCTTGAGCTTTCCTTCCGGGGGATCGGGACGAGGTCGTTCTCGTCTGACCCCAAACTAGCCCGGCGCCGCTGCCAGCGAGGTCACTTCGGAGAGAATAGTCGCAGCTTCATGAGGCCGCCGCCGATGAAGGCAATGGTGCAGGCCAGAACCTAGGTCCGGTAAGCCGCCGGCTCGGGTGGGGTGGCAGGGTCGCAGCGATTACGAACTCGATGCCGCCTACCCGGCCTCCGCCCTCGGCTGCTCGCCGCGTCCGGGACGGAAGGCGTTGATCGCCGTCCCCAACAGGATGCCGACCGCAGGCAGAGCCGAGAGCACCACACCGACGATGTAAAAAATCGACGTCTCGTCCACGCCCGCCAACTTCATGAGGATCTTCGGGCTGGCAACCAGCGGAAGGATCAGGAGCGCGAGCGCAATCTTGCGGAGGGCGGCGGCACCCAAAGAACCGGAAGTGGCACGTCGGTCGGACGGTGCCCAACCGCTCGCGATGACCGGCCACCAGACGAAATGGTGGACCCAGCTCACCGGGGAGATGAGGAGCATGCACCCGGCAGCGAAGCCGAGCGACTGCTCCGGCAGCTGATCACGGGCGCGGTAGATAGCCACGCCCGCCAACACGATCGCAAGGCCGACAGCAACAGCCCATGCCGGGAATCCGAAACCGGCGCGTTCCAGAATGCCGCGCAGAGACAGGTTGTCGATGTAGTCGGTGGCGCCGACACGCGTAGGGTCCCAGATGACATGTCCCCAGTACTCGACGGACTGCGCGGGAAACACGAGAAGTCCGAGCAGCTGAGTGCCCGCGAACGTTGCCCCAGCAACGAGGATGGTGCGCCACTTCCACAGAGCAAGCGGAAGTAGGAGTAACGCCAGAGGCGTGAGCTTCACCCCGGCAGTGACGCCAACAGCAACGCCGAATAGCCACGGCCAGCGAGCCTGTGACGCCGTCAAGTAGCAGGCCGCCAAGAGGATGACGTTGACTTGACCGTAGGTCAGGGTGTCCAGGAACGGAGCAGAGATCAGCAGGAACGGGGTCAGCGCCCACGCCGGGACGCGGCCGAATCGTCCTGCGGCTCGCAGCCGGTCCATGATCCGGCATGAGACGAGGTGTATCAGGGTGACGGAGAGTGCCGTCATCACTACGTAGGTCGCCTCGAAGGGCACGAGGGCGAGTGGAGCGAAGAGCAGCGCCGCGAAGGGCGGGTAGGTGAACGGTAGACCTGGATCGCCGACCGGCCCTAGATAGGGAGCGTAGAGTCCCTGCCCGCCCTGGAGGGCGATCCGTGCGCCCTCTCGGTACACCTTGAGGTCGAGGCCGACAGGCTGGGCGAGCAACAGAACAACGAGGGCCGTTGAAGCTGCGACGAGCCAGCCGACCCATGAGCGCGCCGAAGTCTTGGTGGCTGGCTCTGCAGGCTGGTCGGTCATGGCTCGCGAGCCTATCGCCCCTGCGTTCCGGCCTCCGCCTGTAGCTGCGCGACCCGGCTCCACGTGCGGGGAGAGCGAGGCTTGGGGACGCTGCCGCTGAGCGTCAGCCATGGAGGATGGTGAGGAACTCGGACGGGGTGACGATCCGTACCCCGAGCTGCTGCGCCTTCACGTACTTCGACGTCGACGACGGCTCCGACACCAGCAGCGACGTGGTCGCCGACACACTGCCCGACGCCCGACCCCCGGCAGCTTCGATCGCCTCCGCGACCGTGGTGCGGGAGTAGCCGGGCACTGTGCCGGAGACGACGACGTTCATCCCCGACAGCGGCGAACCCGCGCTCGCGTCGCCAGCAGCTGTGTCCGTGTTCCCGGCCACGCCATCATCCGTGGAAGCTGTTGCGGTGGTGGTGACACCGGCCCTCTCGAGCTTCCCGATCAGGGTCTGGTAGTAGGGAGACGCCAGCTGGGCTGCGACCAGGGTCGCCTTCGCGGGGCCGAGGGTGAGCGCCTTCCCCGTTGACGAGTACGTCCCCATCGGCATTGCGGCGAGCTCGGCGGGCGTGGCGGCCTGGAGAGCGGCCAGCGACCCGAAATGGGTGGCGAGGCGTCGGGACACGCCGCGGCCGGTGCCGCGGAGACCGAGCGCGGTGATGACGCGGTGCAGCGGAGCCTGCTTCGCTGCGTCGAGTCCGGCGACGATCTTCGCAGCGGTCACCTTCCCGAGGAGGCGAGGGTTCCCGGTCGACGTCACACCGAGCGGCAGCGTCGCGTACTGGTCGACGGTGAGGGTGAACAGGTCCGCCAGGTCGGCGGCGAGGTCGTGCTCGGCGAGCGCTTCGGCGATCTTCACGGAGAACCCGTCGACGTCGAGGGCGTCCCTCGAGACGGCGTACGCGAGGCCGCCGGCGATCGAGCACGCCGGAGTGGAACACTTCCAGATGACGGCGGACTGGTCGAGGAGTTCACCGCAGCTGGGGCACGTGTCCGGCGCCTCGTACGGGGTCGCGTCGTCGGGGCGCAGACCGATGAGGGGTTCTTCGACGCGGGGGATGATGTCACCGGCTTTGAACACCGTCACGGTGTCACCGATGCGGAGGTCACGCTCACCGATGAAGTCGGCGTTGTGGAGGGTGGCGCGGGCGACGACGGAGCCGTCGACACCGACGGGTTCGAGGACGGCGGTGTAGGCGATGTTGCCGGTCCGTCCGACGGTCCGGTCGAAGTGGTGTCTTCACCCCTCCGGGTGTGCGGCATCCCGGGCCCCCGCCCACTCCGCGTCCTCCGGTATGTCCTTCAGGCACCGCGGGGTCCGTGAAGGCGCGGCTCACCGAACCAGGTTCCCTGTGGGTTGGCGCGAAGACGTGCCGACAGGCCACAGGGCTGGATCCCGGTCTGGGTCATAGCAGACACATGCAGCGCGTGAACGACTAGGAGAGTACGCTTAAGGTTAAGTACCAATTCTCTACGGAATGCCACGTGAACCTCCAATGGCGGAGGTCGATCGTTCAAGTGCCGATGTCCTGTCGTATGTTCTGCATCAGGAAGGTCGCAACATGTGTAACCGTACTAGTTGGAAGCGCGTGATTTCCTCAATTTCACTGATCCTCGCGCTAGCTGTTCTCTTACCCGCCGACGGTGTAGCAACCCCGCCTGATGAGACCCACGACCTCCCCGTCGGAGGTGCGAAAGCCACGGATGCTGAAGCGATCGCGGCAGTGCATGGACTGTCCAGCGGCGAGCTTAGCCGCGCGGAGAACGTGCTCGAGAACGCGCGAGCTTTGCAGGAGTCGCTCAGCGACCGGTACCCAGGGGCCTTCGGTGGGTTGTATTTTGACTACAATCCCACCCAGATAACTGTCAATTGGTTGGCGGGGAGTGCGGTCGTGCCTCCACCTGAGGTTTTGTCGCATCCCAATGTCCGGCTCAGGAGCGTGAGCTTTGAGGAGTCGGACCTCATGGCAGCGCAGGGGAAGGTGTCAAACCTTCTGCGTGAGGAAGGCGTAGCTTTCGATAGTTGGATAGACGTCCGGAAGGGAGTAGTCGCGGTCGATGTCACGGAAGACAACTACCAGCGAGTCCTGCTTCTCGTTGAGAAACGCAAGGCCTCGGACAACTCGTGGGGCGCTGTCCACGTTAGCAAGACCGAAGCGCTGTCGGTTGAAGGCGTCAACATCTTTGCTGGACTCACGACATCGTCTTGCACATCCGGCTTCGTAGTGCGAAACACTTCCACCAATGTCCGTCGTGGCACAGTCGCAGGGCATTGCGGCAACTCCCAAGTGTTCAACGGAGTAAGTTCTACGTTTGCCGGCGAATGGTACAGCGGCAGTCGAGATGTGCAGTTCCACTCGTTCGCGAGCAACCATTCTCTGATCGCGAGAATTGACCTAGGGTCGGGTGCGACCCGAAATGTCACCGCGTCGACAAGCATCAGCGGGACGGTGATTGGAACGACGGTCTGCAAGATGGGAAAGGTGACTGGGTACACGTGTGGGGCTGTGGCCTCCAAGAGCCACCTGCCAAGCTATGTTCCGTCCGGAAGTGCCACTTTCGTCAAGGTGAATCGGTTCTCGGGGGTGACTTCGCCAATCGTCCAGGTCGGTGACTCTGGTGGGCCTTGGTTCAACAACTCTACAGCGTACGGCTGGACGAGTGGCGTCGGAAATGGTGGAGCGTATGGGATTTACATGTCTCTGTCCTACCTGCCGTCCCCGTGGGTTGTAGCGCATGCGTAACAATCACCTCTGGGTTCGACTCGCGCTTGCGGGCTTAGGGGCTGCCTTCATGATCCTGCTTAGCAGTTGCACACCCTCGGGCCCCGTTGCTCAGCCATCCGCAGGCGAAACGCGACCGGGGGCTGCTGATGGATACGTGAAAACGGTGACCACTGACCACGTTCTACCCGAGTATCCGACCGCTTCGTTGTCGGGAGCTCTTCTAGTGCAAATCGCCCCGGAAATAGCCTACTTCACAATCGAAATGGACAGCACCTTGTACGGACTCATCTTTCCGCCAGGCTACCGGGCAGACGGATCAGGCGCATCAGTTCGCCTAGTTGATGCCGAGGGGGTCCGAGTCGCTGACTCTGGCTCGACCGTCACGTTTGGGGGCGGCGAGTACCCAGATGGGCGACAGAAGTGGGAAGGCCCGCCGGTGGATGCGTTCTGGTTGGTGTCCCCCTGAAAGCACCGCAGCGGTCTATCGGCTCATCACAAAGCAGGGTGTAGTGGGTCCGGCGCGTCGTTGACCGGATAGGGGTCGAGGCCTCCCGATGATGGAAGTTCTCACGCTGCCCATCTGGAAGACCTCGACGTGCCCGATGTTACCGCTGCTGCCGGCTTCGCCTGTCCTGACCTGACGACCTTCTGCCGGCTCGACGAGCTTGGCCTCGAGGTCACGGGGCAGCGTCTGGAGCCCGATCGGGCCATCCTCGCCTGTCGGGTCGTGGAGCTCGACCGTTGGTGTCGACGCTGCGGCTGTGAAGGGACCGCGCGGGGAACGGTGAAGCGGCGGCTGGCCCACGAACCGTTGGGATGGCGTCCCACTGTGCTGGAGGTCACGATCCGCCGCTACAAGTGCTCCGGGTGTGGTCATGTGTGGCGCCAGGACACCAGCCGGGCAGCCGAGCCCAGAGCGAAGTTGTCACGTCGTGGGCTGCGGTGGGCGCTGCAGGGGATCGTGGTCGCTCACCTCACCATCGCCCGCGTCGCTGAAGGGCTGGGGGTTTCGTGGAACACCGCCAACGACGCGGTCTTGGCCGAGGGCAGTCGGGTCCTGATCAACGATCCCGCCCGCTTCGACGGCGTGAGGGTGGTAGGCGTCGATGAGCACGTGTGGCGCCACACCCGCCGCGGCGACAAGTACGTCACCGTGGTCATCGACCTCACCCCAGTGCGTGACGGGACCGGCCCGGCACGGTTGCTGGACATGGTCCCGGGCCGATCCAAGCAGGCGTTCAAACAATGGCTCGCCGACCGCGACCACGCATGGCGCCAAGCGGTGGAGGTGGTTGCGATGGACGGGTTCACCGGCTTCAAGACCGCAGCCAGCGAAGAGGTTCCCGACGCGGTCGCCGTGATGGATCCCTTCCACGTCGTCCGCCTGGCCGGCGACGCCCTCGACCGCTGTCGCCGACGGGTCCAGCAGAACCTCCACGGGCACCGCGGCCGCACCGGGGACCCGCTCTACCGCGCCAGACGCACCCTCCACACCGGAACCGATCTACTCACCGACAAACAAGCAGCGCGTCTCCGAGCCCTGTTCAGCGGCGATGATCACGGCGAGGTCGAAGCCACCTGGGGCATCTACCAGCGCATGATCGGCGCCTACAGAGAACCCGACCGCGCCAAGGGCCGGCACCTCATGGACGAGCTCATCACAGCCCTCAGCAGTGGGATTCCCGCTGCGCTGGAGGAGGTCGCAACCCTGGGCAGGACACTGAAGAAGCGAGCCGCTGATGTGCTGGCCTACTTCGACCGGCCCGGCACCTCGAACGGTCCCACGGAGGCGATCAACGGCCGCCTAGAACACCTCCGCGGCTCCGCCCTCGGGTTCCGCAACCTCACCAACTACATCGCCAGATCCCTACTCGAGACTCGGGGCTTCAGACCCCAACTACACCCTCGATTGTGAAGAGCCCATAAAGACTCCGATAGTCACCACGTGTTGACGTGGAGGTGGTCGTAATGGTTCGCCGAATCCGAACCCCGATCCGCCATGTGCCGCCACCCCTCCCCATCACGGGCAACGTTCCAGATGTGGCCGTCCCAGATGATGTACTGGATGCCGAGCTGAGTCGCCCGGGACCGCAGATCAGCAGCCATCCGGTCACCGAGGTCACGACCCTCCGTCGACTTGTAGTCCGGGATCATGATGTCGATCGCCCTACCGGACGGGTGATCGTTCGTCGTGTCACGCCGATGCCCACCGATCGTGGTGATCTGCTCGTAGTTCGCCTTCACGTACCGGCCGATGTTGACGGTGGCCGGTTTCAGGCCAACCTCCCACCCTTCCGCCTGCGGCCCCGCGACCGCGTAGTACAGGAACAGGCCGGGATCTTTCGCGCGCGTGTCAGCGGGCTGCCGCCAACTCGACGTGTCCTGATGCTCAACAACCCACGCGAACGCCGGCGACCCAGGATCGAGCCTCACCGCCAAGCCCCACCCGAACGCGGCATGGAATCCGCCACCAGCTTGTGTCTGGTCGATGCGGGACACCCGTTCGGGCCGGCAGCCAGACGAACCTCCCCGGCGCCGTTCCCGAACCGTTTGTACTCCTCCGCGAGGACCTCGAGGCTCTTCGCCGCGTCGCAGCGCAGCTGGACGCTCCGGCCGGCGACGCGGGCATCACACAACCCCGACGGGATGTCGCCGCTGCTGTGTCCACCCCACGGGCCCGGCTCCACCAACGACAGGGTCCCGGTCGTGAACTGCGCGTTCCCGCCACCCCAACACCCCGCCAGGTTCGAGCCGCCATCGACTGGCACGACGGTCCCGTCGATCGCCGCCAACAGGGCTTGCGCGACCGGAGTCCACGCCTCCGACATCGGATACGTCCACTTCGCCGGCACCTGCACCGCCACCGAGGTGCGCCACGGCTCAGCGGTGCGCCACTCCTTCTTCGCAAACACGCCAGGGATGCGGTACCCGACCGGTCCGGCGCCACCAGACGCTTTCACCGCAACCTTGTGGCCCTCGATGAACGTCAACGTCGCATACGGGATCGACTGCAGAATCTGCACGTTTTCGGCTTGGGTGGCGCCGTCGGCGTACCAGCCGACCTTCGTGCGCTGCTGGAACGGGCCAGCGTCCTCGTTCTCGTCCGGGTTCAACGCCGAAGCGTTCGTGTAGAACGTCGACTCCTGCGCCATCGTGATGAGCGCGATCAGGGCGAGGCGGTCCTTGTCCGCCGCCGACACACCAGGCCAGTTCGCGTTCCGGATCGTGGTCACCATCACGGCGGCGTTGTACTGCGCCTCCTTCGTGACCGTCACCGACGCACCGTTCAGTTTCTTCAACCGCAGGTCGGTTGTGATCCCCGCCGCCGCTGCAGCAGCTTCCGAGTACGGGGTGTGCCGCATGGCCGGGTCGGCGTTGATGACCGACAACGGATCCCCGGCCGCTGCGGCGTCTCCGCTGCCTGGGCCAGCAGCGGGCGCAGGTCGTCCTCGGAGTCGGGATCGGCATCGCTTTGTGCCTGTTGTTCGAGATGACCGGCAGCATTCTCCCGGGCGTGGTGTTCCACGTCCTGCTCAACATCAGCGGCAACGTCTCGGCCGACGACCAGGGCCGGGAGCTCATCGCCGCCGGCGCCATCATGCTCGTCGCGGTCGCCTACGCGATCCACTTGTGGGTCCAGGTCCGGGCGCGAGCGGCTGGAGCAACCGAAGGCGCCTCAGCCGAACCGAGCAGGGACGGCGCCCGGGAAACAACTACTGCGACAGGCCCGTCCAACTAGCGAGCGCCTCAGCAGCTCAGGCTGCGTGGGTTGCGGAACTCAGCGGGGCATCCGCGTCATCGGCAGGTGCGGGATACCGAAATCCAGGAACTCGTCCCCGGAAACGCGGAACCCGAACTGCTCGTACCAGGCGGTGAGGTGCGCCTGCGCGTCGATGTCGATCCGTTCATCGGCGTGGGCCTCGACGGTGGAGCGGAGCAGCATCCGGGCGAGCCCCCGGCCTCTGCTGTCGGGGTGGGTGACGACCCGGCCGATGCGGAGGGCTTCCGAGGCGCGCAGCACCCGCAGGTACGCGATCGGTCCTGTGGCGGCATCGCCGGGGATCCACACGTGCCGGGTGGTCGGTACCAAGTCATGGCCATCGAGTTCGGGGTAGGCGCACGCCTGCTCCACCACGAACACGTCGACGCGCAGCCGCAGGATCTCGTACAGCTCCCGCGTGGTCAGGTCGGCGAAGGCCTTGTCGATCGTGTGCACGAGGCCAACGTAGTCGCCGACGGGAGGTCGTCCCCACCCCGACGCCCCGGTCGTGTGACCCTCCCGCCTGTAGCCTGACGACGTGCCAGCGCCAGCCACCATCGCCCTGCCCCTTCGTCGTCGCGCAGCCGACCGCGCCAGAATTCCGCTGAGACGGCTGCTGGTCCTCACCCTGGCAGCTTTCGTGGTCGCCTCCCTCGGCCTCGTCGCCCGGACGGCGCCACCTGCGGCGGCCGACACCAGCAACGGCGCCTGGGTCTACAGCACCCCCGGCAGCCACTCGGTCAACGGCAGGGAGTGGCGGACATCGTGCGAGCAGTACTCGACCACCGTGTTCCGCTGCCGCACCGACATCCTCGCGCGGACCGTCGTCGTCTCGGGTGGCCGCTATGTCGAACGCAACTCCTATGTGTTCAACAACCTGACCTACCTGGCCTCGCCCCGCAAGAACTGGGCCGGCAACCCCTTGGCGCAGAACAAGGAGTGGACCGCCGACGACGGCCGCAGGTGGCGCACCGAGTGCGACACCCCGCAGACGGGACGCGACGGCTGCCGCAGCTGGGCCATGGCCACTGTCGTGGCCAAGCGCGGGAGTGCATTCGTGCAGGAGACGAAGATGGTCTTCAACAACATCGTGCTGTTCGCCGACGGCGTGATCGCGCGCCCTGGGACGGCGCGGCAGTCCTATGTCTCCCGGGAGCTGATCGGTCACTCGGTCGAGGGCCGTGAGCTGTGGGCCTACCAGGTGGGGGATCCCGACGCCGACAACGTGGCACTGGTCCTGGGCCAGATGCACGGCGAGGAGCCTGCCGGGACGCTCAGCGCCTGGGGAATGGTGAACGACCACCGGGAGGTCTCCGGAGTCCAGCTGTGGGTAGTCCCCAGCATGAACCCTGACGGCCACGCCAGGAATCGGCGCCAGAACTCCAACGGCGTCGACCTGAACCGCAATTGGCCCGTCAACTACGAGCAGAACGAGAAGGGCAACCGCTACTACTCCGGCACCGGACCGCTGAGCGAGCCGGAGTCACAGGCGATGGCCGCCTTCATCGAGAAGATCCGGCCGGACCGGATGGTCTCCATCCACCAGCCGCTGACGGGTGTCGACAACTACAGGATCAAGGACCGCGGCCTCCACGACGCCCTGGTGCGGGAACTCGGGCTGCCGTCGCGCAGCCTCGACTGCGGGGGTGAGTGCCGCGGCACCATGACGCAGTGGGTCAACGCCACCACCGACGGGGCCGCCATCACGATCGAGTACTCCGCCAACGTCAGCGACCACTACGCCGCCATCACCGCCCGAGACGGCTTGGTCCGAGCGCTGGGCGGCACCTATTCCTGACCGGTGAGCGAGCCGCCGGCGATGACGGTCAGCTCGTCCTGACGCGTGAGACCCATCGGCAGGTCCCGGCCGTCGACCCAGGCGAGCACGTCCGCCGCAGTCTCGGCCAACGCCCTGGTGCTCAGGCCGGCGCGCTGGGCCGGCGCATGGTCGCGATCCATCATTCCCGCGTACTCAGGGAGGGGAACCCACATCGGGATCGCCCCGGGACCCGCCCAGAACCCGACTCCCTGCTCGAGCAGCCGGTCGGGTTCTGCCCACTCGATATCGGGGTGGGCGCCGACACCGTCTCCGACCTCCGAGAGGAACTGCGAGCGGGGGACCGGCTGCCCGATCGCGTCGAAAGTGCCAGTGGTCCCGTCCTCGATGATGCGCACCGTCCAGTCCGCCAGGTCGCGGGCGTCGATCCACTGGGCGGGATCATCCATCGGCAGCGGGGCCAGGTAGGGCTTGCCGTCCAAGGAAGACTGGCGCAGCCTCGACGGCCAGTGGGCGAACCGGCCCGAGGCGTCGCCGGGCCCGACGATCAGGCCGGGGCGCAGGATTGTCGCCCGCGTCGCACCCTCGCGCACGTGGGCCTCGCAGGCCACCTTCCTGCCGCCGTAGGTCTCGGGTGAGGCCTCGGTGTCGTCGGGCTCCGGTGCCAGGAGTGGCGTGTCGTCCGGGCCGCCCCCGGGCACGGAGAGATCTGAGTACACGCTGATTGTGGACACGAACACCCAGTGGGCGGTCGGGAACGCCGCCACTGCCGCCCGGACGTGGGAAGGGGAACCGGATACGTCGACGACCGCGTCGAAGCCACCAGCGACCAGTCCCTCCGGCACGGGCTGGTTGCGGTCCCAGCGGACGAACGTCGCAGCCTCGGGTGGCTCGCCCGAGGTGCCCCGGGCGGCACAGGTCACGTCGTGTGTGCGCGCGGCGGAGCGGGCGATGGCGGCCGACAGGAACGCGGTACCGCCCAGGACGAGGATGCGCATGCGCCAAGCGTAGGCGCACCCCCGCCGCGGCGATCAGCTGTCGTAGGTGTTGATGTGGACGTGGTCCAGGTGGTTGGAGGTGTGGCTCCCGCGGTCACCCATCGGACGCCAGCCCTCGGAGTTGCGGGAGACGGACCAGATCCGCTGGTCCCAGATGATGTAGTCGATGCCGAAGTCCGAGGCGTGGGCCTTGTAGTACAGGGCGATCTCCCAGCCCAGCAGGATGCCGCTGTCGGTGCGCCAGTTCGGGATCATGACGTCGACGGCGCGGCCGGCGGGGTGGTCCGGGGTGACGTCGCGACGCCAGCCGTACATCGTCTTGATCTGGGGGTAGTTCGCCCAGACGTGGCGGATGACCTTCTTGGTGTTCTCGTTGGTGTAGTCAAGACCGCTGGAGTTGCCACGGTTGAGTGACTCCGGCGGGTTGGTGATCTTGCCGTTGACCGTCAGCACGCCGCTGTCCTGGTCGAACGTCGAGGGGGGTAGCTGCGCGGTGCCGGGGGTGAAGTACACGATGTTGTTGAACACCCACTTGTCGCCGGCGAAGATGAACGAGCGGCAGGCGTTGGCGCCGGTCCAGGAGTCATTGCAGGAGGTCACCCACTGGCGGCGGTCGGAGGTGAAGAAGCCCGACTTGGCGAGGTTGTTGCCGTACCAGTTGGCGTGGTCGGTGGCGAGGTAGGTGAGGTTGTTGAACACCCACTTGCCCTCGGACTTGATCTCGGCGCGGCAGCGGGTGATCCGCGCGTCGTACTTCGCGCAGGTCGTGTGCCACTCCCTGCCGTTCACCGTGTGGTAGCCGGGGGTGGTGTAGACGTTGACGTCGTCGTCGGCTGTCGCCGTGGCGGGGTTCGTGAGGATTGTGAGGCTGGCGACCAGCGCCAGCAGCAGCGCCGGTAGCGCGAACAGTTTCCTGGTCAAGGTGGTTCTCCGGGGTGAGAGGGCTGGCGCGACCGGCAGCCCGTGGGCAGGGATCACAGCCGCGGCGACTTCCCCCGTGCGCCGGGACCTGCAGTGGTACCGGCAGTGCCTGGTGACTGCGGATGCCACACACGATAGGCCAATCCTGACCACAGTGCGGGGCTGCGCCGCATTCGTCGGCGCTGGTCAGCGCAGTTGCGCCCGCGCGAGGACCCTCTCGTCGAGGTGCACGACGGCGAGCTCGGGGATGTTCGGCTGTGCCATGTCGCAGTAGAAGTCGTCCCCGTCGTAGGGGCTCGTGATGGTCATGGCGGCGACGCTACTCCACTCCCGCCCGGGGCTGATGCCGTGGAGTAGGGTTGCCGCATGGCTGATCCCGAACTGGTCAAGAACGAGGCAGAGCAGCGCTACGAGATCCATCTCGACGGCAAGCGCATCGGTTTCATCGACTACGTGCGCGACACGGACGTCGTCGCCCTGCCCCACACCGAGGTGGACAAGGAGTACGGCGGCAAGGGCTACGCCCAGAAGCTGGCGGACTTCGCGCTGGCCGACATCCGCGACACCGGCCTGCTCGTGCGGCCCGCGTGCTCGTTCATCAGGAAGCACATCGAGCGCAACCCTGCGTACGGCACCCTGGTGGCGGCCGACTGAACGCAGTGGTTCCGGCGGCGTCGGCGCAGGCCCGCCGTCCCCGGGTCAATCCCGTCCTGCTCGTCCTCGTCGCGATCGTCAGCGTCCAGACGGGCTCCTCCTTTGCGAAGCTCCTGTTCGACCAGACCAGCCCGTACGGCGTCACCCTGTTGCGGGCCGTGTTCGCGACTCTGGTGCTGCTGGCGATCGCACCGCCCCGCCTGCGCGGGCGTACCCGCGCTGACTGGGGCTACGTCGTCGCCTACGGCCTGTGCCTGGCGGGCATGAACCTGCTGTTCTACCTTTCGATCGCCCGCATCCCGATCGGTCTGGCCGTGACGCTCGAGTTCATCGGACCGCTGCTGCTCGCCGTCAGGGGCGCCAAGCGGGCGGTGGAGTTCGGCTGGGTGTTGCTCGCCGCCGGGGGAGTGGCGCTGCTCGGTGCCTTCCCGGCGGAGGCCGACCTGCTGGGCATGGCTCTGGCGGTTGGTGCGGGTGCCTTCTGGGCCGCCTACATCGTGCTCGCCGGCCCTGTTGGCGTGCGCTGGAGCGGCGCCACCGGGGTGACCGTGGCCAGCGGTGCCGGTGCCCTGGCGCTGGTCGTGCCGGGCCTGGCCCTGTCCGGTCCCGAGTTGCTGTCCTGGCGCGTGCTCGGCCTCGGTCTGGTGGTCGCGCTGCTGGCCACCGTGATCCCGTACGGACTGGAGATGTTCGCGCGCCGCAGCATCCGGTCACACACCTTCAGCATCCTGATGAGCCTCGAGCCCGGCGCCGCCGCCCTGCTCGCGTTCCTGATCGTGGGGGAGTTGCTCGGCTGGCAGGAGTGGCTGGCGATGCTGTGCGTGGTGGCCGCGTCCATCGGGGCCACCTGGAGCTCCAGCACCCGCCGCGGGGCCACGGGAACGCGAACCGCGCCGAGTGCGGCACAATGAGGCGTGGAACAGTCCAGAACCCTCTCGAAGGAGAAACGATGAGTGGAGTCATCACCGTCCGCCGCCCAGACTACGCGGAACAGGTTGAGCTGACCACCACGACCACCGGACTGGACATCTTCGGCACCGACAGGACGGTCGTCGCAATGCGCGTCGGCGAGGAGATCCTCGACCTGCAGCGCGAGTTGGGCGACGGCGACGTCGTCGAGCCGGTCCTCGTGGACAGCCCGGAGGGCCTGGCGATCCTGCGCCACTCCGCGGCCCACGTGACCGCGCAGGCCGTCCAGAACCTGCACGGGGAGGCGAAGCTCGGCATCGGCCCGCCCATCGTCGACGGCTTCTACTACGACTTCGAGACCGCACCCCTCACGCCCGAGGACCTGAAGGCCATCGAGAAGCAGATGGGCCGGATCGTGAAGGAGAAGCAGCGCTTCGTGCGTCGCGCCGTCTCGGACGACGACGCGCGTGCCGAACTCGCGGCCGAGCCCTTCAAGCTCGAGCTCATCGCCGACAAGGGCAGCGCCAGCGATGACGACGGCTCCTCCGTCGAGGTCGGTGCCGGCGAGCTGACCATCTACGACAACGTCCGACGCGACGGGTCGGTGGCCTGGAAGGACCTGTGCCGCGGTCCCCACGTGCCCAACACCGGCTACCTCGGCAACGGCTGGGCCCTGACCCGGTCGTCGGCCGCCTACTGGCGCGGTGACCAGAGCAACGCCGGCCTGCAGCGCGTCTACGGCACCGCGTGGGCGACCAAGGAGGAGCTCCAGGCATACAAGACCCGCCTGGAGGAGGCCGCCAAGCGCGACCACCGCAAGCTCGGCCAAGAGCTCGACCTGTTCAGCTTCCACGAGATCGTCGGATCCGGCCTGCCGCTGTTCCACCCCCTCGGGGGCGTCATCAAGCGCGAGATGGAGGACTACGTCCGCGCCCGGCACATCGAGGAGGGTTTCGACTACGTCGGCACCCCTCACATCGCCAAGGAGGAGCTCTTCTACACCTCCGGGCATCTTCCGTACTACGCCGACGGCATGTTCCCGCCGCTGCTGGAGGACGCGGAGCGCGATGAGCAGGGCAACGTGGTCAGGGGCGGCCAGGCCTACCGGCTGAAGGCGATGAACTGCCCGATGCACAACCTGATCTTCTCCTCGCGCGGCCGCTCCTACAGGGAGCTGCCGCTGCGGTTCTTCGAGTTCGGAACCGTCTACCGCGACGAGAAGTCCGGGGTGGTGCAGGGCCTGACCCGCGTGCGCTCGATCACGCAGGACGACTCCCACAGCTACGTGGCCAAGGAGCAGGCTCCCGACGAGGTGCGCCACCTGCTGCGCTTCATCCTGTCGCTGCTCAACGACTTCGGCATGACCGACGTCGCGCTCGAGGTCTCGACCCGTGACGAGGACGGCAAGAAGAAGGACAAGTTCATCGGCTCCGACGCCCAGTGGGACGAGGCGACCGCCATCCTGCAGCAGATCGCCGACGAGTCCGGGCTGCCCGTGGTGGCCGACCCGGGTGGCGCCGCCTACTACGGGCCGAAGATCTCGATCCAGGCCCGGGACGCCATCGGACGCACCTGGCAGATGTCCACCATCCAGTACGACTTCAACCAGCCCGAGCGGTTCCAGCTCCAGTACACCGCCAGCGACGGCTCGCACCAGCAGCCGGTCATGATCCACTCGGCCAAGTTCGGCTCGATCGAGCGGTTCATGGGCGTGCTGATCGAGCACTACGCGGGCGCGTTCCCGGCTTGGCTGGCACCCATCCAGGTGGTGGCCATCCCGGTGGCCGGCGAGTTCGACGAGTACCTGGGTGGCGTCGTCGCGCAGTTGCGCGCGGCCGGTGTCCGGGTGGAGTTCGACACCTCCGACGACCGCTTCCCCAAGAAGATCCGCAATTCGGCCAAGCTCAAGGCGCCGTTCGTGCTGATCGCCGGCGGCGAGGACCGCGACGCGGACGCGGTCTCGTTCCGGTTCCGCGACGGATCGCAGCGCAACGGTGTCCCCGTCGCCGAGGCAGTCGCGGAGATCGTCGGGTTCATCGCCTCGCGCTCCAACGAGTCCCCGACGGCGAATGCCTGACATCGAGGACAGCTCCACCCTGGCCGGGGTCCCGGACGCATTCCAGCGCCTGTGGACCCCGCACCGGATGGTCTACATCCACGGCCAGGGCAAGCCCGAGGGCGACCACGACTGTCCGTTCTGCACGTCCCCGACGAAGGATGACGCGGACGGGCTGGTCGTGGCACGGGGAGAGCACGCCTACGTCGTGATGAACCTGTTCCCGTACTCGCCGGGCCACCTGCTGGTGTGTCCCTACCGCCACGTCCCGGACTACACCGACCTCA
Source organism: Tessaracoccus rhinocerotis (assembly GCF_007197885.1). Classification (GTDB taxonomy): domain Bacteria; phylum Actinomycetota; class Actinomycetes; order Propionibacteriales; family Propionibacteriaceae; genus Arachnia; species Arachnia rhinocerotis. The sequence goes on from NZ_VKKG01000005.1 coordinate 18,395, forward strand.
CCGCGGACGAGACCCGGGACGTCGCGGAGCTGACGCAGCGCGCCATGCGCGTGCTGCGACGGGTCAGCGGACCCGACGGCTTCAACCTCGGCATGAACCAGGGCGAGGTGGCCGGCGCCGGGATCGCCATGCACCTCCACCAGCACGTCGTCCCGCGATGGGGCGGCGACATGAACTTCCTGCCGGTGATCGGCCGCACCCGCGCCCTTCCGCAACTGCTCGACGACGCCCGCCGCCTGCTGGCCGCGGCCTGGGACGAGTGAGGCCATGACTGGGCTGAGGCGTCTGGGCGTGCATCTCGTCTGGCGGCTCGGAGGGCGGATCCCGCACCGGCTGCGCAACGTGCTGTGCGTCGTCGGTGCGGTGCTGGTGCACCGGTTGCCCCTGGGCGGCCTGAAGCAGTGGGACAGCAACTTCCGCAAGGTGATGGGCCGCCACCCGACCCACGCCGAGCGTCGCCTCCTCGTGGAGTCCTGGCTCCGCAACAACCTGATGTCGCTGTCGCTCGCGAACTGGAGTGACGAGGACGTCCTCAGCCGTTGCATCATCTCCGAGCACCACCTCGCGCGGCTGCGGACCTCCCTTGCCGGTCCCGGACTCGTGGTGGCGCTGCCGCACATGGGCAGCTGGGACTTCGCCGGCGCCTGGTGCGCCCGTGAGGGCATCAAGGTGGTCAGCGTCGCCGAACGGCTGCCCGCGGGCCTCTACGAGAAGTTCCGCGAAGCCCGCGAGGGCATGGGCATGGACATCCACCCGATGGGCAAGCGCGCTCTGATGGACGCACTCGCCGACGACGTCCGGGCCGGTCGGATGGTGTGCCTGCTCAGCGATCGCGACCTGTCGCGCCGCGGCGTCGACGTGCCCTGGCCGACGGACGACCACCCGCTGGTGGTCGGCGTCCCCATGGGCCCTGCTCTGCTGGCTGCCCGCACCGGGGCGGACCTGCGGGTGGTGGTCACCATCTTCCGGGGCGACAGCGTCGAGCTGCGCGTCTCGGAGCGCATCGAGGTGACCTCGGTGAAGGAGACCATGACCGACGTCGTGGCGGCCTTCGCCGAGGGCGTGGACGCCGCACCCACCAGCTGGTTGATGCTGCAGCGGCTGTTCCGGCCATGACGCTGCGGGTGGTGCTGGTGTGCCCGTACTCACTCGACGTACCGGGCGGGGTCGGCACCCACGTCCTCGGTCTTGCCGGCTGGTTGGCGGAGCAGGGCAACGCCCCGACGGTGATCGCCCCTGGCACCCGCAGGCCGGGGGCCGGGCCGGGTGTCGAGGTCGAGCTCCTGGGACCCGCCACCGGGCTGCCCTTCAACGGCTCGGTCGCCAACCTCGCACTGGCGCCGCGACAGTCCCGTCGCGCCGTCGCCCTCCTGGGCGGCGCGGACGTGGTCCACGTCCACGAGCCGCTCACCCCAGGTGTCGCGCACGCCGCCGCGCGGGCCGCGTCGCGGCTGGTGGTCACGCACCACGCGAGCTTCCAACTCCCGAGCCCCCTGCACGCCGCGCTCCGGCTGCGGGCGCGAGCGCTGGGCCCGCGGGTCAGCCTCGCCGTCTCCCCGGAGGCGGCCGAGACCGCCGTGGCCGTCACGGGGCTGCTCCCCACAATCGTCCCCAACGGGATCGAACTGCCCCCCGCTCCGCCGCCTCGCAACCGGTGGCGCGGCGGCGCGCGACCCCGGATCGGGTTCCTGGGGCGCTCCGACGAGGCGCGCAAGGGCTTCGACGTCTTCGCCGCACTGGCGGGACTCGCGCCGCGGGCGGGCCTGGACGCGGAGTTCGTCGCGGCCGGTCCCGGTCGGGTCCGAGACCCGGCGGTCCAGCACCTGGGAACCCTCGACCCCGAGGGCCGCGCCAGGTTCCTGGCCGGGACCGACGTCCTGGTGGCACCCAACACCTCGGGCGAGAGCTTCGGGATGGTCCTGGTGGAGGCCCTCGCCGCCGGCTGCGACGTCGTGGCGAGTGACCTGCCCGCGTTTCGCCGGGTGCTGGCAGCCGCAGGCGTGGGAGACGTGTTCGAGACCGGTTCCGCCACAGCGGCGCTGGCCGTACTTCGCGAGCGGCTGGGCTCTCCAGTCGAGCCCCTCGTGGCGCACGCGGCGGCGGCCCGCTGGAGCTGGGAGAGGGTCGGTCCCCAAGTGGCCGGCGCCTACGGCGAGGTTGTGGGGATGGCCTAGGATTCTGGAATGAGCCAAGCGCAGCCGGCCCCTGAATGGGACACCGACAAGGTGCTCACCGTCCCAAACCTCATTTCCTTCGTCCGGCTGCTCGGCGTCCCAGTCTTCGGGTGGTTGATCATCGCCGGCCACGACGTCTGGGCCGTGGGCATGCTCGCCCTCTTCGGCGCCACCGACTGGTTGGACGGCTGGCTCGCCCGCAAGCTCAAGCAGCGCTCGCCCCTGGGGATCCGGCTCGACCCAGCCGCGGACAGGCTCTACATCCTCATGGCAATCATCGCGCTCGTGGTGCGCGGAATCCTGCCGTGGTGGATGCTCGTGGTGCTGCTGGCCCGAGACGTGATGCTGCTGATGCTGGTCCCGCCCATCCGACGGGCCACCGGCAAGCTCGCCCTGCCCGTCCTGCGCACGGGCAAGGCCGCCACCATGTTCCTCCTGATGGCCTTCCCCCTGGTGCTGATCGGATCGGCCAAGTCGCTGGGCATCCAGGCCGCGTTCTGGGTCGGTTGGACGTTCGCCGTGGCCGGCGCGGTCCTCTACTGGACCTCCGGCATCATGTATCTGAGGCGCACCGTCGAGATGGCGCGGGAGCGCAGGGAAGCGATCGATGGCTCGCCCTGACCAGAGCATGAGCCTGCTGACCGACCTGCAGGAGAACGCCCTGGAACCGGAGTACCGAACCGCGCACGAGCGCGGCGAGAAGCGCTCGCCCGGACTCCGTGCAGTAACCGCCGCGCTCCTGGCCGCTCTGCTGGTGCTGGCCGGGGTCAACACCTTCCGCACGTCGGGTGAGGCGGCCTCGGAGCGGCAGGGGCTGTTGGACCAGATCGAGACCACCGAAACAGGGCTGGCCGAGATGGAGGAGGAGATCCGCCAACTGGAGGGCGAGATCCAGGACCTGAGCGATGACCAGGTCACCGACCCCCAGCTCCGTGCCCAGCTCGACCTCCTGGCACCCCTGGCGGGCGACGTCGCCGTCAGCGGCCCGGGGATCGTGGTCCGGGTCGACGACGCAGCCACCGCCGGGGGAGAGGGTGTGGTCTTCGACTCCGACCTCACACGACTGGTCAACGGCCTGCGGCAGGCGGGTGCCGAGGCGATCGCCATAAACGGGCGGCGCCTGACGTCACTGACGCCCATCCGGTCCGCCGGCTCGGCGATCACCGTCGACTACGTGTCCCTGAACCCGCCCTACACGGTCGAGGTGATCGGGGACCCCAACACCCTCCAGGCAAGGTTCGCGAGGACGTCTGCCATGGTGTGGTGGAAGTACATCAGTGACAATTACGGCGTAGGATTCAGCATCCGGGTGGCCGACGAGGACCTGCAGCTCGAGGCCGATCCCGGCATGGTCCTGCGGTACGCGGAGAAGTGACGTAGGGGGAACGGGCAGATGCTGGCAGTCATCGGAATCATCGTCGGGGTAGCCGTGGGGCTGCTCCTGGAGCCCACCCTGCCCGTCTTCCTGGAGCCCTACCTGCCCATCGCCATCGTCGCCGCGCTCGACGCCATCCTCGGTGCGGCGCGCTCGCACCTCGAGGGCGTGTTCTCGGACAAGGTCTTCGCGGTCTCGTTCATCTCGAACGTCCTGATCGCGGGTCTGATCGTCTTCGTGGGCGACCAGATCGGGGTGGGAGCGCAGCTGTCCACGGGCGTCGTCGTCGTGCTCGGGATCCGGATCTTCAACAACGCGGCCGCCATCCGCAGGAAGATCTTCCATGCCTGAGGAGCCCACGCCCCGCCGCGGACTGCCCACCGAGTCGGAGGCGGACCAGACACCCGAGCCCGAGGACGTGGCGCAGCCCGAGGCGGCCCCTGCCAATCCTGTGCCGGAGCCCCCACCCGGCGCGCGAGGACGGATCATGGCGTTCCTGAGGCCCGGCAAGGGCCAGTTGGTGGTCGCGGTGGTGCTGGCGCTGACCGCCATGCTCGTCGTGCTCACGCTGCGCTCGCAGGCGGCCGCCCCCGACTACTCCAACCTGCGTCGTGCCGAACTCGTCCAGCTGCTGGACAACCTGGCGGCCGAGACGCGTCGCCTCGAGGCTGAGGTGAGGGACCTGCAGACCACGCGCGACGAGCTCGCCAGCGGCGCCGAGGGGGCGCAGGTGGCCGAGGAGGAGGCCCAGCGCCGGCTCGACCAGCTCCAGATAATCGCCGGCACCGTCCCGGTCGAGGGGCCCGGGATCCGCATCATGGTGCAGGACCCCGAGAACAAGGTCAGCCCGGAGCTGCTGCTGGACGCCCTGGAGGAGCTCCGCGACGCCGGGGCCGAAGTGGTCGAGTTCAACGACTCCGTGCGCGTCGTGGCGTCCACCTGGCTGGCGCTGGACGCCCAGGGCCGGGTGGTCGCCGACGACGTGGTCCTGGAGGCGCCCATCATGATCGAGGCGATCGGGGACCCGGCCACCCTGGAGGCGGGCGCGCGCTTCCGCGGCGGACTGGTGAGCGAGATCGAGGGGCCGCGGGTCGGCGGCACGGTCGAGATCGACCAGCTGGAGGAGATCGCGATCTCCTCCGTGGTCGTGGCGGAGGAGAACGAGTTCGCCCTTCCCAACTGAGCGTCGCTGGGTTGGGTATGCTCGGGCCACCGATAAGCTTGTGGCGGGTGACTATTTGCCAGGGCCCGAGCGAGTGAGAGGAAGACGACGATGAAGTGCCGTCAGTGTGGGGCTGAGAGCCAGGTCGGGGCCAAATTCTGCAGCAACTGCGGAACCCCGTTCCACGACCCGATGGGTGACACCACCACAGTCCTCGGCGCGATCATCGACGACCAGGACAGTGAGCTCAGCCCGGAGGACCTCGAGGCGGTCCGCGGTCTGACGCAGGGTGACGCGCTCCTGATCATCAACCGCGGCAGCCCCCAGAGCTCCCGGATCCTGATCGACTCCGACGTGACCAGCGTCGGGCGCCACCCCGAGTCCGACGTGTTCCTGGACGACATCACGGTTTCGCGCCACCACGCGAAGTTCATCCGCTCCGGCGGTGCGTTGTTCCTCGAGGACCTTGGCAGCCTCAACGGCACCTACGTCAACAAGAAGCTGGTGGAGGAGCGCGTCCAGCTCAGGCAGGGCGACGAGATCCAGATCGGCAAGTACAGGGCAACCATCAGCCTGAGCGAGCCCGGGCTGCGCTAATGCCGGCTGCCCCCCGCACGATCGGCCAGGTTCTGGAGCTGCTACGGCCGGAGTTCCAGGACATCTCCGTCTCGAAGCTGCGGTACCTGGAGTCGGAGGGCCTCGTGGCCCCGGAGCGCGACCAGCCGTCGGGCTACCGACGGTTCCGCCAGGAGGACGTCGACCGGCTGCTGTTCGTGCTGCGTGCCCAGCGGGACCGCTACCTGCCGCTCAAGGTGATCCGGGAACAGTTGGAGGCCCTCGACAGGGGCGAGGAGGTCACGCTGGATGGGCCCGCCCCCGCCGCGGAGCCCGCCGACACCCCGGACGAACCCGCCAAGCCCGCCAGGCCACGGCCCCGAACCGGCTCCCGGATGGTGACCCGTCGCCAGCTGCTGTCCGAGTCAGGACTGGGGGAGGCCGCCCTCATCGAACTCGAACGCCTCCGCATCATCGAGACCCGGCGGGGTTCGAACCTCTACGGGCGCGAGGCCGTCGCGATCGCCGCGGCAGCGCGCAAGCTCGGCAACGTCGGAGTGGATCCCCGACAGCTGCGAGTGGTGCAGCAGGCCGCAGTCATGGAGGCGGCACTCGTGGAACAAGCACTCGCCCCGTACCGCCGTCGCAGCGGTATCCCGAAGGACGTGCTGGCCGACGTGTACCGCCAGGTCCTGCAGGCCCACGCCGCACTGCTCCACAGCCAGATCAACGAGTAATAGGCTGGGTGCCATGATCAAGCTCGACGTCATCGGCATCAGGCTCACCTCCCCCGAGGACTCACCGGTCCTGTTGCTGCGCGAGCGCACCGGCTCCCGGCTGCTCCCAATCTGGATCTCCTCGGTGGACGCGGCGGGGATCGCGCTGCTGCTCGACGGCGAGAAGACGTTCCACCGGCCCCTGACGCACGACCTCCTGGCGACCCTCCTGCTGGAGGTGGCCGACACCGAGGAACCAGGCGTGCTCAAGATCACCGAGATGCGCGACGGCGTCTTCCACGCCGTGCTCGAGGTGGGGGACCGCGCCTTCGACACCCGCCCCAGCGACGGCGTGAACATCGCCCTGAGACTCGGCTGGGGGATCGAGTGCGCCGAGCAGCTGATGGACCAGGTCGGGGTGGAGATGGACGAGGGCGGCACCGACGAGGTGGAGCGGTTCCGCGAGTTCCTCGACTCCGTCAACCCGGACGACTTCGAGAACGACGAGTCAGATGGATCAAGTGAAGGTTGAGGGTTTCGGCAGCCGCCGGAATGGATGGCGGCGAGTCTTGGGCGTGTCGTTGACCGGGGGCGCGGCCGAGGGTTAGCGTCGTCTGCATCGACATCAGTTACGTCGATGTCATTCATGGCAAGAGCGAGGGAAACGCAGTGTCGAAGAACGCAGGAAGTGCAAGTGGGCAGCCGCCGCTGCAGGATCTGCTGGTCGAGGGGGACTTCTCTCCGCTTCCGAGCGACTCCGGTTACCGCGGCCCCGTGGCCCACCGCGTCGCCGGCATCACCTACCGCCAGCTCGACTACTGGGCACGCACCGGACTGGTCGTCCCCGAGATCCGCCAGGCGGGCGGCTCCGGCACCCAGCGGCTCTACTCCTTCCGTGACATCCTGCTCCTGCGCGTCGTGAAGCGCTTCCTCGACGTCGGCATCTCCCTGCAGCAGATCCGAGTGGCCATCGACCACCTCCGCGCCCGCGGCGTCGAGGACCTGACCGAGATCACCCTCCTCAGCGACGGGTTCAGCGTCTACGAGTGCACCTCGGCGAACGAGCTCTACGACCTCTCCAAGGGTGGCCAGGGCATGTTCCTGATCTCCGTCTCCAGTGTCTGGAAGGAGATCGAGGGCACCCTCAGCGCACTGCCCACCGAGCGTCCGGAGCACGAGGTGCCGGCGGTGGAGGGCGAAGTGATGGACGAACTGGCGGCCCGCCGCCGCACGCGCGCCGTCTGAGACCTGACTGGCAACCATTTTCGTCACTGGCTAGGGTTGTAAATGGGACCGAACGGTTCCCGTGAGCCCCAGGAGCCAAGTGAACAAGCCCACAGACCGCCGCAGCCGGCCGCAGATCGTCCTCGAGGTCCTCCGTCGGGAACAGATCGCGCCACACATGGTCAGGCTCCGGCTCGGCGGCGAGGACTTCGGGCGCTTCGAGGACAACCACTTCACCGACAAGTACGTCAAGCTCACGTTCGTGAAGGCGGGCCTCGGACTCGAACCTCCCTACGACCTGCCGGCCCTCCGCGAGCGCCTCGCCCCGGAGGACCGCCCCGTCACCCGCACCTACACGGTCCGTGAGGTCAACCCGGACGAGCGCTGGATCTCCATCGACTTCGTCGTGCACGGCGATGACGGCATCGCCGGCCCCTGGGCGGCGCGGGTGCAGCCGGGGGAGCGGGTCAGCTTCGGTGGTCCCGGAGGGGGCTACGTCCCGGACCCGGACGCAGACTGGTACCTGTTCACCGGTGATGAGAGCGCCCTGCCCGCCATCGCCGCCGCGCTCGAGGCCCTGCAGGCCGACTCGGTCGGGGACGCGCTGCTCGAGGTCTCCGGCCCGGCCGACGAGATCGACCTCGCCGCGCCCGAGGGCGTGCGGATCCAGTGGCTCCACCGAGGGGACGCCGTCGCCGGGACCTCGAACGTGCTGCCCGACGCCGTCGCCAACCACCCGTGGCGCCCCGGCCGGGTGCAGGTCTTCGCCCACGGCGAGCGCGGAGCCGTCAAGGCGCAGCGGGACACGCTGTTCAAGGTGCACGGGCTCGACCGGTCCCAGGTCTCCATCTCCGGCTACTGGGCGCAGGGCCGCACCGAGGACCGGTTCCAGGCCGAGAAGCGTGAGCCGGTAGGACAGATCTTCGAGCCCTGACACGGATAGGGTCGGCGCATGAAGGAACGCATCGAGAAGATCATGCGGACGCCGGTGGTGGCGCACATCCTGGCGGCCAACGAACGCTACAACAAGCGGCTGGGGCCACAGTTCGCCGCCGCCGTCACCTACTTCTCGGTGCTGTCGATGGTCCCGATCCTGCTGTTCGCGATCGCCATGACGGGCCTGACGCTCACCGTCCTGCGGCCGGACCTGCTTCCGGTGGTGCAGGACCTGATGACCGAGCAGTTGGGCGACGACGACGCCGCTGAGTCGATCAAGGGCTTCATCAACGAGACCTTCAATCAGTGGCGCACCTACCTCGGCGTCTCGCTGCTGACCGCCGCCTATTCCGGCTCCAACTGGGTGGGGAACCTGAAGCGGGCCTTCCGCGCGATGTGGCGCGACAAGTTCGCCGACGCCAGTATCAAGCGCAACTTCTTCCTCGAGATCCTCGAGAACCTGCTCATCTTCATCGGCCTGCTGCTCAGCGTCGCGGTGGCCTTCGGCGTCACCAATGCCGGCGGCGCCTTCTCTGAATCCGTGATCGGGTGGCTGGGGCTGGAACACGTCCCCGGCATCGGGATCCTGCTGCGGGTTGGCACCATCGTGCTGGTGCTGTTGGCGAGCTGGCTGCTGTTCGCCTTCCTGTTCCTCGTGTTCCCGGGTGAGGGGGCACCGCTCAAGGTCTGGCTGGCGGGAACGTTGATCGGCGCCGTAGCCGTCACGGCAATCCAGCAACTGGCGGGACTGTTGATCGCGGTGTTCTCGGGCAACCAGGGCGCGGGGGTCTTCGGGCCGGTGATCATCATCATGCTGCTGTTCAACGTCCTCGCCACCGTGATCCTGATGGTCGCAGCCTGGGTGGGGACGTCGAACACCTGGGAGGCGGCCCTGGCCAGGAAGGAGGCCGAGAAGGCGGCGGGCGTCGAGTCCACAGATGACACCGGCATCGACGAGGCCGAGGAGCAGGCCGAGGAGCAGGCCGAGGCGGAGGCCCCCGCGGCTGCACTGCCCCAGACACCGAAGTCGTGGGCCGACAAGCGCAGGCAGGAGCGGTGGGCGGCCCGCAAGCCGCTGGACGACCTCCGTGCCGTCAACTACGACCCCGAGGCCCCGCCCGAGCCCGCCGTCGCACCCGACGTGCCCCAGGACGTCGCCGCCCGCAGCGTGAAGGTGGGGATGGGCGTCGGCTGGGGCGTCGGAGCTGCCACCGGCGTCGGGATCGGTGCCGTGATCGCCGCACTGGTGGGGCGGCTGACCGGCCGCTGAGGCCGGTTCAGCTGTGGTGGACCTCCGTGGGGTCGTTCCACACGGTGTAGCCCTCGGCGGCCTCGATCCCGTACAGCCGCGCGAGGTTCAGGATCTTGCGCGCGCGCGCCAGCCTCGGGATGTCGGAGCCGTCGCGGATCTCACCGCCATCTGCCTCGAACTCGGCCAGGAACGAGTTCGCCCATGAGATGTCGGCCTGCGAGGGCGAGAGGATCTCGTTCACGATCGGAGCCTGCTCCGGGTTGAGGCAGATCTTGCCGGTCATGCCGAACTGGGCCGTGACTCCGGCCGCGTCAGCCAGTGCCACGCCGAGCGCGCCGACGGCGGGTCCGTCGATCGGGCCCGGGAGCCCGGCACCGCGCGAGGCGATCGTGAACTGCGACCGGGTGTAGGCCAGGATCATCGGGTCGTCGTCGAAGCCGGTGTCGCGGCGGTAGTCGCCCAACCCGAAGCCGAGCCGGAACGTGGGCCGGGCCTCGGCGATGGCCTGCAGCTGCTGCACGCCTCGGGCGGTCTCCACCAGCGCCACGATCCTGGTCCCCGGCAGCAGCTCCGCGGTCCGAAGCACCGCCTCCGGCGACTCCACCATCGCCAGCATGACGCCCTGCAGGCCGTCGCAGGTGGCGAGCTCCCGGCAGTCCTTCTCCCACCACTCGGTGCCGAACCCGTTGATCCGGACCCAGGCGCCGTGCCCGGTGGACAGCCACTCGACGGCGTTCGCGAGCGCCTCCTCCTTCCGGTTGGGGGCCACCCCGTCCTCGATGTCCAGCACGTTCGAGTCGGCTTGCGAGTTCTCCGCGATGCGGAAGCGGTTGGTGTGCGTACCATTCACCAGCAACCAGGAGCGGGCGAACTCGGGTCCGAGACTGTTCTTCGTCACAGGCATCCTCCTTGATGTGTGCTCGGGTTCAAGCTAGCCAAGAACCCGCAGACGACACAAAACGACCGTCGCGTCGTCCATGACGGACGACGCGACGGTCGGGAACGAATTTCCGGTACCTCAGTGGGCGGGAGCCGGCTTCGGTGCGTCCTGGCCGATGCCGTCGAGCATGGCGGTGTACCAGTCGGTGCTGATGTCGAACGCCTTGCCGCCGGCGATCCGGTCGAACGCGATGGCCGAGAGCTTGTCGCCGTTCTCCTCGTCCTGGCCGACCACGCCGGCCTCCCCGCGCAGGGCGCAGTCGACGGCGAGGTCGGTGCACTCCCTGATCAGTGCCAGGTCCGCGTCGTTGGCGGCTGCGGAGCGCGAGAAGTAGCCCGACTTCTGGACCATGACCTTCTCCGCGTCGAGGCGCTTGGCGAACTTGTCGGCGAACCACTTGCCGGGGTTGACCTTGTCCAGCTTGACGTGGCCGAACGGGTCGCGCGGGACCTCCTCCCCGGCCGCCTCCAGCTCGGCGACGATGGCGTCGAGACCGGCGCCCTCGGACAGGAAGATGGTGACGTTGCCCACCTCGTCCATCACCTTGCCGAGGCGCTCGGCCTCGCGCGCGATGTCGATTTCGGCCTCGGGGACGTAGACGGCGTGCACGTCCCACGCCTCGCGGCTCAGGCCGATCTCGGGCAGCCATTCCTGCGTGTCGAGCCACTTGCGGTACTCGGCCGCGGTGGCGGCGGTCAGCCAGCCGCAGTGGCGGCCCATGACCTCGTGGATGATCAGCATGCGCGAGCCGGAGTTGTGCTCTGCGACGACGTTGCGGGCGAAGATGGCGCCCTGCTCTGCGGCGGTCCAAGCACCCAGGGACTGCTTGATCGGGATCACGTCGTTGTCGATGGTCTTCGGCAGACCCACCACCGTGAGGGGGTAGTCGTTGCTCGCGAGGAAGGCCGCGAGGTCCGCGGCGGTGGTGTTGGTGTCGTCGCCACCGATGGTGTGCAGGACGTCGACGCCGTCGGCGACGAGGCGGTCGGCGGCCACCTTCAGCGGGTCCTCGCCCTCCTGGACGAGCCCGCGCTTGACGAGGTCCTTGACGTTGGTGAGCTTGACCCGCGAGTTGCCGACGGGCGAGCCGCCGAACTTGTGGAGCAGTGCGGCGTTCTTGCGGACGCTGTCAGTGACCTCGAGGTAGTCACCCTTGAGCAGGCCCTGGTAGCCGTGGCGGTAGGCGATGATCTCGACCTCGGGGGCGATCTCGGTGTAGCGCTCGATCAGGCCGCCGATGGCGGACGAGAGGCAGGGCGCGAAGCCGCCGGCAGTGAGGATGGCTACCTTCTGGACCATGGGATTCCTTTCGGAAGTGGGTTCTGACACGCCCAGCCTAGGGCACCCGACACCGGGCACGCCCACCGGGTTCCGGGCACCGGGCAAGTTGTCCACACCCCCGCCCGAAGGGTCGTCCGAGTGATCCCCCCGAGTGGCAGGATCCGGTAGGTGAGCAACGAGCGCGGACTCAGCGGTGGCGTCCAGGTGGCGCTGCTGTTCCCCGTCGCCTTCAGCGTGCTGCTGCTGGCCCTGCAGTGGGCGTTCGTGTCCTGGGCGGACGCGACGGCACTGGCTGCAGCCCAGGACGGCGCCCGGGTGGCTGCCGGCTTCGAGGGCAACGCGGATGCGGGGGACCGAGTCGCCTCAGAGGCGGCGGACAACGGCTCGCTGACCGCGATGACGGTCTACGTCCAGCGCGGCGCCGTGCTGACGACTGTCACCGTCTCGGGCAGGTCCGTCTCCGTGGTGCCCGGGTGGGCCCCGCTGGTCACCAAGTCTGCGGAGTTCCCCACCGAGAGGTTGACCCGATGAGACGCCGTGACCAGCGCGGGATGGCCGTTTCCATCGAGGCCGCTGTGGTGATCCCGGCATTGATCCTGTTCGTCGGGCTCGTGGTCATTCTCGCCCGTGACGCCCTGGCGCAGCAGGCCGTCGGCGCGGCCGCGGCACAGGCTGCGAGGTCCGCCTCCATCGAGCGCACGGTGGGCGAGGCCCGGGCCGCCGCAGCCGCCACGGCCGAGGCCGCCCTCCGCGACGGGAACATCGAGTGCTCGCAGCGAGCCGTCACGCTCGACGCCCGCGCCCTGGCCGCTCCGCTTGGCGCGGCTGCGCGGGTCTCCGTCACCGTGACGTGCACCGTCGCCCACGATTTCGGATTCCCCGGGTTCCCCTCGGAGCACACCATCGTCCAGACCCGTGAGTCGCCTGTGGACACCTACCGTGGACGCTAGGCTGAGGTGATGGCTCAGTACTACGACGTGCACCCTGACAATCCCCAACCCAGGTCGCTCGCGCAGGTGAGCAAGATCCTCTCCGACGGAGGCCTGGTGGCCTATCCGACGGACTCCTGCTACGCGCTCGGCTGCCTGCTCGGCAACGCGGAGGGACTCGAACGGATCCGCCGCATCCGAAAGCTCGACGACAAGCACCACTTCACACTTGTGGTCGACCGCTTCGCCCAGCTCGGGCCCTGGGTGGACATGAGCAACCGAGACTTCCGCGCGGTCAAGGCCGCCACCCCCGGGAGCTACACGTTCATCCTGCACGCCACCCGGGAGGTGCCGAAGATGATGCAGCACCCAAAGAAGAAGTCCGTGGGCGTGCGCATCCCGAACCACCGGACCACGCTCGCACTGTTGGAGACCCTCGGGGCGCCACTGATGAGCTCCACGCTCCTGCTTCCCGGACACGAGGACCCGCCCACCGACGGCTGGACCGTCAAGGAACTCCTGGACAACGAGGTGGACGCGGTACTGGACTCGGGCGACTGCGGCGTCGAGCCGACGACCGTGGTGGACCTCACCGGTGACGTGCCGGAGGTCGTCCGGGTGGGCGCAGGGGACCCGTCTCTGTTCGAGTGAGCCCGACGGCGCTCAGGAAGCCAGATGGGTGGGGGTTCCGGCCACCAGCGTGGCCAGCACCTCTTGCACCTCGAACCGCCCGGCGTCGAACTCCTCGCGCGTCATGGGCACGAGCACGAGGTCCGCGGGTTCCCCGACGGCCACCCTGCTCCTGGTGCTGGCGGCCAGCGCCTCGGCCGGCGTGATCGCCTGGTCGGCATGATGGGTGCGGTTCACTGCGGTGTCGATGCTCAGCCATGGGTCCAGCGGCGCCGCCGGCGCGTCTGACCCGAACCGCAGGCGGGTGCCGGAGTCGAGCATCGCGCGCAGCGGGAAGAGGTTCGAGCCGGCGTGCGGCCAGATCCGGTCCACCAGGTGCTGGTCGTCGATGAGGTGCAGGGGCTGGACGCTCGCAGTGACCCCCAACGGGGCGAAGCGCACCACGTCGGTGGGGGAGACCAGTTGCGCGTGCTCGACCGAGCCGGCGGCGCCCGTGGCCTCGAAGGCGTCCAGCACCAGCCGGGCCGCCTCGTCGCCGATCGCGTGGACCGCGGAGGTCACGCCGTTGGTGTGCGCGCGGGCCATCAGGTCGCGGAGTTCTCCAGGGGTGAAGTTTGTCCGTCCGTGCGAGAGGTTGGGCAGCGGATTGGAGTACGGCTCCGCGCAGAAGGCCGTCTTGGTGCTCATCGAGCCGTCGAAGATGATCTTCAGGGGCCCGACGCTGAGGAGCTCGCCGAGCGGGTCACCGGTGCGCAGCCCCTCGTCGATGAGCCGGTCGAGGTCCTGCCGGTAGGTGGCTGCCTCGACGTGCAGCGTGAGCGGGCGCGTGGCCGCCCGGCGTGCCCAGGCGCCGATGGCCCACTGCATCTCCATGTCCACGATCCCGACGAGTCCGCGGGCGGCTGCCCCGGCGGCCGCGCGGGCGACGGCGTCGTCGAGGAGCGGGGCCAGGGAACGCATGAGGTTGGAGATCGCAGTGAACGCGTCGTCCTCCACGAGGAAACCGGTCGAGGGTCCCTCGACGCCGGCGGCCTCGAGCGCGGCGGTGTTGAGCCACGCCGAGTGCATGTCGCGGGCCACCAGCGCGATCGGGAACGGCGCCACGGCATCGAGCGCCGCGGCCGTTGGCGGCACCAGCCAACCCCCTGACCGGAACCCGAAGCCGAGCACCGGCTCCTCGCCCCTGCTGCTGCGAACGTGGCCGCGGACCTGGGCGACGATGTCGTCCGGGGCCGCGGTGGGGGACAGGGCCAGGCACTCGGTGATCAGTGCGTGGGTGGAGAAATGGGTGTGGTTGTCCCACAGGCCGGGCAGTAGCAACGCGCCGTCGGCGTCGATGTCGCCACCGGGACCACGGGTGGGCGTGATCGCTGCCACGCGTCCGTGTTCGACGAGCACGTCGACCGGTCCCTCGACGTCCTGGGCGAACCCCGGCAGGAGCCGGGCACGACTGATCAGCACTGGAACCTCCTTGCACGGCGCTCCGCCTACACTCACCAGAATGGATTCCGAAGGCAGGCCCCGTCCAATCATGCCCGCCTGGCCGAGCATGGTCGGGCTCGCGTCGATGGCGGGTCTCCTCGTCCTCGGAGCCAGGGCGCTGGACGAGCAGGAGTGCGGCAACCTCGGCGAGTGCCTGGGCAACGGCGTCGCCTCGCTGGCGCTGGCGAGCCTGGTCGCGCCGGTGGTGGTGCTCGTGGGGATGCTCCTGCTCAGGTTCCCGCGGCGCGACCTGCTGGTGGTTCCGCTGCTCGTGGTTGCACCGCAGCTGCTCTGGAAGGCGGTGGAGTTCCTGGAGTCCGCAAACCCCGTGGTCGGCACCGGGTGGCTGTTGTGGGTGTTCGCCGAGGCGGCGGTGGTCCTGGCAGGCTGGGTGCTGGTCCGGCGCGCCCCGATCCCGCTCGCGTGGCGGGTCCTGCCGCTGGCACTGGTCGTCGCGCTGGTGTCCGCGCACGCCGTCGTGGAGGAACGGATCGAGCGTCGCGACGACATCGAGGCCGTGCGAGCAGTGCCGGTCACCCTGCGCCTGGTCGACCTCGGCCCCGAGTTCGAGGTGGCTCGGGTGTGGGCGGGTCGGGGGTACGTCTCCGTGGACTACCGCGGACGGGGCGCGGACAACCACGCCCAACCCGAGGTCTCGCTCGTGCCGGCGGCGGACGCAGCTGCCTGCGAGGCCGCCGAGGTGGCACGGCCGCTGGGATTCGACGCCATGTCCTGCAACGGGGACCCGTTCCTGACCACCGCACCGGGCCACACCGCCGTCGGCCTCACAAGGGGTGACACCGTGTTGGTGGCGAGCTTCAGCACGGAGTCGGGGCTGGAGGCGCAATGGGTGCGGGAGCAACTGCTGGCGGCACCGGAGGTGGACGCGGAGGAGCTCGTACCGTGACCCACGGTTGCCGTGTGGTGTAGGTATTGGGGCATGACCAGCCAGATCGCCGCCAACCTCGCAGCCGTCGAGTCCAGGATCGCGGCCGCGGCCGCCCGCGCCGGCCGGGCGGCCGATGATGTCCGGCTGCTTCCGGTCAGCAAGACCAAGTCCCCGGCCGACGTGCTCGTGGCCCGCGCCGCCGGCTACCGGCGCTTCGGGGAGAACAAGGTCCAGGAGGCACAGGCCAAGTGGCAGGAGCTGCGCGACACGGACATCGAGTGGGCAGTCATCGGACACCTCCAGTCCAACAAGGCGCGCCAGGTGGCGCAGTTCGCAACTGAGTTCCAGGCCCTGGCGTCCCTGAAGGTGGCGCGCGAGTTGGACAAGCGGCTCCTTGCGGAGGGCCGCCGGCTGCAGGTGCTGGTGCAGGTCAATTCGTCCGGGGAGGACCAGAAGTTCGGCCTGCCGCCGGCCGAGGTACTGGCCTTCACCCGCGAGCTCGGGGCGTTCTCAGCCCTCGACGTGCGTGGCCTGATGACGCTCGCCGTGTTCTCCTCCGACCACGGCCGGGTCCGGGCCTGCTTCGAGGTCATGCAGCAGGTCCAGCGGGAGCTGCGCGACGCCCACGGCGGCGGCTGGGACGAGCTGTCCATGGGCATGTCTGGTGACTTCGAGTTGGCCATCGAGCACGGCGCCACCTGCGTGCGCGTGGGGCAGGCCGTCTTCGGCGCGCGCCTGGACCCGAACGACTACTGGCCCGGCGCCGGCTGAGGACCTCGGTACCTGGCGGCTGGGACCCCGGTCGTACCCGAGGATCGACCGCGCTGCGGGTAGGCTGTCCGGCGGATCACGCACCGCACCCGGAGAGTTGACAATGACGACCGAAGACACCCCCGTCCACACGGACGTCGAACACCTGGACGCACCGGAGAGCCCCGGCGCCTGGCTGGTGCGGCTGCTGAAGGGGATCGCGGTCGGCGTGGGGTTCATCCTGCCGGGTCTGTCCGGCGGGGTGCTCGCGGTCATCTTCAAGATCTACGACCCGCTCATCAAGTTCCTGGCCAACCCCTTCAAGCACTTCGCGCGACAGTTCCGCTACTTCCTCCCCGTCGGGATCGGCGGCATCATCGGAGTGGTGCTGTTCTCGATCGTCGTGGCGGCCGCCTTCGGCCGGTACGAGGCCGCGTTCGTGTGCCTGTTCATCGGGTTCGTGATCGGGACGTTCCCCAGCCTCTGGCGGCAGGCGGGTGTCAAGGGGCGCGCCGGGCGGCACTGGGTGATCCTCCTGCTGTCGTCCGTGTTCATCTTCGCGGTCATGCTCGTCGGCGGCGGGATGGACCTCGACGTGCCGCCGTCGATCCCGGTGTGGCTGGGATCTGGAGCGCTCATTGGCCTGGGCGTGATCGTGCCCGGCATGAGCCCGTCCAACTTCCTCATCTACTTCGGCCTCTACGACAAGATGGCCGAGGGCATCAAGGACTTCGACCCGGCCGTGTTCATCCCACTGTTCGTCGGGCTCGGGCTGTGCGTCGTCCTGCTGGCCAAGGCGGCCAACTGGGCCTTCGACCGGCACTACGCGGGGATGTACCACTTCATCCTGGGCATGGTCGCCGGCTCGTCGCTGGCCATCTTCCCCACCGTCGTGTTCGCACCCGGGGCCATCGACAAGGCCGGTCTCGGCCTGGGATGGTTCATCGCGTTCTGCGCAATCATGTTGCTGCTGGGCGTGGTGGCGTCGTGGCTGTTCTCCAAGGTCGAGGACCGCTACGCCGGCGAGCGGGAGACGATCGATTCCGATCGCTGAGCGCACAAGCGCGCCGGTGGCCCGTCCGTGGCCGCCGAATCGGGCAAGATGGCAACCAGCGAAGACCCCGCGTGCCACCATGGCTGTTGACGTGTCGAAGGGAACCAGATGAGCAATCCGTACCAGCCCCAGGGCGATGACCAGCAGGGTGGCTACGGCCAGCACCCCCAGGGTTACCCACAGCAGCCGCAGGGCTACGGGCAGCAGGGTGGCTACGGCCAACCCGCCCCGGGCTACCAGCAGCAGGGGTACCAGCAGCAGGACTACGGCCAGGCGGCCTACGGTGGCTACGGGGGCACCGGGATGTACCAGCAGGGTGAGCCCGAGGAGCGCCCGGCCACCCTTGGCCTGGTCGCCATGTCAATCGTGGTGATCGCGGCAGTCGTGCTCTCGGTGGTGTCGTTCATGGTCGGCCAGGAGATCGGCGAGTTGTTCGCGTCGACCGGTCTCGATCCCGAGAACGTGGATCCCGACGTGCTCGCCAACGACCCGCAGTTCAGGGAGTGGGCCGCGCGGGCGCAGTCCCAGTGGACCATCCTGACGCTGTCGGTGCTGGCCGGTCTGGTGGGCTGGATCATGAGCATTGTCGCCGCCGCCACCCGCCGCGGCCGCGCGTTCGGGATCGTGGGCATCATCGTCGGGGTGGCGGCCCCGCTGGTCGCGTTCGCCGTCTTCTTCGGTGGGATGTGGCCGTTCCTCGCCCAGTTCGCCGGCTGAGCAGAACCGGCCCGCGGGGAGTAGGATCCCCAGCGGCTGAAAGGTTGTGTGGATGAAGCAGGCCGGTTTCGACCGCGAGAAGTACCTCGAGATGCAGTCGCGTCACATCGACGAGCGACGCAAGCAGTTCGGGGGCAAGCTCTACCTCGAGTTCGGGGGCAAGCTCTTCGACGACCACCACGCCTCTCGGGTCCTGCCCGGGTTCACCCCGGACAACAAGATCCTGATGCTGGAGCAGCTCGCCGACGAGGTGGAGGTGGTGATCGTGATCAGCGCCCTCGACCTGGCCGGCAACAAGGTCCGCGGGGACCTGGGCATCTCCTACGAGGCCGACGTCCTGCGCCACATCGACGTGTTCCGCTCCTACGGGCTGCACGTCGGGTCCGTGGTGATCTCGCACGTCACCGAGGAGAACCGGCAGGCGCGGGCCTTCAAGCGCAAGCTCGAGCGCCTCGGGATCAAGGTCTACCGCCACTACATCATCAAGGGCTACCCCAACGACGTGCCGCTGGTGATCAGCGACCAGGGCTACGGCCGCAACGACTACATCGAGACCAGCCGCGACCTCGTCGTCGTGACCGCACCGGGCCCGGGCAGCGGAAAGATGGCGACCTGCCTGTCGCAGCTCTACCACGACCACAGGCGGGGCATCAGCTCCGGCTACGCCAAGTACGAGACGTTCCCGATCTGGAACCTGCCCCTGGACCACCCGGTCAACGTCGCCTACGAGGCCGCCACCGCGGACCTGGACGACGTGAACATGATCGACCCGTTCCACCTCGCCGCCTACGGCGAGCAGGTTGTGAACTACAACCGCGACGTCGAGGTCTTCCCCGTGCTGAACATGCTGTTCGAGCGGCTGCTGGGGACCTCGCCCTACAAGTCGCCCACGGACATGGGCGTGAACATGGCGGGCTACTGCATCTCCGACGACGCCGTCTGCCGGGCGGCCTCCCACCAGGAGGTGATCCGGCGCTACTACAAGGCGCTCGTGCACGAGAAGCAGGAGGAGCTGGACCCCGGCGTCTCGGACCGGATCGCCCTGCTGATGAGCACCATGGGAATCACGAAGGAGGACCGCCCCGTGGTCCTGCCCGCCCTGGACGTGGCGCGGCGGACCAAGGGCCCGGCGTCGGCGATCGAACTGCCCGACGGGCGCATCGTCACCGGAAAGACCTCACCCCTGCTGGGTGCCTGCTCCGCGATGCTGCTGAACGCGCTCAAGGAACTCGCCGGGATCGACGACTCGGTGACGTTGCTGGCGCCCGAGCTGATCGAGCCGATCCAGCACCTGAAGACCGGTCACCTGGGAAGCAGCAACCCGCGGCTGCACACCGACGAGGTCCTGATCGCGCTGTCCGTGAGCGCCAACTCCGACGAGTACGCGCGCCGAGCGCTCGACGAGCTGCAGCAACTGCGGGGCTGCGACGTCCACACCAGCGTCATCCTCGGTCCGGTGGACGAGGGCATCTTCCGGAACCTCGGGGTGCACGTCACGAGCGAGCCCGAGTACCAGACCAAGAAGCTGTACCGGCGCCGCTAGGCGGCGGCGCGCTCGCGGCCCAACACGTCCAAGGCGCTGCAACTGGTCCTTCTTTGCAAATTGCTGCAAAACTGCAGCTCTTTCGCGAAACGCCAGCAGCGGCCCGCCGCCGTGCTTAGTATCTGCCTCAGTTCCGCCACACAAGGACGAAGGAGTCTCCTGTGCCTCACAACACTGCATCACGACGAACACTGGCGTTCGGCGCCGCGATCGGGTTGGCACTGGCCGGCCTGGTCGCGCCCGTGGCCGGGACTCCCGCCCGCGCGGCGGAGGGGGACCCGATCGTCGCCGGGACGTTCCAGGACGAACTCGGCTGCCCGGGGGACTGGCAGGCCGACTGCCGCAACACGGAACTGACCGAGACCGAGGCCGGCAGCGGCCTGTTCTCCGCGACCCTGACGGTGCCCGCCGGTGAGCACGAGTTCAAGGTGGTGCTGGACCCCGACTGGGGGACCGCCTACGGCGCGAACAACGACCCGGCCGGCAATGCCCGCCTGAACCTGCCCCGCGAGCTGGACCTCACCTTCTGGTTCGACTCCGCCACGACCCGGATCGGCGTGACCGCCGAGACCCTGCCGAGCGGCGAGGGGATCGCCGGGGACGCCCTGATCGCGCAGCCGGCGGTTCGCAACGCGGCCGTCGAGAACTTCTACTTCGTCATGACCGACCGGTTCGCCAACGGTGACGCCGGCAACGACACCGGCGGGATCGAGGGGGATCGGCTCGCCCATGGCTTCGACCCCACCAGCGAGGCCTTCTACAACGGCGGGGACCTCGCGGGGCTGAAGGAGAACCTGGACTACATCGAGGGCCTGGGCACCACCGCCATCTGGCTCACACCCTCGTTCCGCAACAACCCCGTCCAGGGCTCGGGCGACGAGGCGTCGTCGGGCTACCACGGCTACTGGACCACGGACTTCACCTCGATCGACCCGCACCTCGGCACCAACGAGGAACTGGTGGAACTGATCGACCTGGCCCACGAGCGCGGGATCAAGGTCTACTTCGACATCATCGTCAACCACACCGCCGACGGCATCGCCTACGAGGAGGGCCAGTACGCCTACGTCGACACCGCCACCTCGCCCTACCGGGACGCGGAGGGCAACGTGGTGGACATCTCCGCGCTCGCAGGGGACGACGCGTGGCCCGAACTGGATGCGGAGACGTCGTTCCCCTACACGCCGGTCCGGCGCGAGGGCGTCACGATGAAGCCGCAGTGGCTCAACGACGTCACGCTCTACCACAACCGGGGCGACTCGACCTGGGAGGGGGAGTCGGTCACGATGGGGGACTTCGTCGGCCTCGACGACCTCATGACCGAGCACCCCGCGGTGGTCGACGGCATGGTCGAGATCTACAAGTCCTGGATGGACCTCGGCATCGACGGCTTCCGCATCGACACCGCCAAGCACGTGAACTTCGAGTTCTGGGAGGAGTGGACGGCCGAGATCGCCGCCCATGCCGAGGCCGTGAACCCGGACTTCTTCATGTTCGGAGAGGTCTACGACGCCGACCCGGCACTGCTGTCGCCCTACGTCCGCAACTCGGACATGGACGCCACCCTCGACTTCGCTTTCCAGTCCGCCGCGGCCAACTTCGCCAAGGGCTTCACCACCAAGGGCCTCTCGTCGCTGTTCGCCGGGGACGACCTGTACCTGACCGCCGACTCCTCGGCGGCCGCGATCCCGACGTTCCTGGGCAACCACGACATGGGCCGCATCGGACACTTCGTGGCCGGTTCCGACCAGCCCGAGCAGCGTGCCGTGCTGGCGCACGAGCTGATGTACCTCACCCGCGGGCAACCCGTCGTCTACTACGGCGACGAGCAGGGATTCGCCGGGTCGGGCGGTGACAAGGCGGCCCGCCAGAGCCTGTTCGGCAGCCAGGTACCGATGTACCGGGACCAGCAGCTGCTCGACGGGAGCACTGTGGGCGGAGCGGACCGCTTCGCCACGGACACGACGCTCTACTCAGCGATCGAGGACCTCGCGGCGCTCCGGGCCGCGCACCCCGCGCTGGCAGACGGCGCCCAGTACGAGCGCTTCGCCTCCGACGGTGCGGGAATCTATGCCTTCTCGCGCGTGGATGCCGAGGAGCGTCGGGAGTACGTCGTTGCGCTCAACAACGCCACCGGGGCCAGCACCGCGACGTTCAACACGCTGACTCCGGGAGCCACCTACACCCCCATGCACGGCGGGGGAGACACCGTGACCGCCGACGCCGACGGCGTCCTCACGCTCGAGGTCGCGGGACTGTCCGCCGTGGTGCTGCTCGCCGACCGGCCGGTGGCCGCGGGCTCGGGGGAGGTCACCCTCGACCTGCCCGACGGCGCCGCCGTGGGCGGGGACCTGTTCGCCCTGACCGCGACGGTCGACGCCGACCGCTGGGCCGAGACGACCTTCGCGTACCGCACGCTGGGCGCGGGGGACGGGTTCGCCACGATCGCCGTCGCCGAGGACGACACCCCGCGGGTGTACGCGGACTTCTCCGCGCACGCGGCGGGTACCCCCCTCGAGGTCCGCGGCGTCCTCACCGATGCCGACGGCGTGGCCGGGGACTCGGCCCTCGTCTGGGTGGGCCAGGACCTGGCCCTGACCCCGCCCCAGGGCGGCGGCGAGGAGCCCGGCGGCACTGAGGTCACCATTCCCGGCAGCCACAATGCCGCCATGGGTTGCGCAGCCGATTGGGCACCGGGGTGCGCAGAGGCCGCCCTCACCCTCGACGGGTCCGGCCTGTACACAGGCGTGTTCACGGTGCCAGCCGGGAGCTACGAGTGGAAGGTGGCCTATGGCGGCACCTGGGACGAGAACTACGGCGCCGGTGGAGTGCCCGGCGGCGACAACCTGACCTACACCACCGACGGCAGCCCGCTGCGGTTCTTCCACGACCCGGCGACGAAGCTGTCGTGGGTGGTACCCGTGGCCGACGTCGTCACGCTGCCCGGCAGCTGGCAGGCCGCGCTGGGCTGCCCGGGCGACTGGCAGCCGGACTGCCTGGCCACCGCGATGCGGCCGCTCGGCGACGGGACCTGGACGTTCGCCACCGACGCGCTGCCAACGGGCAGCTACGAGCTGAAGGTCGCCGTCGGCGGCTCCTGGGACGAGAACTACGGCGTCGGCGGTGTGCCCGACGGCCAGAACTACCTCTTCAGCACCAACGCGGGCGAGGTGGTCACGGTCACCTACGACGAGACCACCCACGCCCTGACGATCGAGGTGGCCAACCCGCCGCTGGCCGGGCTCGGCCAGGCCTGGGCGCAGTGGCTCACGCCCGAGGTGATCGCCTGGCCGCGGTCCCTCCTGGCGGGTGACCTCGCCGAGCTCTCCTGGACCCTGCACCACGACCCCGCCGGGGCACTCGAGGTGGGCGACGGCGTCTCGGGCGGCGAGTCGGTGGCACTGGCCCATGCCGGCGACCTGCCGGGGCCGCTGGTGGAGCGCTTCCCGCACCTGTCCGACTATGTCGCGCTCACCCTGGACGGCAGCGTGGCCGAGGACGTCGTCGGGGGAGAGCTGTTGGTGACTGCTACCCGGGGCGAGACCCCTGTCGCCGCCACCTCCGTGCAGATCCCGTGGGTGCTCGACGCGCTCCACGCCGACGCGCTCGAGGGGGTCGAACTCGGACCCGTCTGGGACGGCGACGTCCCGACCGTGCGGGTCTGGGCCCCGACTGCCAGTGACGTCTCGCTGCTGCGTTGGCCGGCCGACGGCTCGGGCGAGCCCACCGTCGAACAGGCCACCGCAGCCTCCGACGGTAGCTGGGCGGTCACCGGTAACCCGGAGTGGAAGGACGCCCAGTACCTGTGGGCCATCGACGTCTACGTGCCGGCGCAGGACGCCGTGGTCACCAACGAGGTGACCGACCCGTACTCACTGGCGCTGACCCTGAACTCACAGCGGTCGGTCCTCGTGGACCTGTCGGACCCGGCACTCGCGCCCACGCAGTGGAGCGAGACACCGTCGCCGCAAGTCCGCAACGACGCGTCGCGAGCCATCTGGGAGCTGCACGTGCGGGACTTCTCCATCGCCGACGAGACCGTGCCCGAGGCGGAACGGGGCACCTACAAGGCGTTCACCCGGTCCGAGTCCGACGGCATGAGGCACCTGGCGCAGCTGGCCGAGGCCGGTATCGACACCGTCCACCTGTTGCCCACCTTCGACATCGCCACGATCGAGGAGGACCGGGACCTCCAGGTGATCCCGGAGGTCCCCGACGCCGGCCCCGCCTCGCCCGAACAGCAGGCGGCGGTGTCCGCGGTGGCGGACCAGGACGCCTTCAACTGGGGCTACGACCCGTTCCACTACACGACGCCCGAGGGCTCCTACGCCACCGAAGCGAACCAGGTCGGCGGCGCCCGGTCGTACGAGTTCCGCGAGATGGTCGGTGCGCTGCACGCGACCGGACTGCAGGTGGTGCTGGACGAGGTCTACAACCACACCGCCGAGTCCGGACAGGGTGAACGCTCCGTGCTGGACAAGGTGGTGCCCGGCTACTACCACCGACTCTCCGCCGCCGGCACCGTCGAGACCTCGACCTGCTGCCAGAACATCGCCACCGAACACCGCGTGGCCGAGAAGCTGATGGTGGACTCCGTCGTGACGTGGGCCACTGAGTACAAGGTGGACGGTTTCCGGTTCGACCTGATGGGCCACCACTCCCGCGCCAACATGGAGGCGGTCCGGGCTGCGCTCGACGCGCTCACCGTCGCCGAGGACGGGGTCGACGGCTCGGCCATCTACCTCTACGGCGAGGGCTGGGACTTCGGCGAGGTGGCGGGCAACGCCCAGTTCGAGCAGGCCAAGCAGGGCCAGCTCGACGGCACCGGGATCGGGGCGTTCAACGACCGACTCCGCGACGCCGTCCACGGCGGCGGACCCTTCGACGAGGACCACCGCGTCAACCAGGGCTTCGGCACCGGCCTCTACACCGACCCGAACGGCCTCAGTGAGGCCACCGAGGCCGAACAGCTCGCCACGCTGCAGCACTCGGCGGACCTGGTCCGGATCGGGATGGCGGGCAACCTGAGCGACTACGTGCTGACGGCCTCCGACGGCACGCAGAAGCGGGGCGACCAGCTGGACTACAACGGCCAGCCTGCCGGCTACGCGAGCGAGCCGCAGGAGTCCGTGAACTACGTCGACGCCCACGACAACGAGACGCTCTACGACCTGGGCATCATGAAGCTCCCGGTGGGGACGTCCATGGCGGATCGGGTCCGGATGAACACCGTCTCGCTCGCCACCGTGACCCTGGGCCAGTCACCGTCGTTCTGGCACGCCGGCACGGAGGTCCTGCGGTCCAAGTCCCTCGACCGGGACTCCTACAACTCGGGCGACCACTTCAACGCGGTCGACTGGAGCCTGGGTTCCAACACGTTCGGTTCCGGCCTGCCCGTGGAGGAGAAGAACGGCGACAAGTGGCCCGTGATGGCGCCGCTGCTCGAGGACCCGGACCTGGACCCGGACACGGTGGCCATGGAGGAGTCCCTCGCCCAGGCGCTGGACCTGCTCAGGCTGCGCAGGTCGACGCCGCTGCTCACGCTGGGCACGGCCGAGCTGGTGGCCGAGCGGGTCACGTTCCCGGGCTCCGGCGCCGAGGCAGTACCGGGACTGGTGCTGATGGCGGTCGACGACCGCCCGCCGGTGCACGCCCAGGACGTCGATCCCGAACTCGACGGCGCTCTCGTGGCCATCAACGCCACGCCCGACGCGGTCACCGTCGCGGTGCCGGCCCTGGCGGGACGCGAGTACGCACTCAGCCCGATCCAGGCCGATGGCGTCGACGACGTCGTCAAGGCGACGGCGTGGGCCACGGCCACCGGGGAGCTCACCATCCCGGCACGGACCGCCGCGCTGCTGGTGGAGGCCGCGGCCGACGAGCCCGAGCCGAGCGAGTCGCCCTCCCCGGGACCCAGCCAGTCGCCGTCGCCGAGTCCGAGCGCCAGCCCGTCACCCAGCGCGAAACCTTCGGTGCCCGGTTGGTTCGACCCGCACGGCGACCTGTACTCCACGCCCGGGTACCACCGGGTCGGGGGCAGGCAGTGGTTCACCACCTGCGAGCCCTACTCGCAGACCGTCCGCTGCCGTACGCAGATCCTGGCAACGCAGGTGGTGTTCAACGGCACCGCCTACGCGCAGGTCACGGACTGGTACTTCAACAACATGACGTACCTGCCGATGATGAAGCGCTCGCAGTGGGCCGACAACCCGCTCGGATACGCGGGGGAGTGGACCGCCGCGGACGGGCGCCGCTGGCGCACCGCCTGTGACACCCCGGTCACCGGTGGCAACGGTTGCCGCAGCTACGCCTGGTCGGGCTTCATCAACTCCAAGCTCGACTCCGCCGGCAACCGGACCTGGTTCCGCGACCAGGGCTGGGTGTTCAACAACATCGTGCGCTTCCGCTGACCGCCCGTCGGGGGTCCAGTGGCGGGAAGTGGGTGTGGCGGCGGATAGCCTTGCGTCCGTGATCGCAGCCACTGATCTCCACTGGGCCCACTCCCGGGGGTGCAACGGCACCGGAGTGTTGGTCCTGGCGGGCTCGAGCGGCCGGTTCGACGTCGCGCGGGCGGACCTCCTCGCCTCGCGAGGGGTCACCGCGCTGGCGCTGCGTTGGTTCGGTGGCTCGGGGCAACCGCCCGTGCCCTCCGAAGTGCCGCTGGAGACGTTCACCGCCGCGCTCGACCTGCTCGCCGCCGAGTGCGACCGCGTGGTCCTGCTCGGCCTCTCCTACGGGGCCGAGGCCGCGCTGCTCACCGCGGTGAGGGATCCCCGCGTCGACGCCGTCGTTGCGCTGCAGCCGTCGGACGTCGCGTGGGAGGGGCACCGCTCGGATGAGACCGGACCGCCCAGGAGCAAGTGGACCTGTCGGGGCGCGCCGGTTCCGTTCGTCCCGATGGATCGCGACTGGGAGCCGGACGCCGGGCCTCCGTCATTTCGGCCCTGGTACGAGGCCAGCAAGGTGGCGGCGGGTGCCGGCGTGGTCGAGGCGTCGAGGATTCCCGTCGAACGGTTCGGGGGAGAGCTCGTGCTGGTCGCAGGCGGCGACGACCAGGTCTGGCCCAGCCTCGAGCACGCGAGGGCGATCTCTGCGAGGCGCTCTTCCCACGGGATGTCGACGACCCTCGTGAGCGACCCCGGAGCCGGTCACGCGGTGGTACTGCCGGGCGAGCCGGTCGGGAACCCGGCGCGTCCCTACGCTGTGGGCGGTGACGCAGGAGGGGCGCAACGGCTGGGGGAGCGCGCCTGGCCCGCCATCCGTCAAGTACTGCGCTGCTAGCCTTCGCCCCGTTCAGCGGAACGCCGCGCCATCTCCTCCGCGATCCAACGGGCGGTCTCGCGGGTGCAGGCGCCGGGCTCGCTGAAGCTGACTGAGAAGACCCCCGTGATCTCGGTCACCTGAGGGGTGCCGCGGAGGGCGAGGATCTCGTCGGCCTCGTTCGCGTACTCGTCCCTGGGTGCGCCGGCTGCGATCAGGCCAACCGGGTCCGCCTGAGCCAGGATCTTGATCATTTCGTCCCGCGAGATAGCCATGGGGACGATCCTAGTCCCGCGCGAGCAGCGGGGGAGACCAGCTGGCTCGGGCACGCCTCAGGCCTGGCCCGGCTCAGTCTCCGGGGGGACGATTGCCGAGTCGGGGTCCGGGATCTCCTGCCGGAGGCGCTCGTCGATGGTCTCCTCACCGGCGGGCTCGAGCAGGTCGTCCTGCAGCTCGCGCCGGCCGATGGCGTCGGGCTCCACGTCCTCGGGTGGGACGCCGTCGTCGATCAGGTCGGAGGAGGACAGGTCCTCGTCGGTGACCTCGGACTCGCTGGCGAGCAGTTCCTCGTTGGCCTCTTCAATGATCTCTGTCTCGTCCTCGTGCGGGAACTCGTCGACGTGCGCCAGCTCGTCGGCGTCGGGAAGGTCGAATGCGTCATTGGTCATGGATCCACCTTGTCACGGGAGCCGTCCAGTGCGAGCCCCGCTGTGCCACTCTGGAACCATGAGCACGAACAACGACGGACAAGCTGCCGGTCACGACGAGGAACGCCAGGTCAAGGATGCGCCCCTGCGGCGCTCCGAGGAGGACGCCGACAGGCACAACCCGGATGTGGGCGGGGACAACGTGTCCGAGGAGAGCGCCGAGTCGTTCGAGAAGTGGGAGCAGGACGAGACCGAGTAATGGCGCTCAGGTCCGAGTGCCCGTGGTTCGCCAGTGCCGGACGCGGTACTCCGTGGGTGCGGGGATGCCCGCCGCCGGGGGCTCGGCGTCACATCCGACGCGCCACGAGCGATTTCAGGGCCCAGCCCGACCCACTCCGACGACCTGCTGGATGATCTCGTCCTCAGTCACTTTCCACTCCACCTGCCGTCGGCTCGCTGTCGTTGCTGCACGGGCGCCCTTGCTCTTGAGGATCCCGTTTGACGATCATCGCGATGCCAAACAGCACCGGTTTCCGCTTGCAGCAAGCCACACGATGGCAGTGTGGAGCACACGGGGCAACGACTCGAGCCAAACGGCCGGCCACGGAAGGGAGTGGAGTCATGTCTGACATGAGCAAGATGGAGGAATCGGATCAGGACGGCAAGAGCCCTGAACAGAAGTCTCACACGAAGCAGATGTACCTTCGTTTCGCGGCCATGATCCTGACGAGCATGGTGGCCATGTACTTCACCATGTTTGTTGGCTCCTGGGAGTGGAGCCACGTGCGCTGGAGTCAGAGCCGGGTGTTCATGTCGCTCACCATGGGCGGCACCATGGGTCTGATCATGCTCGCCTGGATGCTGAACATGTACAAGAGCACCATGGGAAACGTCGTGATAGTGGTGGTCAGCCTCGCGCTACTCGTGGGCGGTGCGACCCTTGACCGCAGTCAGGCCACGGTGGACGACACCGGGTTCATGAGCGCGATGATTCCGCACCACTCGCTTGCCATCACCCGATCGGAGCGTGCGAACATCTCAGACGTGCGCGTGTGTGAACTGGCATACGCGATCAGTGAGGCGCAGCGCAAGGAGATCTTCGAGATGGAGTGGCTGATCAAGGACATCCAGGAGAACGGGATCGCGACGACGGTTCAGGAGGCCGAGAGCCGGGCCGTGCCGGCGTACCAAGAGTCGCCCGAGCGCGTCTGTCCTCCGAATTGATCCTGTGAGGGAGGGGAGTCCCAAGTCGGCAGGGTGGTCGGTCCGGGACTGTGCGTCGTGAAGTGACATAATGCTGCTTATCGGACTACAATCCGCAGCGGTGTCCAGAGCCGCAACGGGTCACCCGACCATCCGTTCACCCTCGGAGCGAAGGACGCAGAACTCGTTGCCCTCGGGGTCTGCAAGAACCACCCAGCCCGTGCCGTCGCCGCGGACCTCGCGATGGTTGGCCAGCTGTGTGGCGCCCAACTCGACGAGCCTGGCGACCTCGGCGTCGCGGCTGCCGTCACTGGGTCGCAGGTCGAAATGCAGCCTGTTCTTGACCAACTTCTCGTCAGGCGTCTCGATGAACAGGATCTGGCGCCCGCCGTCCGGGCGCTGGATCATGCATTCCTCGTGGCCCGGTTCGTTGGGGTCGTCCTCGATGTCGACGTAGCCGAGCACCTGTTCCACCACTGCGAGAGTTGATAGGCGTTTCGGCAATCGAAGGTCGTGTGACTGATGAAGGAGGCCATCCCTCAGTATCGTCCGGGCCCTGGCCAGTGTCAGTCCTCGCGCTCAGAATCGGTATGGACGATCTCGATAGAGATTGCCCAAACCCCTTCCCATGGTATTCGTACTGGTGTACGATTAGGGAATGGACGAGGAAGTCAACCACCACCTGGACCGCTGGGTCGCGATGACCGGCCGGGCCGGGGTGTTGGCCGCCCAACTCGCACAAACCCATGCGGACCTCGTCGACCTGGCCGCGGATCTCATCGAGACCCGCACCTGGGCCGGCGACGGCGTCCGCTCCCCCGAACACTGGCTGATGGTCTACTGCGCACTGTCGCCCGCGCGTGCAAGTGAGGTCGTTGCGCTGGGCCAACGCCGCGCTGCGATGTCAGGGCTGGTGGACCAGATGCAGGCCGGCCGGGTCAGTCTGGACCAGGCGGCCGTCGTCGCCCGCAACGTCCCGGACCACTACGTCGGCTCGGTAACGCATGAGTTGGTGTCGATGGCAACGGTGCCGCAGCTGCGGAGGGCGTTGAACAAGCACCAGTTCACACCTCCCAAGCCGAAGGAGGACATCACCCCCTACGACGAAGCCGTCGCCGCGATGCCCGAGGACGAGCGCCCACTCAACCCTGTCGACGACGGCCCGAAGTTGACCATGCACACCACCGAGGGCCGCTTCCACCTCCGCTTCGAGGCCAACCCGGTCGACGGCGCACTCCTCGAGAGCGCCATCAAGGAGGCCAAGGACGCCCTGTTCAACGCCGGCGACACCGACGCCACCTACGCCGATGCCCTCCTCGAGGTCGCCAACCGCTCCCTGAACACCGTCGAGTCGAAGTCCCGCCTGGAGCACTACCGCGTCCACATCAACCTCGACACCGACGGCAACGCCTGGCTCAACAAGAAGGGCGCACTCCCCCCACACCTGATGCGCCAAGTCACCTGCGACGGCACCATCCGGCCCGTGTGGTGGAGCGACGCCAAACCCGTCTCCGTCGGCCGCAGCCAACGCATCGTCCCAGACCGCACCCGCCGCCTCGTCGAGGACCGCGACGGCGGCTGCCGCTACCCCGGCTGCACCACCACCAGCTTCCTCGAGAACCACCACATCACCCACTGGAGCAAGGGCGGCGGCACCGACATCGACTCCCTCGTCTCGCTGTGCCCCAGACACCACCGCGAACTCCACCAGGACCGCTTCAGCATCCACGGCGACCCAACCACCCCCACCGGACTCACCTTCCACAACCCACACGGCAGACCACTACTGATCCAACTCCCCGACACAGTCCCACCCACCCAGCACCCACCACCAGGACCCACACCCCTGCGGGGCACCCCGATGGACGTCACCTGCATCCACTTCCAACCCAACCACCCACCCTCCGCCGAGGCCGACGCTGTCGACCAGGACGACGACCTCCGCTCCACCGGCTGACAGGCCGAGGGCTGCGGTGCTGGTTCGGAGCCCTCGGAGAGTGCGACTACGCTTGATTCCATGACCACGGTGGCCGACGCTGACGTGCGGGCTGCCCCTGATCCCGCCGCATCCTCACGGACCCAAGCAGGCCCACGGCTGGGGCTTCCGCTGCTACTTGCGGTGGCCCTCGTGTCGGGCCTGGCGCTCGGAACCGGATTCGCCCCGCTCGGCTGGTGGCCGCTCGCGCCGGCAGGGGTGGCCGGTCTGGTGCTTGCGGTCCGACTCTCGGCTGGCGCGAGGGAAGCGACGGCCGTCGGCGCCGCGTTCGGGCTTTCGCTGACGAGTTTCACCATCAACTGGATGCACGTGATCGACGTGGCCGCGACCGTCGGCCTGATCCTGGTCGTTTCGCTCTGGTACACGCTCCTCGGGCCAGCCCTGAAGCTGACCGAGCACACCCGCTGGTGGCCCCTCCTGGCGGCTGGCACCTGGGTGGCCGTCGACTACGCCGCGTCGCGGTTTCCCTTCGGTGGGTTCGGATGGTTGCGCCTCGGGTACACCCAGGTCGACTCGCCGCTGGCGGGACTCTTCCCCCTCCTCGGCGTTGTGGGAGCCGGTCTGGCGACGGCGCTCATCGGTACCACCGTCGTGTGGCTGGGCCTGAGGTGGTCCCGCCGGCGCGCCGCCGGTGCTGCGGCATTGCTGGCCGTGATCGCTCTGACAGCGGGTCTGGGGTCGGCAGTTCCCCCTGCAACAGCGTCCGGATCGGCAGCCGTCGGTTGGGTGCAGGGCGGCGCTCCGGGCGGCGGCGTCTACGGCCTCGGACCGGCGCGGACCATCACCACCAACCAGGCCGACGCGACTGCGGAACTCGCCGACGACGTCGCGGCGGGCGCGCTGCCGACCCCTGACTTCGTCGTCTGGCCCGAGAACTCCACCGACATGGATCCCGACACCGACGCCACCACCGGGTTGCTCGTCAAGGATGCGGTCGACGCCGTGGGTACCCCGGTCCTCGTCGGCTCCGTGCTCGAGGGGCCCGGCCCCGACGAGAGGCAGACGGCGAGCCGATGGACGCGACCCGACGGCACCATCGGCGCCACCTACGTCAAGCGCGGCATCGTGCCCTTCGGTGAGTGGATCCCATTCCGCGACGTGCTGCTCCCCCTCATCCCGCAGCTGCGCTACGTCGGCGCCCAGTCGGTGGCCGGGACCGAGCCCGGACTCCTCGACGTCGAACTGGCCGACGGCACTCCCCTGCGGCTCGGCGTGCTCGTCTGCTACGACGTGATCTTCGATCCCTACGTCCACGAGGTCGCGGCAGCCGACGTCCTGTTGGTCCAGTCGAGCAACGCCATGTACCAGGGAACTGCCCAGATCGAGCAGCAGTTCGCCATCACCCGGGCCCGGGCTGCCGAGCTGCGGCGCGAGGTCCTCGTCGTCACCACGAGCGGCGTCAGCGGTCTGATCGGCCCCGAGGGAAAGGTGCTTTGGCGCGAGACCGGTCCCGGGTCCGCGCACGGCGTCGACATCCTCCCGACAAGGACCGGAACCACCGCAGCGGCCCTGATCGCCGGTCCCTTGGAACTGGCCACCTCGGTGGGCGCGGTGGTCTGGCTACTGGTGTTGGCGGTGGCAGCAGTCAGGCGCCGACGTAGGCCTTGAGGTGCTCGCCCGTGGTGGTGGAGGCATCGGCGACGAGGGTCGCTGGTGTGCCCTCGAAGACGACCCGGCCGCCGTCGTGGCCGGCGCCGGGCCCGAGGTCGATGATCCAGTCGGCATGCGCCATGACAGCTTGGTGGTGTTCCACGACGATGACTGACTTGCCACCGTCGACGAGCCGGTCCAGCAGGGCGAGGAGATTGTCCACGTCGGCGAGGTGGAGGCCGGTGGTGGGCTCGTCGAGGACGTAGATGTCGCCCTTGTCACCCATCTGGTTGGCCAGCTTGAGGCGCTGGCGCTCACCACCGGACAGGGTGGTCAGGGGCTGTCCCACCAGTAGGTACCCGAGTCCGACGTCGGAGAGGCGAACCAGGATCTTGTGGGCCGCGGGGACCTTGGACTCGCCGGCCGCGAAGAACTCCACGGCCTCGTCCACCGACATCGCCAGGACCTCGCTGATGTCCCTGCCCGCGAGCTTGTACTCCAGCACGGCGGTGTCGTAGCGCTTGCCGCCGCAGTCCTCGCACGGGGTGGAGACGGTGGCCATGATGCCGAGCTCCATGTAGATGACGCCGGCCCCCTTGCAGGTGGGGCAGGCGCCCTCCGAGTTGGCGCTGAACAGGGCAGGCTTGACGTCGTTGGCCTTCGCGAACGCCTTGCGGATCGGGTCGAGCATGCCGGTGTAGGTGGCCGGGTTGCTGCGGCGGGATCCTCGGATGCCGGTCTGGTCGATGACCACCACGTCGTCGCGGTCGGCCACCGAGCCGTTGATGAGCGAGCTCTTGCCGGAGCCCGCCACGCCGGTGAGCACCACCAGCACGCCGAGCGGGATGTCGACGTCGACGTCCCGGAGGTTGTTCGTTCTTGCTCCCCGCACCTCCAGGGCGGACTTCGGCTCGCGAACGGACTCCTTCAGGGAGGCGCGGTCCTCGAGGTGCTTGCCCGTGAGGGTGTAGCTGCGGCGCAGTCCGGTGACGTCGCCCTCGAACATGATCTCGCCGCCCTTGGACCCGGCCCGTGGGCCGAGGTCGACGACGTGGTCGGCGATCTCGATGACCTCCGGCTTGTGCTCCACCACGAGGACCGTGTTGCCCTTGTCGCGCAGCTGCAGCAGCAGGTTGTTCATGCGCCTGATGTCGTGCGGGTGGAGACCGATCGTCGGTTCGTCGAAGACGTAGGTGACGTCCGTCAGGGAGGAGCCGAGGTGGCGGATCAGCTTGGTCCGCTGCGCCTCTCCGCCGGAGAGGGTGCCGGCGGGACGGTTGAGGCTGAGATAGCCCAGACCGACCTCGACGAAGTGGTCGAGCGTCTCCCCCAGGGTGCGCAGCAATGGCACCACCGAGGGCTCGTCGAGTTCCGCCACCCAGGCTGCGAGATCAGTGATCTGCATGGCACAGGCGTCGGCGATGTTGATGCCCCGGATCTTCGACGAGCGGGCCTCGGGAGCCAACCGGGTGCCGTCGCACTCGGGGCAGGTCCCGAACACCACGGCCTGGTCCACGAACCGGCGGATGTGGGGCTGCATCGCCTCGACGTCCTTGGAGAGGTAGGACTTCTGGATCTGCGGGATCAGGCCGAGGTAGGTGATGTTGATTCCGCTGGCCTTGACCTTGGTGGCCTCCTTGTAGAGGAAGTCGTGCATCTCTCGTTTGTTGTACTTCTTGATCGGCTTGTCCGGGTCGAAGAAACCGGACTCGCGGTAGATGCGTCCGTACCAACCGTCCATGCTGTAGCCGGGGACCGTGATGGCGCCCTCGTTGAGGGACTTCTCCTCGTCGTAGAGGGCGGCGAGGTTGAAGTCGCTGACCTCTCCCCTGCCCTCGCAGTGCGGGCACATTCCGCCCAGCCGGTGAAACGACGCTTTCTCCGCGATGGTCTTGCCGCCGCGTTCGACGGTGATCGCGCCCGACGCGCTGACCGAGGGCACATTGAACGAGTACGCATTGGGTGGGCCGATGTGCGGGTCGCCCAGCTTGCTGAAGAGAATCCGCAGCAGGGCATTGGCGTCGGTGGCGGTGCCGACGGTCGAGCGTGGGTTCGCCCCCATGCGCTCCTGGTCGACGATGATCGCGGTGGTCAGCCCCTCGAGCCGGTCCACGTCGGGACGAGCGACGTTGGGCATGAAGACCTGCAGGAAAGCCGAATAGGTCTCGTTGATGAGCCGCTGCGAGTCGGCCGCGATGGTGTTGAACACCAGCGAACTCTTCCCTGAGCCCGACACTCCGGTGAAGACCGTGAGTCTCCGCTTGGGGATCTCGACGGATACGTCCTTGAGGTTGTTCTCCCGTGCACCCGTGACGCGGATCAGGTCGTGGGAATCGGCTGGGTGGCTCGCCTTGCTCTGGGTAGAACTCACCCGGACATGCTCCCACGTGGTCCCGATCGGCGTGTCCAATTTGGCTGGATTGAGCAGAGAAGCCGCCCGCATGGAGAGCGAGGACTTCGTCTGGGTGGCCCAGGCCATCGCGATCAACCACCAGGTGGGCGGAAACCTCGCCGAGGTGCTGGACCAGGTCGCCAACACCATCCGGGAACGCAACGAGATCCGTCGCATGGTCAGCGCGCTGTCCGCCGAGGGCCGCCTGTCCGCAGTGATCCTGATGGCCCTGCCATTCGTCGTCATGGCCTTCCTGCTCCTGACCAACCCCACCTACCTCGCCCCGCTGGTCTCCGGCGGCCTGCTCGGATTCGCGATCCTCGGAGCCGGCGTCGTGATGCTGGTCATCGGCGGGATCTGGCTCTCCAAGACCGTGACGATCAAGTTCTGATGCCATGACCGAGATCACGCTCATCGCCGCCGGCCTCGCCGCCACCGCAGCCGCCCTGATCGGGTGGGGACTGGCCGAACTGGTCGACCCCAGCCGACGCCAGGTGTTGGCCAACCTGAACCGGGGCCGCAACGTCGTGGCCGCCCCCAGGGGCGACGACATTCGACCCGCCCCCGAGAGCACCAGCGCCATCGCGGCGTTCGCGCGCCGGGTCACCCCGCCCCCTGTGTTGCGGATGCTGCACCGCCAACACCTGTTGGCAGGGCGTCCCCCCCAGGGTTGGGCCATCGACAAGCTGCTGGTCATGAAGATGCTGTGGGTACCGGTCGCGGCCCTCGTCGTGTTCGGCGTCCTGCGATCCGAACTTCCTCCCCTGTTCGCGCTGGTCATCGTGGTGATGGCGATCGCGTTGTACTTCTACCCGGAGATCAAGCTCAACAGCGACGGCGCCACCCGAAACGAGAAGATCCAGTACGAGCTGGCCGATACCCTTGACCAGATGACTATCTCCGTGGAGGCCGGCCTCGGCTTCGACGCCGCCATGCAGCAGGCTGCCCGCAACGGGAAGGGCCCGCTTGCGGAGGAGTTGCGCCGCACCCTCCAGGACATCCAGATCGGCCGCTCGCGCCGTCAGGCCTTCGAGTCGCTGACCCAGCGCACGTCCGTGCCGGACCTGCGCCGGTTCGTGCGGGCCGTGGTGCAGGCGGACGCCTACGGCATCTCCATCGCTGACGTGCTGCGCACCCAGGCCAAGGAGATGCGGCTCAAGCGCCGGCAGCGCGCCGAGGAGGCCGCACAGAAGATCCCGGTGAAGGTGCTCATGCCCCTGATGCTGTTCATCCTGCCCGTGCTCTTCATCGTCGTCCTCGGACCAGCCGTCATCAACATGGTCGCCGCGTTCAGCGGAATGTGATGCCGATCCCGCTCGTCCTGGCCGTGGCAGCACTGTGCGCGCTGCTTGCCGCCCTGCTGACTCCCTGGTTGCGCAGGGAACTCGGCGAGGAGGCCGCCCGGCTGCCGGACAGGATGGTTGTTGCGGCCGCCGGGCTGCTGTTCGTGGGGCTCGCGGTCAGTTCCGCGGTCGAGGGTGACTGGTCGCGGCTGGGCCGCGCCGCACTGGCGGCGCTGGCGCTGGTTGTGGGCTACTTCGTGCTCGCGTTCATCAATCCCGCGGGTCTGGGCCTCGGGGACGTGAAGTTCGCGGGCGTGGTGGGTGGCTTCCTGGGCTGGTTCGGTTGGGCCCACCTCGGAGCCGGGACACTTGCCGCGTTCGTGCTCAACGCCGTCGTGGCGCTCGTGGTCCTCCTGGCCCGCAGCGGTGGGAAGGACACCGACATCCCGTTCGGGCCGTGGATGGTTGCGGGCGCCGTGGCGGCGGTTGCGCTGCTACCGACCCAGTAGGCGCATCACATTTCGGGCGGCCACCCGTCCGGCGCGGTTGGCTCCGATCGTGCTCGACGATGGCCCGTACCCCACCAGCTGGACCCGAGGGTCCACCACGGACTCGGTCCCCTCGAGCTGGATCCCACCGGCGGGCGAGGTGAGACCGAGT
Source organism: Tessaracoccus rhinocerotis (assembly GCF_007197885.1). Classification (GTDB taxonomy): domain Bacteria; phylum Actinomycetota; class Actinomycetes; order Propionibacteriales; family Propionibacteriaceae; genus Arachnia; species Arachnia rhinocerotis. The sequence continues at coordinate 55,035 of NZ_VKKG01000005.1, forward strand.
GGGGCGAGGTGGGCGACGTCGGGGCGGAAGCCGGTGGCCCAGATGATCGCGTCGGCGTGCTGTCGCCTGCCGTCGGCCCAGACGACGTCGCCGCCGTCGATGCGCTCGAACATCGGCTGCCGCTGGTAGACGCCGCGGTCCCAGGCTGGTTGTTCCTGTTCCCGCAGCATCAGGCCCGTGACGCTCACGACGCTCTGCGCGGGCAGGCCCTGTCGGACCCGGTCCTCCACCAGTGCGACGGCGGCCCGACCGGCCTCCGGCGTGAACGGTTCGCTGCGCCAGATCGGCGCGCGGCGCGTCACCCAGGTGGTCCCGGACGCGTACTCGCTGACCTCGGCCAGCAGCTGCACCGCGGAGGCCCCTCCGCCGACCACGACGACGTGCTGGCCGGCGAACTCACCGGGGTGCCGGTAGCCGTGGGTGTGGAGGTGGCGTCCGGTGAAGGTCCCCACGCCCGGGTAGTGCGGCAAGAACGGCCGGTTCCAGGTGCCGGTGGCGTTCACCAGGGTGCGGGTGAGCCAGCTCCGCTCCCCCGCCTGCACGCGCAGCAGTTCACCCTCGGAGGCCACCCGGTCCACCCGCACCGGTCGCTCCACGGGAATGCCGAAACGCCGCTCGTAGCCGTCGAAGTAGGCGGGCACCGCCTCGTTCGCCCGCTCCTCCGGGGAGGTGGACGGCGGCTCCTCGCCGGGCAGCGCCGCCACCCCGTGCACGTCGTGCATGGTGAGGGTGCGCCAGCGGTGCTGCCACGCGCCGCCGGCGGCGTCATTGGCGTCCAGGACCAGGAGTTCGTGCCATGGCTCGAGCCCGAGCCGCAGCAGGTGGTGGGCAGCCGACAAACCGGCCTGCCCGGCCCCGACCACGACTGCTGAAAGCGCTTGTCCCACGCCCGGTCAAACGCCTCCCGGCGCGCGGAAATTCCCCCATTTGGCAGCCGGGCCATCATGGCCTGATACTGATCCGCGTGAGTCACAACTTCCTGTGCCGCCGGCCTTCCGGCGAGTCGCTGATGGGCGACATCGTGTCCCTCGATCCGATCGTCGAGCGCGACCTTCCCGACCTGCACTCGGTCATGTCCGATCCCAGCGCCTGCGGTGGCGGCTACCCCTTCGAGAGGCCCCATGCGGACCTCTCGGAAACCGCGGCCTGGATCAACGGTCGCCTCGCCCGGGAGTGCGCCGTCTACGTGATTCGCCTGGCCAACCCCGCCTTCGGCAGGCCGGGGACGGTCGTCGGCACCACGTCGCTGAGCGAGATGGACCTGGTCAACGAGAAGCTGCACCTCGGTGGCACGTTCATCGGGCGCGAGTTCTGGGGCATGGGCATCAATGTCGAGACCAAGCTCCTGACGCTCAAACACACGTTCGAGGACTGCGGGTTCGGTCGCGTCAAGATCCAGGCCGACATCAACAACACCCGTTCTCGCGGGGCCATCACCCGGCTGGGGGCGCAGTTCGAGGGCATCGTGCGCCGAGACATCCGCCGCCTCGACGGGACCTGGCGCGACACCGTCGTCTACTCCATCCTCGCGCAGGACTGGCCGGGGGTGAAGGTGGGGCTGCAGGAGCGCGTCGCCATCGCACTCAAGCGCGTGCAGACCCCGTCGCTTGCCGTTGAACTGCAGTCGTTGGCAGTGCCGATCACCTGATGTTCAGCCGGCGTTAACCCGCCGGTGGCCGGCAGTTCGTGTTCTCCCGGTTGGCTGACACCCGTTGTCATCCCACCCCGAGAGGAACATCCACGATGCACCTTCGCAAACTCCTGCCGATCCTCGGCGCACCCGTCCACGGGAACCGCTCGTCCATGACCTGCAGGATGCGCTGCGGCGACGCCTGCTTCCACGAGGTCCCCAACACCACGGGCAACGAGTACTTCGCCGACGTCGTGGCCACCGTCGTCTCCCGGCGTGGGTTCCTCAAGGCCGGTGCCGTCGTCGGTGCCGTGGCCGTCGCGGGGTCCGTGATCACCGCCGGGTCCACCCCGTCCGCGTTCGCCGCCGAACCGGTGCTGGACTTCGAGGCGATCGCGCCGCAGGCCACCGACTCCGTGTTCATCCCGGAGGGCTGGGAGCAGGACATCGTGATGCGCTGGGGTGACAAGCTCTTCTCGACGGCACCCGACTTCGACGTGATGGCCCAGACCGCCGCCGCCCAGGCGCAGCAGTTCGGCTACAACTGCGACTTCCTCGGATTCTTCGAGCTCGACGCCGAGACCGAGCTCATGATGGTGAACCACGAGTACACCGACGAGTACATCATGTTCCCCGACTACGTCGCCGGCGCCCCCACCGAGGAGCAGGTCAACATCGGGCTCGCCGCCCACGGCCTGTCCGTGGTGGCCGTGTCGAAGGAGGCCGGCAGCGGCCGGCTGACCCCGGTGCTCGACCACGAGCTCAACCGTCGCTTCACCGCCACCAGCAAGTTCGAGCTCACCGGTCACGCGGCGGGACACGAGCTCCTGCGCACCACCGAGGATCCCTCCGGCACCGTCGTGCGCGGGACCCTCAACAACTGTGCGGGCGGCCTGACGCCGTGGGGCACCTGGCTGACCGCCGAGGAGAACTTCAACCAGTACTTCGCCAACGCCGAGCAGGTGACCGACGAGCCCGCAGCGACCCGTCTGGCACGCTACGGCCTGCGCGGCGGCCAGACCGAGCGCGGTTGGGAACTGTTCCACGACCGCTTCGACCTCACCCTCGAGCCCAACGAGGCCAACCGCTTCGGCTGGATCGTTGAGGTCGACCCGTTCGACCCGGACTCCACCCCGAAGAAGCGCACGGCCCTCGGCCGGTTCAAGCACGAGGCCGGCACCGTGGCGATCGCCGCCGACGGCCGGGCCGTCGTCTACTCCGGTGACGACGAGCGCTTCGACTACGTCTACAAGTTCGTCTCCGACGACGTCGCCGACCTGGACGGCGGCGCCGCCGCCAACGCCGACCTGCTGGACCGGGGCACCCTCTACGTGGCCCGCTTCGACGGCAACTCGGGCACCATCGCCGACGGCGGCCAGCTCCCGGCCTACGGCGCCTTCGACGGCACCGGCGAGTGGATCCCGCTCGTGCACAACGACGAGTCCTTCGTCGACGGCTTCACCGCGGCCGAGGTGCTGCTGTTCACCCGCCTGGCCGCCGACACCGTCGGCGCCACGAAGATGGACCGGCCCGAGGACGTCGAGACCAACCCCGTCAACGGCCGCGTGTACCTGGCGCTGACCAACAACACCAACCGCACCGTCGAGCAGGTGGACGAGGCCAACCCGCGCTCGTCGAACAAGCACGGCCACGTCATCGAACTGGTTCCCGGCGGCGAGGACCACGCCTCGACCACCTTCGGCTGGAACGTGCTGCTCCTGGCCGGTGACCCGGCGGACCCGAGCACCTACTTCGCGGGCTACGACAAGTCGCAGGTCTCCCCCATCTCCTGCCCGGACAACGTCGCCTTCGACTCGAACGGCAACCTGTGGATCTCCACCGACGGCAACAAGCTCGGCGCCCATGACGGCCTCTACGAGGTCATCGTCGACGGCGAGAACCGTGGCCGGGTGCGCCAGTTCCTGTCCGTGCCCAACGACGCCGAGTGCTGCGGCCCCTGGGTCGGCGACGACCGCGTCAACATCGCGGTCCAGCACCCGGGAGAGGGGGACGAGGCCTCCTTCGACGCGCAGACGTCCCACTGGCCCGACGGTGGCGACTCCGTGCCGCGCCCGTCGATCGTCAGCATCTGGCCGACCGTGACGCCCTCGCCATCGCCCTCCCCGTCGCCGTCGGCCACGCAGTCGCCGACGCAGGCCCCGTCGGTCTCGCCCTCGCCCAGCAGCACGCCCGGTGACGACGACGGCGGCACCGCACGGCCCGGGCTGCCCAGCACGGGCAACTGAGGTCAGGTATCGCGGACCACGTCCTCGACGTGGGTCTCGGGCAGCCAGCCCCGCCACACGGGGTGCCGCATCCGGCCCGACGGCGTCCACTCGGTGAAGCTCACCTCACACACCATGAGGGGCTCCACCCAGTGGGCGCCGCGGGCGTCCAGGCTGGGGACGTCCGCCAGCGGCGGGTCGGGGCGCTCGATCTCGCCCAGGACCTGTTGGGCCACCCGCAACGCCTCGTCGCTGAAGCCGGAGCCGGCCTTGCCGATGTAGGTCAGGTGGTCCCCCTCGTTGACGGCCAGCAGCAGCGACCCGAGGCTCCCCGCCCGCGAGTTCTGGCCCGGCGCCCAGCCCACGACGATGGCGTCCTGGCTGAGGACGTGCTTGACCTTCAGCCAAGTCCTGGCGCGCTTGCCGCCCTGGTAGACGCTGCTGATCTTCTTGGCGATCACTCCTTCGAGCCCGAGGTCCCGGCTGACGGCGAGCGCCACGCCGGAGTCGGTGCCGAGCGTGTCTGGCACGTGGACGTGTCGCCCGCCCTTGCCGACGAGCGCCTCGAGCCGCTCCCGACGCTCCTTCCACGGCTTACGCAGGAGGGACTCGCCGTCGAGGTGCAGCAGGTCGAAGACCATGTAGTGGGCGGTCCCCGGTGAGGCGCTGTGCTTCTGGAGCAGCTCGAAGTGGGACACCCCGTGCTCGTCGAGGGCGACGATCTCCCCGTCGAGCACCACCTCGTGGCCCTGCAGCAGGGTGGCGACCTCGGCGAGTTCGGGGAACTGCGCAGTGAGGTCCTGGCCGTTGCGACTCTTGAGGCTGAACGCGCCCCGTGCTGCCCGCGCGATGCCGCGGTACCCGTCCCACTTGATCTCGTAGTGCCATCCCGGGCCGTCCAGCTCGGTCTCCCTGGCCGGGGTGGCGAGCATCGGTTCGGGTTCGGGCAGTCCGCGCAGCTCGGCACCGGGCTCCCGCGCCGCGCGCTCGTCCTCGAGCTCCACCACCGGGGCTGCGGTCCCAACCTCGTCCGAGTGGCCCGAGCCGTCGTCGGCCATGAGGTGGATCAGCCAGTTCTTCTGGTCGCCGCCCAGCTTGGTGGCGAGCAGCGCGTAGCGGCGGGGCACGCCACCGAGGCCTCCGGTGGGCTGGCCGGTGAGGGTGGCGATCACCTCCTTGCCGTCGCGCCACTTCTCGAGCGAGTAGGTGCCGTGGTCCCAGATCGTCACGACGCCGCCGCCGTACTCCCCCTTGGGGATCCGCCCCTCGAAGGTGGCGTACGACAGTGGGTGGTCCTCGGTCTGTACGGCGAGGTGGTTCTTGTCCCCGTCCAGCGGCGGGCCCTTGGGGACTGCCCAGGACACGAGCACGCCGTCGCGCTCGAGGCGGAAGTCGTAGTGGAGGCGGCGGGCGTGGTGCTCCTGGATCACGAAGGTGTTGCCCGGGCCGGGCTCTGGTGGCTCATCCGGGACGGGCTCGGGCGTCTTCCCGGCGTCGCGCATCGAGCGGTACGTGCGCAGCCGGTCCCCGGAGCGACCGACGTTGTCAGGCAGCAGCCTCGCCAGTGGGTCGCCGCCGGAGCTGAGCCGCTCCAGCACCTCGGTGAACTCGAGCTGGCGCAGGTCCTCGTCGAGCTCGTCCCACTCCCTCGGGGCCGCCACGGTGGGGTGCGAGCGTCCCCTCAGGGAGTACGGCGAGACCGTGGTCTTGTTGCCGTTGTTCTGGCTCCAGTCGAGCAGGATCTTCTTCTCGCGCAGCGCCTTCTTCATGTCGCTGACCACGAGGTCGGGGCGCAGCTTCTCCAGCTGTCGGGCGAGCTCGTGCGCGAAGTCCGAGGCACCGCGGGTGGTCATGGAGCCGTCGAGGCAGGTGTAGACGTGGATGCCCTTGCTGCCGCTGGTCACCGGCACGGAGTCGAATCCGACCCCGTGGAGGACCTCGCGGACCAGCAGCGCGAGCTCCACCAGTTGCGCGGTGGTCGAGCCGGGTCCCGGGTCCAGGTCCAGCACGAGCCGGTCCGGGTTCTGTGGCTTGAGGGCGTCGTCGTAGCGCCACTGCGGGACGTGCAGCTCGAGCGCCGCCAGCTGGCCCAGCCAGGTCAGCGTGGCGGCGTCGTCGATGAGCGGGTACGTGTTGGGGCCCGAGCTGTGCTCGATCGTGGCCGTCGTCACCCAGTCCGGAGTGGACCTGGCCTGCAGGTTCTTCTCGAAGAACGACCCTCCGGGGTTGTCGTCGGTCCCCACTCCGTTGGGCCAGCGCTTGCGGGTGGCCGGGCGGCGGCGGGCGTGCGGGACGAACCACGGGGCCACCTGCCGGTAGTAGGCGATGACCTCGCCCTTGGTGGTGCCCGTGGCCGGATAGATGACCTTGTCGACGTTGGTGACTCGCAGCCGTCTGCCGTCCACCTCAACCTGTGTCGCGCCGCTGGATGCCAATGCGATCCCCTCTTCCCCAGTGAATCTTGCCTGCTCGACCCGGCCTTGTCAGTGAGTTCGTGACACTCGCGGCGGTAGGCTCGTGGATCGTGCAAGAGCCATACCGCTACGAGACACTGCCGCTCGACACCCCGGACGAGGACCCGCGCTGGGCGGAGTACCTGGACATCTTCAGGCTCGGGTTCCTCGACAAGCGCGCCAGCGCCGAGGGCCTCGGGATCTACCGCCGGTCGCGCCGCGCCGACCGGTCCACCCTGGGCATGGTCACCACCGAGGGTCCCGGTCTGGAGGGCCGACGGCCGGTGGGTGCGTTCGTGAGTGCCCCCTTCACCCTCAACGACGGCGCAGGTCTTGTCGACGCGCTGGTGATCAACACCATCGCCGTGCGGCCCAGCCACCGCCGCCGCGGCATCCTGTCCGCGATGATGCGCGCCCACCTCGACGCGGCGATCGACGACGGCACGGCGCTGGCCGTCCTCACCGCGAGTGAGGCCACCATCTACGGCCGCTTCGGTTTCGGAGTCGCCACCCGCACCCCCACCATCGAGGTGGACACCGCCAGGATGAGGTTCCGCGACGACGTCGCCGTCGCCCCCGGCTCCGTCGAGTTCGTCGACCCCTCGTTCCTGCTGCCTCACCACGAGCGGATCAGGCTCGCACACCAGGCCCGCTACCGCGGCGCCGGCGGCATCCAGGAGGCGCACCGCCTCGTCGACACCGGCGCCTGGGACACTGAGGAGGAGTCCGCGTCGCGGGCACTGCGGGCCGTCGTCCACTTCGACTCCGGCGGCGTGCCCGACGGGTTCGCCACCTTCAAGCACGACGGCTGGGACAACTCGCCCATCAACACCACCGTGCGGATGCTGTGCTCCCCCGACCCCGCCATCGACCGCGCGCTCTGGCAGGCACTGGCCGCGACAGACCTCGTCGAGCGCCTCACCTACGGGATGTCCCACCCGGCCGAGCCGCTGCGCGCAGCACTGGCCGACCCGTGGGCGGTGAAGCAGAAGGACGCCGGGGACGCGGTCTGGCTCCGGGTACTCGACCTGCCGCGCGCCGTCGCCGGCCGCGGGTTCGAGGGCGACGGCGAGGTGTTGGTGTCGCTGACCGACGCCCTGGGCTACTGCGCCGGCACTTGGCGGCTCAGCGTCCAGCGTGGGCACGGCACCGCCGTGCCCAGCACGTCCGACGCCGAGGTGTCCCTGGACGTCAGTACCCTGGCCCGCATCTGGCTGGGCGACCGCAGCGCCGCCGAACTGGCCTGGGCCGGTCTGGTGCGCGGGTCGTCCGAGGACGTGGCGCGGCTGTCGCGGATCTTCGCGACGGTCGAGCCGCCCGTGAACCTCGCCAAGTTCTGACCCACGGGGCTTTGCTGGCACCTAGGCTCGGGGCATGAGCCAGACACCAGACATGAAGCCCCGCTCCCGCGACGTCACCGACGGACTCGAGAAGACAGCCGCCCGCGGCATGCTCCGCGCGGTGGGCATGGGCGACGATGACTGGGACAAGCCCCAGATCGGGGTGGCTTCTTCCTGGAACGAGATCACGCCCTGCAACCTCTCCCTCGACCGGTTGGCCAAGGCCTCAAAGGAGGGGGTGCGCGCAGGCGGCGGGTACCCGCTCGAGTTCGGCACCATCTCGGTCTCCGACGGCATCTCCATGGGCCACGAGGGAATGCACTTCTCCCTCGTCTCGCGCGAGGTGATCGCCGACTCGGTGGAGACCGTGATGATGGCCGAACGCCTCGACGGCGCAGTGCTGCTCGCCGGCTGCGACAAGTCGTTGCCCGGGATGCTGATGGCGGCCGCACGCCTGGACCTGGCGGCGGTGTTCCTGTACGCCGGCTCCACGCTGCCCGGCAGGCTCGACGGCGAGGACGTCACCATCATCGACGCCTTCGAGGCGGTGGGCGCCTGCCTGGCGGGCCGGATGACCCGGGAACAGGTGGACCGGGTCGAGCGCGCCATCTGCCCGGGCGAGGGCGCCTGCGGCGGCATGTACACGGCCAACACCATGGCCTCGGTGGGCGAGGCGCTCGGGATGTCGCTGCCCGGCTCCGCGGCTCCCCCGGCACCGGACCGTCGCCGCGACAAGTACGCCATCGCCTCCGGCGAGGCCGTCGTGGAAATGATCCGCAAGGGCATCACCGCCCGCGACATCATGACCATGGACGCCTTCGAGAACGCCATCGCCGTCGTCATGGCGCTGGGCGGGTCCACCAACGCGGTGCTCCACCTCCTCGCCATCGCCCGCGAGGCGGACGTCCCACTGAGCATCGACGACTTCAACCGCATCGGGGAGAAGGTCCCGCATCTGGGAGACCTCAAGCCCTTCGGCAAGTACGTCATGACCGACGTCGACCGCGTCGGTGGCATCCCCATGGTCATGAAGGCGCTGCTGGAGGCGGGCCTGATGCACGGCGACGCGCTGACCGTCACCGGCAGGACGCTCGCCGAGAACCTCGCCGACATCGCCCCGCCCGAGATCGACGGCGACGTGATCCACACCCTCGACAACGCCATCCACCGCACGGGCGGGATCACGATCCTGAAGGGCTCGCTGGCCCCCGAGGGCGCCGTGGTGAAGTCCGCCGGCTTCGACAACGACGTCTTCGCGGGCACGGCCAGGGTCTTCGACGGCGAACGCGCCGCCCTGGACGCACTGGCCGAGGGCCGCATCGTCGCGGGAGACGTGGTCGTGATCCGCTACGAGGGTCCCAAGGGCGGCCCCGGGATGCGGGAGATGCTGGCCATCACCGGCGCCATCAAAGGGGCCGGCCTGGGCAAGGACGTGCTCCTGATCACCGACGGCCGGTTCTCCGGTGGCACCACCGGCCTGTGTGTCGGACACATCGCCCCCGAGGCGGTGGACGCCGGCCCGATCGCATTCGTCCGCGACGGAGACACGATCACCCTCGACGTCGCCAACCGGACCCTCGACCTCGGGGTGGGGGCCGACGAACTCCTGTCGCGCGGCGACGGCTGGATGCCGCACCCGCCCAAGTACACCCGCGGGGTGCTCGGGAAGTACGCGAAGGTCGTCCAGTCCGCCGCGCACGGGGCGATCACGAGCTGACCGGGGTCAGACCTCGGCGTTCCACCGGATGACGGCCGGGTTCTCCTTCTCGTAGCCCAGCAGGCTGAGCGTGCCGGTCTCGAGCGGGAAGTGCTTGGCCGTCGCGATGGGCAGGCCCAGCCAGACCATCGTGAAAGCGCGCAGGGAGTGGCCGTGGGCGAAGACGATGGCGTCCTCCGGGCCGGAGTCACGGATCCGCTCCACCACGCGGGAGAGCCGGGCCGAGACGTCGGCCTCGGTCTCGCCGGGGTCGTAGCCGTCGCGCTCGAACTGAGGCGCGCCGTGGCTCCAGATCCGCCAGCCGGGAATCTTCTCGCGGATCTGGGGAGAGGTCAGCCCCTCCCCCGGCCCGTAGGCCCACTCGACGAGGTCCTCGTCGAGTTCCGGGGTGAAGCCGGCGATCTCCGCGGTCTCCGAGGCTCGGCGCCTGGGGCTGGACAGCACGAGGCCGAACTCGCGCCCGGCCAGCGCTGCGCCCACCCGCTGGGCGTCGTCGCGTCCCTTCGCGAGCAGCGGGAGGTCGGTGACCGAGGTGTGCTGCCCCGACTCGGACCACTCGGTGGCTCCGTGCCGGGCCAGCCAGACCCTCGTGCGCTTGTCCATGGTCAGAAGTCTACAATGTGGCCACGATGTCCTCGGCGGCCCCTGTGATCGCCTCCGTCAGCGTCGGGTGCGCGCATTCGCTCCCTGATGGGTGTCGGTCGCGACTGTCCGTGAGCCGTGCTCAGCGCATGGTCGGGTTCCCCACCCAGAGCTTGATCTTCAGTCGGCGCTCCTCGACGACGAGGCACTCGGCGTGGCCCCGGCTCACCTCCAGCCTGTCACCCTGCCGGCAGGTGTATTCCTGCCCCGCGACGTGGAAGGCCGCTACGTCGTCCGTCACACCGTTGAAGTCGTAGATGTCCTCTAAGTCGTTGCCCGACTTCTCCGGGTCGATGAAGAACGGGAGCCGTACCGTCTCACTGTGGCCGTCGCTCGTGGTGTCGATCACGCACTCCGCGTACCTCGCCGTCGCGCCCCTGCACGACGAGTTCTGCTGGTTGCACGCCGCGAGCGAGCCCGCCACCACCACGACCCCGATCAGCGCGGCCATCCGTCGTCGTTTGACCACCAAGGTCCCCCGTCGTCCGTGCTGGTCAGTAGTTGATCATGTGGCCGCCGATGCCGTGGGCGGCCTCCTTCATGGCCTCCGACAGCGTCGGGTGCGCGTGGATGTTGCGGGCGATCTCGTCGGTGGTCAGGTCGTAGGCCTGCGCCAGGGTGAGCTCGGGCAGCAGCTCGGTGACGTCGGGACCGATCATGTGCGCGCCGAGGATCTCGTTGTAGCGGGCGTCGGCCACGATCTTGACGAAGCCGTTGCCGTCGCCGAGGCCCCAGGCCTTGCCGTTGGCGGCGAATGGGAACTTGGAGACCTTGACCTCGAAGCCCTTGTCCTTGGCCTGCTGCTCGGAGTAGCCGAAGGACGCCACCTGCGGCTGGGAGTAGGTGGCGCGCGGGATCATGTCGTAGTTGATGGGCTGGGTCTCCACGCCGGCGATGGTCTCGGCGGCGACGATCCCCTGGGCCTCGGCGGCGTGGGCCAGCATCATCTTGCCGGTGCAGTCGCCGACGGCGTAGATGTTCTCGACGTTGGTGCGCATGAAGTCGTCGATCCCGACGGCGCCGCGTTCGGTCAGCTCGACACCGAGGTTCTCGAGGCCGTAGCCGTCGATGCGGGGTGCAAAACCGATGGCCGACAGGAAGCGGCTGGCCTCGAGGACCTGCTGCTCGCCGCTGTCGGAGGGGCTGACGGTGACCTTGACGCCGGAGCCGGTGTCCTCGATGCTCTCCACCTTCGTGGACGTGAGCACCTTGATGCCGAGCTTCTTGTAGGCCTTCGCGAGCTCCTTGGAGATCTCGCTGTCCTCGGTGGGGACCATCCGGTCGAGGAACTCGACGATGGTGACGTCCACCCCGTAGCTGTTGAGCACGTAGGCGAACTCGGTCCCGATCGCGCCGGAACCGCCGATGATGATGGACTCGGGGACGGACTCCTCGAGGATCTGCTCCTCGTAGGTGACGACGTTCTCGGAGACCTCGGTGCCCGGCAGCATCCGGGTGGTGGCGCCGGCCGCGATGATGGCGTTGGCGAACGTGACGTTCTGCTCGGACCCGTTGTCGTCGGCCACCTTGATCGTGTTGGCGTCGACGAACGTGCCCCAGCCGTTGAACTCCTGGATCTTGTTCTTCTTCATCAGGAAGTGGATGCCCTTGGTCATCCGCTCCGAGACGGCCCGGCTGCGCTGGTAGGCCTTGCGGTAGTCGAAGGAGACCTTGCCCTCGACCTCGAGCCCGAACACGTCGGCCTCGTGGTTGACGATGTGTGCGATCTCCGCGTTCCGGAGAAGGGACTTGGTGGGGATGCAGCCCACGTTCAGGCAGACACCGCCCCAGTACTTCTTCTCGACGATCGCGGTCTTCAGGCCGAGCTGGGCGGCACGAATGGCCGCCACGTAACCACCGGGACCGGCACCAACAACAACTACGTCAAAATCGTGGGTCATGGGAGCCACTCTAGTCCCCCTCAAACCTGCATGTGACACCGACGGACACATCAGAATCGGGTTTATCTCAGATATGAGATACAGTGGCCCGATGAGCGCAACCAGTCAGTCCCTAGGAATCATGATCCGCGAGGCCCGCACCTCGCGCGGGTGGTCCCAGCAGCGGCTGGCCGATGCAGTCGGGACCGCGCAGAGCGCGGTCCACCGGATCGAGAACGGCCAGCAGAACCTCTCGCTGAACATGATCGGACGCCTCGCGGAGGCACTCGACATGCCGCTGATCCAGACCGCGACCGCCGGCCAGATGAACTTCGAGATCCAGGGCCCCACCCAGCTCTCGGGCGAGATAGAGGTCCGCACCTCCAAGAACGCCGCGGTCGCGCTGCTGTGCGCCAGCATGCTCAACCGGGGCCGCACCGTCCTGCGTGGCATCGCCCGCATCGAGGAGGTCGACCGGATCTGTGAGGTGCTCGAGTCCCTCGGGGTCCAGATGACCTGGACCGGCGACGGTGGCGACCTCGAACTGGTCCGCCCCGAGACGCTGTCCTGGGAGACCATCGACCAGCGGGCGGCCCGCCGCACGCGCAGCATCCTGATGTTCCTGGGCCCCCTCATGCACGACTATGACGAGTTCAAGCTCCCCTACGCCGGCGGCTGTGACCTCGGCGCACGCACCGTCCACCCCCACATGTCCGCCCTGCGCCGATTCGGGCTGGGCGTCGAGGCCACCGAGGGGCACTACCACGCCACCGTGGACCGCGACACGATGACCGAGCGCCACGTCACCCTGGTGGAGCGCGGCGACACCGTCACCGAGAACGCGCTGATGGCCGCGGCCCGTACCCCCGGAGTCACGGTGCTGCGCAACGCCTCGGGCAACTACATGGTGCAGGACCTCTGCTTCTTCCTGCAGCGCCTGGGCGTCCGGATCGAGGGCGTCGGCACCACGACCCTGCGCGTCGAGGGCGTCCGCGACATCGACGTCGACGTGGAGTACCACATCTCCGAGGACCCGATCGAGGCCATGAGCCTGCTGACCGCCGGGATAGTCACCAACTCCGAGATCACCGTGCGCCGTTGCCCCATCGAGTTCCTGGAGGTGGAGTTCGCGGTGCTGGAGGAGATGGGCCAACGCATGACCCTCTCCCCCGAGTACACGAGCCGCAACGGTCGCTCCCGGCTGGTCGACGTCACCGTCCACCCCTCGAAGCTGGTGGCACCGCTGGACAAGATCCACCCGATGCCGTTCCCCGGGCTCAACATCGACAACCTCCCGTTCTTCGCGGTGATCTGCGCGATGGCGGAGGGCCAGTCGATCATCTACGACTGGGTCTACGACAACCGCGCCATCCACCTGAAGAAGCTGGCCGACTTGGGCGCCAACGTGACCCTGATGGACGCGCACCGGCTCATGATCATCGGCCCCACCAGCTGGCGCGGCCGCGACATCGAGTGCCCGCCCGCGCTGCGCCCGTCGGTGTGCCTGCTGCTGGCCGCAATGGCCGCCCGCGGCACCACGAACCTGACCGACGTCTACGTCATCAACCGGGGCTACGAGGACCTGCCCCAGCGCCTCAACAAGCTCGGTGCGAAGATCAACGTCTTCTGGGGCGAGAAGGCCTGATCCTCAGCGCAGCGGCGTGGCCTCGAAGCGATGCTTCGGGGCCACGATGCTTTCCTGGGCCGCCACCAGCTGCAGCTCCGGCTCGCCGCTGAGCGCCGTCGTCTCGAGGATGGAGTAGACCACTGAGGCCGTCATCGCGAGGCTCCCGGCCAGGTCACCCGACTTCAGCCAGTGCGCCAGGAACACGGCGGTGGTGAGGTCGCCGGACCCGACGAAGCCGCGGTCCAGCAGCGGGGTCTCGACGAGGTGGGCACCGTCGGGCCCGACCGCCAGCATCCGCATCACGCCGGCCTGCATGTCGGCACCCACCACCGAGGTGACCAGCACGTGCCTCGGGCCGCGCGCACGCAGCTCGTTGGCGGCGGACAGCACCTCGGAGAGGGTCCCGGTGGTGCGACCGGTCAGGTACTCGAGCTCGAACAGGTTAGGCGTCATGATGTCGGCGACGGGCACCACGTGGTCCCGCATGAACTCCGGGATGCCGGGGGCGCAGAAGAAGCCGCGGCCGACGTCGCCCATCACCGGGTCCGCGCAGAACACTGCCTCCGGGTTGCGCGACTTGACCAGCGCCGCCGCGTCGACGATCACCTGTCCCATCTCCGGGGAGCCCTGGTAGCCGGCCAGCAGCGCGTCCACCCGGTCCAGCACCTGGCGCTCGTCGATGCCACGCACCACGTCGGCGACGTCCGCGGCCGGGATCAGCGGGCCCCGCCAGGCGCCATAGCCGGTGTGGTTGCTGAAGTTGACCGTGTAGACGGGCCACACGTCGACCCCGCTGCGTTGTAGTGGGAACACGGCGGAGGAGTTGCCCGCATGGCCGTAGGCAACGGCCGACTGGATCGAGAGAACCGTACGCATTCCACAAAGTGTGGCACCGCCTGCCCGGATGGGCATAATGGCGTCCATGCTTTCCGAACCGGATGGTTTCCTCTCCCACGGCTTCACTGCCATGGCCCACCGGGGCGGCGCCCTCCTGTCCGAGAACCTGGGCATCGAGAACACCCTGGACGCGTTCCGCAACGCGGTCGCACTCGGCTACCAGTACCTCGAGACCGACGTGCACGCCACCCGCGACGGCGTGCTCGTCGCCTTCCACGACGTGAACCTCGTTCGTGTGACCGACACCGACGCCGACATCTCCCAACTCACCTTCGCCCAGCTGCGCGAGCTGCGGGTGGGCGGCCGGGCAGCCATCCCCACCGTCGACGAACTGTTCGAGGAGTTCCCGGACTGCCGCATCAACCTGGACCTCAAGGCGGACGCGGCAACCCACCTGCTGGTGGAGGCGATCCGCAGACACAAGGCCGAACATCGCGTGTGCGTCGGTTCCTTCTCCTGCGCGCGCCTGCAGCGGTTCCGGCGCAGGCTCCCGGGTGTGACGACTTCGTTCGCCCCCGCCGAGGTGGCGACGATGCTGCTGGGCCTCCACCGACGCAGCCCCGGCGGCGCACCGCGGGTCTACCAGGTGCCCCTGACATACCGGTTCGGTCCCGCCACGGTGAACGTCGTCACGCCGCAGCGGATCCGCGCCCTCCACGACGCCGGACGCAAGATCCACGTGTGGACGATCGATGACCCGTTGGTGATGCACGAGCTCATCGACTGGGGCGTCGACGGCATCATCACGGACCGTCCCGATGTGCTCAAAGGCGTACTGACGAGCCGGGGTATGTGGTCTACTCGGAACTGATGGGGCACACCGTTCGTTGATCCAGCAGGAGGGAGACGACTATGGCTGATCGTGCACTGAGAGGCGTCGGACTGGGCGCCAAGAGCTTCGAGGACGAACAGGGAATTGAGTTCGCCGATCGAAACCAGATCGGGTTCGACTGCCCCAAGGGCCACCACTTCGAGGTGACCTTCGCCCTGGAGGCTGAGCTGCCCACGGAGTGGGAGTGCAAGAAGTGCGGCCTGATGGCCGTGCGCTCCGACGGGTCCGTCGGGGAGGAGAAGGAGACCAAGCCGCAGCGCACCCACTGGGACATGCTGCGGGAGCGTCGCTCCATCCCCGAGCTCGAGGAGATCCTGGACGAGCAGCTGGAGAAGCTGCGCGACCCCGGGAAGCCCTAGCGCTCCTCCTCGGGCCGCCCGATCTCGGGCGCTTCCGGGGGAGCGTCATCATCATCGACGACCTCGCCCCTGATCACCTGTGATCCGGGCGGGGTCGTCTTCGTCGTCCTGGTCATCGCCCGCCCGGCCCACCTGCCCAGCCCGGCCCGCACCAGGGGTCGGGTGAACGGCAGCAGCAGCGACAGGCCGATGACGTCGGTGATGAATCCCGGCATGATGAGCAGCAGCCCGCCGATGACCACCAGCACCGCGTCGGCGGCACGCCCCGGCGGCAGGGCACCCGTGCGAACGGACTCCGCCAGGTTGCCCCAGGCACGACGCCACTCCCGTTGCAGGAGGAACACCCCCACGAGCGTGGTTGCGAACAGCAGCGCCAGCGTCCACCACCCGAGCTGGTTGGAGACCCAGATCAGTGCTGCGATCTCGGCGAAGACGAGCAGCAGGAACGGCACCACCACGAGCAGGATCCCCCACCTGCTCAGGACGCGGGGGCCAGCCTCAGACATGGCGCCTGCGCCGCCCCAGCAGCCCCCCGACGAAGCTCCCGAGTTGGCGGGCCCGGTGGTCCACTCCCCACAGCGCGGTGCGAATCATGGCCTCGATCACGATTCCTCTGCTCATCTTCGAGTCGCCGAACTCGCGCTCGACGAACTCGATGGGGACCTCGACCACCTTGTAGCCCTTCTTGACGGCACGCCAGGCCAGGTCGACCTGGAAGCAGTATCCGGCGCTTGCCACCTCGTCGAGGCCGATGCCACGCAGTGTCTCGGCACGGAACGCGTTGAAGCCGCCGGTGGCGTCCTTGAGGTCGATCCCGAGCCACAGGCGGGTCCACAGGTTGCCGCCGCGGGACAGGATCTCGCGCGACTTGGGCCAGTTCACGACGCTGCCTCCCCTGACCCAGCGGGATCCCTTGACCATGTCCGCGTTCTCGAGGGCCTTCAGGAGGAGCGGCAGCTGCTCGGGCTGGTGGGAGCCGTCGGCGTCGTGCTCGACGAGGACGCCGTAGCCGGCGTCGAGCCCCCAGTGGAAGCCGGCGAGGTAGGCGGCGCCCAGTCCCTCCTTGCCCTTGCGGTGCATGACGTGGACGTGCTCGTCGTCGGCCGCGAGCCTGTCGGCCACCTCGCCGGTGCCGTCGGGCGAGTTGTCGTCCGCGATCAGGACGTGGGCCTCCGGCACCGAGGTGCGCAACCGTCGGGTGATGCTCTCGACGTTCTGGGCCTCGTTGTAGGTCGGGATGATCACCAGAACCTTGCCCAGCGGCGGGTAGTCCGTCATTGCGTGCTTCCAATCGGTTGTTCGGAGTTGTCCATCCTACCGGGGCGCCTGCGTCCGCCCCGGGTAGCCACAGCGTAGAGGGTGCCACCGAGTGCCGCAGCGGAGACGACGAGCGCCAGCCACGGGCTGAGCGTGACCGCCAGGTTCGTGTTGGTGCGCAGCGGCACGGTGAACGTCCGGTGCGCGGAGGTGAGCTCCTCGGTCGTTCCGCTGAGCTCGCCGTCGACGTCCACCAGGCCGGAGATGCCGTTGATGGTGGAGACGATGACCTCGCGTCCGGTCTCGAGTGCCCTGATCCGGTTGAGCGCGGTCTGCTGCGGCACCTCGAAGGTGCCCGCGTAGGTGTTGGTGTTGCTCTGCGAGACCAGCACCTGCGCCCCGCCCCGGACCGTGTCGTAGCTGGTGGAGTCCCACGCCAGCTCGAAGCAGATCATGGTTCCGACGCGCAGGTACTCGAAGGCGTCCGTGGGGGCGTCGACGACGCCGGGACCCTCGCCGGGGATGGACTGGCGTCCGATCTGCTCGAGGACCGGGAGCCGCGGCAGCAGGAACTCCCGGAACGGGATCCACTCCCCGAAGGGCACCAGGTTGCGCTTGTCGTAGCGGTCCCCCGGACCGGTCTCTGGGTGCCACCACAGGCTCGAGGTCTGCCGCGAGTCCGGGACCGGACCGTCCATGACTGCACCGACGAAGATGGGTACCCCGGCGAGCCGGACCGCGGTCTCGATCTGTTCCCGGGTGGTGTCGTCGGCGATCGGGTCGATGTCGGTCGCGTTCTCCGGCCACAGGATGAAGTCCAGCTCGCCGCCGCGCGCCCGTTCCTCGGCGAGCAGGAACACGGTCTCGCTGAGGTGGTTGGCTGTGACGGACCGGGCATAGGTCCCGGTCCCCTTCTCGGCCCGGTTCACGTTGCCCTGGACGACGCCGACCGTGACGTGCTGCTCGGGCTCGGCGTGCGGCACGAGGGTGAGGGCTGCACCGACCAGGAAGACGGCCAGGCCGCCGGCGGTGGCACGCAGGCGCAGCCCCCGGTCGACGACGGCCAGCAGCAGCAGGTTGGCGCCGAGCGCCAACAGGAACGTGACCCCCGCCGAGCCCACCCAGGCGAACCAGCCCGCGATCGGCTGGTCCAGGCCGGTGTAGGCGAGCCGGATCCAGGGGAAGCCCCCGAACGGGAAGGAGCCGGCAGCGGTCTCGACACCCACCCAGGCGGCCGGCACCAGGAACACCCAGGCCCGGGTGCGGGTGAGCAGGGCGACGACGATCCCGAGCACGAGGAACCACAGCGACATGAAGGCGACCAGCGCGACGGCCACGGGGACGCCCAGCACCGAGATCCAGTGGATGGTCAGGGCGTTGAGCGCGAGGCCGGCGAGGAGCCCGTGCACCGCTGCGCTCCCGGCGCTGCGCCCGGCCAGCAGCCAGGTGAACAGCGCGACGCCGACGAGGGTTGCGGGCCAGACTCCCATGGGTGCGAATCCGAGGCCGATGAGGAGTCCCGTGACGACTGCCATCGGCAGGGACAGGAGCCTGGTCATTCCAGGGGTGGGGAGCGGCGACACGCGCGCCAGCCTACCCGGGGCGCGGTGTGACACGATTGGCCGGTGAGCACCTTGATGGTCTTCGACACCTCGTACCTGTACTTCCGTGCCTTCTTCGGGGTGCCCTCCTCGATGCGGGCGCCCGACGGCAGCCCCATCAACGCGGTCAAGGGCCTGCTCGACTCGATCGCCCGCCTCGTGGACCAGTACCGCCCCGACCTCGTGGCGTGCGCCTGGGACGACGACTGGCGGCCCGAGTGGCGAACCGAGCTGATCCCTTCCTACAAGGCCCACCGGGTCGTCGAGGAGGTGCCCGCCGGGATCGACCAGGAGGAGACGCCCGACGAGCTCGCGCAGCAGGTGCCGGTGATCCGGGACGTGCTCCAGCAGCTCGGGCTCGCAGTCATCGGGGCCGCGCGGCACGAGGCCGACGACGTCCTCGCCTCGCTCGCCGCCCAGCACTCCGGCCGCAGCCTGGTGGTGACGGGTGACCGGGACCTGTTCCAGTTGGTGGATGACGACATCTCCGTGGTCTACGTCGGCCGCGGGGTTGCCAAGCACGAGATGGTCGACGACGACTGGCTGGTCACCAAGTACGACCTGCCGGCCAACCGCTACGTCGACCTCGCCGTCCTGCGCGGCGACCCCTCCGACGGCCTGCCCGGGGTCAAGGGCGTCGGGGAGAAGTCAGCGGCGAAGCTGCTGAAGCAGTTCGGTTCCCTCACCGAGCTCGTGGAGGCCGCCGTGACCGGAACCGGCGTCATGCCACCGGCCACCCGCGCCCGCATCGTGGAGGGTGCCGAGTACATCCTCAAGGCCGAGGTGGTGGTCGAGGTGGTGAAGGACCTGGAGCTCCCGCCGCCCACGGCCCTGCCGCTGGACGTGCCGGAGGCCACGGCCGAGGCCATCCAGGCCCGGCTCGGGCTCGGCGGGACGATGGACCGGATCGTGGCCGCGCTGGCTCAGCGGGGGGCGTGAAGCAGGTAGACGGCCGAGCTGGCGAACGCATTCGCAGCCAGCCAGCCCAGCTTGTGTGCGTGCCCCTGCTCGTCGAGCGGGATCCGACGGTCCACCTGCAGGTCGAGGCTCTGGAAGAGGGGCTCCAGGTCGGCCAGTGAGGTGTAGTGGATGTTCGGCGTGTCGTACCACTCGAACGGCAGGTCCTTCGACATCGGCATCCGACCGCCCAGCAGCCGGAACCGGTTGCGCCAGTGCGCGAAGTTCGGCATCGAGACCACGCTGTGAACCGCGATCCGTGCGATCTGCCTGAGCACCTCGCGCGGCTTGTACACGTTCTGCAGGGTGCGCGACAGCACCACGATGTCGTAGGAGTCGTCGCCGAACTCGTCCAGCTGCGTGTTCAGGTCCAGCTCGATGACGTTGACGCCAGCGCGGATGGCCGCGGTCAGCTCCACGGGATCCATCTCCACTCCGGTGCCGGTGCAGCCCTTGCGTTCGAGCAGCTTCAGGAGCTCGCCGTCGCCACAGCCGAGGTCGAGCACGCGGGAACGCTCGGGGATCAGGCGGGAGATCAGTTGGAGGTCGGGGCGCAGCTGGTGGATCATGCGGCAGCACGCTCCATGAAGGCGGAGATGGTGCGGTGGTAGTCGTCGATGGTCAGCAGGAAGCTGTCGTGGCCCCACGGCGAGGAGATCTCCCGGAAGGACGTGGGGACGCGCGCGCCCTCCAGGTGCCGCACGATGCGGCGCGAGTGCTCGGTGGAGAACCGCCAGTCGGTGTCGAAGCTGACAACCAGCACCTTGGCGGGGTCGGCGGCGAGGGCTGCAGTCGCATCGGGCGTCGCGAACGGGTCGAAGTAGTCCATCACCCGCGTCAGGTACAGGTAGCTCAGCGCGTCGAAGCGGGACAGGAAGGAGTTGCCCTGGTGCTCCAGGTAGCTCTCGACGGCGAAGTCGACGCCGAAGTTGTGGCCCAGCTCCCCCGACTGCGCCTCGCGGCCGAACTTCGACTGGAAGCCGTCCTCGGACAGGTAGGTGATGTGCGCCATCATCCGAGCCACGCTGAGCCCCTTGTCCGGTGAGGTGCCCTGCGCCTGGAAGGCACCGTCGCGGAACTCCGGGTCGCGCATGATCGCCTGCCGACCCACCGCCGAGAACGCGATGTTCTGCGCGGTCAACCGGGACGAGGCAGCGATCACGATCGCGTTGTCCACCTCAGAGGGATGCGTGAGGATCCACTCCAGCACCTGCATCCCGCCCAGCGAGCCGCCGACGAGCGCGGCCCAGCGCTCGATGCCGAGGTGCTCACCGAGGCGACGGTGGACCGTAACGAAGTCCGACATCGCGAGCAGGGGGAAGTCCAGCCCGTACGGCTCGCCGGTGGCCGGGTTGGTGGACGAGGGTCCGGTGGTGCCCTGGCAGCCGCCGAGCAGGTTGGGGCAGACCACGAACCAGACGTCGGTGTCGATGGGCTTGCCCGGGCCGATCAAGGTGTCCCACCAGCCGGGCCGCTTGTCGCCGGGGCGTCTGCCCGCAGCGTGCGCGTCCCCGGTCAGGGCGTGGCAGATGAACACCGCGTTGGTGCGCTCGGCGTTCAGGGTGCCGTAGGTCTCGTACCGGACGGACACCTCTGCCATCGTCGCGCCACTGCGCAGGCGCAGCGGATGCTCGGCCGTGAACAGGAGTGCATCGTGACAAGAGGTTTCCACCCGGCCATTGTGTCAGGCGATGCCGACGCCCAGCAGGCTGCCCACCAGCCACGTGGCGGCCAGGGCCAGGATGCCGCCGACGACGACGCGCACCACCGCCCGGCGCACCGGGGAGTTGCCCAGCCGTGCGCCGGCACCACCCGTGAGCCCGAGCGCCACCACGGCGGCCAGGAAGGTCACGGGGATGCGCCAGTCCACGGGCGTGAGGAGGATCGTGGCCACCGGCAGCGCCGCGCCGGCCACGAAGGAGATGCCCGAGGCCAGCGCGGCGTGACCGGGGCTGACGACCTCGTCCTCGGCGAAGTGGTACTCGACGCTGAGGTGGGCGGCCATGGCGTCGCGCTGGCTGAGTTCGCTCGAGACGAGCTCGGCGGTGGCGGGGCTCAGACCCTGTGCGGCCACCACCTCCCGCAACCGGTCCCGGGCGTGCTCGGGCCGCTCACGCAACTCGTCGCGCAGCCGACGGATGATCGTGCGCTGCGAGTCCGCAGCGCTGGAGACCGAGACGTACTCCCCCAGCGCCATCGAAAGTGCCCCGGCGACCACCGCGGCCACGCCGGCGAGCAGCACGGGGACGAACGCGTCCGTGGCCGCTGCCACGCCGACCACGGTGGCCGCGACGGAGACGATTCCGTCGTTGGCCCCCAGCACCCCGGCGCGGAGCCAGTTCAGGCGCTCGGCGAGTGGCCTCGAACCAAGCGGTCGGTCGTTGCCCTTCTTCGCCAGTTGCGTCGTCATGCCCCAACGATGCCACCGCGGGAGGGGCGCGGCAAGGAAGACTAGGCTTCCCTACCCCGCCTGACTAGGGGCTTTACGCAGAAACCCCGGCCAGTGCCTGCTCCAGATCCGCGATCAGGTCCTCCACGTTCTCGATGCCCACGGACAGCCGGACCAGTTCCGGGGCCACCCCGGCCGCGACCAGCTCCTCGTCGGAGAGCTGGGAGTGCGTGGTGGTGGCGTTGTGGATCACCAGGGACTTGGCGTCGCCGATGTTGGCGAGGTGGCTGAACAGCGTGAGCGACTCGACGAACTTCGCACCGGCCTCGCGGCCGGCCTTGAGCCCGAAGGAGACCAGGCCACCGAAGTAGCCCTCCTTCAGCACGCGCTTGGCGATCTCGTGGCTGGGGCTGGACTCGAGTCCGGGGTAGTTCACCCAGGACACGGCGTCGTGGCCCTCGAGGTACTGGGCGATCCGCAGCGCGTTGTCGCTGTGGCGCTCCATCCGCAGGTGCAGCGTCTCGAGGCCCTGCAGCATCAGCCACGAGTTCAGCGGTGCGATGGCGGCGCCGGTGTTGCGCAGCAGCACGGTGCGGGCACGGATGATGTAGGCCGCGGCGCCGGCGGCCTCGGTCCACACGACGCCGTGGTAGGCGCCGTCGGGCTGGGTCAGCCCGGGGAAGCGGTCGGCGTGCGCTGCCCAGTCGAACTTGCCGGAGTCGACGATGATGCCGCCGATGCTGGTGCCGTGGCCGCCGATGTACTTGGTGGCGGCGTGCACGACGACGTCGGCTCCGTGGTCGAAGCCGCGGGTCAGGTAGGGCGTGGGCACGGTGTTGTCCAGGATGAACGGCAGCCCGAGCTCGTGCGCGGCGTCGGACCAGGCCTTGATGTCGATCACGTTGATGGCGGGGTTGCCGACCGTCTCGCCGAAGACCAGCTTGGTCTTCTCGTCGACGTGCTGGGCGAGGTCCTCGGGCTTGGACGGATCGACGAAGCGGACCTCGATGCCGAACTGCGCCAGGGTGTGGGCGAACAGCGCGTAGGTGCCGCCGTAGAGCGTGGAGAGGGCGACGAAGTTGTCACCGGCGTAGGTCAGGTTCAGCACTGCGTAGGTGACCGCGGAGGAGCCCGAGGCGGTCGCCAGTGCGCCGATGCCACCCTCGAGAGCGTTCACGCGCTGCTCGAACACGTCCTGCGTCGGGTTCATGATGCGGGTGTAGATGTTGCCGGGCTTGCGCAGCGCGAACAGGTCCGCGGCGTGCTCGGTGTCGTCGAACACGTAGGACGTGGTCTGGTAGATCGGGACGGCCCGGGAGTTGGTCGCCGGGTCCGCGGACTCCTGGCCTGCCTGGACGGCGAGCGTTTCAGGACGGTACGTCATTGTGCTCCTTGGAGAGGTTGGGTCGGACGCTGGAAAGACTAGCGAGCTTCCACAGCTGCAACCCCGGCGTCCACCCGGCTATTCCCCGCTAGGCGGACTCGCGCACGACGAGCTCGGTGGGCAGCGTGACGTGGCGCAGTTCACCGCCCCGGATCAGTGCGACGAGCACCTCGACCATCTGCTGCGAGAGCGTCTTCCACGGCTGGCGCATCGTGGTCAGGGGCGGGTGGTTGCGGGCCGCCAGCCCGGAGTCGTCGAAGCCAGCCACCGCCACGTCGGCGGGGACTGCGACACCCGCGGCGTCCAGGGCACCGATGGCACCCACCGCCATGAGGTCGTTGGCGGCAAAGACCGCGTCGAAGTCCCGGCCCGAAGCCAGCAGCTCCCCCATGGCGCGCCGGCCCGAGGCGCGGCTGTAGTCACCCTGCACCACCAGATCGGGGTCGAAGTGGTCCCCCATGGCTTCCCGGAACCCCTCCAGCCGGAAATGTCCGCCGGGCGTGTCCGGCGGGCCTGCGATCATGGCGATCCGTTGGTGGCCGCGCCCCAGCAGGTACTCGGTCATCGTCCTGGCCGAGCCCGATTCGTCCACCGAGACCGAGGAGACCGCTGTCTCGTGACCCAACGGCAGCCCGCAGGCGACGAGCGGCAGCTTGTGGTCCAGCAGCGACGGCAGCAGTGGGTCCTGCTCGTGGGAGGAGATCAGCATCACTCCGTCGACGTGGCCCGCGCTCAGGTAGCGCTCCACGCTCTCCCGCTCCCGCTGCGTCCCGGCCACCAGCAGCACGAGGGTCATGGAGTGTTCGGCCATGGCCTCGGCGATGTCGCGCAGCAGCAGGGAGAAGGTGGGGTCCGCGAACAGGAGTTGGTACTCCTCCGTGAGGAGGAACGCGACCGAGTCCGTCCGCCCCGTGGCGAGGCTGCGGGCATGGGCGTTCACCTTGTAGCCGGTCGTCCGGATGGCCTCCTCGACGGCCGAGCGGGCCTGCGGCGAGACCCAGTTCGCACCGTTCATCACCCGGGAGACGGTGGCGTACGACACGCCCGCAGCCTTGGCCACCTCGCGGATCGTGGGTTTGCGGCCACCGCTGCCGCCTGGACTCGTCGTCATGGGCTTGACTCTAGTTGGATTCGGCGACAAGCTTGATTGTAAACGGTTACAGTTCCATAACGTACTGCAAGTTTGCATTGATTTTCGCAAATTTACTGAGCATGATGTGTGGAACCGGCACAATCGGCATCAACGAACGATGGAGTGGCATGACCCAGATCGCAGCTTGGCCCGCAGTGCAGGGGTTGTCCTACGGCGGTGACTACAACCCCGAGCAGTGGTCCCGCGACGTCTGGGACACCGACGTGCGGCTGATGCGCGAGGCCGGGGTGAACCTCGTGAGCGTCGGCATCTTCTCCTGGGGCCTCCTGGAGGTCACCGAGGGCGAGTTCGACTTCGGATGGCTCGACGAACTGCTCGACCTGCTCCACGCCAACGGGATCGCCGTGGACCTGGGCACCCCCACAGCCTCCCCGCCGGCCTGGTTCTTCGCGAACCACCCCGATGCCCGAGTCGTCACCCGCGAGGGCACCGTGCTGGGTTTCGGCTCCCGGGGAATGGCATCGCACTCGCACCCGGCCTACCAGCGCGCCGCCGTCAACATCGCGAGCCGGCTCGCGCAGCGCTACGGCCAGCATCCCGCAGTCGTCATGTGGCACGTCCACAACGAGTACGGGGTGCCGGTGGGCGAGGACTACTCCCCCGCGGCCGTCGCCGCCTTCCGAGCCTGGCTGCGGGCCCGTTACGGATCCCTAGATGCCCTCAACGACGCCTGGGGCACCGCCTTCTGGGGCCAGACCTATCGTGAGTGGGGCCATGTCGGCGCGCCGGCGGCCACCCCCACCACGGTCAACCCGTCCCAGAAGCTCGACTTCGCCCGCTTCACCGACGACGCCCTGCTGCAGCGCTTCGTCGCCGAGCGCGACGCCATCCGTGAGCACGCCTCCCAGCCCGTCACCACCAACTTCATGGCCAACCAGAGCTGGACCACCAACCTGTGGCGCTGGGGGCGGGAGGTCGACGTCGTCGCCGACGACCACTACCTGTGGGCCGCGGATCCGGAGGCACACATCGGCCTGGCCATCGCCGCGGACCTCAGCCGATCGGTCGGTGGCGGCGCGCCGTGGATGCTGATGGAGCACTCCACGTCAGCCGTGAACTGGCAGCCGCGCAACGTGGCGAAGCGGCCGAACGAGATGGCGCGGAACGCCTTCGCGCACCTCGGCCGCGGCGCCGACGCGATCATGTTCTTCCAGTGGCGCGCCTCCCGCAAGGGCGCGGAGAAATTCCACTCCGCGATGCTGCCGCACGCCGGCACGTCGTCCCGCGTCTGGCGCGAAGTCGTCGACCTCGGCGCCAAGCTCGGCACGCTCTCGGACATCCGGTCCTCGCGGGTGCGCGCCGACGTCGCCATCCTCTGGGACTTCGAGTCCATGTGGGCGCAGGACCTCGAGTGGCGTCCCTCCACCGACGTCAGCCACAACGAGCGGATTCGGGCGTTCTATGAGCGGCTGTGGCGCGACGGCATCACGGTCGACTTCGCCCTGCCCGGCCAGGACCTCTCCGGCTACCGCCTCGTCATCGCCCCCGCGCAGTACCTGCTGACCGAGTCCGACGCCGCCAACCTGAACTCGTGGGTGGCCGACGGTGGCACCCTGCTGGTCTCCTTCTTCTCCGGAATCGTCGACGAGCACGACTGCGTGCACGATGATGGCTACATGGCACCCCTGCGGGACTCGCTCGGCGTGGTGGTGGAGGAGTTCCTCCCCCTGCGCGAGGGGGTCACGTCCACCCTTGAGTGGCTGGGCGAGGGTGTCCCGGAGCTGGTGGCCGACGTCTGGCACGAGGACCTCCGGGTCCACGGCGCCCAGGTCCGCGCCACCTACGTCGACGGCCCCGGAGCCGGCATGCCGGCCATCACGCGGAACACCCACGGCAGCGGGACCGGCTGGTACGTCAGTACCCGGCTCGACCCCGATTCCCTGGCCGTCGTGATGCACGAGGTCTACGCCGATGCGGGGCTGGCCCCGCTCGGCCTGCCCGACGGCGTGGAGCTCGTCACCCGCAGGGGCGACGAGGCCGACTTCACCGTCGTCATCAACCACGGCGCCTCCCCGGCGGAGATCCCGCTGCACGGCGTCGAGCTCGTCTCCGGTGCACCCACCGGTGGCGTACTGCGGATCGCGGAGGGCGACGTAGCCGTCGTCCGTACCGATCGCGGAAACAACCCGTCGACGGAGCACTCCGGCTCCGGCGAAACCCGGTCGATCCCGACCACCCTGTGAAAGGAATGAAAATGCGCAAGCCACTCGCTCTCGGGGCGCTCGTGCTGTCGTCGGCGTTGCTGATCGTCGGCTGCACCGCGGACACCGAGCCCGACACGACTCCCACCGACACCGCCGTCGAGGAGACCACCGCCGCCGAGGAGACCACCGCGGCCGAGGAGACGGAGGGCACCGAGCCCGGCGCCGCCGGAGCCATCACCATCTGGACCGACGCCGAGCGCCAGGACGCGATCCAGGCAGAGGCCGACAAGTTCGCGGCCGACACCGGCGCCACCGTCGAGGTGGTCCAGAAGAACTTCGAGGACCTCCGCAACGACTTCATCGCCCAGGTGCCCACCGGTGAGGGCCCGGACATCACCGTCGGCGCCCACGACTGGCTCGGCGCCCTCGTGACCGCCGGCGTCGTCGACACCGTCGACCTCGGAGCCACCACCGGTAACTTCGAGTCCGTTGCGCTCGAGGCCTTCACCTACGACGGCCAGCTCTACGCCCTGCCGTACTCCCTCGAGACCGTCGCGCTGATCCAGAACGTCGACCTCGTCGGCGAAGAGGCCCCGGCCACATGGGACGACATGGTGGCCGCGGCCGAGGCCGCAGGTGCCGAGCGTCCGATCGCCATCAACACCGCCGGCGAGACCGGTGACGCCTACACCATGTACGGCTTCCAGACCTCCTTCGGCGCCCCCGTGTTCGTCCAGGACGACAGCGGCTCCTACACCACCGAGGTGGGCATGGGCGGCGAGGCCGGCGAGGCATTCGCCCAGTGGCTCTACGACAACGGCGCCAGCGGCACCGGCTACATCTCCACCACCGTCGACTACGACATCAACAACGAGCTGTTCAACTCCGGGACCGCCGCCTACACCATCCAGGGACCGTGGGCCATCTCCTCCTTCCCGGACGTCAACCTCAAGGTGAACCCGATCCCCTCGGCCGGCGGCGAGCCCGCTGCACCGTTCGTGGGCGTGCAGGGCTTCTACCTGAGCTCGCAGAGCCAGAACGCACTGCTGGCCACGGACTTCCTGGTCAACTACCTCGGTTCCGAAGAGGGCCAGCAGGCCCTCTACGAGGCCGACCCCCGCATCCCCGCACTGTCCGCGATCGCCGATTCCGTCTCCGACGACCCGATCATCGCCGGCTTCCTCGCCTCCTCGCAGAACGGCGTCCCGATGCCGTCGATCCCCGAGATGGGTGCCGTGTGGGACTTCTGGAACGCTGCCCAGGTCCAGATCATCAACGGCGCCGACCCGGCGACCACCTGGAACACGATGATTGACAACCTCAACGCCGAGCTGAACGGCTGACGAGTCAAAACCCCGGTGGTGGGGCCCACACGGCCCCACCACCCCAGCCCTGAGCAACCGGACCCTACGGAAGAGACACTGCAGTGGCGCAATCAACCTCGGCGGCGGCGCAGCCCCGGACAACGAGCCCCACCCCCCAGCCAGAGCCGCACGCCCGGCGCTGGCGCGGCAACGGAGCGGGCTTCCTGGTGAAGCTGGCCCTGATGGCGATCGTCAACGCCTTCGGCGTCCTGGTCATCCTGCAGGCGTGGGCAGTGGAGTCGTGGTGGATCCTCGGGGCCTCGGTGGTCCTGCTGCTCCTCGCGGACATCGTCTACTTCTCGAAGCGCGCGCTGCCTCTGAAGTACCTGTTCCCCGGACTGGTGTTCCTCTTCATCTTCCAGATCTTCACGATGGGCTACACCGCGTACGTGGCCCTCACCAACTACGGCACGGGTCACGCCGGCTCGATGGAGCAGGCGGTCGACGCCGCACTCATCCAGGACGAGCGACGCGTCGACGACTCCCCCGCCTACCCGCTTGCGATCGTCACCCAGGAGCCGGACGTCGTCGGCTTCGCCATCAATGACGAGGGCGTCGTGCGCGTCGGCACCGAGACCGAACCGCTCACCGAGGTCGAGGACGCCGAGGTGGCGGAGAACGGCACCCCCACGGCCGTGCCCGGCTGGGACGTCGTGCCCCGGGCCGAACTGTATGCCGACGCCGAGCTGCAGGAGACCGTGCTCAGCCTCCGGGTGCCCGTCTCCGACGAGGCCGACGACGGCTCCATCCGCACCCGCGAAGGAACGCGCGGCACGATCTACCAGTCCTCGCTCGAGTGGGACCCGGACGCGCAGACCCTCACCAACACCGACACCGGCGTCGTCTACTCCCCGACCGCCACCGGCGAGTTCGCCGCGCCCGACGGCACGCGGCTCACCACGGGGTGGTACGTCTTCGTCGGCTTCGACAACTTCGTGCGGGCCTTCACCGACGGCAACCTGGCCGGCGACCTGCTCCAGGTGACGCTGTGGACGTTCGCGTTCGCGGCCCTGTCGGTGCTGGTCAGCTTCGGGCTGGGGCTGTTCTTCGCCATCGTCTACAACGACGACCGGCTCCGCGGCCGGAAGGTGATCCGCACCCTGCTGATCCTCCCCTACGCGTTCCCGGCCTTCATGTCCGCGCTGCTTTGGCGCGGCATGCTGAACTCCGAGTTCGGCATCGTCAACGACCTGTTCTTCTTCGGTGCCGGCATCGGTTGGCTCTCGGACCCCTGGCTGGCGAAGTTCGCGGTGCTCTTCGTCAACGTGTGGCTCAGTTATCCGTACTGGTTCCTGGTTTCCACTGGCGCGCTGCAGTCGCTGCCGGGCGACACCCTGGAGGCCGCCACCATCGACGGTGCCGGCAGGTGGCGCAAGTTCCAGTACATCACGCTGCCGCTGCTGCTCGTCTCGACGGCGCCACTGGCGATCTCGTCGTTCGCGTTCAGCTTCAACAACTTCACGATCATCTACATGCTCACCGAGGGCGGGCCGGGCTTCGTGAACTCGCCCTCGCGCCTCGGCGCCACCGACATCCTGATCTCGGCGATCTACAAGATCTCCGGCGTCTCCGGCGGTGTGGCCGACTACGGCATGGCCAGCGCCCTTTCCATCATGGTGTTCGTGGTCATCGGCATCATCTCCGCCCTGGCCTTCCGCCAGACCCGAAAGCTTGAGGAGTTCTGATGAGCACGTCGAGGAACAACGTCCTCCCAGCCGAGCGCGCGAAGGCGAAGCGGGGCAGGTGGCTGGCCGAGGTGGGATGGAAGTACCCGCTCGCGGTGCTGCTGGTGCTCTACGCCGTGTTCCCGCTGGTCTACATCGTCTCGGCCTCCTTCAACCCCCGCGGCAGCCTCTCCGCGAGCAACTCACTGTTCACGACGTTCTCGCTGGACAACTTCAAGGCACTGGCCGACACCGCGTTCTGGCAGTGGTTCCTCAACACGCTCTACGTCTCCGGTGCCGCGGCCATCGGCGCGGTGTTGATGGGGGCGGCGGCCGCCTACGCGTTCTCGCGCTTCCGGTTCAAGGGGCGCCGCACCAGCCTGACCGCCCTGCTGATCGTGCAGATGTTCCCGCAGACCATCGCCTTCGTCGCGGTCTTCCTGCTGTTGCTGGCGCTGGGCGGCGTGGTCCCCGCGCTGGGGATCAACTCCCGACTCGCACTGATCTGCGTCTACCTCGGCGGCGCCCTCGGCGCTAACACCTTCCTGATGTACGGCTTCTTCAACACCATCCCGATGGAGATCGACGAGTCGGCGAAGATGGACGGCGCCACGCACGCCCAGATCTTCTGGAAGCTCATCATGCCGCTGGTGGCACCGGTGCTGGCAGTTGTGGGGCTGCTGGCGTTCATCTCCTCGTTCGGGGACTTCATCCTGGCCAAGATCGTGCTGACCTCGGAGGAGAACTGGACCCTCTCGGTGGGCATGTACCAGTGGGTCTCGAACCAGCTCACCTCCCGATGGGGCCTGTTCGCGGCCGGCGTGGTCGTAGCCGCGATCCCGGTCCTGCTGCTGTTCCTCTCGCTCCAGCGCTACATCGTCGGCGGCCTCACCGCCGGCTCCGTGAAGGGCTGAGCCGAGCAGTCCACCCGTACCTGCGGGTGGGCTTCTCTCGGCCCTCGGCTGTAACCGCTTACAACTGAATAGTCGATACTCAACATCAAAGTGGATGGAGGCCAGGTATGTCCTGGAGAAGAATCGCACTGGGTGCCGCCGTTGCGGCCCTGACAGTACCCCTGGTGGGCCCGGTCCCACTCGCGGGCGCCGACGAACCCGTCGAGGCGGGGATCTTCGTGGAGAAGGTGGAGGGCCTCCCCGAGGACTTCATCAACGGCGTCGACGTCTCGTCCGTGCTCTCCCTCGAGGAGTCCGGGGTCGTGTTCCGCGATGCCGCCGGCGCCCCTGCCGACCTGTTCGGGCTGCTCGCGGACGCGGGGGTCACCGACGTGCGCGTGCGCGTCTGGAACGACCCCTTCGACGCCGAGGACAACGGCTACGGCGGAGGCAACGTCGACGTGGCCAGGGCCGTCGAGATCGGTGAGCGCGCGACGGCCGCGGGCCTGTCCCTGCTGGTGGACTTCCACTACTCCGACTTCTGGGCCGACCCCAGCAAGCAGCAGGCACCGAAGGCCTGGGCCGGCATGGACCTCGAGCAGAAGGTGGGCGCGGTCCGCGACTTCACCACCAAGGCCCTGCAGTCCTTCGAGGACGCGGGCGTCGACGTCCGGATGGTCCAGGTCGGCAATGAGACCAACGGCCGCGTCGCAGGCGTCAGCGGCCTCACGGACATGAGCCGGATCTTCTCCGCGGGCTCCGCTGCCGTGCGGGAGGTGCTGCCCGAGGCCCTTGTCGCCCTCCACTTCACCGACCCCCACCGAGCGGGGTTCTACTCCGACGTGGCCGCCCAGCTCGACGCGAACGAGGTGGACTACGACGTGTTCGCCTCGTCCTACTATCCGTTCTGGCACGGCACGCTGGACAATCTCACCGCCGTGCTGTCCCAGGTGGCCGACACCTACGGCAAGCAGGTCGTCGTGGCCGAGACCTCCTGGGCCCACACGATGGCCGACGGCGACGGCCACGGCAACACCATCGACCAGCCGTCCGAGGCGACGGCCTACCCCGTCTCGGTGCAGGGCCAGGCCACCGCGATCCGTGACGTGATCGAAGCCGTCGTCAACGTCGGCGAGGCCGGCATCGGCGTCTACTACTGGGAACCCGCCTGGCTGCCCGTCGGGCCGCCGGAGGAGCTCGAGGCCAACAAGCTGCTGTGGGAGGAGTTCGGCTCCGGCTGGGCCACCAGCCACGCGGCCGAGTACGACCCCGAGGACGCGGGCGTCTGGTACGGCGGCAGCTCGTGGGACAACCAGGCCCTGTTCGACTTCGAGGGCAACCCGCTCGAGTCGCTCAACGTGTTCTCCTACGCCCGCACCGGTGCGGTGGCGCCCCGGGAGGTGGTCTCCGTGGAGACCATCGACCTCGAGGTGGTCCACGGCGAGCGCATCAACCTGCCAGTGCGGATCGGGGTCACCTTCAACGACGGCTCCGTCGAACAGCAGCCGGTCACCTGGTCCACCGCCGTGCACTGGATCGAGGGGCCCGGTTCCTACACCGTCCCGGGAACCACGTCGACCGGCCTGGCCACCGAGGCCAACATCGTCGTGACCGCACCGAACCTCCTGGCCAACCCCGGCTTCGAGGCCGAGGACACCTCCATGTGGGAGACGGCGGGCACCGGCTTCACGATGAGGGCCACCGACGACCCGCACGGCGGGGAGCGCTCGGTGCACTTCTACAGCTCGTCACCGGTCTCCTTCACCGTCAGCCAGCTGGTCGCCGACGTGCCCGCCGGCTCCTACGAGGCCAGCGCGGCACTGCAGGGTGACGGCGAGGCCGAGGACAGCACCATGCAGATCGAGGTGGCCGTGGTTCCCGACGGCCCTGATGCCGTAGCGGGGTTCGGGCTCGACGGCTGGCGCAACTGGTCCACCCCCGTGGCCGGACCGATCGAGGTGGCCGAGGGTGACGACGTCCTCGTCACCATCACGCTCGACCTGCCCGCCGAGGCCTGGGGAACGCTCGACGACGTCGAGCTGGTCGGCTCCGGTGGCACCGGCGCCGACACCACCGAGCTCGCCGAGCTGGTGGCCGAAGCACTCGCCGCGGAGCGCGACGGAGTGCCCGCCGATGCGCTTGCAGCCCTGGACGAGGCGGTCGCCCAGGCCGAGATCGTCCTCGGCGCCGACGCCCCCACGCAGGAGGCAGTGGCAAGGGCGACCACAGTGGTGACCGAGGCGCTGGCCGGACTGCAGCCGCAGCCCTCGCCGAGCGCGGAGCCGACGCCGACGGTGACCGTCACGGCCACGCCGTCGGCCACCCCGCCGGCCGTGCAGCGGGACGTGTACTCCACGCCAGGCTTCCACAGCGTGAACGGCCGCTGGTGGTACACGCAGTGCGAGCCCTACTCCCGGACCATCCGTTGCACCACCGACATCTGGGCCACCCAGGTGAGCGCCGAGGGTGCGGGCTTCGTCTCCGAGACCGGCTGGCACTTCAACAACCTCACCTACCTGCCCCACATGACCCGCGCGCAGTGGGGTGACAACCCGCTGGCCAATGCTGGCGAGTTCACCAGCGACGGCCGCCAGTGGCGCACCGAGTGCGACACCGCGCAGACCGGTCGCAACGGTTGCCGGTCTTGGATCTGGGCCAGCTACGTGGCCGGCACCCAGAACGCGTCGGGGACCTGGACCTATGGCTGGACCGAGGGCTGGGTGTTCAACAACATGGTCAGGTTCAAGGCCTGATCCCCAACTGGTCGGCCGCGGCTCTTCAGTAGCCGCGGCCGATCTGCCTGCCCATGAGCTCCACCTGGTCCTTGGCGAGCTTCAGCCCGGCTCCGGTGTACTCGCGGTAGAGCTTGATGGCCTGGATCTTGCGACCCTGGCCCAGTTCGCCCAGCACCTGCTGGCGCTGCCACTCGGTCAGCGAGGCGGTCAGCCGGGCGCCCTGCGCGGGGTCGTCGATGGGGGGACGGCGCCTCGAGCTGTTGATGCTGGGCCAGACCACGAACAGCCAGATCGCCATCATCGGAATGATGAAACCGACGTTCCCGCGCGACACGACGGTCAGGCCCACGGCCACGAGGATCCACCACCAGTGCGCGTACCAGGGCGTGCCCAGATCCTGCTCCGGCTGCGGGGCCACGGCATAGGGACTTGGCTGGGGCACGGGCGCCTCCCACCCGGTCACCGGCTCGCCCGGGTTGGGCCCGGGCAGGTCACGGAACAGTCGGGCCAGCTCCGGTCCCGTCCGGGCCTCGAGCGCCTTCGACATGCGCTCCTCGAACTCGAACGCGTCGAGCCTGCCCTGCGAGTGGTGCTCCTGCAGTTGCTGGACCGCGAAGTCACGCTCGGCGTCGCCGATGCGCTGCGGTACGGGATCGTCGCTGTCCATGGGAACCAGTATGCCGCCTCGGTCGGACTCGTCGCGCCCGGCCCCGATCCGGCGCAGGGTCAGTCAATCGGCGGTGACCAGGGTGCCGGGCAGCTCGATGTTGCTCTCGGCCGGGTCCTGCCCGTCGACCACCTTGGCCTCCACCAGCTCGGCCACCTCTGCCGCGATCGCGGCCCAGTCCTGCTTCACCGTGGCGACGAAGGGGCCGCCCTTGTCGATCTCTGCCAGCGCGAAGTCCTGCCCGTCCACGCCGACCACGGGCACGTCGGAGACTCCGGCCGCCTCGAGCGCCTGCGTGGCGCCGAGGGCGGGCTCGTCCCAGCCGCCCCAGATTCCGGTGATGTCGTCGCCTCGGGCCGAGACCAGGTCCTGCACGGATGCGCGGGCGTTCTCGACGGGCCCGGGAACCTCGACGTGCTTGGCCTCGAGGACCTCGATCCCGGCGGCCTCGAAGACCGCTCGCGCGCCCTCGGCGCGGGCCTTCACGCCCGGGTGCGGGTCGTGGGTGAGCATCACGATGGCGCCCTCGCCCCCATGGCGTCGATCAGGGCGTTGGCGCTCTGCTCGCCGAGGTCGACGTTGTCACTGGTCACGTTGGCGGCGATGCCTTCGGCGGCCCCCGCGTCGATCGCGAAGACCGGAACCCCTGCATCGGCGGCGGCCTTCAGCCCGAGTGAGATCTGTGCCGGGTCCCCCGTGCCGAGCACGATGGCGTCGGGTCCCTGGGCGGCGGCGTCCTGGAAGGCGCTGTTGAGCTTGTTGAAGTCCCCGGCGGTGTCGACGACGCTGACCTCCCAGCCGCGCTGCTCACCCTCCGCCTGGAACAGCTCGATGACCTCCTTGGTGGCCGCGTTGGCCAGGTAGGGGGTGAGCACGGAGACCTCGACGGAGGTCGCGACCTCCTGCGAAGGCGCGTCACTGCCCTCGGGTTCGGCCTCGGCGCCGCAGGCGGTGAGGGCCAGGGACGCTGTCACGCCCAGCGCCAACGAGCTCCAGAACTTCTTCGACTTCATGCTTCCTCAACTTCACTCGACGGTCCGGGCCGGTCGGCCACGACGTGGGACGTGTGTTTCAGAGCATCGTAGAGGCCCGGATGCGATCACGCGGCCGGACCGCCCCGCGTGGACAGGTGACGGTGCTCGGCCAGGTCGTCGAAGGTGGGCTTCAGGGCGTCGTACAGGCGTCGGTGGACGTCGAGCTGCTCGCGGAGCAGTTCGTGGGTCGGCGAAGGAGGCGTGGTCTCCTGCACACCGGTCTCGAAGACCGGCCTCAGTGCGTGCACGAGCCCTGTAGCCTCGGCCGCCTCCCGCGCTGCGTGCACGGCGCCGGGGGCGCTCGCCGCCGCGGCGACGACGACGGTGGCACCGAACACGTCGGCGAGCACCTGGCGCCACACGGCACTGCCGGAGGCGCCGCCGACGAGCGGCAGCCTCGCCTGGGTGGCACCCATCTCCACGGCCGCGTGCCGCAGTCCCATCGCCACGCCGGTCAGCACCGCGAGGTAGAGGTCCTCGGGCCCGGTGGTCTCCTGTGCTCCGACGAAGGCCGCGCGCAGGTCACCGTCGCGCACCGGGGTGCGCTCCCCCGCCAGCCCCGGCAGGCACAGCGGCCTGTCCGCCACGGCCGGGAGTCGCGGCGCCACCCGCTCCTCCGCCTCGGCGAACGAGGTTCCGGGCAGGAAGGTGCGCAGGGCCCAGGCTGCCGCCGAGCCGGCGGACTGCACCGCACCGATCCGCAGGCGCTCTTCCCACCCGGGCATCACGAGCGAGTGGATCGGCGAGGGCGCGCAATCGCGTGCGGGGGTGATCGCGGCGACCCATCCCGTGGTGCCCAGGTAGAGGTACGCCTCGCCGGGGTCGGTGCCGATGAGTCCCGCAGTGGTGGAGACCGCGTCGCCCATGGCCAGCACCAGGGGGGTGCCGACGGCCAGACCGGTCTCGCGGGCGGCGTCCGCACCCACGTGGCCCACCACTGCG
This sequence comes from Tessaracoccus rhinocerotis, assembly GCF_007197885.1. GTDB lineage: Bacteria > Actinomycetota > Actinomycetes > Propionibacteriales > Propionibacteriaceae > Arachnia > Arachnia rhinocerotis. Next base: position 90,821 of record NZ_VKKG01000005.1, read on the forward strand.
TCCCCGGCCACCTGGCCGGTGAGGCGGGGCAGCTGGTCTGCGAGCGCCCCGGCGGCGGCCACGGCGTCGTTCAGCCAGTCGCGTTCCCCGACGTCCAGCAGCCCGGTGGTCGACGCGGTGGTGACGTCACAGGCGGCCTCGGCGCCGGCGCGGTGGGCGACGAACGCGCCCGGGCCCAGCAGTAGGTGCTGGGCCCGGGTGAGTGCCTGGGGCTCGTGCTCGGCCAGCCAGGCGACCTTCGCGGCCACGTTGGTGACGTCCTGGTGGTTCCCCGTCCGGTACTCCCAGTCCGGGACGGCCACGCGGAGGCGTTGGTGCTGGCTGCCCGCGCGGGTGTCGGAGTACAGGATGGCGCGGCGGGTGGCCCTGCGGGCGGCCACGGGTACCAGGTCCTGCATCTGCCCGGTGAGTCCGAGTGCACCGATCCTCGCCGCCACGCCGCTGCGCTGCAGCACGGACACGGTGGCGTCCCACCAGTCCTCGGGTCGCTGCTCGACGACTCCCCCGGCGGCCGTGTGCGTCGGGTAGGCCTGTTCGGCCTCCGCGACCAACGTGCCGTCGGGGTCGAGCACCACGAGCTTGGCGCTGGAGGTCCCGAGGTCCAGCCCGGCGAGCAGCCCGGTCACCGTCGGGCCCTGCTGAACTGGGACAGGCTCACCGCGGCGACGATGATCACGCCCGTGAGCACCTGCTGCACGTAGCTGTTCACCTGGAGCAGGTTCAGCCCGTTGTTGAGGACGCCGACGATGAGGAGTCCGATCACGGTGCCGCCCACCAGCGGCTGGCCGGCGCGCGAGAGGGTGACGCCCAGGAAGACCGCCGCGATGGACATCAGCATCATCGGGTCGCCGGCGTTCGGGTGTCCAGAGGCCAGGCGGGCGGTGAGCACCACGCCGGCCAGTGCCGAGCCGAAGCCCGACGCCAGGAAGGCGGTGAAGCGGACGAACCTCGTGTTCACACCGGACAGGCGGGCGGCCTCGGAGTTGCCGCCGACCGCGTACCACTCGCGACCCAGCACCGTGCGGGACAGGACGAACCAGACCAGCAGCGTGAGCACGACCGCGATCACGACGGGCATCGGAACGGGTCCCAGCCGGCTCTGGCCGATGGCAACGAATCCCTCGGGCAGACCGAACACGGTGGCTCCGTTGGAGACCAGCAGTGCGAGTCCCGTGAAGGAGGTCATGGTGGCCAGCGTGGCGATGAAGGCTGACAGGCCCAGGTAGGAGACCAGGACGCCGTTGAGGGCACCGGCGGCCAGGCCGACGAGCAGGGCTAGCAGGATCGTGACGGGCAGGGACGTGCCGCCCACCAGCAGTTGCGCCGTGATCACCCCGACGAGGCTGGCCAGCGACCCGACGGACAGGTCGAAGTCCCCCACCACCATCACGACGGTCTGCACCGCGGCCACCATCGCGAGCACGGCGATCTGCTCGAGGACGTTGGTGAGGTTGCCGGTGGTCAGGAAGATGCCCCTGCTGTCCAGTGCGGCGAACAGCACGACCAGCAGGAGCAGTCCGATCAGGGTCCCGTAGGAGGCCAGGCGGGAGGTGGTGCGGGTGCTCATCGGTCGGGCTTCCTGTAGCAGAGGTGGAGGATGGACTCTTCGGTGGCGGAGGCGGCGGGGACGACGTCGATGAGCCGGCCCTCGTGGAGCACGGCGATCTCGTCGGCCAGGCCCAGCAGCTCGGGGATCTCGCTGGAGACCATCACCACTGCCACACCGCGCTCGCCCAGGCCGCGCACGAGTTGGTAGATCTCGGCCTTGGTACCGACGTCGATGCCGCGCGTCGGCTCGTCGAGGAGCAGCACCTCGGGGTTCCTCGCGAGGTACTTCGCGAGGACCACCTTCTGCTGGTTGCCGCCCGAGAGTTCGGCGACGTCCTGCTTCACCGACGTGGCGCTGACCCGCAGCTGCTGTGCCAGTTCCCTGCTGCGGCGCAGCTCCCGGCCGGAGTCCATCACCCCGGCCCGGCTCAGCTCACGCAGGCTGCCGAGGGCGATGTTCGAGGTGATGGTGGCGTTCATGACGAGGGCCTGGCTGCGCCGCTCCTCGGGGACGTAGCCGATGCCCGCGGCCATCCGTCGCCCGACAGGGGCACGGGTGACGTCGCGGCCGCGCACCTCGATGGTGCCCGCCCTCGCGCGCTCGGCCCCGGCCACCAGCCGCAGCAGCTCCGAGCGTCCGGAACCGGCCAGGCCGGCGATGCCCAGCACCCGCCCGGAACGGGCTTCGAGCGAGATCCCCTTCAGGGTGTGCCCGGCCAGGTCCGCCACCCGCAGGACGCACTCGCCGGGCGTCGCGGAGCGCTCCGGGAACGCCTGTTCGGGGGATCGTCCGATCATCGCGCGGACGACGTCGTCGTCGTCGGTCTCCCCGATCGGCCGGGTCCAGACGTGCCTGCCGTTGCGCATCACGGTGGCCACGTCGGCGAGGGCGAACACCTCGTCGAGGCGGTGGGAGACGTAGATGATCGTCGTGCCCTCGCTGCGGAGGCGGCGCAGCACTCCGAAGAGCCGCTCGGTCTCGGTGTCGGTGAGGGCCGCGGTCGGTTCGTCGAGGACGAGCACCCGGGCGTCCCGTGCGAGGGCGCGCGCGAGCGCCACCATCGTCTGCTGCACGGCCGACAGTTCGGCCACGGGGCGTTCGAGGTCCAGTTCGACGCCCAGCCGGTCGAGCTGCTCGGCGGCGGCGCGGGCCAGTGCGCGTCGGTTCGCGAGGCCTCGCCGCCCGGGGCGTCGCATCCCGAGGAAGATGTTCTCGGCGGCACCGAGGGTGCCCACCAGGACCAGCTCCTGCGGCAGGGCGACCACCCCGGCGGCCTGCCCCTGCGCGACGGAGCGCAGTTGCACCGGTTGCCCGTCCAGCAGGACGTCACCCTCGGTGGGTTGCCGGACGCCGGCGAGGATGCCCATCAGCGTCGACTTCCCGGCTCCGTTCTCACCCAGCAGCGCATGGATGGTGCCCCGGTGGAACTCGAGCGAGACGTCGGAGACCACGCGGTTCGGGCCGTAGTCCTTGCTGATGCCACGGGTGGCCAGGACCGGCGTGGGACGCGTTGGCATCGTGGCTCCTCGGGGCCGGCATTGGATCGGGATGACCAGAGCACCCTATTGCGGCGCCGTGTGGCGGGGCAACAGGGTGCTCCTTGTCGGGGTGCGGGACCGGACCTAGCTGGTGAGGCCGTCCACGTACTCGCGGTTCTCCTCGACCCACTGCTCGATGAGCGGGCCGTAGTCATCCGTGTCGTTCTGGTTGAACAGCAGGTCCTCGAGGTTGTAGAGGAGCTCGCCGTCCATCTCGAAGTTCTCCAGCCAACCGGCGACCTCGGGGAAGTCGTCGGCGAAGCCGGTGCGGCTGTAGACGTGGATGGTTTCCGCGCCGCCGAGTGCGCCCTCCGGATCCTCGAGGTTCTTGATCGGGAACGCCTCGTAGGCCCAGTGCGGCTCCCAGAGGGTGACGGCGATGTTCTCGCCGGCGTCGGTGGCGGCCGTGAGCTCGGCGAGCATCGCGACGGTGGAGGAAGTCTGGAACGTCATGCCCTCCAGACCGTAGCCGGGGATGACGGCGCTCTCCATTGTCTGGGTGAGGCCGGCACCTGCCTCGATGCCGACGATGGTGTTGCCGAAGAGGTCCGCGTTGTCAGCGAGCTCGGCGAGGGAGTCGATCGGGGCGTCCTCGTTGACCGCGACCGTCAGCTTGGCCTGGTCGAACCAGGGGCTGAGGTCGACGATCTGGTCACCGAACTCCTCGATGTAGCCGGCGTGGGTGACGGGCAGCCACACGTCGGTGGTGAAGTCGTAGTCACCGGAGGCGAGGCCCGCGAAGACCGGGGCCGCGTCGACGTAGGACAGCTCGGCGGAGTAGCCCTGCTCCTCGAGCACATGCTTCCACAGCTCGGAGGTGGCGATGCCCTCCTCCCAGCCGTTGAAGACTGCGATGGTGAGCTCGCCCTTGTCCTGCGCGGCGTCGGTCCCCTGCGCGGTGGTGTCGTTGCCCGGCGCGTTGCCGGGATCGCTCGAGCAGCCGGTGAGGGCGGCGCCGATGGCGACGGCCCCTGCGACGACCTTGAGCAGACGCTTGTTCATGTGTTCCTTTCCCGGCAGTGGGCATCTCCCCCTGCCGTGCCGCGCGGCCCGATTGCTGCCGCGCGGCCTCACCTCAGGCCGCCTCGACGGTCTGGGTGGTGGTGGGACGGGAGGCGCGCCTCCGGGCGAGCTTCTCCCGACCCCAGGTGTAGAGGCCCGTGCGCAGGCCGAATGATCCGGTGAAGCGGTCCAGCAGGATCGCGAGGATCACGACGGACAGGCCGGCCTCGAACCCGAGGGCCGTGTCCAGACGCTGCAACGCGGCGATCACCTGTTCGCCGAGGCCCCCGGCACCCACCAGCCCGGCGATGACCACCATGGACAGGGAGAGCATGATGACCTGGTTGATGCCGGCCATGATGCTGGGCATGGCCAGCGGGAGCTGGATCTGCCGCAGGATGCGGAAGCGGGAGGCCCCGAACGCGGAGCCGGCCTCGACGACCTCCTTGTCCACCCCTCGGATGCCGAGCTCGGTGAGCCGGACCCCGGGCGGGAGGGAGAAGATGATCGTTGCCACGATTCCGGGTGCGACGCCGATGCGGAACAGGAGCAGTGCAGGGATCAGGTAGACGAACGCCGGCATCGTCTGGAGGAAGTCCATCACGGGCTTGGTGACCAGCGAGACCGATCTTGAGGTGGCGGCCAGGATGCCGATCGGCACCGCGAGCGCCACCGCGATGATCGCGGCCACCAGTACCAGCGCCAGCGTGTCCATCGCGTTCACCCATTGGTCGAGCCCGACGATCAGGAGCAGGCCGATGCCCGCGCCGACGCCGAAGAGGGGTCCCCGGGCGAGAAGCGCCAGCAGGGCCACGATCAGGATGATGAGCCACCACGGCGGGACGGTCAGTGCCGTGTTGAGTAGTTCGTAGAGGAACACGAGTGCGGACCGCACCGCTGCGAACGGGGCGGCTGCGTTGGCGACGATCCAGTCGACTCCGGCCTCGACCCAGTCCCCGAAGGGAAGCTTGAAGGCATCAGGCATCACAGGCCTCCTTCTGCGGTGTGGGCGGCGCTGAGCGCTGTCTCGACGGTGGCGGCCGGCAGCGGGGCGATCAGCTTCGCCGCCACGGCCTCGCTGGCCTCGTCCCCGCCGAGCGCGGCGAGCAGGGTCACCCGCGGCACGACGCCGACGAGGTGGCCGTTGGCGTCCGTGACGGCCAGCGGCAGCGGTGACTCGATGGCCGGGGCCACGAGTTCCGCGATGGTGGTGCCGGTCTCGACATGGGCCGCCTCGGCCAGCTCGGCCGTCATGCTGGAGCGGCCTCCGCGGACGAGTTCGAGCGCCTTTCGGTCCGTGATCGCACCGAGCAGGCGCCGGTCACGGCTGACGACGAACGCGGCGGAGGTCTGCTCGTCGCGCATGACGCGCAGCGCGGCACGCGGGCCGGCTGACTCCTGCACGACCGCCAGCGCCGGCTCCATCACGGCGCCCGCCGTGAGGACCCGGGCGCGGTCGACGTCCTGCACGAACTGGGCGACGTAGTCGTTGGCGGGATCAGTGAGGATCTCCTCGGGGGTGCCGATCTGCACGATCCGACCGTTGCGCATCACCGCGATCCGCTCCCCGAGGAACATGGCCTCGTTGAGGTCGTGGGTGATGAAGATGATGGTCTTGCCCAGCCTGGACTGCAGGTCCAGCAGCTGTTCCTGCATCTCGCGGCGGATGAGCGGGTCCAGGGCGGAGAACGCCTCGTCCATCAGGAGCACGTCTGTGTCGCTGGCCAGTGCCCGTGCCAGGCCGACCCGCTGGCGCATGCCGCCGGAGAGTTCCGAGGGGAGGTTGTTCTCCCAGCCGGCGAGGCCGACGAGCTGGATCACTTCGCGGGCACGTTCCAGGCGGGCGCGGCGCGAAAGCCCCTGGATCTCCAGGCCGTAGGCGACGTTGTCGATGACGCTGCGGTGTGGCAGCAGCCCGAAGTGCTGGAAGACCATGGAGACCTTGCGGCGACGCAGTTCGCGAAGCTTCCCGGTGGGCACGCCGGTGAGCGGTTCGCCCCCGATCTCCACGGACCCGTGCGTGGGCTCCAGGAGACCGTTGAGCATCCGGATCAGGGTCGACTTCCCGGACCCCGACAGGCCCATCACCACGAAGATCTCGCCCTTGCGGACCTCGAAGGAGGCGTCGATCACCGCGGCGGTCGTCCCCTCCCCGAGGTCGTCGCGGTCGACGCCCGCCTCGAGCTTCCTGATTGTGGACTCGGCAGACCTGCCGAACACCTTGTAGAGAGCCTCGGCTCTCAGTTGGACTTCGTTCTCAGCCACATTCCCTCCGGGATGGTGGTTACCTGACCACCCCACACCGGGTTGCGGGAGACCACAGCGGCGCTCCGAGTGCCGCAGACATGACAAGGCAGGAGTAGCCGTCAGTCGATCCCCACTACCGTACGTCGACCCGTGGACTCTCCGACCGGCCTGACGCGGCAAGCGCTGTCGCATCCGCACGAGGGGACGCAGGACAGCGTGCCGGACGCTACCAGCAACCGGTTACGAAGTTCAAGGCAGCAATTTCCTGGGGTAGGGTGCTGGAGGTTTGCGTCGGTCCATGGCGCACCGCCAACACGGCCACGGAGGTACCTGGTGACCGCAGTCAAGATCCCCGACGACAAGTCCTCGCGTTACGCGCCGCGGCCCTCGGTGCTCACCGCCCTGCGGTCCCCCAGGCTCCTCACCAAGGAGGTCCTCGCAGGGCTCGTCGTGGCGCTGGCCCTGATCCCGGAGGCGATCTCGTTCTCCGTCATCGCCGGCGTCGACCCCCGGGTGGGCCTGTTCTCCTCCTTCGTCATGGCGGTCACCATCGCGTTCGTGGGCGGACGCCCGGCCATGATCACCGCCGCCACGGGCGCGGTCGCCCTGGTCGTGGCACCGCTGGTCCGCGAACACGGCATCCACTACCTGATCGCGACGGTGATCCTCGCCGGCGTCCTGCAGGTGGTGCTGGCGCTCGCCGGCGTGGCCAAGCTGATGCGCTTCATCCCGCGCAGCGTGATGATCGGCTTCGTGAACTCGCTGGCCATCCTCATCTTCATGGCACAACTCCCCCACCTGCTGGGCGTGCCTTGGCCCGTCTACCCCCTCGTGGCCGCCGGGCTGCTGGTGATGGTCCTGATGCCGAGGCTCACCAAGGTGGTGCCGGCACCGCTCGTCTCGATCGTCCTGACCACTGCGGTCGTGGTGGTACTGGCCATCTCGGTGCCCACGGTCGGCGACCAGGGCGAACTGCCCCGCAGCCTGCCGGAGCTGTTCATCCCGGACATCCCCTGGACCTGGGCCACCTTCACCACGATCGCCCCCTACGCACTGGGCATGGCACTGGTGGGTCTGATGGAGTCACTCATGACGGCCAAGCTCGTCGACGAGGTCACCGACACCCACTCCAACAAGACCCGGGAGGCCTGGGGGCAGGGCGTCGCGAACGTCATGTCCGGCTTCTTCGGCGGCATGGGAGGCTGCGCCATGATCGGGCAGACCATGATCAACGTGAAGGTCTCGGGAGCCCGCACGCGTATTTCCACCTTCCTGGCCGGCGCCTTCCTGCTGGTACTCGTGGTGGTGCTGGGCGACTGGGTGGCGATCATCCCGATGGCCGCTCTGGTGGCCGTCATGGTGATGGTCTCCGTGGCGACCTTCGACTGGCACAGCATCCACCCGGCCACCCTGCGACGCCTGCCCCGGAGCGAGACCATGGTCATGCTCGCCACCGTCATCGCCGTCGTGGCCACCGACAACCTCGCGATCGGCGTGGTCGTCGGGGTGGTCGTGGCCTCGGTGCTGTTCGTCCGGCGCGTGGCGCACTTCGTGACCGTCGAGCGCACGCTCGTCGACGGGGGCGCCACCGCCAGTTACGAGGTGCGCGGCGAGTTGTTCTTCGCCTCGAGCAACGACCTCACGACCCAGTTCGAGTACACCGACGACCCGGACCACGTGCTGATCGACATGTCCGGTTCGCACATCTGGGACGCCTCGACGGTGGCTGCGCTGGACGCAATCGTCACCCGCTACGAGCAGCGCGGCAAGAGCGTCGACTTCCTCGGCCTGAACCAGCAGGCCTCCCGTTTCCACACCCGTCTGAGCGGGAACCTCGGGGACTGACCCGTCACGAGCGCTCCGCGGCCCTGCGCTCCCCACTGGCGGAACGGGTCCTTTGATGGGGTCCGCGGAGCTTGCTAGCATTCTGGCAGGAGCCCGGGAAGGGCTCGCGGACGAGGGAGCAGTACCCGCACCACGACAAGACTGACTCATTGGAGGAGTACGTCACATGGCGTGGATCATTCTTGTACTGTCCGGAGCGCTCGAGGCCGTGTGGGCCAGTGCGCTGGCCGCTTCCAAGGGCTTTCGCCGACCGGGCCCCACCATCTTGTTCCTGGTCTCGTGCACCCTCAGCATGTTGGGGCTGGCCTGGGCGATGACGACGCTTCCCACGGGCACCGCCTATTCGGTCTGGGTCGGCATCGGGGCCTCCCTCACCGTGGTGTGGGCCATCATCGTGGGTCAGGAGAAGGCCACCGTTGCCCGCATCCTGTTGCTCGTCCTGCTGGTCGCCTGCGTCGTCGGGCTCAAGGCGGTGAGCTGAGGTGCCGTGGATCATCCTGCTCGTCAGCGCCGTGTTCGAGGCGGTGTGGGCCACCGCCCTGGGCATGTCGGAGGGCCTCAGTGTGCTCACGCCCTCGATCGTGTTCTTCGTCGCGGTGGTCCTCAGCATGCTCGGGCTCGGCTGGGCGGCCAAACACATCCCGATCGGAACCGCCTATGCGGTCTGGACCGGTGTCGGCGCCGCCCTGACCGTGTCGTGGGCGATGGCCACGGGCGCGGAGAGCGTCTCGGTGGGCAAGGTCGTGTTCATCACCGGCATCATCGCGGCGGTGGTGGGCCTCAAGTTCGTCTCGTCCGACGACGAAGGGCGGGCCGGTGGAGACTCCACCGACCCGCCCCTGACCTCGATCCGCCGTTAGCCTCCGAGCTGCGAGATGAACACGGAGTTCAGCATCTCGTCGGCCTGGGTGAGCACCGCCTCGTCCTCGAAGTCGGCCGCCGGCACGAGCAGCACGCTCGCGAAGCCGACCTGGTCCGCGGTGCGGCTGGAGATCACGGCGAACAGGCCGAGCTCCGTGGTGCCGCTGCCACCGGTGGTGGTCATGATCGCCAGCTGACTGGCGACCGCCAGGTCCGGATGGACGTCTGCCACCTGGACCTCGCCCTTGCTCACGTCGGTGCCGTCCTGGGTGAGGTTGTCCACGAGCTGCGCGACCTCGGCCTCCGGGTTGGCACTGTTGCCCGTGTTGACCAGGAACACCCGGCCCGCGGCGTCGGTGAGCAACACGCCGTTGTCGGACTGGTCCGCGACGCTCCAGCCGGCAGCCGGAACGACGCTCATGCCGTTGCCGACGTCGATCGCACCGGCCGGCGGCTGGGGATCCTCGGTCTCGGGCTCGGTGGGCTCGGTCGTCTCCGGGTCCGCTGGCTCGGTGGTCTCCGGTTCGGCGGGCTCGGTCGTCTCCGGGTCCGCCGGCTCGGTGGTCTCCGGCTCGGCGGGCTCGGTGGTCTCCGGGTCCGCCGGCGTCTGCGAGACCGGTGGAGGTGGTGGCACGTCCGGGCCGTCGTCACCGCCGCCGAGGAGCGCGAACGCCAGCCCGGCGATCGCGAGCACACCGACAGCTCCCACGACGATGCCGATGATCTTGCCGCTGGAGTTCTTCTGGGGCGGCTGCTGGGCGCCCTGGTAGTTCTGGTACGGACCCGGCTGGCCGTAGCCCTGCTGCCCGTACCCCGGTTGCTGCTGGCCGTAACCGGACTGCGGCTGCTGGCCGTACCCAGACGGCGGCTGCTGGTAGCCGGGTTGCGGCTGCTGACCGTAGCCGGGCTGCGGCTGTTGACCGTAACCCGGCTGTGGCTGCTGGCCGTAGCCGGGTTGGGGCTGACCGGGGCCGCCCTGCGGGCCAGGGCCTTGGGACGGTTGGCCACCGTACTGTCCGGGATTCTGGTTGTCAGTCATCGGGCCTCCTCCTCGTCCTGGCTGGTGCTGGCGGCTTCACCGGCGGGGATTCCCCGGCTCTCGGCCACGGAACCGACAGGGGCGAGCGCCGCGCCGGCCCTGTTCGCCTTGGACCGGGTCCGGGTCGACGTGCCGCACGCGCTGCAGAAGGCGGCATGGGCGATGAGGGGCATCTCACACTTGGGGCAGAACTCGAGCTGCCCGTCGGCGCCGACGCCCTCATGCGGGCCGACACCGGAGCGGGCGGACGCCTCGAGGGCACCCTCCATCAGGCCGTGGTGGAGGACGTTGCGCACGCGGATGATGAGGACGCCCAGGATGAGGAGGCCCCAGATGACCTGCAGCATGACCCGCATCGTCGGGTCCGACACGAGGCCCAGTAGGTAGACGCCACCGCTGTAGAGGACGTTGGCGACGATGGCCTCGGCGAGACCACGCACGTAGCGGCCGGTGAAGCCGTCGTAGCCCTCACCGAGTCCCGAAAACTCGGCGCAGGCGATGCCGGTGGCAGTTCCGATCAGCAAGGGCTTGACGAAGCCCTCGAGGAAGATCAGGGAGACCCACGTGCCCGGGTCGGAGGACTCGATGAAGCCACCGGTCAGCGACGGCCAGTGGCGTACCAGCGTGTCCGCCGTCGAGTAGGCGACGCCGGCGATGATGCCGAAGGTCAGGCCGTCCATGAGGTCGTCGAACGCCGGACGGCTGGCCAGGATGACCGGTCCGATCTGGCGGATGAGCTCGCCCACGACCGGGACGACGATGAGGGCCGTCAGGAGCGGTCCCGCCCCGATGCCCCCGAGGGAGATCCCGTCGACGTCGTTGACCGGGGTTGCGGCTGCGAGCAGGCCGAGGCTCTTGAGGATTGCCAGGAACACGGCCGCCAGGCCGCCCGTCAGGATGAACGCCAGCACCGTCACCGGGACCGGCTGGTCCTCCCAGAGGTTCACGTCGTAGATGTAGACGATGTAGACGATCGGGACGGAGAACGCCGCGATCAGCACCGCGATCGGCAGCGCGCCGAAGATGGCGGCCACGAGTGCCGCCGTCAGGGCGATCACGAGCGCGAGCCGATAGGTCTGCGGCTTCTCACCGGCACCGCGCGGCATGATCGTCGAGACCAGCGCGAACGATGCGACGGGTTCGTCGGGCTTGACTGCGAATGACTTTCGTTTGGCCTCGTCCGGATGCGTCATGTCGTGCCCACAGCGATGGCAGAAATGAGCGACGTCCGGCAGTTGGGCCCCACAGCGTGGGCACTCCATGGATGATTACCTCTCTTTTCTCGGCCGGGCCCCCAGCCCGGTCCCTCGAAACACTCCGCCCAGTCTGGCGGATGAGGCGCTCACTACGACCCAAACACACGAGGCAGTGCGAAAGTGACTTACCAGGCGTAGGCCTCCGGTGCGGTGCCTCCCGGACCCGGGAAGATGTCGTCGAGGACCGCGAGGGCGTCGTCGTCGAGCTCGATGTCGAGTGCCCTGACTGCGCTGTCCAGCTGCTCCATCGTCCGCGGCCCGACGATCGGTCCGGTCACGGCCGGCTGGTGGAGCAGCCAGGCCAGGGCGACGTCGCCCGGCTCCTCGCCACGCTGGTCGCAGAAGTCCTCCCAGCGCTGCAGCTGCTCGCGGCGCTGCTCGATCTCCTTGCGCATGTGCTCCTCGGAACGGCGGCCGTCCTCGATCTTGCGAAGGACGCCACCGAGCAGCCCGCCACCCAAGGGCGACCAGGGCAGCACACCGAGGCCGTACTCCTGGGCCGCGGGGAGCACCTCGAGTTCGACGGTGCGCGCGGTGAGGTTGTACAGCGACTGCTCGCTCACGAGCCCGAGGGAGTGCCGGGCACGGGCCGACTCGCACGCTGCGGCGATGTGCCAGCCGGCGAAGTTCGACGACCCGACGTAGACCACCTTGCCCTGCGCGACGAGCGTGTCCATCGCCTGCCAGACCTCCTCCCAGGGCGTGTTCCGGTCGATGTGGTGCATCTGGTACAGGTCGATGTGGTCAGTCTGGAGACGGCGCAGCGAGTCATCCACCGCGCATCGGATGTGGACGGCGGAGAGCCGCGAGTCATTGGGGCGGTCCGACATGTTGCCGAAGACCTTCGTCGCCAACACCACCTCGTCGCGGCGCCCCGACTTCTCGAACCACCTGCCGATGATCTCCTCGGTCCATCCCCTCCGATCGGCACCGCCGTAGACGTTTGCGGTGTCGAAGAAATTGATGCCCTGGTCCAGGGCGGAGTCCATGATCCGATGGGCTTCGGCCTCTTCCGTCTGGGGACCGAAGTTCATGGTTCCGAGGACGATTCTGGAGACCTTCGCCCCGGTCCTGCCGAGTTGGGTGTAGTGCATCGTTGCTCCGTTCGGGTCGGTGTTGGATCCAACCTACCGACTCGGGACGTCCGGCCTGGGCTATCCCGGCGTCTGGCTCGAGTCCTTCCGGGTGCCCTCAGGATCCTCGGTTCTCTCGATCGACTCCTCGAGGATGGCCTCGGCCTGCTCGAGGGGGGCCTCGCTGCCCGCAGATCGCTCCTCGGGCAGCAACTTGGCACGGCTCTCGACGTCGTCCTCGTCCGGTGTCTGCGTCATACGCACGGACGTTACCGCGCTCGGCTTGTCACTGCGGCAGGAGGTGCCGATGTCGGTCGCGCCATTGCCTCATTCATCGAGAAACGATAGATTGATATCGAGTCTCGGGAGGTAATGATGCATGGCGCGTCGATCGTGGTGCTCAAGGTGGTGATCGCCCTGTCGTTGGCGGGCTCACTGGTGGTCCAGGCGATGATCCTGCCCGCCGCGTGGGGTGACCTGGTGGACGCAGACGTGCCGACGTGGGCGCGGGTCGCCCTGGTGTCCATCGCCGCGCTGGGAGTGCTGACCATGCAGGTGTTCGCCGTCTGCGTCTGGCGGCTGCTGACCCTCGTGCGGAGGGGTTCCGTGTTCTCCGAGGCCTCCTTCCGGTACGTCAACGTCATCATCGGCGCATTCGTGACGGCCGCTGTCCTCGCGTTCGTCCTGGCCGTGCTGCTCGCACCCGGTGGGGTGGCACCCGGACTGGTCGGGTTGGTCAGCGGTGCCGCACTGGTGCTGGCCGGCATCGCCCTGCTGGTGGCCGTGATGAGGCGCCTGCTCGTCCAGGCGATCGCCACCGAGTCCGAGGCGCGAGCACTGCGATCCGAGCTGGACGAGGTGGTCTAGTGCCGATCGTGGTGGACATCGACGTCATGCTGGCCCGGCGAAAGATGGCCGTCGGCACCCTCGCCGAACTCGTGGGCATCACGCCCGCCAACCTCGCCGTACTCAAGAACGGCCGCGCGAAGGCCGTCCGGTTCAGCACGCTCGACGCCCTGTGCGCGGCACTCGAGTGCCAGCCCGGGGAACTGCTGAGATGGGAACCCGACTCCCCTGACGCAGGCTGAGCCGGCTTCACCGGGTCGTGGCCGCGCGGCCCCGGCCGGGGTTGGCCGCCCTCTCAGTCCCCTCCGGTGTCCCCGGCGGTGACCGCTCGGAGAAGCCGCTCCCCCATGCGGGCGAAGCGCTCGTTGCCGTAGGAGTGGCGGACATAGATCAGCGCGAAGTGGAGGCCCCAGAGCCGGGCGCGATCCCACGTCGGCTCGTCGACCGGGGTGCCGCCGCCCGCCGCGCTCCGGAACCGTCGGCGTTCCTCCGGCTGGAACAGCATCCAGGCCACGGCGAGGTCGACCGCAGGGTCACCTGAGGTGAGGTCGCCGAAGTCGAGCACGGCCACGATCTCACCCCCGTCGACGAGGAGGTTGGCGCTGTGCAGGTCGCCGTGGAGCCACTTCGCCGGCCCTCGCCACGGCGACGTCTTGGCGAGTTCGTCGACGAGCGCGTCGAGCGCGGTCCGTTCGAGGTGGAGCCGCGCAAGGTTGGCGCGGATCCGCGGCACCAATCCCGTGACGGGTTGGCCACGGAACGGGTTGCGAGGGGCCTCCACCGGCGCCGGGCGGTGGAGGGCGTGTACGAACGCTCCGAGCCGATCGGCCTCTCTCGCGGGATCGGCGAGTGGGACATCGGCCGCCACCTCGCCCTGGAACCAGTCGCAGATGCTCCAGGCCCATGGATACCCCAGCCCGGGGACGCCGACCCTGAGCGGCACGGGCACCGGAATGGGCAAGTGGGTGGCGAGTGCGGGAAGCCAGCGTTGCTCGTGCGCGACCAGTGCCGCGGCGAGCTCGCGACGCGGGAGGCGGGCGACCAGATCTGTGCCGACCCGCACGATCACGTTGTCCCAGCCATTGGCCACGATCGCCAGGTCCCGCTCCGCGAGATCCGGATGCTGCTCGGCCAGCAGACCCCGCACGAGTTCGACGGTGACGTCGACCTCCGCCGGCGGGGTCCCAACCGTGCCTGTCGCAGGACGTTCGCCCGACTGCCGTTCACCGCCTATTGCACCCACTCTTCTCTCCTGTGATTGTGTTCAGCGCGGCGGCAGTAGACTTCGCGGGCCGGCCTGACAATGGAATCATGGCCACTGTCACGAGTCGATCATGGCGCCACGGGGTTGTCACGGACGACGACCTCACAGATGAGGAACTCCTGCGCGCGGTGCACGACGAGCAAACCCTTGTGTGGGTGGACCTACTGGCACCGTCTGTGGACCGACTGGCCAAGATTGCCAGCGAGTTGGGGCTGCCCTTCACTGCAGTTGAGGATGCCCTCGCCCCCAAGGAGCGTCCGAAGCTCATCCGGCACGACTCCTACCTCTTTTTCACCACGTACGTCATGGCCGCCCCTGACCATGACCAGAGCCGGTTCGCCAACTGTTCAACCAGGGTTTCTGGATGGTTGCTCCCGTACGCCCTCGTCACCATTCGTCTCGACGACCGATTCTCGATGTCACCGGTGGTGGCTGCCTGGGAGGACGATCCCCGTCTGCTCGCCCCCTGATCTGGATTCCCCAGCACTCGGGCCATGGTTCGATGACCTGACAGACCACGTGTTGAGAGCCGGCGAGTGGACAGAGTCGCTGCGCGACCTGCTCGCCTCCGCCTTCGAGACCAACCTCTCCCTGACCGATGCCCGCCTGAACACCATCATGAAGAAGCTGGCCGGCTGGGGCGCGATCATCGCCGTTCCAACGGCGATCACGGGTTGGTTCGGACAGAACCTCCCGGTCCTCGGGTACGGAGAGCCGCTCGGTGTTTGGCTTTCCCTCGTGATGGTCCTCGCAGGAGTGGGAATCCTGTACCTGCTCTTTCGAAGACACGACTGGCTGTAGCCAACCTTTCCTGCTGCGGGCGGGCGTAGGCTGGTGGCACGCCCGTTCAAGGAGGAGCGATGGCCGAGCACTCGGCCACAGGCCGACGTCACCGCCGACCGCTCTGGCCCAACGCAGTGGCGATCTGCTGCGCCCTCGTGCTGGGGGTTCCCGTCCTGCTGCTCCCCCTTTCGACCGCCGTGACGCCGTTCTTGTGGATCCCGCTGCTCCTGCTCGACCTGGCGCTGCTGGTGTGGTTGACGTTGCGGGGGCGGCGGCGGCGTCGTTCCGATTGCCATCACGGGGACCGCGCTGGTGGCAGCCTTGTCGGTGGTCGCCTCGCAGGGGCTGGCTGCGACCCCTGCGATAGAGGGGGCGGACGGACGAGCCATGCCGGGGAGCGTCGCCAGCCTGGAGCGCGTGACGCTCAACGGGACCGAGCAGTGGATCACCATCCGGGGCCACGACGTCGACAACCCTGTCCTCCTTAACCTCGGCATGGGAGGTCCGGGAGGGGGAGGTTTCGCCACTCGGTCACTGTTCGAACCGCTCGAGGAGTATTTCACGGTCGTCAGCTGGGATGAGCCGGGTACGGGCAAGTCCTACGGCGCGGTCGCCTTCGACCGGCTGACGAAGGAACGCTTCGTGGCTGACGCCGCGAGCCTTGCCGAGCTCCTGCGCCAGCGCTTCGGGCAGGATCGCATCTACCTGTACGGAGTTTCGTGGTCGAGCATTCCGGGGATCTGGCTCGTTCAGCAGCACCCGTCGCTGTTCCAAGCGTTCGTGAGCACCGGCCAGATGGTCAACACCACGGAGAACGACCGGCTCGGCTACGCCCTGGCGCTGCAGTACCTCGACGAACGAGGGGACACCGGTAGGGCGGAGAAGCTGAGGCAGAACGGGCCGCCGCCGTACCGGGGCGGCGACGTCGTCTTCCGCTACGTCGCATTTCTTGACGTGTTGAACGAGATCATGGGGCAACCGGCACTCTCGCTCATCGTGCCGGTGGTGCCGTTTCTCGCCCCGGAGTACGGGCTGGTCGACAAGGTCAACCACACCCGCGGCCTGATCGACTCCTTCAACGCCGTCTACCCGCAACTCGAGACGCTTGGACTTCACCGAGCAGGCGCGGGAGCTGGAAGTCCCCGTCTACTTCTTCGTCGGCAAGCACGACGTCAACGCCATGAGCTCCTTGGCGGAGGAGTACTTCGAGGTCTTGTCCGCCCCCCACAAGGAGCTCATCTGGCTGGAGGGTGGTCACGGACTGGACGCGAACACCCAGGACCAGTTCGTCGACGTGATGGTCCACCGCATCCGGGAAGCGTGAGCGATCGCGTCCGGCGGCCCCACGCGGTGGTGTGGATCGAGCCATCGGCTGGGACGCCGCTACTTGTCGCGACGTCCTCGCGCGAAGTAC
This sequence comes from Tessaracoccus rhinocerotis, assembly GCF_007197885.1. Lineage (GTDB taxonomy): Bacteria > Actinomycetota > Actinomycetes > Propionibacteriales > Propionibacteriaceae > Arachnia > Arachnia rhinocerotis. Next base: position 107,538 of record NZ_VKKG01000005.1, read on the forward strand.
AAGATGGGGCCCACGAAGTTGATGGCGATGATCGCCGCCCACTTCTTCTTGCTGCCGTTGACATCCTCGGGGGCACGACGGGCCAGGTCGACCCAAGCCATGACTGCGAGGGCCAACTGCAGGACGGTCAGTGCCGAGGTCCCGACGCGCTGACGTCGTGACATGTCCTTCCAACGCTTCTTGCTCCCCATCGCGTCCCCTCCTGACGTTGAACAGACGGCCCCATGGCTGGCTGGGCACGCATCCCGCCCGACCCCCCGGATGCCTCGTGCTGCTCCAGACGATACGCCGGCACCAGCACCTCCACAATGGTCCCGTGGCGACGGTTCCCGGCTCCTTTCGCGCTGTTCCCCGTGCGGCTCGCGCCCGGCGAGATCGTCGCCCTCGCCGCAAGGTGGCGCCCGGCTCTTCGCGCCCACCCGGGTCAGAGTGCAGATGAGCCGGTGTCAAGCGGACTTGCTGAGAGGTCGTGGAGTTCGGCGCCGACAGCCGCGATAAGGTGGTCGAGGTCAGGAAGTGCGTCAGCGTCGCCGGTCATGCTGATCGTGAGGCGCCCGGCGTAGGTCAGCATCGCCGCGCTCGCCCGGATCTGTTGCGCGATGGGCACGAACGGGATGAGCTCCAGCACCCGCCGACCCGCGAAGTACCGCGGCTGCGTCGGTCCGGGGATGTTGGAGGCGACCACGTTGACGCGTCCCTGCCGAGCACGTCCGTACGCTCCGGCACCCCGGGCGAGAAGGGCGGACGGGATGTGGTCTGCCGCCCTCACCAGGGCGGCGGTCGCGTCGGCCACCCGGCGGGATTTCTGGTCGGCGGTCCGGGCGCTCACCGTTGTGAGGCGGTGATGAGGCTCGGTCAGGTCGACGGGCAGTTCGACGAAGATCGCCGCCGACAGGTTGCCGGGTCCCACCGATTGCCGTGCCGTTCTGCGGGACACGGGGACGATCGCGCGGAGGACCAACGAGGCCAAAGGTTCTCCACGCTCCGCCAGGTAGCGGCGGTACCCGCCTGCGAGCGCTGCCAGGAACATGTCGTTGACCGTGCAATCGGCGTTCCGCGCCGCCTGCACGACCGGTGCCAGGTCGGCACTGGTCCACCCCCAGATCCTGCGCGCCCCCAACGGACCCGTGAGCACTGACGGCGGCAGATCCGGCCGCATCACCTGGGCCAACCCGTAGCGAACCTGCCCGACCCGGCGGCGAGCCTCGCGAGGGGCGCGCAGTCATCGGGCGGTCAGACGAATCGCACGAACTGGGAGCAGCGCCAGCCAACTCGCCAGGTCAACCACCAACCGGGCCCGCGTGGGGGCGGGCGCTGGGTGCTCCACGCCCACTAGCGGTGGCGCAGCCTGCGGTCCGCTCGTCAGCAGGGAACCCACCAGACCCATCCCCGACACCCCGTCGACCATCGTGTGGTGAGCCTTGACCACGACCGCCCAGCGCCCGCCCGAGAGTCCGTGGACCAGCCACAACTCCCACAGGGGGCGGTCTGCGTCCAGACGCGACGCCATGACCTGCGCCACCAGGGCCTGCAGTTGCGACTCGCCCCCGGGGGCGTCGACCTCGGCCTGGTGCAGGTGACGGGCCGCGTCAAAGTTCTCGACGTCCACCCAGATCGGCCGCCCCAGATCCAGCGGCATCCGCATCACCCGCCGACGAGCGATCGGTACCCCCGTTACACGCGTCACGACGAGGTCCCGGATCGACGACGTCTCGGGGGCCGGACCCTCCAGGATCAGTACTGACCCGACGTGCAGCGCCTGGGTCTCGGTCTCCATGGGCAGGAAGATCGCGTCCAGGGCGCTGAGCCGAGCGAAGCGAGTCATCCAGCCAGTCTGCCACCGGGTGAGTCCCGAATTGGTGGGAGTCGCCACTTGGGCCCGACCCTGTCGAACGCGGCTGGTAGGTTCGCTGGATGGCACGCTCCGACACGGCGAGAACCCTGGATCGGTTTCCGCGTGCCGCTCTCGCGAGGTATGCGCTGACGCAGCCCGAATTGCGCCCCTTCGCTTCCTCCTTCAACGACATCTACCGAGTTTCAGCGGTTGAGGGCGAGTTCGTGCTTCGGGTCAGTCCACGACAATGCGTCCACTCCGCCCACGCCGCACAGGCCGAGCAGGCCTGGACTGACCGGATTCGTAGCGCCGGACTGTCCGCACCGACGGTCGTCGGGACCCGCGACGGCGGCCTCGTGGTGACGGAGGACGGACCTGCCGCGCGACGGGCCGTTATGCTCACGTGGATCGCCGGCAAAGTCCTCGAGCAGCCGTTCCCCGCGGATCGCATCACGTCGCTGGGCGAATTGAGCGCCCGGTTGCACCAGGCAACCCCGCCGAGCAGCACCCGACCCGCCGGCGTGCTCGATGCCAGCTCCCCGACTCTCTTCGCCGTTCCCGACGTGCTGGAATCGGCACCGCCCGGGCACCGTGAGATCCTGCGACAGCGGTCCAAGCAGGCCAGGGAGTGGCTGCACGAACTCTGGTCAAGCGAGGAAGAGGTCCCGCGGGTGCTCCACTTCGACCTCACGCCCAAGAACGTGGTCGAAATGGACGGCGAAGGCCTGGCCGTCATCGACTGCGAGGACTTGGCTTGGGGGCATCGCGCACAGGACATCGCCAACACCATCTACGGCATCACGCACGGGGAGTTCGACGCCCACGCCATCACCATGTTCAGAACCGGCTACGAGCGCCACGCCGCCTGGCCGGATCTGGACGACGAGCGCCTGCGGCAGCTGTTCATCGTGCGGCGGATCGGCATGGTGAACCTGTCGCTCACTCTTCGTCGCCCCGGCTTGGCCGAATATCTCGACAGGCACGCCGCCGCCCTGACTCAATAGCCGCCCTGGCCGCGGTCAGAGCGGCTCTCAATCGCTCTTACCGTCCTCGGCCGTGACTGCGGCGGGGGAGCCAGTCGCCGGCACATGCGCGTCGGTGTCCAGTGCTATCACCCCGACCACGTTGCCGTCACAGCCCTGCTGTATGGAGGCACCCGCGCGGCGCAGCGTGGCGATCACGGGCGCGTTGGAGGATTTCGTTCGCAGCACGAGACGTGAGGCTCCCAGCGCAACAGCTCGTGCCGCGACGAGCCGCAGCACTTCATGGCTCAGCCCCCTGCCTCGCGCTGAGCGCGCCAGCCAGATTCCATACTCCAACTGTTCCGGATCCTCGATCGATGAGCGATGGAGCCGTGTCGCTCCCACGATGCGGTTGCCTGTGCGAATCGCTGCGGTCTCCTCGTCGCCCCCGCTGAGGCCGGCGCGGCGCTGGCGGTGGAAGGCGCGCAACCACTCCACGCGGCTGGTTGTCCAGCCATCCCCCAGCGGTGGGGTGACGTCGTCCGGCTCCGCGTCCGACATCGCAACCCCGATGAGTTCGTCCAGCACCGCCTCATCCACGGGAACCAGCTTCAGCTCACTGAGAAGCGGTCTGGATGGCGGCATCGGTTCCTCGCGACTGACAAGGGTCTTGCTCAGACAGAGTTCGCGGCGGCCACCGTGCAGACGATCGCGTCTGCCCGTCGGTTCGAATCCCAGACGTCGGTAGGCGTTCCTTCCCGCCGCGTTGTCCTCCATCACCCCAAGCACGATCTCATTCGCACCGGAACCGCGGGCCACCGCCTCGCAGGCTTCCATCAGGGCTTCCACCACCCCGGTTCCACGTGCCCGGGGGGCGATCCACATGCCCACCACCGTCCAGGTCCCGCCGAACTCGTGCACTCCCGCGACGCCGATGTCCTGACCCGAGCGTGAGGCCAAGAATGAGGACGGACGTTGCGCCCGCCGACGCCACTCTCCCTCGGTGAACGCCTGTTCGCGCACCAGGGTGGAGCCGAACATGTCGGGAGAGTCTGTCAAGGCAGCCAGACGTATGTCACGCAATCGCCACCACATCTCCTGCTCCACGAGAGTCACCTGCACGGACGGCCGCATGCTCTCACTCCGGTTCGGGCTGACTCCTGGGAGTCAGCTGGGTCAGGAAGCAACGCCATCCGTCGGGTCCCTGGAGGAGGAGATTTGTGGTCCATTCATCGGCTTCGATCGCCTCGCCACGGAACCAGGCCTTGTTTCGCCCGCGGGTGCGGATGACCGCCACCGCTCCGAATCGGTCGATCCCGAGGACCTCGTGGATCATGTCGTCATGTCGCAGATTCCCACTGGCCACCACGTCGTGGAAGGCCTGACGCGAGATGGGTCCGGGCCGGTCGACGAGAATCCAGTCCTCGGTGGTGAACGGCGCAATCCGCTCCACGTCATTGGTGACGATGGCCTCAGCCCAACGGTGGACGAAGCTCGCGAGTTCCGTGTCTGATCCCGAGGGCGAGTTGCCCGAAGGGGTGCTCATCATTGTGTTCCTCCTTCGTCGGTCCTTGAACTGGTTGCCGTTCGGTACGTCTTGCGCTCGATCAGTTGCTCAACGCCGTCCAGGATGATCGCGAGACCGAAATCGTACGTGCGTCGCGGGTCCGTGGCGGCCTGGAACTCCTCCCCCGCAGCAGTTCCCACCCGGGTTGCATGTGGAAACCGTGTCGGATCGACCAACGCCGCGAGCAGGGGGCCGGCTGTGCTCCACCATTCGCCCTCGGAGGTGTCCACATTCGTCTCGGCGCCCGAGAGACGGGCGGTTGACCTCACATGCTGAAGGACCAGTGTGAGCACCAGGTCGATCTCTACGTCGTCCAGTCCGGTTCCGGCCAGTGTTGCGAGCTCGACGTCGTACTTCGTCAGCGTCCCGGGCCCCAGCGCCGGACGTGATTCGTCGACGCCCAGCAGCCAACGATGGCGGGCCAAGAGGTCCCGGTTCCGCGCAGCGACGACTTCGATGGCCTGCCGCCACGGACCATCTTCGGGAACTGCATCGGGATCCTCGTACACCTGGCCGTTCACCCGATCAACCATCAGGTCGATGAGTTCCGCCTTCCCGGGGACGTAGGCGTAGAGCGACATGGCACCGACGTGCAGCCGATCTGCGAGCTTGCGCATCGACAGACTGTCCGTCCCACCCTCGCTGGCCAACGCCACCGCCGCGTCGACGATCGCATCGAGGGACAGTCCTGATCGGCCGGTCTTGGTGTGCGTCCGCCACAGGAGTTGGAGGCTCTGCAGCGGATCCCCTCGACCCGTGTGGTCAACCACTTCGAACTCCTGTCGGCTCAACGGAACAACCTTCCGCGGACAGCCTACTGTACGGTGTACCATGGTACGCCGTACGAAAGAATCTAGAACTAAGGATGCCCGTGATGGTTGCGATAGAGGCGGAGCACGTGGGAAAGAGCTACAGGACCGAAGGGGGTGATGTCGGGCTGCACGACCTGAGCGTGCAAGCGGAGGCCGGAACCGTGCTGGCGCTGTTGGGGCCCAATGGAGCAGGCAAATCTACGGCGGTACGTGGGCTGTCAACGCTGTTGAGCTTCGACCGGGGCCGCGCCCGGGTCGCCGGCCACGACATCCGCACCCAGGCTCGAGAGGTTCGGGAACGGATCGCCCTGGTCGGGCAGTCTGCTGCCGTTGACGACCAACTCACGGCGACCCAGAACCTCGTCCTGTTCGGCCGACTGCGAGGGATGGGTCGCGCAGACGCCCGTGCGCGAGCCAGTCAACTGTTGGACCAGTTCGGCCTGTCTGAGGCGGACGCCCGCGCAGTTCGTGGCTTCTCGGGTGGCATGCGGCGGCGACTGGACGTTGCCGCCAGCATGCTGGTCAGACCGGAGGTCCTGTTCGTCGACGAGCCGACCACGGGTCTCGATCCCATGGCGCGCCGGGACCTATGGCAGATCCTGAGGTCGATGGTGCGGGAAGGCACGACGATTCTGCTGACGACGCAGTACCTCGAGGAAGCGGACGCCCTGGCCGACCACGTCATCCTGTTGGGTCATGGCGAGGTCATTGCCGAAGGCTCGCCGGACAGGCTCAAGAGCATGGTCGGCCCGCCCGTGATCCAACTGGTCTTCGAGACCGGGGCCCAGGCGGATCTCGCGCTGTCGGCAATCGGGCGGACCGTCAAGGGGGCCGTCCTCAGGGATCTGAGGACGGTCGCCGTCGACGCAAACCACACCGACGTGCTGGCTCGGTGCCTCGAGGCACTTCGGGACGTCTCCGCCAGCCCGATCGAGGTCAGCATGGGCAAACCGTCGCTGGACGACGCGTTCATGAGGTTGACCGGACACCAGACCGACGCCCCTGAGGAGGAAGCATGAGCACCACAACGACGCCTGTCCTGGGTCATCCACACTCCATCCATCCCCCGGGGGTGTTCACGGCAGCCTGGGTGATCGCAGGGCGAACGGTCGGTTCCTGGCGGGAGCAGCTCGCTACCGTCGTCATCACCTGGCTCTTTCCGGTCTTCGTGACCGTGCTGTTCCTCGGCCTGTTCGGTGGCGCACTCCGCGTGCCCGAGGGCACCGCCTACGTCGACTTCCTGGTGCCCGGGATGCTGGCGGTGACGATGCTCTTCGGCCTCGAGACGACGACGTTGAGCGCCGCCGCCGACTCCGCCCTGGGGATCAACGACCGCTTCCGCACGTTCCCGATCCACTCCGCGGCCATCGTCCTCGGTCGCTGTCTGGCTGACATGCTGAGCTCCTTGGTCGGCCTCACGGTCATGGTGGCCTTCGGTTTCCTCCTCGGGTGGCGGGTACCGGACCTGTCCCCCGGGTCTGCGTCGGCCGCCCTCGCACTGCTCCTGTTGTTGCGCTTCGCGCTGCTGTGGATCGGACTGTACGTCGGGTACGGCGCGAAGTCGGTGGCGTCCGTGGCCTACGTCCAGATCCTGGTGTGGCCCCTCGCGTTCTTCTCCAGCGTCTTCGTCAACCCAGCCACGATGCCGGCGTGGCTGGGAGCGGTCGCCGAGTTCAGTCCGGTCTCGGCCACCGCCAGCACGGTCCGCGGACTCCTCGGTGGAACTTCCTGGCCGAATGTGGGCATCGGGGGCGAGTTCGCCCCGGTGCTCGCCGTCGCGTGGCCGGTGCTGTTGACCGTGGTCTTCCTGCCCTTGGCGGCGAGGCGCTTCCGAGACGGGGCAGTTGATCGACGAGACTGACGCACCTCACTGGGGCAGTGCTGACCAGGCCGACACCAGGAGCGCGACGGCAAGGCCGAGGTCGAGCACGAAGCAGGCCTCCGCGAGTGACCGGGTGACGACCTTGTCACGGATGAAGTGCACGACGTCCCAGAGCGTGTGTCCGATCGCGGCTGTTGCCGCGAGGTAGATCGTCGGCACGGGGGCGGACATCATCGCAGCCACCCCGACGGCCGTGTAGCAAAGGAATCCCAGGGCCTGGACGCCTACGTCTCGGCGCCGGCTGCCCTTGGCGCTGATGAGCCCGAAGACGGCGAGACCGATACCCATGGCGATCAGGGCGGCGGTGGGATCGAGACCGGCGACACTTGCGAGGACCACGACGGCGCTGGTGGCCACCACCATCACCCAGACGCTCCGCCGCGACCCGAGGACGGCCGCCCCGAGGTAGCAGGTGGCCGCGATGATGATGATCATCGCGGTGACGTGTGGGTCGGCGCCGTCGGCGAGGTTGGCGAGCAGCGCGAGCAGCCCCAGGGCTGCCGGCCATCGCGCCATCAGGTGGCCGAGGGCGCGTGCGACGCGGCCGCCGGAGGGCTGGGACTTGGTGCGACTCTTGAAGTTTGTTTCCATGTCCCCAAGTCTCAGTCGCCAGTGCGCCCGGTGAACCCGTGCGTCATGCACGAAGAACCTGTGCACCGCGGGTCGAGTCACACCCAGCCATTGTCTCGTGCAATCCGCCTGGCCTCGGCCCTGGATCCGGCCTCGAGCTTCCGCTGGATGGAGGCCAGGTAGTTACGAACGGTTCCCGGGGAGAGGAACAGTTCGCGTGCGACGTCGCGAACCGGACGATCCTCCTCGGCTGCCGCCAGGACCACGACCTCGCGCTGCGTGAGCGGCATCGGCTGGACGGTGAGCGCGTCAGCCGCGAGCACCGGGTCCACGTAGCGTTGGCCCTCGTTGACGCGGCGGACCACGTCGGCGAGGGCGGTGCCGGGGGCGCCCTTGGCGAGGAATCCTCGAGCCCCGGAGAGCAGCGCCTGCCGCAGGACATGGGGACGGCCGTGACCAGTGAGAATCACACCGGCACACTCCGGCAGGACTCGGCCCAGTTCACGGACCACGCCCACGCCATCGAGCTTGGGCATCTGCAGGTCCAGGATCGCGACGGCAGGTCGCCTGAGCAGCGCCTGCTCCACGGCCTGCCTGCCGTCCCGGACCGCACCCACGACCTCGATGTCCGGCTCGCGCTCCAGGAGGCTCACCAAGGCCTCCCTGATCAGTTCGTCGTCCTCGGCGAGGAGAACTCGGATGGCCGTGCTCATCGCCACCCTGCCGGGTCGCACGGGCATCGGACCCGCAGCACGTGGCAAGCGGCCGCATCCTGGGTGACGTCAAGGCGAGCGCCGAGGGCGGCGCAGCGCGCCGCCAACCCTGCCAGCCCGGTCCCATGAGAGCGCTCACCGGCAGCGGGGCCGCGCACCCCGTCGTTGGTGATGGCCAGTTCCACGTCGGAAGTGGTCTGCGCGAGCTGGATCGACACCTGTGTCGCCTCGCTGTGGCGCAGCACATTGGTCACGGCCTCCCTCGTGGCGGCGGCCATGAGCTCGCAGACGGGCTGCGGCATTCCTCCCAGGATCTCCGGGGGGACGCTGATCCTCACATCGATACCGGCGGAGCCGAGCACGAGCTCGGCGTTGAAGAGTTGGGTCGGGAGATCGGTGTCGGCCCGGCCACGTACGGTCCGGCGCGCTTCGGCGAGGGCACCCAGTGCCAGCGACTGGATCTCGCCGTTCTCGGCCACGGCCCGGGCTGGGTCGCTGCCGACGAGGCCGGCCGCGAGCTCAGCCTTCAGTGCGATGACGCTGAGGCGGTGCCCGAGGACGTCGTGCAGTTCACGACTGACTCGTAGCCTCTCCTGGACGATCGCGATCTCGGCCCCGGCCTCGCGCGCGGCCTGAGCAGCCCACAGCAGACGCAGCAGCCAGACCAGCGCCTGGGACATCGCCCAGACCACTAGTGCGCAGCCCAGCATGGTCAGAAGCACCGCTGCGGCGGGGCGTTCGAACGCGACGCTGCCGCCGTATGCCGCGAGTGCCATGGTGATCCCCGCGGGGGCGGCGCTTCGCCAGCCGAGCACTGCGCAGGCCGCCGTGGTGAATCCCCCAACCCATGCCCACGGATGCCCGCCCGGCTCCGCCCACGCGTGCCCCGGAAACCAGAGACCGAGGCTCACTGCCACGACCGCGACGGCGCACCACCACGTGGCGCTGGCGTCTGCCTGCACCCAGACAGATGCCCACAGGACGAGCAGGAGCGTCGCACCGTAAACCGCCAGACCGGAGGCATGGAGCGCGGCGAGCAGCGGGGTGGGAGGCGTGCTGAGAGACAGCGGAATCACCACGGCCCAGGCGAAGCAGGCCATCAGCACACCCAACACGACCAGGCGAGGACTCGGCGCGTCCGACGGGCCCTCCCCCGTCGCAGCCATGGGCGCACGGATGGCCCTGCTGTCCCGCGGCCGGCCCGCGGCCTGGCTCAGCGCCACCGGAACGCCTTCACCGAGATGGCCGCGCAGAGCACGGCCCACACGGACATGACGACGAAGGGTGCCAGCTCGCTCGTGCCCTGGTACCAGGCAGATGTCAGGGCCTGTGTCAGCGCGCCCAGGGGGGTGAATCCGGTGACCCGTTGGACACCCGGCGCCATCATGGGACCCGGCGTCCACATTCCCGCAGTGAACATGCAGGCCATGAAGACCAGCATCCCGACGCCATAGGCCACCTGTGCGTTGGGGGCGGTCGCCGCGATCAGCGATCCCACAGACATCATGGTGAGGGTTCCGAGCGCGATCAACACCGCGACCAGGACGACGTTGCGGGGTCCGACGGCTCCGAACGCGACGCGGGCCAGCACGAACGTGACCGTGATCGCGATGAGGAACGAGGCAGCGCTCACCATCCACTGCGCGAACAGCACGCGGTGGGAGCCCACCGGAGTGACGTCGAGGCGCCGCAGGACACCGCTTTCGCGATAGCCGCCGATCGCCGACGGGTAGTTCGTGACGGCCACGCTGACCAGTGCCACGGTGATCGAGATCGGGACGAAGAAATCGATCGCACGCAGTCCTGCCAAGGCTGGGTCGTCGCCCCCGACGGGTTCCAGCGTGCCGGGTATGACGAATCCCTGCATCAGCAGGAGCAGTGAGGGCAGCAGCAAAGCCATGAACACGCTGGTCGGATTGCGCATGAACAGCCGTGCTTCAGTGACCGTCAAAGTGGTTAGTGCACTCATGAACCTGTCCCTTCCCGTGGGTCAACGTCGTCGACGAAGGCGAGGTAGGCGTCCTCCAGGGTCCGGTCGGAGTCGGAGCCGGCCGAGGTGGCCCGCCGGAGCTCTACCGGTGTTCCGACGAACTGCGTCCGCCCAGCAGCGATGATGGCGAGTCGGTCCCCCAGCCTCTGCACCTCGTCGAGATGGTGGGAGACGAGGATGATCGTGACTCCTCGCCCCTTCAGCCGCTCGATGAGTTGCCAGACACTGCGCCGCCCTTGTGGATCGAGGCCGGTGGTGAGTTCGTCCAGGACCACGATCCGGGGTGAGCCGACCAGGGCAAGCCCGATCGAGAGTCGTTGCTTCTCACCTCCCGAGAGCTTCCCGAAAGCCCGCCTGCGTTGGTCCTCGAGTCCGACGGTGGTCAACAAGTCCCCCACGGATACCGGCCTGCTGTAGAAGGACGCGAACAACCTCACCGCCTCCTCCACCCGCAGGGCCGCCGGCAGCACGGCAGACTGCAACTGGTACCCGACCTGCTCCCGCACCTGCTGACGCTCCCTGATCGGGTCGATCCCGAGCACCTTGATCCGGCCGGAATCGGGCTTCAGCGTGCCTGCGATGCACTCGACCGTGGTGGTCTTGCCGGCGCCGTTCGGGCCCAGGATGCAGAAGACCTCCCCTGGTCGAATGGAGAAACTGACGTGGTCGACGGCTACGACGCCGGGGAACGTCTTGCGCAGTTCGCGCACGGTCACAGCGGCGTCACGCGGCCCGAGTGGCCGCGCAGCCTGCTGACGGTGCGTGCCCGGGCTCATTGCTTTTCCTCACCGCGCTGCCGGCGGCTCCGGGTGAAGCTCCACCAGAGCAGGTAGACCAGGAGCATTGTCACCATGCCCGCGGCCACGAGCACGTAGGATTCCCGGTCCCAACCGTCACTCCGGCCGAAGACAGCCACCGAGGCGGACCCGGCGATGACCGCGACGAGCATCGTGACCCGCTGGGCGACAGAGGCGTCGCTGCGTCTGCGCGCAACCGACGCGACGATCTCGCCGATCTGCAGCAGAGCAACACCCAAGCCCGAACCGACCGCGTACGCAACGACCCCACCCGGTACGGGTGCGCCCCTGACTGCGAGGATGACCGCGGCGGCCGTCACGAGCAGCGCGAGGGCATCCAGGCCGCTTGCGAGCAGCGGCCAAGGTCCTGCACCGTCTCGATCCTGTCTCCTCCGCGGGATGAAGTCCCAGGCCCGCGCGTCGTGCCAGCGGCTCGCGACGAAGCCGACCACGAATGTGGTCAGCGGCGCCGCGATGGTGGCCAACAGATTGCCGCTGAGAACCCAGACCACCGCGCCCAGGGCGACGGCGATCGGGAGCGACGAGAGCCGAGCGAACCACCAGCCGCGCAGGTACGCCTCCCTCGCCTCGGGCAGATCAGTGGGGTGGAGCAGCCGCTTCACCGCAGGGTCGGGCAGTTCCACTGCCTCGTGCATGTCATTCATGTCTTCTCCAAGGTGTTGTTGTGAGGTACTCGGGATCGACGCTCGCCCGTGCGAGTTCGTAGACCTTCTGCCGCGCCACGCCGAGGGCTCCGGCAACCGTGACTGCGCTGAACTCCTCGAGCAACGCATCAACGCAGACCGACCGGACGCTCGCGGCACGTGCGACCAGGTGCGACATCAAGGCGCTGACCTCTGCGGAGATGAGGGCGACCGCTCGCTCACCCCCGAACGGAGCTGCCCAGTCCTCACCCCCCGAGGCGGCGGCAGCGAAGAGCCGATCCCCGCCATCCTCGAGATGAGAGGCAACTTGGGCGGGGGTGACACCGGCCGCCTCGAATCGCTCGACCACGGCTTCGACCGTCTCTGGGCCGTCCTTGCGACGGTGCTCAAGAACGTGCGACCACTCGGCCGGCCGTGATGAGCTGTCCGGCACGAGAGAGCTGTCACCCCAGGGGTTACTATCCATACGGACATGGTGGCACCTTGGCCGAAGCCCGTCAACCCTGGGGTGACAGATCGCGCCGCGGGCGGACAGGCGACTGGTCCTGCCCGGGAGGCAACCGCTCGGAACCCGAACCGATGGCACTGTGCGCCGTGGGCGGGTCCTCCCGGAGCAGGTCCGTGGGAGCGACGCCGGCGAATCGGTGGACCTCGCGCACGAGATGACTCTGGTCGGCGAACCCGAACTCTGCAGCGACCCGCGCAGCCGGGAGCTTCCGCAACGCTCGGAGGGCATTTTCGAAGCGCACGATCCGAGACGCGGCCTTGGGGCCGAGCCCGATCTGCGCGGTGAAGCGAGAAGTGGCATGACGCTCACTCCAGCCGGTCTGTTCTATCAAGTCGCCGATCCTGGCCCGACCGCCAGCGCCTTGGATCTGCCGCCACATCCACGCGACAGAGGGATCGGGGCTCAGGCCACCACTCAGCAGTGACAGCAGCTTGCGGTCCACGAGTTCGAACCTCTTGCCCCAGGTCGGCCTGTCCCACAGTTGCTCGAGGAAGTCCTGGTTGAACGCTGGCGCAGCTTCAGCCAGGGAAACCACGCTCGAGGCCAGCTCACGCCCCGGCAACCCCAAGAGGCGCAGGATCCCCAGCGGCGTGAGGTAGATCTGGACGCTGAGTTGCACCTGGGAGAACGACGTCGTTGCCCAGCCGGGCATGAGACCCGCCACGAAGGAGTCGTGCCGCCCCTCTCCCGCTCCGTGCGAGAGGTGGACCACGTCCAGCGTCGGCCCCGACGACAGGACCAAGGGCATCAGGCTGCCCGCCACCTGGCGCCGTGTCACCGGCTGGGACGCCTGCTCCCGGTGGCCCACGATGCCGGCCACCAGTCCCGTCAGTTCCGGGCGCACCCGGTGGCGCACGAGGGAAGGTCCGATCGAAGGTGGTTGCGAGAAGGCCATGGTCGGGTGCCTCCGGTCAGATTTCTTCAAGCCGGGAGACAGGCTCATGGCAGATCCTTGACCCCGAAAGGAGTGCATCATGCGCAAACTGGTTGCGATCGAGTTCCTCTCGGTCGATGGGGTCATGCAGGGCCTCGGGTCCCCCGATGAGGACCGCGAGGGCGGGTTCGAACACGGCGGCTGGGGCGCACCCTATGCCGAGGGGATCCACGAGTCGAGCGGATCGGGCCTGGAACGTACAACCGCTTATCTCTTCGGGAGGAAGACCTACGAGAAGATGGCCGCCTACTGGCCCTCCGTGTCCGACGACAACCCGCTCGCCGCCCACTTGAACTCGACCGAGAAGTACGTGGCGACGTCGGCGTCGACCGGGGTCGACTGGAGCAACACGCGGGTGCTGCGGCGCGACCTCCCGGCCGCTGTGCGGGCACTCAAGGCTGTCGGCGAGGGTGACATCGCGATCCTCGGCAGCGGCGCCCTTGTCCGGTTCCTGCTCAGTGAGGAGCTCCTGGATGCAGTTCGGTTGTTCGTCCACCCGATCATCCTGGGCTCCGGCAAGCGGCTCTTCGGGACGCTCGAGCTTCCGCGCAACCTGAAGCTCATGAGCTGCAACACCACCCGAATGGGAAGCGTCGCCCTGTCGTACGACATCGAGCGGAGCCGGTGAGTACGCCCCGGAGAGGCCGTCGTCGCAGGACACCGAGCGCCCGATCACGGCACTGGACCACGAGCCCGGGAGCGGCATGTCACGCCGGGACCTGAGCGGGCCGGAACCGCATGACCGTTGCCCCCGACCGGAACTCGTGTCGGTGCACGAGTTCGAGTTGGATGCGCTCGCGAAGGCCGGCGAGCAACGTGGGCCCGCGCCCGGCCAGGACCGGCTGCACGAGGAACTCGTACTCGTCGATCAATCCAAGATCCGCGAGAGCCAGGGGAAGCGTCACTCCACCCACCCACAGCCCCTCGCCCTGCTGCTGCTTGAGCCGCCGCACAGCTTGTGCCAGATCATCTCGCAGCAACTCCGCGTTCCAGTCCGCCCCCTCCAAGGTGCTGGAGACCACGTATTTCTTCGCCCGGTCGATCGCCTCAGCGAACGGCACCTCCCACTCCTCCATCCAGTCCGGCCAGTGGCCCTCGGCCGGTTTGCGCCATGCCGATTCCATCATCTCGTAGGTCACGCGACCCATGAGCAGGGCGTCGGCCCGCTCCATCTCGGCGGCCCAGTAGCGCATGGACTCATCGTCCGGCGGGAGCCCTGCCTCGTGGTGGCAGCACCCGTCGAGCGTGACGTTGATCGAGTATCGAAGTGGTCTCATCGGTTTGCCCTCCTCGTCGGCGACTGTCGCGGGGCCGCTACGGCTGGTTGCAGCACGGCGTTTATGAGGCGCGCCGCATCGTTGCCGTCCACGTGCCCGGCGACGACATCGTCGGCGGCCGCGTTCATGATCACATGCGTGGTGGTCAGCAGCCAGCGCAGGGGCACATCGGTTCGGAATGCTCCCTCTCGTTGCCCACGTTCCAACACCCGACGCACCCGCTCCTCCGCTTTCACATGCAACTCTCGCACCCGCTCGAACGGCAGTTCTTTCTGCGCCGCGATCACCAGACCTCGGGCATCGCTGATCAGTGCCCAGCTGGTCTCGACAAGCCTGGCGAACGCCTCCGCGGGAGGCCCGTCGAGCGGCACGACGGACAACACCGAATCGCCACGCTCCAGACTGTCCGTCAGCGCTGCGTCGATGAGCTCGGCCCTGGACCTGAAGTGTCCGTAGAGCGTCATCCGCCCCAGTCCCGCTGCAGCAGCGATGTCAGCGACGGAGGCCTCCGGATTCTGCCGCAACACCCCGGGAGTGGCCGCGAGGATCGCCGCGCGGTTCCGCTGGGCGTCGGCTCGACGGTTCGCCGTCCTGTTGTCATCCGCCGCAGTTGCCCGCTCAACCCCTGGCACCAGCCACCTCCACTAATCGGCGCACTTCTCGATCACGAGTGTACGAGTTACACTGTTGAAGTCAAGCAATGATGCTCGAGTTACCCCGAGAGGACGCTCCATGGGCAGCTATCAGCAATCACACCACTCAGCAGATCGAGGCCCGGCCCTGGTGCTGGTGGGATGCACCCGCCGTCCACACCTGTCGCAGGCCATCTCCCGGGCCATCCGGCGGGTCACCCGTGTGCAGGCAGCGCTTCGCGCGCGAGTCGTAACGAGTCGCTCCAACCGGCTCCTCAGGAGACTCGCGGGCGCTGGCACCAACCCCGAGAACCTTGCGCGTATCGATCGAATGCCGGATCACCGGGCGGCTCGGCAGACCGCGCTCCACTACGAGGCACTGCGAAACATCAACCGGTGATGGTCACACGTGCGTGCGCCTCGCTGGCGACGTCGGTGGCGGGGTGGCGGATGCGCTGGACTAACAAGATCCCGGGCACTGGGTCGAAGACTTCCGACGCGGCCACGAGCCCGTCGGGCAGGGCAACACCGAAGCCGCGTAAGGTGGCGCGAGAGTCTCCGGGCGGGGTTCGGGCTGGACTTGAACTTCCAGCCGAACCGGCCTCTGACAAGGCCTTTTGCGGTCGGGCTGACAGGATTTGAACCTGCGACCCCTTGACCCCCAGTCAAGTGCGCTACCAAGCTGCGCTACAGCCCGCCGTCGCCATCAGGCAACCCCCATAGATTAGCGAGTATCCGCCCGGGACGCACATCGGGGTCGTACCGAAGCTGAGCAGGGCCCGGCCGGCCGTCCCGAATCCAGGATGACTCAGCGCTGTCCGAGGAACAGGGAGCCAACCCGCACGAGGAACGGGAGGCACAGCACGCCGACGATCACCGCGTTGACCACGAGGTTGTCCCGGAGGATGGCGATGAACTCGCGCACTGTGGCACTGGGCCAGTAGTAGCGAGCGGTCGGCGAACCGACGGCGTAGCCCGGCACGCCGGCGTCCCGCATCAGGGTGGCCGCCCGGAAGGCGTGGTAGCTGTTCGTGGCGACGGCGACGTCCTCCCCCACCCCGGCGCGCCTGATCACCTCGGCCGAGTACTCGAGGTTCTCGCGGGTGTCGGTGGAGCGGTCCTCCAGCAGGATGTGCTGGTTGGGCACGCCCTTCTCACGGAGGTAGTTGCCCATCGCCTCGGCCTCCGCCAACTTCTCGTCGGCGCCGCGGCCGCCCGAGGGGACCAGGACCGTCTCGAGACCGGCGGCACGGGAGCGCTCGTAGAGCTCCATCCCGAGGTCGAGGCGGGCGGCCAGGAGGGGCGAGACTCGCTCCCCGCCGAAGAGGCCCGCCCCGAGGACCACGACGGCTCCCACCGGCTTGCCGAAGCGCCGGGTGGCCCAGCCGTAGATGCTCGAATAGATCAGGAAGGCGGCGAACACGAACCCGATGTAGCCCAGCGGCAGCCCGGCGAACATCAGCCAAACGGTCAGCTCGAAGCTGTTGAGGAGCACGCCGAGGACCGCCGCAACCACGTAGGCGAGCAGCAGCGCCCCGATGGCCCCGGTCAGGAGCGCGGCAGGCCTCCTGCCCTCCTTGCGCAACATCTCGAATGTGTTCCAGATGAGGAAGACCCCGAGCACCACGACGGCCATCAGCGCGACGCCCATGAATGCCACGAGCACCCACACCGCGCCGAGCTCGGGGTCGAGATTCTCGGCCAGGTGCACCAGTTCGGACAGCAGCCGGCCCAGGAGGAAGAACACGACCCCGGTGAGCACCAGCCCCGGCGGCATCCTCCGCGGGTCACGCCAGACGAGGAACACCCCGAACGCCGCGACGAGCACCACTGGAACCCACTGGAGCAGGACCTCCACTACTTGCGGTCCTTGTGCTTCTCCCGTGCCCGGACGTCGATGTGGATCGGTGAGCCCGAGAACCCGAACTCCTCGCGCAGGCGACGCTCGATGAAGCGCACGTAGCCGGCGTCCAACGTGCCGCTGGTGAACAGCACGAACTTGGGCGGGCAGTTCTGCGCCTGGGTGCCGAACAGCACCCGCGGCTGCTTCCCCGAGCGCACGGGGTGCGGGTGGGAGGCGGCGATGCGCCCGAGGAACGCATTCAGCTTGCCGGTGGAGATCCGCGTCTCCCAACCCTCCGCGGCCTCCTCGATCGCCTTGCTGATCTTGTCGACGTTGCGCCCGGTGAGCGCGGAGATGTTCACCTTCGGCGCCCAGGTGAAGCCGACCATGTCACGCTCGATCTCGCGGTCCAGGTAGCGGCGGCGCTCGTCGTCGGTGAGGTCCCACTTGTTGAACGCCACCACGAGGGCACGTCCGGTCTCCTCGACGTTGCTGAGGATGCGCAGGTCCTGCTCCGTCACGGGCTCCGACGCGTCGATCACCGCGACGCACACCTGCGCCCGCTCGATGGCCGTCTGGGTGCGCAGGGACGCGTAGAACTCGTGGCCCGAGGCCTCCTTGACGCGACGGCGGATGCCGGCGGTGTCGATCAGCCGGTAGACCTGCCCACCGACCTCGACGATCTCGTCCACCGGGTCGACGGTGGTGCCCGAGACGTCGGAGACCACCACCCGCTGCTCGGCGGCCAGCTTGTTCAGCAGCGACGACTTGCCGACGTTCGGCTTGCCGACGATGGCCACGCGGCGGGGCCCGGACTCCTCCACGAACTTCTCCTCGGGGGCCTCGGGCAGCGCGCCCAGGATCGCGTCGAGGAGGTCGCCGGAGCCGCGGCCGTGCATGGCGGAGACCGGGTGGGGCTCCCCCAGACCGAGGTTCCACATGGTCGCGGCCATCGCCTCGTGGCGCTGGTCGTCGACCTTGTTGGCGGCGAGCACCACCGGCTTCTTGGATCGGCGAAGGACGCGGACGACGGCCTCGTCCTCGTCGAGGGTGCCGACGGTGGCGTCCACCACGAACAGCACGGCGTCGGCCAGGGAGATCGCGAGCTCCGCCTGCTCGGCGATCTGCTGGGACATGCCCTGGGCGTCGGACATCCAGCCGCCGGTGTCGACGAGGACGAACTCGCGGCCGTTCCAGTTCGCGTCGTAGGAGACGCGGTCGCGGGTCACTCCGGGTACGTCCTGGACGACGGCCTCACGGCGCCCGAGGATGCGGTTGACGAGCGACGACTTGCCGACATTCGGGCGTCCGACCACCGCCACGACGGGCTTGGTCAGGATGGGTTCTTCGCTCACGGTTCTCCTCGGGCTTTCGGTTCGGCTCATCCTATCTGCTGGGCGGCGTGCACCACCCTCGTCGGGTCGTCACCGCGCAGGACGAGCGAGACC
Source organism: Tessaracoccus rhinocerotis (assembly GCF_007197885.1). Lineage (GTDB taxonomy): Bacteria > Actinomycetota > Actinomycetes > Propionibacteriales > Propionibacteriaceae > Arachnia > Arachnia rhinocerotis. Next base: position 125,972 of record NZ_VKKG01000005.1, read on the forward strand.
GGGGCGAGGCGGGACCACAGGCCACCGGTCACGATGCGAGCGTAGTGGGCCGCCCCGTCCGCATCGCGCCACCCGATGGTGGTCATGTCCGTCATCCGCCCCGACGAGCGCGAGTCCAGCACCGCGCCCTCCACGACGACGTAGCCCTCGGGGAGTCGTCGGAGCAGCTGCTCGCGATACTCCCGGTCCCGCCAGCGCCGCATCCTGCCGACCCCCAAAAGGGCGAGCGGGACCACCGCGAGCCCGACGAGCACGGTCACGATGCCCTGCCACCGCAGCCAGCTCGACGTGAACGCGACGCCGAGCACCAGCCCGGTCGCGATGCCGAGCAGTGCGTAGCGGACGCACTCCCAAGCCACCCAGCGGCGGGTGACGGCAGCCCCCGCGCGCCCGACCGCGAGCCGCGACACCAGCAACGTCAGCGCGAACGCCGCGACGGCCAGCAGCGCGGAGCCACCGAGGAGCAGCGGCAGGTTGGGGTCCTCCCCGGCCTCGAAGGCCTCCAGCATCCCCAGTGCCGTGGGCGCCCAGAACACGAGGAAGACCATCACGATGCCGGTCTCGACGAAGATGCCGGTAATCGCGCGCACCCTGGGGATGGGGGCGGTCTCGTCGGTCATGGTTCTCCTCCGGGCTTGGAGAAGTGCATGGTATCGGTTAATGTGTTCGGGCCCCTGTTCCCGACGATTGGATGATTCGTGGATTCCTGGTCGCGCCGCTGACCCGCGTCGTAGCCGTTGAGCATGCCTGCTCCGGTTCGGCGCAAGCCCGACCAACCCAGGAGCATCCATGCACACCACTGACTCAATCGTCCTGTCCGGCCTCAGCTTCGGCTTCGACCCGCTCGGTCCGCCGCTGCTCGACGGGCTGAACGCCACCATTCCTCCCGGCCGCACCGGCGTCGTCGGGCGCAACGGGACGGGAAAGACCACCCTGCTTCGCCTGCTGTCCGGGGAGCTGAGACCCACCGCCGGTCACCTGGAGACCCCCGGTGCCGTCATCCGCCTGCGTCAGGACCTGCTCCAGCGCCCTGAGGCGACGGTGGCCGAACTCCTCGGCATCGACCACGTCCTGGGAGCCCTGCGCGCGATCGAGGCAGGCAGCCTCGAGCAGACGGACTACGACACCGTGGGGCAGGACTGGGACGTCGAGGCGCGTGCAATCGCGCTCCTGGCGCGACGCGTCCCGAGCCTGCACGCCGACGGTGTCCTCGACCGAACCGCGGCCACGCTCTCGGGTGGCGAACTGATGCTGACGGCGATGTGTGGACTCGAGCTGGCAGGCGGCGCCGTCGCCCTGCTCGACGAACCCACCAACAACCTCGACGCCCGGTCCCGCGAGGCGCTACACCAAGCCGTGCGGGAGTGGGACGGGACCCTGCTCGTGGTCAGCCACGACGTCACCCTGCTGAACCTCGTCGACTCCATCCTCGAGCTGCACGAGGGCAGGCTCACCCTGCACGGCGGGAACTTCGACGCCTACCAGGAGCACCTCGCGGCGGAGCAGGCAGCCGCCGAGCAGGCCGTCCGGGCAGCGGAACAGAAGCTGCGGACCGAGCGCAGGGAGCGCGACCACGTGCAGACGGCCATGGCAAGGCGCGAGCAGAAGAGCCGCAAGGACTACGTGAACAAGCGGGCACCACGCATCACCATGAAGTCGTGGGCCGAGAAGTCCGAGAAGGTTCGTGCGGCCGAGAACATCAAGGCTGCCGAGAAGGTGGCCGAGGCCGCCGCAGCGGTGGGCGCGGCCGAGGAGCGGGTCCGGGCCGACCGTTCGATCCGGGTCGACATCGTCGACCCGGGAGCCGCCCGAGGACGACGGCTGGCGGAGCTGGTGGGCACGAACCGGACCGTGCACGTCACCGGCGGGGACCGAATCGGCCTCGTCGGCGACAACGGGGTTGGCAAGACCTCCCTCGTTCGGCACCTGCTCCATCCCTTGGAGCCGAGGCACACACCCGCCGCGGGCAGGTTGCTGACCACCCGGTACGGACACCTCGACCAGCGGTTGGAACTCGACGACGCCGCAACCGTCCTCGAGGTGGTGCGCCGGGCCGCGCCGGAGCGGCAGCCGCAGGAGGTGCGCGGCGCCCTGGCGAGGTTCCTGCTGCGCGGCGAGGCGGTGGACCGAACCGTCGCCACGTTGTCCGGTGGGGAACGCTTCCGGGTCGCCCTCGCGCGGCTGCTGCTCGCCGACCCGCCGCCGGAGTTGCTCATCCTCGACGAGCCCACCAACAACCTCGACCTCGACAGCGTCGGACAACTCGTGGACGCCCTGCGCTCCTACCGCGGCGGGCTGCTCGTGATCAGCCACGACCAGCACCTCCTGGCGCGACTGGAACTCGACCAGGTGGTTGAACTCGACCGGACCGGCGCACTGACGGAGCACGGCGCGCCGTGACGGTCAGCGCTCAGGCCTGGTTCTCCAGCACATGGAAGGCCGGCTCCTCGTAGGGGTGCGCCTCCCGCAGGGCCGCGACGACGTGGGCGCGGATCTCGCGCGGGAAGGTGAGCTCCACCCGGTTCTCGTCGACGTGCGTCAGCTGATCGAGGTGGCCGATGGTCGGGTCGGCGCCGGCGAGCGGCCGGAACTGGCCGCGGCCGGGCGCGACGAAGGCGCAGGAGTCGTAGTCCCCAACCCGGCCGGCGCCGGCCTCGAACAGGGCCGCGAGCACGGCGTCGGTGTCCGCCACCGGGACGTAGAACACGAGCACGTCGAGGCCGCCCATGTCAGCGCCGCGTCAACTGGACGATGTGCTCGACCACCTCGTCGGGGCCGATGTGCGTGGAGTCGATGACCGTCACACCTTCGGCGGCCTCGGTGAAGTTGGTGACGCGCGAGTCGTCGCGGTCGCGTCGGATCACCTGGTCGGTGACGGCGGTCTCGTCCACCCTCTCCCCCAGTTCGGCCCTCCTGCGGGCGACGCGCGCGTCCGGGTCGGCGACGAGCAGCACCCGGACCTGTGCGTCGGGGGCGACGACAGTGGTGATGTCGCGCCCCTCGACGACGATGCGGCGCCCGTGGGCGGCGATGATCTCGCGCATCTTGCGGATCAGGAACTTCCGCACCTCCGGGATGGCGGCCACGGTGGAGACGTTCTCGGAGATCCGGGGCTCGCGAATGGCGTCGGTCACGACCTCACCGTCCACGCTCACGCGCGGCTGGTCCGGGATCGTGGCGATCCTCAGGTCCGTGGACACGGCGAGGCTCCGGATCCCCTCGGTGTCGGAGGCGTCGAGCCCGGAGCGCAGGTACGCCCACGCGATGGCGCGGTACATGGCGCCGGTGTCCAGGTAGGCCAGACCCAGGCGTTGCGCCAGCAGCCTCGCCGTCGTGGACTTGCCGGACCCGCTGGGTCCGTCGATCGCGATGACCATGGGTCCGGTCATGTGTGCCTCCATCTCGGCGGACCAGGCGGTCCAGCCCCGGTCGGTGAGGTCTGCGCGCAGTTGCTCGCCCTTCGACTGCGCGACGGAGATGGACAGGTAGCCCACCTCACGGACTGCGTCGTGGCTGAGGTCGAAGTCCTCGACGTTGAACCCCATCTCGCCGACGTCCCCGAACAGCCGGGCCAGGGCGCGCGGCTCGTCCGGGATCTCCACCGTGACCTCGACGACGTCCTTGGGGGCACGGCCGTGCTTGCCGGTCAACGAGCGGGCGCCGCTCTGGCCGATGCGGAGGCACTCCTCGAGCAGGTCCGGCCGGTCCAGGACGGAGATCAGGTAGGACAGGTCCTCGGCGACCTCCTCCAGTTCCTCCCGCACCGCCGCGGCGTTGGTGGTGATGATCTGTCGCCACATCGCGGTGTCGGAGCCGGCGATCCGGGTGACGTCGCGGATGCCCTGTCCGGCCAGGCGCAGGTGCTCCCCCGGGACCTCGCGCAGGTGGCTGGCGGTCAGGATGCTCATCAGGTGGGGCACGTGGCTGACCTGGGCGACAGCCTCGTCGTGCGCGGCGGGGCTCAGCTCGACGACGCGCGCGCCGGTGAGCGAGGCGAGGTCACGGATGGTGGCCACGCTCCGGTCGGGGTTCGCGGGCGACGGCGTGATCACCCATGTGCGGTCCTGGAACAGCTCGGCGGTGGCAGTCAGGGGGCCGCTGAACTGGGAACCCGCCATCGGGTGCGATGCGACGTAGCGCCCGTGGTGCGCACTGGTGCGGCCGACCTCGTCCACGATCGCCGCCTTCACCGAGCCGACGTCGGTGACCACGGCGAGGGGGAACCGTTCCAGGGCCTCGCGGACGACGCCCGCGATGGTCGCCGGTGGTGTGGCGACGACGACCACGTCGACCTCGTCGGCCCGCGGCGGCGTGATCCGGCCGGCGCCCATGCCGGCGGCCACCCGGGCGTGGGACTTCGAGCGGTCCTCGAGGTGGACGTCGACGCCGGCGCGGGTCAGCGCGAGCCCGAGCGAGGAGCCGACGAGCCCGGCCCCGATGATCAGTACGCAGGTCATTGGGCCTCGACCAGCCATTCCTCGAGCTGTCTCCCGGTCACGCGGTGGAAGGTGCGGCGACTGCCGCGGCCTCGCTCCAGCACTGCCACCTCGAGCGCATCGGCACCGAGCGGCCCGTCCTCCGAAAGTGCGGCACGCGCGAGCCGGACGGCCGCCGGCAGGTCCGTGGCACCCTCCCCGTCGAGCCCGGCGCGGACCCGGGCTGCGATGCCGTCGGAGTCCCGGCCGAGGACGGCGAACCGGTGGTGCTCGGAGATGCTGCCGTCGTAGGAGATCTGGAACAGCACGTCCCCGGCGGCCTCGAATCCGAGCTCCGCGACGACCAGCTCCACCTCGTAGGGCTTCTCGGCACCGGAGAACGCCGCACCCAGCAACTGGGAGTACTGGCCGGCGAGTCCACGCGCCGTGACGTCACGGCGGTCGTAGGAGTAGCCGCGCAGGTCGGCCTGCCGGATCCCGGCCACGCGCAGCGCCTCGAACTCGTTGTAGCGGCCGACGGCGAGGAAGCCGATGCGGTCGTAGATCTCGGCCACCTTGTGCAGGCTGTCGGAGCGGTTCTCCGCGACGAGCGCGATCCCCGCGGGGCTGCTGAGCGCCAGGACGGAGCGGCCGCGCGAGATGCCCTTGCGGGCGAACTCCGCGCGATCCTGCATCAGCTGGTCGGGCGACACGTAGAAGGGGGCGGACATCACAGCGCTCCTGCTCGAGGGCCGTCGGGACGGTACGCCCTCGCCGCCAGGATCTCCTCGGCCAGCGGACGCAGCTCCTCGATGTCGAACCGCCGTACGCCGTGGGCCGTCACGCTCATCACCAGCGGCAGGATCCCCCGGGTGAGGTCGAGGCCGGAGGTGGCCGAGTCGTCGTCGGCGGCATCGTAGAGCGACTGGAGCAGGGCGAGGGCCGCCTCGCGTTCGCCGGCGCGGGGGTCGTGCAGCTTCTTGAGCGCACCCCTGGCGAACACAGCACCGGAACCCACGGCCGCGAAGCTCTGCTCCTCGTAGCGACCACCCGTCGCGTCGTAGGAGAACATCCGGCCCCGCCCGGCCTGCGGGTCCCATCCCACGAACAGCGGCAGCACGCCAAGCCCCTGCATGGCCTGCGGCAGGTTGGCGCGCAGCAGCGTCCCGAGCCGGTTCGCCTTGCCGTCGAGGCTGAGCTCTGCGAACTCCACCTTCTCGTAGTGCTCCAGTTCCACCTGGAACAGGCGCACCAGGTCGACGGCAAGCCCGGCCACGCCGGCGATCCCGATCACCGAGTGGCGGTCGGCGCCGAAGACCTTCTCGATGTCGCGCATCGCGATGGTGGAGCCCAGCGTCGCGCGGCGGTCCCCCGCCATCAGGACGCCGCCGTCGAAGGCTGCGGTGACGATGGTGGTGCCGTGGACGGCGCCCTCGCCGGGTACCGGGGTGGGCAGCGCCCCAGGGGCCACGCGTGACACGTAGTCCCTGAACGACGCGGGATTGCCCTCGTGCATCGATTCGCCTCCTGTGTGGTTGCCCAGCCGATCCTAGTGGAGTCGCCGCGATAGGTTTGCCCCCATGATGCGCATCGTCCCGGCCGCCTTCGACCTGTTGCTCGTGCTGGTGTTCGCCACCATCGGCCGCGCCACGCACGGCGGCGACCTCACCCCGCTCGGCATCCTCCAGACCGCGTGGCCGTTCGTCGTGGCCTGCCTGTTCGGCTGGGTGGTCGTCAACCTGCTCGACGACGACGGCTTCGGGTTCCGCTCGGCCCTGGTGGTGTGGCTGGTCACGCTGTTGGGTGGGATGGGCCTGCGGATCCTCGCCGGCGGAGGCGCGGCGCTGCCCTTCGTGCTCGTGGCCACACTCGTGCTGGCCGCGGCGCTGTTCGGGTGGCGCCTGGTGGCCGGGCTGGTCCGGCGCGGCGGGGCTCAGTCGTCTGCCGCTGTCCCCTCGTCCTGAGGCTGCTCCTCCTGGACCGACTCGGCCTGGGCGGCCGCGCCCGGGATGTTGGCCGGCCTGGGGCCGGTGTAGTCGGGGCCGTAGGCGCCGGGCGCCGGGCGACGCTTGCGCATGGGCGCCTGGACCCCGGGCGCCAGGCGGCGTGAGATCACCAGGAACCCGGTGTGCCCGGAGGTGCCGTGGCCCGGCCTGATCGCCAGTCCCTCGGCGTGCCAGTCCCGCACCGTGGTCTCCGTCAGGTGGGGTTCGGTGAAGCCGCCGTGCGCGCGCAGGGTGTCGGCCACGCGCCCGAGCTGGGTGGAGGTGGCCACGTAGCAACAGACCACGCCGCCGGCCACCAGGCGCTCGCCCACGGCGTCGATGCACTCCCAGGGTGCGAGCATGTCGAGGATCACGCGGTCGAGTGGCTCGTCGGTGATCGACTCCACGAGGTCCCCGACCGTGAGCCGCCAGGCCGGGTGCGGACCGCCCACCCAGGTCTCCACGTTCTTGCGCGCCACGTCGGCGAACTTCTCGCGCCGCTCGTAGGAGTGCAGGCTTCCCTCGGGGCCGATCGCCCGCAGCAGCGCCAGCGAGAGGGCGCCGGAGCCGACACCGGCCTCCAGGACGCGCGCGCCCGGGAAGATGTCGGCCCACATCAGGATCTGGGCGGCGTCCTTCGGGTAGACGACGGCGGCCTCGCGGGGCATGGACACCATGAACTCGCTGAGCAACGGCCGGAGCACCAGGTACTCCATCCCGCCCACGGAGGTCACGACGATGGCGTCCGGACGGCCGATCATGTCGTCGTGGCTGACCGCGCCGCGGGTGGTGTGCCAGACGGCCCCCTCCCGCAGGACGAGGGACTTGCGTCGCCCCTTCGGGTCGGTGAGGGTGACGCGGTCCCCCGCCTGGAGTGGGCCGTCGGTGACGCCGGAGAGATTCATCTGCTTCTTTCGTTCCAGACCGCCACCAGATCCGCCCAGGTGGTGGACCTGAGACCGTTGGTGGAGACCTTCATCCTCGGATGCGGCTCGAGTTGAGCCAGAGCCGGTACAGCATAGACCACCGCGCCCGCGGCGAGCGCCGCCTGCGACCCCGGCACGGAGTCCTCCAGCACGATCACGTCGGCGGGATCCACCCCCAGGCGAGCCATCGCCTGCAGGTAGCCCTCGGGATCCGGCTTGCTCTGCCTCACGTCGTCGGAGGTGACCACGAAGCTCACGGTCGGTGGCAGGTGGTCCATCACGGGTGCCATCACCCTGCGGCTGCTGGCGGTGACGATCGCGCTCGGGACCCCGGCGGCGTCGATCTGCTCAAGCAGGTCGTGCGCGCCCGGGAGCCAGGACAGACCCTCCCGGATCCGGGCGACGACCCCCTCCTCGGCGCGGTCGTGGAAGTGGGTGGCCTGCTCCGGCTCGCCAAGCGCCTCGGCCACCAGCTCGGCCGTGGTCATGGCCCCGACCCCGATCAACGACTTCATCTTCTCGTCGTCCCAGTACAGGCCGTAGGTTGCCAGCAGTGACTGCTGGACCTCCGTCCAGACGGTCTCGGTGTCGGCCAGCGTGCCGTCGAAGTCCCACAGGACGGCGGCGGGGGTGCGATTCTCGGACATGGCCTCCGAGCCTACTTCGCGTTGAAGTACTTGGCCTCCGGGTGGTGCAGCACGATCGCGTCGGTCGACTGCTCGGGGTGCAGCTGCAGCTCCTCACTCAACTCAACGCCGATCCGGTGGGGTTCAAGCAGTTCCACCAGCTTCACGCGGTCCTCGAGGTCCGGGCAGGCCGGGTAGCCGAAGGAGTAGCGCGACCCGCGGTAGGCCTGGTCGCGGATGGCCGCCTCGACCTCTCCCTCACCCGTGAGGCCCAGCTCCTGCCGGGTGCGGTGGTGCCAGAACTCGGCGAGCGCCTCCGTGAGCTGCACGGACAGGCCGTGGAGCTCGAGGTAGTCGCGGTAGTTGTTGTTCTCGAACAGCTTCGCGGTGCCCTTGGCCACCTCGGATCCCATGGTGACGAGCTGCATGGCGAGCACGTCGGGACCGAGCTCGGCGGCCTCCTCCTTGTTGCGGAAGAAGTCGGCCAGGCACAGGTGCCGGTCGCGTCGCTGCCGCGGGAAGGTGAACCGGGTGAGCTCGCGGGTCGGGTCCTGCGGGTCCCCGACGACGAGGGTGCGTCCCTCGCTGTGGACGGGCCAGTAGCCGTGCACCACCCCGAAGTTGGCGAGGTTGTCGGTCTTGATCCGGTCCATCCACATCCGCAGCCGGGGAAGCGCCTCGGTCTCGACGAGCTCCTCGTAGGAGGCACCGTCGCGGGTGCCGCGCAGGCCCCACTGGCCCATGAACGTGGCGCGGTGGTCGAGCCACTCCGCGACGTCGGCCAGCGCGATCCCCTTGACCACCCTCGAGCCCCAGAACGGTGGGGTGGGCACGTCGATGCGGCGCGCGACGTCGGAGGTGGGCAGCGAGTCCATGTCCACCACCTCCTCCACGAACGTCTTGGTGTGCCGACGCTTGCGCGGCTCGGGCAGCTTGGCTCCGGGAACGCCCTGTTTGACGGCCATCACGGCGTCCATGAGGGCGAGCCCCTCGAAGGCGTCCTTGGCGTAGCGGACCTGGCCCTCGAACATGTCGCCGAGGTCGTGCTCGACGAACGTCCGGGTCAGTGCGGCACCGCCGAGGAGGACGGGGTACTTGTCCGCGAGCCCGAGGCGGTTGAGTTCGGCGAGGTTGTCCTTCATCACCAGGGTCGACTTCACCAGCAGCCCGGACATGCCGATGACGTCGGCCTTGTTCTGCTCGGCGGCCTCGACGATCGCGTTGATGGGCTGCTTGATGCCGATGTTGATCACCGTGTAGCCGTTGTTGCTCACGATGATGTCGACGAGGTTCTTGCCGATGTCGTGGACGTCGCCGCGCACGGTCGCGAGCACCAGGGTGCCCTTGCCCGCGGAGTCCTCCACCTTCTCCATGTGCGGCTCCAGGTGGGCGACGGCGGTCTTCATCACCTCGGCGGACTGGAGCACGAACGGCAGCTGCATCTGGCCGGAGCCGAAGAGTTCGCCGACCACCTTCATGCCGGCCAGGAGGTCCTCGTTGATGATGTCGAGCGCCGGCTTGGCCTCCAGCGCCTCGTCGAGGTCGGCCTCCAGGCCCTTGGCCTCGCCGTCGATGATGCGTCGAGAGAGGCGCTCCGCGAGGGGCAGCGCGGCGAGTTCCGCGGCCCGGGTGGCCCGTGCGTCGGCCGCGGTGACGCCCTCGAACAGCTCGAGGAACCTGGTGAGCGGGTCGTACCCGTCGCGGCGTCGGTCGTAGACCAGGTCCAGCGCCACCTCCCGCTGCTCCTCGGGGATGCGGTCCATCGGCAGGATCTTCGCGCTGTGGACGATGGCCGAGTCCAAGCCCGCGGCGACGCACTCGTTCAGGAACACCGAGTTCAGGGTGATGCGGGCGGCCGGGTTGAGGCCGAAGGAGACGTTGGAGACGCCGAGGGTGGTATGGACGCCGGGGTACTTCTGCTTCAGCTCGCGGATGGCGTTGATGGTCTCGATGCCGTCGCGCCGGGTCTCCTCCTGCCCCGTGGCGATCGGGAAGGTGAGGCAGTCCACGAGGATGTCGCCGACGTCCATGCCCCAGTTGCCCGTGAGGTCCTCGATGAGCCGGGAGGCGACGCGCACCTTCCACTCGGCGGTGCGGGCCTGTCCCTCCTCGTCGATGGTCAGCGCGACGACGCCGGCGCCGTGCTCCCTGACCATCGGCATCACCCGACCGAACCGGGACTCGGGTCCGTCGCCGTCCTCGTAGTTGACGGAGTTGATGATGCAGCGACCGGCGAGCCGTTCGAGGCCGGCCTGGATCACCGGCGGCTCGGTGGAGTCCAGCACGATCGGCAGCGTCACGGCGGTGGCCAGCCGGGACGCGATGGTGTCCATGTCCTTGGCGCCGTCTCGGCCGACGTAGTCGATGCACAGGTCCAGCACGTGGGCGCCGTCGCGGGCCTGGGCCTTGGCGATCTCCACGCACTCGTCCCAGTTCTCGACCAGCATGGCCTCACGGAACGCCTTGGAGCCGTTGGCGTTGGTGCGCTCGCCGATGTTGAGGTAACTCGCGTCCTGTGTGAGCGGCACCTCGATGTAGAGGCTGGAGACGGATCGCTCGAGGTCCGGGGTGCGCTCCTTCACGGGCTGGCCGCTGAACCGCTCGGACAGGAGGCGGATGTGCTCGGGCGTGGTGCCGCAGCAGCCGCCGATGACGTTCATCCCGAACTCCTCGAGGTACTGGCCGAGCGCGTCGGCCAGCCCTTCGGGGGTGAGCGGGTAGCGGGCGCCGTCGGCCGTCAGCTCGGGCAGGCCGGCGTTGGGCATGACGCCGATGGCGATGTTGGCGCGGCGCGAGAGGTGGCGCAGGTGCTCGCTCATCTCGGCGGGACCCGTGGCGCAGTTGAGGCCGATCACGTCGACGCCCAGGGCCTCGAGGCTGGTCAGGGCCGCCCCGATCTCGGAACCCAGGAGCATCGTGCCCGTGGTCTCGACGGTGACGTTGACGAAGATCGGGAGTTCAACGCCCAGCTTCGCGCGGGCGCGCTTGGCTGCGATGACCGCGGCCTTGGCCTGCAGCAGGTCCTGTGCGGTCTCGATCTGGACGGCGTCGATGCCGCCGGCCACCATCGCCTCCACCTGGAGCTGGTAGGCGTCGCGGATCTCGGCGAACCGGACGTGGCCGAGGCTGGGGAGCTTGGTGCCGGGCCCCACGGAGCCGAGCACGTAGCGCGGCTTGTCCGGGGTGGAGAACTCGTCGGCCACGCCACGGGCGATCCTCGCGGCCGCCAGGGCCAGCTCCTCGAGGCGGTCGGTGATGCCGTACTCGTTCAGCGCGGCGAGGTTCGTTCCGAAGGTGTTGGTCTCGACGCAGTCGGCGCCGGCCTCGAAGTAGGCGCGGTGGATCTGGGCCACGATGTCTGGCCGGGTGACGTTGAGGATCTCGTTGCAGCCCTCGAGGTCCAGGAAGTCGTCGGCGAGGCTCAGGTCACCGAACGACTGCAGCATCGTTCCCATGGCTCCGTCGGCGACGAGGACACGGGACTGCAGGGCGTTCAGGATTGAGGTCGACATGGTGCCCAACACTAGCCCTCGCGGCCGTGTCCGCCCGACCGCGTTCGCGCACAGCCGAGACGGTGGCGAGTCGCCGACTGGGGTAGCCATGCCCCGCGTCCTATGATGGAGGAATGCAGTTCGAGCGTCTGGGAGATCTTCGCGACCCGGCCGTCGTGATCGCCTTCAGCGGTTGGAACGACGCCGGCAACGCGGCGAGCGACAGCGCGCTCTACTTCCTCGAGAAGTACCCGAACGAGGAGTTCGGTCGGATCGACGACGAGCGCTACTACGACTTCCAGGCCACCAGGCCCAACGTGCGACGCGCCCCCGACGGCCCTTGGCTGCAGTGGCCGCACACCACCCTCCAGCTCGTGCGCCACCCGGACCGGGACCTGCTCGTGGTCGTCGGACCCGAGCCCAGTCTGCTTTGGCGCTCCTACGTCCACGAACTGGTGGACCGGATCAAGCTCGTCGAGCCCGGGATGGTGGTGCTGCTCGGCGCCATGCTGAGCGACACCCCCCACTCGAGGCCGCTACCGGTGAACATGTACAGCTTTGACTCCGGCCTGCGTGACCGGTTCACGCTGGGAACCTCCGAGTACGAGGGCCCCACGGGCATCATCGGGGTGGTCAACCAGTTCCTGATGGTGGAGAACATCCCCACCATCTCCCTGTGGGTCTCGGTGCCGCACTACGTCGCCACCCCGCCCAACCCGAAGGCGCAGCAGGCCGTGCTGACCCAGCTCTCTGACGCGTTGCAGATCTCCCTGGAGCTGGACGACCTCCCGGCAGAGGCGGACAAGTGGACCGCCGCCGTGGACGAGCTCAGCCAGGAGGACCCGGACGTGGCCGAGTACATCGAGCAGCTCGAGGAGGCCAAGGACGCCTCGGACGTCGAGGACGCCACCGGCGACGCCATCGCCGCGGAGTTCGAGCGCTACCTGCGCGGCAGGCAGGGCCCCGATGCCGGTTCGGGCGAGAACCGGGGCTGACCATGGACCGGGCCGACGGCCGGCCAGATGATGCTTCTCGATAGGGTGTCGCCATGCGCATCACCCCCAGCATCCTCAACGCAGACTTCGCCAACCTCGGGGCCGAGATCGCCCGGATCCCCGACGCCGACGCCATCCACGTCGACGTGATGGACTACCGGTTCGTGCCGAACCTGACGATCGGGCTACCCGTGGTTGAGGCGATCAGGAAGTCGACGCAGCAGATGCTGGACATCCACCTGATGATCGCCGACCCGGATCGCTGGGCGCCCTCCTACGCCGAGGCCGGCGCCGAGTCCGTCACCTTCCACGTGGAGGCCGCGAAGGCCCCGATCCGGCTTGCCCGCGAGCTTCGACGACTCGGGGCGCGCGCCTCGCTGGCGCTGAACCCCGCCACGTCCATCGACTCCGTCGCGGATGCCCTCGGCGAGGTGGACATGGTGCTGCTGATGACGGTGGAACCGGGCTTCGGCGGCCAGAAGTTCCTCGACCTGGTGCTGCCGAAGATCCGCCGCACCCGAGAGCTCCTCGGCGAGCGGGACGTCTGGATCCAGGTGGACGGCGGCGTCTCCGTGGAGACCATCGAGCGGTGCGCCGAGGCCGGCGCCGACACGTTCGTGGCCGGCTCGGCCGTCTACTCGGCGGATAATCCCAACGCGATGGTCAACCGCCTGCGCGAGCTCGCCGTCGCGGCCTGCGCCCACTGAACCGACGCCCAGCCGTCACCTCCGGCGCAGCAGGGCAAGGAACATCGCGTCCGTGCCGTGCCGGTGGGGCCACAACTGGACGAAGTCCCCGTCGGCGGCGTCCAGCTCACCCGGCAGGTGGTCGGCCGCGTGCAGCAGCTCCACGCCCGGCTCCCCCGCCAGCACGTCGGAGACGACGTCGCGGGTCTCGGCCCGGTGCGGTGAACAGGTCACGTAGGCCACCACTCCCCCGGGCATCGTGACATCGAGGGCCGAGCGCAAGAGTTCGCGCTGCAGTCCGGCGAGCTGGGCCACGTCGTCGGCGCTGCGCCGCCAGCGCGACTCGGGCCGACGCCGCAACGCCCCGAGACCGGTGCACGGGGCGTCGACCATCACGCGGGCATAGGGGCCCTGCTCACTGAACGCACCCGGGTCACGGCCGTCCGAGCACACCACCTGCGCGGTGCCCGCTGGATAGGCCGTGAGCGCCTGCTCCACCAGCTGCGCCCGGTGCTCTGCCACCTCGTTGGCCACCAGTACCTGGCCGGCCTCGCGCGCCAGGCCCGCGAGCAGGGCCGCCTTGCCGCCGGGGCCGGCGCACAGGTCGAGCCACGGCCCCTCGGGCGCCTGCACCCGGGCCAGGGCCCACGCCACCAGCTGCGAGCCCTCGTCCTGGACGCCGGCGCGGCCGTCGCGAACGGGCTCCAGGCTCGCCGGCTGCCCCTCGAAGGAGGCACCGAAGGGGGAGAACCGCGTGGGTCGCGCACCGAGCGCCACGAGTTCGTCGCGCTGCAGGAGTCCCGGACGGACCACCAGGGTTGGCACGGGTGGGACGTTGTTGGCGGCCAATGCCTCGGCCACCTCCTCGGCGGGGAGGACCTCGGCGTAGGCGTCGGCCACCCACCTCGGGTGGTGCCCGTTCAGGTCCAGGTCCGTGGCCCACTGCTCCAAGGTCCTTGCCGCCACCTTGCGCAGGATGGCGTTGACCACGCCGGTGACGCGCTGCCCGACGGTCTCGCGGGCCAGGTCGACGGTGGCTGCCACGGCGGCGCGGTCGGGAACGTCCATGCTGAGCACCTGGTGCGAACCGAGCCGCAACAGGTCCACCACCGCGGGCTGCAGGGTGGAGAGCGGCCGCCCCCCGGCGGCTTCGATGATCTGGTCGTAGCTGCCCATCAAGCGGCAGGTGCCCGAGACCAGCTCGGTCACGAACCCGGCGTCCCGGGTGTCGAGGCCAGCCGTCGCCAGGCGCTTGGCGAGGGCGAGGTTGGCGTAGGCGTCCTCGCCGGTGACCTGCCTCAGCACGTCGAACGCGACCCGGCGTGGGCTGCTGGGCTGCGTGGCCATCATGACAGCACCGCCCCGGAGTGGCCGCCGCGGGCCCAGTCCGCCGCGGTCATCCGCTTCTTCCCGGCGGCCTGCACCTCCTGCAGCTCGAGGAGTCCGTCACCTGTTCCCAGCAGGACGCGGTTCTTCCGCAACAGCAGTTCACCCGGGGCCAGGGCGGTGGCGTCGTCGACGACCGCAGCCCGGTAGATCTTGAGGCGCTCGCCGTCCAGCTCGCACCACGCGCCCGGATCGGGGGAGCACCCCATCACCTGGTTGCGAAGCTCGGCGGCGCTCCTGCCGAAGTCCAGGCGCGCCTCCTCGACGGTGATCTTGGGAGCCAGGGTGATGCCCTCGGACTCCTGCGCAACGGGCTCCTCGCCGGCCGCGATCGCGTCGACGGTCTCCACCAGCTGCGCGGCACCCGACTCCGAGAGGTGGGCCAGGACCTCCCCGGCGGTGGCATCGGGCATGGGCTGGGACTCCATCCGGTAGACGTCGCCCGCGTCGAGTTCCTTCACGATCCGGAAGCAGGCGGTTCCGGTCTCCTCGTCACCCGCCATGATGGCGCGCTGCACGGGCGCGGCGCCGCGCCAGCGCGGCAACAGCGAGAAGTGGAGGTTGACCCAGCCCAGGCGCGGGATGTCCAGGACTGACTGCGGCAGCAATCCGCCGTAGGCCACGACGGGGCACAGGTCGGGTGCGAGCTCGGCCAGACGGGCCTTGAACGCCTCGTCGGACGGCTTGGCGGGCTTGAGGACCTCGAGCCCCAGCTCGGCGGCGCGCTGCCCCACCGGCGACGGCGTCAGCTTGCGCCCGCGCCCCGACGGCGCGTCGGGCCGGGTGACGACGGCCACCACCTCGTGCTCGGAGGCCAACAGCGCCTCCAGCGGCGGCAGCGCCACCTCGGGGGTTCCTGCGAAGACCAGTCTCATGCCTACTCCATCACCTCGGGGTCCACCTGGATGTACAGCCTGCCACCTTCCTTGCGCGCGGACCTGATCGCGGCGGCGGCCTTCACTCGGGACACGAGCTCCTTGCCGCGCTCGAGCGGCACGCGCAGCAGGGCGGCGAACTCCGGCTCCGGTCCGCCACGCAGCTCCGTGGGGCCGAGGATGTCCACCTGCTCGAACGGGTCGTTGTCCAGGAACTCGGCCAGGGCGTCGGGGTCCCCACCCACCCGGACCACCTTCGCCGACGGCGGCAGCCCGACGGCGGCGCGCTCGGCCAGTTCTCGCTCCATGAAGCCGCCGACGTCGCCCCGCACCAGGGCCTGGAGCGTGGGGTGTTGCGGAGTGCCCACGGCCACCACGGTGCCGCCCTCCTCGGGGCTGCGGCACAGCGCCATGGCGTTCAGCCAGCGCCGCAGGGACTCCTCCTCCACCCGGAGGTCGGGGCGCGCCAGCATCAGGCCGGTGTCCAGGAGCAGCACACCGGCGTAGCCGTGCGGAGCGAGGGGTTCGGCGCCGGGGGTGGCGACGACGATGGCGGAGGTGTCTGGCACCTCGGGGCGGATCGAGTCGGACGAGCTGTTGACGGCCAGCGCCCCGGGGAACGCCCGTGCGAGCTCCTCGGCCGTCCGTGCGGCCCCGGCGACGGTGGAGCGCAGTTCGCTGCCGTGGCAGTGCCGGCACTCCCAGCGGGCGGGCTGGTGCCCGCACAGCGAGCAGGAGACAACTCCCTTGGACCGCATCCGCAGCGGGGCGCTGCACTTGCTGCAGAGCGCCTGGTTGCCGCAGCGTCGACAACTCAGGGACGCGGAGTGCCCCGACCGCGGCACCTGCACCAGCACCGGTCCCTGCGGGAGCCGGTCGCGCAGGAACCGGAACGCGTCGGAGGGCAGCCGCAGCCGGGCGGCGGTGGGCTCGCGGGCCGGGTCGTCCCCCACGATCCGAACCGGCGGGCTCACCCGGCGGGTCTGTGCCGGAGTCATGGCGATGGGGTGCAGCCAGCCGGACGCGATGAGACCCTGCGCCTCGGCTGAGCGGGCGTGCGAGGCGAACAGCAGCGCCGAGGACGACTGGACGGTGCGCAGCACCGCCACCGTTCGGGAGTGGGGGTAGGGGGCGCGCAGCTCGGCGTGCGTGTCGGAGCCGTCGTCCACGACCACCACCAGGCCCAGGTCCCGCACCGGCGCGAAGGCTGCGCTGCGCGTCCCCACGACCACCCGCGCCTGCCCGCGCGCTGCGGCGAGGTAGTTGCGGTACCTGGCGGAGCGGCCGAGGTCGGCGCTGAGCGTGGCCACGGCGCTGGCCCCGAACGCCTGGCACAGCCGGGCGTGGGCCTGCTCGAGCTCCCGGGCCGTGGGCACCACGACGACGGCGCTGCGGCCAGAGGCCACCGTGGCGGCCACCGCCTCCACCACGCCGCCGAGCAGGTCACCCGGCGCCGCCGAGGTGGGCGGCACCTGCCAGAACGCACGCGGGTTGCCGCCGGAGGCGATGGCGCCGAGGAAGCCCTCGCCGTCGTCGAAGCGGGGCAGCACCGTCGGCGGGTCGGCCTCCTTGGGATCGGGCCACTCCCGCTGGTTCGCCTTCTCCGTCGCGCCGTGGCGGGGCGGGATCGCGAGCCGGGCGACGTCGGTCCAGACGCCCGCGTAGTGGTCGGCGACGTTGCGCAGGAGCTCGTAGAGCTCGGGGGTGAGGATGGGCTCGGAGGAGACGACGGCGTGCAGCTTGGACAGCTTCATGCCGGGCTCGGGTTCGCCGAAGTCCACCAGCCAGCCGTCGCGAAGCTGCCCGCTGAACCGGACCCGCACCCGGACGCCGGGCACCGCCGCCTCCGCCAACTCCTCAGGGACGGCGTAGTCGAACAACCGGTCCAGGTGGGCGAGGGGAATGTCGACGGCGACCCGCGCCACCCTGGGTGGCTGCGGGTCGCCGATCAGCGCCGGTGCGGCTTGCGACATCTCCGCTCCGCTATCCCTTCACCGCCCGGGCGAGGGCCTCGGCGCGGTCGGTGCGCTCCCAGGTGGCGTTGGCCACCTCGCGACCGAAGTGGCCGTAGGCGCTGAACTCCCGGTAGATGGGGCGCAGCAGTTCGAGGTCACGGATGATGGCGCCGGGGCGCAGGTCGAACGTGGCCAGGACGGCATCGCGGATCTGGTCGTGCGGCACGGCCTCGGTGCCGAAGGTGTCCAGGTAGAAGCCGACGGGATGGGCTTTGCCGATGGCGTAGGCCACCTGCACCTCGCAGCGCTTCGCGAGCCCTGCGGCCACCACGTTCTTGGCCACCCAGCGCATGGCGTACGCCGCCGAGCGGTCCACCTTCGAGGGGTCCTTGCCGGAGAACGCGCCCCCACCGTGGCGGGCCATTCCTCCGTAGGTGTCGACGATGATCTTGCGGCCCGTGAGGCCGGCGTCCCCCATCGGGCCGCCGATGACGAACTTGCCGGTGGGGTTCACGAGCACCCGGTCCGGCGCGGGGAACCCGTACTGCTCCAGGACGGGTGCGATCACGTGGCGCTCGATGTCCGGCCGGATCACTTCGTCGAGGGAGATCCCGTCGGCGTGCTGCGTCGAGACCACCACGGTCTCCACGCCGGTGGCGCGGCCGTCGGAGTAGACGACGGAGGCCTGCGTCTTGCCGTCGGGACGGACGTAGGCCAGGGTCCCGTCCTTGCGGACCTCCGTCAGGCGCTCCGCGAGGCGGTGTGCGAGGTCGATCGGCAGCGGCATCAGGGACGGTGTCTCGTCACAGGCGTAGCCGAACATCAGGCCCTGGTCGCCGGCGCCCTGGTGGCTGCCGGCGTCGGTGTCGTGCTCCACGCGGGCCTCGTAGGCGGAGTCGACACCCTGGGCGATGTCCGGGGACTGGGCGCCGATGGCAACGGACACGCCGCAGGACGCGCCGTCGAATCCCATCGCGGACGACGTGTAGCCGATGTCGAGGATGCGCTGCCGCGCGATCTGTGCGACGTCGGCGAAGCCGGTGGTGTTGACCTCGCCGGCCACCACCACCAGACCGGTGGTGACGAGCGTCTCGACGGCGACGCGCGCGCCCGGGTCCTGCTCGAGCAGGGCGTCCAGGACGGCGTCGGAGATCGAGTCGGCGATCTTGTCGGGGTGTCCCTCCGTGACTGACTCGGAGGTGAACAGACGACTCATTGTTGCTCCTTGTGTGGCGACAAGCCACGATCGGTTTTGGGCGGTGGCAACAAGCCACCAAACCCCGCGTGCTGCGGGGAAATCCTTCAGGAGGTGGTCAGGAGGCGGGGTCGGGCGTCGTCGAGTCCGCGAACGGGTCGACGAACGAGAACGCCGGATCGGCATCGGCCTCGGCGGCTGCCGCTGCCTCGGCCTCGGGGTCGATGTCGGTGTACTCGAGCAGGCCTTCCTTGATCTCGCGCAGGGCGATGGACAGCGGCTTCTCCTGGGGTGCGGCGGAGACGAGCGGGCCGACGTTCTCCAGCAGGCCCTCGCCGAGTTGTGAGTAGTAGGCGTTGATCTGGCGTGCACGCTTGGCCGCGAAGATCACCAGCCGGTACTTCGAGTCGATGGACTCGAGGAGATCGTCGATCGGCGGGTTGGTGATGCCTTCGGGATGGATGCTCAAGGTTGACCTCTGATCAGAGTTGTGGAACTGCCTGTGGTCACAAGCCCATCAAGCTTATCAAATTGGCCACGGTTTCCTCGACGTCGTCATTCTCCACCACTTCGTCGGCTTCCGCCATGGCCTCGAGCTCGAGCTTGGCCGTCTCCAGCCTACGGCTCTGGGCCTCCTCGTCCTCGGTGCCGCGCCCCCGCAGCCGCTTGACCAGCTCGTCCCAGGAGGGCGGCTGCAGGAAGACGAGCTTGGCCTCGGGCAGGTTCTCCTTGACCTGGCGCGCCCCCTGCAGGTCGATCTCGAGGACGACGGGGCGGCCCTGCGCCAGCGCCTCCTCGACGGCGCGGCGCGGGGTGCCGTAGCTGTGCAGCCCGTGCACCACGGCGTGCTCCAGCATCTCGCCGGCGTCCACCAGCTCGCGGAAGTGCTCGTCGGAGACGAAGTGGTAGCTCACCCCGTCGGTCTCGCTCGGGCGCGGCTTGCGTGTGGTCATCGACACCGA
The DNA here is from genome assembly GCF_007197885.1 of Tessaracoccus rhinocerotis. Lineage (GTDB taxonomy): Bacteria > Actinomycetota > Actinomycetes > Propionibacteriales > Propionibacteriaceae > Arachnia > Arachnia rhinocerotis. The sequence continues at coordinate 145,469 of NZ_VKKG01000005.1, forward strand.
GAAGAACACCTCCGGTCGCTGCCTGCGCAACGCTGCACAGACCGTTCCCTTGCCAACCCCACTGGGGCCGGAGATCACCCAGACCGATGCGTTCTTGTTGTCCACCCGGGACAGCTTAGCCACGGCTCAGGCGAACATCTCCTTGAGTCGCTCCACCTGGTGGCGCCCGAGTCCCCGGATGCGGCGGTTCGGGGCGATCTGCAGGCTCTCCATGATCTCCTGGGAGCGGGTGATCCCGACTCGCGGGAGGGCGCGCAGCAGGTCGACCACCTTGACGCGCGAGAGGACTTCGTCGTCGGCTGCGTGCTCGAGCGCCTGCCCGAGCGTCATCTTCCCCGTGCGGACCTTCTCCTTGAGGTCCGCGCGCGCACGCCTGGCCGCGGTTGCGGCGCTGCGGGCGGACTCGAGCTGCTCGGGGCTCAACTGCGGAATGGCCATGGCGTACTCCAGTTCGATGTCACCCGAGTCCTCGGGTGTGCCAACACTTTCGAGCAATGTAGCCCGCGGCAACCACTGTTAGCGCGAACACCTCGAAGGTTGGTGCGAAATCGATATGACCGCGCCTCGGGCGGGCTCAGCCGAGCTGTTCTGACTGTTCCAACAGCCGTGTCGCACGGGCCACGAGTTGTCCCCGGCCAGCACCGATGACCTCCCGGCTGGCGGTCGGCAGGACCAGTGCGGAGGCGTCTCCGAAGACCCTCCGGACCGATTCGATGGTGCCGCCCTGCGCCCCGATGCCGGGTGTCAGGATGGAGCCGTTGAAGCCGGAGACGTCGCAGCCGAGGTCCTCGTGGGTGGCGCCCACGACGAGGCCGACGGCATGGTCCCAGCCGGGGTTTCCCGCCGCGACCGTGTCCACCACGTGCTGCGCGACGCTGACGCCGTCGACGACGCCGGTCTGGATCGCGTGGCCGTCGGGGTTGGAGGTGCGGGCCAGGACGTAGAGACCGCGCCCCGCCGCGACCGCCTTCTCGATGGCGGGGGCGAGCGAACCGACGCCCAGGTACGGGCTGACGGTGATGGCGTCGGCCCGCAGCGGGGAGTGGTCGTCGAGGTAGGCGCTGGCGTAGCCGGCCATCGAGCTGCCGATGTCGCCGCGCTTCACGTCGAGCAGGGAGAGCGCGCCGGCGTCGCGGATGTCTGCCAGGACGCGCTCCAGGACGGCCACGCCGGCGGAGCCGAAGGCCTCGAAGAACGCGGACTGGGGCTTGAACACGGCCACCTTCTCCCCCAGCTCCTCGACGATTCCGCGGGCACACGCCTCGAGCCCGGCCAGGTCGCGGCCCAGGTCCCACGCCTCCAGCACCGAGGGCATCGGGTCCACGCCGACGCAGAGGCGGCCGCGCGCCGCCGTCAGCTCCTCAAGCCTTGTGCGGTAGCTGCTCATAGCTCTCCAGTTCCCGGATTCCGCGGATCAGTGCGGTCCCTTCGTAGATGAATCCCGTGTACAGCTGGACGAGTCGAGCTCCTGCGTCGAACATCCGGGACGCGTCGCAGGGCGTCATGATCCCGCCGACCCCGATCACCGGCAGGCGGGTGCCGGCGGCGACGTCCTCGACGAAGCGCAGCGCACGCTCGGTCAGGGGCGCCCCACTGAGCCCGCCGGCCTGCTCGCCCAGGACGCGGTCGGCGGGTGCGAGGTGGTCCCTGGACAGCGTCGTGTTGGTGGCGATGATCCCGGCGGCGCCCGAGTCGTTGATGACGGCCAGCGTCTCGCGCAGCTGCACCGGCTCGAGGTCGGGCGCGAGCTTGACGAAGATGGGCGTCGGGCGCCCGGACAGGCGCGCGGTCTCCGCCACCAGCGCCGCCAGCAGGGCGGCCAGTTCCTCGGCCCCCTGCAGGTCCCGCAGCCCCGGGGTGTTGGGGCTGGAGACGTTGACCGCGAAGTAGTCGGCGTAGAGTTCCAGCGCTCGCAGCGAGTGCAGGTAGTCGTCGGTGGCCCGGTCCAGCGGCACCACCTTGGTCTTGCCGATCGAGATGCCCAGCGGGATCCCGACGGCGTGGTTGCCGCGACGCACGCCCAGCAGGTGGAGACGCTCGGCCATGGCCTCGGCGCCGGAGTTGTTGAAGCCCATCCGGTTCACCAGTGCCCGCGACTGCTTCAGGCGGAACACGCGCGGCTTCGGGTTGCCCGGCTGGGCCTGGCCCGTGACGGTCCCGAGTTCGGCGAACCCGAAGCCGAGCCTCGCCCACGCCCCGGCCGCGCGTCCGTCCTTGTCCATGCCGGCCGCGAGGCCGACCCGGTTCGGGAACCGGATGCCGGCGACGGTGACGGGGTCCGCCACCGCCGCGCGCCCACCCGAGGGCAGCCTGGAAAGCAGCCCGATAACGTCCTCGTGGACCCGCTCGGCGTCCCCGCGGCGCAGGCGGAAGAACAACGGGCGGAGCCCCAGCTGGTACGCGGTGCGCATCAGCCTCGTGGGGACGGACGGGTCAGTCATCGGGCGGCTGCCGCCCATTCCTGCAGCGACTGCACCTCGAGGCCACCGCGGCGGAGCGCCTCGATGCCCTGCACCGCCGCGGCGAGGCCGGGCACGGTCGTCACGCACGGCACGTCGGCCAGCACGGCCGCGGTGCGGATCAGGTAGCCGTCCTCACGGGGCGAGGCACCGTCGACGTTGCTGCCCTGCGGCGTGTTGAACACGAGGTCGATGTCGCCGCTGCTGATCAGCTCGACGATGGTGGGGGCGGTGTCGCCATCCTCCCGCTCGGAGAGCTTGTGCACCTCGGTGACCTCCACGCCGTTGCGGCGCAGCACCGAGGCCGTGCCGCTGGTGGCCATCAGCTTGAACCCGAGGTCTGCCAGCCGCTTGATCGGCCACAGCGCGTGCCGCTTGTGGCGGTTGGCGACGGACACGAACACGGTGCCGCTGGTCGGCAGTGGCCCGCCCGACGCGGCCCAGGCCTTCGCGTAGGCCGTGCCGAAGTTGTCGGCCAGGCCCATCACCTCTCCGGTGGAGCGCATCTCGGGGCCCAGGACGGTGTCCACGAAGGCGCCGGTGGAGGTGCGGAACCGGTTGAACGGCATCACGGCCTCCTTCACCGCCACTGGGGCGCCGGGGCGCGTGGTCGAGCCGTCGCCCTCGGCCGGGAGCAGCCCGGAGTCGCGCAGGTCCTGGATGGACTCCCCCAGCATGATCCGGGCGGCGGCCTTGGCCAGCTGGATGCCCTTTGCCTTGCTCACGAACGGCACGGTGCGCGACGCACGCGGGTTGGCCTCGAGGACGTAGACGGTGTCCGCGTGCAGGGCGAACTGGATGTTCAGCAGACCGCGCACCCCCACCCCGTCGGCGATCAGGTGGGTGGCCTCGCGGATGTGCTCCACGACGGCGTCGCCAAGGGTGATCGGCGGCAGGGAGCAGGCCGAGTCACCGGAGTGCACGCCTGCCTCCTCGATGTGCTCCATCACGCCGCCCAGGAAGAGCTCCTCGCCGTCGTAGAGGGCGTCGACGTCGATCTCCACGGCGTCGTCGAGGAACCGGTCCACCAGCACGGGCGAGTCCTCGGTGACCTCGGTGGCGTTCGAGATGTAGCGCTCGAGGGCGGCGTCGTCGTAGACGATCTCCATGCCGCGGCCGCCCAGCACGTAGCTGGGGCGCACGAGCACGGGGTAGCCGATCTCCGCGGCGATGGCCTTCGCCTCCGCGAAGGAGCTGGCCATGCCGTGCTTGGGTGCCGGCAGCCCGGCCCGGCTGAGGAGGCGGCCGAAGGCGCCGCGCTCCTCGGCCAGGTTGATGGCCTCCGGGCTGGTGCCAAGGATCGGCACGCCCGCGTCCTTCAGGGTCTGCGCGAGCTTGAGCGGCGTCTGGCCGCCGAGCTGGCAGATGACCCCCACCACGGGGCCGGCCTTCAACTCGGCGTGGTAGATCTCGAGCACGTCCTCGGCGGTGAGCGGCTCGAAGTAGAGCCGGTCGGAGGTGTCGTAGTCGGTGGAGACCGTCTCGGGGTTGCAGTTGACCATTACGGCCTCGTAGCCGGCCTCCCGCAGCGCCATGGTGGCGTGGACGCACGAGTAGTCGAACTCGATGCCCTGGCCGATGCGGTTGGGTCCCGAACCGAGGATCAGGACAGCAGGCTTCTCGCGGGACGGGACCTCGGTCTCCTCGTCGTAGGAGGAGTACATGTAGGGGGTCCTGGCCTCGAACTCGGCGGCGCAGGTGTCGACCGACTTGAAGACAGGGCGGATTCCCAGCGCCCACCGCACGCCGCGGATGACGTCGGTGCTGTGGTTGCGCAGCTGCGCGATCTGGGAGTCCGAGTAGCCGTGCTTCTTGGCCTTGCGGAGCACCTCGGCGGTCAGCTCGGGAGCGTCGGCCACCTCGACGGCCAGGTCGCGCAGCAACTCGAGCTGGTGGATGAACCAGGGGTCGATCTTGGTGGCCTCGTAGACCTGCTTGGTGGTGGCACCCTGCTGCAGGGCCTGCATCACGAGCCGGATGCGGCCGTCGTGCGGACGGGCGGCGTCGGTGAGCAGGTCGGTCACGGAACGCTCGGCGGGCGCAGCGTAGTCGAAGGGCGCCGAGGCGTCCTCCATGGAGCGCAGCGCCTTCCCGAGGGCCTCGGTGAAGTTGCGGCCGATGGCCATCACCTCGCCCACGGACTTCATGTGCGTGGTGAGCGTGGAGTCGGCGGCCGGGAACTTCTCGAACGCGAACCGCGGCACCTTGACGATGACGTAGTCGATGACCGGCTCGAACGCGGCCGGCGTGACCTGGGTGATGTCGTTGGTGATCTCGTCCAGGGTGTAGCCGACGGCGACCTTGGCCGCGATCTTGGCGATCGGGAAGCCGGTGGCCTTGGAGGCGAGCGCGGAGGACCTGGACACGCGCGGGTTCATCTCGATGACGATCATGCGCCCGGTGTCGGGCTCGATGGCGAACTGGATGTTGCAGCCGCCGGTGTCGACGCCCACCGCGCGGATGATCGCGATGCCGACGTCGCGCATCCGCTGGTACTCGCGGTCGGTGAGGGTCATGGCCGGGGCGACGGTGATGGAGTCGCCGGTGTGCACGCCCATCGGGTCGAAGTTCTCGATGGAGCAGACCACCACCACGTTGTCCGCGGTGTCGCGCATCAGCTCCAGCTCGAACTCCTTCCACCCGAGGATGGACTCCTCGATCAGGACCTCGGTGACGGGGCTGGCGGACAGGCCCGCACCAGCGATCTGGCGCAGCTCGTCGGCGTCGTGGGCGAACCCGGAGCCGACCCCGCCCATGGTGAAGCTGGGGCGCACGACGACGGGGAACCCGAGGGTGTCGGCGGCCGTGAGCACCTCTTCCATGGAGTGGCAGATGAAGGACTTGGCCACCTCGGGCGGACCGCCCGGGACGTCCAGTGCGAGGCAGATGTCCTTGAACTCCTCGCGGTTCTCGCCGCGCTGGATGGCCTCCACGGAGGCGCCGATCAGCTCGACCCCGTACTTCTCGAGGATCCCGGCCTCGTCGAGCTTGATCGCCGCGTTCAGTGCGGTCTGGCCGCCGAGGGTGGCCAGCACCGCGTCGGGGCGCTCCTTCGCGATGACGCGCTCCAGGAACTCCGTGGTGATGGGCTCGACGTAGGTGGCGTCTGCGAAGTCCGGGTCCGTCATGATCGTGGCGGGGTTGGAGTTCACGAGGACCACCCGGAACCCCTCCTCGCGCAGCACCCGGCACGCCTGGGTGCCGGAGTAGTCGAACTCGCAGGCCTGACCGATGACGATGGGGCCGGAGCCGATGACGAGGATCGATTCAATGTCCTGGCGACGGGGCATCAGGCTTCCTTCCCGGCGTTGGCCGCCAGCATCTCGACGAAACGGTCGAACAGGTGGGTGGAGTCGTGCGGGCCTGCGGCCGCCTCGGGGTGGTACTGCACGGAGAACCCGACCCGCCGCCCGTCGCGTCGCAGCTCGAGACCCTCGACGACGTCGTCGTTGAGGCAGACGTGGCTGACCTCTGCCGTGCCGTACGGGGTCTCGACGTGCTCCCCGATGGGGGCGTCGACGGCGAAGCCGTGGTTCTGCGCGGTGATCTCGACCTTGCCGGTGGCGAGGTCCTTGACGGGCACGTTGAGGCCGCGGTGGCCGAACTTGAGCTTGTAGGTGCCAAAGCCGAGTGCGTGGCCGAAGAGCTGGTTGCCCAGGCAGATGCCGAAGTAGGGGATCCGGTTCTCCAGCACATTCTTCAGCACCGCGATCGGGCCGGTGGCCGCTGCTGGGTCGCCCGGGCCGTTGGAGAAGAACACCCCGTCGGGGTTGGTGGCCTCGACGTCGGCCCAGCTCGCGGTGGCGGGCAGCACGTGCTGCTCGATGCCGAGCTCGGAGAGCCGCGACAGCGACATGGACTTGATGCCGAGGTCCAGCACGGCGACCGTGTACTTCTTCTCGCCGCGCGCGGGGATGACGTAGGCCTCGTCGATGGTGACCTCGCCGGTCAGGTCGGCGCCCTCCATGGACGGCTGCTGCAGGACCTTGGCCAACAGCGACTTCTCGTCGAGGTCGGTGGTGGAGATGCCGACGCGCATGGCCCCGGCCTCGCGGATGTGGCGGGTGAGGGCGCGGGTGTCCACGTCGGCGATCCCGACGACGCCCTGCCGCGCCAACTCGGCGTCGAGGCTCCCCTTGGAGCGCCAGTTCGACGGGCGGGGGGCGGGGTCGCGGACCACGAAGCCTGCGACCCAGATGCGGGAGGACTCGTCGTCCTCGTCGTTCCAGCCGGTGTTGCCGACGTGCGGCGCCGTGGTCAGGGCCACCTGCTTGTGGTAGCTGGGGTCGGTGAGGAGCTCCTGGTATCCGGACATGCCGGTGGAGAACACCAGCTCACCGAAGGCCTCGCCGGCCGCGCCGAAGGATCGACCACGAAATACGCGTCCGTCCTCCAGAACCAAGATTGCGGGTTGAGAACTCATGCGTACCTCGTCAGTGGTCAGTTTTCAGTGGGCTTGTGTGGGTCGGCCGCGGCTCGTGAGAGCAGGCCGTTGAGGAATGTCGGTGACTCGTCGGTGGACAGGTCGGAGGCCAGGCGGACCGCCTCCGAGATCGCAACCGACGCCGGGACGTCGCTGTGGTCCAGTTCGAAGACCGCGATCCGCGCCAGATTACGGTCCACGGCCGGCATGCGATCCAGCGTCCACGAATCTGAGACGGCAGCGGCGATGCGCGCGTCGATCGCCTGCTTGTGCTCGGCGACGCCGTGGACGATCGTGCGAGTGAGTTCGCGAACGGTGCCACCGCCCAGGGTCAGTTGCTCGTTCAGGAGATCCACGATCCCCACGCCGCGCTGCTCCGCGGCGAACAGGACGTCCAGGGCGGCCTTGCGGGCCTTCGTCTGGGCGCCGTAGTGCGAGGCCTCAGGCACCGGTGACGCGGCCCAGGTAGGAACCGTCGCGGGTGTCCACCTTGACCTTCTCGCCGTTGGTGATGAACAACGGGACCTGGATCTCCTTGCCGGTCTCCAGGGTCGCGGGCTTGGTGCCGCCGCTGGAGCGGTCGCCCTGCAGGCCGGGCTCGGTGTAGGTGATCTCGAGCTCCACGGAGGCGGGCAGCTCGATGAACAGGGGGTTGCCCTCGTGGGTGGCCACCGTGGCCGACTGGTTCTCCAGCAGGTAGTCCTTGGCCTCCCCCACGACGGCGGCGCTGATCATCAGCTGCTCGAACGAGGTGTTGTCCATGAAGACGTAGTCGTCGCCGTCCATGTAGAGGTACTGCATCTCGCTGCGGTCGACGGTGGCGGTGTCCACCTTGGTGTCCGCAGGGAACGTCCGGTCAACGGTCTTGCCGCTGAGGACGTGCTTGAGCTTGGTGCGAACCACGGTGTTGCCCTTGCCGGGCTTGTGGTGCTGGAACCACTGCACCTGCCAGAGCTGGCCGTCCAGGTCCAGCACCATGCCGTTCTTCAGGTCGTTGGTCGACGCCACAACTTCCGCCTCTCGTCACAATCCGGAGCCCATCCGGGCCGTCGCGAGAGTCTACCCAACATCTCACGATGCGCGAAAAGCCCAAGGGGTCGTCTCACCGCATCCCGGACCGTTGACCTCCAACGGGCGTAGGCTGGTTCCTCTCGGGCAATCCCGCACCGAGGTGGATCGAAGGAGTTGAACATGGGTTTGGGAGACAAGCTTTCCAACGCCGCCGAGGACGCCAAGGGCAAGATCAAGGAAGGCGTCGGCGACGCGACCGACAACGAGCAGCTCGAGGCCGAGGGCCGCATGGACCAGGGCAAGGCCCACGTCAAGAAGGGTGTCGAGGACGTCAAGGACGGTGCGTCCGAGGCGTTCAACGACGTCACTGACAACGACAGGGACCGCCGCTGACGGCTGTCACACGGATGAGGGGCGGGTGCACGTGCACCCGCCCCTCTGTCGTCTGGTGGGCGATCCGTCACGCCAGTGAGGCGTAGGCCTCCTCGAGGACCCGCTCGTCCGGGTCGGCGAGGATCCGTGGTCGCCCCTGGGCGCTGAGGCCGACCAGCCGCAGCGTGGAACCGCGGGACTTCTTGTCCAGGCTCATGAGGCGACGCAGCTCGGGCCAGGCTTCCTGCTCGTAGCGAAGCGGGAGCTCGATCCCGCCCAGCAGTTCACGGTGCATCGCCGCGGTCTCGTCGTCCAGGCCGAGCAGCCGTCGGGAGACCTCAGCCATGAACACCATGCCGATGCTGATGGCCTCGCCGTGGCGGAGGGTGAACCTCTCGCGCGCCTCGATGGCATGCCCCAGGGTGTGGCCGTAGTTCAGGGCCTCCCGACCGATGTCGGCCCCGATGGACGTGCGCTCGGTCAGGTCCGCAGCCACCACTTCGGCCTTGACCGTGATCGCGCGCCGCACCAGCTCCGCGAACCTGATGGAGGTGACGTCGAGCGAGTCGTCCAGGTCGTCGCTCACCAGCCGCAGGATCTGCGGATCGGCGATGAAGCCGCACTTGATGACCTCCGCCATCCCGGAGCGCACCTCGGCTGCGGGGAGGCTGTCGAGCAACGACAGGTCACAGATCACGGCCCGTGGCTCGTGGAACGCACCGACGAGGTTCTTCCCGGCGGTCAGGTTGATCCCGGTCTTGCCGCCGACTGCCGCGTCCACCATCCCCAGCACGGAGGTGGGGACGCTGACGTAGGCGACGCCCCGCAGCCAGCTGGCTGCGACGAACCCGGCGAGGTCCGTGGCGGTGCCGCCACCCAGTCCGACGACGACGTCGTTGCGGGTGAAGCCGGCCTCGGCCAGCTGGTCCCAGCACCACGCGAGGATACCGGGGGTCTTGGCCTCCTCGGCGTCGGGGACCTCGATCCGCAGCACCTCGAGGCCGTCCAGCAGTCCGGATACGTGGTGGGCCACGTCCTCCAGCGGCGGCGAATGGATCAGGGCCACCCGGTTCGCGCCCTCCAGCTGCGCGGGCAGCGCTTCAAGCGCATCTCGGGAGATGTGGACCTCGTAGGGACCTGCCTTGGACTCGACGCGAACCGTCACGGCCTGCGCCTGTCGGCGAGCTCGGAGGCGATCTCCCTGGGTGAGCGCTCGTCGGTGTCGATCGTCGTGGTTGCCACGGCCTCGTACAGCGGGGTGCGTTCGCGCAGCAGCTCGATGAGCCGGCCCCGGACGTTGCCCAGCAGCAGGGGACGCACGGTGTTCATGCCGACCCGTCGGGTGGCCTGGCCGATGGAGACCTTGAGCCAGACCACGTCGTGGTGCTGCAGCGCGTCGCGGACCTTCTCGCTGAGCACCGCTCCCCCTCCGAGCGAGACGACCGCATCTGTCTGGATCAGCTCAAGGGTGGCGGACTCCTCCAGTTCGCGGAAGTGCGCCTCGCCCTCGTCGGCGAAGATCTCGCGGATGGGCTTGCCCACCACGTCCTCGATGCGGGAGTCGACGTCGATGAAGTCGCGTTCCAACTCGGCGGCGAGGGCTCGCCCCACCGATGACTTCCCCGAGCCCGGCGCCCCGACCAGCACGATGCTCATGAGTGCACCTGCAGTCCACGCTGTTCGAGGTGCGCCAGGTAGGACTCGGCGTTGCGCCTGGTCTCCGCGACGGAGTCACCACCGAACTTCTCGAGGACCGCCTCAGCGACGACGAGTGCCACCATCGCCTCGGCCACGACCCCGGCGGCGGGGACGGCGCAGACGTCGCTGCGCTGGTGGTGGGCGGAGGCGGCCTCGCCGGTGGCGACGTCGATGGTGCGCAGTGCGCGGGGAACGGTGGAGATCGGCTTCATGGCGGCGCGAACCCGCAGCACCTCGCCAGTGGTCATGCCGCCCTCGATGCCGCCGGCGTGGTGGGTGGCGCGCTCGACCCCGGTCTCCCCCGCGAGGATCTCGTCGTGGGCGGCGGAGCCGCGACGGCGGGCCAGGTCGAAGCCGTCACCCACCTCGACGCCCTTGATGGCCTGGATGCCCATCAGTGCCGCCGCGAGGCGCGCGTCCAGCCGCCGGTCACCCTGGATGTGGGACCCGAGGCCCGGTGGCAGACCCCAGACCACCACCTCCACGACTCCGCCCAGGGTGTCGCCGGCCTTCTTGCAGGCCTCGACCTCGGCCTCCATCGCGGCGGCGGCCTCCGGGTCGAAGCAGCGGGTGGGTGCCGCGTCGATGGCCTCCAGGTCCGCGTAGGTGGGGATGGCCGTTGACTTCGTCTCCGCCGGGCCGAGAGCGACGACGTGGCTGAGGACCGTGACGCCCAGGCTCTGCTGCAGGAAGGCGTGCGCGACCGTGCCCAGCGCGACGCGCGCGGCGGTCTCGCGGGCGGAGGCACGCTCGAGGATCGGGCGGGACTCGTCCCAGTCGTACTTCTGCATGCCGGCGAGGTCCGCGTGGCCGGGGCGCGGCCGGGTGAGCGGTGCGTTGCGGGCCACCTCGGCCAGCTCGTCGGCGTCCACCTCGCCCGGGGCCATCACCTGCTCCCACTTGGGCCACTCGGTGTTGCCGACCATGATGGCGATCGGCGACCCGAGGGTCTCGCCGTGGCGGAAACCGCCGAGGAGGGAGAGCTCGTCTGCCTCGAACTTCATCCGGGCACCGCGGCCGATGCCGAGCCGGCGCCTCGCAAGCGCCTTCGAGATCTCCGGTACTCCCACCCTGACGTGGGCGGGGATGCCCTCCATCGTCGCGATCAGGGCCTGGCCGTGCGACTCGCCGGCGGTGAGGTATCGAAGCATGGAAGGTATTCTTCCATGCTTCGTCAGCGACGTCGCAGCTCGTCCTCGGCGGCGGATAGGCAGTCGACGAACGTCACCTCGCGGCCCGTCATCAGGTAGAACTGGTCGACCGCCTGGCCGGCCAGCAGGTCGAGACCGGTGATCACGGGTTGCCCCTCCCGCGCGGCCTGCGCCAGCGGCGTCGGCCACGGGTCGTAGACGGCGTCGAAGAGCACCGACGACGCCCCGGCCCAGCGCTCCGCGTGCGGAGCGGTCGCGCCGGTGGGGACGGTGGAGGCCAGCAGGTCCAGCTCCGGGAGCTCGGTGTCGATGGCCACCGCCTCGACGTTGGCCCCCAGCGCGATCCCCAGTTCCACCAGCGACGTCGCACGCTCCGGTCGCCTCGCCAGCACGATCACCTCTGCCACCTCGAGACCGGCCAGCGCCACCATGAGCGAGCGCGCCGTCGCGCCGTTGCCGACGATGGCGGCGCGCCTGGGAGCACCCAGGCCGTGGTGCCGCCAGGCACGGACGAAGCCGGGCACGTCGGTGTTGTGGACGGTGACGGACTCGCCCTTGACCAGCGTGTTGCCGCCGCCCACGAGACGGGCGACGTGGTCGGGCTCGCCGTAGGAAAGCAGCGCCTCCTTGTGGGGCGCCGTCACGCTGAGGCCGCGCCACTGCGGGTCGGCGAGCACACCGGTGAGGAAGCCGTCGAGGGCCTCGGGCGCAACCGTGATGGCGTCGTAGGTCCAGTCCAGCCCGGTTGCGGCGTATCCGGCGCGGTGGATCGCCGGGGACAGCGAGTGCGCCGCCGGGTCCCCGATGACTGCGCAGCGCATCAGACGCAGCGGCCCGTGTTGGCCTGGCACCACTGCTGGAACAGCGCCACGTTCGCCTCGTGCTCCTCGGCGGTGGCGGCGAAGCGCGTCTCGCCGGTGTCGAGGTTCACCGTCACCCAGAACACGTAGTCGCCCTCGGAAGGGGTGAGTGCGGCGTCCAGGGCGGCGCGTCCGGGGTTGCTGATGGGTCCGGGCGGCAGGCCCTCGTGCACGTAGGTGTTGTAGGGCGAGGGGTTCGCGCGGTCCTCTGCCGTGGTGGTGACCTTGGAGAAGTCGCCGAGGGCGTAGTGCACCGAGGAATCCACTTGGAGCTTCATCCCCTTCTCGAGCCGGTTGTAGATGGCACGCGCGACCATGGGTCGGTATTCGGGCGTGGCCACCTCCTTCTCGATGATCGAGGCGACGGTCACGACCTCATACGGCGTCAGACCCATTGCTTGGGCCCTGCTCTCGAGTTCCAGTTCAGTGGCCACGCGCTTGAACTGGGCCACCTGCGCCTGTGCGATCTGCAGCGGGTTGACGGGCTCCGCCACCTGGTAGGTGTCGGGGAACATCACGCCCTCGAAGTTTCCGGCGGCCCATTCGGGCAGCTCCACCTCGCCGCTGTTGTACGCGGCGGAGATGTCCTCGCGCGGGATGTCCAGCTCACGGGTGATGACCGTCCACTGCTGGGACAGGGCGAAGCCCTCCGGGATGGTGATCGTGGTCACCTCCAGGTTGGCCGGGTCCAGCAGCATCTCGAGTGCCATGGCGGCCGGGATCTGGGTCTTGAGGTTGTAGCGTCCGGCCTGGATGCTGTTCGAGTCCGGATTCTTGGCCGCCTCGTCGCGGAACGTCGAGGTGGACTTGATGACGTCGTTCTCGACGAGGATGTCGCCGATGTTGGTGATCGTCGCGCCCAGGGGGACGACGACGGAGACCGGGTCGACGCCCTCGCCGATGTAGTCGTCGGCGGTGCGCCAGGAGACGTAGGCCTCGTTGACCTTGCTGTAGACGAACCAGCCGCCGCCCACCAGGATCGCGGCGGACAGGAGGACGGCGAAGGCGCTGCGGGCGTGGTAGCCGATCTTGCGCCAGTTGAGGTTGCCGTCGTTGTCAACGAAGGCTGGGCTCACGCTTCGTCTCCTTCCAGAGCCTCGCCGGCCGGGTTGCCGGAACTGATCTCGAGGTCCAGCGCGCGCTGCAGGATCTCGACCGCTGCTGCCTGGTCGATGACATTCCTCTGCTGCTTGATTCGCCGCCCCGCACTTCCAAGGTTACGTGACGCCGACGAGGTGCTCATCCGCTCGTCGACGAGGCGGATGTTGTCCGCCCCGATCACACCGCCCAGTTCGGCGACGCGCTCCAGCACGTACTGCGCGGAGAAGCTGCGCTCGCCCTTCAGGGTGAGCGGCAGTCCGACGTAGACGATGCCGGGCTCATACTCGGCCACGAGCTCGGCGATCCGACGCAGCGCGTTCGGCCCGGCCTGCACCGTCTCGACCGGGTAGGCAAGGGTGGTGCCGCGGTTGCTCGCGGCCACCCCGATCCGGGCCTTGCCCCAGTCGATGCCGAGGCGCGGCCCGACGGGGTGATCAGCCACGGTTCTCCAGTGCTGCGGGGATGGCGGCCTCGACGGCCGACAGCGCCGCCTGCGCGTTCTCGGGCTGCGAGCCTCCGCCCTGGGCCATGTCGTCCTTGCCGCCACCCTTGCCGCCGAGGGCCTGGCAGGCCACCGAGATCAGGCGGCCGGCCTTCAGGCCTGCCTGGCGGGCGGCGTCGTTGGTGGCGACGAGGGCTGCGGCCTTGCCGTCGCCTCCCCCGACGAGCGCGACGACGGCGGGGCCGCTGCCGAGCCGGTCACGCAGGTCGGCTGCGAGAGTGCGCAGGTCTCCCCCACCGACGCCGGGAACCGGCACGCCGAGGTAGCGGACACCTGAGACGTCGCGGGCCTGTGCCACGAGCTCCGAGGCGCGCGACAGCAACTGCTGCGCCTGGGCGGCCGCGAGCCGCTTCTCCGCGTCCTTGAGCTCTGCGATCAGCCGCTCCACGCGGCCGACGAGCTGGTCGGGCTGCACGCGCAGCGTGTTGGTCAGCGAGTTCACCAGTGCGCGCTCGGCCGCGAACTTGCTGAAGGCGTCCTGCGCGACGAGTGCCTCGACCCGGCGGACGCCGGAGCCGATGGACTGTTCGCTGATCAGGTTCAGGACACCGATCTGGGCAGTGTTCGGCACGTGGGTGCCGCCGCACAGCTCGCGGGACCACGGTCCGGCGAGCTCGACCATGCGGACCACCGGCGGGTACTTCTCGCCGAACATGGCCATCGCCCCGAGTTCCTTGGCCTCATCCAGCTTCATCTGCTGGGCGGTCACCTCGAAGGAGTCCCGGATGGCCTCGTTGGCGCGCTGCTCGATCTCGAGCTTCAGCGCGTCGGACATGCCCTGCGCGGCCGAGTAGTCGAAGCGCATGTAGCCGGGCTTGTTGTAGGAGCCCGCCTGGGTGGCGGTCGGGCCCACCAGTTCGCGCAGCGCGGCGTGGATGATGTGCGTCGCGGTGTGCGCCTGGGAGCCGGCGTGGCGGTGCACGGCGTCGACGACGGCGCGGGCGTGCGCGCCGGCGGGCAGCTCGCCGAGCACCTGGACGCGGTGGATCACGAGTCCGGGGACGGGGCGCTGCACGTCGAGGACCTCGAGCGAGAAGCCGTCGCCCGTGATGCGGCCCGCGTCGGAGTCCTGACCGCCGGCCTCCGCGTAGAACGGGGTCTCGGCGAGCACGATCTCGACCTCGTCGCCGTCGCCGGCGCGGTCCACCAGCGCGCCGTCGGAGATGATGCCGGCCACGGAGGTCTCGACGTCGAGGTCGGTGTACCCGAGGAACGGGGTCTCGCCCTTGTCGCGCAGGTTGCGGTAGGCCTCGAGGCTGGCGGCGCCACCCTTCTTGGCCTTGGCGTCGGCGCGGGCGCGCTCCTTCTGCTCGGTCATCAGGGAGTTGAACCGCTCGCGGTCCACCTTCAGGCCCTGCTCGGCCGCCATCTCGACGGTCAGGTCGATGGGGAAGCCGTAGGTGTCGTGCAGCTGGAACGCCTTCTCACCGGCAAGTGTCTCCGCGCGCTCCTGCTTGGCCGTGGCGACGGCGGTGTCCAGGATGGTGGTGCCGGCCTGGAGGGTGCGACGGAACGACTCCTCCTCGGTGCCTGCGGCTTGCGAGATGCGGTCCCAGGCGCCGTGCACCTCGGGGTAGGACACGCCCATCAGGTCGCGGCTGACCGGCAGCAGTTCGCCGAGGACCGGGTCGCCGACGCCGAGCAGGCGCATCGCGCGGATGCTGCGGCGCAGGAGCCGTCGCAGCACGTAGCCGCGCGCCTCGTTGCCGGGGGTGACGCCGTCGGTCATGAGCATCAGGGCACTGCGGACGTGGTCGGCGACCACGCGGAAGCGGATGTCGTCGGCGGCGTCGGCGCCGTAGGTCCGCCCCGAGATCTCGGCTGCCTTCGCGATCACCGGGAAGACCTCGTCGATCTCGTAGAGGTTGTTCACGCCCTGCAGGAGGTAGGCGGTGCGCTCGAGGCCGTTGCCGGTGTCGATGTTCTTCGACGCCAGGGGGCGCAGGACGTCGAAGTCGTCCTTCGCGCGCACAGCGGAGAGTTCCTCGGTCTGGAACACCAGGTTCCAGATCTCGAGGAAGCGGTCCTCGTCCGCCTCGGGGCCGCCGTCGGGACCGAACTCGGGCCCGCGGTCGAAGTAGATCTCAGAGCACGGCCCGCCCGGCCCGGGAACACCCATGTGCCAGTAGTTGTCCTTGAGGCCACGCTCCTGGATGTGCTCGCGCGGGACCCCCACGCGCTGCCACAGGTCGACGGTCTCCTGGTCGCCGTGCAGGGCCGTGACCCAGATGCGGTCCCCGTCGAAGCCCCAGTTGCCGTCGGCCACACTGCCAGTCACCAGTTCCCAGGCGTAGGCGATGGCCTCGGCCTTGAAATAGTCGTTGAAGGCGAAGTTGCCGTTCATCTGGAAGAAGGTGCCGTGGCGGGTGGTGACGCCCACCTCGTCGATGTCGAGGGTGCGTACGCACTTCTGGACGGAGACGGCGCGCTTGAACGGCGCGGGCTCGTCCCCGAGGAAGTAGGGCTTGAACGGGACCATGCCGGCATTCACGAACAGCAGCGTGGGGTCGTTGTACAGCAGTGACGCGCTGGGCACGACCGTGTGGTCGTGGCGCGCGAAGAAGTCGATGAAACGGCTCCGGATCTCGGAGGTCTTCATTGGTGGTCGTCCTTGGGTGTTGTGTGTGTCAGTTGCTCTCGGGAACGCCGAGTTCCTCGCGGAGTTCGGCCTCCCGGGCAGCCATGGAGGTCTTGAAGGTGGCGTAGAAGTCGCCGAAGCTCGCGGCGGCCTCGTTCCCCTTGCGCTCCACCTGCTCGGCGACGCCCTTCGGGGTGAGACGGTGGAGCAGCGCGCGCCCCTTCATGATGACGAACCACGTCAGAGCGGCTCCCGCCAGGAGCCAGAACAGGTTTCTCACTTCTTCCTGCGCCCCTTCAGTGCGGAGCGGACGCCGTAGGTGAACGCTGCGGTCTTGACCAGCGGGCCACCGAGGGTGGCCGAGAACAGCTGGGACATCTGGGCGGCGTTCTCGCTCACCACGGTGGCGTGGCCGGAGACCTTGTGCACGTCCTCGGTGACCAGGGACAGCTTGGCGATCTCGTCGTTGGTGGCCTCGACGGTGCTCTTGAGCTCCTGCAGGATCGGCACCGAGTTGTGGCCGACGTCCCGCACGGTGAGCCGCAGCTCCTCGAGCACCCGGCCGAGCTTGAACAGCGGCACGGCGCAGAAGGCCACCAGCACGCACAGTGCCACGGCGGCCAGCAGGCCCGCGATTTCTCCAACGGTCATGATTCGCTCTCCTCGTTGCGCTTCGCCGTAACTCTAGCTGACTGGGGCCCGCCCGAAGTGACCTCCTCGATGGCCGCCAGACGCTCCCCCACTGCGGCTTCGGCGCCGTTGGCGGTGGGCCGGTAGTAGCTGGCGCCGACGAGGTCGTCGGGCAGGTACTGCTGGGCCACCAGGGCGTGGGGGTAATCGTGCGGGTACTTGTAGCCCTTTCCGTGGCCCAGCTTCTCGGCGCCGGAGTAGTGGGCGTCGCGCAGGTGGGCGGGCACCTCCAGCCCCTTGCCCGAGTGCACGTCCGCGGTCGCCTCCCCGATGGCGGTGATGACGGCGTTCGACTTCGGGGCCGTCGCGACGGCGATGGTGGCGTGGGCGAGGGTGATGCGCGCCTCCGGCATGCCGATGAGCTGCACCGCCTGGGCAGCGGCCACGCAGGTCTGCAGCACCCCGGACGCCGCCATGCCGACGTCCTCCGAGGCGTGGATGATGAGGCGACGCGCGACGAAGCGGGGGTCCTCCCCCGCCTCGAGCATCCGGGCGAGGTAGTGGAGTGCGGCCTGCGGGTCCGAGCCGCGCATCGACTTGATGAAGGCGCTGATGACGTCGTAGTGCTGGTCGCCGTCGCGGTCGTAGCGAACGGTGGCACGGTCCACGGCGGAGGCCACCACGTCGGGGGTGATCTCGTTGGTCTCGAGGGCGACGGCGCTGGCCGCAGACTCCTCCAGGAACGTGAGCGCGCGGCGGGCGTCCCCCTGCGCCATCCGGACCAGGTCAGAGCGGCCGGCCTTGGTCAGGGTCACGTTGCCGTCGAGTCCGCGCTTGTCGGCGACCGCGCGGTCGATCAGGCCGCCGATGTCGTCATCGGTGAGCGGCTTGAGCCGCAGCAACAGGGAGCGGGACAGCAGCGGCGAGATGACCGAGAACGACGGGTTCTCCGTCGTGGCCGCGATCAAGGTGACGATGCGGTTCTCCACGGCCGGCAGCAAGGCGTCCTGCTGCGTCTTGGAGAAGCGGTGGACCTCGTCGATGAACAGCACGGTGGGGTTGCCGCGCTCCAGTTCCCGGCGGGCCTTGTCCAATTCGGTGCGCAGTTCCTTGACTCCGGCGCTGACGGCCGAAACCTCGACGAAGCGCGCGCCCGAGGCGCGCGAGACGATGGATGCCAGCGTTGTCTTGCCCACCCCCGGCGGTCCCCACAGGAACACGCTCATCGGCTGGCCCTCGACGAGTCGACGAAGCGGCGACCCGGGGCTCAGGAGATGCTGCTGCCCGACGATCTCCTCCAGCGTGCGCGGCCGCATCCGCACCGCCAGCGGGGCACCCTCAGAGCGCGCGTCACCCAGCGACCCGACGGGCTTTGTCGGCGTCGGGTCGGGGTTGCCGAATAGGTCGTAGTTCACGCCCGCAAGCCTATCTCCCGGCGTCGACCGCCCTACCACGGGCAGGTTTACCGAAAGTCCGGGAACCTACCGAGCACCCCAGCCCCTCTGGGAGAGTGAGGAGGTGTCCGTGTCTGACCCAGAGGGGTTCGAGGTGTTTCTGCGCGAGCAGTCACCCCGGCTGCTGCACACCGCGTGGATGCTGACCGGATCGCGTGACGTCGGTGAGGACCTGCTGCAGGAGTCGCTCGCCAAGGCGTACGCGCACTGGGACCGGATCGAGACCAACCCGGCCGGCTGGGTGAGGACCACCATGGTCCGGCTCCAGTCGGCATGGTGGCGTCGCAAGTGGCGCGGCGAGGTGCCCACGCAGCACCTGCCGGAATCCGGGCGCAGCCCGGACGCCGGGGTCGAGGATCGACAGGTCCTGTCGAGGGCCCTGGCTCGCCTGCCGCTCGTGCAACGGCAGGTGGTCGTCCTGCGCTACGTCGAGGACCTGTCAATCGATGAGGTGGCTCGGCTGACCGGGCGCTCAGTCGGGACAGTCAAGAGCCAGTCGTCACGGGGACTCGCCGAATTGCGGACCCTCCTCACAGAACAGGAACTCAAGGAGGGAGCAGAATATGCCTGAGATCGAGGACAGACTGGCAGCGGTACCGGCGCAGGACCTGCCAGCGGTCGACCTGGCCGAGATCCGCGGCAGGGTGCGCAAGCGCCGTGGCCGGCAACGTGCCGCCGCGGTGTTGAGTCTCGTGGCCGCCATGGTTGGGACAGCCTTCGGCGCAGCATCCCTCCTCAGTGATGGCGGCACAGAACTGGCGGACACCGCCCCGACCCCCAACGTGAGGCTGGGCAGTTGGACCCTCGCCGACCCCTCGGACGTGACGTCTGAAGCGACTGCCTTCGAGATCCTGGTGGAGCAGCCGGAGGGAGGCTGCGGAGCCACCTTCAGTGTCCACGATCCGCTGGTTGCTCTTGAGACGGACCGCATCGTCATCAGCGCCGCAGGCGACTACACGCCGCCCGAGCCGGACGTGGTCCACACGTGCGAGGGAACTGTGGGGACAGCTCTCGTTGAGCTGTCGGAGCCCATCGGCGATCGGGTACTGGTCGATGCCCACGACAACGGTGTGCGATGGCGGCCGTCCGTGGATGGCGATCCCGCGACCTGGGTCCTGGCCGCTCCCGACGAGGTCACGCCCCGGTCCACCGTGCTCGAACTGTCGGTCACGCGGATCGAGTGCGCGAGCAGCTTCACCGGCAAGGTGCTCGAGCCAGTGGTCACCTACGGTGAGGACGAGATACTGATCCGCGCCGAGGTGGAACGCCACAAGGGGGGCGGACTGTGCCCATCCAATCCTTGGGAGTCGTTCACGTTGACTCTCACGGAACCGGTGGGCGACCGTGTTCTCGTGGACGCGATCTGCCGAGAGGATCCCTATTCGAGCCAATCGCATTGCGTCTCTGGTGAGGAGTTGTACGAGGACGGCGTCCGCTGGGTCCCGTGAGCCGGAGGGTGGGGCAGGCTTCCGACGGCCGGCCGGACATCGGATACGTTTGAAGCATGAACCAGATTCCCCTGTCCGTTCTGGACCTCGTGTCCGTGTCCTCGAACCAGAGCCCGGCCGATGCCATCGCGGTCTCGATGGAGGCCGCACAGGTGGCCGACCGGCTCGGCTACGAGCGGCTCTGGTACGCCGAGCACCACAACACGGCCTCGGTCGCGTCGTCGGCGACCTCGCTGCTCGTGGGCCGTGCGGCCGCGCTGACAGAGCGGATCAGGGTCGGCTCGGGCGGCGTGATGCTGCCCAACCATGCGCCCTTGATGGTTGCCGAGCACTACGGCACCCTTGCGCAGATGTTCCCGGGCAGGATCGACCTCGGGCTGGGGCGCGCTCCCGGAACCGACCAACTGACCGCCCGTGCGCTTGCCCGTTCGAGCGCCCAGCCGGAGGACTTCACCGCCAACATCGTCGACCTCATGAACTGGTTCGACGGCGGACGCGACCGCCTCGGCATCCACGCCGGCGTCGCCGAGGGCACGAAGGTCCCGATCTGGATGCTGGGTTCCTCCACAGCCGGCGCGTCAATGGCCGCAGCACTGGGGCTGCCGTACTCCTTCGCCTCCCACTTCGCCCCCGACGCCCTGTTCCAGGCGCTCGACGTCTACCGCTCGAACTTCGACGCGAGTTCAGCCACGGCCCAGATCGACAAGCCCTACGTCAGCGTCGGGGTCAACGTGATGGCCTGCCGGGACGAGGCCGAGGCCCATCACCAGTTCACGGTCACCCGCAACATGTTCATGGGTATGCAGCGCAGCGGTGGACGCCAGAAGCTCCAGCCACCGGGCGAGCCCGACTTCGAGGTCACGGAGATGGGTGAGCTGATGGCCGAAAGGATGCTCATGGTCAGCGCGATCGGAACGGCCGACCAGGTGGCCGAGACCCTGCAGTCCATCGCGGACCAGACGGGCGCAGACGAACTGATCACGGTCACCTATGCCCACGACCCGGCGGTCCGCCTCCGCTCGCTGGAACTCACTGCGGAGGCCTGGGGGCTGAAGGGCTGAGCCGGGCTCAGAGGAGTTCGGCGAGCAGCCCCCGGACCCTGACCTCGATCTCGTCGGCGACCCGCCTGACGGTCTCGATCGGCTGCCCGTTCGGGTCGTCGAGCTTCCAGTCCTCGTACCGCTTGCCCGGGTAGTAGGGGCACTCGTCGCCGCAGCCCATGGTGATGACGACGTCGGACGCCTGCAGCGCGTCGTCGGTGAGTGGCTTGGAGAACAGGTAGGCCGCCTCGATCCCCCGCTCTTCGAGCACCTGCAGCGCCACCGGGTTGATCTGGCCGGACGGGTTGGACCCGGCCGAGCGGACGACCACCCTGCCCTCCGAGAAGTGCTTGGCCATGGCGGCCGCGATCTGGGAGCGGCCGGCGTTGTGCACGCACACGAACAGGAGCTCCGGCTTGCCGTCGCGCGGCTCGCCCTTGGCCTTGGCGGCCGCGCGCAGCTTGTCGTGGCTGAAGCGCTCCACGAACACGGGCAGGTTGGCGGGGATCCTGGCGCTCGGCGCGAGGTTGGCGTGCGCCTCGCGCACGAAGGCCCGCACCTCGTCGACCGTGAATACCCCCTCGTACTGGTTCGTCAGGTCCGCAATGATGCCCGCGTAGCGCTCCGCATGCTCGGCCGGCTGACCGGTCACCTCCAGCACCAGGTGGAGCACCCGCTCGGAGATGTCGTCACGGACCAGCCGCATGCGCTCGGCCCCTTCGATCCCACGCAGGCTGGGCTCGTCGATGTCCCAGGTGCGGATCTGGCCGGTCATCCCCTCGACCGGCTCCACCTGCGCCTCCGATCCGACGAGGACCACGTGCGTCGCGGCACGCAGCATGTCGTCGGTCAGTTGCTTGGGGTACTCGCCTTCCATCCCCGCACCGACCTCGGCCAGCGACTCGACGGACTGCTGGTTCAGCTTCGACCCGGGCCTGGTCCCCGCGGAGGTGACGTCGACCGCGTTGCCGCCGACCTGCCGTGCGATGGCCGCCGCCATCTGTGACTTGCCACCGTTCTTCACGCAGACGAACAACAGGTTCGCCCTGGTGTCAGTGTTGGTCATGGCTTGACTCCTTCTGGAATTGCGGGGCCAGGATCGAGATCCGGGCCTCGAGGGTTTCTGCGGCGCCCACGAAGTCCGCTTCGGCGCCGCCCGGCACGGGGTCCGGCACCGACCAGTGCAGGCCGGGCCCATCGTGATCCCACGTCTCCTGGACGTGGTCACAGACCGTGACGACGAGGTCCCCCGGGCGCCGGGCGCGCTCGACGTCACGCATCGCACGATCCAGTGACAGGCCGAGGCGTTCGGCGACGGCGTTCGCGGTGTGGTGCGGCGCGGTCGCGGGAGCGGTGCCCGCGTCCGCGCTGGGGAGGAGACTGTGGCGTCGCCACAGCGCGCTGGCCAGTTTCGAACGGGCCGAGTTGCGGGTGCAGACGAACAGCACCCGCTCCGGTTGGGGACGGGCTCCGATGCCGACGCCGACCAACTGCCTCACCATCGGCTCGAAGTGCGAGAGCTGGAGGTACTGCCTGCGCCCGTCGTGCTCGCTGCGCCGGCGGGTGACCACACCCGCGGCCGCGAGCACTCCCAGGTGGTGCGCCAACAGGTTCGACGGCACCGAGAATCGCTCCCCCAGTCGGCCCGGAGTCTCGTCGGTGTCGTATAGGTACTGGGCGACGGCCAGCCGCAGCGGGTCGGCAAGGGCTGCATGCACCTCGACCAGATCCACGGCGCCACCTCCATTGCTCAATTCTTCTTGAGGCAATCATGACCGTAGTGTCCGCGAGGTGCAAGTAGCCGCTCCTCACTCCGCGTCCGGTTGCACGAATCCGCGCTTGATGAAGAAGTGCTCCAGCAGGTAGCACCACCACGCCAGGATCAGGCCCGGGACCAAGAACACCGCGGGCATGAAGTTCCACACGGCCCACCCCCCGAGGGCGACGGCGATCCCGAGCAGGACCGTCAGGCCGGGAGTCGTCAGCCCCAGCGTGAACCCGTTCTGCAACTGGCGCCAGGTCGGGTTGGTGAAGCGAGCCACGAGGGGGAGGCACCAGAACACGAGGATCACCAGGAACAGAACTACGATCACCAGGGGAACCAGCACTTGTCCCAGTCCGAGGGAGGGCAGGTAGGACAGTGTGAGGACGCCGACGGCCGCGACCGCGACCGCCAGCACGCCGATCACAGTGGCCTGCTTCCAGCTGTGGCGAAAGGCGCTGGAAGCGATGGCCACCATGCCGGTGTCCTTGCCCAGGACCTCGCGGCGGCAGAGCTCGTAGGCCACCACCGTGCCTGCTCCCGCCGTCACGACCAGGGCGATGCTCGCCAGCCAGAGCAGGTTGATCACGATGATCGAACCGAGCGCGTCCACAATGCGCCACAGTCTCGAGCGGGGGTTGTAACGGAAGATGGTGGAAGCCTTTCAGGAGGGTTCAGCCCTTCACGGAGCCAATCATGAGACCGGAGACGAAGTGCTTCTGCAGGAATGGGTAGACGAACAGGATCGGGACGGCCGCCACGATGGTGATGGCGGAGCGGAGTGCGATCGGTGTGGTCACCTGTCCACCACTCGCCACGGTCGCCTGACTGCCCGCGGTACCCTGGTTCACTCCGGCGTTCATCGAACTGGACAACAGCTTCTGCAGTTCGTACTGCAGGGTTGAAAGCCATTGCTCGCCCGAGTTGTAGAGCAGGGTGTCGATCCAGGCGTTCCAACTGCCCACCGCCACGAACAGGCCGACCACGGCCAGCGTGGGCTTGCACAGCGGCATCACGATCTGCCACCAGATCCGGAAGTCGCCCGCACCGTCGAGACGTGCCGACTCGATGACCTCCTCCGGGATCGACTTCATGTACGTGCGCAGGAGGATCAGGTTGAACGCGCTGATGATCACGGGCACCCAGTAGGCCTGGAAGGTGTTCAACATTCCCAGGTCCCTGATGAGCAGGTAGTTGGGGATCAACCCGGCGTCGAAGTACATCGTGAGCACGAAGATCAGGGTGATCGGCCTTCGGAAGATGAACTCGTTGCGGCTGAGCGCGTAGGCGAGCATCGAGGTGAACAGCAGGTTCGTGAACACGACGACGACCGTTTTCAGGACGCTCATGAAGAACGCCTGGTAGATCGTGTGCATGTTGAACACCACCTCGTAGTTCTGCAGCGAGAACACGCGGGGCCAGATGCCGATCCCTCCCCTGACTGCGTCCATGCCGTCGTTGAAGGAGACCGCCAACGTGTTGAGCAGCGGGTAGAGCATCAGCACCGACAGCAGCACCAGGAAGGTGCTGTTGAGAGTCGTGAAGATGATCCGCTCGGCCGTCCACCGCTGACGGTGCGACCTGCGTCGTCCTGTGCCCCGCATCCGGGGCTCGGTAGCAACAGTGCTTGGCATGAGGTCCTCCTAGACCAGCGACTCTTGGTTGAGGCGCTTGGCCGCCATGTTCGCCGAGCCCACCAGGATGATGGCGACGATGGTCTTGAAGATGCCCGCGACGACCGCGAGGCTGTAGTTGCCCAGTTCGTATCCGTACCGGAGCACGAAGACGTCGATGGTTTCGGCCCTCTCGGAGATCAGACCGTTGCCGAGGAAGTAGGGCAGCTCGAAGTTCGTGGACAGGATCCAGCCGCTGTTGATGATCAGCAGCACGACGATCGTGGGC
Organism: Tessaracoccus rhinocerotis; assembly: GCF_007197885.1. Classification (GTDB taxonomy): domain Bacteria; phylum Actinomycetota; class Actinomycetes; order Propionibacteriales; family Propionibacteriaceae; genus Arachnia; species Arachnia rhinocerotis. The sequence continues at coordinate 169,860 of NZ_VKKG01000005.1, forward strand.
TTGATCCCGGGCAGCGTGATGTGCCACATCTTGCGATATCGGCCGGCACCGTCGACCTCGGCAGCCTCGTAGAGGTTCGGGTCGATTGCGGTGATCGCGGCCAGGTAGAGGATCGTGTTCCAGCCCAGTTCCTTCCACAGGTTCGTACCGGCGACGATTCCCCAGAAGTAGTTGGGCTCGGTGAGGAACAGCACCGGCTCGTCGACGATGCCCAGAGCCAGGAGCCCTTGGTTGATGAACCCGCCGGAGGAGGGCAGCGACAGCGCCACCGACGCCAGGCTCGCCACGATCACCCAGCTGAGGAAGTGCGGCATGTAGGTGATGTTCTGCAGGATCCGCTTGAACGGCTGGTTCCTGACCTCGTTCAGCAGCAGTGCGAGGACGATGGCTCCGACGGTCCCCACGAACAGTGACAGGAGCGACTGTCCCAGGGTGTTGGTCACGACTCGCATGAACCGCTCCCCCATGACACCGGTGAACAGGTTGACGAAGTTCTCGAAACCCACCCACTCCTGGTTCCAGATGCTGCCGCGACCCGGCTTGTAGTCCTGGAAAGCGATCGCCCACCCGTAGACCGGGACGTACTTGAACAGGATCTGGTAGAGCAGCAGCGGAACGGCCATCAGGAGCAGGGCGCGCTGCGCCCAGATGAGGTCCCAGGTGATCCTGCGCCTGGGAGGCTTCGCTGCCTTGTTTCTGGCCTTCCTGTCCGGCTTGCGCGCGTCCGCGAGCCCGACGACCGCTTCGGTGCCGGTGGCGGTCGCTAGGGGTTCGATCGTGGCGTTCGTCATCTGTCCAACCTCTGTGTCAGGAGCTTCGGGTGGTCGCCGAGCAAACCGTGGTGGGGGCGCGAACGCCCCCACCACGGGCTCACTGACGGTTACCAATTGGCCAGGCGGTCCTGGATGCCGGCATTGATCGCGTCCTCGTAGACCTGGACGTCGATGGCGTCGATGGCGTCAACATAGGCCTGCCAGTTCGCGTCGAAGTCGGCTGGGCTGCCAGCGATCACCTTCGGCAAGTTCTGCACACTGGCGTCGGTGATCTGCTGGTTGACCTGGTTGGCGGCGTCGTCGAGCCCGATGTTCCAGGCCGGGTAGTACTTCGGATTCTCCGGCGGCTCGTTCACGAACTGACGCCAGGTCTGCTTGTCATAGGCCTCCATGACGGCGGCGTCGTACTCGGTCAGCGTCGCGAAGAACTCGGCGGGCTGGTCATCGGGGCCGTAGGCGTTGCCATCGGAGAACTGGCCCTGGTGCTTTGGCAACACGTCCAGCAGTGCCTCGAGGCGGTTGGACGAGCGCCAGGTGAGGTCTCGGGCGTTGGCCCGCTGTTCCTCGGTCCGGTGGAACATGCCGTCCTCGCCGACGAGGTAGTCCTCACCCTCGATGCCCCAGGAGAGCACCTTCTGCCAGGGCTCGCTGAGCATCAGGTCGATGAACTTCAGTGCCTTCTCCGGCTGCTCGCTGGAGGCGGAGATGCCGAATCCCTGGTTGGTGTTCATGACGTCGCGGTCGGCGTACCAGGGCTCCACTCCGTCGTAGACGGGCATGAGCGGCACGTAGGTGTACTGGTCGTTGCCGGCGCTGCGCAGCGAGTCTGTGGCCGTCTGGAAGTTCCAGCCCTGGTCGTGCATGCCCAGTACGGCGCCGGTGGCGAGCTTCGCCGTGTACTGGTCGAACGTCAGCGTGAAGGATTCGGGGTCGACGAGACCCGCTGCGTACTTCTCGTTGAGGACCTCGTAGAAGTCCTTGGCGATCTCCTTGTCCGCGTAGATCTCCGCGTGGTCGTTCTCGTCGACGATCACGCCACCGTTGTTCGGGGAGCCGGCCAGGAGCGCCGGCGGGTTGGTCATGCCCCACTCACGGCCCGTCGACGCCAGCAGTTCGAAGCCCACGGTCGGGATGCCGTCAGTCTCGGGGTGCTTTTCCTTGAAGTCCGCGATGAGCTCGAAGTATCGCTCCAGCGTCATGTTCTCGAGGTCCGGGAACCCGGCCTCCTCGAGGACACGCTTCTGGATCCAGAACGCGGGGCCGTAGTAGGTGCCGCCGGTGATCTCGCCGTAGAAGCGGTTGTAGTTCGGGATGATGTACAGGCCCGGGTCCACCTCACTGCCGGAGTAGCTCATCTTCTTGATGTCGTCCTCGACATGGGTCGCGATGTTGGGGTAGTCACCGGTGGCCAGCATCTCGTCCAGGGGGATGAGGGCGCCGCCCTCCAGGAGACGGAGCCGCAGGTCGGTGGTGCCGACGAGGTCGGGGAACTCTCCGCCCGCGAGCATGACACCGATCTTCTGGTCGACGTTGTCCGGCGCGACGATCTCGTACTCCAGCGTCACCCCCAACTGCTCCTCGAGCAGCTTCGTGATCTTGTTGTCGGGGGCCGGGGCCTGCGAGGCAGACGTGATCCATGTCGTGAGGGTGGTGGGGTTGCTGGGCGTCAACATCCCGGACTCGTCGGCGAGGTCCCCTTCGGGGATGACCACATCCTCCTGCGGGACCTCCTCCTTCTCCTGGGATTGGCCGGTGCACCCGGCCAACCCGACGGCGACCGCTGCAGCCAGGGCCAGCGCCGACAACTTCTTGCCAGTGGTTCTCATGTCTTCTCTCTTCGTTGAGCGAACCGTTTCTCCTAGGGTGTGACGTGGAGCCGGGGTCGGACTCCGAGCCTCCATCGCACCGAGGAAACCAGATCGGCCTGGCGTCCCCATCCCGTCGGAATGTAGCGATAAACTAAGCCGTCGGAACTCCCGCAGTCAAGCCCTAGGACACAAAATGTTGCAATCCATCACTAAATCGAGGTGCTTGCCGCGCCCCAGAGTCCACCCGGGCACGGTCATAAGGCAGGCTGTCGTCAGTGAGGAAGTTGCTACGATGCCCCCGGGAGGACGTTCATGGTGACGATGGCCGACGTCGCCCGCCAGGCAGGCGTGTCCACCATGACCGTGTCGAACGTCCTCAACGAACGCAGGCCGGTCGGCGCGTCGACGCGGGCGCGCGTCCTCGCCGCCGCGGAACTCCTGGGCTACGAGATCAACCTGACCGCCCGGGCGCTCAAGGCCGGACGGACCAACACCGTCGCGTTCATCGTGCCCACCTTTCACGACTACTTCGGCGAGCTCGCCGACGAGATCGCCCCTCTCATCGAGGCGGAAGGTCGCCACCTGGTCCTGGCACGCACGAGCGCCGAGCCCGAACAGGAGATGGCGTCCCTCTCCGTCGCGCACCTCAACCTGTACGACGGCGTCCTCCTCTCAGTGGCTGGCCTGAACCTGCAACAACTCGACCGCGTCCGGAGCGCCAAACCCCTCGTCCTGCTCGGGGAGCGTGACGTCCCCGAACGCTTCGACCACATCCGTCTTGCCAACGAGGAGGGTGCCCGGCTCGCCACCACCCACATGATCCAGCGCGGCTCCCGCCGCATCGTCGCACTCGGCTGTGCATTCGAGTCGGCGCACACGATGGCAGGCGACCGCCGTCGCGGGTGGGAGCTTGCCCACCAAGAGGCCGGCATCCGAGTCGACAGGGAGCTCGTCGTGCCCGTGTCGACCTACTCCCACGAAGCGGCCCGTGCCGCGCTCGACGCGGTTCTGGCCTCAGGCCTCTCCTTCGACGGAGTCTTCGCCGCGACCGACGTGCTTGCCCTCGGTGCCCTGGCGGCGCTCGCGGACCACCGGCGGCGCGTGCCCGAGGACGTTCAGCTCGCCGGGTTCGACAACCTTGACATATCGCGCTTCGTGCCGCCGGGCATCACGTCGATCGACGCCAACCACAAGGGTGTGGCCCAGCAGGCCGTCCGGCTCCTGCATCGCAGGATGGCAGACGGTGCCGCGCCGGCGGAGCACATCGTCGCGCCGGTGCACCTCGTGCCGCGCGGCTCCACCCGCGCCTTGGGTGGGTGAGTCCGCCGGCAACCGGTGTTCGCACACCCGGGGATTGGGTATAGCATCGGCTGGCAACGTTGCCCACGCCCGAGTCCTCGACTCCGCCGTGGGCGCTTTCTCATTCCGCACCACTTCCGGAGCAACGTGGACACCACCAATCCGGGCGACCGCTACAGCAGCCGCCGCCGCATCGCAATCGTCGTGGCCCTCGGTCTGCTGACCGCTCTCGGCCCGTTCACCATCGACCTCTACCTGCCTTCCTTCCCCAGACTGAAGGCCGACCTCGGGATCACCGATCCCCAGGTGCAGTTGACGCTCTCGGCCACCGTCGTCGGCTTCGCCGTCGGGCAGTTGCTGATCGGTCCGCTGAGCGACCGGTTCGGACGCAAGCTTCCGCTCGTGGCGATGACCGCGCTGCACGTCGTGGCCTCGGTCCTGGTGGCACTGGCTCCGAACATCACCTTTCTCACCGTCCTGCGCGCACTCCAGGGCTTCGCGGCCGCGGGTGGCGCCGTCGTCGCGATGGCGATGGCACGTGACCTGTTCGACGGTCGCCGCCTCGTCGTGATGCTCTCCCGCCTCGCTCTGATCTCCGGCCTCGCCCCGATCATCGCGCCGGTCATGGGGTCGTGGCTCGTCGGCCTGTTCAACTGGCGCGGCATCTTCTGGGTGCTCGCCGCCTACGGGCTCGTGGTCGTGGTCCTGGTGGCGGTCCTGGTTCCCGAGAGCCGTCCCGCCGCCGACCGCTCCACCGGTGGGGTGCGCGAGTTGAAGGGTGCCTACGGTCGGGTGCTCGGCGACCGCACCTTTGTCGGCGTCTGGATCACCGCAGCCCTTGCCTTCTCCGGGCTGTTCTCCTACGTCTCCACCTCGTCCGTGCTGCTGCAGGAGACCTTCGGCCTGTCCCCCGGCGGCTTCGGGCTGATCTTCGCGCTCTGCTCCGTGGGCGTGTTCATCGGCGTCCAGGCGGGCAGCCGGCTGGCCTCGCGCCTCGGTCCGCAGTGGACGCTCGTGATGGGCACCTCAGTCATGGTGGTGGCCGCCCTGGTGCTGCTCGGCGTGGGCACCATCGCCACGAACGCGTGGCAACTGGTGGCCCCGATGTTCTTCTACACCTTCGGCTTCGGCTCCTCGATGCCGAGCTGCCAGGTGATCGCGCTGCAGAACCATCGCCGGGACTCCGGCACGGCGGCATCCCTCATGGGCGCCCTCAACATGGGCCTGTCGGCCGTGGTGGGCCCCGTCATCGGCACCTTCGCCATGACGAGCGCGGTTCCGATGGCTGCCGCGATGCTGATCTGCGCACTGGCCTCGGTCGTCGTGCTGTGGGTGCTCGTCCGCCCCTGGCAATTGCAGATCACGCTCGACTGACGAGGAGCCGAAGAGGCCCTCCCCGCGGACGGGGAGGGCCTCTTTCGTGTCAATCGGTCAGGGAACCTGGACCGGGTCGGCTGACTCGCCGTGCTTCGCGTCCGGGCGGTCCTTCGACTTCTCGTCCTTGTCCTTGGGTTTGAAGTCGATGCCGGCCTCCTTGCGCTGCTGGGGCGTGATGGGCGCCGGGGCCTGGGTCAGCGGGTCGTAGCCGCCGCCTGACTTGGGGAAAGCGATCACGTCGCGGATGGAGTCGGACTTGCTCAGCAGAGCGACGATGCGGTCCCAGCCGAACGCGATGCCACCGTGCGGCGGTGCACCGTAGGCGAAGGCGTCCAGGAGGAAGCCGAACTTCTCCTGCGCCTCCTCCGGACCGATGCCCATGACGTCGAAGACGCGCTCCTGGACGTCACGGCGGTGGATACGGATGGACCCGCCGCCGATCTCGTTGCCGTTGCAGACCATGTCGTAGGCGTAGGCAAGGGCACTGCCGGGGTCCGTGTCGAAGGTGTCGAGGTGCTCCGGCTTCGGCGAGGTGAAAGCGTGGTGCACCGCGGTCCAGGCGGAGTCGCCCAGCGCGACGTCGCCCTCGTCGACCGCCTCGTTCGTTGGCTTGAACAGCGGCGCGTCGACCACCCAGAGGAAGCTCCAGGCGTCCTCGGGAATCAGGCCACAGCGACGCCCGATCTCGTTGCGGGCGGCGCCCAGCAGGCTCTGCGACGAGGTGCGCGCACCGGCGGCGAAGAAGATGCAGTCGCCGGGCTTGGCGCCGGTGCGCTCCGGCAGCGCGGCCAGTTCCGCCTCGGAGAGGTTCTTGGCCACCGGGCCGCCCAGCTCGCCGGTCTCGGAGACCGTGACGTAGGCCAGCCCCTTCGCGCCGCGCTGCTTGGCCCACTCCTGCCACGCGTCGAACTGGCGGCGGGGCTGCGAACCGCCGCCGGGCATGACGACGGCACCGACGTACGGGGCCTGGAAGACACGGAATGCGGTCTCGGAGAACAGGCTCGTCAGCTCGGTGATCTCGAGGTCGAAACGCAGGTCGGGCTTGTCCGAGCCGTACCGGTCCATGGCGTCGGCGAAAGTGAGCCGCGGGAACGGCGTGGTGAGCTCTACGCCCTTGAGCGCCCAGACCTCCTTGACGACGGCCTCGCCGAGCTCGATGACGTCGTCCTGGTCGACGAAGCTCATCTCGATGTCGAGCTGGGTGAACTCGGGCTGGCGGTCGGCGCGGAAGTCCTCGTCGCGGTAGCAGCGGGCGATCTGGTAGTAGCGCTCCATGCCGGCCACCATCAGCAGCTGCTTGAACAGCTGGGGCGACTGGGGCAGGGCGTACCAGGATCCCGGGGCCAGGCGCGCCGGCACCAGGAAGTCGCGGGCACCCTCGGGTGTGCTGCGCGTGAGCGTCGGCGTCTCGACCTCCACGAAGTCGCGGGCGTCGAGCACCTTGCGGGCGGCGCGGTTCACGTCGGAGCGCAGGCGCATGGCAGCGGCGGGGGCCGGGCGGCGGAGGTCCAGGTAGCGGTACTTCAGGCGGGCCTCCTCGCCGACGTCGACACGCTCGTCGATCTGGAACGGGAGCGGGGCTGCGGTGTTGAGCACTTGCAGTTCGCTGATGGCCACCTCGATCTCGCCCGTGGGGAGATCCGGGTTGGCGTTGCCGTCAGGCCGCACCTCGACGACGCCGGTGACCTGGATGCAGTACTCGTTGCGGAGGTCGTGGGCGCCGGAGGACTCGAGGACCTCGTCGCGGACCACCACCTGGGCAACTCCGGAAGCGTCACGGAGATCGATGAAGGCGACGCCGCCGTGGTCGCGGCGCTTGCCGACCCAACCACTCAGTACAACGGTTTCACCGGCGTGGGAGGCTCGCAGCTCTCCGGCCTTGTGGGTGCGCAGCATGATGAAGCTATTCCTTTCTGGGCGGACTGCAGAGACGGTGCAGCCACCGACGTCCATGCTAGTGCGCTCCCCAACATCTGACGAACGGGTGCCTGCCGGGTGGGCGCCGAACTGTCAGTGGTGGGTGACAGTGTTGGTTCATGGAGATCACAGTCCTTCCCCTGGACAGGAAGCAGGTCGCGAACGAGGCACTCACCCAGGTGCAGCGCGCGCAGGAACGGATCCGCCTCGGGGAGGTGGAGCAGGCGGTGGCGCTGGTGGACCTGGCTCTGGCGTACCGGGTCGAGGTGGACACGATCATCGGGGAGCTGCAGGACGCCTACGTCCGCCCTGGCAACGACGGCACCCCGCTCGTCTCGGAGTTCCTCGCGCTCGAGTTGTCAGCTGCCACCGGCACCACGCAGCGCACGGCACTGAACCTCGTGGCCGAAGTGCTGGACCTGAAGTACCGACACCCCGCCCTGTGGGACGCATTCTGCGCGGGTCTCATCCCTCGCTGGCAGGCCGTCAAGCTGACCGAACTGACCATTGCCCTCGACGTCGCAGCCGCCCACTGGGTGGACGAGCAGCTCGCCCCCAGGGTGGGGCGCGTCTCGTTCCCGCGGCTGCAACGCATTGGAAGAGGACTGGTGGCCAGGGCCGACCCTGAGCTGCGCAAGCGGCAGGAGGAGGACCTGCGCCAGGACCGCACCGTCAGGTTCGGCAAACCGGAGGCCGGCACGACGGACATGTACGCCTCCCTCGAGGCCCGCGACGCGAGGGCCCTCGACGACACCATCAACCAGATCGCCCGCAGCATGGGCAGGGCCGGCGACGCGCGGACCCGTGAGCAGCGTCGCGCCAGCGCCCTCGGTCTGCTCGCAGACCCTGCCGCCGCGCTCGACTGGTTGAACGGGTCCGCCGCCACCCCCGGCCAGACGACGATGGCGGCCTCTGGCGCACGCCGAGGGCGCGCCGTGGTGCACGTCCACCTCGCTGCAGGGACCATCGCGGATCCCGACTCGGGAGTGGCGCGGATCGAAGGGTTCGGGCCGCTCACCACCGGTTCGTTGCCGGAGTTCCTCACCGGCTCCAACGTCACGGTGCGGCCTGTGGTCGACGACGCGTTCATCGCGCCGGTGGACTCCTACGAGATCCCCGAGCGGATCAGGGACGCGGTCCACCGGCGACACCCGGTCGAGAACTTCCCGTTCTCTTCTCGCGGTTCCCGCTCCCTGGACCTGGACCACCTGGATCGGTACAGGCACGGCGCTGATTGGGAACCGGGCCAGACCGGGACCCACAACCTCACTCCGCTGAGCAGACGGGTGCACCGGGCCAAGACGGCAGGGGCTTGGCACGTCATGGAGACCAGCACCGGGCACTACGCCTGGCGCTCACCGCTGGGCCGCGAGTACGTCATCGACCTTGACGGCACGACGACGCCACCGCATCTCAGCCGGGCATGACGCCCGGTGCCCGGTCCTCGGCGGGCGGTTCCCACGTCGCCGGATCCGCAGTGACCTGTTCGCCGCTGCGGATGTCCTTCACCGAGTCCGAGCCGAACCACACGAACGGGATGCCCCTGCGTTCCGCGTAACGGATCTGCTTGCCGAACTTGTCGGCCTTGGGTGCCACCTCGACGGCGATCCCGCGCGCCCGGATGGCGGCAGCGACTGCGATGGCGTCCTCCCGGGTGTCCTCGTTGTCGACCGCCACCAGCACCGCTGAGGGCACCGAACGATTCGCCGCCAGGAGGCCCTTGCCGATCAGCGGAGCGAGGATGCGGGTGATGCCGAAGGAGTAGCCGACGCCGGGGAAGGTGGTCTTCCCGTCGGTGGCCAGCGAGTCGTAGCGGCCGCCGGAGGCCACGGAACCCAGCTTCTCAGAGCCCACGAGCAGGGTCTCGTAGACCGTGCCCGTGTAGTAGTCGAGGCCGCGGGCGATCTTCAGGTCCGCGACGACGCGGTCGGGTACCGAGCGCCTGGCCACCCGGACCAGCGCGGAGAGCTCCTCCAACCCGTTGGACAGCAGTTCGTCCTCGACACCGAGTCCCAAGACGTCGTCGACGAACGACTCGTCCGTGGCGCTGATCCCCGCAAGCGCGACACACTTGGCGGCCTGCTCGGCCGTCAGGCCCAGTTCATCGGTCAGGAGATCGCGGACGGCGGCCGGCCCGATCTTGTCGTACTTGTCGACGCGCTGCAGCACGGGCGCGGTCTCCTCGATTCCCAGACCGCGGTAGAAACCCTCAAGGAGCTTGCGGTTGTTGACCCGCAGGCTGACCGGGGGCAGCCCCATGTCCCTGTGCAGCTTCTCGAACACGTCGAGGGCCACCAGCGGGATCTCGACGTCGTGGTGGGACGCCAGGTTGCCCTGGCCGACGATGTCGATGTCGGCCTGGGTGAACTCGCGATAGCGGCCCTCCTGCGGGCGCTCACCGCGCCAGACCTTCTGGACCTGGTAGCGGCGGAACGGGAACGCCAGGTGGCCGGCGTTCTCCAGCACGTAGCGCGCGAACGGCACCGTCAGGTCGAAGTGCAGGCCCAGTTCGTCCGGCTCGCCATCGGCGGCGTGCAACCGCCGGACCACGTAGATCTCCTTGTCGATCTCTCCCTTGCGCGCGAGCTGGTCCAGCGGTTCGACTGCTCGGGTCTCAATGGGTGCGAAACCGTGCAGCTCGAACGTCTCGGTGACGGTGCGCAGCACCATCGTCTCGACGAAGCGACCGGCGGGAAGGAACTCTGGGAAGCCGGAAATCGGCTTGGGGCGTGCCATGTGTGGGGTGACCTCGGAGGGAACTCGATTCGGTTATGGAACTGTTACCTCGAGGGCCACAGTCGCGTTCAGCCTACTCGGATCGGACAACGATGCGACGCCGTGACTCATTCCGGCTAGATTTGTGCGCATGACTGAAACGCAAGCGCCCAAGGACTTCGGCCGCGTCGATGAGGACGGCACGGTCTACGTCACAGTGGGTGACACAGAAAGGAGCGTCGGGCAGGTCCCCGACGCCACCCCCGAAGAGGCGCTCGGGTTCTACACCCGTCGCTACGAGAACCTTGCCGCCGAGGTGAACCTCCTCGGCTCCCGCGTCGAATCCCAGGCGATGTCGCCGGAGGATGCCCGCAAGGCCATCGACACCCTGAAGGCCAACGTCGCCGAGGCCAACGCCGTCGGTGACCTGCCGGCGCTGACCGCGCAGCTCGAGAAGCTCGAGGAGCTCCTCCCCGCACAGATCGAGGCACGCAAGGCGGCGCGGGCCGAGCAGAACGCCGCAACCGTCGCGGCCAAGCAGGCCATGGTGGACGAGGCTGAGGCACTCTCCACGGGCAACGACTGGCGCGGAGGCGTGGACAGGTTTCGCAACCTCCTCGAGGAGTGGAAGGCCCTCCCCCGCATCGACCGCGCCACTGACAACGAGTTGTGGCGTCGGTTCTCCTCGGCTCGCACGCAGTACACGCGGCGCCGCAAGGCTCACTTCTCGGAGGTGAACTCCCACCGCGACGAGGCGAAGGCGATCAAGGAGGCGATCATCGCCGAGGCCGAGCCGCTCGCCGACTCGACCGACTGGGGCCCGACCGCCGGCGCGTTCCGTGACCTGATGGCACGCTGGAAGGCCGCCGGCTCGGCGCGCCGCTCCGACGACGACGCCCTGTGGGCCCGCTTCCGCGCCATCCAGGACAAGTTCTTCGACGCTCGGACCAACGCCCAGCAGGCCGTCGACGGCGAGGAGGCCGAGAACCTGGCCGCCAAGACAGCGCTCGTGGAACAGGTGGAGAAGGACCTCGAGGGCGTCACCGACGTCGAGAAGGCCAAGTCCGTCCACCGCGAGTTCCTCGAGAAGTACTCCGAGCTCGGCCACGTGCCGCGCAAGGCCATGCGCGACCTGGACAACCGGGTCCGCCGGATCGGCGACAAGGTCTCCGAGCTCGAGGCCGACGAGTGGCGCCGCACCGACCCCGAGGCCAGGCAGCGCGCGGAGGACACCGTCGCACTGTTCCAGTCGCAGGTGGACAAGCTGCAGGCCGACCTCGCCGATGCCGAGGCCAAGGGCGACACGCGCAAGGTCAAGGACACCGCGAAGTCGCTGGAGACCTACCAGTCCTGGCTGGACCAGGCCAAGGAGACACTGGCCGAGTTCAACGCCTAGGGGCCCGATCCCCTAGACGCGGAAGGCGTCGAAGACGCCCGGTACCTGGCGCACCTGCTTGATCACGTGGCCGAGGTGCGTCGGGTCGGGCGCCTCGAAGGTGATGCGGCCGATGAACTGCCGGTTCTTCGACGTGGTGATGTTGGCCGACAGGATGTCGATGTGCTGCTCGGAGAAGGCGGCGCTGACGTCGGAGAGCATCCTGGCCCGGTCGAGGCCCTCCACCTGGATCGTCACCATGAAGGAACCGACGTTGTCGGCCCAGGAGACGTTGATGATGCGCTCGGGCTGCTGCTCCCTCAGTGACGGCACGTTGGTGCAGTCGGCGCGGTGCACCGACACGCCGTCGCCCCGCGTGATGAAGCCCACGATCTCGTCGCCCGGCATCGGGTAGCAGCACTTCGCGAGCTTGACCACCATCGACGCGTCACCCTCCACCAGGATCCTGGTGTCGCCGGAGGTGTCCGGCCGGTGCCGCTGCTTGACGACGACGTCCTCGGTGACCGTGTCGACGGTCTCGTCCTCCCCGCCGTGCAGGGCGACGAGGTGCTCCACGGCGGACTGCGCCGAGACCTGGCCCTCGCCGATCGCCTGGTAGAGGTTGGAGACGTCGGTCTGCCGCAACTCGTTCGCGACCGCGGTGAGGTTCTCGAGGGTGAGCAGGCGCTGCATCGGCAGCCCCGTGCGCCGCAGCTGCTTGGCGAGCATCTCCTTGCCGGCGTCCATGGCCTCGTCCCGGCGTTCGCGGGAGAAGTGCTGACGGATCTTCTGGCGGGCCCGGCTCGAGACGACGAACTCGAGCCAGTCGCGGCTGGGACCGGCGTTGGGGCTCTTCGAGGTGAGGATCTCCACCTTGTCGCCCTGCACCAGCGGCGTCGACAGCGCCACGAGCCGACCGTTCACCCTGGCACCGATGCAGTGGTAGCCCACCTCGGTGTGAACGGAGAAGGCGAAGTCGACCGGAGTCGCGTCCTTCGGCAGCGCCATCACCTCGCCCTTCGGGGTGAAGACGTAGATCTCGTCGGAGTTGATCTCGAACAGCACCGAGTCCAGGAACTCGCCCGGGTCCTCGGTCTCCTTGCTCATCACGCCGAGCTGGTGCATGGCCCGCAGGCCGGCCTCCTCGGGCGTCACGCCGTCGCGGAGGTTCGCCTTGTACTTCCAGTGGGCCGCGACACCGTACTCGGCGCGGCGGTGCATCTCGTGCGTGCGGATCTGCAGCTCGACCGGCTCGTTGCGGGCACCCAGCACCGTCGTGTGCAGCGACTGGTACATGTTGAACTTCGGGTTGGCGATGTAGTCCTTGAACCGGCCCGGGATGGGCTTCCACGCGGAGTGCGCAACGCCGAGCACCGCGTAGCAGTCACGCACGTCCTCGACCAGGATCCGCAGGCCGATCAGGTCGAAGATGTCCTTGAAGTCGCGGCCGCGCACCATCATCTTCTGGTAGATCGAGTAGTAGTGCTTCGGACGTCCGTAGACGGTGGCCTTGATCTTGTTCTCGCCCATCAGCTGCTGGAACTGCGCGATCAGCTCCCGCAGGTACTTCTCCCTGCCGGGCGCCTGGGCGGTGACCAGCGCGGCGATCTCCGCGAACACCTTGGGCTCGATCGCGGCGAAGGAGAGGTCCTCCAGCTCCCACTTGATGGTGTTCATGCCCAGTCGGTGGGCCAGCGGGGCGAAGATGTTCAGCGTCTCGGTGGCGATGCGGACCTGCTTGTCGGGCCGCAGGAAACCGAGGGTGCGCATGTTGTGCAGCCGGTCCGCGAGCTTGATGACCAGGACGCGCACCTCCTCGCTGGTGGCCATGATCATCTTGCGGATGGTCTCGGCCTTTGCGGTCTCCCCGTAGGTGACCTTGTCCAGCTTGGTGACGCCGTCCACCATCCGCGCCACCTCGTCGGAGAAGTCCGCGCGCAACTGTTCGAGGGAGTAGTCGGTGTCCTCGACGGTGTCGTGCAGGAGCGCGGCGACGATGACCGGCTCGGTCATGCCGAGCTCGGCGAGGATGGTGGCCACTGCGAGGGGGTGGGTGATGTAGGGATCGCCGGACTTGCGCTTCTGGCCCTGGTGGTGGTGGTCGGCCACGCGGTAGGCCCGCTCGATTATCTCCAGGTCCGCCTTGGGGTGGCTGGTGCGCACGATCTTGAACAACGGGTCCAGCACGGCCGCACGGGACCGCACCGCCCCGAGGCGCGCAAGGCGGTGGCGCATGCGAAACCGGGGCTGTTCGGGCGACGAGAACCGCCGCAGAACGTTGCCCTGCTCAACTTCTGGCTCAGCCATGGTCCACCTCCATCGCCGAGACTACTCCTCCCGCTCGCGTTTCCCGTCGATCCGACCGGCGCCCTTGCGGACGACGATCAGCTCGTCACCGGCCTCGATCTTCGCGGCCGTCGGGTCGTAGAAGCGGCGCAGCGTGTCGTTGCGGACCACGCCGATCACGCGTTCGCCCACGAACGAGGCCGGGTTCTTGCCCACCTCGTCCGGGGTCGCCTGGCGCTGGTTCACCTCGAGCCCGGTGCCGCTGGTCAGGAGGTCCTGGATGATCGCACCGAGGTCTGGACCGACGGCGGACAGGCCCATCAGGCGCCCGACGGTGTCAGCCGACGTCACGACCGACGTCGCGCCCGACTGGCGCACGAGGGGCACGTTCTCGTGCTCGCGCACCGATACCACGATCCCGGCCGACGGGTTCAGCTGTCGCACCGTCAGGGTTGTGAGGATGGCGGCGTCGTCCCTGTCCAGGCAGATGATGATCTCCTTGGCCTTGGAGATCTCCGCGCGCCGCAGCAACTGGCGCCGGGTGCCGTCGCCCTGGAAGGCGGCGAGCCCGTCGAGGTTGGCGTCCTCGACCGCCATGGAGCTGCCGTCGATCACGACGATCTTCTCAGGAGGCACCCCGTGGCGGCGCATGGTGTTGACGGCGCTACGGCCCTTGGTGCCGTAGCCGATCACGACGACGTGGTTGCGCATTCTCTTCCTCCACTGCAGGTCACGGATGACGCGGCTGCCCTGGTTGGCGAGCACCTCGATGGTGGTGCCGACCAGCAGGACCAGGAACCCGACGCGCATCGGCGTGATGATGATGGCGTTGAGGAGCCGGGCGTGTGGCTCCATCGGTGTGATGTCGCCGTAGCCGGTTGTGGTCATGGTGACGGTCGAGTAGTAGAGCGCGTCGATGAAGCCGACGCCGTCGGCGTTCACGTTGTCCACGTAGGCGCCCCGGTCCAGCCACACCAGCATGGTGCTGAACAGCAGCAGGCCGAAGGCCAGCAGCGCGCGCCGCACGAGCTCCATGATGGGGCGGGAGGTCGGCCGCGGCATGCTGACCATGGCGTTGATGCCCTGTGAGTCGGCCCGCCTCAGTCTTGCCATGGGTATCAGACTGTCAGGATTGCGCTTGAACTGTCGATGCCACGCTGGACCAGGTACTCCCGGCCCCCGAGGAACCCCAGCTCCATGACCACGGACACGTGCACGAGCTCGGCCCCGATCTGCTTCAGCAGCGCAGCGGTGGCCCCAACGGTACCGCCGGTGGCGAGCACGTCGTCGACCACGAGCACCCGGGCGTCGGGCTTGATGGCGTCCGCGTGCAGGTTGAGCTCGGCGGACCCGTACTCCAGCTCGAACGACTGGCTCAGGACCGCGCCGGGCAACTTGCCCGGCTTGCGGACCGGGACGAAACCGGCACCGAGCGCCAGCGCCACGGGGGATGCGAAGATGAACCCGCGCGCCTCCATCCCCACCACCACGTCGATGTCCCTGGGAGCGGCATCGATGATCTCGGTGATCGCGGCCTGGAACCCGTTCGGCGAGGCCAGCAACGGGGTGATGTCCTTGAACGTGACCCCGGGCTTCGGGAAGTCCGGCACGTCACGGATGAGGCCCGCAATCAGTCGCTTGCGGGCCTCACTCTGCTCGAGATGAATCAATGCTTCTTCCGCTCCGCACGAGTGGTGTTGGACCTACGAGGTTTGCGCGGCCCCGTCGAGGCGGATGCCACTCCGGGTGACGACTCGCCGCCACCGCCCACGGCGGCTCGCGCCAGTTCGGCCTCCCGCTCCGCACGACGCTGCTCCTTTGCCTCGGACCGCTCGATGCGACGCTTGATCGTCTCGCGGTGCTCGACCTGCGCCGGCTCGCGCTCCTTGAGGAGCGCCAGCAACGGCGCTGCGATGAACAGCGACGAGTAGGCGCCGGCGATCATTCCGACGAACAGCGCCAGGCCGAGGTCCTGCAGCGGGCCGCTGGCCAGGGTCAGGCCACCGATCAGCAGGGCACCCACGGGCAGCACGCCGATGATGGTGGTGTTGATCGAGCGGACGACGACCTGGTTGATGGCGAGGTTCGCCCGCTCCGAGTAGGTGTCCCTGGAGTCCCTCAGGCCGGTGACGTTCTCCTTGATCTTGTCGAACACCACCACGGTGTCGTACAGGGAGTAACCGAGGATGGTCAGGATGCCGATCAGGGTGGCGGGCGTGACCGTGAAGCCGACCAGGGCGTAGACGCCCAGCGTGATGACCACGTCGTGGGCGAGTGCCAGGACGGCGGCCACCGACATCTTCCAGTCCCGGAACCAGGCCCAGATGAGCAGCATGACCAGGACCACGAAGATCACCAGGGCGATACCGGCCTGCTGTGAGACCTGCTGGCCCCACGAGGCGCCGATGGCGTTGTACGTGACGTCCTCGGGCGTGGCCCCGGCAAGCTCGGCGATCGCCGCCCGGACCGACGTGGTCTCGTCGGGGTTCAGCGAACGGACCTGGATCCGGATCGCCGAGTCACCCAGGGCGAAGACCTGCGCCTCCAGGTCCGCCACCTCGAACTCGTCGACGGCGGCGCGGACCTCGTCAACGGTGTTGGCGGTGACCTGCATCGGGGCCTGGAAGTCGGTGCCACCGACGAACTCGATCCCGAGGACGAGCCCGCGGATCAGCAGCGCCAGCAGCGCGATCCCGAGCAGGACGCCCGAGAAGATGTACCAGATGCGCTGGTTCTTGATGAACTGGATGGATGTCTGACCGGTGTAGAGCCGGTGGGCGAGGCCCATCTTGGTGGCTGACATCACGCCTCCTTGAGTCGGGTGGTGCGGCGGATGCGACGGCCCAGCAGCGAGTCCCGCGAGACGCCCATGTGGGCGGCGTCGAGCCCGGAGAGCTTGTGTCCCTCACCGAAGAACTTCGTGCGCCCCAGCAGCGTGACCATCGGCTTGGTGAAGAAGAAGCACACCGCGAGGTCGATGAGCGTGGTCAGGCCCAGCGCGAAGGCGAAGCCCTGGACGCCACCGACGGCGAGCAGGAACAGCACCGTGGCGGACAGGAGCTGCACCAGGTCGGAGATGATGATCGTGGAGCGGGCCTTCACCCAACCGGTCTGGATGGCCGAGCGCAGGCTGCGGCCCTCGCGGATCTCGTCACGGATGCGCTCGAAGTAGATGACGAACGAGTCCGCCGTCACGCCGATCGCCACGATCGCGCCGGCGATGGCCGGCAGGCTGAGCGTGAAGCCCACGGCCTGCCCGAGCAACACCATCGACGCGTACGTCGCCAGTGCCGCCACTGCCAGCGAGCCGAGCACGACGATGCCGAGGCCGCGATAGTAGACGAAGCAGTACAGCAGGACGATGATCAGCCCCACCAGGCCGGCGAGGAGACCGACCTGCAGTTGCTCGCCACCCAGGGTCGGTGAGACGTTCTCCACCTGCGACGGTTCGAACGACAGCGGGAGGGACCCGAACTTCAGGACGTTCGCCAGCGCCGCGGCGGACTCGGCGGTGAAGTTGCCGCTGATCATCGCCTCGCCGTTGGTGATGTGGGCGTTCGTGGTGGCCGCGGACTCGACGACACCGTCGAGCACGATCGCGAACATGTTCAGCGGCTCGGTCTTCGGCAGCAGGGTCTGCGTGAGCTGCGACATCTGCTGCGCGCCCGCGTCGTCGAAGTCGAGGGTGACGACGTACTGCACCTGCTGCGCCGGGATCCCGGAGGACGCGTCGGTGACCTGCTCACCGGCGATCGCCACGGGGCCGAGCAGGTACTTCTGCGAACCGATGGAGTCACAGGCGAACAGCGGCTGGTCAAGCCTGTCAGGGGTCTCCGACCCGCAGACGTACTCGTTGAACGCGGCGGTGTCCTCGGCCGAGGGGGTGTAGGCAAGTACCTCGGACATCGGGAGCCGTTCGCCGTCGCCCTCCTCGGGCGGGGCGGTGGGCAGGCCGGGGCCCTCGTCCTCGGGCTCGGGGACTATCCCGGTGCCGGTGGCCACGGCCAGGACCGGCCGGAACGCCAGCTGGGCGGTGGCGCCCACGAGGTCGACCAGGTCGTCGCGCTGCACGTTGGGTGCGGACACGATGATGTTGCGGTCACCGGACGTGGACACCGACGCCTCACCGACGCCGAGGCCGTCGACGCGCTGCTGCATGATGTTCTTGGCGGTCTCCAGCGACTCCGCCGGGACCTCGCGGTTTGTGGCCGTCAGGGTGATCGTCATGCCGCCCTGCAGGTCCAGACCCAGCTTGGGGGTCCAGGTGCTGGTCACGGCCATGAGTGTGTACATCAGGCCGACGACGACCAGGAAGGCCGTCAGCGTCAGACCCGGGCGGGGCTTGCGGGAACTTGTTGCCACAGTTTTGAGTCGTTTTCGTCGGGGCGTCGCTGCCGGCGCCGTGGATCAGTTGTCGTTCTTGCGATTCTCGTCGTCCTCGGAGGGACGCGGGTCGAACTCGGCCGCGCCGGAGCCCTCGGTGAAGTGGTGCGGCTCGAGGTCGTCGGCGCTGAACTCCTCCGCGCCCTCGACGCCCTCGACATCGACGTCATCGGCCTCGATGACGGCATCGTCGCTGAACTCGAACTCTTCCTCGTCCTCGGTGACGACCCGGGCGACGTTGCCCTTCAGCAGGGTGATCTCCACGCCCGGTGCGAGCTCCACGATCATCTGCTTCTCACCGACGTGGCGCAGGGTTGCGAACATGCCGGAGGTCAGCAGCACCCGGGAACCGGGCTGGAGGGAGGCGATGAGTTCCTGGTGCTGCTTCATCCGCTTCTGCTGCGGACGAATCATCAGGAAGTACATGATCGCGCCGAAGGCGACGACCATAAGAATGAGATCCATTGTTTTCCTTCATTGGGACAAGCAGGTTTGCCGTCGATCACTTTAGCTCACCGGTCACGAAACCCCCACCCGGGTGTTCAGGCGTCCTCGTCGAACAGCGACGGCGTGGAACCCGCTGGTGGCTCCATCCCGAGGTGACGCCATCCGGCGGGTGTGGCGACGCGGCCACGGGCGGTGCGCATCATCAGGCCCTCGCGGATCAGGAAGGGCTCGGCCACCTCGGAGATGGTCTCCACCTCCTCGCCGACGCTGAGCGCCAGGGTGGACAGGCCCACCGGTCCCCCGGCGAAGAGCTTGCACAGCGCCGTGAGCACGGACCTGTCCAGCCGGTCGAGCCCCAGCTCGTCCACCTCGTAGAGCTCGAGGGCCTGGCGCGCCTCGGCGACGGCGACGACGGGGTGACCACCCACCTGCGCGTAGTCGCGGACGCGTCGCAGCAGTCGGTTGGCGATCCGCGGCGTGCCACGGGAACGCCCCGCGATCTCGTCCGCGGCGTCCGAGCGGATGTCCACTCCCAGCTTCCGGGCGGAGGTGCGCACGATCCCGCCCAGGTCCGCGGCGGCGTAGAAGTCCAACTGCGCCGTGAACCCGAACCTGTCGCGCAGCGGTCCTGGCAGCAGCCCCGCGCGGGTGGTGGCGCCCACCAGGGTGAACGGCGGCAGCTCGATCGGGATCGCCGTGGCCCCGGGTCCCTTGCCCACGACGACGTCCACGCGGAAGTCCTCCATCGCGAGGTAGAGCAGCTCCTCCGCGGGCCGGGCCAGCCTGTGGATCTCGTCCAGGAACAGCACGTCCCCCGCGTCCAGCCCCGTCAGGATGGCGGCCAGGTCGCCCGCATGGGTGATTGCGGGTCCCGAGGAGATCCTGAGGTTGGAGTCGAGCTCGACCGCCATGATCATGGCGAGAGTGGTCTTGCCGAGCCCGGGTGGCCCGGACAGCAGCACGTGGTCCGGGCTGGTGCCGCGGAAGCGGGCGGCCTCGAGGACGAGACCGAGCTGGTCGCGGACCCTGGGCTGGCCGTGGAAGTCGTCCAGGCGCTTGGGGCGCAGCGCCGACTCGAACTCGCTGTCCTCGGGGTGCGCCAACGCGTCCACCTCGGAGTGCTCCATGGGGCGGCTCACTTGCGGGCCAGTGAGTTGAGCGCGGCACGCATCAGGGTGCCGATGGCGATGCCCGGGTCCTCGTCGACGAGGTGCGCGACGTTGTCACAGGCGGCGGCGGCGTCCCGCGCCGACCAGCCCAGCCCCTGCAGCCCGTCCCCGACCTGCTCGCGCCACGCTTCGCCGCGGGTCGACGACTGCGGGGCGGCAGCGGCCCCCGACTCGTCGTCGGGGAGCAGGAGGACCTTGTCCTTGAGTTCGATCACGAGCTTCTGGGCACCCTTGCGGCCGATCCCGGGCACGCTGCAGAGCCGGTTGAGGTCCTCGCTGTTGACGGCGCGACGGATCTCGGCGGGGCTCAGGACGGAGACGATGGCGGCGGCCAGGCGGGGGCCGACGCCGGAGGCGGTCTGGACCAGCTCGAACGCCTCCCGCTCCCCCGGGAACTGGAACCCGTACAGGGTCAGGGAGTCCTCGCGGACCACCATGGAGGTGTGGATGGTCGAGGTCTCCCCGGGACGGACCGCAGCCGCGGTGGCAGGGGTGGTGTGGACGAGGTAGCCGACGCCGCCCACCTCCAGCACGAACTGCGTGGCCCCGGCCTGCAGGACCGTCCCCGTCAACTGCGCGATCATGCGATTCCCTTCGCTCTCGCCACCGCGGCGGCGTACCTGTTGCTGCTCCCGCCGCGCCAGAGGTGGCAGATGGCCAGCGCCAGGGCGTCGGCCGCGTCGGCCGGCCTGGGGGCCGAGGCAAGCTTGAGGATGCGGACCACCATGGCGCCCACCTGTGCCTTGTCCGCCCGGCCGGAGCCGGTGACGGCCGCCTTGACCTCGCTGGGCGTGTGGAAGGCCACGGGCAGTCCCCGCCGTGCCCCGACCAGGGCTGCGACGCCGGAGGCCTGGGCCGTTCCGATCACCGTGTTGAGGTTCTGCTGCGCGAACACGCGTTCGACGGCGACGACGTCGGGTCGGTACTCGTCGAACCAGGACTCGAGCCCTGCCTCCACCTCAGCGAGCCGGTTGGCGACGTCCAGGGCGGCGTCCGTGCGGACCACGCCGACGCCGACCAGCCTGACCTGACGCCCGATGTCGCCCTCGACCACACCGACACCGCACCGCGTCAGGCCGGGGTCGATCCCCAGAACTCGCATGTCACACCCTCTCGAACATCTGTTCGGATCCTAGCGGGCGCGACCCCGGACCGCGGCCCGACACGCAGGCCCTCAGTCCTCGGCGGCCAGTTGCGCCTGCACCTCGGGGCTGA
This sequence comes from Tessaracoccus rhinocerotis, assembly GCF_007197885.1. GTDB lineage: Bacteria > Actinomycetota > Actinomycetes > Propionibacteriales > Propionibacteriaceae > Arachnia > Arachnia rhinocerotis. The sequence continues at coordinate 190,624 of NZ_VKKG01000005.1, forward strand.
GTTCGACGTTGTCGTAGACGTTCTGCACGTCGTCGGAGTCCTCCAGGGCATCGACGATTCGCATCACCTTGCCGGCCACGTCGGCCGAGTCCACCAGCTGGCCGAAGGACGGGACGAACTGGACCTCGGAGGAGTCGTAGTCGAGACCTGCGGCCTCGATCGCCTTGCGCACCTCCACGACGTCGTTGGGGTCCGAGATCGCCTCCCAGCTCTCCCCCGCGTCGTTGGTCTCCTCCAGCCCTGCCTCGAGCGCCGCCTCGAGGACGGCGTCCTCGGTGACCTCCCCGGAGGCCTGGTGCTTGGGGACCACCACGACGCCCTTGCGGGCGAACAGGCGCAGCACGGATCCCACGTCGGCCATGGTGCCGCCGTTGCGGGTGACCGCGACGCGGACGTCGGAGGCCGAACGGTTGCGGTTGTCGGTCAAGCACTCGATCAGCATTGCCACGCCGGAGGGGCCGTAGGCCTCGTACATGATGGTCTCGTAGTCAGAGCCACCCGACTCGGCACCGGAGCCGCGCTTCACCGCGCGGTCGATGTTGTCGTTGGGTACCGAGGACTTCTTGGCCTTCTGGATGGCGTCGTAGAGGGTCGGGTTGCCGGAGGGATCCCCGCCGCCCAGGCGTGCGGCCACCTCGACGTTCTTCACGAGCTTGGCGAACAGTTTGCCGCGCTTGGCGTCGATGACGGCCTTCTTGTGCTTGGTGGTGGCCCATTTGGAGTGTCCGCTCATGCGACCTGCCTTGTGTTGTGGGTGGACGGATTTCGCCCTCCACCCTATCGAACTCAGGGATGCTCGGCGGGCACGACCTTGCTCATCAGGACGAGGCCGTCACGCGGCTCGTAGCCGAGGTTGCGCTTCAGCAACCCGGGCGACGCCGGGTCGGTCGTGTCGACCCCGATCCCGGCTCCGTCGCAGCCGTCCTCGGCCATCGCCACGAGGGTTCGTTGCAGCAGCGCGATCGCGATTCCGCGGCCACGGAAATCGGGGTGGACGCCCACCCGGTCGGTCCAGCCGAACGTGGCACCCTCGAGCGCCAACTCCTCGTCGAGACCCGACAGGGCGTAACCGACGGGTGCGTCGTCGACCAGGGCCACCCACGACCACGCGGGACGGAAGCTGTCGCGGGTCAGCGACTCCTGCCAGACGCTGTTGCCCACCCTGCGCGTGCCCAAGGTGTCGCGGAAGCAGATGTTGTGCAGCTTGAGGAGGTCCGTCGCGTGGCGCTGGTCGAAGCGCTCGATGCGGACGCCGTCCACGTCGAGCAGCGGAGGCAGGTCGTCGAGCGGTCGGTGCATGTCGTAGAAGTAACGCTCCTGCTCGAAGCCGAGCTTCTCCAGGAGCTTGCCGAGGCCGGCCTGGGCGTGGTCGACATAGCAACCGAGCCAGACGGGCTCACCCGGGCGGTGCTCGTCGCGCCACTCGATCGCCCGCCGCTGCTGCCACTCGAGCACCGAGCGCCCGATCCCGAGGTAGCGGTGGGTCGGGTGCACACCACCCAGCAGGTAGACCTTCGCGATCCCGTCCTCGTCGACGATGTTCCAGCCGTAGGCCAGCAGGTTGCCGAAGTCGTCCCAGCCCCCGACGCTGTTGTCGGAAAGGTCCGTGACGTCGTCCATGCCGACGAGTCGCTCCAGGGAGGAGACCACCGGATCGTCGAGCAGCTCGATCTGGCCACGCAGGGAGTCGAGGTCAACGAGGTCGTCATCGGTCAGCGCTCGCCAGTTCAGGTGCCTGCCGACGTACGGGTCCATGCCACCCCCAGGTGCTTCGTTGGCACCGAGTCTATCCGCGGCGGGTCGAGGGCCGACGCCAAATCCGCCTTCGCGTCCTGGCGACGCGCGGCGTGGTCTGCTGCCACAGCCTGCGCCACCTGGGCATCGCCTCCGCGGCGGGCTGGTCGTCTGCGCGTCGGTGCTGCACCGTCCACCAGGAGAGGTCCCCCGTGTGGAACAGCTGCCCCACGGCAGACTGCAGTTCACCGGTGGCCTCGGCCAGCGAGCGTCCGCGCACGTAGATCGGCGAGCCGAAGCGGACCGACACGTGCGGCTTGTTCTGCAGTGCCAGACCCAGCACCTCATTGAGCTTGAACGTGCCCACCAGCGCGACCGGGACGATCGGGACGTTGTACTGGCTCGCCAGCTGGGCCGCCAGCGGGGTGAACTCCCCCACCTCCCCGTCCACGACGGGATCCTCGGTGAACAACACGACGCTGTTGCCGCGGGCAAGGGAACGGCTCGGCGTCCGGATGGTCGCACGCAGCCCGCTGGGCAGGACGGCGCGCAGCACCTGCCAGTCCAGGACACCGGCCTCGTTCACCGCGAAGATGACCGGCGGTTGCAGGCCGGAGAGCGCGTCGAGACCAGCCACCTGGTAGTCCAGGCGCCACGTCAGCAGCTGTAGCAGGTTCGGCGTCTTCTGCAGGTCCGTCAGGCCCAGGCGCAGCCGCTGGGTGGGAGCCTTCGGGGGTGCGCCCTGTGGGCGCCGGTGGCACAACCCGAACAGGCTGCCCGCGAACCCGAACACGTCGGAGAACCAGGTCACCCTCACCCTGGGCCGCTCGCGCCGCTCCTGGGCCCAGGACTCGAGCTGCCTGCTCACCGCACGACCCCGAGCAGTTGGCCGGGCCCGTGCAGGTGCGTGATGTCCGGGTGGGAGCCGACTGTGTTGGAGGCGATCTCGAGCGCATCGGCGAAGGTTGTGGCTGCCCGGTGCCCGAGGACGGCGGCGCTGCGCCGGTCCCCGCCCACCCAGATCACGTCGCCGAGCCTGTTGGTGGCCTCCCTGATCCGGTACCAGGTGTGGAAGACCTTGAGCGGGTGGTTGGCGTAGTGCTCGCGGTACAGCGCCAGGTACCAGGGGTCCAGCGAGGCGGCGCCCTCGAACCGCTCGCGGATGACCTCCGGGTCGAGCGTCTCGGGCAACACCTTGGCGAACAGGTCGGCCGCGGCCGACTGGGTGCGGTTGGAGAAGTTTCGCGACAGCGGGTGGCGCGCGATGAGGACGCCGCCCTCTCGCACGAGCGGGGTCCCAGCATGGCTACCGGCCTGCTCCACCAGTGCATCGTGGGCCGCGTTGATGGGCGAGCCGACCGGGTTGCCGTTGTCGAACGAGGAGCCCCATACCGAGACGGCCAGGACGTCGGCGGATCCGGGCAACTCGACGGAGTTGGCGGCCATCCACGCCTCGCGTGCCTGCTGGCGCACGAGCGCGGCGTCCCCGCCGATCATGTCGGAGATCGCGTAGTCGGCGAGGGGATTTCCGAACAGCTTCTGCGAGCCGCGCTTGGTCAGGGCGGAGACCAGTTGGCGGGCCGTCGCGAACGCGAACTGGTCCGGCAGGCGCCACTCCCACTCGCGCTTGTTCAGGAAGGACAGGGACGTCCCCAGCAGCGGTTGCCCGAGCACGGCGGTGACGGCGAACGTCGGCACGGCGTCGTACACGATGCGAGTGATCCGGTCGGTGGTGGCCCGGTCGGCGTACAGGCCCTCCAGGCGGTTGATGGTCTCGGTGTCGGTGAGCCCGAGCGCGAGGCCACAGCCCGAGGTGTGATCGCTGGCCACTCCGATGCTGACCACGAGGTCGGACTCGGCGACGCGCTTGTTGAGCCTGACGGGGACGCCGTCGACGTCGCCGATGGTGACCAGGTCCTCGGCGGTCACGTCGTGGCTGCTGATGAGGCCGTCCGGGATGAAGGAGGTGGCGACGCGGTCACCCAGGATCTTGCTGATCTCGGGTCGGCTCCAGCGGCGGTTGAGACCGGTGGCGATCACGATCTGGACGTCGTCCACCCCGGCCCGGGCCGCATGCTCGAGCACTCGCTCGAGGATGCTGCGGCGCACGTCGAAGCGCATCCGCGGCTCCGGCTGCTTGTCGTCCCGGACCACGATGGTCAGCTTCGTGGAGCGGTCGAGGGTGCTGGGGAGCGGCTCGGCCCCGACGGGGCTCTCGAGCGCGGCGTCGATCAGGCCCACCGGGTCCTCGGAGGCCACCGAGTCTGCCGGGTACGCGACCCGGGTTCCGACGCCGAAGCGCTCCAGCCGCAGGTCGGCACCGGACAGCGTGAGCAGCGGCGGGGTCTTCTCGTCGACCTCAAGGACAAAACCGGGACGGGACATCTACCGTTCCTCTCTCACGTGGGGAAGCTTCCAGCGGGGCTGTGGGGAGTCCGACGGCCACTCGATCACTGACCAGCTGCTGGAGCGGGCCGCCCGCATCAGGCCGACGTCGGGGTTGACGGCGACGGGGTTGCCGACGGCGCGCAGCATCGGCAGGTCGACGTGGCTGTCCGCGTAGGCGAACGACTTGGAAAGGTCGAACTTGTGCAGGTTCGCGTAGTGGCGCAGCCATGCGGAACGCGACTCCCCCACCATCGGTGGCCCGGACAGGAAGCCGGTGCACACACCGGTGGCGTCGGTGGCCAGGTCCGCCGCGACGATGTGGTCGAAGAGGCCCTCGAAGGGCCGCGTCAGGGGGCGGATGACACCGGTCATCAGGACCGTGGTGTGGCCCGCCTCCCGGTGCTCGCGGATCCGGCGGATGGCCTCGGGCGAGGTGCGGTCGAGGATGAAGGCCGACAGGTGCTCCTCCACGAAGTTCTCGAGCTCGGCCAGGTCGGCACCCGCGTAGCGCCGGTAGATCTGGCGCAGGAAGATGCCGCGGTCCTTGCGCTCGGCACCGATGTAGTTCGGCAGCTGCCAGATCACCTTCGCCACCTCGGCGGCGCGTTCCGCGATGGACAGCTCGGGCAGCTTCAGCCAGAGGTAGGTCTCGACGACGTTGGTGGCCATGACGGTGCCGTCGAGGTCGAAGGCCGCCAGCACAGTGCCGGGCTCCGACGGCTTGAGCGCCTTGTACGTGGCGGAGCGCTGGCTGCGCCGCTTGCGCGCGGCCTCCAGACGCCGCACCGGGTCGGTGATCGCGGGGACGTGCACTTCCTCCAGGTAGTGGGTCCAGTCCACGTCGCCGGAGTCGAACCCGAAGGCCTCCCGGTCCTCGGGGTGCAGAGAGTGGTGCAGCGCGAGGGTGCAGTCGTCCACGAAGTGCACCTCGGACTGCAGGTACTCGCCGTAGAGCGACAGGTACTTGTTCAGGAAGTCGAGTTGCTTGGCGGTCTTGTCCAGGGACATCGCCGCCGCCCGGACCTGCTTTCCCCTCGGCGCGAAGCTGAGCAGCTTGTTGCCCACCTTGATGCCCTTGTCCGCGAACCAGAGCAACCGCTCCACGGGCTCGGCGCCAGGGAAGTTCCACACTGCCAGCGGGACGGAGCCCTGCCCCTCGGTGTAGGGATGCTGCGAGAAGTAGGAGCGGATGTGCTCGTAGATCCCCCGGAACGTGAGCGGGTTCCTCGCTCCGGAGCTGCAGTGGTAGAACTCAGGCTGGCCGATCTCCGGCTGCGTGGCGCAGACCGCAACGATCGCGTTGACGACGTAGTCGCAGGGGATGATGTCGATCACGGCATCGGGCGAGGCCGGGAACTCCGGAAGCTGCCCCCGGCCGTAGGCCAGGATCAGCGGGTCAGCCATCTTGAACCCCTCGATCCAACCCGGGTAGGGGTCGCGCAGCGAGGACTCCACGATGGCCGGACGCACGATCGAGACCTGCATGTCCCCACCCAGGTCCGTCACGACGCGCTCGCCCATCGCCTTGGCGAAGGTGTACACGTCGGTCCAGCCCAGCGAGCGGGCCCGCTCTGTGCCGGCGGCCACCAGTTCGCGGTCGACCCAGTCCTGGCGGCGGCGCTCGGTGTCCTCCGACGTCGTGAGGTAACCGGCGCGACGGTGCAGCCTCTCCGCTTGCTTGCGGAGTTCGGTGAGCTGCTCCGAGCTTCGCGAGAGCGTCTCGACGTGTTCCTTCATCGCCATGGCGGCACGCGTCTCGGCCTCGTAGTCGACGTCGTGGGCGTGCGCCGCCTCGGGGATGGCGCCGCGGCGACGTCCGGCCGTGTAGGCGGTGGAGATGTGGACGTAGTGCGGGATGCGCTCGAGGTTGCCGGCGGCGTCGCTGCAGGACTCTCGGAACTTGGTGAGCAGCGCCTTCGTGCCGATCACGTTGGTCATGAAGGCCTGGTCGATCGGCGGGTCGAAGGACACGTCGCCGGCGCAGTGGACGAGGACGTCGATGTCGCGTGGCAGGTCCGGCACGTTCGGCAGGTCACCCTCGATGACGTCGACCCGCGCCGCCATCAGGGCCTCGACGGATCCGGCAGTCTCGACCAGCGGCTTGAAGATCTTCTTCTTCAGCAGGCTCGCCACGCGCTCTGCGGCCGTCACAGAGCCCTTGCGGCGCACCAGCACTCCGGTGCGCACCTCCGGGCACTCGGTGAGGAACTTCCACAGCATCTGTTCGCCGATGAAGCCGGTGACACCGGTCATCACCACCTTCTTGCCCGCCAGCAGGTCCCGGATCCTCCCGTCCAGCAGGGGCGGGGTGTGGACGGAGGCGGTCTCCGGGACGCCGAAGCTGCTCCTCGGCGCGCTGGCCATGTCAGGGCCTCCCGGCCACGTCGAGCGCTTCCGGGAGTGTGAAGTTGCCCATGTACAACGCGGTGCCGATGATGGCGCCCTCTACACCGGCGCCCACCAGCTCCCGCAGGCGGCGGAGGTCGTCCAGGGATGAGATGCCACCGGAGGCGATGACGGCGGCGTCGGTGCGCTCGCACACGGCGCGCAGCAGGTCGAAGTTGGGGCCGGTCAGCATGCCGTCGGAGTTGACGTCGGTGACAACGAAACGCACACAGCCAGCGGCCGACAGCCTGTCGAGGGTCTCCTGCCACGGGCCGCCCTCACGGGTCCAGCCCCGGGCGGCGAGGTTCTCGCCGCGGACGTCCAGTCCGATGGCGATCCGGTCGCCGTGCTCGGCGATGATCCGCTCGCACCATTCGGGCTGTTCGAGCGCCGCGGTTCCGATGTTGACCCTGCGGCAACCGGTGGAGAGTGCACGCTTGAGCGAGGCGTCGTCGCGGATGCCACCGGAGAGCTCCACCTGCACGTCGAGCTGCTCGATGATGCCGCGCAGGAGCTCGGCGTTGGACCCACGACCGAAGGCTGCGTCCAGGTCCACGAGATGGATCCACTCGGCCCCGTCGTCCTGCCAGCGCATGGCGGCGGCCAACGGGTCGCCGAACTCCTTCTGGGTTCCGGCCACCCCCTGGACGAGTTGGACGGCTTGGCCGTTCTGGACGTCGACTGCGGGCAACAACTGCAAGGCTTCCACGACGGTCAACCCTATCCGACTCGGCGCCCACGGTGGACCAGCATCCCGAGCCCGGCCACCACCACGCACACCACCAACGGGGGCAGCGCGACGGCGGGGGTGGTTGCCGCTGCGGCGAGGACACGGAGGAAGTAGTCGAGGAGGCCGGGGAGGTCCCGCAGCAGCGCCCTCGATCCGAGGGAGGCCTGGATGGCCGTCGTCAGCGCCGGCACGACCCACACCAGCAGCAGCCCGACGAGAGCCGCCAGCACCCGGCCGAGGCTCCGGAGCCCGGCCCACGCGATGGCGGCGCCGACCAGCATGGGCGGCAGCCAGCGGGCAACAGCGAGCAGCACGCCTCCGGCGCCGGGGATGAGCTCGCCCCCGCCGATCCACGGCCCGGTCATCCACGGCCCCAACGCGAGGGCACCCACTGCCAGCCCCACCACCGCCCCCGCCCTGGGCGCGAGTGACACCAGGAGCATTGCAACCAGACCCACCACCACGGCCAGCGCGGTAACCCCCACGAGGGTCGCCAGGTAGATCGCCGAGGCCGTTCCGGCCTGCAGCCCGGCGTTGATCTCGAGCGTCGTCTGGCCGAGGGCCACCAACTGCACGAGCAGCGCCGCGCCGACGAGCGCGATCATCCCTGCCCTGGAGAGTCGGCCGCGCAGGATCCGACCGATGAGCCCAGCGGCCGCGGAGCCGACGACGACGAGGCCGATGATGTCGGTCACGTGGTACTGGCTGAACGGCAGCAGGACGAAGGGCATGCCGTCGGGCGGCGTAGCCGTCGCCCACAGGTTCTGGAGCGGAGCGGTGCCTCCGGTCGTCAGCCAGGGCAGAAGCCCGACCAAGCCAGCCACTGCACCCAGCAGGGCCCCCAGGCCCACGCGGGCGCCCCTGTCACGGGGGGACTGCTGAACCATGGCTGCTCCCTTCGACGTGGCGGTATCGCTCAGGAGGCGAGCCAGTTGCGCAGCAGGCGTGCGCCGGCCGCACCGGACTTCTCCGGGTGGAACTGGGTGCTGGCGACGTTGTCCCGCTCGAGCGCGGCGACGAACTCCTGGTCCTCGTGCCGGGCGGTGGTCGCCAAAGCGTCGGGCGGGGCGGCGAGCGCCGCGTAGGAGTGCACGAAGTAGAACCGTTCCCCCGCCAGCCCGTCGAAGAGCCGGGAATCGGGGGGCACCTCGACGGTGTTCCAGCCCATGTGTGGCAGCCTTCGCACGGGCAACTGTTCCACCGTGCCGGGGTACAGGCCGAGGCCGGCTGTGTCCACGCCGTGTTCGGTGCCACGTTCGAAGAACACCTGGTGACCGACGCAGATGCCCAGCAGGGGCCTCCCGGAGGACACCCAGTCGGCCACGAGTTCACGGCCGCCGACGGCCTCGAGGCCGGTAATGCAGGCCGCGAACGCTCCGACGCCGGGGACCACGAGGGCGTCCTGACGCAGGAGCACGTCGTGTTCGGAGGTGACGACCACAGCAGCGCCGGCGGCACGCAGCGCCTGGGCCGCGGAGTGCAGGTTGCCAGAGCCGTAGTCGAGGAGGCCGACCCGCCTCGGCCCGTTCAGAGTGCGCCCTTCGTGCTCGGGATCGCGCCCTGCTGGCGGGCGTCTGGCTCGACTGCAGTGCGCAGCGCACGGGCAAGGGCCTTGAACTGGGCCTCGACAATGTGGTGCGGGTCTCGCCCTGAGATGAGCTTGAGGTGGACGCAGAGCCCGGCGTTGAGGGCGAGGCTCTCGACGACGTGGTAGGTCATCGATCCGGCATAGGGCACGCCGGAGCCACCGATCAGCGCGTAGACCTGGCCGTCGGGCTCGCCGTCGCACACGACGTAGGGACGGCCCGCGACGTCGACGACGCACTGCGCCAGCGCCTCGTCGAGCGGGACGAGGGCGTCGCCGTAGCGTCGGATGCCGGACTTGTCGCCGAGGGCCTCGCGCAGGGCCTGGCCGAGCACGATGGCGGTGTCCTCGACGACGTGGTGTCCGTCGATGTGCACGTCGCCGCTGGCCTGGATGTCAATGTCGATCAGCGAGTGCTTGCTCAGGGCGGTGAGCATGTGGTCGTAGAAGCCGACGCCGGTGGAGATGTTGGACCGGCCCGTGCCGTCGAGGTCGATGGAGACCTTGATGGTGGACTCGCTCGTGGAGCGTTCCTTGGTTGCGGTGCGGTTCATGGCTTGGTTCCTTCCAGCGTCGGCGCGATGTCGGTCAGGGCGTCCCTGAGGGCCGCCATCTCGTCCGGGGTGCCCGCCGATGCGCGGAGGTACCCCTCGGGTCCAGTCTCCCTGATCAGGACGCCGCGATCCAGCAGCTGCTGCCAGACGCGGTGCCTGTCAGGGAACCTCCCGAACAGTACGAAGTTCGCGTCGGAGGGCACGACGTCGTAGCCGCGCTCCCGCAGCCACTGCTGCAGGCCGCGGGCCTCGGCCGCCAGCTCGTCCACGCGCGCGAGCAGTTCGTCACCGTGGCGCAGCGCCACCCTGGCCACGGCCTGGGTCTGGGCGCTGAGGTGGTAGGGCAGCCGCACGATCCGGCAGGCGTCCACGACGGCGGGGTGCGCGGCCAGGTAGCCGACGCGGCCACCGGCCAGTGCGAACGCCTTGCTCATGGTCCGCGAGACCACCAGACGCGGGAACCGTGGCAGCAGCTCCAACGCCGAGGGGCCCTGCGAGAACTCCTGGTAGGCCTCGTCCACGACGATGACCGCGTCGGTGTTCGCGGCGACCTCCTCGATCACGTCGAGACCGGTGGAGGTGCCCGTGGGGTTGTTCGGGGTGGTGACCAGGACGACGGTCGGGTCGTGCTCGGCGATGGCGTCAAGCACCAGACGCGCGTCCAGCGTGTGATCGGGCCTGCGCGGAACGGTCACGTAGCTGGTGCAGGTGTTGCGCGCGTACTCCGGGTACATGGAGTAGGTGGGCGTGAATGCCAGCACCTTGCGGCCCGGGCCGCCGAAGGCGGTCAGCAGCTGCGACATGATCTCGTTGGACCCGTTGGCCGCCCAGATGTTCTCCGGCCTCAGGCCGTGGCCCAGGTAGGCGGCCAGGTCCTTGCGCAGCGCGAGGGCCTCGCGCTCAGGGTAGCGGTTGAGGGACCCAGCGGTGGCAACCACCGCTTCGGCCATCTCCCGGCGCACGGCCTCCGACGGCGGGTACGGGTTCTCGTTGACGTTCAGCACCACCGGGACGACGAGCTGGGGCGCGCCGTAGGGCTCGGCGCCCACCAGGTCGGCCCGCAGGGGCAGGTCCGCGAGCGTGAAGTCGCCCGTCACCTGGGCCTCCGCACAGTGATGGCGGCGGCGTGTCCGGGCAGGTCCTCGGCGTTGGCGAATCGCTCCACGCCGTCGGCGAGCGCCATCAGGCCCTGCTCGTCGTAATTGATGACGTGCACGGTGCGCATGAAGCTGCGCACGGTGAGCCCGGAGCTGTGGCAGGCGCAGCCGGCTGTCGGCAGCACGTGCGTGGACCCGGCGGAGTAGTCCCCCAGGCTGACCGGCGAGTAGTCACCCACGAAGATGGCGCCGGCATTGCGGATTCGACGCGCCACCGCCTCCGCGTTCGCGGTCTGGATCTCCAGGTGCTCCGCGCCGTAGGCGTCGGCGACGCGGATGGCCTGGGCCTCGTCCCTGACCAGCACGATCGCGCTCTGCCTGCCGCCGAGCGATGTGCGGATCCGCTCCGCGTGCTTTGTGACCGACACCTGTGCCTGGAGCTCGACCTGGACCTGCTCGGCCAGTTCCGCCGATTCGGTGATGAGGACCGAGGCGGCCATCGGGTCGTGTTCGGCCTGGGAGATCAGGTCTGCGGCGACGAATTCGGGGCGTGCCGTGGCGTCGGCGATGATGGCGATCTCGGTGGGCCCGGCCTCGGAGTCGATGCCGACGACGCCACGCAAGAGCCGCTTGGCCGCGACCACGTAGATGTTGCCCGGGCCCGTCACCAGCGAAACGGGTTCACAGACCCCGGGGACGCCGTGGGCGAACATGGCGATCGCCTGCGCACCACCGACGGCATAGACCTCGCTCACACCGAGCATGTGGCAAAGCGCGAGGATGTTGGGGTGCGGCCAGCCGCCGAACTCCTTCTGCGGCGGGGACGCGACGGCGATGCTGCTGACGCCTGCCACCTGGGCGGGCACGACGTTCATGATGACGCTGGAGGCCAGCGGCGCCAGACCCCCCGGCACGTAGAGGCCCACCCGCTCGACGGGAATGTTGCGCAGCCCCACGGTCGCGCCCTCCGCGAGGAACGCGGGCGACGGGTTGGGGTCCTTCTCGAGTTCCTCGGCCACCTGGCGGCGACGGCGCACGGCCTCGGCGAAGGCGGCGGCGAGGTCGGGATCCAGTTCCTCGGCGCACTTCTCCAGAACGGCCGCAGGGACCCGCAGGCTGTCGGGGACGACGCCGTCGAACTTCGCCGAGTACTCCTCCAGCGCGGTCTCGCCACGGGCATGGACGTCCTCGCAGATGGGGCGCACGACCTCCACTGCGGCATCGACGTTGAAGTCGGCGCGCGGGAGGTGGGCCCGGAAGTCGACGTCCACTCCGGTCAGGTCAACAGTTCTCAGCACGAGAACAGAGTCTAGTCGGCCGCCACGCCCTCGGTCGCCACGATGTCCGTGGGTGGGGCGCCCTCCTCCGGCCAGAACGCGGAGAACAGCATCACCGGGGTGATCGCCAGGAACGGCGCCACCAGGATCGCCGCGTAGGCCTGCAACGCAAGGTCCACCGGGACCACGTCCCCGGGCCCCGCTCCGGCCAGGCGCTCGGAGAAGCCGCTGCCGCCAAGCACCAGCCCGAACTGCCACACGACAACGGCGCCGATGGTCGAGCCCAGCACGGCGAGCAGACACACCCACCAGCCGGTGTTGCGGAACAGCAGCCAACTGACGATCCCGGCCGCCAGCCCCAGGATCCCAACCAGCAGCGTGAAGAAGGCATCGGCCGCGAACAGGCTGGCGAGCCCGCGTTCGTCCATGGTGGCGCCGAGGTCCTCCAGGACCGTGTAGCCGGGGCGGTGGGCACCCAGGAACCAGATTGCACCCATCACCAGACCTGCGAGGGCGCACCCGACCAGGAAGGCCGGAATGGACCACCGCGCGTCGGCCAGGGTCCGACGCCAGCGCACGAACCAGCGCGGCTCGGCGGCGAAGGGGATCTCACTCATTTGGTGCAACTCTAGCCACGCCCACCGCGCTCGGGCCGAGGATGGCCTTCAGGTCGGCGAACAGCGGCGAGCCGGGCGCGACCCGGTAGCCGTCGCCCAGCTTGAACGTGGTGATCTTCTGTTCGCTGCGCAGTTGCAGGTGGACCTCCGCGGATCCGGGGTACTCGGAGAGCACCTTCTTGAGGCGGTCGACGATCGTCGGGGTGCAGCGCACGGCGGGCAGCGTCAGCATCACGGGCCCGGAGCCGCCGTCGGGGTTGACCTGCGGCGCCACGAGGTCCTGGGCGCGCATGCGCACCCGGTCCTCCTCGGAGTCGACCACCCCGCGCACGGAGACGATGGTGTCCGGGGCCAGGTGCATGGCCACCTGGTCGTAGACGCGCGGGAACACCATCACCTCGAGGGACGATGTGAGGTCCTCGACCGTGATCGTCGCCCAGAACGCGCCCTTCTTGTTGACGCGTCGGTTGACGGCGGTGATCAGCCCACAGACGGTGGTCTCACCGCGGTACCCCTCCGGGGACGTCACGGACGTGATGGAGTGCTGGCCGTTGGCCTCCAGGACGTGCTCGAGCCCGTTGAGCGGGTGGTCCGAGACGTACAGGCCCAGCATCTCGCGCTCGAAGGCGAGCTTGGTGCGGCGGTCCCACTCGTCCAGGTCCGGGATGGGCGCGTGCTCGTAGGCATCGTCCCCGCCCTCGTCGCCGAACGCGCCGAACAGGTCGTCCTGGCCGTTCTCCGCGTTCTTCTTGACGTCGATGATCCCGTCGACCGCGTTCTCGTAGACACTCATCAGGCTGCGCCGGGTGTGGCCGAGCTCGTCGAAGGCACCGGCCTTGATGAGGGACTCGATGACGCGCTTGTTGCAGATCAGCAGCGGCGCCTTGTCCAGGAAGTCGTTGAAGTCCTTGGCGGGACCCTTCTCGGCGCGTTCGGCCGTCCACGCCACCACGACCTTGTCGCCGACGTTGCGGATGGCTCCCAGCCCGTAGCGGATGTCCTTGCCGACCGGGGTGAACTGCGTCTCGGAGGAGTTCACGTCGGGCGGCAACACCCGGATCCCCATGTGCCGGCACTCGGCGAGGTACCCGGCGGACTTGTCCTTGTCGTCGCGCACAGACTGCAGCAGGGCCGCCATGTACTCGGTCGGGTAGTTGGCCTTCAGGTAGGCCGTCCAGTAGGAGATGACGCCGTAGGCCGCGGAGTGGGCCTTGTTGAAGGCGTAGTCGGAGAACGGCAGGAGCACGTCCCAGAGGGCCTTGATGGCCTCCTTGGAGTAGCCGCGCTCGAGCATGCCGCCGGAGAAGATCTCGTACTGGGCGTCCAGCTCGGACTTCTTCTTCTTGCCCATCGCCCGGCGCAGCATGTCCGCGCCACCGAGGGTGTACCCGGCCAGTTGCTGGGCGATGGCCATCACCTGCTCCTGGTACACGATCAGGCCGTAGGTCTCGCCCAGGATCGGTTCCAGCGCCTCGGCCAGTTCCGGGTGGAGGGGCTCCACCTGCTCGCGGCCGGTCTTGCGGCGCGCGTACTTGTTGTGGGAGTCCGCACCCATCGGGCCGGGACGGTACAGGGCACCCACTGCGGAGATGTCCTCGAACGTGTCGGGGCGCATGGAGCGCAGGAGGGCGCGCATGGGGCCACCGTCGAGCTGGAACACGCCGAGCGTGTCGCCCGCGGCCAGCAGGTCGAACGTGGCCTGGTCGTCGAGCGGGAGGTCCTCGAGCACCAGGTCGACGTCCTGGTTGATCTTGATGTTGCGGACCGCGTCGTCAATCACGGTCAGGTTGCGCAGCCCGAGGAAGTCCATCTTGATCAGGCCGAGGGACTCGCAGCCGGGGTAGTCGAACTGCGTGATGATGGCGCCGTCGGCCTCCCGCTTCATCACCGGGATGACGTCCTGCAGCGGCGTGTTGGACATGATGACGCCCGCCGCGTGCACGCCCCACTGGCGCTTGAGGTCCTCGATGCCCTTGGCGGTGTCCACAACTGTGCGCACGTCCGGGTCGCTGTTGTACAGGTCGCGGAACTCGTTGCCCTCGTTGTAGCGCTTGTGGTTGGTGTCGAACAGGCCGGTCAGCGGCACGCCCTTGCCCATGACGTCGGGCGGCATGGCCTTGGTGATGCGCTCACCCACCGCGAAGGGCATGTCCAGGACTCGGGAGGCGTCCTTCACGGCTGCCTTGGCCTTGATGGAGCCGTAGGTGACGATCTGGGCGACCTTGTCGGAGCCGTACTTGCGGGTGACGTACTGGATCACCTCGCCGCGGCGACGATCGTCGAAGTCGATGTCGAAGTCCGGCATGGAGACGCGTTCGGGGTTCAGGAACCGCTCGAACAGCAGGCCGTGCTGGATCGGGTCCAGGTCCGTGATCCGCAGGGCGTAGGCGCAGATCGAACCCGCGCCCGAGCCACGGCCGGGCCCCACCCGGATGCCGTTGTTCTTGGCCCAGTTGATGAAGTCGGCGACGACGAGGAAGTAGCCGGTGAAGCCCATCGAGGAGATGATCTGCGTCTCGAAGGCGGCTCGGTCCCGCACCTCCTGCGAGATGCCGTTCGGGTAGCGCGCGCGCAGCCCTCGCTCCATCTCCTTGGCGAACCAGGTGTCCTCGGTCTCGCCCTCGGGGACGTCGAACCTGGGCATGTAGGTGCCCATGCCCTCGTCGAACTCCGTCTCGATCTGCTCGGCGATGGCGAGGGTGTTGTCGCAGGCCTCGGGCAGCTCGGCGAACAGGGCGCGCATCTCCGCCGCGGACTTGAGGTAGTAGCCGGAGCCGTCGAACTTGAACCGGTCCGTGGCCGCCTTCCGGGAGCCGGCCGACACGCACAGGAGCGTGTCGTGGGCGTCGGCGTCGTCGGCGTGCACGTAGTGGAGGTCGTTGGTGGCCACCAACGGGAGTTGTAGGTCCTTCGCCAGCCGCAGGAGGTCCTTGCGAACCCGGTTCTCGATGGCGAGGCCGTGGTCCATGAGCTCGACGTAGAAGTTGCCGGCGCCGAAGATGTCGCGGAACTCGGCCGCCGCGCTGCGGGCGTTCTCGTACTGGCCCAGCCGCAGGAACGTCTGCACCTCGCCCGAGGGGCAACCAGTGGTGGCGATGAGCCCCTTGCCGTACTCGTTCAACAGTTCCCGGTCCGCGCGCGGCTTGTAGAAGAAGCCCTCCAGCGAACTGCGCGAGCTGAGGCGGAAGAGGTTGTGCATGCCACTCTTGTTGGCCGCCCACATGGTCATGTGGGTGTAGGCCCCCTTGGAGGCGACGTCGTCCCCGGTGCCGTCGCCGAACTGGACGCGCTTGCGCTCGGAGCGGTGCGTGCGCGGCGTCAGGTACGCCTCGAGTCCGATGATCGGCTTGACGTCGTAGCTCTTCGAGGCCTTGTAGAACTCGTACGCGCCGAAGAGGTTGCCGTGGTCGGACATCGCCAGGGCCGGCATGCCCATCCGTTCCGCACCCTTGAACAGGTCATGGATCCGTGCTGCACCATCCAGCATCGAGAACTCCGTGTGCACGTGCAGGTGGACGAACTGGTCCGACACCCGATCTCCTCTTGTTCCGCAGCCTTGGTCAACGACCCCCCACCCTACCCCCGGAGCCCGACAGTTCCGGCCCGCGACCCGGCCCACTCGCCTACTCTCGGAGCAACGGCGAGGAGGCCCGGCATGAGCAACACCGACACCCATCCGGACTTGGTGGACTGCGTGGTGAACGGGGAGCACCACCCCGACCACGTGCAGGTCATCCAGCCCAAGGAGGTGTCCCTGGGCGGTGCGGACGCGATGCAGGTGCGACGGACGCTGCCGTCGATGACCCGCTCATTCGTGGGGGCGTGGTGCTTCGCGGACCACTACGGGCCCGAGGAGGGCATCTGCATGGACGTGCCCCCGCACCCGCACACGAGCCTGCAGACCGTCAGCTGGTTGTTCTCGGGCGAGATCGAGCACCGGGACTCCGCCGGGGTGCACGAGATGGTCCGCCCCGGAGAGGTCAACCTGATGACCTCGGGCCATGGCATCTCCCACTCCGAGGTTTCCACGCCGAGGCGGGAACTGCTCCACGGCGTGCAACTGTGGGTGGTGCTGCCGGAGGAGGACAAGGACCTGGTCCGTGACTTCCAGCACCACGTCCCGGACCTCCACGAGGACGCGGGGGTCCGGGCGAAGGTGCTGGTCGGCTCCCTCGACGACGCGTCCTCGCCCGTGCGTTCCGAGACCCCACTGCTGGGCGCCGAAGTGGTCCTCGACCCGGGCGTCACCTGGGAGTTCGCCGTCGATCCCGGGTTCGAGCACGGCGTGCTGGTGGACACCGGACACGTGGACTTCGACGGCGTCCGACTCGACCGCAGCACGATGGGTGTGCGCGACGCGGGCCTGGACCACGTGCGGCTCACGAACCCCACCGACTCCTCCGCCAGGATGATGCTGCTGGGCGGCGAACCCTTCGACGAGGGCATCGTGATGTGGTGGAACTTCATCGGGCGCAGCCACGAGGACATCGTGAGGTTGCGCAAGGAGTGGAACGAAGCCCCTGACGACCGGTTCGGTCGCGTCCGCGGCTACCGCGGGCAGACCGACCGGCTGCCCGCCCCGGAGCTCCCGCCCAGCCTGCGCCTCAAGCGCCGCTTCCGGCGTGGCCGGGAGCGCTGAGGCGCGACCTAGCTGGCGGTCCTGCCGATCCTGACCCGCCAGACCTCGGGACCGTTCTCCTCGTAGTCCCAGGTGAACTGGCCTTCGTGCTCGGCCGCGAACTGGTAGTAGAGCGGCTTCGGGTCGTGGTCGTTGACCAGCACGAACGCCTCCCCCTGCCCGAGTGCGGTCCAGGTGTTGAAGATGGTGCTGTGGCGCTGCGCCGGGGCGAGTTCTCGGACGTCGAGGTCAAGTGCTTCAGTCATGCCGGAGACATTAGTACAACTCGTTTGTACAAAATCCGCCCTGTCGCCCGCTTACGCGGTGGCGCAGCACCTTCTGCAGGTGCTGCGCCGTGCGGGCGTGCCCGGGGCGGAACGCGTACACACAGCTGATCCTGGCGAGGGTGGCCCGTTCGAACACGGCCACCTCGTCCGGGGGAACACCGACGGAGTCGGCGACGCGATCCACCATGTCAGCAACGACGGCCGCCCGGTCCCGGCTCCACAGTCCCTGCAGCACCCGCCACCGGGCGTGTGCCCGAAGATTGCCCAGGTCCAGGGCAGGGTGTGAGAGGCAGGCCGTGTCGACGTCGAGCATCCCCGGCCCCAGCTCGGGGTCCCACATCAGTTGCTTGTCGTGCAGGTCCCGATGGGTCGGCACCCAGCCGTGGCGGCCCAGGCGGCGCAGGTCCGCCACCGCTCCGAGCACGAGCAGCCGCAGCGCGCCAGGATCGGCCACCCAGGGGGCTGCGCGCTCGTACCAATCCTCGAGGACGCGGACCTCGTCGCCGATCTCGTGGTGCCGCAGCGCCTTCCCGACGAGGGTCGACGTGGCGCCGTGGCTGCGGACCAGGCCGCTTCCGACCTGTTCCCATGCGCGGTGCCACTCACCGTCGGTGAACGCCGTCGCCTCGTGGAGGCTGCGGCCTGCCAGGGCGCTGAACCGGACGGTGGCCGCTGTGGATCCGAGGACCTCGGGGGTGCGGAACCCGGCCTCGAAGGGGCGGGCCTGCTCGATCCCGGCGAGGATGCCGTCCGCCCGGCCGGCGCGGACCACCTTCACGAACTCGCTGCCGTCCGTCAGCCGCACCACAGCGCGCTTGCGGAGGCGGTGGGACACGACCGTCCCGGCCGACGCCAGTTCGCGGAGCTCGCTGAGTTTCGGGTCCTCCCCCACCCCGAGCAACTCGAGCCCGCCGTCGCGCCACAGTGCGGCCCGCACGGAGTCCCGCCCCGAGTTCGCCTCCACCGCCAGTCCTGCCGCCGGGTCGGCACCCAACGGCCAGGCCCGGGAGATCCGCCACACGGCGTCCCCCAGCACGACCTCCGACGGCGGGGCGCCGGCTGTGGCGCGGGTCACGAGATCCGCCCGAGTGCCTGCTCGGCGAGCTCGATGCGCCGAGTGATGGCCTGCGGCCAGTCGCGCCGAAGCTTGCGGAAGGGGTCGACTGCAGCCCTGAACTGGGCGAGGGCCTCGGAGATGGCGAGGGACCGGTCGTCGACCCCCGTCGACTCCGTGTAGCCCGTCAGGAACCGTTCGGAGAGCTGCGGCAGCCCCATCGAGGCACACGCTGCGAGCCAGCTGCCCACGTCCAGGGCGGCCGGGCCGGAGCCCGCGCGGTCGAGGTCGATGACCCGGATGTCGCCCCTGCCGTCATGGAGCACCTGGTCGGGAGACAGGTCGCCGTGCACCCAGGCGGGTTCGGTCTCGGTGAGCTCACCCAGCCGAGCTTCGAGCTGGTGGGCGATCGCGATGACCCGACCCCGCAGCCAGGGGGCGACCTCGAGCAGGCCGGCGGCCGTGACCGCCGGCGTGGCCTCGCGCCGCACCTGGCCAGGCCACACCCGTCCCCGGCTGCCGTGGTGCAGGGCGCCGACCAGCCGGCCGGCCTCGAGCGCGGCCGCCGTCCGAGGTGCGCGGTGGAGGTCCGAGCTCCCCCACCACGGGGTGAGCACGGCGGAGCCCCGGCCCCCGACGGGGGTCGGGACGAGCGTGGGAACCCCGGCCTCGGCCCAGCGCCTCGACGCCTCCAAGAACGAAGCGGTGCCGCGGCTGACCCGCAGCACCACCGGGCCGGTCCCGTCGTCGAGCCTCGCCACGACACGCTTGCCCGGGTTGTACCGCAGCACTTCCCAAGGCAGGTCCTCGCCCAGCACCACACGCGCCCCGCGCAGTTCCTTGGCGAGGCCACGGTCACCGTGCAGCCCTCCCCACAGGAGCGCGGCACCGTCTCCACGGCGCAGTTCCACCGTCTCCCCCGCCGCCTCGGCGCGCAGCACGGCCTTGTCGGCCTTGTCGGGGTCCGCGGTCACCTCCGCCCATCCCCAGCGAGCGGGCGAGTCGTCCACCGTGCGCCACGCCACGTGGACGCTGCGCCCGGGCTTGAGGCGCAGGTGCTGGACGCTGACCGGATGCCCGACCAGTCCCGACAGTGCCGAGTTTTCCAACAGCTGTTCGGCTCCGTCGACCCCGGCGACGGCGGCTACGTGGGCGGTGGCGTCGCGCAGGCTGGGGGTGGTCATGCGTCGACCTCCACCGGGGTCCGCGGCGAGGCCGCGAGGACCTCGGCCTCCGGGTTGTGGTCCGCGGCCCACCTTGCCAGACGACTGTCGGCGTCGGCCAGGAGGCTGCGGGGGTGGCCGTCCTCAAGGACACGCCCGTCCTCGAGCCAGAGCACGCGGTCCATGTCGCGGAGCATGATCAGGTCGTGCGTGATGGCCAGTGTCGTGCGGTTGCGGGTGAGTTCGCGCAGCCCCTCCTGCACGTGTTGGCGGGACGCCGGGTCCAGCCCGGTGGTGGGCTCGTCGAGGATCACGATCGGCGCGTCGCGCACCATGGCACGGGCCAGCGAGATGCGCTGGCGCTGGCCGCCGGAGAGCGTGTCGCCGCGCTGGCCGAGCATGGTGTCGTAGCCGTCGGGCAGGGACATGATGAACTCATGCGCACCTGCCCGCCTCGCTGCCTGTTCGACCTGGGAGTCGGTGGCGTCGAGGCGCCCGTAGCGGATGTTCTCGCGCACGGTGGTGGCGAACAGCACGGCCTCCTGCAGGAGGATGGCCATGGTGTGGCGCAGGTCCTCCTTGCTGACCAGCCGGGTGTCGAAGCCGTCGATGAGGACGGCCCCCGTGTCGGTGTCGGCGAGTCGGAGCAGGTAGCTCACGAGCGTCGACTTGCCGGACCCTGAGGGACCGACGATGCCCACGCGCTGCCCGGCCGGGATGTGGAGGTCGAGGCCGGCGAACAGCTGGCGCCCCCTGCCGTCCCGGGCGCTGATCCGGTCGAAGGCGATGTCGCCGCGGACGCGGCGCATGGGCACGGCACGGTCGGGGTCGGCGATCTCCACCTCCTCGTCGAGCAGGTCCGCGATCCGCTCGCCCGAGGCGGTCGCGCGGGAGATGCGGCCGGTGTACTTGGCCATGTCGCGCAGCGGCTTCATGGCCACCTTGAGGTACATCAGGAACAACACCATGTCACCGGGCGTCATGATCCCCTGCAGCACCTGCCAGCCCCCGAAGCCGAGCACGACGGCCGTCGACAGGCCGACGAGCACGTCGGTGGAGCGCTCGAGCCGGGCGGACAGGCGTCGGGCCCGGATGTTCGCCTTGAGCGCGGAGGCGTTGCCCGAGGCGAAGCCCTTGGCGACGGTGGCCTCCAGCCCGTAGGCCTGCACCACGCGGATGGCGGCGAGGGCCTCGGCGGCATCCCCGACGAGCTTGCCCTCCCCCTTGCGGGTGGCGCGGGAGGCGGAGGTGATCTTCGGCGCGGAGACCCGCGACAGCAGGAAGTACAGGGCCGCGGTGGCGACCACCACCACGGACAGCACCGGGTTGAGCACCAGCACGACAACCAGGAGGACCAGGAGGGTCATCAGGTTGCCCACCAGCGGCAGGCCGGCCGAGACCGCCACCTCCTGCAGCCGGCCCATGTCCCCGACGAGGCGCTGCGACGTGTCGCCGATGGACGCGTTCGAGTGGTAGCGCATGGACAGGGACTGGATGTGATTGAACACCCGGGTGCGGAGTCGGGTGACGACCTTCACGCCGGTCTTGGCGAAGGAGATGGTCGAGACGTAGTTGCACGCCGCCCGGCCGGCCACCAGCGCGGCCAGGACGAGCGCCCAGGTCACGAGGGTGCGCGAGACGTCGGGGTCCATGCCCGCGGCCCCTGCAAGGTCGGCGCCGAGCGCGCTGGTGACGGCGTCGATCGCGTACTTGACCGGCCACGGCTCGAGGATCCGGAACACGACGTCCCCGGCCAGCGCCAGCAGGCCGACGGCGATCAGGAGTCTGTGCTCCTTGAGGTAGGGCACGAGCAGCCGGAGAGTGCGGCGCAGGCCGTCCTTGTGGCGGCCGCGTTCGTTGCGGGCACTCATGCTGCGAGCTCCTCCCCGTCGGTTCCCCCGTCGAGGTGGCCGAGGAGTTCGAGGACGCGCTGCTGCCAGCCGTGCGTCGCCACCGCGGCATCCCGCCCGGAGCGCCCGAGGCGGTTCCGCAGCTCCGGATCGTCGGCCAGCAGCGTGAGGGCCTCGGCGAGTGCGGGGACCCGGCCCGGCGGGACCGTCACGCCGTTGCCGCCTTCCAGGAGCTCGGGCAGTTCACCGATCGCGGAGGCCACGACCGCCACGCCGGCGGCCATGTACTCGTAGACCTTGAGCGGTGAGAAGTAGTGGCCGTCCTCGTCCGCAGGCGCCGGGTAGGGGGCGACGGCGACGTCGAGGCCGCCCAGCAGGGCTGGGACCTTGGCGGGGGCCACCGCCCCGTGGAAGTGCGTCCGTGCCGCGATCCCCAGGTTGGTGGCGAGTGTCTCCAGACGGGAACGCTCGGGTCCGTCGCCGCAGATCTCGAGCCGCCAGTCGACGCGGCCGGTCGCCGCGAAGGCCTCCAGCAGCAGCTCGGTGCCGTGCCAGGGCTTGAGGGTGCCCACGAATCCGACGGTGAACGGCCGCTCGGCGCTGCGCGGGATGGGGCGGATGCGTTCGGTGTTGACCCCGTTCGGGATGACGTGCACCCGTTGCGCGGAACCAGGGAGGCGTCCCCGGACCCAGTCGGCCACCGGGGCAGAGACGCAACTCACCACGTCGGCGGCGGCCAGCACTGCCCGCGTGAGGTCCTCGGCGAGTTCCTCGTGGGCCAGGTGGCGATGCCTGCGCTGCTCGTCGAGCAGCGGCGCGTTCACCTCCAGCACCAGCCGGGTCTCGTGGCCCCGGGCGCGGAGCAGGGCGCGCAGTTGGGCGCCGGCGGCGGAGACCAGTGAGTAGCGCTCGTAGACCAGGTCGAGACCGTCGTCCCCGGCATCTGCGGCGGCCTGCATGGCCATGCGCGTGGCGGCGCCGGCAACCTCCAGTTCTCGACTCGCGGCGTCCCGGTTCCGGGGCATCGCGACGACGCGCACGTCCAGGTCCGCGAGGTCGTCGGGGACCAGTTCGTCGCCGTTCTTGAGGCCGCGCAGGAGGGTGTAGACCGTGACGTCGTGCCCCTGGGTGCGCAGGGCGCGAACGACCTCCTGGACGTGCACGGAGGCTCCCTTGGTGCCGAAGACCCCGATGCCGGGGTCGGCGAGCAGGTATGCGATCCTCATCGGTCTCCTCTTTCCGTGGTGACGAGTTTCCGCAGTCGGGCGGCCTGGCGACGCGAGTCGAAGGTCTCCTCGACCAGCCGACGGGCGCGGCGGATCATTTCGGTGTGGTCGGTCCCGGGCGCGACGGCCTCGGCGATGGCGTCGACCAGTGCTCCGAGGTCGCCCGTGGGCACGAGCCAGCCGGTCTCACCGTCGATGACCACCTCCCCCACTGCGGTCACCTCCGCCGCCACGCAGGGGATGCCACGGGCCATCGCCTCCAGCAGCACGGTGGGTAGGCCGTCGGCGTTGCCGTCAGCTCCGACAACGAACGGGGCCACGAAGGCGTCGTGGCTGCCGAGCAGGTGCCCCACCTGCGCCTGTGTGACGGGACCGAGGAGGCGCACGCGGTCCTGCAGCCCGAGCGCAGTGACCTGTCGGGCGAGCTCGTCGGCCAGCGGGCCGTCGCCGGCGATGTCGCAGTCCACGTCGATCCCGCGGCTCCGCAGCGCGGCGACGGCGTCGACGAGGAGGCTGAACCCCTTCTTCTCGACAAGGCGTCCGACGGACAACAGCCGGGGGCGGTCGCCGTCGGCTCGGGCCCCGGCGGTGCGCAGGGGGAATCGTTCCAGCTCCAGCCCGTTGTGCACCAGCCGGAGGTTGAGGCTCTGCTGCGGGAAGCGGCGCCGCAGGTCGGTCTCGTTGTAGCCGCTGATCGTGATGGCGTGGTGGGCCTCCCCCAGCTTGCGACCGAGTTCGTCCTCGACGACGTCCTCGTGGAAGATGTCCTTCGCGTGGGCGGTGAACGAGTAGGGCAGCCCCGCGATCCGGCCGGCCAGCCGCGCCACCGTGGTGGCAATGGACGCGAAGTGCGCGTGCAGGTGGGTGACGCCGTGGGCCCTGGCCTGCCGGGCGACCTCCACGGCCTGTGCGGCCTCGTCGGCGGGATGGTCCAACAGCTCGGGCAGCTCGCGGGCGACGTCGTCGACGAGCCCTTCCCCGACAGCGCGGAGTTGCTCCCACAACCGGTTCACCGAGGTGGGCCGGCCGATATGGATGACGGGTGCCTGGACCCGGGCCAGCTCCGGGTGAAACTTCGGGTCGGTGGTGGGACGCAGGGAGAAGATCACGATCCGCTCGCCCTGTGCCTCGCGGGCGAGGATCTCGGAGACCACGAAGGTCTCGGAGAAGCGCGGGTACATCTTCAGCACGTAGCCGATGACTGGTTCAGGCTGCATGGTCGGGGACCTTCACGTCGGAGTGGCGGGAGTTGATCAGTTCGGCGGCCAGCCGTCCGACCTCCGCGAGCCCGTCGAGGCGGATGCCCTCGCGGGTGGTGCGGCGGTGGACGGCCCCCGCGAACCATTCGCCGAGGGCGGTCGGCGACAGCCGCTCGGCGGGCAGGACGTCGACGGCGCCGAGGGCCGCGAGGTCGCTGGCGCGCATCGGCTGCTCGGCACGACGCGTGTTGCGGGGGACGACGAGGGCGGGGGTGGAGGTTGCCATGACCTCGGCCAGCGAGTTGTAGCCGGCCATGGAGACCACGGCTGCGGCCTCGCGGATGAGCGCCGGCACGTTGCTGGCGGAGTGCAGCACCTTGATGCGGCCAGCGTCGAGGTTGGCGGCGGCCAGGGAGCGGGCCGCCCGGACGTCGTCGGAGGGCATCTGGGGGCCGGTCACGATGAGGTGGCGGTGCCCTGGCGGCACTCGCGCGGCTGCTGCGGCGCGGGTGATGTGGCCGCCGTCGGATCCACCGCCGACGATGGTCAGCACGTAGGGCACCTCGGCGTCCTCACCGACGTCGGCGGGGCGGCCCTTGGAGAGGTAGCCGGTGAAGTACGCCCGGTCGGTGAACAGCGCCGGCAGCTCGCCGGTGGCCAGGGGGTTGTGGACGGCCTCGTCGCCGTAGATCCAGACCGCGTCGTACATGGCGGCAGCTGCCTCCGCCCCGCCGATGTCCTCCCACTCCTGCTGGACCACCGAGGGAGTGTCCAGCACCTCACGCATGCCGAGGATGGTGGTGGTCTGGTGCCTGGCCCTCAGCATCTCCAGGGCGGGGCGGAGCTCGTCGCCGACGCCGAAGGGGTGGCGGTCGGCGATGAACAGGTCCGGACCGACGGCCTCCAGCGCCGCCCTGACGGCGGCGGCGCGCAGGTCGACCAACTCCTCGACGGCGAACCCGAGGCTGCGGGCGGCGTAGCCCTCCGCGACGCGGGCGTAGCCGGGCAGCACGAGCCAGTCCCAGCCCGCGGGCAGGGAGTCCTGGGTGGCGTCCGGGTGACCCGCGATCAGGAAGCCCGAGACCTCCTGTCCGGTGAGCGCCGGCAGGTACTCCGCGAGCGCGTGGGCGATCGCCCGGTTGCGTCGGGCGTGGCCCAGACCCACGGAGTCGTGGGAGTACATCGCTACCTTCAACAAGATCTCATCCTTCGCTCTCGGCCGGCTCCCGACTGATGCAACGAGTCAACCAACCGTTGATGAGTCGCGGATGAGCCGGGCGTGAGTGATTTCTGAGCTGGAGATGAGAGTTCGATGAGAGACCGCCAGCCCCGCGCTGGGCCGGAGCCGGCACTCATGTTCGACGGAGTGCAAGTGGGAGCTGGAACGCTGAGCCAGCCGCATGTCGGGTGGATACGCACGATTGAGAACTCCTCGTCGCGCACGTAGCGGATGTCGTCCAAGAGGGCGCCGATGACGTTGAACCGATCCGTTACGGCGGTTGCGTGCTCGCGGAAGAACGCACTGGTGGCACGGACTGGTCTCGACGATCTCCAACACTCGGCCACGAGGGGCCGCAGAACGCCTCCCAGGATGTGCGCCAGTGGATCGCTACGCCCCGGCCCATCGCTGGGGGTAAACCAAAGCAGATGTCACCTCGCGGTGCAGCAGACCCAGGTGATCGATCCTGCCTCGCGCTCCGCTAGTACTTCGTGCAGGGGCTCGAAGAGTTCGTGGAGGATGTCGCGTCGCGCCTGGTATGACCCCGTCGCCCCCTCCCTTTTCCGGTGCCGGTAGAAGGAGTCGAAGTCTCGGAAGGGAAGGGGGAAGTTAGTGATTCCCAGCCTTCGGAGGACCGTGGAGCTTGTCCACGTCCGTCAGCTCGTGCGTGGCGGCACTGACCCGGAGATAGGCTCTTCGACCCGCCTCTCAGCAGCGTAGCACGCTGAGCCCCGGAGAAGTCCGGACAGTTCTCCTGCCTCTCGGCAGCGAGACCAGCGCATGGTTTGTGGAAGGGGTCTGCTCCACCGATGGGCGATAAGTTCCTACCTGCACGGCCAGATCGGCAGCTGCTGCCGAAGTGCGTTCGATCCGAGGCGTGACCCGGCAGGTGAGATGTCACGCATGCTGCTCTATACCCACGGGTGCGTCACGGGGAACACTCACTGAGCTGATCATCAAACCGCCCGGCGTTCGCGCGTTCCCTAATCTGCTCAGTGACCTCTGTTGTCGGAATGACTGCCAATGGAACGACCTCTTGAGCAGAATCGGTCATCCCCCCACACGCGCTGATGACCGTGAATGCGCCCCCCCGTAGGTTCGTGAATGTGGGATCAAGTCCCAGAACCGGCGTCGACACGTCATAGATGACCAAGGTGGCGTCAGGCAGAGTTGCTTCTACCTGAAGAACGGTCATGCCGACCAGTGGTTCCGCAGGTGGTGGACTCCCACAGCCAGCGAGGACGAACGCCGCGGCCAGACCCACGCCTATAGCTGCCTGGAACAGCTTCCCCTTGCGGGTGGGGTGCCTCGACTCACGATCGACGACGATCGCCCTCGCTGTAACCATGCGACTCCTACTAGAAACCGCAGGCGAACCCATTGACGGTGGGATTGAAGGCATACAACCACCCTGTCTTCTCGATCCCAAGCAGGCTCTCCCTCTGGACCTTGTACCGGTGGCGTTCACCCATCGGGAAGGCCTTGAACACCTGCCCACTGTACATCGTAGGTGATGTGCAGGTGACATTCACCGAGACGGTTGCAGCACTGCTGATTCCAAGGCTACCGGTGATTTCCGCTCGCTTCATAGTCATCCCCAGCTGAACGGTTCGGGTACTCGAGGCCCCCTTGGAGATCGAGCAGGTGACTCCGGTGTTGAGGGCCTTGCAACTGGCGAGGACTTGGCCGCGGTTGACGTAGTTCAGAGTCTTTGACTTGTCCACAACCTTGTAGAAAGCGAAGGGTGAGTTGGGGTTGCTGCACGAACGGGTGACATCAGCGTTGCGTGGAGTCACTCCTCTGTCGCTCAATCGCAGCCCTCGGGCATGGGCATAGGTTTGCCGTGCAGGCGGGGACTTGAAGGCTTAGCAGCCGGAGAGCTTCTCCGTCATTCTCGCGCGTCAATCGCGACAATAGAGGGCCGTCGTGCTCGGATGCCAGGCAAGCCGGAAGGCTACCGTCGCACACCACGGCATGTCAGGATTTGGAGCCCGGTCCTCTACGCGAGGTTCAGGGGTCTCGCCGTTGGCGACCTCGTCGATCCAGTCGTTCGCCTCGTCCGACAGGTATAGCCCGGCTGGACCGCCTTGGCCGACCCACCATGCACCTGCGCTGATGATTCCGCCTGCCCCAGTGATTTCTTCAACGAGGTGGACCGGGACCTCATCACCGTTGTTCTCCATCAGATAGTCACGGGACTGCTGCCTCAGCTTCGGCCACCACGCTTCGATGCACATGCCGACATCATCCATCACTGCGATGCGAGGCGCCAGATGTGGCAGATCTGTGCGTGGAGCGTTTGACACCGGAGACGGAGCCAACGTGGCACCTCACCCAACTGGCCCACCTGGGTGGAGCGCACGGCACCGGAGACGGAGCCGTGCGCACCAGTCAGCCCAAGGGGCGCGGCCACTCATCGGCATAAGCGCGACGCGGGACTGGACGCGCGGAGTCATCCGCACGACCGTGGGCATAGGTTCGCCCTGCAAGCGGGTGCACGAACGCTTGGCCGTCGCCCCGACAGCCGACTCAGGCCAGCAGCTGGCGCACCTCCGGACCGATGGGGCGCGGCAGCTTGGAGCTGCCGGAGAGGAACTCGTCGACGCCCTTGGCGCAGGAGCGGCCCTCAGCGATGGCCCACACGATCAACGACTGTCCGCGGCCGGCGTCGCCGCACACGAACACGCCGGGCACTGATGTGGCGTAGTCGTCGTCGCGGGTGATGTTCCCGCGGGCGTCGAACTCGAGCCCGAGCTGCTCGCCGATCGTCTTCTCGGGACCGACGAAGCCCATCGCGAGCAGCACCAGCTGGGCGGGGATGTGGCGCTCGGTGCCCGGCACCGGGACGAACCTGCCGCCCTCGAACCGGACCTCGGTGAGGTCGAGCCCGGAGACGTTGCCGGATCCGTCGTCGGTGAATCGGGTGGTGGAGACCGCGTAGACCCGGTCACCGTTCTCCTCGTGGGCGGACGAGACGCGGAACGTCATCGGGTACGTCGGCCAGGGCTGGTTCTCGGGCCTGGTCTCCGGTGGCTGGGGCATGATCTCCAGCTGCGTGATGGAGCGTGCTCCCTGGCGGGTGGAGGTGCCGAGGCAGTCGGCGCCGGTGTCGCCGCCGCCGATGATCACGACGTCCTTGCCCTGAGCGGTGATCTGGTCGGGGACCACCTGGCCCACCGCAGCGCGGTTGGCCTGCGGCAGGAACTCCATCGCCTGGTGGATGCCGCCGAGCTCGCGGCCGGGCACCGGGAGGTCACGCGCCACCGTGGACCCGATGGCCAGGACGACGGCCTCGTAGCGTTCGAGCAGCTCCGGGCCGGTGATGTCCTCGCCGATCGTGACGCCTGTCTTGAACTGCGTACCCTCCAACACCATCTGCTTGAGCCGCCGGTCCACGACGGACTTCTCCATCTTGAACTCGGGGATGCCGTAGCGCAGCAGGCCGCCCACGGCGTCGGCCCGTTCGTGGACGACGACCGTGTGGCCTGCACGCGTCAGCTGCTGGGCGACGGCGAGGCCCGCGGGGCCGGAACCGACGACGGCGACCGTCTTGTTGGTGTGCCAGGCGGGCTGCTGCGGCACGACGCGGGAGTCGTCCCACGCCTTGTCGATGATTGCCACCTCGACGTTCTTGATGGTGACCGCCTCGCGGTTGATGGCCACCACGCAGGCGGTCTCGCACGGTGCGGGGCAGAGCCGTCCCGTGAACTCGGGGAAGTTGTTCGTGGCGTGCAGGCGCTCGAGGGCGGGCTGCCAGTCCTCGCGCCAGACCAGGTCGTTCCACTCGGGGATCAGGTTGCCCAGCGGGCAGCCGTTGTGGCAGAACGGGATGCCGCAGTCCATGCAGCGCCCGGCCTGCTGGGAGATGATCGGCAGGAGGGCTCGGCCGGGGGTCCCCGGGTAGACCTCCTTCCAGTCCTTCACCCGCTCCGCAACCGGGCGGCGCTCGGCCACCTCACGGGGCGTGGTCATGAAACCCTTCGGATCAGCCATGAGCGGCCTCCATCATCATTCGCGTGGTCACTTCGTCGTCGAGGCCGTCGGAGGCGGCGCGGTCGCGCACCTCCATGATCCTCGCGTAGTCGCGCGGCTGGATCTTGGTGAACCGGGCCGCGAGCTGGGCATCGTTGAGCGTGATCAGCTCCCCCGCCACCGTCGAGCCGGTCTCGTCACGGTGCTCCAGGAGCAGTTCGCGCACCCGTGCGATGTCGCCCGGGTTGAGCTCGACGGGATCGACGAACTCGGTGTTGAGACGGATCAGGTCCAGGTCGAGCACCCAGGCGGTGCCGCCGGACATGCCCGCGGCGAAGTTGCGCCCGGTGGGTCCCAGTACCAGGACCTCACCGCCGGTCATGTATTCGCAGCCGTGGTCCCCCACGCCCTCGACGACGGCGGATGCTCCCGAGTTGCGGACGCAGAACCGCTCGCCCACCAGCCCGCGCAGGAACAGCTGGCCCGACGTCGCGCCGTAGGCGATGACGTTGCCGGCCACGATCTGCTCGCGCGGCTCGAACCCGGCGTCGGCGGGCGGCGCCACGACGACGCGGCCGCCGGAGAGTCCCTTGGCGACGTAGTCGTTGGCGTCGCCCACCAGGCGCAGCGTCACTCCGCGGGGCAGGAACGCCCCGAAGCTCTGGCCGCCCGTGCCGTGCATCGTGAACTGGATCGTCCCGGGTTCCATCCCCTGTCCCTGCGTGGCCATCGTCACGTGGTGGCCGAGCACTGTTCCGACCGTGCGGTCCACGTTGCGCACGGTGAGGGTGTGCGACACCGGCTCCCCCCGCTTCAGGGCGGGCTCGGCCAGTTCGATGAGGCGCATGTCGAGCTTGTGCTCCAGGCCGTGGTCCTGGGTGACGGTGTTGTGCAGCGC
Source organism: Tessaracoccus rhinocerotis (assembly GCF_007197885.1). Taxonomy (GTDB): domain Bacteria; phylum Actinomycetota; class Actinomycetes; order Propionibacteriales; family Propionibacteriaceae; genus Arachnia; species Arachnia rhinocerotis. Next base: position 220,477 of record NZ_VKKG01000005.1, read on the forward strand.
CGCACCCTCGGGTGCGACGGTGGCCAGGATCGGTGACAGGTCCAGCCCGGCGGTCTTCCAGTGGCCGACGGCGCGGCCCACGTCGAGCGCGTCGACCCGCCCCACGGCCTCCTCGATGCTGCGGAAGCCGAGGGTGGCGAGGATCTCGCGCACCTCCTGCGCCATGAACTCGAAGAAGTTGATGACGTGCTGCGGGTCGCCGGTGTACTTGGCGCGCAGCTCCGGGTTCTGGGTGGCGATGCCGACGGGGCAGGTGTCCTTGTGGCAAACGCGCATCATGATGCAGCCGGTGACCACCAGCGGGGCGGTGGCGAAGCCGAACTCCTCCGCTCCGAGCAGGGCCGCGATCACGACGTCGCGGCCGGTCTTGAGCTGGCCGTCGCACTGCACGACGATGCGGTCGCGCAGCCCGTTGACCAGCAGCGTCTGCTGCGTCTCCGCCAGTCCGAGCTCCCAGGGTCCCCCGGCGTGCTTCAGCGAGGTCAGCGGGGCCGCTCCGGTGCCGCCGTCGTGCCCGGAGATGAGGACGACGTCGGCCTTGGCCTTGCTGACGCCGGCCGCCACCGTGCCGACCCCCACCTCACTGACGAGCTTCACGTGGACCCGCGCCGACGGGTTCGCGCACTTGAGGTCGTGGATGAGCTGCTTGAGGTCCTCGATCGAGTAGATGTCGTGGTGCGGCGGCGGCGAGATCAGGCCGACGCCGGGCGTCGAGTGCCGGGTCCTGGCCACCCACGGGTAGACCTTCGGGCCGGGCAGCTGGCCGCCCTCACCCGGCTTGGCGCCCTGGGCCATCTTGATCTGGATGTCGTCGGCGTAGGAGAGGTACTCGGAGGTGACCCCGAAGCGTCCCGAGGCCACCTGCTTGATGGCGGAGCGGCGCAGCGGGTCGTGCAGGCGGTCCGGGTCCTCGCCGCCCTCGCCGGTGTTGGACTTGCCGCCCAACTGGTTCATGGCGATGGCGAGGCTCTGGTGGGCCTCGAGCGAGATCGAGCCGTAGCTCATGGCTCCGGTGGAGAACCGCTTGACGATCTCACTCACCGGCTCCACCTCCTCCACGGGGATCGGCTGGCGCTCGCGGAACTCCAGCATGGAGCGCAGCGTCATGAGCCGCTCGGAGTTGTCGTTGACCAGCGAGGTGTAGCGCTGGAACACGTCGTAGCGCCCGGTCCGGGTGGCGTGCTGGAGGCGGAACACCGTCTCGGGGTCGAACAGGTGCGGCTCCCCCTCGCGGCGCCACTGGTACTCACCCCCCACCTGCAGGTCGCGGTGGGCCAGCGGGATGCCGTCGGAGGGGTAGGCCTGCAGGTGCCGCAGACGCACCTCCTCGGCGATCTCGTCGAGCCCGAGCCCTCCGATGCGGGTGGTGGTGCCCGTGAAGTACTTGTCCACCAGTTCCTGGGACAGCCCGACGCACTCGAAGATCTGCGCGCCGGTGTAGGAGGCGACGGTGGAGACCCCCATCTTGCTCATCACCTTCAGCACACCCTTACTGAAGGCCTTGGTGAGGTTCTTGATGGCCTCCTCCGGGAGCACCTTCACGAAGGTCTCGCGTCGTGCGAGGTCCTCGGCGCTCTCGAACGCCAGGTACGGGTTCACTGCGGCGGCACCGTAACCGAGCAGCAGCGCGACGTGGTGCACCTCGCGGACGTCGCCGGCCTCGACCACGAGCCCCACCTGGGTGCGCGTCTTCTCCCGCACCAGGTGGTGGTGGACCGCGGCGCACAGCAGCAGCGACGGGATCGGCGCCAGCGCCGGTGTGGAGTGGCGGTCGGACAGGACGATGGCGCGGGCTCCCCCGCGCACGGCGGCCGAGACCTCCTCGCACAGCTCGTCGATCCGCGCCCCCAGCGCACGGCCGCCGCCGGCGACCTTGTACAGGCCACGCACCACGTGGGTGGCGTAGCCGGGGACCTCGCCCAGGCGCACGATCTTCGCGAGCTGCTCCGAATCCAGGATGGGGCGGTCCATCGTGATCTGGCGCGCGGAGGCGGCGGTGGGCTCGAGCAGGTTGCGCTCGGGGCCGATCTTCGTGGTGAGGGAGGTCACCAGCTCCTCGCGGATGGCGTCCAGCGGCGGGTTGGTGACCTGCGCGAACAGCTGGGTGAAGTAGTCGAACACCAGCCGTGGCCGCTCGGAGAGGACGGGCAGCGGGGTGTCGGTGCCCATCGACCCGATCGGCTCCGCTCCGGTGTTGGCCATCGGGGTGATGATCTGGCGCAGCTCCTCCGAGCTGTACCCGAAGACCTGCTGGCGGCGCGTGACCGAGGAGTGGCTGTGGACGATGTGCGCGCGTCCGGGGAGGTGGTCGAGCTTCATGGTGTTTGCGGCGACCCACTCGGCGTAGGGCTTCTCTGCGGCCAGTTCGCCCTTGACCTCGTCGTCGGAGAGGATCTGGTGGCGCTCGAGGTCCAGCAGGAGCATCCTGCCCGGCTGGAGGCGCCCCTTGCGGACCACCGACGCGGGGTCGATCGGGAGGACGCCGGCCTCGGAGGCGAACACCACCAGGCCGTCGGAGGTCTCCCAGAAGCGTCCGGGGCGCAACCCGTTGCGGTCGAGGCACGCACCGATGATGGAGCCGTCGGTGAAGGTCATGCAGGCGGGGCCGTCCCAGGGCTCCATGATGGCGGCGTGGTACTCGTAGAACGCGCGCCGCTCCGGCGACATCTCGTCGTGGCCCTCCCACGCCTCCGGGATCATCATCAGCACGGCGTGCGGCAGTGACCGGCCACCCAGGTGCAGCAGTTCGAGCACCTCGTCGAAGGAGGCGGAGTCCGAGCCGTCGGGCGTGCAGATGGGGAAGAGTCGCTCGAGGGAACCGGGGATCGCGTCACTGACGAGCAGCGCCTCGCGGGCGCGCATCCAGTTCCGGTTGCCGCGCACGGTGTTGATCTCGCCGTTGTGGGCGATCATCCGGTACGGGTGCGCCAGCTCCCAGGCCGGGAACGTGTTGGTGGAGAAGCGCGAGTGCACCAGGGCGAGCGCGGAAGCCAGCCGTTCGTCGTGCAGTTCCGGGAAGACCTCCTCGAGCTGCGAGGTGGTCAGCATCCCCTTGTAAACGATCGTCCGGGCGGACAGCGAGGCGAAATAGACCCCGACCTCGTGCTGGACGCGACGGCGCAGCACGAAGGCCAGCCGGTCCAGGTCGATCCCGAGCTGTCCGGCGCGGCCGGCCACGACGAGGTGCTCGAAGTGCGGCATGGCGTCCAGGGAGATCGACGACAGCGTGGCGGTCTCTACCGGCACCTCCCGCCAGGCCAGGACGTCGAGGTCCTCCTCCTCGGCGATGCGTTCGATCGCGGCCCGGGCCTCGGCGCGAGCGTCGGCCTCGCGCGGCAGGAAGGCCATGCCGACGGCATAGCCGCCCTGCTCGGGGAGCTTGACATCGAGGACGGAGCGCAGGAACGCGTCGGGGACTTGGATCAGGATTCCGGCGCCGTCACCGGCGGCCTCGTCGGCGCCGGTGGCGCCGCGGTGGTCGAGGTTGCGCAGGGCCTCGAGGCCCTGTTCGACGATCTCGTGGCGGGCCACACCGTCCAGTCGGGCGACGAAGGCCACCCCGCATGCGTCGTGCTCGTACAGCGGGTCGTAGAGTCCGACCTTCTCATGACGAGGGAAAATCTGACGGGTCATGCGGCACCTCCAAGTTCGTTGCAGGCTTGGAGAATATGCACGCGAAGAGGGGCGATTTGACCGGATTCAGGCCTGTTGCACGATTGTAACTTCCGCGTCGCAGAACTGTTGCGACGCAGGAAACCAGCTGTAACGCGGCCGGGGCCGGGCCTCAGCCGCGGCCCCTGCGCACCCCTTCGGCGAGCTTGTCGACGAGCCCGCGGAGACGGTCCAAGTCACCCGGCATGTCGGCGCCGTCGGAGGCCAGGCACTTGAGCAGCGCAGAGCCGACGATCACCGCGTCCGCGTAGGCGGCGACCTCTGCCGCCTGGTCGGCGTTGGAGACTCCCAGGCCCACGCCCACGGGCAGGCTGGGGTCCGCACGCCTGGCGCGGTCGACGATCACGGGGGCCGCGTCGGAGGTCTGGGTGCGGGTTCCGGTGACCCCCATCACGCTGGTGGCGTACACCCAGCCACGACAGGCTCGCATGGTCATCGCCAGCCGCTCCTCGCTCGAGGAGGGGGCCACCAGGAAGATCCTGTCCAGGCCGTGGGCGTCGCTCGCGGCGATCCACTCGTCGGCCTGGTCCGGTGTCAGGTCAGGGGTGACCACCCCTGCGCCGCCCGCGGCCGCCAGGTCCCGGGCGAACCGGTCGGCGCCGTACTGCTCCACCAGGTTCCAGTAGGTCATCACCACCGGCGTCCGGCCACCGGAGGCCACGGCCTCGGCGGCCAGGAACGCGTCGCGGACGCGCACGCCGCGGCGCAGCGCCTTGGTGGTGGCGTGCTGGATCACCTCGCCGTCGAGGACCGGGTCCGAGTACGGGACGCCGATCTCGACCACGTCGGCGCCCACGCCGTCGGTGAGGGCCCGGAACGCCGCCACCGAGTCGTCGACGCTGGGATAGCCGAGCGGCAGGTAGGCGACGAGCGCGGCCCGCCCCTCGTCGACCGCGGCTGCCAGGACCTTGCCCGAGATGCCCAACCTGTCGACGTCTGCGAACCTGCTCACTCCGTGCCTCCCACGACTGCGTCCGGTCGGCCGGACATCTTGAACCACTCGAACGCCGTGCCGACGTCCTTGTCCCCGCGCCCTGACAGGCACACGAGGATCTTCGGGCGCAGGTCGGGCTGCTCCTGCGCCAGGCGCAGTCCGAGGCGTTGGGCGCCGGCGACGGCGTGCGCGGACTCGATCGCGGGGATGATGCCCTCCGTGCGCGTCAGTGCCCGGAAGGCGGTCATCGCCTCGGCGTCGGTGACGGGTTCGTAGGTGGCGCGGCCGGAGCTTGCCAACCACGCGTGCTCGGGCCCGACACCGGGGTAGTCGAGGCCCGCGGAGATGGAGTGCGAGTCGATCGTCTGGCCGTCCTCGTCCTGCAGGACGTAGGTCCGCGCGCCGTGCAGGACGCCGGGACGACCTGCGGTGATGGTGGCGGCGTGCCGCGTGGTGTCGATGCCCTCCCCGGCGGCCTCGAACCCGTGCAGGGCGACTGACGGGTCGTCGATGAAGTCCGCGAACATGCCGATGGCGTTGGACCCGCCGCCGACGCAGGCCGCGACGTGGTCCGGCAGGCCGCCGTGGTCGGCGATCATCTGTGCCCGGGCCTCGGTGGAGATCACGCGCTGCAGTTCGCGAACCAGCCACGGGAACGGGTGCGGCCCACCGACGGTACCGATCAGGTAGTGGGTGGTCTCGACGGTGGAGACCCACTCGCGCATGGCCTCGTTCATGGCGTCCTTGAGCGTGCGGGAGCCCGCGGCGACCGCGATCACCTCGGCCCCGAGCAGCTGCATCCGGGCCACGTTCAGGGCCTGGCGCTGGGTGTCGACCTCGCCCATGTAGACCCGGCACTCGAGCCCGAGGAGGGCGGCCGCGGTGGCGGTGGCGACGCCGTGCTGGCCGGCGCCGGTCTCGGCGATGACGCGGGTCTTGCCCATGCGCTTGGTGAGCAGGGCCTGGCCGAGGACATTGTTGATCTTGTGCGCCCCGGTGTGGTTCAGGTCCTCGCGCTTGAGGTAGATGGTGGCGTTGCCGCACTGCTTGGAGAAGTTCTCCGCGACCGTGATCGGCGTGGGCCGACCGGAGTAGTCCCGCTGGAGGCGGTGGAGCTCGTGGGCGAACGTCGGGTCTGAGGCGGCCTTGGTGAATTCCTCGGCCAACTCTGACAGGGCGGCTTGGAGGGCCTCCGGCACGAACTTGCCGCCGAAGTCCCCGAAGCGTCCCATGGAGTCGGGCAGCTGGGTCATGCCCCCAGCCTAGTGCGAGTCCGGGCTCCCGGATCGCGGCGCCCGTTCCACGACCTTCGCCGCGATGTCCCCGGCCTCTGTCTTCTCCGCACCCACCACGACGACGTCGTCGTCATGGCTCTTGCCGAACGGGAGGAAGTGGAGGACGGCGACGACGACGCCGCCCCAGACGATCCCGAGGACCATCGAGCACAGGGTGTTGACGAGCCAGGCCAGGAACCCGCCGACGACGGGGACCCCGGCGACGAGGCCCTCGAGGTGGTGCACGAACTCGTAGGGCGCGTGCCACCCTAGGGTGTCCAGGCCGGCGAGGATGATGTGCCCGCCAACCCAGATCATGGCGAAGATCCCGACGAAGGAGATGACCTTGAGCACCACGGGCATCGCGGCGACGAGGCCGCGTCCCAGGGCCTGCGAGCGCTCCGAGTCCCGCTTGGTCAGTGCCAGGCCGATGTCGTCCATCTTCACGATCAGCGCGACGGCGCCGTAGACGAGTGCCGTGATGGCAAGGGCGACCACGACGAGGATCACCGACCGTGACAACAGCGGCTCGGTGGCCACCTCGTTGAGGGAGATCACCATGATCTCCGCGCTCAGGATGAAGTCCGTGGTGATGGCGCCGGAGATCACCTTCTTCTCGGCGTCCTCTCCCTTGACCAGGGCCGGTGCCTTGTCCTCGCCCTTGTGCCCCGAGAGCAGTTCCCAGACCTTCTCCGCCCCCTCGTAGCAGAGGTAGGTGCCGCCCAGCATCAGAAGCGGTGTGAGCAGCCAGGGCAGGAACGCGCTCATCAGGAGGATGGCGGGCAGGATGAAGATGAGCTTGTTGCGCAGGGACCCGACGGCGATCTTGCGGATGATCGGCAGTTCCCGCTTGGGGCTGACGCCCGCGACGAAGCGGGGGGTGACAGCAGCATCGTCCACAACCACGCCGGCGGCCTTGGCGCTGGCCTTCATGGCACCGGCGGCCACGTCGTCGACGCTGGCTGCGGCCAGTCTGGCCAGAGCGGCGATGTCGTCCAGCAGTGCAGCGAGTCCACCGGCCATGCGCGTGTTACCCCTTGATCATCTCCGCGACCGCCTCGGTGGGCGACCCGTGCTTCACGAGTGCCTCACCCACCAACACGACGTCTGCCCCCTCGGAGGCGACGCGCGCGGCGTCCGCAGGAGAAAGAATGCCAGACTCGGCGACCTTCACCGCGTCCTCGCCGATGCGGTCGGCCAGCAGGCCGAAGGTCGCGAGGTCGACGTCGAGCGTCTTGAGGTTGCGGTTGTTGACTCCGATGAGCTCCGCCCCGACCGCGAGCGCCCGGTCCACCTCCTCGGCTGTGTGGGTCTCCACGAGAGCGGTCATGCCCAACTCCTTCGAGAGGTGGAGGAACCGTCCGAGCTCGCTGTCGTCGAGGGCCGCCACGATCAGCAGGACGATGTCGGCCCCGTGCGCGCGGGCCTCGAAGAACTGGTACTCGTCCACCATGAAGTCCTTGCGAAGGACGGGGACGTCGACGCGGGCGCGCACTGCGTCGAGGTCGGCGAGGGTGCCGTTGAAGCGGTGCCGCTCGGTGAGCACGGAGATGGCGGCGGCGCCGCCCTCCGCATAGGCGCCGGCCAGCGCTGCCGGGTCGACGATGTCGGCCAGGTCACCCTTGGACGGCGAGCGGCGCTTGACCTCGGCGATCACGGCCAGACCGGGGGCGCGGAACCGTTCCATGGGCGAGATCGCGGCGGCGGCCTCGACTGCCTCGCGCTCCACGAAGAACATGGGCTTGGCGGCCTTGCGCTCGGCCAGGTCCGCGCGGACGCCCGCGATGATGGAGTCGAGGACGGTGCTCATCAGGGCTGGCCGAGACCCGCGGCCTTCATCACCATCGTGGTGAGGCAGGCGACCAGGACGATGGCGGCGCCGATGCCGGTGACCACCCAGTTGGGGCCGAGGACGGACCCGATGGCGGCGACGATGAATCCGACGGCACCGATGACGGAGCCGGTCCAAGCAGCGGGGCTGCGTCCGTGGTGGTAGTACTTCGGGGTCCGTGCCATGGCTGGGCCTTCCTGTCCTTCGGGGTCCTCCGGGTGAGATTATCGTGGATCGTCGTCCGGGACCACGTCCGTGTCACCGGAGGTGGGATCCTCGCCCGCGTCGAACTGCTTCCACTGGTCGCGCGGGGCGTCCCGGGGCCCGCTGCCGGTGCGCGTCGGCCAGCCGGGACCCCAGCGGGCAGCGGCTCCACCGCCCAGCACCAGCAGGGCCGCCGGGGCCAGCAGGAACCATCCGGTGCCGCCGGTGAGCACCGCCAACACCCCCGCTCCGAGGCCGAGCAGCACGAGCAGAATGCCCATCGCCCGCAGGCCCGGGCCACGGAGCATGAGCATCAGGAAGGCACCGGCCGCGGCGGCCCAGCCGAGTGCCACTCCCCCGCCGGCTCCCAGGAGGTTGGCGCCGATCACCAGCCCAAGGGCACCGGTGGCCAGGATCGCCAGCACGATGGGACGCCTCACTGGGCCGCTCCTGTGGCGGCGGCGCGCCCCAGGGCGGCGATCACGGCCGCCGCCTTGTGGCTGCACTCGGCGTCCTCGGTCTCCGGCACGGAGTCCGCCACGATCCCGGCGCCCGCCTGCACGTGCGCGGTGCCGTGCTTCAGCAGCGCAGTCCGGATCGCGATCGCGACGTCAGAGTTCCCGGCGAAGTCGAAGTACCCGACCACGCCGCCGTAGAGGCCGCGCCTCGACACCTCGAGGCGGTCGATGATCTCCATCGCTCGCACCTTGGGCGCCCCCGACAGGGTGCCCGCCGGGAAGCAGGCGAGCGTGGCCTCGAGGGCGGTCCTCTCCTCCGCCAGTTCACCGCTGACCGCCGCCTCCAGGTGCATGATGTGGCTGTAGCGGTGGATGTTCATGAACTCGTGCACGGTTACCGAGCCCGGCTTGCTGATGCGGCCCAGGTCGTTGCGGCCGAGGTCGACCAGCATCAGGTGCTCGGCCTTCTCCTTCGGGTCGGCCAGCAACTCTGCTGCGAGTGCCTGGTCCTCGGCGTCGGTGCGGCCGCGGGGCCGTGAGCCGGCGATGGGTCGGGTCGTGGCGACGCCGTCGGTGACCGTCACCAACGCCTCGGGGCTGGAGCCGACGATGTCGAAACCGTCCAGCCGCAGCAGGTACAGGTAGGGGCTGGGATTGGTCAGGCGAAGGCTCCGGTAGACGTCGAGCGCATCGGCCGAGGAGGGGACGTCGAAGCGCTGGGAGACCACCACCTGGAAGGCCTCACCGGCCTTGATCTCCTCGATCGCGTCCACGACGGCGCCCCGGAACTCCTCGCTGCTGCGCTGGCGACGCACCTCGAGTTCGACCGGTTCGGACGCGATGGGGTGCAGCGCCTCCCGGGGCCGGCGCAGCGTTTCGGCCATCGCCTCGACGGCCGCGACGGCATCGGCGTGGGCACGGTCGATACCGTCCGGCCCCCCGTCGAAGTTGATGGCGTTCGCGATCAGCCACACCTCGGAGGTGTGGTGGTCGAAGACGGCCAGCTCCGAGGTGAGCATCATCACCAGCTCGGGCACGTCCAGGTCATCGGGGTTGGTGTCCGGCAGCTTCTCGAGGCGGCGCACGACGTCGTAGCCGAGGTAGCCGACCATGCCTGCGTGGAACGGCGGCAGCCCCGGGGTGGCGGGCGTGGCGAGTTCGCGGAGCGTCTCGGCGAGCACGGCGAGGGGGTCCCCGTCACCGACGCCGACCAGCTCCCGGCCGACCCACCTGGCCCGCCCGTCGGTCTCGGTCAGGGTGGCGGCGGTCCGGACCCCGATGAACGAGTAGCGCGACCAGACGCCGGCCTCCGCGGACTCGAACAGGAAGGTGTTGGTGCGCTCACCGCACAGTGCACGGTAGAGCGCGATCGGGGTGACGTCGTCGGCGACGATCCGAGCGTGCACCGAGATGACCCGGCGGCCGTCGGCGAGCGCGCGGAACTGCTCCAGGTCCGGGCTGATGTTCATGCCTGCTCACCGGCCGCTCCGGTCAGCTCGGTGAAGAAGCAGGTCCGGTTGCCCGTGTGGCACGCGGCGCCGGTCTGGTTCACCTTCAGCAGGATGGTGTCGTTGTCGCAGTCGATCGCCACCGAGACCACCTCCTGGGTGTGTCCGGAGGTCTCCCCCTTGACCCAGTACTCGCCGCGGCTGCGCGACCAGTAGGTGGCTCGTCGCGTGGTGAGGGTGCGCTCGAGTGCCTCGGCGTCCATCCAGGCGAGCATGAGCACCTCGCCGGAGGTGGCGTCCTGCGCGACGGCGGGTACGAGCCCGTCGCGGCCGAGCTTGAGTTCGACGTCGAAGGTGGATTCCATGTCTGCAATCATGCCCGAATAGGCTGGGGACCATGAGTCTCGCCCACCGCATGCGCCAAGCCATCTGTGACACCTTCGAGCAGGTGGGTGCCCTCGCACCCACCAACTGCGAGGGCTGGCAGGCCCAGGACCTCGCCGCCCACCTGTGGATCCGCGACCGCCGGGTCGACGCGCTGCCGGGCATCGCGCTGCAGCGGTTCGCGGGCCACACCGAGCGACTGCAGCGGGAGACCATGCATGCCATGGGATTCGACGCGCTGGTGGCCGGGCTGCGCCGGCCGCCGCTGCCTGTCAGGCTGCTGATGTCCTACCCGAACGCGTCGGAGTACACCATCCACCACCTCGACGTCGCCCGCCCCAATGGGTTGGAGGTCGAGTTGAGCGAGGCCGACGAGCGCACGCTGCTGCCGACGACGCGGATGTTCGCCAAGAACGTGGCCAAGGGCTTCGGCGGCCGGCTCGTGGTCACGCCGAGCATCGGCGGCAGCTTTGCCCACGGAACCGGCGACCGGCCCGTCCACCTGACCGGCACGCCGTCGGAGATCCTCTACTTCTGCGCCGGGCGAGTGGAGCACGCCGACGTCGAGTTCACCGGCGAGGCGGAGACCATCGAGGCGCTCAAGGCGTCGGTCAAGGGACTCTGAGCCCTAGGCCAGCCTCTCCATGATCAGTTCGCGGACCCGGGCGGCGTCCGCGGAGCCCCGCATGGCCTTCATGACCTGGCCGATGAGTGCGCCGGCGGCCTGGTGCTTGCCGTCGCGGATCTTGTCGGCCACGTCGGGGTTCGCGGCGATCACGTCGTCGACCGCAGCGGCCAGCGCACCGTCGTCGGAGACCACCTCGAGCCCACGGGAGGCCACCACCTCCGCAGGGTCGCCCTCGCCCGCGAGCACGCCGTCGAAGACCTGACGGGCGAGCTTGTCGGTCAGCTTGCCCTCGTCGACCATGCGTTGCACCTCGGCCACCTGGGCCGGGGTGATGGTGAGCTCGTCGACGCCGATGCCCGCCTCGTTGGACCGACGGGCGAGTTCGGTGCCCCACCACTTGCGAGCGGCCTGCGGCGAGGCGCCCGCCGCGACGGTGTCTTCCACCAGGCCCAGCGCCCCGAGGTTGACCAGCGTCGTCATGGCGATCTCGTCGAAGCCCCACTCGCTGGCCAGGCGCCTGCGGCGCTCCGCCGGCGGCTCGGGCAGGGTGGCGCGCAGCTCCTCGACCCACTGCGCCGAGGGCGCCACGGGCACGAGGTCCGGCTCCGCGAAGTAGCGGTAGTCGTCGGCGTCGGACTTGGGTCGGCCGGAGCGGGTGGTGCCGGTCGCCTCGTCGAAGTGACGGGTCTCCTGCACGACGCTGCCCCCACCAGCGAGGACGGCGGCCTGCCGCCGCATCTCGAAAGTGACGGCACGCTCGACGGAGCGCAGGGAGTTCACGTTCTTGGTCTCGGTACGGGTGCCGAGCGTCGTCGAGCCGATGGGTGCCAGGGAGAGGTTCGCGTCACAGCGCAGTGATCCCTGCTCCATCCGGACGTCCGAGACGTCGAGGGCGCGCATCATCTCGCGCAGGTGGGCGACGTAGGCGCGGGCCACGGCGGGTGCCTTGGCGCCGGCGCCGAGCACCGGGCGGCTGACGATCTCGATGAGCGGCGTGCCGGCGCGGTTGTAGTCGATCAGGGAGTACTCGGCTCCGTGGATGCGGCCGCTGCTGCCGGCGTGGGTGAGCTTGCCGGCGTCCTCCTCCATGTGCGCGCGCTCGATCTCGACGCGGAACGTCTCCCCCTCGACGTCGATCTCCACCCAGCCGTCGTGCGCGATCGGCTCGTCGTACTGGGACGTCTGGAAGTTCTTCGTCATGTCCGGGTAGAAGTAGTTCTTCCGGGCGAACCGGCCCCAGGGCGCGATCTGGCAGTTGAGGGCCAGACCGATCCGGATGGCGCTCTCGACCGCCTTGCGGTTCACGACGGGCAGCGCCCCCGGCAGCCCGAGGCAGACCGGGCAGGTGTTGGAGTTCGGCTCGTCGCCGAATGCCGTGGAACAGCCGCAGAACATCTTTGACGCCGTGTTGAGCTCGACGTGGACCTCCAGTCCCAGCGCCGGCTCGTAGCTCTCGAGCACCTCGTCGAAGTCCAGGATCTCGTCGTTCATCGGGCCACCACCTTCGTTCCGGCCAGTGGGACCATCCGGTCCAGGATTGGGCCGTCCCACTGCTTTTCGAGCGTCGCCTCGAGGAAACCGCCCACCCGGTACAGACGGTCGTCTGCCATCGGGGGCGCGATCACCTGGATGCCCACCGGCAGGCCGTCGGAGGACAGCCCCACGGGGAACGACGCGGAGGCGTTGCCCGCGAGGTTGGACGGGATCGTGCACAGGTCCGCCTTGTACATCGACATCGGGTCGCTCATGCGCTCGCCGATGCGGAACGCGACGGTGGGCGTGGTGGGCGAGACCAGCACGTCGCACTGCGCGAACGCGGCCTCGAAGTCCCGTGCCACGAGCGTGCGCACCTTCTGGGCGGACCCGTAGTACTGGTCCTGGTAGCCGCTGGAGAGCGCGTAGGTCCCGATGATGAGTCGACGCTTCGCCTCGCGTCCGAACCCCTCGCCGCGGGTCATCGACATGACCTCCTCGACGCCGCGGGTGCCGTCGTCGCCGACCCGCAGTCCGTAGCGCATGGCATCGAAGCGGGCGAGGTTGCTGGACAGCTCAGAGGGCATGATCAGGTAGTAGGCACTCAGCGCGTACAGGAAGTTCGGGCAGGAGACCTCGACGACCTCCGCACCGGCTCCGCGCAGCAACTCGACTGCCTCGTGGAACCGGGCCTCGACGTCGGCCTCGAAGCCCTCGCCGCCGAACTCCTTCACGACGCCGACGCGCATGCCGGCCACGTCACCGCGGCGTGCGGCCTCGGACAGGGCGGGCAGCGGCTGGGCGATCGAGGTGGAGTCGTGCGGGTCGTGGCCGCCCATCACCTCGTGCAGCAGGGCCGCGTCGAGGGTGGTGCGGGTCACCGGGCCGGGCTGGTCCAGGCTGGAGGCCATGGCGACCACTCCGTACCGCGAGACCCCGCCGTAGGTGGGCTTGACGCCGACGGTGCCGGTCACCGAGCCGGGCTGGCGGATGGAGCCACCGGTGTCGGAGCCCACGGCCAGCGGGGCCATGAAGGCGGCCACCGCTGCGGAGGAACCGCCGCCGGATCCGCCCGGGATCCGGTCGGTGTCCCAGGGGTTGCGCGTGGGCCCGAAGGCGGAGGTCTCGGTGGACGAGCCCATCGCGAACTCGTCCATGTTGGTCTTGCCGAGGATCACCAGACCCGCGGCCCGCAGCCGAGTCACCACGGTGGCGTCGTAGGGCGGCACCCAGTCCTCGAGCATCCGGGAGCCGCAGGTCGTGGGCTGGCCCAGGGTGCAGAAGTTGTCCTTGACGGCGATCGGGACCCCGGCCAGCGGCCCGAGTTCGGCTCCGGAGGCGCGTGCGGCGTCGATGGAGCGCGCGGTCTCCATCGCACCGTCGGCGTCGACGTGCAGGAACGCGTTGAGGGTGGGGTTGAGCGCCTCGATCTGGTCCAGGTGAAGTTGGGTCAGTTCAGCGGCGCCGACCTCGCCGGAGGTCAGCAGGGCGCCCAGTTCGTGGGCGGGGCGGGTCAACAGGTGTGCGTCGCTCATCAGTCCTCGCTCAGGATCTGGGGGACACGGAAGCGTCCCTCCTCGACTGCAGGCGCCCCGGAGAGCGCCTCGGCCGGCGTGAGGGACCGTCGCACGACGTCCTCCCGGGTGACGTTGACCAGTGGCATGGCGTGCGTCATCAGCGGCACGTCCGGGCCTGCCACTTCGGCCACCTGGTGGACTGAGGTCAGGATCACGTCCAGCTCGGGGGCAAGCTCCGCGCACTCCTGCTCCGTGAGCTGGATGCGCGCGAGACCTGCGAGCCGGGCGACCTCCTCTGGGGTCAACGCCACGGTCGATCTCCTTAGCAAGGTTGGGTCCGCCCATCCTAGGGCTCCCGGGCATCCTCAGGGAAAGCGGCTCAGCGTGCGGCCTTGCTGAGCCCGCGCAGGATCGGCTCGTAGTGCTTGGTCACGGCGGCCCGGTAGGCCTCCGCGTCGCCCGCCTCCGCCGCTCGCAGGATGTCCCCGTGCGCCTCGGCCGTGACATTGATGTCTTCGGGCGTCGGGATCTCGAGCTGGGGCTTCACCGCTGTGTGCACGTCCCAGAAGGCCGCCACCAGTTGCGCCGCCATCTCCAGGCCGGTCTCGCGCAGCAGGCGGGTGTGGAACTCCCTGTCCGCGGCCTCGAAGTCCTCCTCGACCGCGGCGCGGCGGGCCATCTCGTCCACGAGTTCGTGGAGCCGGTCGTCGCGCCTGCCTGCGAAGTGGGCCACGACGCGGTTCGCGAACGCTTGGTCCATACCCACCCGCACGTCCACCACCTCGCGCAGTGCCCGGAAGTCGTCGCCGGGGCTGATGACGGACCGAAATGCGAGCGTCTCGACGAGGGGCTGCAGGGTCATGGCGCCCACGAAGGTGCCCCGGCCGTGCTGCACGTCGACGATCTCGAGCGTGGTGAGCGTCCTGATGGCCTCGCGCACGGACGAGCGCGAGACGTTCAACCGCTCGCACAGTTCCGACTCGCTCGGCAGGGCGTCGCCCGGGTGGAGCCCGTTGGACAGTATGAGCGCCTTGATCTGCTTGGCGGCGGTACTTGCCAGGGAACTACCATTCCTGACGACCGCACGCTGGCCATTTGCGGCCATCACACCTCCATGTGTATCGATTGGGTCACGTTCACGCAGGATAGGACGTCCATCCCTTGCACAGTTACTCAACCCTAGTGCATACCTGACATCAGTCATCAGACATCTGATCATCAGGGGAGATCCAAGGATGAACCTCCCGACCGAAGCCAGCGCACTTTCGCGTCGCTCTTTCGTCAAGCTGCTCGGTGCCACAACGTCCGCCGCCGGCCTCACGGCAACCCTGGCCGCGTGCGGCACCCCTGAGCAGGACCCGACCGCGGGCGCCACCCGTTACCTTCTAGGTAGCCCCGATGGTCGGGGTTCTGGTCACCAGGCCCGGCATGACTTACTGCCCCTGTCATAGATGATCCGGGGGGTGTTGTCACCGGGTTCTGGTGGCGTGGGTTGATCGCTGATAGGGACACGGCCCGCTGCATCGACAGCGTGGTCTCTTCGTAACGTGGGTGCCGACGATCTTCGCCCGACTTGGTGACCAGAATTAGGTCCTAAGGAGGACTGTCATGGACCAAGACCGGTTCGACGTATTCGTCGGCCTCGATGTAGGCAAGGAACACCACCATGCCACCGCGCTCAACAGCGCCGGGAGACGTCTGCATGACAAGGCCCTGCCCCAAGACGAGGCTGCCCTGCGCGAGGTGTTCGACAAGCTCACCGTCCATGGGTCGGTGTTGGTGATCGTGGACCAGCCCGCCACGATCGGGGCACTGCCTGTGACCGTCGCTCGAGCGATGGGTATCGAGGTCGCCTATCTGCCCGGGCTGGCGATGCGCCGCATCGCTGATCTCCACCCGGGCAACGCGAAAACCGACGCCCGTGAGGCGTTCATCATCGCTGAGGCCGGCCGCACCATGCCCCACGCGCTGCGACGCGTCGGCGGCGGCGATGACCTCATCGCCGACTTGGCTGTGATCGTTGGGTTCGACGACGAGCTGGCCAGCGAAGTCAACCGCGTCTCGAACCGGATCCGCGGCATGCTCACCCAGATCCATCCCGCCCTCGAACGCGCCATCGGCGCCAACATCGGCCACCCCGCGGTCCTCGCCCTGTTGGCAAAGTTCGCCGGCCCGACAGGCCTCGCTGCCGCGGGCAGGCGACGCCTGACCACCACGACGAAACCGTTGGCGCCCCGAATGCACACCCGGCTCGTCGACGCGATCATCAAAGCCCTGACCGAGCAGACCGTAGTTGTTCCTGGCACCCGCGCCGCCGAGCTGGTGTTGCCCCAACTGGCTGCCCAACTCCAAGGACTCCTGGCCCAACGCGCTGCAGCCGCGAAACAGGTTGAGGAGGCCCTCGATGCCCACCCTCTTTCCCAGCTCCTGATGTCAATGCCCGGAGTCGGCATCAGGACCGCAGCCAGACTCCTCCTCGACGTCGGTGACGCCACAGCATTCCCCACCGCAGGACACCTGGCCGCCTACGCCGGCCTGGCCCCTGTCACCCGCAGATCTGGCAGCAGCATCCGAGGCGAACACCCCTCACGAGCAGGGAACAAACACCTCAAACGGGCCCTATTCCTCTCCGCTTTCGCAGCCCTCCACGACCCCGACTCCCGCGCCTACTACGACCGGAAACGCGCCGCTGGGAAGAAACACAACGCCGCGATCATCTGCCTAGCCCGACGACGCGTCGATGTCCTCCACGCCATGCTCCGCAACGGGACCTACTACCAACCAAGACCTGCCGTCGCGGCTTGACAGACACCATAGGGACACCCCCCCTTTGCCGGGGAAGAACCTTCGGAGGTTCACCCGTTTCGTACGCGGGAGGGAGACGGTTCGAATCCGGTCCCCGGCTCCAACACCACACCCACACACATGAAAGGAGGCCTTTGATGGCTGACACGAGACAACCAGAGACGCTGTGCCTGGGATGCTTCACGCTGCGCGCCAACTCCGGCGACTGCGCCTGCATCGGATAACAGCCGACGGGATGTAGCTCAACCAGGTCAGAGCAGCTGCCTGATACGCAGCAGATTCCGGTTCAAATCCGGCCATCCCGACGCAGCCGAGCAGGGAAGTAGTGACCCGGACGGGTCGTTCTCGGAGAGGTAGCTTCCCGCCCGTGCAGGACCATCCCGGGGTTAGCGTCCCAGGAAGGACGGGACCAGTCGGCGACGGCTGGAAGCGGCACAGCCGGCACGTGCCCCGGCGACGGACACAACACCAACACGACGCATTCACTGCAGCGGCTGCGGGCACGCTACCCCCGGCGCTGCTGTGCGATGCGTCACGGTGCCCCTTGTGTGGTCCCGGCGTCCCGGATGTGCCGCATCCTGCAACACCCAGCCTGAGTCCGTGGCCTCGAGTGCCGAACACCCACACGTCGAACCCAGAATGGAGGGGTGGAACGGACATGTCCACGAACCGCACGAAGCAGCGCCCGCACCGGCACATCGCCGCAGAGCAGGTAGCCGACCACACCCGGACCACGTTCGTCATCGGCCTCGACTACGACGTGAAGCATGAGATCGGGTGGCAGGACGCCACGATCGGTCTCCTCGACGGCACGTACACCGAGTTCAAGGTCCACCCCACCAAACGGATCCGTTCCGCTGGCGGGATCGACATCGCCTGGCCGGTCATCGTCCGCCTGAACTACTGGGTCGACATCCCGTTCAGGCGCGCCCCCGACCTTGCAACGAAGGTGGCACGGTTGGACGTTCTCCGCCGTGACGGCTGGACTTGCTGCTTCTGCGGCGGGTTCGGAAACACCGTCGACCACCTCCTGCCCGCATCCCGCGGAGGCGGATGGACGTGGGGGAACCTGGTTGCCGCGTGCAGCAGCTGCAACGGGACGAAGGCTGACCGGACCCCCCCCCCCGAGGCGGGCATGAAGCTGCTGTGGGACCCCAGGGTGTCCACCAGCGAGTACGCCGGCGTCCAGGCCGAAGTGTGGCGGATCCTGCAAGACGGGTGATTGAAGGGGCGCGCCTCGGCGCCGAGCAGACGTGCACGGTTCGACGCCGAGGTGGCGGCGTAGATCGACAAGGGGCGGTTTGTTGGTATCCCCACGCAACCCCCATCCGAAGGTGCACACTGCGTCTAGTCGGGCTGGTCACAATGACACCGACGGAGAGAGGGTCAATGATGATCTCGAGACGGCAGCTCTTGGTTGCTGCAGGCTTGGCTGGTGCAGGAACGATGCTAGGCGGCCACAACGCGCCGGCTCGCCCTTCACTGTGAGGGAACTGATCTCTGGGCCAAAGTCGCAGCTGGAGCTATGGGAGCTGTCCCGCTCAGGCTACGTGCTGGTCGACGCGGCGTCCCAAGCCATGATCGAGTACTCCGACGATGCAACGAGCCCGCTCCGAGGGTTTGAAGGGCAGGACGCGACATACCTCGGCCCAGGCGAGTACGTCGTTGCTATGCCCAACGGACAGGCAATGAATGCGCTCAACGGCGCACCCCGCGAGGAACTGAGTGTGAATCGAATCGGTGAGGTCACCGACCAGATTGGCGCACTGGCAGCCACCGCGGACGTCTACTCGCTACAAAATCGTTCGCGTGTGGGCATCACCGCTGTGCCGCCCCCGGTCGGAACGAACGTCCAGTTCCGGATCCCCTCCTACGGCTACATCACCGGCTGCACAGTCCTCCACAACACTGCCGCCGAGGGACGCTGCGGATGGGTGGCAGCGACGATTGTCATGCGTTACTGGCACGCCCGTTCCGGCAAGGTCTTGATCCCGGCAGCGCACCGTACGGGTACGAACATCAAGGCTGTCTCCGGGGCCGACTTCGCTGACCTGATCCGGAACGGGCGCTCAATGGCGTCCTGGGGGCTGCCGGTCGCAGATGGCATCGGCTACCACGCGTTGACACGTCAGAAGGTTGCTTCGCAGGCTTGGTACAACTGGGCGAGCACGAATGTGAACTCAGCACTGAACGCAGGACGTCCAGTCATCCTCTTCGGGAGCCTGCCGGACGCCTACGTCAACGGTAAGTCCATCCCCCACGCCGTCGTCGCCTACGGCAAATCGAAGGATGGGCACAACATCGTTCACTACACCTACGCGGGTAAGCAGGCCGTCGTCCTGAACTCGGGGGTCGTCGCCAGCAATACCCATTTCATGCTGAGGTGATGGCTGTGAAGAAACTGCTCGCAGTCGCCGGTCTCGTTGTCACTGCTGCCGCTGTCGTGATCATGTTCCTGCCCACGTATGCGACGACGTGGAGCGTTGAGGGCGGCAACAAGATCACGAACGGTCCCTGGTACGACTTCCTGCTCATCGCCTACTTCAACGTCGTGCCGATCATCTGCATGGCTGGCGGGTTTGTCATGGCTGCAGGGCTGGTGGTGGGGCTCGTCCGTGGACGCGTCCGGGGCTGGGTGGCGGTGCCCGGGGTCGTTGCGGCCACGCTGCTCGCGTTGTTCGGCTACGACTCGAACAGCGCCTGGTTCGTCACCGAGGCGGGTGTGTGGGTCGCTCCGCTACTGGCTGTGGCCGCGTTGGCGGCGACGGCATCGTGGTGGGTCGGCAAACGGGCGACCGTGTGAACTTCGCCCCGCGGCTTTGTCGTCTGTGCCGCACACGTCACCTCCGAACGAGTCGTCGACGCGAAGGTGGAGGGGCAGCAGATGCAGTACGAGGACGCGCTGCGGGTGTGGGGTGCTGGCCGGTTGACGGCCGCGCGGCTCGAGCGGGACACCTACATCAACGACTTGACGCGCCGCTACGGCGGCTACGGGCCTGCGAAGGAGACGGTCTCGCCGGTTCAGTTCGACCCGGCTACCGTCGAGGTGAAGTTCATCTACGACGAGGGGATTCGGTGCTGCACCACCCCCGACCCGCTGTGCTACTGCTCGCAGGCGACAGAACCGGTCGCTGAGGTGTCCATCAGCGGCGTCAGCAAGAACGGTGACCGGTCGTACGCGACGATCCAGGCCCGCGAGTTCGACTTCGCCCGTGCCCTGACGCTCGAGCCGGACGTGATCATCGCCGACGAACCCACGTCCGCTCTGGACGTGTCCGTCCGCGCCCAGGTGCTGAACCTCCTGATGGACCTCAAGGAGCGCCTGGGCCTCGGCCTGGTTTTCATCTCCCACGACATCAACACGGTCCGCTTCATCTCGGACCGGATCGCCGTCATGTACTTCGGCAAGGTCGTCGAACTCGCCCCGACGGACGAGATCTTCAACTCCCCCAAGGATCCCTACACCAAGAAACTGCTGTCCGCAGTTCCGTCGCTACTCCAGGAGCAGAACGCATGAACGCCCCACCTTCCAGGGCATCTACCCGCCCGTCGTGACCCCCCTCCACGAGGACGGGAGCATCGACTTCGACTCACTGGGCAACGTCGTGGACCACCTCATCGACGGTGGGATGCACGGGTTGTTCGTCCTCGGCTCCACTGGCGAGGTGGCATACCTCACCGACGAGCAGCGGGTGCAGGTGATCACCCGGATCGCCGAGCGCGCCGCCGGCCGCGTGCCGCTCCTGGTCGGCTGCATGGACATGACGGCGGCCCGCGTGGTCGAGCAGGGCCGACGCGCCGTCGCCGCCGGTGCCGACGGCATCGTCGTGACCGCCCCGTTCTACGCGCTCAACAACGGCCCGGAGATCGCCGACCACTTCCGCCTCGTCGCTGCGGGTGTCGACGTCCCGGTGTTCGCCTACGACGTCCCGGTCCGACTGGGCGGCGTGAAACTCGCACCGGAGATGCTCGTGCAGCTGGGCACCGAGGGCGTCATCGCTGGAGTGAAGGACTCCTCCGGCGACGACGTCGGCTACCGCCGTCTGGTGGCCCAGAACAAGGCCGCAGGATCACCGCTGAAGCTGTTCACCGGCCACGAGATGGTCAACGACGCCGTCGTGCTGATGGGATGTGACGGCATGGTCCCCGGCTTCGCGAACGTGGACCCGGTCTCGTACCGACGCCTCTGGGACGCCGCGACGAGCGGGGACTGGGCCACCGCGGTCTCGCTCCAGGAGCAGATCAACTCCGAGTTCGAGATCGTCTTCAAGCCCCGCGGCCGCGGCGGCGACGCCACCGGTCTCGGTGCTTTCAAGACCGCCATGCACCTGCTCGGCCTCATCAGCTCACCCCGACAGCCGCAGCCGCTCCCGGCCATGCCCGCCGAGGACGTCGCTGCCGTGCGCGAGGTGCTGGTCGGGACGGGGCTGCTGAAGTGAGCGTCGACCTCGCCTCCCTCAAGGGACGTCTCGTGGTCTCCTGCCAGGCCTATCCCGGCGAGGCGATGCGGGACCCGCGCACCATGGCACAGGTGGCGCAGGCCGCCGTGGTCGGCGGTGCGGCCGCCATCCGGGTGCAGGGCATCGACGACATCCGCGAGACCGCCAAGGTGCTCGACGTTCCCTTGATCGGCCTCTGGAAGGACGGCACGACCGGCGTCTACATCACGCCCACGCTGCGGCATGCACTGGCGTGCGCAGAGGCAGGGGCCGACATCGTCGCGATCGACGCCACCAGCCGCCCCCGGCCCGACGGCTCCACCTTCGCCCAGATCGTCGCCGGCCTGAAGGCCGAGTACCCGGACGTGCTCGTGATGGCCGACTGCGGCTCCCTCGAGGACTGTGTGCGGGCCGAGGCCGAGGGTGCGGACATCATCGGCACGACCCTGGCCGGCTACTCGGGTGACCGGGAGAAGACCGTGGGTCCGGACCTGGAGCTGGCCCGAGAGGTGATCGCTGCCTGCAGCCGACCCGTCGTGGTCGAGGGACGCGTCCACACCGTCGAACAGGCTGCCGCCGTGATGGCGCTGGGAGCCCACTCGGTGTGCGTCGGCACCGCGATCACGCACCCGTCAACCATCACGGGCTGGTTCGCCGCTGCGGTCGAGGGCAGCGCGCTCCGCTGAGGAGACCGACTCGCGCACCGCCGCCGGCCGCGGCCGCGGCTGGTCCACCAGCGCGGCGGAGACCGTCCGTACGAACAGCAGCAGCCACACGAACACGAGTGCGACGGCGACGATCTCGAATGCCGTGACGTTGAGGTAGTCGATGCCGTTGCGCAGGTAGACGAACGTCACGGTCAGGACAATGGTCACGACGGTGACGCCGATGAAACCACCCGGCAAGCGTCGGAACAGGATCGGCACCGCCACCAGGGTCGCGGCGAAGACGTACATCAGGGAATAGGTGAAGAAGTTGTGGCCGAAGCGGGAGAAGGTCACCGGAAAGCTCCCGATCCCCGCGAGGCACAGCCCCATCGCGATCAGCGACAACCGGATGGCCCCGACCTTCCAGCGACGCTCCCCCACCCGCTCCGCCCAGGTCCTCAGGTCATGCGTGAGGAAGTCTGCCAGCGTGATCAGGACGACGCCCGTGAGGATGAGGGTGAAGTTGAACACGATCCCGGATGCGTCGAGGGTGGCCCCGAGCGCGGAGAAGTGAACCTGCCACCACAACTCGTTCGACGCGTTGAGCGCGCTCGCGAGCGCACCCACGACGAGGAACACAGCGACCAGCTGCGAGAGCGACTCGGTGGTGAGGGCCGTGGCGCTGGCCGCCGTGGCGTAGGCGGAGATGCCGCAGACCACTCCCACCATGAACGCACCCACCCAGTTGTCGAGCAGGACCCCGCGGAAGGCCTCGTTGAACACGGAGAACAGCCCGACGGTGACCAGGGTGGCGAGCGCGCCGTGCACCAGCGCGAGACCCAGGATGCTGTACACCTGTCGGAACTTGGGCAACTGGCGCAGCCAGGGACGCACCCTTGCCATGACGAAGTTCATGGCGAATCCGAAGGCGAGGGCGGACACGGGCAGCGCCGTCGCGGCGGCCACCTCGCCGACGGAACCGCGGCCGAACAGTCGGGACTCGGGGCCCAGCACGAAGATGCCGACGAGGCCTCCGATGAGCATGCCGATCCCACCCAGGAGGAGGCTGAGGTTCTCGCGCCTCGAGTCACGCGCGACGGGCAGGGTCATGGGCCCATTCTTTCAACGTCGCGGCGGGACGCAAGCCGGGGCCCGGTGCAGCGGGGCTCACCCGAGCGCGGCCGCCATGGCCTGCGGCTGGGTGAGCATCAGGTAGAACATGCGCGCCAGGAAGAACACACCGACGGCGAGTGCGACCGCGATGACGGGCACGAGGACGCGCTGCCATTTCTTCCAGCGCGTGCCGGGCACCTGTTCGGGGCCCCACTCACCCACCTTCGGCTGGGCCCGCATGGGGCTGGAGCCGTTCAGGTTCAGGTCGGAGAAGACGCGCACGCGTCCATCCTAGCGAGCCACGGACCGGAGTCCTTCGACTCAGATTCCCCGTTCGGCCCACACCAGGCCGTCGAGGCGACGCAGTGCACGCAACTCGGTGGCACTACGAACCTGTCGTGTCTGGCGCAGCTGCGCCTCGGTTGTTCCCAGTTCCGCGAGGATCGCCTCGCGGGCGGCGTCGACGTCGTCGAGCGTCGTGATCGTCAGTTGCGCGGGGCGGGCCTTCGCGCGGGTACGGGTGGTGATGTTGAGCATTTCGTCCCTCCGATCATCTCGATGTACCCAGCGTCTCACCCGCCTCCCGGGCCCCTGCAGGCACCCCCCTGTTAACGGGCGAGCTGCTCCTCGAGGAGGGGTGCCGCGGCGCGCAGGGCCTCCAGTTGGGGCACCACGTCGCGCAGTTGGAGGCCAGCCAGACCGCAGCCGGTGCCGAGCACGAGGCGGTGCGTCAGTGACTCGGGATCGAGTTCGAGGGGTCGCAGGATCCGCAGCGCCTCGGTGACCAGGGCGTCCGCGCCCTGCACCTCGGACCTGGTCGTGTCCACCACTCCTGCCACCAGTTGGTGGCCGGCCTCCAGCCACTCTCCCAGCCGGTCCAGCGCTGCGGTGGAGGTGAACAGGCGGGTGTCGATGGCGGCGCCGGCGAATCCGGCGGCCCCGGCCGTCGGCAGCCAGTCACCGGGAGCGCAGCAGTGCAGGAGGGCGCCGTCGGCAAGGGGCCGCAGCGCGGCTGCCAGTTCGGGCCCGTCGACGGCGCGGTGCCGGGAGAACCCGCTGGCGGTGGGCAGGGAACCGTCTGCCACGGCGACGAGCAACGGCTCGTCCAGCTGCAGCAGGACGGTGGCGGCCGGGACACGGCGGCGCAGTTCCGCCAAGAGGTCACCGGTCCCCTCAGCTAGGGCCTCGGCCAGTTCCCGCCGGGCGCCGTGGTCGGCCAGCAGCCGGTCGCCGCGGGGCCGCTCCACGCTGCCCGCGAGGGTCCACGGGCCGGCCACCCCCACCTTGAGGACCCCGTCAAAGCCCTGGAGGAGTTCCTCCGTATCGTCGAGGTCGTTGCGCCACTGCGCGGCGGCGCGGCGGTGTTCGGGGCTGGAACCGGGAACCAGTCGCCAACCGGCAGGCTGGAGGTCGAAGCCGAGCCCGTCCACCAGTCCCAGTGCGCGGCCCACCATGCCCGAGGAGGATCCGCGAGCGGGTAGCTCGGGCAGGGGCAGGATCTCGGGCAGCACCTCGGCAATCGCAGAGAGAGCGCCGCGGAAGTCGTCACCCGGCAGGGACCCGGCCGCGGTGACCCGCATCAGTGCGATTCCGCAAGCGTCGCCGAACCGACGACGCGGTCGCCGTCGAAGACGACCACGCTCTGGCCGGGCGCGATTCCAGTGGCGGGCTCGTCGAGTTCCACGACGAGTTCCCCGGCCTGCAATGAGATGGTGGCATCCACCGGGGTGCCGTGGGCGCGGTACTGGGCCTGGCCGCGCCAGGGTCCCTCGACGGGGTGCTGGGTCCAGGTGGGGCGGATGCCGCGCAGGATGGACACTGCGAGTTGTTCGCGGGAGCCGACGACGACGGTGTTGTTCACCGGTTCGATCTTGAGCACGTAGCGGGGGTTGCCGTCGGGTGCGGGGATCTTGAGGTCCAGACCCTTGCGCTGCCCGACGGTGAAGTTGTGGCTGCCGTGGTGGATGCCGAGCTTCACGCCGTCGGCGTCGACGATGTCGCCCTCGTCGGTGCCGAGGTAGCGCGACAGGAAGCCCTGTGTGTCGCCGTCGGGGATGAAACAGATGTCGTGGGAGTCGGGCTTCTTCGCCACCGAGAGCCCGAGCCTGGCCGCCTCCTCGCGGACCTGCGTCTTGGGCGTGTCGGCGAGCGGGAACAGCGAGTGGCGCAGCTGGGTCTGGTTCAGCACGCCGAGCACGTAGGACTGGTCCTTGTCCGGGTCGACGGCCCGGTGGAGTTCCACCTCGGAACCGTTGTCCACCACGCGGGCGTAGTGACCGGTGGCGACGGCGTCGAAGCCGAGGGCGATGCCGCGGTCCAGGACGGCGGCGAACTTGATCTTCTCGTTGCAGCGCAGGCAGGGATTGGGGGTGCGGCCGGCCCGGTACTCGGCGACGAAGTCGTCCACCACCTGCTCCTGGAACTCCTCGGCGAAGTCCCACACGTAGAACGGGATGTCTAGCACGTCGGCGGCGCGGCGGGCGTCGTGGGAGTCCTCGATGGAGCAGCAGCCGCGGGCGCCGGTGCGGTAGCTCTGCGGGTTCTTCGACAGGGCCAGGTGCACACCGGTCACCTCGTGGCCCTGGGCCACCATCCGGGCGGCGGCGACGGCGGAGTCGACTCCCCCGGACATTGCAGCAAGAACACGCATGGGCGCCAGTCTACGCGGACGGGTTCGCGGCCCTCGCACGTGCGACGGAGCCGGGCAGCACCTCGGCCAGGCGGTCGACGTCGGCCCCCGTGCTGGTGTGGCCCAGGGAGAATCGCAGGGTGGCGGCGGCCTCGTCGGCACTGCGGCCCATGGCGAGCAGCACCTCGCTGGGCTGGTGCACGCCGGCACGGCAGGCGGAGCCCACGGAGGCGTAGACGCCGCGCTGGTCCAGCAGGAACAGCAGGTCGTCGGCCCGCAGCCCGGGGAAGGTGACGTTCACGATGTGGGGTGCGTGCTCCGCGCGGATGGTGTTGACCGCTCCCCCACAGCCGGAGACCAGGTCCACCACGCGCTGCTGCAGGCCGCGCAGCCGGAGCGTCTCGGCCTCCAACTCGGCCACGGCCTGCTCGGCGGCGGCCGCGAAAGAGGCGGCCAGTGCCACCATCCCGGTGCCCGAGCGGACCTCGCGCTCCTGCCCGCCACCGAGCCCGATGGCGCCGGGCCTGACCGAACGCCGCACGGCCAGGGCGCCGACGCCGACGGGGCCGCCCACCTTGTGGGCCGAGACCGACATCAGGTCGAAGCCGCCGTCGCGGAAGCTGAGGGGCACGTGCCCCAGTGCCTGGACCGCGTCGGTGTGGAACCAGGCACCGACGGCCCGCGCCGCGCGTCGGATGGGCTCCAGCGGCTGGACGATGCCGGTCTCGTTGTTGACTGCCATCACGGAGACCACTCCGACGTCACCGTCGACGAGGGCCACGGCGCGCTCGACGTCGACCGCACCGTCGTGTGTGACGGGCAGGGTCTCGGCGCCCCGCTCGGTCATCCCGAGCACGGCGGGGTGCTCGATCGCGGACACCAGACAGCGGCTCCTCCCAGCGGCCTCCTGGGCGCGCATGCCGCCCACGACGGCGATGCTGTCGGCCTCGGAGCCGCCGGAGGTGAAGACCACCTCTGTGGGGTGCGCCCCGACGGCGGCGGCCAACTGCTCCCGGGCCTCCTCCAGGGCGCGCCGGGCGCGTTGCCC
This sequence comes from Tessaracoccus rhinocerotis, assembly GCF_007197885.1. GTDB lineage: Bacteria > Actinomycetota > Actinomycetes > Propionibacteriales > Propionibacteriaceae > Arachnia > Arachnia rhinocerotis. The sequence goes on from NZ_VKKG01000005.1 coordinate 246,981, forward strand.
CGCGACGTGGAGCGCCGATGGGTTGCCGACGATGGAAAGGTGCCGGTTGAGCGCCTCGATCGCCACCTGCCGCATCGGCGAGGTGGCGGCGTGGTCGAGGTAGGTGTTCGCTGCGCTCACGACGGCAAACGTAGCGCGCCGCGCGGTAACACGACAGGATCGGCGATGTCCGGCACAATGGACTGGCCCATGACTCGTGGGCCGACCACGATGGATACAGGACTGTACTGAATGACTGATGGGGTTCCGGACACCGGCCGGCTGGGCGCGCGCGTCACCGGCGGGGGCGTGCGTTTCGGGTTGTGGGCGCCGCGTGCCGAACGCGTCGAGCTGGTGCTCGTGTCCGCGTCGTGGGAACAGTCGAACGTGGAGATGTCGTCAAGTCCCGACGGGATCTGGGAGGTGTTCGTGCCGGGCGTCGGGGACCAGCAGCTGTACGGCTACCGCGTCCACGGACCCTGGGATCCCGGCGCGGGCAGCCGGTTCAACCCCGCCCGCCTGCTCGTGGACCCCTATGCCCGTGCCATCACCGGGGGCATCGACGACTCGGGGCCGATCCACGACCACGTCTCCGGCGACCACTTCGAACTGGACCCCACCGACTCGTTCGGCTCGGTCCCGCTGTCAGTGGTGGTGGCCGACACCCCGCCGCCATCGCCCCTGCGCACCCGGCGCAGCCTCGCGGAGTCCGTCATCTACGAGATGCACCTGCGCGGCTTCACCAAGACCCACCCCTCCGTCCCGGAGCACCTGCGCGGCAACTACGCCGGGCTCGCGTACCCGAGCGTGGTGTCCTACCTGAAGGACCTCGGGGTGACAGCAGTCCAACTGCTGCCGGTGCACCACTTCGTCTCGGAGCCGTTCGTCGCCCAGCGCGGCCTGCGCAACTACTGGGGCTACAACACCCTCGGTTTCTTCGCCCCGCACGCGTTCTACGCGACGCTCGGCACCACGGGCCACCAGGTGCACGAGTTCAAGGCCATGGTCAGCGCGCTGCACGAGGCCGACATCGAGGTCATCCTCGACGTCGTCTACAACCACACCGCGGAGGGCGGGCACGAGGGCCCGACGGTCTCCATGCGCGGCATCGACCACCACCAGTACTACCGCCTCACCAACGACCGCCGCGACGACTACGACGTCACCGGCTGCGGCAACTCGGTCAACACGGCCAACCCGATGGTCGCGCAGCTGGTGCTGGACTCGCTGCGGTACTGGGTGCAGGAGATGGGCGTCGACGGGTTCCGCTTCGACCTCGCCACCACCCTGTTCCGCGACGGCAACCACCACGTGGACCAGAACCATCCCCTGAAGCGGGCGATCAACTCCGACCCGGCGTTCGAGGGCATCAAGATGATCGCCGAGCCGTGGGACGTCGGACCCTACGGCTACCAGGTGGGCAAGTTCGGACCGGGCTGGTCCGAGTGGAACGACCGCTTCCGTGACCACGCGCGGGACTTCTGGCGCGGCGCGGCACCCGGGGTGCAGGAGCTGGCCACGCGGCTGTCCGGCTCGCCGGACCTGTACGACCGACCGGGCCAGCGCCCGCAGTCGAGCATCAACTTCATCACCGCCCACGACGGCTTCACGATGCGCGACCTCGTCAGCTACGACGTCAAGCACAACCTGTACAACGGCGAGGCCAACCGCGACGGCACGGACAACAACCGCTCATGGAACCACGGCTGGGAGGGCGAGACCGATGACGAGGCCATCAACGCCCTGCGGCGCCGGCAGGTCCTGAACCTGCAGGCCACCCAGATCCTGGCCGCCGGCACGCCCATGCTGATGGCGGGCGACGAGTTCGGCCGCACCCAGCGCGGCAACAACAACGCCTACTGCCATGACAACCCGCTCACCTGGGTGAACTGGAACGTCGACGACGAGTGGGAGCGCGTCCGGGAGCGCACGGCCGCGCTGCTGGCGCTGCGCGAGGCGCATCCGCTGCTGCGCAGCGACGAGTACCTCTACCACCAGGAGGTCATCAACGCCCACGGCGAGAACCTGCAGCGCGTGGACCTGACGTGGATGGACGGCGAGCACGGCCAGATGGGCGAGGACGACTGGCACGACGGCAGCCGACGCCTGCTGGGGATGTACGCGTCCAACTCCTCCGAGGCCTTCCTCACCTGGTTCCACTCGGGCGCCGACCCGGTAGAGATCAACCTGCCCAGCCTGCCCTGGGCCGGTGGCTACTCCATCGCCTGGCACTCGGTGCTCGACGCCGAGCTCTCCGAAGGGCCACTGGGCTCCGGTGACACCTTCACTCTGCCGGGGCGCTGCGTGGTGGTGATGCGTGCCGACGTGCCCGCCACCAGCGCGGACCTGCTGGAGTTGCGGGAGCTCGAGCCGCTCGACACCGAGCACACCGCCCAGATCTTCGAGTGAGCACGGGCGGTCGGCACCGCCGCTAGGCTGGCACCGTGAGCGAAACAGCCCCAGCACGTGCCCACCTGACCCGTACCGAGGGCGGCTTCGGCCGTATCCCGGTCACCGGGGTGCAGCCGGTCATCGCCGACGGCGCCTACCCAGCCAAGGCGGTGGTGCACGAACGCATCCTGATCCGGGCCAACGTGTTCAGGGAGGGCCACGACGCCGTGAACGCGTCGGCCATCCTCACCGCACCGCACGGTTCGCAGCGCCGCGTTGACCTCAAACAGGTCGAGCCGATGGGCCTCGACATCTGGCAGGCACACGTCCGGATGGCCTCCGAGGGAGACTGGACGTTCCGCGTGGAGGGCTGGTCCGACCCGTGGGGCACCTGGCTGCACAACGCCGAGGCGAAACTGCCGCTGGGGATGGACCTCGAACTGGTCTGCATGGAGGGCCGGGAGGTGGTCGGTCGCGCCATCGACAACGCCCACAAGCTCGGCGTGCACAGCGCCGCGGCAATCCTGGAGGCGCTGGTGGAGGTGCTGCACCCGGAGACCCCGGCCGAGGAACTGGTGGAACTCATCGAGTCCCGGCCGGTTGCCCGTGCGATGGCCCGCTTCGGCCCCAGGGACCTCGTGAGCGCCACCAAGGAGTACCCGATCAGGGTGGAGCGCCGACGCGCGCTGTACTCGTCGTGGTACGAGTTCTTCCCCCGCTCGCAGTACGCGCAGCAGCACGAGGACGGCTCCTGGACCTCCGGCACGTTCGACTCGTCCCACGCCCGGCTCGACGCGGCCGCCGCCATGGGGTTCCACGTCGTCTACCTGCCGCCCATCCACCCCATCGGCAGGGCGTTCCGAAAGGGTCGCAACAATACGCTGACGCCGTCCGAGGACGATCCCGGCTCGCCCTGGGCGATCGGCTCCGAGGCGGGTGGCCACGACGCCATCCACCCGGACCTCGGGGACTTCGAGTCGTTCGACCGCTTCGTGTCGAAGGCCAACTCGCTGGGCCTCGAGGTGGCACTGGACCTCGCGCTGCAGGCCTCACCGGACCACCCCTGGGTCAAGGAGCACCCGGAGTGGTTCACCACACGGCTCGACGGCACCATCGCCTACGCGGAGAACCCGCCGAAGAAGTACCAGGACATCTACCCGATCAACTTCGACAACGACCCGCACGGCATCTACCACGAGGTGCTGCGGATCGTCAGGTTCTGGATCGACCGCGGCGTGACGATCTTCCGGGTGGACAACCCGCACACCAAGCCCGTGGAGTTCTGGGACTGGCTGCTGGAGGAGGTCCACCACTCGAACCCGGAGGTCATCTTCCTGGCCGAGGCCTTCACCCGCCCACAGATGATGAGCGCGCTGGGCAAGGTCGGCTTCCAGCAGTCCTACACCTACTTCACGTGGCGCGTGACCAAGGGTGAGCTCACCGAGTACCTGACGGAGCTGTCCACCTCGATGGCGGACCACTACCGCCCGAACTTCTTCGTCAACACCCCGGACATCAACCCGTTCCACCTGCAGTCGGGAAACCCGGCCATCTTCGCGATCCGGGCCATCCTCGCGGCCACCATGTCGCCCACGTGGGGTGTGTACTCGGGCTTCGAACTGTTCGAGCACCAGCCCAATGCCCGCGGTCGCGAGGAGTACATGGACTCCGAGAAGTACGAGTACCGCCCGCGCGACTACGACGCCCAGCCGAACCTGAACCTGCTGATGGGCCGCCTGAACGAGATCCGCGAGGACCACCCGGCGCTGCAGCAGCTGCGCGACGTCGACTTCCACGAGACCAACCACGACCAGGTGATCGCCTACTCCAAGCACGACGGCCAGGACGTGGTGCTGATGGTGGTCTCCCTCGACCCCGACAACACGGTGGAAACCGTCCTCGACCTGGACCTCGAGGCCCTCGGCGCCGGCGCCTCCGCCGAGGTGCGCGTGGTGGACGAGCTGACCGGCGAGGAGTACTTCTGGGGGCGGCAGCCCTACGTCCGGCTCCACCCCTCCGGCCCGGCCCACATCCTCCACGTCACGGGCGTGTGAGCACCGTGCCCGCCGCCGAGGAACTTCTGGCCGCCGTCTGGGGGCTCGCGCAGGACGCCCGCTGGTTCTCGGGACGATCCCGGGGCGGGCAGCCGGTCGGGCTCGAGCTCGACGACTGGCTCGTCGGCCCCTCGCCCGGCCCGGGGCTGCGCACCGCGACGCTGGAGGTCGGCTATCCGGACGCCGCAGCCGAGCGCTACCTCGTACCACTGGTGTACCGCCCGCTGGGCACCGAGGTGGCCCCGACGCTGGCGGAGGCCACCGTCGACGGGGTCCGGTACTGCGTCGGGGAACTCCTCGACGACCCGGGGGCCGCGTCCCTGCTGCTGCAGTTGCTGGCCGACGGCGCCCCCGGCTTCCACCCCGCCCGTGAGGTCCCGACCGGGCTGCCCGGGCGTCGCTACTCCGGCGAGCAGTCCAACACCACCGTCTTCTTCGGGCGCGAAGTGCTGTGCAAGGTGTTCCGACGGCTCGAGGAGGGTCGGAACCCGGACGCGGAACTGCACGAGGCACTGGCGGACACCGGCACGGTCGCGGGTCTGTACGGCACGTGGCGCGACGGCGAGGTGGACCACGCGATCTTCCTCGAGACGCTTCCCAATCCGCTCGACGGGTACGTGCTGGCCTGCCAGTACGCCGCCGCCGGGCACAGCTTCACCGACTACGCGCGCAGGCTCGGCGAGGCGTTGGCGACCATCCACGCGGCGCTGGCGCAACGACTGCCCACCTCGACCGCCTCGGGGACCGACTTCGCGACGGCCGCACGGGTGCGTTTCGACGCCGCCGCGCGGGAGGTGCCGCAACTCGCCGACCTCCGCGGCCTCGTCGAGTCCACCCTGGCAGCGGTCGGACACGACGACTTCCCCACCCAGCGCATCCACGGCGACTGCCACCTGGGGCAGGTGCTGCTCACCGACGACCAGTGGCGCTACGTGGACTTCGAGGGCGAGCCGCTGAAGTCCATCGAGGAGCGTCGGCGCCCCGACACCGCCTGGCGCGACGTCGCGGGGATGCTGCGCTCGTTCGACTACGCGGCGGCGAGCACCGGGATGGACTCGGGTACCTGGCTGCAGGAGGTCCGGCTGGCGTTCCTCGACGGCTACGGTGCGCGGGACGTCGACCAGCGGCTGCTGCGCGCGCTCGAGGTCGACAAGGCGGTCTACGAGGTCGTCTACGAGTCCCGCAACCGGCCCACGTGGCTGCATGTACCGCTAGATTTTCTGGAATCACTCGCGAGGGAGAACTGACATGGCGCACGACTACTTCGGCGGCCTCACCGGCTGGGACTTCGAGGGATTCCACAGCGGCGGAGACACCGAGATCTGGAAGAAGTTCGGCGCACACCACATCACCGTCGCCGACGACGAGCACGGCTCCGTCGACGGGGTGCGATTCGCGGTCTGGGCACCCAATGCCCAGGCTGTCCAGGTGGTGGGTCCCTTCAACTGGTGGACCGGTGACGACCTGCGCCTGATCCCCGGCTCGGGAGTCTGGGGCAGATTCCTCGAGGGCCTCGAGGAGGAGACGCTCTACAAGTACAGGATCCAGGGTCCCGACGGCGTCTGGCGCGAGAAGGTGGACCCCGTCGCGGCCTTCAGCGAGCAGGCACCGGCCAACGCCAGCATCGTGTACAAGTCACGCTACGCCTGGTCCGACGACGACTGGATGGCTCGCCGCAGCGAGGCCAGGCCGCACGCGGAGCCGATGAGCGTCTACGAGATCCACCTGGGCGGTTGGCGCAAGGGCAAGTCCTACCTGGAGCTCGCCGACGAACTCGTCGAGTACCTGACCTGGCAGGGCTACACGCACGTCGAGCTGATGCCCGTCTCCGAACACCCTTTCGAGCCCTCGTGGGGCTACCAGGTCTCCGGCTACTTCGCCCCGACCAGCCGCTTCGGCAAACCCGACGACTTGCGCCACCTGATCGACAAACTGCACCAGGCCGGCATCGGCGTCATCCTGGACTGGGTGCCCGGCCACTTCCCCAAGGACGAGTGGGCTCTCGGCCGCTTCGACGGCACCGCTCTCTACGAGCACGCTGACCCACGCCAGGGGGAGCACACCGACTGGGGCACCTACATCTTCAACTACGGCCGCAACGAGGTGAAGAGCTTCCTGGTCTCCAACGCGCTCTACTGGATCCAGGAGTTCCACATCGACGGGCTGCGTGTGGACGCCGTCGCCTCGATGCTGTACCTGGACTACTCCCGCGACGAGGGCCAGTGGGTGCCCAACCAGTACGGCGGCCGTGAGAACCTCGAGGCCATCGACTTCCTGCGCTACGTGAACCGGCACCTGTACGAGCGTGAGCCTGGCGTGCTGATGATCGCCGAGGAGTCCACCAGCTTCCCGGGCGTCACCAAGCCGGTGCACGAGGGTGGGCTCGGGTTCGGGTTCAAGTGGAACATGGGCTGGATGAATGACTCCCTGCGCTACCTCCAGCTGGATCCGGTCTACCGGCAGTACGACCACAACCTGCTCACCTTCGCGATGGTCTACGCCTTCTCCGAGAACTTCATCCTCCCGATCAGTCACGACGAGGTGGTCCACGGCAAGGGGTCGATGCTCAACAAGGTGCCGCAGGACGACTGGCGCAAATTCGCCACGCTGCGTGCCTTCTACTCCTACATGTGGTCGTTCCCCGGCAAGCAGTTGGTGTTCATGGGCTCGGAGTTCGCGCAGCGTCCCGAGTTCGACGAGTCCACCAGCCTCGAGTGGTGGGTCTCCGACCTGTGGGGCCACGGCGGACTCCAGCGCCTCTTCCGGGACCTGAACCACATCTACCGGGAGCACCCCGCCCTCTACGAGCTGGACAACGACCCCGAGGGATTCACCTGGATCAACGCCGATGACGCCGGCCACAACGCGCTCAGCTGGGTGCGCAACGACTCGGCCGGCAACCACGTCGCCTGCATCACCAACTTCTCGGCGGAGCCCCTGCGCGACTACTCGATCGGGCTGCCGGCGGTGGGCACGTGGGAGGAGATCCTCAACACCGACTCGCTCCACTACGACGGCTCCGGCCAGCACGGCAACCTCGGCGCCGTCGAGGCGGAGGCCGAACCCTGGGGCCACTTCAGCGCCCGGGCCAGGGTAACGGTCCCCCCGCTCGCCTCCGTGTGGTTGCGGCGCAACGCGCAGCCGTGACGGACTTCCGGGTCCACGTCGACATCTCGGGTGGGGTCGGCAGGCTCCGCTGGGACGAACAGGTCGTCGACTCCGACACCCTGCAGCGCGCCGTCAGCCTCGCGTCGGACGACGCGATCCTCGCCCACGACCTGCGGCGGCTCCAGGTCGACCTGCTCGCCAGCGACCGCGCGGCACGCAGCGCCGTGCACCGCTGTGGCTTCCGGCTGGAGGGCATATTGCGCTCGGCGCAGGAGACGCCCTCGGGTGAACTCGTCGACGTGCTCGTCTACGCGCGGCTGGCCGTCGACCCGGTCTACGGTGCAGAGGGGTTCTCGGGAGTGATGAACTCGGTGCTGCCCACCAAGCGGGTGATCGGGCACGCTGTGTTCCGCAACGAGGCGGGCGAGGTGCTGCTGACCGAGACGGTCTACAAGGAGGACTGGGAACTTCCGGGAGGCGTCGTCGAGCGCGGCGAGACCCCGCGACAGGGAGCCGAGCGGGAGGTGCTCGAGGAGATCGGGCTCGCGGTCACCTTCGGACAGCCCGCCCTGGTGGACTGGATGCCGCCCTACCTCGGGTGGGACGACGCCGTGGAGTACATCTTCGACGGCGGCGTCCTCCCCGACGACGTCGCCGCGGCCCTGCTACCCACCGACCGCGAGATCCGGGCCCTCCACTGGGTTCCGAGGGGCGAGTTCACCCGGCGCGTCACAGCACTTTCGGCCCGCCGCCTCGAGCTCGTCCTGGACGGCTACCGTGGGATGACCGAGAACGGGCTCCCGGTCACCTGATCCCCCGGAAGGCGAAGGTGAACACCAGTTCCTCGCCCTGCGGCAACAGGTACTCGGGGTGGGTCTCGGCTCCCCACGAGTTGTCGCCGCCGACGCCGCGGCGCAGCAGTGCCGGACGCACCACCGTGCGCTGGATCGGCGGCAGGTCCACGGGATGGAGGGCGTTCTCGATCTCGAACGGGGTCCACGGCAGGGCGGAGAACTCCATCTCCTCGGAGGTCTCGAACCTCAGCCCGGCCCCCTGCCCGTCGGTGAGTTCCGCCCAGCGCACACCGGTGCGGCTGCCTGACTCCTGCGGCCGCACGTAGGGCGTGAGCATCTCGGTGACGTCCGCGCTGTGCACCCCGAGCCTGGCGCCGGCGCGGCGGTCCACGTAGCACTCGTGCGGGCCCTCTCCGTACCACGTGAGGTGGCGCAGCTCAGGGGTGGTGGTCAGCAGCAGCCCGAATTCCGGCATGTCTGGCAGGCCGGCGCCGGGACGCGCGGTGAGGGTGACCTCGATCCGGCCGTCCCCGTGGACCAGATAGGCCACGTCGCACTCCCCCGCCGGGTTGCTGGGCAACTCGTAGGTGTAGCGCACCTCGACGCCGTCGTCTCGGCGCTCCAGGACCGGTCCGGCCTCGCTGGCCTCGGCGTAACGGCTGGCCAGCAACCACTGGCCGTCCCTGAAGGGCATGTTCCAGCCGCGCTCGTTCGACGTGGGGGCGTGCCAGAAGTTCGGCTTGGGGATCCCGTGCAGCAGCTCGCGGCCACCGTCCCCGGTCATCCCGAAGCGGTAGGAGACCAGGCCCCCGTACAGCTTCGAGAACAGCGCGGTGAAGTGCTCACCGCGCACACCGATGTTGTGGACGCCGTCGATGACCTCCGGGGCCCTCTCCTGGGATCGCACCGGGGGCCGCTGCACGCCGGAGACCGTGACCACGGCCTGTTCCCAGGCCACCTCGTGCCCGGCCGGTGCCCATGCGGTGGCCCGCGGGAGCCGGAAGCTGACGTCGAACGCGTACTCGCCGTCGACGTCGGGCAGTTCGACCGGCAGCGGGAAGGAGCCGGTCTCGCCGGGTGCCACGGACACCGTCAGCGTCTCCCTCGCGATGACCCGGCCCTCGCGCAGCAGCGTGACTACGCAGTCGTGGGCGGCGGTGTCGGTGAACAGCATCCGGTTCGTGACCCGGACCGAGTCGGCCGAGATCTCGATCGCGAGGCCCTGGTAGAGCTTGTGGACCTCCGCCAGCAATGGCTTGGGGGTGTGGTCGGCGAACAGGATGCCGTTCGCGCTGAAGTCGCCGTCGTGGGGCGACTCCCCGCAGTCACCGCCGTAGCCGAAGAACTCGCGGCCGTGGCGGTCGGTCAGCGCGATGGCCTGGTCCGCGAAGTCCCAGATGAAGCCGCCCTGGTAGAGCGGTTCCCGGTGCGCGAGGTCGACGTACTTGTCAACGGCGCCGAACGAGTTGCCCATCGCGTGGGCGTACTCGCACAGGATGAACGGCTTGTCCCGATTGGTGAGCAGGAACTCCTCGACGTCGGCCGCGCTGGTGTACATCTGGCTGACCACGTCCGTGGTCTCCGGGTGGCGAGGATCCCAGTGGACCCCCTCGTAGTGCACCGGCCGGTCGTCCAGGGATCGGAAGTGGTCGGCCACGTCGCGCAGGTTGGTGCCGCCGAACGACTCGTTGCCACAGGACCACATCACGATGCTCGGGTGGTTCTTGTCGCGCTCCAGCATGCTGGTGGCGCGGTCCAGAAGCGCGTCGCGCCACTCGGGCAGGTTGCCGGGGACCGCCTCCTCGAGCGGGATCCGACCGCGGGTGACCCAGTCCCACATGCCGTGGGCCTCGAGGTTCATCTCGTCGATGACGTAGAGCCCGTAGGCGTCGCAGAGCTCGTAGAGGAAGGTGTTGTTCGGGTAGTGGCTGGTGCGCACGGCGTTGATGTTGGCCGCCTTCATCAGCTTGACGTCGGCCTCCGTCTGTTCACGCGTCATCACCCGGCCCTGCAGCCCGAACTCGTGCCGGTTCACCCCGTTGAACACGATGCGCTTTCCGTTGATCCGCAGAAGGCCGTCCTCGACCCCGAACCGCCGGATGCCGACCCCTTGCCGGACCACCTCGGTGACGCTGCCGGCCTCGTCCAGGACCTCGATCACCAAGTCGTGCAGATGCGGGTCCTCGGCGCTCCACAGGCGCGGCGAGTCCACCGTGACGGCGAGGCCGTCGGCATCGTCGTGGAGCGCGCCGACGCCGCGCAGCACGGCCCGCACCCGCCCCTCCCCCTGCAGGGCCACGGAGAGCCGCACCACGGCGGATCCGAGGTCTGCCGAGACCTCGGTGGTGACCTTGAGGTCCTCCAGGTGGACGCTCGGGCGCCTGTGGAGCACGACGTCGCGGAACAGGCCGGAGAAGCGGTAGAAGTCCTGGTCCTCGATCCAGGCCGCGCCCGAGTGCTTGACCACCTGCGCGGCCAGCTTGTTGCGACCCTCGACTAGGTGGTCGGTGATGTCGAACTCCGACGGGGTGAAGGCGTCTGTCCCGTAGCCCACGTAGTGGCCGTTCACCCACACCGCGACGCTGCTCTCGGCCCCGTTGAACGAGACGCTCAACCGCTCACCCGCGCCCAGCGGGTGGTCGAGGGCGAAGTGGGTGACGTAGCTGCCGACCGGGTTGTAGTGCTGCGGCACCTCGCCGGGAACGATGTCCTCGTAGCCGTCCCACGGGTGCTGCACGTTGGCGTACTGGGGCCGGTCGTGTCCAGCGAGCTGGATGTGGCCGGGGACCCGGATGTCGTCCCAGTCCGAGGTGTCGAAGTCCACGGCCTCGAAACCGGGGACGGCCAGGGCCCGGTTGCGGGCGTGGTGGAACTTCCAGGTGCCGTTCAACGACTGCTCGAAGCTGCTGGTGCCCGAGGCGAGTTCGCCCTGGTCGGCGAACCAGCGATGGTCCGAGTGCGCCGCCATCCGGTTCTCCGAGACGAAGGTCGGGTCCGCGATGCGGGTGGGGTCGAATGTCATTTGATGGCTCCTGTGATGCCCTCGGCGAAGGCGCGCTGCAGGACGAGGAAGATGATCATCGTCGGCAGGGACGCCAGCAGGACCGCGAGCATCAGTACTCCGTAGTCGGTGACGTAGCCGGCCCTCAGGTTCGAGATGAGCATCGGCATGGTCTGGTAGTTGTTGTTGACGAGGATCACCTTCGGCCACAGGAAGTTGTTCCACGCGGTCATGAAGGTGATGACGGCCGCGGCCGCCAGGGTCGATCGCATCGTCGGCAGGAAGATGCGCAGGTAGATGTTGACCTCGCTCAGCCCGTCCAGACGGGCCGCCTCGACGATCTCGTGCGGGAACGTCCGCGCGGCCTGCCGGAACAGCAGCACCAGGAACGGGGTGGAGATGGCTGGGAGGATGACCGCCAGCGACGAGTTCACCATGCCGTAGTCCGCGAACATCTGGAACAGCGGGATCATGATCGCCGCGAAGGGGATCATCATCGCGAGCAGCAGGAAGGCCATCAGCCGGTCCTTGCCCTTGGAGTGGAACACCTCGAAGCCGTAGCCGGCGATCGAGCACACGAAGAGGGCCAGGACGGTGGTGCCGACGGCCTGGATCGTCGAGTACCACATCGCCGAGACCACGTCCTGCTGGCCGAGGAGGCTGCCGAGGTTGTCGAACAGTGCGGTGCCCGGGAGCAGTCTCGAGTCCAGGACGTCGTTGCTGGTGTTGGTGGCAGAGACCACCATGAAGTACAGGGGGAACACCGAGACGATCGCCGCAACGGTCAGGAAGGCGTAGCCGGGAACCTTGCGGAGCTGGGACCTAGTCACGCTTGTCACCGACCTTCAGCTGGATCGCGGCGAGGATGGCCACCATGATCAGGATCACGTACGAGATCGCGGCACCGTAGCCGAAGTTGGGGTTCTTCTGGAACGACAGCTCGAACAGGTAGTGCGACATGGTCATCGACGTGTAAGCCGGTCCGCCCTGGGTCAGGTTCCAGGACTCGTCGAACAGTTGGATCGTGCCGTTGGTGGACATGATCGCCGTCAGCAGGATCATGGGACGCAGCTGCGGGATCGTGACGTACCAGAACGTCTTGAACGAGCCCGCCCCGTCGATCCTCGCGGCCTCCAGGGACGAGTAGTCGATGTTCTGGAGCGCGGCCAGGTAGAACACCATGTTGTAGCCGGTCCAGCGCCACAGCAGCCCGAGGATGATCACGAACCGGGCGGTGTCGGTCTCGCCGAGCCAGTTGATGGGCGCGTCCACGAAACCGAGTCCGAGCAGCAGGTCGTTGACGAAGCCGTCGTTGGCGAACATCGTGCGGAACACGAGGGAGTAGCTGACCAGCGAAACGGCGCAGGGCAGGAAGATCGCGGTCCGCCACAGTCCCCGGAAGCGCAGCTTCGGGTCGTTGAGGAGGTTCGCCAGGACGAGCGCCAGCACGAGCATGATGGGCACCTGGACGAGCAGGTAGAGCAGGGTGTTTCCGACCGTGAGCTTGAAGATCTCGTCGTTGAGGAGGCGCTCGTAGTTGAACCAGAGGGGTTCGGCGAACTCGAGCCTGGTGCCGCGACCGGTCTTCATGGACAGGATGAACGCCTGGAGCATCGGCCAGAAGTTCATCCAGAGGATCAGGAGCGCCGCGGGGAGGAGGAAGATCCAGCCGGTCAGGCTGCGCTGCTTCTCCAGTCCGAAGCGGCGGTTGCGACCGGCGCGGGCGGACCCGGGTTCCTGTTCCTCGGTGGGGCCGCGCCGTCGGCGGGCCGTGCTGGTTGTCTGAGACATGTTCTCGATCCCCTCGGGGTGTCGGGGGTGGGGCCGGCAGTCCGCGGCCCCACCCCGGTAGTGACTTGGCCGAGCGGTCAGCTCATCGCGAACTCGACGTTGCTCTGCGCCTCGGCGAGGGCAGTGTCGACGTCGGCTCCATCGAGGATCTGGGTCAGGGCCGCGCTCACGGCGTCCCGGCCCTCGTAGTAGTAGGCACCGGTGTTGTTGCTCGGGACCTCGGCAGCGAACTCCAGCACCTTGGAGAAGATGGCCTCGTCGCCGAAGAACTCCTGCGGCTCGCCGTAGACGTCGCTCTCGCCGGCGGGCAGCCAGTTCGCGAGTGCGCCCGAGGACGGCAGGATGGTGTCGTAGAGCTCGCTGGAGCCGGCGAACGTGCTGGCCAGGAAGTCCTGGGCGAGTTCGACGTCGGCGTTGGAGCTGATCGCCCACGACGAGCCGCCGTTGGCGGAGTAGTGCGTGGCGCCGTCGAGTCCTTCCATCTTGGGCAGGTTGGTGATGCCCCAGTTTCCGGCCTGGTCCTCGGCGGTCTGGATGGACCCGAGGATCCACACGCCCTGGATGGTGCCGGCGACGTTGGAGTTCACCAGGGTGCCGATGTACTCGTCCCACGAGTTGACCTCGACGAACACACCCGAGTCGACCAGACGGGCGTAGATGTCGATGGCCTCCTTCAGGGCCTCGTTGTCGACGATCGTGGGGTTGCCCTCGGCGTCGAAGAGGCTGGCGCCGGCCGACTGCAGCATCATCATCATCAGGTCTGAGGAGCCGGCCTGCCCGGAGAGCAGCGGCTGACCCGTCTTGGCCAGGATGTCCTCGCCGTTGGCGATGAACTCGTCCCAGGTGATGTCGGTGAAGTCCTCGACGGTGTAGCCCGCCTCCTCGAGGACGTCGGTGCGCAGGGCCGTGATGGCCGTCCCGTTGTCGAAGGGGACGCCGTAGTTGACGTCCTCGAACGTCGAGTAGGCCACGACGCCGGCCGGGAACTCGCTGAAGTCCACCTCGCTGTCGGAGTAGTCACTGAACAGGTCCGGGTAGTTGATGACGTTCTTCTGGAACGCGTTGTTCTGCATGAGGAAGATGTCGGGCAGCTCCTCGAACTCCTGCGACTGGGCCAGGGTGGTGAGCTTGGTCTGGAGGTCGTCCCACGGAGTCTCCACCACCTCCACCGTCACGTCGGGGTTCTCCTGCTGGTAGATCTTTGCGGCCTCGTCCATCGCGTAGATGTTGAAGGCCGGGTCCCACGCCCATACGGTCAGGGTGCCGGCGCCGTCGGCGCCGCTGCCCTCTCCGCCGTCGTTGCCTTCGTCCCCGCTGCCACCGCAGGCAGACAGGGCGATGCCGAGCGGCACGAGCACCGCCAGCGATGTGAGCTTCTTCCAGACGTTCATGTGACTTCCTTGTCCTCGTCGAGACCGGGGACGCTTCCACCGGCCGGAATGTTTACGTCAACGTAGCATCCCCGAACCATGCCCGCCAGACCCTTTCACATAACCATCCGGTAACGACGGATCGCGCTCGGACACGCATCTGCTTCGGTTCAATGGTTACGTAACCAAAGCGCGCGCTACACTGCCCGCCATGGGTACCGTGAGCGGACGCGGCCGACGCAAGACCGGCCCCTCCATCGAGGACGTGGCTCGGCTGGCGGGTGTTTCCGCGCAGACCGTGTCGCGGGTCTCGACGGGCGCCGATCCGGTGCGGCCGAAGACCCGCGAGAAGGTGCTGGCCGCCATGGCCCAGCTCGGCTACTCCCCCAACCGTGCCGCGAGGGCGCTGCGCAACGGCTCCTTCGGCACCATCGGCCTGCTGGCCCACCGCTACGCGCGCACCGGGGAGGTGCTGACCACGGAAAGCGTGGTGAAGGCCACCGCGGCCGAGGGCTACACCGTCACGCTGCTCAGCATCGAAGCAGACAACATCGACGCCTCGGACTGGGAGAGCGCCGCGCACCGAATCTCCAGCCAGGCGATCGACGGGCTGGTGATCATCCGCGCCGAGGAGGCGACACCGGAAACGCTGACCCTGCCTGCTGGCATGCCCGTGGCGGTGTCGGACTCACGGCTGGTGGGCCACTACCCCGCCGTGACGGCCGACCAGATGCAGGGTGGCCGGGACGCCACGCGCCACCTGCTCGAGTTGGGACACCGAACGGTCCACCACGTCGCCGGGCCGGAGGACTCGGAGCCGGCGCAACTGCGCCGTCGCGCCTGGGAGCGGACCCTCGAGCAGGCGGGCATCGCCGTGCCGCCGGTCTGGCAGGGCGACTGGACCCCCCGGTCCGGGTACGAGGTGGGTCGCGAACTGGCGGCGCGCCAGGACGTCACGGCGGTCTTCTGCGCCAACGACGAGATGGCTATCGGCCTGATCCGCGCCCTGTGCGAGGCCGGCAGGAGCGTCCCGTCCGACGTGTCGGTGGTCGGCTTCGACGGGATCGCCCTCGGCGAGTACGTTTACCCGCCGCTGACGACACTGCGCCAGGACTTCACCCACATCGGCCAGGAGCTGGTGCGCCTGGTGCTGTCCCAGATCCGCTCGCCGCGCAGCGCGATCCCGAGGCACGACAGGGTGGTGGTCCCGACGGAGCTCGTCGTCCGCGGCACCACCGCGCCGCCGGCCCGGTGACCCACGACCGTTGCTGCTAGAACAGCAGGGAGGAGAGGCGGCGCCGCGCCTTCGCGACGATCGGGTCGGTGCGACCGATGACCTCGAACAGCTCGAGGATCCGCACCCGGATGGGCTCGCGCTCGTCGGCCGACTTCTCGGCGGCCAGGCCGAGCAGGCGGTCCAGCGCCGCCTGGTACTCACCCTGGATCACCTCGAGGTCGGCGGCGTCCAACTGGACGGCGACGTCGTCCGGGTGGGCCGCAGCGGCCTCCACGATCTCCTTGGCGTCGAAGGAAAGGCTGCGCTGCAGCAACGATGCCTGGGCGCGTCCTGCGATCACCTCACCGTCGCCGGGGGTGGCGGCGAGGAGCTTGTCGAACTCTTCCACTGCGCGGGCGTAGTCGCCGGCGGCCAGCGCCTCGTCGGCCGCGGCGAAGCGGGGGTCGGCCGGCGGCGCCTGCTCCTGGCTGGCGCCCGCAGCGGGCGCGCCGGCGCCGGGCACCGGCTGCGCCCGGCCGGTCATGCCGTTCGCGACGGCGAGCTGCGCCACCTGGTCGAGCAGCGGCTGGATCTCCTCCCGACTGCGGGTGCCCTGGAACAGCGGTGCGAGCTGGCCGCCGATGATCGCCACCACGGTGGGGACCGCCTGCACGCCCAACTGCTGCGCGATCTGGGGCGCGGCGTCGACGTCAACGCGCGCCAGCAGGAACCGCCCTTCGCCGGCGTTCACCATGGCCGCCAGGACGTTGGAAACCTCAGCGCCGCGGGCGTCCCGCGCGGAGTGGAACTCCACGATCACGGGATGCTGCGCGGACAGGTTCACCAGCGCCTGGAAGTCCGCCTCGCCGGCGTCCACGACGTAGCTGGCAGCGCCGGCTGCTGGAGCCTCGGCGGCCGATGCGAGGGCCGACAGGTCGACGGCTCCTGGACGAGTGAAGTTCGGGTCAGTCATGGACCCATCTTTGCCGTCCCGGCGCAACGGTTCAACCGGACGATCGCGTGCGTCCACACCCGACAGGTGCCAGTATGGGGCCATGGCACACGAGCGCGCCGGCCAGCCGGCCACAGAATCGGACCTCATCGACGTGGACGCCCTGCTGGGCGCCTACTACGACGGCCGACCGGACCCCCACAACCCGGACCAGCAGGTGGTCTTCGGAACCTCGGGGCATCGAGGCTCCAGCCTGGACACGGCGTTCAACGAGGCCCACATCGCGGCCACCACACAGGCGATCGTGGAGTACCGCAGCGGGCAGGGCATCACCGGTCCCCTGTTCATCGGCAAGGACACACACGCGCTATCCGGACCGGCGTGGCGCACTGCGATCGAGGTCCTGCACGCCGCGGGCGTCACCGTGCACGCCGAGCGTGACGACGAGTTCACGCCCACTCCGGCCGTTTCGCGCGCGATCATTCGCCACAACCGCGGCAGGAAGGGCGCACTCGCCGATGGCATCGTCGTCACCCCGTCGCACAACCCGCCGCGTGACGGTGGTTTCAAGTACAACCCGCCCAACGGCGGCCCCGCGGACTCCGACGCCACCTCGGCGATCGCAGCCCGCGCCAACGAACTGTTGGGCAACCCCGAAGCGATCGGACGCACCCCCTACGAGCGAGCCGCAGCGGACGTTGTTCGCTACGACTACCGGAGGACCTACTGCGCCGAACTGGCGGATGCGCTCGACCTGGACGCCATCGTCAGTGCGGGCGTGCACATCGGGGCGGACCCGATGGGCGGCGCGTCGGTGCAGTACTGGCAGCACCTGGCCGAGACCACCGGCCTCAACCTCGACGTGGTGAACCCCGAGGTGGACCCCACGTGGCGGTTCATGACGCTGGACACCGACGGCAAGATCCGGATGGACTGCTCCTCCCCCGACGCGATGGCCTCGCTGATCTCGAGCCGGACGCGCTACGACATCGCCACCGGCAACGACGCAGACTCCGACCGGCACGGCATCGTCACCCCGGACGCGGGCCTGATGAACCCGAACGCCTTCCTGGCAGTGGCGATCGGCTACCTGTTCGCGAACCGGCCCGGCTGGAGCCCCGAGGCGGGCATCGGCAAGACCCTGGTGTCCTCGTCGCTGATCGACAAGGTGGCCGCCAAACTAGGACGCAGGCTCGTGGAGGTCCCCGTGGGTTTCAAGTGGTTCGTCCCGGGCCTGACCGACGGTTCCATCGGCTTCGGTGGCGAGGAGTCGGCGGGCGCCTCGTTCCTGGCCAAGGACGGGACCACCTGGACGACCGACAAGGACGGCATCCTGCTGGCCCTGCTCGCCAGCGAGATCAAGGCCGTGACCGGCAGGTCGCCCAGCGAGCACTACGCGGACCTCGAGGCGGAGTTCGGCAGGTCCTACTACGCCCGGATCGATGCCGACGCCACCCGGGAGCAGAAGGCCCGCCTGGCGCAGCTCAGCCCGGCCGACGTCTCGGCCTCCGAACTGGCCGGGGAACCCATCACGGCTGTGCTCACCGAGGCCCCGGGCAACGGTGCGTCGATCGGCGGGATCAAGGTGACCACGGCGAACGCCTGGTTCGCCGCCCGCCCCTCCGGCACCGAGGACAAGTACAAGATCTACGCCGAGTCCCTCAAGGACTCCGACCATCTCGAGGCCGTCCAGGCCGAGGCGAAGGCCCTCGTCAACGCGACCCTGGGCGCCTGAGGATCACGACACCGCGTCGAGCTCCAACGGGACCACGTCGCGCTCGGTTGCGACGAAGGCCGCCAGCAGGTGGTTGCCCAGACTGCGCGTGACCGGCTCGAACCATGCGTGGTCGTCCGGGGTGGCGACGGCCGGTCCCGTCCGCCCGCGGGCGACGACGTAGGTCCCGCCGAAGTCGCACGCGAGTTCGCACATGCTGGTCAGGAACGCCTCGGCGTCGTCCGGGTTCTGGGCGGGGTCGAAGTGCTCGATGGCGACGGGCTGCATCAGCCTGTGGTCCTCCGTCAGGAGCAGCAGCGTGAGGCAGCCCTCGAACCGGTCCGAACTCTTCACGAAGAGGTCGACGACGTCGGGCAGCATGTCGTGGGTGATCGGGTTGTCGTCCCAGTCCTGGGGCAGGTCTTCGAATGTCATGCCCACACTCTGGTGTTTCGGGGCCGCGCGACTTCTTTGTCCACAGGCCACGCGGCATCGCCGGCGCTCAGAAGTGCGTCTGGTCCAGTTGCATGGTCTTGCGGAGGCCGGCGCGCTGGATGACCCGCTGGATGGTCAGGTCCCGCTCCTCTGGACGGCCGACGAAACGGATCTCCTTGAGCCCCTGGTCCTGGGCGGCCGACTCGAACACGAAGTGGCCGTAGCCGAGCAGCTGCCCCTCCAGCGACTGGGTCAAAGAGATGTCCAGGATTCGCGTCATGGGCATCGTGGCGAGGTGCTGGTTGAACACGCCGTGGATGCGGAAGACCCGCATGTTGGTGATGACGAACCGGTCCATGTGCGCCACGTGGCACTTCCACATCCCGATGCAGAACGCCAGCAGTCCCACCGTGAGCGGGGCCCAGAAGTAGTTGCCCGCGGGGATCATCAGCACGAAGAAGACACCGCTGAGCGCGATCAGGACGTACCACCACAGCGTCGCCGCCCAGTGCTTGCGCACCTCGTCGACCACCACCTCACCCTCGACCTCGAGGAGGTGCCTGCGTACGTCGGGTTCGAGGAACCTCGCGAGGAAGCCCATCGAAGGCTCCTACCCGGCGAGGCTCGTGAAGAACGTGCCGAGGGCCTCGAACGCGCCGAAGAAGGTCTTCACGGCCTCGGCCGCAGCTTCCGGGCGCGTGAACAGGTAGAACACGACGAAGGCTGCCACGAGCACAACCAGGATCTTCTTGATCCAGCCCACCAGCACTACCTCCTGTGTCGCCCAGTGATTCCAAGATCACAGTCTGCCCGACCGCACAACCGTTTCCGCGCGACGCGCCGGTGGAGCCGCGATCTGCTCGGCGCGTATGCGACCCCGCCCGCCTGCGGTGAAGGCCCACGTGAGAGGCTTTGTGCATGAACAATGACGACCTCTTCATCTGCATCGACCACGTCGGACTTGCCGTCCCGGACCTCGACGAAGCAGTCAAGTTCCACGCCGAGACGTTCGGTTGGCGTGAACTGCACCGCGAGGTGAACGAGGAGCAGGGTGTCGCGGAGGCGATGCTCGGCACCGGGGAGCAGGGCGAGGAGAACGCCAAGATCCAGCTGCTGGCGCCCCTGCGCCCGGATTCCGCGATCGGCAAGTTCCTCGACCGCAACGGCCAGGGAATCCAGCAACTGGCCTACCGCGTGAAGGACCTCGACAAGGTCTCCGAGGTACTGCGCGCCCGCGGGATGCGCCTGCTCTACCCCGAGGCCAAGCGCGGGACCGCCGGCAGCCGCATCAACTTCGTGCACCCGAAGGACGCCCGTGGCGTCCTGCTCGAGCTCGTCGAACCCGCTGTCGATCCCGACCACTGAGTGGCTGTCCCCCCTCGATTTGTCCGTGACACCCGCTAGGCTCGTCAGCAGTTCGTCGGGGGAGATCGAGGAGGATGACTGGTGACTGATTCACGCAGGGACTACGAGGACACGGAAGAAACCGGACTCAACCTGTTCGAGGACCGTGCCTCGGCGGCGGGCAATTTCCCTCACTCGATGCTGGGCTACGACCGGCAGGCCGTGGACGGCTACGTGCGCGAGATGGAGCAGAAGGTCACCGAGCTGCGGGTACAGCTGCGCGAACTCCGCCGCGAGATGGAGTTCGTGCGGGCGGAGACCGGCACCAGTGACTTCACCCGTCTGGGCGCCCATGCGAAGAACCTGCTCCAGGCGGCCGAGGCCCAGTCGGCCGAACTTGTCCGGCTGGGCGAGCAGGAGGCCGAGCGGATCAAGTCCGAGGGCCGACGCAGCGCCGCTGCCCTGCGCGAGTCCGCCCAGAAGGAGGCTGACGACGTCCGCCTGAGTGGGTTGGCCGGGCTGCGCAAGCTCCGACAGGAGCAGGCCGACGCCGGCAAGCAGGCCCTCGAGGCCTCGAAGAACGACGCCGCCCTCGTCACGGCGGACGCGGAGGCCCGCGCCAAGGCCATCATCACCGATGCCGAGGCCCGGGCCGAGGCAGCCCTGGAGTCCGCACGCGTCGAAGCCGCCCGCCTGCTGCAGGTGGCTGAGCGCTCGGGAACCGCCACCAAGCTTGAGGCACAGCAGAGCGCGGAGAAGACCCTCGCGCGGGCAGCCCAGCAGGCGAAGCAGGCCGAGGACGCGCTCAGGGAGCAGCTCGCCGAGGGCGAGGCCAACTCCAGGACGGCCTCGGAGTCCGTAGCCGCGGCCCGCGAGGAGGCGGTGCGGATCCGGAACCAGGCGATCGCAGAGGCCGAGGAGATCCGGCTGGCGGCCACCCGCGAGGCGGAGGACACCCTGACCACCATGCGGGACCGCGCCCGCCAGACCGAGGCCGCGATCGAGGAGCAGGTGGCCTGGCGCAAGGAGCAGTTGGAGCGCGAGATCGGTGCCCTCAACGCCAAGCGGGCCTCGATGGTCGCTGCGCTGGGGAACCTGAAGGAGATGGCGGCCGAGGCCGACGAGGCGGACTCCGAGGACACCGTCCTGCTGAGTCCGGAGAGCGAGTAGCAGGTGGCACTGCCCCCTGACCGGGACGAGGCCGAAGAAGCCCTCGCCCCAGAGGCGCCGCCGCCACAAGAGGCCGCCCCCAGTCAACCAGAACCTGATGCCGACGACGTCGCCGTGGCGATGGGATGGCGCGAGCGACGGCGGGACCGCAAGGAGCGCCTGAAGGACCGTCGCATGGCCGCGCGCGCGCGAAGGCTGGCCGGTCGGTTCTTCGGCGACGCGCGTCGCGGGGCGAAGCAGTTCCTGACGCCGGAGCCCGAGGACCGGCCCGCACCCGTACCGCCCGTGGTCGTAAGCGGGGAGTCCCGCCTCCTGAAGACCTCACCGTTCGCCCTCGGGTTCTGGGGTGCCATCGGCGTCCTGGTCGCCGTGGCCCTCTTCGCCGCAGTCGGCGAGGTGTCGAACATCCTGATCCTCGTCGTCATGTCGCTGTTCCTTGCACTGGGCCTGAGCCCCGCGGTGGAGTTCCTGGCCCGCCGCCGGGTCCCCCGCGGCGTGGCGGTCATGGTGGTCACCCTGACTCTGCTGGGGATCATCGGACTCGGGATCACGGCGCTCGTGCCGATCTTCTCGTCCCAGATCCAGGACCTCGCCAAGAGCCTCCCGACCGCCATCGACAACCTGAACAACAACCCGCAGATCGCTGCCTGGGACGAGCAGTACCAGCTCCTCGGCCGGCTGGAGGAGTTCCTGGTCTCCGGAGACCTGATCCAGAACCTCTTCGGCGGGATCTGGGGGGCGGGACGAATCCTCGCGAACGTCGTGTTCTCCCTGATCATGACGCTGGTGCTGACGATCTACTTCCTGGCGTCGCTGCCGTCGATCAAGGAGACCATCTACCGTCTCGCCCCCGCGAGCCGCCGGGCACGGGCCCGGTACCTCGCCGACGAGATCTTCCGCGGCATCTCGGGCTACATCACCGGCATGTTCATGATCGTCAGCGTGGCCTCGGGCTGCGCCTTCATCTTCATGAACTTCGCGGGTCTCGGGCAGTACTCCCTGGCCCTGTCCTTCATCACCGCCCTGTTCTGCTTCATCCCTCTCGTCGGCTCGTCGCTGGCAATGATCGTGGTTGCGCTGGTCGGGTTCGCCGTCAACCCGACCATCGGCATCGTCACCATCATCTACTTCCTCATCTACCAGCAGTTCGACGCGTACGTGCTCTACCCGAACGTCATGAAGCGGACGGTCAAGGTGCCCGGCGCACTGGTCGTCCTCTCGGCCATCATCGGGGGCACGCTGCTGGGCGTGATCGGGGCGCTCATCGCGATCCCAACCGCCGCGGCCGTCCTGCTCCTGTTCCGGGAAGTGGTCATCCCCCACCTAGACGCGACCTGACCACCCGCCGCGGGCTTGGTAGATTGGCCGAGTGCGTTTGGTGATTGCCCAGTGTCAGGTCGACTACTCCGGTCGGCTGACCGCCCATCTTCCCCTTGCGAAGCGTCTGATCATGGTGAAGGCGGACGGTTCAGTCTCCATCCATGCCGACGACCGCGCCTACAAGCCACTCAACTGGATGAGCCCCCCGTGCACCCTGAAGGTGCTGGCCCCTGAGCCTGCGGCCGCCGAGGAGCTGGGCATCACCGAGGTGTGGCAGGTCCGGTCCAAGGACGGTGACACCCTGATGGTCAGCATCGGGGAGGTGTTCCTGGACAGCGACCACACCTTCGGCGTCGACCCGGGCCTCCAGAAGGACGGGGTCGAGGCGCACCTGCAGGCACTGCTCGCGGAGCACCCGACCACCTTCGGTGAGGGTTGGCAGCTGGTCAAGCGCGAGTACTACACACCCATCGGCCCGGTCGACCTGCTGCTTCGCGACGCCACCGGCGGCCATGTCGCTGTCGAGGTCAAGCGCCGAGGCGAGATCGACGGCGTGGAGCAGTTGACGCGCTACCTCGACCTCATGAACCGCGATCCGCAGCTCGCCCCAGTCAGGGGGGTGTTCGCCGCCCAGCAGATCAAGCCGCAGGCTGCGGTGCTCGCAGCCGACCGCGGGATTGCCTGCCAACTGCTCGACTACGACGCCCTGCGAGGCATGGACAACGCCGACGAGCGGCTGTTCTGATGCCCAGCAAGCGCCGTCCCAGCAAACACCTACGTCCGCCACGCCCCCTCAGCTCGGAGCGGCACGCGTCGAGACGGACCACGAGCTCGGGCACGTTCCTCGTGCGCGACGTGCCCGCCGAGCGGGCGCTGAAGCCGTACACCTGCCCCGGTTGCTCCAACCAGATCCCGGCGGGCATGGCCCACGTGGTGGCCTGGCCGGAGACCCCCGGTCTCGGGTCCAACTCGGGACTCGAGGAGCGCCGTCACTGGCACAAGCACTGCTGGAGGTTGCCGCTGTGAGCCTGAACTCCACGACCGTCGGAGACGGCCCCACCGACGTCGTCTTCCTGCACGGGCTCTTCGGGCAGGGGAAGAACTGGACCACCACGGCGCGCGGGCTCGAGGACCTGGCCACATCCCACTTGGTCGACCTCCCCAACCACGGCCAATCCTCCTGGACGGTGGAGTTCACCCTCGACAACCAGACCGACGTACTCGCCGACTGGCTGAGGAAGACCTTCGACCGCCCGGTGGCCGTCGTCGGCCACTCCCTCGGCGGGAAGATCGCCATGCGCCTGGCACTGCGCCACCCGGAACTGGTCGAGCGGCTGCTGGTCTCCGACATCTCCCCCGCGCGCAACGACGCCACCACCGACTTCTCGACCCTGGTCTCGGCCATGCGCAACCTTGACCTCGACGACCTGCCCGCACGCAGCGAGGCGGACCGCAGGATGGCCCGCCAGGTGCCGGACTCGACGGTGCGAGGCTTCCTGCTGCAGAACCTGCGGCGCAAGGGCGGCGAGTGGGGATGGACCTGCAACCTGGACCTGCTGGGAGACAGCCTCTACACGATCGGCGGTTGGCCCCCGATCGAGGCGACCTACGACGGCGTCGTCTACTGGGTAGCTGGAGGGCTCTCGAACTACGTCCTGCCCGAGCACCGGGAACCGATGCACCAGCTGTTCCCGAAGGTGATCTCAGCAACCATCAAGACCGCATCCCACTGGGTGCACGCCGACGAGCCGGCAATCTTCATCGCCACCGTGAAGCACTTCCTGCACGCCTGAGCCGGTAGCCGCAACGCGGGCTCGGGATCAGCCCAGCGTGACCGAGCTGATGTGTGCCTCTGCGATGGGGCTCATGCCGTCCTCGGCGGCCACCCCCTGGGCTGCGATCCCGCCGACGACGTCGAGACCGGCCTGGTCCATCGTGCCGAAGACCGTGTACTCCGGCGGGAGCGGCGTGTCGGCCCACACCAGGAAGAACTGGCCACCGGTGGTGCCAGGCTGCTGGCGCTTCGCCATGGCGACGGTCCCCGCCGGGTATTCACTGGTGTGCTCCAGTTCCTCGGCCATCACGTACCCCGGGCCGCCGGTACCGGTCGCAGTCGGGTCACCGCACTGCAGGATGAAGATCCCCTGGTCCACGAGGCGGTGGCAGTCGGTGTCGTCGAAGTAGCCCTGCTGGGCCAGCGAGACGAACGAGTTGATGGTGCACGGGGCCTTGGCCCGGTCCATCGTGATCACGACGTCGCCAGCGGTCATGTGCAGGGTCACCGCAACGGTGCCCGCGTTGGGGACATCGGTGGTCTGCGGCGGGTCCACCGGCCGCGCGGGCGAGCCGTCGCCCGGGTACTCGCACGTGGTGGCCTGCACCATCTCCCCCGGCTCGGCGGACTGGTTTGCGTCGGAACATCCGACGAGGGCAACGAGGCAGGTGGACGCGCACACGGCGAGGAGTCTCTTCAGCACGCCCCCCACTGTATTGACCCATCGGCGAACGGGCGATTCGGTACACGCCGATGTCGGATAGGTTTGCGCACATGGTGAACCTGACCCGCATCTACACCCGCACCGGAGACGCCGGCGAGACGCGCTTGGCGGACAACTCGGTGGCGGCCAAGTCCGACCTCCGCGTGGAGGCCTACGGCACCGTCGACGAGACCAACGCCGCCGTGGCGGTCGCCGTCGCACTCGGCGGACTCCCGAAACGCGTCGAGGAGATGCTGGACCTGATCCGCAACGAGCTCTTCGACGTGGGCGCCGATCTGTCCACCCCGCTGCACAGCAGCCCCGAGTGGCCCCCGCTCCGGATCGAACAGTCGTCGGTGGAGCGGCTCGAGCGGTGGTGCGACGAGCTCTCCGAGGACCTGCCGAACCTGAAGTCGTTCATCCTGCCCGGGGGCTCCCCCTCCGCGGCACAACTCCACGTGGCCAGGACCGTGTGCCGGCGCGCCGAACGCGTGGCGTGGCGCTGCCTCGAGCAGCACGGCACCGAGGTCTCCGACGAGCGCGGTGAGGGCGGCGTGAACCTCCTCGCCATCACCTACCTCAACCGCCTGAGCGACCTGTTGTTCATCATGAGCCGCGCGACCAACGGAACCGCGGGCGACGTGCTGTGGGTGCCAGGTACCGACCGTCCGAAACCCGAGCGCAACCGGACATGAGAAAACCCGCCCTGCGGGAGGCGGGTCAGAGTGGCGAGTCGGCGCTGTGCGGGATGTAGTGGCTGCCCGGCGGTGCTGACTCCAGCCAGCTCATCAGCGCCATGGCGGCGTCAGGGTCCATGGCCAGGGCGTGCTCACGAGAGGTCACCCTGTCCTTGAGCGTCACGATCCTGGATGCGTCGAACAGCACCACGGCCTCGAGCCCGCTGGACGGGCGCTGGTGGGTGAATGACGTGACCTCACGTTGGAACTGCAGCGACGGCCGCAGGGCGAGCGAGAACGCCCGGTACCACTCCAACTGGTCGCCGCGGTACCTCGCCAGCCCGAGTACCCAGCCGCTGCCGGGGACGCCGTCGCCGGTCCTGTAGGCACAATCAAAAAGGCCGCCGTGGCCGGTGAGCCAACGACGGCGAGCGTAGAGCCCGACGAAGGGCATGCACAGGATCGCGATGACACCCACCACGATGATCGCTGCCCCAAGATCCATGGATGAAAGATACCCTTAGATTCCCTCAGAAATGACCAAGGCGGCCCGGAGTGGGACCGCCTTGGTCGATTGATGCCGAATTGTTGTAGAAATCAGGCCGAACGGACGCGTTCGCCGGCCCGGATCTGCGCTTCGAGGATGTGGATCCGGTGCTCCTGGTCCTCGTCGGCGTCACCGGTGCGCTGCAACTCTCGCAGCTCAGCCAGCTCGCGTTCGGCCTTGTCAATGGTCACTTCCTGCCCCATGACCGCTGTCTGGCTCAGGATCCACACGTGGCCCTCCGCGACGGAGATGAAGCCACCGTCGACGGCCAGCGTCTCGCTGCGTCCGTCCGCGGTGACGATCTCCACCACGCACGGGACCAGGGCCGCCATCAGCGGCTCGTGGCCCGGCAGGACGCCGACGTCACCCTCGGTGGTGCGGGCGATGATGTTGACGACATCACCGGCCCACACCTGCCGGTCCGCGGCGACGACCTCGACCTTGAGTGGCTCGTGATCCACTGCCTCAGCCTTCCTTGCTCATCTTGTCCCAGTTGCGCATGACGTCCTCCATGCTGCCGACGTTGAAGAACGCCTGCTCCGCGATGTGGTCGACGTCACCGCGGGTGATCATCTGGAAGCCCTCGATGGTGTCCTTCAGCGGCACGGTCGAGCCGGGCACGTTGGTGAACTTCTCGGCGGTGTAGGTGTTCTGCGAGAGGAACTGCTCGATCCGGCGGGCACGCGACACCATGATCTTGTCCTCCTCGGAGAGCTCGTCGATGCCGAGGATGGCGATGATGTCCTGGAGCTCCTTGTTGCGCTGCAGGATCTGCTTCACGCGCACGGCGGTGTCGTAGTGGTCCTGACCGACGTACTGCGGGTCCAGGATCCGGCTCGACGACGTGAGCGGGTCCACGGCCGGGTAGAGGCCACGCGAGGCGATCGCACGCGAGAGCTCCGTGGTGGCGTCCAGGTGGGCGAACGTCGTCGCCGGGGCCGGGTCGGTGTAGTCGTCGGCGGGCACGTAGATGGCCTGCATCGAGGTGATCGAGTGACCCTTGGTCGAAGTGATCCGCTCCTGGAGCTGGCCCATCTCGTCGGCCAGGTTCGGCTGGTAGCCCACGGCCGAGGGCATGCGCCCGAGCAGCGTGGAGACCTCGGAGCCGGCCTGCGTGAACCGGAAGATGTTGTCGATGAACAGCAGCACGTCCTGGTTCTGGACGTCGCGGAAGTACTCGGCCATCGTCAGGGCGCTCAGCGCAACGCGCAGACGGGTGCCCGGCGGCTCGTCCATCTGGCCGAACACGAGGGCGGTGTCCTTCAGGACGCCGGCCTCCTCCATCTCGTTGATGAGGTCGTTGCCCTCACGCGTGCGCTCACCCACGCCGGCGAACACCGAGGTGCCACCGAAGTTGTGGGCGATGCGGTAGATCATCTCCTGGATCAGCACGGTCTTGCCGACGCCGGCGCCACCGAACAGGCCGATCTTGCCGCCCTTGACGTACGGGGTGAGCAGGTCGAGCACCTTGATACCGGTCTCGAGCATCTCGGTGCGGGA
Organism: Tessaracoccus rhinocerotis; assembly: GCF_007197885.1. Classification (GTDB taxonomy): domain Bacteria; phylum Actinomycetota; class Actinomycetes; order Propionibacteriales; family Propionibacteriaceae; genus Arachnia; species Arachnia rhinocerotis. The sequence goes on from NZ_VKKG01000005.1 coordinate 274,821, forward strand.
CTCGAGGGCGTCGAACGCGGGGGCCGAGCGGTGGATCGGCCAGCGCTCGGTGATCTCGATGCTCGCGGGGTCCACGTTCAGCACGTCGCCGGTCACGTTCCAGACGTGGCCCTTCGTGACGTCGCCGACGGGAACGGAGATCGGGGCTCCGGTGTCTCGCACCTCGGCACCGCGGCGCATGCCGTCGGTCGGCTTCAGGGCGATGGCGCGCACGAGGTTGTCGCCGATGTGCAGCGCCGTCTCCATGGTCATGGTCATCTTGTCGCCCATGACCTCCGTCTCGACGAGCAGCGCGTTGCCGATCTGGGGGATCTGGTCAGCCGCGAACTCGACGTCGACGACGGGGCCGATCACTCGGGCGACTCGGCCGATGCCGCCGGTGGCGACAGCTTCCGTCGAATCTGCAGTGGTAGTCATTGCTTTCCTCACTCGTTTCCGGCTGACTCGGCCAGCGCCGCGGCACCGCCGGTGATTTCAGAGATTTCCTGGGTGATCTCGGCCTGACGGGCCTGGTTGGCCTCGCGCGTCAGGCGTTCGATCAGCTGCTGGGCGTTGTCCGTTGCCGCCTTCATGGCCGTCTGGCGGCTGGCGAGCTCGGAGGCGCCCGACTGCAGCAGCACGGTGTAGACGCGGTTGGCGACGTACAGCGGAAGCAACTGGTCCAGCACCGCCGCGGCACTCGGCTCGAAGGTGTAGAAGGGGATGATCTCCCCCGCAGTCGCCGGCTCGTCCGTCTCCTCCACCACGAGCGGCAGCAGCCGCGTCGCGGTGGCCTGCTGCGACAGCATGGAGATGAAGCGCGTCCCGACGACGTGGATCTGGTCCACGCCACCCTCCTCGTAGGGGAGCAGGAACTTCTCGATCAGCACCTCGGCGATCTCCCGTGCGTGGGAGTACTGGGGCTTGTCCGAGAAGCCGGTCCACTTCTGCTCCACCGGACGGTTGCGGAACTCGAAGTAGCCCACGCCCTTGTTGCCGGTGATGTACTGGACCACTTCCTGGCCCTCGTCGGTCAGCTTGGTGTAGAGCTGCTCGGCCGCCTTGATGACGTTCGAGGAGTACGCACCCGCAAGGCCACGGTCACCCGTGACCACCAGCATCGCCGAACGCCGGGCCGGGACCCGGTCCTCGAGCAGCGGGTGAGCCACCTCGCCGTGCGATGCCAGGGCCGAGACCGCGTGGGTCAGAGCCGTGGTGTACGGCATCGCGTTGCGGGCGATCTGCTGCGCCTTGACGATCTGGGACGAGGCGATCAACTCCATGGCACGGGTGATCTTCTTCGTCGCCGTCACGGACTGGCGTCGCTGTCTGAGTTCTCGCAGGCTACTCGCCATGGTCTATCAACCCCGCTTGGAGACGCGGATGGTTTCCTGGCCGATCTCGCTGTCGTCCATCGCCTCGTAGTCCTCACGACCGACGAGCAGCTTGCCCTCGGAGGTGCGGAAGACCTGCTTGAAGTCGGCCAGCGCCGCGAGCGTCGCTTCCTTGGCCTCGTCCGAGAACTTCTTGGACTCGGCGATCTCCTGCAGGACGTTGGCGTTGTGACGCAGGTGGTCCAGGAACTCCTGCTCGAAGCGCAGCACGTCGTCGACGGGGACGTCGTCGAAGTGGCCCTCGTTGCCGGACCACACGCTGACCGTCTGGTCCTCGACCGGGTACGGGGCGTACTGGCCCTGGCGCAGGATCTCGACGAGGCGGGCGCCGCGCTCGAGCTGGCGACGCGAAGTCGGGTCCAGGTCGGAGGCGAACATCGCGAACGCCTGCATGTCGCGGTACTGGGCCAGGTTGATCTTCAGCGAGCCGGAGACCGACTTCATGGCCTTGATCTGTGCCGCACCGCCGACTCGGGACACCGAGATGCCGACGTCGATGGCAGGACGCTGGTTGGCGTTGAACAGGTCCGACTGTAGGAAGATCTGGCCGTCGGTGATCGAGATCACGTTGGTCGGGATGTAGGCCGAGACGTCGTTCGCCTTGGTCTCGATGATGGGCAGGCCGGTCATCGAGCCGGCTCCGAGCTCGTCGGAGAGCTTCGCGCAGCGCTCCAGCAGGCGGGAGTGGAGGTAGAAGACGTCACCGGGGTAGGCCTCGCGGCCCGGGGGACGACGCAGCAGCAGGGACATGGCACGGTAGGCCTCGGCCTGCTTCGTCAGGTCGTCGAAGACGATGAGGACGTGCTTGCCCTGGTACATCCAGTGCTGGCCGATGGCCGAACCGGCGTACGGGGCGATGTACTTGAAGCCTGCGGGGTCAGAGGCGGGCGAGTGCACGATGGTGGTGTACTCGAGGGCGCCCGCGGCCTCCAAGGTGCTGCGCACCTCGGCGATCGTGGAGCCCTTCTGGCCGACGGCGACGTAGATGCAGCGGACCTGCTGCGTCGGGTCGCCGGACTCCCAGTTGGTCCTCTGGTTGATGATGGTGTCGATCGCGATCGCGGTCTTGCCGGTCTTGCGGTCACCGATGATCAGCTGGCGCTGGCCGCGGCCGATCGGCGTCATGGCGTCGATAGCCTTGATGCCGGTCTGCAGCGGTTCGCGGACCTCCTGGCGATCCATGACGCCGGCCGCCTGGATCTCGAGGGCGCGACGCTCCTCGAGGGGGCTGATCTCGCCGAGGCCGTCGATGGGGTTGCCCATGGCGTCGACGACGCGTCCGAGGTAACCGTCGCCCACGGGGACGGACAGGACCTCGCCGGTGCCGTGCACCACGGAACCCTCGTTGATGCCCTCGGAGTCGCCCAGGACCACGACGCCGATCTCCCGCTCCTCGAGGTTCAGCGCGATTCCCATCGTGCCGTTCTCGAAGCGCAACAGCTCGTTGGCCATCACCGAGGGAAGGCCCTCGACTCGAGCGATGCCGTCACCCGACGTCACGACGGTGCCCACCTCGGTCTTGCCGGCCGCCTCGGGCTGGTAAGACTGGACGAAGCTGTCCAGGGCATTGCGGATCTCGTCCGGACTGATGGTTAGTTCAGCCATTGCGTCCTACTTTCGAAAGTGTTCAGTGTGAGTTCAGCAGCCGACGGGCTTGTTCGAGCCGCCCAGCCACGGTTGATTCGATGATGTTGTCGCCGAGCTGGACGTTCATACCACCCAGGACTGACGGGTTCACCTCGATCTGAAGGGCGACGGGACCGCCGACCTGCGTCTCGAGGGCGCGGCGCAGCCGCAGCGTGCGCGACTCGTCGAGGGGCTTGGCGACCGTGACCTTTGCGATCTGCTGGTTGCCCAGCTTGGCAGCGATCTCGAGATAGGTGTCCACGGTGATCGGGAGGTTCCTGACGCGGCCTGCTGCGGCCCGGCTCAGGAGTTCCCCGGTGATCGAGTGCACCTTGCCGGCCGTGAGGTCCGACACCAGCCGACGACGGGCCTCGAGGGGGTAGCGGCGGTTGCGCAGGGCATCACCGAGTTCGGCGTCGTTCTCCACAGCGTTCGAGAACGAGTGCAGCTCCTCCTGGACGCGCGCGAGGTCTCCCCCGGCGTGTGCCACACGAAGCAGGCCGCGCACTCCCTGGCGTTCCAGGGTCTCCACGAGTCGGCGGCCGGTGAGGCCACCGGTGGCGACGACCGTCGAGACGACGCGCATCGCGGCCGCGCTGATGCGGCTGCCGAACAGGCGCTCCGCCAACGCCGCACGGGTCTCGCCCGCCGCAGACGGGTCGGACAGTGAACGACGCAGCGGGGGCTGCCCGTCGAGCAGGTCGACGACAGCGAACAGTTCGCTCGAGGCGGTGGCGTCGAGCTGTGTCTCGTCCACCTTCGCGTCAAGGGAGCTGGTGGCTACGTCGCGGGCGCTCATCGAACGGAACCTGACGTCTCAAGCTCGGCCAGGAACGCGTCGACCGTACGGTTGGCGCGCTCGTCGTCGGTGAGGGACTCCCCCACGATCTTGCCGGCCAGGGTGGTGGCGAGACCGCCGACCTCGCCGCGCAACTGCAGGATGAGCTGTGAGCGCTCGGCCTCGAGCTGGGTGCGACCGCTCTCGAGGATCCGTGCGGACTCCTTGGCGGCCTTGTCGCGTGCCTCGGCCAGGATCTGCGCGCCGGAGTTCTTCGCGTCCTCACGGATGCGAGCAGCCTCCTCACGTGCGGTGGACAGCTGCGCGTTGTACTCAGCCAGCGCGGCCTCGGCCTTGGCCTCGGCAGCGGCTGCGCGCTGCATGCCACCCTCGATCTGGTTCGACCGCTCCTCGTACATCTTCTCGAATGCGGGAACGATGAACTTCCACATCACGACGAAGATGAGCAGCATCAGGACGATGCCGACGATGATCTCGGACAGATAGTGGGGCGCAAGAGGCCCTAGGTCGATCTCTTGCAACACCCCGAATGCGGGGACCATGCTGCGACTCAGTTGAGAACGAAGGCGAGGGCGATGCCGATGATGGCGAGCGCCTCGACCACGGCGAAGCCGATGAAGGCGGTGCTCATCATCGCGCCACGGGCCTCGGGCTGACGGGCGGTGCCGTTGATGACGGAGGCGAAGATCCAGGCAACACCGAGGGCGGGGCCGATGGTGGCGATCGCGTAACCGATCATGTTGATGGATCCGGTGAGTTCAAGGAGGGACAGCATGGTTTTCCTTTCGGGTGGCTTCCGGCAGGTCTGCGGGAAGTCGGACTTAGTGTGCCTCGGAGATTGAGGTCGAGACGTACTGGGCGGTGAGGACGGTGAAGATGTATGCCTGCAGGGCCCCGATGAACAACTCGAGGAACAGGATGATGATGCTGAACAGCAGCGAGACGCCACCGGCGACGTTGTAGAACAGGTTGTCCTGCACGGTCAGGAGGTAGCCGCCACCGACGACGAACACCACGACGACCAGGTGGCCTGCGAACAGGTTGGCGAAGAGACGCAGCGCGAGTGTCACCGGCCGGGTGATGAACGTGGCCAGGAACTCCAGCGGGATGATCAACGGGAGGAGGTACGGCGGGACGCCCTCTGGGATGAGGGACCGCCTCAGGAACCCGAACCCGAACTTCTTGAAGCCGGCTCCGACGTAGATCAGCCACGAGAGGATGGCAAGGCCGTATGCATAACCGACGTTGGAGAACGTGGGGTACATGAACAGGAACAGCTCGCCGAACCAGTTGTTCACCAGGATGAAGGAGAACAGCCCCACGAGGTAGGGCAGGAACCTGCGGAAGTCGTGGTGCAGGATGTCCCGGGCGATGCCGTTGCGGACGAACTCGTAGACGTACTCGGCGAGGAACTGGCCCTTGCCGGGCTTGGTCTTGAGCCTGCGCGACGCCCACCACCACAGCAGGATGACCAGCAGCGCGCCGATCACCGCCTGCAGGAAGGGCTTGTTGATCCAGTCAGGGAAACCGGCGAAGGCCGCCCCGAACTTGAAGTCGTCGACGCCCGGCGGGGTGTAGCCGCCGTCCTCGAGCGGTAGGAGTCCAGGCCTCACTCAAATCTCCCGTATCTCTTGATGATCAGGTAGATGCTGCAGACCAGTCCAACAATGAGGCCTACCGGCAGCAACCACGAGGTGTGCAAGAAGTGGTCTCCCAACCAGCCAAGACCCCCGTAGAGGATCAGCCCGGCCAAGATGTAGCTGAGCACAACCATTCCGTCATCCGTGTTGCCACCCCGACGGGGTTCCGGCGACTCGTCCGAAGAACTCTTCATGCCCATGTCGACATGGAGCCTAGCGGAAAATCCCCCGCTAATCACCTTCGCTCCCGGCTGCGGGGCCAACATACTCGGCATCGTATATCGGCACGCGCTGCCGCGTCGCCACCAGCACGACACCGCTCACCCAAGCGATGACCGTGGCCACCATGGAGAGCAGGAGCCAGCCCGGCTGCACGTGCGGCGCCACGGCGGGATTTCGCAGGATGAAGTACATCCCGGCACCGACGCCGACCACCCGTACCAGGTAGGACACCAGCGCGAGCCCCATGCCCTGGACGGGCTCGAGTTCGCAGGCGATGATCTCGATGAACTGGCCGATGGAGAAGAAGATCACCACGGCCGCGAAGCCGAGTGCTGCGGTCACTGCGGCGTCGCCGCCACCGAGCACGAGGGCAAGGCCCAGGACCGTGATTCCGGCTGCGTGGCCGAGCACGAGACCGCCCACCATCATCTGGCGGGCCCTCCGCGTGGCTCCGCTCACCCTCCTCTCACGCGCCATGTTTCTCCTCGGCGTCCGCGTCGGCCTTCGTAAGGGTGGGCTGGTCGACGGCCGGCACTTCGAGGGGCATCTCGGCATCGGCGGCCGGGCTGTGGCCCGAGCGCAGCGGGTAGACGGTCAGGATCAGCACCAGCACCAGCGCGATCCCGACTCCCCACACGGCCGTGGACCTGTGCGTGACGGTGATGAAGACAAGCCCCCCCGCGAAGACGGCCGTCCAGCCGTACATCAGGAAGACCGCACCTCGGTGCGAGTGGCCGCGCCGCACCAGCATGTGGTGGATGTGCTGCTTGTCGGCGACGAACCAGAACTGGCCCCTGCGGGTTCGTCTGACGTAGGCGAGGATCAGGTCCAGGAACGGCAGCGCGAGGGCCGCGAACGGGAGCAGGATGGGCAGCAGCGCGGGCAGGATGTCGCCGCTGGCGAGTGCACTGGCGTCGGTCTGTCCGGTGAAGGAGATGGCGCTGAGCGCCATCAGGAGGCCCAGCAGCATGGCTCCGGAGTCCCCCATGAACATCTTTGCGGGATGGAAGTTGTGCGCCAGGAACCCGAGGCAGATGCCGCACGTCGCGACGGTGATCAGGCTCGCGGTGGTGGCCCGTACCAGTTCCTGCTCATAGGCCAGCAGGTAGCAGTAGCTGAAGAATGCTCCGGACCCGATGGCCACCACGCCGGCGGCCAGCCCGTCCAGTCCGTCGACGAAGTTGACCGCGTTCACGCACAGGGCGATGAACAGGACTGTGACCAGGATGCTGGTGGCATCGTCCAGGGCGAAGATCGAGTTGGGCAGGGGGATCCAGTAGATCCGCACGCCCTGCAGGACCGCGACGCCGGCGGCCAGCACCTGCCCGCCGAGCTTCACCATGGCGGGCATGTCGAACTTGTCGTCCAGCACCCCGACCACGCAGATGATCAGCGCGGCCCACAGGACTGCGTCCGCGTCGTGTGCGACGGTGGCGTGCTTGCCCAGGAACGGCAATTGCCGGGCCAGCAGGAAGGCCACGGCGAGCCCACCGAGCATGGCCACCCCACCGAGGTAGGGGATTGGCTGGGTGTGGACGTCCCGGGCCCGCACCCGGGCCAGGGTCCCCGTCCTGATCGCGATCCTGCGGCACAGGCCCGCCAGCAGGTAGGTGGCGGCGGCTGCGACCAGCAGGACCAGGGAGTATTCACGCATCTGTCGGCTTCTCGCCGACGTCGGGTGCGTCGGCCTCCCCGGACGGCCCCGGCGCCTCCGGTGCGTCGAGTTCGGCCGGCCCGGCCTCCGCCGGGCCAGGCTCGATGGCCTCGTCGGTCGCGGGCTGCTCGAGCTGGGGCTCCTCCGGCTCCGGCTCCTCGAACGGCTGCAGCCGCGGGGCGGTGAGCTTGAGTTCCTCGAAGGGGATCGCGCCGTTGCGCAGCACCTTGCCGCGGGTAGACTTCGTGAAGTCCACGATGGTGGAGGCAACCTGCCCGGCGGACTCGCCGCCGTCGAGGTACAGGGCGACCGCGTCGCCGAGCATCTCCTGCGCCTCGGTCACGGTGTTGGCCGCGGGCTTGCCCGAGATGTTGGCCGAGCTGACGGCCAGGGGGCCGGTGCGCCGCAGCAGCCGACGCAGTTCGTCGTGGTCAGGGACCCTCACCGCGACGGTCCCGCCGGTCTCCCCCAGTTCGAGGTTCAGGGTCTTCTGCGCCTTCAGGATGAGCGTGAGAGCCCCCGGCCAGAAGTTCCGGGCGAGCGCCATGGCGTCGCGCGGAATGTCCGCCGTCAGCGCCCGCAGCATGGAGCGCTCCGCGATCAGCACGGGCGGCGGCATGTCCTCGCCACGCTGCTTGGCGGCCAGCAGGCCGCGCACCGCATCGCCGGAGAACGCGTCGGCGGCGATGCCGTAGACGGTGTCGGTGGGCACCACGATGCAACGGCCCTCGGCGATCGCGGCGGCGGCTGCGTCGATGCCTGCCCCCGGGTCCTCGTCGAGATCGTGGACAGCGGGCGCGGCGGGAGTCTCGGTCACGATGCCAATCCTGCCACGTCGGGAACGGCGGACCGCTGCGCGGTCACGTGGCGGGGTCGACCGGTCAGGTCGTCGTGGTCGCGGACGTGGTCGAACCGCGGCTCGTCGAAGAGGGCGACGACGGCGTCGGCGTGGGACTCGTCGTGCTCCGCCATCACCCAGCCGCCGGGCCGCAGCAGCCTGGCCGCGACTGCCTTGACGACGTGCATCGCGTCGAGGCCGTCGGGGCCGCTGAAGAGGGCCAGGTCCGGGTCGTGGCCCACCACGTCGCTCGGTAGCGCGTCGCGCACAGTCTCCGGGACGTAGGGCGGGTTGGCGACGACGAGGTCCACCTCGCCGTCGAGTTCGCGGAACGCATCTGCCATGTCACCCAGGACGAGTTCGACCTCGAGCCCGGAGAGGTTGTGGACGAGGTAGGGCCACGCCTCGGCGGACAGTTCAACGGCGTGCAGTTCGAGGCCGCCGAGCTCGGTGCCGAGAGAGCGCGTGATGGCCCCGGAGCCGGCACACAGCTCCACGACCCGCCTGCGCTCCGGTGGCCGGCGCGCGAGCTCACGCAGGGCGAGGTCGACCAGGTTCTCGGTCTCGGGGCGTGGGATGAACACGCCGGGCCCCACCCGGAGCGTCTCGTAGCGGAAGTGGGCCTCACCCGTCAGGTGCTGGACCGGCATGCCGGACTCGCGCCGTTCGAGCAGCACGTCGAGGGCGTCGCGCTGCGCGGCGGTGACCCGGGGCGCCAGCAGCATCTGGGAGACGTCCACCCCAAGCACGTGCGCGAGCAGGATGCGGGCGTCGGCCCCGGGCGAGGGCAGGCCCGCCTCCGCCAGCCTTGCCGAGGCTGCGAGCGCGACGTCGTAGGCCGGCTCGGAGTTCACTGGGCGGAGCCTCCGAGCCTGTCCGCCAGGTCCCGCTCCTGCAGGGCCTCGAGCAGCGGCCCTATTGCGCCACCCAGCACGGCGTCGAGGTTGTGCGCCTTGTAGCCGATGCGGTGGTCGGCGATCCGGTTCTCCGGGAAGTTGTAGGTACGGATGCGCTCCGAGCGGTCGACCGTGCGCACCTGCGACTTGCGCGCTTGGGAGGCCTCCTCGGCCGCCCTCTCCTCGGCCAGCGCGGTCAGCCGGGCCCGCAGCATGCGCATCGCGGAGTCCTTGTTCTGCAGCTGGGAGCGCTCGTTCTGGCAGCTCACGACGGTGCCGGTGGGCAGGTGGGTGATGCGCACGGCCGAGTCGGTGGTGTTGACGCCCTGGCCGCCGGGACCGGAGGCACGGTAGACGTCGATGCGCAGGTCGTCCTCACTGATCTCCACCTCGTCGGCCTCCACGTCGGGCATGACGAGGACACCGGCGGCGGAGGTGTGGATGCGTCCCTGGGACTCCGTGACGGGCACGCGCTGCACGCGGTGGACCCCGCCCTCGAACTTGAGCAGGCCATAGGGGCCGACGCCGTCCCTGGCGGCGCCCTTGATTGCGACGGTGACCGACTTGTAGCCGCCCAGGTCCGTGGTCTGCTCGTCGAGCAGCTCAACCTTCCACCCCACCTGCTCGGCGTGCCGGGTGTACATCCGCAGGAGGTCTCCGGCGAACAACGCGGACTCGTCCCCGCCCTCGCCGGACTTGATCTCAAGGAGCGCGTCGGCGTCGTCGTTGGGGTCCCGCGGGGCCAGCAGTTTGGTGAGGCGGCCGGTGGTCGTCTCGAGGGCGCGCTCCAACTCGACCACCTCGTCGGCGAAGGCCGGGTCGAGCTCCGCCAGCTCGGCGGCGGCGGCGCGGTCGCCTTCGAGCCGCCGGTACTCGTCGAGCGATTCGACGACCGGGCGCAGCGCGGCGTAGCGGCGGCCCACCTTCCTGGACCGGGCGGGGTCCGAGTGCAGCGCGGGGTCCGCGAGTTCGGTTTCCAGCTCGTGGAACTCCTTGACCAGTGGCTCTGCTGACTCGAACATCATTCTCCCGGGGATGAGAAAACCGGACGCCGCACGGGCCTCTTGGCCCGCACAGCGCCCGGTTCGGGGTGCTTACTTCTTGCCGAAGCGCTTCTCGAAGCGTGCGACGCGGCCGCCGGTGTCGAGGATCTTCTGCTTGCCCGTGTAGAAGGGGTGGCACTCGGCGCAGACGTCGGCGCTCAGCTTGCCCTTCTGGGACGTGCTACGGGTGGTGAACTTGTTGCCGCAGGTGCACTGCACCTCGGTCTCGACGTAGTCGGGATGAATTCCCTGCTTCATGGCTTCTCCTAAGTGATGTGTTTACCCGGGTCGCAGCGCGTTGGGAGCGCAGAGTGCGTGAACCGGCACGAGGTGCAATTCTGCCACTGCGTACCGGTTCTTCCAAACTCCGGGCTCAGCCGTCCTGGGCGGGTGTGGTCTTGAGGACGCTGAGCAGGAACTCGTGGTTGTCGGCGGTCTTGCGCATCCGGGTGAGCAGGAGTTCGAGGGCGCCCTGGTCGTCGAGCCCGGAGAGCGCACGACGCAGCTTCCACATGATGTTCAGCTCGTCGCGGCCGAGGAGCAGCTCCTCGCGCCGGGTGCCGGAGCCGTCGACGTCGATCGCCGGGAAGATCCGCTTGTTGGCCAGCTCGCGGCGCAGGCGCAGCTCCATGTTTCCGGTGCCCTTGAACTCCTCGAAGATCACCTCGTCCATCTTGGAGCCGGTCTCGATGAGGGCCGTCGCGAGGATGGTGAGTGAGCCACCGTTCTCGATGTTGCGGGCCGCACCGAAGAACTTCTTCGGCGGGTACAGCGCGGCGGAGTCCACACCACCGGACAGGATTCGGCCGGACGCGGGGGCGGCCAGATTGTAGGCGCGGCCCAGGCGGGTGATGCCGTCGAGGAGGACGACCACGTCGTGCCCCAGTTCCACGAGCCGCTTGGCCCGCTCGATCGCCAGCTCGGCGACCACGGTGTGGTCCTCGGCGGGCCGGTCGAAGGTGGAGGCGATGACCTCGCCGGAGACGCTGCGCTGGAAGTCTGTGACCTCCTCGGGACGCTCGTCCACCAGGACCACCATCAGGTGGACCTCCGGGTTGTTGGCCGCGATCGCGTTGGCGATGGCCTGCATGACCATCGTCTTGCCCGCCTTGGGCGGGGACACGATCAGGCCACGCTGGCCCTTGCCGATGGGCGAGACCATGTCGATGATGCGGCCGGTCAGGTTCGCGCTGGCGGTCTCGAGCTTGAGGCGCTCCTGCGGGTAGAGCGGCGTCAGCTTCGAGAACTCGGGACGGTTCTTCGCCTTCTCCGGGTCGTCGCCGTTGATGGAGTCGATCCGCACCAGCGGGCTGTACTTCTCCTTGCGCTCCCCGTCGCGGGGGGTGCGGATTGCGCCGGCGATGACGTCGCCACGACGCAGGCCGTACTTGCGGACCGTGGACATCGGCAGGTAGGCGTCGTTCTGGCCGGGCAGGTAGCCGGTGGTGCGGACGAACGCGTAGTTGTCGAGGATGTCGACGATGCCGGAGGTGTTGGCGAGGACGTCGTCCTCGCTGACGCTCGGCTCGTTCTCGTAGCGCTCCATGCCCTGGTTGCCGCGGCTGCTGCCGCGACGGTTCTGGCGGTCGCGAGTCCGACGCCGGCGGCCACGGCGGCCACCCTGGCTGTCGTCGTCGTCATAGCGGTTGCTGTTGCTTCCGCCGCCACCGCTGTTGTTGCTGCTCTGGTTGTTCTGCTGCGGCTCGGGGGCGGGCGCCACCTTGCCCTGCTGCTGGCCACCACCGGTGCCCATGGCAGCAGCGAGCCGCTCGCCCACCTCGTCGTTGACCTGCTCCTGCGAAACGCGGTCGCCACGCTCGCGGTCCCGGCCACGACGGCGGCGGTTGCCCCGGCCATCATTCGAGGAGTTGTCTCCCCCGCCGGTGTTCTCGCCACCGCCGGCATTCCCGCCTGCGGCACGTTTGCCGGAGGGGTCCTGAGCGCCGACGTCACCGGACTGCTGCTGGGCCGATGTCAGCCTCTGGCCGACGGCGTCAGCCACGGACTGCTGGTCCTGCCGGGAGCGGTCCTGCTTGCCGGACGCGGTCTCGACGGCCAGCGCAGGCTGGGTGTCGGAGGTCGGCGCTTCGGACTTCTGGGTGCGACGGGACTGGCCACGCGAAGCCTCGCTGCCCTGCGCCTGGGGCTTGGACCCGGCGGCGGCGATGGCGGCGACGAGGTCCCCCTTGCGCATTGCGGAGACACCACGAAGGCCCATCCCTGCGGCGACGGACTTGAGTTCAGCCAGCTTCATGCCCGCCAGGTTGGTACCGGTATCGGTCACGGATTTCCTTCCAAGGATTCACCGGGGACGGGCCTGGGTACAGGGGGTCCACCGGAGGTCAAGAATTTAGTCACCACTCGGCGCAGCTCAGGCAGCCTGAAAAGAGAGGGGCTGGGCGCCATCTGTGTGGATTGACCTCTAAAGGCTAGCACCGCGGCGCCGCAACTCCAAGCAGGAACCCGGCCCTAGCCGAGCCGCTGGAGCTGCACGCCACCGCCGATTGCCGGTGCGTGCCGCGCGAAACCCTCCGCGACAAGGGCGTCTCCCGGGGCGAGCTGTTCCTGCGTGCCGACGGCGAAGACCGTCGGGCCAGCGCCGGAAATCGTGGCGGGCACCCCGAGTTCCCGCAGTGCCAGCACCAGGTCGTAGGAGGGTCGCATCAATTCGGCTCGGTATGCCTGGTGGAGCCGGTCCCGCGTGGCGGCCAGCAGCAGGTCGGGGCGGCGCTCCAGCGCCAGGGGCAGCGCGGCCGAGGCGATCGCCTGCGCAACGGCGTCACGGCGGGGCACCTCGTCGGGCAGGACGGAGCGCGCGCCGGCGGTGCCGACCTCGAAGGCGGGGATCCACACCCGGGTGCCGATGGTGGCGGGCACCCGCAACCTGACCAGCTCCACGTCGTCGCCGTCGAACCATCCCAGGATGGCGCCGCCCCAGACCGCAGCCCCGGCGTTGTCCGGATGGCCCTCGATGCGGCTGGAGACCCGCGTCAGCTCGGCCCGGTCCAGTTCCAGTCCGGGGTGCGCGATCCCCCATGCGAAGGCAAGCCCGGCCACGATCGCCGAGGCCGACGACCCGAGGCCGCGAGAGTGCGGGATCCGGTTGGTGCAGCGCAGCTCCATGGCGTGTCGCCGGCCGCCCCATTCGGCCAGGCCCACGTCCAGCGAACGCAGCACGAGATGCGTCTCGTCCAGCGGTACCTGGTGGGCGCCCTCACCGTCGACGACCACCGTGGTGGCGCCGGGGCCGTCCTTGAGCTCGAGCTCCAGCTCGTCCTCGATGTCGAGGGCGATGCCGACGCAGTCGAAACCCGATCCGACGTTCGCGGTGGTGCCGGGCACCCTGACCCGTAGCACCGTCAACTCAGCTGCCCTCGACACGCATGTAGTTGACACCGGTGCCGACGAACGACGCCTCGGCCAGTTCGGCGAGCACGCCGGCGAGGTCCGTCTCGCTCGCCTCGTGGGTCATCACGCCGAGCCGCGCGGCGAAGCCGTCGCGCCGTTCGAGGCCCTCGAGGTAGGACTGCTGCACGGTCTGGAGCGACACGTTGTGGCGTGCGAACACCGTGGCGCAGGCCGCGAGGACTCCGGGGCGGTCCTCCACGTCGAAGCTGATGTAGTAGCGGGCGGTCGCGTCGCCGATGGGCGCCACCTCGCGCTTCATGTAGCCGGTCTGGACGTGCGCCGCACTGCCGCGCAGGCGGTTGCGGGCCGCCGTCACGACGTCGCCCATCACCGCGCTGGCGGTCGGGGCCCCACCGGCGCCTGCACCCAGGAACATCAGCTGTCCGGCGTCGCGGGAGTCGACGAAGATGGCGTTGAAGGCGCCGGAGACCGACGCCAGGGGGTGGGTCTTGGGAACCATCGTGGGGTGGACCTTGACGATCACGCGCGGCTCGTCGTCGTTGGTCAACTTCGTGATGGCCAGCAGTTTCACCACGCAGCCCATCGCGTCCGCGGCGGCAATGTCGTCGGCGGTGACGGAGGTGATCCCCTCACAGAACACGTCGCTCTGGCGCACGTCGGTGTGGAACGCCAGCCCTGCCAGGATCGCGGCCTTGGCGGCAGCGTCGTGGCCCTCGACGTCCGCCGTCGGGTCCGCCTCCGCGAAACCAAGGTCCTGCGCCTGCTGCAGCGCCTCCTCGAACGAGAGGCTCGCGGTGGTCATCTTGTCCAGGATGTAGTTGGTGGTGCCGTTGACGATGCCCATCACGGCGCGGATCTCGTCGCCGACGAGCGACTCTCGCAGCGGCCGGATGATCGGAATGGCGCCGGCGACGGCTGCCTCGTAGTAGAGGTCCACCTCGTTGTCGTTGGCGGTCGCGGAGAGCTTGGCCATGTCCTGGGCGAGCAGCGCCTTGTTGGCCGTGATGACGGACGCGCCGCTGCGCATCGCGGCCAGCACGAGGCTGCGCGCCGGCTCGATGCCACCGATGACCTCGATCACCACGTCGATGTCACCGCGGGTCACCAGCCCCATGGAGTCCGTGGTGAACAGCGAGGAGTCGATTCCGGCGCGCTCGATGCCCTCGCGGCGCACGCCGATGCCGACGAGTTCGAGGCGACGCCCGACGCGTGACTCCAGGGTGTCGCCCTCCGCCAGGAGCACCCGGGCCACCTGCGACCCGACGACGCCTGCGCCCAGCAGCGCCACCTTCAATGGTCCGTTCTCAGCCATGTTCACTCCCCTACGTCCAGTCGCATCAGGTCTTCCAGGGTCTCCCGGCGCAGCATCGTGGTGACCTCGCCGTCCCGGACGCCCAGCAGGGGCGGCCTGGGAACCTGGTTGTAGTTGCTGGCCATGGCGCGCGCATACGCCCCGGAGGCCGGCACGGCGATCAGGTCACCGGGAGCGATGTCGCGCGGCAGGAACACGTAGCGGATCAGGATGTCGCCCCCCTCGCAGTGCTTGCCGACCACGCGGCACAACACCGGCGCAGCGTCCGAGTTGCGGTTCGCGATCACGCACGAGTACTCCGCCGCGTACAGGGCGGGACGGATGTTGTCGCTCATGCCGCCGTCGACCGAGACGTAGACGCGGGCCTTGTTGTTCTCGACCTCGACCACCTTGACCGTGCCCACCTCGTAGATGGCCACGCCCGCGGGCCCACAGATCGCCCGCCCGGGTTCGATGGAGAGCCGGGGGCGCTCCAGGCCGAGCGCCAGGCACTCGTGGTCGATGAGTTCCTCGAAGGCTGCCGCGAGGTCCGGGGTCGGCATTGGTGCGTCCGCAGAGACGTAGGCGATCCCGAAGCCGCCACCGAGGTCGAGCTCGGGCAGCTCGGCACCGGTGGCGGTGCGGAACTGGTGTGCGAGCTTGAGCGTCCGTCGGATGGCGACCTCGAAGCCGGCCGTCTCGAAGATCTGGGAGCCGATGTGGCTGTGGATGCCGAGGAGGTCGATCACGTCGGAGGTGTGGCACCGCACCAGGCCGGTCAGTGCCTGCCCGGAGCTGATCGACAGACCGAACTTCTGGTCCTCGTGGGCGGTGGCGATGTACTCGTGGGTGTGGGCCTCGACACCGGTGGTGACGCGGACCATCGCCCTGGCCCGGACCCCGAGCTCGCGGCAGAGGGCCTCGATGCGGTCGATCTCGTCGAACGAGTCGACGATGATGCGGCCCACGCCCTGCTCGAGCGCGAACCGGATTTCTTCGACCGACTTGTTGTTGCCGTGGAAGCCGAGCCGCGCGGCGGGCATGCCGCCGGCCAGGGCCACCTTCATCTCACCCATGGTGGTGACGTCGAGACTGAGGCCCTCCTCAGCCACCCAGCGTGCAACCGTGCGTGTCAGCAGGGCCTTGCCCGCGTAGTAGATCTCCCAGCCCTTGAAGCTCTCCCGGAAGGCTGCCGCTCGGGCGCGGAAGTCGGCCTCGTCGATCACGTAGGCCGCCGTACCGTACTCGCGTGCGACGTCGACCAGGGAGGCACCGCCGACGACCACCGCTCCTGCCTCGTCCCGGTGCGTCCCGGACGGCCACAGTTTGGGGTCCAGGGCGTTGAGGTCCGCGGGCAGCTCCAACCACTGCGGCCCCGCCTGTGCGACGTCCGCGTGGATGGATCCGGCGATGTGGGTGTGCGTCATGGTCTCCAAGCCTGCCAGATGGGACACCCGCCCCGCGATGTGGCGTTCAGCATCGGACATCCGCGGCGCCTGCGAGGCTGCCGCGGTGGCAGGTGTCAGGAATGGGTCCAGATCTTTGCTAACCTTTGCAGGTCGCTTCGGCGACGGGCCACAAGCCCCCGTAGCTCAGGGGATAGAGCACCGCCCTCCGGAGGCGGGAGCCGAGGTTCGAATCCTCGCGGGGGCGCTTTTCATGCGCATCGGTAGCACCAGTGAAGGGACGCCAGTGACAGGCCACACTGAGCAAGCCGTCCGGCCCGCCCAGGGCTGGCTCCCGGCGCTCGGCCTGGCAGCACTGTTCGTCCTGGTCACCTTCATCACGTTCCAGATCTGGCAGCTAGAGGCCGTCAAGTTCGTCGAGAACGACATCAGCTACTACGGCTACCACCTCAACGACATGCTGGTGAACGGCAACGAAGTCATGGCCGAGTACCCGCTGCCCGCCGTGTGGATTCTGCAGGCGATCTACACCGTCGGCGGCGGCTGGCAGACCTGGGCACCCTGGTTCTCGGGCTTCATGCTGGCGCTCACCGGGATCGTCGCCATCACGCTGTTCCGACGCGACAACGCTCGCGGCGCACTGTTCTGGATCTTGTTCATGGGCGCCTGCGGCCCAATCGTGTGGTTCCGCTTCGACCTCATCCCCGCTGCCCTCGTGGCCTGGGCGTGCCTGTGGATCACCGCCCATCCGCGCATCGCCGGCGCCCTCGTCGCCATTGGCGCCTCTGTGAAGCTCTGGCCTGCCCTGCTCGCCTTCCCGATGGCCGCCCCGAACCCGTTGCGACGCACCAAGGGTCGGCAACGCGTCCTGTCCTTCCTGGTGGTCGGCCTGGTGCTGGGAACGGCCTCCCTGGTGGCGGTCGGATGGGAGCGCTCCGCCTCCCCGATCACGTGGCAGGGAGAGCGGGGGCTGCAGCAGGAGTCGGTGCCGGCCACACCGCTGATGTTCCTGCGCACCTTCACGGACTCCCCCGCCTGGCGCGTCTTCCTCTCTGAGTACAACGCGATCGAGCTCGATGGGCCCGGCGTTGAGTTGCTCCTGACCGTCTCCTCCGTGCTCACCGCCGGATCATTCGTGCTGACCGGACTGCTGGCCTGGCGTCTGGTGCGACGCTTCCGGGCGGACTCCCGGCACCTGCACGAGGCGATGCTGCTGGCGATCCTCGCGATCGTGCTGGCCACCATCGTGGCCAACAAGACCCTCTCGCCGCAGTACGTGACCTGGCTCGGCGGCCCCGTCGCAGCGCTGCTGCTGGCCCGACGCTCGGAATGGCTGCGGCGACCCTTGGTCGTGCTGTCGGTGGCCATGGTCGTCGTGGCCGGATTGACGCAGTACACCTACCCGTGGGGGACCCACGGGATCATGGCCCTGCCCAACGGATCGGGGCTGGAAACCTCCATGCTCATCCTGCGCAACCTCCTACTGGTGGCGTTGCTCGGGTACACGACACGGCTCGCGTGGCGCGCCACGTCGCGCCCCGAGGGGGAGGCCTCCCGACTCGAGGGGGCCGAGACGGAGCAGGACTCCGAGGAGGCCGTCAGCGCTGGCGCGGGCTGACCGCGACAGCGTTGACCATTGGGTAAGCTTCCAGTCCGGGGGCACAGCCGCCGGAAGACAACTCACAGAGGGGAATCGTGGCCCAGCCACTGGCACACATGTCATCATCGGATTCAAAGGACGCTTTCGGCGCCAACTCTTGGTTGATCGACGATATGCGCGATGCGTACGAGACGGATCCGCAGTCGGTCGACGAGGAATGGCGAGAGTTCTTCTCGAACGGCGCCGCCGGCGCCAGTTCAGTCGCCGAGGACGAGCCCGAGCCCGAGCAGCCGGCGACGAAGCAGGCCAGCCCCGCGGCTTCACCCCCCGCCAAGGCCCAGACCGCGGCCAAGCCTGCCAGCGGCAAGCCCGCCGCGGCCAAGGCCGCCCCCGCCAAGTCCCAGGCTGCGAAGCCCGCGGAGAAGGCCGAGCGGCCCGCCGCCCAGAAGGCGGAGGCCAAGCCCACCCCGACGAAGGCCGAGCCGGCCAAGTCCGGCAAGGAGACCCCGACCGATCCCGGATCCGGTGCTGGCCTGTCGGCGAACGCGCCCAACCCGAGCCTTCGGCCCGAGCCCACGGGCGCCCAGCCGAAGCTCACCACGATGCGTGGCGCCCCGATGCGCACGGCCAAGAACATGGACGCGTCGCTGTCGGTCCCGACCGCCACCTCGGTGCGCAACGTGCCCATGAAGCTGGTGATCGACCAGCGCACCCTGATCAACAACTTCCTGCGCACCTCCAAGGGCGGCAAGGTCTCGTTCACGCACATCATCGCCTACGCGATGATCAAGGCCATCCAGGCCATCCCGTCGATGAACGACGCCTACGACGTGGTCGACGGCAAGCCGACGCACATCCAGAACCCCAGCATCAACATCGGCATCGCGATCGACCTGAAGAAGAAGGACGGCACGCGCCAGCTGCTCGTCCCGAACGTCAAGGGCTGCGAGTCGCTCAACTTCGCACAGTTCTGGGCCGCGTACGAGGCGCTGGTCACGAAGACCCGCAACGGTGAGCTGACGGTCGACGACTTCGCCCGCACAACCGCCTCGATCACCAACCCCGGCGGCATCGGCACCAGCCACTCCGTGCCGCGCCTCATGACGGGACAGGGCATGATCCTCGGTGTCGGCGCCATCGACTACCCGGCCGAGTTCCAGGGCACCTCGATCTCGCGGATCACCGAGATGGGCGTGTCCAAGGTCACCACCCTGACCTCCACCTACGACCACCGCGTCATCCAGGGCGCCCAGTCGGGCGAGTTCCTCAAGGAGATGCACGAGCTGCTGCTCGGCAAGAACGGTTTCTACGACGAGATCTTCGAAGCCCTGCGCATCCCGTACGAGCCGTTCCGTTGGTCGAACGACATCTCGGCCCACCGCGCCAGCCAGGTCACCAAGCACGGGCGGGTGCTGGAGCTGATCGCTGCGTACCGGTCCTTCGGACACCTCGTCGCAGACACCGATCCGCTCGAGTACCGCCAGCGAGCCGCCGAGGACCTCCGGCTCGAGACCCACGGTCTGTCCATCTGGGACCTCGACCGCGAGTTCGCCGTCGGCCGCTTCGGCACCGAGGACCGGGGCTACCTGAGCCTGAGGGAGATCCTCGGCATCCTGCAGGACTCCTACACCCGCACGGTGGCCGTGGAGTACATGCACATCCCTGACCCGGAGCAGCGCAGCTGGTTCCAGAAGCGGATGGAGGTGCCGCGCAGCCCGCTCACCCACGACGAGCACATGCACGCCCTGGACAAGCTGAACGAGGCCGAGGTCTTCGAGACCTTCCTCCAGACCAAGTTCGTCGGCCAGAAGCGGTTCTCCCTCGAGGGCGGCGAGTCGATGATCGTGCTGCTCGACGAGATCTGCCAGCAGGCCGCCAACGACTCCGTCGACGAGGTCTGCATCGGCATGCCCCACCGCGGCCGACTCAACGTCCTCGCGAACATCGTCGGCAAGAAGTACGCCCAGATCTTCCGCGAGTTCGACGGCTCCCTGGACCCGCGCAGCGGCACCGGCGACGTCAAGTACCACCTCGGTTCCGAGGGCGCCTTCGTCGCCAGCAACGGCCGGACGATCAAGACCTCCGTGGCTGCCAACCCGTCCCACCTCGAGGCCGTGAACCCGGTCCTGCAGGGAATCGCCCGCGCGAAGCAGGACGTGCTCGGCTCCGATGACTACCCCGTCCTGCCGCTCCTGCTGCACGGCGACGCCTCGTTCGCCGGCCAGGGCGTCGTGTTCGAGACCCTGCAGATGAGCCAGCTGCGTGGCTACAAGACGGGCGGTACCATCCACGTCGTCGTCAACAACCAGGTGGGCTTCACAACGGCTCCGAGCGAGAGCCGCAGCTCCCTCTACTGCACGGACGTGGCCAAGTCCATCGGTGCGCCCGTGCTCCACATCAACGGCGACGATCCGGACTCGTGCATCCGCGCCGCCCGCATCGCCTTCGAGTACCGCCAGAAGTTCCACAAGGACGTCGTCATCGACCTCGTCTGTTACCGCCGTCGCGGTCACAACGAGGGCGACGACCCGAGCTTCACCCAGCCGAAGATGTACGACCTGATCGAGCAGAAGCGCTCGGTGCGCCGGCTCTACACGGAGTCCCTGATCGGTCGCGGTGACATCTCGATGGCCGACGCCGAGGACGTCATGAACCGGTTCCGCAGCCGGCTCGAGAACGTCTTCAGGGAGGTCCGCGAGGCCCGCAACCAGGACGCACCGGACGACGAGTACACGCGGGTCCCCTACTACCCGACCAAGCCCGAGCAGCGCCTGACGGAGATCACCCCGGAGACTCTGGAGCTGATCTCGAGGGTGCACACCGAGCTGCCCGACGGCTTCACCGGCCACCCCAAGGTGCTGCCGCAGGTGCAGCGGCGCGCGGACCAGATCCTCAACGGCCCCATCGACTGGGCGACCGCGGAGATTCTGGCCTTCGGCTCGCTGCTGCTGGAGAACCGTCCGGTCCGACTGACCGGGCAGGACTCCCGCCGCGGCACGTTCTCGCAGCGATTCGCAGCGATCGTGGACCGGGTCTCGAACGAGGCGTGGGTCCCGCTCAAGCACCTCTCGGAGGACCAGGCATCCTTCGAGGTGTGGGACTCGCTGCTGAGCGAGTATGCAGCCCTCGGGTTCGAGTACGGCTACTCCGTCGCCCGACCCGACGCGCTGGTGCTCTGGGAGGCCCAGTTCGGTGACTTCGTCAACGGCGCCCAGACCATCATCGACGAGTTCATCTCGTCCGGGCAGGCCAAGTGGGGCCAGAAGTCCGGCGTGGTCCTGCTGCTCCCCCACGGCTACGAGGGCCAGGGCCCCGACCACAGCTCGGCCCGGATCGAGCGGTTCCTGCAGCTGTGCGCGGAGAACGCCCTGTCCGTGTGCCAGCCGTCGACTGCGGCCAGCTACTTCCACCTGCTGCGCCAGCACGCCTACGTGAACTTCCACCGCCCGGTGGTCATCGCCACGCCGAAGTCGATGCTGCGCAGCAAGGCTGCCGCGTCGGCCCCGGACGAGTTCACCTCAGGCCAGTGGAACCCGGCCCTCGACGACCCGACGATCACCGATCCGTCCAAGGTCGAGAGGCTGCTGCTGTGCTCCGGCAAGATCCGCTGGGAGCTCGCCGCGTACCGCGAGAAGCACGGACTTGAGGGCAAGGTGGCGATCATCTCCCTCGAGCGCCTCTACCCGCTGCCTGGCGAGGAGGTCGCCAAGATCCTGAAGCGCTACTCGCACGTGGAGGACATCCGCTTCGTCCAGGACGAACCTGCCAACCAGGGCGCGTGGCCGTTCCTTTCGGTGCACCTGCCGAACGCGGTCCGCACCGCTTCGGGCATCGAGCTCCACATGAAGCGAGTTGCCCGCGGGTGGGCCTCCGCCCCCTCGGTGGGTTCCCACAAGGTGCACCTGCAGCAGTCGGACGAGCTGCACGAGCGCGCTTTCGCGGAGTAACCGATGTACTTCACCGATCGCGGCCTCGAGGAACTCGAGGACCGCAGGGGCGACGAGTCCATCACGTTCGGCTGGCTGTCCGAGCAGTTGCGCACGTTCGTGGACCTCAACCCCGAGTTCGAATCGACGATTGACCGGCTGGGCTCCTGGCTCGCCCGGCTGGATGACCCGGAGGACTGATGACGGACCAACTGATCGGTGCAGGACTGGACCTCGAGGGGTTGCGCTCCAAGTACGCGGAACTCACCAACGAGCAGGCCGAGGGTCTCTGGTTCGCACCCGGGCGGGTCAACCTCATCGGGGAGCACACCGACTACAACGACGGTTTCGTGCTGCCCTTCGCCCTGTCCCAGAAGGCCGTCGTGGCCGCGGGCCGTCGCGACGACGACCTGGTTGTGATGCACTCGCTCGAACTGGATGAGACCGTCGAGGTCGCGCTCGGCGACCTCGCACCCGGCGCCGAGGGCTGGTCCGCCTACCTCGCCGGCGTGGTGTGGGCGCTGCGCGAGTCCGGGGCCGAGGTGGGCGCAGCGACCCTGGTGCTCACCTCCGACGTCCCGCTGGGGGCAGGGCTGTCCAGCTCGGCCGCCATCGAGTGCGCCGTCGTGGCGGCCCTCGTGGACCTCTTCCAACTGGACATCGATCCCGTCGAGCGGGCCAAGGTCGCGCGCCTCGCCGAGAACGCCTACGTCGGTGCCCCCACGGGGCTCCTGGACCAGGCTGCGAGCACGCTGTGCGAGGCCGACGCGGGGCTTTTCCTCGATTGTCGTTCACTCGAGTCCTCACTGGTCCCGCTCCCGATGACCGAGCAGGGACTCGAGGTGCTGGTCCTGGACACCAAGACCCCCCACAGCCACGTCGATGGCGAGTACGGCGCGCGGCGCGCCACCTGTGAGGCAGCAGCCGCGAAGCTGGGCATTCCGGCCCTGCGTGACGTCGAGGACCTGCAGGCCGCACTCGGCGAGCTGGACGAGGAGGTCATGCGCAAGCGCGTGCGCCACGTCGTCACCGAGAACGCCCGGACGGTGGAGGCCTTCCAGATCGCCATGAACGGTCGCCTCGCGGACCTCGCTCCCCTGCTGGACGCGTCCCACGCATCGATGCGCGACGACTACGAGATCACCGTCCCCACCGTCGACCTCGCGGTCGACACCGCCCGTTCCGCCGGCGCCCTGGGAGCCCGCATGACCGGCGGTGGCTTCGGTGGCTGCATCATCGCCCTGTGCCGCACCGGTGAGGGCGACGGCATCGGCCGCAACGTGGCCGACGCCTTCGCAGCAGCTGGCTTCGGAGCACCGGAATGGTTCATCGCGACCCCGTCACCGGGAGCTGGCCGCCTGGCCTGAGGCCGAGTTGCCCGTTCGGCGCGCCTGCGTCGACGCTGGTCAATATCGTGCGCTCGTCTCCGGAGCCGAGCGCACGCTCGTCTGCTCATCCACCCCTTGCCGACCCTCTGGCGAGTTATCCACAGGCTGAACCTTGGCGGCTGGGTTGTGATCCCGCGGACTGGCAGGATTCGGTGCGTCGGTTTCCCCGGATCAGTGGAGCAGTACATGAAACGCAGCGCAGCGATCACCACACTCATGGTGACTCTAGGTCTCCTGTCCGCATGCACACCCGAGGCTGATCCGACCCCCAGCCCGACGCCGAGCGCCACGTCCGCCGCAACCACACCCACGCCCAGCGAAACCCCCACCAGCGCGTCTCCCGAGCCGTCACCCTCCCCAAGCCCGTCCGAGACCCTCGACGCCGACCAGCGGGCTGCCCGTGACGTCGTGAACGAGTTCTTCCGTCTTTCAAACGAGTTGGCTCAGAACCCAGACCTGTCACTCCAACCCTTAGCTGACATCACTGTCGGGAGCACCCAGGACACTTACCTTGGAGAGTTGATTGAGTACCGAGAGATGAACGCGGTTCAAGTGGGAAAAGTCGATTGGAGTATTCTGACAGTCGGGGAAGTGCTCGAAAGCGAAGGGCAGAAAACCGTTGAGGTGCGGGTCTGCAGCGACTCAACTCAATCTGACGTCATCGACCAAGATACTGGGCAGTCGATTCTCTCCCCTGACCGGGTACCGGTGATTTCATGGGCCATCAACGCCGTTTCTCCGGCGGGGAGCTGGATCGTCGGAGACCTTACCAACTTCGTGGACGGTTGCAGAGTATGATTCGCCGAATTCACATACTGACAGTCACCGCTGCTTGGCTCCTCTCCCTTATTGTTGGCTCGGTGCCAGCATTCGGAGACACCGGCGCCGAGTGCGCAAAATATAACAGGCACGGAAAGTGCGTTCTCGAAGTTGTCAATCCTGGAGAAGAGCCGGGCGAAGGATCCGGCCACCCCGTAGACGCCGGATCCTCGACTGTCACATGCACTTATGCCATGGAGGTCATACCTTGCAGTGGTAAATTCGGATGGTGGCACGCGGACAAGAACTGCTACGTGCGCGTAGCGGACCCTCAACCGCCTCATACCGACACGATGTGGCACAACAGAACTAATGGACTTATCGCTGAGTGCATCGCGCCGTCCGGAATCGTGCGCTTCGAATTCTGGCTCGAGAACGCGGATCCAGTCCCACCTCCGGATCCAGAAGTCTTGGCGCAGCGGGCGGTCTCACAGATGAACATGACCGCAATCGACATCGGCTCGTACCCGCACACTACTAAGCAGTCACCCGAATCCATCGGGATCATCGGCTGGAACGTGTGGATGTGGGTATCCGACGCATCTGCTGAGACATTCGGACCGATCACGAGATCAGCATCGGCCGGCGGATACACCGTCACCGCGACGGCGCAGGTCACGGAGGTCGTCTGGGACATGGGCAACGGGGACACCGTCACGTGCGGCAAGGGTACGAAGTACACGGGGATGGGGACCACCGACATCAAGTCCCCCACCTGTGGGTACCGCTACACCGACGACGGCGACTACCAGATCAGCGCCACCACCCACTGGGAGGTCAACTGGAGCGGAATCGGGGAGTCCGGCACCATCGAGATGGAGCTAACCACTCCCCCGGAGCAACTCACCGTGGCCGAGATCCAGGTGTTGAACGTTCCAGTGGAGCAGGACTGACATGGGGACCCGGCGATGCACCGAGCGCGGCTCCATCGCGGTGTGGGCCGCGATGGTGATCCCCGCATTCGTGATCATCGTCGGGTTGGGTGTCGACTTCGCGGGCCATGCTGCGGCGGAGCAGTCCGCCCGGGCTGTGGCGGCCGAGGCGGCCCGCGCCGGAGGGCAGTACCTGCATGCGGGCCCGGGATCTCGCCCGGAGCCGAACACGTCCAACGCCAGGCAGGCCGCCACAGCCTACGTCGAGGCGTCAGACCTGACGGGCACGGTGTCGCTGGATGCGGGAGTCATCACAGTTCGAGTCACGGGTCGCTACGAGACGCTGTTCCTGGGCATCATGGGCGTCAACGAACTGCCGATCCACGGTCGCGGCGCAGCGAGCGTGCACACCGTCGTCGACGGTGCCGAGCGTTGACTAGCTGCCCTTCGTCTCGAGCGCCTCCCGGGTGCTGGGCAGCACCGCCGCCACGACGGTGGCCAGCAGCACCACGAGGGCGGCGCCCGCACCAACCTTCTGGGGCGTGTCCCCTCCGGTCAGCAGGTTCACGGCGATGGCGATGTGCAGCAGCGCAGGTGCCACAATGAGACCTCGCGCCAGCGAGTTCCGCTTCCACCCGAGCCACGCCCCGAGGCAGACGAACGCCCCGTAGACGATCAGGAACAGGCCGATCCCCCAGCTGAACACGGCATGGTCCGACGCGACGGAGGCGATCCCGAATCCGATGACCACGAGGCCCACGAGGCCCGCCCCGACAAGGGCGGTCCACAACGACACGAGATGAGACGGCCCGGATTCTGTTTGCATGCTGGTACTCTGCCGAAGGCGAGTTCCCGAGGCAACCGGGACGCGCGCCCGCACGAATTGCGCAACGTCCCCACTTTGGGTCGGATACTTGTTTATCTTGGTTCCCGGGGGTAAGTTCTGTTCGCTCACACCCGCCCGTTGGCGGACCCACCTCTGTAGAAGGAGTGCCACACAGATGGATTGGCGCCACAAGGCTGCCTGCCTTACGGAAGATCCCGAACTCTTCTTCCCCGTAGGCAACACAGGCCCCGCACTCCAGCAGATCGAGGATGCGAAAAAGATCTGCCAGCGCTGCGAGGTGCGAGAGCAGTGCTTGGCCTGGGCACTCGAGGCTGGCCAGGACCACGGCGTGTGGGGTGGCCTGAGCGAGGACGAGCGCCGCGCCATCAAGCGTCGCGCCGCCCGCTCCCGCCTCCGCAACAGCTGAGCCCTCCGTCAGAACGTGAGCTTGATCCGGGCCATCGCGCCCGGGCCATCCTCGCGGTTCCGGAGCTCGAGGGTCCCACCGTGGTCCTTCATGAGTGTTGAGATGATCGCCAGTCCCAGACTGGTCTGCTGACCCAGCTCGAAGTCCTCCGGCAGGCCCGCGCCGTCGTCGAGGACGTCAACCGTCAGGTTCGGCCCGACGCGCTGCGGACGCACCTCGACCTTCCCCGACCCACTTCCCAGACCGTGCTCGACCGCGTTCTGCACCAGCTCGGTAATGATCATCGCCAGGGAGGTCGCGGCCTCCGAGGGCACGACCCCGAAACTGGCCACGCGTCGGGCGTCGACCGTTCCCGACGCCGCCGCGAGGTCTCCCGCCATCCGCAGGATCCTGTCGCAGATCTGGTCGAAGGCGACGTCGTCGTCGAAGCTGTGGCTCAGCGTGTCGTGCACGAGCGCAATCGAGGACACCCGCCGGTTAGCATCCCGCAGCGCCTCCTTGCCCTCCGGCGAGGTCAGCCGTCGGGACTGCATCCGCAGGAGCGCGGCGACGGTCTGGAGGTTGTTCTTCACCCTGTGGTGGATCTCCCTGATCGTCGCGTCCTTGGTCACCAGCATCCGGTCCCGCCGGCGCAGGTCCGTGGTGTCGCGGCAGAGCACCAGCATCCCTTCGGTCTCACCCTTGACCACCAGGGGCAGCAGCACGAACCGCATCGAAGCCCGCGGCCGCTCGATGTCGAACACCACGCTCCGCTGGGCCTGGAGGTCGGCCATCAGCGTCTGCCCGACCGACTCGACCCCCTCCCACATGGACGCCACCAGGTCGCTGAAGTTCTCGCCCTCGATGTCGTGCTCCACACCCATCCGGCGGAAGGCGGTGACGGCGTTCGGCGACGAGTAGGTGATGGAACCGTTGGGCTGGACCCGCACCACACCGTCCCCGGCCTTCGGCTCGAGCGCCTTGTCGCTGGGCGGTGCCAGCGGGAAGTTGCCCTCGAGGACCATCTTCGTCAGCACCTCCGCGGCCTCGAGGTAGTTCTCCTCGAGGGCACCCACGGCCCGCACCCCCATCTGGTTCGTGTGGCGCTCCATGACCGCGATGCAGCGGTCACCGCGTATCACCGGCACTGCGAGCACGTCGACGGGGATGCCCGCGCTCAACTCGTTGTCGCTGGTCTCCGACATCTCACGCGTCAGGTAGGCCACCAGAACCGGGTTGTCCGGCTCGAACTCGAGCACCTCGCCCGTGACGTCATCCTCGAGCGCCGTGGGGCCCGTGACGGGACGGATCTGCGCGACGCAGGTGAAGGAGTCGAACTCCTCGTCGGGGAGCCACAGGAGCAGGTCCGAGAAACTGAGGTCGGACAGCAGGTGCCACTGTCCGACGAAGGCGTCGAGCCACTCGGTGTCCGACAACGCGTGAATGTCTCCATTGGCCATGGCGCAACTCTGCCAGAAGCGCACCCACCGGCGCCCACCCGGCCCCTCCTGTTTCAGTTTGGCGGCTCACCTCTGGCAGAATGGACCAGCACTCACCAGAACTTAGGAGGCAGCCATGGGCAAGCGAGGCCGTAAGCGTCGCGATCGACGCAAGAACAAGGCAAACCACGGCAAGCGTCCCAACGCCTGACCGAACAATGCCAAAGCCCCCGCATCTCGCGGGGGCTTTCTTGGTTCCGGGGCTGGATCAGGCCCGACGACGAACGCTGAGTCGGGTGATCCGCGAAGTCAGGGTGACGGGTGCCGCGGCGGGCACCTGGCTGCGCTGGATCATCTCGGTGATCGTCGACTCGATCTCGAAGTTCTCCATACATCGCTCACAGGCGTGCAGGTGGTGGCGGATCATGTCCGCGTCGGCCTCGAGGAGCTCGTTGTGGAGGAACGCGTGGACGGACTCGAGCGCCCGGACGCACTCGTCGAGCTCGTCGTGGTCGTGGCTCGACATGGCGGGGTCGGACATCACCGCCCTCCTTCCCGGGCGCGGGCGATGCCGCGCTCCGCGGCGTAGTCGGCCAGCAGCTTGCGCAACTGCGCGCGTCCCCGGTTCAGGCGACTCATCACGGTTCCGATCGGCGTGCCCATGATCTCTGCGATCTCCTTGTACGAGAAGCCCTCGACGTCGGACAGGTACACGGCGAGCCGGAAGTTCTCCGGCAACTGCTCCATGGCTTCCTTGACCGTCTGGTCGGGGGTCTGGTCCAGTGCATCCATCTCGGCCGAGCGCAGCCCGGTCGAGTCGTGCGACGCCGCGCGCGCGATCTGCCAGTCGTCGACGTCGGCGTCGCCGCTGGTCTGGGGCGAGCGCTTCGCCTTGCGGTACTGGTTGATGTAGGTGTTGGTGAGGATCCGGTACAGCCACGCCTTGAGGTTGGTGCCCGGGGTGAAGGTCTTGTACGCCTGAAACGCCTTGGCGTAGGTCTCCTGAACCACGTCCTCGGCGTCCGCCGGGTTCCTGGTCATCCGCAGCGCAGCGGAGTAGAGCCGGTCGATGTGGCTGAGCGCCTCGGTTTCGAACGCGGCGATCTGGTCGACGTCCGACGCCGCTGCGTCAGCCGTCGAGACCTTCTCGTCGGTTGCCTCGATGTTCATCAGGTAGGACGATACCTCCGACCACCCGAACGAGCCCAACCGACGCGGGGGCGCGACTGTCGTGACCATGACCAGTCAACGCCCCCACCCCGTCCGGTATTCCCGTCCCGGTCAGGAATCCGGGCTTGCCTCACACGATCTCGGCCACCAACGCGGGCCCGTCATTGCCGACTGTGTTCACCGCGCGCGAGACCTTACGCGGCGCCAGGTCGAACGGCGGCTGCAGCAGGCCGCGGGCGCTCCCCGGGTCATCGAGGGTGGGATCGAGCCACGCGTCGACGTCGGACACGGTCATCGGCATCCTGTCGTGCAGCCATCCGGTCTCGTCGGTGGCCGAGGTGGTTATCACCGACGCCGTCGCGAGCCAGCCGTCGGGTCCCTTCCAGAACTCGTAGATTCCCGCCATCGCGAGGGTGTGCGACTCCTGCGGGTGGAGGAAGTAGGGCTGCTTCACCGCCTTGCCGCCCTCGGTCTCAGGACGCCACTCGTAGTATCCGAGCGCCGGCAGCACGCAGCGGCGCGCGGCGAAGGCCTTCCGGAAGGACGGCTTCTGAGCGACCGTCTCCACCCGCGCGTTGATCAGGCGGGCCGCTCCGGAGGGATCCTTGGACCAGCTCGGCACCAGCCCCCAGCGCAGACCCACGAGCTTGCGCACCGCACCCCCGTCGTCGAGCCGCTCCACGACCGCGGGCACGGTGTCCGTGGGGGCGATGTTGTAGCGGGGCGCGCACGCCTCGGCCCCGTCGTCGGTGACCAGCGAGATGTCGTACTCCTCGACGAGCTCGTCAGGGTTGGCAGTGGCTGCGTAGCGTCCGCACATGTGCCCAATCTATGCCTGAGCGGTTCGCACGGACTCGCGAGTGGGTATGTTTGGGGGCATGAGTCTCTTGCGTTTCATCGCCCGAAGCCTGATCGCCGGCACGTTCATCGTGGACGGCATCAACAAGGTGACCAAGCCCGCCGAATCCGCGGCCGAGGCCGAGAACTTCACGGAGAAGGTGACGCCGCTCGTTCAGCGCGTGGCGCCCGCCGGTTACTCGTCGTGGGTGCCCGAGGATGCCGAGACGTGGGTCCGCATCGGGGGCGCCGCCCAGATCGCGGGCGGAGCCATGTTCGCGACCGGAATCGGCCGCCGACTGGGTGCGCTCCTGCTCGCCAAGGCCAGCGTCCTGAACATCGCCATCGCCATGCCTCCCAAGGACGCCGGGAAGGCGGAGAAGAAGGCGGCCCGCCCGCAGGTGCTCACCCAGATGGCACTGCTCGGGAGCACTCTGCTCGCCAGCCAGGACCTGCAGGGCAACCCCAGCCTGTCCTGGCGCGCCGGCCACACCATCGACAAGGTGGAGAAGCAGGCCTCGCACACCACGGAGAAGCTCTCCCGCAAGGCCCGCAAGACCGCGAAGAAGGCGCGCAAGCAGGCCGACAAGCTCGCCAAGAGCACCCGCAAGTCCTTGGAGTCCGTGGTTTCCTGATGACCCACCTGCTTCCCCACGCCCTGTCCCCCGTCACCGGCCGGGCACAGGTCCCCGGCTCCAAGTCCGAGACCAACAGGGCGCTGGTTCTGGCTGCCCTCGCCGACGGCCCCAGCACCATCGTCGGTGCCCTGAAGTCCCGCGACAGCGACCTGATGGTCGAGGCCCTGCGCGCGCTCGGCGTCGAGGTCTCCACCGAGGGGTCCGACACCCTCCACGTATCCCCGCCCACCGCGTTCCACGCGGCCGAGCACAGCATCGACTGCGGCCTGGCCGGAACCGTGATGCGGTTCGTCCCCCCGCTGGCGGCGCTCGCCGACGGCGCCACCGCGTTCCACGGGGACCCGCACGCGAGCGAACGTCCCATGGCCGGGATCCTCGAGGGGCTTCGCCGGCTCGGCGCCGACGTCGATGCCGACCGCCTGCCGTTCACCGTCACCGGACCGCTGGGCCGCGGCGGCGAGGTGACCGTCGACTCGACCGCCACCAGCCAGTTCGTCTCCGGCCTCTTGCTCATCGGTTCCCGCCTGAGCGACGGACTCACGCTCCGGCACGACGGCGAGGGCCTGCCCTCGCGTCCGCACATCGCAATGACGGTCGAGATGCTCCGCGGTCGTGGCGTCGAGGTCACGGAGGTGGACGAGGTCACCTGGCGCGTCGCCCCCGGGCCGATCGCCGCCGTCGACACCCGCGTCGAGCCGGACCTGACCAACGCGTCGGTGTTCCTCGCTGCCGCCGCCGCGACCGGCGGCACGGTCACGATTCCGGGTTGGCCCGCAGAGAGCCTGCAGCCGGGGATGATCTTCCTCGACGTCGCCGAGGAGATGGGCGCCACCATCACCCGCGATGGGGACTCGGTCACGCTCACCGGTCCGGACAAGCTGCGCGCCGTCGACGTCGACCTGCACGCCGGCTCGGAACTCACCCTCGTGGTCGCGTCGCTCATGGCGCTCGCCGAGGGCGAGTCAAGGATCCGCGGCGTGGCCCACATCCGCGGGCACGAGACTGACCGGCTGGCGGCCCTCGTGAACGAGTTCACCCAGCTGGGCATCAAGGCCTCCGAGACCGAGGACGGGATCGTCATCACCGGCGGCGGCGGCACCTACCGGCAGCCGTTCGAGACCTACGCCGACCACCGGCTGGTTCACGCCGCGGCGATCCTCGGCCTGCGGATCCCCGGAATAACGGTCACCGACCTCGAGTGCGTGGGCAAGACCATGCCTGACTTCGAGCGGGACTGGTCGACGCTGGTGAACGGCTGATGGCCCACGGCGGAATCCACGAGGACGACCACGCGGCCTTCGAACGGCCGCGCAAGCGGAGCCGTCCCCGCACCAAGGAGCGCCCGAGCTACGACGACGCCCCCATCGCCCGCGTGGTCACCGTCGACCGTGGCCGCTACCGCTGCCAGACCGCCGACGGTACCCACGTCACCGCGACGAGGGCACGGGTGATCTCCCGCAAGGGCATCATCGTCGGCGACTCGGTCAAGCTCGACGGCGACACCACCGGCCACGAGGGCACGCTGGCCCGGATCGTCGAGGTGGAGCCCCGCACCACGATGCTGCGTCGCAGCGCCGACGACGCCGACACCTTCGAGCGCCCGATCGTCGCAAACGCGGACCAGTTGATGATCGTCACCGCCCTGGCCGACCCTCCCCCGCGCACCGGCATGATCGACAGGATCCTCGTGGCCGCCTTCGACGCCGGCGTCGCCCCCATCCTCTGCCTCACCAAGGCCGACCTCGCCAGCCCCGACGAACTCGTGAACGCCTACGAGCCGCTCGGCGTCCCGATCGTGGTCACCAGGCCGGGCATGGACCTCACGCACGTCCTGGACATCCTCCGGGACCATCGGACGGTGTTGGTCGGGCACTCCGGCGTGGGCAAGTCGACGCTCGTGAATGCCCTCGTCCCGGGCACCGGTCGCGCCACCGCACAGGTCAGCGACCTGACAGGCAAGGGCCGCCACACCTCCACCTCCGCCATGGCGATCGAGATGCCGCAGGGCGGCTGGATCATCGACACGCCCGGTGTGCGGTCCTTCGGCATCAGCCACGTCAGGCCCGAGTCGTTCGTCGCCGCCTTCCCGGACCTCGCAGAGCTCACCGCGGACTGCCCCCGCGGCTGCAAGCACACCACCGACTCGATCGACTGCGGCCTCGACAAGGCAGTCGAGGAGGGCCGCCTGGACCGGTCCCGGCTGACGTCGTTCCGCAGAATGGAGCGCGCCTTCTCCTAGCCCTCGCCGGGCTTCGATAGGTTGGGAGCATGGCCCAATCGAGATCTCTCAACGACGATGTCCGCCTCATGCACGTCATGGCCGATGACGCCGACTCGCTCTCCATGAGCAGGTTCAGGGCGCAGGACCTCCGGTTCGACCAGAAACCCGACAACACCCCCGTCACCGAGGCCGACACGGCCGTCGAGGAGGCGATCCGGCGCACCCTGTCACGCACCCGTCCGCGCGACGCCGTCCACGGTGAGGAGTTCGCCGACACCGGGGACTCCACCCGACGTTGGATCATCGACCCCATCGACGGCACCAAGAACTACCTGCGTGGGGTACCCGTGTGGGCGACCCTGATCGGTCTCGAGGACGACGGCGAGATCGTTGCGGGTCTGGTCTCGGCCCCGGCGCTGCAGCGCCGCTGGTGGGCCAGCGCCGGCGGTGGTGCGTTCACCGGCAAGTCCATCATGAACGCCAAGGACATCAGCGTCAGTCGGGTGGCCGCACTGGAGGACGCGTCGCTGTCCTTCTCCGAGCTCTCCGAGTGGGTCGACTCAGGCCGCGGACAGGGATTCGTGGACCTGATGCGGCAGGTTTGGCGCACTCGCGCCTACGGTGACTTCTGGAGCTACATGCTCGTGGCGGAGGGCGCCGTGGACATCGCCTGCGAGCCGGACCTGGAACTCTACGACATGGCCGCGCTGG
This sequence comes from Tessaracoccus rhinocerotis, assembly GCF_007197885.1. Classification (GTDB taxonomy): domain Bacteria; phylum Actinomycetota; class Actinomycetes; order Propionibacteriales; family Propionibacteriaceae; genus Arachnia; species Arachnia rhinocerotis. The sequence continues at coordinate 307,831 of NZ_VKKG01000005.1, forward strand.
ACATCATCGTCCGCGAGGCGGGCGGCAGCTTCACAAACCTGGACGGCACCACCGGTCCCTGGGGACCGGGCGCCCTGGCCACCAACGGCCACCTGCACGAGGCAGTGATGGGGGCCCTGGGCGAGTGACCCAGGACCCCGGCACGGCTCAGAGGATGCGGACGCGCTTGGTCTCGTCGAGCGCCGACAGCTCGGCCAGCAGCCCGTCGTAGCTGTCACCGGAGATGTCGGTGACGGCGTACCCGATCTCGCCGCGGGTGGCCAGCATCTGGGACCCGATGTTCATGTCGTGGTTGGCGAGGGCGGAGTTGAGGCGGGCCATCACGCCGGGCACGTTCTGGTGCAGGTGGACCACCCGGCGTGTGGTCACCTCGGCCGCGGCGACCTCGGGGAAGTTCACCGACATCGAGGTGTTGCCGAGGGCGTCGTAGTCGCCCAGCTTGCCGGCGACGAAGCGACCGATGTCCTCCTGCGCCTCGAGCGTGGAGCCACCGACGTGCGGGGTGAGGATCACGTTCGGCATGCCGCGCAGGTTGGAGACGAACTCCTCCCCCTTGTTGCGCGGCTCCGACGGGTACACGTCGATGGCGGCACCGGCCAGGTGGCCGCTGTCGAGGGCGTCGTGCAGCGCGTCGAGGTCCACGATCTGGCCGCGGGACAGGTTCAGGAAGAGCGAACGGGGACGCATCTGGGCGAACTGCTCCGCCCCGAAGAACCCCTTGTTGCTGGAGCGGCCGTCGACGTGCAGCGAGATGGTCTCGGCGACCTCGAGCAGTTCCTCGAGCGAACCGACGCGCTTGGCGTTGCCGAGCGCGAGCTTGTCGGCGAGGTCGTAGAAGTAGACGCGCATCCCGAGGGCCTCGGCGACGATCGACAGCTGCGAGCCGATGTTGCCGTAGCCGACGATGCCGAGTGTGCGGCCACGGACCTCGTGGGAACCGGTGGCCGACTTGTCCCACAGTCCGGCGTGCATGTCCCGGTTGCGGTCGGTGAGGTGACGGGCCATTGCGATGATCTCCGCGATGGCGAGCTCCACCACGGAGCGGGTGTTGGAGTACGGGGCGTTGAAGACCGCCACGGAGTGGTCCGAGGCCGCTTCGAGATCGATCTGGTTCGTGCCGATGCAGAAGGCGCCGACGGCGCTCAGCTGCGGCGCGGCCTCGAGCACGCGTCGCGTCACGTTGGTGCGGGAACGGATGCCCAGCATGTCGACGCCGTCGAGGGCCTCGATCAGGTCGTCCTCGCCCAGGGCGCCGGACGCGGTCTCGATCTCGTAGCCGCGGTTGTTGAGCACGCGGACAGCTTCGGAGTGGATGTTCTCAAGCAACAGGATCTTCACAGGCGCGGAGTCTACTCCGCGAGCGGGCGTTCACCATCTCGGCGGCCCGTCGGTGGAATCAGATGGGAAGGCTGGCAGCCAGTAGGTCATGGGTGTACGGGTGCTGGGGATCGTCGAACACCTGCCGCGTCGGACCGCTCTCCACGACCCGTCCCCGCTCGACGACCACGACCTGGTCGCAGAGGTGCCCGACGACGGCCAGGTCGTGGGAGATGAGCACGAGGGCCAGCCCGCGTTCGCTGACAGCGTCGGAGAGCAGGTTCAGCACCTGGGCGCGCACTGACACGTCGAGCGCCGAGACCGGCTCGTCGGCGATCAGGACGTCGGGCTCGCTCACCAGTGCCCGAGCGATGGCCACGCGCTGCCGCTGGCCGCCCGAGAGCTGGTGCGGGAATCGTCGCAGCACCTCCGCGTCCAGCCCCACGGATGCCAACACCGCCTCGACGGTGACATCGGTGTCAGGGGGCAGGTTGCCGCGCGCCCGCAGCAGGGGCGAGCGTAGGGGTTCACCCACGATGCCGCGCAGGTTCATTCGGGGGTTGAGCGAGGAGTTGGGGTCCTGGAACACCATCGAGACCCCCTGCCGCAGGTCTGCGAGCTGGCGCTCCGGGAGGCCGTCGATCCTGCGGCCGCGGAACAGGACCTCCCCGGCGCTGGGGCGCACGAGGCCCAGCAGCGTGCGGGCGATGGTTGTCTTGCCGGAACCGGAGCCGCCGACGATACCGATCCGTTCCCCGCGGTGAATCGCCAGGTCGACCTCGTGCAGGGCCCTGAACACCTCGCCGCGCCGGCGGAACGTGACGTCCACGCCGCGCAGCTCGAGGATCGGAGCGTTCATTCCGCCGCCCCCTCGTAGAAGTCGGCCACGGTGGGCAGCCGCTGCCCCGGCGGCACGTCGCCGATCCTGGCCGAGGCGATCAGCCCCTTGGTGTACGGATGCTGCGGCTGCGCGACCACCTGCTCGATCGGACCGGTCTCGACGATGCGGCCGTCGAGCATCACCGCGACCCTCTGGCACACCTGCCTGACCACACCCAGGTCGTGGGAGACGAAAAGTGCAGCCCGCCCCCGGAGTTCGACGTCGAGCAGGTCGAGGATCTGGCGTTGAACCAGGACGTCGAGCGCGGTGGTGGGTTCGTCGCAGATGACCAGGCCGGGCCGGTTGGCCAGCGCCATCGCGATCAGGGCGCGCTGCCGTTGCCCGCCGGAGAGCTCATGGGGGTAGGACTCGGCGATCCGCTCCGGGTCCAGGATGCCCACGCGGCCGAGCCAGTCGATGACCTCGGCACGGATGCCGCCGCGTCGCTCCGAGTGGTGCAGCGCAACCACCTCACCGACCTGGCGGCCCACCTTCATGGTGGGGTCGAGGGCGGTCATCGGCTCCTGGAAGATCATCGAGACCTCGTCGCCGCGCAGGTCCTGGAGCTTGCGCTCGGGCATCCCCACGAGCTCGCGGCCGTCGAGCCGCACGGAGCCGGACACGTGGGCGTTGTCCGGCAGCAGGCCGATGACGGCGAGCGAGGTGACGGACTTGCCGGACCCCGACTGGCCGATGATGCCGAGCCGCTCGTCCTTGTCGAGGGTGAAGGAGACGTGGTCCACCGCCACCTTGCGGCGACGTCCGAAGCTGATGGTCAGGTCCGTGACCTCGAGGTGGCTCATGCGATCTCCCGCAGGCGGGGGTCCAGGAAGTCTCGCAGTCCGTCACCGAGGAGGTTGAACCCGAGGGTGGCCAGCGCGATCGCGAGACCCGGCCAGAGCGCGATCAGCGGGGCGTTGAACAGCTGGTCCTGGGCCTCCCTGAGCATCCTGCCCCACGTGGGCTCGTCCTGCCCGGAGCCGAGCCCGAGATAGGACAGCCCTGCCTCGGCGAGGATGGCCAGGCCGACGCTGACCGAGGCCTGCACCCCGAGGACGGGCGCGATGTTCGGCAGCACGTGGCGCAGTGCCACCTGGAACGTGGGCGTGCCCGACAGCTGCGCCGCCTCCACGAACCCGAGTCCCATCACCTGCATGGTGGCGGCGCGCGCGATCCGTACGAATGCGGGCACCGTCGCGATCGCGATGGCCGCCATCGCCGTCCACGTGGAGCCGCCCAGCGCGGCAGCGAACAGGATGGCGAGCAGCAGCGCCGGGAAGCCGTAGAGGATGTCCGCGGCGCGGGCCAGCACGTCGCCGAACCAAGATCGCGACATCCCGGCCACCACACCCACGGGGATGCCGACGACGCCGGCCCCCAGGACGGACACGACGCCGATCAGCAGGCACCGCTTGGCGCCGTCGATGATCCTCGAGGCGATGTCGCCGCCGAACGCGTCGGTGCCCAGAACGTGTGGCCACCCCGGTGCCTGCAGGCGGGGACCGACGAGCGCGTTGGGGTCGAACGGCATCCAGAACAGGCCGACGACGGCGGTGGCCACGATCAGGCCGATGAGCAGGCCACCGACAGCCAGGCTCGAGTGCTTCATGCCGCCTCCCCAACGCGTCGGATCCGGGGGTCGAGGACCTGGTACGTCATGTCCACGAGGAAGTTGATCACCAGCACGGCGCTCACGAGCAGCAGCACCACGGCCTGGACGACGACGAGGTCGCGCTGGCTCACCGCGAGCAGCAGGCGGGACCCCAGTCCCTGCATGGCGAATACCTGCTCGATGATGATGGCTCCCACCAGCACCGTCGCGAGCTGGAGCCCGACGACCGTCAACAGGCTCATGCCGGCGTTCCTGGCGCCGTGCCGCAGCAGCGCCCCCACCCGTGACCAGCCGATCGAGCGTGCCGTGCGGAACCAGTCCTCACCCAGCACCTCGACCACGGAGCTGCGCACGTAGCGGGACAGCAGGCTGGCCTGCACGATCGCGAGCGCGGTCACGGGCAGCACCAGGTGCCAGGCCCACAGCAGCGGGTCCACCCAGATGCTGACGTAGCCCCCGGCCGGGAACCAGCGCAGGTACACGGCGAAGATGATGACGAGCCAGATACCGGCCCAGAACGACGGGACGGCGAGCCCCACCTGGCTGATCGTGGAGACCACCAACCCGCTGGTGCGGCGTCGACGCATCGCGGCGAACGCACCCATCGGGATGGACAGCGCCACTGCGAGCAGCATGCCGAGCACTGTCAGCGAGACGGAGACCTCCAGCCTGGGCGCGATCAGGCCGACCACGTCCCTGCCCGAGATCATGGAGGTCCCGAAATCGCCCTGCACCACGCCTGCGATCCACTCGAGGTAGCGCACCGTGAGGGGTCGGTTCAGGCCGAGGCGCTCGCGCAGCGCCTCCAGTTCGCCGGGTGCGGCATTCGTGCCGAGGATCACCTGCGCAATGTCGCCGGGCAGGGCATTGGTGGTGAGGAAGATCAGGACTGACGCCACCAGCAGGCTCGCGAGCAGTCCGAGGACTCGCAGCCCGAGGGAGCGCAGGAGGGACACGAGCTGTCTGGCTAGCGGCTGGTGGCGACGGCGGTCAGGTCGATCGCCAGGCTCGCGGCGTTGACTGGGATGCCGGAGACCTCCGTGGTGGTGACCACGATGTTGGGCATCAGGAACAGCCAGTCCGCGGCGGCGTCCTCGGTCAGCATGCGGGCGGCGGTGCGCATGCCGTCGATCCACTCCTCCTCCGTGGGCGCTGCGTCGGCGTCTGCGATCGCCTCGGCGAGCTCGGGGTTGTCGTAGTTCCAGTAGTAGTCGGGGTTGGCGAACTGGCCGATGTCGCGGGGTTCCACGTGGGCGACGATGGTCATGTCGTAGTCCTTGTTGGTGAAGACCTGCTCGAGCCACGCGCTGAACTGCAGTTCCTCGACCTGGACGGTGATGCCGACGGCGGCCAGCTGGTCGGTGATGACACGCGCGGAGCTGGGGCCGTAGGGCAGCGTCGGGATGCGCAGCCGCAGGCTGAGCCCGGACGCGTAGCCCGCCTCGGCGAGCAGCTCACGGGCCTGCTCCGGGTCGTAGTCGTAGTGGTCCACCAGGGAGCCGTCGAACCATGGGTCGAAGGTCGGGACCATGGAGCCGATCAGTTCGCCCTTGCTCCCCCACACCGTTGCGAGCAACTGCTTGCGGTTGATGGCGTGGTTGATGGCCTGTCGCACCTCGAGCACGGACAGTGCCTCGTTCTCGTGGTTGAACCCCAGCACCACCTCGCCGTGGGTGAGGCCCTCGGTGACCTTGAACCGGCTCTCGTCCTCGAACAGCTGCAGCGCATCGGGGATGGTCAGGTTGGAGATGGCGTCCAGCTGACCGGAGACCATCGCAGTGTTCATGGCGTTCGCGTCGGCGTAGTAGCGGAAGACGACACCGTCGACGCGCGGGCCGGTGCCCCAGTAGTCGGGGTTGGTGGCGAGGGTGATGCTGGAGCCGGTGTCCCAGGAGTCGAACAGGTAGGGACCCGAGCCGGCGGGCTGGGTGTCCAGCGTCTCGAGGCCATCGGGGTCGTAGACGATGCCGGCCGGGCCGCTCATCTGGTAGAGCCAGCCGTGGCTGACCCGGTCCAGCGTGACCACGAGGGTATCGTCGTCCTGCGCCTCGACGGACTCGACGGGATCGAACCCACCGCTGACGAGGCTGGTGATGCTGTCGTCGGTCATCGCACGCTCGAACGAGGTCACGACCGCGTCAGCGGTGACGGGGGTCCCGCTCGCGAAGTGGGCATTCGGGTCGATCTGGAACGTGTAGGTGAGGTTGTCCGGGGAGACCGTCCACTCACTGGCCAGCAGTGGCCGCAACTGGTTGTCCTCGTCCAGCTTCACGAGCGTCTCGTACACGTTGTACAGCAGCACGTAGGACGTCCCGGCCCCGCTGACGGTCGACGGGTCGAGGCCGGTCGGCTCCAGGGTCGCGCCGATGTTCAGCACGACCGGCTCCGGCTCCCCCGGGAGTTGGTCCGGACGTGTGCAGGCGACCAGTGCCATGGCGAGCACCACCAGGAGGCTGGTCAGTGCTGCGATGCGACGACGAGGGTTCATTCACGTTCCTTGCAGGTGGGTGGATCGCCGCTCATCCTAGCCTGCGGGCTCCGTGCAGCCGTGTTCATCGGCGCCGACGCTGCACTAGGCTGGTCACGTCAACGCCGGACGGGCCTCCCGAGCAGCCGGTGTTTCGTGCACCACCCCTGGAGCTGAACTGTGAGCGAGAAACCAACTCAACGCGGGTTCTCCTGGCAGGCCACAGGCAGGGGAATCCAACACGCCTCGGTGCGCGCATTCGACCTCAGCGAACGTGCCGCCCGGCGGGGTTGGCGCTCACAGCGCAAGCGCGTGAACCGCTGGCGCTCCCGCCTGTTCATCATCATCCAGATCTCGCTGGCGGCCGGTTTGTCCTGGTGGATCTCGCAGACGCTGCTGGGCCACGAGCAGCCCTTCCTCGCCGTCGTGGCATCCATCGTGTGCCTGGGGTTCTCGTTCGGCCAGCGGCTGTTCCGCGCCCTCGAGATCGCCGTCGGGGTCACCGTCGGGGTGGCGCTCGGCGACCTGTTCTGGGTCTGGTTCGGCACCGGGGTCTGGCAGATCATGCTCGTGATCGCCGCCGCGATGTCCATCACCACCTGGCTCGGCGCCCGCACCCTGATGGTCACCCAGGCCGCGGTGCAGGCGTCGGTGGTCCTGACGATCCCACCGGGCCTCGACGCGGGATTCTCCCGCTGGTCCGACGCGCTGGTCGGCTGCGGGGTCGCGCTGCTGTTCGCGACGGTCGCCCCTGTCAGCCTCGTGGAGAAGCCGCGCATCCAGGCGGCGAAGGTGCTCCACGAGACGGCCTCGGCCATCCGCGCGATGGTGATCGCGCTCACCGAACGCGACGAGGAGGCCGCCGCCGAGGTGCTGGAGCGGGCGCGCGCGACGGAGGCCCAGATGTCCGAGTTGACGACGCTCGTGAACGAGGGGGTTGCGGTGGTGCGGACCTCGCCGTTCCTGCGGCACCGTCGCCACAAGGTGCTGGAGATAGCGGACGTGGCCGTCCCCCTCGACCGGTTCACGCGCAACCTGCGGGTCCTCGCCCGGCGCGCCGCGATGGGCGTCTACCGAGGCGAGCAGATCCCCAAGGCCCACCTGAAACTGCTGACCCGCCTCGCCGAGGTCACCGACGACTCCGCGGCCGAGCTGTTCGCCGCACGTCGGCCCGACTCGAAGATCGAGGAGATCGCCGCAGTCGGCGTCGCCTCGTCCAAGGTCGCGCTGGAGCCCAACCTGTCCTCGACGGTGATCGTTGCCCAGGTGCGTTCCATGCTCGTGGACCTGCTCGAGCTGTGCGGCGTCGAGTACACCGATGCCCGGGACATGGTCCCCCAGATGGAGGACTGAGGCCGATGGAGGGCTGGGACCCGAGCCTGCTGTTCCGGATCGCCGACGTCGCGGGCGTCGTCGGCAACGGCCTCCTGGGCGGTGCCGTGGCGCGGGCGAGGCGCTTCGACCTGATCGGCTTCCTATTCCTCGCGATCGTCTCCGGGCTGGGCGGGGGCATCATCCGCGACGTCATGCTCAGCGCACGACCCGTCGCGCTCACCGACCCCCTCTACCTGGGCGGTGCCGTGACCGCGGCGGTCATCGCCTACCTGCTGACGCTGGACGGGCCCATCTCGAGACGCGCGCTCAGCCTCGTCGACGTCATCGCCCTGGGATGCTGGTCCGCCACCGGCGCGTCCAAGGCGCTGGCCGCCGGCCTCGGCTGGATCCCGGCCATCCTGCTCGGGGTGATCACGGCCGTGGGCGGCGGCATGCTCCGGGACGTGCTGGTCAACGAGACGCCGGCGATCTTCGGCGGCAAGCCCATCTACGCGACGATCGGCGTGCTGGCGGCGCTCGAAATGGTCGCACTGCAGCACTACGGACGACCCGCTCTCGGAATGGGTGTCGCGATCCTCACCGCCACCGCGCTGGGTTTGGTGGCTCGCTGGCGCAACTGGCAACTCCCGGGTCCGGCCGACGTCACCTTCCGCCCGGCCCGGCTGCGTCGGCTCCGTCGAAGGGACTACGAGGACCCCGACGAGGCACCCGGCCCGAACCACGATTTTGGCCCCTGACAGGCATCGTGTATTGTTGATCAGGCAACGCGGGGTGGAGCAGCTCGGTAGCTCGCTGGGCTCATAACCCAGAGGTCACAGGTTCAAATCCTGTCCCCGCTACGAGAATGGCCCCCTGACAAGGCACTCAGCCTAGTCAGGGGGTTCTTTCTTGCCCGCAGCAGCCAAGCCAGTTCTAGCGAAAGCGTTGAAGGCGTTGCGGGAGGGGTACCCCGACACGTTTTGGCCCCATTCACAGGATGGGACTCGGCTGCACGACCAGGAGCAGCAGGCTGATGCCCAGCATCGTGAGCGCAGTCGGACCGTGGATTCCGTAGACCGCGGCCCTGGGCCCGCGGCTGCGGAGAACGATGACGGCGTCGCTTGCCGGGATGCCCGCCGCGATGAGCATGAACCACCCCATCAGAGGGGCGGGGCCCAGGAGCAGCAGGACCGCGAGGAACACACCGCAGGCGATGTCACGGACCCCCTTCACGGCGATCCACGCATGGAAGGCGCGGTCCTTTGCCGGTGTGCCGGGAATGCCGAACGCGACAGCTCCCTCCGGCGCCCAGAAGGCACGACAACCCATCAGGATGACGGCAGCGGCGACAAGGCCGGCGAGTACGGTAGCTGTGATCTCCATCATGTTGAAGGCTCCTTGCCCGGGATCGGACCCGTTTCACGGGGTGGATTTTCCACGCCCCAAGCTTGGAGCCGCACCCGCCACCCTCGCGCTCAATTCGGCGGTGGCCTAACGTTTGATGCGTGATCCGCTATCAGTTGGGGGCAGGGGCGGCCGGAGTGCGGTGGGCGATGTCCCCCATCCATGAGGTCGTCAGCCTCGCACGGCTGCTCACCGAGCCGCAGCGGCATCGGGTCTACGAGCCGTGGCTGCGCCGCCGACGACATCGTCTGAAGGACGTCGACCTGTCTGCCTTGACGGTGTTCATGTCAGATGGGGCGTACCGTCCCGATTTCCTGGATCCGCCCCCTCCCCACCCTGAGCCCACCTTCGAGGAGGGTGTGGAGGCACTGCTGGCAACGCCGACAGACCAGGTCCACGCCGAACTGGTCGACGCATTCCGGGGCCGCTCGGGCGAGGCCGCCGAGCGTCTGACCGGCAGTCCGGAGCGGACCAAGGTGGAGGCCGCCGGCGCGATCATGCGCCTGTCGAGGGCCGCAGTGGAGCCGGAATGGCCCTCGATGCGGCAGGCCCTGCGTGCGGAACTCCTGGACCGAGCCCTCCAGACCAGCCGCGAGGGCCTGCGATCCGTGGTCGGCCGACTCCATCCCTCGGTCGAGTATCGGGAGTCGACGCTCACCGTGGACACCTGCGTCGACGTGGATTCCGCCTGCCCGGACGGCCTGGTACTGATCCCCTCCCTGTTCATCACTGACCGGGTCCAGTGCAGCACCTCTGACCACTGGGGTCCTGCAATCTGCTACCCCGCCCCCGGAAGATATCTCTGGTCCAGGCCCGTCCCGCCGGCGTCCCTCGAGCAACTCCTGGGCCGCACGCGATCGAAGATCCTCGCGGCCATTGCCGTCACCCCACTGCAGACCAGTGTGGTGGCCGCGCTCGTGGACGTCACAGCCCCCACCGCCAGTGAACATCTGGCGGTCCTGCGCAACGCCGGCCTGATCGACACCAGCCGATCAGGCCGGACAGCCATCCACGAACTGTCTGCCTCCGGACGTGTCCTTCTCGGTGGCGGACCCGGACGAGGGACCGTCAAGGCCGACTGAGGCATCCACGGCCGAGATCGGGGACTGTGCCGAGCGCAACGCTCAGCCGCGGCGTCGGCGCTTCTCGAGCGAGCGGCTCAGGAGTGACGACGTGCTCGTGGGTTTCTTCCGGGCCGGCGGGCTGACCGGGTCGTCTCCCAGCACCTCGTCGTGGCCGGTCTGGTAGCGGTCGGACCAGATCTGCACGAGGGTCCAGCCGACAGCGGTGTAGGGTACCGCGAGCAGCGCGCCGAAGAAGCCGCCGACGATGGTGCCGATGGTCAGGGCGAGCAGCACGATCAGGGCGTGCAGGCTCAGGGTGCGGCCCATCACCACGGGCTGCAGGAAATTGCCCTCCAACTGCTGCACCCCGATGACGATGGCCAGCACCACGAGCGCCTCGACCGGGCCGTTTGCCACGAGCGCCACCATGGCCGCCAACGCACCCGCGACGGTGGCGCCGATGATGGGGATGAAGCCGCCGACGAAGACGATGACGGCCAGGGGCAGTGCGAGGGGCACGCCGACGATGGCGATGCCGACGCCGATCAGCACGGCGTCGACGAAGGCGATGATGGCCGTACCGCGCACGTAGCCGCCCAGCACCCCGGACGAGCGCTCCGCTGACTCGGCGAGCTTGACTCGGGTCTTGCCGGAGAACCAGCGCAGGCCGAAGTTCAGGATCTGGCCGCCGTCCTTGAGGAGGAAGAACAGCACGACGGCCATCAGCACCAGGCCGGTCAGGAACTGGGTCACGGCGGACAGGCCGCTGAGGGTGTTGCTGGCAAGCCCGCTCGTGAGGCTGCCGCTCATGACCAGGTCCGTGATCTGGCCGAGGGCGTCGTCGACCACCGCGGCGTCGACCGGGAGGGGGAGGCTGGCGACCCAGCCCTTGAGCGCCTGCCAGCCGTCGTCGGCCGAGGCCACCAGGTCGTCCCACTCGGACCGGACAGCGAACACGATTCCCGTGACCGTCGCACCGAGCAGGAGCAGGATCCCGAGGAACGCGGCGACGGTGGCCAGCAGCTGGGTCCAACCCTTCGACACCAGCCACCTGACCAGGGGCGAGACCGCGGCCGCGAGGATCAGCGCCACCAGCACCGCCACGACGACCAGGCTGACGCGCAACAGCAGCCAGATGGTTGCGGCCGCGACCGCGCCGATCATCAGGGTCTGCCCGGCACGGGCACCGGCACGCCCAAGCGGATCACTCCACGCCCCCACGGCCCGCGCGGCTGCGCTCCGGACGGCGACCCCGGAAGCGTCCGGGCCGGTCGCCTCGGCCGAACCCCCGCCCTCTGGCGCGGGCTGCACGTCGTCGGGTCGGTTTTCCTGCTGGGTGGTCACGAGCTGGCCTCCTGTAGACGGGTCCTGCCGCCAATCCTCACATGGCGCGCAAGTCCACGGTGGTCCAGCCGCCACTTCCCGTCGTGCGACACGCCCGGAGCCGACCTGCATCGATTGGCCCGCGCCGCAGGTGACAATCGTGCCCAGAGGGGAGGCAGGCATGACCGAGACCCACGACCGAGAAACACCCGATCTCGTCAACGCGGACGAGATCAGGGCCCTCGACGCCGTCTGGCGCAGGTTCGAGGCGGCCCTCATCAAGCACCTGGCCGACATGGTTCGGGATCGCGGCCGCAACACACTAGTGCTGGAACTCGCCGGCCCCGCCCTTGGACGCGGCACCGCGAGGCGCTACCTCGAACTGGCCACCGATGGCGACGACAGGCTCCTGCACGCGACGGCCGGCGGCAACGCGCACGCCGCCCTCGCAGGCCTGCGACGCCGCGGCTGGTACGTGGGAGAGGAGACCGGCACACGGTGGACCACCGAGAGGCCGATCGGCGAACTGGCCGAACTGGCTGCGGACGCCGTCTGGGCGCTGCGGCACTGCCACCGGGTCGCGCACCCCGACCTCCTGACCTACCGCGGCGACGGCCACGCCGTCCCGGGCGCGAGTCGCCTCGGTCTCCTCGCCACCGACGACGTGCCCGTCGAGGCACGCGCCAGCATCCGGTTCGCGCAAGCGACCGAGCCCGACGACGGCCCACCCATGCCCATCGTCACCACCTCCACCCAGGACCTGATGAGTCTGGTCGAGGCCGCAGTCGGGCACGGCGCGGACATCCACGTGGACTTCGCCCTCTACGTGCAGCGCCAACCGGTCTTCGTGCGCGTCAGCGACGACCAGACCTCGGTGCGGCTTTCCGCGCGGGTGGTTCGGGATGTCAGTTCACCGAGCGAGGCACGCACCGACATCCGCATATTCAACCGGGACGGCTGGCTGGACTGGCACGTCGCCCGGCGGGACATCTGGGTCAGCGGGACCATCCCCACCGACCCGTTCGACCAACCCGCTTTCCGAGAAAGCCTGCAGCAGTTTCTCGAGATCCTGCTGACCCACCGCCACGCCCTGGCGAGACGGACCGGCGGCCGCACGTACTGACCGCGTTCGCCCAGGCGAACGCACCACCGCTGCGCCGGGCACGGGCCTGGACCCCTCGGCGCCCAGAATGGTGCCCCATGAAGGCCGCAACGCGCACGCTGATCCCCCTGTTCGTCGCGTTCCTCTGCCTGCTCGGCAGCGGAACCACTCCCCTGCCCGCAGCAGCCGCGCCACCACCGGCACAGCAACAAGCCACCTACCGGACCCAGATCGCCGAACTGCTGGACCTCCACAACACGATCCGGGCCGAGCACGGCCTCGGCCCCCTGCGCTACTCCCCCACCCTCGCCGTCGAGTTCTCCCAGCCGTACAACGACCAACTCGCCGACGCGGACGCGCCGCTGGAGCACCAGGACCTCTCGCTCCTCGCGTGGCCGGGCGCGAACAGCGCGGGCGAGAACCTGTACTGGGGAGGCGGCTCCCTCGGCACGCCCAGCGCCGCAATGGAGGGCTGGATGAAGTCGGAGGGCCACCGGGACAACATCCTGACCCCCGAGTTCAACCACATCGCGATCGGCTGGTCCCGCTCCCCCGGCGGCCGGATGTACTCCACCGTCAACTTCTGGGGCGGAGACCTGACGGGCCTGGGCACCACCTACGCCAACGGCGCGCAACTGCTGGCGGGTACCCCGGCGGCATCGGACGTCGACGTATACACCACCCCCGGCCGCCACCACGTCAACGGGCGTGAGTGGAACACCACGTGCGAGCCCTACTCGCAGACGACCCGCTGCCGCACGGAAATCGTCGCCACGCAGGTCCGCTACGCCAACGGCTCCTACAGTCGCGTCACGGGCTGGGCGTTCAACAACCTCACCTACCTGCCAAGCGAGCGCTCGCTGTGGCGCCAGAACCCGCTGGGCCACGACGGCTCGTGGACCGCAGACGACGGTCGCCGCTGGCGCACCGAGTGCGACACCGCGGCCACCGGACGAAACGGTTGCCGCAGCTACACCTGGGCGACGGTGCTGGGGGCAGTCGCAAGGTCCGGTGGCGGCTACACCTACACCCGCGAGAACAAGTGGGTCTTCAACAACATCGTGCGGTTCGAGTGACCAAGGCCGCTCTGGCCACCGGCGACACATTTTGCCAACAGCAGAGGAACGTAATCATGCATTCGGAAACGCTTTGGTTAGGCTCCACTTGCTGGAGATGGGCTAGTCAGAGGCGTATGGTGGTGCCCAACGAGTCGACGACGACCACTTAACGAAAGGTCGGGGAACATGCCCACTCTCACACCCGTGAAGTCATGCGCTGCCACCACGTGCGCCTACAACCAGGACGGTTGCGCGGCCGGCGCCATCACCATCGCCGGCTCGGCCCACGCCGCCACCTGCGGCACGTTCCTGGCACTCGACGCCCGCGGCGGGCTGCCTGTGGCCAACGGAGCCGTCGGCGCCTGCCAGCGCCTCGAGTGCGTCCACAACGAGGACTTGATGTGCACCGCGGCCGACATCACCGTCACCGACACCGCCGTCTGCACGACCTACGAGGTGGCCCCGGTCTGAGCCGCCGCACTCAGAAGGCGGGCGCCAAACTGGAGGCCAGTAGCGCTTCCAGCCCCGCCCGGAGCCCGTCGACGTCGGCCACTGGCGCGGCGAATGGAACGAAAACCGTCGTGGCGTCCATGGCGGTGAAGTGCATCACCGTGACGCCCGTTGCGTCCACGTCGACGCAACGCACGGTCCCCAGGGTGTGGGCGCAACCGGTCGGCAGGTGCACCCGGGTCAGCTCCTCTCCGGGCAGGCGGCCAGTCAGCACGGCCTCGATGACCTCGACCCACTCCGCCACAGCCATGGAGGCGACGGCTTCGGCCGCCGAGAGCTCCTCCCCGAACTGCGGGAACGGTTCCGTCTTGCCTGCCGTCCCGATCTCGGTCGAGGTCAGGGGGATGATCCCTGCGCAGTCGTGCAGCAGGACCTTGGGGAACTCGACCGTCCCGATGCGCACACCGGGCATCCCTGCCAGGCCTGCCACCAGCTCGGGAAGCTGCCCGGCCATCGTCGGCCCCGAGGAGAACTCTTCGTCGACCCACGTGAGTCGACCCAATGCGTGCATGGTGGCCGCCCGAATGCGCAGCGTGGCCTCCGGCGCATCCTTCTCGACGTCGAGCCTCACGTCGAACGATTGCTCGCCAGCGCCGACGCCATCGTTCGAGATGGATGCCGCGACGACGAACGTGCCATCGGGGAGCGTGCCGTGCGCGAGCACCGGGATCGAGTGCTGTGGCTGCGCCCGGAACGCGAAGAGCTCCGCCCGGCCGCTGCCGCCCAGCAGCCTGTTGGCCACGGAAACCGCACGGCGATGCATGGTCTGGGCATCAACACCCTCGGGGCTCAACGTGTCGTCGAATTTCACGATGCCCAGCTTGTCAAATTGAAGACTGCGAGGCAAACCAGTCACGAGCGTCCCGGAATGCGGAACAACGCGTCGGGCCCGGCACGGTCCAGCCTTTGCCGCGGTGTGGCTAGACTCGCGGCTCAAGTGGTTCACCCGGTGGGCTGGACCGAGTACGCAATGACATGGAGTGTCGATGACCACAGGCCCGGAGCTCGCCTACGAGCTGGCAACCCACACGCTCGGCAACGGTCTCCAGGTCTGTGTCCAACCTGACCCGCAGGCGCCGGCCGTGGCCGTCAACCTCTGGTACGAGGTCGGCTCCTACGACGAGCAGCCGGGCCGGTCCGGCTTCGCGCACCTGTTCGAGCACCTCATGTTCCAGGGGTCTCGTGACGTGGCCAGCGGCGAGCACATGGCCGGCGTGGAGGCCGTGGGGGGCTCGGTCAACGCGACCACGTCGACGGACCGCACCAACTACTTCGAGACGGTCCCGGTGGGAGCGCTTGAGCTGTCGCTGTGGCTCGAGGCGAACCGCATGGACTCCCTCGCCATCACCCAGGCGAACTTCGACGCACAGGTGGAGGTGGTCAAGGAGGAGAAGCGCCAGCGCTACGACAACCAGCCCTACGGCGACCTGTTCGAACTGCTGGTCGCGCACCACTTCGATGCCACCCACCCGTACGGGCACCTGCCGATCGGATCCATGCAGGACCTGGACGACGCCGGCCTCGGCGACGTGCAGGCCTTCTTCGATGCCTGGTACCGGCCCTCCAACGCCCGGCTGGTGCTCTCGGGCAACGTGGCCGTCGACCAGGCCATCGAACTCGTGGAGCGGCACTTCGGATCGCTGCCGGCGCTCCCCCGCCCCCAGCACGCCGAGGCGCCCCCCGCGCTCTCGGCGCCAATGGTTACCCGCGTCTCGCGCAACGTCCCCCACTCGTTGCTGTACGCCTCCTGGCCCACCCCACCCGCGGCGCACGTCGACCAACTGGCCCTCGACATCGCACTGGCCATCCTGACCGACGGCCACACCTCCCGACTGCACCGGGCGCTGGTGCGCAGCCGCAACGTCGCCGAGGAGGTGCACAGCGCCTCGCTGCTCCACCTGCGGGCCGGCTCCGTCGCCACCCTGCTGGCGCGGCCGGCCGACGGTGTCCCGACCGACGCCGTCGCCGAGGCGCTGCGGGAGGAACTGGCTGCGTTCACCGTCACCGGGCCCACCGAGGAGGAGCTCGCCCGCGCGAGGGCCCAGTTCGAGCGGGACTGGCTGCTGGACCTCGCCACCGTCGAGGCCCGCGCCGACATGATCAACGACTCGTGGCTCACCCACGGCGACCCCACCCGGGTCAACCTCCGCCTCGCCGAACTGGCCGCACTGACGCCGGAGGACGTTCGCCGCGTCGTGGGACAACACCTCGGGCCCGCCCCGAGCGAACTGCACTACCTCGCCAAGGAGAGCTCCCGATGAACCGCCCCACCGTGCACCTCGCGCAGCGCTGGCACTTTCCCACGCCCGAACTCCGGACTCTCCCCAACGGCATGCGCGCGCAGGTGTTCCACCTGCCCGGCCAGCACGTCGCCGCGCTGGAGCTCGTCCTGCCCACCCCGCTCGCGGCCGAGCCGCGCGGGCTGGAGGGCGTCGCCACCGTGGCGCTCACCGCCATCGACGAGGGCACCGTTGCGCACCCGGACGGCCGGATCTCCGAACTCCTCGAACTGCAGGGGGCGTCGGTGCACGGGGTGACCCTCCAGACCAGCACCCGGCTCGGTACCGACGCGCCGGCACACCGGTTGCCAGAGGTCACCACCCTGTTCGCGGAGGTCCTGTCGAGCCCCGCCTACACGACCGACGACGTGGCGCACCACGTCGGGTTGCAGGTGGCCACCCACGACTCCCTCGAGGCCTCCCCCGGCGCCGTGGCCAAGCGTGCCTTCAGGTCGGCCCTCTTCGGTCGCGACGCCCGCGAGGGGCGCCCCGCGGCGGGCACGCCCGAGACGCTGGCCGCCATCAGGCGCGACGACGTCGTGGCCTGGCACCAGCGGCACTGGATCCCCGACGGGGCAACCGTGATCCTGGCCGGGGACCTCTCGAGCGTCGACGTCGACGAGGTGCTGGCACCCATCGGCGCGTGGCCCGTGGGCGGAACGGCCGCACCCCGCTCGGCCGCGCCGCCGCTGGCGCCTTCCGTGGTCATCGCGGACATGCCCGACGCAGTCCAGGCAACGGTGCAGGTGGGCTGCCTCACGCCCGGCCGTCGGCATCCGCACTGGGCGGCCCTCAAGCTCGCCGGCCACGCCATCACCGGGGCGTTCGCGAGCCGGCTCAACCTGGAGCTGCGCGAGCGTCTGGGCTACACATACGGCGTGCAGGGCGGCTTCGGCGCCCGCCGCAGCGACGGCCAGTTCAACGCAGGCAGCAGCTTCCGCACCGAGGTTGCCGCCGATGCCGTCGCGAGGATCCTGCAGGGCCTTGAACTCCACGCCCCGTTCACGGAGCTTGAGGTCTCCGACGCCCGCGCCTTCCTACTCGGGGTGGCCCCGTTGGCAAACGAGACAGCATCCGACATCGCCCGACAGGCGTCGGTGCTGGCCGCGGCCGACGAGGACCCCACCTTCGTCAACGAGCACTTCGAACGGCTGGAGGAGCCCTCCGCGGCCGACGTCACGGCGGCCTTCCGAGAGCACGTGCGTCCGGACCGGGTCACGATCGCGGTCAGCGGCAACGCCTCGGAACTGGAACCGGCGCTGCGAGCCGTCGGGTTGGATCCCGTCGTGCTCGACAGCGCCGGCTGAACCTGTGGTCGGTCAGTTCTCCTCGAGGGCCGTGAGCGCCTCCTCCATCGTGGCGCGAGCCTGCTCGTTCTTGGACTGGTAGGTGCCGAGGTCACCCTCGGCGAGCGCCTGGTCCGCCTCGATGAACAGTTGCATGCCCTCGGCGAGGAGTTCCTTGGCGCGCTCGGCCCCGACCAGGACGCTGCCGGGCTCCTCGGGATCGATCTCCTCCTCTTCCACGTTCTCGCCCGTGTCCGCTCCTGCGTCACCCTGGAACACCTGGTCGAGCGCGGCCTGCAGTGTGTTGCCGATGCCCACGTGCTCGCCGAAGCGCACCACCACGAAGCGCAGCGCCGGGTACGAGCCCGAGGCGTCGTTCTGCGTGTAGATCGGCTGCACGTAGACCAGGCCGCCGCCCAGGGGCAGGGTCAGCAGGTTGCCGTAGATCGCGGTCGCACCCTCCTGCCGGTTGAACGGCAGGAGCCTCTCGGCCACCGCCTCGTTCGTGGTGATGGCGTTGAAGGTCTGTCCGGGACCGGCGATCTGTTCGGTGTCGGACAGCTTCAGCGCACGCATCTGGCCGTAGTTGTCGCTGGTCGCGTCGGCGTTGACCGACATGTAGACCGACAGGTTCTCGCGGCCTCGCGGCACGAACACGGTGGTGTTGGCGAAGTGCGGCTGGGTGTCGCCCGGCCAACGGATGGTCAGGAAGTAGGGAGGTTCCTGGGTGGGCTGCTGGCCAGGTGCGACCGGGTCGTTGGGCACCTCCCAGATGTCCGACTCCTGGTACCACGTGTTGGTGTTGGTGGTGTGGTAGCGGCCCAGCACCTGACGCTGGATCTTGAAGAGATCCTGCGGGTAGCGCAGGTGTGCCATCAGGTCCGGCGAGATCTCCTCCTTGGGGGTGACCACGCCGGGGAACACCTTGTCCCAGGTCTGCAGGATCGGGTCGTTCTCGTCCCACTCGTAGAGCTTCACAGTGCCGTCATAGGCGTCGACGGTGGCCTTGACCGAGTTGCGAACGTAGTTGACCTGCGTCCCCACCAGCAGCCTGTCGGCCGCAGTGCGGGTGTCGGAGATGGCCTGGGCCCAGTCCACCCTCGTGGAGTTCGGGAAGTTGGCCGTGGACGTGTAGGCGTCGATGATCCACACGATGCGGCCGTCGACGACGCTCGGGTAGGGGTCGGAGTCGAGCGTCAGCCACGGTGCGGCTTCCTGGACGCGGTCCGCGGGGACGCGGTTGTGCAGGAGGCGGGACTCCTCGTTGACACGGTCCGAGAGCATCAGGTTGACGTCTCCGAAACGGATCGCGAACAGCGACTTCGTGAAGAAGTCACCGACCGGCACGCCGCCGTCGCCCTGGTAGGTGTTCTTGGACTCCATGCCACCCTCGCCACCGCCCGGGGTGTCGAGCTCGACGGGCTCCGCACCGTCGGGCCCACCGGCGACCACCCAGTGCGTGGAGCGCTCGCCGAAGTAGATGCGCTGCTCGTGCTCGGGCAGCACTCCTACCGTCGGGATGCCGCCGGAGAAGAACACCGGCTCGCCGTTGGACTGGCGCTGGTTGCCGTAGGCGGCTGCCAGACCGTGCCCATGGGTGTAGACGGTGCGCATGTTGTTCCAGGTGTCACCGGACTCCACGGAGGCAAGGTCCAGTTCACGGACGGCCACGACGGCGTCCGCCTCCGTGCCGTCGATGGTGTAGCGGTCGACGTCGAGGGTGGATGGGAAGGCGTAGTAGCCACGGACCTGCTGCAGCTGCTCGAACGCCGGCGGGATGACCGCCGGGTCCATCAGCCGGATGGCGGGCAGTGCTGCGGCGTCCTCGCGGAGCTGGCCGGCGCTGACCGTGGTCGTCGCCTCGTAGTCGGTGATCTCCACCTCGCCGATGCCGAAGGCGTGCCTGGTCGCCTCGATGTTGGCTGCGATGTAGGGGCGCTCCTTGTCCGGCTCGTCCGGGTCCACCTCGATGGTCTGGATGAACCACGGGTAGCCGATGCCGAGGATCAGCGAGGACACCACCAGCAGGGCGATGGACACACCGGGAACGCTCCAGCGCACCCGCCACGCGTTGTAGAAGCACACGAGGGCGCAGATCGCTGCGATGACCGCGACGATCAGGTGCGCGGGGATGCGCGATGCCGCGTCGGTGAACGCGACACCCGTGAAGAGGTGGTTGGTGGTCGTCAGCAGCGAGTAGCGGTCGAGCACCTGGGAGGTTGCGAACAGCAGCAGCACCACCCCGAGCATCACCGAGAGCTGGCGTTGCGCGGCCAGCCCGCCCTTGGTGCCCGCCAGCGACACGTTGCCGAGCCCCCGCAGTGCCTTTGAGGTCAGGGATCCCGTGAGGAAGTGCACCATCAACGCGCCGAGCAGGGCGAGCACGAACGCGAAGGTCACGTACCCGAGGACGAATCGCCACCACGGCAGGTGGAAGACGTAGAACGAGGCGTCGAGTCCGAACACCGAGTCGGTCTCGCCGAACGGGGTCGCCCGGATCCAGGCGAGGAACAGCGAGGAGGCGCTGGCCGCGACGGCGCCGCCGAGCAGCCCTAGTGCCGCGGACGGCACGGCCATGATGAGCGTGGAGCGCCTGTCCAGCACGTCGCGCAGCTGCACCAGCATCTCCGAGTCGAGGTTCGCGTGCCGAACCCGGGGACGCAGCCTGTAGGCGATGGCCAGCCCCGCGAACACGAGGCCACCCATGATCAGGGCGAAGACCAGGAAGAGCCCCACCTGCGCCGCGAGCTGGGTGGTGAAGACGGTGCCCATCTCGATGCTGCGGAACCACAGCAGGTCGGTCCACACCCGGGAGGCGATGACCACGATCGCCACCACGACAGCGAGGACGATGATGGCGGGCAGGAAGGCTCCCCGCCTCTGCTGGTCATCGGGGGCGTGTGCACTGGAGGTTGTCATTGCGGCTTTCCTTCGAAGGTGCCCAGGAGGGCATCGGCGAGACCGGGAACCAAGTCATCGGCTCCGAGCAAGTCGTCGGGATTGGAGACGAGTCGAGCGAGACCGTGGCGGGTGCCGTCGCGCTGGACGCCCACCACCACTCGGACGTCGGTGCGCTTGGGGTGCTTGCGCACGAAGTCGACGGCGGCATCCACCTCCTCGGGGATCTCGTCCTCGAACTCGGGGGGCAGGAATGAGCGTTCCATCGCGATCGCGGCACCGTCGACCGTCTCCGGCCAGTAGATGCCGGCGAGCCGGTCGAAGACGTCGTTGCCCGCCGCGAAGTTCTCCTGCTCGATCGCGGTGAGCGCGTCGGGCATGGCCTCAGGGACGCGTCCGCGCAGCTGGGGTTCCAGCTCGAGCAAGGACGCGGTGGTCACCAGCGCGAAGAGCCGCGCGGGCTGGTCCCAACCGTTGTCGGAGACGTGACGTTCGATGTCGGCGAGACAGGCGACGAGCCTGCTGGAATCGGGCTCACTCACAGGTGGGTACCTCCATGTCGGACTGGCCTTCCTTGATCAACTGCAGCGCAGCGATGGCATCTTTCAGGGTGTCCACCGGGACCAGGCGCAGGTCCGTGCGGAAGTCACCGATGTTCTTGCAGGTCTCCATGGGCAGCACGAAGATGGTCGCGCCCGCACGTTCGGCGCCGCGAATCTTGGCGCGGATGCCACCGATCCCCTCCACCTTGCCGGAAGCGTCCACCTCTCCGGTGATGGCCACGACGTGGTCGCCGATCAGGCTGCCCTCGGTGATCTTGTCGTAGATGGCGAGGCTGAACACGAGCCCGGCACTGGGACCGACGACCGCAGGGTCGATGCGGTACTCGACCTGCGGCGCGAAGAGATACCCCACGTCCACGCCGATGCCGGCGTAGGGCTGCGAGTCGGCGTTCGCCGTGGTCACGACGCTGACCGTCAGCTGGGCGCCGTCGCGCACCACCTTGAACACGACGGGGTCCCCGACCGATCGGTTGCGGATGACCTCTGCGACGTCGTCGCGGGTGGAGACGACCTGCCCGTCGATGCTCTCGATGAGATCCCCGGCATGGAGCTTCCCATTGGACGGACCTGCCAGCACCACGCTGGAAACCATCGGCATCTCCGTGACCGGCTGGCCGGCGGCCCGCAGCGCCGCCACGACGGCGTGGTCGCGCGAGCTGTCCATGGAGGCCACGGCCTCCTCCCGGACCTGCTCGTTGGACTTTCCGGGCGGGTAGACGACGTCGCGGGGCAGCGCTTCGGAGTCCGGTGCCAGGTGCGCGATCAGCGCCTCCGGGAGACTGACCGACGCGTCCACGCTGGAGCGCGAAACGGTCGTGAGGCGGAGCTCACCGCGGGTGGGGTAGTTCTCGAGCCCGTTGACCTGCAGCAGCGGGCCGTCCTCGTCGGCGCCGAGGACGTCGATGGTCTCGCCCGGCCGCCAGGTGACGACGGGCACGGGGACCAGCACGATCAGCGCCGCCAGTACGACGAAGAGGATAGAGGAGACGATGGCCACCACGTTGCGCGACATCGAGCCTCCCTTCAACCGCCGACACCCGACAGTGGCCAAGCGTACCAACCATGGAGGAAGTGCCATTGGGCAGGTGTTTGACCGGTGTTGTTCAATGGTTCCTACAGCCGAGGAAAGGGACCCACCATGTCAGGCGGCGACACGTCCGGACCAACGCCCGGGGGCTTCGGAGGATTCGACTTCGAGGAACTCCGCAAGCTGCTCGAACAACTGGGGATGAGCGGCGCCGGGGACATTGACTTCTCCAAGCTCATGGAACAGTTCTCGCGCGCACAGGCCGCGGGGGGCGTGGGCTTCGGCTTCACCAACGCCGACCGCGACCCGGACGCTGCCTGGCGCACGACGATCACCTCGGCGAAGCAGTTGACGCAGGGACTCGGCCCGGATCCGGCGCTCACCTCCTCTGAGAGCCACGCGATCGTGGACGCCGAACGCCTGGCGCAGAGCTGGCTCTCCGCCAAGACCTCCTTCCCCGAGACCGGGGTGCCACCGGAGACCCTGCGCAGGGAGGACTGGCTGGACGAGACCAGCGCCGGCTGGCGCGAGATCGTGGAACCGATCATGAACGGGCTGGCCGAGGCTCTGGGCCGTGGCGCAATGGCCGAGGACGAGCCCGAGCTGGGGGCGCTCACGTCGATGCTTGCCCCGATGATGAAGCAGTCGGCCTCCCTGATCTATCGCGACCGCCTCAAGAAGGTGCTCGCCGAGGTGGCGGGCTCAACCCTGACGGGGACCGAGATCGGCATCAACCTCCTCCCCCGGGCACGCGTCACGATCCTGCCGAGCAACGTCGCCGAGTTCACCCGGGACCTCGAGATCCCCGAGGCCGACGTACTGCTCTACCTGGTGCTGCGCGAGGCCGCTCGCATCCGGCTGTTCCACCACGTCACGTGGCTGGGCCCACAGCTCAACGCGCTGCTGGCCCACTACGCCCGCGAGATCGTCATCGACTTCGAGGCCATCTCCTCCGAACTGGATCCCTCCAGCCTGGAGCAGTTCTCGCTGGAGGACATCGTCGCCGTCGGTGAACGGGTCCGGGGCTCCTTCTTCAAGCCCGCGAGCACCGAGACCCAGTTGGAGATCCTCGGGCGGCTGGAACTGCTGTTGGCCCTCATCGAGGGCTGGGTGGACCACGTCACCTTCCGCGCCACGGAGGCCTGGATGCCCAACGCCGGCTCGCTGAGCGAGGTGGTGCGCCGGCGTCGGGCAGCCGGCGGACCGACCAAGGACGTGTTCAGCAACCTGCTGGGCCTCGACCTGCGCCCACGGGTGGTGCGCGACGCGGAGAACCTGTGGGCAGCCATCGAGCACGAGCGTGGAGCCGAGGGCCGCGACGCGGTCTGGCAGCACCCGGACCTCCTGCCCACCGCGGGGCATCTCGCTGATCCGCTCTCCTACGGCAAGGAGACGTCCGCCGAACCAGAGCAGGACGAACTGGACGTGGAGTTGCGAAAACTGCTCGGTGACAGCGGAAACTGACGAACCACTTGACGCGGGCACTCAAGTCCCGACAGACTCGTCTACCGAGGGTCCCGAAGGAAGCACGCGCAGGGGAAGGCGAGTGCAGCCAACGGGACTCTCGCTACGTTCACGGGGACGGCAAGTTGAATTGGGCGGCCCGGGTTGCGCCGTAATTCACCCCCGGACGGCTACAGTTGCACAGGACTCGCCTCGGTGACCGGGGCGAAGGTACTAAAAACAATCTAGGAGGAACAATGGCTGCAGAGACCTACGAGGGCTCGTTCTACTGCGTGAAGTGCAAGGAGAAGCGCGACGCCACCGGTGAAGTCGTCGTGAACGCCAAGGGCACGAAGATGGCCAAGGGCAAGTGCCCCGTGTGCGGCACCAACCTGAACCGCATCCTCGGCAAGGCCTGAGTCCCACAGGACTTCAACGGGAGCGGGCCGGTGACGGATCACCGGCCCGCTCCCGTTTTCTATGCCCCGGCCAGGTGGTCGGAGATGACCTGTAGGGCGCCCGGACCGTAGCGGTCCGCCTTGACCGCCCCCACCCCCGGAATCCGCAGCAGTTCGGCACGGTCCCTCGGCACCGCCTCCGCCACCGCCTGCAGTGTGGCATCGGTGAAGACCACGAACGCCGGTACTGATGCTACGGCGGCCGTCCTGGTGCGCCATTCCCGAAGCGCCTCGAGCAGCCCCTCGTCGTACTCGACGACGCAGTCGAGATGCCTCAACAGCTTGCGCTCGGCGCCCGTGGTGACGGGGTGACCGCACACGGAGCAGCGCCGGGAACGTGGTGAGGACGCTCCGCCGGTGGCGGGTCGCGCCGCCGGTTGGGTGGCGGCCACACCGTCCAGGAACCGTGAGCGGACGGCCTTCCCCCTGACCGCCGAGGTGGGGTGCGAGACCCTCAGGTGCGTCCGGGCGCGAGTGAGCGCGACATGGAGCAGGCGGCGTTCCTCCGACAGTGCGGGCTCCTCCGTGCTGAGCGCGAACGGGACCAGCCCCTCGCGGACTCCGACCACGGCGACCGCGTCCCACTCGAGGCCCTTGGCGCCGTGCATCGTTGTGAGCGTGACCGACTCAGCCACCGGGGACTCCTCCCAGGCCGCCCGTTCCGAGAGCCAGGCACTGAACTCAGCCGCCGTCCATCCGACCCTGCTCTCGGCCTCCGCCACCGCCATGTCCTTCAGCGCGTTCAGGGACTCCCACTGCTCCCGCTGGCGGCCCATGCCCGACGGCGGCTCGCTGGTCCACCCCGTGGACTCCAGGTACCTGCCGACAAGCGCCACCGGCTCCGCCGTGGGTTCCCGGGCCGCCGCCGCCGACAGCGCGTGAACAGCCTGCCGGACCTCGGGACGCTGGTAGTAGGCATCGGTGCCGCGCACTGAGTACGGGATTGCGGCGTTGGCGAGCGCCGCCTCGATGGTTGGCGCCTGCGCGTTGATCCGGAACAGGACCGCCATCTCGGACCACGGCGTGCCCTGCGCGTGCAGGGTCCTGAACCAGTCGGTGACCGCGGCCGCCTCGTCGGCCTCGCTGCCCTCGGAGTGGAAGGAGGGCGCGGCACCCGCCGAACCGCGCGTGGCCCGGAGCGCCGCGTCGGCCGCGGCACCAAGGCGCAGCACCTTGTTGGCGACCTGCAGGATCTCGGGCGTGGAACGGTAGTTGCGCACGAGCCGCACCTGCTCGGCGTCGTGCTCCGCCGCGAACCCAAGCAGGTACTCGGCCCGAGCCCCCGCGAAGGAGTGGATCGCCTGGTTCGGGTCTCCCACCACGCAGACGTCGCTGCGGCCGTCGACCCACAACGAGATCAGGCGGTGCTGGATGGCCGAGACGTCCTGGTACTCGTCGACGATGAAGTGGCGGTACTGCTCCCTGATCGCCTCCCCTGCCGTTGGGTACTCGGCCAGGAGCGCTGCGGCGCAGAGCAGCACGTCGTTGAAGTCCACGAGTCCGGCGGCGGACTTGGCCTTCTCGTAGTTGACCATCACCGCGGCGACCTGGGTTGGGGTGGCTCCCGAGACGTCCCGCCCGTTGGGCCCTGCCAGTTCCGCGTACCGGGCGGGCGCCACGTTGCTCGACTTCGCCCAGGAGATCTCCGTCTCGAGATCCCGCACCAGGGCGGTCTCCGCACCGCCGAGCACCTGGTTGGCCGCCCGCGCCACGAACGAGAACGTGTTGTCGGCGACGGCCGGGAACTCGGTGCGGAAGGTCTGCGGCCAGAAGTAGCGGCACTGCCGCAGCGCGGCGGCGTGGATGGTGCGCGCCTGCGCCCCCCTCACGCCGAGCCCCGCGAGCCGGCTGCGCATCTCCCCCGCGGCGCGGGTGGTGAACGTCACGGCCAAGGTGGCGCTCGGCAGGTAGCGGCCCTCCCTGACCGCGTTGGCGACCCTGTGCGTGATGGCACGGGTCTTGCCGGTGCCGGCGCCGGCCAGCACCACGAGCGGGCTCTCCAATGTGGTTGCAACTCTCAACTGGTCTGGGTCGAGGACGTCGAGGATCGGATCTGTCACAGGCCCATTGTGGGCCACCCCGCTGACAGGTCCTGCCGCGGCCGGACCCGGACGGGATCTGTCGGTGCGGCTGGATAGGGTGTGCACCGTACCTGGAAAGGGGGACTGGGATGGGCGTCCGCATCCATCGCGCCGGCCGGTGGCGGGAACTGGTGACGGCACTGGCCGACGAACTGGCCACCGCCGCACCGGGTCCCTTCGATCAGGTCGAGGTGATCGTCAGTTCACACGGTGCCGGCAGGATGCTCAGCCAAGCGCTTGCGGCCCGCCTACCGGGCGGTATCTGCGCCGGAATCTCGTTCCCCACGCTGCCGCAGTGGTTGCGCACCACGGCCGGCAGGCATGGACTGCTCGAGGACCTCGAGGCCTGGCAGAGCGTGCGCGCCGTCGTGGTCGCGGCTCGGGTCCTCGCCGAGTTGGCAGACGAGCACCCGGTACTCGCCGCCCACCTGAACGCCAACGGCTCGCCCGCGAGGCGTCAACTCCTCGCCCAGCGCAGCATGCGCCTGTTCCGCCGCTACGTGGACCATGCCCCGCAGATGGTCTCGCGTTGGCTCGAGGACCTGGACGTCGACGCCGCCGGCGTGGAACTGCCTGCGCACCTGGCCTGGCAGCCGGCGCTGCTGCGCGGGGTGGCGGAGCAACTTGAGGTTGATCCGGTGGACGTCTGGGCCGGACTGGCCAATGCCGTCGCCGGCACACCAACCCCGCCCCCACAGGTTTTCTGCCTGCCCGAGGTACCGGAGGCGCAGCGTGAGGTCCTGGCCGCCCTCGCCGCCTCAGAGGGCCTGCAGGTGTGGCAGGTCGAGGGCAGTGGCTTCGAGGACTGGACGCTGGCCCTGGACGCGGCCACCCCGGCCCCAGGCCGCCCGGCCGCTCCCCCGGTCAGCCTCCACGGCTCCCACGGCCCGTCCCGCCAGGTGGAGGTGCTGCGGGACGAACTGACACGCCGGTTCGACGCGGACCCCACCCTCGAGCCGCGTGACGTGCTGGTGGTGTGCGAGGATCCGGCCGTCTGGCGCCCCCACCTGCTGGCGGCCTTCACCCCCGTCCCGGACGACCCGACGGCCCATCCGGGCCGGGGCCTGCGGCTCCAGACGGGATCGGTGGCGGATGCGAACCTCGTGGTCGAGGTCGTGAGCCGTTGCCTTCGGATCTCGGAGTCCCGGGCCACGGCGTCGGACGTCGTGGAGCTGATGCTGCTGTCGCCGGTGGCACACCGCTGGCGCCTCGGTCCCAGCAGACGTGACGACCTCGTCGCGCTGGTCGCCGACGCCGGCATCCGCTGGGGCCTCGACCAGCACCACCGGTCCCAGATCGGGGTTCCCGGAATCAGCCAGAACACGTGGGTGCGCGGTGTGGACAGGTTGCTGGCCGGCATCGCGCTGGCTCCGGGTTCGGCCGCCCCGCTGGCCGTGACCGGCGTGTCCGCAGTGTCCACGTCGGACCTGGACCTCGTGGGCACCGTCGGTGAGTTGCTCTCCCGCCTGCGCCGCTTCAACCTGGCGGCCGCCACCGCTGCCCCGGCCTCGGAGTGGGTGGGCCGGGTCCGACAACTGCTCGCCGACGTGGTCGGCTGCAGCTTCGACGACGAGTGGATGCTGCTCCAGACCAACTCCGCCCTCTCGGACCTCGCCGAACAGCTGCGCGAGCAGCCCGAACCACTCGAGCGCAGCGAGTTCACCCGTCTCCTGGAGTCGGTGACCAGGGAGTTCGCGCCGCGCCCGACAGTGGGCAACGGCTCGCTGCAGGTCGTCGGGCTCGGGGACCTGGCCCACGTCGACTTCCGGCTGGTGTGCCTCCTCGGCATCGGCGACAGGCAAGGCAGCGGCGACGTCGACGCGGTACCGCTCGGTGACGTGCCAGACTCCCGCAAGCTCCGGCTCGCCCGTCTCCTCTCCCACGCCCGGGCGGCGGACGAGGTGCTGGTCGTCGGCCAGACGCGGGATCCCCTCACCGACCAGGAGGTGGCGGGTGCCACCACAATCTCGTGGTTCCTGCGCGAACTGGGGGCAACCCCCGAACGCGTGCAGCACCCACTGCTGGCCCATGGCGAGTCGAACTTCACCGCCGGGCGCAGCTTCGACCAGCAGGCCCTCTCGGCCGCAGTGGCATTGCGCACAGCCGCGCACGGCTCCGTCGCACCCCACGTCCTGCGACGCCGCGCTGCCCTGGCGTTGCCGCACGACGACGTCGCCCACGAAATCTCGCTCCGGGAACTCAGCACCTTCCTGAAGGACCCAGCGAAGGACTTCCTGCGCTCGGCAGCCGGGGTCAGGCTGTTCAGCGCGCCCGAACTGGAGGACGAGCTTCCCCTGGTCCTGAACGGCCTGGACGAGTGGGCCATCCGGGACCGTCTGCTCGCCGCCTTCAAGCAGGGCCTGAACCCGGAACAGGCCGAGGCCCTTGAGGTGGAGCGGGAACTTCTGCCCCCGGGCCAGATCGGGCGACGCGTGCTTGCGGAACAACTGGAGGTCGCCAAGGACCTGTGGCGCCGCGCCTGGCCGGAGTGGTCGGCCCCGGCCGCGGACCACCGCGTCGAACTGGAACTCGGCAACGTCGTCCTGGCCGACACCGTCCGCACCCGCGGCGGCCGGATCGTCGAGGTGAGTCCCGGATCCGGCACCAAGACGCAGCTCGAGCCCTGGCTGCAGTTGCTCGCCCTGGCAGCCTGTGGCATCGAGGCGGACGGTGTCGTGCATCGCACGAGGAAGCATTACGGCACCCTGCAGCGCGAGACCGCGCAGCTCGGCGCGCAGAGCAAGGAGGTGGCCACTCAGGCTCTCGGACACATCATCCGGGCCTGGTCCCAGTCACGGTCACGTCTGGTTCCCCTGCCGCTGGAGCCGGCCATGCTGTTCGCCGCGGAACTGGCGTCGGGCCAGTACGAGGAGAAGGCCTGGGAGGTGACTGCGCCATCCTGGGAGGCGAGATGGAGCCGGATCCCCCGGCACTGGCGGCTGTTCTACTCCGAGGTCCCGTCCGAGCTCTTCGTGGACGAGGCCACCACGCGGGACCCGCGCCCCCCTGAGCAATTGGGCCG
Source organism: Tessaracoccus rhinocerotis (assembly GCF_007197885.1). GTDB lineage: Bacteria > Actinomycetota > Actinomycetes > Propionibacteriales > Propionibacteriaceae > Arachnia > Arachnia rhinocerotis. Next base: position 336,939 of record NZ_VKKG01000005.1, read on the forward strand.
CAACTCGGCGTTCGCGGCCTGGGCCGCAGCCATCTACCTGCCGATGTTCCAGGGAGGCGAATGATGTTCGACGTGACGGGGCCACTTCCCACCAGTCCCCTGCTGCTCGAGGCCAGCGCCGGCACCGGCAAGACCTGGACCATCGCCGCGCTGGCCACCCGGTTCCTGGCGGAGACCGAGATGGGCATCGACAAGGTCCTGCTGATCACGTTCACGGAGCGCTCCACGCGGGACCTCCGCAGCCGGGTCTTCGAACGGCTACAGGACACCGAGGAGGCCCTCACCAGATTCCTCGCCTGCGGCGAGGTGCCCACCGACGCCGTCTCCGCGCTGCTGTGCACGAGCGATGCAGAGCTGCACCGGGACCGGTTGCGGGAGGCGCTCGCCACCTTCGACCGTGCCACGATCTCCACCATCCACGCGTTCTGCGAGGGCATGCTCAAGGAACTCGGCGTCCTCGGGGACTGGGACTCCGACGACGCCGTGCTGTCCGACCCCCGCGCCGTGGTCGAGCAGTGCGCAACCGACGTCTACCTGAACATGTTCGCGACCGCGCCGGAGGTGGTGCTGGAACCGCGCCGGGCCCTGCTGGTCGCCCGTGAGGCGTGCGAGTCCACGCTCCCGCTCGCGCCCCAGGGTTCGGTCGAGGCCACGTACTGCGAAGCGGTTAGGGAGCGGTTCGCACAGCGCAAGCGGGAACTGGGCGTCGTCTCATTCGACGACATGCCCGTTCGCCTGGCCCAGGTGCTCGCTTCACCGGAGGTCGGCCCGGCGGCCGTGGAAGCACTCCGGAAGCGGTTCACGCTCGTCATGGTGGACGAGTTCCAGGACACCGACCCGGTGCAGTGGGAGATCCTCCGGTCCACCTTCATGAACCGTGGCCGCGCCACGGTGCTGATCGGTGACCCGAAGCAATCCATCTACGGCTTCCGCAACGCGGACCTGCTGAGCTACCTGGACGCACGCCAAGCGGCCCGCCGGGAGAGCCTGGGCGTGAACTACCGCTCCGACAGGCCTGTGGTCGACGGCGTCGCGGAACTCTTCGGCACCGTCCGCCTCGGCCACGAGGACATCCGCGTCGAGGAGGTGGACGCAAGTCACCAGTCCCGTCTGGACATGCGGGGGGCCCGGGCCAAGATCCTTCTCCGGTGCGCGGAGGAGGACGAACTCGGCGTGGCGGCCGACACCGCCGTGGCCCGCGACGTCGTCGAGATGACGAGGCAACTGCTCGCCCACGCCCGGATCGAGGACCGCGCGCTGGCACCATCCGACATCGCCGTCCTGGTGCGCAGCCGCGCCGAGGGCGCCTCGCTGCTGCGCCGTCTGGAGGCAGCCGGGATCCCAGCCGTGGCAGCAGGCCAGGAGAACGTCCTCACCTCCCCAGCCGCCGCCGAGTGGGCCCACGTCCTGGAGGCGATGGCATCACCCAACCGCTCCAGCATCGTGCTGGCGGCCTGCACCGACCTGCTCGGGTTCCGGCTCGCCGATCTCGTGGACGACGGCAGCCGGGCCAGCGAGGAGGCCTTCGTCGTCGTCCGACAGCTCGCGAACGCCTACCTGGAGCGCGGGTTCGCCGCGGTGCCGGCAACGCTCGAGGCCCGGACCCGGCTGCGCAGCCGGATCCTGGCGCAGCCCGACGGCGAACGCCAGCTGGCCGACCTGCTGCACGTCGCCGAACTGCTCGGCGGTGCGCCGCCCACAAACCTGCAGGACCTCCTGGACTGGTTCACCAGGCAGCGGGACGAGCGCTCGCGGGACGTGGACTCCGTGGACCACCGGATGGCCTCCGACGTCGGCGCAGTGCGGGTCCTCACCCTGCACTCGGCCAAGGGGCTGGAGTTCGGCGTGGTCCTGCTCCCCGAGGTCAGCGACCTCGTGCTGCGCAAGAACCAGCCCTTTCCAGTGGTCACCGAGGGTGGACGCCGCCTCTACGTCGGGCCACCGCCCCGCCGCGAGGACGAGACCTGGGCGGCCTACCAGCGACAGTGCCGCGACGAGGAGCTCAGGCTCCTGTACGTGGGCCTCACCAGGGCCCGGCATCTCGCCATCGCCTGGCACGTCACGGGCCGCAGGAGCGCGCTCGGCGCCCTGACCGCGCTCCTCGCGAGGGACCGGGACTCGGATGAGCTGGCAGCCACCTACCCGAAGGTCCCGCGCACACCGAGGCTGGCCGCGGACCTGATCAACGTGACCAGGTTCTTCGACGGCGAGGAACCGTCGCGCACCGCCCCGCCCGTGAGCGACGCCCCGCTGCGGGCCGCGACCATGGCACGCAGCGTTGACCCCAGCTGGCGACGGACCTCCTACTCAGGCCTGACCGCCGGCCTGCACGAGGCGGCCCATGCGGCAGTCTTGGATGAGCCCGAAGCCGACCTCGAGGTGCAGCCACCGCCGGGTGGGGAACTCGTGCTGGCCTCGCCGATGGCCGGGCTCCCCGGAGGCGCCGCGTTCGGGACCCTCGTCCATGCCGTGTTCGAGGAGGTTGACTGGGCACCGGGTGCTCTGGAGGCCAGTGCCGCGCGTGTGGTGGAGCTGTTGGCACCGCGCCACGGACTCTCCCCCGAGCACGCCGAAAGGCTCACCCACGCCGTGGTGGAGGTGTGCAACACGCCCCTGGGCCCACTCGCCGAAGGTTCGGCCCTCACCGACTTCCCACTGGCTCAACGACTCGCCGAGCTGGACTTCGACCTGCCCATGGCGGACCGGGGCGCCCCGGCCACGGTGGCCGCGCTCGCCGAGTTGATGGCACGCTTCCTGCCCGCCGGCGACCCCCTGATCGCCTATCCGCAGCACCTGGCCGACTCGCCCGCCGCGACGCAGGTGCTCAACGGCATGCTCACCGGTTCCATCGACGTGGTGCTGCGCACCACCGACGGCCGCTTCATCGTTGTGGACTACAAGACCAACCGGCTCCCCGTGGGCCCCGATGAGGAGCTGGCCGTGGGCCACTACCGGCCCCGCGCCATGGCCGAGGCCATGATCCAGTCCCACTACCCCCTGCAGGCGCTGCTCTACAGCGTCGCGTTGCACCGCTACCTCTCGTGGCGGCTGCCCGGCTACCGCCCGGAGGAGCACCTCGGCGGGGCGGGCTACCTGTTCGTGCGTGGCATGGCGGGCGCACTTACGCCGGTCGTCGACGGGCACACCTGCGGTGTGTTCACGTGGAACCCGCCGGTCGAGCTCGTGCTCGCGGCATCCGAACTGATCGGAGGAGTGCGATGAGGACCCACGAGGTACCGGTCGCGGCCAGTGGGGTGCTGCTCCAGTTCTGCGAGGCGGGGATGCTGCAGCCGGTGGACTTCCACCTCGCCCGCCGGATGGCCCAGCTCAGCCAGGAGAGCGACGAGCGGGTCGAGCTCGCGATGGCGCTGGCCACCCGCGAGCTCCGGCTCGGGTCCGTCTGCCTCGACGTCGCGGCGGCGCACACGCTGCGCCCCGACGTCGAGGAGGACCAGGTTGCCGAGCCGGGTGGCGCCCCGGAACCCGACCTCGAGTGGCCGCCGGTGCAGGAGTGGCTGGCCGCGCTCAAGGCCTCACCGGCCGTCTCCGGTCCCGCTGGCCCCGATCGGCCCTTCCGGCTGGTGGGGGACCTGCTGTACCTGGAACGCTTCTGGGCGGAGGAGCGCGCCGTTGAGACCGTGCTGCTGCGACGCAGCGCCCTACCGGCGGCACCCGTCCCGGGCGACGCGCTCGCGGCGGCACTGGCCACGAGCCCTGCGCTGGAGCCGGCCGACCCCCAATACCTCGCCGTCGAGGCCGCGCTGACGAACCCCACGACGGTGATCACCGGTGGGCCCGGTACCGGCAAGACCACCACCGTCGCCCGGATCCTGCGCGGCCTGCAGGACCACGAGCACCCGCCCCTGGTGGCGCTCACTGCCCCGACCGGCAAGGCGGCCACACGGCTGGAGACCTCCGTCCGCGAGCAACTGGGCGAGGCCGACGGGCTCCGGTTGCGCAGCTCGACGCTCCACAAGCTGTTGGAGATCGTCCCCGGGCGCGAACGGCGCACCTACGGGCCCGACAACCCGCTCCCCCACGACGTGGTCATCGTGGACGAGACCTCCATGGTGTCCCTGACGATGATGTCCTGGCTCCTCGAGGCCGTGGCCGACTCCACCCGGCTGGTTCTGATCGGTGACCCGGACCAGCTCGAGTCCGTCGAGGTCGGTGCCGTCCTGGCCGACATCGCGAACTCCGAGGCGCTGGTCTCCTCCCCCACCGGCAGCGCGGTCGTGTCACTCACCAGGAACTGGCGCAGCAATCAGGAGATCAACGCGTTGGCGAGCACGATCCGCACCGGGGACGCCGACCTCGCGCTGCAGCTCCTGGCTGACGGAACCACCTGCACGCTGACCCCGTACACGGGGACCGAGCCCCTCTCCCAGTTCCCGACGCTGACCACGGACCTGCTCGGGTGCGCCAACGCGGTGCGAGCCGCTGCGGAGGCCGGCGACGGGGAACTCGCCAACCGAGAGCTGGAACGACACCGCATCCTGTGCGCACACCGCGAGGGCGCCTTCGGAGTCGGCCGGTGGGGGGCCAACGCGCGGGCGTGGCTGTCCGAGCGCCTGCCCGACTACGGACTCACCGCGGGTCCGTGGGTGGGCCAGCCGCTCCTGATCACCCGCAGCAGCGACACGGTGGCCAACGGCGACACTGCCGTCGTCGTGCGGCGCGGTGGGCGGCTGGTGGCCTGCATCGACCGGGCTCGCGGTCCCCTGTGGCGCGACCCCGCCGTCCTCGACGACGCCGTGGACCTGCACGCCATGACGATCCACAAGTCCCAGGGCAGCCAGTTCGGCACGGTGAGCGTCATCCTGCCGCCCGTGGGCTCCCCCCTCCTGACGAGGCAACTCCTCTACACGGCGGTGACGCGTGCGAAGGAGGGAGTGCGACTCTACGGAACTCCCGAGTCGCTGGTGGAGGCGATCAGGACGCCTGCCCGGCGCGCCAGCGGGCTGGGACGCTGAGCACCCGCCTCGCCGGCACCAGGATCAGCGGACGGCGGCGATCGCCCTCGCCACGTGGTCCACGTTGTTGCTGTTGAGCGCTGCGACGCACATGCGGCCCTTGTCGGTGCCGTAGACGGCGTGCTCGTTGCGCAGTGCCACCATCTGGTCCTTCGTGAGCCCGGAGTAGCTGAACATCCCCAACTGCTCGCGGATGAAGCCCATGTCGTCGACCCCGTGTTCCTGCAGGCCCTGGACCAGACGGCTGCGCAGGGACTTGATCCGTTCGCGCATGCCTCCCAGTTCGGCCTCCCAGTTCGCGCGCAGTTCGGCGTCGCCGAGGATGATGTCGACGAGGGCGGCGCCCTGGGTCGCGGGGTTGGAGTAGTTGGTGCGGATGCAGATCTTCACCTGCGAGAGCACCTTCCTGGCGGTGTCCGCATCCGGCGAGACGACGTGCAGGGCACCGATGCGCTCGCCGTAGAGGCTGAAGGACTTGGAGAAGGAGGTGGTCACGAAGAACTCCAGACCGGCGTCGACGAACTTGCCGATCACCGCTCCGTCCTCCTCGATCCCGAAGCCGAAGCCCTGGTAGGCCATGTCAACGAGGGCAACCAGGCCGCGCTCGGAGATGGTCCGGATCACCTGGTCCCACTGCTCGGGCGCGAGGTCGTAGCCGGTGGGGTTGTGGCAGCAGGCGTGCAGCACCACGATCGTCCCGGCCGCGGCGGCCTCCAGGTCCTCCAGCATCCCGTCGAAGTCGATGCCGCGTGCCTCTGGGGCGTAGTAGCGGTACTCCTCGACGGTGAACCCCGCCCGCGTGAACAGGGCACGGTGGTTCTCCCAGCTCGGGGAGGAGATCAGGACCTTGGCGTCCGCGTCGATGGTGCGCAGGAAGTCCGCAGCCACTTTCAGCGCGCCCGTGCCACCGAGCGTCTGGACCGTGGTGATCCGGCCGGAGGCGACGGCCTCCGACTCGGCGCCGAAGACGAGTGCACGGGTGGCCTGGTTGTAGGAGGGCAGTCCGTCGATCCCGAGGTACCCGTGTGGCCTGGCTTGGCCCGCCAGCCGCTCCTCGGCGATCCGCACGGCGTCCATGAGCGGCAGCTTTCCATCCTCCCCCAGGTACACCCCGACCCCGAGGTTCACCTTGTTCGTCCGGTCGTCGGCCTTGAAGGCCTCGGTGAGCCCGAGGATCGGATCCGCCGGGGCGAGCTCTACGCGGTCAAGGATGGGCATTGGCAGCACCTTTCGTCATTTGCGCACCAAAGCCTACCGCTGGCCGACAGTTGCGGATTCCAAGTGTTCAGGCCGCCGCCTGCACTATCTTTTCCTCAACCGAGGAGGAGTGCATGAAGATCGCCTTCGGCGACTCACCGCAATCCACGTTGGGCGTGGAGTGGGAACTCGCGATCGTGGACCTGACGACGCTGGAGCAGGTCCCGGCGGCACACCACGTCCTCGACGGCGTGGAGGATCCGGTGGACGGCCCGATCCGCGGCGAGTACCTGCGCAGCATGGTGGAGCTGGTCACCGGCGTACACACCACCGTCGCCGGGGTCGTCGCGGAACTCGCCTCGCTGTTGGACCAGGTGATCTCGGCGCTCGAGCCGCACGGCTGCACGGTGCTGGCAATGGGCGCGCACCCCTTCGGCAACGCCCGCGTACAGGAACCGGTCCGCAAGGCGCAGTACCGGCGGGTGCGCGAGCGCAACGGGTGGTGGGGTGAGCTGATGGCGGTCAACGGGCTGCACATCCACACCGGTATCGCGCAGCGGGACAAGGCCCTGCCCATCACCTTCGGACTCGCCCGCTTCATCCCCTACTTCATCTCGCTGTCCGCTTCCTCGCCGTTGTGGGAGGGGGTCGACACCCACTTCGCGTCACAGCGCACGATGCTGTTCCAACAGCTCCCGACCAACGGGTTGCCCTACCACATGGAGTCCTGGGCGGAGTACGAGAAGTACGCCACCGAGCTCGAGGGCGTCGGGCTGATCCAGTCCCCGTCGGAGATCAGGTGGGACGTGCGCCCCTCGACGTTCGGGACCGTCGAGAACAGGTCGATGGACAGCGTCCCGACCCTCATGGAGATCGGCGCGCTGGCCGCGCTCAGCCAGTCGCTGGTGGAGCGCATGTCCCGGGCACTGGATGCCGGCGGCACCATCGACCGGCTGCCGTTCTGGTTCATGCGGGAGAACAAGTGGCGTTCGGCCCGCTACGGTCTCGGTGCAGAGGTGATCACGCCTCGCCCGGAGGAACACACGATCATGCTCCGCGAGGGCCTGCGGCGTTGGTTGGACGAGTTGGCGCCCACGGCGGACCAGTTGGGTTGTGCGGCACACCTGGCCGACTGCGGTCGACTGCTCGCCTCCGGACCCAGCTACGTCCGGCAACGACGAGTGCTGGCGGCCACCGACGACGTCCACGCAGTCGTGCGCTCCGTGATCGCCGAGACGATGCAGGGCCGGCCCAGGTTCGAGGGGCACGAATGAGGCCCTTCCTGCTGCTGAGCACCCGCGCCGAGGACGAGGCGGCCATCGGCGAGCACGGGGCGGTTGCCCGGTTCGCAGGCCTCTCCCCCGACGAGCTGCGCCACGTCCGGGTGGAGGCTGCCGCCATGCCCGCCCTGGACCTGTCCGACTACTCGGGGGTGATCCTGGGCGGAGGCCCCTTCAACTCCAGCGACCCGGACAAATCCGAACTGCAACTACGGGTCGAAGCCGACCTGCGTCGAGTGTTGACGGAGGTGCTGGCCGACGACCTGCCCTTCCTTGGGCTCTGCTACGGCGTCGGCACTGTCACCACCCAGCTCGGCGGCGTCGTCGACCGCGAGTTCGGGGAGCCGGTCAGCGCTGTCGACATCCGGCTCACCGACGCCGGGCGCCGGGACCACTTGCTGGCAGAACTCGCGGCGCTGCCTGGCGGATTCACGGCGTTCGTCGGGCACAAGGAGGCGGTCTCGCGGCTCCCGGACGGGGCCGTGCTGCTCGCCACGGGGACAGAGTGTCCAGTGCAGATGTTCCGGGTGGGCGCCAACTGCTACGTCACCCAGTTCCACCCGGAGCTCGACGGCCCCGGGATCGGGCTACGGATCCAGGTCTACAAGCACAACGGCTACTTCCGGCCCGAGGAGACACAGTCCCTCCTCGCCACCACGTCGGCGGCAACGATAACGCCGCAGGTGCACAGCATCCTGCGGCGTTTCGCGCAGCGTTACGCGCGCTGAGCGCGGACCTCAGTCCAGGTAGTCGCGCAACACCTGCGAGCGCGACGGGTGGCGCAGCTTCGACATCGTCTTGGACTCGATCTGGCGGATCCGCTCACGGGTGACCCCGTAGACCTTGCCGATCTCATCCAGCGTCTTGGGCTGGCCGTCGGTGAGGCCGAAGCGCATCGAGACGACGCCGGCCTCCCGCTCGCTGAGCGTGTCGAGCACGTCGTTGAGCTGCTCCTGGAGGAGAGTGAAGTTGACGGCGTCGGCGGGCACGACCGCCTCGGAATCCTCGATGAGGTCGCCGAACTCTGAGTCCCCGTCCTCGCCCAGCGGCGTGTGCAGGGAGATGGGCTCGCGCCCGTACTTCTGGACCTCGACGACCTTCTCCGGCGTCATGTCCAGCTCGGCCGCCAGTTCCTCGGGGGTGGGTTCGCGGCCGAGGTCCTGCAGCATCTGGCGCTGGACCCGGGCGAGCTTGTTGATGACCTCCACCATGTGCACCGGGATACGGATGGTGCGCGCCTGGTCCGCCATGGCGCGGGTGATGGCCTGCTTGATCCACCAGGTCGCGTACGTGGAGAACTTGAAGCCCTTGGTGTAGTCGAACTTCTCCACGGCGCGGATGAGGCCGAGGTTGCCCTCCTGGATCAGGTCCAGGAACAACATGCCGCGGCCGGTGTAGCGCTTGGCGAGCGAGACCACCAGGCGGAGGTTCGCCTCGAGAAGGTGGTTCTTCGCCTTGCGACCGTCGCGGGCGATCCAGTCGTAGTCGTCGAGTTCCTCGGCGCTGACGGGGTGCTCCTCGTCGCCGAGCCGCTCCTCGGCGAACAGGCCGGCCTCGATCCGCTTGGCCAGTTCGACCTCCTCGACGGCGTTGAGGAGTGCGACCTTGCCGATCTGCTTCAGGTAGTCCTTGACCGGGTCCGCAGTGGCACCGGCGGAGACCACCTGCTGCTCCGGTTCGTCCGCGTCGTCGGAGTCCTTGAGCGCGAATCCCTCGTCCTCGACGAGCTCCTTCTCCAAGGGGGCCTCCTTGGCCTCCTCGAACTTGGAGTCGTCGACGTCGTCGAGCGAGCGCTTCTTGCCGCCCACGGTGAGGACGACGTCGTCCCCCTCGCGCTTGACCTCGACCTCGATCTCGCCAGAGGTGGCCTGCTCGATGGTGGGCTCGGCCAGCTTCGACGCCGCAGCCTTGCGGCCACCGGCCCTTCGCGTTGCTGGAGCCTTGGCTGGTGCGGCCTTGGCGGGCTCGGCGTCGGAGCTCTTGGCTCGGGAACGGGTCGCAGGCTTGGCAGTCGTGTTCTTCTCAGCGCTCGCCCCCGTGGTTCGGGTACGGGACGCCTTCGCGGGGGCCTGATCTTGACTCGATCCAGCAGTCACAGCGATCCTCTCGGAAGGTCCTACAAATTTTGGGCACGCAACGACCCGTGTCAGTCAAGGGACGTCGCCCTCCATGATTCCACGCGAATGGGCAGGACTCAAACCAGATCCGGGGTTGAACCCTCAGGGTTGTCCCCCACACGAGGCCGTCCGAGTAGTACCTGAGTCTGATTCTGGCGGGATTCGGGGGTTTCGATGGAACCTTCTGCGACCCCAGGGCGTTGAAGCATTTGTAGACGCGAGAAAGGGACATCCATGATCTCAACCGCTCGAAACCGGAGCACTGACGGCATCGATGGCAAGGATGCTGTTGGACTCTACCTTGACTCGATCGCCAAGACCGCACTGCTCTCGGCCGCCGACGAAGTGGAGTTGGCACGCACCATCGAGGCAGGCCTGTACGCCAGCAAGGTCCTCGCCGGCGAGGTGAAGACCTCCGTCAAGGCCACGAAGCCCGAACTCCAGGAACTGGTGGCCCAGGGCGAACGTGCCATGCAGCATTTCATCAAGGCCAACCTCAGACTGGTGGTGTCCGTGGCGCGAAAGTACGGACGTGCGCAGATGCCGCTGCTGGACCTGGTGCAGGAGGGCAACACGGGCCTGATCCGCGCAGTCGAGAAGTTCGACTACGCCAAGGGCTTCAAGTTCTCCACCTACGCGACGTGGTGGGTTCGCCAGGCGATCTCCCGCGGCATCGCGCAGCAGGGACGGATCGTGCGCCTGCCCGTGCACGTCGCCGAGCAGGTCAACCAGGTGGCAGCCGTGCGTCGCAACCTGGAGCGCGAGCTCGGGCGCGAGCCGGAGGTGGCCGAGATCGCCGCGGAGCTGGACCTCACCGAGGCCCGCATCGTCGACCTCATCCGCTACTCGCGCGAGCACGTCTCCCTCGACGCCCCGGTGGAGGCTGACGGCGACACCGCACTCGGCGACCTGATCGCACGTGAGACCGCGCCCGGTCCGGACGAGATGGTGCTGGACGCGGAGGACCGTGCCCGTCTCGACGGCATGCTCTCCGGCCTGGACGAGCGCTCCGCGGACGTGGTCCGCCGCCGCTACGGCCTCGTCGACGGTCGGCAGGCAAAGCTCGCCGACATCGGCCAGCACTGGGGGATCACCGCAGAGCGGGTTCGCCAGATCGAACGAATGGCGCTGGCGAAGATGCGCGAGACCACCGACGCGGCCCAGTCGACCGCGGCCTGAGCCCCGTAAAGTCTCCCCAGGAGGGCCTCATCCCAGCCGGATGAGGCCCTCCTGTGCGCATGAGGCCACCAGCAGGCCGTCCTGGTAGAGGCTGCCCCGGCAGAATCCCCTCGCCCCGGCCGTGGACGGAGAGACCATGTCGTAGAGCAGCCAGCGATCCGCACGGAACGGCCTGTGGAACCACATGGCGTGGTCGATGGAGGCCGCCTGCAGGTTCGGGGACATGAAAGCCATCTCGTGCTGCACGGTCGAGACGCTCAGCAGGGTGATGTCCGAGAGGTAGGCAGCCACGGCCGCGTGCAGGCGCGGGTCGTCCGGCAGGGGCGTCTGGGTGCGCACCCACGCCCGCATGACGCCGCCCTGCTCGCTGGGCCTGGGCTCGCTGGCGAGCCGCACGTCCAGGGCGTCCCATTCGTTGAGGTGGTCCAGTCGGCTCCCGAACTGCTCCTCCTGAACCTCCCGCAACGGCCTGCACTCCTCCGGCGGGAGGACGTCGGTGGGTGGGTGCGCCGAGTGGTTCAGCCCCTCCTCGGGCTCCTGGAAGCTGCAGTTCAGCTGGAAGATCTCCCGGTCCCCCTGGCGCGTGGCCACCCGCCTGGCACTGAACGTGCGCCCGTTGCGCAGGTCGTCAACCTCGAAGCGGAGGGCGTGTTCAGGGGTTCCCGGTCGCAGGAAGTACGCGTGCAGGGAGTGGATCAGCCTGTCCTCCGGCACGGTCTGGAGCGCGGCCCAGAGGCTCTGGGCCAACACCTGGCCCCCGAAGAGGCGCTGGAAGTAGGTGTCGGGTTGGGGACCGCGGAACTTCAGATCCGCGACCTGCACGATCTCGAAGAGGGCTACCAGGTCATCGACGGTATGTGGCACCCGGCCATCATGCCACCGCTGATCTGGCTCGGGCGATCGCCTGTCGGATTCGCTTCGGCGAGATCGGTACCGCGGTTCGCACACCCTGCGCGAAGAGGCTGATCCGGAACTCCTCGATGAGGAAGGCGATCTCCTCCACGTCGGCGGGCAGCCGACCCGGTGGCTGCTCGTCGCACAGCTCGGCGTAGAGGATCTCCATGTCCTCCACCTCCGCCCTGGATCGCGCGTCGCGGCTCGGGTTCTTGGACAGTGCGTCGAGCCGGACCGAGATGGCCTGCAGGTATGCGGGCAGCCGTTCGAACCACGGGTCCGGGGTCGCCGAGATGAACTTGTTGAACGTGAGGTTGGCCAGCTGTTCGCCGATGTCCCTACGGACGGGGTCGTCGGGGGCCATCGCCGCCAGGCGGCGTTCCACCTCGGCCGAGATCGCCAGGGTGCGGGCTGCGACCCGCACGACCTCCTGGGTCCTGGGCGCGCAGTCGGCCCGGACCAGGTCCGCCACGCGGCGGTATGCCTGCTCGTCCCGGATGTCGAATGGGTCGGCGTGTTGCCGCAGGAGTTGTCCCCCCGCCTTCAGCCATGCGTCGGCCAGCAGGTCCGGCACGGAGGGATACTGGCTGGCGCCGAGGGCGAGTTTGTCGGTGTTGGACATGTGCGCCACGACGGAGCGCACGGGAGAGGGGTTGGTGCACACCAGCAGCCGCCGCAGCCCGAGCTCGTGCTGGCGCAGGGCCCGAGCGGGGGTCTCCGCGACGGCAACCCCGACGGTGCTGCCCTCGTCGACCAGGCCGGGGTGGCCGACGACTCCGGGGCCGAGTTCCACGGTGGTGGGAATGGTCCCGAACGTCCACGCGGTCTGCCCGCTGGCGGTGATGCGGCTGGCCGACCGGTTGAGCTTCTGGCGCACCTTCGGCGCGAGCTCGGTGCGCAGTTCGTCCAGGTCGCTGCCGCGCGCAACCTCCCGCTTGCCGTCGTGGATGACGAAGGTGGGTCGCAGGTGGCTGTCGATGGCGTCGGCGTTCCAGTCCGAGGGAGCCACCAGTTCGCCCGTGAGCGCCTTGAGGGCACGCGCGAGCGCGTCAGTGAAGGCCTCGTCCGTGCCGGCACCGTCATCCCGGAGCCAGGCCAGGGCTCGGGACGCCCAGTCAGGGGCGGGGACGAACCGGGTACGGATCCGCTTGGGCAGGCTGCGCAGCAGGGCGGTGGCCAATTCGGTACGGAGCCCGGGCACCTGCCAACCGAACGGGGTGCCGTCGAGCTGGTGCAGGAGCTCCAGCGGCACGTCGATGGTGACGCCGTCGTGGCCCGCGCCGGGATCGAAGACGTAGCTGATCGGCAGGGTGTGCTCCCCCACATGCCAGCGATCGGGGAAGTCGGCGACGCTGAGGGCGCCCGGCTGCGTCACGCAATCGGCCGGGGTCAACCTGACGAAGGAGTCGTCGTCCAGTGAGCGCAGCCACTTGTCGAACGACGCGCCCGATACCACGTCGGCCGGGATCCGGGCGTCGTAGAACTCGTAGAGGGCGTCGTCGGAGATGAGTAGGTCGGGCCTGCGCATCCTGTCGGTCAGCCGTTCGGCCTCGGACAGGGCGAACCGGTTCGCTACGACGACGTCCTGCCGGGTCTCCCACTCCCCCTCGACAAGTGCCGTGCGGATGAAGATCTCCCTGGCCAGTTTCGGTTCGAGGGCTCCGTAGTTGACTCGGCGGCCACTGATCAGCGGCACCCCGAACAGGCTCACAGTCTCGCTCGCCACCACCGTCCCGGTGCGCTGTTGCCAGTGCGGTTCGGAGAGGGTTCGCGTCACGACGTGAGCCCCTACAGCTTCCACCCAGTCCGCCTTGATGGGCGCGACGGTGCGTGCCCACAACCGCGAGGTCTCCACCAGCTCGTAGGCAACAACCAGCGGTGGGGTGCTCCTGGCACACGAGGATCCGGGCTGGATCGCGAACCTCGCCCCACGCGCGCCCTGGTACTCGGTGAGCGGCTTGCGCTTGCGCTCCTGGGGCTTTGCACGCTCGGTCTGCGCCAGCCCGACGTTGGACAACAGGCCGGACAGGAGGCTGGTGAGCACCTCGGACATGTCTGCGGTGCCCCGCTTCAGCTCGAGTTCCTTGGACACCTCCCGCAGTTGGGACACCAGGTCCTCCCACTCCCGGAACCGCACGAAGTGCAGGTACTCCTGCCGGCACAGCCTGCGGAAGGCGCTGCCGGAGAGCTCGCGGCGCCGCGCCCGTAGGTACTGCCAAACGTTCAGCAGGACCTCGAAGTCGCCTCCCTCGAGGGACGTCTTCGAGCCGGCCTCCTTGCGGGTGCCGGTGTGGGCGGTGTGTCGGAGGGGTTCCCCGTCCGGCTTCGGCTCCGTCGCCTCGGAGCCGGGCACCCCCTCCCAGAACCGGCGGTGCAGCGTGTCGGCCGCCTGCTGGTGGTCGCTGGGCCGCTCCCGGACGTCGGGGACGGTCAGGGCGGCGACGAGGACTTGGACCTGGTCGAGGCAGCCGCGTCTGGAGCCCTCGAGGAGCATCCTGCCCAGTCTGGGGTCCACGGGCATGCGCGCCAGCATCCGGCCAGTGCGCGTGAGCCTGATGTGCTCGTGGCGCTTGCGGGCGCTGATGGCGCCGAGTTCCGACAGCACCCTGACGCCGTCGTTGATCTGCGAGGCCACGGGGGCCTCCACGAACGGGAAGCCCTCGACGTCCCCGAGCCCGGCCTGGGCCATCAGCAGGATGACGGTGGCGAGGTTGGTGCGCAGGATCTCCGGCTCCGTGAACTCGGGTCGCGACTCGAAGTCCTCCTCGCTGTAGAGCCGGATGGCGATGCCGGGGCCGAGGCGGCCACAGCGGCCGGCGCGCTGGTTCGCGCTTGCCTGCGACACGGGCTCGATCGGCAGTCGTTGCACCTTGGTGCGGGCCGAGTACCGGGAGATTCGGGCGAGTCCGACGTCGACGACGTAGCGGATTCCCGGGACGGTGATCGAGGTCTCGGCGACGTTGGTGGCGAGCACCACCCGCCTGCGCGAGTGGGACTGGAACACGCGCTGCTGCTCGGCGGCGGAGAGGCGGGCGAACAGCGGCAGGATGTCCCAGTCGAGGCCGAGGCCCGCGATCGCCTCGGCGGCGTCGCGGATCTCACGCTCGCCGGAGAGGAAGACCAGGACGTCACCGGTCCCGGACTCGGTTGCGATCTCCGCCACCGCGTCGGCGATGGCGTCGACCTGGTCCCTGTCCTCCTCGACCGGCCTGTAGCGGACCTCCACGGGATAGGTGCGTCCGGAGACCTCGACCACCGGGGCGTCGCCGAAGTGCTCGGAGAACCGGGCGGTGTCGATGGTGGCGGACGTGACGATGACCCTGAGGTCGGGTCGGCGCAGGAGCAGCTGCTTGAGGTAGCCCAGCAGGAAGTCGATGTTGAGACTGCGCTCGTGCGCCTCGTCGATGATGATCGTGTCGTAGCGCTTCAGGTCCCGGTCGTGGGTGAGCTCGCTGAGCAGCACGCCGTCGGTCATCACCTTGATGCGGGTCTCGCGCGACACCTTCCGGGTGAAGCGCACCTGGTAGCCGACGAAGTCACCGATCTCGACGTCGCACTCCTCCGCGATCCGCTGCGCCACGGTCCGGGCCGCGATGCGCCGAGGCTGGGTGTGGGCGATGCGTTCGCGTCCCGCGAGCAGACAGATCTTCGGGAGCTGCGTGGTCTTGCCGGAACCGGTCTCGCCTGCCACCACCACCACTTGGTGCTCGCGGATCAGGGACGCGATGTGGGGCGCCTCGGCCGAGATCGGTAGGGCGGGGTCGAACTCGAGCCGTGGTGCGCTGGGGCCAGTCAACGGGTTCAGTCGATGATCAGCAGCGGGCACGAGGCGTGCGCCATCAGGCCGCGTAGCAGTCCGCCGAGGCCGAACCCGGGGATGCCGCTGTCGCTGGTGCCGAGCACGAGCATGTCGTAGCGTGCGGAGCGGGAGACGAGTTCGTTGATGGGGCTGTCGGCCACGACGACCACCTCGTAGGCCACCTCGGGGTACTTCTCGGCCATGGACTTCGCCACCGCCTCGATGCCGCCGCGCGTGAACTCGAGCTGCTCCTCGAGTTCGTCGGGCGACATCTTGGGCCCGAAGATCCCGATGGGGGGCTGGAGGGCGTGGACGATCTCCAGGCGGGCGTTCTGGCGCTTGGCGTACTTGAACGCCTCCTCGAGCGTCTCGTGCTTGCCGGGACTGGTGTTGAGGCCGACGCCCACCAGGCCGAGGCCACCGACGGGCTTCGGGGTGGACGCGGCGGAGATGACGACCACCGGGCACGCGGCATTGGCCACGACGCTGACACTCGTGGATCCGACGAACATGCGCTCAAGGCCGGAGACCGAGCGGCGCCCGACGACGATGAGGTCGGCGACCTCGCTCAGGCGGCCAAGGACGCCACCGGGGGAACCGAGCACCACCTCGGTGCGCAGGCGGTCCTCCGGGACCCCCATCTCCAAGGCGACCTCCTTGGCCTGTTCGTTGGCGGTCGCCCCGGCGTTCTGGAGGACCTCCGGGTCGTAGACAACGCCCCAGGCCCCGGCGAGCATCGCGTCGTCGACGGCGTGCACGAGGAGGAGTTCGGTGCCGAAGGCGAGGCTGGTGCCTGCCCCGAAGCGGACCGCGCGAAGGCCGTCCTCACTACCATCGACGCCGACGACGATGAGGGGTAGCTTCTTCTCTTCCATCATGCTCCTCCTGGTTGCCCGGCCTGCTGGTCCGGATCAGACAAGTCTATCCGGGGAACGTGGTCCGCCCGCTCAATCTGGTGGCAAGTTCGTCATCGATCCCGTCCGCCACGGCAGAAATCGCCTCGAGGGCGTGCTGCAGGTGCTCCGGCACGAACGGCTGGGTGAAGACTGACAGCTGCACGAACACCCGGTCGCGGTGCAGCGCGAACCGGCAGTAGCGCGCCTCCACGTTCAGGTCGTTGAGGATTTCGCACGCCCGTGAGCGTCCGGCGACGTCGTGCACGAGTGCGGCGAACAGGACCAGCTCCCGGTAGTCCGGCGTCGAACGCAGGAAGATCATGGTCGAGCCGACGCGGATCGCGACGTCCCCGTCGCTGTTGCGCATGGGCGGGTGGCCGAACTCGCGTGTGAGTTCGACGTCGACCATCGCATCCAACTCCTCCTGGCTGCCCGGCTTCACCACGCCGCGGGTGTCCGGTTCGGAGACCTCCTCCCCCTCGGGGATGCCGCTGAGGAGTTCTGCCAGCTGGTCCGGCTCGAGGAATACGGGGTGGAGTACGCGCAGGACCTGGGACAGCGTCGCGGTGGTGATCTCGGCGAGCCGCCTCGAGTCCTCCTGGTCGACGAGGACGCGTTCGGTGCCGTCCGGTTGTGCCACCCAGCCCAGCCCGGCGAGGCGCACGTCGTCCGGACCCAGCAGCGTGGCCTCGATGACGCCGTCGCGGACGGCGGAGAACCGGATCGCCGGTGGCACGTCGAACGTGGCGCCGCTCCTGGAGACGGAGATGGTGAGGTCGGCGGTCTCGTCCATCACCGACAGGACGTCGTCGAGCCTGTCGGTGAATGCCTCCCAGGCCATCGCCGTGGTCCTGTCGAGGTCGAAGTCCTCGATATCAGCCATTCGGCCTCCCTTCGCAACTTCAACCTAGCAAAGGATGACGATGCGGGCTCATCGAGCCCCGGGCTCGTGTCAGTCGGTGAACCTACGCGCGGCGCCCTTGTCCGCCGACTGGGCGAGGGCACCGTAGATGCGCAGCGCCGTGGAGACCTCGCGCTGGCGGTTCCTGGGCTTCCAGCCTCGCTGTTCGGCCGCCGCGCGTCGACCCTCGAGCGTGGCGTCGTCGACATTGAGGGTGATGGAACGGTTCGGGATGGAGATGGTGATCTCGTCCCCGTCCTCCACCAGGCCGATGGCTCCGCCCGAGGCGGCCTCCGGGGAGACGTGCCCGATGGAGAGTCCGGAGGACCCGCCGGAGAACCGGCCGTCGGTGATGAGCGCGCACTTCTGGCCGAGGCCGAGTGCCTTCAGGTAGGAAGTCGGGTAGAGCATCTCCTGCATCCCGGGGCCGCCCTTGGGGCCCTCGTAGCGCACGATCACGATGTCGCCCTCGACGACCCTCTTGCCGAGGATCATCTCGACGGCGTCGTCCTGGGACTCCGCGACCCTCGCGCGGCCGGTGAACTCCCACTGATGCTCCGGGACGCCGGCAGTCTTCACCACGGCGCCGTCGGGGGCGAGGTTGCCGTACAGGACCGCAAGGCCGCCGTCGACGGTGTAGGGATGGTCGACGGAGCGGATGCAGCCGGCCTCGGAGTCAGTGTCGAGGCTCGCCCAGCGGTTGCTCGACGAGAAGGCCTCCGTCGTCCGGACTCCTCCGGGGGCGGCGTGGAACAGTTCGACGGCGTACCCCGAGGCCTTGCCGCCACGGATGTCCCACTCGTCCAGCCACGCCTGCAGCGACGGTGCGTGCACGCTGTGGACGTCGGCGCTGAGCTTGCCGCCCCGGTGCAGTTCACCGAGGATGGCGGGAATGCCCCCCGCGCGGTGGACGTCCTCCATGTAGTAGCGGTCTGAGTTGGGCGCCACCTTGGCCAGGCAAGGGGTGACCCGGCTGATGGCGTCGATGTCACGTTGGTCGAAGTCGATCCCCGCCTCCTGCGCGGCGGCGAGGAGGTGCAGCACCGTGTTGGTGGATCCCCCCATGGCGACGTCGAGCCGCATGGCATTGGAGAAGGAGTCCTTGGTGGCGATCGACTTGGGGAGCACTGAGTGGTCGTCCTCGTCGTAGTAGCGCCTGGCCAGCTCGACCACGAGCTTGCCTGCGCGGATGAACAGGTCCTTCCGTGCCGAAGCGGTGGCGAGGGTCGATCCGTTCCCGGGAAGGGCCAGACCGATGGCCTCGAGGAGGCAGTTCATGGAGTTTGCCGTGAACATCCCCGAGCACGAGCCGCAGGTGGGACAGGCGTTGTCCTCGATCCGCTGCAGTTCGTCGTCGGAGACATTGGGGTCGACGGCGGCCACCATCGCATCGACCAGGTCGAGGGAGGTCTCCACCTCGCCGTCCCGGATGACGGCCTTGCCGGCCTCCATCGGGCCGCCGGAGACGAACACGGTCGGCACGTTCAGCCTGAGGGCCGCGAGGAACATGCCGGGGGTGATCTTGTCGCAGTTGGAGATACACACGAGCGCATCGGCACAGTGGGCGTTGACCATGTACTCGATGGAGTCAGCGATCAGCTCTCGGCTCGGTAGTGAGTAGAGCATGCCGCCGTGACCCATGGCGATGCCGTCGTCGACTGCGATCGTGTTGAACTCGCGTCCGACCCCGCCTGCCTCGGCCACCGCCTCACTGACGAGCTTCCCCATGTCGCGGAGATGCACATGCCCCGGTACGAACTGCGTGAACGAGTTCGCAACGGCCACGATCGGCTTGCCGAAGTCGGACTCCCCCATCCCGGTGGCGCGCCATAGGGCGCGGGCTCCGGCCATGTTGCGGCCGTGGGTGCTGGTGCGGGAACGCAGTTGCGGCATCGATTCACTTTCCTGGGTGGTTCAACCCCGAAGACTACTCCGAACCACATTGAGTCCCACATGGCGGGCGCGAGCGTCCAGCAGGCGGACGACCAGTCTGACGTGAAATGGGGACAAAAAAATCACCCCCCGACACCCAACAAAAGTTGGATGAACGGGGGGTGATTATAAGTCCGGCGGCGTCCTAGTCTCCCACAGCGTCCCCGCTGCAGTACCATCGGCGCTGAGAGGCTT
>NZ_VKKG01000006.1 GCF_007197885.1 Tessaracoccus rhinocerotis
GACCAGCGGCCCCCAACCACGCCACCACCGGCCCCCAACGAGACAATCAGCACCGCCAGCCAGTGGCCCCCAAACACACGATCAACGGCCCCCAGCAGCGCTGATATTCAAGCAGTCGATCCTCGGTGGCGGACCCACTGCCAGGACGGACACCACGCTTGGCCAATGCAGTGGCATGGATAGCAATCACCCGCCCCTCCACGTCTTGTGGGGTACCAGTAACAAATGCTCCTGCGGCAGCCGTGATTCCACCAGGGTCAAGTCCGGCTTGGTGGTGTAACTGTCGTTCCTGGTGGTTGGTTGGGTTAGGCGGTCCAGAGTAGTTCTGGGTGGGGTTGGTCGGTGTTGTGCAGGACTTTGATGAGTTTGCGCATGGAGACTTCGGAGAGGTAGCGACGTTCGCCGTATTGCCACTCCTCGTGTTGTTCTTGGAGGACTGCACCGACGAGCCTGGTGACGGAGTCCCGGTTGGGGAAGATCTGGACGACGTCGGCTCGTCGTTTGATCTCGCGGTTGAGGCGCTCGATGGGGTTGTTCGACCAGACTTTCTGCCAGTGCTCCCGCGGCATGCCAGCGAACGCGGTCAGGTCCGGCTCGGCGGCCTCGAGCATCGCGGCGATGTCGGGGAACCCGGCGCGGAGACCGTCTGTGACCTGCTGGTACTGGGCTGTGACGGCCTCGGGGGTGGTTTGAGCGAAGATGGTGCAGATCAACGCGTTCACGGGCTTGGAGTGGGCCGAGCCGAGGTGACCGGTGATGTTGCGGGCGAAATGGACCCGGCAGCGTTGCCAGCCGGCTCCGGGCAGGATCGCCTTGGTCGCGGCCTTGATCCCGGCGTGGGCATCAGAGACCACCAGGGCGACGCCGAGGGGGTCGGAGTCGGTGGCGACCTTCAGGCCACGCTCCCGCAGGCCACGCAGGAACTCGGTCCAAAAGTCTGTGGTCTCGGCGTCCCCGACAGCCATCCCGAGCAGTTCCCGGCGTCCTTGGGCCGACACGCCGGTGGCGACCACGACGGCCTGCGACACGACCCTTCCCCGGATCCGGACATCGAGATAGGTGGCATCCAAGTAGACGTAAGGGAACCAGGTGTGATCCAAGCGCCGGTTCAGGAACTCACCGACCATCTCGTCGATGTCGGCGCAGATCCTGGACACCGTCGAGCGGGAGATCCCAGTCTCGTTGCCCAACGCCTTGACGAGGTGGTCAACCTTGCGGGTGGAGACCCCGTCGATCCAGGCCTGACAGATCACCGCGTAGAGGGCCTTGTCGACCCGGCGGCGTGGATTCAACAGCGACGGGAAGAACGACCCCTCCCGCAGCTTCGCCGATCGCCAGCTCGATCTCCCCGGCCGGGGTCGCCAAGGTCTTGCCGCGTGACCCGTTTCGGCGGGTCGTGCGCTCAGGGCTGCGTTCGTGACGGCCCGCACCGATCCGGGCGGTCGC
Source organism: Tessaracoccus rhinocerotis (assembly GCF_007197885.1). GTDB lineage: Bacteria > Actinomycetota > Actinomycetes > Propionibacteriales > Propionibacteriaceae > Arachnia > Arachnia rhinocerotis. The sequence continues at coordinate 1,447 of NZ_VKKG01000006.1, forward strand.
TTCGGCCTCGATCAGGTCCTGCATCCCGGCCTGCAGCATCCGACGGAACACGTCGGAATGCGCAAGGTCGGGATCAGCCAGAACTTCACCGATCAAAGTCGACAGGGCAGACTGGGTACTGGTCATCGTGGGATCACTCCTAGGGTTCTTGGCGGAACAACAGGTCTCCCACGATGACCCCTCTCACGTCAACAACGCCGTCGAGGGCCTCACGGGAAGTGACACCACGCTATGGGACTCACCCACAAATATCCCCATACAGAGAACCTCTGGGAGCCTCTTGTGGACCAACTGCCGCAGAACTGAGGGTTTCACACTGAGATCTACGCGTTCGGACAGATCAGGCACCGCCGCAATCCGGGATCCACCCTGCTCCACCCGCATGCTGACGATCGTCCGGAGACGCTGTGCCTTATCCGGAAAGCGCGCCTCGACCCGTTCGGCGATTCGGGCGATCAGCAGGATCTCTGCCGCCAAGGACAGTGCCGGCCACAAAGCGGGATCTGTGCGCTCCCCTCCAATGATTCCACCCACGCCCCGATCCCAAGCATCGCCCTCATCTGATGAATTGTGCGCGTCCACGATGTCCTCTACCCCCAATCATCGACTCTAGGCAAGTCACGCCCTTGGCGTGGATCCACTCTGATCAGCACCGGGCGTCCCCTGCCGAGCAGGTTACAGCCGTCTGCGGCTGGATGAGCATCAATCCGAAACTCTGCTGAACAATCCCCAGTCACGATTGACGTCGTTTGGGCTTGGCCTAGATTACGTCCGTCAAGACAATCGTGACCTGAGTTCGGACAACAGCACGTGCTGCCTGCCAGTGTCCTGTTCCAGCTTCGACAGGAATCCGTTGATCGTCTTGCGGATCATCATCTTCTCGATGGGCGTCTGAACATATTCCAACTGCTCAGCCAACGCCAGGTAATACTCCTGCGCAAGGTGCTGAACCAAGATGGCGTCTTGTGGGTATCGCGACTTGTAGGCGAGGTAGAAGGACTCCTTGTGCTGGACCGCCATGCGGTTCTCGGCCTCGGCAGCACTGTCCTCGTCCCCCAGTGCGAGATGCAGGAGGTACAGGTCCCGATGCAGGTACCCGCGGTACAGGCTGCTGTAAGTGGCCTGCTGTGGGAACTGACCGACGATCTCCTCCAGGAGTTCAAGCGATTGCTGGGTCAGTGAAATGGTCTCCCGCAAGAACCCACGTCGGTCTTCCTCGCCGAAGTCAGGGTTCTCGGCCACTGTTCGCTGCAGGAGTGCCAATCGACGGACAGCGAAGAACTGGAACCACAGATCCAACTCCAGATCTTGGAAGGCAACGTCATAGGGTCGCTCGAAGAACGTCTTGAGTTCCATGTAGGCATCAAATGGGAGCGCCCGCTGCAGACCCCCGGTTTCACGGAACAGGCGGATATTCGCCTTCACTACTGCGACGGCGTACTCGAGGACGCTCGAGACCGGGCGCATCAGATCCAGGAGTTCCTCGAAACGCTCCTCAGCCATGTAGTAGTAACAGGTTTCGATGCTGTGCAGGAGGTAGTGGGCCAACTCGATGTCCGAACATTCGGGCTTGTCGTTGTAGGTCTCGACATAACGCAACACCTTGGTCCACATGTGCATGACCTCGAGCTTGTCCATCTCCACCTTGTGGCTGGCGTCCTGCTTGAAGGTACTGGTGATCCTGTCGGCCACCTCGTCCGGCGTCATGCCGTCCGTGACCACCTCGGATGCCCACGAACCCGCCAGGTCGCTGGGGAGGTCACGGGCTGAGATGTCGATCAGGAAGACATGCACCTTGTTGGGCGGGAAGGTCCCGGTGATGTAGCCCCATTCGAACATCAGGTTGTCGCTGAGGTTGTAGCCGGTGGCGAGTTCCGCACCGCTGGTGTCCTCAACCAAGATAATGGCCCGGGTGCACTGGTGGATCTGGGACAGGATCTGGGACCCGATGAACATGTCCGACGGCTGCCCACCCCCGACGACGGCGCTGAAGTGTTGTTCATGCAGACGATTCCCGACGAGCCGGGCCAAGGCCTGATTGCCTCCCCAGACCACGAACACCGACTCCGTGACGTTCCGCGCCATCCTGATCTCCCAACCGTCCATTGCAGCAGTGGCTCCGCCCAGCATGTCCATGACGGACGAAGCAGTTTGGTGAGCGGCCGACGACACAACGCACTCCCTCATCAGGAGGCTTGTGATCCAGCCACCCCCGTCCGTCTGCGGGCGACAAACCAGACGAGGAGCGCGATCAACCCAGCGGCAACAAGTCCCAGTGCTACGTAGGGAGACAACCCGAACCACCAAGGCTCCGGCGCTCCTACGCGCACGTCGAAGGTCTCCTCGTGCGGGCTGAATGACGGGTCGAAACCGGAGACTGTGATGCGATGTTGCCCTAGTTCCACGTCCGCAGGAATCAGCACCACCTCGTCCAACCGGCCTGATTCGTCGGCGCGAGCACTCAGCAGGGCCACACGCACCGAGTTGATAGCCACCACCGCAGGGCTCCCCGGCAGCATCCCCTCAGCCACCACACGGACCGGATCCCCCGCACGTACCTGACCGGAATCCGCGGCCCCCACCCCCAGGGTGAGATCAGGGTCCGCGTTGAGGTGCTCAATGTAGTCCTCCAGGATCGCTGGTGAAGGGAAGATGTCCGCGGGATCGAGGTCCTGGGTGAAGGACCAGTTCTGGATGGCACGGGTCACATCCATGTATCCGCGGGCATCCAGGTGTCCCCACTCCGGGGCGTCCCAGGTGTCGAGGAGCACGTCAGGCGCCGAGTCCACAATGGTTGGGGTGTTGAAATGCGGATCCTCCGTGCACATGCCGTGAACGCCTAGTGCGGTTCGCACCTGGCTGGCGAAGATGATGCCGTCGTGCATCCCGTCCGCCCGCAGGTAGTTGACGGCGTTCTCGATGGCGGAGTTGAGGCTGTTCACCAGCGCCTGCGCGAACCGCAGTTCGTCAGGATCCAGACCACACTTCCCCGTGGCCCGTGCCGGCACCAGGTTCGGGTATGGGAGGATCACGAGAGGCGCCACCCGAGTGTCCCTCGCGTTCAGCAGCTCGGGTGTGTTGATGGCGGTGTAGACGTCCTCGTAGGCGTCACGGAGGGAGTACTGCAGCATCGCTACGTTGCTGAACACGTGACCCCAGCCGTCGTCACAGGCTGGCACTGAATTGAACACGTGATCGGATCCCACCAGGCACTGTGTGAGGATGTCCGCGAACTGGACGTTGTTGCCGCCCATGGTCATGAAGGCAACCTCGACAGGGTCGTCCGTATTCGCGACCAGGGGGTTGTGGACCTGTGGCGGCTGGTCGTACTGGCCTGTCTCGGTCAGGTTGTACGTCATGGCCCCGGAACAGGCCACGATGCCCGTGTTCAGGGTCGTGTACGCCAGATAGGTCAGCCTGGTCTTGTGACAGTTGTTGGATTCGGACATCGTCTCGGGGTAGTATTTGCCAGCTCCCTCCCCGGAGGAGTATGAGTCTCCGAAGATCAGGATCCGGTGCTGGCTGCCCGACGCGACTACCTCGGAGAGCCAGGTCGGGGTGCGGACGTCGAAATCCGGGCCCAGCGCGGTTATCAGGACATCCTGCGACGCGGGCGTGACGAAGCCCGTCGACGAAGCCGTGGCCGTCAGCTTCACCGTTCCACCAACCTCGATCGAGCCGATCGGAAGTTGCCAACGGTATTCCCTGGCTGTTTCGGGAGGCAGGTTGCCGAGCGGGACCACCGGCGGGATGACGGCGGGGAAGATGGTGGTGGCGTCCCCCGCCTGCGGACGCATGCTCAGCGTCACGCCCTGGATCGGCTGGACGGAGTTGTTGGCGACGGTGACCGTCACGTCGACAACGTCACCCGATGCCACATGCCCCGGGGCGTCCACATCCAACTCCAGTCGCGGCACCCCGTACTCCTCGATCTTCTCGATGAGGTCGTCCGCGTCCTCCGCGTCGTAGTAGCTGCCGTCTGTTGCATTGGCGATGCACTCCAGTTCCCGACGGCCTGCCGTATCCACCTGGAATCCCATCGCCTGCACCGTCAGCTGGAACCCTTCGTTGACCAAGTCCTGGGCGACTTCGCATGGTGGCGTGCCGCAGTTGGAGAGGCCGTCGGAGACCAGGAGCAGGACGGCGCGGTCATGGCCTGCGGACTTCAGGTCGTCCGCGACCTCGCGCAGCGCAGGACCGGTGGGTGTTCCCCCGATGGCCGTGAGTGAGTTGATCCGTGCAACCAGTGTCGTGGGGGCCTCCCCAGCCCTGGAAACCCACGAGCCCGGCGCGCAGTCGTCCTCCGGCCCCGGGTAGGTCCACAGGCGGATCTGGTCTCCGCGGGCGGCCTGCGTGCGCACGACGCTCACCAGCGCCTCCTTGGCACCATCCAGCTTGATGGTTCCGGTCCCGTCGTCGTCGTTCATGGAACCGGACAGATCGAGCACCACTGCGAGGGGGCCGTAGTCAACCGGAGTGGGGCTCTCCGCAAGGGCTGCCCACGGCATCGGGGAAGCCGCCAGGACCGCCCCCAGGAGGATGGTCACCAGTGACCCGACGACGCCGCGGCGCGTGCGAGTGCTCATTCCTTGGTCAGCCCTTCCACGGCGCTCGCCTCTCCGACGATCTGCGTGTCCGCAAGAGCCACCACGGTGCTGTTCAGTTCGGCGTTCGTGTTGGTGATCCTGATGACCAACCGCAGGGCCCCTGTCGCGTCTATGTCGACCTGTGTCGCAGGCTGTCCATAGGCGACGGTGGTGTCCAATGCGACCGTGCCGTCGACGATGATCTCCACTCGTGCGGTGGTTGTGGGATCCGCGGTGTCAGGGATCCCTACCGCTCCTTCGATGCTGTCGACGACCCGAGCGAGGAGCCACACCGACTCGCTCGTTTCCCGCACCGAGCAGGACATCCCGAAGTCGTAGGTGGGTCCGTCGAGCCGGACGCTCTCAGCGCGGCAGTCGCTCTGCAGTGCCTCCACTTCGCGAAGGTACACCGACGATGCCGGGCTGGCCTGCGTGACTGTGACCATCGCTGGCAACGGGTTACCCGCAGCCGGTTCGATCCCCAACACTGTTCCGGCCTCGGCACCCGGCTGATAGGCCTCCACGATGGTCACTTGTGCACCGAGGTTCGAGACTTCCCTCGAGATGTCGGCTGCCCTGCGTCCCACCGCTTCCGGCACCTCCGCCGGTACCGACAGAACGAGGTCGATCTCCGCTGGCTCCGCCACGCCGAAGACTGGGCTCTGAGTGACGACCAGCCCCTCGGGACCGGCCCATTGGGTGCTGGATATGGTGATCTCCGACGAGCCCAGGGCAGCATCGGCAATCACCTGCCGAGCCGTCTCCTCCGAGAGCCCTCGGACATCAGGCATGCCGACAGGGGCGGTCTCGACCGGATCCGCCGTCACGGTTACGACGCTGGGGTGCGGGTGTGACTGGGCCATGGCTTCACCGTCGTGGACCCTCCAGCCCACAACCGCGCCACCAATGAAGGCCCCAGCAGTGAGCAGCACCACGGCGATCAGCAACACCCACCCCCACGGGCCACTTCTCGGCCGTCGGCCGGGCGGGGCGGCCTTCGGATCTTGGGTCATCGAGACCTCCCTAATGGAGACGAGCGCCTCAGCCGCCTACTTCCAGTGACCGCCGTGTTCACTGCACACAACACCGGTGGTGTTGCACTTGCTGCAGGTCAGCTTCCCGAACATTCCCGACGCACGGCCACCATTGCAGGCCTGACAGTCATGCAGGGGGCGATGGCACTTGGTGCACTTCATTCCAGTTCCTCCCGTCATGGCGGAACCCAGTGTTCCGCCATATGCACCGGCATGACGGACAGCGACCCTGGGGCCCGGCGGGAACCCCCCCATCGGTCTGTTCGCCAAGTGCTACCTGGGCGAACCATTCTAGGATCACATCGTCAGCTTCACCGGGGACATCGTGGAGCACTTCGAGCACACACAGGCGGTTCCCGGGGAGGTGGGCAGGCGAAACGGAGATTTCGGTCCCCGTGTCCGTCAAACCCCTACAAGTGAGTGCCTCGACGGTCAATTGGGGCGAACACGGAAGAGGAGAGATGGAGCATCTGGGTCTGAACCTCGGTTTCGCGCAGGACAGGCGTTGCGGGCTCGAAGCTGAGCGGAATCACGTATGCAGGATCAAATGAGGCTGGACGGACCCCGCAGACCGGTCGGCTTGTTCGCGGCGCTGATGACCGGGGTGGCTGTGATCGTCGCCGCGATCGTCGGGCATCCTGCCTGGGACGAGATCGCACCCGCCACTGATCTGAACCCACCGAACACAGCACCCGCCGTGGCCGAGCTATTCCCTGACGCGGATCTTATCGCAGAACCGTTCGGCCGCGACCTGATCCTTGTGATGGATTCCTACCCGGACAACAGGCTGTTCGACCTGGACACGGTGATGGCCCAGGACGTACGGGAAGCGACGGTGGACCAGGCCTGGGAGCGACGCTGGCAGGATTTCGACGGCCTGGGCGAAGTGGTCATCGTGGCAGATGTGATGCGGACCGCGGCCCTCACTCCACGCCGAGCAGTCTGTGAACCAGAGGTACCGTTCAACGTGGCCGGGGCCACCACCGCCGGCTATCGGTACAGCGGTGGGGCGTTCAGTGAGGCGTGCGCCCTCATCTCGGTTGGGAGGCAACACCTCGCCATCAGGGTCTCCGCGGTGGGAGAGGACCACGCAGACCGCAGCCGCAACACCGTCGAGCAGTTCGTGGACCACGTGGCACCTCAACTGGCCCCGCTGGCCGACCTGCCCCACGTGACCTCGCTGACGCGCTCCAGAACTGTCATCATTCGGGCCGAATTCGTGGGTTTGCTGGCTCTCACGGCCATCACCGTGCTGGCCTCTCTCCTCGACCGTCGCCGCTGGCAGGGGCTGGCGTCCGGGCTGCTGCGCCAGGCACCGGACCCCGAACGTGTGGATCTGGGACCAACGCGTCGCCACGTGTCCTCCACCATCACAGCACTGGCCCTGTGGCGCATCGCCCTGATCCTGTGGGCACACCGACTCACTTGCTCAGTTTCCCTGCTCAGCGGCACGTTGGCGACAATGGTGACGCTTGTGGTGGCGTACATCGTCGGCGTCGCTGTCGAACGCGCCGTGCTGACCCGCCTCTCACCGCTTAGGCGGGTGAAGCTCATCCGCGGCCCAGCGCGAATACCGGCACTCCTGGGAACGCTGGGCACTTTGGGGATCATCGCGAGTGCACTTGCCCTTGTGACACTGGGCTTCACATTCTCCGGGTTCAGCGGTACCGCCGACGTAGCCACGTGGCAGATTCGTGGCTTCGCCATCGTGTCGCTGATGGGCGCCGTGTTGTTGCTCACCTGGGCACTACTCCCCACCGCCCTGGGCAGGCGGTTGGCGATGGCGATGATGCGCAACAAGACCATCGGTTCGGGACGTCCTGTACTGTTCCTGCGCACCTTCGGCGATGACCGCCTGAAGTTGCGGGTACGGCGCAGCGACCGTGTCGGGTTCCTCGACTCCATCGTGATGAAGCGCAGGGAGCGATTCGAAGAACTCATCACCGTGAACCTCGCCCGCTACGGCTCCCCGCTTGCGGTGGGGCGCCCCGGAGAGGTCCTGCCGCCAGGTCTTGGCGGACAGCGGGTGACGTACTCCAACGACACCTGGCAAGCCGGCGTTGCCGGCCATGCCCAGAGTTCTGCCCTGATCTGCATGACCATCGGCAAGACTGCAGGCTTGAGCTGGGAGATGAACCTCGTTGCCAGCTCGGGAAACCTTCACAAAACCATCTTTCTGGTGCCACCGGTGAGGCCCTCGGAGCAAGTCCTCCGGCTGGCGTTGTTCGCGGACTCCTACGGCCTGCCGCGGGAAACCGTCCTGCCGGAGTCAACCGGAGACCGGGTGCTCGCCCTGTGCTGGCCGCTCGGTTGGGTGCGACCCATGGTGGTCACGTCGGGCAGGACTGATGACCTGAGCTACGATCTGGCGCTGCAGCGCTGCGTGGAGGCACTGGATACCCCCGCCACACCGCCAGCCAGTCACCTTGAGCAGCCCCCGGCACTGCCCGCGTACCGCGACATGGGGTTGGCCTCGGCTCCCCCTGACACCATCTGGGATGCTGCACGTCGTTCACTGCCAAAGGTTTGGATGGCGAACGCACTGGTGAGCGCCATTGCCATCCCCTTCGCACTCCCGCTCCTGAACGGTGACCCCATCGGCTCGGAGGAGACCATGACGAAAGCCATCTCCCTCTCCAGCGGGTACACCGTGACGCAGTCCCTCGGAGGCAGCGGCTCCACCGCATACGGCGTGGTCAACAGCAACGCAATCGTGCGCGGCGACTTCGATACCGGGAGTGTCCTGGGGCTGGACCAGTCCGAGGATGGCATCGCCGTCGCCACGCTGACAGACGACGCCGTGTACTACGTCAACCTCGGTCTGGGAAGTGACGACATCACCCTGACAGCCGTCAGCCTCACATCGGAGGAAAGGATCTGGCAGGTTCCGCTGCCCGCCAGGACAACCGAGCTGGTGGTGTCCGGGGACACCATCATCGTGCCGCACTCCCAGGCAGCAGAACTGCAGATCTTCGGCCGGGCCGATGGCGCACTACGGAACACCCTCGAGTTGCCGTGCAGGCCGCGGGGAGCCGCGGCCCAGCGCTCGGTCATCTGGGTCACGTGTCCGCTGGACGGGCAACTGCTGCAAGTCGAGGGGGAAGAGATCACAAGCCATGACGTTCCACCCGGTGCGATCGACGCCCACCTGATCGGTGACGACATCCTGTATCTGGCGGTGCCGGCGGAGAGCCGTTTCGTGAACGCGGCCAACCCTGAGGGGCAGATCTTCCACCGCAAGACGCTCCCGTTGGCCGCGTCCGGGATCGACTACCTCGTATCCGAAGGGGTGGACAGGGTATCGATCTTCGGTCCCGGGACAACCCTGAGGCGCAACACCCTCCCGAACATCCAGTCCCTGGCCCTGAACGCCGAGGGCAACATCCAGTACTCAAGCGGAAGTACATGGTTCCTGCTCTCGGTCGACGGGCAGTGGTGACACAGAACACACGGGGTGGGCCCGAAACGCAAGCACTCCAGGAGGACGTATGACAACGGAGATGACACCCGTGTGGCTGGCTGAACTTGGGCTTGTTGACCTCACACCGGAAGAGGCGCACGAACTGCTTGGCCTGGTCGCCGACCAACTGGAACTTCGGGTGGGCAATGACCTGTCCGAAGGAATGACCGACGAACAGCTCGATGAGTTCGACTTGATCACCCAAGGTGACCCACCCACCATCAAGGCATGGGCCAGCAAAACGGGACTCACCGGGGAACTTGCGGCATCGGTCCGCAGGACAGACGGCATCCCGGGCCTTGACCTGGACCAGGAGGTTCGCGAATGGGCGACTGGAAAGTGGTTGGCCATCACCCGGCCTGACCACAAAGACGTGGTCAAGTCCGTGATGGATCAACTGGCCTCCGAGATCCGGGCTGCAGCCAAAGCCCGGTAAGCAGTAACCCGTCCGTCATGTGAGTACAGGCCGACTGCTGCGTGGGAGTGATGTGGATGGGAACCGAGTCGATAGAGATCACCGAACTGCTCCGGAGCCCTGACGCAGGCATGACTGCGATGCTCTCGGTGCGACGACTGGTCCATGCGGTGGCCGAATGGTCCCCCGACGTGGGGCTGGACGTCACGTTCGCCAGCCACGACAACCACCGGGTGCTGTTGTTCGCCAAGTACGGCGGCGAGCAGCCGGGGTGGGATTCGGACCTGGCGTGGGCGTTGGAGCACTCCGCCGCGGTCGGACCCACACGCGCAGAGGTCCCACCCGGTGACTCCCCCGACTGGGGATCTGTGGTGGAGGTCCGCCCCACCCGTGCGGTCAAGCCATCGATCTCCGGTTTCATGGTCCCACCTTCGACCGACGACGATGACGACCCACTGGGCCCGGACAGGGTTGACCCCTTCCTCCGCAGACAGCTGACACGACTGCGCACCCCCTGGCCCATGTCGATGAACGACAGCCTTCACAGCACCGCCGAGTTGTTGGCCAGGCATCCCGAACTTATGATCCGGTTCCGGTTGTCGGCCGCGACAGCAGCCGAGACCGACATGCTCGCCACCACCATGCTGCGGACGTGGACCGGCGACGACGGTGAACTCTTCCCCTACCTGGGCACACCCATCCGCCTCCGTGCGCTTCTGGCGTCCACCACCGGGGACGTTCCGGCCCGCGCCAGAGCGCTGGCACGCCGCTGGGCCGTCGGCCTGACGGTGGCCCCCGTGCCACCCGACGAAGCCCCGTCAGCCTGGGACGGCGAGGTGGACAGCCTCTACGGAAGGACCGAGCCCGAAGGGGTGGCACTCAGTCTGCTTCGGTTGCCGGCCACCGGCAACCGCCCGTTCCCGGGAATGCGAACGCGCCATCCGAAGACCAAACTGAGGCCCCTGGACCCGGTGCCCCCTGCCCCGCCCACCCCGATCCGGCTGGGCAAGGCAGTGACGGTGACCGACGACGAGGTTGACGTTGCCGTGGATGTCCAGGACCTGCGGCGCCACCTCTACGTGGAGGGCCAGTCCGGTTCCGGAAAGTCCACACTCATCGCTGCGCTGGTGCATGAACTCATCGCCAAGGGCTACGGCTGCACCTTCCTGGACCCGCACGGCACCACCATCGACCTGATCCTGCGCGAACTCCCGGCCGACGCCGGCAGCAACTTCCTGGTCCGCCACCAGGACGCGGAGCACATCCCGCTGGACATCCTGACCGGGACCGTCGAGGAAACAGAGGTGGTGGTCGACGACTTCGCCGAGATGGTGCAGAACATGTACGACCGCGGGAACACGGGGATCGTCGGCCCTCGCTGGAGGCGGTGGTTCAGCCTGCTCGCCCAGGCGACGCGTGCTGTCATGGGAGATGCCGCCTCCCTGGTGGCGGTCACCGAGATTGGTTCCGACGTCGCCCTGGTCAAGAATCTCGCGGAGGCCGTCCGCCCGCTGGACCGCATGCTGCACCAGACGCTCATGACGGAGATCGTCAACAACCGCAGCCAGGAAGCGGGCGACATGCAGGCCTGGTGCGTCTCGAAGCTCAATCCCGTGATCCAGAGCCGCTACATGCGCGCCATCCTCGGCACCGGGTACGACGCCGTCGACGTTACAGAACTGATGGACGATGGCCGGTCCTTGCTCGTCGACCTCGCCACACCAACGCTTGGCACCCAGTCCTCCCGGCTGCTGGGGGCACTGTGGCTGCTGAAACACCAGATGGCAATGGGGCGCCGCAGGACGGATCGCCCGCACGTGATCATCGTGGATGAGGCGCACCTGTTCCAGTACGGGTCCCTCCCCAAGCTCCTGGCGGAGGGACGCAAGTTCGGGATCGGCGTGGTGGTGGCCACCCAGCACCTCAGCCAACTCCGGGAGGACCTGCAGGACTCCCTGGAGTCCAACGCTGGCAGCTTCATCTCGTTGGGCACCGGCCTCAAGGACGCCCAGCGGGCCTCGCTGCGCCTGGACGGCTGGCCCGTCGAGGAACTGGTGCGCCTGCCCAGCCTGACGGGTGCGGCCACCCTGTCCCGCGACGGCACCCGCACCGAGCCGTTCAGCCTCCGGGTGGACCACCATGACGTCATCGCGGCACTTGGCATCCGGGACAGCAAGGTGAGCCAGCAGGTCGCCCTTGACATGGACTCGTTCTCACGAAGGCGGCTGCGGGAGCCATACCAGACACATCCCATCTACGACGCCGCGAGGATCAACGCATTCCTCAGCTCGGCCGCACGTCCATCCAGTACACCGCGCCCAACCGGCGCGAACAGCAGTTTCATACAGGACTGGCTGGCCAAGCGTGCCGAGATGCGAGCCGGTGGCATTCCACCCGGGCCCGTGTCCCAGGCTTCGGTTCTCGAGGTGGAGTAGGGGCTGGATCGCATGCGTCATCCTCGTCCGCCATGCACAACTGAAGGGAGACAGATGGCATCGACTGCCGTACCGACTGTCAGCGGAAAGTGTCTCAGCAGTATTCGGGCTCGATGGCTGATCAGCGGTTTCTTAGCACTCTCAATGGTCCTCACAGCAGGATGCCATGAAGAGACCGGGCCGCAGCGTGCCGACTTTGGTCTCGCAAGTATGGACGACGGGCTCGCACGGCTTTTCGCCGACGGTTCGGTCACCCCGGTGGAAGTGGAGGGGAAAGGTGTCGACGGAGCCTCCGAGGTGGCTTGGCGGGCTGACGGGTCAGCGGTCATCCTCGCGGAAGGTCGGCTCATCGCGGTAGAGCGAACAGGCGCCTGGGCCGGGGCGAATTGCGTCGCCTGCTTGGGCTTGGTCACAACCTCTGACGGAGTCGTGACATCTCAGCCGGTCATGTCGGGATTCGAACTGGTCATGTTCGGGGATGAACTGACTGAGGTTTCCAGAGTGCCAGCGCGGCTGTCGTCACGCCGGGTCCCCATTCAGGGAATCACCGACGCAGCAGAGCCTGAGGTCATCGGTGTGGACCCCTGGGGAAGGATCGTTGTGAATTACCTGTCCCGCGATGCATCGTACCGGGGTGGTCCCTCGACATTGGCGCTGCACGGAACCGACGGTTCCATCCTGAATGAGGTGCAGTTGAAAGGAGTTCCGATCGAGCTCTTGCAGGATCCAAGCGGGTACCGGCTTGCCGTGGCAAGCCACTCATCTGGAGGGGTTTGCCTTTTCGAGGCGGGCCTAAGTGTGGTGGAGTTCAGATCAGACAAGATGCTGGTCCAGCCCGTGAAACAACTCCCGGACCCGAACCAATTCTCCACCTCAGTCTCTCAGCTTTCCATGGACGAAACTGACTTGGTTGCCTGGGTCCAACTGCAGCCGATCACCGGCGCGGGGGGCTGTAGCCCGGACGAGATCTCTGTAACCGGTCTCCGCATCGTCCCGGGCCCCACCACGGTTCTTGAGGCCGACCCTGACCCAGGTCCGGTTCCAATCGGATCCCTGGGGCGGAATTGTGAGGCAAAAGTTTTGCGGGACCCAATTTCCGGCACCTTTTGGCTTGATGGCAAGCCACTGCCCGCGTCGGGTATCAGGCTGCCCAGAGAGGGAGGTTGCGATGGCTGACTTGAACTACGACGCGTTCATCTCGTATCGCTCGACAAAGAAGCACGTGGCACGCGCATTGAAGAATGGGATGGACAGGCTGGCAAAGGCCCATCATCCTGAACGACAGTTCCGCGTGTTCCTGGATGAGGCATCACTTCTGGTAGGAAACCTGTCGGCAGAGATCCAAACCGCGCTCGATCGCAGTCGCTGCATGGTAGTGCTCCTGTCCAAGGACGTCACTGAGTCCACTTGGGTGGACATGGAGATCGAGTACTGGCTTGCCCACGGGGGAGCAGTGGACCGACTGTTCCTGGCCCGGACCGACGACGTCAATCTTGATTGGCGAGGTGATGGTTGGCAATCCCCAGAAGCACTTCCCCCCACCCTACGCACGCTCTTCAAGTCTGAACAGAAATGGTTGAACCTGACCGACGGCAAGAGCGCAACGGCCCGTGGTGACCAAGCTCGGCTTTATGCCGCAATCATCGACACCCCCCTGGAATCACTCCTGCTGGACGAGGCGGCACTGGAGCGTCGCCGCAAGGCCATCACTGTCGGCATCGCTGCGGTCATGGCAGTCCTCCTTGTTGCATCGGTGGGCCTAGGCTGGTGGGCCCTCGCAAGCCGCAACACCGCCCAGACCGCTGCAGCGGAGGCGCAGGCGGAGGCGCTAGCCGCTCAAGCCGTGATGGCAGCACCGAAGTCTCCCGTCCGAGCTGCGAGCCTCGCTCTCTCCGCCGCTGAACTATCGGACTCCGCTTCGGTTCAATCGGCCCTTCTGGCCGTCGGTTCGCAATCAGGGCACATTCTGCACACTGTGCCAGCCCCGGAAGGCCAACTAGTCGCGAAGGCCATGGCGCCTGACGACTCGACGTTTGTAACCATCAGCCGTCCTGGCGAGGAACCGCTGTTGACTGTGTACGACACGATTAGCGGTGAGGTCACTGCAACGGCTGACCTTGAACGATACACCGACGACGTCATGCTCGTGGATAGCTCCACCCTTTTGTTGTGCTCCCCCGCGACCGGGTCATGGATCGCACAAGTGCTGGGCACGACTGTTGAGCTCAGGGAGCTCGTCCAAGCTGATCTCGGATTTGACCCTGAGTTCCCCGAAGGGGTGCTCGGTGGCTGCCGGATGGAACGGGTACATGACGGGGTTCTGATGGCCTCGCGCAGCGGAACCACCGGATACGCCATTCATCACGTCACTGCAAGCGGTGGAGCACGGCTAATCGGCGAATCAGACGAGTATCTGGAAGCTTGGAACCTCCACCCGGGTGGCGACGGCGACCGAGTTCTGGTGACCACCTGGGACAGCGCCTACACGATCTCGACCAGGGGGGAGCCAGGACTTTCCCCGCTCGATGGCCTGTCGGTGGACTTCTTCTCCCTGAGGGTTATTGACACCGACTCCGAGGGCTCCTTCCTCATCAGCTCCACCGATGACAAGACAAGTTGGTACATCCTGCGGCGTAACGGGCACAGCTACGAGGTAGAGCCCGTCCCCACTGCAGGGTCGGTACATGCCGTGGCGGCCCAGCACGTTAACGGGCGTATCGCGGGGTTCGTGACCTTGGATGAGAACAGCGAGGTCACGGATGAACTCCAGAATGCATCGGGTCGGGTGGGAAACGCCCGCGGCGGCGATGGGACGTGGCGTCAGTACAGTCCAACGCTGGTGAGAGTTTCGTCGGATTATTCCAAAGAGTTCTCCAAGTACGTGGCTGTATTCGGTTCTTCGGCCTTCGTTCTTGATTTCACTCCGCAGTTCCCGCTCGGTGACGGATGGCTCACCATGGAGTCTGGATGGGTGATTCATCCTATCGGAATCTCACTAGGCAATCCTGACGTAATGGGCGCTGACCCAATCCTTGCGTCGTGCGAAACCAATGTCCTTCTCCGCACAACCGGAAATAGCGGCCCCATCCTTGTCGTCGAGGACGGCTCATACGAGGTGCTGGAGGATGACACGTGGAACGAATTCGATGCTGAGTGTCGTCTGGTGACCTCGTCGCCGTCATTCTCCATCCGTGACAGGCGGGGCGATGAGACAGTGCTCAAGTCAGTCACGGATTTCGGGGACCTGCTGCTTGGCTCTGATCACTCGGTGTCGTTCAACGGGGAAGCTCCCCTCGAGATCTACTCACATGCCGAGCTCGATGCACCGTGGAGGGTACGTGCGGACTCACGTGGAGGCGCGGCCACCCTCAACTCCGACTCGAATGGGGTCCTTAGTTTCTCGGATCGGGCGCTGTTTCTGCAGGGTGGGCATCCGATTGCAGAAGTCGAACTCAAGTCCGGACAGACGATCGCGGCAGTTGCGCCGAATGGCCACGCCGTGGTGCTCAGCGACGAGGACGGAACTATCATTCCTGAGATCCTCACCCCATTGGGGTCCGAATCTCTCATGCACTGCACAGACCCCGACCAGTTCCACACACCCCGGTTCGTACCGCCGCCAGGCTTCGCGACCGATAGATCTCTGGCTACTGAACCTGTTCTTGTGATGCGCAACTCGCAGGATCATGACTACGTGAACTGCTTCACCGGGGAAAGTTGGGTTGGGTTGGATCCTGAATCCTTGAGCGAGTACGAGATCACTACATCTGGCGGGCGAGTCGTGGTGCAGGACCGTACGGACTCCAGTCTCAGGCTGGTGACTTGGGTCGGACAGGATAACCCCCGTGTCACCACCGTCGCACAGGAGAACTTCGAACGGTACTCATGGTCGGAGGATGGCAACTGGTTCGTCACCGCGGTTCATGACCAACCGACCGTAACCATCAGTCGGACCGGCGGTGACAAGGTCACTGAATCGCGCATTCTGGATGCCGGGCTCGGTAGTGGTCTCATGGTGCAGTTTCTCACCGACAAGGGGCTTCTCGTCATCATGAACCCCGCCGGGGAGTTCATCCTGGTAGACGCAGCCACGGGTTTCGAGTTGGGACGCGGTGTCACGGGAGTCGAGGTCCTTGGATTGTTCATAGCAAAATGGGGCGACTTCGTCTCAGTTGGGCTACAGACAGAGGCTGTTGGTCTCGGGTCCGCTACGACCTTCCTCGACATCCCCATCGGTACCGATGCCCTCACGGAGAACCTCTGCGCCATCTACCACGATCCCAACTGCTGATCCCGTTCCGACCCCAGCAGGACAAGAGCCCTCTCATCAGATCGGCGCTCCCCGGATCAGTCCTCGTCGCCTATTGAAACCCCCGCGAAGGCGAGGATCTTGATTACCTCACTGGCAATGTGGCGGTCATACACCTTCGCGCCGTCGCTCACCCTGCTCCCCTCGGGGCCGTCCCATGGCAGCATCCACCTGTGATCCTGGGCTCCGTTTCGGCGCTGGTTGATGGCCCAGCGGCGGTGCTCGAGCTGTGCAAGTCTCTCAACCTGCTCGGGGGTCGGCCTCACAGCTGTCGCGGCGCCGTCGGAACGCTGCCAGCCCCACCCCATCGCGGCGTGGACGACGGCGGCCCCGATCAGCACAGCGCGGTTTCCGGCCCTGTTGAACTCGCTCAGGTGGTCCCAAATCTCGTTGGCCAGATCGGAGTCCGTGGCGTTGCCGGTGTCGGTACTGACCGTGTTGTAGGCCAGGTGGACCAGCGGGGCCAGGGCCTCCACCGTCTCGAACGGCAGCACTTCCTCGTAGTCATCCGGCCGTCGGCACGTCCACCCGGATCGAGCCGCCAACGCCGGCAGCCGGGAGGCGAGCTCGACGGCAGTGAACTCGTTGGCAGGGTCGCACGGCAGGCCCAGCAAACCAAGGATCTCGGCGGCCATGGCCCTGAGCTCCCCTGGAGTAGGGATGATCGGACGGGCTGGCTCCCAATGCCGATCCAGGAGGATGTCCCCGGCTGACAGGATCCTTGTGATTGCGCCCGTCAGGATTTCGATCTGATCCCGCAACTCGGCGCTCTGGTGGGTCAGGGGGACCGGATCACCGGACTCCAGCAGTTCCGGCGTGAGCAGGATCGGCGGCTCCGGGCGAGTCACGGCCGATTCGGTGGCGCACACCCACGCTGTGTCCTGCAGCAACTGTTCAGCCAACAGTGCCTCCGGCTGAAACCAGCTGGACCTTGCCCGTCGACGAACAGACCCCATCCTGAAAGAGGTCACACCCGCCACCGTCGGAAGGAACTCACCGTCCTCCAGCACTGCGGCCACCCGGGCCTCGGGAAAGGCGACGGCCACGGCATGGGCGAGGCTGAGGCCCACGATCGGGTCCGCCAGCGCCACCAGAACCGTCGGGCCCGTGCTTGAGCCCCGCCGTTCCTCGGGCCGCGGCCAGTCCGCCACCAACTGGCGCACCACCTCGACCACCGGGACCGCTCGCGAGGGACAGCCCCGCCACTCCAATTGGCCCTGCGGCCAAGTGACAGCTGCAACCTCGTCCACCCAGTCCCGGCCACCACCGACACAGCTGACCACCAAAGGCTGGCCGGGGTCGGACCAACCCCTCACCAAGGCCTCGACGAGGTATCGCGCCGTGGCATCGTCACCCACAACGACCGGCGGCGGCGCCACAGCACCGCGCGGCCTTGGCGGAAACGCTGCTGTCACCTCCCTCGCCAGCACCGGGAGCCATGCAACGGAATCCACCAGATCGCTCCGGAACACTTCAGCCACAGCCGGTTCACTGAACACCGCGACCGCCCGCGCCCCGGGGTTGGAGCGGCGAAACCGGGACAGGAGCATGGCCGTCTCCCTGTCAGACTCCCCGATGACCAGGTTCTGGGGTGCTTGCTCGTGCTGCGTCGTCACTGATCTGCTCCTGTGTGGTCTGGCATGCTAAGTCTGGCACCCGACACTCCGGGTGACGGACATTCTACGGGGGACGGATGGTGGCGGTTCGGACCGTTCAGATCGTCGGACACAGCGACGGTCGCTGGCTCACCTGGCGCTGGTCGGCGCGTTATCCTCTTGGCGTCGCTGAAATCCGGAAGGCCGACGCCCCACTCGCGCGCCTGCACGCGGCGCTCCCGAAGGATGAGCAATCCCTGGCGTTGGAGGGCGATCTCACCGATCGCGACACGGAACTCACGCTCATGCAGGAACTGGCAGCGGTCCTGCTGCCGCAGTCACTGCTCACGCAACTCATCGAGGCGGCAGCATCCGGGGATCGCCTACAGGTTCGAATAGCGCCCCCACCCAACGCTGCGGCTGTCCCCTGGGGTCTGCTTCCCGTTGATGAGGAGCGACGTCTGCTCGATATCGCTGATGTTTCCTGGATGGCACCCATCCTGCCCAGGGACCTCCGCCACGACGCGCCGTCGCCGATGCCCTGGGGCACTGCGCGCAGTCTCCCGCCCCTGCACGTCATCGACCCGTTCCTCCCCCACAGATCCCGTGTCCTTTCGGAGGCGGACCGGCAAGATCTGGGCATCGCCAACCCATCCGATATGGGACGCCCGTGGAGCGCCGATGGCCTCTCGCGGGCGCTCGGGCAGCCACGATCCCGGCTGTTTCTGCTCGGCCACTGTGAAACCCCGGGCAGTTCAGGAAACATGGGATTCCTGCTGGCCGACGACACGGGCGCCTCCCCGGACCCGCTGACCGCCCACGAACTCATGGCTGAGCCGGAGAAGTGGCCCATGCCACCGAGGGTCGCCGTCGTGGCCTGCGCCTCGGGCACCGACATGCTGGATCTCGAGCCGTTCGGTCTGGCAGCCGCAATGCTCCACAACGGCGCAGACACCGTTCATGCCACCTTGTGGACGCTGCCAACCGAGACTGCGCTCCGCGCCGACAAATCCAACGCCACCCGGGCCTTCCTTCAATTGGCCAGGGGGTTTGAGGCGGCTCAGTTGGCTGATGACCCCGTCGAGGCCTTGAACGCCTGGCAGCGTTTGTGCCTGCGGGAGTGGCGGAACCCAGCTTCGCGGGGTACCTCGCCCTTGCTCTGGGGGGCGGCCATGACCATCACCGCCCCTCCCCGCCAGTTACAGGAATAGGCAGGAGCCTCCACTGCCGAGGTCGGATCTGTTTCCGTCGGTGTAGTACAGACGGGGCACGGCGGTGAGCGGCAGTTCACCCTGCCTGGCCGCCAGGTCCCCCGGAGCCACCACTCCTGCCACTCGTGAGAAGATCACCAGGTCCGCAGCCACCTCGGTACGACCGCACTCCAGTGCGAGTTCGATCGCGAGGTGGGAGGCAGGGTGGAACACTTCGGCAAGCCAGTTCCCGCGCAGGTCACGATGCCGCATCCGGAACCGCTCCTCGTCGAGGCGTTGCACCGCCGCCAGGGCATGGCGGAGCGCTTCCTCCCGGTTGTCGGAGCGCAGGACCTTGGCCAGGGCCAGTTCGGCCCGGGCCCGCCACAACTCCAGGCCGGTCAATCGTTCGAGCCGGACCAACGCCCTGCGCAGCAGTCGCTCCGCCTGCAGGGGATGCAGGGAGTCCGGCCGAGCCAAACCCTCCCCGGCCTCAACCAGCAGCATGGCCTCCGCGCGCTCACCGTCAGGCATCCCTTCGAGCCGCTCAACGCGTTCGACTATGGCATCTGCACCTTCAGTGTCCTGCACCATAAGCAGCGCGAACCGCACGGATCCAAGGTCCCTGCGCCACCTTCCGGTGGCGAGCCGCACCCCCCTGGAGGTGACGTCCGATTCAACGGCTACGGACAGTTCGTCCGCACTGGCCTGGAGTTCCTCCAGCGGATCCTGTGGTGCGATCACGGAGGCAACGGGTAGCGGAGTGTCCGGGACCGGGCTGCGGTCATGTCGCAGTCCAGGACGGGGCACTCCGGCCAGGCCGGCCCGAACCTGTTCACCCAAGTCGAACTGGTGTTGGGCGTCGGCAAGTTGTCCCCAGATCCGCAGGCAGGTTGCGTACTCGTGATGAAATCGCACCCTGGTGAAATCCATTCCGGTTCGACCTGCGAGCAAGGCATCAACCTGCCGCAGCAGTCGGACGGCCCCACCGATCTCCCCCGTGCCGCGCAGCGCTGCAGCGGTGGTGAGGTGGTGCTGGATCCGCAGCCGACGCGACGCCCCCGGCTCGCGCCACGAGGGTAGGTCACCCGTCAGCAGGTCCGCAGCCTGCGCCACGTCCCCGGTGGCCAACAGTGCCGCCCCAAGCCGGGTCCTGGTTCCCAGAATCCGCTGACCTGGATCTGCTCGTGCAAACTCGGCGAGGGCGTTTGAGATGGCTGAGACGGCTGCGGCTGGGCGGCGGGCTCCGAGATTGGCCTGACCCATCGTGCTCCAGGCCCAGCCTGCCAGGCGGTGGTTCGGGTGGTGTCGCAACACCTTGGCCGCCTCGTGTGCCTGCCGATACAGCCCCGCAGCGGCAAGGCAGGCTGCCAGCTCCAACTCCGCGGCAGCGGTCAGGGTCCCACCTCCGGATTCGGTGAGCCGGGCCAGCGCCAGCACCGTCCGGGTGAGCGAGCGCGCATCGGCGAGGCTGCTGTGGTCCTCCCGGTGGCGCAGGGTGCGGGCGAGCAGGAGCAGGGTGCGAACACGGACCGCGAGGTCCTCGGCGGAGTCTCCCGCATGGATTGTGGCTCGGGCGAGGTCAACCGCCAGATCCAGATCCCCTGCCAGATCCGCCGCGACGACTTCCTCACGCTTTGGCGGCGAGGTTGCAGCCCTCGCCGATCCGCCCAGCCCGCTCCCCATGTCAGCCCCATCTCCTTTGCCACATCGTATTGCCGGAATCCCCGAACTTGTCGTCAGTCGCTCCGCCTATTGGTCAAAAGCAAGGCACGGTTCCGGCCCCGGACGAAAGATCTGAAAGTCGTTCCCGGGATTCACCGAAACCTGGCATCTCTGGTCCGCCAAGTAAGTGAGAGCCACCCCTCTGGAAGGAGAACTCCCTAGTGAAGAACCCCATCACCGCCCTGCTCTGCTCGGCCACGCTGGTCGTCGGGCTCGGCGCCTGCACCTCGTCCCAGGCCACCGAGCTGGAGCCCATCGCCACCGATGGCGTCGTCATCGTCACCGCATCGCACGCCAACGTACCCATGCCCCGACTGTCCCCCAGCAACCGTGAACAGTTGGGACTCGCGCTGGAGCGCTCGATGCCGGTCAGCGTCGTGTCTGCGGATGGTTCACCGGAACCGGTGGCCATCCAGATTCCAACGGTCACGGGTGGCAACGGACCCGCCCGGCAGCGCAGCGTTTCGAAGGCGCTGAGCACAGTCGAGGTGGCGGTCACCGCACTGCCGAACTCAGACGAGGTGTCGGCCTACGGTGCCCTCGCCGTCGCACGGGACTCCGCCCTGGCACTGGGGCTCAAGCGGCCCGTCATCATCTGCCTGCTGTGCGGGATCGACACCGTCGGGGCGCTGGGCATGACCGCCGACGGGGCGCTCCGTTCGGACCCGGGCGACGTGACGGACTACCTCCGCGCCAGCGGCCAACTGTTGGAGCTGGGTTCCGGATTCGAAGAGATCGAGATCCACCTCACCTCAACGGGCTGGACGGCCGGCCCGCAGGCTCCCCTGTCCCCGCAGGATCGCGACAACCTCACCGCCATCTGGACCGCGGCGCTGGAAGCAGGCGGCGCCGTCGTGAAAGTGGATCCCAACCCCCTGAGCGGCGACGCGGTGGTGACTCCCCACACCGTGACTCCCGTCTCGGTGGCTCCGCCGGAGCCAGTCGTCCCGGTGGAGCCGACGCCCGAGGAAACAGCTTCGTGCACCCCGCAGCAGTTCAGCTTCGACGGCGCTTCCGGCGCCCGTTTCCGTCCGGAGACTGCCGAGTGGGTGAGCCTCGATGAGGCCCGCGCCGCTCTGACTCCAATCGCCCGGTGGCTCGCAGCTGTCCCGTCGCGCACTGCCCGCATCCAGGGCACGACGGCCAACGTCCACTCAGGAGATCCGGATGAGGGCATCGAGCTTTCCCGGAGGCGGGCAGAGGCTGCAGCGGCTCTTGTGATCGAACTCGGAGCCGCACCTGAGCAGATCGTTGCGACCGAGGGCCTCGGCCCCAACTACCCAGAGTACGTGCCCGACCACGACGCCGACGGCAACCCCGTCCCCAGCCTCCGGACCAAGAACCGCAAGGTCATCGTGATCCTGCGCGAAGAATGCTGAACCCGACCCAAGAAGGAGCCAGTCAGATGAAGAAGAAAACCTCTGTTGCCATCAGCGCCGACCAGGCACACATCCCGGACGCGCTGCCGGTCTTCCTCCTGGTCCCGGACGAGCCGCTGCGTTACGGCTGGTGGACCCGCACCCGCGACCACTGGGCGGGACGGCAGGACCGCCTCCGCGGAACCGAGCACATGGAGCCGCTGCAGACCGCCTCATCGGCCTGGCTGCAGCGGCTGTTCGCCGAGTGCGGCAACGCCGTCGCCCAAGGGCGCTCCCGCACCGACGCGCTGGTGGCGTTGCTGGACAAGGAGCAGGCTGCCCTCGCGGCGGAGGAGCGCGTCGCCGCCGACCACATCGGGCAACTGGCCTCGGACCTTGCCGAACTGCAGGGCAGCCCGTTGCGCGAGTCCCTGGGCGCGGGAGAAGGCTTCAGCGACGACGACGAGGTGCTTCGACGCAAGGCCCTCGAGCGCCAGACTGCGCTGGCCCAACTGCGGACGGCACAGACCCAGGCGGCCGAGCGGCGGCGGACCGTGCTCCAGCAGATCGACGTGATCGTCACGCAGAAGCGTTCCCACTGGAGCGTGCTGCAGGAACGCACCCGTCAACTGCTGGAGCACTACCAGCGTCGCGCCAGCACCTACGCCCGCGGGATGAGCCGCCCCTCCCGTGGGATCACGTTCCTGGCTCCCGTACTGCCAATGCCTGACTGGGCTGCGGCGGAACTCGGCACCGGTGGTTACACGGCTGCCACCCCAACCCAGCTCACCCACTGACGGAAGGACCCAAGACATGAGCTTCTTCAGCCGACTGCGTTCCCTCTTCCGGGGCCAGCCCGCGCCCGCGACGCCCCGGCCTCTGGACCGAACGCTGCCTCCCCCGACCCGCATCGCGCTCTCCGACGTCGAGGAGGACAGCGAGCACTTCAGCCACATCAAGGACTGGGCCACCCTTTCACCCGGGGACCCCGCCTGGGAGTTGCCGGAGATCGGGCAGCAGTTCGCCTGGATCTCCGAACGGATCCAGGGCCACGCCGACAGCGGTGGGCTCGATGGACTGGTTCCCGACCTGATGGATCGCGAGATCCACCACGAGATGGCCGAACTCCGGGACAAGATCCGTTCCGCCGACGTCCAGTGCCACAAGGTCGAGGCCCGTCTCTTCGAGCAGGCCAAACTCGCCCAGTCCCAGGTGGCAGGGAAAGTGTCACAGGCGCGCAGCGACCTGCAGACGGCCTACGCCGCCTACACCGCCACCTACGAGACCCTGACCGGCAGGCGTCCAGTGCTGCCAGAAGTGCCGCTGACAGTTCGGCCCATCCTGATCAACACCGAGAAGGCAGACTTCCCCTTCGGCGTCGACGACTGGGAGAACTTGCTGGATGGTCCGGCCGGAGAGATTCCTGACCCGCCCCACGAGACCCCGGACAACGTTCGTTCCATGAACTTCAACTCGCACGAGCCCCACGAAGGAGAACTCCCATGAGCCCAAACCCCCAGACCTCTCCCTACCACCGCCCACCGGGGCTCAACGTGCCCCCGGTCGCGCGGGTCCTGATGATCGTCGCGTGGCTCGGGATGACCCTGGATACGCTCCTGGGCTACCCGGTCATCGCCCAGCTTTTCCCGGACTTCAGCGAGGCCATCATCATCGGCCTCATGATCGGACTTGGAGCAGCGTGTGCAGGGCTCGCGACGAAAGTGGGTACCGAGTTCAACCACGGGAACAGGATCGTCGGTTGGCTTCTGCTCGTCTGCGTACTGGGCGTGGGTGCTGCACTGGCCTTCGCCCGCTGGCGTCTGGGCTTCACCGGTGGCGCGGTGGGAGCAGAAACCGGCCTTGTGGTGGAGCACACCGACACCGAGCTCCCCGCCACCGTGCTGATGCTGGTGCTCTACGTGGCATCGGTCATCGGTACCGTCTGGTCAGCCCGGAAGGTCCTCGTGCCGGAGCGGCGGGAACTGCGTCGCCATCGCGCGGAGATCGACGGCCTCGTCCAGCAACTGGCTCTCCTCGAGGCAGAATCTGTGGCTGTCCACGAACGCATCGGCGCCCGCAGTGACGGCCTGAAGCAGTTGGGCGAGTTGCTGACCCACGCGCTGAAGCAGGCCGACGCCCGCGAATCTCGCCTGAAGTCCTTCTCCAGGGACTTCATCGCAAGGGTGGTCGGTCGGCCAGATGCCACGCCCTTGGTCCGCGCTCCGCTGGAGCCCGGGGCGAACTAGTAGCGGGCGGGGCTGTTCTCGCTCCCCCTCCATCGTCGCCACCCTAGAATGTGCGAGAACGATGGAGGGGGAGTCCATGACCGAAGGATCAGACGAGCTGGCGCCAGAGGACCCGACGCCAGAACAGGCCGCCCTGACCAGGCTGATGGACACCGTCGCCCAGTTGATACGCCATCCGATTGAGAGGACGGGCTCCGGACTGGACTACGTCGAGGCCGTGATGAGAACCAAGGAGTACTTCCTTGGACTGATCAGCCACGGCATGGACCCTGCTGCCCTGACCTCCACCGGGGTCAGGACCAAGTTGCGAAACGTCCTGACTGACCTTGCCCGGGCCAAGACTAGCCGGGAGCGCAGGGAGGACCGCTACGTCGCAGGGGATCTGGTGGGCATCTCAGCAGAGGAAGCATTCCTGAGCGACGTGCCGGAGATCCTCGTGGAGGTGGCCATCCGAACCCTCCAGGTGAGCATCGAGCGGGACAGTACGCCGCAGTTGAAGCACCCTGCCGGCCTCGTCGTCAGGCTCTATCTGGAACTCGAGCACCGCATTGAGATCATGACCGACGAAGACTGGGAAATTGTCAGAAACTTCCCGGACCAGAGACAGTTCTGGCGCAAGGACCTGGCTGATCACCTGGGAAGAAGACCCAACTTCATCAGCGACACCACAGGCGCGGCAGACTCGTTGATGCGGCTGGGGATCTACCTGTTCATCGTGCTCGCTCCTCCGCAGGCCGCCGTCGTGAAACACGGCGTCATGAACAAGTTGTTGGATCTGGTTCACAAGGCCGGACCGCTGATTCCCACCGACGGCCGCAGGCTGATGCAGCGTGCCGGCGAGCTGCTTGCTTTCGCAAGGGGCAGGTACCCAATCCCTCAGGCCCAGCTCATCGAATCCGCACGGGCGCTGCAGAACCTTGCCCAGGCCACTGACGAGGCAATCATCAGTGCGCTCCACAACGCCGAGGCACTCTACGCAGTGCACGTTCCCCACCAACACCAGCACGCCCCGCAGTTCCTCTGCGTTGAGCGATGCTCCGAGCATCTTCCCGTCGAGGAGGGCTGAGGAAAATGGACCCACACATCACTCCGGACCCGGAGATCGCAGCGCTGCTGCGAAGCGCGCCACGCGCCAATGACATCATCGACGGCATCCTTGAGGGCTTCACCGCCGAGCTTGCCGAAACCATACTCGCGAGTCCTGAGCGATCAGCCCAGTTCCGTCGCCTCGTACGCCACATCGCGCCCAGCGAGGGCTGGGCCGAAGCCTGCCTTCGGGCCGACAGTGCCGGGGACCTGAACCTGCAACTGTTCGAGATGGCGGTCGCGGAGCGGAGCGCCTCGAGTCCCGGCACCAGGCTGGTCCTGGAGACGCGAGACGACGAAACCATCATCGCTCCAGGCTGGGCAATTGCCTTCGACAAGGAGGACCTGGCCGCGGCTCAACTGGCCGAGGGCGGCCGTGTTTACTGGCACCCCGGCGACATCGGGCTCGCCCCCCTGCTCGTCGCACCGGTGACGCGGGCTCCACGGCTGGCCAGCATCTTCTACACCGCCCGGGCCTGGGATGAGCTACAGGGTTCCGGTTCCGCCACGCTCCATCCCCTGGACGTCGAGCCGCACACCCTGAGCCGGGTGGCACTGGGCGAGTGGCTGCAGCGTTCCCACCCGGGGACCGGCTCGGTCACATCTCCGTTCGAAACCGATCTGGTTCGTCTGGAGACGGGTATCGCTGCGCTCGCCGAGATGCCCCTGTTGGGGCGCGCCCGGGTGGAGGCTATCCTTGACGGCGCCGCCGGTGCCGTCGCGACAGCCCATTGGCTGAGCAAGGAATGGTCCGAGCAGGATTCCGGAAAGGCTGCGGAGGTTGCCCTCGCGGGTGCGCGGGCGCTGCTCCAGACCCACCCGGAACAACTCCCGGACGCACTGAAGGCCCTGGCAGAGGGAACAGGGCGGCTGGACGACGACGCGATCGTCGCTCTGGCGCTCCGGCCTCCACTGCAGGAAGACCTGGCGCTGGCCGCAGCCGGCGAAGGCCAGGAGCCTGGTCAGGTGCCTGTTCTGGTCCAGGACGTGCTGCTCGCACGCCGCAGGCTGGCAAGGGCGCTTGCTGCGGAAGGCCTTGAAACCGGCGACTTGCCTGACCGCCCATTCCTTGCGGAGTTGGCGGCCTGGGAACTGCTGCCCCCACTGCCAGACGACTGACACTGCGCACCCGGAGCAACGACAGGGAGCCGACACCCACAGGGGTCGGCTCCTTTCCGTTGTTCCACAACGCCTACAAGTAGTCCGGTTCACAAGATCTCCGAAGAATGCGTTCCCGGCTCCGCCTTTTCGGTGAGGGACAACCCTCCCGAAAAGGAAGGAGCCATCCATGTGGTTCTACTGGTGATAGCCAACCAGCCCAAGCGTCCACCGTCTCGCGAGCGGTCACGACCCGCCCCTGGCCAGCGCCCTGCTGGCCAGGGTGTTGGCGTGATTGCTCAGGTAGGTCAACAGGATCACTTGGAGCTCGATATCGGTGAGTCGAATCGAGTCTGCATCGAACTGGTCCATGGCCTGCAGGAGCTTGCGTGCCATGTCGGGGGATGCGCAGTTGATCCCGCGGCGCTGCGCCTCACCGATGCCGTCCGGCAGCACAGTGTTGAGCACCCGCATGCGGGAGGCGAACCAGAGATCTTCTGTCAGGAGCAGGCATCTGACATCGCGTTCCTGTTCCGGGGACAGATCGTGGGACGCACCCGGCGGATGATTGTCAGAGGCTCTTGCCATTCTTGGAACAAGTAGCGCCTGCGCGACCAGATCGGCGGTGATTCCGTGGGCAGCCCTCGAAACCTCAGCCCAGACCGGCTGTTGCGTGACCCATTGCGCGCACAGGGCAACCAGTTTCACCGCCCACCTGCCTTCCTACGTCCGATGTCTTCTGACGGACGGATGGCCGATGCGCACCCCAGAAACTTGGGCCGAGCCCAAACCATGGTTGCCGACCACTACTATTTGGCACAGCGGAGAGGGGGAGGACATGCTCGACCGTCAGGGTGATGTCCATGTGCTGGCCGAGGTCTTCGATGAATGGAGGACCAAGGGAATCAATCACATCGAGGCGTTCTCCCCCGAGCTTCTTCGGATTCTCAGCATTGACGCGGATACCTCCGCCAGCGCACAGCACGGTGCAGTCAAGCGCGCCATGTTGACAGTCGCCGAGAGATTGACCGAGAGGACGGATGACCGCAAGACAAGAGCGCACCGCACCGTCTTCATCAAGGCTGCCGGCTTCAGCCGGAAATCCCCCGAGTCGGCCAGGGAGCGGATGTTAATCGCCGGGGAGGCGGTGGGGAGATCGGCTCGCACGGCCTACCGCTACTACGACGACGCGGTTGCGCGCCTGACCCGAATCCTGCTCGGCGAACCGCGCATGTCGGAGGGTACCATCCCGACGGATGACCACATCGACGTGAGGTCCCGCACCTGGGTGGATCTGCGAGAGGATCAGCCGATCATCTCGAGCCAGCGCACCATCCGGTCCCTGGTGGACCGGCTCGACCACGTCATCGAGCACGTGCGCATGCCGTGGTGGACCGGCCGGGAGACCTTCCCGTTGAAGGCGCTTGAGGGTTGTGCATTGGAAGAACCCCTCAAGGTGGGCGAGTCCACCTGGCAGTACCGACTCCGTTTCCGCAAGCCCCTCGAAGTGGGCGACGAGCAGTCCTTCGCCACCTCCATCCAGTTCCCGAGCCCGGACGCGCTAGCCCCGATGATCGGGTTCCGCCCCAGAGGCAGCGCCTACAAGGCCCAGGTTGATCTCCAGTTCGGCAACAGGCGCCCCGCAGCGCTGGAGCAGTTCGCGTCGCGGCTGCACATAGAAGACCTGCACCGGGTCCCCGGATCCACCCTGATCCATCCGGTCCAGGCCCGCCACACCATCGAATTCGACCGGATGTATCCCGGTGTCTCCTACGGGGTCCGTTGGCACTGGGACGGCACCAATATCGGCATCTGAGGCCGGGGACCACTGATAAGAACCCAGGGATTCCATACAGTGCGACATTCCCCGGCGGGTACCCACTTCGCTCTGATCTGTAGCAAAACTCGCCTGCCGAGCAGCGTCCCTTGACAAAGTTGTGACACTTTCCACACTTCCTGTGGCGAAACGGGATGAACGGCTTCAAGCTGATCTCCATGGGGGAAATCACAACAGGCAATAGCAATCTCGGACCACACGATCTGCTCCAGCTGGCCGCGGAGGCCGGCTGGAACGCCAGCCGCGAGGACCGCGGCACCAAGTTCCACAACCGCGGCACCTGCTACACCCGCGAAGCACCGTACGGGCCGCAGGATCCGCACGGGCGCGGTCTCCACGAGGTCTGCCGCGGAGCCGGCTGCCTCGACCTGCTCCACGAGCTCGTCGCCGCCATCCTGCTGAAGCTCATGGCCAAGCTGGATGGAGGCACCGTCGCCGACCCGGGGGCCTACGCCTACCGGGTGGCCAGGACGGCCCTGGTGGAGCTGAGCCGCAGCGCACGCACGGCGGCGGGCTACCCGGCCAAACCGGGGCGCGACGACGGGGTCCCGGCCCGCGTCAACGTCGCACTGCTCGACGCAGCCGGGCACCGGGGCCCCTGGCTGGTGGTGCTGTTCCGAATCCTGCGTGCCTACCCGTTCAGCCCCAACCACGTGGCCGGGCGCTGGCCCATCGACGGTCTCCTCCAGGAGCGCGAGAAGCACTTCCCCGACGAGGGGAGCACGACGTCGATGGTGCGGCGCGAGGTGGCCATGGTGATCCAGGTCGCCAAGCAGGTGGCGGGGCAGGACTGGGTGTACAGCAACCTCACCCTCCCGCTCCTGTCCAACGGCGGGGGCCAAACCCTGCCGGAGAACCTGTGCAGGCCCGAGGATGACCACATCGAGCAACTGCTCGCAGCGATGTTCAAGGATGCCTACCTCCGCCTTCGGAGATGCGGGCACGTCGCGCTCGATGCCTACCGGGTGGCAACCGTCGAAGTCACAGGCCGACCGGCCCCGAAGCCCACCCCCCAGATCCTCACCGCACTCAGGGAACTGGAGGACGAGGTCTCGAGCCGCGGGTATCTGCTTGCGATTGCCTGACCGCCGGCGCTGGTAGTTGAGAAGCCGGACGGGCGCCTACTGGGCAGCCGGCTTGGGCCGGTAGTTGGCCTCGAACTTATCGGCAGGAACCAACCAGGAGTTACCAGCATCGTCCGTGACCCGCCACTGACCAGCCTCGGCCGTCTGCGGGCCCTCTCGGGACTCCACCGTTTCCCCGGGGTAGGCCAGCTGCGCGGTCACCTCGCCAGTGCGGGCCCAAATGTCCGCCGAGACTGGCCGGTAGGTCTTTGCCAGCTCTTCGGGCCCGATGGTCCACTCGCGTGTCCCGTCGGACAACACGTGGTCCCCGGGTTTGGCCTGCATCTCCTGACCGGTCTCCGTCGTCCAGGACTCTCCGGCATCTCCGACAGTACGGACCAACCGCACCTCCCCACTGCGAACGTAGCGCCTGGGCGCGATCCTGACGGGATGGATCCCCTGGACGGCGAGCACCTGCAGAACCAGTTCGACGCTACCCAACGTGTTGGTCCGGGCCGTCTTCCTTCGGTCCTCCGGCAGGTCCTTCCACGGGAACAGCAGGTGGTTCTCCCGTGCCTTCTTGTCAGTGGTCTCAGCCTTCGTCCCCACCCAGCGGTGATGCCTCTTGAACTGGACCCAGTTCTCGTGCTCCTTCTCCACGAAGGAGTCCAGCAGATCCGGTGGAACCGGGTCTGCCCGGATGCCGACGTCGCGGGAGGCCACCCACTCGAAACCGTTCGAGGTCAGGTACCACAGCACGTGGCGCAGCGCGCGCATGTTGCTCTCCCGCGCCTCTGGGTCGTCGTCGACCCAGGAGTTCGGTCCATAGCTGATCCCGTACGCATCGGAAGCCAGCCGCGCGGACCGCAACCAGACATCCGGCGGCACTCCGACGAGTGGGTCGCGGGTGAAGAGCTCTTCAGGATCTGGTGTCCGCTCAATCCTGCGACCTCCCAGTGACAGCCCGAACGTGTGCAGTGTGCCCAGCATTGGGAACTCGGAGAGACCGGAGGTGGACTCGTTGAGCACGAAGATCCGGATGCTCCCGCCGTCGAGCTTGAGGGCGGCATCCTCCAGGGACGCGAGGCCCTGCTCGTCGAGGACGGTGGTGATCACCACGCTCGTGCGCCGATGCTCGTCCTGCAGCCGGACCAGCTCGTCGAGCCCCGGGACGTCGTCCACCCTCACGACGTCGGGCAGCGAGGCCTTCGTGCTCTGGAACTCCAGCATCCTGACAGCCATGTCGTTCGGCCCCTGGATGCTGGCGGCAAGGAGACCGGCGGCAGCGCGTTGCGTCGAGTAGTCGTCGCAGAACGCCTCGGCGAGGTCGGTGCGCCCCACCACGACGACGTGGTCCGGTTGGCCGCGCTCGGCGATGTGCTGCGCGAGCATCTGGGCAGTCAACTGGTGCCGACCGATGACCGAGATGAAGGCCGAGACCGGCTGGTGGGAGCTCTCCGCAGACTCCGGCCCCGGTGCCCAGTCCTGCAGCTGTTCGGTCACGTAGTGCCTCGCCTGCCGGTACCTGTCCACGCGGACGATGATCCGCGGTGGCGGCAGGTAGTCGTGCTGCTGCTTCAACTCGCGCAGCACATTTCGCAGGTGCTCGGCCCTCGCGACGTTGCGCCGGTCGTCAGAACTGAGCAGGTAGGCACGCTCCAGCGCGATCACTCCCCGGCCGGAGGTCAAGAGCTTCTTGAGCCGACGACGGTCCCGCTCCCCGCCCCCCAGGATGTTGCGGACCACCACCGCCCCCGATCCGCGTACCTGCGCCAGCAGGTGGTGCTCCGGATCCGGCTCTTCCACCACCACCATGCAACCGTTCGGGTCGTCGAGCAACGCGCGGATCACCCGCAACGAATCCACCTCGAGACCACTGACCAGAATCACGCGCCTGGCCCAGTTCGCCCGCAGGCCGGCGAGCTGCCGGGAAGTCATTGCCGCGACGACGCTGGCGGCCGCTGCCAGCAGCACGCCCATCCCGGCGAAACCTGCCATTTGGGCTGCCAGCGGCACCGGCGAACACGCACCTCTGGACGATTCCCCCACCATCATCAGAAGCCCGTAGTAGAGCTCGCTCCAGAATGGGACACCGCCCACGATGCACCCCCGCAGCCCCACCACGGCCATGAACAGCACGTACAGGACCACAGCCCCCATCACCCACAGCCTGGGATGGACCCCATGCGAGGTGAGGATTCTGCTGGCAGCGACGGCCAGGTAGCTGCCGTTCAGCAGGACCATCGCAACCAATGCAAACTGCTGCCACGCTACGAGCAGGTCTCCAGCGCCGCTCAAGAGGTCGATGTGTCCCACCACGAAGAGCACGACCGCGATCACCGTGAGTAGCAGGGCGGGCAATGACAACCCCGTGAACCGTCGTACCCGACCCATCAGTTTCGGGCGCGAGGTCCGCCAGAACCTGCGCATGGTTCGAGGAGCCCTGCTGCCGCCAGTCCCAGACATCACCCCTCCTCACGCCATCACCAACAATTGAAGATGACGGACGGTGAGGACCACCAGCGGGCGATTGAAGGGGCTTCGACGACGCCCGGCTCTGCCGCTCGCGCGTGCTGCTCAACCATCGGTGGCTGAGCCGGGCTACCCCCCGGTGGTTGAGCAGCGAGCGAAGCGAGCGTCGTCGAAAAGACCATCCCGCGCACCACATACCCTTGTCACATGGCGAAGTTCTCCCGGCGCGGGCTGCTGCTGGCTGGCGGGGCCGTGCTGCTCGCCGGCTGCGGGAGCGACGTCGTCCCTGACATCCCGGGGATCCCGGACGGCGCCGACCGCTGCCGCACCCCGGAGTCCCTCGTGGACTTCTCCACGGTCGGCACGGGAACGCTGGGCTACGAGATCGACCGCACACCGACGCCGATGCGCTCGGATCCCGCCTTCCTCGAGCGCCTCGAGCTGTGGGCGGAGGACTGGGCGGCGCTCAGCGGACTGGGCGCGATCCGGGAGGTCTGGAGCTACGGCGCCTACGTCGACAAGTGCAGCTCCTTCCACCAGGCCGGACGCGCCTTCGACTTCGCGGAAGTGGTCCACGACGGCGGCACCATCTCCTGCCGCTACGACACCTGGAACCCCGGCACCGACGCCCAACTGCGGGACTACTGGCGGCTGGCGGCGTCGCTGCACCTGCACTTCACCTACACGCTGACGTACCTGTACAACGCGCAGCACCACAACCACATCCACGTGGACAACTCGGTCTCGGGCGAGGAGTTGAGCACGTTCCGTCAGCGCTCCGAGGTGCAGGTGCAGTTGGTGCAGTCGGCGCTGCTGCACGTCCATGGCCGCGACGTCGAGGTCACCGGTTCCTACGACCAGCAGACCCGCGACGCACTGCGGCCGGTCCAGCAGGAACTCGGGATCACCGCCCCGTTGGCCGACGCCGCCGGCTGGCAGGCGTTCCTGCGCGCGACGGCGTCGGGTTGATCACTCCTGGGTGCCGGTGATGTTCACCATCCAGCGAACACCGAACCGGTCCGTGAGCTGACCGAAGGCGTCACCCCACGGGGCGAGTTCGAGCGGCAGGTCGATGGTGCCGCCGTCGGTCAGCTTGTCCCAGTGGCTGCGCAGCGGGTCGTCGTCGGCCGGGTTGGTGCCGTCGGAGCTCAGCGAGAGGACGCCGTTGACGGGATCCGGCATCCCGGCCATGGTGTCCGACGCCATGATGTGGAAGCCGCGCTCGACGAACAGCGAGGCGTGCATGATGCGATCCGCTGTTGCCGGGTCGGCCATCTCGCCCATGCCCTCGCCGAAGGTGCTGAGGGTGAGTTCGGCTCCGAAGACGCTCTGGTAGAACTCGACGGCCTCGCGCGCGGTGCCGTCGAACTGCAGGTACGGGGTGAGGGAAATGGTCATGTGAGCCCTTCCGTGGTGGGCGGATTGTTCCGCCCAGACCGTTTGTGAAGAGAGCTGGCCAGCGACGTGCCGAAATGCCCAGATTCGCGGGGCAATTCGCTGATTCCGCCGACGCGTGGCCAGACGCTACGCCCCCGCCCTGACGCTAGCGCCATGGGCGTGGCGTCTGGCGTGGGGCGTAGCGCCTGCTGGCTTCGACCTCCCCAGGTGGGTGGGTCCGGGATCAGTCGAAGATCGGGTCCACCGTCCGGGTGCGCTTGAGCTCGAAGAAGCCCGGGTAGGCGGTGACCTTCACGAAGCCGTCGAACAACTCTCCGGCCTCCTCACCCTTCGGCGCGGGCGAGATGACAGGCCCGAACAGGCTCATGCCGTTGACGCGGACCACCGGGGTGCCCACCTCGTCGCCAACCGGGTCCATGCCCTCGTGGTGGGAGGCGCGCAGGGCGTCGTTGAGTTCGTCGGTCCTGGCGATGTCCAGGAGTTCCGAGGAGAAGCCGACGTCTGCGAGGGCCTTGAGGATGGTGGCCTCGTCCTTCGGCTCGCCGCCGGGGTGGAAGCGGGTTCCGATGGCGGTGTAGAAGTCCCGAAGTCCCTGTGAGCCGTGGGCCTGCTCGACGGCGAGCGCGGTGCGTGCGGGGACCCATGCGTTGTCCATCGCCTTGCGGTAGTCGCCGGGAAGGTCACGGCCGTCGTTGAGGACGGAGAGGCTCATGATGTGGAAGGTGGTCTCGACGTCGCGGACCTTCTCCACCTCGAGCATCCAACGGGAGGTCATCCAGGCCCAGGGGCAGGTGGGATCGAACCAGAAGTCAACAGAAGTCGTCATGGCCCCATCGAACCACAGCGCGCAAGCAGCGTGTCAGTGTCCCGCACCCGGCTACTGGTTGTCGCTCCCGGAGTTGAGCAGGCGGCCCTGGGCTGCCGCTCTGGCGAAGACCTGTCTGGCGGCGTAAAGGGCCTCGTCCGGGTCCACGTGGCCGATGTAGGACTCGTCGAACAGTCGGTTGTGGATGTCGGCGGCCTGCTCGGGTTCGGTGATGCCCGTGTGCCGGAACAGCGTCTCCAGGTCGTCCATGTCACGCTCGCGCATGGCCCGCAGTTTCATCGCGATCAGGTGCTCCGCCGAGGCCACCGCGATCCGCAGACCGGGGAGGTTGAGTTCCTCGGCATCGTCATCGGGTTCGTTCGACATGAACGCGGTGGCGGCAGCGTTGACCCAGTCCCGGCCAAGACCGTGCCGGTCAGCAACCACGGCCGCTGCCTCGCGAAAGCCGTCATGTTCAGCCCTGATCTGCGCGTCGACGTCACGCGTGACGCGGCGCGACTGGTACTCCAGTGCCATTGCCGCCCCACCGACGACGTAGATACTCGCCTCGATACCCTTCGCCTGGAGGATCTCACCGGTTTCGGTGAGCAGGCTCAACAGGTCCTCACGGCTCAGGTCGCGTCCGTCGCCGTTCATGCCTGGGTGAACTCTCGCTCGTCGATGAAGATGCCGATCCGCATCAGTTCCGCCGGGGTGTGGGCCATGTCGACGTAGGCCTTCTCCTTGCTGTAGGCCACGGGCCACCAGAACTGTTTGAGGGGCTCCACCTTGGTCCAGGCCGGCGCCTTGCGCCCCATCTGGTGGAGGCGGTACCTGACAGCCCCCTTCAGGAGGGCGTCCCAGCGATGGTCTCCCGTGGTCGGGAAGTCAGTCAGGGCTTCGTCGAGCCGGTCTGCACTGAGTGCCGACGGGAGCCGGTTGACGCCATCCATGAGCATCCTGAGGGCGTGGCCGGTGTCACCACCAGCAAGGTTGGCACGGACGTCCTCGGCGATCTCCGGCACCGTCGCCCATGACCACCCGGGAGTTGCCGGCCGAACGCCTCGGGCAGCTTCTGTGACGGAGCGTCCGTCATCTGCTTGCCCGATGGACACAATGGCCTCCAAACCTTTGCGGCAGTTTAGCGCAGCACTCCGGGCGCCGAGTCAGTACAGGGTGACCGCCGTCGCCTTGATCGAGGCCACCAACCGCAACCCCGGCTCCACCCCCAACTCGGCCACGGCCCCGGTGGTCAGGTCCGCCGCCAGCGCCTGCCCCGCCAGGTCCACCACTACCCGCACCACCGGGCCGCGCGGCTCCACGGCCCGCACCACGACGTCGACCGCGTTGCGGGGGCTGCCGTGCGGGTCCGCGAGGTGCAGACCCACGGCGTTGGCGGGGATGCTGGCCCAGCCGGGGCCGGCGGTGGCGTCGTCGCCCGCAAGCCCGGCGACGACGGTGCCGTCGGCCAGCCGCAACCCACCGTCAACGAGGTCTCCGAAGAGCAGGTTGACACCGGTGAAGTCGGCGAGGAACTGGCTGCGGGGCCGGGGCAGCACGTCGGCCACCCGCCCCTGCTCCACCACGCGGCCGCGCTCGAGGACGACGACGTGGGAGGCAAGGGTGAGGACGTCCAGCAGGTCGTGGGTGACAAGCACAGATGTCCGCCCGGCCAGGTGGGTGCGGAGCAGGCTGCGAATCTCGGGCGCCGCCGCCACGTCCATGGCCGCCATCGGCTCGTCGAGGAGCACGACGTCGGGTTTGATCGCCAGCGCCCGCGCCAGCGCCACCCGTTGGGCCTGCCCTCCGGAGAGCTGGTTGGGGCGGCGGTGGGTCAGGTCGGCGCAACCCACCCGCTCCAGCTGGGCGAGGGCCTCCGCGCGGGCGGTATGGCGGGGAACTCCCCGGGAACGAAGGCCGAACATGGCGTTGGCAAGGACGTCGAGGTGCGGGAACAGCAGCGACCGTTGCTCCAACAGCGCGACGCCACGCTTGTGCGGGGGGACGAAACCGCCCGGCCCGGCGACGGTGCGGCCGTGGATGGCGACAGTGCCGGTGTCGGGACGCAGCGCACCGGACAGCAGCCCGACGAAGGTGGACTTGCCGGCACCGTTGGGTCCGATGGCGGCCGTGCAGGACCCCTCGGGCAGGTCGAGGTCGAGCACGACGTCGCGGACCCTGACTGCGGCGTCGACGCGGATGCCGGTCATGTGCTCACCGGCCGGTTGAAGCGGGCCGAGACGGCCACCACCACGAGCGCCACCAGCACCAGCACGAGGGCCAGGGCGAGCGCGAGGTCGGTGTCCTGCTCCCGCGTGAGGTACACCAGCAGCGGCAGCGTCCGCGTGGTCCCGGCCAGCGAGCCGGCGAACGTGAGCGTGGCGCCGAACTCTCCCAGGGCGCGGGCGAACGTGAGTGCCGCCCCGGAGACCAGCGCCGGCATCGACATGGGCAGCGTGACCCGCCACAGCACCCGGGTGGGCGAGGCGCCGAGGTTGGCGGCGACGGTGCCGTAGTCGCCTGAATCGGCCCGGAGCGCCCCCTCCAGCGCGATCACCAGGAACGGCATGGCGACGAACACCTGTGCGCAGACCACGGCCACCGTCGTGAAGCCGATCTCGATCCCCCACGCGGACAGGTGCTGCCCGACGAGCCCGCGGCGGCCAAGCGTCGAGAGCAACGCCAGGCCGGCCACCACCGGAGGCAGCACCATCGGGATGGTCACCAGTGTCCGGACGACGACGGCCGTGCGGCCCGTCATCCGGGACATGGCCAGCGCCAATGGGACGCCGAGCACCAGCGAGACGGCCGTCGCGACGACGCAGGTCAGCAGCGAGAGGCCGAGCGCCTCCACCGCCTCGTGCGAGACCAGCAGTGCCGGCAGCTCCGCCCACGGGACCCGCGCCAGCATCCCCGCCAGCGGCACCACCAGGAAGGTGAGACCGAGCGCGAACGGGAGCCAGGTCCAGCGCGGCATCAGGCGGGCCCGAACCCGAAGTCAGCCAGCAGTTCCTGCCCGGCCGCAGCGGTGACGAGCTCGATGAACGAGGACGCGGAATCGGCGTCGCCGCCCTTCACAGCGACGATCCAGTACTCGTTGACATGCTGCGACGACTCCGGGATCTCGAGAGTCTCCACGTCTTCCCCCGCGCCCGCGGCGTCGGTGGCGTAGACGAGCCCGGCGTCGGCCTCACCCGAGGTGACCTTGCCGAGCACGTCCGTGACAGCCGACTCCTCCGAGACGGGCTCCAGCGTGATCCCGACCGTTTCGGCCAGCGCTGCGGTGGCGGCACCGCACGGCACCTCCGGGGCGCAGATAACCAGCTTGGCGCCGTCGAGGGATTCATCGAGGCCGGTGATGCCGGCGGGGTTGCCAGCCGGGGTGACGAGGACCAGCAGGTTGGTGGCGAACCGCACGGGCTCACCCGCGGTGACGCCCTCCTCGACGGCCCGGTCCATGGTGGCCGTGTTGGCGGAGGCGAAGACGTCGGCCGGGGCGCCGCCCACCAACTGGTCGACAAGTCCGTTGGAGCCTCCGAACGAGTAGTCGACGTTGACCTCCGCGTTCTCCGCGAGGTCCGCGAAGGGGTTGGTGAGGGAGGCGGCTGCGAAGACCACCGGGTGGGCCTCCTCCCCCGCCGAGCAGGCCGCGGCGCCGATCAGTGTGGCGGCCAGGAGCACGGCGGCCGCGCGGCGGACGTAGTGGTTCACCGCGGGACCTCGATGGTGACGTTGGTGGCCTTCACGACGGCGGTGGCGATGCTGCCCACCTCCAGACCGAGCTGCTCGACGGCCTCGGTGGAGATCAATGACGTGACGCGGTTGGGCCCGCTCTGGAGCTCCACCTGGCTCATCACCTTGTCCGACAGGATCCGGGTCACGATGCCGGTGAAGTGGTTGCGCGCGGAGCGCACCCCGGCGCCACCGTCGAGTGCGGCGAGGGTGTCGTCGGCGTGGAGGGACTCGGCGAAGCGGGCGAGCTCCGCGCCTTCGATCACCTGGCGTCCGACGTCGTCACTGACCGTGGCAAGTTTGCCGTCGGCGGCCCAGCGGCGGATGGAATCGTCGCTCACCCCGAGCAACAGAGCAGCCTGCGATATCCGTATCTGCGTCATATTTCCGACGATAGCACCGCATCTGCGTGCAAGTTCGCTGCACGAGTGTTGGTTTCCACACGAGCCACCTGCTCTAGCATGGGCGCATGGCAATCCGAGCAGCCGTGATCACCGTCTCAGACCGCGCCCACCACGGCGACTACGAGGACCGCTCCGGCCCCGTCGCCCGCAACGCGCTGGCGGCAGCTGGCTTCGACGTTGCCGGGATCGTGGTGGTTCCCGACGACGTGGCGCCCATCCAGGAGGCCATCCGGGCCGCCATCGCCGACGGTGCCCGCATCGTGTTCACCACCGGCGGCACGGGCGTTGCACCGCGGGATGTCACGCCGGAGGCCACCGCCGCGCTCGGAGGCCAGGAACTCCCGGGTATCCCGGAGCAGATCCGACGCCGTGGCCTGGCCAACACGCCGCTTGCCATCGCATCCCGCGGGCTCGCCGTGGCCATCCGCGACGGCGAACGCTCAGCCCTGGTGGTCAACGCCCCCGGGTCACGCGGTGGCGCGCGGGACGCCGTCGCCGTGGTGGCGGAGGTTGGCGCCCACGTCGTCGGGCAGTTGGACGGCGAGAGCCACTAGCGGCCGGCCCGCACGCGTCAATCGTGGGCGCGTCCGCGCCTCATCGCCGCGGGGACTACTCCCGGCGCCAGTCCCCGGAGCGGCCGCCGGACTTGGCGGTCACCCGCGCGTTGACGATCTCGGCGCTGCGGTCCACACCCTTCACCATGTCGACGATGGCCAGCGCGGCGACGGTGGCGGCGGTGAGCGCCTCCATCTCGACTCCGGTGCGGTCCGCCGTGCGGGTCTCCACCTCGATCTCCACGCCGTCGTCGACGATCTTCAGGTCCACCCGGGCACCGTGGACACCGATGACATGGGCCAGGGGCAGCAGGTCAGGGACCTTCTTGGTGGCGGCAATCCCGGCCACCCGGGCGACGGCGAGGACGTCGCCCTTGGGGACGGTGCCGTCGCGCAGGGCGGCCACCACCTCGTCGGAGCACGTGACCTTGGCCCTCGCGGTGGCGGTGCGGACGGTGGGCTGCTTGGCGGTGACGTCCACCATGCGGGCCTGGCCCGCGGCGTCGAGGTGTGTGAACTCAGGCATTGGTGTCGATTACCTCCAGGACATCGCCGGCGTGGACCTCGTCCACATCGGCGGGGACGACGGCGAGCCCGTCGGCCAGGTGCAGGGACGCGATGGCGTGGGAGCCGGAGCCCAGCGCGTGGGCCGGGCGGACGCCGTCGGGGGTGATGGCAACGGGGACGTACTGGCGGCGTCCGGGCGGGGTGCGCCAACCGTCGAGCGCCGGGAGTTGCCGGGTGGCCAGCTGGGCGGGGCGGCCGGCGAGGTGCGCGATGAGAGGCCTGGCGAACAGCCAGGCGGAGACGAACACGCTGACGGGGTTGCCGGGCAGCGCCAGCAGCGGGACCCGGCGGCCCGCCATGCCCCAGTGGCCCAGACCCTGCGGCTTGCCCGGCTGCATGGCAACCTTCACGAACTCGACGCTGCCGCTGGTGACCTGACGGACCACCTCGAAGGCCCCGGCGGAGACCCCTCCGGTGGTGAGCGCCAGATCGACGGAACCGGCCGTGGCAAGGGCTTCTATGAACTCCTGCGGCTCGTCGCCCACGCGCAGGACGGCCGCCACCTCGCCGCCGAACTGGGTGACGAGCCCGCTGAGGAGGAGGCCGTTGGAGTCGGGGATCTGGCCCGGCCCGATCGGGTCACCGGGCGCGACCAGCTCAGCCCCGGTGGCGACCACCAGCACCCGCGGTCGGGGGCGGACCTGCCACTGCGCGTGGCCGATCGACGCCGCGGCCGCCGCCGCCGCGGGGGTGGCGGGGTCTCCGGCGGCCAGCACCTTCGCACCCACCTCGATGTCCTCGCCCCGACGGCGCACGTGCCGCCCCGCGGGCACGGCCGCGCGGACCTCCACCTGTGCGGGCAGCGGTTGGTCCCCGGGCAGTTGGTCCGTGTGCTCCACCGGCACGACGGCGTCGGCGCCAGCCGGCAGCGGGGAACCGGTCATGATGCGGATGGCCTGCCCGGGCTGCAGGGTCTGGGTGCTGGCGGTTCCAGCGGGGACGTCACCCACGACGGCGAGCACGCAGGGGGCCGAGCCCACGTCGTCGGAACGAACGGCGAAGCCGTCCATGGCCGAGTTGTCGAAGGGCGGCACGGGGTAGCGGGCGACGACGTCGGCGGCCAGCACCGTCGCGGGGTCCGGGTGCACCGTCGCGGTCACCGGGGGGAGGGGGTCCGCGAGCGCGAGGACTGCACTCAGGTGTTCCTCAACGGTGCGCACTGTTTCCTCCTCCATCGACTCCGGTCCCGAGGATAGCGGTGACCAATCGGCTTGGACTCCGAAGGCGCGGTCACGAACTCGGGAAGTGGTTCCAGGCCCGTTGATGGGCTGCGATCCACTTGTTGATGCGTTCCAGAACACCGGGGCCAGTCACCGGCCGCGACGGGGGTGGGCACCGTCCCAGCCCGCCGCCATCAACGCCTGCCGGATCTGGGCAGCCACCTCCGCGGGGCGCTCGTGGATGTCGTGCCAGCCGTAGCGGAGCGTGACGTACCCCTTGAGCGCGGCCCGGTTGTCCCGGTCCAGGTCACGGAAAGCGTCCTCGTGGCCGAGGTGGCCGTCGAGTTCCACCAGCAGCCCGTACTCCTCCCACACGTTGTCCGAGCGGCTGTGCTCCACCACTGACACCTGCCGCGTGGGGAGCGGCAAGCCGTGAGCACGCAGCACCAGTTCAAGGAACCGCCACTCGAGCACGGACTCAACTCCCTTCGACGCCTCGTCGCACACCCGCTCCAGCACCTTCCGATGCCGCACCGCACGTCGCTCCTCCAGCGCTTCCAGGATCCGCGACGGCGTGGTCTTCCCCTCGGCGATCGCCCGAGTGGCGGCCATGATGGTCGCGTTCTCGTCGCACTCCCCCGCCAGGTCCAGGATGCTGACCTCCACAGACGTCCGCGGCGGTGTCCCTCGCCCTGCCCGGCTGCCCTGCTTCAGGTCAACGGCCACGCCATCGCCGCCCATGGACGCGAGTGGCTTTCCTGCACCATGGAAGATCGTGATCCGCGCGGGCGGGGTCGTCATGAAGCCGTGCAAGTACGCGGCAGCAGCACCTCCCACCACACTCGTTGTTCCTCCCCTCCGCACTCCGGCCCAGCACCAGCTGTGCCACGTCGGTTCAGTCGTGCAGTAGTAGCCCGGGGCCATCCGCACCAAGCCGGCCGCCCAGCGACGGCGGATCTTCTCCGAGCGCTCGTGCTTCCTCAGCTGTGACATGGTCAGCACACCCGACTGCGCTTTGGCCAGTTGCACCAGGCCCGCCGTCGGAGATTTCCTTCCCTTCATGCTCCACACTCTGGTTGTGCGGTGGTCCCGTGCGTCACTTTCCACAAGGGAGGAACTCAACAAGTGGTTCTACGCCCGTTAACGGGCTCCCAACCACTTGTTGATACGTTTCACCACCGCCCGGGACGAGCGGAGTGGTCTAGCGGACCGAGTGGGGAAGGGCGCGCGGGGGCGACGACGGCGGGGAGTCGGCGCGCACCGGGCTACGGCAGGTTCGACCAGTCCGACGTGCCGTCGGTGTAGTGCTGGTGCTTCCAGATGGGGACGGTCGCCTTCACGCGGTCGACGAGGTCCGAGGCACAACTGAACGCCTGGCCACGGTGCGACGCCGCGACGACGGCGAACAGCGCCACGTCGCCGATGGCCAGCTCACCCACCCGGTGGACGACGGCGACGGCGTGGACCCCCTCGCGACCCCGGAAGGACTCCGCCACCTCCCGCAGGACCCCCTCCGCCGAGGGGTGGGAGGAGTAGGTCAGCGAGTCCACGTCGCGGCCACCGTCGTGGTTGCGCACGGCACCGACGAACGTGACGACGGCGCCTG
The DNA here is from genome assembly GCF_007197885.1 of Tessaracoccus rhinocerotis. Classification (GTDB taxonomy): domain Bacteria; phylum Actinomycetota; class Actinomycetes; order Propionibacteriales; family Propionibacteriaceae; genus Arachnia; species Arachnia rhinocerotis. The sequence goes on from NZ_VKKG01000006.1 coordinate 43,583, forward strand.
CTCGGGCGTCGTCCACCAGGGCGGCGACGGCGGCGGTGTCGACGGCGACGTCGGAGATCTCGGCCAGGCGGACGAAGGGGTGGCTCACTTGGGTTCCTCTCGTGCGGGTGGCTCCAGCCTAGGCGCGACGACGCCGCCCGGCACGCGGCCGGGCGGCGTCGGGGCGGTGATTCAGCCCTTCTTCGGTGCGTTCGGCCCGGCGTAGCGGACCCACGTGATGATGATGCACATCACTGCCCAGGCGGCGCCGATCCAGTAGAAGGTGGTGGGGCTCATGATGGTGAGGCCGACGCCGAACAGGAACGGTCCGAAGGCCGCGACGGCGCTGGTCCAGCCGATCACGCCGCCGGCCTGGCGCTTCTCGAAGATCATCGGCATCTGCTTGAACGTGGAGGCGTTGCCGATGCCGGTGAAGAAGAAGATGGCGATCATGCCGTACAGGAACCAGTTGAAGCCGCTGGTCAGCGCCTCGGCCGAGGAGACGTCGGGCGTGAGGGACGGGATGGTGAACAGGATCGCCCCGAGGATTCCGATGCCGGAGATGAGGGTCCACACGGCTCCGCCCATCCTGTCGGTCAGCGGTGCGAACACGATTCGGGCGGCAGCACCGACGAGCGGGCCGAGGAAGATGTAGTTGACCACGTCGGGCAGGTTGTAGCCGGGGATCAGCAACTCCCCGTTGGCGACGATGCTCTCGTTGTACTGCCCGTACATGTTCTCCATCATCAGACCGAACTGCGCGGCCAGGCCGGAGAAGGTGCCGAAGGTCATGATGTAGAGGATCGTCATCAGGTGGGTGTCGACGTTGCTGAAGATGTCGAACTGCTGCTTGATGCTGACCCGCATCGGCACGGACTTGAGGACGATGTAGGCCCAGATGGCGATCGCGAAGATGAACGGCAGGTAGACCAGCGCGGAGTTCTGGTACCAGACCAGCACGTCGGGCTTGCCGGTGAAGGTCATGGTGTTGCTCTGGAAGATCGAGTAGCCGAAGTTCTTGAGGAAGTCCGAACCCACCCTGTCGAAGAACGCGAACCCGAACAGCGGGAACGAGATCAGCCACGGGGTCAGCAGCTGCACCAGGGACACGCCGAAGTTGCCGATGCCGGCCTGCAGGCCCAGCGCGGTTCCCTGGAGGCGCTTCGGGAAGAAGTACGACGTCGACGGCATCAGGCCGGAGAAGGCACCGCCGCCGATGCCGGAGAGGATGGCCAGACCCATCAGCCGCCAGTACGGGACGTCGGGGTTGGTGATCTCGAAGGCCCAGCCGAGGATCGGCAGCAGCAGGAGCAGCGTGGTGAGCGTGACGAGCTTCCGGGTCCCGATCTTGGGCGGCAGGATCATCCACAGGATGCGCAGGGCGCCGCCGGAGAGGCCGGGCATGGCCGCCATCCAGTAGAGCTGCGCGGGGGTGAAGTCATAGCCGAGGGGCCGCAGCTTCGGGATGATGGCACTGGGGAGGAACCACGCCACGAAGCACATGGTCAACGAGAACGTCGTGATTACGAGCGTGTGCCAGGCGAGCTTCTTGTTCCAGTTCTGTTCGTCCTCCGGGTCCCAGTCCTGGAGCCAGTCCCCCTGCGTCTGCTGCTTGGTGCTCACTACGCGGCCTCCTCAATGGGCAGTTCAATGGCGCCGGCCAGATCCGGCGACAAGGCGCCGAGCATCCTCACCACAGTCAAGTGCATCCAGATGCCGCACACAGCCGTAACGATGAAGATGACGAAGAACGTGCTGGTCGGGAATCCCGACCACTGCTTCGTGTAGGCGAACAGCGGCGGCAGGAAGAAGCCGCCCAGCCCACCCAACATCCCGACGAGGCCGCCGACGGAGCCGACGTTGTCGGGGAAGTACTCGGGGATGTGCTTGAACACGGCGGCCTTGCCGAAGCCCATCGCGCACCCGAGCAGGAACACCAGCACCGCGAACGCCCACAGCGGCAGGTGGTAGGCGAGGTGCTCCGAGGTGGAGCCGTCGGCGTGGGAGATGACGATGTGGCCGTTGGGCATCATGAGGATGCCGGAGGTGAGCAGCATCAGCCCGAAGGTGAGGTACATCACCCGGCGCGCTCCCCACCGGTCGGCCATCCAGCCACCGACCGGCCGCAGCAGCGAGGCCGGGAAGATGAAGGTGGCGGTCAGGAGGCCGGCGACGGCGAGGGTGACGTCGAAGTTGTCGACGTAGTACTTGGGCAGCCACGCCGAGAGCGCGACGTAGGCCCCGAAGACCGCGACGTAGTACAGGCTGAACCGCCACACCCGCACGTGGCGCAGGGGCTGCAGCATCTCGCGGATGCTCTTCGAACTGCCCGGGGTGAGGTCCTGCCGGGGCACGACGATCCAGGTGGCGATGCCGACCAGCACCAGCAGCACCGCGTAGATGACCGGGACCAGGCGCCAGCCGCCCTGGATGCCGAGGAAGAAGGTGGCGCCGGAGGTGGCGGCGATCAGCGGGGGGCCGATGAACTTGGTGACCGAGGCGCCGACGTTGCCCGCGCCGAACACCCCGAGCGCAAGCCCTTGCCGCTCACGACCGAACCAGGCCGCGTTCCAGGCGGTGCCGACGGAGAACAGGTTGCCCGCGAAGCCGACGAGGAACGCGAGGAACAGCAGCATCCCGTAGTTGTCGGCGAGCGATACCAGGTAAGCGGGCACCGCGACCACGAACAGCATCGCCAGCGTCACCTTCCGGCCGCCGATGCGGTCGGTCAGGATGCCGGCGGGGAGCCGCCAGATGGAGCCGTTCAGCACTGCGAACGCCGAGATCCATGACAGCTCGACGTCGGTCAGGCCGAGCTCGGCCTGGATCGGGACGCCGAGGATGCCGAACATCAGCCAGACCGCGAACATCAACGTGAACGCGATGGTGGACATCGTCAGGACGCGTCCCGCGCCCTGGCCGACGTTTGCCTGGGTGGTCAAGTCTCTTACTCCTCGAAGCACGGGCTCTCAGCGGCCCGGACCGCACCTGGTCAGGGCCTCGCAGAGTGTCGCAAGGTCTGTTTGTGGATTTTCGGGCGGGGTCGGTTTATCGACGTCCCTTGTCACGGTCCGACGTGCCCACCGGGTCCCAGCCGCGGCCGCCGGCCGAGACCTGCCTGGCCTTGGACGTGTCCCGGGAGCGATACACGATGTAGGGGCGGAACAGGTAGTGCAGCGGGGCGGTGAAGGCGTGCACCAGTCGGGTGAACGGCGTGATCGCGAACAGGAACAGGCCGAAGAACACGTGCGCCTTGAACTGCCACGTCGATGCCGCCATGGGCGCGACGTCGGGCTGGAAGATGACCATGGAGCGGAACCACACCGAGACCGTCTCGCGGTAGTTGTGGTGCTCGCCGTTGAGGTGGGTCTCGCCGGTGAAGGTGGCCAGCAGCCCGAGGATGATCACGATCGCCAGGACCAGGTACATGAACTTGTCGTTGGCCGTGGTGGCCTTGAACACGCGGCCGGTGCGGCGTCGTCGCCAGATCAGCATCCCCAGCGCGACGGCCAGCGCCAGCCCCGCGAGCCCGCCGCCGTAGAACGCACCGAGGTGGTACATCTCCTGCGAGAGGCCCGCCCAGTCGGTGAACGCCTTCGGGACCAGCAGCCCCACGAGGTGGCCGATGAACACGGCCAGGAGCGCGAAGTGGAAGATCGGGGAGGCGATCTTGAGGATCCGGGACTCGTAGAGCTGCGAGCTGCGGGTGGTCCAGCCGAACTGGTCGTACTTGTAGCGCCAGGTGAGTCCGCTGATCAGGATCAGCAGCACGACGTAGGGGAGCACTCCCCAGATGAAGAAGGTCATGAGACGGGCCTGCCTGTCTGGATCTGATAGGTCTCTAGGCCGACCTGCTCGATCGGCGGGGCGTCGACGTAGGTGGCGCCGTAGATCTGCTGCACGTCCGCGCGCGACGACGCCAGCGGGCCGGCGAGCTGGCGGCAGACCGCCTCCACCACGCCCTCCTGCGGCAGGCCGTCCTTGCGCAGTCCCAGCCGCAGCAACTCCAGGCTGGCGCGGTAGGTGTTCAGCAGGGCGAGGCCGCGCTCGGTGTCGCCGCGGGCGGCGAACTCGAGCACCATCGGCAGGTAGTCGGGCAACTCGCCGTCGAGGTCGACGATGAGGCCCGAGTCCCGGTAGGTCTGCTTGATGGCGGCCAACACCTCGCCGCGGCGGCGCGTGTCACCGTCGGTCCAGTAGGTGAGGTGCATGGCGTGGCGCCGGGAGAGGTCGAACTCCTGGACGTGGAACTCCTGCAGCTCGCGCAGCGGCTTCGAGCGCAGGTGCGCCAGCGTGGCGGCGAACAGCGGCTCGGAGCGCGAGCCGGCGAGCGAGCGCTCCACCAGGTCCAGCCGGGACATGAGGTCCTCGTCCGGGTACTGGAGCACCATCGCCGCGGCCTGGAAGCAGACCTGCATCTGGCCGGCCACGTCAGGTCATGCTCTCGTCGTCGCGGTGCGCCTTCATGGCGTTGAAGCTCTGGATCGTGACGGGCACCGGCTTGCCGGAGGAGCCGCCGTAGGGCTCGTCGAAGGCCGGGTCGCCGTCGAAGTTGACCGAGCAGCCCATCTCCTCGAGGTTGTGCGCCTGCTCGACGTGGGCCTTGGGGATGACGTAGCGCTCGTTGTACTTCGCGATCGCCAGGAGCCGGTACATCTGCTCCATCGCCCCGCCGGTCATCCCGACGGCCTCCGCGATCTCCTCGTCGCCCGGGCGGCCCAGCGTGATGTCGCGCATGTAGGCGCGCATCGCGGCGAGCTTCTGCAGCACCCCGGTCACGACGGCGGAGTCACCGGCGGTGAACAGCTCGGCCAGGTACTCCACCGGGATCCGGAGGGCGTCGATGGCGCCGAACAGGTTCCCGGCCGCCTCGGCGTCGTGGCCCTGCTCCTGCAGGAGGTCGACGACGGGCGACAGCGGCGGGATGTACCAGACCATCGGCATGGTGCGGTACTCCGGGTGCAGCGGCAGGGCCACCTTGAAGTACTTGCAAAGTGCGTAGATCGGGGACTTCTGGGCCGCCTCGATCCAGTCGTCGGCGATGCCGTTGGCGCGGGCCGCGGCGATCACCTCCGGGTCGCGCGGGTCCAGCATGATGTCCAGTTGCGCCTCGTAGAGGTCCTTCGGGTCCTCGACGGCTGCGGCCTCGGTGACGCGGTCGGCGTCGTAGAACACGATGCCGATGTAGCGCAGGCGGCCGACGCACGTCTCGGAGCACACCGTCGGCAGCCCCACCTCGATGCGCGGGTAGCAGAAGTGGCACTTCTCGGCCTTGCCGGTGCGGTGGTTGAAGTAGACCTTCTTGTACGGGCAGCCCGTGACGCACTGGCGCCAGCCGCGGCACCGGTCCTGGTCAATGAGGACGATGCCGTCCTCCTCGCGCTTGTAGATGGCCCCCGACGGGCACGCGGCCATGCACGACGGGTTCAGGCAGTGCTCGCAGATGCGGGGCACGAAGAACATGAACGTCTTCTCGTACTCCGCCATGATCTTGTCGTTCGACTCCTTGCGGAGCTTCGCGATCACCGGGTCCTGGTGGATGGTCTCGTGGATGCCACCCAGGGCGTCGTCCCAGTTGGCAGAGGCCTTGATGGCCATGTTCTCGCCCGTGATCAGCGACTTCGGCCGCGCCACCGGGAAGTCGTCGGTGAGCGGGGACTGGATCAGGTTCTCGTAGTCGTAGGTCCACGGCTCGTAGTAGTCGTCGAGGCCGGGCTGCACGGGCGAGGCGAAGATGCTCAGCAGCTTCTTGAACCGCCCGCCCGACTTGAGCTTGAGCCGCCCGGACTTCGTGCGGACCCAGCCGCCCTGCCACTTGTCCTGGTCCTCGTAGGTCCGGGGGTAGCCGAGGCCGGGGCGGGTCTCGACGTTGTTGAACCAGACGTACTCGGTGCCGGCGCGGTTGGTCCACGCCTGCTTGCAGGTGACCGAGCACGTGTGGCACCCGATGCACTTGTCGAGGTTCATCACCATCGACACCTGTGCCATGACTCGCATCAGTACTGAACCTCCTGGGAGCGACGGCGCACCGTCGAGACGATGTCTCGCTGGACACCTGTTGGACCTAGGTAGTTGAACGCGTAGCTGAGGTGGGCGTAGCCACCGATCAGGTGCGTGGGCTTCATGAGGATTCGCGTCACCGAGTTGTGGATGCCGCCGCGCCTGCCGGTGGCCTCGGACTTGGGGACGTCGATGGTGCGCTCCTGCGCGTGCTGGACGTAGGCGACGCCGTCGGGGATCTTCGGCGAGACGACGGCGCGGGCCACGAACACGCCGTTGGCGTTGGTGAGCTCGATCCAGTCGTTGTCCGCCACGCCGATGGAGCGTGCGTCGTTCACGCTGAGCCAGGCCTGCGGCCCGCCGCGGCCGAGGCTCAGCATGAACAGGTTGTCCTGGTACTCGGAGTGGATCGACCACTTGTTGTGGACGGTCAGGTAGCGCAGCACGATGGACTTCTCGCCGTTGGGGCCGAGCTCGGGCTCGCCGAAGGAGCGCGCCATGTCCAGCGGGGGCCGGAAGATCGGCAGGTTCTCGCCGGCGTCGGTGAGCCAGTCGTGGTCCAGGAAGAAGTGCATGCGGCCCGAGAGGGTGTGCCACGGCTTGAGCCGCTCGGTGTTGATGGTGAACGCGGCGTAGCGGCGCCCTCCGGTCTCCGAGCCGGACCACTCCGGCGACGTGATCACCGGCTGCGGTGCCTGCTGGGTCTGCACGAACGTGATCCGACGCTCCTCGGAGCCCTCGGAGAAGTCGACGAGCTTGCGGCCGGTCTTCTTCTCCAGGTCCCGGAAGCCCGCCGTGGCGAGCTCACCGTTGGTGGTTCCGGAGAACATCAGGATGGCCTCGGCCATCCGCTCGTCGGTGTCGATCGCCGCACGGCCGGCGGCTGGGCCGCTCGGGTAGACGCCGTGCAGCTCGGCCAGCTGTTGGACCTGGTGTTTCACGTCGTAGGTGATGTTCTTGACCGTGAAACCGAGCCGGTCGGCGAGGGGGCCGACGGTGGCGAGCTTGTCAGCGATCGCGGTGTAGTCGCGCTCCACCACCATCAACTGGGGCATGTTGACGCCCGGCACGGGTTCGATCGTCTCGTCGTGCTTCCAGTCCCGCTGGATGCCGCCGGGCTGCTTCACCTGCCCGGGGGTGTCGTGCTGCAGCGGGACGGCGACGAGGTCGCGACGAGTGTCCAGGCGACCCTTGGCCATCCTGGAGACCGCCTCGGCCAGGTCGTGGAACAGCTGGAAGTCCGTGCGGGTCTCCCACGGGGGGCTGATCGCCGGGGTGAACGCGTGCACGTAGGGGTGCATGTCGGTGCTGGAGAGGTCGTACTTCTCGTACCAGGTGGCCGCCGGCAGCACGAGGTCGCTCAGCAGCGTCGACGACGTCATGCGGAAGTCCGCGGTGATCAGGAGGTCGAGCTTGCCCTCGGGGGCCTCCTCGTGGAACCTGACCTCCTTCGGCTGCCGGTCCGCACCGTGCTCGTTGGGCATCAGGTTGTTGTGCGTGCCGAGCAGGTGCTTGAGGAAGTACTCGTTGCCCTTGGCCGAGGAGCCGAACAGGTTGGAGCGCCACAGCACCATGGTGCGCGGCCAGTTGGCGGGTGCGTCGACGTCCTCGATCGCCGAGGTCAGCGCGCCGGACTTCAGCTGCTGCGCCACCCAGGTCCCGACGTCGGGGGCCTCCCCCGCGTCGACGGCGGCCAGCGCCTCGTCGGCCAGGTCCAGGGGGTTGCGGTCGAACTGTGGGTAGAACGGCATCCAGCCCTGCCGGGCGGACTTCACCAGCGCGTCGGCGGCGTGCAGGCCGTCGAGGTTGCCGGTGGACAGCGGGCTGGTGATGGCGTCGGAGGAGAAGCCGTCGGTGCGCCACTGGTCGGTGTGCATGTACCAGTAGCCGGTTCCGATCATCGTGCGCGGCGGCCGCGACCAGTCCATGGCGTTGGCCATGTTGAACCAGCCGGTCATGGGGCGGGCCTTCTCCTGGCCGACGTAGTGGGCCCAGCCGCCGCCGTTGCGGCCGATGCAGCCGGTCATCATCAGCAGCGACATGATCGCCCGGTAGGTGGTGTCCGCGTGGTACCAGTGGCAGATGCCGGCGCCGATGATGATCATCGTGCGGCCCTCGGACTCCTCGGAGTTCTTCGCGAACTCGCGGGCGGTGCGCAGGCACGCCTCGGCGGGGACGGCGGTGATCGGCTCCTGCCAGGCCGGGGTGTAGGGCACCGTGGCGTCGTCGTAGCCGGTGGGCCACACGCCCGGCAGGCCCTCGCGGCCGACGCCGTACTGCGCGAGCATCAGGTCGAAGACCGTGGTGACCAACTGGCCGGCCACGCGCTTGGCGGGGACGCCGCGGCGCAGGATGGAGCCCTCGCCGCGCGGGTCCTCGAAGCAGGGCTGCGCGATCTCGACGTGCTCGACGTCGCCGGAGCCGTCGTCGAGGAGGCTGAGTGCGGGGTCGAGGTCCTCGAGGTCGAGGTTCCACTTGCCCTGGCCGTCCTCGTTGTAGCGGTAGCCCATGGAGCCGTTCGGCACGGCGGGGGCGCCGGTGGCCCGGTCCCACAGCACCGTCTTGAAGGCGGCGTCGGGGACGTCCTGGCCGAGATCTGCGGCGGTGATGAACTTGGAGGCGGTCAGGCCGTGGCCCTCGGGGTGCTCGACGAGGCTGACCAGCATCGTCATGTCGGTGAACTGCTTGACGTAGTTCTCGAAGAACGGGACGCGCTTGTCGACGAAGTTCTCCTTGAGCATCACGTGTCCCATGGCCATGGCCAGCGCGCCGTCGGTGCCGGCCTGCGCGGGCAGCCACTCGTCGGCGAACTTGACGTTGTCGGCGTAGTCAGGTGCGACGGTGACCACCTTGGTGCCGCGGTAGCGGACCTCGGCCATCCAGTGCGCGTCGGGGGTGCGGGTGACGGGGACGTTGCTGCCCCACATCATCAGGTAGGTGGAGTCCCACCAGTCGCCCGACTCGGGCACGTCGGTCTGGTCGCCGAAGACCTGCGGCGAGGCCACGGGCAGGTCCGCGTACCAGTCGTAGAAGCTGGTCATCGCGCCACCGAGGAGGTGGGTGAAGCGGGTGCCGATCGCGTGGCTGACGAGGCTCATCGCGGGGATCGGGGAGAAGGAGACGATGCGGTCGGGACCGTAGTTCTTGATGGTGTTGACGTAGCTGGCGGCGGCGATCTCGAGCGCCTCGTTCCAGTTCATCCGCACCAGACCGCCCTTGCCGCGGGCCTGCTGGTAGCGCTTGCGCTTGACCGGGTCGGTGGTGATCTCGCGGAACGCCTCGACGGGGTCGCCCAGCCGGGCCTTCGCCTCGCGGTACATCTCGATCAGGACGCCGCGGCCGTACGGGTAGCGCACCCGGGTCGGCGAGTAGGTGTACCAGGAGAAGGAGGCGCCGCGGGGGCAGCCGCGGGGCTCGTACTCGGGGCGGTCGTCACCGGTGCTCGGGTAGTCGGTCTGCTGCGCCTCCCAGGTGATGATCCCGTCCTTGACGTAGACCTTCCAGGAGCAGGAGCCGGTGCAGTTCACGCCGTGGGTGGAGCGAACCACCTTGTCATGGCTCCAACGGTCGCGGTAGAACACGTCGCCCGCGCGGCCGCCCTGCCGGAACACCGCCCGGCCGTCGGGGGTCTCGTCCCATCCGGTGAAGAACTTTCCGATGTTCAGGAGGGCATCGCTGGCGGGTCCGTCGAGGCGTGCAGATTCCGTGGTCATGGTTCCTATCGAAACACTCGAGGGGACGATTTACAGGTGAATCACGGGAAGTTTTACACAATGTTTTGGGTTTTAATAGGTGACGCGACGATGTCGTATTTCCCGATCCCTGAAAGCAGGAGGAGGGCGGCATAGACTCTGTGTGCATGACGGTTGCACTCATCATCGGAGGCGGGCGCTCCAAGCGCATGGGAACCAACAAGGGAGAGTTGACCCTTGAGGGCCGGACGCTGCTGGAGCGGGCAGTCGACGCCGTCACCGACGCCAGCCTCGCGATCGTCGTAGCCCAGGAGGTGGAGCTCACCCCCGCGCCGCGTTGGCCGGAGGTCAGGTTCACACTCGAGAACCCGCCCTTCGGCGGTCCCGTCGCCGGCATCGCCGCAGGGGTGGCACAGCTCTCGGACCGCTCGGACGCCGAGGAGGTCATCGTCCTGCCGGTGGACGCCCCGTCCGTCAGCGACGCCGCCGGTGAGCTCGGCGCCGCCCGTCCAGGACCCGACGGCGTGGTGCTGCAGGACCAGCAGGGCTGGCCCCAGTACCTCTTCGGCCGCTACCGCCTCGGCTCACTGCGGCGGGCGCTGGGCGAACTCGGCCGGGTCCGAGGGGCGTCGGTGAGGAGCTTCGGCGAACTGCTGAACGTGGCCCGCGTCGTCGTCGACCACGACCTGATCGCCGACGTCGACACCCCCGAGCAGGCCATCGAGGCCGGGATCGACCTGCCGCGGGAGCGCCGCGACGACCCGGGCGTCGTCGAGCGCGTCCACAACTGGCGCGACATACTCGCGGGTGAACTCGGGATCTCCGACGCGCCCTTCGACATCGACCAGATCCTGAAGCTCGCGGCCATCGTCTCGAAGGACGTCGCCCGCCCTGCGGTTCCGGTGACCGCCTACGGCATCGGCGTCGCCGTCGGGATGGCCCTGGGCCGCGGCAAGGACGCGGACGCCGCGCTGGCCCGCGCCATCGACATCGCCACCGCCCCCGGCAACACCGACCCGGCCCGCAGGCCGCACACCGGAGCCTGAGCCCGCCGGTGGGCGACCAGCCCGCGCGCCCCGTCGTCCTCGTGCACGGGCTGCGCACCTCGGCGACGATGTGGGACCAACAACGACCCATCCTGGAGGCCACCGGCCGGGCCGTGTTCACGCCCGACCTACCGGGCCATGGCACCCGGCGCGACGAGCCGTTCACGCCCGAGGGCGCCGTCGCCGCGGTCTCCGGAGCCGTGGCGCGCGCGGCAGCCGCCACCGGCCGGGACGTGGACCTCGTGGGCTGCTCCCTCGGCGGGATGGTTGCGATCCACGCCGCCGCCGACCGACCCCCACACGTCGCCTCGCTCGTCGCGGCCAACTGCGCCGTCCAGCCCGGGAGGCGCACGGCGGGTCTGTACGGACTCGCGATCCGCGCGCTCCACGGCCTGCCCGGGGCCCCCGCCCGGTCCGGCGGTCCCCTGCTGCGGCGCCTGCTCGGTGAGTCCGGGGCGCTCGCCTACGTCCGCGGCGGCACCGCCGACGACGACGCCGTCCGCGCCGCGCTGGGCGCCGTCGCCGCCTGGGACCTGCGGGCGGACCTGGCGCGCATCGACGTCCCCGTGACGATCCTCAGCAGTCGCTTCGACCAGCTCCGGCTGCAGGAGCGCTCATTCGCCGTGGCCGCACCCCGGGGGCGGCTGGTGGTACTGGACCACGGAACACACTTGGCGCCGCTCGCGGAGCCGGACCGCTGGACTGCGGCACTGGTCAGAGCACTGGCGTGACGAAGCTCGGGCGGGCCAGAGTTCGCGGCCGGCACCAGGTTCCACGAGTTCGCCGTTCGACCTGCCCCTGACACACGGAGGGGCCGGGCCCCAAAAGGCCCGGCCCCACTCGCTACTCAGTTCAGCTGAAGCGAACCATGTTGTTGAAGACCTCCTTGGTCACAACGCGGTAGCCGGTGGCCGTGCGCTCGACGACCTTCGCGTCCACGTAGGTACGGCAGCCGTTCCCGCCAACAGCGGGTGTGTTGCACTCGGTGCGCCAGTTGCGGCCAGCGTCGTCGGTCCAACGCCCGGTGTTGCCCAGCGGGTTGTTGGCCCACATCGCCTTCGGGGAGGCGACGTAGGTCAGGTTGTTGAACGTCCAGCCGTTGGTCTGCACGAACTGCCCGCCGCTCTGGTGGACCTGCGTGCCCCAGATGAAGGTGTGGCACCGAATCGTCTGCGAGTACGGCTCACACACAGTCATCCAGTCACGACCACCGGACTTGTGGAAACCGGGGGTCTCGTACAGGTCAGCTCCACCGACGGGCTTCGGTGAGGCGGTGACGGTAACCGTCGGGGCCGGCTCCGCGGTGGCGGTCACGGTGACGGTGGGCGTCGGTTCGGGAGTGGCCGTGGCCAGCCATGCCTCCGGGTCAGCGACTGCCGGGGCGGAGAGCTTCTGGGACCAGTCGCCGTTGAAGATCTGCGGGTTGTGGTTCCTTCGCCAGTTGAGGGCGTCGGTCAGTCCCCAGAAGGTGACCCGGTCCATGTCCTGGGCGTACTTCTTGTAGACGGCGAAGTACTCGGCGAAGCGCTGCGCCTGGATGGCCTCGAGCTCGGTTCGGCTCTGGATCTTGCCTTCCCAGTAGGTGAATCCGGGCTTGGAGATGAGGTCAGCGGCCGCCGGGTCGTTGAGGTCGTAGTAGGTGCCGCCCTCTCCCTGGGGCTCGGCGTCCCATGCCTCCCAGACCTGCAGGTCCAGTTCGCTCACGTTGGCGGTGAAGCCGGCCTCGGTGATCATTTGCAGTGAACGTTCGACCGACGCATGGTCGGAGCAGGCGCCCGGCTGCCACTCCTCGGCCTCCTCGTTGACCAGCTCCGGGAGATCGGTCAGGTCGGAGCAGGCGAACGCCGGGGTCTGGTTGATGTAGTTGTGGGACTGCAGGCCGATGGTCTCGATCAGCTGGCGCGGGTCGTCCGGGTTCTCGGCGGCATAGCGCTCGTTGAACTCGGTGGCCATGGCGAGGATGGCCTTGGCCTTGCCCTCGGACTGGAAGACGTTGAAGTCGTTGTACTCGAGCTTGACGTCGGGATCGTACTTGCGGGCGAAGTAGAAGGCGTCGTAGATGAAGTCGCCCGGGGTTTCGCCGGCCGCCTCGTCGATGCCCCGGGTGTAGGCGCTGTACCAACCCGAGAACGCGTAGTCCGCCGGGGCTCCCCGGAGGTAGGTTTGCCAGTCCTCTGTCGCCGGGTCGAACGAATCGACCCCGTCGGCGAAGGCCTCGTTCACGACGTCCCACGACACGACTCGACCTTCGAAGTGGGCGAGCACCTCCTTGATGTAGCGCTCCATGTTGGCCTTGGCCTCGGCACGGGTGCCGCTGTACAGCTTGGAGGGCGACTGGCTGTGCCACACCAGCACGTGACCGTGGACGCCCATGCCGCGATCGATGGTCTCGTTGACGAACTCGTCGGCGTCCTCGTAGGTGAAGGTCCACTCCCCGGTTTCGGAGTTGATGTTCGCGTCGGGAAGCAACTGGTCCGGCTTCATGATGTTCTCGGCAGTCATGATGTTGTAGTGCTTCTCAACCTGGGACCAGTTGGGGGAATCCTCGGCGTAGGTCTGGGGTCCGGAGTAAATGTTGCCGACGTTGAAGTAGTCCTCGTAAACCTCCTTCAACGGGGCGATGGGTGCATCTGCGGTAGCTGTGGGTTCCCCGTGGGCGGGCACGGCGTACCCGATCGTGGCGACGGCTGCGGCCAGGCCGGCGCCCATCCAGCGAGCGGCCCCTCGGCGGCGGTGACGAGACAACATGGTCTTCCTTTCGGATCGTTGCTCCGCAGGGGAGCAAGTGGTGCCAGATCGCCATGCGTGACTGCTTCGTCCGTGAGAGCAGTCGGAGATCTGCTGCATTTGGTGTAGTCCCAAACAAAAAGAACCCTAGCCGTTTGCGCGCGCGGTTCGGAGAGTTTCGTAAAGTTTCGTTGACTGGGACGAAATGCGGCCTGCTGACGCCCGAGATCTGGCGAACCGAAACGCCTCGTCGTCCTCGTGTGACCCCAACGGCCCCGGAGTACTTGCCGGCGGTCAGCCCAGCCGGCGCGAAGAGATGCGGATCAGCCGCCGGCGAACGGTGGCAGCACGTCGAGTTGCGTCGCCGAACCCACCGCGACGGAGCGGTCCCGCACGCGTGCACCGTCGAGCAGCAGTGAGCTGGCCCCCACCACCTTGGCCAGGCGTGCGTCGTCGCCCACCACCTGCTGCACGACGTACTCGACCGTCTGCTCGGGCGTCACCTCGACGGTTCGCGACGGCGTGCCCGCGGCCTCGGCGGCCCCGGCGAAGAATCGGATCTCCATGTCAGCCTCCAATTGCGCTCATGTTGCGGTCGGGCTGCTGGAAGGTCGGCTCCCCGATACCGTGCCCGGCACGCTTCTCGAACTGGCCCCCGAGCCAGAGCCGTGCGATCTCCTCGTCGCTGGCGCCGGCGCGCAGCGGGCCACGCAGGTCCGTCTCCGTGCGCGAGAACAGGCAGTTGCGCATCTGGCCGTCGGCGGTGAGGCGGGTGCGGTCGCAGGAGCCGCAGAACGGGTTGGTGACGGACGCGATCACGCCGATCCGGCCGCCGGCCTGCTGCTCGTCGGGCGCGACCTCCCACAGCTCGGCCGGCGCGGCACCGCGCGGGGTGGAGGCCGGCGTGAGGACGTACTGCTCGCGGAGCGTGTCGAGGATCTCGGTCTGCGTGACCATCTGCGAGCGGTCCCACTGGTCGTGCGGGCCGAGCGGCATCTGCTCGATGTAGCGCAGCTGGTGGCCGCGGCGCAGGCAGTAGTCGGCCAGCGGGAGGATGTCCTGCTCGTTCTGGCCGCGCATGATCACGGAGTTCACCTTGACCGGCGTGAGGCCGACGGCGTGGGAGGCGTCGATGGCGGCGAGCACGTCGTGCAGGCGGTCGCGCCGGGCCAGACGGGCGTAGCGCTCGGGGTCCAGGGAGTCGAGGGAGATGTTTACGCGGTCGAGGCCTGCGTCCTTCAGTGCCTGCGCGCGGTGCTCGAGGCCGAGGCCGTTGGTGGTCAGCATCAGCTCTGGGCTGCCGCCGTCGACGGTGCGCATTGCGGAGGCCGCGGCGACGATGTCCTCCAGCTCCTTGCGCAGCAACGGCTCGCCGCCGGTGAAGCGGACCTTGACGATGCCCAGGGTTTCGACGGCGATCCGCACCATCCGGATCACCTCGGCGTCGGAGAGCACCTTGTCAGTGGGCAGCCACTCCATGCCCTCGGCGGGCATGCAGTAGGTGCATCGCAGGTTGCAGCGGTCCGTCAGGGAGACGCGCAGGTCCCTCGCGGTGCGCCCGAAGGCGTCGACCAGCGGAGTCTGGACTGCGAGTTCTGACACGTCGCCACTGTAGCCGGTGTCAATCGGCAGGCCTGCAGCGTCGCGTCAGGCGGGAGCCACCGGCTGCCTCAGGATGGTGCGCAGTTTCTCCGGTGCCGTGCGCCGCGGGTCGGAGAGGTAGATCTCGTGGTGGTGGCCGTTGAACCGGAGGCCGCGCTCCGGGATCACCCGGTTGTGGAGCCGCTCCAGGGTGGGGCCCTCGTCGTCGTAGGGGCCGACGTGCAGGATCTGCAGGCAGCGGCCCTCGGTCAGCGGCTGGAAGACGACGCGCCCGAGGCCCGGGAGGTCCTTCTTGGCGGCGGTGGCCTCGACGGCCCCGCGCACGGCCGCGTCGTCGACCCAGGGCGGGACCGTGATCATCGCTCGCCAACTCCAGGCATCCTTGTCCCTCGTGAGGAAGGTGGACATGTCGTCGGCCCACCAGAGTGCCTCGAGGGGGCCGACCACGCAGTCGCGGCCCTCCGCCTTCGCGGCGAACTTGAGCGCGTAGGCCACCGGGTAGAGGGCCTCCACGGCCTGGGCGTAGGCCGACGACGTGTTCGGGTCCCCGCTGCCCTCGACGGCGAGGTAGCCGAGGGTGGGAACGTCCACCTCGACGAAATCCTTCGAGCCGGGCGCGTAGAGGTGCTTGAACTCGGCCTTGACGTCGTACTTCTCCATCCACGTCTCCTTCGACCCCACCAGCCTAGACCCGCTCCGCGACGCGGATTTCCCAACTTGTTCGTGAAAAGTTCGCTGGGAAGGTGCACAATGTGGGCGTGGCGAATGAAACGGTGGGACACGGTCTGGGGCCGACGCGCGCCCGCGTGCTCAACCGCCTCACCGAGATCGACGGCGGGGTGGGCGTCTCGTCGCTCGCCAAGGACCTGGCCCTGCACCCCAACACCATCAGGTTCCACCTCGAGGCGCTCGTCGACTCCGGGTACGCCACCCGCAGCCACGAGGCGCCCAAGGGGCAGGGACGCCCGAAGACCCTCTACCACTCCTCCGAGACCGCGCCCGTCGTGGACGGCAACCACCTGCGCGACCTGACGCAGGTGCTGGTGCGCCAGCTCATCCACCGGGCACCCGACCCGGGCCGCGCAGCCGAGGAGGTGGGCCGCGCCTGGGGCGAGGAGGTCGCCGCCGACGCGGTGCCGTCGCGGCGCGGCGAGGACGGCATCGGGACGCTCCTCGAGCACACCCAGGAGATGGGCTTCACCATCGACACCCCGGACGCGGAGACCATTGCCTTCCACTCGTGCCCGTACCGCTCGGTGTCCCAGCCCACGCTGTCGAGCATCTGCCAAGTGCACCTGGGGATGATGCGCGGCTACCTGGAGAGCGCCGGCTCGAGGTTCGACGTCGACACCCTCCGCCCGGGAGTGGTCTGCATCGCCGACCTGAAGCTCCGCGACGTCGAACCGACGCCCGACGGCGAGGACGTCGTCGGCGAACCGGTGACCGCCGACGAGTTGCCGCCGGCCGCCCACTAGGCTCGGCCCATGAGCAGGGAAGAGCGCGCGGCGGACGCGCAGCGTCGTGTCGAGCTGGGCAAGCAGGCCGCGCGCCTCGAGGCGCAGGCGGCACAGGCGATCATCGACGACTTCATCGCGAAGGCCCGCGAGAAGGGCCTCGACCCCGTGCCGCTGCGGGCCCGCACCATGGACGGCCACCTCGTCCGCACTGACAAGCACGGCTGGTACATCCGGCAGAACCACTCCCTCGCCATCGACACCGACGGCGGCTACCAGGTGCTCACCGTCCCCGGCGGCTGGCGGGAACGGATCACCGGGGTGAAGCTGACGGCGAGCCTGCCGTCGCTTGAGGTCGGCCGCGGCGGCCGCGACGGCGAGACGGGCAGCCTCCGCGAGTTCCTCGGCTGGGTGCTCGACGGCCAGGTCCCGCAGGAGTAGACCGCCGGGGCCCAGCAGCTGCGACCCGCGCGTGGTCCACCCGGCTTCGGCACCTTGTCCCCAGCCTTTTCCACAGCACCCGGGCGGGTCAACCTCGAATTGACGAGATTTCGCCCTGCGTGAACACGGGGTTAACCGATCGCAAACTTCGGGAGCCGGCGGTGGAGAACTGCCCGAGCTTTTCCACAGATGGTTGACAACTTCGATGGAGAAGCCGGCCACTCTCAGGTGGGATCGGGCTGAGACGGGGCCGGTCCACGCCTGCCTGCCGCACCTCGCGGGAGTTATCCACAGGTCGAAATGCTGCCGCGGCCGTTGACCCCCTCCACCTCATAAGTTGTCTGCCATCGACCAAAGGTGGTGATCAGATGCTGCGAGACCGCGCCCCCGAGGCCGGGGACCCGACGGCCCCAGCCCAGCCCAGGCCGGAGGGCGTCCAACTGCGGCCCCGGCGCAGCCCGAGACTCGTTGCGCTGGGCGTGCTGTTGGTGGTGCTGGGCGCGCTCGGGGCTGCGGCCCTGTACTCGGCCAGCGTGGACCAACGGACGGCCGTCGTGATGGCCGAGGACGTGGTGCGCGGCCAGCAACTCACGGCCGAGGACCTCAGCATCGTCTCCGTCCCGGCGGGCTTCCAGGTCGACGTGACCGACGGCGACTCACTCGCCCAGCTCGTGGGCCGGACGGCGCGCACGGACCTGCCTGCAGGATCGTTCCCGACAGCCCGGCACCTCGGAGACGAGCCCATCCCGCCCGGGCACAGCCTCGTCGGACTGCAGCTCGGTCCGGGTCGCATGCCCGGAAGCGAGCTCGTGCCCGGCACCGCGGTGCAGCTGGTGAGTCTGGCCGAGGGCGACGAAGCGGTGACCGACGCGGTCGTGGCGGAAGCACCCGTCCTGACCGACGACGGAACCGGATTCGTGCTCGACGTGGTGGTGCCCGAGGAAGCGGCGCACGCCGTCGCCCGGCTCGCCGCCACCCAGCAGCTTGCCCTGGTAGCGGTGGGTGAGGGCTGATGGCGGTCATCGTCTGCACGGGTGCCTCGGGGGCGCCGGGGGTAACGACGAGCGCGCTCGGCCTGGCGCTGACGTGGCACCGCGACGTGCTGCTCGCCGATTGCGACCGAGAGCCTTCTCAGGCGATCCAGGCGGGCTACCTGCGGGGTCTCGACCATGGTGGCCGCGGCCTCGGAGGCCTGGCCAGGGTCCACCGGGAGAACCGGCCGCTGTCGTCCGAGTTGTGGCACCACACCGTGGCCCTGTCGGAGTCGAGCGACGTCCAGCGCCGGTTCCTGCCGGGGTTCTCGCTGCCCGGCGCGGTCCGCCTGTTCGACGTGGTGTGGCCGGAGCTCGCCGACTCCTTCGCTTCCCTGGACGCGCGGGGCGTGGACGTCATCGTCGATGCTGGGCGGCTCGGTCGCGACGGCCTGCCGTTGCCGCTGCTGGCGAGAGCGGACGCGGTCTGCTTCTTCACGAGGACGTCGCTGCGTGCCCTGGCCGGCACGCGGTTGTACCTGCCGCTGCTCGCCGAACAGTTGGCTGAACTGCCCGTCGACAAGCTCCTCGGGCTGGTCCTCGTCGGCCCCGACCGGCCCTACTCGGCGCGTGAGATCTCCGCCCAGTTCGGGATCGAGTGCCTGGCCGACGTCGAATGGAACCCCGCACTCGCGGCGGTCCTCTCCGACGGCGATCCGGAGCCCAAGCGGTTCGGCGGGCGAAGTCTCATGAGCCAGCTGCGTGCGGCCGGCATGCGGATCCACGAGCGGATCAGCAGTGCCCGTGAGCTGGAGCGGGCCCTGGTGGCGAGGGCAGCTCATGTCTAGCCCGGTGTCCCGGGTCCCCAGCCTCGGCGGGGCGTTCAACTCACTCGCCGCCTCGGACTGGCACCCGGATCCACCGGCCCGAAGGCGCGGCCACGACGCTCCGGAGCCACGATCGGCAGTGCCACCGTCGTTGGACGTCGACTGGCCACTGGTGGTGGTGCTGCGTCGGCACGCCGCCGAGCGCATCAGCCAGATCAGCGAGCAGTGGCAGGAGGAGCGTCACACACCGATCCCCGAGGAGGACCGACGGGTCCGCGGCCGTGCCGTGATCCGGTCCGTGGTGCACGCCCACGCCGAGCAGCTCACCGAGACCGGGGAGGCCCTCTGGCCGATGGAACTCGAGGACCGCTACGCCGCGGCTGTCGAGAACGCCATCTTCGGCTACGGCCGGATGCAGCCCCTGTTCGAGATCCCCGAGGCCGAGAACATAGAGATCCACGGCTGGGACTCGGTCATGGTGCAGTACGGCGACGGCCACCGCGAACCCCATGCCCCGGTGGCGGACACCGACGAGGAACTGGTGGACGCCATCCGCTTCCTGGGTGAGACCGCAAGCCCACCGCGCCCATTCGACGACGCCCACCCGACCATGACCCTCGCGCTCGGCGACCGGTTCCGGTTGCACGCGATCGGATTCGGCCTGAGCTATCGCCCGTCCATCATCATCCGACAGCACATCCTCACCGACGTGACCCTCCCGGACCTGGCAGAGGACGGCATGCTTCCGGCCCAGGTCGCGCACCTGCTGCACGCTGCGGTGCTGGCCCGCAAGTCCATCGTCATCTCCGGTGACCAGGGTGCCGGCAAGACGACGTTGTTGAGAGCCCTCATCGCCGCCATCCATCCCACCGAACGGTTCGGCACGCTCGAGACGGACTACGAACTCCTGACCCACCTCCGCCACGACCGTCGCAACATGCTGGCCCTCCAGGCGAAGGTCGGGCTGGGCGAGAACTCGTCCGGGCGCGAGGTCGGTTCCTGGAGCGTCGCGGACCTGATCCCGGAGGCGCTGCGCCAGAACCTGTCCCGGCTCGTGGTCGGCGAGGTGCGCGGTGCCGAGGCGGGCGCGATGTTCGAGGCGATGCAGGCCGGGGCGGGAACGCTCTCCACCACACACTCGCACTCGGCAACCGCGACCATTGACCGTCTCGCGGCACGCGTCGCGCAGGGCGGGGTGATCGGGATGGAGGAGGCCCTGCGGCAGGTGGCCCACAACATCAACTTCATCGTCCACGTCGTCCTCGAGGACAACGCCTGGCGCGGTGGCACCCGGCGACGGCTCGTGAGCGAGGTCCGGCAACTCACCGGCTCGATCGAGGGCGGCAGACCCAGCACGCATCTGGTCTACCGGGCGGCCACGTCCGGGGCCGGGCAACTGTTCCAGCCGGAGGCCTCGATGGCGGCCGAACTCGAACCGTTCCAGGCAGGTGTGACATGGAACCGATGATCGCCGGAACAATCGGAGCGCTGCTGGCTCTGGGGGTGACCCTCGTCGTCGCCGGCCTGATGAAACGGGAGCAATCCACAGAGTTGTCCCCAGATCTGTGGAAAAGGGTCGCCAAGGTGTGGGAATCGTCCTCGCGACGCTCGAAGCTGTGGGTCGTCGGGTCGCTCGCCGCTGGGGTGCTCCTGGCTGTGGTGTCCGGCTGGCTTGCTGCAACGGTCCTGGTGCCGGTGTTCGCGATCGGGATCCCGGCACTGCTCAAGGAGCCGCGGCAGCACGAGATCGACGTGCTGGCGGCGCTCGACCGCTGGGTGCGCCTGCTCGCGCCGTCGATCGCCACGGGCAAGTCCATCCGGGACGCAGTGATCGCCACCCGTCAGCAGGCGCCCGCGGTGCTCGTGCAACCGGTGAACCGGTTGGTGGCCCGCATCGACCAAGGCTGGACCACCCGGGACGCGCTCCTCACCATGGCCGACGAACTGGACTCCGCCGACGGCGACGCCGTGCTGGCTGCACTGGCCATCGCCTCGAGCAGGGGTGGCGTGGGAACCCGTGCGACCCTGACCGCGCTCAGCGCCAACACGCAGGATCGCCTCCGGGCCCTGCGTGAGATCGCCGCCGAGCGCGCGAAGCCAAGGGCCGTGGTGAGGCAGGTGACCCTCATCACGCTAGTCGTGCTCGGGGCCTCGGTCCTGCTCGGCGGAGAGTTCTTCGACGCCTACCGGACGCCGCTGGGCCAGGTGCTGGCGCTCGGGATCGGCGCGGCCTACATCGGCTCCCTCGCCATCCTGCGGCGACGGACGGTCCCCGCGCCGACGGCCCGCTTCCTGCGGGGGTCGGCATGACCGGGATCGGGCTGGCGATCGGCGCCGGCCTGCTCGTGGGCCTGGGAGCATTCCTCGCCCTGGCCGGTGCGGTCGGACGGACCGCCAAGCTCGAGGACGCGCTCGCGGCGTTGGACGGCACCACGGTCCCTGTCCAGCAGGTGCAAACCGTCGAATCGCGAGGACTCGAGGGAATCGGCGCCGCGCTGCAGCGTAGGTTCCGGCTGCCCGTCACCGAGAAGCAGCAGCAACTCCTGCTGCTCCAGGATCGCTCCATCGGGGACTTCTTTGCCGAGAAACTCGTCCTGGCGCTCTCCGGTCTGTTGCTGCCCGGTTTCTGGGTGGCGTTGCAATACCTGGCAGGCTCCCGGCCGGACCCGCTCCCCGTCTCGCTCGGGCTGGTCGGGGCCGTGGCCGGGTACTTCCTCGCCGACTGGAACCTCGCCCGGGGCGCGAAGGAGGTCCGGCGCTCCACCACCGAGAGCATCCACACGTTCTTCGACCTCGTGGCGCTGGAGCGGCTCGCGAATGCATCGGCGGCCCAAGCCGTCGAGACCGCCGCTCGGGTCTCCGACGCACCGCTGTTCCGCCGGATCTCGGCGGGGCTGGAGCGCTCGCGACTGGAGCAGACGACGCCGTGGGCGGAACTGGGTCGGATCTCCCGCGAGTGGGACCTGCCCGAGCTCACGGACTTCGCAGACGTGATGCGTCTGGAGGAGCAGGGGGCCGCCCTCGCCGACGTCCTTCAGGCCCGGGTGAAGGAGCTGAGGGAGGCGCACGTCTCGAGGCAACGCAGCGAGGCGCAGGAGGCCACCGAGGCGCTGACCGTCTGGATGACCATCCCGGCGCTGCTGCTCGGCCTCACCTTCGTCATCCCGCCGGTGCTGACGTTGTGGGGGATGTGACGAGCCTGTGGACAAAGAAGTTCGACGCCCGCAAACAACCAAAGTAGGAACAACGAGAAGGAACGAGAACATGATCACCAAGAACATCATCGGCCTCTGGCTGCAGTTGGTCCGTCCCGCCGCCCATGACGAGCGCGGTTTGTCCCAGTCCACCGAGAACGCCATCCTGCTGGCGGGCGCCGTCGCGGTCGCCTTCATCATCGTGACCGCGGTGACGGCGTTCGTGCAGGGCGAGCTCCCCTTCTGAGGCGGGGCCGGATCGGGATGCTGCGATGAGGCTGCTCAAGGCACTGGCGGCACTGCTGCTGTTGGTGGTGCTGCTGGTCGGCGTGCCCTGGGCCCTGCTCGAGTGGGGCCAGGTGGCCGGGCTGGCGCAGGTGCAGTGGTCCACCGCGCTGCTGCGACCCGACGACGGCCGCATAACGCTGGGTCTGCTGTCCCTCGTCGGCTGGGTCGCCTGGGTGGTGGTGGCGGCCACCACCGTGCTCGAGTCCGTGCGTGCCGTGTCCCGGGGCCTGGTTGACATCCGCCTGCCAGGCACCGGATGGCTCCGTCCGGTGGTGGCTTCGTTGGTGGCAGCGGTCGCGGCGCCGCTGCTCGGCTCCGCCCTCGCGGGTACGCACCCGGACCTGGCACCCCCGCCGGCCGCCGCCGTCGCCCCACTCGAGGAGCGCCGGGAAGAGATCCCGCCCTCAGCGGCGACGGACGACGTGGAGTCTCCAAAGTCGCAGTACGTTGTCCAGCCCGGGGACGAGCTGTGGTCGGTCTCCGAGCGCGTGCTCGGCTCCGGTGAGAGATGGCGCGAGGTGGTCGCCGCCAACCCCGGCCTGTCCCACGACGCCCACCTACGTCCGGGGCAGGTCCTCAACCTGCCCGAGGTTTCGGAACCGAGCGCATCGGCGGGGGCCGACCCCAACTCCCACGTCACCGTCGCCGAGGGGGACACCCTCTGGGACCTAGCCGACGAACACCTCGGAGACGCCGAACGCTGGCCCGAGCTGCACGGGGCCAACCGTGGCCTGGTCCAGGACCCCGACGAGATCCAGGTGGGCTGGGAGCTACTGGTCCCCGACGTCGTTCCCGGCGGTCCCGGTGAACCGGGTGATGAACCCGCCCGCCCTGAGCCGTCCCCACCGGTTCTGGAGACGGTGCCGCCGGTGGCTGAACGGCCCACGACGCCCTCGGAGCCGACGCCCACAACCACCCCGGCACCTGCGCCGACGACCGTCGAGCCGTCGGCCTCGGCCCCCGCCTCCACTGAACCTCCACCGCCTGCCGACGACGTCCACGAGCCCTTGGAAGTGGACGAGGCCGCACAGCACGACGTCCTCGGTCCGCTCGGCGCCGTGCTGGCGGCAGGGATCTTCGCCGGGGTGGCCGCTCGGCGCCGCACCCAGCTCCTGCAGCGCGCCGTCGGACGACGCGTCCTTCCGTTGCGTCCGGAACTGCTGCGGTTCTGGTCATCCCTCACCAAGCGCAGCGGCGCGGCCGAACCGCCCGCCGGGATGGCGCCCACCGGGGTCGTGCTCGGCTGGCGGGGCGGGGAAGACGTGGCCTCGGAGCTCGAGGCGAACCGGTGCACCCTCGCGCACGGCTCCGAAGAGGACTCACTGGCGGCCGTCTCGGCGATGCTGACCAGCCTGATGTGCGCACCGTGGTCAACGGCCGTGGACGTGGTGACGGTCCAGTCGCCCGACGACTGGGAGGCGAGCCTCGACGACCCCCGCATCACCGGCGTCAGCGACCTGGAACATGGGCTCGTCCAGTTGCAGAAGCTCTGCGCTTCCAGACGGATCGAGATGGGCAGCTCAAGCCTGGGAGAGCTGCGCACTGACGCGGACCTAGCCAGTGCTTGGGCGCCGATCGTCTTCCTGTTCTGCCGGCCCGTACCCGAGTCCGCGCTCAGGCGCATCGAGGACTGCTTGTCCCTGGGAGAGGTGGGCGTCAGCGTCGTGGCCGCCGTCGACCACGCTCCTGCCCCGGCGCCCGGCTGGAAGCTGGTCCGGCTCGACTCCCCGGAACAGGCCTTGTTGCTCCCGGAAGAGTCCCGGTTCATCCCCCAACTACTGTCGGCACCGGCCCGGCATGCCGTGGTCGAGCTCTTCGCCGGCGCCAATGACGAGACCACCGAGCCCGCCCCCTGGTGGGACGAGGACCCCCTGCCCCCGAACGTGAAGGTCCTGCCCCGCAAGACGCTCGAACCCACCGAGGACACCGCGATGCCAGCCCGGACAGTCGACACAGCTCATCCGACCCTCCTCCTGCTCGGCCCAGTCGAGCTCCGAGGCTGCACCGGGCCGGCCCCTTCCCGCTCCAGGGCCGCCAGCACCGAGTGCTGCGCATGGCTGCTGGCCAACCCCGGCTCGACGCCCACCCGGATGGCACGCGAACTCGTCGTGGCCGAGTCCACGCGCCGCTCCATGGTGAGTCGGCTGCGCACCTGGCTCGGCAACGACCTCTCCGGCAGCCCGTACCTGCCCGACGCCTACTCCGGGAGGCTGGAGCTCCACCCGGACGTCGAGTCGGACTGGGAGAGGTTCCAGGTGTTGCTCTCCGGCGGGGTGAACCACGCCAGCACGCCGATCCTCCGGGAGGCGCTGGACCTGGTGCGCGGAGAGCCGCTCGAGGGCGTCGCGTTCCAGTGGCCATGGGCCGAGCAACTCCGCACGGACATGGTCAGCATGATCACCGACGCCGCCGTCGTCCTGTTCGACCGAGCGCTGGAGCAGGGGGACGCGGAGGCTGCCGGATGGGCGGTCTCCAGAGGACGCCTGGCCGCTGGGCAGGACGAGACCCTCGCGGTCCGCGACATCCAACTGCTGGCTCTTGCAGGCGACAGGGCGCAGGTCGACCAAGCCGTCCGAAGGCTCACCCGTGCCACCCGCGCTGCCGGGCGCGACCTCACATCAGACTCGGTCCGCCGCATCCAGCGCTCCCTCCACCTGGTCGTCGCAGGCCAGGAGGCGAACTGAACTACTGGTTCAGCGCCTCGGTGGGCTTGTCACCGTCGCCGTGGTCACCGAACAGGCCACCGCGGTGGCCCTCGCCGGTCACCTTCATGGAGTCCTCGTCGCCGAGCAACTTGTGGTGGTGCGGGTGGTGGGACTCGCCCTCGCCCAGCAGGCCGCTGCGGTGGCCCTCCCCCTCGACGTCCAGGTCTCCCTGGTCACCCAGGAGCTTGCCTTCCCCGGCCTCCGCACCTTCCTCTTCGCCCTCGTCGAACTCGTCGTCGAAGTCGTCCTCGTCGAACTCCACCGGGATGGAGGTGTGCTCGTGGATGATCAACCACTGGTCGTCGAACTTCTGCAGGACGAAGGTGGCCCGGGACTCGAGTTCCACCTCCTCGTCGGTGCCGACGATGGTGCCCTCGTACTCGATGTGGCCGTTGACCACCGCGAGCT
Source organism: Tessaracoccus rhinocerotis (assembly GCF_007197885.1). Classification (GTDB taxonomy): domain Bacteria; phylum Actinomycetota; class Actinomycetes; order Propionibacteriales; family Propionibacteriaceae; genus Arachnia; species Arachnia rhinocerotis. The sequence continues at coordinate 68,917 of NZ_VKKG01000006.1, forward strand.
CGGCGGTCTCGATGATCTCGACGTCCTCGAAGTCGCACTCGGCCTCACCGTTGCGCTCGAGCGAGCTGAACCAGCCCACCACTTGGCCGCGCCAGGCGGCCTTGTCCGGGTACTCGGCCGGCTCGGCCGAGTCGAAGACACGGGCGTCGTCGGCGTAGAGGGCGAGGAACGCCTCGACGTCGAGGGCTTCGTAGGCGTTGATGTAGGCGTCGATGAACTCGCGAGGGGTGGACATCATGGCTCCTGTGTTTCGGCGGCTCCCGGTTGGGGGTCTGCTCCAACGCTAGCCCGGTGAGCAGACCACGGCAGCCGAAACCGGAACCGGACGGGACCATTCACCCAACGTTCACCCCTCCGCGAACCCTCCCACGCCCTGTACTACATGCTGTAGAGTCCCGGCGCAGGGAGGTGGTTGCGCTGATCGGCAGGAAACGTGCGCCCGGCGCGCTCGAGGCGGAGATCATGCAGGTCCTCTGGGACCGTGCGGAGCCCATCAGCGCCCGCGAGGTGCAGGAGGCCCTCACCGGCCCCGAGCCAGCCACCACGACGGTCCTCACCGTCCTCGACCGCCTCCACAAGAAGGGCCTCGTCCGCCGCTGCGGCGAGGGCCCGCGCAAGGTTCGCTTCACCGCCACCCAGTCCGGCGAGGAGCAGGCCAGCACCACCATGCTCTCGGCCCTCGGCGGCGCCACCGACCGCGAGGCCGTCCTCCTGAAGTTCGCCGGCAACCTCCAGCCAGACGACGTCGACGTCCTGCGCCGCGCGCTGGAGGCGAACACCCGGCAGCGCGGGTAGCCCGTGCCAACCGCCATCGGCTGCCTCGTCGCCGCCGCCCTCCTCATGGTCCTCGCTCCCTGGCTGCTGGCGCGCGGCAACTGGCAGGTCGCCCGACCCCGCCTCGCGCTCGGCGCCTGGTTCACGGCCCTGTTCACCGGTCTCGCCCTCGTCGCCGCAGCGCTCGTCGGGACCGTGCTGGCCGCCACGTCACTGGCCGTCGCCGCCGACTCGGGCCGGGCGGGCGGCGGGGCGCTGGTGACCGTCGTCGCCTGGGTCTCCCTCACCGGCGCCGGAGCGTTCATCGGCCTGGTCTCCGGGCTCTCGCAACCGCTGGTCGACTCCTACCGGCGCAGCCTGCGCCGGCTCTCGCCCGTCGCCACCGCCCGGGAGGACCGAGGCGCGTTCACGCTGGTGCGGTTCAACTCCGAGGAGTTCCTCGCCGTGGCCGTGCCTGGCCGCCGCCCCGAGATCCTCCTGTCTTCCGCGCTGGAGGCGCACCTCACCCCCGAACAGCTCCGCGCCGTCCTGGCCCACGAGTACGCCCACCTGCGCCACCGCCACGGCCTGGCGGTGCGGATCGCCGAGCTCAACGCGCTGTGCCTGCCCCGCTGGGTCCCCGCGGGCAACGCGCTGCGTCGGGCCACGCTGCTGCTGGTGGAGCTCGCCGCCGACGACGTCGCGGCGGGCCAGGCCGGGGCCCGGACCCTCGCCGGGGCGCTGTCGCGGATCGGACAGGCCACCCACGACCCGGGACTGGAACTGCGCGCCGCCCGCCTGCAGGCCTTCCGCAGTGATGCCACGCAGCCCTGTGGACTGCCCCTGCCGGTCCGGATCTGACGGACCCTCAGCCCACGGTGACCTTGAGCACCGCGATCGGCCGCTCGAACTTCGAGACCCGCGCAGCCACCTGCGCCTCCCACTCCCCCGCAGCCGGGAGGTCCACCGTGGCGGCCCAGGAACCATCCGGCCGCGGCTCCACCACCGCGGCGACGGGGCCGAGGTCCTGCTCCGGGAGCCGGAACGAGACCGCCACGTCGCCGGACTCGACGGCCGCGCCGTCGAACAGGAGCGTGAACGAGAACGTGTTGGTGCCCACCGCGCTGGGGGCCAACGACCCCTCCACGGCCAGCCCCTGCGACTGCACCGAGACCTGCTGCGCGCCGTGCAGGTGGCCGTGGGAGGGGCTGGTGTTGGCGAGGAAGCCGGTCAGCAGCGCCACCGCCACCAACAGGGCCGCCTCGTAGCGCAGCGCGCGGAAGAACCTCAGCAGCGACCGGCTGGTCGGCAACAGCCTGAACCGCACCCACGTCGCCAGGAGCACCACGGCCGCCACCACCATCACCTTGACCAGCAGCAACCGGCCGTAGGGGGTCCCCACCAGGTTCTCGAACGAGCCGAGCACCAGCACGGCCATCCCGGTCCCGGTGACCGCCAGCAGCGCCACCGCCCCCAGCGCCGCCCGGGAGAACCTGACCAGCGCGGCCCGGGCCTCGTCCCTGCCTGGTCGAGAATGGAGGAACAGCAGCATCGCCAACAGCCCGCCGAACCAGAACGACCCGGCCAGCAGGTGCCCGGCGTCGGCCACCAGCATGACGGGCGGGTTGTACGCGAGGGTGTGCCCGACCAGCGCCGGGGACACGGCCGCCGCGCCGGCCAGCCCAACGGCGAGCCCGCCCCGGGGTGCGAGGCCGCCGGTGCGCGCTCCGCCGAGCAGGTGCGCTGACCAGCCGAGCACCACCACCAGGATCGCGACCGCCACCACGGGCCAGGAGACGCCGGGAGCCCAGGCGCCGGGGTCGAACACCGCAGCGAGGGCTGCCCCCACCACCCTGAGGCCGGAGGCAGGCACGAGGAGCACCGCCGCGCCCCCGGCCACGGCGAGGCTCCAGCGCTCCGCCACCAGTAGCGATCTGGAGGACGCCCCGGCGCCGCGCAGGACCAGCCGGGTGGCGAACACGAGGCCGGCGAACGCCAGCAGACCGAGGTAGAGCAGACCGCTCAGGACCCGCACCAGCAGCTCGGTGGCAGCCGGGGTCCCGGAGGCAGCCGACGGTGCGGCGCCCGGGGCGGCGTCGCCGACGGTGAAGGACACGACCCCGCTGACGGGGTGGCCGTCGGCCGACGCCACCCGGTAGGCGACGGCGTGGCTCGCGTCGGCGGCCAGCTCCGGCAGCTCGACGATGACGGTGGCGTCGGTGACGGTGGCACGCAGGGGTGTCGGGTCGGCGTTGGCGGCGAGCAGCCGGATCGCGCCGTCGATGAGGCCGACGGGTTCGTTGAAGCGCAGCTCGAGCGTGGCGGGCGCCTCGGCGAGGGCCGCGCCGTCGGAGGGGGTGGTGGAGACCAGCTCGGCGTGGGCGGCGGCGGGCTGGGTGGGGCCGAGGAGGGTGAGCAGCGCCAGGAGCACGGGGGCGAGGAGCCGCAGCCCGCGCGTCCCGGGCCGGCTCGGTGCTGCGGCTGTCATGACCCCTTGCGGGAGCGCACCAGCGCCGTCGCCCCGACCGCGATCCCCAGCACGCCGGCAGCGAGTGCCGTCACGCTCCAGGCGTCCGGGCCGGAGGCCCGCGCGCCACCGGCGCTCGCGTCGTCGTGGCCGTGTCCGGTTCCCTCGGCGACGGCCAGGGACGGTGCGGGCAGGGCCAGGTCGTGCGGGTCCTGGCCCTCGGCGGGGATCTCAACCCACGCGGACTCCCCGTCCTCGCAGGTCTGGACCACCGGGAAGTAGAGCGTGGTCCCGGCGGCTTCCGCGGGCAGCTGCACCGCCAGCTCCAGGACGTCGCGCTGGCCGTCGGGCAGCCGCTCGAGCGCGGTCCAGACCACCTCGGCGACCCGCTGCGTCACCTCATTGCCGTGGCCGTCGACCACCGGCGGCTCGAGCGTCTCCGTGACGGTCTCGACCGTGTAGAACGGGTTCCGGGTGGGCGTGACCGAGTTGATCCCGTCGGGGAGCAGGATGCCGAGTTCGGTGGTGGGCGATCCGTCGCAGCCGTGCGGGACGCTGAAGGAGAGCACGGCGTGGGCGCCGGCCTCGTCGGTGCTGGCGGTCACGCCGACGTGGGCCGACGCCACCCCGGCCCCCACCCAGCCGAGGCCGAGCGCGCCGGCGGCCATCGCCGTCGCGACCCGCGCCCGACCCGACACGCCGCGTCGATCGGTCGCAGGGGTGGGCCGCCACCCCCGGTCCGGAAATCGACGGCGTGTCCGGTCGGCCCGGGCGTGCCCGGCAACGTCGTGGTCCATCAGGTGCTCCTCCAAGTCTCAGCCCAACATCATCCAGCACATCGCGGCCATGCCCGCGCTCATCACAACGCCCGATCCGGCGTCCACCGGTCCGGGCAGCACCGTCCTCGGCCGGCGCAGCGCGTCGAACGTTTCCACCAGCAGCGCCACCGCGGAGACGGCCATCGCCGCCGTCACCGCCGTGCCGGTCAGCACCGCCCCGGCCCCGAGCGCTGCGTGGTGGTGGGTGATCGGCGCGTCCCCGGTGGGTGCCATCACCACCAACATCCACACCATCGCCAGCATGCTCGCGGCGTGGGACACCTGGTGGAGCGGGCCGTGGCAGCCGGTGTCGAAGTGGGACACGCGCCCGGTGGCCAGCAGCACGGCGAGCACGACGAACCAGGCCGCCCCGGCGGAGAAGACCAGTACCTGGGGCAGCGCCGGGAGGTACCCCCACCACGGCCACGCCATGGCGACCATCACGACGGCCATCAAGAGGTGCAGCAGGTGCATCACCGCCTGCAGGGGCTTGCGGATCTCCGCCACGACGCGCCCCACCAGATAGCAGGCGAGCAGCCCGAAGGCGACGGTGAACGCCCACCGCGTGAGTGGTTCGTCCACCTCCGCACCCTTCTGTTCTACAAGTTGTAGTGGAACGCTAGCAGCAAGCGGATACCCCCACAACTACGTGTTGTAGAGTTGCGGCGGTCGATCAAGGACGGTGCCGTGAGGGTTGAGCAAGTGGCGGAGCGGGTCCGTCGGGCAGGGAACGTACGCCGGGACATCCCGACGGCGCAGCAGCGCGTCGCGCTGAGCGGAGGGCCGGCAACTTGACCGCCACCACCGCTACCCGCGCGACCACCCCAACCAGCCGCGTCCCCGGCGCACTCGTGGCGCTCGTGGCCGTCGGCCTGCTCCTGGCCGTTCCCGTCGTCACCACCGCCGTCCTGGGCGCAGCACCCTACGAACAGATCGTCCGCGTCTTCCCCGGTCCCTTCGTCGCCATCACCGCCACGGTGCTGCGGGCGATGGCCGACGGCGCCGCCCTGGTCAGCGTGGGCGCCATCGTCGTGCTGCTGTTCCTGCGCGACGCCACGTCCAAACAGGCCCAGGACCTGGGCTCGTCCTTCGAACTCCGCGTGCTGCAGCGCGCCTCCGGGCTCTGGATGCTGGCAGTGGCCGGGCTGATGCTGTTCGACCCGCTCGACACCTCCGGCGTCGACCTCGCCCAGGTCCTGATGCCCGGCGCGCTGGCCTACGTCCAGACCGCCGCCTACGCGCCGCTGTCGGTGTTCGTGCAGTTCTTCGGCGCCACCGTCGTCACCCTCGGCGCCCACTTCGCCCGCCGCTGGACGGGGCTGCTGTTCCCGCTGCTGGCAGCCACGTGGGCCGTGCTGGCGCCCGTCGTCGTCGGCCATGTGCTGGTCGGACCCGACCACGACCTGGGCGGCGACGCCATGGTGATCCAGCTGTTCGCCACCCAGTCCCTGTTCGGGGTGCTGGCCGTGTTGGCGCTGCGGGCCTGGTCCGGGCGCGAGATCACTCCGGGGATCCGCCGGCGCACCGCCCTGCTGGGCGCGGTGGCGGTGCCCGTGATCGTCGTCACCGACGTCATCCTCGCCGTCTTCCTGCTGGCGGGCTCGGGCCTGTTCAGCTCCCTGAGCGGCTGGTTCATCGTCGCCCGCTGGGTGTGCCTGGCCGTGCTGGTGGTGACCGGGGCGCTGTCCACGGGCGGTGTCCTTGGGCGCGACGCCGACGCCCCCGCCCCGTCGCAGGCCCGCGTGCGCGTGGCGCTGTCCGTGGCCGCGCTGGCGATCGCGGGCTGGGTGGGGGTCACCGTCGCCCACCTGCGCGTCCCCACGCCGCAGTACTTCGAGCCGACGAGCATCGCGCAGACCTTCCTGGGCTTCGACGTCGACGCCGCACCGACGGCGCTGGTGCTGTTCGGGCAGTGGCGGGTGAACCTGCTGCTGCTGGCCATCGCGGTGGCCGCCATGGTCGCGTACTTCGTGGCCCTGCGCGCGGCCCGGCGCCGCGGCGTCGAGTGGCCGCTGGGCCGCACGATCGCATGGTCGCTGGGCTGGGCGCTGGTGGTGTTCGCCACCAGCTCCGGGTTCGGCCGGTACTCCGCCCCGCACTTCGGCATCCACATGATGGTGCACATGTCGCTGAGCATGATGGCGCCGGTGCTGCTGGTGCTCGGCGGCTTCCTCACCCTCCTGCTGCGCGCCAGCAAGGCCGACTCCGGGGCGCAGCACAACCTGCACGACTGGGTCAGCTGGGCGATGGGCTGGCGGGTGGTTCGGTTCCTCTACAACCCGCTGATCGTGTTCGTCTCGTTCATCGGGTCCTACTACCTGCTCTACCTCACCGACCTGTTCGGGACGATGGTGCGCTACCACTGGGCGCACCAGCTGATGAACGTGCACTTCCTGCTGGTCGGGTACCTGTACTACGGCCTGATCATCGGCGTGGACCGCGCCCCGAAGCCGCTGCCGCACCTCGGCCGGCTGGGGCTGATCATGGCCGCCATGCCGTTCCACGCGTTCTTCGGCGTGATCCTGATGGGCAGCCAGTCCATCATCGCCGCCACCTTCTACACCTACCTCGACCAGCCCTGGATGGACCTGCCGGCCGCGCAGGAACTCGGTGGTGGTGTGGCCTGGGCGGGCGGTGAGATCCCGGCGCTGGTGGTGATCATCGCCCTCGGCATCCAGTGGGCCAAGCAGGACCGCAAGGAGGCCGCCCGCAAGGACCGGCACCTGGACTCCGGCCGCGACCAGGAGTTCGAGGACTACAACGCCATGCTCGCGCGGCTCGCCCAGCGCAACCCGCAGGCACCCAAGGCCCCCGTGAAGGAGGATCCGCAGCCGTGACCCTGGACACCAGTGCCCCCGCAGCGCAGGAGATGATCGAGCTCGACATCTCCGGGATGACGTGCGCCGCGTGCGCGAACCGCGTCGAGAAGACCCTCAACAAGCTCGAGGACGTCTCCGCGACGGTGAACTACGCCACCGCCCGCGCCCACGTCACCGGCTACGGCGCCCACGGCGTCGAGAAAGTCCTCGCCCAGGTGGAGAAGGCCGGCTACGGCGCCCACGTCCACGACGGCGCCGACGACGAGTGGTCGAAGCGGGCCACCGAGGACCGGATCGTCTCGCTGCGACGCCGCCTGATCCTGTCGGCCATCCTGACCGTGCCGCTGATGGACATCACCATCGTCCTCGCGCTGGTGCCGGACTGGCGCTTCCCCGGCTGGGAACTGCTGTGCATCCTGCTTGCCCTGCCCATCGTCACCTGGGCCGCCTGGCCGTTCCATCGCGCCACCCTGCGCAACCTCCGCCACGGCTCCGCGAGCATGGACACGCTGGTGTCCATCGGCATCGCGGCGTCCTTCGGCTGGGCCGTGGCCACCCTCCTGTTCGGCCTTGGCGAGGCCACCGACCCCGGCTTCTGGCTCGGCTTCGGGGCCACCCCCGAGGGCGCGAACTCGATCTACCTCGACGTCGCCGCCGGCATGACCACCTTCCAGCTGGCGGGCCGCTACTTCGAGACCCGCTCCCGGAGGCGGGCCGGCGACGTGCTGGGCGCCCTGAACGCGCTGGCCACCAGCACCGCGCGGGTGCTGCGCGACGGCGTCGAGTCCGTGGTGCCGATCGCCGAGCTCCGCAAGGGCGACACCTTCGTCGTGCTGCCCGGCGAGTCCATCCCCGCCGACGGCCGGATCCTGGTTGGCACAGCCGCCGTCGACACCTCGATGATGACGGGCGAGCCGATGCCCGTGCCGCGCGGTCCCGGCGACGACGTCACAGGCGGCACCATCTCCACCGACGCCCGGCTGGAGGTGGAGGCGCTCAAGGTGGGAGCCCACACCCAGCTCGCCCAGATGGCCGTCCTGACCGAGCAGGCACAGGCCCGCAAGTCCCGCGTCCAGAAGCTGGTCGACCGCATCACGGCCTGGTTCGTGCCCGTGGTGGTTGCGCTCGCGATCGTGGTGGGCCTGGTGTGGGTGCTGCTTGGGACCGCCCCTGTGGTGGCTTTCGGGATCGGCATCTCAGTGCTGATCATCGCCTGCCCCTGCGCACTCGGCCTCGCGACCCCCACCGCGCTGATGGTGGGCATCGGCCGCGGCGCCACGCTCGGCATCCTGATCAAGGGCCACGATGCCCTCGAGGCCAGCGGCGGCATCACCACCGTCGTCCTCGACAAGACCGGCACCCTGACCAGCGGACGCATGAGCGTCGCCGAGGTCTCCGGTTTCACCGCCTCCGACGACGACGTCGTGGCCCTGGCCGCGGCCGTCGAGCGCGGCTCCGAGCACGCCATCGCCCGCGCCGTCGAGGCCGCCGCCGAGGAGCGCGCGCTCGTGCTGCGCCCGGCGACGGAGTTCCAGACCCTGCCCGGCCTCGGCGCCGCGGCACGGGTCGACGGTGCACGCGTCGTGGTGGGCAACCCGAAGCTGCTGGGCGAGCAGGACGTCGAGATCACCCCCGCCGCGCAGGCGGCCATTGACCGCGCCGACGCCGAGGGTAACACCATCGTCCTGGTGGCCCGCGAAGGGGAGCTCGTCGGCCTGCTGGCGCTCACCGACGCCATCAAGTCCGACGCCGCCCGCGCCGTCGCCGCACTCCACGAGCAGGGGCTCGAGACGGTGCTGTTGACCGGCGACTCGCAGCAGGCCGGCGAGCGCATCGCCCGCGAGCTCGGCATCGGCAGCGTACATGCCGGGGTGCTGCCGCAGGGCAAGGCCGACGTCGTGAAGGAGCTGCAGGCGCAGGGCAAGCGGGTCGCGATGGTGGGAGACGGCATCAACGACGCGATCGCGCTGGCCACCGCGGACCTGGGGCTCGGCGTGGTCACCGGCACCGACGTCGCCCTCAAGGCCGCCGACATCATCCTCGTGCGGGACGACCTGATGGTGATCGCCGACGCCATCGGGCTGTCGCGGAAGACGCTGCGCACCATCAAGGTGAACCTGTTCTGGGCGTTCGGCTACAACGTCGCCGCCATCCCCATCGCCGCCATCGGCCTGCTGAACCCGCTGATCGCGGCCGGGGCGATGTCCCTGTCCTCGGTGCTCGTCGTCCACAACAGCCTGCGCCTGCAGAACTACCGCAGGAAGCGCTGACGGCCCTATCCTCCTTCTCGGGAAGTGCGCTCCCGACACCCGAATCCGCGTCACTGGTTGGGCTTTGGGCGCCCGCCCGTTCGGACGGGAGTAACGTTTCAATCGAGACTCAAGGAAGAGGTGTACAACTGTGAAGACATTCACGCTGCCCGGAACCGACATCGTCGCCCCCAACGTCGTCCTCGGACTGATGCGCATCGAGAACAAGAGCGACGACGAGATCCGGGAGTTGACGCGTACGGCGCGCGACGAGGGGATCGACTTCTTCGACCACGCCGACATCTACGGGACCGGCATCCACACCTGCGAGCGCCGCTGGGCCGAGGCGATGCAGCTGAGCCCGTCGGAGCGCGAGCAGGTCACCATCCAGACCAAGGCCGGCATCATCAAGGACGGGCCGTACTACGACTTCTCCTACCAGCACCTGGTCTCGTCGGTCGAGGGCTCGCTGGAGGCGCTGGAGACCGACTACATCGACATCCTGCTCCTCCACCGCAGTGATGCCCTCGTCGAACCCGAGGAGGTGGCCCGCGCGCTGGACGAGCTCCACAGCTCCGGCAAGGTGCGCCACTTCGGCGTCTCGAACCACACGCCGGGCCAGATCGAGCTGTTGAAGAAGTACGTGCAGCAGCCCCTCGTCGCCAACCAGCTGCAGCTGTCCATCGGCCACGCGGCGCTGCTGGCGCAGGGCATCGCGATCAACGTCGAGGGCCGCCAGGAGGCGTACAACCTCGACGGCGGCGGCATCGTCGACTACTGCCGCCTCAACGACATCACGATCCAGGCGTGGTCCCCCATGCAGACCCGGGTACCGGACCGCCACGTGTTCCTCGGTTCGGAGCACCACCCGCAGCTGAACGCGATGATCGACGAACTCGCCGCCAAGTACGACGTCGAGCCCGAGGCCATCGCCACCGGCTGGATCACCCGTCACCCCGCCGGCATGCAGGTGGTCCTCGGTACGACGACGCCCGCGCGCGTCTCGGCGTCGGCGAAGGGCTCCGAGATCCCGCTCACCCGCCCCGAGTGGTACGGGCTGATGCAGAAAGCCGGATACCTGATCCCCTGACGCGGGAGGCCGCCTCCGGTTCGCGCCCGTCTTGTTCGTTCTCGCCCGTCCTACAGCTCGGGCGAGAACGAACAAGACAGGCGCGAATCCAGGAGAGCCCCGTTCGCCGGTTCGCCCGGTTCTGCCGCGGATGCACCCTCGGACCGGTAGACATGACGCATGGATCCATTCACGTTCGAGGGGGACTGGAGCGGTCAGCTGATCGCGACGGCCATTCATGCGGGCCACGACCTGCGGCCCGAGATCGCCGAGCGGCTCGTCCTCGACGAGGCCACCCGGTTGCGCGAGGAGGACCCGTTCACCGACCTGCTGGGAGCCCGCGCCCCCGCCCGCGTCGTGGTGAACCGGTCCCGCTTCGAGACCGACCTCAACCGGATCCGCGAGAAGGCCGTCTACAAGAACCCCGCCGACGCGTGGGGGCTCGAGCTGTGGGACGAGTACCCGCTGCCCGAGGACGTCATCGGACGCAGCCTCGAGGTCTACGACTCGTTCTTCGAGGCACTGGGCGAGCGGCTCGACGAGGTGGCCGCCCGCGGCCCGTTCATCGTGCTCGACGTCCACTCCTACAACTTCCGCCGCGAGGGACCCCGGCAGCCCGACGAGCCGGTGATGGAGAACCCCGAGATCAACCTCGGCACCGGATCGCTCAACATGGACCTCTTCGGCGACGTCGACGCCGCCTTCCGGCTGGCGATGGCGGCCCAGCACTTCGACGTCCGCGAGAACGTCAAGTTCAAGGGCCAGAACCTCGCCTGGTGGGTGCACGAACGCTACCCGCGCACCGGCTGCGTGCTCGCGCTCGAGTTCAAGAAGGAGTTCATGGACGAGTGGACCGGTGAGCCGGACCACGAGCGGATCGACTTCCTCGCAGACGGCCTGGCCCGCTGCTTCGAGCCCATGCTGGGGGCGTTGCCCAAGTGATGACACCCGCCGACAACCCACTCTCGACAAATGACCAGGCGGTGGACCACCAGCTCTCCCAGCTGGGCACGAGCTTCCGGTTCATCCTCGACGTCACCCCCGTCGACGCCGACGACGTCCGCGTCGCCTTCCTGGAGCGACCCCACGAACCCGAGTTCACCTACCGCGAGGTGGGCGTGGACCCGGAGGTGGCGGCGAAGATGCTCGCCGACGTCGACGTGGCCAGCGTGGAGGACAACACCGTCGGCGCGCTGCTGCGCGGCAAGCACAGGGAGCTGGAGTTGCAGCTCGCGATGCTCCGCTCCCGCGGCACCAGCGACTTCCACGCCCTCAGCCTCGAGCTCTACGGCGGCGTGGCACCCAACCTGCTCACGGCCGCCAGGTCGGTGATCGAACGGGTCGACCCCGAGCCGTACCGCGGCGAGCACCTGGACGCCGAGGAGTTCCTCGCCATGGCCGAGGCGGAGATCGACCGCTACCGCCAGAGCAACCCCGACATCGACATCCACGCCGAGATCCGCCACGACTCCACCGGAATCATGGTCAGCGACAACGTCCTGCTGGTCGGACCCGAGTCGAAGGTGGCCACCGGGCGCGCCAACGCTCTCATCCAGCACGAGATCGGCACGCACCTCGTCACCCAGGTCAACGGATCCCACCAGCCCCTGAACGTCCTGGGCACCGGGCTCGCCGGCTACGACGAGACCCAGGAGGGCCTCGCCGTGCTGGCCGAGATCGCCGCCGGGGCGCTCACCACGGGCCGGATGCGGCAGCTCGCCGGCCGCGTCGTGACGGTGCACTCGATGGTGGAGGGCGCCTCCTTCGTGGAGTGCTGGCAGGACCTCGTCGACGCCGGCTTCCCGCGCCGTGGCGCGTTCACCACCACCATGCGCGTCTTCCGCGCCGGCGGCCTCACCAAGGACGCCATCTACCTGCGCGGCCTGCTGGACCTGCTCGAGCACCTCTCGCGGGGCGGCTCCCTCGACGCCCTGTTCCTGGGCAAGTTCGCCCTGGAGGACCTACCCCTCGTCGAGGAGCTGAACAACCGCGGCGTACTGCACGAGCCCGTCCTACTACCCCACTGGTACGAGAACGAGGAAGGGCGCCAACGCCTCGCCGAGGCCGCCACCCAGACCGACCCCGCCCAACTGATCCAAGGAGCAGCATGAGAATCGGATTCGTCGTCAACGACGTCGCCACTGAAGATCCCGTCTACACCACCGTCAGGCTTGCGATGCAGGCCTCCAACATGGGACACGAGGCGTTCCTGATGGGAATGGGCGACTTCGCCTACGAGGTCGACGGCAGCCTCAGCGCCAAGGCGCGCGGCGTCGGCGGCAAGAACTATCGCTCCACCGAGCGCTACCTCGACGACGTGCAGAAGCCGGAGGTCGAGGAACAGATCAGCCTCTCGGAGTTCGACGTCGTGATGCTGCGCTCGGACCCTGCCGCCGACGCCTCCGAGGCCCCGTGGGCCAACAATGCCGGCGTCGCGTTCGGTCAGCTGATCGCCAACACCGGCGTCCTCGTGGTCAACGACCCGGGCAGTCTCGCCAACGCCCTGTCCAAGGCCTACTTCCAGCACTTCCCCGAGGTGGTCAGGCCACGCACGATGATCTCGCGCGACCAGACCAAGATCGCCGCCTTCGTCGACGAGCTCGGCGGCAAGGCGGTGCTGAAGCCGCTGCAGGGCTCCGGCGGCAGCGGGGTGTTCCTGGTGAACGAGAAGGAGTCGCCCAACCTCAAGCAGATCACCGAGGCCATCGCACGCGACGGCTACGTCGTCGCCCAGGAGTACCTCACCGCCGCCCAGGAGGGCGACGTGCGGATGTTCGTGATGAACGGCCGCCCGCTGATGCGCAACGGCAAGTACGCCGCCTTCCGCCGCACCCCCTCGGGCGGCGACATCCGCTCCAACATGAGCGTGGGAGGCAAGGCGAAGGCAGTGCAGGTCACCGACGAGATGCTCGGCCTGGTGGACGTGGTGCGCCCGAAGCTGGTGGCCGACGGCATGTTCCTGGTGGGGCTGGACATCGTCGGTGACAAGCTGATGGAGGTCAACGTCTTCAGCCCCGGGGGGCTGGGCAGCGCGTCCCAGCTCTACGACGAGAACTTCTCGATCGCCATCATCGAGGACCTGGAGCGCAAGGTGCAGATCCACGGCCACTACGGCCTGCTGGGCAACACTGACCTGGCCACCATCTAGCGCCACGCGCCGGCGGCCCGCGCCCAACTCGGGCCGCCGCAGCGTCGCCTACAGTCGGATGATGATGAGCATCTGGGACAGGATCACCGGCCGCCGCGGTAGCTCCGGGAAGGGCGCGCCACTGGCGGGCCACGCCGAGTTGCACGCCCGTGCCGAGGCCGGCGACGCCGACGCCATGGTGGAGTACGCCCTGCTCCTGGTGGACGACAACCCGGCGGAGTCGACGGCGTGGCTGCGGCGCGCGGCCGACACCGGCCACCCGCAGGGCAGCTACTACCTGGGCGTCGTGCTGAATGACGAGGGCGACGTCGACGGCGCCCGCGAACAGTGGCGTCGCGCGACGGATGCCGGGTACACGCCGGCGATGCACATCCTCGGCTTCACGCTCTACGAGGCGGGCGAGGTGGACCTCGCCAAGCAGCACTGGCGGCGCGCCGTCGACGGCGGCAACGCCGACTCAATGGTGTTCCTGGCGATGCGGCTGCTCCAGGAGGGCGACGCCGACGGCGGCCGGGCGCTGCTGGAGCGGGCTGCTGCGCTGGGGAACCAGCTCGCCGTCGAGGGCCTGGCACAGCTCGACACCTCCGACGGCCGGGGCTCCTGAGGTCCGCTCAGGTGGGCTGGTCCGCCTCGGGTGAGCGGGGCGTGACCATCACCAGGACCACCCCGAACACGCAGATGGCCGCCAATACGTAGAACACCCTCGAGAGGTCCTCGGGGAAGGCCGCCGCCAGCACACCTCCCACGAGGGGGCCGGCCACGCCTCCGAGGCGGCCGAACCCCGCGCACCAGGAGGTGGCCGCCGCACGCGAGGTGGTCGGGTAGTAGTTCGCGACGAAGCCGTAGATCAGCGTCTGGGTGCCGGAGGTGCCGATGCCCACGATGCCGACGGCGGTCATCATCAGCGAGATCAGGCCGGGGGTGGCCGTGGTGGTGGCCAGCACGATGCCCACGGCGCCGACGGCGAACAGGACGGCGATCACCGGCTTGGCGCCCCAGCGGTCGGCCGCCCACGAACCCCCGAGCCCACCGGCCACGGCACCCACGTTGAGCGCCAGCAGCAACACCAGGGAAGACTGCTCGCCGAGCAGGCCCTCGGTGAGCTGCGGCAGCCACGTGTTGAGTGAGTAGACCAGCAGCATTCCGACGGCGCTGAGCAGGCCCAGCACCACCGTCGGCAGCAGGAAGCGTCTTCCGAAGAGTTCCGTGAAACCGCCCTTGGTCTCCTCGTCGACAGGCCACACGGGCGCCCCCGGCACTGGGATGCCGCGGCGCTGGGAGACCAGTCGGGCCTCCTCGTGCTTGCCGCGCGACTCCAGCCAGACCACCGACTCCGGCAGCTTCCAGAAGGTCAGCGGCAGCAGCGTCACGAGCGGAAGCGCACCCAGCCAGAACAGGCCGCGCCAGCCGATGAGGTCCAACGCGACGAGGGCGGAGGCGGCTGCAAACATCGAGCCCAAGGGGATGCCGCTGAAGACGATCGCGTTCGACAGGTTCTTGCGCCCCTCCGGGGCCATCTCGGAGACGACGACGGCGGTGGTGGCCGCCAGCGCCCCGATCCCGATCCCGGTGACCAGCCGCATCACCCCGAAGGTGGCGGCGTCCGGCGCCATCGCGGTCAGCGCCATCCCCACCGACAGCCAGGCCGTGGACGCCAGCATCGGGATCCGCCGGCCGATCCGGTCCCCCACGGCCCCGATCCCGAGCGCACCGAGCAGCATCCCCAACGGCGCCAGACTGCCGAGCACGCCCCCGAGTCCCGAGGCGGCGGCGATGGCCTCCTTCATGCCGTCGGTCAGCTGGTCCGGGGGTACGCCGGCGGACGCGGTCAGCGCGGTCTGCAGCTCCGGGGCGAGCGCCTCGAAGATCAGGCCGCCACGCTCGCGGAACTCCGGCATCACGGCGCCGTAGACTGCGAGGTCGTAACCGTCGAAGACCAGACCGGCGAGCGCTGTCCCCAGCACCCACAGCAAGGTGGTGCGTCGTCGGGAAGTGACGTCGGACATGGGCGAAGTCTTGCACGCACCCACTAGCCTTGGGGCATGGAAACCAGATTGCTCGGCCGTACCCTCCGCGCCGTCTCCGTCGTCGGTCAGGGTTGCTGGCAGTTCGGCGGGGACTGGGGCAACGTCAGCGACGACGACGCGCGCGCTGTGCTGCACGCAGCCGCCGACGCGGGCGTGACGTTCTTCGACACCGCCGACGTCTACGGCGACGGCCACAGCGAGGAGCTGGTCGGCGCGTTCCTGCGGGAGCGCTCGGACGACTCGTTCTTCGTCGCCACCAAGCTCGGCCGCCGCGCAGACCCGTTCGTGACCGAGACCTACACGCGGGAGAACCTGCGCGCCTGGACGGAGCGCTCGCGGCGCAACCTGGGCGTCGACATGATCGACCTGACCCAGCTGCACTGCCCGCCCACCCCGGTCTACTCCACGGAGTCGGTGTTCGACGCCCTGGACGAGATGGTCGACGACGGCTGGATCCGCAACTACGGCGTCTCCGTCGAGACCGTCGACGAGGCCCTCACCGCACTGGAGCGCCCCGGCCTCGCCAGCATCCAGATCATCCTCAATGTGTTCCGCCGCAAGCCCCTCGAGCAGGTGCTGCCCGCCGCCAAGGCCGCCGGGGTCGGGATCATCGCCCGGGTCCCGCTGGCCAGCGGCCTGCTCACGGGCCGGTTCGCCGAGGACACCACCTTCGAGGCGTCGGACCACCGCACCTACAACCGGCAGGGCGAGGCCTTCGACCAGGGCGAGACGTTCTCCGGCGTCCCCTACGACGTCGGTGTCGCCGCCGCCCGCGAGTTCGTGGACCTGGTGCCCGAGGGCGTCACCCCGGCCCAGTTCGCGCTGCGCTGGATCCTGGCCCAGGACGGTGTCTCGGCCGTGATCCCGGGCGCGAGCCGCGCGGACCAGGCCGCCGCCAACGCCGCAGCCGCCGACGTGCTGCCGCCCACCGTCGAGCAGTTGGCCGCGCTGGAGGACCTCTACGACCGCCACATCCGCGCCCACGTGCACGACCGCTGGTGACCCGCCCGCCGGTCGGGTAGCTCAGATAACGCTGGCCAACAGTGGGACCAGCAGGGCGCCGACCGTGACCACCATGGTGACCACGAACAGCAGCTTCTGCCTGAGGACGAGGTACAGCACCCCCGGCACCAGCAGGAACACCCCGACGGTGAGGATCAGCGGCGCCACGACCAGGGAGAGCTCGGACATGTAGTTGTCCGACATGCCGTGGAAAAGCTGGTCCAGCCCGACCAGCAGCACCGCCAACGGCACCAGCAACGCCGCGCACGTGAGCACGATCGCCCACCGGGGCGACCACCGGTTCGGCGCCTTCATGCCCCCGAGTCTCGCACGCCCCGTGCCGTTGCGTGGCGCAGCCCGTGGGAGCGGACAGCACCGGAGACGGAGCCGTCCGCTCCACCCACCGAAGGCGCAGGCCTGGCAGGAGCGCTCAGCACCGCAGACGGAGCCGTCCGCTCCACCCACCAACACCGGGACGCTCAGCCGCGCAGGGACGTCTCCCACTGGCCATGCAGGGAGGCGAAGTGACCGGTGGCCTCGGCCACGAGCACCTCGGGGTCGCCGTCCTCGACGATGCGGCCGTCGGCCATCACCAGCACGCGGTGGGCGATCGAGACGGTCGAGAGCCGGTGGGCGATGATGATCGCCGTGCGGCCCTTCAGGAGGGTCTGCAGCCCGCGCTGGACGAGGCGCTCGCTCGGCAGGTCCAGCGAACTGGTGGCCTCGTCGAGGATCAGCACCTGCGGGTCGGCCAGGAACGCACGCGCGAAGGACACCAGCTGGCGCTGGCCGGCCGAGAGCCGCCCGCCGCGGCTGCGCACGTCGGTGTCGTAGCCCTCGGGCAGTGCCCGGATGAAGCCGTCGGCGCCGACGTTGATGGCGGCCGCCTCGATGTCGGTGCGCGACGCCCCGGGCCGGCCGAGTGCGATGTTGTCCGCCACCGTGCCGGAGAACAGGTAGGAATCCTGCGTCACGGAGACGATGGTGCGCCGCAGGTCCGCGTCGGTGACGTCACGCAGGTCGGTGCCGTCGATGCGGACTGCGCCCTGCTGCGGGTCGACGGTGCGTGCGATCAGCTTCACCAGCGTCGTCTTGCCTGCCCCGGTCTCGCCCACCAGCGCCACCACCTGGCCGGCGGGGATGTTGAGGTCGATGCGCGGCAGCACCGGGGTGCCGTCGGTGTAGGAGAAGGTGACTCCGTCCACCTCGATGTGCCCCCGGGCGCCGTCGAGTGTGACCGGGACCTCGGGGTCCGCCAGCGTGGGCTCCTCCTCGAGCACGCCGGAGATCTTCTCCAGCGCTGTGGTGGCGCCCTGCAACTGGTTGACGAACATCATGATCTCGGTGACCGGGTCGAAGAACTGCCGGGCGTACAGCACCGCCGACAGCAGCACGCCGACGGGGAGGGTGCCGGCCAGCACGCGGCTGCCGTCGTAGAACATCAGGACGGCGCTGACGATGCCGGCCAGTGCGACGATGAACGTGTTGGCGACGGCGAACACGAAGAACACGTCGGCGTTGGTGTCGCGGTATTCGTCGGCGCGGTCCCGGAACTCCCCGGTGCGGGCGCCTTCGGCGCGGAACGCCTGGACGGCGCGGATGCCGACCATGGACTCCACGAAGGATCCGATCATCCTGGACGAGGCCACCCGGACCTTGCGGAAGCGGTTGCGGGACTGGGTGACGAACCAGAACGCGAACAGCCCGGTGGGCACCAGCCCGGCGAGCAGGATCAGGCCGCTGGGAACGTCGAGCAGCATCAGAGCCACGACGGTCATGCCGAGGAACAGCAGCGAGCTCACGAACTGGGAGATGCCGCCGGCGACGAACTCGCGGATGGCCTCCACGTCGCTGGTCTGGCGCGAGATCAGCCGGCCGGAGGTGTACTTCTCGTGGAAGGCGATGCTCAGGCGCTGGGAGTGCGCGAACAGGCGGCGCCGCAACTCCAGCACGAGCGCCTGGGCGAACTTGGGCGTGACGGCCTTGGCGTGGCCCTCGAGCAGGCCGGCCAGCAGCGCACTGACCAGCGCAGCCGCGGCGATGAACGCGAACCTGGCCCACTGCCCGGTGTCGAGGGCGTGGAAGCCGGCGTCGACGCCGAGGCCGACCAGCGCGGGCACGGCCACCTTCGCCGCGGTGCCGATCAGGGTCGCGGCCGCCACCTCGGCCACCTGCCACCGCACCGGGTGCAGCAGGGAGCCGAGCAGGCGCATCGAGCGGCGGCGCAGGGCGACGTTCTCGGCACGGGTGTGGTGCTCGGCCTCCTCGCCCAGGATCCCGCGGACGGTGGAAGGGGAGGCCTGGTTGCGCGGCAGCTTCTTGCGCAGCTTCTCGCTCATCACAGCTCCTCAGCCAGCTCGGTTGCGTGGATCTCGGACTCGACCCACTCGGGCGGGTGTGCAGGGGCCGGAGCATCGTCGTCGTCCTCGAAGGAGGAGATGACATAGCGGTAGCGCTCGCTGGTGGCGAGCAGCTCCGAGTGCGTTCCGACGGCGACGACGCGGCCACGGTCCATGAGCGCCACACGGTCGGCGAGCGCCACCGTCGACGGGCGGTGGGCGACGATCAGCACCGTGGTGTCCCCGAGCGCCTCGTCCAGGGCCTCGGTGACCTTGGCCTCCGTGTGCACGTCGAGCGCGGACAGCGGGTCGTCGAGGAGCATCAGCCGCGGCCGGGCGGCGATCGCGCGGGCCAGCGCGAGGCGCTGCCGCTGGCCGCCCGAGAGGCCCTGGCCCTCCTCGCCGATGACGGTCTCGACGCCGGAGTCGAGCTCGCGCACGAAGTCCGATGCCGCGGAGACCTCCAGCGACTGCCGCAGCATCTCCTCCGACGCGTCCGGGTCGCCCAGCAGGACGTTGTCCCGGATGGAGGCGGAGAACAGCGTCGGGTCCTCGAAGGCGACGGTCAACTGCTCGCGCAGGTGGTGGCGTGAGACCTCCCGGACGTCGACGCCGTCGACGAGGATGGAGCCGGAGGTCACGTCGTAGAGGCGGGAGGCGAGGTTGATCAGGGTGGACTTGCCGGAGCCGGTCAGGCCCACCAGCGCCATCCGCTCCCCCGGGTTCACCTCCAGGTCCAGACCGGTGAGGAGGGGGTCCTCGCCGGGTCCCTGGTCGTCGAAGCGGAACGTGACGTTGCGGAACTCCAGGCGCGCGCCGTGCGGGGCGCCGTCGCGGGGGGTGGGGATGGTGGTGGGGTCCGTGGGGTCGGTGATGCGCGGGTCCCGGTCCATGACCTCCTTGTAGCGGGCCAGCGCACTCAACGCGTCCAGCGAGAAGGCGACCAGGAACCCGAGGAAGGAGACGGGATTTCGCAGGATGGTGGCGGTCGCGAAGAACGCGACCACGCCGCCGATGGTGACCCAGCCGAGGGCGGCGAACCAGATGGCCACCACCAGGCAGATGGCGATCACCAGGTTGGGGATCAGCGTCAGCCAGCGGAACATGCGGGCGTCGGCGAGGCCGCGCGCCACCTCCAGGTCGCGCAGCTCCTCGGCCTGGCTGCCGAACTGCTCCAGGGCCTCCGGCGCGCGCCCGAACGCCTTCAGGATGCGGATGCCCTTGACGGACTCCTCGACCACGGTGGCGACGTCGCCCGACTTGTCCTGCGCACGCCGTGTCAGGCGCGTGTACTGACGCTCGAAGCGCAGCATCAGGAACACCAGTGGCGCCGACCCGACGAGGAACACCCCGGCCAGGATGACGTTGGTGCCAGCCATCAGGACGGTGCCGACAATGATCATCACGACGTCGTTGATCAGCATGATCAGGCCGAAGGCGAACCAGCGGCGGATCAGGTTCAGGTCCTGCGTGACGCGGGTCAGGAGCTGGCCGGAGGGCCACTGGTCGTGGAACGTGGTGTCCAGGTCCACGAGGCGGGAGAACAGGGCCATGCGCGCGCTGAACTCCGTGGTGGTGGAGGCCGGGATCATGACCATCCGGCGCAGGAACACCATCGCCGCCTCGAACAGTCCGAGGCCTCCTACGAGCAGGGTGGCGGGCAGTAGCGCGCCCCGGTCACCGGCGGCGATGGGTCCGTCGATGAGGCGCCCGAGGACCTGGGGCATCAGGAGTGCGGCGGCGGACCCGACGATGGTCGCCAGCAGGGCCAGCACCAGCCGGCCGAAGTGCGGCCGGGCGTGCGGGATGATGACTCCGAGGAGTTCCGGGAGCGGGGGGACCTGAGGCCTGGTCGAATCCCGTTGCGTGCCCACCGTCGCCCTCCACTCCCCACCGTGCCGCCCGATTCTGGGCAGCGCGGACATGCTACCCCCTGGAGCAACCGCTTTCACGGAGGTCGGGCAGGGCTCGCGGAACTCGCTCGGGACCGCCGTCAGTCCCTGGCGGGCGTCGCCACCGCGTCGCCGGCGGGGACGTAGGCGCAGCCCGGGTCCTCGGCGAGCGGGTCGCCGTTGACGGCGTAGGCGCGGGAACGGGACCCGCCACACACCTCGCGGAACTCGCACGTGCCGCACCGGCCGCCGAAGCCGTCGGGCGCGCGCAGGGCCCGCATCACGGGCGCCTCCCGGTAGATCTCGGTGACGGGGGTGACCCGGACGTCGCCGGCCACGTGGGGCAGGAACCCCGACGGGTACACCTTGCCCTTGTGGTCCACGAACATGAAGCCGCGCCCGGAGTTGACGTCGATCGGCGGCCGCGCGGGACGCTCGCGCACCGGCACCCCGCGCAGGGCCTCGGCCGTGAGCT
The DNA here is from genome assembly GCF_007197885.1 of Tessaracoccus rhinocerotis. GTDB lineage: Bacteria > Actinomycetota > Actinomycetes > Propionibacteriales > Propionibacteriaceae > Arachnia > Arachnia rhinocerotis. The sequence continues at coordinate 89,975 of NZ_VKKG01000006.1, forward strand.
CGGTGAGCCGGCGGTGGAGCTCGCCACGGCCTGCCGAGGGATCCTCCCCCGCGGCGGCGGCCACCTCGCGCTGCAGCACCACCCGCCGGAAGTGGGGCGCCTCGGTGGTCTTGATCGCCATGAAGCGGGCGACGTCGGCGAGCCAGTGCAGCACGTCCTCGATCTCGTCGGCCGTCAGGGTCTCCAACTGCTGGCCGCGGCCCGTCGGCACCAGGAAGAAGACGCTCCACAGCTGCCCGCCCAGCTCGATGACGTCGCGCAGCAGGGCCGGTAGCTCCTCGACGGTGGAGCGGGTGACGGTGGAGTTGACCTGCAGCCGGAACCCGGCGTCCTTGACCCGTTGCGCCGCGACGCGGGTGGCGGCGTAGGTGCCCTCGAAGCCGCGGAACGCGTCGTGCGTGGCCGCGCGAGCGCCGTCGAGGGAAAGGGAGATCGCCTTCGCGCCGGCCTCGCGCAGGCCGGCGAGCCGGTCGACGGTCAGGTTCGGCGTCACCGACGGGGACAGCGCCATCGAGAGGCCGAGGCCCGTGCCGTGGCGGACCAGGTCCTCCAGGTCGGGGCGCTCGAACGGGTCGCCGCCGGTGAGCACCACGAGGGGGTGCGGTGCGGGGAAGCTCGCGATCCCGTCCAGGAGCGCCTTGCCCTCCGCCAGCGTGAGCTCGCCCGGGTTGCGGCGCGTGATGGCGTCAGCACGGCAGTGCAGGCAGGCGAGCTGGCAGGCGCGGGTGACCTCCCAGATGACGATGAACGGACGGTCGTGGACGTCGTGCCGCTGCCGGCGGATGGCGCGCGAGGGGGCGAGGGTCACGTCCAGATCCTAACCACGGGCGAATGTGTGGATTCGGCGCTCGTGGGTGCCCGGCCGGGCGTGGGCTGCGACGTCGCGGCGCCGGTTCAGGCGCTCCCGCGCGCCTCGCTCGCGGTCGGGTCCTCGCCCAGCGGACGGGCCGCGAACGACTCGAGGGTGAACGGGTGGACGCCGTCGGTGGGGTCGGCCAGGGAGGACTTCAGGCGCTGCAGGGCGGCGAGTCCGGCGCCCACCGCCGCGGAGAACTGGTCCAGCTCCGAGACCCGGACCGACGGGGTGCGTGCGACGTTCTCGCTGATGGTGGTCACGAGGTCGTCCATGAAGTGGTGCGCCACGGGCGTCAGCGCCCCGGCGACCACGACCACACCGGGGTCGACGACGGCAGTGGTCAGCGCCAGCGACGGCGCCATCTGCGCCACGTAGGACCGCATCCGGGCGAGCGCCCGCTGGTCGCCGTCGAGGATGGCGCGGACGCCGTCGCCGATGGGGTCGTCGGAGTCCATGAACGGCTCCAGCCAGTCCATGTCCACCTCGGTGGGGATGAAGTGGTTGTGGGAGAGGTCGCCCGCACCGCCGTGGGCGCCGCCGCGCGGGACCCCGTCGAACATGAGGCCGAGGGTGGGGCGCCGGCCGAGCTGGATGAGGAGGATGTCCCCGTGGTCCTGCGCGGCGCCGACGAGGTGTTCGGCGTAGGCGGCGGCGCGGACGTCGTTCACGACGAACGTGCGCGCACCGATGGCCTCGCCCCACAGCGTCACGGGGGCCTTGCCGTTGACCTCGGGCATCGCCGCGGACTCGACCATCAGCCCGTCCGGTCCGACGTTGCCGGTGACCGACAACCCGGCCAGCCACAGGGGCGCCGCTCCCCCGAGCGCCTCGTCGGTGACCTCGGCGATGGCCCGCGTCCGGAGGTCCTCGTCGACGCCCCGGGGCAGGCGACGCTCCACCTTCGCCTGCAGGCTCCCCTCCAGGTCGAAGCGGACGCACCGCACGGCCCGACCGCCGACGTCGATCCCCAGTACGGAGCCCTTCGGGATCACCAGCGAATAGACCTGCGCGGGCCTGCCCGGCCCGCCGTCGGTGGAGCGGCTGGAGGCCACCCAGCCCTTGGCCTCGAGGCCCCGGAGCACCTCACCCAGAGGCGCCGGCGTGAGCCCCGTGGCATTCGCGAGCGCCGAGATCCGGCGGGGTCCCTCGTCCAGCGCGGAGACCACCAGGAACTCGTTCCACTTCCGGACCGAATTGGGATCCGCGCGTCTCAGGGTCGATTGCGCCATTGGGCCATCGTGACACGACCCGACCCGGATCCGGGCGAGGCCCAGCGTTTGCGGGCGCCTCCGGCGCCGAAGCACCGGCCCTGCGGACCCTTCGAGCCTAGAGTGGGCTCGTGAGCCCGAATCCGACCCCGACCTCCACGTACCGGCTGCAACTGCACGCCGGTTTCACCTTCGACGACGCCGTGGCGCAACTGGACCACCTCGCCGCACTGGGGGTCAGCCACGTCTTCTGCTCCCCGATCCTGCAGGCTGCCCCCGGCTCGATGCATGGCTACGACGTCGTGGACCATTCACACATCTCGGACGAGCTGGGTGGGGAGGCGGGCTTCCGGCGGCTGGCGGCGGCGGCGCACGCGCGGGGTCTGGGCGTCGTCGTCGACGTGGTGCCCAACCACATGGCGGTGCCGACCCCGCTGTTCCTCAACCATGAGCTGTGGGAGGTCCTCAAACAGGGCTCGGACTCCCCATTCGCGCGCTGGTTCGACGTCGACCTCACCGGCTCCCAGGCCATCCTGATGCCGGTGCTCGGCAACCGGATCGGGCAGGAGCTGGAGGCCGGCACCATCTCCGTGGAGGAGCGGGAGGTTCCCACCGCCGACGGCGGCACCGTGGTAGAGCCCGTGGTGGTCCACTTCGACCACGTCTTCCCGATCCGGCCCGGCACCGAGGACCTGCCGATCGAGAAGCTGCTGGAGGCGCAGTGGTACCGGCTGGCGCACTGGAAGGTGGGCAGCGAGGAGCTCAACTACCGGCGCTTCTTCGACGTCGACACCTTGGCCGCGGTCCGGGTGGAGGACGACGGCGTGTTCGAGGCCACCCATCGGCTGCTCGTCGAGCTGCACGAGGAAGGGCTGATCGACGGCTTCCGCATCGACCACCCCGACGGCCTGGCCAATCCCCGCCAGTACTTCGCGGACCTGCAGGCCTTCACGGGTGGCTGCTGGGTGGTGGTGGAGAAGATCCTCGAGGCCGACGAGGCACTGCCGGAGTTGTTCGACTGTGCCGGCACCACCGGATACGACGCGCTCCTGCGCGTGAGTGGCCTGTTCCAGGACGCGGCCGGCCTGTCCCGCCTGAACGCCCTGTGGGAGCGGGTCTCCGGCGTCGGCGAGTGGTTCGGCTCGGTGCTCATGCAGGCCAAGCACGAGGTGATCTCCTCGATGCTGTTTGCGGAGGTGAACCGGCTGACCTCGATGGCGGTGGCCATCTGCGACGGCGACATCCGGCTGCGTGACCACACGCGCCGTCAACTCCGCAACGCGATCGGTCGGCTGCTGGTGGAGATGGACCGCTACCGCGCCTACGTCGAGCCCGGGATGGCGGCCCCCGAGCAGGAGCGCGCGGTCCTCGTGGAGGCGGCGGACCGGGCGCGACCCAACCTCGCGGCCGACGAGCTGGACACGCTGGACCTGATCGTGGCACTCGCCTGCGGGGATCCCGGCACCGGCGACGAGGAGCAGGGCGCGGAGACCCTCCCCGAGCCGGGCCACGGCCCCGTGACCACCGAGCTCCGTGACCAGGCCATGGACACCCGCGAGCTGAGGGCCGAGTTCATGGTGCGGTTCGCACAGACCTGCGGGCCCGTGATGGCCAAGTCCAAGGAGGACACCGCGTTCTACCGGTGGAACAGGTTCATAGGGGTGAACGAGGTGGGCAGCGAGCCCACGATGGTGGGCATCACCACGGACGGCTTCCACGACTTCTGCTCTGCGCTGACCGCCACCTGGCCCTCGACGATGACCACGCTCAGCACCCACGACACCAAGCGCTCCGCGGACGTCCGCGCCAGGCTCTCCACGCTCACCGAGTACCCCAAGGAGTGGGAGGTGTGCGTGACCGAGCTGCGGGCGGCCACCGACGAGCTGCGCTCGGATCCGCTCGACGGCGCCACGGAGCTGTTCGTCTGGCAGACGCTCGCGGGCACCTGGCGGCTGCCCGGCACGGCGGCCGGTGAGGAGCCGATCTCGGCCGAGCGGCTGAGTGCGTACCTGACCAAGGCGATGCGCGAGGCCAAGTGGCACACCACGTGGACCGAACCCGACGCCGCCTACGAGGAGGCGGTCATCGCCCTGGCCCTGCACGCGTTGGACGACGAGGCGTGCGCGGCGGCCTTGGACACCTTCACCGAGACGGTCGCCGGCTCCGTGCGCGCCAACGTGCTCGGCCAGGCGCTGCTGCAGCTGACGATGCCCGGGGTGCCCGACACCTACCAGGGCTGCGAACTGGTGGACCTGTCGCTGGTGGACCCCGACAACCGCCGCGAGGTGGACTACCGCCTGCGCCGCGACCTCCTCGCCGGATTGGACTCCACCGCCGATCGACCAGGGCACCGCGCGCCCGCACCCACCGCTGATCGACCAGGGCACCCCGCGCCCGCACCCACCGCCGATCGACCAGGGCACCCCGCGCCCGTACCCACCGCTGATCGACCAGGGCGCCCCGCGCCCGCACCCACCGCTGATCGAGTAGGGCGCCCGGCGCCCGTGTCGAGATCCCTCGACGCCGAGAAACTCCTGGTGACCTCCCGTGCGCTGCGGCTGCGCTCCGAGCACCCGGACGCGTTCCGGGGTGACTCATCGGAGTACCGGCCGGTGGCCACCACCTCCGGCCACGCCGTCGCGTTCGCCCGTGCTCGGGCCGGTGCCGAGGAGGTCGCGGCCATCACCGTCGCCACCCGGCTGCCGTCCCAGCTGGGCGAGCAGGGCTGGGCCGAGCACAGGATCATCCTTCCCGACGGCCAGTTCCGCGACGTCCTGACCGGCCAGCCTGTCTCCGGCGGCGAGACCCGTCTGGCCGACATCCTGGGCGACCTCCCCGTCGCGCTGCTGGTGCCGGCCTCAGCCTGACCCGCCCGCAGCCGCCTCTGAGCGGCCGGGGGTGCTGCGGCTTGGCTGCAGCAGGCCCGCAATGACCGGGCCGAGGAGGATCGCAGCCAGGTACACCCACACCCCCACCAGACCGAAGACCGGGACGACACCCTCCCCCAGACCGAGCAGGAACTGGCTCAGGGCCACCACCGCCATCCACACGGCGCCACGCGCGGCGCCGCGAGCCACCGACGGTACCTTCAGCAACCACCCGATGACGAGGGATACCAGGAACATCGCCACGGCGGCGAGCACGAACGTCAGGCTGATCTGGGTCAGGAGTGCCGGCGGAATGCTGCCGTCCTCCGGAGCCATTTCGTACGGGAACGGTAGTCCCAGGACGCGCCCCACGGCGGAGGCCGCCATCTGGGCGAGCTGGCCCACGAAGGCCAACAACAACCCGATGCCCAGATCGCCGAGAATTCTCCTCATCGGATCCCCCTGTGTTGTCTTCGATTCTACTCCTCGGGTCTCTCTGACACCGGTGGAACGAGGACGGGTCCGGCTGGTTTCGGGGCCAACCCGGGCGGCGATCCCGGGACTGCATCGAATGGCCCATCCCCTCGGCGGAAGATGGTGGATTCGGCCGATCCGGGGCGACGGGGCGCGCGCCTACCGTCGGAGGGTGTCCTGGACAGGGCAGGCCGAAGGGGGTGCGAGATGGGGATCGACGTGGCGTTGGTGGCCGGGACCGTCTCCAGCGTCATCTTTGCGGCCAGCGTGCTGCCGATGCTCGTCAAGGCCGTCAGGACGCGCGACCTGTCCTCCTACAGCCTGGGCAACCTGTCGCTGTCGAACCTGGGCAACGTGGTGCACTCCGTCTACGTCTACAGCCTGCCCGCCGGCCCGATCTGGGTGCTGCACAGCTTCTACCTGGTCACCACCGGGCTCATGCTCGTGCTGTTCCTGGCCCACGGATGCCGCTCCCCCGGGCCCACCGACGGCGACGGGCCCGCCCATGCCGACGACGCGGACGAGGCTCGGGCGGAGCACCCGATACTGGCGTAGCGTTGGCACGACGACGCGACGCACGTTGACCGGCGAGGAGGCCGAATGAACGCCAACACCCCAACCTTCCATGACACGGGCACGCTCCCCGAGGTCGACGGCCAGTGGCTGCGGCCCTCGTCGGACCATCCCGCCGAGCCCCGCTGGGGCCACCCCGACGGGTTGCAGGTGGGCCTGTCGCCGACGCCGGGGCCGCGCGGCCTGCTGCGCCTGTTCACGCCCTACCTCGACCACCCCCGCGAGCGGCTGTTGAACTTCGTCGCCGTCGAGCCCGTGGTCTCGGGCCAGAGCGCGCGCGGCTTCTCCGAGCTGGAGCCGAGCCAGCTCGACGGGCTCCCCGGCAAGCGGTTCTGGAGCGCCGACTCCCTGGGCCACGCCGAGCCCAGCGACCCACAGTGGCCCGCGCGCGGCGTCGTCGAGGAGGTCGACGGGGTGGAGCACCTCACGGTGTGGGTGCACTCCGAGCGGTTCGAGAACGGCGCGGAGGTCTCGGTCAGGGTGCGGTTCCGTGCCGACCGTCCCCACGAGGTCTCGCTCGCGGCCTTCCGGCGGCCCGGCTCCGCCGAGCTGCAGCACTGCGTCCTCACCGCCACCATGGGCAACTTCGCACGGCTGCGGGAGCTGCACCTGCGGGACCGGGTGGTCACGCCGGCGGAGCTCTGGCCCGGTTTCGAGCGCACCGACTTCGCCGAGCACGGCCGCTTCGGGGTCGAGGAGCTGCAGCGCAGCCCCGACGGCGGAGTGGTCGTCGCGGCGACCCCCGACGAGCGCGCACCCCACGAGGCCGTGGCCGCCGAGGGCACGGCCACCCACTGGAGCTACGTCGGGCGCCGGGCCGTGCAGGGCTGGCGGGTCCCGCAGCCCAGCCCGCAGCTCGAGGTGCTCGTCAACGGCCGCTGGGCGTACTGGGCCAGTGAGTCGCCCATCCCCGGCGGCGTCAGCTACGAGAACTTCGAGATCCTGGAGCCGTTCACCGAGGGTCAGGAGTTCATCTACTGGGCCGAGCCCATCGACGAGAGGGACTTCACCTGGTGAGGCAGTCGTCAGGGCGCTCGCATAGGGTGGCCCCGTGACTGCTGCTCTCGACGCCCTCGGCAAGGTCTGGGGATACGACGCCTTCCGGGGGCAGCAGGGCGAGATCATCGAGACCGTCGTGCGCGGCGACGACGCCCTGGTCCTCATGCCCACCGGCGGCGGGAAGAGCCTGTGCTACCAGATTCCCTCACTCGTCAGGGAGGGCACCGGGGTGGTGATCAGCCCGCTGATCGCCCTGATGCACGACCAGGTGGACGCCCTCGAGCAGCTCGGCGTGCGTGCCGCCTTCCTCAACTCCACCCAGTCCCCCGACGAGCGGCGCGACGTCGAGCGGCGCCTCCTCGCCGGCGAGCTCGACCTGCTCTACCTCGCACCCGAGCGGCTTCCCGTGGCCACCGGCCTGCTTGACCGGGCGCGCATCGCGCTGTTCGCCATCGACGAGGCCCACTGCGTGGCGCAGTGGGGACACGACTTCAGGCCCGACTACCTGGGCCTCACCATCCTGCACGAGCGGTGGCCCGACGTGCCGCGGATCGCCCTCACCGCCACGGCGACGGCCGAGACCCGCGACGAGATCATCCGCAACCTGCGCCTCGACGACGCCCGCGTGTTCGTCTCCAGCTTCGACCGGCCGAACATCCAGTACCGGATCGCACCCAAGCAGGACGCCAGGAACCAGTTGCTGCGGATCATCGAGACCGAGCACCCCGGCCAGGCCGGCATCGTCTACTGCCTCAGCCGGGCGTCGGTGGAGAAGACGGCCGAGTGGCTGTCCGGCAAGGGCGTCACCGCGCTGCCGTACCACGCAGGGCTCCCCGCACCGCAGCGTGCCGCCAACCAGTCCCGATTCCTGCGGGAGGACGGCGTGGTGATGGTGGCCACCATCGCCTTCGGCATGGGCATCGACAAGCCCGACGTCCGCTTCGTAGCCCACCTGGACCTGCCCAAGAGCATCGAGGGCTACTACCAGGAGACCGGCCGCGCGGGCCGCGACGGGCTGCCTTCGACCGCCTGGCTCGCCTACGGCCTGGCCGACGTGGTGCAGCAGCGCCGCATGATCGCCGACGGCGACGGCGGCGCCCAGCGCAAGCGGGCGCAGGGCCTGCACCTCGACGCGATGCTCGCCCTCTGCGAGACCGTCAAGTGCCGCCGCGCCCAGCTGCTGCGCTACTTCGGCGAGACCAGCGAGCCCTGCGGCAACTGCGACACGTGCCTCGAGCCGCCCGAGGGCTTCGACGGCACGGTGCCCGCTCAGAAGCTGATGTCCACCGTCGTGCGGCTGCAGCGCGAGCACGGGCAGCGCTACGGCGCCGGCCACCTCGTCGACATCCTCCTCGGCCGCGAGACCGAACGCGTCACCCGCTTCGGCCACACCGGCCTTTCGACCTTCGGGATCGGCACCGAGCTCGGCGAGCAGGAGTGGCGCGGCGTGGTGCGGCAACTCCTGGCCCAGGGTCTGCTGGAGGTGCAGGGCGAGTACGGCGTCCTGTCGCTGCCGGAGGCCGCGGGCCCGGTGCTGCGCGGCGAGCAGCAGGTGGTGCTGCGGCGCGAGCCGGAACGCGTGCGCACTCCCCGGCGGTCCCGCACCCGGTCTGCACCCACCGAGCTCGACGAGCCGCAGCAGGACCTGTTCCAGCAGCTGCGCGCCTGGCGGGGCGGCGTCGCCAAGGCGCAGGGCGTGCCCGCCTACGTGGTGTTCAACGACGCCACCCTGGCCGGGATCGCGCAGGCGCGCCCGACAAGCCTCGAGGAGCTTCGAACGGTCTCGGGCGTCGGCGAGGCGAAGCTGGAGCGCTACGGCCAGGCCGTGCTCGAGGTGGTGCAGGACCCTCAGTCCCCCTGAGGTGTGACGACGCAGTCGCGATCCACACCACCAGTCCCCCTGAGGTGCGACGACGCAGTCCGCGATCCACACGACCAGTTCCCCTGAGGTGCGACGACGCAGTCGGCGCCTCGAAGGGCCGGTGACAGCCCGGTTCGGGGCGCCAGAGGCCAACCGGTGGGCCTGTCCGCCCGATATCGTCGGGGCGTGCTGACCAGACTCCCCCGCGCCGCCGCAACCGTCCTGGCCGTCATGCTCGCAGTCCTGGCGGTGCCTGCCCTGGCGCCGCGGGAGGCCAATGCGGCCACCGACACCGTCCGCAACCTCGACGTCACCTTCGACGTCCGCGCCGACGGCTCGGTGGACGTGCGCTACCTGCTGGAATGGGACTTCGGCGAGAAGGGTCGCCGCGGCATCGAGTTCGGGATCGCCACGCGGGAGTCCTGGGAGCAGGACCGCTCCAAGGACGTCGTCTACGAGGTCAGCGACATCGAGGTCTCCTCACCCAGCGGCGCACCGGCCATGTGGGAGGAGAACGTACGGGAGTCCGGCTCGGACGGCCAGATCATGCTGCGGATCGGCGACCCGGACCAGGCCCTCGACACCGACACCGCCACCTACGAGATCTCCTACACCGTCGTCGGCGCCCTCCGGACGTTCGACGGCGTGCCGCAGCTGAACTGGGACGTCACGAGCCGGGACTACCCGGGGATCGAGGAGTTCACGGTGACCGTCACCGCCCCCGACGGGGTGGACCGGGCCCGGTGCCTCACCGGCGACGAGGAGTGCGGCCAGGACGTCTCGGGAGGCGTCGCGGTACTGACCGGCGGCGACGTCGAACCGCGGGACACGATCACCGCCATCGCCGACTTCCCGGCCGGGTCCGTGGCCAACGCCGAGCCGAAGCTGGAGGACCGGCGCCTCGTCGTCCCCGAACTTGTCCAGCAGGACAGCAGCTTCACGGTCGACGCCACCGGCGCCACCGACGTCGAACACACCCTCGTCTACGCGCTGCCGCAGGACGCGGTCCGGGAGGAGTTCGACCTGCGCCTGCCCACTCGGTTCCCGGTCTCCAGCCGCGAGGACCGCGTGTGGCGGATCACCGACCTGCAGGCCACCAACGAGCTGGGGGCGCCCTTCGAGATCGAGACCCGGATCCCGGTCGAGGGCGAGAGCGAGGAGGCGCTGCTGGTGGAGGTGCACGCACCGGTGGCGCCGCCCACCGCCACCGTCGTGGTCAGCTACCGCGTGGAGGGCGCCGTCGACTCGAGGGGTGGCACCGCCCACTTCCGGCTCCCGTTGAACGCCGCCAGCCGCAGCAGCGACGTCGAGAGCAGCTTCACGTGGCGGTTCCCCGCCGACGTGACCGCCGCCGACTGCGTCCGCCTGGGACTGGACGGCGAGGACAGGCGGCGGGGCTGCAACGAGGACGAGGAGCTGTCGATCGACGGCGGCACCGTCACCCTCGAAAGCCCCACCGGGAACAGCAACACCTCGCTGATGCGGTTCGAGGTGACCCTTCCGGCCGATGCCGTGGGCGGCGCCACCGCGATCATCGAACCGAGCCGCGACCGCGCCCGACAGGTGCTGGCCATCAGCTCCACAGCCGCCGGGATCGGGGGTCTGGGCGCGATGCTGCTGGCAGGCTTCCTCCTCCGCCGCAGGGCCGGACGCCCTCGGGACCAGCGCTACGCCGACGTCGCGCCGGGCCTCACGGATCCCGGGGGCCGCGTGGTGAAGGTCACCGGTCAGCCGCAGGTGGCAGTGCAGTTCGAGCCCCCGGAGGTCGACGTCGCCACCGCCGGCCTGTTCCTGGACCGGGAGTTCAAGGGCACCCACACGGCAGCAGTTCTGACCCGAATGGCGGTGAATGGTGCGGTGTCCCTCAAGTCCTCGCCCCTGGCCGTGGAACTGGCCGACTCCGATGCGCTGCAGACAGAGCTGGAACTGGACCTGGCCGCGAAGCTCGATGAGTACGCCGACGACGAGGCCCCGTTTGCCCGCAACGTGTGGCGGCTCAACCAGGTGGTGGACTCCCACCAACTCTCGGTGGTCCGGGACCGGCGCTACTTCCAGTCGTCCGTCACCAACTCCGCCACAGCCGTCCGAGGCATGGCCATCCTGCTGCTCGGCATCACCTTGCCGGTGGCCGCCGTCCTGCTGGCCGTCTTCCTGGACAATTGGATCGTCCGCGCCGGTTTCATCGGGCTGGGCCTCGGCAGCGTCGTGGCGGCCGTGCTGGTCAGCTCGGCGAAGCCGGTCCGCTCCCTGGGTGCCACTGGTTCCGCTCTGCTGGACCAGGTCCGCGGGTTCCGCCAGTACCTCGCCACGGCGGAGGCCGACCAGCTCGACTACGAGGCCGGCCAGGACATCTACTCGCGGCACCTGCCCTGGGCGGTGCTGTTCGGGCTGACCGAGCGCTGGACGCGCGTCTGCCGGGAGCTCGCCTCGGCCGGCCGCATCGCCCCGCTCGAGACCGCATTCACCCCCGACTTCTCCCCCGGCGTGTTCGCGAGCAACGTGCGAGCGCTCGCCGACACGGCGAATGTGGCCTCGGTCACCGACCCATCCACCCGCTCCAGCGGCAGTTGGTCCAGCAGCGGCGGTTCCGGCGGGTCGTCGGGTTTCTCGAGCAGCAGCTTCGGCGGGGGCGGCGGTGGCGGTACCAGCGCCGGGAGTTGGTGACCACCGCGAACTATGGTGGTGGCGTGAGCACCGACACCAGCAGTTCCAGCACCCGTATCGCTGTCCTGATCGACTCGGACAACGTCTCTCCCAAACACGCGGGCGCGGTGCTGGAGGAACTGGCCAGCTACGGGGTCCCGACCGTCAAGCGGGCCTACGGGGACTGGACCACGAACAACCTGACCGGCTGGAAGGGCGAGTTGCTGCGCCACGCCATCCAGCCCATCCAGCAGTTCTCCAACACCGTCGGCAAGAACTCGACGGACTCGGCCCTCATCATCGACGCGATGGACCTGCTCTGGCAGGGCAACGTCGATGCGTTCGCGCTCGTGTCGTCGGACTCGGACTTCACCCGCCTCGCCACGCGCCTGCGCGAGTCCGGGAAGCGCGTGTTCGGGTTGGGGCGCAAGGGGACGCCCGAGTCGTTGCGCCGCGCCGTTGACCAGTTCATCTTCCTCGAGGTCCTGGAGCAGCAGGAGCAGCAGGCGCCGCCTGCGGTGGAGCCGCTCGCGGCAACTCCGGATCCCGCCACGGGCATCAACCTCGAGAGCGCCCTCACCAAGGCGGTCAACGCGACCTCCGGCGACGACGGATGGAGCCTGCTGAGCCAGGTGGGGCAGCACGTCAACCGGACCCACGCAGACTTCGACCACCGCGACCACGGGCACGCCAAGCTGAGCTCCCTGATCAAGGCCCAGCCCTATCTTGAGACGAAGTCGCTGGGCGGGAGCCTGCGGGTCCGCCTGAAGCAGGGCAGGAAGGTCGCCGCCACCGCGTCCCAGGGTCGCAGCGGTGGGGCCAAGAAGGCGCTGGCCCCGAAATGATCGACCGTCCGCAGGGTTTTGAACCGACGTCCGGCACGGCGGTGTGGGCTCCGCGGGCCTCCCTGGTGGAGGTCGTCCTGGAGGGCACGCGCCTGCCCATGCACCGGACCGAGCGGCGCGGCTGGTGGGGGCTCGACCGCCCGCTCGGGCCGGGCACACGGTACGCCTTCAGCGTCGACGGCGGCCCTCCCCTGCCCGACCCCCGCGGTCTCGCCCACCCCGACGGCGTGCACGGTCCCAGCGCCGTCGTCGACCCCGCGCTGTTCACCCGCCGCCCCGACTGGGCGGGCAAGGACGTCCGCGGCGGCGTCGGATACGAGTTGCACGTCGGCACCTTCACCGACGGCGGCACGTTCGACTCCGCCGTCGAGCGGCTCGCTCACCTGGCCGAGCTCGGCGTCGACTACGTCGAGGTGATGCCGGTGGCGCCCTTCCCGGGCGAGCGGGGCTGGGGCTACGACGGCGTCGGCCTCTACGGCGTCCACCGCGCCTACGGCGGCCCGGAGGCGTTCGTCCGGTTCATCGACGCCGCCCACGCCGTCGGGATCGGCGTGGTGCTCGACGTGGTGCACAACCACCTGGGTCCGGAGGGGAACTACCTGTCCCAGTTCGGCCCCTACTTCACGCCTCGCCACCACACCCCGTGGGGCGACGGGCTGAACCTGGACGACGAGGACTGCGAGGAGGTGCGCGCGTTCCTGCTGGGCGCAGCCCGGCTCTGGCTGGTCGACTACCGGCTCGACGGTCTGCGGCTGGACGCCGTGCACGCCCTGGTGGACGACTCGCCCCGGCACTTCCTGGCAGAACTGGCCGACGCCGTCGCCGGCTGGGAGGCCGAGGCCGGCAGGCCGCTGAGACTGATCGCGGAGTCGGACCTGAACCGCTCCGAGATGGTCTCCCCCACCGGGTCGGTCCCCGGTGCCCGCGGGATGGACGCCCAGTGGGCCGACGACGTCCACCACGCCCTGCACAGCTTCCTGACGGGCGAGACGCAGGGCTACTACGTCGACTTCGGTTCCGCCGAGGTGCTCGAGAAGGCCCTGACGAGGGTGTTCGTCCACGACGGCGGGTTCTCGACGTTCCGGGGCAAGGACTGGGGTGCGCCTCTGGATCCGGGCTCGGACCTGTACGACGGCCACTCCTTCGTGACGTTCCTGCAGAACCACGACCAGGTGGGCAACCGCGCCACCGGCGACCGCATCAGCCGGACAGTGGCGCCCGGCGCGCAGGCTGCCGGGGCGGCGCTCTACCTGCTCTCGGCGTTCGCGCCGATGGTGTTCATGGGCGAGGAGTGGGCGGCCTCGACGCCGTTCCCCTACTTCTCCCACCTGGGTCCGGAGCTCGGCCCGAAGGTGACCGAGGGCCGACGGCGCGAGTTCGCCGACGTGGGCTGGGCCGACGAGACGCCCGATCCGCAATCGGCCGAGACCTTCCGCAGCGCCGTGCTGCTCTGGGACGAGCGCGACGAGGCCGCGCACGCCCGGATGTTGTCCTGGTACCGGGAGTTGATCGCGATCCGGCACGCCCGACCCGACGTGCTCGATCCCTCGCTGGGCAGCACGCAGGTGCAGGTGCTCGACGACGACACCCTGGTGATGCGGCGGGGACAGGTGACCGTCGCGGTCACGCGCGCCTCCTCCGCAGTCGAGGTGGATCTGGGCGCCGCCACGGAGGTCCTGGCCTCGTGGGACGACCCGCGCGAGCTCGCCCCCGGCCGCTTCCTCCTCCCCGGCCCGGGCGCCCTGATCGCCCACCGGCCGACCGCCTAGGACCCGCCCCCATCCCGTAGGTCGAGTAGGGCGCCCCGCGCCCGTGTCGAGACCACCGCTGATCGAGTAGGGCGCCCCGCGCTCCACTCCGCTGACCGAGTAGGGCGCCCCGCGCTCCACTCCGCTGACCGAGTAGGGCGCCCCGCGCTCCACTCCGCTGACCGAGTAGGGCGCCCCGCGCTCCACTCCGCTGATCGAGTAGGGCGCCCCGCGCCCGTGTCGAGATCCACCCCTGCCGCACAGCGCCGAAGCGACTTTTGAAACCAGTCCACCGCCCACACTCCGATACACACCTGTTTCCACAAGTTGCACACAGTTTCCGAGCGGTAGCACCCCACTCATCCCCGGTTATCAACAGTTGTTCACAACCTTGGGGAAAGGTCACGGTTTCAAAAGCGGTTCATCGGGGGCACCTGCAGGTTTCACGCGTGAAATCCGACCCACCGGAGATTCCACATGCAGCGCCAAGGTGTGCTACCGATTTCGGGTGTGACCGAGCACACGAGGAACCGCCAGAGCAGTAATCCACAACCCGGGGCGGGTTATCCACAGTTGGTTTAACGGTTGCTCTCAGGAAGTTCAGGAGAGCTGGAACCGTCGTCAACGGTGGTTTCGCCCGACCCGTGTGTGGCGTTGGCAATATCGTCGGACGCGTGGTCCTCAGTTTCGGCGGAGTTGTCCTCCACCGGGGCGTCCACACCGTCCCCCTCAGCCTCGCCGTGCCCGTCGACCGCATCGTCGCTGCCACCGACCTCGACGTCGCTGATCGCCTGGGTGCGGGCCCAGGTCCAGATGATCAGTCCGGCCACGACCATGGGGATGGAGAGCCACTGCCCCATGCTGAAGCCCATGGACAGCAGGCCCAGGTACGCGTCGGGTTCGCGCCAGAACTCCCCGATGAACCGGAAGACGCCGTAGCCGATCAGGAAGGCCCCGGCCACCTGGCCGCGATAGCGTGGCTTGCGCGCATACAGCCACAGCAGGACGAACAGCAGCAGGCCCTCGAGGAGTGCCTGGTAGAGCTGCGAGGGATGGCGGGGGACGTCCCCGCCAGTGGGGAAGATCATGGCCCAGGGCAGGTCTGCCGAGGCCTCGCGCCCCCAGAGCTCGCCGTTGATGAAGTTCCCGATCCGGCCGGCCATCAGCCCGAAGGGCACGGCGGGCACCAGGAAGTCGCCCACCTGCAGGAAGGGACGCTTCTTGATGAACGCGTGCACTGCGATGCCGACGATCACCCCGATCGCCCCGCCGTGGAAGCTCATGCCGCCGTCCCACAGCTTGATCACGTCGAGCGGGTTGGCCAGGTAGAAGCCGGGCTTGTAGAACAGGACGTACCCCAGCCGGCCTCCGACGATGACTCCGGCGATGGCGTAGAGGAGGAGGTCCTCGATGTCTGCGGGCGACCACTTGTCCGGCTTGGTGATCGAGCGGTACGGCTCGTGCTTCAGGCGGCGCCGCAGCAGGAAGTAGGCGACGACGAACCCGATCAGGTACATGATCGCGTACCAGTGGATCTTCAGTCCGAAGATGTTGATCGCGACGGGGTCGATGTCCGGGAACGTGAGCACAAGGGGCGCCATGTACCCAAGCTTGTCACAGGCTCGGTGGCCGAGGCAGCCGGCTTCTGGCGCGGTGGGCGGGCCCAACCCAACGGAGGGACGCCCACGAAGGCTGACCAGCCGTTGCGATTTCACGGATGCTGAGGGCCCCCGGTATGCTGGTCGGGCTGTCGATCCGGGGCATTAACTCAATTGGTAGAGTGCCACCTTTGCAAGGTGGAAGTTAGGGGTTCGAGTCCCCTATGCTCCACTCCGCATCGTCCTCGTCCGAGCGTCGCCTCAGGTTCATCGTGGAGCAACTGACGTCCAACACGCACCTCCTCTCCGCACTGCCGAGTCGCTTTCTGGCCTGATCCTCCCGAAATCACAGTTCGTGTCGCCGCTGACAACTACCATCGCAATACCACTGCGCCCCCCAGGGCCCAAGTGACGATCGCACCGCCAGGAGGATCGATGACGATTGGTGAGCACCGGAGCACCACGCGCCGGGGTGGCAGTTCATTGGGGGGCGCCGTGATGCTCCTGATCGGGCTCCTGGCCGGAATCGCGCTGGCCGCGGCGGCCGGCGTCGTCCTCCTCGGCATCGGGTGGGCGACCCCGATGAAGGCACAGCCGGTCATCGGCGCCAGCCCCAGCCCGTCGCCGACGCCGACGGCGGGTGGCTCGACCCAGGAACCGGGTGAGGTGTCCGAGGCGTGCGTGCGATCGGCGGAGTACAACCTCGTGGTCGACGAGGCAGTGGAGGAGCTCGCCCGGGGTGCCGAGTCCCAGGACGCCCTCGCACTGCAGGAGACCCTCGACCGACTCCAGGACGCCCGTGAGACTGCTGCCGGCGCGGCCGAGGAGTGCCTCGCCCAGGCCGGGGAGGATCCCGGAACCGAACAGTCCGCCACCGCGGAGCCCAGCCCGAGCGCCACGTCGTCATGACAGGAGCACCTGCGCCGGCCGAGGGGGAAGCCCGCCGCGGCTTCATGGGCACACTCTGGTACGGCTACGCCCGCGTGACGGTCGCGCTGCGCTGGTTCATCGTGGTCGGGTGGGTGGCTGCGGCCGTGGCTGCCACGTTGTTCCTCCCACCGATGCAAGGCACCGTCGACGACATCGAGGCGCTCGGGGCCAACGACGCCAGCTTCGAAGCGGAACGGCGGTCACTGGAGCTGTTCGAGTTCCCCCTCCTGGCGCGTGCGGCGATCGTGCAGCGCAACCCCGACGGCCTTCCGCCGCTGGTCCAGGCCGAAGCGGTGATGCGTGGCATCGCGGTCAACCAGGGCAAGTACGAAACTGAACTACTGGGCGCGATCCCCGTCCCGAACACCGAGGGAGGGTTCCCGGGTGCCGCCGAGAAGAACACGACAGTCATCACCTACGTGTTCGCCAACCCGGAGCTGAACTTCTTCGAGCAGACACGGGCGGTAGAGGACTTCGCGGCCGAGCAGCTCACCGACGCCTCGGACGCGTACGTGGGCGTCACGGGCTCGATCCCCGCACGCGCAGCCCAGGGATTGGTGCTGAACTCATACGTCCACATCGTCGAGGTGACGACCGTCCTCGCGGTGCTCACGATCGTGGCCCTCACCTTCGGCTCGTTGGCGGCACCCGCCGTGACGCTGGTCTCCGTGGGGGCTGCGGTGTTCGTCACGCTCGGCGTCTCCGGATGGGCCGGGCAGAGGATGAACGTCGCGATCCCGGCCGACCTGCGGCCGCTGATCGTCGCGCTCCTCCTCGGAATCGTCACGGACTACTGCATCTTCTACCTCTCCGGCCTGCGAACCAGGCTCCGGGAAGGGCACGACCGGCTGGAGGCGGCGCGCCTCGCCACCGCCTCCTACACGCCGATCGTCACCGTGGCCGGCTTCACGGTCGCGGCGGGCACGGCCTCGCTCCTCGTCGCCGAGTCCCCACTCTTCCGCGGCTTCGGGCCCGCGCTCGCGCTCACCGTCCTGACCGGACTCGTGGTCGCCGTCACCCTCGTGCCGGCCCTGCTCGCGATCCTCGGCCGAGCCGCATTCTGGCCGCGCAACCTCGTCGCCGAACCTGCGAAGGTGCGCGAGCGGCCCTCCCTCCTCACCCGGGCGGTCGCGCGCCGCGGCTCCGCCTTCGTCCTCGTCCTGGTGTGCGTGGTGGGCTTGGGCGCGGCCGCCTACCAGGCGCGCAACCTGGATCTCGGGCTCGGATTCGTGCAGTCCCTGCCCGAGACCACGAGCGCACAGCGCGCGGCAGACGCTGCCGGCAAGGGCTTCGCCCCGGGCATCGTCTCCCCGACCGAGATCGTGCTCGAAGCACCGGGAATCGGCGAGAAGACCGACGAGATCGCCCAGTTCGGCGAGGCCCTCAGGGCCCAGCCCGGCGTGGCGGGCCTCGTCGGTCCCGGCGAACTGCGCGCCGCGGACGACGTCGGCGCCTTCACAGCTGAGTCGGGCGACGCCGTCCGCTTCCTCGTGGTCCTCGACAGCACACCACTGGAGTCGACGGCGATCGACACGCTCGGCCGCGTCGAGGCGGCACTGCCGCAACTCGCCGCCGACGCCAACCTTGGCGAGGTCACCACGCTCGTCGCCGGTGACACCGCACTCGCCTCGGGCATCATCGCCGACACGAGCAACGACCTCCTCCGGATCGGGCTGGTGGCGCTCGCGGTCAACCTGCTCCTACTGGTCATCTTCCTGCGCGCGCTGGTCGCCCCCCTCTACCTCCTCGCGTCGAGCGTCCTCGCGCTGGGGGCGACGCTGGGCCTGTCGGTGCTGTTCTTCCAGGACTTCCTGGGGCACGACGGCCTCACCTTCTACGTCCCGTTCGCAGCGTCGGTGCTCCTGCTGTCCCTGGGGTCCGACTACAACATCTTCGCCGTCGGCCACGTCTGGCAGGAGGCCCGCAATCGGTCGATGCGGGACGCCCTCCTGGTCGCCACCCCGGAATCGACCCGGGCGATCACCTCCGCCGGCCTGGCGCTGGCGGCCAGCTTCGGCCTGCTCGCCGTGATCCCGCTGGGGCCGTTCCACGAACTCGGCTTCCTGCTCGGGGTCGGTATCCTGATCGACGTGTTCATCGTCCGTGCACTGCTCGTGCCGTCACTGATCACGCTGGTTGGCCCGGTGAGCAGCTGGCCCTCTGGGAGGCTGCAGCGCGTGCGGCGCCCCCGCGGCGGGAGAGCACGTGCAGATTCCTGACCGAGGCACGACGCGGCCGGACGGCGCTCCTGCCGCGCCGTCGTCCCGTCGCCGCCTGCGGCTGAGAGCGCTGGACTGGGCCCTGGGCGCCCTCGGAATGCTCGGGATCGGGTTCCTCGCGCTGCTGGTGTTCTGGCTGTCGATCACGCGGCCGGTCGACGACACCGGAGCCTCCCCGAGCCCCGTCCCGTCCCCCTCGGCGACAGCCGGGGGCACCCGTGCAACGCCGCCCCCGGATCTCGCCGACGACCAGGTCTGGCTCGGTGACATCTCACTGGACGCCAGTTCCGTCTTCGCCGCCGGGACACCGCTCCACGACGTCGTCGCCACCGGTACCGACGTCACCTCGGGGCCAGACGGTCTCGTCGCCCGCCACCTGGACCTGACGGCCACGGTCCCGTTCGAGGTCGTGGCCGCAGAACTCGGCCCGGGCAGCACCCTGAGCGCCGCCGAGGGCGGTGAGGTGCGCGTCCACACCCGCATGGAGGCCATGGGACGGACTCTCTCCGTCGCAGCCACCGGAACCGTCGATGTCGTGGACGGCAAGCTCGTCCTGGTGCCCACCTCAATCGACATCGGAGGGCCCGAGTTCCTCGCCGACCTGCTGGCCGATGCCGTGCGGGAGTTGGTGACGTTCGAGCACCGCATCGAAGGGCTCCCCGACGGTGTCATCCTGCGGAGCGTGAAGGTGCTGGATGGCGGCTTCCGCGCCAACCTCACAGGTGACGACGTGCGACTCGTCCAGTGAGTCCGGCCGGCGAACGCGATCAGCCCCCCCTCCGGGGCAGGGTTTCGCGCTAGACCAGTTGGCCGGTTGCCGTCACGCTGGCGACGCGGTCGAGTACCTCGGGCACGAGCGAGTAGTGCACCCAGGTGCCGCGACGCTCCGACGTGACCAGGCCGGCCTCGCGGAGGACCTTGAGGTGGTGGGAGATCGTCGACTGCGACAACTCGAGGGGCTCACTCAGGTCGCACACGCACACCTCGCCACTCTCGTGGGAGGCGATCACGGACAACAGCCGGAGACGGTTCGGGTCCCCCAGGGCCTTGAACACCTTCGCAAGGCCCTCGGCCTCGTCACCGCCCAGCGGCTCGCGCACGAGGGGCGTGCCGCAGTCGGTGGGTGAACACGATGAGGTCATGACACGAGTCTAGGTCTTGAATTGACGCCTGTCGAAGCAAAGGTTTAGGCTGACAGCTGTATCGATGATCATCGATTCAACACCAAGGGAGGTCTGTCATGAGTCTGATCGAAGTCTACGAGCCGGCGATGTGCTGCAGCACGGGGGTGTGCGGTAACGACGTTCCGCAGGAGCTGGTCACGTTCTCCGCTGACCTGGACTGGCTGCGGAGCAACGATGCCGACGTCCGCCGGTTCAACCTGGCGAGCGAACCCGCCGCCTTCGCCGCACAGCCCGCAGTGGTGCAGTTCCTGCAGGTCTCGGGCTCCGAGGGCCTCCCCCTGGTCCTGGTCGACGGAGTGATTGCGATGACCGGCCGCTACCCCGACAGGGACCAGCTCGCACGCTGGGCCGGGCTCTCGCTCGTGCCCGCAGGCGCCACGAACCTGGGGCTCACCGCCGAATCCGGGGGCTGCTGCGGCGGCTCCAGCTGCTGCTGAAGGGACCGCTCCAAGCCATGCCGTCATTCATCACCGATGCCCCCCGCTACCTCTTCCTCACCGGCAAGGGCGGCGTCGGCAAGACCTCCGTCGCGGCCGCTGCTGCGCTCATCCTGGCGCGCGGGGGGCGGTCGGTATTGCTGGTCAGCACCGACCCGGCCTCCAACGTCGGGCAGGTGTTCGGCCTGTCGATCGGCAACACCATCACCCCGGTCCCCGCGGTGCCGGGCCTCTCCGCACTCGAGATCGACCCCGACGAGGCGGCCGACGCCTACCGTGAGCAGATCATCGGCCCGGTGCGGAACCTCCTGCCACAGGCCGAGATCGCGGTGATCACCGAACAGCTCTCCGGGGCCTGCACCACGGAGATCGCATCCTTCAACGAGTTCACCGGCCTGCTCACCGACGCCGCCGCCTCGGCCGACTTCGACCACATCGTCTTCGACACCGCGCCCACCGGACACACCATCAGGCTCCTGCAACTGCCGGGGTCCTGGACGGACTTCCTCAACGAGGGCAAGGGCGACGCATCCTGCCTCGGCCCACTCGCCGGGCTCGACCAGCAGCGGGGCATCTACGCCGAGGCCGTGGCCGCCCTCGCCAACCCGGAGTTGACACGCCTGGTGCTCGTCACCCGGGCGCAGCGCGCGGCCATGGACGAGGTGGAACGCACCAGCCTCGAACTGGCCGCACTCGGCATGAGCGAGCAGTACCTGGTCATCAACGCCGTGATGCCGGAGCCGGCCAGCGACGACGAGCTCGCCACGGCCGTCCACCGCCGGGAGCAGGACGTGCTGCGCGACCTGCCCGCCGCGATCCGCGACCTCCCGACCGACGTCCTCGAACTGAAGAGCGACAACATGGTCGGCATCGACGCCCTCGGGAGCCTGCTGGTGAGCGGTCCCGGAACCGGCGCCGACACCGACGGGGCCTTGGGCGAAGCACCGGTGGTGTTCGCCGATGACGGTGGGGACCGGATCGAGGCCCTGGTCGACGAGCTGGCCGAGCAGGACCACGGCCTCGTGATGCTGATGGGCAAGGGCGGGGTCGGCAAGACGACCGTCGCCGCCGCGATCGCGGTGGCGCTGGCCGGACGCGGACTGCCCGTGCACCTCACCACCACGGACCCGGCCGCCCACCTGGACGAGACCCTCGACGGCGGTCTCGAGAACCTGACCGTCTCCCGGATCGACCCCCACGAGGCAACCCAGCAGTACCGGGACAATGTGATGCGCACCAAGGGGGCCGGCCTCGACGAAGCCGGGAGGGCGGCACTGGCCGAGGACCTGATGTCGCCCTGCACCGAGGAGATCGCCGTCTTCCAGGCCTTCTCCCGCGCCGTCAGCCAGGCCCGACGGCAGTTCGTCGTGATCGACACCGCCCCGACCGGGCACACCCTCCTGCTGCTGGACGCCACGGGCTCCTACCACCGCGACGTCGTCCGGCAGATGGGTGAGACCGCGTACATCACCACCCCGATGATGCGACTCCAGGACCCGGACCTGACGAAGGTCATCGTCGTCACCCTGCCGGAGGCGACCCCGGTCCTGGAGGCTGAGCAGCTCCAGTCGGACCTGCGCCGCGCCGGCATCCTGCCCTGGGCCTGGGTGGTCAACAACTCGTTGGCGGCCGCACACACCACGGATGCGCTGCTGCGACGCCGCGGGCACAACGAGTTGGCGCACATCCGGACCGTCGCGGGGATCGCTCCCCGACATGCGATCATCCCGCTGCTGGAGCGCGAGCCGGTGGGCGTGGCCGCGCTGGGCGCGCTGACCGCCTCCCCGGACCTGGCGGGCGTCTGACGGCGCCACCGGCCGCCCGGGCTTGGACGGCGTGAGAAGCTGGTGCTGTGCAGAACCCAAGCGACCTCTACAGCCTCGAGCCCGGCGCCGTCGGCGATGATCCGCGACCGGGCGTGCTCCTGGTGTCCCTCGGCGCCTTCATCGACGCCGGGGGGGTGCAGCGCATCCTCAGCGAACACCTCCTGAGCGCCGGCAACGCCGAACTCGTGGCGACTTTCGACGTGGACCAGCTCCTCGACTACCGCGGCCGCCGGCCGACGATGGTCTTCGACAGCAACCGCTGGTCCGAGTACGAGACACCCACGATGCTGCTGCAGCGCCTCGTCGATCGGGACGGGGACACCTACTACGTACTCACCGGGCCCGAGCCCGACTTCCAGTGGGAGCGTGTGGTGGCGGCAGTGCGCGAACTAGTTGCGATCCTCGGGATCTCGCTCGTGGTGACCGTGCACGGCGTCCCGATGGGCGTGCCGCACACCCGACCCGTCGGGCTGACCGCCCACGCCACGCAGGCCGCCCTCATCAGTGACGTCCACTCCCCCTTTGGCCGGGTGCAGGTGCCGGGCTCCCTCGGCGCGCTTCTCGAACTGCGCCTCGGAGACGCGGGACACCCCGCTGCCGGCTTCGCGGTCCACGTCCCGCACTACCTGGCTGCCACCGAGTTCGCGCAGGGCGCGCTCGCCGCGCTGAACGCCGTCGTCGACCTCACGGGGCTGAACCTGCCCAACGACGACCTCGTCGCCCGGGCCGAGACCAACCGTCGCGCCATCGCCGCGGAGGTGGACGACAACGAGGAGGTCCGTGGCGTCGTGGCCGCGCTCGAGCAGCAGTACGACGCGTTCGTGAAGGGTCAGGAACGCCCGAACCTCTGGGCAGGTGACGGATCCGAGATCCCCTCGGCGGACCAGCTCGGCGCGGAGTTCGAGAACTTCCTGCGCACGGTCTCCGACGAGGACGCCGACGGCGACAGCTGAGTTCACAGGTTGAGGGTGCGGCCGCTCAACCCCCTCAGGAGTCGCCCCCCGGCCGCGGCCACACCCTGACCTGCGGACCACCATGTCTACTGACAACCATCGTGGTACTTCCACGCTAGGGGTGTCGCGATCCCAGTACCTCAGTAGGCGGGTACTGGGCTTGGTTGGCGTCAGTCCCCCTCATGATCACCCATGACGGCAGCGATCTCCTCCCGATGGCGGACGCCCAGCTTCGCGAAGACCTGGTAGAGGTGCGACTCGACGGTGCGCACGGAGACCACCAGCCGCTCGGCGATCGCCGGACTACTCAAACCTGCTGCGGCCAGGTGCGCGACCTCCCGCTCCCTGCGCGTGAGGACCGGGATCTTCTCGCTCTCGGAGAGCTGGGTCAGCGCCACGCCCTCGCACTCGGCAGCCAGCCGCGCCGCCCGCGCCCGGGCCCGGTCTGCTGCCGGACCGGAACGCAGCAGCAAGGCCGCCGTGGCAGAGGCCTCCGCCGCCTCGAGCCGCAACCCGAACCGCTCGAGCTGCTGGGAGACGCGGTCCAACCCGAGGGCGTCCTCGGCCTGGACCATCGCGGCATGCTCGGCGAGCAGCGCAGCCAGTGGCGACGAGCACGCGGCCGCGCTCCGGGCCAACAGCGGGGCCACCCTCGTGGCCGGGGCGCCCAGTCGCATCGCGATGTGCAGCAGCCGGGCCTGGTATACCGGCAGCTCCCGGAAGTCACGCGCGTGCTCCAGCGCCATGCGGGCGGCACCGGTGCTGTCCCCGACCGCCGCCCTGATGAACACGTCGGCGAGAACGAAGTCCAACCGGCCGCGGGAGCGCTGCTCCGCGATCGGCATCCGGCGCGCCCGCGCGAGGGTGTCCGCCGCGCCGCCGCTGTCCCCGAGCCGGGCCTCGGCCACCGCCGTCGCCGCCAACACCCAGGCGAAGGTGCCGTCGAGCCCCGCCCGGTGCAGGCAGGCCGCCGCCTCGCGCAGCTCCTTCAGCGCGCTGGCCGGACGGCCCCGCAGGAGCTGCATCTTGCCAAGTCCGAAGGCTGCCATGCCGAGGGTGACGTCGTCGTAGCCGGGTACCCACTGGGTGTAGTTGGCGCGGATGAGGTTCTCGGCCTGCTCCAACTGGCCCTCCTGCAGCTGACACATGATCTCCTGCAGGTCCGAGGTGCGCCTCGCCCGCGGCGCGAACGGACCGCCCCCGGCCGCGAGGCTGCGAAGTTGCGCGTGCACGGCACGAGCTTGCGTCGACTCGCCCATCAGGATCAGTGCCTCCCCGGCCGCCTCACCGGCCACCAGGTAGGTGTGCTCGAGCGAGTCGGGGTCCTGGAGCACCTCGAGCGCCAGGTCGGCCCCCGCTCTCGGGTGGCCCGCCTCCAGCAGGAGCACGGCGCGCAGGGTCGCGTCGTGGCGCCGCGAGTGGGGGTCGCGGCACCGCTCGTGGAACCGGTCGAGCAGCGCCTCTGCCTCGTCATCGGCCCCGAGGCCGTGGTACAGCGCGACGAAACTGCAGTCCAGGTACTGGATCCGGACGTCGACGCGCGCGTCGCCGAAGGCTGCCTCCTCCACCGCTGCCAGCCGGTCCGCGGCTTCCCTGAAGCGGCCCAGACCGTTGAGTGCCGCAGCCAGGAGCACCGTCGCCGACACGTCGGCGTCCTGCTCGACGGCTGCCTCCGCGAGGCGGATCGCCTCCTCGAAAGCGAACACGGAGTTGGCGTGCTCGGCGGCGCTGAGGAGCGTCTCGGTTTCGGGGCGCTCGCCCGCGTCCAGCTGCCAGCACGCCAACCGCAGCCGGCCCGGGCCGTCGAGCAACTGGCGCGAGGCCACCTCAGCCAGCGTGTGGAGGAGCTGCCTGCGCTCCTCTGAGGTCAGCCCCGCGAGCGCCACCTCGCCCACCAATGGGTGGCCGAGCCGGTAGCTGTCAGGGTGTCCCTCGTGCGCGGGAGGCACCCGATCGACCATGCCCGAGCGCTCCAGCGTGATCAGCGCCTGCCGGTCGCAGGCGTACTCGGCCAGCCTGGGCTCCAGCGGCTCCCCGAGCGCCAGCACGGCGAGGGCGCGGCGCTCCAACTCGGACAGCGCGCCCAGTCGGCCGCCGACGGCGTCGACCAGTCGGGTGGGCAGCGGGACGCCACCGTCCCAGCTCCACACCCCGTCACGATTGGTGAGCGAGCCGGACTCGACGGCGGCCAGGATGAACTCCCTGATGTGCAGCGGGCTCCCGCCGGTCACGTCGTAGAGCCGGTGCAGCAGTGGTTCGGAGATCATGCCGCCGAGTGCGGAGCGCACCATGGCGGCGGCGTCGCTGTGGCCGAGGGGTTTCATGTCCAGGCGGTGGGTGAGTCCGTCGCGCCAGAGCGCGGAGATCGGATCCGGGACCGGCTCGCCGGCTCGCACGGTGGCCACCACCACGGCTGCCCGCGTGAGTGCGATCCGCAGCAGCAGGGACGCACTGCCGGCATCCAGGTGCTGGGCGTCGTCCACGACGAGCAGCGGCAGCGAACGGTCCTCGGGGGCGAGGGAGGTGATGAAGGCGGAGTGGAACGAGACGGCGTCGGCATAGTTGCTGGGGGACACCCGCGGCGCGAGGTGGGCCAGGGCACCGTACGGGATCAACGAGGCGGAACTGGTGCCGACGGCCCAGTGGGTGGTCAGCCCGAACCCCCCGGCCACCTTGCTGGCCTCGCGTGCCAGCCGGGTCTTGCCCGTCCCTGCAGGCGCAACCACCACGGCGCCCAGGGGACCCTCGCCCGCGGGCGCCGACGGCGTGATCGCCTCCGTCAGCATGGCCAACTCCCGCTCCCGACCGACCAACGGCCAGGAGGAGAGCAGGCGCGCCGGCAGGCGACCCTCCCTGCGGGACCCGCGGTCGACCAGCGACATATCGAGATCCTATGAGCTTGCGGACCTTTCGAGGGAGGAACCGGAGAACCAGCCACTTTCGCCCACAGCGAACTTGAGCGACATCGACTCAACTCCGACTTGAGATTGACGAGGACCCTTCCTAGACTTGAGTCAAGCAAGCTCAACCACTGCTACAGCTACCAGAGAGGAATCAGAAATGGCACGCAGCTTCGATCCGTTCCGCGACATGGAGCGCCTCTTCGGTGAGGCCACCCGCACCAGCCAGCCGGGCCTGGCAATGGACCTGTACCGCACCGGCGACCACTTCGTCGCCGCGTTCGACCTGCCCGGCGTGGACCCGCAGTCGATCGACATCGACATCGACGACCGCACGCTCACCGTCCGCGCCGAGCGCAAGAACGGAAGCCTCGGTGAGGACGGCAAGTGGCTCGTCCGCGAGCGCCCCTCCGGCACCGTCGCTCGCCAGCTCTCGCTGGGCCGAGGGATCGACTCCGCCGGCATCAGCGCGGACTACCGCGACGGCGTCCTTGAGCTCACCATTCCGGTGGCCGAGGAGTCCAAGCCGCGCAAGATCGCGGTCCAGCACTCCGGGGGCAACCGGGAGATCGCTCCCGAGGTGATCGAGGGCGAGTCCGAGGAGGGCTGACCCCGCACCCGTGTCGCAGACCGAGGCCCCGACTCAGCACGAGTCGGGGCCGCGGTGCGTCCGGGATCAATCCTCCCGTCCCAGCACGTGGCGCAACTGGTCCTCCAGGCGGGCGTGGCGGAACCGGTACCCGCCCTGCTGCAACGCCGTCGGCGCCACCCGCTGGTCCGCCTCGGCCAGCTCCTTGGCCCCCTGGGAGCCGAGCAGCAGCCGCGGCCCGAATCCGGGCACGGCCAGGAGCGAGGGCCGGTGCAGCACGCGGCCCAGCACGGAGGCGTACTCGCGCGCGGTGACCGGTTCCGGGGCGACGGCGTTGACCGCGCCCTCGTAGCTCGCGTCGAGCACCGCGGTGGCATGGATGCCGGCCATGTCGTCGATGCCGACCCAGCTCTGCCACGCCTCGCCGCCCAGCGGTCCGCCGACACCCATGAGGTAGAGCGGTAGGAACCTCGCCAGCACGCCAGAGTCAGGGGTTTGCACCAGTCCGGTGCGCACGTTGACCACCCGCACCCCCGCCTCGCGGGCAGGGCGGCAGGCAGCCTCCCAGGCAGTGCAGACGTCGGCGAGGAAGTCGTCGCCGGGAGGTGCGTCCTCGGACAGCGGCCGCGGCTCCTCCCCCCGCGCACGCTCGCCGGAGTGCGGCTGGGCCCCGTAGAACCCGATCGCCGATGCGGAAACCAGCGTCCGGGCCACACCGTCGCCTGCGAGCTGCGCTAGCGCCCTGGCGATGGTCCCGGTGCCGGAGGTGCGGCTGGCCAGGATCCGCCTCCTGTTCGCGGCGGTGAACCGGCCGCCGATCGGGTGGCCCGCGAGGTGCACGACTGCGTCGCAGCCAGCCAGCCGGTCCAGGTCCACCAGACCTGCGGGGTCCCACGAAATCTCGTCGTCGCCCCTTGCCGGTCGGCGGACCAGGGTCAGCACGCGGTGTCCACCGCCCTCGAGCAGCGCGGTCACCTGGCGGCCGATGGTGCCGTTGGCCCCGCTGAGCGCCACCGTGCTGGGCGGGGCGCCGAGGGACTGGTGGAACGAGAGGTCAGCCAGCAGTTGGCGCTCGCGGTAGGCGAAGATGCGGTGCAGCTCGGCCAGGATGCGTCGCTCGGTGAACTCGTTGGCGAGCAGGCGCGGGAGCTCGAACGAGACGTGGTCGGTCATGGTGGTGCCGGCGCCGTCGTCGTCGAAGGTGCGTTCGTGCACCCATGACCGCATCGGGCCGGACTCCATCACGTCGGCGAACGCCCGGCCCGGGATGTTCTCGACGTGACGGGCCACCCACCGCAGTTCGGCGCGGGGCAGTCGGCTCGACAGCGACGCCAGCGCGGCCGCCATCAGCCCGAGCGAGCCCGGCGCTCCGATCCCCAGTTCGGCCGTGGCGCCCGGTTGGATGCCGTTCGACGACTCCCGCCGCACGCTGCCGCCGAACGGCGGTGACAACCGGACGAGCGCGCCCGGGCGGGTGAACCACTCGAAGACGCGCTCGCGGTCGAAGGGCAGGGGCGTCCGGTACTCGAAATCAGCCATGCCCCATCCTCACAGAGGATGGCTCAGTACAGGGCGCCCCCCTCGAGGATCTCCGGTGCGGCCAGCCGCGCGGCGGCGGCGTCGGCGTCGGTGGACTTCTCCTCCGCGGCCAGCTCGGCGTCGATCCGCGCGAGGTACTTGGCCTTCTCGTCGGCGAGGGTGGCCTCGTCCCAGCCCAGTACGTCGGCGGCGATCGCGGCCACCTCGTCGACGGCGGAGCGGCCCCTGTCCCGGGACTCGGAGTTGAGGCGGACGCGCGCCACCAGGATGTCCTCGAGGTGCATGGCACCCTCGACGGCGCAGGCCCGGTGGACCTCGGCCCGCAGGAAGCGGGGCGCGGCCGCAAGGGGCTCGCCCAGGGACGGGTCGGCGTCGATGTCGGCCAGCAGGTCGGTCACCTCGGAGCCGTAGCGGGACAAGAGGTGCTGCATCCGGTCGGAGTCGAAACCGTACCTGGCCCCGAGGTGCTCGGACTGGTTCCGCACGGCGTCGAGACCGGCGGCACCGAGCAGCGGGAGGCTCTTGGTGATGGAGGGCTGCCGCTTTGCTGCGTTCTTGCCGAGGGCGAAGTCGACGGCGTCCTCGGCCATCACGCGGTAGGTGGTGAGCTTGCCCCCGGCGATGGCGACCATGCCGGGCGCCACCTCGGTCACGGTGTGCTCGCGCGAGACCTTCGTGGACTTCGACTCGTCCAGGACGGCGGGCTGCAGCAGCGGCCGCAGGCCGGCGTAGGTGCCGATGATGTCGTCGCGGGTGATGGGTTCGGCCAACACCTCGTTGGCGTGGTCCAGGAGGTAGTCGATGTCCGCGCTGGTGGGTACGGGGTGCTGGAGTTCCTCGTGCCAGGCCGTGTCGGTGGTGCCGATCACCCAGTAGTACTGCCACGGGATGATGAACAGGACGGACTTCTCGGTGCGCAGGAACATTCCGGAGCTGGCCTTGATCCGCTCGCGCGGCAGGACGATGTGGATGCCCTTCGAGGCCAGCACGCGCAGGCCGCCCGAACCGCCGGCGAGCGCCTGCGTCTTCTCGGTCCACACCCCGGTGGCGTTGATGACGTGCTTGGCGCGGATCTCGACCTCGCGGCCCGTCTCGAGGTCGGTCACCTTGGCGCCGGTGACGCGACCGTCGGCGTCGCGCGGGACGGCGGTGACGCGGGTGCGGCTGGCCGCGACGGCGCCGAGCGACACGGCGGTGCGGATGAGGGTGATCACCAGGCGGGCGTCGTCGACGCGCGCGTCGTAGAACTCGATGGCGCCGATGAGGGCCTTCGGGCTGATGTCGGGGAACCGCTTGAGCGCTCCGGCCTTGCTGAGGTGGCGCTGGAACGGCACCGTCTTCTTGCCGGCGCCGAGCACGGCCAGGGCGTCGTAGAGGCCGACGCCGAGGGCGGAGTAGGCGCGCTCGATGACGCGCTGTTTCAGCGGCCACAGGAACGGCTGGGCCTCCACCAGGTGGGGGGCGATGGTGGTGAGCAGGGCACCCCGCTCGGTGAGCGCCTCGGCGACGAGCTTGAAGTCGAGGTTGTAGAGGTAGCGCAGGCCGCCGTGCACCAGCCGGGAGGATCGCGATGACGTGCCGGAGGCCCAGTCCTGGGCCTCGACGACGGCGGTGCGCAGCCCTCGGGCGGCCGCGTCTAGTGCAATTCCGGCGCCGGTGACTCCGCCTCCGATCACGAGGACGTCGAACTCCTCGTTACCGAGGGCTTCGACGGCCTCGGCGCGTTGCTGGGGGGACAACTGCTGGGACATGGTTCTCCTTCGAATCGGCCTGTCCCCACATTCCCCTGTGCTGCACGTAGTTGCAAGGTGGCTGCACGTTCGTGCAGTTGACCGCTAGACTGGCGCAACAAACCGGCGTCGCCAACGGAGGCTCCCTTGCGTCGAAACAATGACACGCTGCTCAAGGTGGCGCGGATGTACCACGTCCAGGCGGAGACGATGGAGGCCATCGCCAACCAGCTCGGTGTCTCCCGCTCCACCGTTTCCCGCCTGCTCAAGGATGCCCGCGACCGGGGCCTGGTGCGCGTCAGCATCGTCGACCCGGACCGCCCTGCGACCCGCATCTCCGAGCTGTTCGAACGGTTCTTCCACGTCCAGGCGCACCTGGTGAACGTGCGCAACGGCGCCAGCAGCGTGTTCCGGCTCGAGCAGGTGGCCCGCGTGGCGGCCCGGCTGCTGGACGAGATCGTCCGCAACGACGACACCGTCGGCATCGCCTGGGGCACGACGACGGCGGCGATGGCGGCACAGCTGCGCCCGCGGGACCTCAGCGGGGTGACCATCGTCGGCCTCAACGGCGGGGCCAACCAGAGCACCACCGGCCTGCCCTACGTCGGCAGCATCCTGCAGCGGTTCGCCACCGCCTTCAACGCCGACGAGCAGCTGTTCCCGCTGCCGGCGTTCTTCGACGACCCGTCCACCCGACAGGCGATGTGGGCCGAGCGCAGCACCCAGCACATGCTCGCGGTCCGGGCCCGCACCCGCGTGGCGGTGTTCGGGGTCGGCGGCCTCGGTTCGGAACTGCAGTCCCACGTCTACGCGGCCAACTACCTGAGCGCAGGGGACCTGGGCGAGCTGAAGTCCAGCAACGTCGTCGGTGACGTCTGCACCGTGATGCTGCGCGAGGACGGCTCCTGGCGCGACGTCGCCTTCAACGAGCGCGCCACCGGGATGACCCCCGACGAACTGCGACGCATCCCGAAGCGGATCTGCGTGGTCAGCGGTGCCAGCAAGGCACCTGCAGTCCTCGGCGCCCTGCGCGCCGGTGTGGCGACGGACCTGGTGATCGACGACGAGACCGCGCGAGTGGTCCTGCGCCGGATGCGGCCGGGGCTGCGTCTGGAGTGAGGCGCCGGAAGAACCTTCTGACTGGGACAGCAACCGTTTGCAGCCGCCGCGGGCCTAGGCTGTGCCCCATGTCTGAACTGATCCGGACGTCCGTCACCGACGGGCTGGCCCGCCTCACGCTGAATCGGCCGCGCGCCATCAACGCCCTCAACCTCGAGATGCTGCAGTCCATGGTGGCCGCGCTCACGGGCTGGACCCAGCGCCAGCACCACGTCGGCGAGGCCGAACCCCCCGAGGTGTCGGCCGTCGAGTTCACCGGCGAGGGCGAACGCGGCTTCAGCGCCGGCGCCGACGTCCGGGAACTGCTGTCCCTCCTCCAGTCCGACGGCGGCTGGCTCCAGTTCCTTGAACTCGAGTACGCACTGGACGGACTGGTGCACAGCTACCCCAAGCCCACCCGGTCCGTGATGACCGGGATCACGATGGGCGGCGGACTGGGCTTCGCCTCCAAGGCCACCACCCGCGTCGTCGACAACAGCACGCTGATGGCCATGCCGGAGACCAAGATCGGCTTCTACCCCGACGCCGGGGTGATGTACCACCTGTCCCGCGCGGGCGGCGTCGGCACCCACGTGGCCCTGACGTCGGCACAGTTCAACGGCGGCGACGCCATCCGGCTCGGGCTGGCCGACGAGTCCCTCGACCCCGACCTGCCCACTCCACTGTTCGACGCGGCCGGCGAGTGGATCGACGAGTGCTACGCCGGCGACGACGTGGTGGCCATCGCCGAGCGTCTGGAGAACCACGAGCACCCCGACGCGAGGCAGGCGGCCCGCGACCTGCGGGCGCGCAGTCCCTTCGCGGTCACCGTCGCGCTGCGGGCACTGCGCCGCGCCCAGACGCTGGACATCCCCGAGGTGCTGACCCAGGACCTTCGGCTCGCCGAGGGCGTCCTGCCCGTCGACTTCGCCGAGGGCGTGGAGTCCGTGATCGTCCGCAAGGACAACGCACCGAAGTGGCGGCACGCCAGCCTCGAGGACGTCCCCGCCGGACTGGTGGACGAGGTCTTCTCCTACTGATCCCCAGACAGGTCCGGCCACGACTACGCCCTGCGCGAAGCCACCGGGCCAGTGTCGGAGCACGTGGGACTGGCGCATAGGATGGGTGCCATCCGACCTCTACCCCATCAGGAGCATGCATGTCCGACGAGATCCACGACCTCATCATCATCGGATCCGGACCGGCCGGCTACACCGCAGCCATCTATGCAGCCCGCGCCGCGCTGAAGCCCGTCGTCTTCGAGGGCTCCTTCGACGCCGGCGGTGCCCTGATGAACACCACCGAGGTCGAGAACTTCCCCGGTTTCGCCGAGGGCATCATGGGTCCGGCGCTGATGGATGAGATGCGCAAGCAGGCGCTCCGCTTCGGCGCCGAGATCATCACCGACGACGCCACCGCGCTGGACCTCACCGGTGACGTGAAGCTCGTCACGGACTCCGACGACAAGGTCTGGCGGGCCCACGCAGTCATCCTGGCAATGGGGTCGGGCTACCGGAAGCTGGGCATCCCCGACGAGGATCGCCTCTCCGGTCGGGGCGTGTCCTGGTGCGCCACCTGCGACGGCGCGTTCTTCCGCGACAAGCCGATCGCTGTCGTCGGGGGCGGTGACTCCGCGATGGAGGAGGCCACCTTCCTCAGCCGCTTCGGGTCCAGCGTCGCGGTGATCCACCGTCGTGACGAACTGCGCGCCTCCGCAATCATGGCCGCGCGCGCGGAGAAGGATCCCAAGATCAGCTTCGAGTGGAACTCGGCCGTCTCCGCCATCAACGGCGAGAAGTCGGTGGAGTCGCTCACCCTGACCGACACCATCACCGGCGAGGAGCGGGAGTTTCCCGTGAACGGCCTGTTCATCGCCATCGGACACGAGCCGCGCTCCGAGCTGGTCGCCGGACAGGTGGACCTCGACGGCGAGGGCTACGTCCTCACCAAGCAGGGCTCCACCGCGACCAACCTGCGCGGCGTGTTCGCCTGCGGCGACCTCGTGGACCACACCTACCGGCAGGCCATCACGGCCGCCGGCAGCGGCTGTTCCGCGGCGCTGGACGCCGAGAAGTTCCTCGCGGCGCTGGGCGACTGATTCCAACCACCGGACTAGAATGGTCCCTCACGCCCCCTTG
The DNA here is from genome assembly GCF_007197885.1 of Tessaracoccus rhinocerotis. Classification (GTDB taxonomy): domain Bacteria; phylum Actinomycetota; class Actinomycetes; order Propionibacteriales; family Propionibacteriaceae; genus Arachnia; species Arachnia rhinocerotis. Next base: position 123,190 of record NZ_VKKG01000006.1, read on the forward strand.
CGGGGGATGACCCAAGGAAGGCCGAAAACATGGCAGTGACCGACGTGACCACCTCCACGTTCCCCGCCGAGGTACTCGAAGCGGACAAGCTCGTGGTCGTCGACTACTGGGCGGACTGGTGCGGGCCGTGCAAGCAGCTGTCGCCCATCGTCGAGGAACTCTCCAACACCTACGCCGGCCAGGTGAAGTTCGTGAAGGTCGACACCTCGGCCGAGACCACACTGGCGGCCGACCGCGGCATCCTCAGCCTGCCCACCCTCGAGTTCATCAAGGGCGGCGAGATCGTCCAGTCGATCTCCGGCGGCAAGTCGAAGAATGCGCTCAAGAAGGTCATCGAAGAGCACCTCTGATCGTGTCCACTCCCCGCGACCCCTTCGGGAGCGACCACTACGAACCCCAGCCGGTTCCGCGTCGCTCGGCGGAATCGGCCCCTTCGGCCGCCTCCACCAGTTCCGCGCCCACGGCGACCTCGGCAGCCTCCGCCGTCGAGCCCATCGAGGTGAGTGGCACGCCCGAGGGGACCCCTGAGCCCAGCGGCTCCTGGCGCAAGGTGACGAAGGCCCCGGCGGCCGTCAGCGACACCGCCCCCGTCGAGGACGCCGGCCTGCCCGACGCACCGCCCCCGATCCCCACCTGGGTGAAGTGGACCGGCCTCGGAGCCGTGGCAATCCTGCTCCTGCTCGCGCTCTGGCTCGGGCTCTCTCTCGGGGGGACGCCGCCGTCGGTGTCCGAGTCCCCCTCACCGACCGTCTCCGAGGCCGGGTGGCCCGTGGAGGCACCCCAGGTGGTGGGAGATCTGGTGCGCGGGGAGGACAACCGCTCCGAGGACCCCGCCATCCCGGAGCGCGTCATCGCCACGGCCGATTACTCGGACGGGACCAACCGGGTGGCCCTGGTGCTCTCCAGGCCCGAGGACGACCTGCGAACCTACCTGGCGGACGCCGGGATCTCGGGCGTCAGTGAGGTCGGCTCCTCGAGTTGCGGGACCTCGTCGGACACGGACTCCCCCGTGTGCGTGCGCATCGTGGACCGCACGGCGATCATGGTGGTGGGCCTGACCGAACAGTCGATCGAACAGCTCGCGGCAACCGTCGAGGAGTTCCGCGAGGTGCTCACTTCCTGACACGTTCCCGGCGGCCGCGGCGTCTGCGACGGCTAGCCCCCATGCGGCAGAGTGGAAACCATGACATCCGACGGACCAAGATTCGACACCCGGCTCGACCGGTTCGTCGACAACTACGCGAACCGGACCCGCGGCATGCGGGTGTCCGCCGTCAGGGCCCTGTTCGCCGTCGCGAACCGTCCGGAGATCGTCTCCCTCGCCGGCGGAATGCCAAACATCAAGGACCTCCCCCTCCCCGACATCGCCGACGACCTGGCGCAACTGGTCCGCGACAACGGGACGCAGATCATGCAGTACGGCTCGGGTCAGGGCGAGCCACGGATCCGGGAACAGATCCTTGACGTGATGGCCCTCGAGGGCATCGAGGCCAACGCGGACGACGTGCTGATCACGGCCGGCTCCCAGCAGGCACTCGACCTGGTCTCGCGCATCTTCCTGGATCCCGGCGACGTGGTGCTGGCCGAATCCCCCTCCTACGTGGGGGCGCTGGGCACGTTCCTCAGCTACGAGGCCGACGTCGTCCATGTCCCGAGCGACGAGTCCGGCCTGGACCCGCAGGCGCTGCACGAGACCGCGACCCGGCTGGAGGCCGACGACCGCCGCATCAAGTTCCTGTACACGATCCCCAACTACAACAACCCCTCCGGGCTCACCCAGCCGTGGGAGCGTCGGATCGAGGTGCTACGGGTGTGCGAGCAGCACGGGATCCTGGTGGTCGAGGACAACCCGTACGGCCTGCTCAGCCTCGACGCCGAGCCGATCCCCGCGATGCGCTCGGCAGGCGCCGACGTCATCTACCTCGGGTCGTTCTCGAAGACCTTCGCCCCCGGGTTCCGGGTGGGCTGGGCGCTCGCCCCCCACGCCATCCGCGAGAAGCTCGTGCTGGCGCAGGAGTCGGCCACGCTGTGCCCACCGGTGTTCAGCCAGTTCGCGATCAGCAACTACCTGGACAAGCAGGACTGGAAGGGCCAGATCGGCGTCTACCGCGACATGTACCGGGAGCGGCGCGACGCCATGCTGGCGGCCCTCGAGGACTTCATGCCACCCGGCTCCACCTGGACCCACCCCAAGGGCGGTTTCTTCGTGTGGGTGAGCATGCCAGAGGGTGTGGACTCGCAGTCGATGATGGCCCGCGGCGTCGACGCCCGGGTGGCGTTCGTCCCGGGCGGCGCCTTCTACGCCGACGGCCAGGGCGCGCGCAACGTCCGGCTCTCCTACTGCTTCCCCACCGTCGAGAACATCCGGATCGGGGTCGAGCGCTTCGCCGACGTCCTCGAGGGTGAACTCGACGTCCTGCGGACCTTCGGGGTCCACTCCCCCACCCCCCACCCGGGCCGCGTCGCCGGCCCCGGCCCGGATCTCTCCTGACAAGGACTGGTGCAACCATGACCATCATCGTGATCTCCGGCGGGCTGAGCCACGAGCGGGACGTCTCCATCCGGTCGGGTCGGCGCGTCTCGCAGGCGCTGCGGGACAAGGGCCACGACGTCGTAGAGAGCGACGTGAACGCGGACCTGGTGGCGCTGCTCGGATCCGTCGAGGATCCCGTCGTCATCCCCATGCTGCACGGCGGCCTCGGCGAGGACGGTGCGTTCAGCGAGGTCCTGGGGGTCCTCGGGGTGCCCTTCGTCGGCTCCCGTTCGGGGCCTGCACGCGCCACCTTCGACAAGTCGATCGCCACCACCGCCGTGCACGCCGCCGGCCTCGCCGCGCCCCGGCAGTTGGCGCTCCCCCACGACATCTTCCGGGAGCTCGGTGCGCAGTCGATCATGACCGCCATCGGCGAGCAGCTCGGCTACCCGCTGATGGTGAAGCCGTCGCGCTCCGGGTCCGCGCTGGGCGCGACCAAGGTCTCGTCGGCCGACGAACTTCCCGGCGCCCTCGTCGGCGCCTACGCCTACGGCCCGATGGCCGTCATCGAGCAGTTCATCACCGGCACCGAGGTGGCCGTCACCGTGCTGGAGGACGCCGACGGCCTGCGCGCGCTCCCCCCCGTGGAGATCCGCCCCAGTTCCGGCGTCTACGACTACGAGGCCCGCTACACCGCCGGTGCCACCCGGTTCGTCACCCCCGCGGAGCTCCCGACCGCTCAGCTGGAGGCGGCGAAGAACCTCGCTCTGGCCGCACACCGGGTCCTCGGGCTGCGCCACCTCTCCCGGACAGACATCATCGTCGACGGCGACGGCACGCCCTGGTTCATCGAGGGGAACGTGGCCCCGGGCATGACCGAGACCTCGCTGGCGCCCCTGGCGTTCGAGGCTGCAGGGCTGGACCTCGGCGACGTCTTCGCCGGGCTCGTCGCGCTCGCCGGGCGGGGTTGACGTGGGACTTCGCACGAAGCAGGCGATCGCCATCGTCGTCGGGGTGGTGGTTGCCATCGGCATGCTGCTCCTCGGCCTGTGGCAGATGTCCCGCTTCCAGTTGTCGATGGAGGATGTCGCCGCCGAGCGCGGGGCGATGCCGCCGGTCTCACTGTCCGAGAATGTCGCCGAGGACGGCACCATCGCCGACATCTACGGCCGGATCGTCACCCTCGAGGGCGGGTTCCGTCCCGACCACAACTTGCTGGTCGGTACCGAGTGGCCGATGCGATCGGTCGTGGCCTTCGAGATGACCGACGGCAGGACCGTCGCGGTCGTGGTGGGCACTGCCGACCGCGGTGCCACGCTGCCGGAGGAGTTGCTGGAGGTGTCGAGGCTCGAGGGCGTTTTCCTGGGGGGTGACGCCTCCGGGGACGGCGAGACGGTCCCGTCGGACGCCCCCGAGGGCTCGCTGCCCACGCTCCGGTTGCAGTCGATGGTCCAGACCTGGCCCCAGCCGATGATCCAGGGCTACGTCACCGTCGCCGAGTCCTTCTCCGCCGAGTACGGCCTCGGCCGGGCCGACGCGCTCCTGCCGGAGGGCCAGGGGACGGCCATGCACCAGGGCTATGCGATGCAGTGGTGGGTGTTCGCAGGCGCGGCCATCGCGTTCAGCATCTTCGTCGCCCGCGGCTTCGCGAAGGACGAGGAGAAGAAGAGGGCCCGTGCCGAGCGGCGCCTCGCCGCGCAGGCCGCTGCCACCGACGTCGATGCCGAGAGCGCAAGCGAGTTCACCGGTCAGTGAAACGGCTTGACTCCACGCACGCCCGGGCGTGGAATGGCGGCATGGCCATCCCCCAGTTCAAGAACGTGATCACCGGAATCGACGTGGACTTCACCGGATGCTCGGTGGACGACCTGGCCGTGACCTGCGGCGTCGGCATCACCGCCGCCGGCCAGGAGGCCTGGGACGACGTCGTTGCCCGGGCCGTGGCGGAGGACCTCGTAGGGATCGAGGCCCTCTCCGGCATCCCGGGAACCGTCGCGGACGCCACACGGGACAACGCCTCGGCCCACGGCCAGTCGGTTTCCGACTCCGTCGCCTCCGTGCGCACCTGGGACCACCTCGGCGACCAGCAGAAGACCTTCCCCGCCGTCGACTGCGAGTTCGGGGACGGCACCTCCCGCTTCCAGGAGAGGCTGCCGGACGGGCGGCCGCGCTACGAGGTCCTGGAGGTGAAGCTGCTGGTCAGGCAGGGTGACCTGACGCAGCCACTCATCGACGGTGCACTGGCAGAGGGCCTGGGGGCGCAGCCGGGTGCCCGGGTTCCCCTGGCACGGGTCCGGGAGCACCTGCTCGACCCGTCCTGACCCACCGGTCCTGGCCCACATGTTGGGCAGTCACCCCAGCACGGTTGGCCCTGGGCAATACTGGCACCTGGACACGGGGTGCGTCGCTTCTCATGACGCTGAGATCAAACCCGTGGAACCTGATCTAGCTCGTACTAGCGAAGGGATGTCCCAGTGGCTTCGCCCTACCCTGCCCTCCTGCCCCGTGTGCTCTCGATCGCCGGCACCGACCCCTCCGGGGGCGCCGGCACCGCGGCAGACATGAAATCGATCATCGCCGCCGGCGGCTACGCCATGACAGCCGTCACGGCGATCGTCGCCCAGAACACCCACGGCGTGCGCGAGATCCACAGCCCGCCGGCGTCGTTCCTCGCCGCCCAGCTGCGCGCCGTCAGCGACGACGTGGAGGTGGACGCCGTCAAGACGGGGATGCTCGGCACCCTGCCCGCCATCGAGGCGGTCAGCGCCTGGCTCGACGCGAACCCGCCGTCGATCCTGGTGGTGGACCCCGTCATGGTCTCGACCAGCGGCCACCGCCTCCTCGCCCCCGAGGCCGAGGCGGCCATGGTGGAGTTCTGCCGCCGCGCGACCGTCGTCACCCCGAACATCCCGGAGCTGGCACGCCTGTGTGACCGGCCCCCCGCGACCACGCGGAGACAGGCGGTCGAGCAGGCCACCGTCTGGGCCCGGCAGTCGGGCGTCGCCGTGGTGGTCAAGACCGGTCACCTCACCGGATCCAGCGTCACCAACACCTGGGTGGGCCCAGACGGCCCCCTGTTCTCCACCGCCGGCAGCCGCGTTGAGACCACCAACACCCATGGCACCGGCTGCTCCCTCGCGGCCGCGCTGGCGACCCGGCTCGCTCGCGGCGACTCGCCGGCGGCAGCGCTGGTCTGGACGACGACGTGGCTGCACGAGGCCGTCGCGCATGGGCACCGCCTGGCCGTCGGTTCCGGCAACGGACCAGTCGACCACTCGCGCCGCTCACGCCGCCTCCAGGCGGCCGGAGCCGCCGACCCCTGGCTAGATGCCGAGTCCGCGGTACCGGCGCTCGAATCAGCGGAGGAGCTCCTGCGGATGGTGCCCGCCGAGGACCCCGCCGCCGCGACGCCGGGCGCCGCCGTGCCGCCCGCCGGACCCTGGACCCGAGCGCTGTGGCGGGCCGGGCGGGCCAGCACGGCCGCCATCGCGGACTGCGACTTCGTCCGGGCGCTGCACGCCGGGAGCCTGCCGAGGGAGGCGTTCGAGTTCTACCTCGCACAGGACGCGCGCTACCTCGGCCGCTACTCCCGGGCACTGGCCGCGCTCGACACCGACTCGGCGCCCGCAGGTGCTCGCACGTTCTGGGCGGGGAGCGCGCGTCGCGCGCTCGCCGTCGAGGCCGAGATGCACCGCACCCTGCTCGGGGGCCGGGTGGCGGCATCGATGAGCCCGGTCACGCGCAGCTACACCGACTTCCTACTGGCGGCGAGCTTCGCGGAGCCCTACGCAGTGGGCGCCGCCGCGGTGCTGCCGTGTTTCTGGCTGTACGCGCAGACCGGCTCCGGGGCGCCGGAGGTCGCCACCGACCACCCATACGCAGAATGGTTGGCCACCTACCGGGACCCGGCCTTCCGGGGATCGGTCCGCGAAGCGGTCGGCCACGTCGAGGACGCGATGGCCGCGGCCACGCCGTCGGTACGGGCAGAGGCCGCCCGCGCCTACCTGCTCGCGTGCAGGCACGAGCTGGAGTTCTTCGAGCAGGCGCTGCGGCTGGAACAGGTCGGACCCGCACCGGAGCTGACCACGGCGATCGCGGTGGCATCGTGAGCGCCCCGGTCACGGAGGTCACCCCGGCCGGCACCATTCCACCTGAGGGACGCTCTGCCCTGAGGGCGGGGGTGGTGGGCAACTGGATCGACAACATCCACGTCTTCCTGCCCCTGACTGCGCTCGCCCCCGCGATGTTCGTGCTCGCCGGACCAGCGGCCGCAGCGTCGACGGGCGCACTCATCGTGGTCGCCATGCTGCTCGGGCGCCCCATCGGAGGCATCGTCTTCGGGCGGATCTCCGATCGCCTCGGGCGCACCAGGACCACCCGGATCGCGATCGCCGGAACCGCCGCGTGCGCACTCCTGATCGCGGCCGTCCCCACCCACGACGTGTTGGGTCCCGCGAGCATCGGCCTCATCCTCGCACTGCGCTTCCTCGGCGGGATCTTCGTCGCCGGCGAGTACTCGGCCGCCATCCCGCTGGCGATGGAGTGGTCCGAGCCGCGGCGTCGGGGCCTGATGAGCGGGCTCATCCTCTCGATGGCACCGTGGGCGCAGGCGACCATCGCGTTCGGTGTGGCGGTGCTGCTGCTGGCCCTCGGGCCCGACGCCTACGCGGCCTGGGGCTGGCGCCTGCTGTTCGTCGTCGGCGCTCTGCTGTCGCTGGGCATGCTGGTCTACTACCGGCGGCAGGTGGCCGACGCCCCGGTTTTCCACCGCCGCGCCCGCCACGTCGCGGCCGGGCCACGCGAAGGCCTGCGGGCCCTCATGGCCGGCCGGTGGAGCGGCGCCTTCTGGCAGGTGTTCCTGTTGATGACGGGACTGTGGCTGCTGACCAACAGCACCGTGCTGTTGCTCACGGCCAGGCTGGCCACCGATGCAGGCCTGCCTGCAACGGAGGTCTCGCTCGTGATGGGGGCCGCCTCCGTCGCGCAGGCCGTGGTGATGGCGGTGGCGGGGCACCTCTCCTCGCTGATCGGTCGCCGTCGGGTGTTCGTGATCTGGGGCCTGGCCGCCGCGCTGCTGGGTCCCGTCGTCTGCTGGCAGGCGATCTCGTCGACCACCCTGCTGCGGGCAGCGGTGCTGGCGGCCCTGCTGCAGGTGATCACGGTGTGCGCCTACGGCCCCGTCTCCGCGTACCTCTCGGAGCGGTTCCCGACGGAGGTCCGCTCCACCGGATACGGCACCGCCTACTCCCTGTCCCTCGTGCTGCCTGCCCTCTACCCCTTCTACCTGCCGTGGGTCGAGACGCTGGTTGGGCGGACCTGGGACGTGATGCTGATGGTTGCCGTCGGGGGAATCCTCCTCACCCTGGGTGCGGCGATCGGCCCGCGCCTGTCCCGCGACGAGGTCGACGCTGACATCGACGAGGTGGCCGAGGCCGTCTCGGGCTCGCGCAGGGAGGGCTGATGACCAACACCGACGTGCTGGCCGTGGTGTCAGCGGTGCGCAGTCGGCAACCACTGGTGCACTGCATCACGGCAACGGTTTCCATGGGAATCGTCGCTGACGGGCTGCTCGCCGCCGGGGCCCGGCCGATGATGACGGAGACGGTGCACGAGGCGCCCGCCGTCACCGGGTTGGCCGACGCGCTCCTGGTGAACCTGGGCACGTTGAGCACGGATGCCATGGAGGGGATCCCCGCCACCGTGGCCGCGGCGGTGCGCGATGCCAGGCCGTGGGTGCTGGACCCGACGGCCATCGGAACCGCCCCGGTTCGCACTCCACTGGCGCGCAGCCTGCTGAGGTCCCGCCCGAGCGTCGTGAGGGGCAACGCCTCCGAGGTCCTCGCCCTGGCCGGCACCGGCACCGGGGGTCGCGGCGCGGACTCCACCGCCGGGTCGTTGGCCGCGGAGGATGCCGCAATTCAGGTGGCACAGGAGACCGGCGGCGTCGTCGCGGTCTCCGGGGAGGTCGACCTCGTGGTGGACACCGAGGGCCGCGCCATGGTTTCGCACGGCACTCCCCTGCTCACACGGGTGACGGGCACCGGATGCCTGCTCGGGGCCCTGACCGCAGCGTGCGCGTCAGTGGTGATCGGACGGCCCCGGCTGGCGGCCGTGGCGGCGTCGACATGGCTCGGCGTCGCCGGAGAGTTGGCCGCGGCCCGAGCCCACGGACCGGGGACGTTCCGGGTGCAACTGCTCGACGCCCTGGACGAGGTGCTCCGGTGAGACCGGACCTGCGCTGCTACCTGGTCACCTCAGGCACCGACCGAGCCACCGTCGAAACCGCTGCAGCGGCGGCTCGGGCGGGCGCAGGGATCGTCCAGGTGCGCGCCAAGGACGCAACGACCGCCCAGCTCCTGGAACTGGTGGTGGCCATCGCCGACGCGGTGCGGGCGGCGGCACCGTCGGCGCGGGTCGTGGTGAACGACCGGGCCGACGTGGCATTCGCGGCGAGGTCGCTCGGGGCCGCCGTGCACGGGGTGCACCTCGGCCAGGACGACCTCCCGGTGCCGCAGGCGCGGGCACTGCTGGGTCCGGACGCGCTGATCGGCCTCACCACCGGCACGCTCGACCTGGTTGTCTCAGCCCAACGATGGGCGCCGATGGTCGACTACCTGGGAGCCGGCCCGTTCAGGCCGACGCCGACCAAGGACTCGGGCCGGGCTCCACTGGGCGTGGCCGGCTACCGGGTACTCACCGCCGCCAGCGCGCTACCGGTGGTGGCCATCGGGGGGATCACTCCCCCGGACGTGGAGGCGCTGGCCGGCACCGGCGTGGCCGGGGTTGCGGTGGTCCGGGCGATCATGGACTCGGGCGATCCCGGCCAGGTGGTGCGCGGCGTGCTGCGCGCGTTCGCCCGCTAGTCCTGCGGCAACTCCGCCAGTCTGCGGCGCACGTCCTTGGTGGCGTGGTGCTCGGCGACGAACGACAGGAACGGGACGGTCCCGGCCGCCATGATGGCGAGCACCCACTTGATGGACCAGCCCACGCGTCGGCTCAGGTCGTAGGCGGTGATCAGCAGGATCATGTAGAGCCAACCGTGAGGGACACCCGTCCAGGTGACCACCGCGCCGTTGTCCCAGATGTACTTCAGCGGCAGCCCGACGCACACCAGCACAACGAGCAGCACTCCTACGACGTAGGCCATCACCCGATAGCGCAGCAGCGCTCCCTTGATGCCCGGGACGTCCTCGGGCTCGATTCCAGGGTCGAGGTCCATGGGTTCGGTATCCGCGTCAGCCACGTAACCATCCTATCTGCGCGCAACGGGCGCTGCCGTTTTACCTCTTTGTCGACATACCGCTACAGCGCTATATCGTTTGGCCGTTAGATCGTTCGATTGTCGATCACGGCGAGGATCCTGTCCAGGTCCTCGCCTGAGGCGAACTCGATGGTGATCTTCCCCTTGTTGCGGCCGATGTTGACCTTGACGCGGGTGTCGAAGTGGTCGGAGAGATTCCGCGAGATGTTGGCCTCCCGCTCAGAGGGTTGCCTGAGTCCACGACGAACGGGGGTCTTCGGCCCCTGTCCCCCACCCATGGCCACGATCTCCTCGGTGCTGCGCACCGACAGCCCTTCGGCGATGATCCTATCGGCGAGGAGCTCCTGGGAGCGTGCGTCCCCCAGCCCGAGCAGTGCTCTGGCGTGTCCGGCGGACAGCACTCCTGCCGCCACCTTGGACTGGACCTTCGCAGGCAGGTTCAGCAGGCGCAGGGTGTTGGACACCTGCGGACGACTGCGATGGATGCGCCTGGCGAGCTCCTCCTTGGTGCAGTCGAAGTCCTCGAGCAGCTGCTTGTAGGCGTGGGCCTCTTCCAGTGGGTTCAGGTTGGCCCGGTGGAGATTCTCCAGCAGCGCGTCGCGCAGGAGGTCTTGGTCGTCGGTTCCACGCACGATTGCAGGGATCCTATCCCGCTCCGCCAGTTGGCTGGCCCTGAAGCGACGCTCCCCCATCACCAGTTCGAAGGCGTTACGGCCGACTTCACGTAGAACGACGGGTTGTAGCACGCCGAACTCGCGCACGGAGGCCGCCAGTTCTGCGAGGTCGTCCTCGTCGAAGTTGGTTCGTGGCTGCCGCGGGTTCGGGACGATCTGTCCGAGCGGTACCTCTGCGAAGTACGACCCGTCCTCCAACGGCTTGGACGGCTTGCCTGTCGCCACCTCCTCGTCAGTGCGAGCGAAGAGGTCTCCCAGACCCTTGCCCAGTCCTGAGTGCTTGGCTGCCATCATCGCGCTCCTTCGGTTCGTGCTGCATTTGCGATCTCCTGCGCGGCCAGGGTGTACGCGACGGAGCCGGGGGACTTGGGCTGGTACGTCAGTACAGTCTGTCCGAAGCTCGGTGCCTCCGCGACTCGGACCGAACGGGGGATTGGCGCGTCCAGGGTTTGCTCGGGGAAGTGGTTACGGACTTCACGTGCAACCTCCTGCGACAAGTTGTTGCGACCGTCATACATGGTGAGGATGACGGTGGAGAGCTCAAGTTCGTCGTTCAGGTTTCCCTTGACCTTGTTGATGGTTCGCATCAGTTGGGACACCCCTTCGAGGGCGTAGTACTCGCACTGGATCGGGATCAGGATCTCCGTGGCCGCGACCAGCGCGTTGAGGGTCAGCAGGCCGAGGGAGGGCGGGCAGTCGAAGAAGACATAGTCCACGTCCGAGGCCTCGATGTACTTGGCGAGCGCGCGCTTCATGCGGGACTCGCGCCCATGTTCGGTCACCAGCTCCAACTCAGCAGAGGCGAGGTCGATGGTCGCCGGGAGCACGTGCAGGTTTGGTGTGTGGGGGGAGCGCTGCACGAGATCGATGATGCTCGCCCCGTCGAGGAGGACTTCGTAGGTTCCCTCGACCCCTTGCGAATGCTCGACGCCGAGCGCGGTGGCCGCGTTTCCCTGTGGGTCGGTGTCCACCACGAGCACATTGAGTCCGCCGAAGGCCAAGGCTGTCGCGATGTTCACCGTGGTAGTCGTCTTGCCGACCCCGCCCTTTTGATTGGCCACCACGAAGACCCGAGGCTCGGCCGGGCGGGGGAGGGTGAGTTCCGGCGCCTCCGGCTCGTACTCCATGCCGTACTCGTCGTCGGTGTCCCAGTCGTCGTCCGCCCTGTCGAAGGCGGCGCGCTTGGGTCCCTGGGGGAGTTTGATCGCCGTTCCACGTGAAACGTTCTCGTGCTTCTTCCAGATCTCAGCAGGTTGGGTCTTTGGCGTCTTCGCCTTCTTGCGGAAGAACAGGGCCATAGGGGAGTCTCCTCTCGAGCGCTGCGCCAACTCTAGTGTGAGGCAATGAGACACACCCAATCGGAGGACGATTTAGGGGCTTCTGCCCGCCAACGAATACAAGGACCGACCAGGGCGACGCGTTTCACGTGAAACGCGGTCATCGACCACGGCCAGCACAGACCAAGGACAGCACCCTTGGGCAGGCGTGCGGGCCACCGACCTGCGGAAGCGCCGGCCGGCCACCCACCCGTGGCAGCAGCTTGTGCGGAACACCCCGCACGCGAGGGCAAGAAACTGGGGCCGCCCCGAAGGAGCGGCCCCAGCAGCCAATTGTCGATATAGCTCTTAGTAGCTAGATCGCTCTACGGTTTTGTGTCTTCATCGTCGTCCCGGCTTCTCAAAGGTATGGTTCCATTCTGTCTCGGACCCATCGACCACGTAGTAGCCGTCCGCCGCGGTGGCGGTGATGGTGACGGTTCCCTTCGCCGGGTACCGCTTCGCCTTGGCCAGCTTGCCGTCGACCCAGTACTCGACACCCGTCACGGACGGAATCGTGTAGAAATCGTTGGAACGGTTCAGCTGGTCGTCGAACACCGGTTCCTCGGGGACCACCGGGGTCTCGTACGAGAGCCCGAAGCCCAGCTCGAGCAGCGTGCCCGACCCATCGGCAGTGGGCACGTCCACAGGCAGGCGACCACTCGGGTTCACGAGGCCAGCAATAGCGCGCGCGCCTGCCAGGTGGTTCGGAACTCCCCACCCGTAGATGTTGAGCACCGCGTCGGCGTCGGGCATCACGTTGATGTCGTACGGGTTCCTGGTTGCCACCACGATGACGGGGGTGCCCGTCGCCGCCAGTTCCGCCACCATCTGCTGCTGCGCCGCGTTGCCCGACGCATTGTAAGACGCGAATACAACGGCATCGTGGGAGTACGCCTTGCCCACGGCACGGGTCCGGTACGCGGCGCTCGGGGAACCACCGTTCTCGTAGTCCTCGGTGACGCTGAATCCGAGGTTGGCGAGCATCGGGCCCATCCGCTCGGGCCAGGCACTGCCTGCACCGACCATGAGGACGCTGTCCTCGGCCGGGTCCAGTGGGAGAACCCGACCCTCGTTGCGAAGCAGGGTCACCGAACGGTCGGCGATCTCTGCCGCAGTGGCGAGGTGCTCATCGTTGCCGACCACGTCCAGCACGGAGTCCACGGGAACGGACGGGTCGTCCTCCGCCACTCCACGCTCGAGCTTCCACTCGAGAATTCTGGTGACCGACTCCTCGAGCCGATCCCGCGTGATGTCGCCGTCGGCCACGGCGTCGAGGACACCGTCCAGTGACGCCTGCACGTTCGGCGAGTTCAGCAGGATGTCGGAGCCGGCCTGGATGGCGAGGACCGCGATCTGGCCGTCATCGAGCGGATTGTCGGGCAGCTGCTTCAGGGCCGCCATGTCAAGCGCGTCGGTGGTGATCACCCCGTCGAAGCCCAATTCCTCCCGAAGGAGGTCGGTGAGCACGGCGTGGGAGAGCGTTCCGGGCATTTCCGGATCGATGGCCTCCACGATCACGTGCGCGGTCATGACCATGTCCACGCCCGCGTCGATCGCGTCCTGGAACGGCGCGAGGTGCCGGTCCAGCGTCTCGCGCGGGTAGGTGACGATCGGGAGCCCTGTGTGCGAGTCCGTGACCGTGTCACCGTGCCCGGGGAAGTGCTTGGCCGCGGCGCCGACGTTCTGGCTCTGCAGTCCCAGTATCTGTGCCACACCGAGCTCTCCGACAGCGTCAGGGTCGGAACCCATGGACCGCACGCCGATCACGGGATTGGCAGGATTGGTGTTGATGTCAACCACGGGAGCGAAGTCGACGTTGACGCCCACGGCGGCCAGCTCGGATCCGAGCACCTCGCCCTGGGCGCGGGCCAGGTCAGCGTCGAAGGTGGCCCCGAGCGCCATGTTCCCCGGCAGGACCGTTGCCGGCGCGCCCATCCGCGCGACGATGCCACCCTCCTGGTCGATGGTCACGGCCAACGGGATGCCGGAGCCGTCGTCACCGGTCGAGGCTGCCTGCAGCCCGTTCGAGAGCGCTGCCGTCCCCTCCGGGTTGCTGGTCACCACGGGATTCGACCAGGCGAAGTACAGCACGCCGCCGAGGTCGAACTTCTCCACCACCTGCGCGGGGGTGTCGACGCCGTAGCGTGCCTGGTTGCTGGCGGCCATGGACGTGTCGTCCGCCGAGTTGCCGTAGACGTGGGTCCAGGTCATCTGACCCACCAACTGCTCCACGGACATCGCGTCGACCACTTCCGCGATCCCGTCCGGGGACGAGGGGGGCGGAGTGTCCGCGACGGCGGGCGAGATCCCCGCGAACACGAGTCCTGCTGCCAATACGTGTGCGGCGCCCAGTCTGGCGCCCGTCATCTTCCGGAGCAAAGTCTTCCTCCTAGTTCGGGGGCGCAGCCCTGCGCCCCGCCTTGACGTTCCGGTGGCACGGAAGCGGACCCTGTGGGCCCCGGACCGGCCACCTCGCTCACACTACGTCGTGGAGAGGGCTTGCGCAGGAGGGTGGAGCAACGAGAGTTGTTTCACTCCGAAACGGTCCGACGCCGGCTTGTCGGGACTCAGGCGCGGGTGACGCGGATGGCCCTGGTGCCCTCCACGTCGGCCGCCGCGCGTATCTCGAGGACCTCGGCGCGCAGCTTCGCGTGCTTCATCCAGTTGGCCGCCTCCGAAACCTCGCGCTCCGCGCTCTGGCCCTTCAGCGCGAGCAGTTCGCCGTTGGGGAGGAACAGGGGAGTGGTCCAGCGCAGCAGCTTGTCCAGCGAGGCCACGGCGCGGCAGACCACCACGTCGAACACGTCGTCGGAGTCCTCGGCGCGGATCCGGTCGACCCGGACGCGGTCCTCGAGGCCGAGCTCCTCGATGGTCTCGTTCAGGAAGGTCGCTCGGCGCAGCAACGGTTCCACGAGTGTGAACCTGAGGTCAGGCCGGGTGATCGCGAGCGGGATGCCGGGCAGACCGGCGCCGGAGCCGACGTCCGCGACGTCGGACCCGAGCGGCAGCACGTCCACCAGCGCCAGGGAGTTCGAGACGTGGCGGCTCCACAACTTGTCGCCCTCGCGGGGACCGAGCAGGCCCCACTCGATACCCTTCGTGGCCAGGACGGCCACGTAGGCGTCGAGTTGGTCCGCCGCCTCCGGGAACCGCTCGACGAGGGCGCTGCGGGCAGCGGCCTCGTCGGGGTTCTGTTCGGTGACGGGTACGGAATCGTTCACTTGGAGACGATGACGCGACGGGCCGGGGGCTCGCCCTCGGACTCACTGACGAGCCCGGCGGCGGCGACCTCGTCGTGGACGATCTTGCGCTCATAGGCGTTCAGCGGGGCCATCCGGACCGGCTCGCCCGACTCCAGGACCTCCGCGATGGCGTCCTTGGCGATGGCGACCAGCTCGACGCGGCGCTTCTCGCGGTACCCGGCGACGTCGAGGGTCAGCCGCGAACGGTTGCCGGTCTCGGTCATGACGACGAGGCGGCTCAGTTCCTGCAGCGCCTCGAGCACCTCGCCGTTGGCGCCGACGAGGCGGTCGTCGTCGGTGTCGATGGCCACGTGGGCGCGGCCGCCGGCGACGGAGTTCTCGATGTCACCGTCGAGATCGGCGATGTCCAGCAGTTCCTCGAGGTAGTCGGCGACGAGGTCACCCTCGCTCAACAGCACGTCCTGCGCGGACGGCTTCTTCTCCTCGGTGGAGGTGTTCTCAGTCATCGGTTCCCAGTTCTCTAGATTCCGCGTGGTTCGCGGGTTCACTTCTTCTTGCGGGTGGAGCGCGCCTGCGCCTTGGGCTGGCGCCGGACGACGGCCTTGCCGTCCTCCCCGGTGCGCACAGTCTGCCGCGTAACCTGCTGGCGAACCACCTTGGGGGTGGCTCCAGCGGTGTCGGTCTCCGTGGGGGAGTCCGCCGACGTGGCGGAGGTGGCCGACGTCGCCGACGCGGCGGACGCGCCACCGACGACCCGACCCGTGGGTGCGGACTTGGTGCGACGACGCTTCGCGGCACGCTCCTCGAGGATGGCGGCCGGGTCCTTGCCCTTGGCCTTCATCCGCTCCTCCCAGTCGATGAACGCAGGCGTGTTCGGGGCGGGGTTGTTGCGGATCAGGATGCCCTGCTGGCCCATGGTCCAGATGTTGGAGGTCAGCCAGTAGATCAGCACGCCGATCGGGATGACGGCCGAAGACACCGCGTAGATCACGGGGAAGAGGTAGAGCATCATCTTCTGCTGCTGGGCCATCGGGCCGTTGAGGGCCTCGGGCGGCATGTTCTTGCGCATCAGCTGCAGCTGGGTGAAGAACAGGCTGGCAACCATCAGGATGACCAGGAAGACACCCAGGATCTGGGTGGACCCGAACGGGGTCAGCGGGAAGATGCGGTCCGAGAGGCCGGCGCCGAACAGGGTGGCGTTCTGCAGCGACTCCACCACGTCCGGGTTGTCCTTGAAGAACTGGCCGCGGATGGTGTTGTCGGCGACGCCCTGGAGCACGCGGAACAGCGACAGGAAGATCGGCATCTGCAGCAGCAGCGGCAGGCAGGAGGCCATCGGGGAGATGCCCTCCTCCTTGTACAGCTTCATCGTCTCCTCGCCGAGACGCTGCCGGTCGGAGCCGTACTTCTTCTGCAGGGCCTGGACCTTGGGCTGCACCAGCTGCATGTTGCGTGCGCTGTTGATCTGCTTGACGAACAGCGGGATCAGCAGGGTCCGGATGAAGACCGTCAGTGTCACGATGGACAGCACCCAGGTGGCGCCCGAGTCCGGGTCGAGGATCTGGGACCAGAGCCAGTGGAACAACACGAGCAGTCCGGACACCGCCCAGTAGATGGGCTGGATCATCGTCGACATCGCGCCGTAGATGGAGTCCCAGATGCTCAGGGGGATCAACAGTTCAATCACTTGGCCACCTCAGTCGTGGTCTTGTCGGGCTCGCCCGAACTTCTTGGATTCTCTTGCGCGGCCCAATCCCGCGCCTCGGGGGTGCCCGGTACGTAGTCGACCCCGCCGTCGGACCACGGGTGGCACCGGACGACCCGGGCGATCGTCAGGCCACTGCCCTTGATCGCTCCGTGGAACTCCAGTGCACGCAGGCCGTAGGCCGAGCACGTCGGGTGGAACTTGCACACGTCGCCGTAGAGGGGGGAGACGAACTTTCGCCACCCCTTCACGAACCAGATGAGCGGGTACTTCAACATCTAGTGTGCCTTGCTCTGTGCGCGGTGCCAGGCCGACTCGAAGTCAGCGGCGAGCCGCTCCGGCTCGGAGGCTGCCGGTGGCAGCGCCCGGACCACGACGTCGGCCGGGAAGGGAGTGGTCATGGCGGCCGCCATGTGGCGCAAACGCCGCTTCACCCTGTTCCGGACGACTGCGTTGCCGACCTTCTTGGACACAACAAAACCCACCCGAGTCAGCTCGGGTGGATCGTTGTCGAGTCTGTGCATGTGCACGACGACACTGGGTGTCCCCGCGCGGGATGCGGACTTGAACGCGCCGGTGAATTCACCGGGTCTGGTCAGTCTGCGATCCCTGGGAAGCACTTGGCCGGGTCAGCCGGCCAGTTCGGTGCGACCCTTGCGACGCCGTGCGCTCAGGATGGCGCGGCCGGCGCGGGTGCGCATGCGGAGACGGAAGCCGTGGGTGCGGCTGCGACGACGGTTGCTCGGCTGGAACGTGCGCTTGCTCATGGGGCAAACTCCCTGGTCTGTCTGTGTCGGAAATACTGCCCTCGCGGGCAGGGGAAGTGGCCACCGCGCGAAGACGGCGACTGGTCAACGATACGCTCAGAGTCCCTGTTTCCACAAACCAGAGGGGCAGGGTCGGAAAGCTAAGCAAATCACACGCATGTAAGTCCAATCGACACGCTGTGAAATCTCCGGAATTGTTGCGGAGTAGCGCCGAGACGGCTAGTTTCGTGAGCCTATGCACTGACTTATCCACAACGGGAGGGTCCCCGGCATCGCGAACGGGTGAGTTGTACCCTACTGTGGACAAGTGTGTGGAAAGAGTCGTCATTGGGTCCATGACCCCAAGTCAGAGAGGGGTTAGGTGAGTCAACCCACGCCGGCCCCGGACCTGACGGATCTGTGGAACGAAGTAGTCACCGCCGCGGACATGCCCACACGGGCCTGGCTGCGCCGCACGAAACCACTGGCCATGCACGGCAGCACACTGATGCTCGCAGTCGCCGACGAAACCACCCGCGAGCGCGTCGAGACGAAACTCCGTACCGAGATCGAGCACAAGCTCAGCGACCACGCGGGCCAGGTCACTCACCTGGCGGTGATGATCGACCCGTCGCTGGTGATCGAGACCGAACCCGCCGTGGAGGAGCAGCCCGCGGAGGCAGCCCCGGCCGCACCCTCGCCGATCGCCAACGGCGGCACCCGCACGGCCAAGGGCGACGACAAGCTGAACCCGCGCTACACGTTCGAGTCCTTCGTCGCCGGATCGTCCAACCGGTTCGCCCACGCCGCCGCGGCCGCCGTCGCCGAACAGCCCGGCAAGTCGTACAACCCGCTGATGATCTACGGACCCTCCGGGCTGGGCAAGACCCACCTGCTGCACGCCATCGGGCACTACGTCCGCAGCTACTACGAGAACCTCCGGGTGCGCTACGTCTCCACCGAGGAACTCACCAACGACTTCATCAACGCAATCTCCGACAACCGGACCGCCGAGTTCCGCCGCGCCTACCGCGACGTCGACATCCTGCTCGTCGACGACATCCAGTTCCTGGAGTCGAAGATCCAGACGCAGGAGGAGTTCTTCCACACGTTCAACACGCTTCACAACTCGCAGAAGCAGATCGTGATGACCTCTGACCGGCCACCGAAGCTCCTCGAGGCGCTGGAGCCGAGGCTGCGCTCGCGCTTCGAGTGGGGTCTGATGACCGACATCCAGCCACCCGACCTCGAGACCCGCATCGCCATCCTGCGCAAGAAGGCGGCCTCGCAGCGACTGACCGCCGGCACGCAGGTGTTGGAATTCATCGCGTCGAAGATCACCACCAACATCCGCGAGCTCGAGGGTGCACTCACCCGGGTCGCCGCCCTGGCGAGCCTGAACCAGCAGGAGATCGACCTCACCCTTACCGAGGACGTGCTGCGCGACCTCATGCCGGACGGGGGAGAGGTCCGGGTGGACGCGGAGACGATCATGAACATGACCTCGCGCTACTTCAGCATCTCCATGGACGACCTCACCGGCGCCAGCCGCGTCGCCACCATCGCCTCGGCCCGCCAGATCGCGATGTACCTGTGCCGCGAGCTGACGGACCTGTCCCTGCCGAAGATCGGCGCCAAGTTCGGCGGCCGCGACCACACCACGGTGCTCCACTCCGTCCGGAAGATCGACGGCAAGATGGGCGAGGACCGGGACCTGTTCAACCAGGTCACCGAACTCACCAACCGCATCAAGCACGCCTGACGGGCCCCAGCAGCCCGCTGGTCGAGTAGCGCGCGACGAAGGAGCCGGCGCGTGTCGAGACCAACCCCAGACGCACGGGGTCTCGACACGGTCGCTTCGCTCCCCACTCGACCAACGGTGTTCCCGCAGGTCGCGTGTCGAGACCAAAGCGCAGCAACCAGGGGGTCGGACTTGTGCACAACTGCTGGGGACAGCTGGGTACATCCATGTGGACGGATCCGGGGCCGAAGTTGTCCCCACAAATCCTCCCCGTGTAGTTCTGGGTTGTCCAGAGCCCGCTCCACACCCCAAAACTTGCAACTACAAGGGCTTATGGCGGTTGTCCACAGATTCCACAGCTGTTATGACTACAGCTGGAAATTACAAGTCTTCATCCCTTAAAAGTCAGACTCGCTCGAAACTGTGGATTCGGCGTTCCGCACCTCGCAGCACAAGCATCCCAGCAGCCTGGACGCACAGCGGCCGCTGGTACCGTGACTGTCGTGACGATTGCTGCCCGGGCGACGGGGCTCACGAAGACCTACGGACAGGGGACCGCGAAGGTGGTCGCCCTGGATGCCGTCGACTTCGAGGTGGTCCAGGGCGAGTTCACCGCCATCATGGGTCCGTCCGGTTCGGGCAAGTCCACGCTCATGCACCTGCTCGCAGCACTGGACACACCGACGGGCGGCACGGTCCACATCGGCGACACCGACGTCGCATCGCTCAAGGACACGCCGCTCACCGAGCTGCGCCGAGACCGCATCGGATTCATCTTCCAGGCTTTCAACCTCGTCCCCACGCTGACCGCCCGCGAGAACATCGTCCTTCCGCTGGCCATCGCCGGCAGGAAGGTGGACCAGGACTGGTTCGACCGCATCGTCGACGTCCTGGGCCTCGCCGACCGGCTGACCCACAAGCCGTCGGAGCTCTCCGGCGGCCAGCAGCAGCGCGTCGCCTGCGCCAGGGCGCTGATGAACCGGCCGGACATCGTCTTCGGCGACGAGCCCACCGGAAACCTCGACTCCACGTCGGCCTCCGAGGTCTTGTCATTCCTGCGCCGCAGCGTCGACGAGTTCGGCCAGACCGTGGTGATGGTCACCCATGACGCCCACGCCGCCAGCTACGCGGACCGTGCGGTCTTCCTCTCCGACGGTCGCATCGTCGACGAGATGCGCGGGGCCTCCCAGGAGGACCTGCTGCTGGCAATGTCGCGCATCTACCCGCGCCACGACGCCCAGGCGAGCAATGTCCAGGAGCCCCCAGAGGCACCGACTGCGACGGCGCAACCCGGGGAAACCGCCACGACCGCCGCGTCGGAAGCGGGGGAGACCGGTGGCGACGTGGACGAGCAGCCGGAACCCCGCGGCCGGTTCGCCGCGGAGCTCTACCGCGAGGGTGGCCCCGACCCGGAGTCCGACCCGGACCTTGAAGAGCCCACGATCGAGCAGAGCATGCCGCGTCGTGCCCTGATGGACTGACACGTGTTCACGGCCGCCTGGAAGTCCCTCATGGGACGCAAGATCCGACTGCTGATGAGTGCGTTCTCCATCGTGCTCGGGATCGCCTTCGTGTCCGGGTCCCTGATCTTCACCAACCTGCTGGGCAACAGCTTCGACCAGATCTTCAGCGGCTCGATCGCCGACGTGAACGTGTCCGCCAGCAGCGACGACGAGGCCGGCGGACCGGCGCAACCCGCGACGCCGACGACGGTGGACCCGGCGCTGGTCGAGGAGGTCTCCGGCGTCGACGGGGTGGCCGAGGCCACAGGAACCATCTCTTCGTACGCGGTGTATGCGCTGGACCGGGACGGCAAGGTACTCGCGTTCGGGGGCGCACCGGGCATCGGCCAGAACTTCTTCACCACCCCGGCGGCCGGCGGAGAGCCCGGGATGACGGTGCTCGAGGGGGAGGCGCCGCAGGCCGACGACGAGCTCGCGATCGACCCGACCACCCTCGGCCGCGGCGGCTACGCCGTCGGTGACGAGCTCGATGTCGCAACCCCGTTCGACGGTGTGCGCACGTACACGATCTCGGGTACCGCCACCTTCGGCGGCGGGGGCAGCGCGGGTGCCAGCTACCTGTTCTTCACCACCGCCGAGTCCCAGGAACTGTTCACCGACGGCGCCGACGTCTTCACCGGAGTCTGGGTGGCCGCGGAGCCGGGCGCCGACGTCGATGCGGTCAACGCGGAGATCGCCGAGCTGCTGCCCAGCGGACTGCAGGCGGTCACCGGCGAGGACATGGCCGCGGACCTGGAGGAGCAGCTCGGCGTCGGCCTGTCGTTCGTCAACACGTTCCTGCTCGTGTTCGCCGCCATCGCGCTGCTGGTGGCCTCGCTGCTGATCCTCAACACGTTCTCGATCCTCGTGGCCCAGCGCAGCCGGGAGCTCGCACTCTTCCGGGCACTCGGCGCGAGGCGCACGCAGGTGCGCAACTCAGTGCTGTTCGAGGCCGGGGTGATCGGCCTGATCGGCGCCACGCTGGGGATCCTCGCCGGATGGCTGCTGTGCTGGGGGATCGCCGCCGGCATGGGCGCCATCGGCATCGACCTGGGATCCGGCCCCCCGGAACTCACCCTCACCGCCGTCGTCGCGTCGTACTCCGTCGCACTCGTCATCACCCTGGTAGCCGCATGGATGCCGGCGCGGAAGGCTTCGGCCACCCGCCCGGTGGAGGCCATGACTGCCGCCGCCTCCAGCGGTCCCGAGACCATCGGCGTCTCGATCATGGCCGGCTTCGGCGCGCTCCAGCTGGGCGTGGCCGCCATCGTCTGCGGCGTCTGGCTGGCGGTGCCGCAGCCGCTGGTCTGGGTCGGCATCGGCTGCGCCCTGGTCCTGATCGGGCTGGTGCTGGCCGCCGCCGTGGTCGGGCGTCCCGCGATCTGGCTGTTCGGCAGGCTCTACCGCGCCGTGTTCGGTGAGGTCGGCAAGATGGCCGAGCTCAACTCCCTGCGCCAGCCGCGCCGCACCGCGGCCACTGCAGCCACCCTGATGATCGGGCTGGCGCTGGTCAGCACCGTCGCCATCCTCGCCAGCTCCACCACCAGTTCACTGCGCGCCGGCCTGACCGAGCAACAACGCGGCGACTTCCTGGTCAACCCGGTGAACTTCATGCCGTTCGACGCCGCGGTCGCCGACGACGCCGCCGAGATCGACGGCGTCGCCGCGGTCTGGAGCTTCTCCCGGACCGCCTCGCAGCTCGACGGCGAGCGGATCCTCGTCGTCGGCACCAGCCCCGAGGGCCTCACCGACGGCACCGCCACCGAGGTCCTCGCCGGACACCTCAATGCCGAAGACAACTCGGTGCTGCTGAGCCACGAGGCCTCCCAGGAGTTCGACCTCCCGATGGGCAAGACCTTTACCCTGCCCACGATCACCGGCGACACGGTGGAGCTGCTGGTCGCCGGCATCTACGACGGCGACACCACCGGCGCCCTGTTCTCCCACCTGATCGTCAACCCGGACACCTACGCACAGCTCGGCGACGCCCGCACCGTGGACCAGATCAAGGTCGCCCTCGAGGACGACGCCGACGCCGAGGCCGTGCGTCGGGCGCTCGAGGACGCCACGTCGGAGCTGCCCACCGTCGTGGTCACCGACAACGAGGAGTACGCCGACACCCTGGTCGGCCAGTTCGACCAGGCCATCGGCGTCATCTACGCCCTCCTCGCCCTGGCCATCGTCATCTCCGTGCTGGGGATCGTGAACACCCTGGGCCTGTCCATCCACGAGCGGACCCGGGAGATCGGGTTGTTGCGCGCGGTCGGCATGACCCGGCCGCAGCTGCGTCGCCTGGTCACGCTGGAGAGCGTCATCGTCGCGGTCCTCGGCTCGGTCCTGGGACTGGTGCTGGGGATCATCTTCGGTGCCGTGCTCGTGGAGCTCCTGAAGGACTCGGGCATCACCCGACTCGTCATCCCGTGGGGCCAGTTGGCGGTGTTCCTCGTACTGTCGGGCGTGTTCGGCGTCATCGCCGCCATCGGTCCGGCCCGCCGCGCCACCCGGATGAACGTGCTCGAGGCGATCGCCGAGGAGTGAGCTTCCACCCGGACAGCGGGCACGACCGGTCAGCCGGTATGCTGGCCGCGAACCGGCCCGACACAGGTGTCGGCAGACCGACCCAGATCGAGACCAACTAGGGGTTTGACGTGAAGATCCGAGTGGAGCGCGACGCGCTGGCAGATGCAGTTGCATGGGTGGCCCGGAGCCTCCCCAACCGCCCCACCGCACCGATCCTCGCGGGACTCCTGATCGAGGCCGAGGGTGACAACGTCACCCTTTCCAGCTTCGACTCCACCACCTCGGCCAAGGTCACCATGCCCGGTGACGTCAGTGACGAGGGTACTTCCCTGGTCTCCGGCCGACTGCTCGCCGAGATCGCCCGCTCGCTTCCGAACAAGCCCGTCGAGATGGTTGCCGACCACTCCAAGGTGGAACTGACCTGCGGCTCCGCCCGCTTCACCCTCCAGACACTCCCCGTCGAGGAGTACCCGAGCCTGCCCGAGATGCCCACGCAGACCGGCGTGGTCGACGCCGGCGTCTTCGAGAAGGCCGTCTCCCAGGTGGTCGTCGCCGCCGGCCGCGACGAGCTGCTGAACGTCTTCACCGGCGTCCGCGTCGAGATCGACGGGGACCAGCTGTCGCTGCTGGCCACCGACCGCTACCGGATGGCGCTCAAGGAGCTGACCTGGAAGCCGTCGTCGCCCTCGGTCGAGGGTGCCGTCCTGGTGCCCGGCCGCGTGCTCGCCGACACCGCCAAGTCCCTCACCTCCGGCGAGACCGTCACCGTCTCGCTGTCCACCACCGAGTCCGAGGGCGAGGGCCTGGCCGGGTTCATCGGAGAGGGCGCCAAGGGCAGCCGCGAGGCAACCACCCGACTGCTGAACCAGGCCTTCCCGAAGGTCCGCCACCTGATGGACGTCGACGCCACCGTCACCGTCCGCATCTCCACCGCAGACCTGCTGTCCGCGGTCAAGCGCGTCTCCCTGGTTGCCGAGCGCAACACCCCGCTGCGGATGATCATCAACGAGGACAACGTCGCGCTCGAGGCCGCCACCGGAGACCAGGCGCAGGCCTCCGAGGCGATCAGCGCCGAGGTCGAGGTCACCACCGACGAGCAGAGCATCACCGCCGCCGGCTTCAACCCCCAGTACCTGCTGGACGCCCTGAACTCGATCGACGCACCGTTCGCGCACTTCTCGTTCACCGCGCCCGGCAAGCCGTGCCTGATCACCGGACTGGCGAGCATCGACGGCGACCAGCTGCTCGACTACCGCCACGTCATCATGCTGATGCGACTGCCCAACTGATCCCGGTCCAGCACTTGCGCCCCCCACTACGATCGTGGGGAGGATGACCAACTTTCCGGACTGGGTGCTCACACCCACTGAGGCTGAACTCACCCGATACTTCGGGGGGCCCACGCTCGCGCGTGGTGAGGCGTATGCGCGCGAGTCCCGCGTCGGCAGCGTCCAGGCGTCCGCGAAGATGGTCACGGCGCAGGTCAGGGGATCCGGCTACCACGTCTACCGCACGACGCTGGTGACCAGCGGCCCTCGCATCACGACCGTGTGCAGCTGCCCGGTGAAGCAGGCCTGCAAGCACGGCGCAGCTCTGGTCACCCACGCCCGCAACACCCTCAGGGCCGGCCAGACCCCGTTCTGGCAGCGCGCCTTCGACCTGGTGCTCACCGGCACCGGCGCCCTGGGGGGCGGCGTGAAACTCGCGCTGCAGATCGACGACGACGCCCACGGCCCGGGACTGACGCCGCTGCGCTGGGGCAAGACCGAACGCTGGGTCAAGAGCGGAGCGGGCTGGTACGAGATCCGCCACGCGCCCGAGTTCGACCCGGCGCAGGCCGAGGTCTTCAACAACCTCGCGGCCGCGCACCCCCGAGAGTGGTTCACCGGCAACCGCCTCCGCCTCCACGACTTCAACTCCGACGTCTGGCGAGTGCTGCGCAGCGCCGTCGCCGCCGGCATCCCACTGCTGCCCTCGCAGGAGCGCAACGAACCGGGCCCCACCCCACGCATCCTGGAGGAGGCCGCCCACGCCGCGATGACCATCGGGAAGGGACCGGAGGGACTGGTGGCCTCGCCGACGGTGCTGGTGGAGGGCGAGAAGGTCCCGGTCACCGCACGCGAACTGGTCGGCATGCCCACCCACGGCATCTGTCTGCGCACCGGCGACGAACTCGTCCTCGGCCCGCTCAGCCGGCCGCTGTCCGACGTCGAGCAGAGCCTCTTCATGGCCGGCCGCGTCACCATCCCCGCCAAAGACACCGCGCTGTTCGCCGGCGGCTACCTGCCGCGGCTCAGGAACCGGTTCGACGTCGACGTCGAACCCGGGGTGGTGCTGCCCGAGGTGGAGCCGCCGGTCCTCGTCCTCGTGGTCACCTTCGACGGCCACCGAGCCCAGCTCGAGTGGGGCTTCCGCTACCGCTTCGGGGACCAGGTCCACGACGTCGCCGTCCAGCCCGCCCCGGCGGACCCACCCGTGCGCAACCCCGAGGCGGAGCGCGCGCTCGTCGAGTCCCTGCCCGCCGGACCGTGGCGACGCACCCACCACACCGGCCGCTCGATCCTCACCGACGCCCACCTGCACGGCATCTGGATGATCCGCTTCACCACCGACGTGCTCCCCGAGCTCCAGGCCCGCGACGACGTCGAGGTGGTGCTCAACGAGGAGGCACCCGAGTTCCGGCGCGCCGACGAGGCACCCACCATCCAGCTCGACGTGGAGGAGTCCCGCCAGGGCGACTGGTTCGACCTCGAGGTGGAGATCACCGTCGGTGAGGAGAAGGTCCCGTTCGCGCCCCTGCTCAGCGCCCTCGCCGCCGGTCAGGACCACATCATCCTCGACAGCGGCACCTGGTTCCCGCTCGACGTGCCGGAGCTGGAGCAGCTCCGCAGGCTGGTGGAGGAGGCCCGGGTCCTCGTCGACCACGACGGCAACACCTTCCACCTGCGTCCCGAGCACGCCGGCCTCTGGCAGGAGCTGGTGGAGCTCGGGGTGGTGCGGCAGCAGTCCGACGCGTGGCGCGACGTCGTCGGCACCCTCCTGGACCACACCGACCTTGCCGATGAGGAACCACCTGCTGGCCTGCGTGCGACGCTGCGGCCCTACCAGCAGGAGGGCTACGCGTGGCTGCGGTTCCTGTGGCGCACCCGGTTGGGTGGCATCCTCGCCGACGAGATGGGTCTCGGCAAGACCATCCAGTCCCTGGCCATGGCGCAGGCGGCGCACGAGGCCGGTGAGTTGGAGCGGCCGATGTTGGTGGTGGCTCCGACGTCGGTGATCGGAACCTGGCAGTCGGAGGCGGCGAAGTTCGCGCCCGACCTGCGGGTGGTGGCCATCTCCGAGACCGGGAAGCGCCGCGGCCACGGTCTGGCCGACGCCGTGGCGCAGGCCGACATCGTGCTCACCTCCTACACGCTGCTGCGGCTGGAGGCCGACGAGTACACCGACATCGCCTGGTCCGCCGTCCTCCTCGACGAGGCCCAGTTCGTCAAGAATCCTTCGGCGAAGGTCTACCAGGCCGTCCGCAAGCTGAAGGCGCGGGTGAAGGTGGCGCTGACGGGCACACCGCTGGAGAACAACCTGATGGACCTGTGGTCGCTGCTGTCCATCACCGCCCCCGGACTCTTCCCGGACCCCAAGGCGTTCACCGAGCTCTACCGCAAGCCCATCGAGGCGGGCGACGCCGACGCCCTGGCCGCGCTGCACCGTCGCATCCGACCCCTGATCCTGCGTCGCACGAAGGCCGCCGTGGCCAAGGAGCTGCCGGAGAAGCAGGAGCAGGTGGTCTCGGTGCCCCTGTCCCCGGCACACCGCAAGCTCTACGACCGACACCTCACCCGCGAGCGGCAGAAGGTCCTCGGCCTGGTGGGCGACCTGAACAAGAACCGCATCACCATCCTGCGGTCGCTGACGCTCCTGCGGCAGCTGAGCCTCGCGCCGTCGCTGGTGGACGACACCTACCCGGACTCCTCGGCCAAGATCGACGCGCTCCTCGAGCACCTCGAGGAGCTGACCGCAGCCGGGCACCGCGCGCTGGTGTTCAGCCAGTTCACCGGCTTCCTCGCGATCGTCAAGGACCGACTCACCGCCGCCGGGATCCGGTTCGAGTACCTGGACGGCCGCACCCGGGACCGCGCCCAGCGGATCGAGGACTTCCGCACCGGCGACGCACCCGTGTTCCTCATCAGTCTGAAGGCCGGCGGCTTCGGGCTGACCCTCACGGAGGCCGACTACGTGTTCATTCTCGATCCCTGGTGGAACCCCGCCGCCGAGAGCCAGGCCATCGACCGCACGCACCGCATCGGCCAGGACAAGCACGTCAACGTCTACCGGCTCGTCAGCGCCGACACCATCGAGGAGAAGGTCGTCGCGCTGCAGGAGCAGAAGCGGGACCTGTTCGACGCCGTGGTGGCCCGCACGCAGGACCTGACCGCGCCGTTGTCGGCCGACGACATCCGTGGCCTGCTCGAGGTGGACGCGGAACCCGCCTCGGCCTGAGCGACCCTGTGGCGGGTTTGTCTCGACACGTGCTGCTCGTTGCTCGCAGCACGACTCGACCAGCGGGTCCGCCCATCCCCCGTCGATCGAGTAGTTGCTCGCGAGGGACGAGCGCGCGACGTGTCGAGATCACTACGCCGGCGGACCCCCCCGTCGATCGAGTAGTTGCTCGCGAGGGACGAGCGCGCGACGTGTCGAGATCACTACGCCCGCTCGCCTAGGATCGAAGTCACCATGTTCGTGACTGAGCTGTCCCTGACGGACTTCCGCAACTACACCGAGGCCAAGCTTGAGCTCTCGGCGGGAGTCAACGTCTTCGTCGGCTCGAACGGACAGGGCAAGACCAACCTGGTGGAGGCCGTCGAGTACCTCTCGACGATGACCTCGCACCGGGTCGCGGCCACTGCGCCGCTGATCCGGGCGGGCTGCGACTCGGCGATCGCCCGCGCCCGGGTGCAGCGCGGCCTGGACGACGACCGGGTGATCTCGATCGAACTGGAAATCGCCAGCGGCAAGTCCAACGTCGCCCGCCTGAACCGGGCACCGGTGCCACGCAGCCGGGACATCGTGGGGGCCCTGCGGACCGTCGTGTTCTCCCCGATGGACCTGGTCATCGTCCGCGGAGACCCGTCGGACCGTCGCGCCTGGCTCGATTCCCTCGTGGTGACCCGCTGGCCGCGGATGGCGGGGGTGAAACAGGACCACGACAAGGTCCTCAAGCAGCGCAACGCCCTGCTGAAGTCCATGTCCGGGCGCTCCATGCGGCCCGCGCGAGGCGACGAGGAGTCCACGCTGGAGGTGTGGAACGAGCAGCTCGCGATGATCGGCGCCGAACTGCTGCACGCCCGCCTCGACACCCTGGCCGACGTCCTGCCGCACGCCCGCGCCGCCTACGAGGGCATCGCGCCCGTCAACAACCGCATCGACGCCCGCTACAAGGCGTCGCTGGACCTCGACGGCGTCGCCTCCGAGCCAGACGTCCGGACCGCCCTCACCGAACGCCTGATCACTGCCTTCCAGGAGCGCCGCCACGAGGAGATCCAGCGCGGCGTGACGCTCGTGGGGCCACACCGCGACGACGTCGAACTGTTCATCGGCGACCTCCCCGCCAAGGGCTACGCCTCACACGGGGAGTCCTGGTCGCTGGCACTGGCGCTTCGCCTCGGCGGTTTCCAGCTGGTGCGGGAGGAGGGCACCGAGCCGGTGCTGGTGCTCGACGACGTGTTCGCCGAACTCGACACCCTGCGCCGCGACCGCCTGGCCGGTGCCGTGGCGGACGCCGAACAGGTGCTGATCACTGCGGCCGTGGGCGCCGACGTCCCCGACTTCCCGTCGCAGCGCCGCTTCCGCGTAGCCGCCGGCACCGTCTCGCTGGAGGACGGCCGCGCCCTTCGAGACGGTCGCGGGGCGACCTCCTCAGGGCAACTGGATACTGGTTTCCCTGAAGGGGAGGAAGGCGCCTCTCCCAGTTCCCCTGAAGGCGAGGCAGGCGCCTCTCCCAGTTTCCCTGAGGTGCGAGCGGCAGCGAGCCTCGAAGGGCCCCCGCAAGGCATGAGCGATGACTGAGACACCGTCAGAGTTCGAGGAACCCATCGAGCACGACCCCACCGGCCTGGACCTCGCCGCTCAGATCGCACGGCAGACCGCCGAGACGGAGGCGCTGCCGCCGGTCCCGGTGAAGAGGCGACCGCCGCGCAGGATCAGGTCCCGCATGTTCGAGGAGCAGCGCTCCGGGGCCCGACCCGACGACCGCGACCCGCAGGCACTCGGCGACGTCCTCGGGCAGGTCAGCACCAGGCGGGGCTGGCAGAAGCGGATCTCGCTGTCGACCGTGCTGCAGGGCTGGGCCAACCTGGTGGGCGAGGACAATGCCCAGCACAGCAAGCCGGTGCTCTTCGAGGACGGCGTCCTCACCGTCGTGTGCGACTCCACCGCTTGGGCCACCGGCATGCGCTACGCGGCTTCCAAGCTCGTGGCGAGACTCAACGCCGAGCTCGGCGACCAGACGGTCAAGCGGGTCGACGTCCGTGGCCCTAACGCGCCCAGCTGGAAGCGCGGTCCGCGCTCTGTCCGCGACGGCCGCGGCCCGCGCGACACGTACGGCTGACCGACCCGACCGCTCCTCACCCGAGCCCGCGGGCCTCGGCGTACCTGCCTCGCGAACCGCTGCGCGGTGCTTGGATGGAGGTGTCCGGGACTCGGAAGGAGCCGCAATGACCAACACCTGGCAGAACCGCGCCCAGTGTGGCGCACCCGAACTCACCGATGACCACCTGCGTGGCATCCATGCATGGTGGCGGGCGGCGAACTACCTCTCGGTCGGGCAGATCTACCTGCTCGACAACCCGCTGCTGCGCCGACCCCTCGAACGCGACGACGTCAAACCCCGACTCCTCGGACACTGGGGCACCACGCCGGGTCTGAACTTTCTGTACGCGCACCTGAACCGGATCATCTCCGAGCGCCGGCAACCGGCGCTCTACGTCACCGGCCCCGGCCACGGCGGCCCCGGGCTGGTTGCCAACACCTACCTCGAGGGCACCTACACCGACTTCTACCCGGAGGTCTCGCGTGACGAGAGCGGCCTGCAGCGCCTCTTCAAGCGGTTCTCGTTCCCGGGCGGCATCCCGTCCCACGTCGCGCCCGAGACCCCGGGGTCCATCCATGAGGGCGGCGAGCTGGGCTACTCCCTGTCCCACGCCTACGGGGCCGCCTTCGACAACCCGGACCTGCTGGTGTTCGCGGTGGTCGGCGACGGCGAGGCGGAGACCGGACCCCTGGCCACCTCGTGGCACTCCAACAAGTTCCTCAACCCGGTCACCGACGGCGTGGTGCTGCCGGTGCTCCACCTCAACGGGTTCAAGATCGCCAACCCGACGGTGCTGGCGCGGATCCCGGAGCCCGAACTGGTGGACCTGATGAGCGGCTACGGACACAAGGCGCACCTGTTCACCGCCGGCTTCGACGACGAGGAGCCCGTCAGCTACCACCGTCGCTTCGCCGAGCTCATGGACACGGTGATGGACGAGGTCGCGGCCATCCGAAGCACCGCCGCCGAGCAGGGCGCCGGCGCCGCCGAGCGCCCCAGCTGGCCCATGATCGTGTTCCGCACTCCCAAGGGCTGGACGGGACCCGAGCAGATCGACGGGAACAAGACTGAGGGCAGTTGGCGCTCCCACCAGGTCCCGCTCGCCAGCGCGCGCGACACCGACGAGCACCTCCGCGACCTGGACGCCTGGCTGCGGTCCTACCGTGCCGAGGAACTCTTCGACGAGCACGGCGCGCTCGTCGCCGACGTCGCCTCCCTCACCCCGCCCGTCGGACTGCGGATGGGGGAGCGTCCCGAGGCCAACGGCGGCCTGCTCCGCGAGAGCCTCCGCCTGCCCGACTTCCGCGAGTACGGCGTCGAGGTGCCCGAACCGGGTGGCTCCGACTCGGAGGCGACGAAGGTGCTTGGCGGCTGGCTGCGCGACGTCGTGGCCGCCAACCGGCGCAACTTCCGCATCTTCGGGCCTGACGAGACCGCCTCCAACCGGTTGCAGGCGGTCTACGAGGAGACGGCCAAGCAATGGGTCGCCGACTACGATTCACCCGAGGTGGACCAGCACCTCGAGCGCGTCGGCCAGGTGGTCGAGATGCTCAGCGAGCACCAGTGCCAGGGCTGGCTCGAGGGCTACCTGCTCACCGGTCGCCACGGGCTGATGTCCTCCTACGAGGCGTTCATCCACATCGTCGACTCGATGGTCAACCAGCACGCCAAGTGGCTGAAGGTGACCAACCAGCTGGAGTGGCGCCGTCCCATCGCGAGCCTCAACTACCTGCTGAGCTCGCACGTGTGGCGCCAGGACCACAATGGCTTCTCCCACCAGGACCCGGGCTTCATCGACCACATGGTCAACAAGAAGGCCGACATCGTGCGGGTCTACCTGCCGCCGGACGCCAACACGCTGCTGTCCACCTTCGACCACTGCCTGCGCAGCACCCAGTACGTGAACGTCGTCGTGGCCGGCAAGCAGCCGAACCCGAACTGGCTGACGATGGACGAGGCGATCAAGCACTGCACCCGCGGGCTGGGGATCTGGGACTGGGCAGGGACGGAGGAGGCCGGGACCGAACCCGACGTCGTCCTCGCGTGCGCCGGCGACATCCCCACGATCGAGGTGCTCGCCGCCGCACACATCCTGCGCGAGCGCGTCCCGGAGCTGAAGGTGCGAGTGGTCAACGTCGTGGACCTGATGCGCCTCCAGGACGAGGACGAGCACCCGCACGGTCTCTCGCACCGGGCATTCGACACCTACTTCACCGCCACCCGACCGATCATCTTCGCCTACCACGGCTACCCGTGGCTGATCCACCGGCTCACCTACCGCCGCAACGGCCACGACAACCTGCACGTGCGCGGCTACAAGGAGGAGGGCACCACGACGACGCCGTTCGACATGGTGATGCTCAACGACCTCGACCGCTTCCACCTGGTGATGGACGTCATCGACCGGGTCGAGGGCCTCGGCACCCGCTACGCAGGGCTCAGGCAGGAGATGGAGGACCGCCGCTTCGACGCCCGCGCCCATGCGCGTGCCAGCGGCGAGGACCTGCCCGAGGTGAGCCAGTGGGTGTGGCCGGACTCCGGCAACACGGCCAGCGAGCGCCAGGCGGCGGCCGCCACGGGCGGCGACAACGAGTAGCACCCGCCTCCATCACCGCAGGTCGAGTAGCACCCGCGAGGTACGAGCGGGTGCGTGTCGAGACCTCCGTTCAGCCCCGCTCCACCAGTGGGACGCGGGACAACAGCACGTCGGCGACGTCCCACATCCGACGGGCGGCGACGGGGTCGGTGATGCTCCGCGGTGGCCGCACCAGCCTCGGTGGGCCACCGAACTGCAGCGCACCGGCGGGGGCGAAGTACGAGCCCGCGGGGACGTCGGCGGTCAGCGCCGCCAGCGCTGTGCGGGCCGCCTGCGCGGGCGAGTTCCCGAGCCGACGCGCCAGGCTGCCGCGGCCGGTGTCCGAGGCCCGTTCCCGCACGGCGGCGGCGATCCCGGTGTCGGGCACCACACCCGGATGGCACTGGACCACCCGCAGCCGTCGCCCGCGGCCGGCGCTGCGGCGCGCCAGTTCGGTGCCGAACAGCCCGAGTGCCACCTTCGACCTGGCGTAGGCGGTCAACGGCCGGTAGCGGCGCTCGAGCTGCAGGTCGCCCCATGCCGGACGTGCCATCCGGGTGGCCAGGTCGCGCAGGCTCAACTGCGCTCCCGGCACCGCTTCCCGGATCCGCGCTGCGGCCCGCTCGCCCTTGTCACGGTTGCGCACGGGCATCAAGACGTGCGCGCCAGCCCCGGCCAGGGCCAGCGCGACGTGCAGGCCGACGCCGTCGCTGGCACCCGTGACCAAGGCGGTGCGGCCGCTGAGGTCGGGTAACGCTTCGTTGCAGGTTTCCATGTCTCCGCCGGGGGTCGAGTCCATCGTCCACACCCACAGGAGTCAACGGGGCAAACCCTGATACATCGGGTCGTCCGCAGACCCACGGGGGGATGACATGAGATGCAGTGGTCAGGCCTGGTTGATGCGCACCATGTTCCCGGAGGGGTCGCGGAAGGCCGCGTCGCGGGGCCCCCACGGCTGGTCCATCGGCTCCTGCAGCACCTCCGCGCCGGCCGCGCTCAGGGTCTCGAAGGTGGCCTGGAGGTCGCCCACCTCGAGGATCAGTCCCCCCATGGCGCCCTTTGCGACGAGCCGCTCAAGGGCGGCCGCGTCCTCCTCGGAGCGCCCGGCTCCGGGCGCGGAGAGGACCAGGCTCAGGCCCTGGCCGGGCACCGCGAGCGAGACCCAGCGGAAGCCGGCGTTCGAGACGTCCTGCACCACCTCGAGGCCTAGTGCGTCGCGGTAGAACTCGAGGGCTTCGTCGATGTCGAGGACGGTCACGGGTACGTACTTCACTGTGGTTCGTGTCATGCCACGAACGCTACGCAGGCCGACCGGGCACGCGCTTCTCCGAAACTGCTCTGTCGCCGTCGATGGGAACTGCCGGAGCGTCAGCCGAACCGCGGCGGCCGCATCAGGATCTTGGCCATGCACGCCGGGATCGGTTCCGTCTCGCTGTGCTCGCGGGCGGCGTAGGCGGTGGGGGTCTCGCCGACCACCTCGGTGAACCGGGAGCTGAACGAGCCGAGGGAGGTCCAACCCACCTCCATGCAGGCGTCGGTCACGGACCAGCCGGCACGCAGCAGTTGCATCGCCCGCTCGATGCGGCGCGTCAGCAGGTAGGAGTGGGGCGTCTCACCGTAGGCCCGCTTGAACTCCCGCGAGAAGTGCGCCGGCGACATCAGTGCGCGCTGGGCCATGGTGGGCACGTCGAGGGGGCTCGCGTAGTCCCTGTCCATCAGGTCGCGCGCCCGTCGCAGGTGTGCCAGCACCTCCGGCTGCTGGGGTTCCGAGGTGGCCACGAACCAGAGGCTACAACGCGCGCGGGGCGCGATGTTCGTCACGGACAATCACCGCTATCGTCGGCGCATGGTCGAACGACGTCGTGGTCATCTCTGGTGGAAAGTCCTGCTGGCACTGCTGCTCGTGGTGGTGATGGCGGCGGTGGCGGGCTACTGGTACATGCGGCCCCTGTTGCTCACCGGCACCGGGTACGCGGCCCACAACGCCTGCGCCGTGGCGAACATCTCCGAGCGCACGGACCCGGCCGAGGACCTGCCGCCCAACCCGCTCGTGCCGTACCTGCGAACCAGCACTGGTGATGGATCCGTCACCGCCTCGGTGCTGGGGTTCCTCGCCGGACAGACCGCCTGGTACACCGAAGGATTCGGTTGCACCCTTTCCGAAGAGCGCCCTGACCTGCCGGCAGCTGCGGCCGTCACGGACACCAACCCGCTGGTGGTCGCCTCCGAGCCGACCGACCCGCCCGCCGGGGTGGAGGACGCCGTGGACGCGGCGTTCGCCGATGGCCTGGGGACGCGCGGCGTCGTCGTCGTGGCCGACGGCGAACTCGTCGCCGAGCGCTACGCCGACGGTTTCTCCGCCGCGACGCCGCAGCTGGGCTGGTCCATGTCCAAGAGCGTCACAAACCTCCTGGTGGGACGCCTGGTGCAGATCGCCGGCTTCGACATCCACGCCACGGACCTCCGACCCGAGTGGGCGGGGGACGAACGCTCGCAGATCACCGCCGACCACCTGATGCGCATGACCAGCGGGTTGGCGTGGGACGAGACCTATGACCTCGGGACGCCGATCACCGAGATGCTCTACATCGCCGACGACATGGGAGAGTTCGTGGCCGCCCAGGAACTCGAGTTCCCCGTGGGCGAGGTGTTGGAGTACTCAACCGGCTCGACGAACCTGCTGTGCAGCGTCGCACTGGACGCGGTGGACGGCGACGCGGACCTGCCCCGCGAGCTCGTCCTCGAGCCGCTCGGGTTGCCCCACGCGCAGTGGGAGCCGGATGCTGCGGGGGTTCCGGTGTGCGGCTCGTACCTGTGGGCCACCCCACGCGAGTGGGCCGCGCTCGGCCAGTTCGCGCTGGCCGACGGCGTCGTCGACGGCGAGCGGCTGCTGCCGGAGGGCTGGATGGCAGAGGCCACCACCGCTACCGGGGAGTTCCCCGACGTCGATCCCTACGGCGCAAGTTGGTGGCTGAACGAGGGCACCGACGGCAGCCTCCGGTTCCCGGACCTGCCAGCTGACGCCTACTGGATGTCCGGGCACGACGGGCAGTGGGTGTTCGTCATCCCGTCCCAGGAGACCGTCGTCGTGCGGATGGGATTCAGCCCCAACCGTGGCATCGACGAACTCGGCGTGCCCGACCTGGTGGCCGGGGTGCTGGAGGCCCTCCAGGACTGACGGCCGGGCGGCCGGGATCAGGTCGCCAGCTCGCCGCGCACCAGGGAGTCGCCGGAGTGGGTCGAGTCGTCGTCGAACTGTTCGCGTGAGATGTCGACGATCCGGTACCCCTCGTCGAGCATCCGCTGGGTGATCGGGAACTGCTGGCTACCGTCGGTGTCGAGCACCCCCACGGAGACCATGCGCTCCAGGTCCTCGTTGATGAGCCAGACCTCGAGGTAGTCGGAGGGCACCTGGAAGCGCGGTGCCTCGACCACCAGGGCCAGCCCCGCGCCGCTCTCTACGATACGTGCGCTGCTGGACTCGGCGTCCTCGGCCAGTGGCTCCAGCGCTGCCTGCGCCACGACGGTCTCCGAGGGTGCCCTGGTGCCCTGGTTGATCAGCAGGCCCGAGACCAGCCCCACCAGGACCAGGACAGCGGCCAGGCCGTAGAACCACGGGGTCAGGTACGCGGGACGTCTTGCCCCGGAGCCCTGCTCGAGCGTCGCGTCAGTGGCGTCGGTCTCGTCGAGGGAGGCCTGGACGGCCTCCCAGACGCGGGGTGGCGGGGCGACGGCGCCGGAGGGCATGCCCTTCGCGGCGCGCAGCAGCTGGCTGCCCAGACGCAGGTCGTCGTAGGTGGAGGTGCACTTCGGGCAGGAGGCCAGGTGGGCGGCAGCGTCGCCGACGGGATCGGTTTCGGCGAGCGCGAGGTCCAGGAGTTGGTCCTCGTCAAGATGGCTGCTCATCGCCGGCCTCCTTCCATGCGTCCTTGACGGTCTGGAGCCCTCTTCGGATGTGGCTCTTCACGGTTCCCAGCGGCAGGCCAAGGCGCTCGGCGATCTGGGTGTGCGTCAGGTCCTCGTAGAAGGCCATCCGCAGGATCCGGGCCCTCGGATCGCTCATGGCCTCCAGCACCGCCGAGACCAGCAGGCGATCCTCCTGGCTCGTGTCGCCCGACGGCTCGACCGACTCGGTGGGACTGGTCCTTCGGACCTCCCGCATCCGGCGGTCGTGGCGCTGCCTCGTCGCGAAGTGGTCGGCCACTCGTCGCCTTGCGATCAGCAACAGCCACGCCGGCAGGGCGGTCGGCCCCGGCACGAGTGTGTTGCGGCTCGCCCACGCAGAGACGAACACCTGCTGCGTGACGTCCTCCGCGTCCGCGTCCGGCGGGGCCACCTTCCGGCGGACGAAGCCGTGCACCAAGGGGGACCAGCGGTCGTACATCTGGGCGAAGGCGTCACGCGACCCGGAGGAGACCTCCTCGCTGATCAGAACCACCTCGTCCACGCTCACAGGGGGAACTCTAGATCAGGTGATGGGGACTGCGACGACAACGACGTTCTCCTGGTAGCCACCGAGTTCCGGGAGGTAGGGGCCGCCGCAGGTGACCACGTGCAGGCGGTGGGGGCCCGTCCGGTCGAACAGGGAGGGCAGGTCCAGGTCCTCCAGGGGGATGCTGGTGACGGACTCGATGCCGTAGCGGTGCTCGCCGCCCGCGTCGTCGGTGATCGTCACCACGGTCCCGGGCCGGGCCCCGGACAGGGCGGCGAAGGGTCCGATGCCCAGTTCGGCGGAGTCCACGTGGGCGGCCACCACGCTGGCGCCGGAGTCAGCCCCCGGCACGGGTCCGTACCGGTACCACGCGGCCACCGCAGGGTCCGGGTGGAGGGCCATCATTCCGCCCTCGTCCACGCCGAGGGGGACCAACGGCATGTCGATCCCGAGGTCGGCGACCACCAGCCGGTTCGGCTGCACCGACGTCGGTTCCGCCTCGCCCAGCACGGCCGGCCTGGCCGGGACGGGGCTCGACGTGCGGGTGGGGGTCGGGGCCGACGAAACGGGTGCCGCCGACCCCGACGGCTCGCCGGCCGCGGGTGGGGTGGCCCGCGGCGGCGGTGGAGTCTCCACCGCCACCGGGGCCGGCTGGTCTCCCTGGTCGGGCCTGGGTGTTGCCTCCCCGCAGCCGGTCAGCGCTGTTGCGGCGAAGACGGCCGAGGCGAGGACACAACGGCCCAACCAGTGGAGACGCTTCATCTGGATCACTCAGCCAGTTCAGCCCTGCGGCGGCTGGCAACGACGACCAGTCCGGCCGCGAGGAGGCCTGCTGCGACGACGGCGAGCGC
This sequence comes from Tessaracoccus rhinocerotis, assembly GCF_007197885.1. GTDB lineage: Bacteria > Actinomycetota > Actinomycetes > Propionibacteriales > Propionibacteriaceae > Arachnia > Arachnia rhinocerotis. The sequence goes on from NZ_VKKG01000006.1 coordinate 160,778, forward strand.
AGTGCTCGTGTTGCCTGCCACGGCAGCCTGTCCACCGGTGCCGCCGGGGACGCCGTGCGGGGCGCTGTGGAGACCGTCGATGACCTGCACGGCGAGCGCCAGGTTCCCGTCGGCGGCGCTGCCCCACGCGTAGACGATCGTGTTGGCGCCCTCCGCGACGTTCACGTCGGCGGGGCCGATCGCCACGTCGCTGGTACCGGTGAGCACCACGTCAGCGGACACGGTGCCTGCCGCAAGGTCGGCCTTGGCCTCGTTCGGGTTGCTGAGGTTGCTGAACGCGACGGTTTCGTTGGCACGGACGTCGACGGCGGGTGCAGCGGCGGTGTGACGGACGGTGAGTCGGCCCTGCCCGGCCGCGGTTGCGGCGACGTCGTTGACGAAGGGCGTCAGGGTTGGGTTGCCGTCGGCGTCGAGGTGGGCCACGACCGTGATGTTGGCGCCGCCGGGGACGGTGACGTCGTTGGCTTCGATGGCGGCGTCGCCATCAGGCCCTGCGTCGACCGCGGTCACCTTCAGGTCGTAGCTTCCGGCCGGGAGCATCACCGGGTCGGTGAGGGTCCCCGGAGCGAAGTCGGTGAGGAGCTCTTCACCGTTGGCGTAGACGTCGACCGTGAGACCCGGGACCGCGTGCAGGACCTGGACGGTCGCTTCGTGCTCGTCGGCCATGGCGGCCTGAGGTGCCACCGCACCGACCAGCGCCAGCGGCAGCAGTGCCGCGATGATTCTTGCCTTCATGGTTGGTCCTTCCATCTCGGCCTTTTGGGGCCGGTGCAGCGCGCGGATCGCGCTGCTGACCTGTGAGTCCGACTGGGGTGGCCATTCGGATGCAGTCGGACGCGAACTTTTTTCGGCGACCCCCGACCCGCCCAGGAGTTCGCGCCCGTCCTGTCCGTTCGCGCCCGCGCTACAGGACGGGCGAGAACGAATGGGACAGGCGCGAACTGACGACGTGGTTGCGACCGTTTCCGGTCCCGGCCGGAATCAGCGATTCTGCCGCCTCCGGGGGCCGGGGGGTGTATCGGGAGTAGGCCCGACCCCCCGAAACCGCTACGAACCGGCCTCCCCGCCCTTTGGCGGGCAACGGCACGCCGCGCACGGGCTCCGATTTGGGACCGTTTCGCGGTAGAGTGGAGCCGAAGTCCCGGCCGTCGGTTTCCGACGGCTGTTTCGTGAACAAGGAGATTCGGTGTCGGAAGAGTACGCAGAGGAACTCGTGACCGAGCGGTTGGAGGGCCTCACAGACAAGGGTGACACCTCCTCGATCGGCGACTACGACGCAGACCAGATCTCCGTGCTCGAGGGTCTGGAGGCGGTCCGCAAGCGCCCGGGCATGTACATCGGGTCCACCGGCGAGCGCGGCCTGCACCACCTGGTCTCCGAGATCGTCGACAACTCCGTGGACGAGGCACTCGCCGGCCACTGCGACCTGATCGAGGTCACCCTCCTGGACGACGGTGGTGTGCGCGTCGCCGACAACGGCCGTGGCATCCCGGTCAAGGAGCACCCGATCGAGAAGATCCCCACGGTCACGCTCGTGCTGACCGTGCTGCACGCCGGCGGCAAGTTCGGCGACGGCGGCTACAAGGTCTCCGGCGGCCTGCACGGCGTCGGCTCATCGGTGGTCAACGCGCTCAGCGAGCGGTTCACCGTCGAGGTCAGGCGCGACGGCCACCGCTACGAGCAGTCGTTCGAGCTCGGCGTACCCACCGGTGAACTGCAGGAGCTGGAGGAGACCGACGAGACCGGTACCACCATCACCTTCTACGCCTCGAAGGACATCTTCGAGACCACCGAGTTCAACTACGAGACGCTGTCCAACCGCTTCCGCGAGATGGCGTTCCTGAACAAGGGCCTGCGCATCAGCATCGCCGACGAGCGCACCGTCCCCAACGCGGGTGAGGACGACGTGGAGGAGGAGCAGCGCTCCGACTCCTTCATGTTCTCCGACGGCCTCATCGACTACGTGAAGTACCTCTCCGGCAGCAAGGAGCCGATCCACCCGAGCGTCATCGACGTCGAGGCCCACTCCGCCGAGCTGCAGCTCGGCCTCGAGATCGCCATGCAGTGGAACACGAGCTACACCAGCAACGTCCACACCTTCGCAAACACCATCAACACCCACGAGGGCGGCACCCACGAAGAGGGCTTCCGCACCGCGCTCACCACCAACGTGAACAAGTGGGGTGAGACCTGGGGCCTGATCAAGAAGAAGGAGGACAGGGTCTCCGGCGACGACTGCCGCGAGGGCCTGACCGCCATCGTCTCCATCAAGCTCGGCGAGCCGCAGTTCGAGGGCCAGACGAAGACGAAGCTCGGAAACACCGAGGCCAAGACCTTCGTGCAGCGCGTCATGAACGACCGCCTGGGCGACTGGTTCGAGCGCAACCCCGCCGAGGGCAGGGACATCGTCCGCAAGGCCCAGGCCGCTGCCGCCGCCCGCATCGCCGCCCGCAAGGCGCGCGACATGGCCCGCAACCGCAAGGGCCTGCTCGGCTCCGGCGGCCTGCCCGGCAAGCTGGTCGACTGCCAGTCCACCAACCCCGCCGAGTGCGAGGTCTTCATCGTCGAGGGTGACTCGGCCGGCGGCTCCGCCCGCGGTGGCCGCGACCCCCGCACCCAGGCCATCCTGCCCATCCGCGGCAAGATCCTGAACGTCGAGAAGGCCCGCATGGACCGGATCCTGGCCAACAAGGAGGTCGAGGCCATCATCAATGCCCTCGGCACCGGCATCCAGGAGGACTTCGACGTCGACAAGCTGCGCTACCACAAGATCGTCCTGATGGCCGACGCCGACGTCGACGGCGCCCACATCCGCACCCTCCTGCTGACGCTGCTGTTCCGCTTCATGAAGCCCCTGATCGACGGTGGCTTCGTCTACCTGGCGCAGCCGCCGCTGTTCCGCCTCCGGTGGACCAACGCGCCACACGAGCTGGCCTACAACGACGCCGAGCGCGACGGCCTGCGCAACAAGGGGCTGGCCGAGGGCAAGAAGCTGCCGAACGTCAACCCGATCCAGCGCTACAAGGGCCTGGGTGAGATGAACGCCGACGACCTCTGGGACACCACGATGGACCCGGACAAGCGCATCCTGCTGCAGGTCACCCTCGAGGACGCCGCCCTCGCGGACCAGATGTTCAACATCCTCATGGGCGAAGAGGTCGAGCCCCGCCGCAACTTCATCCAGCACAACGCACGCGACGTGCGCTTCCTGGACATCTGATCCCACCTCTCCACCTGATCCAGCCCTGAACGGCACAGGAAAGCCAAGAAGGTAACCGATGACTGACACCCCCCAAGGCCCCGAGGACAACCAGGACGGAACCGTCGACACGGGCATCGTCCCGCCGCAGCTCGGAACCGTCACGCCCGTGGACCTGCAGGACGAGATCCAGAAGTCCTACCTCGACTACGCGATGAGCGTCATCGTCGGGCGTGCGCTGCCCGACGTGCGCGACGGCCTCAAGCCCGTGCACCGTCGCGTCCTGTACGCGATGTGGGACGGCGGCTACCGGCCGGACCGCGGTTGGAACAAGTGCTCGCGCATCGTGGGTGAGGTGATGGGCCTGTACCACCCGCACGGCGACTCGGCCATCTACGACACCCTCGTGCGCCTGGCGCAGCCGTGGGCGATGCGGCTGCCGATGATCACCGGCCAGGGCAACTTCGGCTCGCAGGGCGACGACAAGGCCGCCGCCATGCGTTACACGGAGTGCAAGCTGGCTCCGCCGGCCGCCGAGATGGTGCGCGACATCGAGCAGAACACCGTCGACTTCAAGCCGAACTACGACAACCGCGAGCACGAGCCGGTCGTGCTGCCCGCCCGGTTCCCGAACCTGCTCGTCAACGGCTCCACCGGCATCGCCGTCGGCATGGCCACGAACATCCCGAGCCACAACCTGCGCGAGGTGGGCGCCGCCGTCAACTGGGCGCTCGAGCACCCGGACGCGACGCAGGAGGAGATCCTCGAGGCGGCCATGGAGCACATCCAGGGCCCCGACTTCCCGGGCGGCGGCCTCATCGTCGGCCGCCAGGGCATCGAGGACGCCTACCGAACCGGCCGCGGCTCCGTGGTCATGCGCGCCGTGATGGACCTCGAGGAGGACCGCAACGGTCGGCAGATGATCGTCATCACCGAGCTGCCCTACATGTGCAACCCGGACTCGCTGGCCGCCCGCATCGCGGAGCTCGTCAACAGCGGCAAGCTCACCGGCATCGCCGACGTCCGCGACGACACCTCCGCCCGTACCGGCCTGCGCCTGGTGATCGTGCTCAAGCGCGACGCCCAGCCGCGCGTGGTGATGAACAACCTCTACAAGCACACCTCACTGCAGGACACCTTCGGCTGCAACATGCTGGCGCTCGTCGACGACGTGCCCCGCACGCTGCGCCTGGACCAGTTCATCTCGCAGTGGATCAAGCACCAGCTCGACGTCATCCGTCGCCGCACCCAGTTCCAGCTGGACGAGGCGGAGAAGCAGGCGCACATCTACCGCGGCCTGGTGAAGGCCCTCGACATGCTCGACGAGGTCATCGCGCTGATCCGCCGCTCGCCCAGCACCGAGGAGGCGCGCGAGGGGCTGATGCAGTTGCTCGGCATCGACCAGGTGCAGGCCACCGCCATCCTGGACATGCAGCTGCGCCGCCTGGCCGCCCTCGAGCGCCAGAAGATCATCGACCACCTCGAGGCCCTCGAGGTCAAGATCGAGGACCTCAAGGACATCATCGCCCGCGAGGAGCGCCAGCGCCAGATCGTCACCGACGAGCTCGCCGAGATCGTGGAGCGCTATGGCGACGAGCGCCGCACCCGCATCGTCGCCGCCGACGGCGACTTCTCCGACGAGGACTTCATCCCTGACGAGGAGATGGTGGTCACGATCACCCACGGCGGCTACGTCAAGCGCACCCGGGGCGACCAGTACCGCGTCCAGAAGCGCGGCGGCAAGGGCGTCCGCGGCGCCACCCTGCGCGCGGAGGACGAGGTCCAGCACCTGTTCACCGCCAGCAACCACGAGTGGATCCTGTTCTTCACCAACATGGGCCGCGTCTACCGCGAGAAGGTCTGGCACCTGCCGGAGTCCGGCCGCGACGCCAAGGGCGGCCACATCGCGGGCATCATGAGCTTCCTCCCGGACGAGACCATCGCCCAGGTGCTCACGCTGCGCACCTACGAGGACTCCGAGTACCTGCTGCTGGCCACGAAGAACGGGCTGGTGAAGAAGACCGCGCTGTCGGCCTACGACTCGGCCCGCACGGCCGGCGTCATCGCAATCAACTTCCGCGAGGACGACGACCGCCTGATCGGGGCCGCGCTCTGCTCGTCGGAGGACGACGTGCTGCTGATCTCCCGCAAGGGCCAGGCCATCAGGTTCCAGGCCAGCGACGAGCAGCTGCGACCCATGGGCCGGGCCACCTCCGGCGTGACCGGCATGAAGTTCCGCGACGGCGACGAGCTGCTGTCGATGGCAGTGCTCGGCGGCGACGTCGACCACTCGGACCGGTTCGTGTTCACCGTCACCGACGGCGGGTTCGCCAAGCGCTCCCTCGTCGACGACTACCGCCAGCAGGGCCGCGGCGGCCTGGGCATCAAGGCCATGAAGCTCGCAGAGGGCCGCGGCCAACTCGTCGGCGGCCTGATCGTCGGTGAGAACGACGAGGTCATCGCCATCAAGGACTCCGGCCAGATCACCCGCAGCGCGGTGGCCGACGTGCCCGTCAAGGGACGCGACACCATGGGCGTGAAGTTCGTCGGGGTCAAGGGCAAGGACGCGGTGGCAGCCATCGCCCTCTACCCGGAGAGTGAAGTCGCGGAGGAGGGTGAGCCGACCGACGTCGAGGGTGAAACCGAACCCGGAGCGGGTACCGTAGACGAACACGTGGCCGAAGAAGCGGCCGCGGTGATCGAGGAGGATGGCGATGAGTGATAGTTCGCCACGCTGGCCGGGGTCCAACGGATCCCCCGGTCTGGACTTCTCCCCGCGACGTCCCGAATCGCGCGGGGGAGCGGGGTCTGACGGCCTCGCCGCCCGCCTGAACGGCACGCAGGGTGGGACTCAGGGCGACTCGGCCGATTCCCGACCATCAGACCCCGGTGCCTCCGCCCGTCCCAGCGGCAGCAGGCCCACCCCACCGCCGGCCGGGAACGTGTCGCAGCCCGCCCCGTCGCAGGCCGACGCGGCGTCGGTCCAGACCCCACCCCACACCGGCGACGCCGAGCCCACCCGGGAGCCCGCGTCAGGACCCGCCGCCACCGAGCCGAAGGCCGACTCGCCCGCCGCCGGTTCCGCTGACTCCAAGCCGTCGGCCCCCGAGGCTGCCGCACCTGCCGCGTCCACGCCCAAGGGGACCGGCCAGGACCCGAAGCTGCAGGAGTCCGCCGCGTCCTGGGCATGGCAGCCGCTCGGCGCCGAACCCGACGCCGCGCCGTCGGCCCGTTCCGCGTCGTCGGCCGCATCGTCTGCGTCCGCCGCCGACGGTGCCACCACCATCCGTCCCGCCGGTGGCGCCCCCGTGGTGTCCGCCGCCGCGGCCGGGGGAGCCATCTCCGGCGCCGCCGCGAGGGCCGCCGACCAGGGCAAGCAGGCCGCCAGCACCCGCCGCACCACCCCGTCGCCCGCCACCTCGACGCCCAGCACCGCGGCCACCCGCCGCACCGGCACGCGTCGCACGCGCAAGGCCCGGCTGCGCCTGGCGCGTCTGGACCCGTGGTCCGTGATGAAGACGACGTTCCTGTTCTCCATCGCCTTCGGCATCATCCTGATGGTGGTGGCCTGGGTGCTGTGGACCGTGCTCGCCGGCTCCGGTGCGCTGGAGTCCCTGAACCAGTTCATGACCACGCTGATCGGGCAGGAGGGTGAGCAGTTCAACGTGGAGAACTACGTGAACGGCCCCCGTGTGCTCGGTGCCGCGGCGGTGCTCGCCGCAATCGACATCGTGATCCTGACCGCCGTCGCCACGTTGTTCGCGTTCCTGTACAACCTCGCCGCCACCGTCATCGGTGGCCTCGAGGTCACCCTCGCCGAGGACTGAGCCGCCTCCCGGTCTGCCGGAACACCGCCCGGGCCGCCCGCGACCCGACACGCCGACGAAAATCGCCGGAAGGGTGGCGGGCAACCTCGCGGCTGAATTCTGTCGGCGAGTCGGGTCGGTGGGGTCCCGGCCGACGTCGCACGCCCCACCCCCGCTGACCCCGCGCCCAAGTATCTTCGGAACTGGACTGCAATCCTTCCAAGGGGGCTATTCGGGTGGACGTTTATGGCGAGAGCGGCAGGCGGGCGCACCGCACCGGCGTCGTCGGCGTGGACGCCGAGACCGAGGACACCGTCGACAACCTGGAGGTCTACGAAGCGCTCGTGAACCCCAAGGAGGCCGGCTCCGGAGGCAACAAGGGCAGGGGCGGCATGATGCCGCCGATGATGATGGGCGGCGTGGGTGCAGGCGGCGGTTCGTCCGCGGCGGCCTCGGCCGGCGCGTCCCAGGCAGCAGCAGCCTCGACGGCGGGCGCCACGGCCCGCGCGGTCCCCGGCCCGATGGCCGCGGGCACGACGACCGCCGCCCCCGTCGCCTCACCCGGGGTGGGCGCGGGCACTGCCGGAGCCGCCACCACGCCGTCGTTCGGTGGAGCCGGCCTCCCCAGTGGCGGTGGTGGAGGAATCCCCACGGCCGGACTGGGGGCAGGAGTGGTGGCCGCGCAGTCCGACGACGCGGCCGCGGCCGACGCTGACCCGGGGGCCGGTACGGACGCCCCCCAGACGGACCCCGACCCGGCCACCGACGACGAGTCCGGCGACGGGGGACCGGTGGACGGCATCGGCAGAATCAACCCCGTCCCACCCAACAACACCGACCTCCCCGAGAACGACGTGGTGGAGGTGAACCCCGCGGAGATCGAGCGGCTCGCGAAGCAGTGGTCCTCCCTGTCCGACTCGATGACGGGGCTGAGCACCAACATCAGCAACCTGCAGGCCGACGCCGGGGCCTTCGGCATGGTTCGGGATCCGGAACCCGTCTACGGGAAGATGACCGACGGCCTGAGCCGCAGGTCGGGCGGCGCGGCGGCGGAGTTCGAGCAGATCTCGGCGGGTCTGGCCGCCAGCGCGGCGGCGTTCCGCGACACCGAGGACGATGCCACGGCGAGCCTGGGAGGCCTGAGTCAATGAGCACCGAGCGGATGGACGAACTGCTCACCATCGCGGACCGCGAACAGGTCGAGTCGGTGGTGCGCGCCCACGCGATGCTGCGGGACCGCGCCAACACGGCCATCATGCTGGACACCCGTGAGCAGCAGATCCTGTTCCAGCACCTCGGCGGCACCATCGAGCCCGCCGTAGCGGCGGTCGAGCTGGAGGCGCGGGGCTGGATCGACAGGGCGCAGAAGATGCTGATGGAGGTGGACACCCAGCTCGAGCACCTGATGCGCGTCATCTCCACGCCGCCGCGGACCGCCCACCTCGGACGCTCCTGGATCCAGGAGATCTCGCACATCGACGAGATGATCGAGACCGCCCAGACGCTGCTCGAGGCGCCCGAGTGGAAGGGGACCGCAGCCGAGGCACACCTCAGCGCCATCCCCGCCCAGATCGAGGCCCTGCGCAGCCTCCGCAGCCAAGCCGTCACCGCAGGGGAGTCGGTGATCGCGGTCGGCGCGCTGCAGAACACCATCTTCGAAGCGTCTGCACTGTTGATGGTGGCCGCGGCCGTGCAGGTGGACGTGCGCCCTCCCGGCGACGTCGTGCCCGCCGTCCTCTACCGCCGCACCGTCGCCCTCGTCAGCATCCTGGACGCCCTCCTGAAGGCCCTTGACCAGCAGTTCTCGGGCGAGGGCACCTGGAAGCAGTCGGCGCAGGACCTCAGCGAGGGCCTCGAGGAGGCCACCTCCGGAATCGGGTTCGAGTGGCCGAAGGCCACGCGCGAGGAGGACCCCGGCGAGCGGAAGAAGCGCGGCGAGGACGAACACGACGGCGAGGGCGGCCCCGGTTGGCCTGGCGGCCCCGGCGGCGGCCCCGGCGGTCCGCGTCCCGGCGACGACGACAACGGCACCGGCGACGAACCGGACGAGGGCGATGACAGCGCCGACGACGATGCTGGCGATGATGAGGACAGCACCGGCGACGGCGAGGACTCGGCCGACGACACCGAACCCGGCGAGGAGTCCGAGCAGGGAGACGCCGAGGGATCCGACGCCGAGGGATCCGACGCGGAGGGGGCCGACGCCGAAGGTGGCGCGAATGTAGAGGGCACCGACGGCGAGGAGACCCCGGGGGAAGAGGACTCCGGACCTGAGGGGGAGTCCGATCCCGAGGGGGAGGGTTCACCGGATCCGGACGAGGCACCCGCTGAGCCCGACCCGACCGACGCCGAACCGGAGCCCGACCCCGCACCCGACACCGAGCAGGAGCCCGATCCCGCCTCCGAGCCCGAGCCCGCACCGGAACCCGAGCCGGTGCCCGAGCCCGAGCCCGAGCCGGACCCTGCGCCCGAGCCCGAGCCGCAGCCGGATCCCGCACCGGAACCAGACCCGGCACCCGAGCCGCTGCCAGATCCCGCACCCGCACCCGATCCTGTGCCGGAGCCGCAGCCCGAGCCCGCGCAGTCGCAGCCGGTGCCCGAACCCGAGCCCGTCCCCATGACTCCGGCACAGCCGGGTGGGGGGACCGTGGACCCGGTACCGCCGCCCGAGCCAGTGGACCCGCAGCAGGCCGCCTGGGAGGAAGAGCAGATCATCGCCAACGGTGAGGCTTGGGAGCGGATCTACAAGGACCGCGAGTTGGCCAAGGAGTCGCTCGGGGAGCGCACGCTGATGCCCTGATCCCCACCAGCAACGACGCCCGCCCGGTGGTTTCCGGGCGGGCGTCGTCGCGTCGCGAGCGCCAACACCTGCGTTATGCACGAACACCTCCCTCCCGCACCGTCACCTGCCTTGCAACGCAGGTGACGGGGTAGGAGGCAGGTGACAAGGACAGGCACCGTTCCCGAAAGGTTTCGAAAAGGGTTGCGAAGCGAGGGTCTCCCTGTCTAGTCTCGCTGTCGAGGGCGCTGCAGGCGCCGGGCCGGGACCGTCGCAGTCACCCGGCCAGGACTGGACACGAGGGAGTGGCTCGCATGACAATTCCAACCCGCCGACGCGCCTGGGCGGCGCCCGCACTGGCGGTGGCCATGGTGGCCGCGTTCGCGGCGCCGTCGTTACCGGCAGCCGCGGCAGACCCGGTGCCGTTCCACTCCGACGGCAACCCGATCATCGCCGACGGCTCGTACTACACCGCCGACGCGGCCCCGCTGGTGGCCGACGGCAAGCTGTACATCTACGCCGGTCATGACGAGGCGGACCCGCAGCAGGGCACCTTCAACATGCACGACTACAGCGTCCTCGAGACCGCCGACGTGGCCTCGGGTGACTGGGTGCACCACCCGCAGAACCTCGTCCCCGGCGACGTCTTCGCCTGGGCCACCGGCGACGGCGCCTACGCCGGCCACACCGTCCAGGGCGACGACGGCCGCTTCTACTGGTACGCCCCGGTCCAGACGGTCGACGCGTCGCAGCCCAATCGCATGGCCATCGGCGTCGCGGTCTCCGACACCCCTGTGGGCCCCTGGACCGACGCCCTGGGTGAGCCGCTGCTGGACTGGGCCGACGTGTTCGGCACCTCCACCAACGGCCAGGAGATCATCGACCCGCACGTCTTTCGGGACGACGACGGCACCTGGTACCTCTACTGGGGCTCCTGGTACGTCGCCCGCGCCGTCGAACTGGCGCCCAGCATGACCGAGCTCGTCGGCGAGATCCACACCCTCGACGGCCTCGACAGCTTCTTCGAGGCGCCGTGGGTGTTCAAGCGCGGCGACCTCTACTACCTGGCCTACGACTGGAAGGACGCCGGAAGCGACTGCACGCCGTCGAACTACCAGGCCTGTATCGCCTACGCCACCGCTGACAACCCGCTCGGCCCGTGGGACTACCAGGGCATCATCCTGGGCGGCACCTCGTCGACGACGGTGCACCCCTCGATCATCGAGTTCGACGGCTCCTGGTACGTGACCTACCACACCAAGGACGCCGACGGCGGCGGCCACTTCCGCCGCTCCGTCGCCATCGACGAGGTGTTCTGGGACGGCGAGACCATCCTCCCGGTCACCCAGACCTGGGCCGATGACCCGGCGCTGGAGCTGACCGAGAACGTCGCCCTCGAAGCCACCCCCGTCGCCTCCTTCACCGAGACCCCGCCGATGCGCATCGGCGCCCTCAACGACGGCCGCCAGCTCACCGCGCTGCTGCCGCCGGACCAGTGGGGCAACTACCGCGGCACGGACAACACCCGCGAGTCGGACTGGGTGGCCTACACATGGGAGGCACCCGTCCGGGTCGACGGCGCCGGCATCCAGTTCCACCGCGACAGCAACTGGATCCAACCGCCCGCCAGCTGGGCGCTGGAGTACCTCGACGCCGACGGCGCCTGGCAGCCGGTTGAGGCCGACACCTACCCGACGGCCGTGAACACCTGGAACGAGGTCAACTTCACCCCCGTCACCACCACCGCCCTGCGCGCCACGTTCAACGGCGCCCCCGAGGGCCCCTACTTCCACTCGGTCTCCGTCTCCGAGCTGGAGGTCTACGGGGTGGCGGCCGACGCCGTCGCGCCGGTCGAGGTGACCACCCGCCCGGGCGTCGCTCCCGAGCTGCCCGAGGCCGTCCGCCTGGACTTCGGCGACGCCGGCGCCACCTGGGCGCCCGTGACCTGGTTCCCGGTCGACGAGGCCGACTACGCCACCGAGGGCAGCTTCACCGTCCAGGGCCGAGCGCTCGGACACGCCGTCGAGTACGTCACGGCCACCGTCGTCGTCGACGACGAGGCCGGGCCCACGCCGTCGAGCGACGAGCAGGCCCCCGTGGTGGGGATCGCGCTGCTGGGCGACGAGGGTGCCGAGGGCTGGTTCTCCTCCGAGGTCACCGCCCGCGTCACGGCCGACGACGCCGTCGACTACCGCACCGACATCGAGGTCCGCCTGGACGAGGGGGCCTGGGAGGCCAACGCCGACGCCCGCTTCGTCGAGGTGGTGCTCGACGCCTCCGGCACCATCAGCGCCCGCGCCACGGACGCCGCCGGGAACACCTCCGAAGAGGTGACGCGCGAGGTCCTCATCGACACCGACGCCCCCGAGGTCACGGCCGTCGTGGACCCCGAGACCCGGGCCACCACCGTCACCGCCACCGATGCGCTCTCCGGCCTGGCGTCGCTGCGCTACAGCCTCGACGGCGGCGAGTGGAGCGACGTCGCATCCGGCGACGAGATCCCGGCACCCGACGCACTCCCGCACGAGCTCGCCTACCGGGCCACCGACGTCGCAGGGAACGTGACCGCCGGCAGCGTCTCCATCCCGATCGCGGACGCCTCGCAGCTGAGCGGCAACATCGCGCCCTACGCCGCGGCGACCGCCACCTACACGGCGCCGTGGAACACCGTCGACGGCGTCAACGACGGCACCGCCGCACCGCTGGAGGACGCCCCCGGCAAGCTCGGCGTCCCGTGGGGCACCTGGCCCGAGGTGGGCGAGCAGGTTGCCACCCTCGAGTGGGGCTACGAGGTCACCGTCGATGGTTCCGCCATCTGGTGGTTCCAGGACTCCGACGACGCCGCCAACGCCGGCATGATCGCCCCGGCAAGCTGGGTGCTGCAGTACCTCGGCGAGGACTCCGAGTGGCACGACGTCGTCCTCACCGACGACGCCACCTACGACCGGGCCCGCGACCAGTGGAACCCCGTCACGTTCGAGCCCGTCACCACCACCTCGCTGCGTGCCGTCATGCAGAGCTGGGGCGAGGAGGAGGGCGGCGGCTCCGCCGGCATCACCGAGTGGCAGGTCTTCGCCGCAGACACCGACCCGGGCGAGGAGCCGTCCGAGGAGCCGAGCGAGGAGCCGAGCGAGGAGCCGAGCGAGGAACCGTCCGAGGAGCCTTCCCAGGAGCCGAGCCAGGAGCCCAGTGAGGAGCCCACGGCTCCCGCGCAGGTGGACGTGTACTCGGTGCCCGGGTTCCACAACGTGAACGGCCGCTGGTGGTTCACCGAGTGCGAGGCCTACTCCCAGACGGCCCGCTGCGAGACCCAGATCTGGGCCAGCACCGTGGGCGAGCGGAACGGCGAGTTCGTCCAGACCAACGGCTGGACGTTCAACAACCTCACCTACCTGCCCTGGATGACCCGCGCGCAGTGGGGCGAGAACCCACTTGCCAACGCCGGGGAGTTCACCAGCGACGGCCGCCAGTGGCGCACCGAGTGCGACACCGCCCTGACGGGGACCAACGGTTGCCGCACCTGGGTGATGGCCGACTACGTCGCCGGCACGCGTGCCGCCGACGGCACCTGGACCTACGGCTGGACCAAGGACTGGGTGTTCAACAACATGGTGCGCTTCGGCAACTGACCCCGGTGACAGATGTGAACGACACGCCGTGGACAGGTCCTTCAGGGCCTGACTGCGGCGTGTCGCTCACGCTGGTCACCAGCGCGGCCGGGGGCGTCAGCTCTCGCGGATGGTGGAGCCGCGGATGACCAGCCGCACGGGCAGGTGGTGGGTGCCGGGGTTGGTGAGTTCGTCGTCGCCCATGGCCTGGAACAGGCAGCGGGCCGCCTCGCGTCCGAGTTGCTGCAGGTTGGCGTCGACGCTGGTGAGTTCGGGCCGGGAGTTGGTGGCGAGGATCTCCCAGTTGTCGTAGCCGATGACGGCGACGTCGTCGGGCACCTTGCGGCCGAGGCCGCGCAGGGTGTCCAGCACTCCGCGGGCGATCTGGTCGGAGCCGGCGACGATGCCGTCGATCTCGGGGTGGCGCTCCAGCAACACGTGGGTGGCGTCGCGGCCCCAGCGCTCGGACCACTGGGAGAACATCGTCTTGCCCTGCAGTTCCAGCCCGTGCTCCTCGAGTGCCTGCCGGATCCCGAGCGTGCGGTCCTGGGCGGCGGCGTAGGTGGGATCTCCGCTGATGTGGGCGATGCGCGTGCGGCCGCAGCTGATGAGGTGTTCGGCCGCCAACTTGCCGCCGGCGACGTTGTCCGGGGTGAGGGAGATGTCCGAGGGGTCGTCGGAGGGGCCGTAGGCGTAGACGACGGGGACGGGCAGGTTGCCGATGGAGGGGCGCTGGTCCGTGGAGGCGCCGACGACGATGATGCCGTCCACGCGCCGGTTGAGGAGGGCCTTGAGGTGGTACTGCTCGCGAATGGCGTCGCCGCGGGCGTCGCACAGGAACACGCTGACCTTGCCGGCACCGAACGCATCCTCCGCGCCCATCACGATGGGCAGCACGAAGCGGCCCTCCAAGTCGCTGGTGAGCACCCCGACCGTGCCGGTGCTGCCGTTCAGGAGGGAGCGGGCCACCTCGTTGGGTGTGAACCCGATGTTCTCGGCCGCCTCGAGGACGCGGGCGCGCGTGGCCTCGGCCACGTCGTCGCGTCCGTTTATGGCCTTGGACGCCGTCGCGATCGACACCCCGGCGAGCTCGGCCACCTGGCTGAGCGTCGGGGCGCTGCTGCGCTTGTTCTTGTTCACTTCACTCCCCACGTGCATCTTCCCGAGTATCAAAGCACACGGGGGAGCGGTCAGCGCTGGGGAATGGTGGAGCCGCGGATCACCAGGCTGACGGGGAGCTGGTGGACACCCGGTTCAAGCTTGCGCTCGCCCATGGCGGTGAGCAGGTAGCGGGCCGCGGTCTTGCCGAGGTTCTCGAGGTTGAAGTCGACGGTGGTGAGCTCGGGGCGTGCGTTGGTGGCCAGCACCTGCCAGTTGTCGAAGCTGATGACGGCGACGTCGTCGGGGACGGTGCGGCCGGCGTCGCGCAGGGTGTCGATGACGCCGCGGGCGATCTGGTCCGAGCCGCAGATGACTGCGTCGACGTCCGGGTGCTGCTGCAGCAGGACGGCGGTGGCGTTGCGGCCCCAGCGTTCGGTCCACTCGGAGTACATCGACGGCCCGACGAGGCCGAGGCCCGCCTCGGACAGGGCGTCCTCGATCCCCACCACGCGGTCCCTGGCGGCGGCGTAGGAGCGGTCGCCGGTGATGTGGGCGATGCGGGAGCGGCCGCACGCCAGCAGGTGTTCGACGACGATGCGGCCGCCGGCCTCGTTGTCAGGGGTGAGCGAGGTGTCGGCGGGGTTCACCGACGGGGCGTAGGCGTAGACCACGGGGATGGGAAAGTCGCGCCCGATCGAGGGGCGGGGGTCCGTCTGGCGGCCGACCACGATGATGCCGTCCACCCGTCGGCTCAGCAGCGCCTTGAGGTGGTGCTGCTCGCGGATGGCGTCGCCGCGGGCGTCACACAGGAAGACGCTGACCTTGCCGGCGCCGAACGCGTCCTCGGCGCCCATCAGGATGGGCAGCACGAAGCGGCCCTCCAGGTCGCTGGTGAGGATGCCGACGGTGCTGGTGCGGTTGGTCAGGAGCCCGCGGGCCATGGGGTTGGGGGTGAAGTTGAGCTCCTCCGCCACCTCGAGGATGCGACGGCGGGTGCGTTCGGCCACATCGGCCCGGCCGTTGATGGCCTTGGACGCCGTCGCCAGCGAGACGCCGGCCACGCGCGCGACCTCGCTGAGGGTGGTGGCACGGTCATTGCCTGCGGCCATCGCAACTCCTTTCGATCCCCGAAACTTTTCAGCTCGCGCCGTCCGGAGCGGCGTCGCCACCAGCACTCTAGCGGATCTCGAAAGGGTTTTCGAGTCATTTCGTCTGTTGGCGGAAATCAGGCCTCGTCGATCCGGGAGCCGACGGGCGGGGCGGCCACCGCGGCGGCCCACGCGTCGGCGTCCTGTCCGAGGGTGGTGCGGAGGAACGCCGTCGAGGTGAGCCGGACCGCCTCCACGCGCTGGGGGCTCTCGTCGGTGGTGTCGGTGCGGTTGTAGCCGTGGATGCCGCCGAGGTAGTGCTCTCCGCCCAGCACCGTGACCAAGGCCCGGGACCCGGGGCTGAGGCGGTGGGCGTCGGTGAACCAGTCGGGACCACGGGTGGACAGTGGCGAGTCGTCGCTCTCGCCGGCGACCACCAATGTGGGGGTGGTGAGCTGTCCGAAGTCGGGGCTCATGAAAGGGAAGTGCTCGCGCGCGAAGGGCGCCAGGTCCTCGCCGCCGGTCCCGGTGGTTGCAAGTAGCACGCCGGCTCGCACGCGGGGATCCGTGTGGCTTGCCCCGACCGTCCGGTCGTCAGCGATCACCCGCGCGCCCAGCAGCATGCCGACAGTTTGGCCGCCCCAGGAGTGGCCGACGACGGCGAGGTTGCGCACATCGACCCGCTCGGGAAGTCCGGGGATGGCGGCCAGGAGTCGGTCGAGCGAGTCGATCACCTGCGTCACGTCGCGCACCCGGAAGCGCCAGATCTCGCCGTGGCGCGGGTCGTCTGGGGTGATGGCCAGGGTGGCGGAGTCGAGGAACGTGGGCTGGACGACGACGAAGCCGGCTGCGGCCCAGTGGTCGACGAGGGGGTCGTAGGAGGTCATCGACCCGCCGAAGCCGTGGGCCATGAGGATCACGGGCAGGCCGGAGCCGGTGGCGGGTGCGGTGACGCGGACCTCGAGGTCGGTGCCGCGCTCGGGTGCGGGGAGGCGGACGGGCTTGACGGAGATGGTCTGGGGCATGATGTTTCCTCTCGAAACGGAACGGAGTTCCACTCACGATACGGAACGCCGTTCCGGTTGACAAGTGGAATCGGAACGATGGTCCGTTTCGGGTAGGGTCAACTGCATGACAGCCAGTGGTGAGGCGCCGAGGGCCAGGCGGGCCGACGTCGAGCGCAACGAGCGCGCCATCGTCGACGCAGCGGCTCGGGTGTTCGGGACCTCCGGGGTGGACGCGCCCGTCCGGGAGGTCGCGGCGGCTGCGGGTGTGGGCACCGGCACGCTGTACCGACACTTCCCCACGCGCTCGGACCTGGTGGTGGCCGTCTACCGGCAACAGGTCGAGGACTGTGCTGAGGCCGGACCGGAGCTGCTGGCGTCCGAGTCCTCGCCGTTCCGGGCGGTGGTGGCGTGGGTGCACGGCTTCGTCGCCTTCCTCGGCACCAAGCACGGCCTCAACCACGTCTGGCGGGGCGACGCCGCCGGCATCTCGGCGCTGCACCAACTCTTCATCGACAGACTCGTGCCGGTCCTCGGTGTCCTGCTCGCCGCCGCCAGGGAATCCGGCGAGGTGGTGGCCGACGTCGAGGCCTACGAGCTGCTGCGCGCCGTCGGTGACCTGGTGGCCTGGGCGGGACCCGATCCGGACTACGACGCACACCGGATGGTGGACCTCCTGCTGGGTGGCCTGCGCTCCGTTTTGCCCCGAACCGAGGCGGTGCGTTAGAGTTTGTCGTCGGTTGACTCGGGCCTATAGCTCAGACGGTTAGAGCGCTGCCCTGATAAGGCAGAGGTCACTGGTTCAAGTCCAGTTAGGCCCACCGAAGAACCCGCACCCGCCCCGGCCGGTGCGGGTTTCGTCAATCCGGGACCCCACCGACGGGGTTCCGGACGCACGCTTGACCTGGAGCGCACTCCAGCACCTGGACTGGGGTGCATGTTCACACTCGCGTTGGTCCTCACCGGCCTTGCCGCCCTGCTCAACCTCGTCGCCGTCATCGGGGCGCCCTCCCAGGCCGCGGCGGATGGCCACGGCGAACACTCCCTCGTCTTTCCACAGCTCCTCTATGCGACGGCGGCCCTGACCTTCGCCGCCGCGGCCGTCCTGCGCACCTTCGAAGTCACGGATTGGGGACGCACCGCCGTCATCGTGGCGGGGGTCCCCACAGTGGTGGCACCGCTGGTCTACGGAAGGTTGGTGGGGGAGTTCACGCCCTCCCACCATGTGATCCGGCTCGCCATCGTGGCCGCGGTCGTTGTGGTTTTCTGGCTGTCGTGAAGAGGCTCATGATCGGCGACGTGGCACGCGCGGCGGGCGTCTCAGTGGACACCGTGCGCTACTACGAACGCGAGTCCCTGATCCCGCCGGCGGAGCGGGATTCCGGCGGACGCAGGATCTACGACGAGTCGGTGCTGGACGCGTTCGTGCTCATCAACGCGCTGCGCGGGGCCGGGTTCGGCATCAGTGAGGTGCGGCGGCTTACCTCGCTCAAGCAGACCCCCGACGTCGGGGAGCGCCTGCGCGGCGTCCTGGCGAACTGCGACGAACTGGAAGCCGGACTGGACGTCGCCGAGCAGCGCATCGTGGCCGCCCGCGCCGTCGTGACCCAACTGCGCTCGGAGGCGACGGCCGGCCTGGCCGACGCCGTCGCCGGATGTGACTGAGCCCGGATCACACCGTCGGCCGGAATCCGTGCTTTCATCTTCCATGGGGGAAAAACTTGGGGGAATTGCGCGCACGCTCCTGGTGAGTCTTGCGCTCGTGCTGGGCTCGTCGGTGCTGGTGCCGATCGACGCCCACGCGGCACCCACCGTCGACGCCACGAAGGCCGACGCGGTGCGGGCCGCCTACCGTGAATACACGAAACTGGCGCAGACACCTGTGGGATGGACCGGCTCGGTGGCGAGCTGTACCACCGGGACCGTGTCGGCCGCCTACCAGTCCGCGATCCTGCGGCGCGTGAACCTGGTGCGCGGACTGGCGGGTCTGGAACCGGTCCAGTTCTCGACGTCGTACAGCGCCTCCGCGCAGGCCGCGGCCCTGATCATGGCCGCCAACGACAGGCTGGACCACTATCCACAGGCTGAAGCGCGCTGCTACTCGGAGGAAGGTGCGACTGCCGCCGGCAAGTCGAACCTCGCCATCAGCTGGGGCCTCGAGGCGCTGGACGTGGTGCCGGACCCGATCTGGCTCTACATGGACGACTACGGCTACAACAACACCGCCGTCGGGCACCGCTGGTGGATCCTGCGTCCGGAGACCACCACCATGGGCTCCGGCAGCACCAACAACACCAACGCGTTGTGGGTCATCGACGAGTCGCCGCGCGCCACGGCACCGCAGCTCACCACGTGGCCGGTTGCGGGCTACTTCCCGAGCGAGTGGGTGCCCACCAGCAGGCGCTGGTCCATCCACGCCACTGGCAGCGCCCGGCTCAGCGCGGCCACCGTGAAGGTGACGGGTCCGACGGGGGAGTTGGCGACGCGGGTGATCTACGGCGCCGCCGACCGGCTCGTGTGGGAGATGCCGGACCTGCCGGAGGTGGAGGGGCAGGGCTCGGTTCGCTACTCCGTCACCGTCAGCGGCATCACGGGCGAGGGCGCGCCGTCGACGCACGCGTACAGCGTCGACGTCATCGACGGCAGCTGGGTGGACGTGTACACCACGCCCGGCGAGCACCGCGTCAACGGCCGCGACTGGCGCACCACCTGCGAGCCCTACTCCAGCACGCAGCGCTGCCGCACCGAGATCCTGGCCACGCAGATCGCGCTGGTGAACGGCCGCTACGTGCAGCAGACCGGGTGGGTGTTCAACAACCTCACCTACCTGCCCAGCCCGCGCTCCATCTGGAAGGACAACCCGCTGGGCGGCTACGCGCAGGCGGGCTACGACAAGCAGTGGACCAGCGACGGACGCGCCTGGCGCACCGAGTGCGACACCGCGACGTCGGGCCGCAACGGCTGCCGCGCCTACATCCGCGCCACCGTGATCGAGGTGAACCCGGCCGGCGGCTACCGCAGCGTCACCAAGTGGCTGTTCAACAACATCGTGCGCTTCGGCTGAGCCTGTTCACGCTCACTGCGGCACGGATGCCATCCGGGGTGGCGTCCGTGCCGCAGTTAGCGGTTACAGCCGGGGGCGACGGCGCACTCGGGCTGAGGCAGGCCCAGGGAGACCCTTCGAGGCTCGCTGGCGCTCGCACCTCAGGGCGACTGGCGGATGTCAGGCCGGAGGCAGCGGGTAGTGCACCTCGTTGCCGTACACCTCGAACCCGGCGCGGCGCAGGATGGGGCTTGAGGTGCCCTTGCGGGCCTTCACCAGCGCGTAGCGGGCACCGCGCTCGAAGGCCTCGGTGAAGCGGGCGGCCATCACGGCCCGGTAGGCGCCGCGGTGCCGGTACTGCTCCACCACGCCACCGGCCCAGAGCTTGGCGACGCCGTCGTCGAGCGTGAGTCCGGCGTGGGCCGCGGGGACGCCATCGACGAGGCCGAGGTAGCGGAAGATGGTGCGATCCTTCCCTGCGGCCACCTGACGGGCGACGTCGGCGACGTCCCCCTCGCGGAACGCGGCGTTCGCGAGGGGCGTGCCGAACGCGGCGGCGGTGACGGGGTAGATCAGGTCCAGCACCTCGGGCCCGTCCGCCCGGCGCACCTCGACGTCGTCGGGAACGGCCAGGTCTGGGACGCCGTCGGTGAGGTCGAGCGCCAGGACGTCGAAGTCCTCCTTCACGCTTGCGCCCAGCCTGAGGAGGGTCTCTGCCAGGTCCGCGGGTACTGACAGGTCGTGGACCGCCCACAGCGTCGGCACCGACGGCGTGAGCCCGCGCACGTGCGCCACCAGTTCCGGCCCCGGCAGGCCCTCGGCGCGGTGGACAGAGCCCTTGCCGTCCTTGACCACCACCTTGGCGTGCTCGGTCTCGTGGACCTCGGCGTCGTAGGGGATCCACAGCCAGGCGGCTGCGGTGTTGAGGACGTCTTCGCGGGTGGGCACGGGGGAACTCTAGGGCGCAGGACAAGCGCGACGCCAAGCGTGCGGTTGCGGTCCGGAGCGGGGATCTGGTTCGCTCACCCGATGACCATCCGACTCACCCCTCCCACCGTCGCGCTGTTCCCCAGCTGGGCCGAGGCCGTGGCGGAGTTCGCAGGCGTCCACATCGACGGTTCGGGGCTGAGGGCGCCGGTGGCGGGGGAGCCGTCGGTGCTGGACCTGCTCGTGGAGAAGGCCCGCACCATGGCCGACACCTCCGTCGCGCCGCCCGAGGGGCTGGTCCACAACGACCTGTTCTGGATCACCGACGCCGACGAGGTGGTGGGGTTCGTCTCCATCCGGCACGAACTGAACGACTGGCTGCGGCGCTTCGGCGGCCACATCGGGTACTCGGTCCGCCCCTCACGGCGACGGCGCGGTTACGCCCGTGCGGGCCTGGCGCTCGCACTGGATCGCTGCCGCGAGTTGGGGCTGGAGCGTGTCCTGGTGACCTGCGACGACGACAACGTCGCCTCCTACCGCACCATCGAGGGAGCCGGCGGGGTGCTGGAGGACGTGGTCGACGGCGAGGAGCCGGGGGAGACGCCCAAGCGGCGCTACTGGATCGAGCTGTAGCCAAAGTCCCGGCTGGGCCCAGGGACCGGGTCGCGCCCAGGGGTGCCCAGAGGCAGTGGTGACCAGAGCCGGTGACACGCCGAGGGATTGGCCTCCAGAGCAGACCCCGTGGCGTGTCGGCGGAGCTGGTCACCAAGGGCTTCCGGTCTCCTTCACTTCCCACCCCGGAACTGGCGAACCGCGTCCCTGTCCTATTCCGCCGCCTTGGCGAAGACGACGGCGCCCGCCGTCATCACGGCGAACCCCAGGGCGGCCACCACGGCCCACAGGAGCGTCCTGCCGGGCTCGACGGGGGAGTGGAACAGCACGAACCCCTGCCAGAGTCCGAGGCCGAGCACCACCAGGAACAGCACGCCGGAGAGCAACCCCAGCACCATCCTCCCGCTCGCGAAACAGAACATGGGAGTCATCGACCAGGCCATCGTGCCCAGCAGGAACAGCGCCACCTGGACGACTGCAATGGGCTCGGAGTGCAGTTGCGTGACCAGGCTCCCATAGGGCCCGTCGATCACGAAGGGCCACAGCATCACGCCGGCGAGCTGGATGACTGCGGAGACGGGCACGCCCAGGGCGAGCAAGCTCGGCAGCCCGTCGGTGCGCAGCCCGCCGCCGGGGCGCTGGAGGTCCACCTGCAGGAACCCCCAGATCCCCGCCATCAGGCCACCGACGATGCCGGCCCACACGGCGGTGGGCTCGATGACGTCCCCGTTGGGTTGGCGCAGGAGTCCGGTGGCGGAGATGAACACCGCGCCGGTCCAGAACACTGCTCCCAGCACGGACTTGAGGAGCATGCTGCGGAGGTCCTCCCCCCAACTCCGGGTGCGTCGCTGCTTGCGACGGCGGGCGGTTCGGGGGTCTGTTCCGGTTCCACTCATACTCATCGATTGTGCCGGGCAACCCGGTCACTACGACGGGGCATCGCCGTGCACCACCTCCCCGCCCTCGGCGAACAAGTGGATCTCCCACGGCGCCACTCTGGCACGATGGACCCACCGGTTCTGTACCCAGGAGGATCCCGATGAAGTCTCGACCAACCAGCTCGCTGCGCGCACTCGGCGGCGCACTGCTAGTCAGTGCCCTGGCCCTCACGGCCTGCGCGCCGGGCAGCGGCACCCCGTCGGAGGAACCCACCAGCGGGGAGACCATCACCGACGTCACCACCGATATCGAATCGCTCGGCGACGTCGAACTCGTGGTCTGGGACCAGGAGGTCCGCGGCTCCCAGAACGACGCCCTCGAGGCGCTGAACGCCGCGTTCGAGGACAAGTACCCCAACGTCACCATCAACCGCACCAGCCAGGCCAACGAGGACCTGCAGCAGCAGATCGCGCTCGCGCTCGGCGGCGACGACGTCCCCGACGTGGTGCAGGTCAACAACGCCCGCGGTGACATGGGCCAGTACGTCGCGGCCGGCCAGCTCGCGGACCTCACCCCCTACGCCGACGCCTACGGCTGGACCGACCGGTTCCCGGACTCCGTGCTCGGGAAGGTGCGCTACTCCGCCGACGGCACCACCTTCGGCGAGGGCAACCTCTACGGCCTGCCGCAGACCGGCGAGATCGTCGGCATCTTCTACTCCCAGTCCAAGCTGGACGAGCTGGGCCTCGAGGCGCCGACGACGTGGGACGAGTACCACGCCGCCCTGGACGCCGCGCTGGAGGCCGGTGAGCTGCCGATGGTACTGGGCAACATCGACCAGTGGCCCGCCCTGCACGTCTTCGGCCCGCTGCAGGCCAACCACGTCCCCGCCGACGACATCGTCGCCCTCGGTATGGGCAACGCCGGCGCGTCCTGGCTGGACGAGGGCAACGTCGCCGCCATGGAGCAGTTCGCCACCTGGGGCGCCGAGGGCTACTTCGGCTCCTCCCCGAACGGCACCGACTACGACGCCGCCTGGGCCGACTTCACCACAGGAACCGGCGTCTTCCTGCCCGCCGGCAACTGGCTGGGTGCCGACATGGAGGCCGTGATGGGCGAGGACCTGCGCTTCATGGCACCGCCGCCGGGACTCGACGGCCAGGTGGCCACCACCGGCGGCACCGGCATCCCGTTCTCCGTCCCCGCCAACGCGGACAACGTCGCCGTCGCCGCCGCCTACATCGACTTCATCACCACGGAGGAGGCGATGGAGATCATCGCCGAGAACGGTGGCATGCCGGTGTTGAACACGGCCGACCTCGCTCCCGAGAGCGGCGTCCAGAACGACATCTACACCGCCTTCAGCACGGTCTCCGAGGAGGGCACGCTGCTGCCATACCTGGACTACGCCACCCCGACCTTCGCCGACACCGCCGGCCAGGGCCTGCAGGAGGCGCTCGACGGGCAGCGCACGCCCGAAGAGGTGCTGCAGGCGTTCGAGGATGACTACGCCGCCTTCACGGGCTGAGGTCCGGGCGCCCCGGCGCTGGGGGCGGCCGTCGGCCGTCGCCGGCTCCCGGGCCGCGCCCTACCTCTACCTGCTGCCGGCCCTGGTGGTCTACGGCGCCTTCATGCTGTACCCGCTGGGTCGGACCATCAGCTACTCGTTCTACGAGTGGTCCGGCTTCGGCGCGGCCACGTTCGTCGGCCTCGACAACTACACCTCGCTGCTGGGCGACCGCGCCTTCCTGGCCGCCATCTGGCACGCCCTGGTGCTGATCGTGTTCTACTCCCTGCTGCCGCTGGCGGTGGGTCTGGTGCTGGCGGCGGTGCTGCGCCGCGGGCAGGTGCGCGGACTGGGCATCTACCGGGCGCTGATCTTCCTGCCGCAGGTGATCGCCCTGGTGGTGGTGGCCGTCGCGTGGCGCCAGATCTACGCCCCGACCGGCGGTCTGAACAGCCTCCTCGGCCTGTTCGGCATCGACTCCGACATCGGCTGGCTCGGCAGCGCGGACTTCGCGCTGTCCGCCGTCGGCGTCATCGGTTTCTGGCTGGAGACCGGCCTGGTCATGCTCCTGCTGCTGGCCGGCATGACGCGCATCCCCGGCGAGCTCTACGAGGCGGCCCGGCTCGACGGCGCGGGCCCCGTCCGTGAGTTCTTCGCCGTCACCCTGCCGAGTGTCCGCGGCGAGATCGCGACGGCGCTGGTGCTGACCATCATCGCCGCCCTGAAGACCTTCGACCTCGTCTACATGACCACCCGAGGCGGCCCCGGGACCGCGACGACGGTGCCCGCCTTCGAGGTGTTCAACCGTGCGTTCAACCACAAGCAGATCGGCTCGGCCGCGGCCGTGGCGGTGGTGCTGACCGTGCTGGTGTTCATCATCAATGTGTTCGTCAGCCGCGTCGGTGAGGAACGGAGGCCGCGATGAGGGTCTCCAGCACCGAGCGGATGCTCAACTACGTCGTCCTGACCCTGTTCGCGCTGTTCGCGGTCGCCCCGGTGGCCACGATCTTCGTGACCGCGCTGGGGCCGCAGCTCGGCATCGCCACCGGCGGGCTGCACTGGGGCAACTTCGCCGAAGCCTGGGCGCAGGGCGACTTCGGCCGTGCGCTCGGCCGGTCCCTCGCCGTCGCCGCGCTCGTGGTCACGTCGGCGCTGGCGCTGTCCGTGCTCGCCGGCTACGCGTTCGGCACCATGCGCTTCCCCGGTTCGACGCTGCTGTTCTACCTGTTCCTCCTGGGATTGATGATCCCGGCCGAGGCCATCGTCATCCCGCTGTTCTTCGACTTCCAGGCCATCGGGCTCACCGACACCATCTGGGGTGTGGCGCTGCCGCAGATCGCGCAGTCGACGGCGTTCGGCGCGTTCTGGATGCGCGCACAGTTCCGGGCGCTGCCCGAGAACCTGCTCGAGGCCGCCGCCATCGACGGCAGCACCAGCTGGAGCGCCCTGTGGCGGATCTGCGTGCCGCCGCTGCTGCCCTCGATCGTCACCGTCGCGGTGTTGATGTTCATGTGGACGTGGAACGAGTTCCTGATCCCGCTGGTGATGTCGCCCTACAAGACGTGGGCGACGGCGCCCCTCGCGCTGAACGTGTTCCAGGGCCAGTACACCGCCGACACCGCACTGATGGCCTCGGCCGGTGTCATCATCGCCGCGCCCATCGTCGTCGCGTTCGTCTTCGGCCAGCGCTACTTCATCAACGGCATGCTCGAGGGCGCCACGCGCGGCTGAGACTCGGCGCAGGGTGACCCCCGTCGGGGTTACGCTGGCCCGCCCGGGGGAACTCTGACCGATTCGAGGAGCCCCGATGAACAAGACCCGGAATGCCTGGTTCACCCGCCTGGCAGCGCTGCTGGTGCTGTTGGGGACGGCCTTCGTCGTGCCACAGGGCGCGCAGGCCGCCACGAACGTCAACGAGACCGCGAAGGTCCAGCAGTTGCTTGCCGGCCTCAACTCCTACCGCGCCCAGAAGGGCGCCCCGGCCGTCACGCTCAGCACCGCGCTGACCCCCGTCGCACGCGACTGGACGGTGCGGATGGCCGACACCGGCAACTTCAACCACAACCCGCACTACCACGACGACTCCCGCGTGCCTGACGGCTGGAGCGGGGCGGGCGAGATCATCGCCCTGAACTCGTCGGGCAGCGCCCAGCAGTTCATCAACCAGTGGATCAACTCGCCCCCTCACGAGAAGATCATGCGCGACGCGAAGTACACCCACGTCGGCATCGGCATCGCCAGGGCCTCCAACGGCCTCTGGTACTCCACCATCAACTTCTTCGCCTACTCCGGCAACCCGGACGGGAACACGCCTGACGTCGATGTCTACACCACGCCGGGCGAGCACTACGTCAACGGTCGCCACTGGCGCACCGTGTGCTCGAACTAC
Organism: Tessaracoccus rhinocerotis; assembly: GCF_007197885.1. GTDB lineage: Bacteria > Actinomycetota > Actinomycetes > Propionibacteriales > Propionibacteriaceae > Arachnia > Arachnia rhinocerotis. The sequence continues at coordinate 186,720 of NZ_VKKG01000006.1, forward strand.
AGCTCCACAGTGAAGCGCTGCCAGGCCGACATCCACGCAACACAGATCAAGCTGGTGAACGGGCGCTACCAGCAGGTCAACGCCTACGTGTTCAACAACCTGACCTACCTGCCCTCGCCCCGGGCGCAGTGGAAGGGCAACCCGCTCGCGGTCGACGGCACCTGGCGCGCTGACGACGGGCGGCAGTGGAAGACCAGCTGCGGCGACTCCTGGACCGGACCCAACGGGTGCCGCAGCTTCTCGCGGGTCACCTTCTACGAGGGCTACCTCGACGGCAACGGCCAGCGCCAGTTCCGCCAGAAGACCGACTGGGTGTTCAACAACGTCGTCCGCTTCACTTCCTGACCTGGTGGGGACCTCAATAGGATGGCTAGGTGACCCCGGACCGAATCGCCCTCATCTCCGACGTCCACGGCAACCTCGGCGCGCTCGAGGCGGTCCTCGCCGACATCGCCGCCCGCGGGATCACCCGGATCCTCAACCTCGGCGACACCGCCGGCAAGGGCCCGCGCGGCGAGGCGTCCGTGCGTCGCTGCCGGGAGGTTTGCGAGGTGAACGTGCGCGGCAACTGGGACGACTTCCTGCCGGCCATCCCCGACGACGGCCCCACCGAGATGGTGTGGTGGCGCGACGAACTCTCCCCCGAGAGCCGCACCTGGCTGGCCGGACTGCCGCTCTCGCACGACCTCACACTGAGCGGTCGACGGATCCGGCTCTTCCACGCCTCCGCCGAGAGCCCCCACGTCCGCGTCCACTTCCACCACACGCCCGAGCAGTTCGCCGGCATGTTCGACAACACCACCATGACCGGGGACGGACCCACGCCCGACGTCGTCGGATACGCCGACATCCACGACGCCTACGTCGAGACCTACCGCGGGCGGACCCTGTTCAACGTCGGCAGCGTCGGGAACCCCCTCGACGAACCCACGCCGTCGTACGTGATCCTGGAGGGCGTCGTCGGCGGCGACCGCACCGCCCCCTTCGGCATCCAGTTCGTGCGGGTCCCCTACGACGTGGAGGCCGAGATCGCAGTCGCCGAGCAACTGGCGATGCCGACCCTCGACGTCTGGTCGGTCGAACTGCGGACGGCCGTCTACCGCGGCCGCCAGCACCCACCCCAGTCGCCCTGAGGTGCGAACGGCAGCGAGCCTCGAAGGGCAGGGTGAGGTCCAAGCGGGCGCACCCACTGCCGTTTGAGCCCGTCCGCGACCATCGAGCCGGGGCGGCGAACCCTCCACGGCCTAGGATTGTCGCCCGTGAGCCAGTACCCGCACCCCCAGCCCCGTCGATCCGGCACTCGCACGGTGTGGTGGGTGGTCGTCGGAGTACTGGCCTGTGTGCTCGGCGGGCTCGTCGCATACGGGATGCTCGCCTCCGACGGGGAGCCCACCCCCGCAGGACCCGCGTCGCCGTCACCCAGCCCGTCGGTGGGCCCGTCGCCGAGCCCTTCGGACAGCCCGTCTCCGGTGTGCTGCGCCCCATCCCCGTCGCCCTCACCGACGCCCGATGACCTGTACCCGCGCGGGCTGACGGGGAGCTGGCTGGATGAGGGCTATGCCACCGGTGCCACGGAGGTCTCCTTCGAAGGCATGAACGCGCTGCCCGTCGGCTTGAGCGCGGACGGTGCCGTGTACGCGTTCATGCTCGACGACGTGCTGCACGGGATCTCCACGGCCACGGGCGAGCTGGTCTGGGACTTCCCCAGCTACCTGTGCTCCGTTGGGACCCGCGACGGCGTGGCGCTGTGCTCGAGCATCGACGTCCCGCAGGACTACTTCCCAAGCAAGACCACGGCTCCGCTGGTCGGGGTGGACATCGCCACCGGCAGCGTCGCCTACGAGGTGGCTGCCCAGTTCCTGCCGACGGACATCCAGCTGGTCGGGTTCCACGGTGATCTGGGGATCTACCTGGTGGCGGACCACACGGCTCGAGGCTCGCTCTTCGGGGCGATCGAGGTGCTCGCGATCGGCCCCGCCGGCGGGGTGGCGTGGCGCCACAGCACCGGCATTGACGACGTCCTCGGGCAGGCCACGCTGGTGGAGGGCGGCAGGCTGGCGCTCCTGGCCGACGGTGTGCTGCAGCTCATCGACCTGGCGGATGGATCGGTGGTGTTCGAGCAGGAGAGCGACGACGTCTCGACAGACGTGTACTGGGACGGTTTCGGGGTCTACTCCGACGGGGTGGGAACCGCGTTCTTCGACTGGGACGGCAAGCAGTTGTCCGACCCGGAGGACGGGTACGCGGTGACGCCCTTCCCGTACGTGTTCCAGGGTGTCACCCCGGTCTACCCGTTGGAGATGTTGGACATCGGCGTGGAGCAGTTCGCAAGGCCTGTGATGTTCTCCCCCGAGGGTGAGGCGCTCCTGCGTGACGTCGGGCTCCAGTTCGACAACCCGGGGGAGCCGATCTCCACCAGCAACCCGCTGTCCATCAGCCCGGACGGGTCCGTGGTGGCCGTGATGGACAACTACGACCGGCCGACGCTTCACCGCGTCTCGGACGGAGCTGCGATAGCCCATTTCAGCACGAGCAACTACGCAGACACCCTCGTGGTCGACGGATACGTGAGCATCCAGGAGTACGACAGTGCGGGCGACGTAGGCATCCGCGTCCTGCTGCCTGGGTCCTAACCGTCCCGCCGCATGGCGGCCGTCGCGGTGGGGCGTGACAGGCATCCGCGAGAAGCTCGTTCCGGGCTCTCCAGGGCCTCGACGCGGCGTTTCGCGGACGCTGGTCACGCCGTCGGCGACGTGCCGTCCCCCGTCGCCCGAGCCCGCATTCCCCCAGGGCTGGCCCAGACAAACCCGAAAGCTTTCGAAAACTCCTAAAGAACCGACGTATTTTGGGGCCCTTGACTTGCCGGATCACGCGTGGAATGATTCACGCAACCGTTTACGAAGGTTTCGAAAGCCGGGGGTAGTCACCGGCAGCACAACACCTCAAAGAAGAGAGGATCAAAATGAAGACTCGCTCGATCCTGGCCGCTGCCGCGGCCCTGAGCCTCGCTCTCACCGCCTGCGGCGGCGAAACCCCGGCGGAGGACCCCACCGAAGGGGCCACCAACGGAGCTGAAGTTTCACCGGAGGGCATCGACGACGGCACCGAACTGACCATGTGGACGCGCGCCCCGCTGGAGCGCCAGGCCAAGAACGCCGTCGAGGCCTACAACGCCACCCACGAGAACCAGGTGATCCTGGAGATCCTCCCCAACGACGACGTCGAGGGGAAGGTTGGCGGCGCCATCCAGACCGACACGCTCCCCGACATCCTCGCGGGCGACGTCGTTCGCATCCCGTACTGGGTGGAGCAGGGCGTCTTCACCGACATCACGGACCACATCTCCACCCTCGACGTTGACAACCTCCAGCAGGGCCACATCGACGCCGGCACCATCGACGGCCGCATGCACACGCTGCCGTTCGTCACCGACATCTCCGTGATGGTCTGGAACAAGGACCTCTACGAGGAGGCCGGTCTCGATCCCGAGCAGGGCCCCACCACCGTCGGTGAGTTCCTCGAGCAGGCCAAGGCTGTCGCGGACCTCGGCAAGGACGGCGTCGCGGGCAGCTACCTCGCCGGCCAGTCCGGCGGTGCCCTCGTGTTCACGCTGTTCCCGATGATGTGGGCCAGCGGTGAGGAGCCCCTCGGCGCCGGCGGCACCGAGGCCAACGTGGCCTCCGAGAACGCCAAGGCCATCTACGCGGCCTACAACGAGCTCGCCAACACCTCCAACGGCCTCGGCGCCGGCTCCAAGGAGGAGACCGGAGCCACCTGGACCGCCCCGTTCCAGGAGGGCAACATCGGCGTCATGCAGTACCCCTACACCGCGGTGACGGGCCTGTTCGACACGGTCGACTTCGAGATCGGCGTCGCCGGCATCCCCGGCGTCGACGGCAACCAGTCCACCTTCCTCGGCGGTGACGCCCTGGGCATCTCCCGCAGCTCCGAGAACGTGGAGCAGGCCTGGAACTTCATGTCCTGGCTGATGTCCGACGAGGCCCAGCAGACGGTCTTCGCCGACAACGACGACACGGCCTCCAGCCTGAGCGTCCTCGAGAACGGCTACGCCGACGCCGACGAGCGCACGCTCATCGCCAACGCCACCATCAAGGACGGCCGCACCCCCGTGGCCATCTACTTCAACGAGGCGTTCAACGCCGCCGGCTCCAACTGGCAGCTCCTGATCCAGGACGCTGTCTGGGGCGACGGCTCGCAGGTCGACACCCTCAACGAGGAGATCAGCGCCACTCTGGGCGGCTAGTCCGCGGCAAGGCACCAGTGGGGGTGGGGCGGCACCGCCCCACCCCCACACCATCCCGGAGACTGAGGAACTTTCCATGACAGCACCGAGCATCATCGCGGGCAGGACCCGCAGCGCTCACATGAGACGTGAGGCGGCCACAGGCTGGGCATTCGCCACGCCGGTGACGGTCGTACTGGCCCTGCTCTTCTTCGCCCCGATCGTCCTCGTGGTGATCATGTCGGGCTCCAAGTGGACCCTCCTGGGCGGCAACCAGGGCCTCAACGGCGTCGACAACTTCAGCAAGGTCCTCGCGGACCCGATGCTGTTGGACTCCGTCTGGTTCACGCTGAAGTACACCCTCCTGACCACGGTCATCCTGATGCCCATCGCGCTGGGCCTGGCGCTGCTGGTGCAGGAGGCGAGGCGCTGGAACAACATCCTGCGCACCGCCATCCTCGTGCCCTCCGCGCTCGGCATCGCGTCGGCGTCGGTGCTGTTCTACGCCCTCTACTCGCCGCAGGTCGGCCCCATCAACAAGGTGCTCGCGGACCTCGGCCTGATGGACCAGGACTCGTCGCTGCTGGGCACCCCCAACGGCGCGCTGTGGGCCACGGTGTTCCTGGTGGTGTGGCGCTTCGCCGGCTTCTACATGCTGCTCACCATGGTGGGCCTGCAGGGCATCCCGCAGGACGTCTACGAGGCGGCCCGCATCGACGGCGCCAGCCGCTGGCGCACCTTCACCCAGGTGACTCTGCCGCTGCTGAAGCCCACCATCGCCATGACGATGATCATGTCCATCACGGGCTCGCTGCTCGCCTTCGACCAGTTCTACGTCCTCACCAAGGGCGGCCCGAACAACTCGACGATGACCGTCGTCCTGCTCATCTACCGCTACGCGTTCGAGACCAAGCGCGATCTCGGCATGGCCGCGGCCCTGTCCGTGCTGGTGCTCCTGGCCCTGGTGGTCATCAACGCCATCCAGCTCAAGGCCATGGGCGTGTCCGACAAGGAGGACAAGTGAAGTCCACACCGCTGTCCAAGGGTCTGTTCTACTTCCTGACCTCCTGCATCGCCATCACCTTCCTCGCGCCGCTGGTGTGGGCCGTGATCAGCTCCGTCTCGCCCGCCCCCGGCACGTCGCAGACGTCGGGCTTCGGTTTCGGCAACTACGTCGCACTCTTCGAGTACGGCCGGGGTCTGCCCGTCTACCTGCTGAACTCGCTGGTCATCTCCCTGGTGGCCATCGTCGTCACCCTGGTGTGCGCGGCAACCGGCGGCTACGCGTTCGCCCGCTTCCGCTTCCGGGGCAAGAACGTCCTGTTCATCCTGGTGCTGTCGGTGATGATGGTCCCGGTGGCCGCCCTGCTGATCCCGCTCATCGTGTGGATGCAGAAGATCGGCCTGCAGAACTCGCTGCCCGGCGTCGGCCTGGTGCTGACGCTGTTCCAGCTGCCGATGGGCGTTTTCATGATGCGCAACTCGTTCGCCTCCGTCCCGGCGGAGCTGGAGGAGGCGGCCAAGCTCGACGGCTGCTCCGCATTGAGCGCGTTCTTCCGGGTCATGCTCCCCACCGCCACCCCGGCGCTGATCACCGTCGGCCTGTTCGCCTACCTGGCGGCGTGGAACGACTTCATGGTGGCGCTCTACCTGCTCAGCATGGACAACGCGCCGCTGCCGCTGGCGCTGGTGAACATGCGCCAGCAGGTGATGGGTGTCATCGACTACGGCATCACCACGGCGGGCGTCGTCGTCCTCACGCTGCCCGCGCTCGTCCTCTTCCTCGCCCTGCAGAAGTACTACGTCAAGGGCTTCACCTCAGGCGCAGTCAAGGGCTGAGCCACCCCCTCCAAGGAGAATTCCAATGCACACCTCACCAGTACCTGTCGCGCCCTCCAACGGTGTGCTGCAGCCGATCGCGATCGACAGGATCGTCATCGACGGGGGCTTCTGGGGCGAGCGCCAGCAGCTCAACGCCGACGCCATCATCCCCCACTGCCTGAAGTGGGAGACGAAGGCCGGCTGGGTCGAGAACTTCGTCCACACCCTCGAGGGGACCATCCATGAGCACCGGCAGGGCAGGGAGTTCGCAGACTCCGACGTGTACAAGCTGATCGAGGCGATGGCCTGGGAGGCCGGCCGCAGCGACGACGCCGAACTGGATGCGGAGATCGAACGGCTCGGGGCCATGATCAAGGCGGTCCAGAGGGAGGACGGCTACCTCAACACGAACTTCGACAACCCCGGCCAGCAGCCCCGCTACACCGATTTCGAGTGGGGCCACGAGCTCTACAACTACGGCCACCTGATCCAGGCCGCCGTCGCCCGGATCCGCACCGGCCGCGCCGACTCGGTGATCGTCGACGTCGCCACCCGCGTGGCCGACCACGTCGTCGCCGAGTTCGGGGCGGGCGCCAACGAGAAGATCTGCGGCCACCCCGAGATCGAGGTGGCCCTGGCCGAGTTCGCCCGCGCCACCGGTGACGAGCGCTACCTGGAGCAGGCGTCGCTGTTCATCGAGCGCCGCGGCCACGACCTGCTGGCCGACATCGAGTGGGGCCGCTCCTACTATCAGGACGACCAGCCCTACCGCGACGCCGAGGTGCTCGTCGGCCACTCCGTGCGGGCGCTGTACCTGACGTCGGCGGCCATCGACGTCGCCGTCGAGAAGGGCGACGTCGAACTCCTCGAGATCGCGAAGCGGCAGTACGACAACGCGCTCGCCCGCCGCACCTACATCACCGGCGGCATGGGCTCCCACCACCAGGACGAGGCCTTCGGGGACGACTTCGAGCTGCCGCCGGACCGCTCCTACTGCGAGACCTGCGCCGGCATCGGCTCGGTCATGGTGGCCTGGCGCCTCCTGCTGGCCACCGGCGACATCACCTACGGCGACGCCATCGAACGCGCCCTGTACAACATCGTCGCCACTTCGACCGCCGAGGACGGCCAGGGGTTCTTCTACTCCAACACGCTCCACCGTCGCACCCCCGCCGAGGTGGCGCTGCCCGACGTGCAGGTGCCGCGCGCCAACTCGTCGCTGCGCGCACCTTGGTTCGACGTGTCCTGCTGCCCCACCAACGTGGCCCGCACCTTCGCCACGCTGGCCGGCTACCTCGCCGCCCGAACCGACGACGGCGTCGCCCTGGTGCAGTACGCCCCCACTACGCTGGACGTGGACGGCATCGGCCTGAAGGTGGAGACCGCCTACCCGTACGAGGGCGAGGTCAACATCCGGGTCACCGCAGCTGCCGAGCCGTTCGTGCTCACCCTCCGCATCCCCGCCTGGGCCGCCGGCGCCACCGTCAACGGCGAGTCCGCCGAGCCTGGTGTGTTCCGACTCGAGGGCGTCACCGCCGGCGACGAGGTGCAGCTGGTGCTGCCGCTGCAGCCGCGCCTGGTGCGTCCCGACGCCCGCATCGACGCCATCCGTGGCACCGTCGCCGTCGAGCGCGGCCCCCTGGTGCTGTGCGCCGAGTCCGTGGACCTGCCCGAGGGCATGACCGTCAACGAGCTCGTCGTCGATCCCTCCGGTGAACTGCGCGCCCACGGTGCGGGTGCAGTGCTCCCCGGCGCGCGGATCGCAGTGGCCGAGGACGATTGGCCCTACGCGGCCGCGCCGTCGGCAGAGGTGGGGGAGACGTTCGACGTCCCCCTCGTGCCGTACCACTCGTGGGCCAACCGCGGTCCTGCGACGATGCGCGTCTGGTTGCCGGTCGCCTGACGGGGTCGGCCCGCCGTCTGCTCGAGTTAGCCACCGCTCGGTCAGTTCGCCACCCCTGTAGCGGAAGCAAACTGACCCAGCGGTGGCGAACTTGCTTGGGGGGGCTCCCTGTAACCGAGGGCTTGGTTGTTGGAGCTTTCGGTTGCAGCGACGTCGTCAGCGGCGGCCGCCGCCACCTCCGCCGGTGCCCTGGCGCGTCTTCTCGGCAAGCACCTTGCGCTGGGTCTCGCGCTCCTCGACCAGCCACGCGGGCGGCTCGGCGATCAGTTCGCCGATCTGGTCCGCGGTGAGGGCCTCGGTCACGCCGGCGCGCTGGAGGCCGGAGCGGGACACGCCCAGCTTCTGGGCCACGACGTCGCGGGGGAACGGTCCGTTGCGGAGCAGCTCCTGGAGCCAGGCCGGCGGGTTGGCGCGCAACTCGTCCACCTCGTCGCGGGTGATAGGCGAGTTGCGGAACTCCTCCGGCGCTGCCGGCAGATAGATGCCGAGCTTGGCGGCTGCTGTGATCGGCTTCATCGTCTGGCTCATCCCCTCAGCCTATCGGCCTGCGTTACCCTGCGTGGGTGACCACTCCCGCCCAGCCAGAGCGCACGGGCCTGCGCATCGGATTCGTGCCGGGTGTGACACTCACCAAGTGGCGCCGGATCTGGGAGGAACGCTTCCGCAAGGTGCGCCTCGAGGTCACCGAGGTCCTCGAGGCCGACCAGCGCCGCGCACTCGGCAGCGGCCAGGTGGACATGTGCTTCGTCAGGCTCCCCGTCGACACAGCCGGCCTGCACACCATCGCCCTCTACGAGGAGCAGCCGGTGGTGTGGATGGCCAAGGAGTTCCTGCTGGCCGCGCTGGACGAGGTGACGGCCGAGGACATGGCCGAGTTCCGCATCGTCGAGGACTACTGCCCCGAGAGCATCGACCTGGCCGTCTACTCCGCCGCCGCCCTGCGCGTCCCCCTGTCCGTGGCGCGCACCCAGTCCCGCAAGGACATGGTCCACCGCCCCGTCGTCGACGCGGAGCCGACGACGATCGCCCTGGCCTGGCGGGTCGACAATGACAACGAGTGGATCGACGAGTTCATCGGCGTGGTGCGCGGCCGCACGGCCAACAGCTCCCGCACCGCCAAGGAGCGCGAGAAGAGCGGGAAGCCTGCGAAGCCGCAGGCCAGGAAGCCGAGTTCGGGCAGTCGGCCGGCCGGCCAGAAGGGACGACGTCCCCGCCGACGGTAGTGCGCCTCAGTGCTGTCCCGGCGGACCGTTGGGGTCACGCCAGGACTTTCCGCGGGTGCTGAGAAACAGCAGCACCGCCCCCGCCACCAGCAGCGCCAGCCCGATCACCAGCCACGTCGGGTCATCGGTCATGGAACTGCCGCCGATGAACCCGATGCCCTGCCCGCCCCACACGAGACCGAGCAGGATGGCGACGGCGCCGATCCCGGCGAGGAGTGGTTTCCTGATCAGCATCTTTGCCTAACGGCTCGGGGACGGCCGAGGACCGGCCGAACCCAATTCTGCCCCACCCGGACGCGGGTCAGGACCAGTCGTCGTCGGGGGTACGAGCCCCAGCGGCCGCGGTGCGGGCACCGCCGCGCGGGGGCGAAGGCACCGAGCCGACCGACGCCGTGCTCAGCCGAGGTCGATCCCGGCGGCGACCTCGCCGACGGCCTCGAGGAAGGCCGCGACAGCGGGCCCCGGCTCGTGCCGCGACTGCCGGTGACGCGCGACGATCCGTCGGGTGCCGAGCCCCGGCATCGTCACGACCTCGACGCCGTCGGGAATGCCGGAGCCCAACGCCAGCGCAGGGAGCAGCGCGACCCCCTCCCCCGCCGCGACGAGCGCGAGCGCGACCCCGAAGTCGTAGAACGAGTGCCGCACCGACAGCTCGGCACCGATCTCGGCCCCGAGGCGGCCGAGGGCCCGGGCCGCCGCCGTGCTCGGGTCGGGACCGACCCAGCGCGCCCCTGCGAGCTCGTGCAACGACCCCGGCGTCGGCATCGACGTCGGGACCGCGAGCCGCCACGGCTCGTCGAGCACCGGAACATCACGGTGGCCGCGACCCGCGTTGGGCCTGGTGTGCTCATCACGCTCGTGGAGCACGACGTCCACCTCGCCCGCGCGGAGCGCGCGTACTCCGTCGGCATACTCCATATCCGTGAGGACGACCTCGACACCGGGGTGATCCTCCTTGAGCGCGACGAGCGCGGGGACGAGCACCGCGACGGTGACGGTCGAGAACGACGCCACGGTCACGGTGCCCGCGACGTCGTCACCGAGCGCCGCAAGCTCCTTGCGGGCCGAGACGAGCTCGCCCTCGATGCGCTCGGCGGCCTCCGCGAGCACCCGCCCCGCCGGCGTGAGCGTCACGCCGCGGGGACCGCGGTCGAGGACCGTGACGCCCTCCTCCCTCTCGAGCCGCTGGATCTGCTGCGACACGGCGGATGGCGTGACGTGCAGCAGGTCAGCGGCTGCGAGGACTCCCCCAGCCCTGTGGACGGCCAAGAGAAAGGAAAGCCTGCGTGCATCCGTTGCCATGTAGCAACTGTAAACCCTGGGTCCACAGTAATTCGATTGTGCTAAAGCAAGATCCGCACCATCATTGAGGTGTCAGCACGACCCCCCGAACCCCAGGAAGGTGAGAGACGATGTCCTCCGTCCAGCAGCCCGTCGCCAAGGTCGTCCGGTGGCTCAAGCGTCACGCGGTCCCCGCGGTCCCGACGCCCCAGCGCGAGCTCCGGATGAAGATGGACCTCCACCGGGTGCCCGACCAGTCCCCGCTCTTCCTCCGCTGAGACCCAGGCGACCCGTCAGCAGCCACTGATCGGCCGTCCGCCGCGACGCATCCTCCCGCGTCGTCACCAAGAGCCGCGATCCATGCCGGATCGCGGCTCTTCGGCTTGTCCGGACCTTCCCCTCGTACCCACGCACCCCCTATGCTCGGACAGGCCCTGCACCCAGGGTTCACTCGACCCCGGAGGCACCATGACGACGCTTGACGCCCGTGCACGCTTCGACGCCTGGACCGACGCGCTCGTCGCGCGGATCGCGCAGCGGCCAGAGGTCGTCGGGCTCGTCCTCCTCGGTTCGGGGGCCGAGCGCGCCCGCCTCGACGAGTGGTCCGACCACGACTTCTACCTCGTCGTCGAGCCTGACGTCGCCGAGCGGTACCGCCAGGACCTCTCGTGGCTCCCGGAGGGACCCGACATCGTGCTCTGCCCGCGCGAGACCGGCCACGGGCTCAAGGTCGTCCTCGCCGACGGTCACGTCTTGGAGTTCGCCGTCGCGTCGCTCGAGGACGTCGCGACCTTCGCCGCGCACCACTGGCGCGTCGTCCACGACACCGGGCCGCTCACCGGGGTCATCGAGGCCTGTGCCGCGCGCACCGCCCGCGCGATCGCCGAACGACCGGCACCCGACCTTCTGCGCGCCGCGGGGCTTTTCTGCTCGCTTCTGCTCATCGGCATCGGCCGCGCTCGCCGCGGCGAGCTCGTCGCGGCGAGCGCGCACGTGCGGATGTACGCGCTCAGCGAGCTGCTCGACCTCGTCGGCGCGCTCGTGCCCGCCGCCCCGGCTGCGCTGCGCGACGGCCTCGACCCGCGTCGCCGCGTCGAGGACACCTTCGGTCCCCTCGGCGCGCGGATCGGCGCGGCTCTCGAGCGGCCCGTAGAGGACTGTGCGCGCGAGCTCCTCGACATCGCCGAGACCGCGATCGCACCGCTGCTGCCCGGGTGGCCCGTCGAGGGCGCGGCCGTCGTCCGTCGCACCCTCGACAGCTGAGGGTCACTCGATCCCGAGCAGTTCCTTGAGCAAGGGACGAGGCGCCGGGCGACGCGCCACACGTCGGCGGCTGCGTAGCCGTAGACCTCGCACAAGGCCCTGGCCAGCGCGGAGGCCGCGGCGTTGATCGCATCAGCGGCACCGTCGTCGACGCCGATCCACCAGTTGGGGAAGCCGTCGTCCGGGGCGGTGAAGCCGAGGTCACGCAGGGCCTGCTCGCCCTGCGTCGTGAGGCGACGATCCTCCGGCAGGAACCGGTTGGAGGTCACTTCGCACATGACCGCGGAGGCGTCGTAGGAGGCGAACTGGACGTAGACATCCGCGTCCAGGTCCATGGTGGCGGAGTCCTGGGTGCCGCGCAGGCGCAGCATCGCCCGGGTGAACTCGCCCGCGATCCGGGCTACGGTCCGATCATCCGACCCGACGGCGCCCGAGCCGGCAGCCGGACCACCGGTGGCGGTGTCGAGGGCCAGCCGGACCAGGTCCTTGCCGTTCATCCAGTACGGCCAGCCCTGCACCTGCTCGGCCAGGTCGGCCGGCAGCCCGGAGACCCCGTACCGCGCGCCCAGCAGGGCCCCGGCGATGGCGGCGACGGTGTCGGTGTCATGCCCGATCTCGATGGCGGCCTGCAGTGCGGCGAGGACGTGTTCGGTGCCGGTGAGGTGGCGCGTCGAGTGGATCGCCGCCCACGCAGCCTGCAGGGCGGTGACGGTGTACCCGTTGGCGGTGAACGCGGCGGGCCCCTGGGCCTCGGCGTCGGCCAGGTACTGCTCCCACTCGGCCCGGCGGTCCTCGGGTAGGAGGGGGAGCCCGGCCCGCACGTCGAGCCGACCCTCCACCACCGCCACCCGCACGGCCTCGGACCAGATGATGCAGGAGTCGACGCAGCGCGGGTCGGCGTGGGTCAGGGCTGCGAAGCGCTCGGCGGCCCGCGCCGTCGTCACCGGATCGGCCAGCGCCACCAGGCCGACGATGCCCGTGCGCATCAGCGCACCGTTGCCGGCCCGACCGGCCCGAGACTCCTGCTGCGAGATCCCGGTCATGAGCCGCCCCATCGGGCCCCGCTGCTCGCCCGCGTGGGAGAGGACGGTCCGCGTCTGGTTGCCGATGTCGGCCGGCCCGCTGGAGTACCAGCCCAGGAAGCCGTGCGCGACGGCGTCGAGGGCCTCGTCGCCGAGCGGGTCCTCGCCGGTGGCGGTGACGCGGGCGATGCAGGCGGCCATCTGGGTGTCGTCGGACCACTCCCCGGGCCGGTAGTTGCCAAGGCCGCCGCCCAGCATCCGCGCGGGTCCGTCGAGCGGCGCGGAGCCGAACTCGTACGGCACGCCCAGCGCGTCCCCGATCGCCTGTCCGAGCAGCACCCCTGCTGCCCGGTCCGCCTGCTGTGTGGTGAGTTCCATGGCATCCCCTTACATGTCCGAATGACATAAAGGTAAGGGGCGGGGGCGCCACTGTCAACCAGGGGCGCCTCAGGCCCCGCGCGTGAGTGCGAGGAACTCCGAGCGGGTGCGCGGGTCGTCGCGCAGCAGCCCGAACAGGGCCGACGTCGTGGTCCGGGCGCCCACTGCCAAGGCTCCGCGGATGCTCATGCAGGTGTGCTCGGCGTGGATCACCACGCCCACGCCGCGCGGGTGGAGGGCTGAGGCGAGGTGGTCCGCGATGCGCTTGGTCAGGCGTTCCTGCGTCTGGGGTCGGCGGGCGTGGAACTCCACCATCCGCGCGAACTTGGACAGCCCGAGGATCCGTTCCCCCGGCAGGTAGCCGACGTGCGCCACCCCCACGAACGGCAGCACGTGGTGCTCGCAGACGGACCGCACCGGGATGTCTCGCACCATCACCAGTTCGTCGTAGCCCTCGTCGTTGGGGAACGTGGTCAGCTCGAACGGCGGACTGCTGGTCATCTCGAGGAGGGTCGCGGCCATCCGCCCGGGCGTCTCGACGAGGCCCTCGTCGGTGAGGTCGAGCCCGAGGGCGGTCAACAGCGCGGCGGCGGCATCGGTGGCGGCAGCCAGGTCGGCCGTCGGCCGCTCGGCGACGACGCGTGGTCGCCAGTTGTGCAGCGGCTCCGGCTCGAGTGCCCGCTCGCTCACTTCTCGGACCTGCCGGGTGCCGGGGCGAGCAGGAACAGCGCGAGCGCACCCGCCATCAGGCCGAAGTCCCGCAGCGCCACGTCGAAGAACTGCCCCATGGACACGAGGTTGACGATGATGCCGGCCAGCCAGGCGGCCACCACGAGGGCGCCGTAGCGGGGGACGACGGCGACGGCGATGCCCGCGACCATCTCCGTGACGCCGACGGCGAGCATGGCCTGGTGGGCGGTGCCGGGGACGATGGCGCCGATCCAGGGGCCAGGTAGCGGTCCCAGTCGGTCAGCAGGCCGAGGAACTTGTCCAGCCCGAAGGCGATGGGTGCGATCGTGAAGACGGTGCGCAGGAGCAGGTAGGCGTGGTGGGTGCCCGTGCTGACGCCGGTTGCGGCGCCCGTGGGTGTGAACATGATGGGACCTTTCTAAAAAGTGGTCGGATCTTCATTAGACTCCCGCCCGGGGATTGTGTCAAGACTTTTATGTTTTAGAATTGGGGCATGAGTCTCGAATCCCAGGCCGCAGGCATCGGAGCCCTGGCTGACGACACCCGACGTGCGCTGTACGAGTACGTCGTGGCGCAGGCCGAGCCGGTGGGCCGCGAGCGGGCGGCCAAGGCCCTCGGTATCGCCCAGCACAACGTGAACTTCCACCTCGACCGGCTGGTCGACGAGGGACTCCTCGTGGTGGAGTTCAAGCGCCTCAGCGGCCGCACCGGCCCCGGTGCCGGCCGGCCCAGCAAGCTCTACCGGCGCTCGGACCGGGAGTTCTCGGTGACCCTGCCGCCCCGTCGCTACGACCTGGTGGGGGACATCCTCGCCGCCGCCGTCACCCGCGCGACCGCCGGAGAACCCCTCGACGACGTGCTCGGCGACGTCGCCCGCACCGAGGGGCTGGCGCTGGGCGAGGCGGGCCGGAGCCTCGGCGACCCGAACACGCCCGAGGGCCTGGCACGTGTCCTCGGCACCCAGGGCTACGAGCCGCAGGTCCGCGACGGCGTCGTCGAGCTGGACAACTGCCCGTTCGACTCGCTGGCGCGCAAGCACACCGGACTGGTCTGCACCCTCAACAAGTCCTTCGTCCAGGGCGTCGCCGACGGGCTGGGGTGCGACGGCCTGACCGCCTGTCTCGAGCCGGACCCCGGGCGGTGTTGCGTGAAGGCGCGCCCCACCGCCGACCAATAGCGTCACCCGGACATGTACTGTGACCTGCATGGCCAGGTACTCCTCCGACTTCCCCATCTTCGCCGTCGCCGCTGACATCGTCGTGCTGACCATCCGGGCTGACGCGTTGTGCGTCCTGCTGATCCGCCGCTCGGGCTCGGTGGCGCACGGGGAGTGGGCGCTCCCGGGAGGCTTCGTCCGCGCCGACGAGGACCTCGAGGCCGCCGCCTACCGGGAACTGTCCGAGGAGGCCGGAATCTCTCGCGACGACGTCGTGCTCGAGCAACTGCGGACCTACGGCACCCCCGGTCGGGACCCGCGGCCCGAGCGCGTGGTCTCCGTCGCCTGGGTGGCGCTGGGGGCCTCGCTCCCCGACCCGCGGCCGGACACTGATGCCGACCGCGCCGAGTGGGTCCCCGTCGAGGAGGCACTCGGGCGGTCACTGGCATTCGACCACACCCAGATCCTGGCGGACGGGGTCGAGCGGGCCCGGTCCAAACTCGAGTACACGACGCTGGCGACGGCCTTCTGCGGCCCCACCTTCACCCTGCCCGAGCTGCGGCGCGTCTACGTAGCGGTGTGGGGCGGGGAGGAGGGCCTCGACCCCCGCAACTTCCAGCGCAAGGTATTGGGCGCCGAGGGGTTCGTCGCCGAGACGGGCGAGATCGTGCGGGGCAGGGGCCGTCCGGCGAAGGTCTACCGCGCCGGCGGTGAGCGGGGTCTGCACCCGCCGATCATGCGCCGGGGACTGGACCCGAACTGAGCCGCGGAACAGGCCGGAACTGATCCTCTCGGATGATTGAGTTGGAGGCAGTCATCGGCGTCGCGGGACGACGCGCCCCGGGGTCGACCCGATGGGTTAGGAGCAGTGCGAAATGTCTCCAGATCAGGAGAACAACCCGGCAAAGGCGCCGCTCGCGCCACCTCCCGGACCGGGCGTGGCCTCGCCTCCCGTGGACGAGCCGACGTCCCCCGTCGCGCCACCGCCGCCCAAGCCGTCCCAGCAGGGACCCGCGGCAGTGACTCCCACGGGCGCCCCTACCGGGGCACCCCCCGAGGCAATGGCGCAACAGGGTGAGTACCTCACCACCTCGCAGGGTGCCCGCCTCCGGGACACCGACCACTCGCTGAGGGCCGGCCCGCGGGGACCCGTCCTGCTGCAGGACCACCACCTGCGCGAGAAGATCACCCACTTCGACCACGAGCGCATCCCTGAGCGTGTGGTCCACGCCCGCGGCACCGGCGCACACGGCGTCTTCGTGGCCAACGGCAAGGCGTCGAAGATCTGCCGGGCGGCGTTCCTCGGAAAGGGCGTCGAGACGCCTGTGTTCGTGCGGTTCTCCACGGTGGTCGGCTTCAGGGGATCATCGGACACCGTCCGCGACACCCGAGGGTTCGCGACCAAGTTCTACACCTCGGAGGGAAACTACGACCTGGTGGCGAACAACATCCCGGTTTTCTTCATCCAGGACGGCATCAAGTTCCCGGACATCGTCCATGCCGCCAAGCCGCACCCGGACACGGAGATCCCCCAGGCGCAGAGCGCACACGACACCTTCTGGGACTTCGTCTCCCTGCACACCGAGGCGCAGGCCCACGTCGCATGGCAGATGTCCGACCGGGCGATCCCGCTGTCGTTCAGGATGATGGAGGGCTTCGGGATCCACACCTTCCGCATGATCAACGACGCAGGCGAGACCTCGCTCGTGAAGATCCACTGGAAGCCGCACCAGGGCGTCCACTCGCAGGTCTGGGAGGAGACCCAGATGACGGCGGGCGCAGATCCCGACTACCACCGCCGCGACCTCTACGACGCGCTCGACGCCGGCGCGTACCCGTCCTGGGACCTGGGACTCCAGGTGATGCCGGACTCGCCGGACGAGACTTTCGAGGGGATCGACCTGCTGGACCCCACGAAGATCGTCCCGGAGGAGCTGTGCCCGGTGCAGGTGGTGGGCACCATGGTGCTGACCCACCGCCCGACCAACTTCTTCGCCGAGACCGAACAGGTGATGTTCAACCCCGGCCACCTGGTCCCGGGCATCGACGTGACCAACGACCCCCTGCTGCAGGTTCGCCTGTTCTCCTACATCGACACGCAGCTGACCCGGCTCGGCGGTCCGAACTTCAGCCAGCTGCCGATCAACCGGGCGCACTGCCCCGTCAACGACATGTTCCGCGACGGTTTCCACCAGCACGCCGTGCACGGTGGGGTGGCCCCCTACCGCCCGAACTCGCTCGACGGCGGCAACCCGGCCGAGGCGGACGACGACTCGGGCGCCTTCATCGACGTCCCGACCCGCGTCGAGGGCGCCAAGGTGCGTGAGCTGTCGGCCAGCTTCGACGACCACTTCAGCCAAGTCACGCTCTTCGTGCGCTCGTTGAGCCCGGTGGAGCGCCAGCACCTGGCGCGCGGGTACACCTTCGAGTTGGGCAAGTGCTACGAGGAGTCGATCAGGACGAGGCAGCTGCAGTGCCTCGCCAACATCGACGCCGACCTGTGTGCCGAGGTGGCACGTGGTCTGGGGTTGCCGGTCCCGGAGCCGACGATCCCTCCCAGGGCCGACGTCGAGCCCAGCCCGGCGCTCTCCCAGGTCGGCGAGAGGTGGCCGGTGATCGGCCGCAAGGTCGCCATCGTCGTGGACGCGACCAGTTCGCCCGCCGACGTGGAGGGCATCAGGCAGGCGGTCATCGACGCTGGAATGGTGCCGTTCGTGACCGCTCCCTCCGGCGGGCGGCTGGGCGAGGTGGTGGTGGACCGGACGTTCCTGACGGCCGCCTCGGTGGAGTTCGACGCGGCCCTCCTCGTAACCTCCCCCGAGCCGGCGCCCGACGCCGTACCCACGTTCGACGCGAAGGCCGGTCAGTCGACGACCGGGCTGCCCGTCGATCCCCGGGTCGTGAAGCTGGTGGCGGAGATGTTCCGGCACTGCAAGGCGATCGGGGCTGCCTCGGACGCAGCCCCCGTCCTGGCGGCCGCGGGTGTCCCGGAGGATGCGCCCGGCGTGGTCTCGGGCGAGCCCGCTGCGCTGGTTGCCGAACTGGTTGAGTTGCTCGCCGGTCACCGCGTCTGGGAGAGGTTCCCGGCCACGGCCTGAGGCGCACCGATCGGCCGGCCCGGCATCCGGGCCGGCCGAACCGGTGCCTTGTGACCCCGACCGGGGGGAGGATGGAACATGGCATACGACGAACTCAGCAGGATTCCCAAGCAGCAGCAGGAGTGGCCCGGCCGGACGTCGGAACTCGACCCGCAGCCGGACCACGGCGAGACGTCCTGGGTGGCCCGCGGCCGACTCGAGGGCAAGCGCGCACTCATCACCGGGGGTGACTCGGGCATCGGACGGGCCGTGGCGGTCACCTTCGCGAAGGAGGGCGCCGACGTGGTCATCGCCCACCTCCCGGAAGAGGAGGAGGACGCCCGCGCCACGCTCGAACTCGTCCGCGCGGAGGGACGTCGCGGCGAGTCAGTCCCCGGCGACCTGCGCACCGCACAGGCCAACCGCGACCTCGCGGCGAAGGCCGTCGAGCTGCTCGGCGGCGTCGACGTCCTGGTCTGCAACGCGGCCTACCAGATGACCCACCAGGAACTCGGCGAGTTCCCCGACGACCAGATCACGCGAACCTTCGAGACCAACATCATGGGTCCCCTGTGGCTGACCAAGGCGCTGGAGGACGAGCTGCGAGGCGGCAGCGTCATCATCACCAGCTCCGTCCAGGCCTACAGCCCGTCGGACCACCTGCTCGACTACGCCGCCACCAAGGCAGGCCTCAGCAACCTTGCGGTGAACCTGGCCGCCGAGATGGGTGGTCAGGGAACGCGTGTGAACGCCGTCGCGCCCGGTCCGATCTGGACCCCGCTCATCCCGGCGACGATGCCCTTGGAGAAGGTCGAGGGCTTCGGTGCCGACACGCCGCTGGGAAGGGCCGGCCAACCGGTGGAGGTCGCGGCGGCGTTCGTGTTCCTCGCCTCGGACGAGGCCAGCTACGTCTCGGGCACGATCCTCGGCGTGACCGGCGGCAAGCCCGTCTTCTGACCCGGCGACGGTGGCTGGCCGCGCGCCACCACCACTGGGGGACACTGGGAGCATGACGATCCACGAGGGCCATCCGTTCATGCTCCCACCCGAGCAGCGGGATCCGGTGCGACGCCTCCGCGGCCGGATGCCCGCACCAGTGACCATCTGGACCAGCCAGGACGACCGGCGACGGGACGGGTGGACGATCTCATCCGTGCTCGTCGCCGACGGCGAACCGGCCGAGTTGATCGCCCTGGTCGACGAGGACTGCGACTGGTGGGAGGTGTTCCGCAGCACCGGCCGGGCCTGCGTCAACGTCCTCGGCCCCGGCCAGGGCGGGATCGCCGACGTCTTCGCGCGCGTCGCTCCGTCGCCCGGTGGGGTGTTCCGCACCGGCGCCTGGGAGGACGGCAGCCACGGCCCCAGACTCGTCGGTGCCTCCGGCTGGGCCGACGTCGAACTGCTGGACGCCGAGCCCGGCCACTCCGGCTGGGGCCTGCTGGTGCGGGCCACGCTGGGTCCGATCGAACTGGCTGACGGCGTAGGCGCGCTGGAGCACCGCAACGGCCGCTACGCCTGAGCCCCGCCGCGGCCGTGGAGCGCGCGGCCGGTGCGTCGCCTCAGGGCAGCCTCGTGTCACCCGGCCGGTGGAGCCGCCACCACTGGTGCCCGTAGCCGTCCACGGGGATGGTCAGCCGGCCGTCGTCGACGACCAGGTGTTCGGTGGAGAACAGCTCGTTCGCGACGGTGCCCTCCTCGAGGTCGGCAACCTCGACGGTGATCTCCGTCGCCTCCGGACCGAGGTTGTGCACCAGCAGCGTGCTCGTCCCGGGGTCTCCCGGCTGCGCCCACGTGCAGCGGTGCGCCAGGACGGAGGGTGCCTCGTGCTGCAGCACCTCGAACGTGCCCATCCCCACCTCCGGGGACTCCCGGTAGCGGCCGGCCAGGTTCGATATGAACGACAGCAGTGACCCGGGATCCTTGCGCTGCTCCGAGACGTTGACGTGCTGGGGTCCGAAGGCGCCCTCGGTGATGGGGGACGGCAGCCGCGAGGGCCGGGCACGGGAGAACCCAGCGTTCTTCCCGGAGGTCCACTGCATCGGGGTCCGGACGGCCAGGCGGCCCTCGACGTCGAGGTTCTCGCCCATCCCGATCTCCTCGCCGTAGAACAGCACCGGCGTCCCGGGGAGGGCGAACAGCAGCGAGTAGACCATCCGGATCCGGCGGGGGTCGCCGTCGAGCATGGGAGGCAGCCGCCTGCGCAGTCCGCGGCCGAACAGCTGCATGTCCGGTTCTGGGCCGAAGGCGTCGAAGACCTCCTGGCGCTCCTTGTCGGAGAGCTTGTCGAGGGTCAACTCGTCGTGGTTGCGCACGAAGCAGGCGAACTGGTTGTGTCGCGGCAGGTCAGGCCGGCGGGCGAGGGTCTTCGCGATGGGCGCGGCCTCCTGGCGGGCCAGGGCGAGGTACATGCGCTGCATCAGCTCGAAGTCGAACTGCATCGTGAGCTCGTCGCCCGAGTTCTGGCCGCCGAAGAAGTCCACCTGCTTCTCGTAGGGGATGTTGACCTCGCCCAACAGGATCGCGTCGCCGCGCCGTCGGCCCATGAACGCCTTGATCCGGCGCAGGTAGTCGTGCGGGTCGCCGTACTCGGCCGACGCCGCCGCGGAAGTGCCGCGGCCCTCGATCAGGTTGGGCACGGCGTCCACCCGGAACCCGTCCAGGCCGAGCTGCATCCAGAAACCGATGACCTTGCTGATCTCGTCGCGCACCTGCGGGTTGGTGACGTTCAGGTCTGGCTGGTGCTTGTAGAAGTTGTGCAGGTACCACTGCCCGGTCTTCTCGTCGAGCTCCCACAGCGAGTCCTCCTGATCGGGGAAGACCACCTGCCCGGAGGTGTCGGGCGGCTCGGTGTCCCGCCAGACGTAGAAGTCGCGGTAGGGGTTGTCGGTGGACTTGCGGGCCTCGCGGAACCAAGGGTGCTTGTCAGAGGTGTGGTTGACCACCAGGTCCGCGATCACGCGCATGCCGCGGTCCTTCGCGGTTCGGATCAGTTCGACGAGGTCGCCGAAGTTGCCCAGCTTGGGGTCCACGGCGAGGAAGTCCGTGATGTCGTAGCCATCGTCCCGCTCCGCCGTGGGGTAGAAGGGCATCAGCCACAGGCAGGTGACGCCCAGTTCGGCGAGGTGGTCGATGCGGGCGGAGACGCCGTCGAAGTCCCCCGTGCCGTCGTCGTCACTGTCGAAGAACGTCTCCACGTCGAGGCAGTACACGACCGCGTTCTTCCACCACAGGTCCGAGCTCTCAGTCTTGCGCATGGGCGATGTTCCTCTCGTCAGGTCAACTGGGGGAGGACCCGCTCGCCGAAGGCCTCCAGGAAGGGGGTCTGATGCTGGCCGACGTGGTGCAGGTAGACGGTGTCGAAGCCGAGGTCGGCGAGACCATGGATCCTCTCCACCATGAGGCCGAGGTCGCTGGAGACCAGCACGCTGGCGCGCACCTGCTCCTCCGTGACGCCCTGGCGGCTGACCTCGTCGAACGAGGCCCGGGTCAGGTCCCAGCACGCGGGAGCCGCGAACACGTTGGAACGCCACTGGTCGTGCGCGATCGCGTACGCCTCCGCCTCGGTCGGGGCCCAGGACAGGTGCAACTGCAGCACCTTGTGGCCCGCCCCGCCCGCCTCGTCCCACGCGTCCAGGATCGCCCGCACGGTCTCGGGTGCCGCGTTGATGGTGGCCACGCCGTCGGCCCAACGGGCGTTGCGGGCCGCCGATGCGGCCGTGACCACCGGCGCGATCAGCTTGGGGCGCGGGTCCGCCACCTCCCACAGCCTGGCCTCGTGCACCCTGACCAGCCCGTCGTGGTTGACGGTCTCGCCGTCGAGTAGGCGACGGATGATGTCGACGCACTCCTCGAGGCGACGGTGCCGGGTCTCCTTGTCCGGCCAGGCATCCCCGGTGACGTGCTCGTTGGCGTTCTCGCCCGAGCCCAGCGCGGTCCAGAAGCGTCCCGGGAACATCTGCCCGAGTGTCGCCATGGCGTGTGCCACCACGACGGGGTGGTAGCGCTGGCCCGGTGCGGTCACCGTGCCGAAGGAGAGGTTGGTCGTGGCGAGCGCCGCGCCGAGCCAGGGCCAGGCCATGCCGGAGTGGCCCTGCCTCTCCGACCACGGCTCGAGGTGGTCCGAGCACATGGCGGCGGTGAATCCCACCTCCTCGGCGCGCTGGACGTCGGCGAGCAGTTGCCGGGGCGAGATCTGCTCGTGCGATGCGTGGAACCCGTAGGTGGCCATGGCCCATGTCTACCGTCACGACGTGTCACACGCAGCCGAACCGGCAGGATCTCCGCCTACCACTGGTGCCCGGCCACGGCGCGTGTGACCATTGCTCCATGAGCTCACGGCATCCGAGTGTTCTGGTCCTGGGCGCTGGTTTCGGCGGCCTCGAGGTCGCCACCGCGCTCTCGCGAGAGTTCGGGGACGGGGCGGAGGTCACGCTGGTGGACCGCGCCGACAGCTTCGTCTTCGGGTTCTCCAAGCTCGACTTCATGTTCGGCCACACTGGGGCCGATCGCGTCCGGCTGCCCTACGCCGACGTCGTCCATCCCGGGGTGCGGATGATCCACGCCGAGGTGCGGGCGATCGACCCTGTGGCCAGGACCGTGACCACCGACGCGGGGGAACTGTCGGCGGACATCCTCGTCGTCGCGCTCGGGGCAGACGTCGCCCCCGCCGCCACCCCCGGGCTCGTGGAGGCGGGCCACGAGTTCTACTCCGTGCCCGGCGCGGAGGCGGCCCGCGAGGCGCTCGACGCCTTCGAGGGCGGCCGCGTGGTCATCGCCGTCACCTCCACGCCATTCAAGTGCCCACCGGCACCCAGTGAGGCGGCCCTGCTGACCCATGACTTCCTGACCCGGCGCGGACTGCGGCAGGCGTCGTCCATCGATCTGGTGATGCCGCTGCCCAAGCCGATCCCGCCCTCGCCGCAGGCGTCCCAGGCGATCCTGGCC
The DNA here is from genome assembly GCF_007197885.1 of Tessaracoccus rhinocerotis. Taxonomy (GTDB): domain Bacteria; phylum Actinomycetota; class Actinomycetes; order Propionibacteriales; family Propionibacteriaceae; genus Arachnia; species Arachnia rhinocerotis. The sequence continues at coordinate 209,721 of NZ_VKKG01000006.1, forward strand.
GCCTTCTCGCAGCTCGACATCGGATGGCACCCGAACCAGACAGTGCGGTCGGTGAACCCCGAGCGCCGCGTCCTCGTGCTGCAGGACGGGCTGGAACTCGGGTTCGACCTCCTGCTGGCCGTGCCGAAGCACCACGCACCGGCGGTGGTGGTGGAGTCGGGACTCACCGAGGAGGGCTGGATCCCGGTGGACCCGCTGACGCTGCGCACCAAGTTCCCCGACGTCTTCGCCATCGGCGACGTCACCAGCGTCGGCACCCCGAAGGCCGGCGTGTTCTCGGAGGGCCAGGCGAAGGTGGTGGCACGCCAGATCATCGACGGCGGCGCCACGGACGAGAGCTACGACGGACGCGGGATTTGCTACATGGAGTTCGGCGACGACGAGGTGGCGCGCATCGACGTCACGTTCCAGGCGGGCCAGGCGCCGCACGGCAGCATGGACGGACCCAGCCGCGCCAACGCCGACGTCAAGCAGGCCTTCGGTGAGGAGCGCGCCCGGCGCTGGTTCAACCGGGACTGGCGACCGCTCGAGTCCCGCTGACCTCAGAGCTGTCCGGCCAGCAGCTCCAGGCAGGCCTGCTCGCACCGGCGGCAGGCCTCGGCACAGATCCGGCAGTGCTCGTGCATCTCGGCGTGCTGCTCGCACTCCGTAGCGCAAGCCGCGCACGCCTCCGCGCAGCTGCGCAGCAGGGCGTTGATGACGGCCACCTCGCGACCGTTCTGGCGCGCCAGCACCCTTGAGGTGGCGGCGCAGACGTCCGCGCAGTCGAGGTTGAGGCGGATGCAGGCGCGCAGGTCCGCCACCATTTCCTCGGCCAGGCAGGCGTCGGCGCAGATGGTGCAGGTCTCGGCGCACTCACCCAGCAGGCGGATGACCTCGCCGAGGGCTTCGTTGGGGGTGTCGATGGGATGCGTGACGAGCATCTGGTTGGGCATGTCCTTCTCCTTCTCGGGGCGGACGGCCCGGACGAGCCGCCCGTGGTTTGCCGGCGCAACTTCCAACGTCTCCACCCTGTCACCGCAGCGCCCCGGAGTCAGCCGTTCGACCCAATTCGTCAGCTCCGTGCGCGCAGCGCCTTCACGACGTCGGGCTCTGCCCGGGCGATGGCCGCCAGGTCCCCGACGATGACCAGTCGGTCGGTGGCCCTGGAAAGCCCGACGTAGATCCGCTCGCGGAAGCGTTCCCGGGTGCCGTCCTCGTTCACGCACAGCACCACGGCGCGACGCTCCAACCCCTTGAAGCCCAGGACGTGGCCGTAGAAGACGAGCTCTGAGTCCCAGAACGAGTCCCAGTAGCCGTCCTGTCCGTCCATCTCCTGCCGGTTGCGCTGCTCCGGGTGGCGTCGGCCGGTCGTCAGCAGCGCCACGTGCCCCGCCTCCCAGCCCTCGTCGAGGAGGGCCTCCACCTGGTCGTCGGCCACGCCGTCGGCCTCGTCGGGCGTCGTCTGGACGTGCAGCACCTCGGGCCCGTCGCCGCCCTCGAGGCGCATCCGGAGGGGCGCGAGCGGGCGGAACACCTCGGCGATCTGCCTGGTGTTGCGCAGGTTGTGGTCCAGCACGAGCGGGACCAGCGGCACCGGCGGGCGGCCGAACCGCTGGAACAGGCGCTGGTTCTCGTCGGAGTAGAGGAACAGGCCTCCCTCCTGCTCGTCACGCAGCGCGGCAAGCAGGGGGCGCCACCACGACTCGGCGAAGTCCTGGGCCTCGTCCACGACGAAGGAGTCGAACCGCTGCCCTGGCGGCAGTTCGGCGGCCCGCTCCGCCATCAGGAGGGGCAGCTCCTGCTCCCAGAAGTCCGGGTCGTCCCGGGAGCCGGACTCGATCCCCCACAGGTTCGCGAGTTCCTCGAACGTACCGACGAACGCGGGCCGCTCCTTGTAGTGCCACGACGCCACTTCCCGCTGGAAGTAACTCGCGAGCCCGATGGAGTAGCACAGCAGCGCCACCCGCTCCGACGGCCGGCCGGCGCGTCCCTTGGTGAGCTGCCGCGCCTGCGTGAGCGCCAACACCGTCTTCCCGCTGCCCGCGCCGCCCCGGATCTCGACGCGCCGCAGCAGCCGCGTCACCCCCAGTATCAGGCCCTGGTCCTGCGTGAGCCGGTCCGCGCGGAACTGGCGCTCGTCGGCGTCATCCATCACAGTGGCGACGGCGTTCGTGCCGCGGGCCGTGAGGATGTCGACGATCACCTCGCAGTCCTCCTGGCTGGGTGGCCGACGGTGGTTCTCGAAGGACAGCGGGATGTGCGCCAGCCGCTCGGCCAGCACGGCCAGGTCGGCCTTGTCGTGGATCATCCACCGCGGGCAGTCGGGCAGGTCGAAGTCCAGCCCCAGCGATGTGAACGGCGTCACCACGGCATGCGCGAACCGCACCGGGCTGCGCGACGACTCGGCCCAGCGCGCGTCGGTCTCGACGTAGTTGCGGATCGCGTAGCGGGTGTCGCGCACCTGCCCCACTGGGTCCACCGGTTCCGGGCGCCCCTGCCGCTGCATCGTCCACCGACCGTCGGTATAGGCGATGCCTGCGCCCTTGACCTCGACGACCACCACCCCCACCCCCGGCATCACCAGCACGAGGTCCGCCTCGTGGTCCTTCGAGGTGTCGGTGAGGCGCAGGTTGGAGATCAGAGCGTCCTCCGGCCGCAGTGCCGAGCGCAACTTCTCCCACACCACGCGCTCGGAGTCCGTGGCGAAGCTGGGATCGGCCGGCAGCAACAGTGGTGGCATGGCGACACGCTAGCGGGAGGGGCAGACGGTGTGTGGGCGTGGCTCCGGACTCGATTGGGTAACGGTTCTGCGGCCGGCTCAACCACCCGTGCCCACGAAGGCGTGGGTATGGGTGACGAAGGAGGCAGATCATGGTCCGAGACAACATTCTGATCCGCGCGCTGGTGGTGCCCGTGGTGGCGGTGGTCGCCCTGCTGGGCGGCTGTAGCTCGTCGGTCGAATCCGCCGGGGACGGTTCCTACGCGGAGCACGAACCCGCGCCCGGCAAGCCGATGGATGGAGGCCAGGAGGGCTACCCGGCGGAGGACGGCGACACCGGGGAGCAGGAACCGATGGTCATCCGCACCAAGACCCTTCGATTGGAGGTGGCGGGCACCGAGGACGCGGTCGAGGAGATTCGTGAACTCACCAGATCGGTGTCGGGAACGGTCAGCGACATGCAGGTGGCCACCGACGATGGGTGGGTGCACAGGCGCGACGGGGACGGCGAGGCAATGCGCGGCTGGGTCACGGTGAGGGTGCCGTCCGAGTCGTATGAGGACTTCCTCGACTCGGTACTGGGTCTCGGCACGCTCGAGTACCAGTCCGAGGCCACCGAGGACGTCACCCAGCAGCACGTCGACCTCTCGGCCCGGCTCGAGAACCTGCGCGCCCAGGAGGCACGCCTGCGGGAGTTCTTCGACGCCGCCCAGAACGTCGAGGAGATGCTCGCCATCGAGAAGGAGCTGGGGCGCGTGCGCGGCGAGATCGAGTCCCTCGACGCCCAGGTCACCTACCTCGAGCGGCAGGCCGCCATGGCAACGGTGACGGTCGAGCTCACCGAGCCACGTGCGGTCGTCACCCCGCAGGGGCCGTCCTGGGGGTTCGTCGAAGCCGTCACCAACGGGTTCCGCGGCGCTGCCGAACTGCTCACCGGCGCGCTCACCGTGGCCATCGCGACCTCGCCGCTGTGGCTCACCGGCCTGGTGCTGTTCCTGCCGATCAGGGCCATGGTCCGCCGCCGCCGGGCGAGGGCCGCGGCCGGCGCGGAGGAGGGCTGACGACGTCGGCGGACGCGTTTCGCCCTCCCCGCGGGCCCTGACGTAAAATCGAGGTAATCGCCTCATGGTCGACAACCCGGGGAGGGCAGATGAGGACCGTGCGCACCGTCGCCGAACTCCGCGAGGCCGTGGCATCGACGCGCGCCGGTGGGGGCCGGGTCGGCTTCGTGCCCACCATGGGCGCCCTCCACGAGGGACACCTCTCGCTGGTGCGCGCCGCCCGGGCGGCCACCGACCTCGTCGTCGTCTCGGTGTTCGTGAACCCCACCCAGTTCAACGAGGCCTCGGACCTGGCCGCGTACCCGCGCGACGAGGCCCGCGACGCGGAACTCGCCGCAGGCGCCGGAGCGGACCTGCTGTTCGCGCCGGAGGCCGAAGAGGTATACCCGCCCGGCCACTCCACCACGGTCTCTGTCTCGGGGGTGAGCGAACCCCTCGAGGGTGCCCATCGCGGTGCCGTCCACTTCGACGGGGTGGCGACGGTGGTGGCCAAGCTGCTGGTGGCCGTCGCCCCGGACGTGGTCTGGTTCGGGCAGAAGGACGCCCAGCAGGTCGCAGTGGTGCGCCGCCTGGTTGCCGACCTCGGCCTGCCGGTGGCCATCGAGGTCGGCCCCACCGTCCGCGAGGACGACGGCTTGGCGATGTCCAGCCGCAACACCCGCCTGAACCCTGCCGACCGGCAACGGGCGCTGGCGCTCAAGGCCGGCCTCGACGCCGTCGCCGCAGCCGCCGCCTCCGGTGCCGCACCGCGCGAGGCGGAGCTCGCCGGGCGGCACACGATGGAACGCCGGGGCATCACGCCCGAGTACCTCGTGCTGGTGGACCCCGACACCTTCGGCCACGCCGACCGGCTGCCGGCGCTCGCCGTCGTCGCCGCCACCGTCGGGCCCGTGCGTCTCATCGACAACCTGCCCGTCCCCGCCAAGGAGCACCCCTGATGCAGCGCACCATGCTGAAGTCGAAGATCCACCGCGCCACCGTCACCGACGCCGACCTCCACTACGTCGGGTCGATCACCATCGACCCCGACCTCCTCGAGGCCGCAGACATCCACGAGTACGAGCAGGTGGCCGTGGTCAACATCGACAACGGCCAGCGCTTCGAGACCTACACCATCGCCGGGACCCGCGGCTCCGGGGAGGTCAAGGTCAACGGCGCCGCCGCCCGGCTCGTGCACCGCGGGGACCTGGTGATCGTCATCTCCTACGCCCAGTACGACGCGGCAGAGCTCGCCGGGCACGAGCCCGTCGTCGTGCACGTGGCCCGGGGCAGCAACGCGGTGCTCGAGGTCGATGCCGAGGTTGCCACCCTCCGGACGGGGAACTGACGACGATGTCGGCCACGCCCCCGGCCCGCCGGGCCACCACGCTGCCGGGTCTCGCCGCGATGAAGGCCGCCGACGAGAAGATCGTGATGGTCACCGCCTACGACTACCCGAGCGCCCTCGCCGCCGAGGCGGCGGGAGTCGACGTCGTCCTGGTCGGCGACTCCGGTGCGATGACCGTGCTGGGCCATTCGAGCACCGTCGGCGTCACCGTCGCGGAGATGCTCGTCCTGGCCGGTGCCGTGCGACGTGGCCTGAGCACCCCGCTGCTGGTGGTCGACCTGCCGTTCGGGTCCTACGAGACCAGCGACGAGCAGGCGGTCGCCACAGCCGTGCGCTTCGTCAAGGAGGCGGGCGCCGACGCCGTCAAGCTCGAGGGGGGCGGGGCGATGTCGGTGTCCCGCGTCCGGGCGATCATCGCCGCCGGCATCCCCGTGATGGGACACGTCGGCCTCACCCCGCAGACCGCGACCGCCCTCGGCGGGTACCGGGCCCAGGGCCGCACCGCCGTGGCGGCCCGGCGGATCGCGCAGGAGGCCCGCGCCCTCGAGGAGGCGGGTTGCTTCAGCATCGTGTTGGAGGCGGTGCCCTCCGAGGTGGCCGACGCGATCATGCCGTGGTTGGGGGCGGTCGTGATCGGGATCGGGGCCGGACCCGGAACGGACGGGCAGGTGCTGGTCTTCCACGACCTGCTGGGCATGTCCTCCGGCGGTTCGGCCCGCTTCGTGAAGACCTACGCGGACCTCGGCGCCCAGATGGCCGACGGCGTGCGCCGCTACGCCGACGACGTCCGCGCCGGCACCTACCCCGGCCCTGAGCACTGCTACCCGATCGAGCCGGCCGAACTGGCCGCCTTCCTGGCCGATCCCACTCGCGACGCCCCGGCGGAGTAGCCACCTGCTCCATCCAGCGCAACACTGTTGCGCAAGGCGCTGTGGTCGGCCCCCACCGCAACACTGTCGCGCGGGTGAAAAGGAGCAGCGCCCGCACCACGGGGGATTGGTGCAGGCGCTGCGGATCTGGGGGGGAGGGTCAGCTGACGACGCGGACCGCTCCGGAGAAGGGCATCGAGTTGACACCGGCGACGCGGACACCGGTGCGCGGGTTGGCGGCGTCGACGATCTTGCCGTCGCCGATGTAGATGCCCACGTGGCTGATGGGGGAGTAGTAGAACACCAGGTCACCGGGCTGCAGGTTGGACTTGGAGACGCGGGTCCCGGCCGAGTACTGGGCGCCGGAGCTGCGCGGCAGGGTGATGCCCACCTGGCGGTAGGCCCAGCTGGTCAGGCCGGAGCAGTCGAAGGAGTTCGGGCCGGAGCTGGCGTAGCTGTAGCTGCTGCCCACCTTGGACAGGGCCGCGTCGACGATGGTGTCGCCCAGCGACAGGGAGATCGGCTGCTCGACGGGGACGCCGCTGATGGCGGGGGCCGCGGCCGGGATGCTGGTCACGGCGGGCTTGGTGGAGCTGGAGAACTGGACGATGTTGTTGATGACCCAGTCCGTGGCGGAGGTGAAGGTGCCGTTGTCCGTCTCGATGGTCTTGGTCACGGCCCAGGAGCGGCAACCACCCCTGCCGGTCTGCGCCGTGTCGCACTCGGTGCGCCAGCGCCGGCCGTCCTCGCCCACCCAGTCACCGTTGGCGGCCAGTGGGTTGCCGGCCCACGCGGAACGGTCCGAGGGGAGGTAGGTCAGGTTGTTGAAGACCCAGCCGTCGTGGGCGACGTAGCGGCCCTTGTACAGGACGACGGTGCTGGCCCAGATGTCCGTGGAGCAGCGAACGACGGTGGAGGAGTACATCTCGCAGTCGGTGCGCCAGTAGCGGCCGTTGACGAGGTGGTCCCCCGGCTGGGTGTAGACCGTCGTGGTGGCGGCCTGCGCGTTGCCGGGGTTCGCGATCCCCAGGACCAGCCCGAAGAGGGCGGCCGTGGTGGCGATCAGGAGCTTCTTGAACATGCTTGGGTGGGCCTTCCGTGTTGCGACCTCGGAAGCATAGGCAGACGTACCTGAGAAATCCAAATGGAATCCTCAGGATCGTGGGCCTGGTCAGCGTGGCAGGGCCTCTAGAACCCGTAGTGAAACTGAGAAAACTCAGACGAAACACGGGTTGAAATCAACCCTTCCCAAGCGTGGGGATTCTCCCCTAGACTCAAGCCCATCGGTACTACGACGGGCCGATGTGTAATCGGGGGATGCACATGAAACTTCGCGCGAACGACATCACGTGGCGAGAGATCGACGGCGATCTGGTCATTCTCGACCTGCGCTCATCCACGTACCTCACCACCAACGCCAGCGGCGCTGTGCTGATGAAGGAACTCACCGACGAACGTACCGACGACGAACTCGTCGGTGCCCTCGTCGGCGCCTACGACATCAGCGAGACCCAGGCCGAGAGCGACGTGCGCAGTTTCGTCCAGGCCCTTCGTGACGGTGGCCTGCTCGAGGAGCAGCCCGTCCATTGAGACGCGACGCGGTCCGTGGCGACCGTGACGTGAAGAGTAACGACCACCTTGGGGGAGGTGAAAACTATGCAGACCTACGAGGCTCCGCAGCTGACCACCGTCGGCTCACTGAAGGACCTGACGCTCGGTGAAGGTTGGGCGGGTAACGACGACGTCCTTCTGTGGTTCATCCGTTACGGCGAACTGTCCTGACATGCAGTACCAAACGCTCGGGGGTTGCCGCCAAACGGTGACCCCCGAGCAATGTCCCGGCCGAGCGGAGAGGAGATCCCGTTGCACAAGCCGATGACCACTGGTGACTTCGTCCGGAGCTCACCGCTCGAGGTTGCCACCGGATTCGTCTACGGACTGCTCCCGCGCACGCCGCTGCCGCGGACGGGCTCGACTCCGCGCCAGGCGCTCGACGACGCCATCCGCCCCGCCCTGCTCGACGGCCCGTGCTTCGTGACCTTCTCGGGCGGCAGGGACTCCTCGGCCGTCCTGGCCGCCGCCGCCGCGCTCGCGCGCCGCGAGGGGCACGACCTGCCGATCCCGGTCACGCGCCGCTACCCGGACCTGCCTGACACGGACGAGTCCGAGTGGCAGCGCCTGGTCATCGACCACCTCGGACTCGAGGACTGGGTCCGCTTCGAGTTCACCGCGGGGGAGACCGACCTGCTCGGCGAGACCGCCCGTTCGGCAGTGCTGCGTCGCGGCGTGGTCTGGCCGGCCGCCGTCCACACGCAGGGCACGATGTACTCGCAGCTGGGATCCGGATCGCTGATGACCGGCGAGGGTGGCGACGCCGTGCTGGGGCTGCGGCGTGTGACGCCACTGACCGTCCTGCGGCGGGGGAGACGGCCCAGCCCGAACCTGGTGCGTCGCGCCGTCGACTCACTCCTGCCCCGCCCGCTGCGGAGGCGCCGAGCGGCGAGCGCCGGACGCCGGAGCACGCACGCCCGCTGGCTGCGACCGGCCGCCCTCGAGGAGCACGTCGCAACCCTTTCGGCTGAGGAGGCCCAGGAACCACTGCGCTACGACGAGGCCACCTGGTTCCTCTCGCGCCGCCGCTTCCTCGACGTCCTCGCCCACAACCAGGCTGCCGAGGCCGCCACCTACGGCATCCGGACCCTGGACCCGCTCATCGACCACGGCTTCCTCGCGGCACTCGCCCGCTCGGGCGCCGGCTGGGGCTACAACGGCCGCACCGCGACGATGCGCGCGCTCTTCAGTGACGTGCTCCCCGAGGCGGTCATCGCACGATCCACCAAGGCCCGCTTCAACCACGCCTACAGCGGCGAGAGCACCCGGGAGTTCGCACGAAGTTGGGACGGCTCCGGCGTGGACCCGGAACTCGTGGACGTCGAGGCCCTCCGCGAGGTCTGGCTCTCCGAGGAGCCGACGATGGCCACCGGGTTGCTGTTGCACAGCGCCTGGCTCGCCGCCCAGGAGGACGGGGCATGAGGATCAACAGGCTGGTTGCCGAACTTCCCGCCACGCTGGTGGCCGCCGGGGTGGCGCTCGTGGTCGAGGTGGGGCTGAGGACGACGTCGCTGCCCAGGCTGGCCCGGCTCCTCGGGACGCCGCTGGCCGTCGGGACCGACGCGGCCGGTCCGGAGGCGATGACCGCTCCCGCCGCCCTGCGCCTCGAGCCGTGGGCGCGCAGGCGGGTGCGTGCCACGCGCCGCGTCCTGCGGCGCTGGCCCCTCGGTGACACCTGCCTGCGCCAGGCCTTGGTCAGCGGCCAGCGGCTGCGGCGGCTGGGGCCGTCGCTCCATGTGGGGGTGGCGAAGATCGACGGCGAGATCCGGGCCCACGCCTGGCTCGTGATCCGGGGCGGGGTACTCGACCCGATGGCGGCCGCCGCCAGCTATCTCGATCTCGCCCAGACCGACCCAGGACGGCACAAGTGACCCCAGTGACCAAGCTCTACGGACTCGCGGTCCGCTCCGAGCTGCCCCTGCACCAGAGCCGCTTCCTGCCCGAGCAGACGCCGGTGGACCTCGAGATCGTGATGGGGCCGCAGGCTCCCCGCACCGACCAGGAGCCGCCCGGCCGGGTGTTGCTGCACCTGCAGGTCGACCGCCAGTACTACACGGCAACGGAGACCGACGACGACTACCTCCTGCGCTTCTACAGCACCTGTGACGTCCACATCTCCAAGGACCTGCGGCGCGCCGTGGTCCGCCTCTACCCCGACGCCGACCCGGACATCGCCGCGGTCCTCGCCGGCGGGACGGTGCTGGCCTTCGTCCTGTCCATGCGGGGTGAGGCGGTGCTGCATGCCAGCGCCGTCCAGGTCGGGGACGCCGCCGTCGCCTTCGTCGGGGCCTCCGGGATGGGCAAGTCCACCTCGGCGACGCTCATGTGCGCCGACGGCGCGAAGCTGATCACCGACGACCTGCTCGTCCTGGACCTCGCCGCGACGCCGCCCACGTGCGCGCTCGGCGCCACCGAGCTGCGGCTGCGCAAGTCCGCCGGGGAGCTCTCGGACCGGTTCGAGGACGCGCCGGGGCGCCGCGTGACCGGGGACGCACGTGACGCCATCGCCGCACAGTCCGCCACCACGGAGGACCTCCCGTTGCGCGCCATCATCGTGCCGGCGCCGGACCGGTCGGGACGCACCGACGCAGTGATCGAGCAGCGCGACGCCATGACCTCGTTCCTGCTGCTGTCCCGGTTCCCGCGCCTGCTGGGCTGGGAGGACGAGTCGATCCTCGAGCGGCACTTCCAGCAGCTGGGCGACCTGATCGAGAAGGTGCCGGTCTACATCGCGAGGCTGCCCTGGGGCCCGCCGTTCCCGGACGACGTCGCCGCCTCGATCCGTGGCGCGGTCGGCGTCGGCTGACGCGACGCGTGGCTCAGGCCAGCTGGGTGGCCTCGACCTTGGTCAGGTAGGCATCGATGACCTCGGGGGAGGCGGGCACCCGCGGTCCGGACTCCTCGGTGGGACGCAGCCGGTCCACGACACCCCTGGCGGCGCGTCCGGCGATGCTGGCGCCCGTCCCGAAGAGCCCAGGCCGCAGCCCCCGCGTGACCAGTCGGACCCAGGAAGCGTCCTTGCGGAGGCCTTGGACCGGCCAGCGCGCGTCCACGGCCGCCAGCACCGCCCGCATGCCCGGGCCGAGGCCGAGCCGCGCCTCGAGGTCCTCCGGGATCGGTGTGCCGAGCAGCCGGTGGCCCCGGCCGAGGACGGCCGCCACCTGCACCCCCGCCCCCCAGGTCTCGGCCCGGGCGACGACGTCGTCCCAGTCGGGCACCTGCCGCGCGAGCTGGTCCGCGTCGAGGACGTGGCCGAGCTTGGTGGCGCCGATGAGGGCTGCGTGCTGGCAGACGTGGACGAGCGCGTCGGCCGGGGACAATGCCCACAGCTTCGCCGGGCCGATCATCACCGGAACCCGGCGCGCGAGCAGCGCCTCGGCTGTGACGTCGAAGCGGCGGCGCACGCTGCCCATCACCACCATCGACCAGTGGAGGTCCATCACCACGCCGGCCTCGTTGACCAGGGCCACCTCGCCGGGCAGCTCCTCGCTCAGGAGGGACTCGTCGCTCAGGATGATCCGCCACCCCGCGTCGATGAGCCGGTTGCAGGTCTCGCGGAACTGGTCCGGACCCACGAGCAGGTCCAGGTCCTTGTAGAAGCGGAGCCCGGGGATGGGATGAGCGAACTCGGACAGCAGGGGACCCTTGAACGCCAACCAGTCCACCCCGGTCAGCACTCCTGCCACCCCGCCCAGGAGCGCAGAGGTGCGCAGGTGGTTCACCAGGGCTCGGGCGCGGTCCTCCCGCAGCGCCCCGGCGACGTCAGGGTACGAATCGCGCAGCGCGACATGGGTCAGAGGTGCGATGCGGTGGTAGCGCGCCCCGGCGACCACCTCGTCGACGAGTCCCGGCTCCTCCGGGAGGTGCGGCTGCGCGCCGCGACAGACGTCGACAAGTGCCCGGTCAACCCCCTGCTGCAGCGCGGTTCGGCGCATGGCTCCCACTCCTCCCCCAAGGTCACGCGTGGGTCACAGCCCACACGGTACTGGCATTGGCCCCACGGCGTCCGGATCAGCGGTTAAATGGACCCCACGGGTTCTGGCAAGGAGTGCCGCGCCCCGTGGTCTTTGGTGAATCGGGGGGTTCATGGACGAGGAACGGGTGGATTCCGTCTCACTGCGGGTGGCCGCGCGCTCGGAGAAGAAGTCGCTCGGGAGGCTCTCGAGCCTCGTGCGGATGAGTCTCTCGCTGGTGTGGTCGTCGGGCCGCTCGCTGTTCATCGCACTGGTGGTGCTCCAACTCGTGGCCGCCGGCGCCCTCGCCGGCCAGGTGCTGGCGGTCCAGGCGGTGCTGGACGCCATCCTCGGTGCGGGCGGGGTGGACGCCGTGGTCCGGCCGGCCCTGCTGCTCGCGGGACTCACTGCGGTCTCGATGATCGCTGCCGGCGCCCAGGGCCAGGTGCAGCGGCTGCTGGCGGAACTGGTCTCCCGCGCGATGTGGCACCGCGTGCTGGGCGTGGCCACCGGCGTCGGACTCCGGCACTTCGAGAGCCCCGAGTTCTACAACCGGCTCAACCGGGTGCAGACCAGCGCGTTGTCGCGGCCGTACCAGGTCACGCAGGGCCTGCTCGGGATGGTCGGCGCGCTGGCGGCGTCGATCGGTGTGGGCATCGCCCTGGTCAGCGTCTCGCCGCTGCTCCTGCCCCTGGTGGTCATCGGTGGGGTGCCGATCCTGCTCACCAGCCGGCGCGAGTCCCGGTTGGAGTTCGAGTTCTCGGTGCGCCAGACCGTCTCGATGCGCTGGCGACAGTACTTCACCGTCCTCCAGACCGGCCGGGACGAGGCGAAGGAGGTCCGGGCGTTCGGGCTGGCGCCCTGGCTGCTGCGTCGCTTCGACGAGCACTACGGGAGCTACCTCGACGACCTGGGCCGCCACGTGAGACGCCGCACCGTGCTGATGGTGCTGGGGCAGGTCGGTTCCGCGCTCGTGCTCGTCGCCACGCTGCTGGTGCTCGTCTGGCTGATCGCCCGAGGTGACATCGGCGTGGCAGGCGCCGGCGCGGCCATCGTGGCCATCCGCATGCTCGCCACCCAGGTCCAGAGCCTGTTCCGCGGCGTCCAGACCATCTTCGAGTCCGGCTTGTTCCTCGACGACCTGAACGGCTTCCTCGCCCTCGGCGAGGCGGCGCGGGAGGAGGACAGTGGCGACGAGGCGCCGTCGGGCTTCCTCGAGATCGAGGCCAGCGGGGTCCACTTCCGCTACCCGGGATCGGAGACGGAGGCGCTCAGGGGCGTCAACATCCGGCTGGGCGCAGGCGAGGTGGTGGCGCTGGTGGGCGAGAACGGCTCCGGCAAGACCACGCTTGCCAAGCTGCTGGCAGGCCTCTACGAACCCGACGCCGGCGCCATCCGGTGGGACGGCAGGGAGATCCGGGAGTTCCGGCCCAGCAGCCTGCGCGAGCGCATCACGGTGGTCTTCCAGGACTTCGTCCGCTACGCGCTGCCGGCGCGGGAGAACATCAGCGTCGGCCGCGTGGACGAGCCCACCGACGAGCTGCGCGTGCGGCAGGCCGCCGCGGCCGCGGGTGCGACGTCGGCCCTGGAGTCGCTGCCGCAGGGCTACGACACCATCCTGAGCCGCCTGTTCAGCGGCGGCCGGGAGCTCTCCGGTGGCCAGTGGCAGCGGGTGGCGCTGGCGCGGTCGTTCTACCGCGACGCGCCGCTGGTGATCCTCGACGAGCCGAGCGCGGCCCTGGATCCCCGGGCCGAGCACGAGCTCTTCTCCACCCTCCGGGACGCCCTGCACGGCCGGACGGCGCTGTTCATCTCGCACCGCTTCTCCACCGTCCGCGGCGCGGACCGGATCTACGTGCTCAACGAGGGCGAGGTGGTGGAGGAGGGCAGCCACGAGGCCCTGCTCGCTGCCGACGGCCGTTATGCAGAGCTGTTCCGGCTGCAGTCGGACGCGTACGTCGCCCGCGGGGGCAAGGCCGGTGAGAGCGCCAAGTAACTCGTGTCTGGTTCGAGACAGCAGTAGTGCGAGACGTACTGACGCGGAGGACGCGCGAGCTTGGAGCGGACGGCACTAAACACGGAGCCGTCCGCTCACCCGACAAGGAGGACGCGCGAGCCGGAGCGGACGGCACCGGAGACGGAGCTGTCCGCTCGGTCCGAGGCACCCAGATCCCGGTCGCGGCAAGAGCCGCCCGGCCGGGTTCCTGGCCGTGTGAACCGCGGAATCCAGCTTCGAAACGCTCCGAAACGATCAACCCGACTCTGACCACGCCCTGAACGTCCACCATTTGGACTTGAAGATAACAATTTGGCCTCAGGCGTTGACAGTGGACCCGGAGCACGGGTTACGGTCGAAACCGCACAGCCGAGCATCGAAACGGTTTCGGGGGTGGGAAGAGCTACTGACGCAAGGGAGCGTATGAGCATCAAGGAATCCGCTGTTGACGTGGCGACGGCGCCGGTCGAGGCGCTGCCCGACGCGTCGCCGTCCGACCGCAGACGACGGCCCAGAAGGGCTCGCAGCACGTGGCGCCGGTCATTCGCCAGGGACTGGCGCCTCTACACGCTGCTGGTCCTGCCCGTGGTGTTCCTGGTCGTCTTCAGGTACGTCCCGATGGCCGGCAACGTGATCGCCTTCCGCCGCTACCGCCCGGGCGGCAGCATGTTCGGCGACGAGTGGGTCGGCATGCACTACATCGAGCTGTTCATCAACGACCCGACGTTCTGGCGCGTGTTCGCCAACACCCTCATCCTGGGTGCGCTGAGCCTCGTGATCGTATTCCCGCTGCCCATCATCCTGGCGCTGATGCTGAATGAGCTCCGCTCCCAACGGTTCAAGCGCGTGGCGCAGTCCATCTCGTACCTGCCGCACTTCATGAGTGTCGTCATCGTGGCCGGCGTCGTGCTCCAGCTCACCTCGGCGCGCGGCTCGATCAACCAGCTCCTGGACGTCGTCGGCATCGAGTCCGTCCCGTTCATGCAGTTGTCCGAGTGGTTCCGCACCATCTACGTCGGCTCCGAGATCTGGCAGACCGTCGGCTGGGGCACCATCCTCTACCTCGCCGCGCTGTCCACCATCGACCCGCAGCTCTACGAGGCTGCCCGGATCGACGGCGCCGGCCGCTGGCGCCAGACCTGGCACGTCACGCTGCCCGGCATCCGTCCCACCATGATCGTGCTCCTGATCCTGAACATCGGCACCTTCATGGCGGTCGGATTCGAGAAGATCCTCCTGCTCTACAACCCGTTGCTGTACCCGACGGCGGACGTCATCGCGACCTACCTGTTCCGCGTCGGCATCTTTTCCAGCCAGTTCTCCTACGCCGCCGCGATCGGCCTGTTCGAGGCACTCATCGGCCTGACGCTGATCCTCTCGGCGAACTGGATCTCCAAGAAGACCGTCGGAACGAGCCTGTGGTGACCAACAACACGATCCTGGACCCGCGCAAGCGCGCGGCGCGCATCTTCGGCCCGTCGGTGGTGGGCGGCATCAGGGACTCCCGCAGCTACACCGCATTCCGATGGCTGAACGCCGCCCTGCTGGTGGTGATCTGCTTCCTGACGCTGTACCCGTTCCTCAACATCGTCGCGCAGGCGTTCAGCTCTGAGGCCTTCATCAACTCCGGCCAGGTGAACCTCGTGCCGCGCGGCTTCAACATCTCCACGTTCAGCTACGTGCTGGGCGACCCGATGTTCTGGCGCAACTACGGCAACACCGTGCTCTACACCGTCGTGGCGACGGCGATCGCGATGTTCCTCACCACCACGTTCGCCTACGCCCTGTCCAAGCACCACCTGAAGGGCCGCACCTTCTTCATCGGGCTCGCGGTGTTCACCATGTTCTTCAACGGCGGCCTGATCCCCAACTACATCCTGATCTCGACGCTCGGGATGAAGAACACCATCTGGGCCATCGTGCTGCCCAACGCCATCAGCGTGTTCAACCTGCTGGTGATGAAGTCCTTCTTCGAGAACTTCCCGACGGACCTCGAGGAGGCCGCCGCCATCGACGGCCTCAACACCTACGGCATCCTGGCGCGGGTGGTGCTGCCGCTGAGCAAGGCGGTGATCGCGACGATGGTGCTGTTCTACGCCGTGTCGTTCTGGAACTCCTGGTTCACGGCATTCCTGTACCTGGACCGCTCCGAGCTCTACCCGGTCACCGTCTACCTGCGGAACCTGATCGCAGGCGCGACGGCCGCGGACCCGTCGGCGCAGCAGGCGGGCGAGGCGACCCAGGTGGCCTCCAACGTCAAGGCCGTGACCATGCTCCTGATCATGGCGCCCATCATCAGCGTCTACCCGTTCATCCAGAAGTACTTCGTGTCGGGCGTGATGCTCGGCTCGGTCAAGCAGTGACTCCACCACAACCCCCACGGAAGGAAACAACCATGTACAACGCGATCCCGGCAGCGAGGCCGGCGCGACGACGAGGCGCGCGTGCGCTGGTGGCCGGACTGACGGCCGCCGGGCTCCTGCTCACCGCCTGCGGCTCCGACGAACCCGGCGATGAGGGCGGCAACGACGAGCCCACCGCCGCCGACTTCGAGGGGCACGACACCGGTGCCATGGCCGACTACGGCATCGGCACCACCTTCAAGGCCACCGAACCGGTCGAGTTCTCCCTGTTCTACCGTGACCACCCCAACTACCCGCTGCAGGACGACTGGCTGATCCTCGAGGCGCTCGAGGAGAACCAGAACGTCAGCTTCGACATCGTCTCGGCGCCGTTGAGTGACTGGGACCAGCGCAAGGCCACCGTCATCGGTGCCGGCACCGACGTGCCCGAGATCATCTCGGTCACCTACCCCGGCCAGGAGGTTTCCTTCATCGCCGGCGGAGCCATCCTGCCCGTCAGCGACTACCTCGAGTACCTGCCCAACTTCACCGACAAGATGGAGAAGTGGGGCCTCACCGAGGTCATCGACAACCGGCTGCGCCAGGAGGACGGCAAGTTCTACCTCCTGCCCGGCCTGCGAGAGACCATCCGTGCCCAGTACACCTACACCGTCCGCGCCGACATCTGGGAGGAGCTCGGACTCACCCTGGAGCCAGAGACCTTCGAGGAGTTCGCCGAGCAGCTGCGCACCGTCAAGGAGGCCTACCCCGACGCGTGGCCGCTGTCCGACCGTTGGTCGGCGAACGGCCCGCTCGAGGCGACCCTGAACTTCGCCGCGCCCAGCTTCGGCACGCACGCAGGCTGGGGCTACGGCGAGGGCGTCACCTGGGATCCGGAGGCGGAGGAGTACGTCTACACCGGCGCCACCGACGAGTACAAGGCGCTGGTCGAGTACTACGCGGGTCTGGTTGCCGACGGCCTGATGGATCCCGAGTCCCTCATTCAGGACGACGACCAGGCCATCCAGAAGTTCGGCTCGGGACAGTCCATGGCCATCGCCGGCAATGACCAGGAGGTGCTGCGCTACCGCACCACCTTCGAGGAGCTGGGCACCGACGCCGAGGTGGCGATGATCCGCGTCCCCGCCGGCCCCGCCGGAGACCTGTACGCCGCCGGCACTCGCATCCAGAGCGGCCTGATGATCTCCGCCGACGCCGCCGAGTCCGATCACTTCCTCACCCTGCTGCAGTTCATCGACTGGCTGTACTACTCCGACGAGGGTCTCGAGTTCTCCAAGTGGGGGATCGAGGGCGAGACCTACACCAAGGCCGAGGACGGCACCCGGACCCTGGCCGAGGACATCGACATCAACGGCCTCAACGAGGGTGCGCCCAAGGTTCTGAACGTCGACTTCGGCTTCCACAATGGCGTCTGGATGCTCGAGCACGGCTCCACCACCGAGCTGGACCTGTCCATGCTCCGCCCCGAGGTGGTGGACTTCGTCGAGTCCATGAGCACCAAGGAGGAGATGCCGCTGCCGCCGGCGGCACCGCTCACCGAGCTGGAGCGCGAGCAGGCCTCGCTGTGGCAGACCGCGCTGCGTGACCACGTCTGGCAGAACACCTCGCAGTTCATCCTCGGGCAGCGCCCGATGAGCGAGTGGGACGCCTACGTCGCCGAACTGGAGGGCATGAGCCTGCAGCAGTACGTCGACATGTTCAACGAAGCGCAGAAGCGCTTCGCCGGCGAGGGGTAGCCCTCCCGGTCGGTCCGGCTGGGCGCCCGCGCCCGTCCGGACCCACCGGACCCGAGCGTGGCGATCCGGATGCTTCACCATCCGGATCGCCACGCCCCTGCCCACCAGATGAGAGGAACCAATGCCAACCGTCGTCCCCGCGCAACCGATCGGCGAGCTGGGTGAGGCATGGCGCTCCTGCGTGGGCACCGGTCGGCTCAACCTGGCGCTGCGCCACGACCACCTCGAGTCCCTGGCGATGGTGCAGCGCGACATCGGGTTCCGGTACCTGCGCGGCCACGGGCTCCTCTCCGACGACATGGGCATCCACCGCCCCTACGACGGAGGGGTGCGGCACGCGTTCACCCACGTGGACCTGGTCTTCGACTCGTGGCTCGCGCTCGGCATCCGCCCGTTCCTGGAGCTGGGCTTCATGCCGTCGGGCCTGGCCTCGGGCCAGGAGACAGTGTTCTGGTGGAAGGGCAACGTCACCCCACCCAACGACGAGGACGAGTGGGTGCGCCTCGTGCAGGCCACGCTCAGGCACCTCGTGGCCCGCTACGGCATCGACGAGGTGCGGACCTGGCCCATCGAGGTCTGGAACGAGCCGAACCTGACCAACTTCTGGAAGGACGCCGACCAGGCCGCGTACCTGCGCCTCTACGAGATCACGTCGCGGGCGGTCAAGGAGGTCGACTCCGACCTGCAGGTGGGCGGGCCCGCGATCTCTCCCGGATCCGATGATTGGTGGGAGCCGTTCGCCGAGTTCGTCACCGCACGCGACCTGCCCGTCGACTTCGTCAGCCGCCACGCCTACAGCAGCGGGCCCGGGCAGCCGGTGCCGTTCGGTCGGTACCAGACCCAGCAGCCGCCCTCGTCGCTGCTGGAGCAGTTCGACTCGCCGCGGCGCCACCTGGCGGGCACCCGGCTGGCCGGGCTGCCGGTGCACATCACCGAGTTCAACACCTCCTACCGCCCGGACAACCCCATCCACGACACGCCCTACAACGCCGCCTACCTCGCGCCCGTGCTGGCCGCCGGTGGCGACCTGGTGGACTCGTTCTCCTACTGGACGTTCTGCGACGTCTTCGAGGAGGAGAACATCCCCACCTCCCTCTTCCACGGCGGGTTCGGGCTGCTGACCCACCGCCAGCTCCCCAAGCCCACCTACCACCTCTACTCGTTCATGGCCCGCCTCGGGAACGAGGTGCTGGCCCGCGGCGACGACCACCTGGTCACGCGCCACCCGGACGGTCGGCTGGCGATCCTCGCCTGGCAGCCCGTCGACGGCGCGGGCCCCGGCGCCGAGCGCAACACCGTGGAGCTTTCGCTGCCCTTCGAGGCGGCGACTGCGTCCCCGCACCCCAGGGAAACTGGAAAGGGCAGTCGCACTGAGGTGCGAGCGGCAGCGAGCCTCGAAGGGCAAGGTGTCACGACCGTCTACGCCCACCGGCGGCGGGTCTCGGAGTCCGACGGCAACGCGTGGGACGCGTGGCGCCAGCTCGGCCGGCCGCACCATCCCGGCGAGCGGACGCTGGAGCTGCTCCGTGAGGCCGCACGGCCGTCGCTGGAGCGCAGCACCCATGAGCTCCACGACGGCAGGGTGCGGCTCACGCTGCACCTCAGCCGCCACGAGGCGACCCTTGTCGAGCTGGAGGCCGTGGCCGACGAGACCGAACCCTGGATCGATGACAGCCGCATCCCCGGCTACGGACCGCACAAGGAGCAGAACCGGTGACCCTCCCCAAGATCCCTCGCATCGCCTACGGCGGCGACTACAACCCGGAGCAGTGGGACGAGGAGGTGTGGCGCCAGGACCACGCCGCCTTCGAACTGGCAAACATCGACCTGCTGACCGTCGGGGCGTTCTCGTGGTCGCTCACGCAGCCGGCGGAGGACCGCTACGACTTCTCGGTCCTTGACGCCGTCCTGGACCTCGCCGCGGAGGAGGGCCGCCGGATCTGCCTGGCCACAGGCACGGCAGGAGTCCCGCCCTGGCTCGCCCGCAAGTACCCGGACGTTTGCCGCACGGACTTCGAGGGTCGGCGCCACGTCTTCGGCCAGCGTCACAATGCCTGCCCCAGCTCCCCGAACTTCCGGCGGCTCGCGGTCGCCCTGGCCGGCGCCCTCGCCGAGCGCTACGCCGAGCACCCCGCCGTCGTGGCCTGGCACATCGGCAACGAGTACGGCGGCGCCTGCTACTGCGAACTGTGCGCCGAGGAGTTCCGCACGTGGCTGAGGGCCAGGTACGGCACGCTCGACGAGTTGAACCGAGCCTGGTACGCCACCTTCTGGTCCCACCGCTTCACCGAATGGGCCGAGATCGTCCCGCCGAACGCGCTGTCCGAGCACTGGCGCGGACCCGACCACACTGCGTTCCAGGGCATCACCGTCGACTACCTCCGGTTCAATTCCGACAACCTGCTGCGCACCTACCGCGAGGAGAAGGACGCCATCCGAGCCCACTCGCAGCTGCCGGCCACCAGCAACTTCATGGGCGCCTACAAGCCCGTCGACTACCACCGGTGGGCGCCGCACCTGGACTTCGCCTCCTGGGACAACTACCCGCCCGACGAGCACTCGGCGCCGCGGATGGCCTTCCAACACGCCCTCCTGCGCGGGTTGAAGGACGGGCAGCCGTTCTGGCTGATGGAGCAGGCGCCCTCGGCCACCGCCACCAGGGACGTGAACCCCGTAAAGCGGCCCGGCGTGATGCGGCTGTGGTCCTGGCAGGCGGTGGCCCACGGCGCCGAGTTCGTCGGCTTCTTCCAGATGCGACGCTCCCGCGGTGCCTGCGAGAAGGAGTTCGGCTCCGTGCTCGACCACGCCGGGCGCACCGACACCCGCACCTTCCGCGAGGTGGCCGCGCTGGGCGCCGAGTTCGACGCCGTCGGCAACGCGCTGCTCGGCGCCCGCACGCCGGCCCGGGTGGCGTTGCTGTTCGACTGGGACTCGTGGTGGGCGCGGGAGCTCACCGACGGCCACAGCCGCCACCTGCGATACCTCGACGTCGCACTCGCTCACCACCGAGCGCTCTGGGACGCCGGGGCCCAGGTCGACGTCGTGCCCGTGACCGCACGGCTCGAGGGCTACGACGTGGTGGTCGTCCCGACCCTCGAGATGGCCAAGGGGGACATCGCGGAGCGGCTCGAGGCCGTCGCCCGCCGCGGCGGCAGCGTCGTCATCACGGCCATGTCCGGGCGCGTCGACGAGGACGTCCTCGCGTTCCGCGCCGACCCGCCCGGCCCGTTCGCCGACCTCGCCGGGGTGCGCGTCGCCGAGACCGACGCCCGGTTCCCGGGCGAGCTGAACCCTGTGACGCTGGCGGCAGCCGGGTCCGAGTGCGCCACCAGCGGGGAGCACGTCTTCGAACTCCTGGAGGCCGCGGGGGCGGACGTCGTCGGCACCTACGGCTCCGACTTCTACGCCGGCACCCCGGCCGTCACCCGCAACCACGTGGGGGAGGGGGAGGTCTGGTACATCGGCACCGCACTGGACGGCGCCGGGCTGGACTGGGTGCACCGGGGCGTCCTCGCCAGACACGACCTCCTCGGCCCCTACGCGGATCACCCCGGGCTCGAGTACGCAGTTCGGACGGTCGGGGACCGCCGGTTCGAGTTCCTCCTGAACCATTCCGGGGAGGCCGTGGAGGTCCCGGCCGCGTCGGCGGGCACGGTCCTGGTGACGGGGGATCGGGTCGAGGGTGGTCAGCTGCTGCAGCTCCCGCCGACGGGGGTGCTCGTGCTCGAGGTCGAGCGGGTTCCCGGGCCCGGGCCGAAGTGAGGGAGGATGGGCGCGTGAGCCGAGCACGGGTGGACCCGACAGATCCCCGCAGCAGCGCCTTCGGGCGCCTGACGGGTGCGGTCTACTGGTTCCTCG
The DNA here is from genome assembly GCF_007197885.1 of Tessaracoccus rhinocerotis. Classification (GTDB taxonomy): domain Bacteria; phylum Actinomycetota; class Actinomycetes; order Propionibacteriales; family Propionibacteriaceae; genus Arachnia; species Arachnia rhinocerotis. Next base: position 231,196 of record NZ_VKKG01000006.1, read on the forward strand.
TCATCGAGCTCTGCTTCCTGCTGGCGGCCGCGCCCGGCTTCGTCGGGCTGCTGCTGCTGGAGCGCGACGCCAGCAACATCCCGCTGTTCGCGTTGATGCTGGTCCCGGTGGCGCCAGCCTTCTCCGCGGCCATGCACGCGCTCGCCCGGCGCACCGCCGAGTCCGACCTCGTCGTGTGGCCGCGCTTCTGGCACGGCTGGGTGCTGAACGTCCTCGACGTGCTGAAGCTCTGGGTGCCCGCGCTGGTGCTGGGCGCGATGCTGGCGATCAACATCGTCGTCGGCGCCGCCGCGGGTGTCGGCCCCGCCCTGCGCGCCGCCTCCGGGGTGCTGCTGGCGCTGGTGGCCGTCTGGGCGGTGATCGCCGTCGTCATCGCCACGTTCTTCCGGTTCCGCACCCGCGACACCGCACGCCTCGCACTGTTCTACCTGGCCGCCCGACCGCTCACGGCGCTCGCAGTGGCGTCCTTCCTCGTGATCGTGGTGGGCCTGATCGCGTTCACCTCCGACTGGGTGGCGGCGCTGGCCGGTTCCCTCCTGGCGGCCTTCCTGCTGCTGGTGGCCAAGCCGGTGCTCGACGACTGCCGGGCGCGCTTCGTCGAGGCCGAGGAGGCCTGACCGCCGGCGCGTGGGAGGCTGGGCGCATGATCTCGGACCTCCAGGGAAGACTGCGACGCGTCGGCGTGAGCGACGAGGACGTGGCCGAACTCGGCGTCGCGCTGCACGAGATCCGCACGCATCCCCGACGCGCCGAGCTGGCCACCGCGCTGCGGGCGCAGGTCGGCCGGATCCTGGGGGACGACACCGTCTTCGAGCCCACCGACTTCGAGCTCGGGTCCGTGGTGGGGGCCGTGCCGCTGCTGGCGCTGCTCGACGTCTGCGGTGACGTCGAGGACCACCTCCGCGGCCGCGGGATGCCCGCCGACGTCCGCACCGCAACCCTCTCGGAGATTGGTCGCCAGACCACCAAGACCCGACGCGTCCGCGGCCACGCCGGGTTCCAGGACGCCGCTTGGGTGGAGAGGGTCTTCCGCGGCGGGTTCGCCAACGTCGAGCGCCTGCAGTTCGAGCTGCTGCGCGACGACTCCCGCGGCGAGCACGTGCTCAACACCCACATCCCGGCCGGAGGGCAGCTGCCGCCCGACGTCGTCGCTGACTCGCTGCGTCGCGGCCGACGGGTGATGGGGGACGCGTACCCGGAACTCGGCCCGTTCACCACGGCGGTGTGCAAGTCCTGGCTGCTCGATCCCCAACTGCAGGACCTGGTGCCGGGCTCCAACCTCGCATCCTTCGCGGCGCTCTGGGAGCTCGAGGACTCCGAGCCCGGCGACGGCGAGGTGCTGTTCTTCGTGTTCGACCTCCCGCGCGACTCGGGCGGCCGGCTGGCGGAGCTGCTGCCTCGCCTGCAACCCCGCTCCAGCCTGCAGCGGGCCCTGCTGGATCTCTGGCGAGCCGGCGGCTCCATCCGCGTCCACCGCGGCTCGCTCCCGCTGCCGTAGCGGCGAGGTTGTTTCACCTCCACGAGGATCGCAGGACCCATGCAGCCGTAGAGTGCGAGCAGCACCATCCCGACCCGGACTCAACGTCCGAGCACCAAGAGGAGAACAGACCATGACCATCAAGGACATCGGACCCCGCCCGAACGCGTTCGACATCGAAGGGGCCACCCGGGGCAACGAGAACTACCGCACCGTGGCGTGGACCGGCAAGTACCTGCAGGTCACGCTGATGTCCATCCCGGTCGGGAAGTCGATCGGTCTTGAGGTCCACCCCGAAACCGATCAGTTCCTGCGCCTCGATGCGGGACAGGGCAGGGCCGTCATGGGCCCGGCCGAGGACCAGCTCGACTTCGAGCAGGACGTCTCCGACGGATGGTCCATCCAGGTCCCCGCCGGTACCTGGCACGACGTGATCAACACCGGTGACGAGCCGCTGCGCCTCTACGCGATCTACGCCCCCGTGCACCACGCACCCGGCATCACACAGGAGACGAGCGCCAAGGCCGAACAGGACGAAGCCGCCGGCAAGGACGAGCCTCCCGCGTGGACGGTCCAGCCCGAGGACGACGCGGCCGACGAGCACGCCGGCTGACCCCGACTCAGAAGATCCGGCGGCCCCGCTCGTCGGGGATCCCGGACTTCCGGAGGAAGTACGTGTTGACCTGGTCGCGCCACTCGGTGGCGGAGCGCAGCTGCTCGGCGAGGCGCTCGGAGACCCGCTCGAACAGGTCGTCTGGGACCCGCCCGCGCGCCTGCTCCCACGAGGCGACCATCCGCTCCACCCGCTCCACGCCGTCGAAGTGGGAGTCGTAGATGTGCTGGACGACGGTCTTCCCGCTGTGCAGCCTGTGCCCGTAGGGCAGGTGGTGGAAGAACAGCACCAGCTCGTCGGGGGTGGTGGCCGGGTCCTCGTAGCGGCTGCGCCAGGGTTCTGGGTACTGTCCGGCGAAGCCGGTGCCGGTGGCCACGCTGCGGTCGACGCCCACGCCGTCGCGGTCCGCGAAGTGGTAGGTCCCCCAGGGCGAGTACTCGTAGCCGTCTACGCTCGGGCCGTAGTGCTGACCCGGGTTCACCATGAACCCCACCCCCAGCGGCGCCGTGTACGACTCGTAGGTCTCCCACGAGTCGTCGAGGATGCCGTGGACGGTGCGCGCGAGTTCCGGGTCGTCGCCGAAGGTCAGGGCGATCCACTCGTCCAGCACCGCCGACGGCGCCAGCTGCGGGTCCCAGGACAGGCGTCCGAACGCGTAGAGGTTGGACTGCGCCAGTGGGTGGCCGGTCCAGAAGAAGTCGTCGCCGACGTTGGAGACCGCCGCCAGCCCGCCGCCCGCCAGCTCTGAGACGGTGGGCCCGTCATCGCCGGAGGGGCGGAATCCCAGCACCTCGCTCCAGGGCCTGCCGAGGTGGACTGCGTGCTGCTGCTGGCCGCTGTACTCCTGCGTGACCTGCAGTTCCAGCGCCAGCCGTGTGCCAGGCATCGCGGCCAGCAGCGGCGAGACCGGCTCGCGCACCTGGAAGTCCATCGGTCCGTGCTTGACCTGGACCACCACGTTCTCGTCGAAGCGGCCGTCGAGCGGGGTGAAGTGGTCGAACGCGGCCCGGGCGCGGTCGGTGGAGCGGTCCCGCCAGTCCTGGGTGTGGTTGTAGACGAACGCGCGCCAGTGCACGATCCCGCCGTGGGGTGCCAGCGCCCGGGCCAGCAGGTTGGCGCCGTCGGCGTGGTCGCGGCCGTAGGAGAACGGCCCGGGCTGGCCCTCGGAGTCGGCCTTCACGAGCAGGCCGCCGAAGTCCGGGATGGCCTCGTACACGCGGGCGACGGCGTCGGCCCACCACTGCGCGACCTCGGCGTCCAGCGGGTCGGACGTCGGCAGTCCGCCCAGCAGGATGGGCGCGGCGAAGCTCACCGACAGGTGCACCCGGATCCCCCACGGCCGGAACTGCTCCGCGATCCGGACCACCTCGTGGAGGTCGTCGGTCAGCAACCGGGCCTCGCGGGCGTGGACGTTCACGTTGTTGACCGCCACCCGGTTGATGCCGACTGACGCCAACAGCCGGGCGTAGGCGCCGACGCGGCTGAGGTCGGCACGGACCTCGCCGGCGTCGTAGAAGATGGATCCGCCCGAGTAGCCGCGCTCGACCTGCCCCATCACCGGATGGACGTCGATGTTGTCCCAGTGGTCGAGCATGCGCATCGCGTGGGCCGGGCGGTTGACCTGCCCGGGTACGTCGTCACCGAGTGCCCTCGCGCCCAGGCGGACGAGTTCGAACCACCCGTAGAGGGCACCCCGCTCGTCGCCGGCGACGACGTTGGTCACGCCGTCGCGCCGCACCAGCCGGAACGTCTCGGGACCGAGGCTCTCGTCGAGGTCGATGGTGACGTCGGCGTCGGTGGTGGCGGGCAGCATCGCGGCACGAGCCGCCTCGCGCCGCACGGTGTCGAGGAGTACGCCCTCGCCGTCGACACGGAGCGTTCGCCCCCGGAGGTGGTCGGTGCTGGATTCGGGCAGCCACATCTCGTGGTGGGTCATCGTCGGCCTTCGTCAGGGAATGGTATTGCCACGATACTAATAAGTGGCTCCTTCGCGAGGCGGTGTCCCACGCGCCGACCCGGCGCCGGCCGTCAGCCCCCGAGGAGGCCCTTCTCCGTGAGCCAGTCGGTGGCGATGGTGGCTGGGGAGGCCTTCTCGTCGCCCTGGTTGCGCGCGTTCATGGCGATCAGGTCCTCGGTCGTCAGCGCGATGTTGACCGCGTCGATGATGCCCTCGGCGTCAACCGGGAACGCGTCGCTGGCCAGCGGCACCACGTTCTGCGCGATGATCATGTTCTCCGGGTCCTCGAGCACCACCAGCCCCTCGTCGCTGATTGCGGGCGTGGTGGTGTAGATGTCGGCCATGTCGACGTCGCCCGCCACGAGCGCCTGGACGGTGAGGGGGCCGCCGCCGTCGTCGATGGGCGTGAACTCGATGCTCTCGGCGGGGACCCCGTAGATCTCGGTGAGGCCGGGCGGGCCGTAGGGGCGCTCGGCGAGCTCGGGGTTGCCGGCCACGCGCAGGGTCCCCTCGAACCCGGCCAGGTCTGCCAGGGAAGTGATGCCGTTGGTCTCGGAGAACTCCGAGGTGACGCACCAGGAGTCCTTGTTCTCCGCCTTGGCCGGGTCCAGGACGCGCAGGCCCTCGGGCACCGCCTCCTCGAGGGCCGAGATGATCGCGTCCGGCTCGGCCGCCGTCGCCTCCGGGTCGAGGAACTGCAGCAGGTTGCCCGAGTACTCCGGGACGATGTCCACCGAGCCGTCGGTGAGGGCCCCGTAGTAGATGTCGCGGGCGCCGATCTGCATGTTGCGCTCGACCGTGTACCCGGCCTCCTCCAGGGCCTGGGCGTACACCTCGGCGATGATCTCGTTCTCGGTGAAGCCGGCGGAACCCACGCGGATCGGGCCACCTGCCGCGGGTTCGGAGGCGTCGTCGGTGGTGTCCGGATCCTGGCCCGGATCGGCGGTGCCGAGCGGATCGGCGTCGGAGCACCCCGCCAGTGCGAGGGCGGCGACCCCGGCGGAGGTCAGTACTGTGCGGCGACTGAATTGGAACGAGGGCATCTTCGATCTCCTAGGCGTCCGTTGGTCCGACGGCAACGTGGACGCCCCGCGGGACGACCAGACGTTGCACGACCAGGATGAGCCCGTCCACCGCCAGGGCCAACCCGCCCACCGCGATCGCGCCACCCAGCATACGGGGGTAGTCGCTCACCGACAGGCCGTCGAGGATGAACCGGCCGAGGCCGCCGAGGCCGAGGTAGGCGCTGATCGTGGCGGTGGCGAGCACCTGCAGCGCGGCCGCCCGCAGCCCGCCCACCATCAGCGGCAGCGCGAGCGGCAGTTCCACCCGGCCCACGATCTGGAGCTCGGAGAAGCCGGTGGCGCGGGCGCCGTCGACCACGTCGTCGGGCACCTGGTCGAAGCCGGAGTAGGTCGCGGCCAGCAGGGACGGGACAGCCAGCAGGGCCAGCACGATGGTCGACGGCACCACCGCCCAGCCCAGCCCCAGTCCCATCGAGACAGCCAACAGCGTGAGCAGGCCGAGCGACGGCAGCGCGCGCACGGCACCCGAGACGCCGACGGCGAACGTGCGGCCCTTGCCGGTGTGCCCGATGTACATGCCCAGCGGGACGGCGACGACGGCGCCCACCACCAGGGCGAGTGCCGTGTACCAGAGGTGCTCCCAGGTGCGCGCGAGGAGCCCTCCGGGGCCGGACCAGTTGGCGCCGTCGGCGAGCCACTGCAGGGCTGCGATCACCTGGTTCATGCGCGGGTCCTGTCCGTCGCGCGCACCCACGGCAGCAGGACGCGGCCGATGGCCACCAGCACCAGGTCGAACACGGCCGCCAGCACCACGGTGCCGATGATCCCAACCCAGATCTCGGTGGGGAACGCGCGGCGGTATCCGTCGGTGAAGAAGTAGCCAAGGGAGGGCACTCCGATCAGCGCCCCCACCGAGACCAGCGAGAGCGTCGACGCGCTCACGACCCGGAGGCCTGCCAGCAGCGCCGGACCGGCCAGCGGCAGCGCCACCCGCCAGAACACCTGCCCCGGGGAGTGCCCGTGGGCGAGGGCGTCGTCGCGGGTGGCGAGGCCGACGGTGTCGAAAGCGTCGGCCGCGGTGCGCACCAACAGGGCGACGCCGTAGACGGTCAGCGCGACCACGACGTTGACCGGGTCCAGGATCCTGGTCCCGAGGATCACCGGCAACAGCACGAACAACGGCAGCGACGGCACCGCGTACAGGATGCTGCTGAACGGCAGCAGGGTGCGGCGGGCCAGGCGGCTGCGGTGCGAGGCCCAGCCGATCGGCACGGCGATCACGAGGCTGAGCACCACCGGAACCAGCGCGATCAGGGCGTGCTGTACGGTCAGGTCCCAGATGCGGGGCCAGTTCGCGCTGACCCAGGCGAGGTTCACGCGGGCCCCGTCGGGTCGGTGGCCACGCCGGCGACCCGGCCGTCGGCGTCCACCACCAGCCGGCGGCCGTCGCGCACCTCGGTGTGCAGGTGCCGGCGGGAGCCGCCGATGAAGTGGTGCACGAAGTCGTCGGCCGGCTCGAGCAGGATCTCCGCCGGGGTGCCCTGCTGGGCCACCTCGGCGCCGGTGCGCAGCACCAGCACCTCCTGTCCCAGCAGGAACGCCTCGTCGACGTCGTGGGTCACGAACAAGATGGTCTTGGCGAGCTCGTCCTGGATCTGCAGGAGCCAGGCCTGCAGTTCGTTCCTCACCACAGGGTCCACCGCACCGAACGGTTCGTCCATCAGCAGGATGTTGGGGTCGGCGGCGAGTGCGCGCGCCACTCCGACCCGCTGCCGCTGGCCGCCGGAGAGCTGGCTGGGGTAGCGGCGGGCCACGGACTCCGGCAGGCCCACGAGTTCGAGCAGTTCGCGCGCCCGGGCGTGCGCGGCGCGGCGCGTGCTGCCGCCCAGCAGCGGCACGGTGGCGACGTTGTCGATGGTGCTGCGGTGCGGCAGCAGGCCGCCGGACTGCATCACGTAGCCGATGCGTCGGCGCAGCTTCACGGGGTCGAGGTCGGAGACGCGGTCGTCGTCGATCCAGACGTCGCCGCTGGTGGGTTCCACCATCCGGTTGACCATCCGCATCAGGGTGGTCTTGCCGCAGCCCGAGGATCCCAGCAGGACCGCCACCTGGTGCGAGGGCACCTCGAGCGAGAAGTCGGCGACGGCCACGGTGCCGTCGGGGTAGGTCTTGTTCACGTGCTCGAAACGGATCAAGGCTGCCTCCCGGAGGTTCGGTTTCCAGCCTAGGGGAATGAGCCGCCAGAGGGGTCAGCCCTGCTTCAGCAGCAGGTCCGGGTCCTCGACGGCCCGCGCGCTGGCACGGGTGGAACGGGGAGTGAGGTCCGGGGCGAGGGCCTCGCGGCCGTCGAACACGAAGCAGTCGCCGTCGTAGTGATCGCCGCCCACCTCCTCGAAGTACTTCAGGATCCCGCCGTCGAGCTGGAACACGTTGTCGAGCCCGAGTTCACGCATGAAGATCACGGCCTTCTCGCACCGGATCCCGCCCGTGCAGTAGCTGACCACCGTGGCCCCCTCCAGGTCGGCCAGGTTGGCCCGCACCGCGTCGGGGAACTGGGTGAACCTCTCGATCCGCCAGTCGATGGCGTCGTCGAAGGCGCCGTAGTCCACCTCGAAGGCGTTGCGGGTGTCGAGCAGCACCACGGGGCGCCCGTCGTCGTCGTGGCCCTGGTCGAGCCACCGGCGCAGCGTCAGTGGGGCGACGCCGGGGGCGCGGCCGGTGGCCGGCTCGACGGCGGGGTGGTCCATGCGGATGATCTCGCGCTTGAGCTTGACCAGCATCCGGCGGAAGGGCTGGTGCTCCGACCAGCTCTCCTTCGCCTCCAGTGCGGCGAAGCGGGGGTCGGTCCGCAGCTCGGCCAGGAAGCCGCGCACCCCGTCCTCGGGTCCGGCGAGGAACATGTTGATGCCCTCGGGGGCGAGCAGGATGGTGCCCATCAGCTCCGCCGCGACGGCGGTCTCGCGCAGGTGGGTGCGCAGCGTCGGCCTGTCCTCCAGCGGGGTGAACAGGTACGCGGCGATGTTCAGCACTCGGTCCATGGCCGGAATTCTAGGAGACGAGCAGCGTCGCTCCGCCAACGTCGCGCCCGGTACCGGGGCGGCCGCGGCCCCGGGCGGCATAGCCTTGGGGGATGGCCATCCTGATCGACCCGCCAGTCTGGCCGGCCCACGGCACGGTGTTCTCGCACCTGGTCTCGGACTCCTCGTACGAGGAGCTGCACGCGTTCGCCGCCCGGGCCGGGATCGCGGAGCGCGCCTTCGACCTGGACCACTACGACGTGCCCGAGCGGATGTACGCGGACCTCGTGGCACTCGGCGCGCAGCCCGTCCGGGCGCGCGTGCTGGTCAAGCGGCTGATCGCCAGCGGCCTGCGACGCCGCAAGCACCTGGAGCCGCGCAGTTGAGTGGAGGCGTGCCGCGCGGTCTTTCCGCGTGACACGCCTCGGGTTCGCCGGGACCGGGCCGGCGGCTCACTGGTCGGCGAGCAGCAGGTAGAGCTTGCTGCGCGCGTCCCTCAGGATCTCCGCAGCCTGGGTGCGCTGCTCGGGGTTGCCGGTGCGACCGACGCTGCGCGCGGCCTCCATCAGCCCGTGTAGCAGTTCCCGAAGGTTCACCCCGTCGGGATCGCCCTGCTGGAACGGGTCCGTCCACGACGCAGACTGCTCGGCGACGTAGGCCTGCCCGGCCTCGGTGAGGGCTGCGAGCTTGCGGCCGCCGTCGGCGGTCACGGTGACCAGGCCCTCGTCCTCTAGCTGGCTGAGGGTGGGGTAGATCGCGCCAGGGCTGGGGGACCAGTTCCCGTTGCTGCGCTCTGTGATCGTCTGCATCAGCTGGTAGCCGTGCATCGGCTCCTCAGCGAGGAGGGCGAGTACGGCGGTGCGGACGTCACCGCGGCTGCGACGACGGGGTCCGCCGGGACCGCGTCCCCGACCTGGGCCGCCCATCCCGGGAGGGCCGAAGCCGGGTCCACCCTCCCCGAACCCGGGTGCGTGGCGCCGGCCGCCACGGCGGTGGCCACGGTGTCCGTGACCTCGGCCAGCCTCGCGGCCGGCCTCGAAGTTCATGTCGAATCGCTCGTTCATGCGAAGCTCCTTCCATATCGACATGCATCACGATATATCGCGATGTGGCGTAGGTCAAGCGGCCCCACCGTGCCGGGAGGTGTGCGATCCGCACGGTGACTAATCTGGGCGACGTGCCCGATGCTCCCGTTCCGGACGTCGGCGGCTGGTTCCGCTCCGCCGTCGAACACGTCCCCAACGCGCCCAGGATCCGGCAGTGGGAACCCCTCGGCGGGTTCGGGCGGAACTCGCCGGACGCGGTGGTGGCCGAGGCGCTCGAGTTGTTCCGCAACCGCCCGACCATGGTGCTGACGGGGGCTGGCATGTCGACCGGCTCCGGGCTGCCGGACTACCGCGGTCGCGACGCCAGGGTGCGCAACCCCATGACCTTCCAGGAGTTCGTAGGTTCGGACCTCGCCCGCCGCCGGTACTGGGCGCGCAGCACCGTCGGCTGGCTGACATTCGGCGCGGCCCGTCCCGGTGCCGCGCACCGACTCCTGGCTGAACTGGAGGAGCACGTGGAGGTGACCGGCGTGGTCACCCAGAACGTCGACGGTCTCCACCGGGCGGCCGGCTCGGCCCGCGTCATCGACCTCCACGGCTCACTCGACGGCGCCTACTGCCTGGAGTGTGGCCATGCCGTGCACCGACAGGAACTGCAGCGCGTGATGCTGCAACTGAACCCGGAACTGGAGGGTCGGCTCCAGGAGCTGGCGCGGGACTCGGCAACCGCCCCCGATGGCGATGCCGAGGTGGATCGCACTGAAACCTTCGCCTACCCGGCGTGTGCCGTCTGCGGCGGAATCCTCAAGCCCGACGTGGTGTTCTTCGGCGAGAATGCGCGCCGCGAGGTGGTGGCGGAGGCCTTCGGCACCCTTGAGATCGCCGAGGCGCTCGTGGTTCTCGGGTCCAGCCTCACGGTGATGAGCGGGCTGCGCTTCGTGCGTCGAGCCGTCCGCGAAAGCATGCCGGTGGTGATCGTCAACGACGGAGAGACCCGCGGTGACCCCCTGGCCACCGTGCGGGTCCACGGTCGTCTGGAGACCGTTCTCGCGCGCTGGTTGGACCTCGCTCGCCAGGCCTGAACGCCCGCTCGCGACCGCAGCGAACCCCCGGGCGCTTGGTGCCACTGGCAATTATTCGAGTATCGATACATTGGTGATTCCTGTTCACGCCGAACCTCAAGATTCTGTAAATCTTGACCAAATACAGTGAAAACACGTCCCGCAGGCGTCGCGGAGCGCGTAGTGTCCTCCGTGTCGGGACTCCTCGGCACAACTGAATCCAAGGGGCTCGTCCCAAGGTCGCGGTGAGAATTGCGCCGAAGCCGGACGAGCATGGAGTTTCGCTGGTCGCCGTGATCGCGGCCCACAAGGCGCAGTTCAACTGCGCCGGGTCCGACAAGGGTGGCTTTCTGGGGGGAAACAGGCGAGACCGAAGGATTCGATCGCAGGAGCGCTCGCACTGGGAGCCGGCAGGTTGGGGGACCTGCCGGCTCCGGCGCGTCCGCGCGAGAAACGTTCCTCTGACAACCCGGTTTCCTCGTGGTTGTGGTGAACTGTTCCCATGCGTGGAACGAATGTGAAGCGGGCCGTCGTCGTCGAGGATGATGACGACATCCGGGGGCTGCTGGAGATCGTGCTGGGACAGATGGGTTTCGACGTCGTCGGAGCCGTCACCGGCGAGCGGGGAATCGACGAGGTGCGGGACCTGAGGCCCGAACTCGTGACCCTGGACATTGGCCTGCCCGGCGTCGACGGGCTCGAGGTGCTGACGCGGCTGCGCGAGTTCCACACGGGCACGGTGGTCGTGGTGAGCGCCCGCGGCCGGACCGCCGACGCCGAACGCGCCCTCGCCGCAGGTGCGGACGGTTATCTGGTCAAACCTTTCAGGCCGCGGACCCTCCGTGAGGACCTGGAACGTATCATCGCCGAATGAGCAATCAGCCGACAGGTACGGACGCTGAGGGCTCGGGCTTGATGCCCATGCTGTCGCAACCGTTCCACACCTACCGACTCCGGACGCGGATCTTCCTGTCCCAGATGCCGCTCATGGTCACCCTGACCGTGTGCCTCGCTTTCATGGTGCTGACCGTGCGGCACCCGTTCGACTCGACACCGTTCCAGGCCGGCCTCCTCCTGGTCACGGCCATCACCGTGGCCGCGGCGCTCGTGCCCTGGGACAAGACCCCCCACGGCACCTATCTGGTGCTGCCGATGCTCGACTTCGTGGCCATCGCGCTGCTCGCCCGCGGCCAGCCTGACGTCCCCGCCATAGCCACGCTCCTCGTCTTTCCCGTGCTCTGGCTGACCTGGTCGTCCATCAGCCCGAGGGTGATGATCGTGGTCTCCCTGGTCGTTCCCTTCGTCGTGGTGTTCGTCCCGCGCATGCTTCACGATCCGGATCCCCTGGCCAACGAGGTGCTGGGGCGCTCCCTGGTGCTGGCCACCGTCTGCTTCGGCGTGTCCGTCGCCACCACCTACATGCAGCGCGAGATGGAGCACCACCAGGAGCAGTTGGGGCGTGAGAAGGAGATCAGCAGCAGCCGCCACCGTGTCCTCGAGGCCATCATCAACACCGCAGACGTCGGCGTCCTCGCCATCGACAGCGAGGGCCGCGAGATCCTGAAGAACCGCCGCCAGCACCGGTTGCAGGCCAGGGCCGAGCCCATCGAGCCCTCCGACGACCCCGGTGAGGGTCGGCTGCTCGTCTACGGCGGCGCCACGCGCGAGTTGCTCCCCACGCAGGACCGGCCGGTCCGACGGGCCGCCCGCGCGGAGAGGTTCACGCGCGAGCGGCACTGGCTGGGGGCGGGGGCCGACCAGCGCGCGGTGAACGTCTCCGCCAGCCCGATGCGCGACGAGGCCGGAGAGTTCACCGGCTCCGTCCTGGTGTTCGAGGACGTCACCGAGCTCGTGGCTGCCCTGGCGGCGCAGGACGAGTTCGTCGCTGGCATCTCCCACGAGTTCCGGACGCCGCTGACCTCCATCATTGGCTACGCCGACATCCTCCTCGAGCGCCCGGAGGAGGCCTTCTCCGCCAACGACCGACGCAGTCTGATCGTGGTCCAGCGCAACGCCGAGCGTCTCCTGGGGCTCGTCAACGACCTGCTCGGCAGCGCCGCGGGAGTGATCGCCGTCACGCACGACCGGGTGGACCTCGCCGGGATCGCGAAGGAGTGCACGGAGGCGGCCGACCCGTCGGCACGCATGGCCGGTCTGACGCTGGAGCTGGAGTCCTCCGGCCCGGCCTGGGTGCTCGGCGACCGGGGCCGACTGGCGCAGGCCTTCGACAACCTGCTCTCCAATGCGATCAAGTACACCGAGAGCGGCGGGGTCGTGGTGCGGGTGGGCGTCCGCGACGGCCTCAGCTTCCTGGAGGTGGAGGACACCGGCGTCGGCCTGACCCCACAGGAGCAGCGGCAGATCTTCGATCGCTTCTACCGAACCGAGGGCGCCCGCGCGTCGACGGTGCCGGGCAGCGGCCTCGGGATGGCCGTGGTCAAGGCCATCGTGGACGCGCACCGCGGTGAACTGCGACTGGACAGCGAGGTCGGGCGCGGTACCCGCATGACCATCCTCATCGACTGCGCGGATCCGGCCGGTCCCTCGAAATCCAGGTCGATTCCCGGCGCAGCAAGGAGCGCTTGACGTCCTCGCCCCAGGCGAAGCCACCCAGGCTGCCGTCGCTGCGCAGCACTCTGTGGCACGGCACGAACAGCGCCGGCGCGTTGCGGGCGCAAATGCCTGCGGCGGCACGCACGGCCTGCGGTGACCCGATGACCTCGGCGAACGCCGTGTAGCTGAGCGGCTCGCCGGGACGGATCCGGCGCAGCGCCTCCCAGCCCGCGAGTTGCAGCGCAGTGCCGTGCTGCCGGACCGCGACCTCTTCGATGGCGGTGGGGTCGCCGTCGTAGTAGGAGGCCACGGCGACAGCAGCGGGGGAGTCTCCGGCGGTCACGACGTCGGGCCGCAGGCTGGGGTGGATGCGGGCGACGACGGCCTCGACGTCGCTGCTCCAGCCGGAGGCCAGCACGGCCCCGTCGGAGTCGACGACGATCGTGAACGGCCCGTCGGGGGTCTCGAGCGTCTGCACGGTGGCGGTCATGGTGTCTCCTTCTTGGCGGGTGCGGCGGCACGCCACAGGTGCATGGACAGGTAGCTGCGCCAGGGGGCCACCCTGGCGGCCCAGGCGGTGAGCGACTTGGGGTCGTGGGGGATGCCCGTGCGGGCGGCGCCCGAGCGGAGGGCCAGGTCGCCAGCGAGGAGGACGTCCGGATCGCCCAGCACGCGCATGCGGACGTAGTCGGCGGTCCAGGGGCCGATGCCGCGGCGCCCCAGCAGGAGCGTGCGCTGCTCGACGGGGTCATCGGCGTTGCCGAGGGACAGTTCGCCGGAGACCAGCGCGGCGGCGGTCTCCGTGATGGCGCGGATCCGCGCGGCCGGTCCGGTCAGGACGTCGGAGCCACGCTCGGCGATGTCGGCCATCGACGGGAACAGCCGCCGGTTCGTGCCGGCGACGGTGACCTCCCGGCCCAGCGCCGCCACCAGACGGCTGAGGTGCGTGCGCGCGGCGGCCACGGAGATCTGTTGCCCCACCATCGCGCGCACCAGGAGTTCCTGCGGGTCGACGACGCCGGGGAGCCGGATCCCCGGCGTGGCCGCCACGAGCGGGGCCAGTTCCGGGTGGGCTGCCAATGCCACGTCCACGGCCTGCGGGTCGGCGTCGAGGTCGAACAACCGGCGGACCCGGGCGACCAGCGTGGCCAGGTCGTCGAGGTGCTCGAGCTGGGCCTCCAGGCGCAGCCCGTCGGCGACGGCCAGCCGGAACCACCCGGTTCCCGAGGGCAGCTGCAGCGTGCGCTCGAAGGAGGTCGCGTCGCCCGCCTCCACGCCGTCGAGGGCGCGAGCGGCCAGCCACGCGAACAGGCCGGAGTGGTCGAAGGGTTCGCGAACCGGCAGCGCGAGAGTGAGCCCGGCCGGCGCGGTGCGGCCGCGACGCGTGGCCCGCAGCTGCGTGGGCGTCAGGTCGTAGACCTCGCGGATGGTGTCGTTGAACTGGCGCACGCTGGTGAAGCCGGAGGAGAAGGCGACGTCGGTCGCGCTCAGGTCCGTGCCCACCAGCAGCAGCCGGGCGGTGTTGGCTCGCTGGGCGCGGGCCAGTGCGAGGGGACCGGCGCCCAGTTCCGCCGCAAGCAGCCGTGTCAGGTGGCGGGGCGAGTAGCCCAGCCGGGCCGACAGGCCGGGGACACCCTCGCGTTCCACCACGCCGTCGGAGATGAGCCGCATGGCCCTGGCGACGGCGTCGCCCCGCAGGTTCCACTCCGGTGAGCCCGGTGCGGCCTCGGGGAGGCAGCGCTTGCAGGCGCGGTAGCCGGCCTCGTGCGCGGCGGCGCTGGTTGCGAAGAACGTGACGTTGGCGGGCTTCGGGGTGCGGGCGGGGCAGCTCGGGCGGCAGTAGATGCCCGTGGAGCGGACGGCCGTCACGAACTGGCCGTCGAAGCGGGTGTCCCGGGCGGAGATCGCCCGGTACCGCTCTTCGAAGCCCGGTCGCTGTGTCATGGATCCCACTCTGGCACGCCCGCGGGGCGCGCACTAGCGGGTTTCGGACATGACTGTGCGGACGTGTTGGGCCGCGCTGCCGGTCGGATGGAGGTCGGTGTGGCTAGTCTTGCCGCATGCGGGTGCGCGAGGACATCAAGAGCTGGCTGACGGACATGGATGGTGTGCTCGTCCACGAGAGCCATGCGCTCCCCGGTGCGCAGGAACTGATCCGGCAGTGGACCGAGGACGGCACCGAGTACCTCGTGCTCACCAACAACTCCATCTACACCCCGCGCGACCTGGCCGCCCGGCTGCGCGCCTCGGGCCTCGACGTCCCCGAGGAGCGGATTTGGACCTCCGCCCTCGCGACGGCGGACTTCGTGGCGTCGCAGAAGCCGGGAGGATCGGCGTACGTGATCGGCGAGGCCGGCATGATCACCGCCCTCCACGAGCGCGGCTTTATCATGACCGACCGTGACCCCGACTTCGTCATCGTCGGCGAGACGCGCACCTACTCGTTCGAGCAGGTGACCACCGCCATCCGCCTGATCGCCGCCGGCGCCCGCTTCGTCGTGACCAACCCCGACGCGACCGGTCCCAGTGCCGACGGGATCCTGCCCGCCACCGGCGCCATCGCCGCACTGATGACCAAGGCGACGGGGCTGCTCCCGTACGTCGTCGGCAAGCCGAACCCGATGATGTTCCGCTCCGCGCTCAACAAGATCGGGGCGCACTCCGAGGAGACGGGGATGATCGGTGACCGCATGGACACCGACATCGTCGCCGGCATGGAGGCCGGCCTGCACACCGTGCTGGTGCTGACCGGCATCGCAACGCGCGAGAACATCCAGACATTCCCCTTCCGGCCCGTGGAGATCCTCGACGGCGTGTACGAGCTCGTCCGGGACTACAGCCCCGGGGCCCCCGACGCCTAGCCGGCGCGCAATTCGCCCACCAGAGCGGACCATCTGGGAGAATGTGGACAAGCTTTCCGACGTCGCAAAGGACACCAATGGCTGGCTGGCCCCAACTCCAGACCGCACTCGCCGCGGCACTCGCCTCGCTCAACCCCGGGGGGAACCTCGTGGTGACGAAGGCGTCGCCGGAGGTGCGGATGCAGTTCTCGGTCTCGCCCGAAGGTGACCAGTTGCACGCGGAGGTCACCAACGGCACCGCCGACGACGACCGCCTGCCCGGCCGCGGGTGGGAGCTCTGCGACGCTTGGGGTGGCGTCTGGCGTCGCTCCACCGTCTGGCCCGCCACGACGGAGCAGGTCACCGAAACCGTGACCGAGGCGGCATTCGTGGTCCGCGGCCTGTGGGGCAACCCTCGGCCGGAGGGGTTCGGCTACCTCGCTTGGGAGGAGCCGGCGCCGGCGCCCGCGTGGCAGTTCTGGAAGTCGGCGAAGGAGAAGCCGCTGACGTTCCCGGACCTGGGCCTGCCCAAGGCACCCGAACCCGACCCGAACTCCTGACCCACAGCGCCAGCCACATGAGAGTTCTCTAATCCCACGCTCCGGCGGGCCTAATGTTCGGCCGGTTGACTGGAGCATGTCGAAGGAGGAGACGATGTCACCAGCCAAGAGAACGGTCACCTGGGTCGCTGCTGGCGCGCTCGGACTGGTGGTCGTCCTGGGCGGAGTGATCGCATCGGTCGCCAGCCCGGGCGACGACGGCGAGCGCGAGCCCGCGATCACCATCGCGCCCAGTTCCGTCCCCAGCAGCGCGTCGCCCAGCGAGTCCGCTGACCCGGCAACCAACTCCCCGACGCCCAGCCCCACGGCCACGCCGACGACCTCGGCGCCGACGACCACCCCGCCGGCCGCCACCGCGCCGGCCAACACACCGCCGCCGCCGGCACCGCAGACGACGAAAGCGGCGCCGCCGGCCAAACAGCCGGTCAAGCAGCCGGTGCAGCAGCCGGTCAAGCAGGTCCCACCGCCGCCGCCCGTGCAGGCCGACGACGACGACGATGACGACGACTGGGACGAACGCGATGACGACGATGATGACTACGACGACGATGACGACGATGACGACTGACTCGTCCAGCGTCTGACCCCCTGAACGGCTGCCCCGGTGTCCCCCGCGCCGGGGCAGCTCCTTGTTGAAACACCATGTTTACGTAACCATTCCTGTGTTACCGTGCACGCGGCAGCTACTTCCGGACTCAACGATGAGGGGAAATCGAATGCGCGTGAACAAGGGGACCAGGGTCGGTGCGCTCCTGGCCACGACGGCGATGGTGACCGCCGGTTTCGTCACCTCCCAGACCTCGGCGGCAGCGCCGGGCGACGACGTGGGCAGCGCGCCCGACGTCACCATCACCGTCGATCCCAGTTACGCCAACCCCGACTTCGAGGGCTGGGGCACCTCCCTGATCTGGTTCGCCAACGCCACGGGCGACTACCCCGACGAGGTCCGCGAGGCGCTCTACGAGCTGGTCTTCGGCCAGGAGGGCCTCAGGCTGAACATTGCCCGCTACAACGTCGGCGGCGGAAACGCGCCCGACGTCACCGACTACCTGCGCGCCGGCGGCGCCGTCGAGGGCTGGTGGCAGGCGCCGGAGGGCACCACCCGCGCGGACAAGGACTGGTGGGACCCGAACAACCCCGAGCACTGGAACGAAGACGCCGATGCCACCCAGCGCTGGTGGGTGGAACGCATCAAGGGCGACATCACGCACTGGGAGGCGTTCTCCAACTCGCCGCCGTGGTTCCAGACCGTCTCCGGCTACACCTCCGGGGGCTTCAACTCCAGCGCCGAGCAGATCAGGGCCGAGTCAGTCGAGGACTTCGCGGCCTACATGCTCGGCGTGGTGGAGCGGCTCGAGGACGCCCACGGCATCTCCGTCGACACCATCGACCCGCTCAACGAGCCCAACACCAACTACTGGGGAACCACCCTGGTGGACGGGGAGCCCGTGGGCGGCCGCCAGGAGGGCGCCCACGTCGGTCCGGCCAGGCAGGCCGAGATCCTGGACGCGCTCGCGGCCGGACTCGCTTCGGCGGATACCAGCACCGATGCCGTCATCTCCGCCATGGACGAGACCAACCCGGGCACCTTCGCCACCAACTGGCGCGCCTACGACGAGCAGACCCGCGCCGCCGTCAGCCAGTTGAACGTCCACACCTACGGCACGAACGGCCGCACCAGCGTGCGCGACATCGCCAAGATCGAAAACAAGCCGCTTTGGATGAGCGAGGTGGGCGGCAACTGGGGCGTGGGCCAGGACTTCGTGTCCATGGACCCGGGGCTCGGGCTGGCGCAGCACGTCGTCGACGACCTGCGGCTCCTCGAACCGGACGCCTGGGTGTTCTGGCAGCCCGTCGAGGACTTCGACAACATGGCCCCCGGCGGCGAGTCGGAACTGGGCATGAACTGGGGCTCCATCCAGCTGCCGTTCGACTGCACCGACACCGACACGCTCGAGACCTGCTCGATCCACACCAACTCGAAGTACGACACCGTGCGCAACTTCACCCACTACATCGAGCCCGGCTCCACCCTCGTGGCCACCGACGACGCCGACACAGTGGCGGCGGTCAACGCCTCCGGCGAGGGCGCCTCCGTGGTGCACGTGAACCCGAGCGCCGCCGAGCGGACCGTGAGGCTGGACCTCACCGGGTTCGCCGACGTCGCGGGCGCCACCGTGACGCCCGTGGTCACCACCGAGTCCTCACCGCTGGTGGCGGGCGAACCCGTCGCGGTGGTCGACGGCGTCGCCGACCTCTTGGTCCCCGCCCGTTCCGTGGTGACGTTCGAGGTGTCCGCGGTCTCCGGCATCGACGAGTCCGTCGCCCTCGGGCAGGAGGGCCACCTGTACCGGGTGGTCGGCACCCAGTCGGGCCGCGCGCTCGCCGACGGCCGCACCATCGAGGACGTCGACTCCTCCGACGCGTCCCAGGCCTGGTATCTCGAGCGCGTCTCCGGCGGCTTCACCAACAACGCCGCCTACACGCTCACCTCCGCCGCCGGGCAGGTCCTCACGTCCGACGACGGCGCCACCGAGTGGATTCTCTCCACCCCCGGCGACGGCACGTTCACCCTCGTCAACGCGCTGGACGAGCAGGTGTTGGAGGTCGGCAACCAGAACACGGCCGCCGGCTCCGACGTCACGATGTGGCAGCCGAACTCCGGCCCCAACCAGCAGTGGCGGATCGAGGACGTCACGCTGGCCACCGTCGACGACATCGAGGTCACCACCCTGGTGGGGACCCTGCCGGAACTGCCGGCCGAGGTCAGCGGCACCACCGTCGCCGGAACCTCCGAGACCGTCGCCGTCACGTGGGACGAGGTGCCCGCGTCCGCGGTCGCCGCACCGGGCACCTTCGCGGTCTC
This sequence comes from Tessaracoccus rhinocerotis, assembly GCF_007197885.1. Taxonomy (GTDB): domain Bacteria; phylum Actinomycetota; class Actinomycetes; order Propionibacteriales; family Propionibacteriaceae; genus Arachnia; species Arachnia rhinocerotis. Next base: position 250,211 of record NZ_VKKG01000006.1, read on the forward strand.
CGGGAGCTTCACCGACGTCGGCGGCACGGCCCACGACGTCAGTGCCACCGTCGCGGTGATCGCCGCCGAGTGCGTCCGGGACGCGCACACCACCGCCGCACCCGGAATCCTCGGGGAGCTGCCCACCACCGTCGCGGTGCTTGGCGCTGACCCGGCCGCCGGCGAGGTCCAGGTGCCCGTTGCCTGGGACCCGGTCACGGCCGCCGACGTGGCGGAACTGGGCCTCGTCGAGGTCGACGGCGTGGCCACGCTCCCCGACGGCACCACCGCCCCGGCCCGGCTGCTCGTGGACGTGCTCCCCGCCGTCGCCGCACCGATGGCGGTGAATCCGCAGGTCAGCGCCACCTTCGTCGAGCCCGGCTACGGGACCGCCGGTTTGGTCAACGGCAACCTCACCGACAAGGCCTGGTCCAACTGGAAGGCCAGCGACAAGAACCTGACCGACACCCTGACGGCGGCGTTCTCCTCCGAGCAGCAGATCGTCTCGGCCACCTGGCACTTCTACGCCGACGGCAGCTCCATGTCGTGGCCGGTGACGATCCAGGCCGAGGCGCTGCTCGAGGGCGCGTGGACGCCCGTCGGCGAGCCCGTCGAGGTGGGCGGGATCGCGGGCACCGGGCCCGTCGTCGAGGTTCCCCTGGACGTCGACGCCGCACAGGTGCGGTTCGTCTTCACCGCCCGCGACAACACCCACATGGTGGCCAGCGAGGTGACCTTCACCGGCATGGGCGTCAACCCCGTACTGCCCGAGCGCGAGCTGGGCTGCACCGCCCTCCCGGACACCGAGCCGACGGCCGAGCCCTCGAGCACGCCCTCCGAGACGCCCTCCTCGGAGCCGTCGGTGGAACCCAGCCAGGAGCCCTCGCGGACGGCGACGCCCTCACCCGCGCCGACGGTTACGGTCACCGTCGACGCGCCGGCTGGGGACGTCTACTCCATCCCCGGGTTCCACAACTTCGGCGGCCGGATGTGGCACACCACCTGTGAGCCCTACTCGCAGACGATCCGGTGCACCACGCAGATCTGGGCAAACAGCGTCACGGTGGTGGACGGCCGGTTCGTGCAGCGCAACGGCTGGGTGCACAACAACCTGACCTACCTGCCGTTCATGACGCGGGCCGCCTGGGCGACCAACCCGCTCGGCCACGACGCCGAGTGGATCGCCGCGGACGGCCGACGGTGGCGAACCGAGTGCGACACGGCCCAGACCGGCCGGAACGCCTGCCGCTCGTGGACGTGGTCGACGCTGGTCGCCTCGCAGCAGGGCGACGACGGCCGCTGGAGCCACCGGGTCACCCAGGACTGGGTGTTCAACAACATGGTCCGGTTCATGACCAGCTGAGGAGGCCTCAGACCAGGCGGTAGCCCATCCCGCGGACTGTCTCGAAGCGTTCCTTGCCCAGCTTGGTGCGCAGGTAGCGGACGTAGACGTCGACGACGTTGGAGCCGGGGTCGAAGTCGTAGCCCCAGACGTTGCTGAGCAGCTGCTCGCGGCTGAGCACCTGGCCGGCGTTCTGCAGGAAGGTGGCGGCCAGCGTGAACTCGCGGGCGGACAGGTCCACGGCCCTGCCGTCGACGAACGCCTGCCGGGTGCGCAGGTCCAGGCGCAGGCCGTTGTGCGAGAGCTCGGTGGCCGACGCGTCGGCCTGCGACTCCTTGCGCAGGCGCAGCCGGATCCGGGCCAGCAGCTCCTCGAAGCTGAACGGCTTGGGCATGTAGTCGTCGGCGCCACCCTCGAGGCCGGTGACGCGGTCGGTCACCGACGCTCGGGCGGTCAGCATGATGACGGGCACGTTGACGCCCTGGCCGCGGACGCGCTCGAGGACCTCGAAGCCGTCGATGTCCGGCAGTCCGACGTCGAGGATCACGAGGTCGAAGTTGCCGTGCACCGCGAGCGCGGCCCCCTCGGTGCCGGAGGCGGTGGTGTGCGTGGTGAAGCCGGCGGCCTTGAGGCCCTTGGCGACGAACGAGGCGATCCGCGCCTCGTCCTCGATGATCAGGATCGTGCTCATGTGTTCTCCTTCTCGGGGGCCAGCGGCAGCACGATGGTGAACCTCGACCCCACCCCGTACTCGGACTCGATTTCGAGGCGGCCCCCGTGCGCCTCGACGATGCTCTCGACGATGGACAGCCCGAGGCCTGCCCCGGCCTTCTCGGACACGCCCCGACCGCGCCCAAAGCGGGTGCGGATCTTGTCGATGTCGGCCTCGTGGATGCCGATGCCACGGTCCTCGACGCTCAGGCGAACCTCGCCGCGATCCAGTTCCGAGGCGAGCGTGATTGCGGAGCCGGGCTCGGAGTACTTCACGGCGTTGGCCACCAGCTGCAGCCACGCCTGCGTGATGCGGTCCGGGTCCAGCCACGCGTCTGCGGACTCGATGCCGCGCAGCCGCCAGCTGCGGTCGCCCAGGCCGCGGGACCGCTCGAGGACCTGGTCCGTCAGCGTCGCCAGGGAGAACCACTCCGGCTTCACGAAATCGCTCTGCTGCGACTTGGCGAGCGTCAGCAGGTCCCCGACCAGGCGACCCATCCGGTCCAGCTCGTCGAGCGCCAGTTCGCGGGTCTGGCCGACGTCGAGGGCATCGTCGACGTCCATCAGCTCGAGGTGCCCGCGCACGATCGTGAGGGGCGTGCGGAGTTCGTGGCCGACGTCGTCGAGCAGCCGGCGCTGGCCCTCCACGGACGTCTGGACCCGGTCCAGCATGCGGTTGATGCTGACCGAGAGCCTTGTCAGGTCGTCGTTGCCGCGCTCGGGCACGCGGCTGGTGAGGTCGTTCTCGTGGATGCTCTCCGCGGCCACCCGGAGCTCCTCGACCGGCTTGAGCAGCCTGCTGACCAGCAGCCACGACACGGCGGCCACGGCTAGCGTGGCCCCGGCCGCGACGAGGACGAACGCGAGCATCGTCTGGTGGAGTTCCTCGCGGGCGCCGTCGTAGTCGTGGACCTGGACCAGTGCTCCGATCTCGGTGGGGAAGTGCACCGGCGTGACCATGAACCGGTACTCGTGCTCGGCCGTGGTCACGGAGCCGCTCGAGACGTGGTCAAGGGTGGTCATGGGCTCGATGTGCGCCATCAGCTCGGCGTCCGACTCCGGCTTGAAGATGGCGTTGTCGGAGGACTGCCAGTAGAGCCGTCCATCGACGAAGCCCACCTCGCCCTCGTTCACGCTGAGGACCGAACGGGTCAGGTACAGGCCGAGGAGCTCCTGGGAGCCGGCGAACGGGAGTCCGGTCTCCGGGTCCATGCCCTCGGTGGCCAGCACGGTGAACTCCTGGCGGTTGCCCGCCAGTTCCGTCATGACCCGGCGCTCGATGGCCTCGGACTCCAGGAAGTAGACCAGCGTGCCCGTCACCGCGAGCGCGAACATGACCAGCAGCACCAGCGCCAGGGAGATCCGTTGCCGGATGGTCACCCGGCGCGGTTCCTTCCTCGGTCCGGTGGCGGTCACCACTCCATTCTTGCCCATCAGGCCCCGACCGTGGCCCGGGCGAGGACGGCGTCGAGGATCTCGGGGGAGTGGTGGCTGTGCGCTCCGAAGCGGGCGTTCACGCCCAGCACCACGGGCGTGCCGTTGCCGCGACGACGGATGTTCACCTCGGCCGGGCCCAGGATGCCGAGCTCGCGGCAGGCTGCCAGCGCCAGGGCTGCGACGTCGGGTGCGCTCACGCTCTCGACCGTCTCCCCTCCCTGCGCCCCGGAGTTGAGCGTGGTGGTGGTGGTGGTGACGACGTCGTCGCGCTCGTCCCGGGTGAGGTGCACGTCGGCGCGGTTGGCGGTCCCGGGGATGAACTCGGCCACGATCTCGGCGGAGGTGAACTGGGGTGCGTCCGCCCAGCTCTCGAACACCCGGATGCCGTCGCCACCCGCGGTGCGGGGACGGGCGACGAACGGCTCGCCGATGAGGTCGCGGACCGGCCGGGACACCTGCCAGCCGTGCACCGAGAGCGGAACCCCGATGCCGGCGGCAGCGAGCCGCCGGGTGGTGAGCCAGCGGTCGTTCGCGGCGATGACTGCCTCCAACGGCGCGATCACCGCCTGCGGCAGGTTGTTGGCTGCGGCGACCAGGTGCAGGTCGCCGCCAGTGGGGATCAACAGGTCGACGCGGTGTCGGGCCAGCAGTCCGGCGATTTCGTTGACGTAGTGGGGGTCCCCGACGCTGGGGAGGCGGAGCCACTCGTGGGTCCGGTCGGGAGCGGGCAGCTGGTCCGCGCCGATGCCGTGGAGACCGCGTTCGAGGAGTTGGTCGAGCACGCTGCGGCCCGGGGCGGTCGTGGCGCCGGTGACGAGGACGCGCATCACGCACCACCTCCTGCGAATGTGACGGACCACGTGTACATGCGCTGATTCAAGCGGGCGGGTCTGAGTGGCATGTGAGAACCAGATGAGAACGCCCTAATGCTGGCGGCGCGGCGTCTCTTTCAGACAGGTGGGGTGGGGGATCGGGATCACGAGCATAATGTCCGCCATGCCCAAGATCTCTGCGCCTACCGTTGCCGAGCACCGCGCGACGCGTCGCGCCGCCCTCATCCGCGCTGGCGAGGAGGCCCTGCGCGAGGGAGGGCTCGCCGCAGTCATCCCGCGTGGCGTCTGCGAACGCGCCGGACTGTCGCGGTCGAGCTTCTACGACTACTTCACGACGCGCGACGACCTCCTCGCGGCCATGGCCATCGAGGCCATCGAGCGGTGGGACGCGGAGCTGGACGTGGAGCTGGCGGGCGTCGAGCGGGGCCTGCCTGCGCTGCGCCGGTTCGTGGAGGCGACGATGTCGATGACGGCGGACGGTCGCCACGAGATCGCCGGCGTCCTCCGCGACGTCAACCTGGCGCCCAGCGACATGGAGGACCTGATGGAGCTGCACGAGGTGCTCATGCGCCCACTCCTGCGGATCCTGGGAGACCTCGAAATCGCCGAGCCGGGCACGGCCATGGTGCTCGTCAACGGGGTGCTCGGTGCCGGCATCCAGCTCGTGTCCCACGGCACCGACCACCGGTTGGTCTCCGAGGAGGTGTACCGACTCCTCACGAGCGGCCTGGTCGGGTGAGCGTTCCCGGCGGCCTGTCGGGATGATTTTGATGTGGGGGCAAGCGGATCTAGACTTGCAATGTTCCCGACACCGCGTCGGCAAACTTCACCCGCATAGGTCTCCCCATGTTTCTAGCCCTCCGCGAACTACAGTTCGCCCGTGGCCGGTTCACGTTGATGGGTATCGTGATCGCCCTCATCTCCGTGCTGGTCGTACTACTCTCCGGTCTCTCCTCCGGCCTCGTCAACCACGGGGTCTCCGGCCTCATGGCCATGCCCGTCACCAACTTCGCCTTCGACGGCGGGACCATCAAGGACAACGCCTTCAGCCGCTCCGTCGTGGAGGAGGACCAGCTGGCCGTCTGGCAGGACGCCGAAGGCATCACCGACGCCGAGCCGATGGGCGTCAACATCGTCAACGGTGTCGCCGACGACGGCACCCAGATCGACCTCACCCTGTTCGGCATCGAGCCCAGCGGCTTCCTCGCCCCGACGGTCTCCTCCGGCGAGCCACTCGGACCGCTGGACGGCATCGTCGTCTCCGAACCCCTGCGCGACAAGGGCATCGAGGTGGGCACCGTCGTGACTCTGGACCGCCTCGACCTCGAACTCACCGTCGTCGGCTTCACCGAGGGCCAGGCGACGTTCGGGCACGTCGACGTCGCCTACCTGCCGCTCGACACCTGGCGGCTGATGGCGGCCGGGCTGGCCGAGCCGGGAGCCCCGACGCAGGCGCAGGTGGACGGGATGGACTTCCCCTACTCCAGCGTGATCGCGCTGCTGGCCGACGATGGTGCCGACGTCGACCTCGCCGCCATCGACGCCGACGCCGGCACCATGACGATGTCACTGTCGGAGTCGTTCAACTCCTCGCCCGGCTACGAGGCGGAGACGCTCACCCTCAGCATGATCCAGATCTTCCTGTACGCGATCTGCGCGCTGGTGATCGGGGCGTTCTTCACCGTCTGGACGATCCAGCGCACCCACGACATCGCGGTGCTCCGCGCGATGGGTGCCTCCAGCGGCTACCTGCTGCGTGACAGTCTCACCCAGGCCATCCTGCTCCTGTTCGGCTTCTCGGCCCTCGGGTTGGCCGTCGGAGTGGGGATGGGTGTTGCGATGCCGGACGCCATGCCGTTCGACCTCGAGCCGGTCCCGATCGCAGTCTCCACCGCACTCACCATCGGCCTCGGCCTCGTGGGTGCAGCCGTCGCGGTCCTCCGCATCACCCGAGTCGACCCGCTCCGAGCCCTGGGAGGCCAGCGATGAACCAGCAAGACGTCTACGCACTCGACATCGATTCCGCCGTTCTCGAACTGGGCGACGGCGAGTCCAAGGTCCGCGCTCTCGACGAGGTCTCCATGGCCGTGCCGAGCGGCGAGTTCGTGGCTGTCGTCGGTCCCTCGGGATCTGGCAAGTCGTCGCTGCTGGCCATCGCCGGTGCGCTCACCCGGCCCGACAGCGGAACCGTCCGCGTGCACGGCACGGACCTCGCGACGCTGTCGCGCCGCGACACCACCGCGTTCCGCCTGCGCAACATCGGGTTCGTGTTCCAGTCCGGCAACCTGATCCCGGCGCTGACCGCGGCGGACCAGCTCCGACTCGCCGCCAAACTGGCCGGCAACGGCCACGTCGACCCCGGGCCGCTGCTGGAATCGGTCGGGATGGCGCACCGTGCGAAGCACCGTCCGGGTGAGCTGTCCGGCGGCGAGCGCCAGCGCATCGGCATCGCCCGGGCGCTGGTCAACAACCCCAGCCTGCTGCTGGTCGACGAGCCGACGGCCGCCCTGGACCGCCGGCGCAGCCACGAGGTGGTCCAGCTGCTCGCCGACCGCGCACACAGCGAGAACGTGGCCGTCGTCATGGTCACCCATGACCGCGACGTCCTCGAGCACTGCGACCGCATCCTCGAGATGGTCGACGGTCGACTGGGAGAGCCCGCACTCGTCCACTGACCAGGATGAATCCGCTGGTGTCAGCGCCGCTGGCGACCGCTGTTCCTCGGGTGGTCGCGGGCGGCGCGTTCGTTGCCGTGCCTGTAGTTGCCCGTCACCCGCGCCATCAACTGCTGTTCATCGCCCGCCCCCACGTCGGCGAGGAAGTCCGACGCCCGCCGGCCGCGCAGTACCCCGGCCTGTCGGCCATGGTGGGTGATGGCTACGGTGCCGTCCTTCCGGACGGAGTACTCGAAGCCCTCCGGTGCGTTGCCCATGTCGCCAGTAAACCCCGCCCCCACCCGTTGGTCGAGTAGGGCGCGGAACCACCGTTGGTCGAGTAGGGCGCCCCGCGCCCGTGTCGAGACCCCGCAACCGCTCCCCGACGTGCCCAGCGCCCTTCGCAGGAAGCCCGGTCAGGCAGTGATGTCCCAGTTGAGGAGCTTGGCCTTGTCAGCCTTGGACGTCGAGCCCTGCAGCGTCAGCAGTTCGGAGTAGATGCCTCCGGTGGTGGCCAGCTCGGCGGGCGTGCCCACCTCGTCGATGGCGCCGTCGCGGATGGTGACGATTCGGTCCACCGTGGAGATGGTGGACAGGCGGTGGGCGATGATCAGCGTGGTCCGGCCAGCCATCAGTTCCTCGAGGCCGGCCTGCACCTGCCGTTCGGCCTTCGTGTCGAGGGACGACGTCGCCTCGTCCAGCACCAGGATGGGAGCGTCCTTCAGCATGGCCCGCGCCACGGCGATCCGCTGCTTCTGGCCGCCGGAGAGCTTGACGCCGCGCTCCCCGATCTCGGTGTCGAACCCGCGGGGCAGCTTCTCGATGAAAGCCAGCGCGTTGGCTCGGCGGGCAGCCTCGCGCAGTTCCTCGTCGGTGACGTCGCTGGTGCCGTAGGCGATGTTGCCGCGGACGGTCCCGGAGAACAGCGAGGCGTCCTGGAACACGACGCCGATCTCCCCGCGCAACGCCGCCGTCGGCACCTCGGTGGTGGAGCGGCCGTTGACGGTGATGGTGCCTGAGGTGGGGACGTAGAGCTTCATCAGGAGGTTCACGAGCGTGGTCTTGCCGCCGCCGGACTCACCGACGAACGCGATCCGCTCGCCGCGTCGGATGGCCAGTGACACGTCGCGGAGCACCAGGTCGTCCTCGTAGCCGAAGTCGACGTCGTCGTAGGTGATGACCGGGTCGGTGTCCACCCACTCCACTTCGTGGGCGGCCTCGTCCATCGGGTTGTGGGGCTCGTCGGCCTGGTTCATGACGAGGTAGTACTCGTTGCTGCCCGTGATGGCGCGCTGGGTGCTGTCCACGATGTAGCTCATGCCGGTGATGGGCTGCTTGGCGATGTTGACCAGCTGCACCAGCAGCACCATGGTGCCGACAGTGAACTCGCCACGCGCGGTCTGGATGAAGATGATCAGGTACAGCCCGAAGAACACGAGGTCCAGCACCGCGCGGCGCAGCACGTCCATCGAGTGCCACCACCGGGACTGCTCCTGTGTGATGACCACGGCCTTCTCGAAGCGACCCGTGAACTGCTTCAGCTCCAGCCGCTCCGTGACGAAGGACTTCACCACGCGCATCTGGCCGATGACCTCGGCGAACCGGCCGCCGGCCTGGTCGTACTCCTCGTTCTTGAGCGTCTCCAGCTTCTGCCAGCGCCGCGACGTCAGAGCCGTCAGCCACACGAACGTCGGGTAGATGACCACCAGCAGCAGCGCCAGCCACGGGGAGTGGAACGCGGAGATCACCAGCACCGCCAGCACTGTCAGGATGGTGGTGAAGAAGCCGTTGGCGACGTTCTGCAGGTAGTCGGTGATCGAAGTGATGGAGCGGTTCAGGCGCGAGATGAGCGTGCCGGTGAGCTCCGAATCGAAGTAGCGCTGCGGCAGCCGCAGCAACTTGTCGAAGTAGCGCTGGGAGAGGATCACCCTCAGCCGCGTGCTCATGACGTCGCCGAGGTAGCCGCCGACGTTGGTCGAGAGCGTCGCTGTCAGCATGATCCCCAGCAGCGCCACCGCCAGCCAGACCAGCGTGGTGACGTCGCCGCCCTCGCCCGTGGCCATGTCGACGACAGTCTGCGTGGCCTGCGCGATCAGGAACGGCGCGAGCAGGGTGGTGGCTGCCGTCAGCACCGACGCGGCGATGATTCCGACGTAGAGCGGCCAGAGGGTCTGGGCGGTGCCCATGATGCGGGCGATGCTTCTCACGCCTCACACCCTATTCACCTGGGACAACCCCCGGTGGAGCGTGTCGAGACCACCCCGGCACAGGTCTCGACACGGGCGCGGGGCGCCCTACTCGACCAACGGGGGAGGAGAGGGCGCCCTACTCGACCAACGGGGGAGGAGGAGGGCGCCCCTTCCGTGTCAGCGCTTGAACAGCACCAGGTTGTTGAACACCTCAGTGCTCACCCAGCGGTAGCCGGTCGCAGTCGCCTCGACCACCCTTGCCTCGATGTGGCTGCGGCAACCACCACGACCCGTGGTGCTGGTGTCGCACTCGGTGACCTCCGTCCAGTCCTCACCGTCGTCGGAGACCGAGACGGTCACCTCGGCGGGTCGACCGTTGGCCGAACCCTGACGGGGCAGGAAGTTCAGCGCGCACAACTCCAGCGAATCACCGGCATCCATTTCAACCCAGTGCGGGTAGGCGGGCTCGGCCGAGGACCACTGCGAGTGCCAGTAGGTGCTGGGGTCGCCGTCGAAGGCGGCCGCGACGAAGCCGCTCGGCGCCGGCTCGCCGCTGGTCTGCTCGGAGGACACGTCCACGGGTGTGGGGGAGAAGGTGGGTCCGCAGGTCCCGGTGATGATCACCCCGGCGACGGTGGTGCCGCCGTCGTAGGTGACGGCGAAGCTGATCACGTTGGTGCCGATCGCACCGTCGGAGGCGACGGTGAAGGTCGCATCATGTACTCGTCGGCGCCCATGTGCCAGTAGTCGGTGGTGAAGACGCCGTCGTACTGGTCGACTAGACCGGTGTAGAAGTCCAGGGCCTCGGGATGGGACAGGTCGAGCTGGTTCTGGTTCCGGTTGCCCGCATTGTTGCGCAGCTGCAGATCCGGACGGTGCTCGAGCCAGATGCCCAGGTGGCCCGGGGAGTTGATCTCGGGAATCACGTCGATCCCCAGCACGTCGGCTTTGGCCACCAACTCCGCGACGTCGTCGCGCGTGTAGTAGGACCAGGTGTTGTTGCGCGGATCGTCGGTCTCGAGCTTCATCTCCAACAGGAGGTGGTTGAGCTTGAGGTCCGCCATGTCCGTCAGGAGACGGTCGATGAAGTCGGTCTGGATGTTGATCTGGCACGCGCACAGCGTGACGCCGCGCTCCTCGTACATCGGGACGTCGAGGGACGAACCTGCCGGGAGCGTCGTGGTCTGGCGCAGGAGCTGGGACAGGGAGCGGGTGCCGTAGAAGGCGCCGCGCTCGTCGGCAGCGGTGATGGTGACGCCGTCCGAGGCGATCTGCAGTTCATAGCCCTCGGTGCCCAGTTCGGTGGTGCGGGCGGTGTCGAGGACGATTTCGATGTCGTCGGCGTCTGCGCCGGACGTGGCGATCTCGACTGCCCCCGGGGTGGCCGGCACCAGATCGGTGGCGGCGTTGGCCGGGTTCAGGTAGACGTCAGTTCCTGTGCGAAGACAGCCGCGCGCGGTGCGAACTCGGCCGGCGCGACGATGCGGGTGCTCTCGCCGAGGCTCCACTGGCCCTCAGCGCCGGTCCAGTTGAGCGACGGGATGGTTGGGGGCAACTCCCCGGCGGCGAACGGCGTGATGCCGTCTTCCGGAACTGGGTCCGCGTTCGAGACCAGCGGGAGGCCGACGGTGGCGAACAGGGCCACCGCGGCCCCCAGGCCGATCCTGGCCCATGCGGTGGGTCCAGGTGCCGTCGGCCTGCTGGCTGGACTGCACGAGGGAGCCGAAGATGTAGCTGCGGCAGGCGCCGTTGCCCGTCACCGCGGTGTCGCACTCGGTGCGCCAGCGTCGTCCCTCGTCGGAGAGCCAGGTGCCGGTCTGCCCGAGCGGGTTCTGGCTCCACTGCGCCCTGGTCATTCCCGGCAGGTAGGTCAGGTTGTTGAACTTCCAGCCGGTGCTGCCGACGAAACGGCCGCCGACGAACTCCACCTGGGTGGCCCAGATCTGGGTGGTGCAGCGGGTGGTCTGCGAATACGGCTCGCACGCGGTGTACCAGAAGCGACCGTTCACGTTGTGGTAGCCGGGCTCGCCGTAGACATCGACCCTGCCGGAGGAGGTCGGCGCCGTGGTGGGCGCCTGCGTGGGTGGCGTCGGGCGGGCGGTCGGTTCCGTGGGTTCCCCCGTCGGCTCGGTCGGCTCCTGCGTCGGTCGGACGACTCCTGGGGTGTGGGCAGGACCTCGGACGGGGCGACGGCGCTCGCCGGAGACCCCGAGACCACGACTCCTGTGACCAGGAGTGCGGCCGAGGCCAGTACGCAGGCGAGCTTCTTCATCGGGTTCCCTTCACGACGCTGTGTGACGGGAGTCATGTTGCCCCGCCGCACCGACACCCTCGAGGGTTCAGCCCCAATCGCTCACTCGGCCTGCCGGCGTCACAAGGTTGCGCCGAACGCGAAACCGCCAGCCCCCCGAAGGGACTGGCGGCCTGCTGCAGCTTGGATCAGCGCTCGGTGATCGGCACGTAGTCGCGCTCGGTCTCGCCGATGTAGATCTGGCGCGGGCGGCCGATCTTGCGCTTCGGGTCCGCGTGCTCCTCGCGCCACTGGGCGATCCAGCCGGGGAGGCGGCCCAGGGCGAACAGCGCGGTGAAGTAGTTGGCCGGGAAGCCCATCGCCTCGTAGATCAGACCCGTGTAGAAGTCGACGTTCGGGTACAGCTTGCGCTCGATGAAGTACTCGTCGCTGAGGGCGGTGTCCTCGAGCTCCAGCGCCAGGTCCAGCAGGGCGTTCGACTTGCTGGAGTTGCGCAGCAGTTCGTCGACGTGGCTCTTGATGATGCGGGCGCGGGGGTCGTAGTTCTTGTAGACCCGGTGGCCGAATCCCATCAGCTTCACGCCGGACTTCTTGTCCTTGACCTGGTTCATGAAGGTCTTGGCGTCGAGGCCGTCCTCGCGGAGCTTGACCAGCATCTCCAGCACGGCCTGGTTCGCGCCGCCGTGCAGCGGGCCGGAAAGGGCGTTCACGCCGGCCGACATGGAGGCGTAGATGTTGGCGTCGGAGGAGCCGACCATGCGCACGGTGGCGGTGGAGCAGTTCTGCTCGTGGTCGGCGTGCAGGATGAACAGCGTCTCGAAGGCCTTGACCACCGCTGGGTCGATCTCGTACTCGGCGACGGGCGTGCCGAACGACAGGCGCAGGTAGTTCTCGACGTAGCTCAGTTTCTTCTGCGGGTACATGAACGGCTCGCCGACCGACGACTTGTAGGCGTAGGCGGCCAGCGTGGGCATGGATCCGATGAGGCGCAGCGTGGCCTCCTCGACCTGGGCGTCGTCGTGGGGGTCCAGGTTGTCGCGGTTGAAGGCGCCGAGCGCCATGATGCCGGCGGAGAGCACCTGCATCGGGTGGGCGCCCCGCGGGAACATCCGGTAGAGCTCGCGCATTCGCTCGTCGAGGAGCATGCGGTCGGAGACCTTGTGCTCGAAGTCGGCCAGCTCGTCGGCCGTGGGCAGCTGTCCGTAGATCAGCAGGTAGGAGGTCTCGAGGAAGGTGGCCTGGGAGGCGAGCTGCTCGATCGGGTAGCCGCGGTACTGCAGGACGCCGGCGTTGCCGTCGATGAAGGTGATTGCGGAGGAGCAGGAGGCAGTGTTCACGAAGCCGGGATCGAGCGTCACGTTGCCGGTGGTGGCGAGCAGCTTGGAGATGTCGTAGCCGTCATTGCCCTGTGCCGCCTCGACGAACGGGAGCTCCAGCTCGGTGTCGCCGTGCTTGAAAGTGGCGCTTTCGGTCATGTTCAGATGTGCCTTCCTGGGGACTACGACGTCTGTGCCGCGGTGTCATCAATGGCTGTGCCTGCGTGTGCCCAGCCAACCATACAGCGTTGAACCCAACACTATTCGGGCCGAGACGGGGCGCCTCGGCGGCTTTCAGCGTAAGCGCGGAGGCGCCCTTTGGCGAAAACATGTCCCCCCGGAACTGGTTGACTTTTCAACTAGATGGGTGCATAGTTGAGGATGCAAGCACTTCTACAGACACCCACCCGAGGAGAATCATCATGGCAAACCACCAGGAGCTGAACGGCGAGTACACCGTCGACGCGTCCCACACCACCCTGGCCTTCGTCGCCCGGCACGCGATGATCACCAAGGTCCGCGGCACCCTCGCCGCCTCCGGCCAGGCCGTCCTGAACGCCGCCGACCCCAAGGCCTCCAGCATCACCGTCACCGCCGACACCACCTCGGTGAACACCGGCAACGCCGACCGCGACGCCCACCTGCGCAGCGCCGACTTCTTCGAGTCCGAGACCTACCCGAACATCACCTTCACCTCCACCGATGTCACCGTCGTGGGCGACGACGAGCTCCAGGTCACGGGCGACCTTACGATCAAGGACGTCACCCAGAGCGTCACCATCCCGCTCGAGTACACCGGCACCGTCGTCGATCCCTTCGGCGCCACCCGCGCGGGCTTCGAGGGCAAGCTGCCCGTCAAGCGCTCCGAGTTCGGCCTGACTTGGAACGCGGCCCTCGAGGCGGGCGGCGTCCTCGTCTCCGACAAGGTCACCCTCGAGTTCGACGTGGCCCTGGTCAAGAACGCCTGATCCACCTCCTTCGGGAAGACGAAGGCCCGGACAGCTCTCAGCTGTCCGGGCCTTCGCGCCGTTGGTGAAAGGAATCAGATGCCGTCCCGCGTCTCAGAGCGGGTCACCTGGTCACCGGTGTTGGGGTCGTTCATGACGCGGGTCTCAGTGCTGCGATGCCGCTGCGAAGCGATGAGCGACCAGATCACGCCGAAGACACCGCAGGCCATCAGGATGTAGCCGGCGATGTTGATGTTGAAGAACGAAACCGTGTCCTCGCTGATCGCGAAGGCAAGGATCGCACCCAGCGCCAGCAGGAAGATCGAGGTACCGATACGCATGTCTTGTCCTCTCTAGTACGGAAGCGACCACGGGGGCCGCGTTTCGTCACTCTAGCGCCGACGCGTCCGATCCACGCGCCAGACACCTGCAGTTCACCAATCCTCGCTACGTTGAGCACGTGAACAGCAACCAGCCGCCGTCGGGGCACCTCTACGATCCCGCAACGGCCGACGACGTCGTCGACATCACCCTTGGCGCCCTGCCAGACACGCCCGCTCCCAAGTGGAAGGTCTTCAGTTGGGGCCTGTGGGACTGGGGCACGCAGCCGTTCAACACGGTCATCACCACGTTCGTGTTCTCGGTCTACATCACCTCCTCGGCGTTCGGCACCGAGAACCAGACCTCCATCGCCCTGTCCATCTCGACGGGCACCGCCGGCCTGCTGATCGCCCTGCTCGCCCCGATCCTAGGGCAGGGCGCAGACCGCTCCGGAAGACGCATGTTCCACCTGCGCTGGCAGACGTGGCTGCTCGCGGCCATCTCGGCGGCGCTCTGGTTCGTCGCGCCCGAGCCGTCATACCTCGTGCTCGGGCTGGTGCTGCTCGCCGCCGGCAACCTGGTGGGCGAGATCGCAAACGTCAACTACTACGCGGCCATCGACAAGGTCTCCACCCCCGGGACCGTGGGCCGCATCTCCGGGCTCGGCTGGGGTCTCGGCTACATCGGCGGCATCGCGATCCTGCTGCTGATCATCGCCCTGCGCGGCTCGGAGTTCGGCGCCGACGACGTGCGCTTCTCCATGATCGTGTGCGGCCTGTGGACGCTGGTGTTCACCATCCCGATCTTCGTCGCGCTCCGCGACGAGAAGGTCGAGAACCCGCCGCCGCGCCGGTCCCTGCCCGAGTGCTACCGCGACCTGTGGCGCTCGCTGCAGCGCGTCTACCGCGACAACCCCCACACCGTGTACTTCCTGCTCGCCTCCGCGCTGTTCCGCGACGGGCTCGGTGGCGTCTTCACCTTCGGCGCGGTCCTGGCCGCCGGCACCTTCGGGTTCGAGTTCTCCGAGGTGATCATCTTCGGCGTCGCCGCCAACCTCGTGGCCGGCGTCTCGACGATGGCCTTCGGCCTGCTCGACGACAAGCTCGGCCCCAAGAGGGTCATCCTGATCTCGCTGTCCTTCCTCGTCGTGCTGGGCCTCGGCGTGTTCTTCCTGCACGACCAGGGCAAGACCGTGTTCTGGGTCCTGGGCCTTGCCATGTGCATCTTCGTCGGCCCTGCCCAGTCCGCCAGCCGGTCGTTCCTCGCCCGCGCGATCCCGGAGGGCAAGTCCGGTGAGATCTTCGGCCTCTACGCCACCACCGGGCGTGCCGTCTCGTTCCTGTCCTCGACTTTCTTCGGCCTGTTCATCGTCATCGGCGCCGAGATCACCGGCAGCCAGGAGACGCAGTACTTCGGCATCCTCGGTGTCGTCGTCGTCCTGCTGGCCGGCCTGCTCGTCATGATCCCGGTCAAGGAGGGCGGCCACAGCTTCAGCAAGCAGTAGTCGGTATCAGCGGCCCCCCGGCCGCCTCTTCAGGAGAAGTAGCAGCATTCGTCCCGCCTGCGGGGGACAATCGTCGTGCGGGTCATCAGCGCTGGGGGGTGTGTGATGGGGTTTCGACGGCCTACGGAACCGCGTGTGCTGGCCTCGGCGCGCTCCCGCGGCGCGGCGCCCGTGGGTCCACGCACGAAGCAACAGGCACCCGCGCCCGACCTCGCCCTCCAGCACCCCGACGTCGTGGGTGCGCTGCTGGAGGCCACCGCCTGGACTTGCGCCTACTGCGAGCGCCCGCTGACCGGGTCCGGCCCTGACGGCGTCATCGCCACCCACCACCGCCCCACCTGGGGCGCCGTCGACACGGACGGCACAGTCACCTTGGATGCCTACCGCTGGCTCGCGCTGGTGTGGGACAACATCTACCCGGCCTGTGCCGACTGCGTCCGGGCCAAGGGGACCCGCTTCCCGGTCGACGGCCCCCGCGCGAGGCCCGACTCCGGCCTGTCGGCCGAGCGTGCCCTGCTGCTGGATCCCGCGGTCGACGACGCGGACGCCCACCTCCGGTACGGGGCCGATGGCCAGGTGGTGGCGCTCACCCGGCGGGGCAACGCGACCATCGAGGTGCTGGCGTTGAACCGGGACGCCCTCGTCGGCGCCCGGCGTCGCCTGGCCGAGGAGCCGGGCCAGGTGCTCGGGTTCCCCACGATGCGGCGCCAGGCCGGCGGTCTCCCCACGGGCGAACGGGTGGACCGCGAGGAGATGCAGGGGGCCGCCCCACCGCCGCAGTCCCTTCCGGCCGGGCCCGCCCTGCCGTCGGGCGAGACCGGCTACGACCTCAGCGTGCGGCTGGCCGACGGCGAGAAGCAGCAGTACTTCCAGGCCACACAGTGGATCGAGCGGGTGGTCATCCGGAACTTCCGCCCCATCCGGGAGCTCGAGGTGGACCTGGCGCGCTCCACCAGCGAGCAGGGCCCCTGGACGGTCCTCCTGGGCGAGAACGGCAGCGGCAAGAGCTCCATCCTGCAGGCCGTCGCGTTGACCCTGATGGGCGGTGAGCAGCGCCGCGCGCTGGGCATCGACGCCCGCAGCTACCTGCGCCACCGCGCGCGCAAGGGCCTGGTGCAGGTGTTCCTCACTGGCCGCCGGGAACCGCTCGAGCTGCGCTGGGAGCACGGCGACGTCGAGTTCACCGGCCCCGAGCCGGTGCCGGTGCTGCTGCTCGGCTACGGCGCCACGCGGCTGTTGCCGCGGCACGCCGACGCCGGTGCCGACTCGCGGGCCGTGCGTGTCGACAACCTCTTCGACCCGCTCCTGCCCCTCACCGACCCCACCTCCTGGCTCCTCTCCCTGGAAGACGACACCTTCGCCGACGTCGCGGCTGGCATCCACGACCTCCTCGCCCTCGACGGCGACTCCGAGCTCGTGCGCACCCGCGAGCACGTCCGCCTGCGCCAGGGGCGGGCCGAGTCGGACCTGACCACCCTCAGCGACGGCTACCAGGCCATGGTGGTGATGTCCTGCGACATCCTGCGCAGCGTGCTGACCATGTGGCCGCAGGCGTCGCTGGCCGAGGGCATCGTCCTGATCGACGAGGTGGGCGCCCACCTGCACCCCCGCTGGCGGATGCGGATCGTCACGGCCGTGCGGCAGCTCCTGCCGCGCGTGCAGTTCATCATCTCCACCCACGACCCGCTGTGCCTGCGCGGCGTCCTCGACGGCGAGGTGGTCGTCGTGCGCCGCAACAGCGAGGGCGACGTCGTCACCATCGTCGACCTGCCACCCGTGGCCGGCATGCGGATCGACCAACTGCTCACCTCCGAGCACTTCGGCCTGGGCAGCACCGACGACCCGGAGATCACCGAGCTGTGGGAGACGTACTACTCGCTGCAGGGCCTGCGGCGCCCGGACGACGAGCAGCTGGACCGGCTCGACGCCGTGCGCGCGCGCCTCGACGAACTCGAGCAGCTGGGGACCACCGAGCGCGAACGGCTGCTGCTGGCGGCCGCGGACCGCTACATCGCGCGCCGCCGCGAGGCCGGCGACGCGGTGACGCCGGGCCCGGCAGCCGTCACCGCGGAGCTCTCGCAGCTGTGGGCGGAGAACCTGCCCGGGGTGAAGAAATGAGGAAGGTGCCGCTCCCCGCCGCCCCGCCCGGGCTGGACTCGGAGCGGGCCAGGCAGGAGCGCGCCGACGCCCTCGCGTTCTACGAGGACTGGGACGGCGCCGCGAAGTTCGCGTTCGACGCCTACAAGGCCGCCGACGTGCGGCCCGCGCTGGAGGTGGCCTTCGGCGGCAAGTGCGCCTACTGCGAGACCTACTACGGGGCGACGCAGCCGGTGGCCATCGAGCACTACCGCCCCAAGGGCGCGGTGGTGGTCGAGGGCAGCACGAAGCCCAAGCCGCCCGGCTACTACTGGCT
Organism: Tessaracoccus rhinocerotis; assembly: GCF_007197885.1. GTDB lineage: Bacteria > Actinomycetota > Actinomycetes > Propionibacteriales > Propionibacteriaceae > Arachnia > Arachnia rhinocerotis. The sequence continues at coordinate 268,108 of NZ_VKKG01000006.1, forward strand.
GGCCAGCGACTGGACCAACCTGCTGCCGTCGTGCACCGACTGCAACAGCCCGCGTGGCCAGGACCTGCCGGGGGAGCACCGCACCGCGGGGAAGGCGAACGCGTTCCCGCTGGCCTCCGAGGACACCCGGGCGCACGCGCCCGGGGAGGAGCAGGACGAGGACCGGCTGCTGCTGCATCCCTACTGGGACTTCCCCGAGAAACACCTCACGTTCGTGTGGGGCACCGACTCGGTCAGCGACGGCTGGGTCGAGCCCCGCCGCAGCAGCTCGGGCCGCGTGAGCGCGAAGGGGGACGCCACCATCAGGGTGTGCGCCCTGCAGCGCCGCGGCCTGGTCAAGGCCCGCCGGGAACGGCTGGTCGACCTCGTCGCCCACCTCGAGGGCGTCGTCGAGGCCCGCGACAACGCCGTCGCACACCCGGACGACGCGCGCTTCGTCGAGCAGTTCGCCCGGCGCGTGCGGGAGGTGGCCCGCTTCGTCGAGGACCACGCCCCCTACAGCGCCATGGCCAAACAGGTCGTGGCCGCCTACCACGACAGGCTCTTCGGTCCCAAGGAGGAACCATGACCCGCATCGACCACTACGCGGCGCCGCCCCTGGAGTGCGACATCGTCATGAAGGGCGGCATCACCAGTGGCGTCATCTACCCGAGGGCGGTCGCGGAACTGGCGCGCACCTACCGGCTGCGGTCGGTCGGTGGGGCGTCGGCCGGGGCCATCGCCGCGGCCGCCGCGGCCGCGGCGGAACTGGGTCGGGCAGAGGGCGGCTTCGAGGAACTCGACACCCTGCCCCGCGACCTCACCGCGCCCGGCCCGGACGGCCGCTCGACGCTGTCCACCCTGTTCCAGCCCACCCGGACCGCTGCGCCCCTGTTCCGGCTGCTCGGCGCCGTCGGCGACAAGGAGGGTGCCGCGAAGGGGGCTGCCGTCGTCGGCGGCCTGCTGCGCGGCTACTGGTGGGCTGCACTGCTGGGCGCGCTGCCGGGGCTGGCGCTGGTGGTGCTGGGAGCCCTCGGAACGGGGACCGGTCGGGTGGCCGGGATCATCGGCGGCGTCCTGCTGCTCCTGGTGGGTGTCGTTGTCGGGGTCGCGCTGGCCGCTGGCAGGACCCTGGGGCGCGTCGCCTCCGACGGGTTCGGGATGTGCACGGGCATGCCGGGCGTCGATTCCGGGGCCGCCCCGGCCCTGACGCCGTGGCTGCACGCGAAGGTCCAGTCGCTGGCACGGCGCGCTCCGGATGCGCCCCCGGTGACCTTCGGACAGCTCGACGACGCTGGCGTCAAGCTGCGCATGATGACCACGAACCTCACCCGCCACCAGCCGATGGCCATGCCGTGGCGCAGCCACGAGTACTTCTTCGACCCCCAGTACCTGCGCACCCTGTTCCCCGACGACGTCGTGGACTGGATGGTGGCGCACCCACCCGCGGCGGGAGGGTTCTCGTCGCAGCTGCTGCGCGCCCAGGCCGGGAACCTGCGGCCGTGGCCGGACGCGCGCGACCTGCCCGTTGTCGTCGCAACCCGGATGTCCCTGAGCTTTCCGGTGTTGATCCAGGCGGTCAGGCTGGCCGCCGTCGACTACGGCCAGCCCGGCAACCGCGTTGCCCGCGAGGCCGTCTCCGCGTGGCGCAGGGAGCACCGCGACGGCACCGTCGAGCAGGCGCTGGCCGAGCTGCAGCCGCCGGAGTTCTCGCCCGTCTGGTTCACCGACGGCGGCCTGTGCGCCAACCTGCCGGTCCACTTCTTCGACTCGCCGCTGCCCAAGCACCCGACGTTCGCGCTCAACCTCGGACCGTTCCCGCCCGGGCGCTCCAAGCGGCCCGACGAGCGCGCCAACAGCTACCTGCCGACCGTCAACCAGGGCGGCGCCACCCGTGGCTGGTTCCCGCTGCCGACCGACGGCCTCGGCGCCTGGGGAGGTTTCGCCGGGATCATGCTGCACACCGCCCGGGAGTGGGTGGACGCCGGGCAGATGACGATGCCCGGCTACCGCGACCGGATCGTGACCGTGCACCACACCGCCTCCGAGGGCGGGATGAACCTGGACATGCCGCACGAGGTGGTCTCCGCCCTGGCCGAACGTGGCCGCCAGGCGGCGGGCAAGCTGGTCGCGGCGTTCGGTCCCACAGGTGATGCCTGGACCTACCACCAGTGGATCCGGATGCGCACCTCCACCGCCGGCCTGAGTGGCTGGATGGCGGAGTTCCTCGACTCCTACCGGAGCCCGCAGCCGGTTCCGTACCCGAACCTCGCGGGGGAGGGTGCCGACGCCGAGCTGCCGTCGTACTCCGTGGGGGTGGGGGACCGGCGGCTGGTCAACCAGCACGTCGACGAGCTGGTGGACCTCGCCCGGTCGTGGGGCGGCGACGACGCTCTTGCCAAGGGGGCGCCCAGCCCGCGGCCGCAGCTGCGGCTGGTCCCCGACGACGGGACGGCGGAGGGTCTGAGCGAGTGAGCGTCGGGGCACCCGCCGCGCCCGGCCCGGGTGGCTAGCGGCTGCCCCACTCCCACGGGACGGTGCTGAGGAGGCCCTGGCCCTCCAGTCGGGTCTCGCCGACTTCCTTCACCAGGTGGTGGTGGGTGACGGCGTCCTCCGCGCCGAGCGCGAGCAGCGGCTGGATCAGTGCGTCGGAGTGTGAGACCACCATCACCTGGGTGCGTGTGGCGACGTCCGTCATCAGCCGTGCCAGCACCGGTAGCACGTGCGGGTGCAGGCTGGTCTCGGGCTCGTTGAGCACCAACAGGCTCGGCGGTTGCGGGCTGAGCAGCGCGGTGGCCAGCAGCAGGAACCGCAGCGTGCCGTCGCTCAACTCGTCGGCGCCCAGCGGGCGCAGCATTCCGGGTTGGCGCACCTGCAGGTGGAACCGCCCGTCGGTGCCCTCCGCGTCGATGAGGACCTCGCTGCCGGGGAACGCCTCCTCGAAGGCCCGTGCGAACGGCCCGGCCCAGGCCGACTCGAGGACGGTTTGTACCGCGGCGGCGAGGTCGTGGCCGTCGTCGGCGAGTACCGGGGTCCAGGTGCCGACGCAGGAGGAGCGGGCGGGGGCGGCGGAGTCGGTGCGGAAGCTGTCGTAGAAGCGCCAGCCCGAGACCACCTGCCGCATCCAGCCGATGTCCGGGTAGCCGTCGGGATCGGACAGTTCCGAGAGGATGCTGACCCGGGCCGAGAGCTTTGAGCCCACGGTGCGCGACTCGTCGTCGAAGACGGTCACCGTCGAGTTCTTGCGCTGCACCAGCCGGGAGGCCGGACGCAGGACGGGCGCGGCGAAGATCTCCTCGCGCTTGATCTGGGGGTCGCGGACGAAGGCGGTGGGGCTGGGGATTGGCAGCCCGATGTCGATCAGGTAGGCGAGTTCCGGGGTGGCGAACCCCAGCATCAGGCTGACCGGCTTGCTGCGCGACGAGGAGCCCTGCACTGCCACCTCCCCGCGGCGCATGGCTCCGGAGATCCGTTCGGGACCTGCCCACAGCACCCGGTCCAGGCCGCCTTCGGCGGCCAGGGAGCCGACGACCCCCGAGGTGGCGGTTCCCGCCAGCAGCCGCATCGCGCGGTAGAGGCTGGACTTGCCCGAACCGTTGGCGCCCGTGACCAGCGTGACGGGTGCCATCGGGACGGCGAGGTCGCGCAGCGAGCGGTAGCCGTGCACGGCGAGCGTGGTGATCATGGCGACAACCTACGGGGCCACACTGACGCCTCTCCCGGGCAACCCGCTGAGAACTGAACCGGGAACTCCGTGGGGCCGCGAATGAGTCGTTTCATTTTTTGTTCCGGGTCGCAGTATCAGCAGGGTCTCCGATCGCCCCGCGTGGCGGGGCCGACCTTCACGCCAGGATGGCCTCCACCGCCGCGTCGATCTCGCGCAGCATGGTGGGGTCGGTGCCGGGCATCGGCGCGATGATGGTGTCCCCGCGGGCGGCGTCGGAGGGGATCCCGAGCAGGTGGATGCGGTGCCGCCCGGCCGGTCCGATGAGTTCGCTGGTGACCTCGTCGATGGCGAAGGCCGGGCCGAGGGAGCGGTCGCCGTGGGCGGTCAACCTTCCGAACGGCTGCGCCAGGCCCTGCTCCAGCAGACCGGAGATGATCGGGTCCTGCGTGAACCGGCCGTCGTGCAGCCGAACCCACGCGTCCAGCAGCGCCGGCGCCTCCACCCGGGACCCCTCGATCAGCGGGGAGTGTGCCACGAATCCGGTCTCGCCCACCTCGACCGTGATCCTCGGTCCCACGAAGCGCACCAGTCCTGCGTCCACCAGGGCCAGCAGCTGCGCCGCCCGGAAGGCCGGCGGCCCGGAGCCGATGGTGCCGCCGAAGGAGAGGAACTCGCGCAGGTCACCCTCGTAGCCCTCGGCGTCGATGCCGTCGAAGGCGGCCAGCTCGGTGAGGAACCTGCGCGCGGCGTTGGCCTCCCACAGCCCGGCCTTGAACGGTGAGTCGAGCCCGAGGCGGGCCTCGGCGAGGTCCGAGGCCACCCGGTCGACGATGAACTCCTCGTAGGAGTCCCGGCCCTGCGGGTGGACGTGCTCGTGGAGGAGGGCGTGGAAGTCGAAGGGTGGTAGCTCGTCGGGGAGGAGGTGCACGATGGCCGGGGCCAGCTCCCACGGCTCGTTGGCGTCGATGAGTTCGATGATCGCGTCCAGGTCGATGTCGTGGAACCGGGCCGCGGTCTCGTAGTAGGCCTGGGTGGCGTCGCGGGCGAGCAGGGGGAGGAAGTCCTCGGTGAACCGCAGGGGCCGGCGGGCCCGCCAGTCGACTGCGCAGACGCGGGCCAGCTTCACCGCCGGCGGCAGACCCTCGTAGACCGACTTGGCGCGGAACGGCAGCCCCTTGCGGGAGCCGACGTGCAGGATCGGCTCCTGCCCGCTCGGCACGTAGCGCAGGCGCTCGCCGTCGGGCTCGAACCGGCCGCCGCGGCCGATGGTGAGCATGGACATCGAGTCGAAGAAGCCCATCCCGAATCCGCGCACGATCACCGGCTCGCCGGCACGGATCCCGGAGAGGTCCTGCTCGATGGGGCTGTCCGGCGGCACCCACGTCACGTCCACGCCGGAGGACTCCACGGCGGCCGCGAGCGCCTTGTCCGCGTGGTTGGGCTCGCTCTCGAGCCACCCCAGGGCCAGGGCCACGGCGTCGGCCCGCAGCACCTCGCCGTCGGCCAGCTCCACGACGGGGCGCCCTGCATCGTCGGTGGTGACCCGGGTGGCGCGGGTGCGGTGCCAGACCACCTGCACGTCGGGGCCCAGCTTCGCCAGTGCGGTGCGCAGCACCCAGTCCTGGTAGAGCCCGAACAGGGCACGGCTGGGGTGCGAGCCGGGGCCGGCGGCGGCGACCTCCGCGCGGAACGCCTCGTCGGCGGCGACCAGCTCGACGTCGGCCCCCTCCAGGAACGCGCGGCGGTGGGAGTCGGGGATCGGCGGCGCGTCGGCGGGCTCGCCGGTGATGGTCTCGTGGGCCAGGCGGCACCACTCCCACAGGGTGGGGCCCTCGACGACGGGGCCCGCGCCGCTGAAGGAGTCGTCGGTGAACATGGTCACGGCGCCGGCGAGGGTGTTCATGCACATGTCGCGGTCCTGGTCGGTGCGCCAGAGCCGGCCCGCCCCGGGCTGAGCGTCGTCGACGAGGTGGAGGGTCAGTTCGCGGTTGCCGCGGGCGCCGATGCGCTCGAGCAGGGAGACGCCTCGCGGCCCCAACCCGACGATCACAACGGTCAGTGCCGAATCCGCCACCACTCCACCCTTCTGTTCATGCCCCACCCCGCAACAACCGGGATCGTCTCGATTTCATTCCCGTTCACATGATCGGGAATAACCGGCGCGCGGCGGTGGTTGCCGGGTTCGGACGCACGCCTGCGTCCTGAGTCATCGCAAGGAGTAGGAACAATGCGTCCATCCATCAGGAAAACCCTGGCTGCCACCGCCTCCGCCGTTGCCATGCTGGCCATGGCCGCCTGTGGGCAGGACGCCGGCCCCGCCGAAGGCGGTGGTGGTGAGGACAAGGCCACCAGCGTGACGTTCGGCGTCGTGGGCCCCAAGACCGGTGACCAGGCACAGTACGGCGAGGACTGGCAGAAGGGCTTCGACCTGGCGCTCGAGGAGCTGAACGCCGAGGGCGACGTCGAGTACAAGATTGACTTCCAGGACTCCCAGGGCCAGCCCGCGCAGGCCAGCAACATCGCCCAGAAGTTCGTCTCCGACGACAACATCTACGCCGCGATGGGCGACTTCTCGTCCGCCACCTCCATGGTCGCCAGCCCCGTGTTCCAGCGCGGTGAGCTCGTCCAGCTGGGCATCACCAACTCGCACCCCGAGTTCACTGACACCGGCGACTACATCTTCGCCTCTCCGGTGACGCAGGCCGTCGAGGGCCAGCTGCAGGCCGACGGCGCGAAGGCGCTCGGCGACAAGGCCGCCGTGTTCTACCTCAACACCGACTGGGGCATCACCACCTGGGACGTGTTCGAGGACCGCGCCGCCGAGAACGGCCTGGAGATCGTCTACTCCTCCGCCGTCGAGGAGGCCTCGACCGACTTCAAGCCGCTGCTGCTGAACGCGAAGAACGCCGGCGCCGACGTCGTCTACATGCTCACCTACTACAAGACCACCTCGCTGCTGGTGCAGCAGGCGGGCGACGTCGGTCTCGAGGCCGAGTTCGGGGCCGTAGGCTCCAACTACTCGCTCGAGTTCCTCGAGCTCGCCGGTGACGCGGCCGACGGGGTCTACATGGCCACCACGTTCTTCCCGGCCTCGGAGGATCCCGAGGTGAAGGCCTACGTCGAGGCGTTCACGGAGAAGTACGGGTTCCAGCCGAACCTGTTCAACACCTACGCCTACGACGGCGTGAAGGCCCTGGCGAAGGCCTACGAGGAGTCCGACGGCACCCGCCAGGGACTGCGCGACTCCCTCGCCACCAGCTCCGAACTGCCCTCGATCGTCTACGGCACCTACGGCTTCAACGAGGAGCGTCGCATCGACAACCCGACCTTCCGCTGGATCCAGGTCAAGGACGGCGAGTTCGTCGAGGTCGACCCGCTCGTCGAGTGATCATCCCGGCCCGGCCGAGCGTGGAAGCGCCCGGCCGGGCATCGGCCGCTCGTGGGAACGCCCGGCCGGGAATCTGGTTCGCCACCCTTGGTACAAGACGCTCCGGATGTGTCGGGAGCCTCGTGACCCCGGGGTGGCAAGCCGACGCAAGGGTGGCGAACGCCACTGACGGGCCGACGCCCGAGCAGCAGGAAAGAGAATCGTGGACACAGTTCTGGCCGGACTCATCAACGGCAACGCCTACGCGCTGATCGCGCTGGGCCTGTCGTTGGTCATCGGCGTCGCAAACGTCATCAACTTCGCCCAGGGCTCGCTGTTCGCGGTGGGTGCCATGGTGGGCTGGTTGATGACCACCAGCCTCGGCCTGCCGCTGTGGGTGGCGGTCATCGTGGCGATGGCGGTCACCGCCCTGCTCGGGTGGGTGATCAACGAACTCGCAGTCAAGCCGTTCGCGGGCAAGGCCCCGATCGCGGCGGTGTTGTCGACGATCGCCATGATGATCATCCTCGACGCGTCCAACGAGCTCATCTTCGGCCCCGAGCTGCGCCCCATGCGCACCGGCCTGCCCGACGTCTCGTTCCAGCTGTTCGGCCTCACCATCAACCCGATCGACATCGTCATCCTCTGCACCTCGGTGGTGCTCATGGTCGGCCTCGCCGCGCTGCTGCGCTTCACCCGTTTCGGCCGGGCCGTGCGCGCCACGTCGCAGGACCGCGAGGCAGCCGCCCAGATGGGCGTGCCCGTGAACCGGGTGCAGGCGCTGGCGTTCATGCTGGCCTCCTCGCTCGGCGGGCTCGCGGGCGTGCTCGTGGCCGCCTACTTCACCACCATCTCGCCCACCCAGGGCTTCACCATCGGCCTTGCCGGCATCGCCGCCGCGACCCTCGGTGGCCTCGGCTCGCTGCTGGGCGCCGTCGTCGGCGGCCTCATCCTCGGTGTCATCGAGGCCTTCGGCGTCTCGCTGTGGGGCGACGCCGCCCGCCAGATCATCACCTTCGGCGTGCTGCTGCTGGTGCTGTGGATCCGCCCGCAGGGCCTCCTGGGTGCCAAGGCAATCAAGAAGGAACCCCTCACCGGTACGTTCTTCGCCGCTGCCCGCAAGATCCGCGTCCCGTGGTGGGGAGTGCTGCTGCTCGTGCTGATCGGCGCCGTGCCGATGGTCCCGGGGCTGCTGGACGGGTACACCGTGCAGGTGGGCATCCAGATCATCCTGTTCGCGCTCGCCGCGCTCTCCATGACCATCCTCGGCGGCCAGGCGGGCCAGCTCTCGCTCGGTCAGGCCGGCACCGTGGCGCTCGGCGCCTACGCGCTGGCGCTGCTCACCAAGAACGCGGGTCTGCCGTTCCTGCCGGCGGTGCTGATCGCGGGTCTGATCGGTGCAGTGATCATGACCGTCGTCGCCGCGCCCAGCTGGCGCCTCAGCGGCCACTACCCTGCGATCGCGACGCTGGCCACCGGTGCCGCGATCACCGCCGTCGCCGCCAACTGGAACTCCGTCACCGGCGGCGGCGCAGGCATCGCGCTGATCCCGCAGGCCGAGGTCTTCGGGATCGTGCTTTCCAGCAACTCCGCCCGCTACGGCCTGGTGTTCGTCGTGCTGCTCATCCTGTGCGGCCTGGTGTTCCTGTGGAGCAAGTCTCACGTCGGCATGTACTGGCGCGCCATCCGCGACGACGAGGTGGCCGCCCGCGCCGCCGGCATCGCCACCCCGCAGTACAAGTCCCTCGCGTTCGGCGTCTCCGGCTTCATCGCCGGCATCGCCGGAGCGCTGTGGGCCGCCGACTACGGCTTCATCGACCCGAAGACCTTCCCGCCGATGATGAGCTTCCAGATCGTCATCGTCGCGGTGCTGGGCGGCATGCTCAGCCCGATCGGCGCCATCCTCGGCTCCGCCGTGATGGTGGGCGGCCTGGAGCTGTTCCGATTCTCCGCCTCGGCCCGCCTGCTGGCCTACGGCCTGATCCTGCTCCTGCTGATCCGGTTCCGCCCGCAGGGCCTGTGGACCCACTTCGACTGGTTCGACCGCCTCAAGCAGCGGTTCGGCCGCAACAAGGACTCCGAGCTGGAAGGGAGCGACGCATGAGCGCCGTACTGACTGTCGACGGGCTGACCCGCAGCTTCGGCTCGCTGGTGGCGGTCGACGACTCCAGCTTCGAGATCAACGAGGGGGAGGTGGTCAGCGTCATCGGGCCCAACGGCTCCGGCAAGTCCACCACCATCAACCTCATCTCCGGCGAGCTGCGGCCGGACTCCGGCAGGGTGCTGCTCGACGGCGTCGACATCACGGGCCACCCCCCGGACAAGGTCGCCCTCGCGGGGGCGCGTCGCACCTTCCAGAACGGGCGGGTCTTCGGCAACGCCACCGTCGAGGAGAACGTCATCCTCGGCCAGACCCCACTCGCGGAGAAGGTCTACCCGCTGCGCGCGCTGCGCGGCATCCCGGTGCTGCGCTGGCTCTCGCTCACCGCGGAGATCCTCTGGGCACTCATCCCCTCCCGCGGCAAGCGGCAGGAGCGCGAGCGCATGCAGGAGCGCGTCACGGGGCAGCTGGCCCGGTTCTCCGACAGGCTCACCCCGCGCCGGCAGCACAACGCCGCCACCCTCTCCTACGCCAACCGGCGGCGCACCGAGATCGCCCGCGCGCTGGCGTCGTCGCCGCGGCTGCTGCTGCTCGACGAGCCCACCGCAGGCATGAACACGTCGGAGACCGCGGAGGTCATGAACCAGCTGCTCGAGCTCAAGGAGCAGGGCCAGACCATGCTCCTGGTGGAGCACAAGCTGGACCTCGTCATGACGGTCTCCGACCGCGTGGTGGTGATGGACTCGGGCGCCATCATCGCCGAGGGCACCCCGGCGCAGGTGCAGAACGACCCGCGCGTCATCGAGGCCTACCTCGGCAAGAATCGCGCCACCCGGCTGCAGAGCGGCCACGACATCGAACAGCTCACCGAGGGCGATCCACTGGGGACGAACTATGTCATCTGAGAAGAAGCAACCACTGCTCGAGGCCCGGGACGTCAACGTCCACTACGGCCAGTTCCACGCGCTCCAGGACGTCAGCTACACCATCGGCAAGGGCGAGATCGTGTCCCTGCTCGGCGGCAACGCCTGCGGCAAGTCCACCAGCATGAAGACCATCCTTCGCCTGGTGGCTCCCAGCTCGGGCAGCATCACCTTCGACGGCGAGTCCACGCTCGGCATGTCCACCGCCGACGTCGTCAGCCGCGGCATCGCCTCGGTGCCGGAGGCGCGCCGTGTCTTCCCGGAGATGACCATCGAGGACAACCTCCTGGTGGGTGCCTACACCAGACGCGACGGCTCGGCCGAGATCCGCAAGGACCTCGCCGCCCAGTACGACCTGTTCCCGCGGCTGGCTGAGCGGCGCCGCCAGCAGGCCGGCACGATGTCCGGCGGCGAGCAGCAGATGCTGGCGTTCGCGCGCGCACTGATGAGCCGCCCGAAGCTGATCTGCATGGACGAGCCGACGATGGGTCTGGCCCCGATCATCGTGGACCAGGTCCTCGAGACCATCCAGCGCATCAACTCCGAGCTCGGGCTGTCGGTGTTCATGGTGGAGCAGAACGCGGAGCTCGCGCTGTCCATCGCGCACCGAGGCTACGTCCTGGTCAACGGCGTCGTCACCCTCTCCGGCGGCGCGAACGAACTGATCCGCGACCCCCGGATCCGCGAGGCCTACCTCGGCCAGAAGGCCGCCTGAGCCGCACTGGCAGCGCTGCCGCCCTGCAAATGTCAGGGTTTACCCCGACGATAGCCGCGCGCTCCCAGCCCTAGGCTTCAGCAGTCAGGTGCCCGCCGGTGCGGGCATCCGCTGGTTTCAGGGGGGGGGTTGGGGATGCGGGGAGTTGCGCTCGGTGCATGGGTGGTGCTCACGGCCTTGTCGGCGCTGGGCGTGTTGCTCGCGTCGTCGCCGACGGTGCGTGCCGCGAACCCTGACGCCACGGTGACCACCACCGCCACGGCTACGACGACGGTCACGGCCACCGCCACGTCGTCGACCACGGCCACGGCCACCGCGCCGGTTGCCACCACGACGGCCACCGTCACCGCGACGGCCACCGCCACCACCACCGCGACCTCGACGGCCACCGCCACGGCGACGGCCTCGCGGACCGTAGTGGTGACACCGGAGCCGGAGCCGACGGTGACCACCACCGAGACCGTGACGCCGCCGCCCGTGGAGAAGGACCTCTACGAGACGCCGGGACGCCACACGTCGGCGGGCAGGCAGTGGATGACTGCCTGCGAGCCCTACTCGGTGACCCACCGCTGCTGGACCTGGATCTGGGGGACCCGGGTCCAGCACGTGGGCGGTGACCGGTTCCTCGCATCCGCGGGCTGGGTGTTCAACAACCTCACCTACGTCGCGTCGCCGAAGTCGCTGTGGGTGGGCAACCCGCTGGGCAGCGCCGGCTCATGGACCGACGAGGAGGGCCGCCAGTGGCGCACCGAGTGCAACACGCCGGTCACCGGCGGCAACGGTTGCCGCTCCTGGGTGACCACCAAGGTCGCGGCGCGCACCGCGGACGGGTTCGGATTCGTGCGCACGGAGGTGTTCAACAACATCGTGCGCTTCAGCTGAGGTGTATCAGGACGACGGCGGGGGACTCTTGGCCGTCTGAGAACCGAATGTTTGCAGCGGACCGGGGCCGGACGGCACCACCCGCGCGGGACGAGCCCCTCGGGGGCAGGGGGATGAAGATGTCAAGCAGGAATCGCGGGTTGACGGCATTGCTGGCCACCTCGGCACTGGTGCTTGGAACGGTCGGCGCACAACCGACCACGGCGACGGCCGACGCCACCGGTTTCGTGCTCAACCGGACCGGGTTCGGCGGCAACGCCGTCGTCAGGATCGAGCAGGGGGTGCTGACCCGCAACTGCGACCAGATCTACACCGCCTCGGACATCTACGTGGTGCCCACCGGCTCCGTCACCGGTACCGGCGCGACCCTCACGGACGTCAGCGGTGAACCCAACACCATCATGAGCCAGGCCGGCGGCGGCCTGTTCTTCGACGAGATCATCGGCTTCACCGGCCCGAGCGGGAAGATCCCAGAAGGCACCTACGACATCGTGGAGGACACCTGCCAGGACGGCGTCTTCGACAGCAGCAACGGTGAGCAGGGCTTCGACTCCATCCTCACCAACGCCTTCACCGTCGAGTACCCCGGTGGCGTGCCCCCGCTGCCGAGCGCGGCGATCACAGCCATGAAGGACGGCGCCCGCGAGCAGTCGGCGTACTGGACCGGCACTGCCGCCATGTACTTCGTCCTCTTCGCGGTCGAGACCGTGCGCGACCTCAAGGCGATGGACCTGAAGACGCGGATGGGCAGGTACCTCAACTTCTACTGCCTGCTCGATCCCGGCATCGAGGGGTCCCCGATGCCCGTCACGCCGTGGTGCCCCACGGTCAGCATCCTAGGGGCCACCGAGCTGCGGGCCGCCGTGGTGAAGACCATCCTCGACAAGGCGCTCAACTACTCCGGCATCGCGGCCGACCCGCCGGACTTCGACTACGCCGATCCCAGCGTGCCCGCCCCGGTGGACACCTTCGATGCCGTCACCGGCGGCCTCGGGGAGGCGTCACTGCTCGACCACGCCACGCTGCTGGCGCACGACAAGGCACTCTCCGCCGCCTTCCTCGGCGCCCTCGAGAAGTACCAGGGGGCGCAGATCGACGACGACCCGGCCGCTGCGCTCATGCACGCCCGCTCCGTCCAGAACTACGCGATCGCGCTGAGGGACGTGCAGTCGGCGCAGGCCACGACGGCCCAGAACTACTACAACCAGTCACGCACCTCACCCAGCGTCGACACCGTGATCGCACAGTGGGAGACGTTGCAGTCCGAGGTGGCAGCCAACGGCTTCACCGACGAGGACCGCCGCGAACTGCTGAACGCCGGGTTGGACGAGCAGGAGATCGCGAGCCTCGCCGAGGCCATCGTCGGCGTCGACCTGGACCGGGAGTTCGAGAACGTCCCGGCGCTGCTGAACGGACAGACCACCGCGAACAACCAGATGGGCGCCGCCTGGGTGCAGCTCCACAACGAGTTCATCCCGATCGTCCAGACGCTGGAGGAGGTCGTGGCCGTCCAGGGCCTCGCGGCCGCTCCCGCCCTCGACGCCCGCGGCCCCTACAGCGCCAGCGTCACCCGTGCGCTCACGCTCAGCGCCGTCTGCGCGGACTGTGTCTCGGTCGCCTGGGACCTCGACGGCGACGGCGTCCACGACGACGCCACCGGTGCGCAGGTCTCGCACACCTTCACCGCCGGCAGGCACGTGGTGAGCGCGCTCGGCACCGGCGAGGGCGGCGGCCGCACCGTCGACCACGCCGTCGTGAACGTCACCGGCGGCAACACCGCTCCCCGCCACAATGCGAAGACGCCGCGGGACGGTGACGTCGAACTCGTCGTCGGAGCCCAGCAGGAGTTCACGGTGACCCCGTACGACGCCAACTCCGACACCCTGGAGACCGTCTGGACCGTGGACGGCGTCGCCGCGGCCACCGGCACCAGCCACACCGTCACCGCGACGGCGGACTCCCCGCGGCAGGTGGTGGCCGTCAGCACCGACCCGTCGGGCGACTTCGCGACCACCCGGTGGGTCGTCGTGCCCATGCAGGCCGACGCCGACGGCGACGGCTGGCACGCCAACGTCGACTGCGACGACACCAGCGCCACCGTGCACCCCGGCGCCGCGGAGATCGGCGGCAACGGGATCGACGACGACTGCGACCCGGCCACCTCAGACGCAGGCGCACCCACCGCGGCCTTCTCCCACGTGCCCGGCCTGGCGATCATCGGCGAGCCCGTCACCTTCACCGACCGTTCCACCGACCCGGAGGGCGACCTCGTCGCCTGGGCCTGGAGCTTCGGAGACGGCGCCACCTCCGACCTGCAGGACCCCACCCACACCTTCACGGCGGCCGGTACGCGCACCGTGACCCTCGAGGTCACCGACGGCGACGCCATGTCCGCCAGCACCAGCCGTGAGGTGACGGTGACGGACCGACCCGTCGCGTCGTTCACGTTCGAACCGGCCGACCCGAGGTCCGGCCAGGAGGTCGCCTTCACCTCCACCTCCGTCGACGCCGACGGGATCGCGCTGCTGGAGTGGGACTTCGATCACGACGGCTCGACCTTCGACGTCGACAGCACCGAACCCTCGCCCAGCCATGTCTTCGGGACCAGCGCCACCGTCGCCCTGCGCGTCACCGACAGCCTCGGCGTCGTGTCAGAGGTCGTCACCGCGCAGGTCGGCATCACCGGACCCCCGGTGGCGGCGTTCAACCCGCGGCCCGCGAACGGCGGGACCAACATGGCGCTGGTGCAGCACGGTGCATCGGCGGTCAACTGGTCCAGCCAGTACGGCACCCAGTACTCGGCGACGGAGCTGATCGACGTCGACTACCCCAGCGGTGAGACCGGCTGGTTCACGGCCACCGGACTGGCGAACAACCAGTGGGCCACCTTCGACCTGGGCGCCCCGTACCTGGTCGACCGGATCAAGGTGCAGCCCGACGGGTCCAGGACCTACCGGCCGGCCGACGTGAGCTTCGGCCTTTCCAGCAGCGGCAGCACCAGCGGGTTCACCACCGTCTTCGACGGTGGACTCGCGGACAACGCCGAGCTGCAGGAGATCGAGCTCGACGCGCCTGTCGAGGCGCGGTGGCTGCGCTTCGACGTGCTGGCCAACCGTGGCGCCAACCACGTCAGGACCACCAAGCTCGAGGCGTGGACGGGGCAGGTGGGCGACGCCGAGGTCACCTTCCACGACCTGTCCAGCGACCCTGACGGCGACTCCGACATCGTGTCTCGGGTGTGGGACTTCGGCGACGGCGCCACGTCTTCTGAGCCGAGCCCCACCCACACCTACGCCGGCCCCGGACTGTACGAGGTCACCCTGACGGTGACCGATTCCACCGGCAACACGAGCTCCCGCTCCCTGTCCCAGATGGTGGTCGGGCCGCAGGTGACCACTGCCTTCACCTCCGCCGCCGGCGCGGTGGAAGGTGGCAACACCCGGTTCACGAACGCCAGCACCGTTCCGTCGAACTCCGCCGTGGTGCACCGCGAGTGGACGTGGGGTGACGGCAGCGCGACGATGCAGGGCACGCTGAGTCCGTACCACCGCTACACCGATGACGGCACCTACGAGGTGACGCTGACCCAGACCGACACCTACGGGTTCACCACCACCGACACCCAGCAGGTGGAGGTGGCCAACGCAGCCCCGACCGCAAGCATGCCGGGGAGCACCACGACCTGGGTGGACCAGGAGATCCCGTTCAACACCATCACCGTCGGCGACGCGGGGTCGCTCGACGCCCAGTCCCTGCAGTGTTTGCTGGACCGCGGCGACGGCAGCGACGTCGTCGAGGTGCCCCAGTGCACGACCGCCCGGATCCGGCTCCCGCACACCTACACCGAGGCCGGCGAGTACACCGCCACGCTGCGGGTGGTGGACAAGGACGGCGGCGCGGTGGAGGCGGCGACGCAGGTGACCGTCGAGAAGCGCCCGCTCCACGTCGTGGTCCACGCCGTTCCCGGCACGGCCAGGAACGGTGCGGTCGACGTCCGGGCCATCGTGCTGGACGCCGTCGACTGGACACCCGTGCAGGGCGCCGAGGTGAGGCTGGACGTGGACGGCAACACCGCCACCGTGGCGTCGAACGTCGGGGGAGAGGTGACCGCACGGCTGCCGTTCGTCGGTCCGGAGGGCCGGTTCTCGGCCGAGACCACCGAGACCCGCGTCCACCTGGTCGGGTCCAACACGACCGCGCTGACCTCCGCGCAGCGACCCCCGGGTGACGTCTTCTTCATCGTCGACGAGTCCGGCAGCATGGGCAGCTACCAGCAGCGGATGCGGGAGAACCTCGTGGCCATGTCTGAGCAGCTCGCCGACAGCCTGGACCACCAGATCGGTGTCGCGGGCATGCCCACCAACGTGCACGGCCTGTTCATGAAGACTCCGCCCACCAACGACCTGGACGCCGTGGTCGCGGCCACGAACACGCTCAACACCTCCAACGGGGGAGAACTCGGGATCGACGGCGTGGTCATGGCCTCGCGGGCCTCGGTGGGTTGGCGCCCGGGCGTCGGGAAGTGCCTGGTGCTGATCGGCGACGAGCCGGCGCAGCGCCGCTCCGGAACCACCGACGAGATGGCCCACGAGGCGCTCGCCGACGCCGGCATCATCCTGTACTCCATCATCAACATCAACGCGCAGACCGTCTCCTACCAGGAGTTGGCCACCCAGTCCGGGGGTGCGTTCTTCGACATCAACGCCTTCCGTGACGACCCGGAGCCGGTGCTCGAGGCGCTGCTGGCCAACTGCGCCAGCTCCATCGTCGAGCGCCCGGACCTGAACGTCACCGTCGACGACGGCCTGGCGGAGGTGGTCGAGGGAGCCACGGTGGAGTACACCGTGACCGTCGCCAACTCCGGCCCGATCGGGGCCACGGGAGTGGCGACCACGGTGACGCTGCCCACGGGGCTGGCCTTCGTTTCCGCCTCCGACGGTGGCACCCACGACGGCGGCACCGTCAGCTGGCCGGCGTTCACGCTCGCCGGTGAGTCGAGCGTCACCCGCACGTTCACCGTCGAGGTCATCGGGGCGCCCGGCGACACCGTCACCGTCACCGCAACGGCTGCGGACGACGGTGCCGGCGGCGAGGACGTCACGCCCGGGAACAACTCCGACGGCGACACCGACACCATCGTCGCCGCACCGACGCCGGAACCGTCCGAGACGCCGACTCCCGAACCTTCGGAGAGCCCGACGCCGGAGCCTTCGGGGACGCCAACTCCGGAGCCCTCGGAGAGCCCGACGCCGGAGCCGGACGTCACCGTCACGGCCACCGCGACCACAACGGCGACGACCACCACCACCGCCACGCCGACGGTGACCACGAGTCCCACTGTCACCGCCACGGCCACCGCGACGACGACGACGACGGCGACCGCAACGGCCACCGCCACCACCACCGCGACGGCGACGTCGACCCGGACCGCCGCCCCGGAACCGGCGCCGACGGTGACGGCCACCAGGACGGCAGAGCCCCAGGACCTCTACGAGACCCCCGGCTACCACGAGTCCGGCGGCCGCAAGTGGATGACGGTCTGCGAGCCGTACTCCGTCACGCACCGCTGCTGGACCTACATCTGGGGCACCCAGATCAAGGGCGGACCCGGTGGCTACCACAAGGTGAACGGCTGGGTGTTCAACAACCTCACCTACATGGCCTCGCCGCGCGCGATGTGGCGGGACAATCCGCTCGGGCACACGGCCTCGTGGGTCGACGAGGAGGGCCGCGGCTGGCGCACCGAGTGCGACACGTCGATCTCGGGCCGCAACGGCTGCCGCTCCTACGTCACCACGAAGGTGCTGGACCAGACCCCAGACGGGATCCGCTTCGTCCTGGCCGAGAGGTTCAACAACATCGTCCGTTTCACCATCCGATGAGACCCTCGGCCGGGCCACTCGGGGGATGGTCCGGCCGAGCCACTCGCGGTCGCGAGCAACGGCCGCAGCCGCCGCGGCCGGGAGTCTGCGGCCCGCAGGAGTTCGCGCCCGTGCTGTTCGGTCTTGCCCGTCCTACAGCGCGGGCGCGAACGAATAGCACGGGCGCGAACTGATCGGCGCGGTTCAACGGGCGGGACGATCCAGACAGCGACGAGCAACCAGCGCACGTCTGGGCCGGTGGCCGCTACTGTGGTCGCAACCCGTTGGAGGGAGCTTCTTTGAAGAACATCGTCGTGTTCTCCGGGTCCGCGCACGAGGCGCTGGCGGACGAGATCTGCAGCAACCTCGGTATCGAGCGCTCGCCGGTGAAGATCTCACGGTTCAGCAACGACTGCCTGCAGGCGCAGCTGCTCGCCAACTGCCGCCAGCGCGACGTCTACATCGTGCAGCCACTGGTGCCGCCCACGCAGGAGCACCTGATGGAGCTGCTGTTGATGGTCGACGCGGCTCGGGGTGCGTCAGCGAAGCAGATCACCGCGGTGATGCCGCACTACGCCTACGCCCGCTCGGACAAGAAGGACGCCTCACGCATCTCCATCGGCGGCAGGCTCGTGGCGGACCTGCTCCAGACCGCCGGCGTGGACCGCGTGCTGACCATGGCCCTGCACGCACCACAGGTGCACGGCTTCTTCAGCGTCCCGGTGGACCACCTGACCGCCCTCGGCGTGATCGCTGAGCACTTCCGCGGACGCGACCTGAACAACCACATCGTCGTCTCCCCCGACCTCGGCAACGCCAAGCAGGCCACCCTCCTCGCGCGACTGCTGGGCCTGCCCGTCGCCGCCGGCAACAAGCAGCGGATGGCCGACGACAAGGTGGTCATCGAGTCCATCGTCGGCGACGTCACGGGCAAGACCGCGATCGTCCTCGACGACGAGATCGCCACCGGTGGCTCCGTGGTGGAGATCGTGCACCGGCTCGTCGACTTCGGGGCGACGTCGGCCACCGTCGTGTGCACCCACGGCCTGTTCACCGGCAACGCCGTCGAGAAGCTGACTGGCAGCCAGTACATCACCGAGGTGATCTCCACCAACACGGTGCCGGCACCCGAGGACTTCCCAGGGCTCACCACCCTGAGTGTCGCCTCCCTGTTCGCCGACGCCATCGACCGCATTCACAGCGGCCGCTCCGTCTCGAAGCTGTTCAACGGCGTCGACCCGGCCTACGCCCCTCCCGAGGAGGAACTGCCCGGGTTGTTCTGACTCGCGCCGGGACGTTGGCGAACTGATCCGACGCTGGCGAATTGCGCCGCGTCGGTCAGCGGCGTCGGTAGCGCTCCAGCACCTCGCGCCAGCTCGGCACGATCGTGCCCTGCTCCCGCATCAGGTGGCGCAGTCTGCGGCGGCTGACGTGGATGGCGACCAGCCCCACGGCGAAGATCGGAAGCTGGACCATCATCGCCCAGCGCAGCTGCTGGCCGGTGTACCCGTCGCCGTCGCTCATCAGGTCCACGAGGATGCCGATGGCGAGGATCGCGAACGTGCTGGCCGAGAACGAACCGGTGATGACGATCCCGTTCGCGGCGCCCAGCCGGTGCGCGGGCAGGTTGGTGCGCGTGAAGTCCAGGCCGATGGCGGTGCCGGGGCCGCCGGCAGCCGTCGCCACCACCAGCAGGATCAGCAGCCAGAACGGTGCGGGTCCCGGCCAGAACAGCACCGCGACCCAGCAGGCCAGGTTCGCCCAGATCACCAGCAGCGCCAACGTGCTGCGGCGCAGGGGGTGGCGGCTGGTGAGCCAGCCGATGAGGGGTCCGAAGACCGCGCCGATCACGGCCGTCAGGATGAACAGCGCCGACGCGGTGGTCTGGCTCAGTCCCTGGCCGACAACCAGGAACGGGATGCCCCACATCATCACGAAGGTGTTGGCGGCGAACCCTCCGGTGAGGTGGATCCAGAAGCCCAGTGTCGTGGCGGGGTGCCGGGCGACGGCGGCCAGCTCGCGCGGCATCTCCCGCAGACGTTCGCCG
This sequence comes from Tessaracoccus rhinocerotis, assembly GCF_007197885.1. Classification (GTDB taxonomy): domain Bacteria; phylum Actinomycetota; class Actinomycetes; order Propionibacteriales; family Propionibacteriaceae; genus Arachnia; species Arachnia rhinocerotis. Next base: position 287,650 of record NZ_VKKG01000006.1, read on the forward strand.
CTGCGGGCGCGCTCCATGCCCTCCGGCACGTCCCGGATGCCCAGGTAGACCACCACGGCCATCACGAAGGAGACGCCGGCGGCGAACATGAACGTCGGGCGCCAACCGGACAGCGCCACCATCGGCAGCAGCGCCCCCACCGAGGCCACCTGCCCCAGCTGCCCCATCAGGCCGACCATCTGCTGCAGCAGCGGCACCCGGCGCGGCGGGAACCAGAACGGCAGCAGCCGCAGCGCACCGGTGAAGATGCCCGCGTCGCCGACCCCCAGCAGGATCCTCGCGCCGATCGCCACGGGCAGCAACTCCGTCGTGGCCATCACCACCTGCGAGACGCCCATGATTGCGGTCCCCAGCGCTAGCACGGTCCGCGATCCCCATCGGTCCAGCAGGATCCCGACCGGGACCATCATCAGCGCGTAGGTGGCCAGCTGCACCACCACGAACGTCGACACCACACCGGCCGTGGTGCCGAAGTGCTCCGCGGCGTGGATCCCCACGACCCCGAGACTCGTGCGCTGCATGATGGCGACGGCGTAGGCCAGTACACCGATCGAGAACAGACCCCACGCCGCCGGGGTGGCGCGGGCGGGGGAGGGTGCCGTCACCGCATCAGGCCCCGATCGTGGCGGCGTCGATCACGTAGCGGTAGCGCACCTTCGAGGCGACGACGTCGTCGTAGGCCCGGTCGATCTCCTCGCCGCCGATGACCTCGACCATCGGCCGGATGCCCTTCCCCGCGCAGAAGTCGAGCATCTCCTGGGTCTCGGGGATGCCTCCGATGTTGGAGCCGGCGAGCGCCCGGTTGCGGTGGATCAGGTTGCCGATGCCGACGCTGGTGGGCGACGACGGCAGCCCCAGGACGACCATCGCGCCGTCGGTGTCCAGCGTCCTGAGCAGGGCGTCGGTGTCGATGCCGTCGGAGACGGTGCAGATGAGCAGGTCGAAGGAGTTGCGCAGGCGCTTCAGCGTGCCCTCCTCCGACGTCGCGTGGTAGGCGACGGCGCCGAGCGCGAGACCGTCGGCCTCCTTGGAGCGGGTGCGGGACAGGACGTGGGTCTCGGCGCCGAGCGCGGCGGAGATCTGGACCGCCATGTGGCCGAGGCCGCCGAGCCCGACGACGCCGACCCGTCGGCCCGGACCCGCGCCCCAGCGGCGCAGCGGGCTGTAGGTGGTGATGCCGGCGCACAGCAGCGGGGCCGCGTGCTCGAGGGAGATCTCGTCGGGGATGTGGAGGGCGTAGTCCTGCTCGACGGTGAAGCCGGTGGAGTACCCGCCCGCGGTGGGGAGGCCGTCGCGCCCGATGGAGTTGTAGGTGCCGACGGTGCCGCCCTCGCCGGTGCAGAACTGCTCCTGGCCGTCCTCGCACTCGGGGCAGGTGCCGCAGGAGTCGACGAAGCAGCCGACGCCGACCCGGTCGCCCACCTGGAACTTCGTCACCTCGGAGCCGACACGCGTGACGGTTCCGGAGATCTCGTGGCCGGGGACCAGCGGGAAGCGGGCGGGTCCCCACTCCTCACGCGCGGTGTGGATGTCGGAGTGGCAGATCCCGGCGTAGGCGATCTCGAAGTAGATCTCGGTGGGCCCCGGTTCACGGCGGGTGATGGTGGTGCGGGCGAACGAGCCGGTGGGGGAGTCGATCGCGTAGGCGCTGACCTCGGGCACTGAACCTCCTGGATTGAGCGACGCTCTCATCCTAGTTCCGCCCGTGCCCCGTCGGGACGCAAACCCTGCTCGATCGTCGCCGGCACGCAGCGCGGCTGTTCGGTCGGGCCCGCGACGGGTCACTCGTCGGAGACGGCCTCGATCCAGCTGATCGCGTCGTCGGCCTCGGAGGCACCGGGCTTGGGCTCCTCGGCGCCGGCGTCGGGGACGGCGCACTCCGGCCTCACGCCGGGCTCGGGGCCGAACTCCTTGCCGCCGAAGACCTCCTCCTTCACGAACTCGTAGTAGCCGGCGAACTCGCCGGTGTCGTACGGGTTGTTCAGGGCGCAGCGGCCGACGTAGTAGCCGACGACGTCGGCGAAGGTCTCGGACTTGGAGCTGCCGGCGTAGTCACCGAAGCGGCCCTCGCTGCGGAACAGGTCCCCGAACTCCTGCCAGTAGGCGGGGTTGGAGTGGCGGTCGGAGTTGAGCACGTGCGCGATCTCGTGGATCACGAGGCGGACGAGCCGACCCTCGTCGCCGGCGTCGAGCGCCTTGGCGAACTTGGCGAAGTCCAGGGTGACGTAGCTGCCCTTGGTGAGGCTCCAGTCGCCCCACGCCCAGCCGGAGATCCGGTTGGCGTTGAGGCCGACGTTGCCCTTCACCTTGGCCTGCAGGTTGGTGATGTAGTCGGTGCAGCTGACGGCGTCCAGGGTCTCCCACAGGATCTTGATGGAGGCACGGTTGTCCTCGGTCCACTGGGTGCCGGCGAGCTTGAAGCCGAAGTTGGCGGTGATCTGGGCGGCGATCGCGTCGATGCCGACGTCGTCGCCCGGCCATTCGAAGGTGACCGCGCACGGGGTGGGGATGCCGCTGACGGGGGCGACGGGGGGAGGGGCGACGGGCAGGGCGATCGCCTGGGCAGCGCCCAGGGTTGCTGCGGTGGCCACCACTGCAGTGGTGACTCGCGTCAGCAGCTTGCGCACCGAACCACTTCCCTTCCCGGACCGTCCAAGATTCTCTCAGGTTTCTCAGAAATGCAAACCACTCTCGCATCCCGGACACCCACCCGCCCCCGGGGCAACCTCGAAACGGATGAACAAGTGGTTCCGGGCCCGGTAACGGGCGCAGAACCACTGGTCGAACATCCCGTGGGGCGAGCGCGGACGGCCATCGCGGACCAAGTGTCTGCAGACTACTCTGAAGCCCATGGGTCAATTCGTTCTCAACCGCAGCCAGAACCCCACCTCGGAGGCTGAGCGCAACGCCGCGCTCGCAGATCCCGGCTTCGGGCGGTTCTACACGGACCACATGGCCGTGATGAACTACACCGAGGGTCAGGGCTGGCACGATCCCCGCCTCATCGCCACCGAGGACTTCTCGCTGCACCCCGCCGCGGCCGTGCTCCACTACGGCCAGGAGATCTTCGAGGGCCTCAAGGCCTACCGCCGCGAGGACGACTCCATCTGGTTGTTCCGTCCCGAGCGCAACGCCCGCCGCTTCATGGGTTCCGCCGAGCGCCTCGAGATGGCCGTCCTGCCCGAGGAGACGTTCCTCAATGCTGTGACCGAACTCGTCGAGCTCGAGCAGAACTGGGTCCCCGAGGGCGTGAACGAGCAGAGCCTCTACATCCGGCCGTACATGATCGCCGACGAGCCGTACCTGGGCGTGCGCGAGGCGCACCGCTACATCTTCGCCGTCATCGCCACCCCGGCCGGCGCCTACTACCCCGAGCCCGTGAAGCTGTGGATCACCCCCAACTTCACCCGCGCCGCCAAGGGGGGCACCGGCGCTGCCAAATGCGGTGGCAACTACGCCGCCAGCCTTGCCGCCGCGAACGAGGCGGCCAAGCACGGCTGCGGCCAGGTGCTCTACACCGACGGCGCCGAGCACAAGTGGCTGGAGGAGTGCGGCACGATGAACTTCATGCTGGTCACCGCCGACGGCCAGCTCGTGACCCCCGCGCTGGGCTCGATCCTCGACGGCGTGACCCGCAACTCCATCCTCGCGCTGGCGACCGACCACGGCCTCAAACCCGTCGAGCGGCCCGTGTCCATCGACGAGATGTGGGAGGGCCTCGACTCCGGCCACATCACCGAGACGTTCGCCTGTGGCACCGCGGCAGTGATCACCCCCATCGTCGGCTTCAACTCGCCCGATCGTGGCGAGGAGGCGGTCGGCGACGGCACCCCGGGTGTGAAGACCCGTGAGATCCGCGAGCACCTGCTGGAGATCCAGTACGGCCGCGCCGAGGACAAGCACGGCTGGATGCGCCGCGTCGTCTGACCGGCCGTCCGACTGGCAGCGGGGGTGGTCTCGGTCTCGACACGCCGACTCGTTCCTCGTCGGCTACTCGACCGGCGGTGGAGGGGCCCGCTGATCGAGTAGTCGCCGCGAGGAACGAGCGGTGACGTGTCGAGATCACACCGAGCCAGTCAGCCCTGCGCCAGGACGTCCTTCATCGACTCGGGGCCCCAGGTGATGAGCTGTGCGTTGGGGTAGGCGGTGAACAGCACTGCGTTGCCGTGTCCGACGAACACCTTGCCGCCGGGGATCTCGGCGAAGACCTCGTAGCCGGCCTCGGCGGCGCTGGCGTTGACCATCTCGACGACGGCGGTCTCGTCGGCGTCGGCGATCATGATCGAGGTGGGCAGCGCCTGGGTGACGAGTGCGTCCTCAGGAATCCGCAGTCCGGTCGGGATCTGCATCTCCATCATGTTCGCCGTGATGGTCTCGGTGGAGACCTCGCCCTCGAAGGTCTGGGGTTCGCCCTCCTCGCCCTCGACGGGCGGCGGGTTGGTGTCGCCCGGGTCCGCGGGGGCGCCGGTCTCAACCTGCTGGGTGCCGTCCGGGGTCGGCGTCTCCGGATCGTCGCCGGAGCAGGCGGTGAACAGGGACACGGCCGCGAGGCCTGCCAGCCAGGCGGCGAGGGACTTCTTGGTGCGCATGGCGGCAATTCTATGCGCCGCTGCAACCCTTGCCGACGCTAGTCTCGGGCGCATGCAGGAGGAAGCCGAGGTCACCGTCGCCGAGTTGGTGCGCCGCGCCGAGGCCCTCGCCGCGTCCTCGACGCGCGCGATCCTCGGCATCGTGGGGCCTCCGGGCGCGGGCAAGACCACCCTCGGCAGCGCCGTCGCGGAGGCGCTCGGGGAGCGCGCCGCACTGGTGCCGATGGACGGCTTCCACCTCGACAACCCCGTCCTCGAAGCACTGGGACGGCGCAACCACAAGGGTGCGCCGGACACGTTCGACGTCGCGGGCTACGTCGCGCTGCTCCGGCGGCTGCGCGCCCAGGACGAGGTCCTCTACGCCCCGCGGTTCGACAGGTCGCTGGAATTGGCCATCGGCAGCGCGCTACCCGTCGCGCCCGACGCGCCGCTGGTGGTCACCGAGGGCATCTACCTACTGCACGACGGCGACGGCTGGGACGCGGTCCGCCCGCTCCTGGACGAGGTGTGGTTCATCGACGTCGCACCGGACGAGCTCCACCGGCGACTCGTGGCACGGCGGATGGCCGACGGCGAGTCCGCGCAGCAGGCGACGGCCTGGGTGGAGGGCGTCGACGCGGTCAACGGGGCGCTCGTGGAGCGGGGCCGCAGCAGGGCGGACCTCGTAGTGCGGATCTCGCCCGCCGGGCACTAGGCTCGGGCGCGGCACGAACTAGCACAGGAGGAGCCATGACCCCTGGGGACTACGCCCACCGCAAAGCCGTCCGCGCCGACCTGCTGCGGTTCGCCGCCGGGTCCCGGCACGAGCACGGTTTCGGGTACCTCGACGACGCCGGCGCCGTGGTTCCGGACCGTCCCGTCGAGTTGTACGTCACCTGCCGCATGACCCATGTCTTCGCGCTGGGCCTGCTCGCGGGCGAGGAACCGGCCGACGGCGGCCCCGACGCCGCGACCCTCCGGGACCTCGTCGACCACGGCGTCGCCGCACTGCTCGACGGGCCGCTGCGCGACACCACCGACGGCGGCTGGTTCGCCGCGGTGAACCCCGACGGCAGCGTGTCCGGCGCCAAGCAGGCGTACGCGCACGCGTTCGTCGTGCTGGCCGGCAGCAGCGCCGTCGCTGCCGGGGCGCAGCGCGGACAGGAGCTCCTCACCGCGGCCCTGCGCGTCCAGACGACGCGGTTCTGGGACGAGGCCGAGGGCCTGGCGGTGGAGGAGTGGAACGCGGACTTCTCCGAGCTCGACGACTACCGCGGCGTCAACTCCAACATGCACACCGTAGAGTGCTACCTCGCAGCCGGTGACGTCACCGGCGACCGGGTCTGGCACGAGCGAGCCGGGCGGATCGCCGAGCGCGTGGCCGGGTGGGCCCGCGGCAACCAGTGGCGCATCCCCGAACACTTCAGCACCGCCTGGGAGCCGATGCTCGAGCACAACCGGGACCAGCCCACGCATCCGTTCCAGCCCTACGGCGCCACCGTCGGGCACGGGCTGGAGTGGGCCCGGCTGCTGGTGGCCGTCGACCAGAGCCTCGGCGAGGACTCGCCGGCCGGGCTCATCGAGGCCGCCGTCGCGCTGGCCGACCGCGCCTTCGCCGACGGCTGGGCCGTCGACGGCGCCGACGGGTTCGTCTACACCACCGACTGGGACGGCAACCCGGTGGTTCGTGCCCGGATGCACTGGGTGCTGGCCGAGGCCATCGCCACCTCCACGGTGCTCGCCCGCGTCGCCGGGGAAGAACCGCACCGCACCGACCTGCAGCGCTGGTGGGCCTACGCCGACGAGTACCTCATCGACCACGAACTCGGCTCCTGGCACCACGAGCTGGACGAGACCAACGCGCCGGCGGCCACCACCTGGCCCGGCAAGCCCGACGCCTACCACGCCTACCAGGCGGCCATCATCGCGGATCTCCCGACGACGCCCTCGTTCGCGGCAGCCCTGGCGTCCTCCCGCGGGGCGTCGCTGGACGACCGTCCGGAAGCGCACCGCTGAGATGCCGATGCGGGCCATCATCGGCACCCTCGGCTACGTCCGCCGCGGCGACGAGGTGCTGCTCGTGCACCGTCAGCGCGCGGGCGACGACCACCAGGGCAAGTACAACGGCCTCGGCGGGAAGCTTGAGCCGGGCGAGGACGCCGTCGCGTGCCTGCGTCGCGAGCTCCTCGAGGAGGCCGGCATCGTCGCCACGTCGCTGGCGCTGCGGGGCACCATCGCGTGGCCGGGTTTCGGCTCGGACGGGTCCGACTGGTTCGGGCTCGTTTTCGTCGTCGACGGGTTCGAGGGGGAACCGCCCGAGCGCAACGAGGACGGTCCGCTGTCCTGGGTGCCGGTCGACCGGATCCACGAACTGCCGATGTGGGAGGGCGACAGGCACTTCCTGCCCCTGGTCCTCGACGACGACCCGCGCCAGTTCCACGCCGTCCTGCCCTACCGGGACGGAGTCCTCCAGACCGAGGGGATCGGGATCTGCCGGCTGTGACGAACCTCCCCAGACTCATCGCAACCGACCTCGACGGCACCCTCCTGCAGCCCGACACCTCCGTCTCGCCCCGCACCCGCGCGGCACTCGACGCGGCGCGGCGCGCGGGGATCATCGTCGTCCCCGTCACGGCCAGGCAGCCGATCGGCCTTCGGGCGATCGCGCAGGAGGCCGGCTTCCAGGAGTGGGCGCTGTGCGGCAACGCGGCGTTCTGCCTCCACCTCACCACCGGCGAGCTGCTGTTCCAGCGCACCCTGCCGGTCGACGTGCAGCGCGATCTCGTCGCGACCCTGTCCGCGCGCATCCCGGACCTGCGCCACGTCAGCATCCGCGACGCCGGCGAACTGTTCGTCGCGCAGGAGGGCTACGCCGCGCTCGCGTCCTTCACCGACCACCGCCGCGACCCCTCCACCATGGGTGGCGTCTCGCTCGACGACGTCCTCGCCGCCCCGAGCCTGAAGCTCGTCATCCGCCACGCCACCCTGTCCGCCGGGGAGGTCCTCGAGGTGCTCGACGAACTCGACGGCGGCGCCTTCGAGGCGACCACCTCCGGAGCCCCGTTCGTGGAGGTGATGGCTGCGGGCGTCAACAAGGCCTGGGGGCTGGCGCGGCTGTGCGAGCACCTCGGCGTCACAGCCGACGAGGTGCTCGCCTTCGGCGACGCGCGCAACGACGTCGAGATGCTGCGTTGGGCGGGCCGGGGCCTCGCGATGGCCGACGCTGACGTCGTCGTGAAGGAGGCGGCCGACGGTGTCGCGCCCGCCAACAGCGACGACGGTGTGGCGCAGGTCATCGAGGACCTGCTGGCCGCTGCGCGCTGAACTCGGGGACGGTTCAGGGTCTCCAACCATTGTCCTTGACCCTTTCGAGGACAACACTGGAGGTGGCCGCGGTGCAACCGCGTGACCGGAAAAGGAGTCGCAGACCATGAACGAGAACAACAAGCCCGGTGGTTGGTACGACACGAACGCCACCAAGTCCGACGGCGAGCAGCACAGCCAGTCGGACAAGACCAAGGAGCAGCTCGACGCGCTCGGCGAGGACGCCAGGCAGCATGCCGAGAAGTTCGGCGAGGCTGCCGTGAAGTTCGCGCAGGAGGCGGGCTACGCCGCCGCCGGGTTCGCAGGACTGGTCGGGGACAAGGCCAAGGCCTTCTACGAGGAGCAGAAGAAGCAGTACGCCGAGACCCACCCGGACCAGGACAAGGACCCGGGCGCCAAGGAGTTCCTCGAGCAGCTCTCGGAGAAGCTGAACAAGTTCGTCGATGACCTCGCCAAGGGCTTCAAGGACATGGCCGAGCGTGGCCGTGAGACCAAGCAGCCCGAGGGCGCCGGCGAGCAGACGGCCGCGCAGGAGGACGTCGCAGACTTCGGCAGCGTCGACCCGGTCAATGATCCCGCCGACCTGCACGAGGATCCCTTCACGGACCAGACGTCGCACGACGCCGTCGACGACGAGCGCAGGGACATCTGAGGCCACCCACACCCAACCCACCGACCCGACCCGCCGCACGGAATCGTCGCAGGGGGAGCCCGCTCCCTCTGGTCCCGATCCGCTCGGCGGGTCGGGTCGTCCCGTGCCGGCGCCCGACCCCAGCCGGCCGGGCGGCGCTACTCCCGCGAGAACAGCAGCAGGTCCGGCAGGCTCGTGGCGAAGTAGTCGGTGACACCGTCGTCGCGGACCGGTGCGGGAGCGGTGTACCGGGGCCGGGCCTCGCCGAGGTTCGCGGGCGGGTCTGCCGGGGCGAGCCCGAGGGACCGGAGGGTCTCGTCCCAGGCTGCCACCGCCTTGCCCTCGCCGCCCTCCCACGGGTGGAACCGTCGACCGGTGAGGATCTCATGGGCGCGCCGCGCGTCACCGTGCCCTGCCAGCAGCGTGACGTACTCGATCGTGAAGTCGTCGCGGGTCAGGACGATTGGCTCCGACCCGGCCAGGCGCTCGAGCCGCGTCGCCGGATCGTGGCCCAGCCGGATCGCCAGCTGGTCCTGCTCGTAGCGGATCCGCGCGTCGTCGGGATCGGCGGCCACGGCCCGCTCGTAGAGCCGCCAGGCGAGGTCGTCGTCGCCGGCGACGTTGTACGCGGCCAGCCCGGCGTTGCGCAGCAGGACCGGGTGCTCGAGGCCCAGGTCGATCGCCGAGCCCCACAGCGCCATCGCCTCCGTCCGCCTGCCGTGGTGGTAGTGCAGCATCCCCAAAAGGTGCTTGGCGACGGGGTCGGCCGGGTCACGCTCCACGGCCGCGGTGAGCACGTCGAGTGCGTCCAGGCCGTTGGGGAAGGCCCGGCGGAGGTCACGCCCGGCGTGCTCTCGGTGCTGCTCCGCCTCGCGGGACCGTCCCAGGAGGTCCAGCACGGAGGCCGCCGCGTACCCGGCGACCGGCCGGAAGTTGCCCTCGGCCGTGGACGGCGCCGCGACCACCTCCTCGAACAGCGCCAGCGCACCGGTGGCATCGCCGGCGTGCAGGAGTTCGAACCCGACGTCGAGCAGCACTCCGGCGTCGGTGGGCCGGGACCGGCCGGCCAGCACCCTCGACGTGGCGTCCAGCGGGTCCTCGGCCAGCGCCCGCTCCAGCACCCTGTCAGCCTCCGCCAGCCGCCCCAGGCGGCGCAGGACGATGGTCCGCAGCCCGGCCCGGCGGGGGTCGTGGCCGACGACCCCGTCGAGGGTCTCCAGGACCCGCAGGGCAGCCCGGTTGCGGCCACGGTGGGCCAGCAGCTGCGCGAGTTCGAACCCGGCGGCCGCGGCCCAGGTGCCGTCCCAGCCCGCCTTGCCGAGCGCCTGCTCGGCCTCGTCCAGCTTCTGCTGGCGACGCAGCGTCAGTCCGAGCAGGTAGAAGGCCTCCGTGTCGGTCGGGTTCGCGTTCCTGCGCGTCAGGCGGGCGAGTGCCGTGCGCGCCAGCGCCTCCGCCGCGGCGTAGTTCCCGACGCGCAGCTCCCGCTCTGCCAGCGCCAGGTTGGTCCTCACGTCGCCGGGGTCGCGGCGCAGGGCCTCGGTCCAGTAGGGCAGCGGCGAGCGCGTGGGGTGTCGGTACTGGCTCAGGTGGAGTCCTGTCAGGTAGAGCTCCTCCACCGTCGCGGTGTCCGCGGGGCTGGGTGGTTCGTCGGCGGCCTCGGGCTCGGGGCGTTCGTCGTCGGCCTGTGCGGTCCACCGGACCAGGGTGCTGCCGTCGGCGGACCGCAGCTCCACACTGGGGCTGCCGTCCCCGGCCGCCTCCTCCTCGATGCGCGCTACGACGCCGGGTGCCATGTCGACCACCCGGCGGGCACTGATCCGACCATCCCTCAGGATGACCAGTTCCGCGTTTCGTCGGTGGGACGTGACGGCGAAGCTCGCCACGACCGCGCCGTCGCGCCGCACGTTCACGGCGGCGTCCGGGGTTGCCGCGTGCGCGGGACCGAGGTTCGGGATCGGGTACCAGAACTGGGAGAACACCTTGGTCTCGCCGGGGAGCAGCCACGAGAAGTCCGGCTGGTTGTCGGTGTGGACGCCCGCCATCAGCTCGACGTAGGGCCCGTCGGAATCGGTCAGTTGTGCATCCCACGCGTGCCCGAAGGGGGCATCGCCCCAGGTCCACATCTTCTTGCCCGGCGAGACCCTGCGCTCCGCCCAGTGGACGACGCCGGCGCCGGCGGTGTGGTCGTAGCCGCCGAAGAAGTCCCCCTGGGAGTCGACGACCATGTACGACGTCGGTACGGGAATGTTGTGGTAGCGGTCGATCCTGTCGGATCCGGGATCCCGGGCGCCGCGAGCGGCGTAGTCGACGCCGTAGTACTCCCGGTCCGCCGCAGGGAACGCGGTGATCGCCCTGCGGGCGTGGTCAGCGACGTGGTGCACGTCCTCGGGGAAGAAGGACTGGTAGTCGTCACCCACGTAGGCGGCGACGTTGGCCCACCACAGGAAGCTCTGCCGCAGACTCGTCCTGTTGTGCAGGCGCACGACGGCCTCCACCACCGAACTTTCCGGCCGCAGCCGGATCCCGTGGTGCGCCGACATCCGCTCGAACGGCTCGTGGTCGTGGCACCACACCGTCACCGAGCCGTCGTCGTCGCGCTCGATCCTCGTCTCCACCGGCAGGTAGGTGCCCGGGCGGTGGTGCTGGGGCCAGTTGAACTCGACCCCGCCGCTGATCCACGGGCCGCCGAGACCCACGAGCGCAGGCTTGATGACGTTGTTGCGGTAGAAGAAGTCGTAGCCGGTGGCCTTGTCCAGCCCGACGTGGATGCGGCCCCCGAGCTCGGGCAGCAACATCAGCCGGACGTGCGCGTTCTCGAGGTGGACCGCCTGCCACGGCCGGTCGCGCGCCTCGTCGGAGACGTGCTCGACGAAGGGCAGCGGGTAGACGCGGCCGGAGGAGCCCTGGTAGACGCGGTGGTCGAAGTACATCGGGTGCACGCTCGGCTCGCCGGACTCGTAGGTGCGGATGGTCACGGGCTCCTCCCACGCGACGGCCCCGCCCCGCGCCAACGCCTCGGCCAAGTCCGAGGGCGCGTCCGGCAGCCGGATCGTGCGCGCCTCGTCGGGGGTGTGTTCGGGTCCGGGGGCGGGGGCATCGGTGCGCATGAGGTGCCTCGTTCTCGAGTCTCTTGGGTTTCCAGTGCCCGCTCGTGCGTCGAACGGGCACAACTGCCGGGTGTCCAACCCAAGTATGGGCGGAAAGCGCTTCTCGCGGGCGCTGTCCGGTGGGCGGTGCAAGACCGGAGCCGAGGCGCCCGGACCTGCGCCGTCCACCTCGTCCTACTGCGCGGTTCTGAGCGAGCGTCTGCTCAATTGGGCAGAAACCGCTGTTCACTTGTGGATCAACCTCTCGTCACGAGCCCGCTGTTGTGGTTTGGTTGGGTGCGGGTAGTCCGGTCGTGGCCAAGGTTGGTTCCGGGGCACCCACGCATGGCCACCAGTACCGGGCCCAACCGGTTGGTCGTGCGCGACTTCAAGCTTGGGCCCGAGATCATTTCGCAACAGGAGACACCGATGTCTGAGCAGGCAGCCGATACCGCCGTCCTCGTCGAGGAGCGCAGCTTCCCACCCAGCCCTGAGTTCGCGGCAGCCGCGAACGGCACCCAGGACTTGTTCGACCGGGCAGGAGAGGACCGTCTCGCGTTCTGGGCCGAGCAGGCCCGCAGGTACGTCAAGTGGGACAAGGACTTCGAGGAGGTGCTCGACTGGTCCGACGCCCCCTTCGCGAAGTGGTTCGTGGGCGGCAAGCTGAACGCCTGCTACAACGCCGTCGACCGCCACGTCGAGGCCGGAATCGGTGACCGCGTCGCGTTCCACTTCGTCGGCGAGCCCGGCGACCACGAGGCCGTCACCTACGCGGACATGCACGTCCGCGTGCAGCGCGCCGCCAACGCACTGATCGACCTCGGCCTGCGTGCCGGTGACACCGTCGCCATCTACATGCCCAACACCCCCGACGCCGTGGCCGCGATGCTGGCCTGCGCCAGGATCGGCGCGCCCCACTCCGTCGTCTTCGGCGGCTTCTCCGCCGAGGCGCTGCGCACGCGCATCGACGACGTCGGCGCCAAGCTGGTCATCACCGGCGACGGCCTCTACCGCAAGGGCGCCCCGTATGCACTGAAGCCCGTGGTCGACGAGGCCCTCGCCTCCGGTGAGACCACCGTCGAGAACGTGCTGGTGGTGCAGCGCACCAAGCAGGAGATCGGCTGGGTGGAGGGCCGCGACCACTGGTGGCACGAGGCCCTCGAGGCGGCCGACCCGACGCACGAGCCCGAGGCCTTCGACTCCGAGCACCCGCTCTACATCCTCTACACCTCCGGCACCACCGGGAAGCCGAAGGGGATCCTGCACACCACCGGCGGCTACCTGACGCAGGCTGCCTTCACCAACCACGTCGTCCACGACATCCACCCCGAGACCGACGTCTATTGGTGCACCGCCGACATCGGCTGGGTCACCGGCCACTCCTACACCGTCTACGGCCCCATGACGCTGGGCGCCACGCAGGTGATCTACGAGGGCACCCCCGACCAGCCCCACAAGGGCCGCTTCTGGGAGATCGTGCAGGAGCACAAGGTCACCATCCTCTACACCGCCCCCACGGCGATCCGCACGTTCATGAAGTGGGGCCGCGACATCCCCGAGCAGTTCGACCTCTCCTCGCTGCGCCTGCTCGGGTCCGTCGGCGAGCCCATCAACCCCGAGGCCTGGATCTGGTACCGCGACGTCATCGGCGGCGGCCAGACCCCCGTCGTCGACACCTGGTGGCAGACCGAGACCGGCGCCATCATGATCACCCCGATCCCCGGCGTCACCGCCGCCCGACCCGGGTCCGCCCAGCACCCCATCCCGGGAGTCTCGGCGCTGGTGGTCGACGACGAGGGCCGGCCCGTCGAGCGCGGGTCGGCCGGCTACCTCGTGGTGACCGAGCCGTGGCCGTCGATGCTGCGCGGCATCTGGGGAGACCCGCAGCGCTTCAAGGACGGCTACTGGAGCCGCTTCCCGGGCATCTACTTCGCCGGCGACGGCGCCCGACTGGACGAGGACGGCAACATCTGGATCTCCGGCCGGATCGACGACGTGATGAACGTCTCCGGGCACCGCCTGTCGACCGCGGAGGTCGAGTCCGCCCTGGTCTCGCACGCGAAGGTGGCAGAAGCCGCCGTCGTGGCCGCCTCCGACGAGGTGACCGGCCAGGCGATCTGCGCGTTCGTCATCCTGCGGCAGGACGCCGTCGAGGAGGCCGACGAGGTGGGCGAGGGCGCCGAACTGGTGGCCGAGCTGCGCAACCACGTGGCCCACGAGATCGGCAGCATCGCCAAGCCGAAGAAGATCATGGTGGTGGCGGAGCTGCCCAAGACCCGCTCCGGCAAGATCATGCGCCGCCTCCTGCGCGACGTCGCCGAGCACCGCGAGCTCGGTGACGTGACGACGCTGGCCGACGCCTCGGTGATGAACCTCATCTCCGCCGGCATCGCTTCCGGGAAGGGTGAGGACTGACCGAACCGACCTTTCGGCCCGGCGCCCCCGGCCGTCAGCCGGCCAGCGGCTCGGGGACGTCGGGGGCCAGGCAGTCGGACCGCAGCCAGACCCGCGAGCCCTCGCCCAGGTCCAGTCCCCGCGCGGTGGCGCGGGTCATTGTCGCGACGACGGACTCGCCACCGTCGGTCAGCACCGTCACGCGCACCTCGAACCCGACCCGCAGGGCCCGCCGCACGGTCCCGGGAATTGATCCGGGGGAGTGGGCGGTGGTGACCTCGACGTCGTGGGGACGCACCAACTGGCCGTCGAGCCGGGTGGTGGGTCCGAGGAAGCTCATCACGAAGTCGTTGGCGGGGGTGTCGTAGAGCTCGTCGGGGCTGCCGATCTGCTCCACCCGGCCCTCGTTGATGACGACGATCTCGTCGGCCACCTCGAGCGCCTCCTCCTGGTCGTGGGTGACGAAGACGGTGGTCACGTGGACCTCGTCGTGGAGGCGGCGCAGCCAGTCGCGCAGTTCCTTGCGCACCTTGGCGTCCAACGCGCCGAACGGCTCGTCGAGCAGCAACACGTTCGGCTCGATCGCCAGCGCGCGGGCCAGCGCCATCCGCTGCCGCTGCCCGCCCGAGAGCTGCGACGGCAGGCGGTGCGCGAACTGGCGCAGGTGCACCAGGTCCAGCATCTCGTCGACGCGGGCCCGGATCTCGTCCTTGGGCCGCTTGCGGATCTCCAGCCCGAACGCGACGTTCTTCGCCACGCTCATGTGCTTGAACGCGGCGTAGTGCTGGAACACGAACCCGACGTTGCGCTTCTGCGCGGGCAGCCTCGTCGCCTCCACCCCGCCGATGGCGATGGAGCCGGAGTCCGTGGTCTCCAGCCCGGCGATGATCCGCAGCAGCGTTGACTTGCCGCCGCCGCTGGGGCCCAGCAGGGCCGTGAGTCGCCCCGTCGGGATGGACACGTCGACGTTGTCGAGCGCCACGAAGTCCCCGAAGCGCTTGTTGATGCCCTTGACCTCGATGCTCATCGCGGGCTCCTTCCTTGGTTTCTCGTCCGGCCGATCACCGGTTGCCCCTGGGGCGGATTGCGGCGACCACGACGATGCACGCCACCGACACCATCGCCAGCAGGAACGCGACGGCGTAGGCGCCGGGCTGGTTGAAGTTGAGGTACTGCTCCTCGACGACGAGGGTCGCGGTCCGCGTGGAGCCGGAGATGTTGCCGGAGACCACCTTCACGGCGCCGAACTCGCCGAGCGACCGTGCCAGGGACAGCACGACGCCGTAGACGACGCCCCACTTGATGGCGGGCAGCGTGATCCGGCGGAACGTCTGGACGGCCCCGGCGCCGAGGCTTCGGGCGGCCTGCTCCTGCTCGGTGCCGATCTCCTCCAGCACCGGCACCACCTCGCGGATCACCAGCGGCAGCGCGACGAACGCCGTCGCCAGGATGATGCCTGGGGTGGCGAAGATCACCTGGACGCCGGCGCCCTCCAACGCCGGGCCGAACCAGCCGCTGCGCCCCCCGTAGACCAGCACCAGCGCGAGGCCGACCACGACGGGGGAGACGGACAGCGGCAGGTCGATCAGGGCGCTGAGCACCCGTTTGCCGGGGAACTCGTAGCGCACCAGCAGCAGCGAGACCCCCACGCCGAACACCGTGTTGACCAGCACGGCCACCAGCGCGACGACCACGGTCAGGCGCAGGGCGACGATGATGTCCGGGTCGGCGAGCACGCCCAGCAGCACACCGGGCCCGTCGGCGAACGTGTTGATGGCCACGAGCGAGACGGGCCACGCCACCAGCAGGAACAGGTAGGCGACCACGACGACTCGCAACCCCCACCGCAGCGACCTAGCCCCTGCCACGGCCGGACACCTTCCGCTGGACTACGTCGAGGGTGACGATCACCGCGAGGGCGATGACAAGCAGCACGGCGGCGATCGCGGCCGCGCCGGGGAGGTTGTCGTTCTCGATGCTGCCGAGCATCCGAACCGAGGTGACCTCCGTCTGGAACGGCAGGTTCCCCGACAGCAGCACCAGCGAGCCGTACTCGCCCATCGCGCGGGCGAACGACAGCGTCGCGCCGGCGATGATCGCGGGGGCGAGGCTGGGCAGGATGATGCGGCGCAGCACCGTGAACCGGCTCGCGCCCAGCGAGACGGCCGCCTCCTCGACCTCCACCTCGATCTCCTCCAGCACCGGCTGCACCGCCCTCACGACGAACGGCAGCGTCACGAACAGGAACGCCAGGAACACGGCCGAGGACCGGTTCGCCACCGAGATCCCGAACGGTCCGTCGCTGCCGTAGAGGGCGAGCAGCACCAGCCCGGCGACGATCGTCGGCAACGCGAACGGGATGTCGATCAGCACCTCCAGCACCGAGCGACCCCAGAACCTGTCGCGCACCAGCACCCAGGCGATCACCGTCCCCATGACGACGTTCACCGCTGTCACGAGGAACGCGTGCATGACCGTGAGTCGGATGGCTGCTGCGGTCTGCTCGTTGGTGATGGCGGCCCAGAACGCGGGCCAACCGCCCTGGCTGGCGGTGACGATAATCGCCAGGAGCGGGATCAGCACCAGCAGGCTGAACCACAGCATCGCGACGCCGAGCCCGAGTCCCGCGGACCGGGTGAGGGTCGAGCGCCTGGGCGCCGCAACCGCGACGGCGGTCACCGGGTGGCTTTCCCGGAGTGGGCGATCGCCTCGGTGACGATGCCACCCTCCTCCGCGAAGAACTTCTCCGTGAGTGTCGGCCAGTCGACGAAGTCGTCCTCGATCGTGAGCAGGTGCGGCACCTGCGGGAACGGGTCCGTGGGGTCGGCCGAGCCCTCGACGACCCCGCCGAAGTCGACGCCGTCGCGGATCGGGCGGAAGCCCTTCAGTGCGAACTCCCTCTGGCCGGCGTCGCTGAGCACGAACTCGAGCCAGTCCTCGGCCGCGGGGGTGGCGTCGACCAAGATCGTGCCGGGGTTCTCGATCAGCAGCGTGGTCTCGGGGACCACGTACTCGAAGCCCTGGCCGTGCTGCGCGGCGAGGATGGCCTCGTTCTCGTAGGCCATCAGCACGTCGCCGGTGCCTGCGAGGAAGCCGGTGGTGGCGTCGCGGCCGCTGTTGGGGAGGGCGACGACGTTGGCGAAGAACTGGTCGAGGTACTCGGCGGCCTCCTGCTCGGTGCCGCCGTCGGCCACCACCTGCCCCCAGGCCGCCAGCGCGTTCCAGCGGGCCGCGCCGGAGGAGGCGGGGTTGGGGGTGATGATCTCGACCCCGGGCCTGACCAGGTCGGCCCACGAGCGGATGCCCTTCGGGTTGCCGTCGCGGACGCCGAACACCACGACCGACGACGACACCACGCCCGCGTTCTCCCCCTGGTCCCAGTCCTCGGCGACGAGGCCCTCCTCGACCAGGCGGGTCACGTCGGAGGCGACGGAGAAGTGGACGTAGTCGGCGTCGAGCCCAGCGACGACGGAGCGGCTCTGGTCCCCGGACGCGCCGTAGGACGTCTGGAAGGAGACACCCTGCCCGGCCTCGGTCTGGTTGAACGCCTCGCCGATTGCCTTGTTCGCGGCCTCCGGGACGGCGAAGCCGACGATCCTCAACGTCTCCGCCGTGGACCCGTCAGGCGGTGCGGCGGTGCTCGGGGAGCTGCAGGCTGTGAGCCCCAGTAGTGCGGCGGTGGTCGCTGCGAGCGCAGCATGCAGCCGTTGGCTCATGGCCCTTCCCTCTTCTCCGGAGCTAGGTCTCTGCCGACATGACAGAGCACGGACGCTACGGGACCGGGTGGGGCGCTGAACAGGGAAATCGGGCCCGTTCGCCGGGCAGCGAAAAGACCGCCGGATCGGGAATTAAACGGGGGCACCGGTGGTTGTGAAGAGATCGCCGCGACGCGGCCGCGCACCCGTCGGAGGGCGACGGTTCGGCGCAGGATCGCCCCCTCAGGAGTCGATGATCTCCTGCAGCAGCCCAACGGCGTCCGCGTCGCCGAGGCCGAGGCGGCGCGCCCGTTCGAGGTACTCGCGGGCTGCGGCGGTCGCCTCCGAGCGGGCCGACGCCTCGGTGCCCACGACGAAGGATCCGTGGCGGCCCCGGGTCTCGATGATGCCGGCCGCCTCGAGCTCGCGGTAGGCGCGGGCGACGGTGTTGGCGGCGACGCCGAGCTCCGTGGCGAGACGCCGCACGGGCGGCAGGCGCTGGTCGGCGGGCAGCTCGCCAGAGGCCCGCTGCGCTGTGATCTGGGCCTTGATCTGCTCGAACGGCGGCGTCGGCAGGGTCGGGTCAACTCTCAGCACGGGTGCTCCTCCCAGCGACGGCGCTGCGCGGGCGGGCGCCTGCCCGGACATGCCCGAGAAGGGCGAAGTGTCCTGTGGCGAGCGCGTATCCGAAGGCGAGGATCGGAAGGTGGCCTACTGGTTCCGCTGCCGGGACGTCACCACGGTGTGCGAATGCTGAGATGGCAACGCCGAAGGCGAGGAGAGGTCCGATCGCCAGGATCGTGCAGAGGTCACGCCGCCGGTACGCGTAGCTCCACGTCAGTTCGTCGGCATCGCCGGCGAGTAGGGGTTGCGCGGCGAACCAGGACGCGAACACCCAGCCGGCCACGGTCGCACAGGCACTCACGACACCCAACCCGAGCACCCATGAACTCATCTCCGGACGCATTGCGAGAGACGCGGGCACGTAGGTCGCGAGGAACCCGGCTTGGGCCAGGGTCGCCGCCACCCAGGCCCAGATCGGAATCCACTCGCGCAGCGGACGGACGCGGGCATCGGAGACCGCGGTTCCCGACGAGCGGTGGCCGTTCCCCTCGCGGGCCACCAGCAGCGCGATCACGATCCCGCGCCCCACGAAGGCGGCCGCGAACAGAACGAAGGCGAGTGCCTGGAACGACGGGGGACCGGCAGGGAGCACGAGCAGGATCGATGCGCCGGTCAGGATTGCGCTGCCGACCAGACCCCTACGTTCCCGGTACTGGTCACGGGCGATGACGGCCGCCGAAGCCGGGACTCGTGGAAGTCCCATGGGGCGCAGGACGCCGTTGAGTGCGTACCGCTCGCGCCGCGCGTAGTCGGAGGAGGTGTAGCTGGCGTTGACGCATGTGACAGCCATACCGCCAACCAGGAGCGCGAGGATCACCGCGTATGCGTCCAAGGCACCTCCCTGTGTTCGAGCCCTGCAGTAAATGTAGCAATACATTCAGGGGTGTGTCCCGCTGATACTTCGACCCGGAACTCTCCGGGAGGGCAACCTGAAACGTCCCATTTTCGTTCCGGGTTCGAGTATCAGCGGGACGGTCAGGTGCCCCCGGTCAGAGGGCCTTCGCGTGCGCCACCAGACGGTCGAACCCGGCGTCCAGGTCCTCGTCGAACCGCTGCGATTCCGGGTGCGCGTCGAACCAGGCGATCTGCTCGTGCACGGCCACGTCGTAGGTGACCGTCGGGTTGAACTCGGGCACGAGGGCGCGCAGCTTGGAGCAGTCGAAGACCATCGAGTGCGCCTTGTCGCCGAGGAGTCCGGGGCCGAGGTCCGGCAGCGCCCGCGCGATCGTCTCCGACGCGACCGGCACCAGTTCCGGCTCCGCCACCCCGGCGGCCCGCGCCAGCCAGGTGTAGATCTGGTTCCACGTCGGCGAGTGCTCACCCATGATCTGGAACGAGTCGCCCACCGCCAAGGGATTGCCGAGCAGCCCCACGAACCCGACGGCGAAGTCGTCGGTGTGCGTGACGGTCCACAGCGACGTGCCGTCGCCGGGCACCACCACCGGCCGACCCGCCCGCAGCCGCGCAACGTCGGTCCAGCCGCCCATCGTGAGCAGCATCGTCTCGTCGTAGGTGTGCGAGGGGCGCACGATCGTCGCCGGGAACGCGTCGTCCCGGTGTGCGCGCACCAGCACGTCCTCGCAGGCGATCTTGTCCCGCGAGTACTGCCAGAACGGGTTGCGCAGCGGCGTCGACTCCGTCACCGGCAGCCGCGACGGCGGGGTCTGGTAGGCCGAGGCGGACGAGATGAACACGTACTGGCCGGTGCGACCGGCGAAGCGCTCGACGTCGCGGGCGACGTGCTCCGGCGTGAATCCCAGGAACTGGGCCACGACGTCGAACTCGCGCCCGGCGAGCGCCTCGTCGACGGCGTCGCCGTCGGAGACGTCCGCGACCAGCGACTCCACCTCGTCCGGCAGTTCGTGCCTGGTGGACCGGCCGCGGTTGAGCACGCTGACGCGGTGCCCGAGCCGCACCGCTCGCTCGACGGACGCGTGCGAGATGGTGCCGCTGCCGCCGATGAACAGGATGTCGAGGGGGTTGCGGGCGCCGGTCATGTCAGGCCTCCTGGCTGTAGATGAGCACCGTGTACGGGCCGATGTCGATGTTGGCGTGGGCCGGGAGGTCGTCGTCCTCCTCGTGGAAGGCGGTCACGTCGAAGCTGTCGAAATCCCCGAACAGGGGGCTGTAGGCCTTGGCGTCGCTGTTGAGGCGCAGCTTCCACAGGCCCTCGGCGGGCATCCCCATCCGGTAGCCCTCGTAGCTGTTGTTGCTCAGGTTCACCACCACGACGACGTCGTCGCCGGGGCCGCCGTCGAACCAGCGGTGGAAGCCCAGGACGTTGTCGTCGTCGTTCACGTGGAAGACGTTCAGCCCACGCCCGGTCAGCCCACGGGTGTGGCCGGACCGGTTGAGGCGGAGGTCGATGAGGTTGCGGTAGAGCAGCTCGATGCCGCGGAAGCGGGCGTTGCGCTCCCAGTCCAGCGGGTCGTCGTCGGTGAACCAACCACCCTCGAGCACCTCCTGGCCCTGGAAGATCATCGGGATGCCGGGGCTGGTCATGACCAGGGCGCCGCCGATGGTGGAGCGCTTCTTCGCGTGGTAGCCCTCGGAGTCCACCTCGTCGATCTCGTGCGGCACCCGCGCCGACCCGTTGGCCACCTCGTCGTGCGACTCGGTGTAGATGACGCGGCGGATGGGATCGCCGTCGTAGGTGTGCTCGATGGCGGCGCGGACCTCGGCCAGTGAGCGGTGCTCGTCACGCATGGCGGTGAGCGCCTCCCGGACGGGGTGGACGAACTCGGCGTCCCACTGGGCGTGGAAGCCGGCACCCCAGTCCTCGAGGCCCACGACACGGTCGTGGCCGTGGAGGTCTTCGGCGATGGTGATCCGGCCGGGGAAGTCGTTGCGGACGGTCTCGGTGATCCAGCGCATCAGGCTCCAGCCCTCATCGAGGTCAAAGCCGGACCCGTCGACCGAACGCATGTACGGCGTCATGTCGAGGCGCAGGCCGTCGATGTGGTAGTCGCGCAGCCACATCATCGCGTTGTCGTGGATGAAGCGCCGCACCTCCTCTCGCCCGTAGTCGGGGCGGGTGTCGCCCCAGGGGGTGGCGGAGCGGTGGTCGTTGTAGAAGTAGATGCCGCCCTTGTCGTTCTCGCTCCAGCCGTCGAACTGCCACAGGTCCAGGTCCGAGGGCCCGAAGTGGTTGTAGACGACGTCGAGGATGACCGCGAGGCCACGCCTGTGCGCCTGCTTGACGAGGTCCTTGAACGCGTCCGGGCCGCCGTAGGCGGACTCGACGGCGTAGATGTGGGCTGGGTTGTAGCCCCACGACAGGTCGCCGGCAAACTCGGCGACGGGCATCACCTGGATGGCGTTGACGCCGAGCCCGACGAGGTGGTCGAGGTGCGAGGCGACGTCGTCGAAGCCGCCCACCTCCTCCTGGGAGTCCTCGCGGAAGAACGTGCCGACGTGCATCTCGTAGATGACGAGTTCGTGGTGCGGCGGGCAGTTGGCGGAGTCGCCCTCCCAGTCGAACTGGGAGTGGTCGTGGATGATGCCGTGGCCCACGGAGTTGGTGACTGCCTGCGCGTACGGGTCGATCCGGTCGGCCTCGAAGTCGCCGTTGACGAGGTGGAACTTGTAGCCCTGCCCGGTCCGGGCGCCGTCGACGAAGCCGTACCAGTAGCCGTTGTCCTCACTGTCCAGCGGGTTGGCGTCGCCGTCCCAGTCGTTGAAGTCGCCGATGACGCTGACGGAGTCCGCGTGCGGCGCCCACACGCGGAACCCGACGCCGCCTTCCGCGACGATCGCGCCCATCCCGGGCAGCGGTGATTGGTTTACCTGTTCGGACATCAAGCTCCTGATTCTCGATTCTGCTGAGCCCAGTCTGTCGCAACCACATGCAGACCGCGGCCCGGTTGGGCAACTTCCACGTCGGTCGAGGTGTCAGCTCGTGACGTGGGCCACAACGGCTGCGATCACGTCGGGATCGCGCAGGATGCGCTGGTGGCCCAGGCCGGTGGTCGTCAGGAGCTCGGCGTCCTCCCATGAATCGGCGAGCAGTGCGGTCCCGGTGTACGGCGACTCCTTGTCCTCCAGGTCGTGCACCACCAGCGTGCCCGGCGGGCCGGGGAGCGCGGTCAGGTCGAAGTCCGCGAGCGGGCGGCCGGCGAGGGCCTCGAGGCGGGTGTCGAACAGTGCCCGGGTTCGGGCACCGTACCCGAGGGTCTGGCTCATGGCGCGGGTCAGGGACATGACGTTCGGGTGCGGGGCCAGCAGCGCGAGCTTCTCGACGGGCATGCCACCCGCGATCGCGAGCGCCGTAGAGGTGCAGCCGAGGGAGTGGGCCACGACCGCGCCGGCACGGCCGTGCGTCGCGGTGGCGGCGGTGAGCGCGTCGATGAACTCGATCGCGGTCGCGCGCCCGGGGCCGAGGATGCCGGGGGCCGACTCGCCGTGGCTCGGCGCGTCGACGGCGACCACGCGTCGTCCGGCCGTCACGAGGGGGTCGACGAAGCCCCCGAGCTGTCCGCGCCAGCCGCCCCAGCCGTGCATCAGGTAGACGGGCTCGCCCTCACCCCAGATCTCGACGGCCACGGAGCGGCCGTCCGGAAGGGCCAGTCTGGAAGTCTCGCCGGGGCTGGTGCGCTCGTCGCGGCGCCGGCCGCGGGTGTTCGGGACCGTGCACCAGATGCGTAGCGCCCAGCGGGCGGCGACGTCTGGTGCCATCCGGTCCAAGAGCTTGAACGCGGTTCGTGCAGCCGTGAGCTGCAGGGTGTTCCGGGGCCGCCGTCGGCCCGTGGCGGACTGGGTGGGGGCGCGGTTGCTGGTTGCGGTGATCATGGTTGCTCCTGGGGGCGGGACTGGGCGAGCAGGCGCTCGAAGGCTGTTCGGGCGCGCTGCTCGGCGAGGGGGTCGTCGAGCAGCCGGTGCCAGTGGTAGAAGGCGAGCATGATGCCGTCGAGCTCAGCCGCGAACTGGTCGGCGTCGACGTCGGGGCGTAGGTGGCCCTCCTCGATGCCGGTGCCCACTATCCGGGCGATCGAGGCGTACAGCTGGCGGTGGTCGTCAGCGAGTTGGTCACGGACGGCACCCTCCTGCTCGTCGAGTTCGGCGCTCGACTTGACGAAGAGGCAACCGCCGGGGGAGCGCATCACGCCGCTGCTGATCCAGTTCTCGAAGAGCGCGCGCAGCCGAGGCTCACCCCGGGGTTGGCCAAGCGCGGGAATCACCACCTCCTCCGCGAACTCCCGGGCCGCGTGTGCCAGGACGGCGAGCTGCAGGTCCTCCTTCGAGCCGAAGTGCGCGTAGAGACCGCTCTTGCTCAGCCCGGTGGCGCTCGCGAGGGTTCCGATGGTCAGGCCCGTCAGGCCGACGCGGTAGGCGGCCACCACGCCCTCGTGGAGGATGGCCTGCTTGGTCGACGCGCCCTTGCTCACGGACCGAAAATAGCACGATCGTTCGTGCTTGTACAGGGTCGTTTGCGTCAGGGTGTGCTGGGCAGGGTGAGGATCTCGGCGCCGCCCGCGGTGATGGCGACGGTGTGCTCGCTGTGGGCGGTGCGGGCGCCGGTGGCGCTGCGCAGGGTCCAGCCGTCGTCGTCGACCACCAACTCATCGGTGTCGAGCATCACCCACGGCTCGATGGCGAGCAGGAGGCCCGGGCGGAGCCGGTACCCGCGGCCCGGCCTGCCGCTGTTGGGGATGTGTGGGTCCTGGTGCATGGTCGAGCCGATCCCGTGACCGCCGAACTCGGTGTTGACCCGGTAGCCGGCGCCCTCGAGGACGGTGCCGATTGCGTGCGAGAGGTCGCCGGTCTTGGCGAGCGGGCGGCAGACGGCGATCGCCGCCGTGAGTGCCCGCTCGGTGACCTCGATCATGGCGACGTCGTCGGCCGACTTCGGCTGGCCGACGATGAAGCTGATGGCCGCGTCGGCCGCGATCCCGTCCTTGCTGACAGCGAGGTCAAGGGTGAGCAGGTCGCCGTCGGCGAGGGCGTAGTCGTGGGGGAGGCCGTGCAGGACGGCGTCGTTGACGCCGGTGCAGATGTAGTGCCCGAAGGGTCCGCGGCCGAAGGACGGGGCGTAGTCGACGTAGCAGGACTCGGCGCCCGCGGCCTCGATCATCTCCTTGGTCCAGGCGTCGATCTCGAGCAGGTTCGTGCCGACGGTGGCGCGGGACCGCATGGCCTGCAGGATGTCGGCCACGAGGGCTCCGGAGACGCGGGCGCGGCGCACCTCGGCGGGGGTCAGGATCTCGATCAATGTGCTGCCTTCCTCGATAGCGTCGAACACTACTCCCGCCCCGAGGGCGTGCGCCTGTTCGAGGGTCGGACTCCGCCGGAGCGTATCCTGCGGGGAATGGAGGACCGATGAGCAGACTGTGCCGAAGCCTGGTGGGCGGCGCGAGCGCCGCGGGTTTGCTGCTGCTGGGAGCCTGCACGCGTGGTGTCCCGGTGGACGACTTCTCCAACGGCGGGCCGCCGGTGGCGGTGACCCCCGCGGTGACCGTGGATCCGTCGGCCACCGACGCCGCGGGCACGCCCCCGCCGACCAGCGGGCAGAGCCGGGAGGGCTCGCCCACCTCGGACGCGGTATCCGACGACCCTCCCGTCGCGGTGGTCAACATCGGCGATGACGAGGAGTACCGGGTCTCCAGCGACGAGCCCGTCACCGTGCACTGCGCCGGCCGCGGCGTCGTCGTGGTGGCCTCCCCGGCGCCCGTGACCGTCACCGGCGTGTGCGGCGACGTGGAGGTGGACGCCGTCGGCGGCACGGTCACGGTCGAGACGGCGGACCAGCTCCAGATCGACGGCCACGAGAACCAGGTGACGGTGGACGCCGTCGGCAGCGTCGACGTCCAGGGCGACTCGAACCAGGTGCAGGTCGGGCAGCTGGCGTCCGAACTCGAGCTCAGCGGCGCCCGCAACACCGTCACCTTCGACTCCGGCAGCCCCGAGGTCAAGGACGAGGGCATCGGCAACCTGGTCAACTGACATCGGGGGTTCCCCGGCGGGGTGGGTTGGTACAAACTTGGACCACCCGAGCCCTCAGGAGCACAAGATGCAGGACCTGTTCGCAGCCACCTGGTCCGGCGAACCCTTCCGGCTGTTCAGCTGGCAGCACCTCACGATGCTGGCCGTCATCTTCGGGCTGGCCGTCGGATCGGTGCTGTGGGGCCGTCGGCTCGGGGAGGACGACCGGCGGCGGGTGCGCATCACCCTGGCAGCGGTGATGTCGGCCAACATCGTCGGCTGGCAGGTCTGGAACCTGGCGACCGGGCTGTGGACCGTCGAGCTGATGCTGCCGCTGCACCTGTGCTCGGTGATGGGCGTGGTCACCGTGTTCGCGGTCCTGACCCGTTCGACGACGCTGGTGAACCTGTCCTGGCTGCTGGGTGTCGGTGGCGCGCTGCAGGCGCTGCTCACACCCGAGGTGGCGCCGTTCGGGTTCCCCCACTACCGGGTTTGGCAGTCGGCGTTGGCCCACGGGTTGCTGGTGATCGTTCCAACCTGGCTGGTGTTCGTGGAGCAGATCCGCCCGACCTTCATGTGGGTGCTGCGCTGCCTCGGGATCCTGCACCTGTACGCGCTGGTGGTGTTCGTCATCAACTGGGCCATCGGCAGCAACTACCTCTACGTGAACGGCAAGCCCGCGTTCGCCACCGTGCTGGACCTGCTCCCGCCGTGGCCCACCTACCTGGTGGTGCTGGAGGTGTTGGTGGTCTGCCTGATCACCCTCGCGTGGCTCGGCGGCAGGCGCTGGCGGGACGAGGAACGGGTCGATGCCTGGGGAGCGGAGCCGACGACGGCCTGACTTAGGTGATCGTGGCTGCCGCGTCGCCGTTCGCCACCGGCGCCCTCGCCAACGCCTCCCCGCGCGCAGGACATAGGCTGGGCGCCGTAGAGAAGGAGGACCGATGACCGACGCCGTCGAGGACGTGCTGGCCGAGCTGGCCCAGCTGGAGGACCCCAGGGCTCGCGCCGTGAACGAGAGCCATGGCGACGACCACGGGGTGAACCTCGGCAAGCTGCGCGCCGTCGCCAAGAACCTGAAG
The DNA here is from genome assembly GCF_007197885.1 of Tessaracoccus rhinocerotis. Lineage (GTDB taxonomy): Bacteria > Actinomycetota > Actinomycetes > Propionibacteriales > Propionibacteriaceae > Arachnia > Arachnia rhinocerotis. The sequence goes on from NZ_VKKG01000006.1 coordinate 313,972, forward strand.
ACCCAGCACCCGCTGGCGCTGCAGCTGTGGGCCACCGGGGACACCGCCGCCCGCCTGGTCGCGCTGCTGGTGTGCCGTCCCAAGTCCTTCACCCGGGACGAGCTGGACACCATGCTCCGCGAGGCCCGGGCACCCAAGGTGCACGACTGGCTGGTCAACTACGTCGTCCGCAAGCACCCCGAGGTGGAGGACCTGCGCCTGGCATGGCTCGCCGACCCGGACCCGGTGGTGGCCAGCGCCGGCTGGGCCCTGACCGCCGACCGCGTTGTCCGCCAGCCCGACGGTCTGGACCTGGACGGGCTGCTGGACGTGGTGGAGGCCGAGATGAAGGACGCCCCCGAGCGGCTGCAGTGGCAGATGAACACCTGCTTGGCCAACATCGGCATCAACCACGAGCCGCAGCGTGAGCGGGCGCTGGCGATCGGCGAGCGGCTCGGAGTGCTGAAGGACTACCCGACGCCGAAGAACTGCACCTCGCCGTACGCGCCCATCTGGATCAACGAGATGGTGCGCCGCCAGAGGGCCTGAGTACCAGCGTCGCGTAAGCTCTTGAGATGAGCGAACTCACGTATCCAACGGGGCGCGAGGGTGCGTTGAGGGCAACGGGCTCGAACGACGGGGAAGCCCCGCGGGTCCTCGTCCTGGGGTCGAGCGGGTACATCGGTGGCCGCCTGACGCCGAGGCTGCTGAACGCCGGCTACCGGGTCCGCGTGCTGTCGCGGTCACCGGCCCGCACCAGATCGTTTCCCTGGGGTGACCGGTGCGAGGTCGTCGAAGGCGACGCCGGGGACGCCGACGCCGTCAATCGCGCCATGCGTGGCGTCGACGTCGTGCACTACCTCATCCACTCGATGGGTGCGGGCGCGAGTTTCGAGGCCGAGGACCGGCGGGCTGCGACGGTCGTGGCCCGGGCGGCGGAGACACACGGGGTCGGCAGGATCATCTACCTGAGTGGGCTCCACCCCGACGGGGCAGACCTGTCCCCGCACCTGCGCTCGCGTGTCGAGGTGGGAGAGATCTTCCTGCGCTCGAAGGTGCCTGCCCTCGTGCTCCAGGCCGGGGTGGTCATCGGCTCCGGTTCGGCCTCCTTCGAGATGGTCAGGCACCTCACCGACGTCCTCCCCTGGATGCCGGCCCCCAAGTGGGTCCGCAATCGCATCCAGCCGATCGCCGTGCGCGACGTGCTCCACTATCTCCTGGGTGCCACGCGAGTCGGCGGGCAGCCGAACCGCTCCCTGGACATCGGCGGACCCGACGTCCTCACGTATGCCGAGATGATGAACGGCTACGCCGCCGAGGCCGGCCTGCCGAAGCGGGCCATCCTGGCGCTTCCCGTCCTGACACCGAGGCTCGCCTCGCTGTGGGTCAATCTGGTCACCCCGGTTCCCAGTTCGATCGCGCGCCCGCTGGTGGCGTCGCTGCAGAACGACTGCGTGATGAGGGACCGGGACATCGACGAGATCGTGGCGCCGCCGGAGGGGGGCCTGACTGCCTATCGCGACGCCGTGCGCCTGGCACTCGGACGGTTGGACGCGGACGTGGTGGAGACCAGTTGGCAGGACGCCGCGGTGCCGGAAGCCCCGAGCGACCCGCTGCCGAGCGATCCCGATTGGTCCGGGCGCACCGTTTTCACTGACAGTCGAGAGCTGCACACCTCCGCTCCGGCGGAACGGCTGTGGTCCGTCATCGTGGGTGTCGGAGGTGACAACGGTTGGTACTCCTCGGCGCTGCTGTGGGCCGTACGTGGGTGGCTGGACCGTCTCGCCGGGGGAGTCGGGCTGCGGCGGGGGCGGCGCAGTCGCGGCTCGGTGCGGGTCGGGGATGCGATCGACTTCTGGCGGGTGGAGGTGGCCGAATCCGATGAGTCAGGGAGCCTGCTCCGGCTGCGCGCGGAGATGCGGGCACCTGGTTCCGCCTGGCTGGAACTGCGGGCGCTGCCCGAACCCGACGGTGCACGCTACGTCCAGCGTGCGATCTTCTTCCCCCGTGGTCTGACCGGCCGCCTGTACTGGTTGGCGGTGCTGCCGTTCCACGGATTCATCTTCTCGGGAATGGCTGCTCGGATCACGGCGACGGCCGAGGACAAGCTGAAATGACCGGCAACGACCCACTTGCACGGGGGACGACAATGGCCCCGGGCCCGAACTGACAGAGATGGACAACGAGATGACACCTGAGACACCTGTACCGAACGCCTCGCCCGCCTGCGCAAGCGGAGAGCCCTACGCGAACGGGCCGCAGCACTACGACGCCGTGCTCCTGGCGGGTTTCGGTGGCCCGGAGGGCCAGGAGGACGTGATCCCGTTCCTGCGCAACGTCACGCGGGGACGCGGCATCCCGGACGAGCGTCTGGAGGAGGTTGCCAAGCACTACCGCCACTTCGGTGGCGTCAGCCCCATCAACGCCCAGAACCGGGCCCTCAAGTCGGCGCTCGAGGCCGAACTCGCCGCACGTGGGTTGGAACTGCCCGTGTACTGGGGGAATCGCAACTGGGCGCCGTATCTTCCCGACGCCGTCCGGGACGCTGCCGACGCGGGGCACACCCGGCTCCTGGCGTTCGCGACCAGCGCCTACAGCTCCTTCTCCAGTTGCCGCCAGTACCGTGAGGACCTGGCCCGCGCGCTCGCCGAGACTGAATTGGGCAGCAAAGTCACCATCGACAAGATCCGCCAGTTCTTCGACCACCCGGGCTTCGTCGACTCGTACGTGGACAGCATCGTCGAATCACTGCTGGGCTTCATGGACGACGGCATCGAGGCCGTCGGCCTTCGCGTTCTGTTCGCCACCCACTCGATCCCGGTCGAGGACGCGCAACGCTCCGGACCGCGGGACCGTGATTTCGGACCCGGCGGGGCGTACGCGGCGCAGCATCTCGCCGTGGCGGCCGCGGTGATGGAGCGGGTGGCGAGCCGGGATGCGCGGTTGAGCGCAATCGAGTGGGAGTTGGTCTACCAATCACGCTCCGGGCCTGCCTCCCAGCCGTGGCTGGAGCCGGACATCTGTGACCGCATCGAGCAGCTCCCGGCGGAGTCAGTCGAGGCGATCGTGATCTCCCCGATCGGTTTCGTGAGCGACCACATGGAGGTCCTGTGGGACCTGGACACCGAAGCCCTGGAGGCCGCTGAGGCGGCGGGTCTCCGCGCGGCAAGATCGGCGACGCCTGGTGTGGCACCTGCGTTCGTGTCCGGGATCGTCGACCTGGTCCAGGAGCGGCTCGAGGGGACTGCTCCCGAGGATCGTCCTGCGGCCACGTCGATGGGCCCGTGGTTCGACGTCTGCCGACCGGGGTGTTGCGAGAACGTGCGGGCGGGGTTCAAGCCGGCGGTCGCCGGCGTCGCCCCCTGAGGGGGTCGACTGTGGGCCGAGGGCCCGCGACGGGTGGCAGTGACCTGCGTCACTCCACCGCGTGCGGCAGCTTCACCTTCCCGGTGCCGCGACGCCCCGGCCGCGACGGCGGGGGCACGACGGGGCCGATGTCGCCGTCGGGCGCGATGTCGAGGTCGACTATGACGGGGGCATGGTCGCTCGGCAGCTTGCCCTTGCGCGCCTTGCGGTCCACCCAGGCGGCGGCGACCCTGTCGGCCACCGGCTGCGATGCGAGGACCAGGTCGATCCGCATGCCGTAGTCCTGGTGGAACATGCCGGCGCGGTAGTCCCAGTAGGAGAACAGCCTGTCGTGCTCCGGCCAGCGCGCGCGCAGGACGTCGACCAGTCCGAACCCCTCCACCCGCTGCCGCTCGGCGGCGGTGACATGGGTGTGGCCGGCGAACGCGGCGGGGTCGAACAGGTCCTGGTCGGAGGGGGCGATGTTGATGTCGCCGCAGAGCGCGACGTCGTCGGGTCCCTCGGCCACGACCTTCGCGAGCGCGTCGAGCCAGGCCAGCTTGTACTCGTAGTGCGGGGAGTCCACCTCGCGCCCGTTCGGCACGTACAGCGAGTGCACGCGCACGCCGTCGCAGGTGGCGCTGAGAGCGCGCGCCTCGGTGCGGTCCTCGTAGTCGGGCTGCCCGGCGAAGTTGGCCTCGACGTCGTCCAGACCGACGCGCGAGAGCAGCGCCACGCCGTTGAACCCCCCCTGCCCGTGGTGGGCCACCTCGTAGCCGAGCTCGGTGAGCGTCCCGGAGAACAGGTCGTGGAATGCGGAGTCGGTGAGCTTGGTCTCCTGCAGGCACACGACGTCGGGCTTGCGCTCCTCGAGCCACGGCAGCAGCCGCGGCATCCGTTGCTTGGCCGAGTTCACGTTCCAGGTGGCGATCCTCACGTCTGCGAGGCTACCCCGAGTCCCGGTTTGCGGTTCGCCGGAGTGCTGGCTTCCGGCATCCTCCCACCGAACCTGTGGTGTGGGCGGGTGCGCGCCGTAGGCTTGGCGGGTGAACAAGTCGCGCCGCAGTTCGGGCAAGAAGTCGTCCCGCAACCCCGGGAAGGCGCCCGCATCGCGTGCGCTGACGGGCGTGCGCCTCACCGACGCACTGGTGGCGGGTTGGCGGCCGCTGCAGCGTTTCGAGGTGGCCGGGTTCGCGCTGTTCCGCTCCCACGGCGTCACCAAGCGCGCCAACAGCGCCGTCGCGCTGGACGCACCGGAGGACGACGAGGCCCTGCTCGAGGCGATCGGCCGGGTCGAGCAACTGTGCGCGATGGCCGGTGACAAGGCCTGCTTCCGCGTGATGGGCGCCCACGGCCCCGCCCAGCTGGACGCGCTGCTCGCCGAGCGCGGCTACACCGTCGCCGGGGAGAGCACCATCTTGTCCCTTGCGCTCCCCGCCGCGCGCGAGTTCGTCCCGCACACCTCGGCCGAGATCCGCGCCGGGGAACTGGACGACGACTGGTTCGACGCCGCCTGGCAGCTCGCGCCCCGGGAGGGGGAGGGCGCAAAGGAGGCCACCCGCTCAATCATGGCCGCGACGCCGGCCGTTCAGGTGATGCTGCGCCCGGGCGCGGACGCGGCCGAACCGTTGGAAATGCTCGCCGTCGGCCGGGCGGCGCTGGTGGAGGCAGGCAAGCAGAGCGTCGCCGTGCTGAACGTGATCACGGTCGCGCCGGAGCAGCGTCGGCAGGGTCTGGGACGGGCGGTGTCGGAGACGCTGCTGGCGGTCGCGGCCGCGCACGGCGTGGAGCGCGCGCTGCTGGAGGTCGAGCGGGACAACACGGCCGCGATCGCGCTCTACCGCGGCCTCGGGTTCGAGCCCTTGGGGGAGTACCACTACCGCGTGGCGCCCGGCGGGAACTGACCGGGGTCCAGAGGGGATTGCGGCCCGTACGATGTGCCCATGAGCGAACAGAAGACCGTCCCCACCGACGCGGACGTGCAGGCCTTCCTCGAGACCGCCACCCCGGCCAGGCGCCGCGACGACGGCCTCCGGGTGGCGGAGATCTTCCGCGACGTGACCGGCACGGAACCGGTGATGTGGGGACCGACCATGGTGGGCTACGGCAGCTACCGCTACGTCTCGCCCAACGGTCGGACCAAGGGCGAATGGCCCAAGGTGGGCTTCTCGCCCCGCAAGGCGCAACTGGTGATGTACGGGCTCAAGGACCTCCCGGAGGGCGCCGCGCTCCTGCCCGAGCTGGGCGGCTACACCGAGGGCGCCGGCTGCGTCTACGTGAAGAAGCTCGACGACGTGGACCTGGACGTGCTGCGTCGGCTGGTGGCCATCGGGTGGTCCCGCACCGACGACCCCGAGCCCAGCTGACCGCCCCGGGAATGGACCTGCTGCTGGGACGCGTCGCCGACGCCGACCCCGCCCTCGAGATGGCCGCCACCACCGCGCTGCTGCGCCGGGTTGCCGACGGGGGCGTGGACTCGGCGCTGCGGGTGTTCCGGCCGACGCCGATGGTGGCGTTCGGGCGCCGCGACGCCAACCGCCCCGGCTTCCCCGCCGCCGCCCAGGCATGTCGGGAGGCGGGATTCACGCCCGTGGTGCGCGCGTCCGGCGGCCGCGCCGTCGCCTGCACGTCGAGCACCATCGTGCTGGACCACGTGCAGCACGACCCCACCTCGCCCGGCGGCATGGAGGCCCGCTTCCAGGACTTCGGCGCGATGCTCGCCGACGTACTGGCTGACTTCGGCATCGACGCCCGCGTGGGCGAGGTGCCCGGTGAGTACTGCGCCGGCGCGCACTCCGTCAACGCCGGCGGCACGGTCAAGCTGATTGGTACCGCCCAGCGGATGGTGCGCCACGCCTGGCTGTTCAGCTCCGTGGTGATCTTTGACGACGCCGCCCGGCTGCGGCCGCTGCTGGCCGACGTCTACGCCGCGCTCGAGCTGCCGTTCGACCCCGCATCAGTGGGCGCCGTCGCCACCGAAGCGCCAAGGACCACCCTCGACGTCCTGGAGCAGGCCTTCATCGGCGCCTACGACGACCGCTTCGGTCTGGTGGAGTCGCGCCCGGACGAGGCGCTCCTGGCCGCGGCCCGTGCCTTGGTCCCGGACCACGTGGGCCCGTAGGCGCCTCTCCAGTCTCCCTGGTGTGCGAGCGGCAGCGAGCCTCGAAGGGCTCGGCGGCTCCAGTGCCTCGAAATCGCTTTCCGCTCACGCTGGTCACCACCCCTCCCAGAGCCGCCGGCCCCGCCACTCCCCGGGCGGCCCGAACGCCCGCGACAAGGGGGTGACTCCCTCCCCTGAAACAATGGCGCAGCCACGAATGACGTCTTCCCCCAAGAAGGAACTCTGTGACTCAGCACCCCCAGGGCCCCGGCAACGGGCCCGGAACCCAGCCCGACGGACGCCCGGACTTCCCCCAGTCAGGCGCTCCCCAGCAGCCGGGACCGCAGTTCCGGCCGGCCCCGGAACCGCCCACGACCCCATCGCGTCAGAGCGGCCCGCAGTTCCAGGAGGCGCCCCGGCACCGGCCGGGCCCGCCGCCGGGCCAGGGCCCGCAGTTCCAGGCCGCGCCGCAGGGTCAGGGCCCGCAGTTCCAGCAGGGCCAGGAGTACCAACCCCAGCATTACGGCCAGCAGCCCTACCCGCAGCGCCCGGGAGCCCCGGCGCCCGGGCGCCGGAACCGAACGTGGCTGACGGTCGGCATCATCGTTGTGGTGGTCGCGCTCCTCGCGGGAGGTTGGGCGCTGTTCGGGCGTGACCTGCTTGCGGGGGAGGAGCCCACCGACGAGGTCACGGAGTCCACCGAAGGCGAGGTCCCCCAGGGCGATCTGCCGGAGAATCCGGTCATCGACGCCCCTGAGGTCATCGATGAGGTGGCGGAGGCCGCGGGGCTGACCTGCCACGACGAGGCATCCACCGGCGTGCAGATCAAGGGCTGCTACCTGCACGACCCGGGTCATCTCGTCACGCTGCGCTTCCGTATCAATGAGGACGCGGAGATCGACAAGCTCTCGCTCACCCTCCTGCACAACGACACCACGCCCGAGCAGCGCTCCCAGGAACTGGTGGCCCTCGTCGACCCGATCCTGCCGACGCTGCCCATCTCCGACGCGGACCGTGAGGCGTTCCTCGCCGCCATCACCGGCACGGAGACCAACGTCGACGGCGAGACCGAGTGGCGCGAGGACCTCACCGGCCGCTTCAGCTACCGCTTCGGTGCCGACACCAGCAGCCTCGACATCGGCAACTCGTCGACGGACTTCATGGCCGCCATCCCGCTGTCCGACGACCCGGCCGGCGTCATTGCCGGCCTCGAGGAGCTGGACTGGCTCTGTGAGGACGAGGACGCCACCTTCACGTGCGAAGGCCCGGGCCGCGGCACCATCATGGGCGCAGTCTCCACCGCGGGGCAGGACGAGCCGAAGCTCACCGGCTTCACCGTCTGGTTCGACGGCCAGGAGCCCCTCGCGGACGAGCCCCGGATGCTGGACGCCTACGCGGTGCTCGCGGCCTCGGGCGACAAGGGCGAGGCGCTCGCCGTCGGCCTGCGGATGCTGTGCGAGGGGGAGAAGCAGTTCTTCAACTCCGACGCCCAGTTCTACCGCGGCGACGCCTACTACGAGGTCAAGGGCGTCCAGTTCAACTGAGCACCCCACAGTGACGGCGTAGAAGTTCAAGACCCGCTACGGCACCGTCAGCTTCGACGACGTGGCCACACTCGACGACGGCGCGATGTGGGGCGTGTCGTTCGCCATCGCCCGGCGCCCGGCCGGGAGGGTGACGGCGGCCACGGCCACCGCGAGCATCAGGGAGCCGGCCACCACGAGGAGCGTCTGCACCTCGAACCGGTCCGCCAGGGGCCCGAAGATCCCGACGCCCAGCGGCATGGCCAAGGCCATCACGATCCCCATGAACCCGAACACGCGCCCCTGCATCCCGGGCTCCACGGACTCCTGGATCAGGGTCATCGACGGGGTCGAGAAGTAGGGGACGTTGAACCCGACGGCGAACATGAACGCCGCCAACACCCAGACGTTCGGGCTCAGGCCGGTGCCGAGGGTGAACACGCCGAACGCGACCGAGGTGACCACGATCATCGCCACCCGGTTGCGGCTCCCCGCCCAGACGGAGATGAGCAGCCCCGCGGCCAGCATCCCGACGCTGAACGCGAGCTCCACCGCGGCGAGCAACCACACGTCGTCGCCGAAGCGTCTGGTCACCAGCAACGGCATCAGTGACGACGGCGCGGCCGCCAGCACGTAGACCAGGGCGAACAGCAGCAGCAACCACCGGATGAACTCGTGCCCGGCGATGTAGCGCACGCCGGCGACGAGGTCCCCGAAGTAGGAGGCAGGCTCTTCGGTGCGCTCCACCGTGGGGACCCGCACCAGCAGCACCAACCCGATGCCGATCACTGCGGTGACGACGTCGACGAGGAAGATGCCGATGATGGACAGGTTCGCGTACACCACGGCCGCCAGTGCGGGTGCCACGAGCATCATCGCCGACTGGATGGTGGCGTTGATGCCGTTGACGCGCATCAGCTGGTCGCCCGGTGTGATCTGGGGGACCATCGCGGACACTGCCGGCAGCTGGATCCCCGCGCCCACCGAGCGGACCGCGAGCGTGGCGTAGACCAGCCACAGTCCGTCGTGCCCGGCAAGCATCAGCAGCGCGAGCCCCAGGGTGGAGGCGGCGATGCTCGCGTCGGCCGCCACCAGCAGGAGTTTGCGGTTCATCCGGTCCGCCCAGACGCCGCCGAAGACGGAGACCACCGCCTGCGGCAGGAACCCGAAGACGCCGGCGAGCGCGAGCACCAGTCCCGAGCCGGTCTCGAGCGTGAGGTGCCACATGATGGCGTACTGCACCAGCATCGAGCCGAACAGCGACGCCGTCTGGCCGGACAGGAACAGCACCACCTGGCGGCGCCAAGGCGTCGTCGCCTCCCCCTGGGCGGGGGAGGCGACGACGGAGGTGTCCGTGTTGGTCATCGGGTCCCTCCTGCGGTGTCGCTGCGGGCGCGCCCGCGCCACAGCTGGACGACGGCCAGCGCGCCGGCCACCACCGGCAGCACCTGGAGCCAGCCCAGGACGGGTGCCAGGCCGACGTCGCCGGATGTGTCGACGACGCCCAGGCCACCCGCCGCGATGCCGGCGCCGGCCACGAGGGCGACGGTGGCCAGCACCGGTGCCCAGTGCTTGCCGGCGCGAACGGCCCAGGCCGTCACCACCCACCCGGCGGCACCGACGAGGCCGACGACGGCGAGGATCACGAGGTAGGCCGTCGTGGCCGCCCCGATCTCCGTGGCCGAGTAGCCCGGGTAGGAGGCCGCCAGGTGTTCAGCCATGAAGCCGGTGGTGGCGGCGTCGACGAACGGGTAGATCGTGGCCACCGCCGTCAGCAGCAGTCCGGCCCAGAGGAAGGGCTGGACAGCCGGGCGGTTGGTGAGGCCCTGCGTGGATGCGTGTGTGGTCATGTCAGTTCCCTTCTGCGTTACGCACTTCCGTTCTGAAAGTGACTGTCAGACAGAGAGCTACTGTATACACGGAAGAGGCTCGCTCCAAACTGGTAGGGTCGGGGCATGGCAGGACTGAGGCAGCAGTGGCGTCGGGACGCGATGCGCGTCATCCAGGACAAGGCCCTCGATCTGTTCGACGAGCGCGGCTTCGCGGCCGTCACCATCGAGGAGATCGCGGCGGCCGCGGAGGTGTCGGCGTCGTCGATCTACCGGTACTTCGGCACCAAGGAGCGGCTGCTCGCCGCGGACGAGTTCGAGACGATGAGTGCCGAACGGCTGGCCGAGATCCTGGACCCGGCCGATCCGGTGGGGAGCCTCGTGGCCGCGGTCGAGCGCTACGAGTCACCTGGCGACGGCGCGGCCGACGCCGGCGCTGCAGCGCGCCGGATCCGGTACTTCTTCACCGAGCCCTCCGTGCGGGCCGCCGCTCTGGCGACGCTGGACCGCGCGGCGGAGCAGATCGCACCAACCTTTGAGGAACACGGCATGACCGCAGCGCAGGCGCGCGTGGCAGCCAACGCCCTCACGTTCGGCTACTTCGCCGCCCTCGAGACGTGGCACACTGACGGTGGTGTGCGCCCCATCGCCCACTACGTCGAGGAGGGCCTACGGCCGTTGCGCGCAATTTGGGCCGGCACCACCGGTTGAGTTGTGCGCTCCGTGCGTGTCGAGACCTCACCTTTGGTCTCGACCGAGCCGCGGGATGGCAGACTTGTGCGGTGACGACAAGCGAACAACCGGCCATCCAGGTCAGGCCCAGCACCGGCGGGCAGTCCGGCATCCAGTGGACCTGGGTGCTGCGCACGGGCCTGCTGCTCGTGCTGGCTGCGGTGATGCTCTGGCTGGTCTTCAACGTCGAGATGCCTTCGATCGGGGAGATCCCGGGCTACGTCCGCGGCATGCGCACCACCGTCGTCGACCTCGGGTTCTGGGCCATCCCGGCGTTCATCGGCCTGTACGCCGCCGTCGCACTGACCCCGATCCCGGTGACGGTCATGGCGGTCTCCGCAGGAATCCTGTTCGGCACCGTCGTGGGCAGCGCGGCGTCAGTGGTCGGCGTCCTCATCGGCTGCTGGGGCGCCTACTGGTTGGCGCGGGCGGCGGGCCACCAGGTCGTTCGGAAGATCCTGGGACGACGCGGGGCCAGCATCGAGGAACGGCTGGACGACAAGGGGTTCGAGGCCGTGTTCCTGCTGCGGGTCCTGCCCGGCCTGCCTTACTGGCCCGTGAACTACGGCAGCGGCGCCTTCGGCGTGACCCAGCGCAACTTCGTCGTCGCCACCGCCATGGCGGCGATCCCCGGACAGATCTCGCTGGTGGCCATCGGGGCGTTCGTCGTCGACCCGTCCCTGCTGAACGGACTGGTGGTCGCAGTCGCTTGGGCGGTCGTGCTGGTCATGACCATCTGGGCCTACCTCAGCGTGCGCGGCAAGACCGACGTCAGCCTGCCCGGTGCGGACCTCGCCGAGAGCGCGGACTGACCGAGGCTCACCGGATGCGACGACGCGTCCTGGGGCTACGCTGACGGGCATGGCCGACGAACCCGCCCAGATGTCCGAGGAGCAGATCCAGCTCGCCAACCAGCTCTTCGACCTCGCCCGCGCCGGTGAGACCGAGCAGCTGGCCGCCTACATCGACGCCGGCGCCCCACTGGAGATGCACAACGCCAACGGCGACACGTTCCTCATCCTGGCCGCCTACAACGGTGCGCCCGAGACCGTCGCGATGCTGATCGGCAAGGGCGCCGATCTCGAGGCCGAGAACAACCGCGGACAGCGCGCCCTGACCTGCGCGGTGTTCAAGCAGGACGTGGAGTCCGCCACCCACCTGCTCAACGCCGGAGCCGACCCCGACGCCGGCACCCCCTCCGCCCGCGCCACGGCCCAGATGTTCGGTTTCACCGGGATCGACGGCTTCCCCACGGCCCAGTAGGGCCCACCGCTAGGGAGGTCTCGACACGCACCCGCTCGTTCCTCGCGGGCGCTACTCGACCAACGGAGCATCCAGCGCCCGTGTCGAGACCAACGGGGCCGCTTCCCGCTGGTCGAGTAGGGCGCCCCGCGCCCGTGTCGAGACCAACAGAAGCCCAGTCAGACCGAGCAGGAATGGAGAAGCGATCCCCCGGCGCGCTTCGTAGCGTTGTGGTCGTGGAGGTGCAGACGGCACCTCCGAAGACGGGAAGTGAGGGAACATGTCAGCGACGAAGAGTGGTTTCACCGAGGAGGAGCGCGCCGCCATGAAGCAGCGTGCTGAGGAGTTGCGGTCCACCAAGGGTCTCAAGGGTGCGGCCAAGCTCGCCCGCGAGGTCGAGGACTGCGCGAAGGCGATCGACAAGTTGACCGGGGTGGACCAGGAGGTTGCCGTCCGTCTCAACGCCATCGTCAGCGAGGTTGCGCCCGACCTCAACCCGAAGACGTTCTACGGGTTCCCGGCCTACGCCCGGGATGGGAAGGTCGTGGTGTTCTACCAGCCGGCGTCGAAGTTCAAGACGCGCTACGGCACCGTCAGCTTCGACGACCCGGCCAACCTCGACGACGGGCCGATGTGGCCGGTCTCGTTCGCCGTGGTCGAGGTGACCGACGCCGTCGAGAAGAAGCTCCGCGAACTGGTGAAGAAGGCCGTCGCCTGAACCCCGCGTTCGTCCGGCGTCAGGAGCAGGTCAGTTAGCCTGCGCTCACGCGGTTCGCTTGCGCTGCAGCGCAGGCCAGTTTGGTGGGCGCAAGCCAACTGCAGACGGCGCGAGCCGGGTTCTGACGCGGCCGGCTCCGCAGCAGAATCTCAAGCGCTAAAAGCTGACAATGGTCGATGATGGGACGGTGACCATCACCACCGCCATCTTCCAGAGACTCGTTCGCGCCGATCGCTCGGAGCAGTCGGCCGAGGAGCAGGGCCAGACGGCACGCAATGGCTTCCGGCAGATGGTGGCCGACGGCCTGCAGAACATCGGGGACCAGGTGGTCAACGCCAAGACCGTGCTGCCGTGGGCGCTTTCCGCCGTCGGTGCACCCTCTGCCCTGCTCGCTCTGCTGGTGCCGGTGCGCGAGTCCGGCTCGATGCTGCCGCAGGCGGCGATGGCGCCGGTACTGCAGAGGTCTGCCCACCGCAAGCACTTCTGGTTGCTCGGTGCCATGGGGCAGGCGATCGCGGCGGCGGGCATGGCGCTCGCCGTCGGTCTGGCCTCCGGCTGGGTGGCCGGGGTCGCCGTCGTCGCGTGTCTCGCCTTCTTCGCCCTGGCACGGTCGCTCAGCTCCCTGGCCGGCAAGGACGTCCTCGGGAGGACCGTGCCGAAGGGGGAGCGCGGCCAGATCAGCGGTCTCACGTCAATGCTCTCCGGGGCGGTCGCGATCACTCTGGGACTCGTGATCCGACTGGTCGGCGGGCAGGAGGCCGGAGTCCACCTGTTGGCCTGGTTGCTGGGTGCGGCTGCGCTTGCCTGGGTACTGGCGCTCGTCGTCTTCGCCAGCATTCGCGAGCCGTCGGGCGAGGTCGTCGAGTCCGACGACGGAGCCGGTTGGGCGAGCGAGTCGTGGGCGCTGCTGCGCGAGGACGCACCGTTCCGCCGGTTCGTACTGGCACGCGGGTTGCTGCTCGTCTCGGCGCTGGCCCCGCCGTTCGTCGTCGCCATGGCAGCCAGCGAGGGAGGCCATGGGCTGGCCGGGCTGGGTCCCTTCGTGATCGCGCAAGGCGTCGCGGGACTCCTCGGTGGTCGACTGGCGGGCCGGCTCGCCGACCGTTCCAGCCAGCGGCTCATGGTCTGGGGAGCCGTGCTGGCCAGCGGCGTCATCGTGGCCTTCCTGCTCCTGCAGGCGGTTCCCGAGCTGCGCGTCGGCGGTTGGCTCCACGCGGTGGCCTTCCTGGTCCTGGCGATCGCCCATGTCGGCGTCCGGGTCGCGCGCAAGACCTACGTCGTCGACATGGCTGGTGAGGAGCGACGCACCCGCTACGTCGCGATCTCCAACACCGCGATGGGTGTGCTGTTGTTGGTCGTCGGAGCGGTCTCCGGTGGGCTGGCGCTGCTCGGTCCCGAGGTCGCACTCGCATTCCTTGCGGTGCTCGGCCTCGTCGGTGCGTGGGTTTCCCACACGCTGCCGGACACGAGCAAGGGGGCGACTTCCTGACGCGCGCCCTCAGGGAGCTGTCGGGGTCAGGTGTCGTTCGGTAGGTGCGCTGCCACATAGGCGGCGACGAGTTCGGGCCGGATGCGACCCTTGTCGCCGACCTCGTACCCCGCAGCCTTCGCCCACGCTCGCACCACCGCGGGCTTCGGGGGTTTCGGCTCTGGCGCGGGGGCGCCGTCGAGTTCCCCGAGTGGCCGCTCGGTGTCTCCTGCCAGCGCGGCCTCGTTCAGGCTCGCGGCGAGGAATCGGTAGGTCCACTCCTGCGCCAGCTGGCGGGTCTCGGCGAAGATGATGGGCACCGTCGGGAAGCGGGCCTGGGCCTCGGCGATGGCGTCGGCGACGACCGCGGGCCGGACGAACTTGAGGTCGAACACCTTGGAGTAGCGGTCCTCGACGACGATCGCTGCCCGCGGTAGCCCGGCCAGGGCGGCCAGCAGATAGTTGCCCTTCCCGCTGGTCAGCGTGGCGACGAGGTCCTGGAGGGACTTGCGCTCCACCGAAGCCACCAGTGCGCCGTCGGCCTCGACAGCGTAATCACCGGCGGGCAGGGGTGCCTTGCGGGTCAGCGCCTGCTGGTGGGTGAACTTCCAGGCGTAGCGCTCATGGACGTCGACGACGATCTCCAGTTCGTCGAGCCCCTGCGCCCGGGCGGTGGGGACACGGACGTTGGGTCGGGCCTGCTTGGTGGTGCGGGCCGACTGCCAGAAGATCATCTCCCTGCCGCGAGCCACGGTGAGGACGAACTGGGAGCGGTTCTCGCGGCCACGGTCGAGGACCAGGTCGATGGCCGCGCCCCGCTTGGTGCACGAAGTCGTTGGCACCTGTTCGAGGATCTCCGGATCCTCCGGCCACGAGGCCCGATGGCAGTAGACCTTCGACGTGCGGGGCCACATCTCGCGGACCTTCAGCACGATCCCGTCGACGCCCAGCGGGATCCGGACCAGGTAGGGCAGCGAGGTGCCCTCCTCCGGGTTCCGAGCGATCACGAAGTCATCGGCCACGCGGCCAGCCTAGTGGAACGGTGACTGACGGGACCCCTGGTGGGCGGGGAGCCGGATGGCTGCAGTCCCGGGTTTCGGGCGGATACTGCCGCGAGCCCCACGTACCAGTACGGATCACTCCCGACCGTAAACCGGCCTCGCGTTCGCCGGTGGCTCGCCGACCTCGCCGACGGTGTGGCCGCTGCAGGCCGTCCTGGTCACGCTGGCGCGCTCGATGCGCGATACGGTGAACCAGCGCATGGCATCGCGCAGGCGGCACCACGCGACCAGGTACCACTGGCCGCCCGTGGAGGCGAACAGTACGGGTTCGACGTCGCGGGTTGTGGTCGTGCCCCGCCCCGATGTGTAGCGGATGCGGACCACCCGCTGCTCGGTCATCGCCTCCTCGAGCGCCGACCTGGTGGCGCGCGAAGCGGTGGGAGGCGCGTTGACCCAGACGCGGTCGGCCAGTTCCTCTGCCCGTGCCCGTGTCCCGGGGTCGAGGCGGTCCAGGATCTTGCGGACCCCGGCCGTTGCCAGGTCGGAGTAGGGCGCGTCAGGTGCGGCGGCCACTGCCGCCATGAGCGCCACGGCCTGCGCCGGGGACAGGCTGACCGGCTGCAACGTCGCACCCATCGCCAAGCCGTAGCCTCCGCCCGGGCCGGGACGCGACCAGACCGGCGCGCCGCTGCTGTCCAGCGCAGCGAGGTCTCGCTTGACCGTGCGCACGGAAACGCCGAACTCATCCGCCAGCCGCTCGGCTGAAACGCCCCGGGACCCGCTTCGCCGTAGCGTCTCGGACAGGGCGTGGAGTCGCTCCGCCCGCTTCACCGCCCAGCCCTCGTCGAATTCATGACACAAATGGTGACACACGGCTGTCCTTGGCGTCAGAGAAGGTGGAGGCATGACAACCAACATGAGCGCTCCGACCATCATTCTCATCGCCGGCCACTGGTTGGGCGCCTGGGCTTGGGACGAGGTGCTCGAACACCTCGACAACGGCCACACCCGTGCAACCGCGATGACGCTCCCCGGCCTCGACGGGGACGACCCGGAGCGTACGACGAGAACCCTCGACGACCAGAGCGCGGCCGTGGTGGACCTCCTCACCCGACTCGGGGTGTCCGAGGACCATCCCGCGACGATCGTCGCCCACAGTGGGGCGAATGGCCCCGTCAGTCTGGTCCTCGACAGGCACCCCGAGCTTGTCCATCGGGTGGTGTGGGTGGACTCGGGTCCTGTGGCGGCGGGCGGCGCCTTCGCCCCGGACCTCCCGGCTGGGGTCGAGGAACTGCCACTGCCGCCCTTCGAGGTCCTAGGGCAGCAGGCGAGCCTCGAAGGCCTGAGCGCAGAGGTCCTCGAGCGGTTTCGCTCCCGGGCGGTCCCCGAGCCGGGCACCGTGCTCCGCCAGAGCGTGGAGCTCACCGACGAAGCCCGCCGAGAGGTCAGCACCACCCTGGTGTGTTGTTCGATCCCCGGGGCGCAGGTACTGGAACTGGCAAGGGCCGGACATCCCATGTTCGCCGAGGTCGCGCACCTCAGGCACCTCGACGTCGTGGACCTGCCGACGGGGCACTGGCCCATGTGGAGCCGTCCGGGCGACCTCGCCCAGATCATCCAGGCAGCGGCAGGCGGCAGCGCGCCTGCGGCCAGCGCCTGACCAGTGGCCGAACCTCGGAGGAGCACGCCCGAAGCTGGCGTTCTGAGGTCAGGCGAACAACTCCCTGTAGTGCTCCTTGAGGGCTGGGTAGTAGTCGTCGAAGTCGATGTCGGCGGGATCGGCCCCGGTCTCGGCAAGCATCAGGCGGTCCAGGTAGTACTGCCAGCCGGGTCCCACGCCTTCGGCCAACTGCGCGTCGGGAACGCTCTGAGCGAAGGTCAGGGTGGTCACGCCATTTGCCTCCACGAGGTCGATCCGGAAGTCCCAGACCTGCGGCCCTTCTTCGGATGGCGACGTCGACGTCACGCGCAGGCGGTGGGGCGCATCGCACTGGTGGATCGCCATGTGCTCCTCGGGGATCTCGTCGCCCTCGAAGAGCATCCTGAACCAGACCTCGCCGTCGGCCGGGTCGCCGCGCCAGGAGCCGATCCAGCGGGCGAGCCTGCCGGGGTCGGTGACGGCGGCCCAGACGTCCTCGGCTGGGGCACGGAAGGTGCGAGTGAACTCGACGAAGTCCTGGCCGTCGTGCACCTGCTTGGTGCCGCGGTCGGAGGTTGGGGTGATCATCCTGTCTCCTTGTGCTCGTGGGTTGCGGTGCTTGGTGCACGTTCGCGGTCGTGGCCGGCGCGTCGGACCTCGAGGTCGAGCCTGTCGAGGGTGTGCTCCGGGATCCTCGGGGTGCTGGTGGTGGTGAGGCTCTCCAGCAGCGCGCGGACCGGCTCGAGGCCGTCGGTCACGAGGCGGTAGTGCCGCTCGCGCCCGACGTCGTCGGCCTCCACCAGCCCGGCCGTGGCGAGCACCCGGAGGTGTTTGCTGATCGCCGGGCGGCTGACCGCGTGGTCCCCGGCCAGGTCCACCACGCGGGCGGGGCCCCGGCTGAGCCGCAGCAGCAGCGCCCGGCGCACCGGATCTGCGATCGCAGCGAACGTGTCCATGCATCAATTAGTAACTTTGCGGTTACCAAATGTCAAGGGTGTCGGACCACGGGTCGCGGAAACTCAGTCCAGCGCCCGGCGCAACCGCTCGGCGTAGGCGGCGGCCTCGCCGTCGTCGTACTTGGTGCGTGGCCAGAAGAAGCCGCGCAGGCCGTCGCCCTTGGTGCGGGGCACCACGTGCACGTGGAGGTGTGGCACCGACTGGCTGACGACGGTGTTGACCGCCGTGAAGCTGCCCTGCGCGCCCAGCCCTTCCCGCATCGCGACGGCGAACCGCTGGACCGTGCTGAACAGCGGGACCAGCAGCTCGGCGGGGAGGTCCTCGAGCGTGTCGAAGTGCGTCGTCGGGCAGACGAGCACGTGGCCCTTGAACACGGGCCGGTGGTCCAGGAACGCGACGACGTGCTCGTCGCGGTGGACGACCTCGGCCTCCACCTCGCCCGCGACGATCCCGCAGACGAGGTCAGACGGTGCGCTCATGGCTCCATCCTGCCGGATTCCCAGCATCCGCCCAGCCGGTTCACAGCTTCCTGCCAGCAGCGGGATCGACGGTGGAGGTGTCGGACAGGTCTCCGACGGGGAACCAACCGGAAGGAAAGACCATGAGGAACAAGGCAATCATCGGGATCTCCGCGGCGGCGATGGCCGCGGGGCTGGGGTTCGGCGTCGGTCAACTGGCCAGCGCAGAGGACGAGACCACGCCGACGCCCACCGCGACGTCGAGCCAGAGCGAGGTCTGGGGCCACGCGCCCGGTGGCGTCGGCGAGCGGGGCTGGGGGAACGGCCCTCGCGCGGAAATGGGCCTCGACATCGAGGCGCTCGCCGAGCAGCTAGGTGTGGAGGAGACCGCGCTTTCGGAGGCGGTCGAGGCGGCCCGCGAGGCGATGTTCGCCGACGGAAGGCCGACCGGGCAGACCGCTGAGGAACGCGAGGCCGCCCGGGAGGAGCGCCACTCCGAGTTCGCCGCTGGGATCGCGGCCGAGCTCGGCCTCGACGAGGCGGACGTGCTTGCCGCACTCGAGGAGGTCGCCGCCGAACGCGTGGCCGCGCGGGCTGCGGACGACCAAGCGGTGCTCGACGAAGCAGTCAGCGACGGCACGCTCACCCAAGCTGAGGCCGACGCCGTCGCCAAGGCGATCGAGGAGGGGATCGTGCACGTTCGGGGAGGCCACGGCCGCTGATCCTGGCGCCGACGGTGGCCCTCTGCCACCGTCGGGGCCGGTGCCGCCGGAGCCCGCTGATACTGCTACCCGGAACTTTCCGCAGGGGGTCGTCTGAAGCGCGTCCTTCAGGATCCCGGTAGCAGAATCAGCGGGAACGGCGCGCCCGAGTCGATGCCGTCCGGCCGGTGGCTCCACTGCCAACCCCAACCCAGCCCAAGCACAACGGTTTTGATAACGATTTCACGATGATCTTGAAAGCGTTATCAAAACTGTGCTTCACTACTCGTGCACGTGACGAAGTAGAGATGCAAGGGAGGGATCGTGACGGCAATCCGCTGGGGACACGACGCGCTGGTGCTCGAGATCGGCCATGGTGCCGACGAACCGGTGGCGCTCCGCTCGGCGGAGGCCGGCGGCGTCCGGATGACGACGAGCGACCTCGTTCCGGTGGTGCAGGTCCTCACCTCGGACCACGGCCACGCCCTCGCGAGTTCCCGCCTGGGCATGTCGGAACTGGGGCAGTCTCTGCGACTCACGGACTTCCGGACAGGCTCCGAGGAAGGTCGCCACCACCTCGAGCTCGAGATGGCCACCACCGGTCTCGAGGTCGTCACCACCCTCGAGTCCTTCGACGGCGTCGCCGCCCTCACCGCCCGGACCACCGTCACCAACACGTCCTACGCACCTGTCACCCTCCTCGCGGTCAGCAGTTGGTCTGCCCCGCTCGGCAATCGTGAGGATCTCCCGGTCGGGAACACCGACTGGCGACTGCACCGCGCCCGCAGCGACTGGCTGGCAGAGAACCGGTGGGAGGACGTCGCCCTCGGCGAGCTCTTCCCGCGCATCTCGCAGCACCTCACCGGCCACCGCCCGCGCGGACAGGAGGCGATGGTCTCCACCGGCACCTGGTCCTC
Organism: Tessaracoccus rhinocerotis; assembly: GCF_007197885.1. Classification (GTDB taxonomy): domain Bacteria; phylum Actinomycetota; class Actinomycetes; order Propionibacteriales; family Propionibacteriaceae; genus Arachnia; species Arachnia rhinocerotis. Next base: position 333,581 of record NZ_VKKG01000006.1, read on the forward strand.
CGGCGAGTGGACCCCGGTCGCGGCCGCGAGTTCAGCGGACCAAGGCGTCGCCTGGGTGTGGCAGGCGCTGCACAACGGTGCCTGGCGCATCGAACTGGGCGAGGAGTACCGCGATTTCGAGGTGGCGGTCTCCGGCCCCAACCACATGGACCACGGCTGGAGCCGCACCTTGGTGCCGGGCGAGTCCTTCACCACGGTGCCGGCCGCGGTGGCGCTCGGCTCCGACCTGACGGACGCCGTCGCCGCCGTCACCGAGCTGCGCCGTCGGACCCGCCGGCCGCACGCGGACAACGAGTCGCTGCCGGTCATCTTCAACGACTACATGAACACGCTCAACGGCGACCCGACGACCGCCAAACTCATCCCGCTCGTTGACGCCGCGGCCGCGGCCGGTGCGGAGATCTTCTGCATCGACGCCGGCTGGTACGACGACTCCGGCTTCTGGTGGGACTCCGTCGGCGCGTGGCTGCCGTCCACCACCCGTTTCCCCGGTGGCCTCGGTGAAGTGGTGGAACGGATCAGCGGGCACGGCATGGTGCCCGGCCTGTGGCTCGAGCCCGAGGTGATCGGCGTGCGCAGCCCGCTGGCCGATCAACTGCCCGACGAGGCGTTCCTGCAGCGCGGCGGCCAGCGGCTGGTGGAGCAGGATCGCTACCACCTGGACTTCCGGCACCCGGCAGCAGTGGCCCACGTCGATGCCGTGGTGGACCGCCTCGTCACGGACTTCGGCGTCGGCTACTTCAAGTTCGACTACAACATCAACCCCGGTCCCGGGACCGACCACGCGAGCTGCAGCGTCGGTGACGGCCTCCTCGAGCACAACCGCGCCCACCTGGCCTGGCTCGACTCCGTCCTGGACCGACACCCGGCGCTGGTCATCGAGAACTGTGGCTCCGGCGCCATGCGCGCCGACGGTGCGCTCCTGTCCCGGCTGCAGCTGCAGTCCACCTCGGACCAGCAGGACCCGCTGCTCTACCCACCAATCACCGCCTCGGCGCCGATGAGCATGCTCCCCGAGCAGGCCGCCAGCTGGGCCTACCCGCAGCCGGGGATGTCGCCCGAGGAGGCGGCGTTCTGCCTCGTCACCGGGCTCCCGGGCCGCTTCTTCCTGTCCGGCTACCTCAACAACATGACAGAACCGGAGCTGGAACTGGTCCGCGAGGCCGTGGTGCTGACCAAGGAGATCCGGCACGACATCCGACGCTCCACGCCCGTCTGGCCGCTCGGCCTGCCCCGGTGGGACGACCCGTGGGTGGCCCTCGGCCTCGACGTCGACGACACCACGCTGCTGTTCCTCTGGCGACGCTCGGACGCCCCCGCCGCGGAACTGCGGCTGCCGCGCTTCGCGGGCCTCGACCCGCGGATCGAGACCGTGTTCCCCAAGAACCTCACGCCCTGGCAACTGGCGTGGAACGAGACGGACGGGGTGCTGCGCGTCGACGCAGATGCCGCCCCGGCCGCACGCATGATCCGGATCAGCCACAAGGGCGGATCCGGCCCCCGAGAGCTCGCCTGAGGCGAGTCGACCAAAGGAGATTCCAATGAAGAAGTCCCTGGTACGGGCGGCTGCGGTCGCCCTGACAGCGGGAGTCGCGCTGACGGCTTGCAGTGACCCTGGAGTGCAGGACCCGTCCAGCCCCACTGAGGGCGGGGGCAGCGCCGCCGCCGAGTGGCCGGCGGAGGACGCCAACCTTGACGGTGTCACCCTGACCATCTGGGCGGCTCAGAACTCGAACAAGACCGCGGACCCGGTCATCGCCGGATTCGAGGAGCTGACGGGCGCGACGGTCGAGGTCGTGACCATCCCCGATCCGTACGAGCAGGGTATCCAGACCAAGGTGGCCACTGGCGACAAGCCGGACCTCGCATTCTGGCAGCCCACCGAGTCCCAGCTCAACGCACTCAACGCCACCAACAACCTCCTCCCGCTCGATGGGGCACCGTGGCTCGACGCCATGGATCCGGCGCTGAAGGACCTGACCGGGTTCGTGGGCGACACCCGCTATGCCGCGCTGATCAGTACCCCGGCCGTGCAGGGCGTCTACTACAACAAGGAGGTGTTCGCCGAGGCGGGCATCACTGAGACCCCCGGCAACATCGAAGAGATGATCGAGCTCGCCCGCACCCTCGACGCCGACGGCGTCACCCCGTTCCACGAGATGGCAGCTGACCGCTGGGGCACCCAGTGGTGGGTCCAGATCCAACTCGCCAACGCTGCCAAGGACGGCCTGTGGGACCGGGTGAACGCGAACGAGGAGCAGTTCACCGACGAGACCATCATGACCGCCATCAACAACTACAAGGGCTGGATCGACGAGGGCCTGTTCAACGACGACATCAAGACCGCCACGTTCGAGGACCAGGGAGACGCCCTGCTGGCCGGCGATGCAGCCATGGTGGTGCAGGTGAACTCCTTCTTCGGTCAGCTGCAGGCCAAGGCCGACACCGCCGAACTCGACGAGAAGATCGGTTTCTTCCCGATCAGCCCCGAGGGTAACGTCGGCACCTCGATCCCAGACCAGTCCAACGCCGTCGTGGCGTTCAAGACCGGCGACGCCACCCAAGAGGCGGCTGCCAAGCAGTTCCTGTCCTACTGGCTGGGCGATGGCTACGCCGACTTCGTGCAGGCCGCAAACACCATCTCCCTGCAGCCCGACGTCTCCAACCCCGACGGCGTCCCGCAGGCGCTGCTGGACGTGCACGCGTCGTTGGCCGACTCGGTGGGGTCCATGCAGTCCCTCGCCGTGGCCAACCCGGACCTGTACATCAACCTGGCTGACATGATCCAGGGCACCAAGACCCCCCAGCAGGTGGGTGAGGCGACGCAGCAGCAGTTCGCCGAACTCGCCAAGGCCCTCGGCGCCGAGGGATTCTGATACTCCCGGGTGGGCGGTGACCCCCGAACCGCCCACCCGGTCTTCCCGGAAGGAAACCCATGTCCACGCTCTTCGCCGAGCCGACCCGCGCGGGACAGGCCGCCGGTCACGGGCGCCGCACGGACCACCCCGCGGTCTTCCTCGTGCCCGCGCTGGCGGTCCTCGTGGTGTTCTTCTTCGTGCCCACGCTGTTCAACTTCGTCTACAGCTTCACCGACTGGTCCGGCTTCAAGTCGGACATCAACTTCGCCGGGTTCGACAACTTCAGCTCCCTGCTCGGCAACGGGTCGCTCCTCAACGCATTGAAGGTCACGCTCATCTACGCCACGCTGGTGGCGGTCTTCCAGAACCTGTTCGGTCTCATGCTGGCGTTGCTGTTGGAGCGCGACACCTGGCTGAACCGCACCGCCCGGGTGCTGTTCTTCATTCCCGTGATCATGTCCGCCCTCGCCGTCGGATACATCTTCAGGGCGATTCTGAAACCCGACGGCTCCCTCAACGGCATCCTGTCGTTCATCACCGGCCTCGACGTGTCCATCGCCTGGCTCGGCAGCACGACCTGGACCATCCTCGTCGCGGCCCTGGTGCACTCCTGGAAGTGGATGGGCCTGTCGATGCTGATCTACCTCGCGGGACTCAAGACCATCAGCGAGGACGTGCTCGAGGCTGCGCGCATCGACGGCTCCAGCTGGTGGCAGACCTTCGTCCAGATCAGGTTCCCGCTGCTCGCCCCAGCCGTCACGTTCAACGTCGCAACCGCCCTGCTCGGCTCCATGAATGGCTTCGACGTGGTGCAGGCCCTAACCGAGGGCGGACCCGGCGGCACCACCGAACTGCTCAACATCTTCATCTTCCGCACCTTCGGTCAAGGGCTGTTCGCCCAGGCGACGACGATGAGCCTCATCCTGTTCCTCACCGTCACGCTGATCGCCTTCCCCGTCGTGCGCTACCTCCGCAAGAGGGAGGAAGTCCTATGACCGCCCACACCCCTACCAAGCCCTCCGTCGCCACCCGGCGCCGCATCAAGCCCGGACGGGTTGCGCACCAGTTGGCAGTCGTGGCCATCACGGCGCTCCTGCTCGGGGTCCCCTTCTGGCTGGTGGTGGTCACCGCCGGCAAGAACCAGGCAGAGGCGCTGAATCCGAACCTGGCGCTGCCCAGCCAGTGGCAACTGCTGGAGAACTTCGCGACCGTCTTCTCCGAGGGGCGGATGCTCGCGGGCTTCTTCGGCAGCCTTCTGATCATGGTGCCGTCAGTGGTGGGCGTGCTGATCCTCGGCTCGCTGGCCGCCTGGGTGCTGGCCCGTCGGGCTGAGCGGTGGATGGCGGTGCTGTACACGCTCGCCATCAGCGGCGTCGTGCTCCCGCCCGCCGTGGTGACCATCGTGCTGCTCCTGCGCCAGCTCGGCCTGGCGGGCACCGTGCCCGGGATGGTCGGCGTCTACATGGGCATGTACCTGTCCACGGCCATCTTCCTCATCACCGGATTCGTCAGGACCATCCCCGTGGAGCTGGAGGAGGCTGCCCGCGTCGACGGCGCCAAGCCGCTACGGATCTTCTTCACCATCATCCTGCCGTTGCTGGTGCCGGTGCTCGCCACCACCACGATCATGCTGTGCCTCTACATCTGGAACGACGTGTTCTACGCGCTGTTCGTGATCGGCGGCCGCGTGGACACGCTGCCCCTCAACCTTTTCCAGGTGGCCAGCGCCGGCCTCTACCTCAACAACTGGCACCTGATCTTCGCGTTCATCATCCTGATGAGCCTGCCGCTGCTGGTGACGTTCATCGTCGCCCAGCGGCGGATCGTCTCGGGCATCACGGGAGGTGCGGTGAAGTGAGGGTCACCAGGACGTCCACAGCCCCGCTACGCTTCGGGGTCATGGAGACCAGTGCGGCGGCGAGCGGGCAGGAACCTGCCGTTGCCGCCCGCGTGCCGGCCACCATGAAGGACGTCGCCCTGCTGGCGGGCGTCTCAGTGCCGACGGTGTCCCGATTCCTCAGCGGTAGCGCCAATGTCCGAGCCGACAAGCGCGAACGCGTCGCCGCCGCCATCCAGGAGTTGGACTTCACACCGAACGCCTCGGCGCGGGTGCTGGTCGGCGGCAAGCCGAAGGTGATCGCCGCGGTCGTGGGCAACACATCGCGCTACGGCTACGCCGAGACCATCCGCGGGCTCGAGGAGGCCGCCCGGGCCGACGGCTACGTCGTGACGTTCACCGTCATCGAGGAGGCCGACGAGGAGTCGCTGACCGCGGGCATCTCGCTCGTGCTCTCGCAGGCGATCGCCGGCGTGGCGGTCCTCAAGTTCGACCCGCCGGGCGTGGCCGCCATCAAGCGGATCCCCGAGTGGATGCCGGTGGTGGCGCTCTCGGGCGTGCGGGACACCGCCTACGCGCAGGCCGTGATCCGGGAGTCCGTGGCGGCCCGGCACCTGGTCGAGCACCTCCTGGAACTGGGCCACGAGACGGTGCACCACGTCCGGATCCCGCCGTCGCGCCGGGAGGACGGCCGCACCGCCGGTTGGCGGCGGGCGCTCAAGGATGCCGGCCGTGAGGTCCCGGAGGTGTTCGAGGCCAGTTGGGACCCGCAGTCGGGTCGCGACGTCGGGAACGTCATCGCGGAGCGGGATGACGTCACCGCCGTGTTCTGTGGCAACGACGAGATCGCCATGGGCGTGATGGCCGGGCTGCGGGACAAGGGGCTCCGGGTGCCCGAGGACGTCAGCGTCGTGGGCTTCGACGACCATCCGCTGTCCTCGCTGTGGCACCCCGCGCTGACCACCGCGCGCCAGGAGTTCGCGGACATGGGGCGCAACGGCTGGGAGCTGCTGAAGGAGCAGATCCACGGCGCCAAGGACCACCCGCTGGTCTCCTCGACCCCGGACGTGATCATCCGCGAGAGCACCGCCCCGCCCCGCGGCAACTGATCTGATAACGCTTTCAAAAAGCGGTTGACCTGACCCCAAACGCGTTGTAGCGTGGGCTTGAAAACGTTATCAAGGTCGATCACGAACCAAACCCCCAACCCCCGATCCCCCCTTCGCCACGGTGGCGGCAACCCGTTTTCGCCGGACAGAGAAGTTTCGACAGAGAGGTCTCCCATGCCATTTCCTACTGCCTCCAGCAGGGCCCGGGCCGCGGGCGTAGCGGCCCTCGGCCTGGCCCTGGTGGGTCCGCACCTCGTCCACGTGCCCATGGCCGTGGCGGAGGAGTCCCCCGACCCGCTGCTCCTGTACACGTTCGAGGGCGACGCTGCGGCCGCCACCATCGTCAACGAGGGCACCCTGGGCAGCGCGTTCGACGCCCGCGTCGTCGCTGCCGAGTCCCTGCCGCGCGGCACCGGCCCCACGGCGGAGCTCGGGGCGTCGGGCAGGTTCCCCGGCGGGGCGCAGAACACCTCGCAGGAGGGCAAGCCGTACCTGGAGATCCCCAAGGGCCTGTTCGACGGGATGGAGGCCATCACGGTCTCCACCTGGATCAACTGGAACGGCGCCAACGCCAACCAGCTGCCGTGGGCCTACATCATCGGCAGCGACGCCCTACCCGCCAACAACTGGGGTGTCTACTACCAGCCCAACGAGGGCGGCCAGTCCAAGGCGGTCGCGAACTCCGGCTCCGAGGTGAAGGCGGTGGCCAACGAGCCGCTGGCCTCGAACACGTGGGTGCACCTCACTAGCGTCGCGGACGGCGAGTCGCTGTCCTACTACATGAACGGCAGCCTGGTCTCCAAGGTGGCCGTGCCGCTTGACTTCACCAAGCTCGGCGAGCCGGACAGCACCCGCTCCGGGCTGATCGGCACCGTCCCCTGGGCCCCCCAGTGGGCCGCGCTCTTCGGCGGTGAGTTCGATGACTTCGCCGTCTACGGGGCCGCGCTGAACGCGGAGCAGGTCTCGACGCTGTTCACCGACTACGTGGGCGGTATCGCATCGGTGGAGGACTCGGTGTTCGAGGTCTCGACGCCGGCCTCGGTCAGCCCGCAGCTGCCCGTCACCGCGTCAGTGGTCACGGAGTCCGGGTTCGCCACCGAGGCGCCCATCGCCTGGGACCAGGTACCACCGTCGGAGCTCGCCACCCCCGGCAACACCTTCGAGGTGCAGGGGCGGATCTCCGGTTGGGTCGAGCCGCTGGTGGCTCGGGTCACTGTCGAGGAACGTCCGCTGCAGGACGTCGTCGTCGACTTCGCGCAGAACACCGGCGCATTCCGGGGCGGCGCCTCGGGCACCCTCTACGGCCTCGGCGACGAGCAGTCGCCCACGCAGGCGATCGTCAACGGCGCGGCCATGACCAACGTGTCCCAGAAGCCGCCCTACGGCACGCAGCACCCGGGCGGTGACGCGTTCAACATCGAGGACACGTTCTTCGACAAGCACGGCAAGGACCTGTACGTCTACACGCAGGACTACTACCCGGACTGGCCCTACAACCGTGGCGTGCGCCCGGGTGACGACAGGAACTACCTGCGCACGGACGGCATCCTGACCGGTGAGTACACCAACGACCCCAACGGTGTGTGGGACTACCTCGAGGTGCTGGAGATCGTGGTCGACGAGGTGGCCCGCGAGGCCACCAACCCCGAGAAGTACGTGTTCATCCCGTTCAACGAGGTGGACCTGCAGTGGCTGAACAGCGACTCCCTCTACGACCGCTACATGCACCAGGGTGGCCAGCCTGACAGCTACACCCCGAACGGCGAGACCGACTGGGAGGCGGCGTGGAACGTCATCACCGGCACCTACGCCAAGCATGGGCTGGAGCGGCCGCAGATCGCCGGCCCGGGTGATGCGGCGTGGCGCGGCGAGGCCAACATCAAGGCCTTCCTGGACATGGCCATCGAGACCGACACTGTCCCGGACATCTACGTCTGGCACGAGCTGCGCGGCTACCAGTGGCTGCCGGTCCGCGCGGGCCTGTTCCGCCAGTACGCGCAGGAGCTCGGCCTCACCGGGGACGAGGTCCCCGAGGTCAACATCACCGAGTGGGGCGCCTCCAGCGACATGAGCTCGCCGGCCAACCTGCTCCGCTGGTTCGCCAGCTTCGAGGCAGCCAAGGTGGACGCCCAGACCGCGTACTGGACCGCCTCCGGCACGCTCTCGGACAACTATGCCAAGGTCAACGCCGGAAACGGCGGCTGGTGGCTGTTCAAGTGGTACGGCGACCTCACCGGGTCCGACACGGTCAAGGTGGTCACCGGTGAGCAAAACGCCATCGCGGCCATCGACGAGGACGCCCGCCGGGCACAGGTGATCGTCGGCGGGCTCGCCAACGGCAACGACGGTGGACTACGGCTCACCGGCCTGGACACGGGTGTGTTCGGCTCCGCGGTGGACTTCGAGGTTCGTGAGAACCTGGTCAGCGGCACCGACGGCATCGCCGCCGCGCCGCGGCTGGTGGCTGCCGGCAACGACGTCGTGCTGACGGACGGCCAGCTGCAGCTTCGCATCCCGTCACGGAACGACAGCAGCACCTACCAGGTCATCATCACCCCAGCCAGCGACGCCGACCCGGAGGCCGCGCTCGCGCAGCAGTCGGGCCGCTACCTCCTCGAAGCCGAGCAGGGGTTCCTCACCGACGCCCAGGTCCGCACCCCCAGCGGCTACCGCGCCTCCAACAACCGCGACGTGGCAGGCTTCGCCGCGGTGGGTTCGCGCGCTGACTGGACCGTCGACGTCGCCGAAGCCGGCCGCTACCGGCTGCAGGTGCTGGGGGCCACGCCCGGCGTCGTCGCGCAGCACGCGCTGTTCGTCGACGACGAGTTCGCCACCACCGTCACCTACGGCGCCAACGCCATCAAGCCCAGCAACGTGGCGACGGTGGCCCGCGGCAGCGCGGAGGTCTACGTGGACCTGGAGGCCGGTGAGCAGACCCTGAGCCTGCGCGCCAGCCAGGACGGTGCGGACCTCATGCCCGGCGCCGGCGAGGCCGGGGGAGTCACCCTGGACCGCTTCGAGTTGGTCCGCGTCGGAGACGCCGCCAACACCGAGGAGCTGACCTACCCGGCCAGCACCTTCCGGCTGTTCGAGGGCGCGGGCCTCGACGGCGGCAGCGCCGTCCTCACGGCCGGCCAGCGCGCGGACGTGTACCTCTCCAACCACGAGTCGGGCTACTACGACCTGACCGCGGACTGGGAGGGCACTGACCTGGAACTGCGCGTCAACGGCCGCACCGCCGCCATCTTCGCCGACGGCGAGTCCACGGTCACGGTCCATCTGCCGGAGGGCATCACTGAGGTGGAGCTCTTCTCCGCCCAGGGTGCGAATGTGTCTTCGCTCAGCACCGTGCGCAACGAGGCGGCTGACGCCAACATCGTCCGCATCGAGGCCGAGGACCTGGACGTCGTGGAGCTGGGCGGCACCGCCCGGGTGGCGCAGTTCTCGTCGCAGCTCACCAATGGCACCAGTGCCTTTGTGCAAGGTCTGGGCATCACCGATGCCAACCCGGCCAACGAGGGCACGCTCACCATCCCGCGCCTTGCCGGCTTCGACGCCGCGGGCGAGTACGACGTCGTCATCCACTACTCGAACGACGACATCGAGGGCACGCACGACTACAACCCGCAGGTGGTTGACCTCGGGCTGCAGGCCAGCGAGGCAGGCACCGAGGGGTTGGCGGGGCGCACGACGTTCCGCTACACCTACGGCGCGCTCAACTTCTGGGAGGCGGTCATGCCGCTGACGTTGAGCACGGACGCGGGTGCCATCACCTTCGGCAACACCCGCTCGACGCTGTACATCGACGAGGGCACTGAGTGGGGCACGCATGACGACGTCATTCTGCCCGGCTACGCCATGGCGCCCGACGTAGACTGGTTGGCGATCGCGCCGTTCGTGGTCGGTGGTGCACCCGCACCGGAGCCGGAGCCCTCGGAGCCGGAGGAGCCGTCGGAGCAGCCGAGTGTGGAGCCGTCGCCCACTGCGACGGTGACGGTCACGGCGCCCGCCAAGCCCGGTGACTTGTACTCGACGCCTGGCTTCCACAACGTGAACGGACGCTGGTGGTACACCGAGTGTGAGCCGTACTCGCAGACCATCCGCTGCACGACGGAGATCTGGGCCAGCAGCGTCAAGGTGGAGGCCGGTCGGTTCGTGCAGACGAACGGGTGGGTGTTCAACAACCTCACCTACCTGCCCTTCATGAAGCGCGCGCAGTGGGCGAACAACCCGCTGGGAGTGGCTGGTGAATGGACGGCGTCGGACGGGCGTCGTTGGAAGACGGAGTGCGACACGGCCCAGACGGGTCGGGACGGGTGCCGTTCCTGGGTGTGGTCCAGCATTGTGGCCAGCAGTCAGGGTGCTGACGGTGTCTGGTCGCACCGGGTGACGGAGGATTGGGTGTTCAACAACATCGTCCGCTTCAAGGTGAGCTGACCCACCGGCACCTGAGCCTCGAAGGGCGCACGCCAGCGCCCTTCGAGGCTCACCCATGCTCCGAAGGAAGCCGGGCTACTTCCCTACCGGCAATACTGGACCCCATGGCACAGCAGTTCTCGGAGATCATCGACCGGCTCCAGAAGTTCATCGAGGCCCAGCACATCTACTTCGTGGCGACGGCGGCGAGCACGGGCCGGGTCAACGTCTCTCCGAAGGGCCTGGACTCGCTCCGGGTGCTGGGCCCCAACCGGGTGGTGTGGCTGAACGGCACGGGCAGTGGCAACGAGACCGCCGCTCACATCCTGGAGACCAACCGGATGACCATCATGTTCTGCTCGTTCGAGACCAAGCCGCTGATCCTGCGGCTCTACGGAACGGCCAAGGCCATCCACGTAGGCGAGCCGGGCTGGGATGAACTGCTGCCCCTGTTCCCGCCGATGAAGGGATCCCGCAACATCTTCGACGTCGAGGTCGACCTGGTGCAGACCTCCTGCGGTTTCGGTGTTCCGTTCATGGACTTCGTCGAGGACCGCGACACGATGGACAAGTGGTCACAGAAGAAGGGGGAGGGCGTGGTGGACTACCAGCAGGCGAACAACCACTTCAGCATCGACGGTTTCCCCACCGGCCTGCCCGTGGTTTGAGGCTGCGACCAGTTCGGTGATGCGGTTGACGGTGGCGGTGTCGGTTAGGAAGTTCTGGCCGAGTTCATGTCGGCCGGGTCGGGTTGCGCGCATGGGGGAGCTCCTGAGCCAAGAAGGGTGGGGAGCCGGACAGTGTGGAACCACCGCCCGGCGGGAGGCCGTGCGGCGCGAACGCGACACTGTTTCTGAGGAAGGGTTGCGGGTCCGCGCCGTCAGTGGCGGCGGGTCCGAACGAACATCATGCAGTTGCCCATGGACAAGACCGTATGCGCCGACGGCGTCGGAAGCCAAACGCGCGGTTGGCTGGGGAGCCGCTGGTCAGCGTCGGATGGCCGCGTAGGTCTCGGCGAGCGCTCGGGCGGAGACGTCGACGAGTTCCTTCCAACCTAAGGACTCCTCCGTGGCGGGGTCCGAGACGTGCTTGACCATCACCAGTTCCACGCCCAGCACCCGGCAGGCGTGGGCGATGGCGAACCCCTCCATGTCAACCAGCTGGCACCGCCCGATCAGTGCGTCCCGTTCCGGTCCGCCAGCGACGAACGAGTCCCCCGTGCCGAGAACCGGCCCGTCGCCGCTGAGCTCGATCCGCTCGTCGGGGGTGAGGCCGGCTGCGCGGAGGGCATCGGCGTTGAGGTCGCGGTTGATCACGGCGGACGGGCGCTGGATGCCGTGGATGCTTGGGTCGAGTGAACCCACCGAGCCCAGGTTCACCACGCGCGTGGGCTGGTGCTCCAGGATTGCCCGCGTGGTGGCGACGGCGGCCTGCGCCATGCCGATCCCCGTCAGCACCACGTTCACATCCGATGGGAGGTACTTGGCTTCCTGCCCTGCCGCGACGATCACGAGATCACTCATGCCCGAAACGGTAGCAATCGGGGCTCTGTGGATGTGTGCGACGTCATGAGCGCGGATGGCTACCGTGGGGCTGTGAAGAAGTCGATCGTGGTCGTCGGTGCCGTCATCGTCCGGGACAACAAGGTCCTCTGCGCCCAGCGTGGAGCGGGTGGGGCGCTGGCGGGGATGTGGGAGTTCCCGGGCGGCAAGATCGAGCCGGGCGAGTCGCCGCGGGAGGCGTTGCAGCGGGAGATCGACGAGGAACTGTTGTGTGAGGTGGTCGTCGGGCGTGAGGTGACCACCACCACGTATGAGTACGACTTCGGCATCGTGACGCTGACCACCTTCTACTGCGACCTGGTTGCTGGCACACCGCAGTTGACCGAGCACTCCGAGGTCCGGTGGGTTGACCCAGGTGATCTCGTGAGCCTGGACTGGGCCCCGGCGGACGTGCCGGCGGTGGAGTTGATCGCCGCAAGCCTGACGTAATCCTGCCATCCTGGGCTACGTGGGGAACATTAGGCAGCCAGAGGGTTTCTACGACGCGCTGATCACCCGAGCCTTGGCGCAGCGGATCAAGGAGTCGGGCTACGAGGTATCCGACTCCAAGATTGACACCGATGAATTGGCGGACCGACTATCAGAGCACTTCCGTACGGTCGTGGGTCAACGGTTGCGAGAGCTGAAGGAGAGGGACCGGCGTCCGTTGGTGGATGGCCTCCTCGCCGTCATCGGTGACGAGGGTGAGTTCATCGCCGATGACGAACCGCGAGTTCTCCATTCCCTCCTTGCGGCTGCTGAGCCGGGAAGGCCACAGCGATACCTCAACCCGCCCGAGACGCCGCTCGCGGACCTGGCGCTTCTTACGAATGCCCAGGGTGAACCGTCGATGGGGCATGAGGTGGGTTCGGAACTGGGCTCCGCTGACCAGGTGGAACTCCTCTGCGCGTTCATCAAGTGGTACGGGATCCGGACCCTGGAGAAGCCGCTCCGTAGCTTGCGGGAGCGGGGCGTACCCCTACGCGTCATCACCAGCACCTACATGGGTGCAACGGAGCGCGTCGCACTCGACCGACTCATCGATGAGTTCGGGGCAGAAGTAAGGATCAGCTACGAGAACAAGCGCACGAGGTTGCATGCCAAGGCATGGAGGTTCGTACGCAACACGGGGTTCGACACGGCATACGTCGGTTCCTCCAACCTATCCAGCGCGGCAATGCTCGACGGTGTTGAGTGGAATGTGCGCCTGACGTCGAGTGCCTCGCCAGACCTGCTGCGGAAGTTCGCCGCAACCTTTGACACCTACTGGAACGACCCGGCCTTTGAACCCTATGTTCCGGCTGACGGTGATCGCCTCGACGCTGCCCTTGCCAGAGCCAGGGGAGGGGAACGGCAGACCACCGCTGATCTTGTTTCTGGACTGGAGGTCCAACCCTGGCCGCATCAGGAGCTGATTCTCGAGGCGCTGGACGTTGAGCGCTACGTCCATGACCGGCATCGCAATCTAGTGGTAGCAGCGACAGGAACGGGCAAGACAGTGGTCGCTGCCATCGACTACAAACGACTGGGCGGATTCCTCGGTGAACGCCCGACCTTGCTATTCGTGGCGCACCGCAAAGAGATCCTCGAACAGTCGATGCGGACTTACCGCGAAGTACTGGCCGACGGGGGCTTTGGCGAGTTGCTTGTCGGAGGATTCCGACCCACCCACTGGCAGCACGTCTTCGCGTCCGTTCAGTCCCTGAACCAAGATGTGCTGTCCTCGATCGATCCCAAGGGCTTTGACGTCGTGGTTATCGATGAGTTCCACCATGCCGAAGCTGCGAGCTACCGTCGCATCCTCGAGCACTTTGAACCGCGCGAACTCCTCGGCCTCACTGCAACGCCTGAGCGTGGCGACGGCGTAGACGTCCGCTCCTTCTTTGAGGGCCGATCAGCATATGAGCTCCGCCTTTGGGATGCACTGAGCTCGGATCTGTTGAGCCCCTTCCACTACTTCGGGATCGCTGACACCACGGACTTGAGCGCGGTCCCTTTCGCGCGAGGCCGATACCAAGTGGGTGACCTTTCAGGCGTGTTCACGGGTAACGACGCCCGCTCACGCATCATCCTCCAGGAGCTCAAGAAGAAGGTTGGGGAGCCTCACCGGATGCGCGCGCTGGGCTTCTGCGTCGATGTGAAGCACGCCCAATACATGGCCGAAGTGTTCAAGAGCGCCGGGCTCCCCGCTCAGGCTGTCCACGGGGAGACGCCGGCCGCAGAACGCAAGCTGGCGGTAGAGCGGCTGAAACGCCGGGAGGTTGTGGCCCTGTTCACCGCGGATCTGTTCAACGAGGGGGTCGACATCCCTGATGTTGACACGCTCCTGTTCCTGCGCCCGACCGAGAGTTCCACGATCTTCCTCCAGCAGTTGGGCAGGGGACTACGCCGGACCGCAGACAAGCCAGTCCTTACCGTCCTCGATTTTGTCGGGCACCATCGCAAGGAGTTCAACCTTGCACAGAGGTACCGTGCGGTCGTCGGAGGGTCCCGCAAGGCGCTGAAAGACCAGGTCGAGAGGGGCTTCCCGTACCTGCCGGCTGGCTCTCAGATCATCCTCGATGAGGTCACACAAAAGCAGGTGCTCGAGAACATCAGGTCTCAGATCGCAACTCGCTGGAAGCACTTCCTAGAGGAACTGAGGGCTGTTGGCGACGTGGATCTCAACTCGTTCCTCAGCCAGACCGACATCGAGTTGGCTGATCTCCTCCATAAGGGCTCCTTCACCCAGCTCCGCCGTGAGGCACACCTCAAGACTCACCCGGGAGGGGCGCATGAGAAGCACCTGCTGGGGAGGCTGAAGGCGCTGGCTCACGTCGATGACGTGGACAGGCACAGCGCGTACCGAACTCTGTTGAGTGACACTGCCCCCAGGCGAGGCGAGTTGGATGAGGAGTGGGGAACCTGGGCCAGCATGCTCTTCTTCTCCCTCTGGCCGAATGGCGGGGGCTTCCAGAGTGTTGAGCAGGGACTAGAGGCCTTGCGAAGCGAGCGGGCGTTCCGGGCCGAGGCAACCCAAGTGCTCGATTGGGCGCTTGAACGAGCCGGGCACGTAGCGCGTCCTCTGGAGGGCCGTTTGGTGGAGACGCCGCTTCGGTCTCACGCTCGCTACACGCGAGAGGAACTGGCCGCGGCCTTGCAGTACGCCACGCTAAAACGGCCCCCAGCCAACCTTCGGGAGGGCGTGTTCTATGGGCAGGAGCTGAACGTCGACGCACTCTTGGTGACGCTGGTGAAGTCAGAGAAGCACTTCTCCCCGACGACGATGTACCGCGACTACGCCATCAACGCGACGCTGTTCCACTGGGAGTCTCAGTCCCGGACCTCCGTCGACTCGCCCACGGGGCAGCGCTACCTGAACCAGCGTACGAACGGTACCGAAGCGGTTCTATTCGTGCGCTCTACGGGCACTTGGGAGTTTGGAAAGGGTGCTCCGTACACGCTCCTTGGTGATGTCGACTTCGTTGATCACCGGGGGGAGAAACCGATCGCCATCACTTGGAGACTCCGGCGTCCGATGCCGACCGAGATCCTGCAGGAGGCAAGTGCAGTGAGTTGAGCGGGATGCGGGCCGCCTAGTACGGGAAAAAGGGCGTGCCGGAAAACAGCACCGTCTCCTGAGTTCACACCGTAGGCGGATTCCGGCGGGATTCACCGACATCGATGCTTGTCACGACGATTTGCGGGGTGTAGCTGGGGCACTGGCTAGAAGTGTGGAACTCAGGTAGTACGGGAAAAAGGGCGTGCCGAAAACAGCACCGTCTGAACGGCCTCCAGGTACGGCGTCTGGTGAGCCGGGTAGGGACATGGTCTGCGGGAGTGGAAAGACCTGCTGCCTACCCCGCAATCCGGCTCTTCCCATTTGAGAGTGGGACTGCGTTGGGCGGGTGAGTGGATGTAGGGAGCCTTGCCGCTGGGAGGATGTGAGTGTCTACGTCACTTCTCTCAACGAACAAGGCTCATGTCTGACGCTACCTCACCGATCCCTGTCGTGCCCGCGATCACCGCCGCGAACCTCGACACGTTCGCCCGCGTTGACGTCCTCGGGTTGGAGGTCCAGGCGCAACAGGTGTGGCCCGACAAGACCATCTTGTTCTGCAAACCGACGCTGCCTGACAACACCTGCCCGGACTGCGGCCGCCTGGGTGGCTGGCATGACACGTTCTCTCGTTGGTTCACCCACTTGCCGGTCGGGAGGGCCGCGACGAAGCTGCAGGTCTCGGCGCCACGGTATCGGTGCCGGAACTGCGGCAAAGTGTGGCGGCACCGGCTCCGGACAGTTGCGGAGCCGCGGTCGAAGCTGACTCGCTCAGCGGTGTGGTGGGCACTGCAGGAAGTGGTGCTGGACCATTCCTCGATCAGCGCCGTGGCCGCAGTGCTGCAGTCCGCCTGGGGCACCGTCCACGACGCCGTCACAGAGCTCGGCCAGCAGGTCCTGATTAACCACCCTGAACGGCTCGACGGGGTGAAGGTGATCGGGGTCGACGAGCACTGTTGGCGCCACACCCGCCACGGTGACAAGTTCGTGACGGTGGTCATCGACCTCACTCCCATTAGGGACGATACCGGTAGATCACGCTTGCTGGACATGGTCGAGGGCCGATCCAAAGAGGTGTTCAAGTCCTGGCTCGAGGCGCAGACTCCTGAGTTCAGAGCGGGGGTGGAGATCGTCGCGATGGACGGGTTCACCGGTTACAAGTCCGCCACCGCCGAGGCCGTCCCTGACTCGACCACGGTAATGGATCCATTCCATGTTGTCGCTCTCGTCGGTGACAAACTGAACCAGACCCGGCAACGAGTCCAACGTGAACTCACCGGCGGCCGTGGCCGCAAAAACGATCCCCTCTACAAAGCCCGCCGGCTCCTCCACACCGGCATCGGTCTGCTCACATCACGGCAGAACATCCGTCTCGACGCCCTGTTCGCAGTCGAGGACCACGCCGAGGTTGAAGTCACCTGGGGTGTCTACCAGAACATCATCGCCGCCTACCGCGACAAGGACCGGGCGGCCGGTCGAGCAGCGCTTTCGAAGTTGATCGACTCGATCAAGGCCGGCGTCCCCAAGGGGCTGGCTGAACTCGCTCAGCTCGGCCGGACCCTGCACAAGCGTCGTGACGACATCCTGGCGTTCTTCGACCATCCCGGCACCAGCAACGGACCCACGGAAGCCATCAATGGCCGCCTCGAGCACCTCCGCGGCATCGCCCTCGGGTTCCGAAACCTGACCAACTATAGGCTCAGGTCACTCCTCGAAGCAGGCGGATTCAGACCCCAACTCCACTCTCATCTGTGAAGAGCCCGCAATCCCTGCGATGGCTGCAGTGGGTAGCGGGGCCCCTCGGTGTCGAGCTTGAACGGCCTCCAGGTACGGCGTCTGGTGAGCCGGGTAGGGACATGGTCTGCGGGAGTGGAAAGACCTGCTGCCTACCCCGCAATCCCTGCGATGGCTGCAGTGGGTAGCGGGGCCCCTCGGTGTCGAGCTTGGCTGGTGGGCTGGAGTTACGTGAAGCGGACCATGTTGTTGAAGATCTCCTTCTTGACCCAGCGGAAGCCGCGGTCTCCAGTAGCCGTTACGTAGGACTCGATGACGCTGGCCTCGACGTAGGAGCGGCAGCCGTTTCGGCCAGTGGTGGAGGTGTCGCATTCGGTGCGCCACTTCCTGCCGTCGTCGGCTGTCCAAGTGACTTGTCCACCAAGGACTCCGTAGGCGGCTAGTGGGTTGGTGGTCCACTGGCTCCGAGGGGAAGCGACATAGGTGAGGTTGTTGAATACCCAGCCCGTAACTTGGACGAACTTCCCATTGGGTTGGGTGACCTGCGTTGCCCTGATCTCCGTGGTGCAGCGCGTGACCGTAGAGGAGTACTTGTTGCAGGTGGTCCGCCAGTCTCGACCATTAATGTGGTGCGTTCCCGGTGTGGTGTAGACATCAAAGACCGGTGGGGCTGGAGCTGTCGGCGCCTTCGGTGTCACTGGCTTGGAGCGAGCCGATGCTGGGCTGGCTCCGAGCTTGTTGGCGGCCTGGACCGTGAAGGTGTAAGCGGTGCCGTTGGTGAGTCCGGTGAAGGTGACGGTGGTGGTGTTGCCGTCCACGGTCTTGGTGAGGTTCCCGGGCTGTGCAGTGACGGTGTAACCCGTGATTGGTGAGCCGTTGCTCGCCGGTGCCTGCCAGGTGACGACGGCCTGCTGGCTGCTGCCGGAAGTGGCAGTCGGACGTGCCGGTGTGGCGGGAGTTCCAGCTGGGGTCACGGGCGCGGAGGCAGCCGATGCTGGGCTGGTTCCGATCTTGTTGGCGGCCTGGACCGTGAAGGTGTAGGCGGTGCCGTTGGTGAGTCCGGTGAAGGTGACGGTGGTGGTGTTGCCGTCCACGGTCTTGGTGAGGTTCCCGGGCTGTGCAGTGACGGTGTAACCCGTGATTGGTGAGCCACCATCACTGTCTGGGACTCTCCAGAAAACCTCAATGGACCCGTTGGAAGGTTCTGAGGTAACGCCTAGCGGGGCGCTCGGTGCTGTGTCGGCGGGGGTGTTGGTGATTGTGAGTTTGGTGGGGTGCTCGTGGAATGTGGAGTCGTCGTTGCCGAGAGAGTCCTCCAGTGGGTAGATCTTGACGGTCCAGTCACCG
>NZ_VKKG01000007.1 GCF_007197885.1 Tessaracoccus rhinocerotis
ACCTCCGCGGTTCCGCACTAGGGTTCCGGAACTTGGCCAACTACATCGCCAGATCCCTACTCGAGACCGGCGGATTCAGACCCCAGCTACACCCTCGATTGTGAAGAGCCGCATAAGGTGATCGAGGTCTCCCGCCCGGACGGCGGCTTCGGCGGCTGAATGGGAAGTCCGACACGCTCGATTCGGAGAACGCCGCCCGAGCGGTCCTTGCCGGGTTCGCGGCCGCCGTGCCGAAGACCGGCGACGGGGTCGTGGAGATGATCCGGCAGCTGAAAGTCGCCCACGATGCCGCGGTGAAGGACCGCACCGGGGCGATGATCACGCTCAATGCGATGCTCGTCCACGCCACCGAGGACCTCCGTCGAGAGACCGCCAAGAAGACGCAGAAGATGATCGCCCGTCAATGCGCCGCACTGCGTCCCCGGGGTCGGGAGACCCCTGGGGACGCGAACCGTCACGCTCTCCGGTCGATCGCGAAACGCTGGATGATCTCGAGACGCAGATCGAGCAGCTCGTCCTGCCGCGCGCGCCGCATCTATTCGACGAGTTCGGCATCGGCGTCGACACTGCTGCGGAGATCCTCATTGTCGCCGGCGACAACCCCGAACGCAGCGCAGCGAAGCCGCGTTCGCGAAACTCGCCGGCATCAGCCCTGTCCCGACCGGCTCCGGCATGACCAGCGGGAAGCGCCGGATCAACCACGGCGGGCACCGCCAACTGAACGCCGCGATTTATCGGACCGTGATCGTCACCAATGAGATTCCACGAGCCGACCATCGCCTACGTCGCCCGCCGCACCTCCGAGGGCAAGAGCAAACGAGACATCATCCGCTGCCTGAAACGCTACGTGATCCGCGAGGTCTACCACCTCGTCAAAACGACCCACGAACCGGCGAAATCAGGAGTTGACAACTATAGGAGCATCAACGCGATGGCCGAGGCGCTGAACTCGCTGTTCAAGGCCGAGTGCATCCGCAACCCAGCGATGCGCCCTCGCCGGCGGATGGAAGAACGTCACCGATGTCGAGATCGCAGTGGCCGAGTACATCGACTGGTACAACCACCGCCGCCTCCACGGAGAACTCGGCCACGTCCCACCGAGCGAGTTTGAGACCAACCACTGGTCCCAACACCCAACCAGCCACTACCGTGAGGACAAGGTCCTCACCCGGACCGGAACCAACTAACCGAGTCTCCACCGAACCCAGGGCGATTCAGGAAGTCGAAATCGGACCTGAAGGCCAGACCGATCTACCACCACAAGCGCGAATCGATCAGTACACACCTGTCGATCGTGTTCGCCTCCCTGGCCGTCTCGCGCTGACCTCGAGGCACGCACCGGCTGGAGCATCAAGAAACTCGTCAAGAACCTGCGCCGCTACCGCACCATCGAGATCCAAGCAGGAGACACCCTCGTGACCACCGCTGACCCCTTACCCGAGGACCTCGCCGAGATCCTCGACCGCATCCACGGCCGATGACCTGCGCACCAAATGATCAAAGTCAGGTATCGGATGGACCTTGCCCGCCACCCCCGCACGACGAACTGGCACTCGCCGGCCATCCACAAGGCCCGGCGCGGGATTCGCCCCTACCTCCCACGCACCGTCCTCATCACCTTACGCCATTCGCCCACAACGATTGACCCACCGAGTGTGGCCGCACAGACCACCACGGTCTCGATAACCAACGTCCAGAACGGGGACAGTTCATACAACAATCCGCGGACAAACCACCCAAGACCAAAGACAATTGCGGCCACACCGGCATGCCTGATAAACAGACGGAAGAAGTCAACAACCGACGATCCGAACCCGAATTTCACCAAGATCGCGTAATCACAAATCCACTTAAAGGCGACACTGACCAACACCGCCCATGCAAGAACCGTGACCTCCCCCGACATTGCACCAACAATGGCACACCCCACAGCAATGACCCCGATCACGCTGCCACTTACAAACATTGGGCGCGTCGCACCTAGACTCTGATAAACTGGCCCCGCCGTGACCACGCACATTTGGAACCAGATGGACAGACTCAGAATCTGGAACGGTGCAACCGCTCCGAGCCACTGGTCGCCCAGAATCAAGAGAACGATCTCTCGCCCCCCCAAGAATCCTACAGCCGAAACGAAAATCCCAAGTATAGAAAGTAACCTGACAACTCCGACATAACTATCATATACTTCCCTAGGAGAATCCTGCTTCCGAGATAAAATTGGATGAAGAATGCCGTTCAGTACGAAGGAGGTATTGTTTACAGGGTAGTTGGTGAGGGTAAGCGCCTGATTGTAAACTCCCAACCGTGACGGCCCCATCCAAATGCCGACTAGGAACCCGTCGATATTTCGGGAGAGGTACCTAACCACACTCGAACCATAATCAAAAGATGCAAAGCCAGCAATCCTAGATACGGACTCGCGCCGCACAGGCCAACTCGGCATGACTCGCACCTCGCGCCAGTTGGAAACGAACACCACCAACGACGTGCTTAAGGCCAAGAACAAGAGCGAGTAAAGGCCCACTCCAAGAAACGCGCCCCCAATTCCAAGCGCAACCCCCGCGATTGTCCCAATCAGCTGCCTCCTCCCGACAGCGTACAACCGCCCCTTTTTTAGGACCAACCCTGCAGGAATTGCGTTCACTATGGACAAGATCAGGGTAGCACTAGCCAAGAGACCCACGCGAAAGTAGATGGCATCTTGCATATTGACCGCAATAATCCCAGCCCCCACCAGGAAGCACCCACCGCATAGGCTCGCCAAGAGAATTGAAAGGGTAAAGAGGTCGCGCACTGCTCCTTGGTCTAGATCACGAATCTGCACCACGGCAACGGTAAGACCAGCAGTGCCTAAGATACTGAAGAACCCACTCAGCATTGTACTCAAGGCAACGATGCCGAAATCGCTAGGCGACAGGACTCGCGCCAGCACCATCGTATTCATGAGCGCAAGCAGAAGCGAACCTGAACGGGCAACGATATTCCCGAACGCAGACCTCCTCATCGTCGCCTGCATGAGCTTGGCTGATCCGGCGGAACAAAACCTCTACCAATGTCCATCTATCTCCTCAGTGGGCAGACGCAAACTTGCAAGGATCGCCCTACTCATAAGACTCCGTCCGAGGCCAGACCTAGTGCCTTGCGTAATTGTTGTGACCAATCTAGGTGCGCCACGCTAGCGCGGATCTCCTCTGGAGAGTTGTCCAGAGAGTCATACCATTCGACGATGGGCCCAAGCTCGATTTGACCTTCGGGAACCTGATATGCAAAGGGAGTTGTGGTGAACTCGGGGTCTGTCATGCCGTAAATGAAGGGTATCCCTCGGGCTGCGAAATCGCGGTGCTTCAACGTTTGCACAGCCCGAATTCCGCGATCGCCGAGCTCCTCCAAGTTCCCTACGCCAATGTCGGTGCGCTTCAGGGCGGCCTCGAGCTCATCTTCGAAGAGAGACCCATGGAACTCAACCCTGTCTCTAAGCCCAGGAGATGATTCCGCAAGAGCTTTTAGCTTTGACAGCTCCGGCCCTTCACCTATTACATTGAGTCTCGCAACTCTCCGCCCCCCCGCGAGCAGATAACTCTGCAGAGCATCAAAGATGCGCTCCGTGCGATGCCAGGGTTGAAGCGACGAAACCACACTCAGTTCAATCGCCCTTCCGCGGGGGAGAGCTGGACGGAGTGGAACACTGTCAAGGTCAACACCGTTAGCAATGCGTACAGTTTGCACCCCAAAGATCTCTGTGTCGTCCGAGAACGTCACAATTCGATGCAGGCCGAATCGTAGGAAATGCCGAGCGAGCCTATCGAGCCACTTTATCATTGCGTTTCGCTGCTCCCCATCATATGGGAATGTCGGAATCTCCATCCACACTCGAACCCGGCGCAGTCGGAAGAATATAAACCATGCAACGGCATTCACGTCTAGGACCAGGGGCTTCCTGAGATACAGATCAGTGATTTGCCCACCCTTGGCTTCCGCCCAAATCATGTGGTATATCCTTGGGTATCGGAGTGCGATATTCATGGCTGTGTCGAGCTTGCCCCGATTCCAAACGTCGACGCTACGATTCCTGAACTCGTATCTGTCGCATTCGCCTACCTGTCTCCCTGTCAAAATGTTAAGGTCTCGGATGTCACCTGCGTCGAGTATCTGTTGGAATGCTCTCGCTTGGGCCTTGATCTTTATACTTATCCCGCCGCGAGGCGGCCAGATGGCAGCAAACGCGAGGCGCAAGTTTCTGGACATCTCTATGGACTCCTTATTCGACATCACGATCGTTACCCTGGGATGAGGGTCAGGGCTATATTATTGAACAGGACTTCCCCTCCCGGGGAATCGCCTATCGGCCACCAGATGTACGCAACCCCTCGGGCGATCGTGTAAATCAAGACTGAACGGAAAAAACCGAGTTGTCGTTCCCTCTGGCCCGATAAAGCCCGGTGACCCAAGAAGTAGGCTCCATAGTATAGAATGTGGAGATTCCGTGGAATTCGGGTGAAGTTGGACGAATAGACATACAGTGGAATAGCTATGAAACAGAGGAGGGCCGCGTTTAGCGTGAACGTAACCCACTTGTCAGCCTGTGCCTGGCTAATGCGCTCGAAAGGCGTGCTATTGACCTCCACTACGGCCTTCTTGGCGATCCACAAGTTCCAGATCGCCCAAGCGTCAAATCCTACGGGCAGCAGAAACCCTATCCTAGCTCGGGTCGAAAGATAAATGGCCAGCCGGTCCAGATTCCCAACCCCGCTCGTGAGTTCTATCAGGAGGTTAGTGAGGCTTGGGAGGAGAACGGCTATTAGGAGACCTACTACGCCAATGACGAGAGGCCATTTACCAAGGGCTTTGTCCAGTCGCCTTCTCAGAAGGACTAGGGGCGCATACAAGAAGGCCAGCGCATGCATACTGCCGGCCACGATAATGAGGGCTCCGAATACCAGTACAGCCTTTCTCCCTTTCATGGTGACGATGAGCCCGGTAGCATAAACAAGAAGCGCCACAACAAGGAAGTTGCGAACCTGGATCACGTCCAAGAAGAATGGGAAGAGCAAGTAGAGGGGGTAGACATAGTTGGCGGCACCCGGCATTCGAGCTAGTGTTCGATGAATCAAGAGAATGCCTATTATCGCCACGGCAGTTACAAACTGTGCATAGGTGAGGCCGA
Organism: Tessaracoccus rhinocerotis; assembly: GCF_007197885.1. Classification (GTDB taxonomy): domain Bacteria; phylum Actinomycetota; class Actinomycetes; order Propionibacteriales; family Propionibacteriaceae; genus Arachnia; species Arachnia rhinocerotis. Next base: position 5,168 of record NZ_VKKG01000007.1, read on the forward strand.
GATGGACAGCCATGAGCATTAGATTCCTGAATCCGGGCTCAAAATAGGAATCGCCCAACTGGAAGGAGTTGGCCTGCAGTTCATACTGGTACTGATAGCCAGCGTAGTCCGGGTTAGTCATGTTGCCGGCAAAGAGTAGTATCAAGATACCAATAAATAGAGCGCTGACGAACTGATCGCGACGCCCAGAAAAGGCGATGCCCAGACTGATTGCGGTGATTGAGAGAATTAGCGCGAGGAGGACTACTGTCATGCCGCGCCAGATCCGTTCACGTTTCGTAGGCGCTGGCGGGAGTCGTGTATAAACTCATCGATGACGGCAATCCGCGCTTTATGTTCGGCTGCCGCTGATTTGACTCCGCGAAGGTGAGCGAGCGCCAGCCTGACCAGTTCTCGCCGTCGCTGATTCCGTAGAAAACGGTTCAGGTTAGGTCTGGCGAACTTGTCAGAATAGTGAGCCCGTGATTGCAGCCTATGGCGAAGACCTGACAGCGATTCAGTTTGCCCACCGCCTTCGTGATGGATTATTCGCAGGCTGCGGCTGAAGTGAGTGGTGTACCCTGCTTGATGGATCCGACGAAAGAGATCTCGTTCTTCGCCGTATAGGAAGATTCGGTCGTCGAACATCCCTACTTCTCTGAAGCTGGAAGCCCTCACAAAAAGCGCCGCCCCGGACGTGAACATGCGACTTTGCCAGTAGAGGCCAAACCGGTTGGTTAGTTTCGTCAAGGCTGCTGCAGTGAAGCCGCTCCATTCCTTCCAGTAGAAGGACAGCCTCTTACTCCCATCTGGACCAACAAGCTGGACGCCGAGGGTCCCTGCGCTCAGGTCTCGCGCGAAGTGCGTGACCGCCGGAACGAATGTCGGGGCAGTGAGTTCGGTATCTGGGTTAAGGAAAAGCAGAATGTCTCCCGTGGCAGCGCTGGCTCCAACGTTATTTCCTTCGCCGAACCCTCTATTGTCATTCGGGATAACCCGGAGTGGGATCGGGAAGGCTGTGTCCAAGGTTCTGAGGGCCTCCGCCACAGTTGCCTGAGGGCTATTGTCAACGACGATGATCTCTACGCCCGTGCTGAGGTCGTTGTGAGCAGCGATGCTTTCCAAGCACGCGAGGACAAGGTCAGGCCGAAGATACGAGACGATTATGACAGAGAGGGTTGTTGGCGGTGACACCTCGTTCGTGCTTGTCACTGAATGCTGCCCCCGTTCGCTTGTGAGATCGTATCCGGTTGTCGAGCCCGGTTGGCGGCCGTCGTGGAGAGGGCCCGTACGTCCGGGAGTGGTTTCGGTACTCAGTGATGGTACATGTTGAGGACATGGATCCGCGCTGAGATGAGGAGCATCTGCCTCTGCGGGTACGCGCGTCCTCACTGGAGTATCCCGTGTGGCCACCCGCTCAGTCTCGGTGGGCCCTTGCCAACATTTGGGCGGACAAGGCGAGGGAGAAGGCGACCGCATAGCCTCTCCGTAACCGGTGACAGGCATGACCAGGTCCCTACACATGTGCCCTTCCCCTCGCAGTGCCAAGGGGTAGGATGCCCGGGAGCATCATCAGGGGCGTGGGGTTTGGTTGACCCATTCGATGAGGCGTTGGTAGGCCGGTGCTGGGGTGTGGCCGGTGGCTTGGATCTTTGTGAGGTCGAGGGTGCTGTGTTGGGGGCGGGGTGCGATGGTCTTGTCCTTGGCCCATTGGGTGGTGGTGCAGGTGGAGATGTCGTCGGGGTTGCGGCCGCGGAGTTGGAAGACGTGTTTGGCGATGTCGGCCCAGGTTTGGGTGGGGCCGGTGTTGGTGAGGTTGTAGGTGCCGTGGGGGGCGTGGGTGGCTAAGAGGTGGTCGATGGCGCGGGCGAGGTCCTGGGTAAACGTGAGACGGCCGTGTTGGTCGTTGATGACGGTGGGGTTGGTGCCGTTGTCGGCGAGTCTGGCCATGGTGTCGACGAAGTTGTGGCCGTCGCCGATGACCCAGCTGGTGCGGATTAGGTAGTGCTGGGCGAGGGTGGCGGCGGCTTGTTCGCCGGCGGCTTTGGATTGTCCGTAGACGCCGAGCGGGGTGGGGGGTTCGTCCTCGGTGTGTTGGGTAATGGTGCCGTCGAAGACGTAGTCGGTTGAGATGTGGACCAGGGGGATGTGGGCGTTTCGGCAGGCGGATGCGAGGTGGGTGACGGCGGTGGCGTTGATCGTCCAGGCGTTGCGGCGGCCCGTGGGGGTTTCGGCGTCGTCGACGGCGGTGTGGGCGGCGGCGTTGATCAGGGCCGAGGTGTCGGTGAGGTCGAGGGCGGCGACGGCGTCGGGGTCGGTGATGTCGAGGTCGCCTTGGGTGAGGGCGAGGGCGTGGGGGAATTGTTGTTGGAGGGCTCGGCCGAGTTGACCGTCGGCGCCAGTGATGACCACGCGGCGGGGTGTCATGGGGGTGACGTCGGCGAGGTGGGGGTGGTGGCGGTCGGCCTCGGAGAGTTCGCAGCGTTCGGGTGGGATGGGCCAGTCGATGCCGAGGGCGGGGTCGAAGAGGTTGAGGTAGGTGTACTTGTCGACGGCGCTGGGGCTCCAGTGCCGGTTGACGAGGTAGGTGTAGTCGGTGTCGTTTTCGAGGGTCTGGTATGAGTTCGCGACGCCGCGGGGCACGAACACGCAGGTCCCGGGGGTGAGTTCTGTGGTGGTGGCTCGGCCGAAGCCGGGGCCGGGGCGCAGGTCGACCCAGGCGCCGAACGCGCGGCCGGAGCCGAGGCTGACGAGTTTGTCCCAGGGTTCGGCGTGGAAGCCGCGGGTGACGCCGGCGCGGTGGTTGTGGGCGAAGGAGTGTTGTACGGGTCCGAAGTCGGGCAAGCCGAGGGCGGTCATCTTGGCGCGCTGCCAGTTCTCCTTGAACCAGCCGCGGTTGTCGGAGTGGATCGGGATGGTCCCGACCAGGAGCCCGTCGATGGCGGTGGGGGCGAGGGTGTGGTGGGGCATCGGGTCATTGTCCCTTCGCGGCGTACTTGGCCTCGGTGGCGGCCTTGCTGGGGCGCCACCAGTCCTCGTTGTTGCGGTACCAGTCGATGGTGGCCGCGAGGCCGTCGCGGAAGTCGGTGTAGCGGGGCCGCCAGCCGAGTTCGTCGCGCAGGAGCGAGGCGTCGATGGCGTAGCGCAGGTCATGGCCGGCGCGGTCGTTGACGTGGTCGTAGGCGTCGGTCGGTTGGCCCATCAGCTCAAGGATCAGTTCGATGACCGACCTGTTGTCCAGCTCGCCGTCGGCGCCGATCAGGTAGGTGGTGCCGGGGGTGCCGGATTCGATGATGTCGAGGACGGCGTCGTTGTGGTCGTCGACGTGGATCCAGTCGCGTACGTTCAGGCCGGCGCCGTAGAGCCTGGGGCGGACGCCGTCGATGATGCCGGTGATCTGGCGCGGGATGAACTTCTCCACGTGCTGGCGGGGCCCGTAGTTGTTGGAGCAGTTCGAGAGGGTGGCGTGGATCCCGAAGGACCGCACCCAGGCCCGCACCAGGTGGTCCGAGGCGGCCTTCGACGCCGAGTACGGGCTCGACGGGTTGTAGGGGGTGGCTGGGGTGAACCGGTGCGGGTCGTCGAGTTCCAGGTCGCCGTAGACCTCGTCGGTTGAGACGTGATGCAGCCGGGTGTGGTGGCGGCGGACGGCCTCCAACAGCGTGAACGTGCCCACGATGTTGGTCTGGATGAACGGTGACGGGTCGTTCAACGAGTTGTCGTTGTGGGACTCGGCCGCGAAGTGGACCACCACGTCGCAGGCCCCCACCAGGTCGTCGACCAGATCGGTGTCGCAGATCGATCCCACCACCAGGCGGCAGCGGGGATCCTCGGGCAGGTTGGCCCGATTGGCGGCGTAGGTGAGGGCGTCCAGCACGGTCACGGTTGCGGTTGGATCGCGGTCCAGCAGACGGTGCACGAACCCGCTCCCGATGAATCCGGCCCCCCCGGTGCACATAAAGGAAGTCATGGAAAGGATCCTATAGGGGTCCCCGAGCAGGCGGACAATTGGGCTCGATAGGCTTGAGTAGGCCAATGTGGAATGGGCTGTCGCCAATAACGCGTGACTTAGCGTTGATGCATTTGAAGGGAAGTCGGGTATGCGGGGAATCATTCTGGCCGGGGGGACGGGCTCCAGGCTCCATCCGATCACGCTGGGCACCAGCAAGCAACTGGTGCCGGTCTACGACAAGCCGATGATCTACTATCCGTTGTCCACGATGATCTTCGCGGGGATCCGGGACATCCTGGTGATCACGACGCCGCACGAGGCCGAGGGGTTCCGGCACCTGTTGGGTGACGGTTCGCAGTTCGGTGTCAGCCTCTCCTGGGCGACGCAGCCGAGTCCGGACGGCCTGGCGCAGGCGTTCGTGATCGGTGAGGAGTTCATCGGTGGCGAGAAGGTGTGTCTCGTGCTGGGTGACAACATCTTCTTCGGTCCGGGGTTGGGGACCCAGTTGGCAAGGCTGGGTGATGTGGATGGGGCCGCGATCTTCGGATACTGGGTGGCTGATCCGACGGCCTACGGTGTCGTGGAGGTCGACGATGCCGGGCAGGCGGTCTCGATCGAGGAGAAGCCGGCGGTGCCGAGGTCGCATTTCGCGGTGCCCGGGTTGTACTTCTACGACAACTCCGTGGTCGGGATCGCGAAGGAGCTGGAGCCGTCGCCGCGGGGGGAGTTGGAGATCACCGACGTCAACCGCCGCTACATGGAGCAGGGGCGGTTGAGGGTGTCGGTGCTGCCCCGGGGGACGGCGTGGCTGGACACCGGTACGTTCGACTCGCTGGGGGATGCGACCAACTTCGTGCGCACCATCCAGGCGCGGCAGGGGTTGTTGGTGGGGTGCCCGGAGGAGGCGGCCTGGCGGCAGGGGTTCGTCTCCGACGCGGAGTTGCTGGTGCTGGCGGACCGCTACGCCAAGTCTGGCTACGGGGAGTACCTGCGGCAGCTGCTGATCCGTCAGTGAACGTTTCTCAAGTGACCTTCTTCGTTGTAGTCGTGTAAGTACAGGGCTGACACCACCAGCTTGATGGCTGAGCACCTCAGTTATGAGAAGGGCTGCAGGGCGAGCGGGAGAATGCCTGCATCGGGATCTGATCGAAGTCGGTCCCGACCGAGGGTGGCCCTGTCGAGATCGACGTTTCAGGGATCGTGATGGGATGGCCGCTCGAAGCCCTCCCGCGCGGGCCGGCTCCGCGTCCCAGGGCGATCCAGTTGGGTTTGCGCTGCAGTGGCGGGTTTGGACGCAGCACCGGCGGGGAAGTGGTGGGGCCGAGGATCTGGTTGATCCACGTGGAGGTCTACTGCTTCGACGGGGACAGCTTGGTGGGCATGAGGAGTACCTTCGCAGAGCAGGACGGACCGATTGAGGATGGTGCTGGAGTCACATTCTCCGTGCCACTCAGGGATGATCCGTGCGCAACGTTCGCAGCCGGGGTTGGCGGCTACTTCGTCTGAGTGCCACGATTCCCGGAACGCTCACCGGGCTGGTGCGTCACATGCTCAACGTGAACCGTTGCTCGCGTCTTTTGACTCTTCACACTGGGCCTGTCCCGCACCGCTGGGCGACCCTTGCTAGAACTCCTGTCCGGCCTCGGCCGCCGACTGCCAGTGCCCGATGGAGGAACGCGCCACGCCGAGGGCGAGGGCCGTGAACACGGCCACGAACAAGATGAGGGAAGCGTACGTCCTGAGTTTCACACCTGAGGACAGTTTTGGGAGTTCGGTCCGGCTCCGGTGCTAGTCAGAACGATTTGGGAGTGGCTGTTGGGGCACTAAGAACCTCGGTAGAATCACCGTTCATGAGCCCGTTCCTGCGGAAAGTGAAGACCGCTTCCGGGGCCACGGCCGTGCAGATCGTGGAGAAGAAGCACGGGCAACGCAGGATCGTGGAGCACCTCGGCCCAGCTGGCGGCGCTGATGCATGCCGGCAGGGCAAAGCTGGCGGCCAACCAGCCGGAACTGGACTTCGACGCCGGGACCGGTGGCCGTCCCCGCGCCGGCGTGGCGGTGGTGGAGGGCAAGTCCTCGCAGCTGTTGGTCGACGTGATCCGCGACTCGTGGGACCGGCTCGGGTTCGGCGTCGTGAAGGACGAGGCGTTCTTCCAGCTGGTGCTAGCCGGGTTGGTGGAGCCGACCTCGAAACTGGACAGCCTGCGTGTGATCGAAGAGCTCGGGTTCTTGCCGTTGCATCACAACAGCTACTACAAAGCTCTGAAACGCTGCGCTGACAAGGACTACCGACCCTTGATCCAATCGGCCTGCTTCGACCACGTCTGGTCCGGCGCCGGTGGCGACGTGAGTCTGTTGATGTATGACGTGACCACGCTGTACTTCGAGGCCGAGAACGAGGACGACCTCCGCAAGGTTGGCTTTTCGAAGGAACGGAGGGTCGACCCACAAATTGTTGTCGGGCTGTTGGTGGACCGCACCGGGTTCCCGTTGGAGATCGCCTGTTTCGAGGGTAACCAGCCCGAGACCCACACCATCATCCCGGTCGTGACCGCCTTCCAGGAACGCAACCAGGTCGCCGACATGGTGGTGGTCGCCGACGCCGGGATGCTCTCGAACACGAACCTGACCGCGATCGACGAGGCCGGGCTGAGGTTCATCGTCGGTTCCCGCGTGACGAAGGCACCCCACGACCTGGCCAAACACTTCCACTGGCACGGCGACAGCTTCAACGACGGCCAAGTCATCGACACCATCACGATGCGCCGCCACAAACCCGATCCGGAACGGGCCAAGACCCGCCGAGAGCCGGTCTGGGACCCCGGCCAGCACCCCGAGTCGTGGCGGGCGATCTGGCAGTACTCGAGGAAACGCGCCGTCCGGGACGGACACACTCTGACCTTGCAGGAGAACCGCGCCCTGGACATCATCGAGGGCCACCGCCCGGCGAAGAAGGCCCGGTTCGTGAAAACCAGCGGACAGAAGACCACCCTCGATGCCGCCTCACTTGAGCGGGCAAGAGCGCTCGTCGGGCTGAAGGGCTACGTCACCAACATCACCGCCGGCACCATGCCACCGGCCGAGGTCATCGCCAGCTACCACGACCTCTGGCACGTGGAGCAGTCCTTCAGGATGTCCAAGACCGACCTGGCGGCCAGGCCGATCTTCCACCGCACCCTCGATGCGATCGAGGCCCACCTCACCATCGTGTTCACCGCCCTGGCGATCGCCCGTGACCTCCAAGCCCGATCAGAGTGGAGCATCCGCAAGATCGTCAAGACCCTCCGCCCGCTCCAGCACGTCACAATCAGCGTCGGCGACCAGCAACTACAAGCCGAGCCTGCGATCCCCGACGCCACCGCCCAGATGCTCCAAACTCTGGGGCACTAAAAGTGTGAAACTCAGGCTAGAACTCCTGTCCGGCCTCGGCCGCCGACTGCCAGTGCCCGATGGAGGACCGCGCCACGCCGAGGGCGAGGGCCGTGAAAACGGCCACGAACAGAACGAGGGAGGCGTACGTCGCCCAGGGGGACAGGCCGCTGCCGATGAACTCCACCAGCACCCAGGCGATCATCGTGGGGCCGACCCACCGGGGCAGCATCCCACTGCGCCACACGGCAGCGCCCAGCAGGATGAACCCGATGACAGTGCCCAGTAGCCCGCAGGCGAGGAACGGGATCGCGCTCTGCTCGGTGCGTTCGAGCACGGCCGCGTGCACATCCACTGCGCCCATGTCCTGGGACATCGCCAGCATGGTGAGGTTCACGCCCCCGTACACGGTGTGCCCGAACGCCCCGAGCAGGGCCAGCGCGGAGCCGATCCCGGCGAGCACGGGGACCCGAGCGCGGACCAGGTTGGCCACGCCGAGCAGCCCGATGGCGACGAAGAGCTGCGAGGCTGTGTACCCCATGACCGAGATCGTGGCCGTCGTCCCGGCCTCGGCGATGGCCTCGAGGGAGTTCGCAGCGCTGCCGGAGAAGTCCGGCATCAGCAGGATGCTTGACCACGGTCAGAAGGCCGCTGACGAGCAACGAGTCGGCGACGACGCCGCGGACGATGCCGGCGGTGCGCGTCCCGCGCCGTTCCGGCGCGGTCGTGAATCTGGCGGGTGCGCTGGTTCCTGCGCTGTTGGAGCTGTTCATGGTGGTTCCCCTCGTGTCCTGGCCCGCCGGCGGTGGGCCTGCTGCCGACACTAGGAACGCGGGCGTCGACCCCGGCAGCGCCGTCGGTCGCGTCCCGCCTGGCCGCGGGTCGCGCCGTCGATCCGCGCAGGTGGCGCCGGGTTGACGTGGGAGTCAACTCAAGGATGACGACGGGGGCGTGCGCAGGGCATAGATTGTGGCCGTGGAGCAGCTCAGCGGCAGGCAGCGGGCGGCCGACGTCGTCGTCGCCGTGCTCGTGGCTGCGGTGGGGCTGGCCGAGATCTGGGTACCGTTCGACTCACGCAGTGGCGACGGCTCCAACTGGGTCAGCAGCGTTGGCGTGCTGCTGTTCGCTGCGACGGCGTTGGTGCTGCGCCGCGCCAGGCCGTGGTGGGCCCTCGCCGGGCTGCTCGTCTGGTCCCTCCTGGGGATGGCCTTCGGCGCCGGCCACATGCATCTGCTGTTCTTCGGCCAGCTGGTGCCCGTCATGATCCTCGCGTTCACCATCGCACGGCACGGCCGCGGCCGGTACCTGTGGGTGGCCTCGGCCGCGGTGGTCGCCTTCATCACGCTCGCCGACCTCTTCGTCCCCCTGCTCAGCAAGCCCAGCGAGCTGATCTTCCACTGGACCGGCATCGCCCTGGTGTGGATCACCGGGCGCGGGCTGCGCGTGGCGGCCGACCGGGCAGCCGCCGAGGCCGTCCGCGCGCACATCGCCGAGACGACGTCGCGGCAGCAGGCCCTCGCCGCGATCTCGCAGGAGCGTGCCCGGATCGCGCGCGAGCTGCACGACATCGTCGCCCACTCCGTCGGCGTCATCGTCGTCCAGGCGGGCGCCGCCGAGCAGGCGGTGGAGGACGACCCGGAGTTCACCCGACGGGCGCTGGCCGCCATCCGCGGCACGGGGTCGGACGCGCTGAACGAGATGCGACGGCTGGTGGGCATGCTGCGCGAGGCGGACGTCGACGGCGCTCTCGCCCCGCAGCCGGGCATCGCGTCCCTGCCGGAACTGGTGGAGTCCGTCCGCGGGTCGGGAGTCGACGTCCGCCTCGAGGTGACGGGGGAGGCACCCACCCTGCCCGCCGGGTTGGACCTGACCGTCTACCGGATCGTGCAGGAGGCCCTCACCAACATCCGCAGGCACTCCCGCTCCACCAGCGCGGAGGCGGGCCCTGGACTTCCGGGACGGCGCCCTCGAGATCTTGGTCAGCGACGACGGACCCGCCCGCAGCCCCGAACGCGATCCCGGCCACGGGCTGCTCGGAATGCGCGAGCGGGTGGCCCTCTACGGCGGAGACGTCGAGGCCGGCCCCGACGGCGACGGCTTCCGAGTCCGCGCGGTGCTGCCGCTGGAGAGGGTGTGAGTCCGATGGCCGAACCCGCGACGCTGACGGTGCTGATCGTCGACGACCAGGAACTGGTTCGGATCGGGTTCCGGCTGATCGTGGAGCGGGCCGGTTTCAGCGTCGTGGGTGAGGCGGGCGACGGGCTCGTCGCGGTGGAAGCTGCGCGGGAGCTGCGGCCAGAGGTCATCCTGATGGACATCCGGATGCCGCGGCTCGACGGCGTGGAGGCCACCCGCCGGGTCATGCAGTTGGCGCCGCCCGTCCCGAAGGTGCTGGTGCTGACCACCTTCGACCTGGACGAGTACGTCTACGAGGCCATCCGCGCCGGAGCGGCCGGGTTCCTCCTCAAGGACGTGCCCCCCGAGGACCTCGTCCACGCCATCCGCGTGGTGGCACGCGGGGAGGCGATGCTGGCGCCGTCGCTCATCACCCGGCTGCTGGAGCAGTACACGTCGCGGCCACGGGCCGGATCACCGCCCGCGGTGCTGTCAGGGCTGACCGATCGCGAACTGGATGTGGTCCGCCTCGTTGCGCGTGGGATGTCCAACGCCGAGATCGGCGGGTTGTTGTTTCTGAGCGAGGCGACGGTGAAGACCTACCTCTCCCGGCTCCTCACGAAACTCGGCCTCCGGGACCGGCTGCAGGTGGCGGTGCTGGCCTACCGGACGGGTCTGGTGCAGGCGGGCGACTGAGGGGAGGTCGGCGGCCCGAGTGCTCAGCGGCGACCGCTCACGGCAGGGCGACCGCCGCGACGGCGACGGGCGCCGACCGGAGGCCGTCGGGCACGTCGGTCCAACGGTCCACCACCGGTGTGTCCTCGCCGCCCAACCAGCTGACGCGGGTCAAGAAGCCGTGGGCCGGGACGCCCCAGCGGTCGTTGACCACGCCGTCGGGAACCTGCCGCAGGTATTCCCGGAACACGGCGGCCAGTGCGTAGTCCTCGCCGCCCTTGCCGCCGTCGGGCCACTCGATGTCGTTCCACAACACCTCGGGCTGGAAGCGCTCGATGAGCTCGTCCAGCTGGGCGGTGGAGTATCGCGAGAACTCGGCGTCGTTTCGCCGCAGCGTGAACAGGTCACGGTCTGACTGGATGGGCGGCAGGTCGGAGACGTGCCAGTCCAGGGCGCCGGAGAAGTACACGCCGAAGCGGGCCCCGGCCGCGCGGACGGCGTCGTGGATCTCGGCGATCAGGTCGTGCTTGGGACCGCGGTGGGCGGTTCTGAACCGCGTCGTGGCGGTGTCCCAGAGGCAGAAGCCGTCGTGGTGCTTGGTGGTGGGGAAGACGTAGCGGGCGCCTCGGGCTGGCGCGACGACGAGGTGGACGTCCGTGTCGTGTCGGAGGCCGTGTCCTGGTTGGGCGAGGGTGACGGGCGGCCGTTCTTCGCCTACGTCGCCTCCGCCGCGCCGCACCGGCCCTGCGTGCCGCCGTCGTTCGTCCAGGGCACGTCGGCCGCCGGAGCCCGCGGTGACTCCATCCACCTCGTCGACTGGATGGTGGGGGAGTTGGTGGATGCGCTCGCTGCCGCCGGCGAGCTGGACAACACGCTGTTCCTGGTCACCAGCGACAACGGCACGCCCATGATCTTTCCCGAGGACGGCGACGTGGCGAACTTCCCGCCCAACGGTCCGTGGCGCGGGCAGAAGGCCGACGCCTACGAGGGCGGGCACCGCGTACCGCTGGTGTGCGCCGGGCCGGGGGTGCCGGCGCAGGCGTCCCGTGGTGAGGTGATCAGCCTGCTGGACCTGCTGCCGACGATCGCGGAAGTGGTCGGGGCCACGGGCGTCGCGGGAGACGGGGTCGCGTTCCCGCTCGCGCCCGAGGTGGTCGAGGCTGACCCGGAGCGCATCATCGGGGTCCAGGCCTACGATGGCCGACTGGTGTTGCGGAGCGGGGATCGGAAGGCGATCTACGGTTCCGGCTCCGGCGGGTTCAGCGAGCCGGTGGGGGAGCCGTGTGGTCCACACGATCCCGACGGTCAGGTCTACGACCTGGGCAACGACCCGGCCGAGACCCGGAACCTGTGGGGCGACGGCGAGCGGCCCGAGGTCGTGCTGCACGAGCGGTTCTCGAACACGACGGGGTACGCCTGGCCGACGCGATGACCTGTGCGCGCGCGACCAGGCGGACCGCCTCCAGCTCGCGCTCCGTCAGCTCGGACAAGGATTCGAGGCGGACATGCCCTTGCGGCGCAGGCTCTGCATGAGGCGACACATCCGGGCAGCGTACTGGGGAGGTCGCGCCTGTCCGAATGCCTGATTGAAGGCTGTCCAAATGCCTGGTAGTAACCCGTCCAGATGTCTGGTTTGATGGCGCCCAAAGGGGTGGGGGCGCCTCGAAGGGACAGTTGCGAGCAAGCCCTGCAGGTCTTCGGGACCCTGAACGGGCCGATCATCGAGCCGGTCGGGACAGCACGGCCTCGGGAGCCCGGTGGAGTCCCTCCAGGAGGTTTTCATGGCTGCCCCCGATCTCGCCTTGCGAAAGAGGCCAGATCGTCAGGGTGTGGAGCCTTCCCGTCAGAGTTTGTGCCATCTGGGGCAGGGCATCTTGTCGCGTCGATCGATCAAGGTAGCAAACGTGAGCGCCCTCATCATACAAATGTGATTGGGTCGGGTAGGCAAACGTGAGTGACTCCAAGGTGCATACGTGAACAACTCGGGGTGGGCGGCAGTCTGGTCAATTCGTGGGTAGCTCGTTGTTCAGCGTGCGGTGATCCACGGGAAGCACGTCGATCCGATCGAAGCCGATATGTTGGGCGCGCGGGATCCGATCACACTCACAAAGGAGTCGGCCACGATGAGCGCACGTTTCGAGGAGGTTGCCTGGAGTCAGACTCCCCGCGGCACGATCAGTCTGCGTCGCAGGCTGGAGCCCACCCTCAACGTGGACGTCTACGAGGTGAAGCTCGGCGACGAGTTTCTCATGTCTAGCCTGTTCACGGTCGCTGAGGCCGAACTCGCGCGGCTGGGTCTCGCGCAGGCCCAGGGCGACGAACTGGACGTCGTGGTCGGCGGGCTCGGCTTGGGGTGCACGGCGCTGACCGCGCTCGAGGACCCCAGGGTGCGCTCGATGGTCGTTGTCGACGCGATGGCCGAGGTGATCGAGTGGCACGAGCGGGAGCTGTTGCCCGGCGCGACTGGACTCGTGCACGACGAACGCACCCGGCTCGTGCTCGGTGACTTTTTTGCGATGGCCGCCTCCGAGGCCGGCTTCGACCCCGACGCGCCCGGCCGCCGCTTCGACGCCGTCCTGCTCGACATCGACCACACACCCAAGCACCTGCTGCACCCCGACCACGCCCCCTTCTACAGCGTCGACGGCCTGCGCCGGCTCAAGAGTCACCTGAACCCGGGCGGAGTCTTCGCCCTCTGGTCCGACGATCCGCCGGACGAAGAGTTCAATGCGTTGCTGGCCGAGACCTTCGACTCATCCGAGGCGCACGTCGTCACCTTCGCCAACTTCCTCACCGGCGGCGAGTCGAGCAACACCGTCTACGTCGCGCACTGAGGTGAGGATGAGGAAGCTGTTGGGTGCGGCGGGTTGGTTGACGGCTGGCGTCGGGATCGGCGTCGGGGCGCTGGCGGGGTTCACCGCCTGGACGCTGAACGGCCCCAGGCGGCCATGGCCGAACTACACCTTCACCCCGTTCGAGTTGGACGTCCCCTTCGACGACGTCGCGTTCACCGCCCCCGACGGGGTCCCGCTGGCGGGCTGGTGGCTGGACCGCCCGGACTCGCCCATCGTCGTCATCTGCGCGCACGGGCACCGAGGCAACAAGTCCGACATGCTGGGGATCGGCTCCGGGCTGTGGCGGGCGGGGCACAGCGTCCTGCTGTTCGACTTCCGGGGCAACGGTGACTCCGGCGACGGCCCCCAGTCGCTGGCGCACCACGAGCAGCGCGACCTGAGTGCCGCCGTCGACCTCGTGCGCGAGCGCCGCCCGGACGCCCGGATCGCGGTGGTGTCGTTCTCGATGGGCGCCTCCACGGCAATCCTCACGGCCGCCGACGACCACCGGATCGAGGCCCTCGTCGCGGACTCGCCGTTCGCGACGCTGAGCGACGTCGTCGCCGCCGGCTACCGGCGCCATCGGCTGCCGAGCGAGCCGCTCATCCCGGTGGCCGACCTCGCGAACCGCCTGCGCTACGGCTACGCCTTCGCCGAGGTGCGTCCCCTGGACCGGATCGGCGCCATCTCACCCCGACCGCTCCTGCTGCTGCACGGAGCCGACGACCGAGTAATTCCGTACAGCCACGCGCTCCAGCTCGCGGAGGCCGCTGCCCCGGGGCCGGTGGAGTTCGTGACATTCGACGGCGTGGACCACTGCGGCGGGTACTTCGAGGACCGCGGCGGCTACATCGACCTGGTGGCCGACTTCCTGCACCGCTCGTTGGGTGCGCCGGCGGCGCCCTGACCGCGTAGGCCACCCCTGCGTGTGGTCGCTGTCCGTCATGGGCGCATGCTTGGGAAATGAAGCCCGAAGAGCTGAACCCGACCCAGGAGGGGTCTGGCACACGCCTGCCGTCGACCGGAGGTCTCGACGACGAACTCGAGCCCCTCACTGCGGTGGACGCGTCCAACCTCACCTTCGATGCCGACAACCAGGTGAACTCCTTTCTGTTCGCCGGCGTCCTCGGACATGGAGGTTTCGTGGGGGACGACGGGGAGATCCACTTGGACGTACTGCGCCGGGAGCTCGAGTTGCGCATCGCTGCTGGTGGCGGCTCGGACCTGCGCCGCCTCGCCCAACGCGTCTCCCGGCGTGGGTCGCGGTGGTTCTGGGAGCGGTGCCGACCGGACCTGGAATGGCACGTTCGGCGCGACCAACCGGTCCGCGGACTCGCCGGGCTCGGGGAGCGGTGCGCGGGGTTGGCGGTCGAGCGCCTCCCCGTCGATCGCCCCTTGTGGGAGCTGCTCTTGATGCCGCTCGAGGGCACTGCTGACGTGGCAATGGCCCTGCGGGTGCACCACGCCGTCAGCGATGGCGTGGGCGCCCTGAGTCTGGTGGACTTCCTGCTCGGCCACGGCTCTGGGACTCGGCCCGCGGCGTCCCTGAAGGACGTGGTGCACAGGCCGCGACGTCGTCGGTTCGAGTTCGCGAGGGTGTTCGCGATGGTGCGCTCCCGGGTGGAGCCCACAGTCCTGCTGGGCCCCATCGGGGACAACCACGGGGTGGCGTTCGCCGACGTGGAACTCGAGGCGCTCCGACAGGCCGCGCACGCCGTCGGAGGGACGATCAATGACGCGCTCCTGGCGGCCGTGGCGGTCAGCATCCGGACCGCCTTGGAGGGCATCGGTGAACCCGTCCCGGACCCGTTGCCCGCGAGTATCCCTGTGGCGTTGCCCGGGCGGGGAGGCGCGGGCAACGCCACAGGGGTGATGCTGGTGGACCTGCCGACAGCTGTCGCGGACCGGCGCGAGCGGGTCCGGCGCATCGCTGAGCAGACGAGCGTCGGAGTCGGCTTGGCCCGCGAGCAAGGCACCTACGAGCTGACCCGAAGCCGGACGGGGGCGCGGCTCATGCGGTGGCTGGCGCGGCGGCAACGCTTCGTCGCGGTGTTCGTCACCAACGTCCGTGGCCCCGAGCGGCCCCTCACAATCGCCGGCGCCCCCTTGCTGCGCGCCTGCCCCATGGCGCCGATACAGGGCAACGTGCGGCTCGGGGTCAGTGCCCTCTCCTACGCCGGTCGGCTGACCTGCACCATCCACACCGGGACGGATGCCCTGTCCGCGGCTTTCGTGGCGGAGGCGCTCCAGAGCGAACTCGAGGCAATGGTCGGGACCGATCGCAGTTGAGTCCTGCCTATGCCCGGGGCTGCGTTGTCTGCCGGACCTGGAGCGTTCCCGGAATGGTGATCCGGGCACCCGAGCGGGTGGCGTCCCGGCCCTGCGTGAGCAGCCGGACCGCTTCGGCGGCGATCAGTTCCATCGGCTGGCGGACCGTGGTGAGGCTGGGCAGCATCATGGACGCGAGCTCGATGTCGTCGAAGCCGGTCACCAGCACGTCGCCGGGAACGGAACGGCCACCGGCCTGGAGGCCGGCCACGACGCCCAGGGCGAGGAGGTCGTCGGTGCAGACCACGGCGTCGGGGACCTCGCCCGAGCGCAGTAGCAGCTCGGCGGCGCCGTGGCCCTCGGCGATGGAGAAGGAGCCATCGATGAGGTGCTCGGGGCGCAGGGTGATCCCGAGCCGGGCGGCCTCGGCGATCACCTCCTGGGTGCGGACCGCGGCGGAGAGGCTCGACTCGGTGCTGGTGACGTGCGCGATGCTGCGCACGCCGCGTTCGTGGAGGTGGGCCATGACGTCGCGGATCCCGGAGCGGTCCTCGACCCCCACCCAGGGGATCCGCAGGCTGGGCACCTCGCGGTCCAGCTGCACGACGGGCACCTGCGCGACGGCGGCCGCCATCGCCGGCGCGCTGCGCTCCGCGTGGCAGGGGACCAGCAGGATCCCGTCGACCGTGCCGGACGACATGGAACGCAGCCGCTTCGCCTCGAGTTCGACGCTGCCGCGGGAGTCGCTGAGGAACAGGTTGAGGTCGTGGGCGCTGAGGGCGTGCTCCACCTCCTCGACGAGCTCGGTGAAGAACGGGTTTCGGATGCTGGGGACCACCATGCCCACCGACCTGGTCAGCGAGCTCCTGAGCGCACGCGCGATCGGGTTCACCCGGTAGCCCAGCCGGGCGGCGGTCTTCTCCACCAGTTCCCTGGTGGCGGCGCTGACCTTGTGGGGGCTGCCGCCCAGCACGCGCGACACCGTCGCCGTCGAGACGCCGGCGGCCTCGGCCACGTCGGCCAAGCGTGCTGGCAATCGATCTCCACTGCTCATGCGGCAAGTCTAGGCGCAATTGCTTCCGGATTGGGGAATGGGTACGCTCATGGATGTAATCGTTTGCCATCTCAGCGAAGAGCAACCCGGAACGCGCCGCCGTAGGTGAGGACCGGGACAACCGTACGGCCGCCAAGTGCGACCAGACCGAAAGGAACTGACCATGGGTCTCCTCAACCACATCGGAGTCACCGTCGCCGACCTCGAGCGCTCCATCGAGTTCTACACGAAGCTCGGGATCCAACAGCCGCCCGCCGAGTGGGTGTTCCCGATCAGCGGCGAGTGGCTCAGCAAGCTCGTCCAGGAGGAGGGCGCCGAGATCCGCGTGGCGTTCCTGCCGGTGGAGGGCGACGTCGTCCTTGAGCTGCTGGAGTACCAGGCCCCCCAGGGTGCCAAGGACAACACCAAGCCCAACCGCGACGCCGGCGCCATGCACATCGCCCTCAACGTCGACGACGTGGACGAGGTCTACAACCGGCTCAAGGGCGAGATCGAGTTCAACTCCGAGCCCCAGACCGTGGAGATGGGCCCGTGGGCCGGAAATCGCGTCGTCTACCTCAACGACCCCGACGGCACCCCCGTGGAGCTCGTCCAGAACGTGTGACTCGTGGGGTTTGCTCCCCGAACGTGAAGCCGCTCCCCACACATCGGGAGCGGCTTCACTGTTCGGGAGCGAACCGACGACCGAGCCCCGGATAACGATTTGGTATCGCTGTCTGGCGGAGGTCGTGCAACCACGGCAAGATGTTGGTCAGGTTCCCGTGCGGGGGACCGACGACGCCGCGCTGAACTTCGGGGGAATGGACAGCGCGGCGTCCTGCGCCCTTGAGCCGGCTGCGCCGGGTTTGAAAGGTCCCTAATCGATCAACGGCGTTGTCAATCTCCTCTTCCCGCTGGTCATCTCACGTCTGATCAGGTATCACTGTGCCAACGTGAACCATCGATAGGGTTCAGGCGACGTCCCGCGGGGGGACTGGTTTTATCCAGCTGCAGCCAACGGCGGCCGCTGCGGGGGAGGGGCAGCTTGTGTTTGTTTCGTCGTCCATCGGCGCTTTCCGGATACTGACGGTCTGCACGGCCAACATCTGCCGGTCGCCAGCAGCCGAGCGCCTGCTCGCCGACGCCCTGGGCGCCGAGGTGAGGGTCTCCAGTGCCGGCACGCACGCGCTGGTGGGTGAGCCGATCGACCACAGCATGGCGCTGCGCCTGCGCCGTCGCGGCATCCGCGACGAGGGCTTCAGCGCCCGCCAGCTCAGGACGTTGCACACCCTTCGTGCCGACCTCGTGGTTCCCCTCACCACCTGGCACCGCGCCAACGTCCTCACCCGGGTCTCGTCGGCCCGGAACAAGACCTTCACCCTGCTCGAGCTCGCCCGCATCGTCGGCGCGCCCGAGTTCCCCGACGTGCCCGGCGACACGGTTCCCAAGCGGCTGCGAGCCATGGTGAGGCTCGCAGCCCGAAACCGGGCGATTGGCGAGTACGTCAGCGACGACGACGTCCCGGACCCCTACGGCCCGGGGCCCGAGACGGCGGAGGCGCCCCTTTCCAGCTGATGGAGAGTGCCGTCCAGACGATCAGCCGGGTCGCGCGCGGCTGAGGCGGCAGCGAACCGGCCCACGCAACGACCGACGCCGCGTCGGCCATCCGGGGATGGCCGACGCGGCGTCGGTTGTTCAATTCGTGCGGAGGTCAGGCGTTGCGCGGGATGCTGCTGTTGGCGACCCGGTTCTCGGCGTCGATCATCCAGGCCAGCTGCTCGATGCGCTCGAGGATGGTGTGCAGGATGTCCGCGGTGGTCGGGTCCTCCTCGTCGACCTCGTCGTGGATGCGACGAGCGGTGCCGGCCGTGGCGTAGAGCGAGGCGACGATGGCGTCGACGGTGTCGGCCGTGTCGATCTCGTCAGCCGACGGCTGGGGCAGGCTGGTCTGCTCCGCGACTGTCTTGATGCGGGCGTCCGGCGTCGCGTAGACGGCGCGCATGCGCTCGGCGACGACGTCGGTGAACTCGCGGGCTGCGGCCACGACCTCGTCCAGGACCAGGTGGGTGTCGCGGAAGTTCTTGCCCACCACGTTCCAGTGGAGCTGCTTGCCCTGGATGTGGAGGTCGGTGAGGTCCACCAGCATCTGCTGCAGGTGACCGGCGAGCTTCTCCGAGGCCTGGAAGGCCGGGTGGGCGGTGTGCGTGTCCTTGCGGTTGAGTGTCTGGGTCATGATGTGTTTCTCCCGTCTCTCTGTTGTGTGACCCATTCTTCTACGTTTTCTTGAATGATTCAAGGAAAGGGAGGCTGCCCTAAGTTAGCCGAGGGAGCTGGTCACGGGGAGCGGGAGGCCCCTGAGTCCAACCGGGAGGCCGCGCCGCCGGACGACTGGCGGGTTGTACAGTTTCGCGTGCGAGAAGATGGTGCGGGAGGTGTGCGGATGCTCGAGGTGCTGGCCGTCGTCCTGCCGCTCTACGTGCTCATCCTGCTCGGGCTCATGGCCGGTGGTGCCAAGGCGTTCAAGGGCGCCGACGCCAGCCTGAACGCCTTCGTCTACTGGTTCGCACTGCCCGCCTTCCTGTTCGACGCCATCGTCGAGGCGCCCTCGGGGGCAGGGCTGCCGCTGTCGTTCTTCGTCGTGACGTTCCTCGTCACGTTCGGGTTCTCCACACTGGTGTGGGTGGGCGCCCGGCTGGCGGGCCTGCGCAACATCGCCGCCAAGCTGACGCTCTCGGCCGGCTACGGCAACGTCGGCTACTTCGCCTTCCCGCTCATCCTCAGCCTCCTCGGACCAGCGGCCGCCCTGCCGATGGCGCTGGGATCCATGGTCCACAACCTCATCTTCATGGTGGGCTACCCCGCGCTCGCATCCGCCGGGCACACCGAGCCGGGTCGGCTGCGCAAGGCACTGCTCAAGGCAGGCCCGTACAACCCGGCGGTCATCGCCGTCGCGTTCGCCGTGTTGGTGCGCGCCCTGGAGTTGCCCGTTCCGGAGGTGGTGGCCGAGCCCATCGGACTGCTGGCGCAGGCGGTGATCCCGGTGGCGCTGTTCGCCATCGGCCTCGCGCTGCGGCCGGCCATCAAGGCGCTGCGCACGGGCGGGGCGTCGCTGCTGGCGATCCTGTCGGTGTCCCTGCTGAAGATCATCGCGCTGCCGCTGCTGACCTGGGTGGCGGCGCACTTCCTGATCCCCGACCCCACCGGCGTCCTCACCGCTACCCTCGTCCTGCTGGCCTGCATGCCCACCAGTGCCACGTCGTTCACCCTCTCGCAGGAGTTCGACGGCGACGGGCACCTCGTGGCCGCCGTCGTCGCCGTGTCCACGGTGCTCGCGCTGTTGACGGTGTCGGTGTTCAGCGCGCTGCTGGTCTGATCCTTCTGGGGGCGACTGGGGCCTTCGAGGCTCTGGGCAACTGGGTTTCCCGCACGTCAGGGGATCAGAGCTGCGCGAGGCCGGGGCGCAGCAGGTGAAGGCCCAACCCGCCGGAGAGCAGTTCGAGGGCGCGGATGCCTCGGACCGAGCTGCCGTGCTGGTCGAGTCTGGGGGAGTAGGCGGCGATCCCGCAGGTGCCCGGCACGGCCGCGATGATGCCACCGGAGATGCCGCTCTTGCCGGGGAGGCCGACGGCGGTCACCCACTCGCCCGCGTCGTCGTACATTCCGCAGGTCATCATCACCGACAGGACCTGGCGGGCGGCCCGGGACGTGAGCGAGCGTTCATCGGTGCCGGGCACGACGCCGTCGTGGGCGAGCGTGGCGGCCATCCTGGCGAAGTCGACGGTGGTGGCCTCGATGGCGCACTGGCGGGTGTAGCCCTCGACGACGTCGTGCGGGTCCGCGTCCAGGACTCCGAGGGCCTTGAGGAGGTGGGCGATGCCGAGGTTGCGGTCCGCGGATGCGAGCTCCTCCTCGAACAACTCCTCGTTGACGGACAACTCACGCCCGGCCATGTGGGACAACAGTTCGTGGACGGCCTGGAACCTCTCCGTGCAGTTCCCTCCCGGCAGTAGCGCGTGGACCGTCAGCGCCCCGGCATTGATCATGGGATTGTCCGGACGGTCGCCCTCGGCGAGTGAGATCCGGTTGAAGGCGTCGCCGGACGGTTCGACGTCGACGTGGCGGAACACCTCGTCCAGGCCGACCGTGTCGATCGCCAGCCCGTAGGCGAATGCCTTCGACATGGACTGGATTGGGAACGCGAAATCCGCGTCGCCCGCGCTGACCTGCTCGCCCCCGACATCCACCAGGGCCAGCGCGGTCAGTTCCGGGTCAACACCACGATTGACCTCGATTGGGTGGCGATCACCATCGTCGAGCTCCCTGACCTGCTTCACGATGCGGTCCAGGCGTTGGCCGAGGGCGTGGGAATCCATGCCGTTCACTCTAAGGCCGCAGAGCAACTGAAAATGGGGCGCCGGACTCACAATGAGCCCGGCGCCCCACCCAGTTGAGCTTGTCAGCGGGAGCGGAAGCTCCTGGAGAAGTCAGCGGCGCTGCGGCTGCTGCCCGCGGGGGCCGCGCCACGGGACGAACCCGCGGACGCACCGGCAGGTGCACCGCCGCGGCCACGGCGGCGCGAACCACCGTTGCCGGCCGGACGCTGGCCGCCCGAGTGCTGGCCGCCGTCGCCGGGGTGGCCGTTCTGGGTGCGGCTGCCGCTCTGGCCGCCGCGGCGAGCACCGCCCCCGCCACCGCCGCCGGAGCGACGACGACCGCCGCCGGCGCCCTGCGGCTGCGCGGGCTGGGTGTTCACGCCTGCGAGCTTGGCCGCCTCGTCGGCGGTCAGGTAGGTGCGGGCGCCCGGTGCGAGGGTGCTGAGGATCTCGTGGCCAGGGGTGGCGGAGGTGAAGGTCGGGTTGATCTTCGCCAGGCGCAGCAGCGAGCGAACGTCGTTGCGCTGGCTCGGCAGCTCCAGCGTCACGACGGTCCCGGCGTTGCCCGCACGTGCCGTGCGACCGGAGCGGTGCAGGTAGGCCTTGTGCTCGGTGGGCGGGTCGGCGTGCACGACGAGGCCGACGTCGTCGACGTGGATGCCGCGGGCGGCGATGTCGGTGGCGACGAGGGTCTGGACGCGGCCGGAGTGGAACGCGTCCATGTTGCGGGTGCGGGCGTTCTGCGACAGGTTGCCGTGCAGGTCGACCGTCGGGATGCCCATGCCGATGAGCTGCTTGGCCAGCTTCTTCGCGCCGTGCTTGGTGCGGGTGAAGATGATCGTGTTGCCCGGGGCGGCGGCGAGCTCGGCCAGCACCTGGGTGCGCGAGTCGTTGTCGATGCGCAGGACGTGGTGGTCCATGGCGGTCACGGGGGAGAGCTCGGAATCGGCCTCGTGCGTGATGGGGTTGTGCAGGAACTGCTTGACCAGCGTGTTCACGCCCGCGTCCAGGGTGGCCGAGAACAGCATCCGCTGGCCGTTGTTCGGGGTGGCCTGGAGGATGCGGCGGACGCCGGGCAGGAAGCCCATGTCGGCCATGTGGTCGGCCTCGTCGATGACGGTGATCTCGATCGCGGACAGGTCGGCGAGGCCCTGGCCCATCAGGTCCAGCAAGCGGCCGGGGCAGGCGATCAGGACGTCGACGCCGCGCTGCAGCGCCTTGGCCTGCGGGTTCTGGCCGACGCCGCCGAACACGACGGTGGACGTCAGCCCGGCGGGCTTCTCCAGCGTGACGAGCGACTCGTGCAGCTGGGTGGCCAGCTCACGGGTGGGGGCGAGGATGAGCGAGCGCGGCTTCCTGGCCTGCTTCGGCTTGTTCGACTCGACCAGCCGCGCCACGAGGGGCAGCAGGAACGCGAACGACTTGCCGGAGCCGGTACGGCCACGGCCCAGGACGTCGCGCCCGGACAGGGAGTCCGGCAGCGTCGCGGCCTGGATGGGGGTGGGGATGGTGATGCCACGTCCCGCAAGAGCGGTAACGAGGTTGGCGGGCACGCCGAGGCGTGCGAAATCTGAAGACAAGTGGGTACCTATCGGGAGCTGTCTCACCGGGGTGCAAGTGCTGTGAAGCGAAGAGCGGCGTCCAGCAGGATTTGGATTGACCTGCGCGCCAGCGGCCCGAGGCAAGACTGAGCGGACCGACCCCCGAAGATTACCAGCCTCTGGACGTCCGCGACGAATCGGTCACCGGCGCGGCCGCGTCGCGGCGAACCGAAGTCCGCGCAGTGGGGAAAGTTGCGGATTCAAACGCACCCTCAAGTTTGGGACTCCTCAGGGTGCAAGACTTTCCAAACTTTCCGAATATCGGCCCGTTTGAGTTGCCAGTCGGGATGCGGATGCGTAGCGTCCGGATTGCTCGCCCGTGAGGCAGTTCCAGTGTGGAACGAACCGGGGAGCTTCTATCCGGGGGGACAGAGACATGATGGTGGGCACTGGTGTTGCGTGCGCCCAAAACCGGGGTGCGCGCGACGGCCTGAGGCTGGTGGTGCTGGTGCCGGCGTACAACGAGGCGGACTCCATCGGCGCGACGCTGGCCGCGGTCCTGGACCAGACCCGACCGGCTGACCTGGTGGTCGCCATCCCCAACGGTTGCACCGACGACACCGCCGCCGTGGCACGGAGCTACGGGGTGGAGGTGATGGAACTCCCACGCCTCGAGCACAAGAAGTCCGAGGCCCTCAACCTGGCCTGGGACGCCTACGCCCGCGACGCCGACGTGGTGATCTGCCTCGACGCGGACACCGCCCTGCCGAGCAACGCCCTGGCCGACTGGGTCCGTGAACTCGACGGTGACCCGACGCTGGGCGGATCCTCCAGCAAGTTCACGATGCGCGGCCGGGACTACCTGACCCGGCTGCAGCGCGCTGAGTTCGCGGCCTGGACCGACACCGCGCTGCGCCGCGGCTACACGACCGTCCTGGCCGGCACCGGCTGTGCCATCAGCGGCAAGGCCCTTCGCGACGTCGTCGCCCGGACCGGGCAGCCCGGCCCGTGGAGCTACGCCAGCCTCACCGAGGACTGGCTCCTCACCTACGAGATCCGGCGCCTCGGCTACCGGTGCCACGTCTCACCGACGGTGCGTGCCTACACCGACTCGATGCGCACCCACCGCGCCCTGCTCGGCCAGCGGATGAAGTGGCAGGTGGGCACCGTCGAGGACTTGTTGCGCGTCGGCGTCAACCGCTACACCGCCCTCGACTGGTGGCAGCAGTTCGCGGGGCTCGCGATGGCCGCGCTACGGATCGCGTGGGCGCTGCTGGTGGTGGCGCTGCTGCTCACGGGCACGTTCACGCCGTCGCTGCTGTGGTGGGTGGCGGTTCCAGCCATCTTCGCGCTCGGCCAGGGCCTGCTCACGTTGCGGATCCCGCATCGCGACTGGATGGACGTCGTCCTCGGCTTCGCAATCCTGCCCGCGGAGCACTTCGCCTGGCTGCGCGCCTACTGGTTCCTGCGCGGCTGGGGCAAGGCCCTGCGTTCACACTTCACCGGCAAGCAAGAAGATCTCTGGGCTGCACAGTCAGTCGCCGAGATCGCCAACTGAAAGGAAACAACATGTACGGATCAATGGGTCTCCCGGCTCCCGCAATCGCCGGCGGAGGGCTGCTCTTCGGTGCCATCCACGTCTCATCCCTGATGCTCGCAGCAGTCGCGTTCCTGATGCTGCTGGCGATGGTCTACCTCGTGGTGCGCACCATGTCCCGCCGGGCGGCCGACCAGCGTCCCTGAACCGACCCACCGCACGCAGGGTTGGGTCTCTGTGGTCAACCCCGGAGCGGGCACGCGGGAGCTGGTGCTCGACCTGCTTCGCTGGGCCCACGAGGCCGCCCGCCGACGCGCGGAGCGCCGCGGCTGAGCCTCACCCGAGCAGGGAGCCCAGCCACTCCCCGACCGCCGCGCGGATGGTGGCGTGGTCCTTCTTCAGGGAGTGGTCGCCCGCGACGACGACCAGCCGGCCGGCCGATGGGGGAGTCGGCCTGCCGAACGGGTCGGAGGCGCCCTGGACGATGAGCGCGGGCACGGCGACGGCGTCGAGTTCCGGCTGTCGGGTCTTCTCCGGCTTGCCCGGCGGGTGCGTCGGGAACGCGAGGCAGACGACGCCGCTGCTTCGGGTCTCGGACCAGGTCCGGCACGCCACCCGCGCGCCGAACGAGCGGCCGCCGGTGACCAGCGGGATCCCCGCGAACTCACCCTTTCCCAGGTGGGCCGCCACCGCGATCCACGCGACGCCCGCCTGCGCTATCGGCGCTGGGGCACGGCGGCCGGCAACCCGGTAGGGCTGCTCCACCAGTGCGACGGCGCAACCGACGGCCAGCGCCGATGCCGTGGCCGCCTGCAGGTCGGGGGCGGTGATCCCGCCGCCGGCGCCGTGGCCGAGCATGAGCATGCCCGCGGGCGCGCCGTCGGGGTGGTGGAGGTGCACCCGCGCCGGGCCGTGTGGCGTCGGCGCCTCCGAGATCTCCGGATCCATGCCGCAAGCCTAGGAGCGCCGAGCTCACGTGAGGGAATCCTGCTATTGGACGCGCTTCTGTTCTACTGGTTCCGGATCGCAGGCGTTAGTGTCGGGCAATCCGTTGACGCAGGAAGATCTGGTTGCGGACACGAGTTCATTCAAAGGAGTGTGGACGCACGATGGCAAGAACCAAGAAGCTCACCGCGAGCGAGATCGACGGCGTCGACTACAGGCGGGCGAAGACCTGGCGGATCGCCCTGTCCCAGGCCAACAACGGCTCGGCGATGATCTTCTACGTCCTGGTCGGGCTGATGAGCTACCTGCAGAACGCGGGGTACGGGATCGCCGTGGCCGTGGCCGGCATCATCCTGACCGTCACCCGCGTCCTCGACGGAATCATCGACCCCGTGCTGGCGATCGTGATGGACAAGGTCAACTTCCGTCACGGGAAGCTGCGGTTCTTCATGCTCGTGGGCTGGGCGATCCGTTCGTTCGCCGTCCTGCTGTTGTTCGTGTGGGGCTCGGACAAGGGACTCGGTCCCGTGTTCTTCATCGCGGTGTACGTGGTCTACATCATCGGCTCGTCCACCAACGACATCGCGGGCAACATGATCCCACCCGTCATGACCAACGACCCGAAGCAGCGGCCCACCATCCAGGTGTGGGCCACCATCTACGCCTACCTGGTGCCGATGTTGTTCACCATCGTCTCGACGGTGGCGATCCTGCCCAGGCACGGCAACGAGTACACCGTCGGGATGCTGCAGGAGACCGCACTGGTCTTCATCGCCTCCTCCCTGTTCTTCCAGATCCTGGCCTGCGTCGGCGTCTCGGAGGCCGACAAGCCCGAGAACTTCGCCCACATCACCGCCAAGGAGGAGGAGAGCGGCGTCTCGCTCAAGGACATGTGGAGCGTGCTCGCCCACAACGGACCCTTCCAGCGCTTCCTGATCTCCGCCGCCTCGGACAAGCTGGCGCAGCAGGTGGGCGCGCAGGCCGTCGTCACCACGATGCTGTTCGGGATCATGCTGGGCAACATCCAACTCGGCACCATCATGGGTCTGATCACGATGCTGCCCTCCATCGTCTTCGCGATCATCGGCGCACGCCACTCCGGCAAGCACGGCGCGCGGCGCTCGGTCGTGACCTGGACGTGGGCGTGCCTTGCGGCGGCAGTCGCCCTGGTCGTCTTCTGCCTGGCCGTCGACACGCGCGCCATCCTGACGAGCATTCCCCTGATGATCGGCTTCTTCGGCCTGTACCTGCTGCTCAACGGCGCCAAGATGTGCGTCACCACGGCGTCCGGTGCAATGCGCGCCGACATCGTCGACCACGAGCTGGACCGCTCCGGCAAGTACCTGCCGGCCGTGGTCACGGCCACCTACAACTTCATCGACCAGATCGTGTCCTCCCTGGGCGCCGCCATCGCGCTGGGCTCCGTCGCGCTCATCGGCTTCAGGACGGTCATGCCGCAGCCCAACGACGGGCTGACCACGTCGATCCTGTTCGTGACACTGGCGCTGTTCCTGGGCCTGCCGGTCCTGGGCTGGGTCTGCACGCTGGTCGCGATGCGCGGCTACACGCTCACCCGTGAGGAGATGATCGAGGTCCAGCGACGCGTCAGCGACAAGAAGGCCGCCGTCCTGACGGGGGCTCCCGAGGCAGAGGCCGTCCCGCAGTCGGTCGGGCTGGACGGCCCCGAGACCTTGGGCTGAGCCGTTCAGCCCTCGGTGTGCTGGCGCCGGTACGCGGTGGGCGTCAGTTGGTGGACGGACTTGAAGACCTTCACGAAGTAGTTCGCGTCCTCGTAGCCGACGTAGGCGGCGATGCCGCTCACCGGCTGGGCCGTGGTGACCAGCAGGTGGGCGGCGCGCGCCACCCGCTCCTGTGCGACGTGCTCGGAGATGGTGTGGCCGGTCTCGGCCTTGAACCGCCGGGCAAGGTGCGACTCCGAGACGTGCAGCCGGGCCGCGATCTGCCTCGAGGACACGTTGTGGCTCAGGTGCAGCGAGATCTCGTCCATCACCTGCCGCACCAGTCGTGAGTACGGGCGGCGACGGTGCCGCTGCACGTGCCTGCAGAACTCGCTGACCATCGACGAGATCGCCTGACTCGTCCGGTTCACGTCTGCCGCGGGCCCGGCTCGGTGCAGTCGTTGCGCGTGGGTCTGGGAGATGGCGTCGATGGTGACCGGCGGCAACCCGCCCTGCTGCGCCGCCACCCTGGCCATGATGCGCAGGATCGTGGCACCGAGCAGCGGCGTGTTCAGATAGCTCGGCGGCTGGGGGATGCCGCTCATGCCCTGCAGCGCTGCGAAGGCGCGCTCCTCGTCGCCCTCCGAAACGGCGTTCATGAACTCCTGTTCCACCGCGTAGCGCTCGTTGATCACCTCGAACGACGCCGAGTGCGGGGGCTCCCCGGCGCCGGGCGTGATCGGGCCGGTGGTGCCGCTCACCCGCTGCATCCCCACCACGCTCTGTCCGTGTCCCGCCAGCTCGGCCAACGCCATCGCGCCGCGCCGGACGTACTCGGTGTCCACGATCGGGAACCGGGCCCGGTAGAGCTTGTAGGCCTGCAGGTGCGCACTGGGGATCCGCAGCTGGCCCAGCAGTGCCTCGGCGTCGCCCGGATGGAGGCCCTGCCCGGTGTACGGCCCCACCACCACCAGTTCCCCGCCCAGCCAGAACACCGTGACCGCCATTCCGAGCGGCTCCTGGATCTCGTGCACCACCGACTTGTCCATGTGGGTCACGAAGTCGACGAGGTAGGCCTGGGTCAGCACCGGCTGCAGCCCGATGTCGAAGCAGTTGGCCTCCTGGAAGGTGGCAAGGAACTCCCGCGGCGCGTCGGTCAGCGCGACCGAGCAGCCGAGGATCGACTCCAGGAAGCGACGGTGGTCCTCGAGTTCTGCTGCTGTCATCTCCGCCTGCCTTCCGAGGAGTGCGGGAATCGTTCTGTTCGTGCTGCCCAGTTTCTATCACACTGCGGTGGGGGTTGTTAGCGTGTGGTCAGCGCGGAAACCGTCGCGCCGGGTCGAAGGGGACATGGATGAGTCGAATGGGCAGGGACGTCGAGTTGGTCAACGACGATTGGGCGTTCGCCGCCGCGGAGCTGCCAGTGAACTCGTCCTGGGACGACGTCCGGGAGGCCGGCGCAACGATCAGCCTGCCGCACACCTGGAACGCGATCGACGGGCAGGACGGCGGCAACGACTACCGCCGCGGCCGCAGCACCTACGCCCGGAGATTGCCTGCGCAACCCGCCGACGGCGAGACCTGGCTGGAGTTCCGCGGCGTCAACTCCGCGGCCGAGGTCCACGTCAACGGCGTCCACGTCGGAAGCCACCAGGGCGGGTACTCCACGTTCAGGGTTGACATCACCGACGCACTCGGCCCCGAGAACGTCGTGCTGGTAATCGTCGACAACTCGCGCAACACCTTCGCCTATCCCCAGCGCGCGGACTTCACCTTCTACGGCGGCATCTACCGCGACGTCCACCTGATCCGCGTGGCCCGCACCCACTTCGCCCTGGACCACGACGGCGGCCCCGGTGTCACTGCCACCCCCGAGCTCCTCGGGACGGACGCGCACGTCCGGTTGCAGGCAGACCTGACCGGCGGTGACGAGGTGCGCTTCAGCATCGACGGCGTCGCCTCCCGGACCGTGCCCGTGCGGGACGCCGTCGCGGAGGCCTCCATCACCATCCCCGACGTCCGCCGCTGGCACGGCCTGCGGGACCCCCACCTCTACGAACTCGCCGCAGAACTGCTCCTCGACGGCGACGTCGTCGACCGGGTCGAGCTGCGGTTCGGCTGCCGGGAGTTCGAGGTGGACCCGGCGCGCGGCTTCATCCTCAACGGCGAGGAGTACCCCCTGCGCGGCGTCTCGCGGCACCAGGACTGGGAGGGCGTCGGGAACGCCATCACACCGGAGATGATGGAAACCGACATGGCGCTCCTGAGGGAATTGGGCGCCACCACGGTCAGGCTGGCGCACTACCAGCACGACCAGCACTTCTACGATCTCTGCGACGAGGCCGGCATCGTCGTGTGGGCCGAGATCCCGCAGATCACCGAGTTCCTGCCGGAAGGCAAGGCCGACGCGACCAGCCAACTCACCGAGCTGATCGTGCAGAACCGCCACCACGCCAGCATCGTGTGCTGGGGGCTGTCCAACGAGATCACAGTCACGGGCAACGGCCCGGAGGTGCTCGCGGCCCACCGGGAGCTGGACGAGCTGGCGCACCGCCTGGACCCGACGCGCCTGACCACGATGGCTCACCTGTTCCTGCTCGAGACCGACGATCCACTGGTGGGCGTGCCAGACGTGATGTCCTACAACCTCTACTTCGGCTGGTACGTCGGCGAGGTGGCCGACAACGACACCTGGCTCGACGACTTCCACGCCGCCCACCCGGGCACCGCCATCGGCCTGGCCGAGTACGGGGCCGACGCCAACCTGCGGCTCCAGGCGGCCGAACCCGTGCGCGGCGACTACTCCGAGCAGTACCAGGCCGGCTACCACGAGCACATGCTCGAGATGATCGAGGCCCGCCCCTGGCTGTGGGCCACGCACGTGTGGAACCTCGCCGACTTCGGCTCCGACGGCCGCGACGAGGGGGGAGTGGCGGGCCGCAACCTGAAGGGCCTGGTCAGCTTCGACCGCACCCAGCGCAAGGACGCCTTCCACCTCTACAAGGCCGCCTGGAGCAACGAGCCCTTCGTGCACGTCTGCGGACGGCGCCGCGTGGATCGGGCCGAGGCGGTGACGGAGGTGACGGTCTACTCGAACCAGCCCGAGGTGTCGCTGCTGTGCGACGGCGAGCCCGTGGCCACGACCGCCGGACGCCTGGTGTTCCACTTCGAGGTCCCCCTCAGCGACGAGCACGAGATCCGCGCCGTCGCGGGGGAGCAGTCCGACTCCATCCGCGTGAGGCGCGTCGCCGAACCGGACCCGGACCAGAGCCTCCAGGCCGCGCAGGTCGTCAACTGGTTCGACGCCGAAGAGTTGCCCAGCCCCGAGGGCTACTTCTCCGTGCGGGACAGGCTCTCCGACATCAAGGCCTCGGAGCAGGGCGCGGCCATAATCGACCGGCTGATGCGGGCCGCGGCCGCCAGCCGAGGCGACGTCGCCCAGAACGTCGAGATCCCGGCGGCGATGCAGGCCATCGTCGACCGCATGACCGTCGAGACGTTGCTGCGCCAGGCCGGGGCCGCGCTCCCGGCCGAGCAGATCGCGCAACTCAACGCCAGCCTCAACCAGATCGCCAAGTAGCACCGAAAGAAGGACCAACGATGATGCAGTTCCCCGACGGCTTCCTCTGGGGCGCCGCCACCGCTCCCCACCAGATCGAGGGCAACAACACCAACTCCGACTTCTGGGCAAACGAGGGACGCGTGCCCGGCATGGAGCGCAGCGGCGACGCCTGTGACTCCTACCACCGCTACCCCGAGGACATCCGGCTGATGGCTGACGCTGGCCTCAACACCTACCGTTTCGGGATCGAGTGGGCACGGGTGGAACCCGCCGAAGGGATCATCTCGAATGCCTCCCTCGCGCACTACCGCAGGATGATCGACGCCGTGCTCGAGGCCGGCATGAAGCCGTTCGTCACCCTCCACCACTTCACCAACCCGCGCTGGTTCGCCGAGGCCGGCGGCTGGCTGGACGACGGCGCCGTCGCCCGCTTCGAGAACTACCTGCGTGCCGTCACCGGCATCCTCGACGGTGTCGAGTGGGTGGTCACCATGAACGAGCCCAACATGCTCTCGATGATGACCGCGATGGAGCGCGCGATGCGCACCGGCCAGCAGGACGGCCAGTGGCACAGCCCCACCACCGACGACGGCCCCCGCCCGGTGCTGCCCGCGCCCGACGAGGAGATCGGCAAGCGGTTCATCGACGTCCACCACGTCGCCCGCGCCATCGTCCGCGAGAACACGGACGCCAAGGTGGGCTGGAGCGTCGCCAACCGCGCCTTCGTCGCCCGGCCCGGCGGCGAGGACCGGATGGCGCAGCTGCGGTGGACCTGGGAGGACCTGTACCTCTCCGGCTCGGAGGGGGACGATTTCGTCGGGGTGCAGTCGTACTCGAGCCAGTGGGTGGATGCCGACGGGATCGAGCCGTACCCGCCGCACCCGGACAACACCCTCGTGGGGACCGCATACCGCCCGGACGCGCTCGGGATGGCCGTCCGCCACACGCATGAGGTGACGGGGTTGCCGATCGTGGTGACCGAGAACGGCATCGCCACCGACGACGACGCCCGCCGCATCGCTTACACCACCGGAGCGCTCGAGGGCCTGGCCGCAGCAGTCGACGCCGGCGCGGACGTGCTCGGCTACCTGCACTGGAGCCTGCTCGACAACTACGAGTGGGGACACTGGCGCCCGACCTTCGGGCTGGTTGCAGTGGACCGGACCACCTTCGAGCGCACGCCCAAACCGAGCCTCGCCTGGCTCGGGAACGTCGCCCGCAACAACGGATTGTGATGCAGCAGTGACCCAGCCGATGACCGTCGTCCCCACCGCCCCCACCCGCCTGCGGACCGACGGCGGCGGAGACGCGTTCCCCGTAACCGGAGCCGCGCCCAGGTTCTCGTGGTGGCCGCCCGCCGAAGTCGGACGCGTGCTCGGCGCCGAGCTCGAGGCGCGCGTCGAGGGCCGGGCGCTGCAGCCGGTGGCGGTCGACGCCGGGCAGCAGTTCGTGGCATGGCCCTGGCCGGAGCTGCGCAGCAGGCAGCGCGTCGAGTGGCGGGTGCGCGTCGCGGGGGAGCGCGGCCGCAGTGAGTGGTCGGCGTGGGCGTCGTTCGAGGTCGGACTGCTGGAGGGGGACTGGGAGGCCCGCTGGATCTCCCCGCACGAGGCTGAGGACGCCGGGCACGGGAACCGGCCCGCACACCGTCTCTCAGTGACCTTCGACGTGGGTGACGACGTGGCGCGGGCCAGGCTCTACAGCACGGCGCTGGGGCTCTACGAGGCTTTCGTCAACGGGTCGCGCGCCGGAACCGCCGAACTCCTGCCGGGCAGCACCTCCTACGCCGAGACCCTGTACGCCCAGGCGTTCGACGTGACCGGAGCGGTCCGGGCCGGCTCGAACCGGCTCGAGCTCCTGCTCAGCGACGGCTGGTACCGGGGGCAGGTGGGTGCCTTCCGCATCCCGTCCGGCTGGGGCGACACCCTGGCGGCCAGGGTGGAACTCCACCTGGAACTCGCCGACGGATCAAGGCGCGTGGTGCGCAGCGACGGGAACTGGACGAGCGCACCGTCGCAGATCGTCCGGGCTGACCTGATGGCAGGCCAGAGCACCGACTTCACCGCCGTCCCCGGCCCCGCGGCACCCGTGGTGGTGGACGCGGTCCGGGGACCGCGGATCGACTGGTCCCCCGCGCCGCCGGTGCGAGTGGTGGAGACGCGTCGACCGGTCTCGGTCCGACGTGTCTCGGAGACCGTGGTGGTGGCCGACTTCGGGCAGAACGCGTCGGGCTGGGTGCGCCTCAGCGACCTCGGTCCCGCGGGCACCCGGACGGTGATCGACCACGGGGAGTTCGTCGGCCCCGACGGTGACCTCGACACCCGGCACCTCGACTCGACCCACCGCGAGGGCGGCCGGACGGAGTTCGTGCAACGCGACGAGGTGGTCTCCGACGGCGTCGCGACCGTCTTCGAGCCCCGGCACACGGTCCACGGCTTCCAGTACGCGCGCCTGGAGCGCCACGGCGCACCCCTCGACCCGGCAGCCGTCGAGATGCGGATCGTCCACACCGACCTGCGACCGACCGGCACCTTCGCCTGCAGCGACCCCGACCTCAACCGACTGCACGAGATCGCCGATTGGAGCTTCCGCGGCAACGCCGTCGACGTGCCCACCGACTGCCCCACCCGTGAGCGGCTCGCCTGGACCGGCGACTACCAGGTGTTCGCCCCCGTGGCCACGCGCCTGTACGACGTGCTGGGCTTCAGCCGCAAGTGGCTGCGCTCGGTCCGCGACGACCAACTCGACGACGGCCGCATCCCCAACTTCGCGCCCGACGGGCGGCGCATCAAGCACAACCTGGACGACCAGCTGGCGATGATGACGGGCTCGGCCGGCTGGGGCGACGCGATCGTCGCCGTCCCGTGGGAACTCCACCGGTCCTACGGGGACACCGAGGTGTTGTCGGAGAACTGGAACGCGATGGTCCGCTGGGTGGAGTGGGCGCTGGGCAACGCCCGCACGGCCCGCCACCACTCACGGGTGGAACGATCGCCCGAACCGCTGCCGCACGAGCAGTACCTGTGGGACGGCTCGTTCCACTGGGGCGAGTGGACCGAGCCGCGGGCCAGGGCCGCCGACGGTTCGCGCATCGACCCCGTCCAGGACAATCCCATGGCCTGGTTCATGGCGGACAAGGGCGAGATCGGCACCGCCTACCTCTACCGATCCACGCTCACCCTGGCGCGGGTGGCCGGAGTGCTCGGACGCACCGACGACGCGGCGCGCTACGCGCAGGTGGCCGAACACGTCCGCGATGCGTGGCGCACCGAGTTCCTGAGGGCAGACGGCCGCACCGCGGCCGACACCCAGGCGAACTACGTCCGCGCGTTGGCCTTCGACCTGATCCCCGAGCCGCTGCGAGCGGCCGCGGCCGATCGCCTGGTGCAACTCATCCGCGAGGCCGACACCCACCTCAGCACCGGATTCCTCGCCACCGGGGAACTGCTCCCCGTGCTCGCCGACACCGGCCACGCCGACGTCGCCCACCAACTGCTGTTCCGGCGCACGCCGCCGTCCTGGCTGTACATGGTGGACAAGGGCGCCACCACCATCTGGGAGGACTGGGAGGGCATCGACGAGAACGGCGAGGCGCACGAGTCGCTCAACCACTACAGCAAGGGAGCCGTGGTCCGCTTCCTCCACACCCACACCGTGGGACTGCGCCAGGACGCCGGTTCGGTCGCGTGGCGGGCGTTCACCGTCGCCCCCGTACCGCCGCCGGCCGTCGACTGGGCGGAGGGGACGCACGAGAGCCCGAGCGGCACCATCCGGGTGCGGTGGGAGATCGTCGACGGCGTGCTGGAGTTGTCCGTGACCGTCCCTACCGGCTCGAGCGCCACCCTGCGGCTGCCCGACGGAACCACCGAGGTGGTTGAAGGACCGGCCCGGGTGGATCGCCGCAGCGCGATCTCGGCCTGACCGATCAGTCGGCCACGGGCGGGGCAGGGATGGTCAGCGCCATCACCTCGACGCCGGGCAGCTTGGCCAGGTCGGTGCCGCGGATGGCCACCTTGCTGCCCCTGATGCCCGAGCCGATTACGAGCCAGCCCGCGGCCGCGACCGCGTCGTCGACGAGGATCGGCCAGTCCGCGGGGAGGCCGATCGGCGTGATGCCGCCGTACTCCATGCCGCTCATCGACGTGGCCGTCTCCATCGCCGCGAACGAGATCTTGCGGACGTCGAGGTGCTTCTTGATGGCCTTGTTGACGTCGGCCCTGTCCGTGGCCAGCACCATCACCGCCGCGCGGGTGGTGCGCTCGCCACGTCGACCTTCCACCACCACACAGTTCGACGACTCCGCCATGGTGACGTCGTAGGCCTCGCAGAAGGCGGCCGTGTCGGCCAGGTCCGGGTCTATGGGGGCGACCCACGCGTCGAGTCCCGTGATGGCTGCGGCCGTGGCCGGGGCGAGGAGGTCGATTGCCTGTGCTGCCGGCTTCCAGTCCAGGTTGCCGGGGAGGTCCGTGGGGTTTGTCATGGCCTCCAGCGTAGTCAGCGACTGTGTTGCGGAAGGCGCGGCAGACGGCGCCCAGCGCGACAGTGTTGCGGTGGCGTCGGCGCGGAGGTGGGCGCCCGCGGCACGCGAGAGGTCCGGACCGGCCCCGATCGGGGGCGGCCCGGACCTGGGCGGATTCGTCAGCTGAAGCGGACGATGTTGTTGAAGACCATCTTGGTCACCACGCGGTAGGCGTTGCCGACCCGCTCGATGACCTGTGCCTCGGCGTAGCTGCGGCAACCGTTGCCACCGGTGGAGGGCGTGTTGCACTCGGTGCGCCAGCGGCGGCCGTCGGTACCGGTGAACTCACCCGGCGTCGCCAGCGGGTTGCCCACCCACAGTGACTTCGGCGAGGGCGTGTAGGTGAGGTTGTTGAACGCCCAGCCGTTGACCTGGTGGAAGTGGCCGTCGAGCTGCTTGATCTGGGTGGCCCAGATGTAGGTCCAGCAGCGATCGGTCTGCGAGTACGGCTCGCACACCGTCATCCAACGGCGCCCGTTCACGTCGTGGAACCCCGGCGTGATGTAGAGGTCCTCAGTCGGCGGGTCCGTCGGTTCCTGCGTCGGTTCCTCGGTGGGTTCCTGCGTCGGCTCCTCGGTCGGCTCCTCCGTCGGCTCCTCGGTGGGAGGCGTGCCGGGATCGCTGATGGCCACCAGGTTGATGTTGTCGCCCTGCACCCAGCGGTCGGCGGTCATCGTCGAGCCGGCGAACACGTCCACGAGGGTGTGTGCCCCGCTGTTGAACTCGACGGTGAACTTCGTGTACTCGGCGAGGTCGCCGAAGGTCTCCTGCGCGACGACGACGCCGCCCGGTCCGCTCTGCCGCACGCCGAGGAAGCCCTCGCCGGCGCCGCCGCCGGCCGAGTCGCCAGTGGTGAACCAGCCGGTCAGCCGGTAGTCGGTGTACGGGGTGAGCGTCACCTGCTGGGTCACCTGCTGCGTGCCCGCGTTCATCCGCACCCAGAACTGCCGGAAGCCGACCTTCGCCCAGGCGGAGTTGGTGTCGATGCCGCCGGCGCCCTGCAGGGTCCAGCCGCCCTCGACGTTGATCGCGTCGCTCATCTCGAACGAGGCGTCTCGCAGCAGGTTGGGTCGGATGACCTGGCCCGCGTCGTCGAGGCTTGCGTGCATCAGCGCCACGTTGTAGCCGTTCCAGATGGACAGCGCGAAGTACAGCTCGTCGGGCTCGGACCACGGGTGGATGTAGCCGCCGTAGAGCCCGGGGTACTCGGCCTGCGTGGCCAGGATCTGCTCATCGCCCCAGGAGGTGGGGGAGTCGCCGACCCGCAGCACCAGGTCCGCGTTGGTGTTCAGGTAGACCATGTGCCACTGCTCGGTCTCGGGGACGTAGCGCACTGACAGCTCGGCGACGGCGGGGTCGATGATGGACTGGACGGCCGAGTAGTCGCTGTTCCAGGCGGTGCCGTCCCAGTACTCGTAGGCCTCCTTGTCCAGCATCTGGTCCTCGGCGACGCGCCCCACCGACGCCGCCCCCAGGCGGCCGTTCGGCGTGCCGAACATGTAGACGTAGCCGTCGGCCCGGGTGTAGGCGAGCATCTGGAACGGGTCGTCGTCAGCCTCCGTGTTCTCCCACCTCGGGGCACCCTCGATGGACCAGGTCTGGCCACCGTCGTCGGAATAGGCGAGCTGGCTGAAGTTGGTCCACCACTCACCGGGCGGGCCCCACTCGCGCACGGACATGTAGGCCATGTACTGCCGGCCGTCGACCTCGATGCCGGCGGTCGGGATGGTGGTGTGCTCCTCGCCGGGCACCTTCTGCGAGCCGATGATCTCGACCGCCTGGCCGGACTCGTCGGTCAGTGCCCAGTCGAAAGCCATGCCGTCGGACAGGTCGGTGTCCGAGGAGCGCAGCAGCACGTTGCTGCGCCAGTTCCCGGTGCCGGCGCCGGAGCCGCCCGGCACGGCGAACGTGTCGCCGAAGGCGGTCAGCACGTTGCCGGTGCCGTCGTCCCACATGATGCCCAGGTCGGTGGCGCCGATGTCCCAGACCTCGGCGGTGTCGGTGGTGGCCCCCGCGCCGGTGATCTCGTCGATCAGGGTGGCGGGGGAGATCGGCGGAAGGTCGCCCTCCGCGGCGACGGCGTCACCGAGCGTCGCCCCGGTGGCGGCCAGCGCCCCCGTGGTTAGCGTGACGATAAAACGATTACTTAGTTTTCTACGCGTCATCGTGTTTCCTCCGGTAGCTGCGCGTTCGGCCGCCACAACGACGTGGGGCCTGGTGATCCGGACTGTAACCCGGGGCCGCTACGGAAGTACAGGGAAAGCCGGGAACGAGAAACAGTTTCTCGATGGCGCCCTCCCGGTTGACAGGCAAACGGTCGAGCCATACGCTGAGTAAACGATTACACGTGATTACCCGGTGGCGACGCAGCCTCCGGGTGCTGAAGAAGGGTAGTCATCGATGACTTCATACGGGGACCACGGATCCAGCCTCCGTGACCTGCCACGCCTCAGGAGCTCCCGCCGACGGCGCGTTTCCTCCTACGACCGCTCCGGCGGCAACGAGGACCGCCTCACCGTCCGCCCCGGCGAGACCGTGGAGCTCGCGAACATCGCCGGCGCGGGGGACATCAACCACATCTGGATGACGGTTGCCCCGATGGCGCCGCCGGATCCCAACACCCCGGACAAGGCGTTCATGCGCAAGCTCGTGCTGCGCGTCTACTGGGACGGCAACGAGCACCCCAGCGTGCTGGTGCCGCTCGGGGACTTCTTCGGCGTCGGCCACGCGAAGACCACCAACTTCGCCTCGCTGCCGCTCCAGATGAGCCCCCAGGACGGCAAGTCGCTGAACTCGTTCTTCCACATGCCCTTCGCCGACGGCGCCCGCTTCGAACTCGTCAACGAGTGCACGGACCTGACCGTCTGGTTCTACTACTACATCGACTACGAGGCCTTCGACGAGCTGGAGGACGGCATCGGTCGGTTCCACGCGTCGTGGCACCGCGAGGACCCCACCGACGGCATCGAGCAGGGCGAGCTGACCAACGCCCAGTACCTCTTCGAGGGTGACAACACCACCGGCGACGGGAACTACACGATCCTGGAGACCAAGGGCCGCGGCCACTACGTCGGGTGCACCTTCAACGTCACCAACCTGCGCCACACCGAGGACTGGAACTGGTACGGCGAGGGCGACGACATGATCTTCATCGACGGTGAGGAGTGGCCGCCGGACATCCACGGCACCGGCACCGAGGACTACTTCAACACCGCCTGGTGCCCCGCCGAGCCATACCAGAGCATGTACCACGGCATCACGATGCCGGGCGGCGACAACTGGTCGGGACAGATCTCGATGTACCGGTTCCACGTGGAGGACCCGATCACCTTCTCCGAGTCCATCCGCGTCACCATCGAGCACGGCCACAACAACCAGCGCAGCGACGACATCTCGTCCGTGGCGTACTGGTACCTGGACCGGGTCGACGAGACGCTGACGCTGCCGCCCGTCGAGGAACGCCTCCCGAGGCTCGGGTGACATGGTGTCGCGTCGAATGCTCCTCACCGCCGGGGCCGCTGTGCCCCTGCTCGTGGCCTGCGGCGGCGAGAGCCTCCCCAGGGCCGTGACGCAGGGCGGCGACTTCCGGCTGCAGCGCGTCGACGCCGTCACCCGGATCGCCCAGCTCACCGGCGCCGGTGCCATCAACGACACCGAGCAGTACCTCCTCGAGGGCACCGACCTGGGCCACATGACCACGGTCGGGGACCGGACCTACTTCACCTTCGGCGACAGCTTCGGCCTCCGCGCACCGGGGACCGTCGGCGCCGGGGGCGAGGTCTGGAAGTCCAACTGCATCGCCTGGACCACCGACGACGACCCCTCCGACGGCATCACCTTCGACGGCTGGGTGCTAGACGAGTTCGAGCAGGTCAAGGAGGTCATCCCCGGCGAGCACAAGCCGAACGACCAGGTTGGGGAGGTCACGAAGATCCCCACCCAGATGTGGGCCGTCGACGACGAGCTGTTCATGGCCTACATGTCCGTCCACCACTGGGGAGACCCCGGCGTGTGGACGGCCGACCACGCAGGACTGGCCCGCTCCGTCGACCAGGCGCAGAACTGGGAGATCCTCGAGGGCGTCGACTGGGCCGGTGACGGCAACTTCGTCCAGCTGGCGCACGCGCACGTCGTCGAAGACGGCGACACGTACGTCTACCTGTGGGGGATTCCTGCGGGCAGGTTCGGCGGCGTCAAGCTGATGCGGGTGCCCGCCAGCGCGGACGCCGTGGCCGCCGGCCGGTTCGAGTACTTCACGGGACTCGAGGGGGACGAGCCCACCTGGGGGCCCTCCGAGGACGGCGCGGCCACCGTGCTGGACGGCTTCGTCGGGGAACTGTCGGTGCTGTGGTCGGAGCACCTCGAGCGCTGGCTGCTCACCACGATGGTGGACAACGGCTCTGCAGTGGTCTTCGAGGGGCTCGCGCCCTGGGGGCCGTGGAGCGAACCGCACACCATCACCACACAGGCCGAGACCCCGGGTCTCTACGCCCCCTACACAAACCCGCGCTACGTGTCCGCCGAAGGCAGGCGCATCTACTTCACAATGTCCATCTGGGAGCCCTACCAGGTCTTCTGGTACTCGATGGACCTCGTCGGCACCGACGGCTGAGGCCGTCGACGCAACACAACCGAAAAATCAAGCCCGTTCAGGGCGGACCCAAGACCTCCTGCACCGCCGCAGGAACTACCGAAGGAGACAACAATGGGGTTCAACGTTTCGAGGCGTCACTTCCTCGGCGCAGGTACCGGACTGGCCGCAGCTGCCGTCCTGACCGCCTGCGGATCAGGCACACCGGGCGAGCCGGCACCGGAGGAGACCACCGGTACGGGCGGCGAGACCAGCGGCGGCGAGAGCGCTGCCGCCGCCGTCACCATCCAGTTCTGGCACCGCACCTTCACCCCGGTGGAGAACGAGTGGTACGCCAACATCGTCAAGCAGTTCAACGAGTCGCAGTCCGAGGTCAAGGTCGTCGGGACCGAGGTCCCCGCGGACGCCTGGGACCAGAAGATGAAGTCGGCGCAGGCGGCCGGCAAGGCACCCGACGTCTACACCCACCCCGGGGCCATCCAGGACGGCGTCAACGCCGGCCAGCTGCGCGAACTCAACGACATCGTCCCGCAGGAGGCACTCGACGAGATCATCGACGCCGCCCTGCCAGTCTCGGCCGTGGGCGACAAGTACTACGCGTACCCGCTGCTGCTGGAGCCCCAGACGGTCCTGTTCTGGAACAAGAC
Organism: Tessaracoccus rhinocerotis; assembly: GCF_007197885.1. GTDB lineage: Bacteria > Actinomycetota > Actinomycetes > Propionibacteriales > Propionibacteriaceae > Arachnia > Arachnia rhinocerotis. Next base: position 44,784 of record NZ_VKKG01000007.1, read on the forward strand.
CATGCTCGAGGCTGCCGGACTCGACCCCGAGGTCGGGCCCGAGACCTGGGACGAACTGCTCGAGATGTGCGCCGCCATCAAGCCCACCCTCGGCGAGGGCCAGTACTGCATCCAGCCCGCGGCCGACGCGCCCACGTTCGCGTGGTCCACCGTCGGGCAGCAGTACAACTTCGCCGGGCACACCGCCCTCACCGACGACTGGACCGCACCCAACGTCGAGAACCCGGAGTACGCCGCCCTGATCGAGGGCTACAAGGCGCTGTGGGACAACGACTACATGCCGAAGCAGGCGCTCGCGGCCTACGTCGCGGGCAACGACTACGGCGAGGAGAAGGTGGCCTTCAAGGTCTCCGGCTCCTGGATGATGTCCGAGATCGGCTCCGACTTCCCGGACCTGCTGGGCCGCACCGGCGTCGGCAGGTTCCCGACGGCAGCGGGCTCGGACCGCACCACCACCACGCTCGGCAACTTCAAGTGGGTCGTCGACGCCAAGACCGCCAACGCCGAGGCCGCGGGCAAGTTCCTGGCCTGGTCCATCGCGGGCGACCCCGCCAACCTGGTGCCGTTCTTCGTCAACACGCAGTTCACGAAGGTCTCGGTCCGCCAGTCCGTGCAGGACGCCGTCGCCGACGACGCCGCCGCGGCCGACGCGCCGTGGTCCGACATCGTCACCAACGAGATCGCGCCCGACGCGATCTCCGAGCCGATGTACCCGTGGGACGTCTCGCTCGCAGTGGGCACCGCCATGGAGGCCGGCATGAAGGGCGCCCAGCCCATCGACGTCGCCCTCAAGACGGCCGCCGACACGATCGCCCAGGTGATCGAGCGCGACGGACTCGCGGAGAAGGCGCCGAACTGACGCCTGCCGACCAACGCTCGACACCTGCGTTGTCCCGGGACACCTGCACCACAAGGCAGGTGTCCACGCACAGCGCAGGTGTCGAGCCTGCAGGGCACGGCGGTTGAGACTAGAAGGCGAGGATGAGATGTCGACGACGACAGAGCTGATCTCCAAGGCGGAGGTCAAACGGCTGAACAAGAGCAAGTACCGCGACACCAGGTTGGCGTTCCTGATGCTGGCGCCGGTGACGATCATGCTGGGGATCTTCGTGATCTACCCGGCGTTCCAGGCCGTGTACCTGTCCTTCCAGGACTGGAGCTTCTACAAGCCGCCGGAGTTCGTGGGGTGGCGCAACTTCACGAACGTCCTCAGCGACCCGCTGTTCTTCGCCGCCATCCGGCGCGGCTTCGTGTTCGTGCTGATGACGGTGCCAATCATGCTGGTGCTGGCGTTCCTGTTCGCCAGCCTGGTGGTCTCCGTCGGCAAGAAGTTCGCCACGACCCTGAAGGTCAGCATCTACATCCCGACGATCATCTCCGGCGTCATCGCCTCGATCATCTTCGTGCTGATCTACGACTACTCGGGTGGACTCCTGAACGCGACGCTGGCCAACTTCGACGTGGCTCCGATCGCCTGGATCGGCGACCCGAAGTGGGCGCTGTTCGCGATCGCGATCCCCGCCATCTGGCTGGGCATGGGGTTGACGTCGCTGATCATGGTGGCCGCGATGGTGGACATCCCCGAGGAGTTCTACGAGGCCGCCGCGATGGAGGGCGCCAACTGGTGGCAGAAGACGCTCTACATCACCATCCCGCAGATGAAGAACGTCATCCTCTACCTGCTGATCACGGGCTTCGTCGCCTCCATCCAGCAGTTCGAACTGCCCCTGGTCATGACCGGCGGCGGCCCGCTGGACTCGACGAACCTGCCCAACCTGTTCATCTTCAACCACTTCCGCAACGACATCACCGTCGGCTACTCGATCGCGGCGGCGCTGCTGCTGTTCGTGGTGCTGGGCACGGTGTCCGCGCTCATCTTCAAGGTACTGAACTCCGAAAAGTTGGTGGACTGACATGACTGTGACATCCACGACCTCCGCACCCGTCTCTCGAGGCATCGTCGCGGCCGCCGGCACCGAGGACCAGCCGCTGAAGCACCGTCGCAAGATCCGCTCCACCGGCTGGTGGGTCGGGGCGGTGCTGAAGGCGATCGTCGGCCTGCTGTTCCTGCTGGCGGCCCTGTTCCCGCTGGCCTGGATGGTGATCGCCGGGTTCAAGGCCAAGACCGAGGTCATCTCCACCCCGTTCCAGTTCTTCCCCGAGGTCTGGCTGGTGGAGAACTACATCCAGATCGCCTCCGACCCGACCTTCCTGCGAACCATGGGCTGGACCTTCATGGGCGCCATCCTGTTCACGCTGCTGCACCTGTTCCTGAACTCGTTCGCCGCCTACGCCTTCGCCCGGCTGGACTTCCGGTTCAAGAAGACGATGTGGGTGATCATCATCACCACGATGTTCATCCCGGGCATGACCATCCTGCTCACGAGCTTCATCGTCGTGACCAACCTGTTCATGCTGGACACCCTCGCCGTGCTGGTGCTGCCCGGCGCCGCCAGCGCGGCCAGCGTGTTCTTCATCCGGCAGTTCTACCTGAACATCCCCGCCAGCCTGGAGGAGGCGGCGATGATCGACGGCGCGGGCAAGTTCCAGATCTACCTGCGCCTGTTCCTGCCCCTGTCCAAGCCGCCCTTCGTGGTGATGGGCATCACGGCGTTCCTCGCCTACTGGAACTCCTACGTCTGGCCGATCATGACCATCACCACTCCCGAGAAGTTCGTGGTGCAGCAGTACCTGACCACGTTCCGCTCCGAGCGCTCCACCGAGCTGGGCATGCTGATGGCCGGCTCCACCCTGGCCGCGGCGCCCGTGGTGATCCTGTTCCTGATCTTCCAGCGCCAGATCATCGGCAACATCAAGATGGCGGGGCTCAAGTGACCTGGAACCCGCAGGAGCACCCGGCCGTCGCGATGCCGATCGGCGGCATCGGGACGGGCTCCATGGCGATCGGCTCCGACGGCGGGTGGCGGCAGGTCCAGCTCGCCGGGGTGGGCAACCACCGCGGCGACCTGCCGGGCACGTTCATGGCGCTGCGCACCTCCCAGCACGAGCCGATCCACGACCAGACGGTGGTGCTGCAGGCGGCGCGCACCGATGCCGGGTCGCAGGGCCGCCCTGCAACCCCGATGTTCAACGACGACCTGGTGCCCGCCTGGCAGCGGGACCTGGTCGCCGAGTTCGGCGGCACCGCCACCACCATGTCCGGCACCTACCCGGTTGCCTCCGTGGTGCACGACACCGGCGGGCCCGTCAGCGTCGAGATGCGCGCCACCTCGCCGATGGTCCCCACCGACGCCGACGCCTCCGGCTACCCGGCCGTGATGCTCGAGGTCACCCTCACCAACCACACCGACACCACCACCCAGGCCTGGCTGGCCCACAGCGTGCACAACGCCGTGGGACTCGACCCCCACCTGAGCCCCGAAGGCGTCCGCGCCGCCGGCTACGGCGGCAACGTCAACACGATGCGCCGGCGAGGTCGCTTGGTCGTGGGGGGTGCCGGGAATCCCGCTGATAACGCTACTCGGAACTCAAATGAAACGGTTCAAATGGGTTTCGGTACGGTTCCGGGTCGAACGAGCAGCGGGGAGCAACGGGTGGACCTGGTCATGGACAACCCGTCGGTGGCTCCCGACTCGCCGTGGGCCGGGCAGATGGTGCTCGGCTGCGTGGCGGACGACGTGGTGGCGCTGCCCTCCTACTCGAACCCGGCGGAGCTGTTTGACTTTCTCCGCCTGCTCGCCCCGTGGGGCGACCACTCCCGGCGCGACGCCGCCCCAGGAGTGCAGGCTCCGCAGAACTCAGCTCCGACGCCGAGGTTCGGGCCCTCGCCGCAGGGCCAGACCTGGCTCGGCGCGCTGGTGGCCCACGCGGAACTGCAGCCGCGGGCCTCGCGCACGGTGCGCTTCGTGCTGGCCTGGCACTTCCCCAACCGCATGGTGGACTTCGTCCAGTTCGGACCCGACCGACCGGAGCTCGGCAACACCAGGTTCTGGCTCGGCAACCACTACGCCTCGCGCTGGGCCGACGCCGCCGACGTCGCGGACGAGGTGCTCGCCCGCTGGGAGCCGCTGTGGCACGCCACCACGGCCTGGACCGACGTCGTCGACGGACTCGACCTGCCCCAGCAGTGGCGCACCCACCTGGCCACCCAACCCGTCCCGCTGCGCACACCCACGAGCTTCCGCACCCACGACGGCGCCTTCTACGGTTTCGAGGGCGTGCTCGGCGCGTCCACGGGGATGTGGTCGGGTGACGTGGGTGGCTCCTGCCCGCTGAACTGCACCCACGTGTGGAACTACGCGATGGCAGCCTCTGCGCTGTTCCCGTCGCTGGAGCGCTCGATGCGCGAGACCGAGTTCGACGTCATGCAGGCCCGCTCCGGCGCCCTGCCGCACCGCGTGTTCATGCCGCCCTACCTCGAGCAGTTCGGCGACGGGCCCATCGGCGGCCCGATCGAGGCCGCCCTCGACGGGATGTGCGGCGCGGTGCTCAAGACCTACCGCGAACTGCTGCGCGGCGCCCTCGACACCGGCTGGGTGTGGGAGCGCTGGCGCAACATCTGCGCGCTGATGGACCACGTCGTCGCCCAGTGGGACCCGAAGGGCACCGGCCTGCTCGCCGGGATCCAGCCCAGCACCCACGACATCGGGCTGCACGGCACCAACACCTACATGGGCACCTACTGGCTGGCCGCGCTGCGGGCGGCGGAGGAACTGGCGAAGGTGGTGGGCGACGACGAGCGGGCCGCGTCCTGGCGGGAGCGCTTCGAGACGTCCTCGCGCCGCTACGACGAGGAGTGCTTCGACGGCGAACACTACGTGCAGCGCCCCGACCCGTCGCTCCCCGAGGAGCACCAGTGGGGGATCGGCTGCCTGTCCGACCAGCTGATCGGCCAGTGGTGGGCCCACACCCTCGGGCTGGGCCACCTGCTGCCGGAGGACCACGTCCGCACGGCGCTGCGCAGCGTGGTCCGCTGGAACCTGCGGGAGGTCACGGTCCCCGTCGCCGAGTTCGCGCAGCGACCGTACGCCGTCGAGGGCGAGAACGGCCTCGTGATGTGCTCCTGGCCCAACGGCGGCCGGCCCGAGGTGCCCACCCTCTACTGCGACGAGGTCTGGACCGGCGTCGAGTACCAGGTGGCGGCGCACTGCATCATGGAGGGACTGCACGACGAGGCGGTCGCGATCCTCGAGGCGATGTGGGCGCGGCACGACGGGCGCCGTCGCAACCCGTTCAACGAGGCGGAGTGCGGCGACCACTACGCTCGTGCCATGGCAGGTTGGAGCGTCCTCGAGGCGGAACTGGGGCTGGCGTGGAACGCGCTCGACGGCACCTTCCGCGTCGGCGGGCCCGGGACGGTGCCGCTGTTGACGGGATCCGGCTGGGCCGAGGTCCAGGTCGACGACGACGGCGTGCGCGTCCTGTGCCACCGCGGCCGGATCCCGCTGCGGCGCGTGGTCGCACCCGGCGGGGACTGGGTCCTCGACGGCAACGAGCTGACACCCCTCGACGGCTGGACGCGGCTGAGTCGATCCGGAGAGGCGGGCTGAGATGAAACCACCAGTGAACTCCCACAAGGCGGCGACGATCGCCGACGTCGCGCGCGCGTCGAACGTGTCCGTGGCGACGGTCTCCCGGGTCCTGAACGGGAACCCGAAGGTCGCGCCCGAGCTGGCCAAGCGCGTCGAGGCGGCCGTCAGCGAGGTCAACTACCGGCCCAACGGCGCGGGGCGGGCGCTGCGGCGCCAGAAGTCCGACCTGTGGGCCGCCATCGTCCCCGACATCCAGAACCCGTTCTTCGTGAAGGTGGTCGACGCCTTCGAGCGGGTGGCCAACGCGGAGGGTTTCTCCGTGGTGCTGTGCAACACGCAGGAGGACCTGGCGAGGGAGAAGGCGTCGATCGAGACCGTGATCGCACACCAGGTCTCCGGGGTGCTGGTCGCGGCCGCGTCCCCGCAGACGAAGCTGCGCATGTTCGAGCGCTACGGCATCCCCGTGGTGACCATCGACCGTCGCGTCAACGACTTCTCCGGCGACGCCGTAACGGTGGACAACGCATTGATCGGCCGGATGGCGGCCGAACACCTGCTCGAGCAGGGACGCGAGCGGGCCCTGATCCTGAGCCACACCGTCGAGCTGTCCCCGATGCGGGACCGGGAACTCGGGTTCCGGCAGCGCATGGCCGAGGCCGGGCACGCCGTCGGCGAGCGGTGGGTGGCGCACCTGGCGTTCCAGGACGGGAGGCAGGCCATCATCCGCGACCTGCTGCGCAAGCGCTCCGGCGTCGACGCCGTGTTCTGCACCACCAACACCCTCACGGCCGAGGCGTTCGTCGCGCTGCAGTCGCTGGGGATGGAGATCGGGCCGCAGGTCGGGCTCGTCGGCGTCGACGACCACCGCTGGAACACCATGGTGCAGCCGCAGGTCACGGTGGTGGAGCAGCCGGCCGAGCAGCTCGGGACGTGGGCCGGCCAGTTGCTGGCCACGCGCTCGCGCGGGCAGACGATGAACCACGGCCGGATCACGCTGGACCCGGTGCTGCAGATCAGGGCGAGCTCGCTGCGGGGGTAGGGGAGCCGGCGTCGGGGCAACCGGGCTGTGACAGCCAGCAACCGGCTCTCGGCTCGTGCGGCGTCAGTGCTGCGCGTAGGCGAACTCGACGTCGAGTTCCGGGTCGATGCTGGAGACGATCCCCGTGTAGAACGCCTCGGCCTGGGAGGTGAGGATGTCGTCGTTGTCCTCGACGTGCTGGTCCTTGGCGTCGTCGTTGAGGATCTCGTTGATCATGGTGATCGGGTCGATCTCGGGGGTCACGAAGCTCGTGACGCCGTTGTCCTCGGTGACCAGCCGGAACTCCTCGTCGCTGTGGCCGATGAACTCGAACTCGGGGATGGTGATCAGGAGCCCGTCCTCGCCGGTCTGCTCGATGACCACGTCCTCGCCGTTGAGGCCGAGCTTGGCGTTGAAGGAGTACTGCAGGAACATGGTGCGCGTGCTGCCGGGCACCGCGACGCCGAAGATCTCACTGTTCGCGCTCTGCTCGGCGATGCCCTGGATGCCGAGGCTCACCAGCACCACCTGGTCCAGGCGCTCGATCGACCGCACGATCTGTTCGTTGCGTACCTGCTCGCTCGTCCCGAACAGTTCAGGAAGCATTCGAGGCGCGCCGACGCCGACGGCCAAGCCGAGTGCCAGTGCAGTGACCCCGACGCCTGCCGTGAGCAGTGCGTTCACCTTCGATGCCATGTTCGAACCAGACCTTCCCCACGCCGGCAACGTCGCCGACGTGAGTCATTCAACCACAGGGCAATCGGGCGGGGAGGGCCGGCCCGGCCAGTTCCAGGAGAAGCAGAACGCCCCTCGCGTGCACGAGGGGCGTTGCCAGCGGAGGATACGAGATTCGAACTCGTGAGGGCGTGAACCCAACCCGGTTTCCAACCGAGCGCCATAGGCCTCTAGGCGAATCCTCCGCGGAGAACCTTACCCGAGCCGATCCCGGCCGGGCAAAACGGGGGAGAACAGCTCAACTGAGCACCTCGCGACGGAACTGGCCCGTGGCCACGAGGATGACGACCACCACCGCGAGCACCGCCCAGGACACCAGGCCCAGCGGCCCGACGACGCCCATGTCGGGCGTCGGACCGGCAGCGACGAACAGCATGACCATGCCCCCGGCCGCGTTCAGCGCGCCGTGCCCGAACACCGCCGGCCACACTGAGCCGGTGCGCAACCTGGCCCAGCCGAACAGCACTCCCCACGCGATGCAGGCGCCCGTCATCAGCGCCACGCCCCACACGTCGGTGCGGCCGAAGTTGTAGCCGAGCAGGATCAGGGGTGCATGCCACAGCCCCCACACCGCGCCGGAGAGGACCAGCGCGGGCCACACCCCCAGCGGACGCAGCGCCGGGAGCATCCAGCCGCGCCAGCCGACCTCCTCGCCGAAGGCCGCGACGCTGTTGATCAGCGCCCCGACGGGGATCATCGCCAGCTGCGAGACGACGAGCACCTCGATCGGGACCTCGGACGGGTCGACGCCGGCCTCGGCCAGCGCTGGGAGGATGGTCTCGCGGAACCCGGAGAAGCCCACCAGATCCAGCTGCACCAGGCCCAGCGCGGCCGAGAGGAAGGCTGCCGCAGCCACCAGCAGCGGCGGCACGAGGATCGCGGCGACGGTGAACCACACGGTCCGCGCCACCGGGCGCAGCGGCCACAACCCGAGGAACCGAGCCCGGTCCGTCGGCGGCGTGCGCAGCGCGAACACGACCACCAGCACCGCCAGCAAGGGTGTGAACATCATCACGAGCCCGACGAGCGTCAGCGGCAACTCGAGGCCGACGTCGGCCCACAGCGGGATCGCCACCAGCCAGGCCAGCGCCATCGCCGTCGCGACGAAGACCCCCACCGCCAGCCAGGGCACCCGCTCCAACGGTGGCGCGGGCAGCGTCTTGCGGGTCGCGCTCCCGATCCCGGTTCCAGTGGTCATGCCCTGCTCCTGTCCTTCAGGCCGCGCAGCAGCGCGGCGGCCGTGGCGGCGTCGTCGACCGTCACCGTCAGTTTCTTGCCGTTGGTGCGGGTCACGCGCAGCGCCTCGCCCGTGCGCATGACGATGCCCTGCCCGTAGCCGGGGTTGAACCGCCAGCCCCAGCCACCGAAGTCGCCCAGCGGGTTCACGTGCACCACCTCGACCGTCGCGATCTCGTCGATGGGGACGTGGACGCGTGGCCAGCCGACGGCGGAGCGAACGGAGAGTCCACTGCCGTCGACCCGGACGCGGAAGACCGTCATCACCGTGACGAGGACGCCCAGCAGCAGCGTGCTGCCCCCGATGACCCAGGCCTCCGGGGACGCCGCCGCGGCGACGAGGGAGAAGGCGAGGAACGCGAAGCTGGACACGACCGCCACCAGGATCAGCCCAACAGCCAGCGGCGACATCGCGGCCGTCTTCAGCCAGACTGCGTGCTCACCCGGGCGGAGGGCCACGGCGTCGGGGGTGCTGGCGGTTGGGCCGGCGGCCTCGATGCGCGGCGTCAGGAACCAGCCCAGCGCGCCCATCAGGATCCCCAGCGCGAGGCTCGGCAGGATCATCCAGAACGGCACGGCGACTGCGGAGGCGTCGTCGAGGTCCAGTTGCAGGACCACCAGCAGCAGCGTCAGCGACCCCAGGAAGCCGACCAGCCACAGGTTCATCGCCGAGACGAACCGCAGGTCGAGCGGGCCGCCGCTGCGCTTCCGGCCGGCCCGGGAAGCGACCCCCGTGAGCACGACGATGCCGCCACCCACCAGAGCGGTCAGGAGCGGGAAGCTCCACGCCGGGCCCCAGCCGTCGACCTTGCCGCCCGGGCCCCAGTGCACGGCGGCGGGGTCCGGCATGCGGGGCAGCAGTATGACTTGGGCCACCACCACGACCGCCAGCAGCACCAGCGGCAGCCACAACCCCAGCAGACCTGCGCGTGCGAGCACCCTGTCGTGGTCGGGGGTTCGGTCAACGGACAACGTCTTCTCCTTCGGTGTTGACGTCGCGGACGAGTCCGGCGACGGTGGCCCGCGAGATCCCCAGCGCCGCAGCACGCTGGACCAGCGCCCGGACCTCGTCGTGCAGTTCAGTGGCGGCGACGGCGGCCTCCGTCACGACGGCGCCCCGGCCCCGCCTGATGTCGATCAGACCCTCGTCCCGGAGTTCCTGGTAGGCGCGCAGGACCGTGTGCAGGTTCACGTCCAGCGAACCCGCCACCTCCTTCGCGGACGGGAGCTTCTCGCCCACCGCCAGTCGGCCCAGCGCTATCTCGGTACGGATGGATCCCGCGAGCTGCGCGAAGACCGGTTCCTCGCTGCTGGTGTCGATGCGGATTAGCATGGAGTAATTCTAGTGGAACTAGAACAAGTTGCCAAGGGGTCTCGACACCGGCCAGCGCGGGTGCATGGGATCTCGACACGCGTCGCTCGTTCCTCGCGGCGCTACTCGATCAACGGTGGGGGAGGGGATCTCGACACGCGTCGCTCGTTCCTCGCGGCGCTACTCGATCAACGGTGGTGGAGGGGGATCTCGACACGCGCCGCTCGTTCCTCGCGGCGCTGCTCGATCAGCGGTTGGGGCGGGTGGGGGAGCGGGGCGGGAGGCGGTGCAGCTCCAGGTCGCGGATGGCGCCGTCGGCCACGGTGCACGTCATGAAGGTGCAGTGCGGCTGGCGACGTCGATCCGTGGGGGAGCCCGGGTTCAGGAGTCGGAGGCCGGCGTGCTCGGTGTCCCAGGGGATGTGGCTGTGGCCGAAGACCAGGACGTCGAGGTCCGGGTACTCGTGCCGCATCCGATCCTCCCGCCGGGTGCGGGCGCCGGTCTCGTGGACCACGCCCCAGCGCATCCCCTCGAACTCGGCGTGGGCCACCTCGGGCAGCCTGGCGCGCAGGTCCGGGCCGTCGTTGTTGCCGAACACCGCCACCAGCCGCCTCGAGCGCTCCCCGAGTTCGTCGAGCAGCGCCGCTGTCACCCAGTCGCCGGCGTGGATGACGACGTCGGCCTCCTCCACCGCCGACCACACCTGCTCGGGCAGCCCGCGCGCCCGGGCCGGTACGTGGGTGTCGGCCAGCAGGGTGAGTCGGAGCATCGCGCGGCTCAGTCGAGTTCGGCGACGTAGGCGGTGAGGCGTTCGTCGGCGGGGGTGGGTTCGTGGCCGGTGGCGCGGATCTTGTCGAGGCGCAGGGTGCTGTGGCGGGGGCGTGGGGAGACGGTCTTGCCCTTGGCCCAGTCGTCGGTGGTGGTGGTGGCGACGTCGCCGGGGTCGCGGCCGCGGAGTTCGAAGACGCGTTTGGCGATGTCGGCCCAGGTCTGGGTGGGGCCGGAGTTGGTGAGGTTGTAGGTGCCGGCGGGGGCGTTGCTGGCCAGGAGGTGGGCGATGGCGGAGGCGAGGTCGGTGGTGAAGGTGAGGCGGCCGTGCTGGTCGTCGACGACGGTTGGGCGGGCGCCCTCGTCGGCGAGGCGGGCCATGGTGGCGACGAAGTTCTTGCCCTGTCCGACCACCCAGCTGGTGCGCACGATGTAGTGCTGCTCGACGGTGGCTGCGGCTTGTTCGCCGGCGGCCTTGGACTGGCCGTAGACGCCCAGCGGGCTGAGGGGTTCGTCCTCGAGGTGTTGTTCCTGGGTGCCGTCGAACACGTAGTCGGTGGAGACGTGGACCAGCGGGATGCGGGCGCGGTTGGCGGCGGCGGCGAGGAAGCTGACGGCGGTGGCGTTGACGGCCCAGGCGTCGCGTCGTCCCTGCGGGGTCTCGGCGGCGTCGACGGCGGTGTGGGCGGCGGCGTTGACGATGGCGCTGGTCTCGCTGAGGTCGAGGGCGGCCACTGCGGTGGGGTCGGTGATGTCGAGGTCGCTGCGCAGCAGTCCGACGGCGCCCGGGAGCGCTGCCATGAGTGCGGTGCCGAGTTGTCCGCCGGCGCCGATCACGAGTGGGCGGCGCGGGGGCATGGGGACGACGTCGGCGAGCAGGGGGTGGTCGCGGTCGGCGTCGGAGAGTTCGCAGTCGGCTCGTGGGATGGGCCAGGGGATGTCGAGGGTGGGGTCGAAGAGGTTGACGTAGGTGTACTTGCTGACTGCCTCGGCGCTCCAGTGCTGGTTGACCAGGTAGGTGTAGTCGGTGTCGTCGGCGAGGGTTTGGTAGGAGTTGCCGACGCCGCGTGGGACGAACACCGCCACGCCGGGGGTGAGTTCGACGGTGGCGGTGCGGCCGAAGCCGTCGCCGGGGCGAAGGTCCACCCAGGCGCCGAAGGCGCGGCCGGAGCCGAGGCTGACGAGCTTGTCCCAGGGTTCGGCGTGGAAGCCGCGGGTGGTGCCGGCGCGGTGGTTGTGGGCGTAGCTGTGCTGGACGGGGCCGAAGTCGGGCAGGCCGAGGGCGGTCATCTTGGCGCGCTGCCAGTTCTCCTTGAACCAGCCGCGGTTGTCCGAGTGGATCGGGATGCGCAGCACCAGGAGGCCGTCGATGGCGGTGGTCTCGAGGGTGTGTTCTGCCATCACTGTCCCTTCGCGGCGTACTTGGCCTCGGTGGCTGCCTTCGTGGGGCGCCACCAGTCCTCGTTGCCCCGGTACCAGTCGATGGTGGCGGCCAGGCCGTCGCGGAAGCTGGTGTAGCGGGGGCGCCAGCCCAGCTCGTCGCGCAGGAGGGAGGCGTCGATGGCGTAGCGCAGGTCGTGGCCGGCGCGGTCGTTGACGTGGTCGTAGGCGTCGGCGGGCTCGCCCATGAGTTCGAGGATGAGCTCGATGACCGACTTGTTGTCCATCTCGCCGTCGGCGCCGATCAGGTAGGTGGTGCCGGGCCGGCCGCGCTCGATGATGTCGAGCACGGCGTCGTTGTGGTCGTCGACGTGGATCCAGTCGCGCACGTTCAGGCCGGCGCCGTAGAGCTTGGGGCGGACGCCGTCGATGATGCCGGTGACCTGGCGCGGGATGAACTTCTCCACGTGCTGGCGGGGCCCGTAGTTGTTGGAGCAGTTCGACAAGGTGGCGTGGATCCCGAACGAGCGCACCCACGCCCGCACCAAGTGGTCCGAGGCGGCCTTCGAGGCCGAGTACGGGCTGGAGGGGTTGTAAGGGGTGGTGGGGGTGAAGCGGTTGGGGTCGTCGAGTTCGAGGTCGCCGTAGACCTCGTCGGTGGAGACGTGGTGGAGCCGCTTGCCGTGCCGGCGGACCGCCTCCAGGAGGGTGAAGGTGCCCACGATGTTGGTCTGGATGAACGGCGACGGGTCGTTGAGGGAGTTGTCGTTGTGGGACTCCGCGGCGAAGTGGACCACGACGTCGCACCCGGCCACCAGTTCGTCCACCAGTGCTGCGTCGCACACCGACCCCTCCACCAGCGTGCAGCGGGGGTCGTCGGGCAGGTTCGCCCGGTTCCCCGCGTAGGTGAGCGCGTCCAGCACGGTCACGGTGTCAGTCTCGTCGCGGGCCAGCAGCCGGTGCACGAACCCGCTCCCGATGAAGCCGGCCCCCCCGGTGCACAAAAATGCGGTCATGCCCGCAGTCTATGGAGGCGCGCACCGTGGTGGGGCGGGTTCCGGGGAGTGGTGCCCGAGGCGAGGTGTGACCACAGTGCGTGAGAAAGCGGTTTCGGTGCCCTGCAGGGCACGATCCTCGGCGTGTCGCGAGCGCTGGTCACCACCCCGTCCGGGCCGCCGCCGCGCTGACTACGCGAAACCCGTGCCCGGGGGCGTCGACTCGCCTAGCATTGGGTCCACCGATGGGGGAGGGGCGCCAAGGCCGCTCCCCGACGACTACGGGGGTAGGTCATGCGGGGAATCATTCTGGCCGGCGGCACGGGCTCCAGGCTCCATCCGATCACGCTCGGAACCAGCAAGCAGCTGGTGCCGGTCTACGACAAGCCGATGATCTACTACCCGCTGTCCACCCTGATGTTCGCCGGCATCCGCGACATCCTGGTGATCACCACCCCGCACGAGGCCGACGTGTTCCGCCACCTGCTGGGCGACGGCTCCCAGTTCGGCGTGAACATCTCTTGGGCCACCCAGCCCAGCCCCGACGGCCTGGCGCAGGCGTTCACGATCGGCGCCGACTTCATCGGCGACGAGAAGGTCTGCCTGGTGCTCGGCGACAACATCTTCTTCGGCCCTGGCCTTGGCACCCAGCTGGCCACCCTCAACGACATCGACGGCGCCTCCATCTTCGGCTACTGGGTGGCCGACCCAACCGCCTATGGCGTGGTGGAGGTCGACAACGCGGGCATGGCCCTGTCCATCGAGGAGAAGCCGGCCCAGCCCCGCTCCCACTTCGCGGTCCCCGGGCTGTACTTCTACGACAACTCGGTGGTGGAGATCGCGCGCAACCTCGAGCCGTCAGCGCGCGGGGAACTCGAGATCACCGACGTCAACCGCACCTACATGGATCGCGGCGAGCTCAACGTCTCCATCCTGCCGCGCGGCACCGCCTGGCTCGACACCGGCACGTTCGACTCCCTCAACGACGCCACCAACTTCGTGCGCACCATCCAGGCCCGGCAGGGACTGCTGGTGGGCTGCCCCGAGGAGGCCGCCTGGCGGCAGGGGTTCATCACCGACGCCAAACTCCTCGAACTCGCCGACCGCTACGCAAAGTCCGGCTACGGCGAGTACCTGCGCCAGCTGCTCAACGGCCTCGGCTGAGTCAGGCCGTCCAGCGCGGGTCGCGCCCGATGAACGCGATGAACCTGTCCTGCAGGTCCGCGTCCTCGGGCACCGGCTGCTCCTGCCCGTAGTGGCCCGACGCGCGGATGGTCGCGGCGCTGCGGCGCATCCCGGCGTCGAGGGCGGCGAGGAAGTCGGGGTCCATGCGGCCGTCCTGGCCGCTGGAGCGCGCGAGGTCCCAGGTGTGCATGAACACGTCGGTGGTGAAGTACTGGTCCACCACCTGCTCCACCGGCTTGGAGCCCGTGTTCGGGTCGGTGTGGGTGGTGGCGGCCAGGTCGCGATCCGTCAGCAGCACCCGCACCTCCCGGTCCAGGTCCTCCCACGCGCCGACGGGGTTCCGCCGCACCCTGCGGCCGGGGGCCAGCCGGATCGACGTCCCAGCGCCCAGCATCGCCGGGAACCAGGTGGCGAGGTGGTCGACGACGTCGCGGGCCCGCCACTCCTTCACCGGGGTGGGCGCATCCCAGTCGCGGACGCCGGCCACGACCTCGCCGAACCGGTCCGCGATCCTCAGATAGCGGTCCAGGGCGTTGGTCCTCGTCAGTGGTGTGGTCACCGCTCCAAAATACCTGCCGCCGGGGGTAACGATTTGGTTGAGACGGCCCGAGCCGCGGCGAACCGGTGTTCACTGACCCCATGTCCGTACAGATCAAGCGTGTCTATGAGGAGCCGTCTGACGACGACGGCTTCCGCGTGCTGGTGGACCGGCTCTGGCCGAGGGGAGTGTCCAAGGAGAACGCCGCCGTCGACCTGTGGAGCAAGGAGGTGGCACCCTCGCCGTCGCTGCGCAAGGCCTACCACCACGAGGGCATGGGCTGGGAGTCGTTCAGGGCCCGCTACGAGGTGGAGCTGGACGGCAACGACGCCGTCGGAGAGCTGCGCGAGCGGCTCAAGGACCACGACGTCGTCACCCTCCTCTACGCCACCGACGACGAGGAGCACAACCATGCAGTCCTGCTGAGGCAGCGGCTGACCGACTGACTACGTCGCCGCCGCCAGGTCCGCGCCCAGGTGGGCGATGGCGATGTCGCCCGAGATCGTCCGCAGCCGCAGCTCGACGAAGGGTGCACCGTCGTCCGGCTTGCCCAGCTGGGCGAGGTGGGACGTGATCTCGCCGGTGAGGGTGGTGACGTCGGTCCAGACCGGCACCCCGGCTGTGACGCCGACGACGATGTCACCCGAGGCCGTGCGGGCCTCGAGCGATCCGCCGTCTAGCTCCCTGACCAGGATGTCGCCGCTGGCGGTGCTGATCTCGGCCCCGCCCAGCGGGCCGGCCACGCGGACGTCGCCGGACCCGTTCTTGGCGGTCAGGACGCCTCGCACGGCGGTGACCACGAGCTCGCCGGAGCCTAGGTTGGCCAGCAGGTCCTCGGTGACCTCACGGAGGTGGAGGTCGCCGGAGCCGGCGCGGACCGAGCCCCTGCCCGTCACGCCGTTGACGTGCAGGCCGCCGGAGCCGGTGACCACCTGGAGGCTCGCGACGTCCTCCAGCGTGATGTCCCCGGAGCCGCAGTTCAGCGCGACGTCGCCGAGCGTGCCGGTGGCGACGAGGTTGGTGTCGCCGAGCAGGCCGCGCAGGCTGCTGCCTCCGGGGGCGCTGATCCCGACGCGGAGCGGCTGGCCGGTGCGGGTGACTCCCCGGCGACGCGGTCCGGTGATGACGATGGTGCCGTCCCGCTGTTCGACGGTGGTCTCCCCGGCGCCGTCGCCGTCGACCGTCACGAGGGTCTGGCCGTCCAGCTCGCCGGTGACCAGTTCGATGTCACCCGAGCCCACCTCGACCACGATCGTGGGCAGGGCGGGGGTGGTGAAGATGTGTTCCATGGTGCTTCCTCGATCCTGTTGGATGATCAGGCCCAGCCGGTCATGCGCCGACCGGGGTGCGGCGGGCGCGGGGGCTTGGGTGGGTAGTTGAAGTTGAAGCCCTGGCCGCGCAGGTTGATGCGCACGCCGGTGGTGGTGGCATCGCGCACCGCGTCGACCAGCCAGCTGTTCAGCGACTGGCCGGCCTCTTCGGCGAGCTCCTCGGCGCGGGTCTTGAGGCCCTCCGGGAGGCGCAGGGTGATGCGGATCTGGTCCCCGCCCTCGTCGACCGGTTCGGGCTGGTCGGGGTAGCTGGGCTCCGGTTCCTCGTGGGGGGCGATGCCGTCGAGGACGAACTCGACGGAGCGGCCGCGCAGGCGGGCGTCGATGCTGCCCGACGGGAGTTCGGTGGTGATCTCCGCGGCGGCGTCCGTGAGCGCCTCGAGCAGTACGAGCCTGACCGCCGGGTCCACCGCCGCGAGCACCCGCTGGGCTGCCGCCACGATCTCGGGCCCGCCCAACTCAGTGGCTGCCGACACCTCGGCCCGCAGCCTTTCGACATATGTGGTGAGTTCCATGACACCAGCATGACACCATAATGGTGTCAACGCAAGGGCTTTGTGACGTCATGCTGACGCCTCGGCGTCTTGTCCGACAAGTTGCGTTGACTTGCCGAACAAGACCCCTCCAGAATTGCGGCATCGAGCGGTAAGGCTCACTCAGTGCTGAGGTGGAGGTGCGACATGTATGACAAGTTGGGTCACGACAAACTCGTGATGCAGCTGGTTGACCATCTCCGTTCCCTGAACATCCGGGACGGCATGGCGCTCCCGAGCGAAGCCAGCCTCATGTCGGACCTCGGGCTCGGCAGGCAGCAGCTCCGCGAGGCGCTTCGCGTCCTGGAGGGGTTCGGGGCCATCGAGGCGAGGCAGGGCGCGCGGCGTCGCTGGCGTGGCGTCCACCTGGGTGAGCTCGTCTCGTTGTCGGCCCAGCTGATCGGCTCGCCGCACCAGACCCTCGCGGAGCTCCTGGCCGTGCGCCAGGCGCTCGAGACGTCGATGCTCGCCAAGGTGATCCAGCTGCACACCCGCAGCAGCCTGGACGAACTGCTCCGCATCGGCCACGCCATGGAGGAGCGCGCCCACGAGGGCAAGTCGTTCGCCGACCTCGACGAGCAGTTCCACCTCGGACTCTTCGCGCCGTTGGGGAACGACACCCTGGAGGGCATCGTCGGCGCCTTCTGGACCCTGCTCGACGTCGTCGAGCACGAGAACCCGAGCGTGGCCGTGGACCCCGTGGTGGCGGAGATGCACACCGCCATCGTCGAGGCCATCGTCGAGGGCGACTACGACCTAGCCGTCCACGAACTGGACACACATTTCTACGGGGTGCGTCGTCGGGTCTCCCGGCGCAGCACCACCGCACCAAGCGCAGCGCCCGCGCATCGCAGCACCGTGCGCTGACCCATCACCAACCCATCAAGAGGAGTAGACCATCATGAAGCGACGCTCATTCCTGGCCGGAGCCCTCGGCGGCACCGCCGGCCTTGCACTGACAGCCTGCGGCAACGGCGAGGCCGTCGACGGCGACGGCGACGGACCGGGCGACTCGGCCGGCGGCCCGGTCGAGATCACCTACTGGCTGTGGCAGGACGACGCCACCGACTCCACCTGGACCGACCTCGCGGAGAGCTTCAACTCGGCGCAGTCCGACGTGAAGGTGACGCTCGAGACCATCCCGCTGGACCAGTACCAGAACAAGATCACCACGGCCGCGATGAACAACACCGGCCCCGACGCTGCCCGCTGCAAGGACTGGTGGATCGGCCAGTTCGCACCCGCCGGTGCCACCGCCGACCTGACGCCGTTCGTCGACGGCTGGGAGGCCAGGGACGACGTCGTCGAGGGCCTGTGGAAGACCGGCCGGCTCCCCGGTGAGGAGAGCATCTACATGCTCCCGCACCAGTACACGACCCTTTACATGTACTACCGCAAGGACTACTTCGCGGAGGTGGGGCTCGAGGCGCCGAAGACGCAGGACGAGTTCCTCGCCGCCGCGGAAGCCCTCACCGGCACGGACCGCTACGGCTTCGACGTCCGCGGTGGCGGCGGTGGACAGGACCAGTGGCTGGCCTGGATGTACGCGGGCGGCGCCAACCTCGTCGACGACGCCGGCGAGATCGTCCTCAACGACGCCACCGGCGTCGAGGTCAACGAGAAGTACCTGAGCATCGTCACCGACCTGGAGGCCGCCCCGCCCGGCTCCATCACCGCCGCGTTCGCCGACGTCAAGACCAACTTCGCCAGTGGCCTGACCGCCATGATGATCCACCACCCGGGCTCGCTGGCCGAGATGACCGAGGTCTACGGCGACGACCTGGGCGTCATCCCCATCCCCGGCACCGGCTCGGGACCCTCGCGCACCCTGGGCGCCATGAGCGGCAACATCATCATGGCCCAGTCCGAGAAGCAGGAGGCCGCGTGGAAGTGGATCTCCTGGCTCTCGGAGACCGAGCAGATGGCCACCATGTCCACCTCTCCCCAGGGGCAGCTCCCGGTCCTGAGCTCCGTCATGGAGATGGACGAGTTCACCTCCGACCCGAACCTCAAGGTGGCCGTCGACGCCATCCCCGACGCCGTCACCTGGCCCGGACTGCCCGGCGTCGCGACCCTCGCGGGCAAGGAGTGGAACCCCACCATCCAGCAGGGCTTCCAGGGTGAACTCACCAGCCAGGAGGTCGTGGACAAGATGGCCGCCGTGCTGGCGAGCGACGCCTGATGCTGGCCGGGAAGCAGCCGACGCGCGCCCGCAAGAAGATGGGCAGGCGCGGCTACGAACCCTACGTGCTGCTGGCCCCGGCGATCATCCTGATCCTGGTCTTCGCCGGGTACCCGCTGGTCAGGTCCATCTGGATGGCGTTCAACAAGGTGTCCGCCTTCACCGGCGAGATGGCCTTCGTCGGGTTCGACAACTTCGTCGCGATCACGCAGGCGCCTGACTTCTGGGGCAACCTCGGCCGAACCGGGATGTGGGTCGGAGGGGCAGTGTCCCTCCAACTGCTCGGTGGGTTGGTCCTGGCGCTGCTGATCAACACGAAGTTCCCGCTGCGCGGCGTGTACCGCGGCCTCGTGATGGTGCCGTGGGCCACGCCGAGCGTGCTCGTCGCGCTGATGTGGAAGTGGCTGCTGGACCCCAACAACGGGATCATCAGCAAGGCCCTGCGCGGCGTCGGCCTGGCCGACCGCCCCGTCGAGTTCCTGTCGGATCCGGCCATGGCGCTGCCCACCCTGATCGTCATCGACGCGTGGCAGGGCATCCCCCTGTTCACAGTCATGATCCTGGCCGCCCTGCAGGGCGTCTCGGAGGACCACAAGGAAGCGGCCGCCACCGACGGCTGCGGCCCGGTGGGCGTGTTCCGGCACGTGGTGCTGCCCGCCATCATCCCGACCATCCTGATCACCGTCCTGCTGCGGATCATCTGGACCGCCAACTACGTGGACCTGATCTTCATCCTGACCGGCGGCGGCCCCGGCGTCTCCTCCACGACGTTGGCGCTGCAGTCCTACCTCACCGCCTACAAGGCCACGAACTTCGGTCAGGGCGCCGCGTACTCGGTGCTGCAGGCGGCCATCCTGGTCATCTTCGTGGTCATGTACCTCCGACTCACCGCACGGAATGAGGCACAGCGATGAGGAAGCGCAAGCTCACCCCCAAGCAGGTCCTGGGTCACGTCACCCGCTACGCGGCACTGCTGCTGATCCTGGTCGCCATCCTCGGCCCCTACATCGTGATGGCCGTCACGTCGCTCACACCCAAGGCGGAACTGGCGGCGGCGGGCGCCAGCCTGATCCCCAGCGCGCTGACGCTGGATGCGTACTTCGAACTGGTGACCACCACGCCGTTCCTGAACTACCTGGGCAACAGCCTCCACGTGGCGCTGATGGCGGTGCCGCTCACCCTCGTGTGCGCCACCGGTGCGGCCATCGCCTTGTCGCGCTTCGAGTTCCTCGGCCGGCGCCAGATCATGACGGCGCTGATCCTGGCCCAGATGCTGCCGGCGGTCCTGCTCGTGCTGTCCCTGCAGGGTCAGCTGAACGTGATGGGGCTGCTGGACAACAAGTTCGGCCTCGCGCTCGTGCACGCCGCCTTCGCCACCCCGTTCGCCACTTGGCTGCTGAAGGGCTTCCTCGACGGCATCCCGCGCGAGCTGGAGGAGTCCGGCTCGATCGACGGCGCGTCCACCTGGCAGATCATCCGCCTGCTGCTCATGCCGTTGCTGCTGCCCGGCATGGTGGCGGCCGGCACCTACGCCTTCATCCTGACGTGGAACGAGTTCCTCTACGCCCTCACCTTCACCGCGTCGCCGGCCACGCGGACGCTGCCCGTCGGACTCCAGCTCTTCATCGGCGAGTACCAGATCCGATGGGACCTGCTCACCGCCGGAGGCGTGCTCTCCGTGCTGCCGGTCGTGGCCGGATTCCTCCTCGTGCAGCGGCGACTCGTCGCCGGCCTGGCCGCCGGTGCGGTCAAGGGCTGACCCCCAACACAGAACCCAGAAACCCTCTCCAGAAACAGGAACCCCAATGAAGATTCAAGACGTGCAGTTCCAGCTGTCCCGGATCCCCCTGCCGGGCGGCACCTGGGGTGACCAGATCCACACGGTCACCCACATCGAGATCATCACGGCCGACATCACGGCAGACGACGGAACCAAGGGCGTCGGGTTCACCCACACCTCCGGCGTCGGTGGCCGCACCATCCTGGCGATGCTCGAGGAACTGCGTCCGCAGCTGATCGGCAGGTCCGCCCACCCGCGCTCGGTGTGGCACGACGCCTGGCACTACCTGCGCGACAGCGGCCCCGGTGGCGTCACCACCCTCGCGCTCGCGGCCATCGACATTGCGCTGTGGGACCTGCTCGGGAACCACCACAAGCTGCCGCTGGCCGACCTGCTCGGCCGCGTCCGCGACCGCGTCCACCTCTACGGCAGCGGCATCAACCTTCACCTGAGCGCCGACGAGGTGGCCGATCAGGTGGAGAACTGGAAGAACTCCGGGTACGGCGCCGCCAAGGTGAAGGTCGGCAAGCCGGACGTGGAGGAGGACGTCGAGCGCCTCACCAAGATCCGCGAGCGGGTCGGTCAGTTCCCCCTCGCCGTCGACGCCAACCAGGGCTGGACCCAGCCCCAGGCCATCATCGCGGCCAACCGCTTCGAGCACCTCAACCTGCTGTGGCTGGAGGAGCCCATCCGCACCGACGACGTCGAGGGCCACCGCCGTCTCCGCGAGCGCTCCCGCATCCCGCTGGGCCTCGGCGAGAACCTGTACACGCTGCAGCAGTTCAACCAGTACTTCATCACCGACACCTGCGACTTCGTGCAGACCGACGTCGGCCGCGTCGGTGGCATCACCCCGTACATGGCCGTCGCCGACACCGCCCGCGCCTTCAACCTGCCCATGACGCCGCACTTCATCATGGAACTCAGCGCCCACGTGCTGTGCGCCGTCCCCAACGTCTCCTGGGCGGAGATGACCGAGGGTGGCACGCTCACCGAACTCGGCGTGATCGAGCCGCAGCCCATCGTCGACGGGTGGTTCGTCCCGCGCGACGTCCCGGGCCACGGCCTGAACTTCGACCGCGACTTCCTGACCAAGCACGAGGTGACCCGATGACCGACCCGCTCTTCGACGTCTCGGGACAGCGCGTCCTGATCACCGGAGGACTCGGCCAGATCGGCACCGAGTTCGTCCGTGCCTTCCAGTCCCGTGGGGCAACCGTCTACGTCGCCTCCCGCAGCGTGACGCAGGACAAGCTCGACGCACACTTCGGCGACTCGTCCGGTCTCGTCCCGGTGCGGTTCGACGTGACGGATGCCGACGGCGTCCGCGCGGCGCTGCGCGACATCGCCGACGACGGGGGGCCCGTCACCACCGTGGTCAACAACGCCGGCCTCGACACCCAGCCGAGCGCCCCGCCCGAGGTCTCAGGGCCGTTCGAGGACTTCCCCGTGGACGTCTTCCGCGAGGTGGTGGACGTGAACCTGACCGGGACGTTCATCGTCACGCAGGCGGCTGGCTCCGAGATGCGCCGCGCCGACGTCGCGGGATCGATCATCAACGTCGGCTCCATCTACGGCATGCTCTCACCGGTGCAGGACATCTACGCCTACCGCGCCGAGCAGGGGCAGCCGTTCACCAAGCCGGTGGCCTACTCCGCGGCCAAGTCCGGCCTGTACAACCTGACCCGCTACTGCGCCACGTACTGGGGGCGCCACGGCATCCGGGTGAACACGCTGACACCGTCGGGCGTCGCACGTGACACCCAGGACGCCACCTTCCAGGCCAACTACACCGCTCGCATGCCGATCGGGCGGATGGCCGAGGCCGACGAGTTCAACGGCGCCGCCATCTTCCTGGCCTCCGACGCCTCCAGGTACATGACCGGAGCCAACCTCGTCGTGGACGGTGGCTGGACGGCATGGTGACCCCCGATCTCGGGCTCCTGTTCAGCGCCATCGCCACGCCGGTGACCCCCGCCGGCGAACTCGACGAGGTGGCCGCGCGGGACCTGGCCGACAGGCACGTGGACGTCGGCGTCGAGGGACTCTACTGCGGTGGCTCCTCCGGCGAGGGTCTGCTGCTCGGCGTCGACGAGCGGCAACGGCTGCTCGCCGCGGTGGCGGAGGGCGCGGCGGGCAGGATCCCCGTGGTGGCCCACGTCGGAACGCTG
The DNA here is from genome assembly GCF_007197885.1 of Tessaracoccus rhinocerotis. Lineage (GTDB taxonomy): Bacteria > Actinomycetota > Actinomycetes > Propionibacteriales > Propionibacteriaceae > Arachnia > Arachnia rhinocerotis. The sequence goes on from NZ_VKKG01000007.1 coordinate 67,440, forward strand.
TCCACGCGAGACTCGATCGCCCTTGCGCGGCACGCCGAGGATGTCGGCGCCGTCGCGGTGTCCATGATCCCCCCGATCTACTACAAGTTCTCGCCAGCGGAGGTCGCGGCCCACTACCGGGCCGTGATGGACGCCGTCGGGATCCCGATGATCATCTACAACATCCCCCAGTTCACCGGGCAGGACCTCGACGCCGGCAACGAGCTGCTGGCCGACGAGCGCGTCGTGGGGGTCAAGTACACCGCGCACAGCATGTACCAGTTGGAGCGGATCGCGCGGCACCACCCGCGGCTGCAACTGGTCAACGGCTTCGACGAGGCCTTCCTCCCGAGTCTCGCCGCCGGTGCCACCGGGTCGATCGGCACCACGATCAGCATGCAGGTCGACGCCTTCAAGGCTGTCCGCGCCCACTTCCGGGCGGGCCGCCCCGACGAGGCGCGCCGGTTCCAGGAGCGGATCAACGACGCCATCGAGACCCTCGTCGAAGTCGGCGTCTTCCCGGCTGCGAAGTGGGTGGAGGCGGAGCTCAGCGGGCTCCCGCTCGGCCCCTGCCGCGCTCCGTTCCAGCCCGTGCCGGAGGAGGCGACGGGGCGCTTGCGGGAGCTGGTCGCCACCGTGACCGCCACCAACGCCGAGGCGCGCGAGAGCCTTCGGGATCGCTGAGCGCTGCCGTCGTCGGTTGGGTCTCAGGCGGCCAGCGCGACCGGGCCGGTGAACGTCGCTCGGGGCAGGCCGCGGGCCGGTGGCCCAGCGCAACAATGTTGCGACAGGCCCCGAACTCGACGCCTTCCGCAACAGTGTTGCGCAGGTGTCGGTCCGGACCCGGGTAAGCATGTTGCGCTGGGTGCCGCTGTCGGCGCCTTCCGCAACAGTGTTGCGCAGTGTCCAGCGTCCCGGGGCGCCGACGCCGGCCGTCCGCAGTGGTCCGCCCATCGTCGAGTATCGTCAGCCTGAAACCTTTCAGCTTTTTCGTGGAACCCCTTCCATCCGGTCCGGTGCCGGTGGTAGCGTCGCCAGCAGTGCACTCAGGAAAGCGCTCTCCAAAGTTGGAGGGCGCACCACCCGGGTCGGCGGGACGCCCAAAGGAGCGATCGTCCCGGCGTCCGCCAGGCCCGGACTCCCCGTAACCCCAGAGAAGGAAGTGGGAAAACAGATGAATGCCAAGAGAACCATCCGCGCGGCTATCGCCGTCGCGGGCGTGGCCGCCCTCGCGGTGACCGCCCTGCCGGCCAGCGCGGACCGGCACGGGCCGCACCCCGGCCCCGGCACCAGCACCCCCCAGCTCGAGAGCCTCGACCGCGGCCTCGTGGCCGTCAACACCGACGAGGGCGTCTTCCTCAGCTGGCGACTCCTGGCCGACGAGGCCACCGGCGCATCCGCCACCGGCCTCACCGGAACCAACTTCGACGTACTGCGCGACGGCAGCAGGATCGCCACGGTCACCGACAGCACCAACTACCTCGACGCCGCCGGCACCGCCGACTCGAGCTACTCCGTCGTTCCCGCCGGCCAGCGCGGCCACAAGGGCAAGGGCCGCACCGAGGCCGTCACCCCGCTCAACCAGGACTACCTCTCCATCCCGCTGCAGCGCCCGGCCGACGGCGTCACCCCCGACGGGGAGGCCTACACCTACTCGGCCAACGACGCCTCGGTGGCCGACGTCGACGGCGACGGAGCCTACGAGCTGGTCCTCAAGTGGGACCCCTCCAACTCCAAGGACGTCTCCCAGATCGGCTACACCGGCAACGTCTACATCGACACCTACGAGCTGGACGGCACCCTCCTCAACCGGATCGACCTCGGAGTCAACATCCGCGCGGGCGCGCACTACACGCAGTTCCTCGCCTACGACTTCGACGGCGACGGCAAGTCCGAGCTGATGATGAAGACGGCGCCCGGCACGAAGTCCACCACCTACCGCAACGGCAAGGCCGGCAAGGACCGCTACATCACCATGCTGAAGGAGGACCGCAAGGCCGGCTACAGCCACTCCGACGACTACCGCCTCAGCCCCGAGGGCTTCCGCGAGCACCTGGCCGAGATGTTCCGCGGCTGGGACACCCGCGAGGAGGTCACCTCCGGGCAGTGGCCCGCCACCGTCGAGGAGGCCCTCGGCGCGACCGACCTCTCCTACGAGTACCCGCTCAGCGAGGCCGACTCCCTCGAGCTCGCTGACTACTTCATCACCGTCTACGGCCCGTCCCGCAGCGGCCGCAACACCGACAACCTGCTCAACTTCCGTGGCTTCATCGTCGACGGTCCCGAGTACCTCACGGTGTTCGACGGCGCCACCGGCCGCGAGCTCGAGACCGTCCACTACGACCCGCCCCGCGGCGACGACGGTCTCCTGTGGGGCGACTACGCCATGAGCCGCATCGAGCCGGGCAACCGCGTGGACCGGTTCCTCGCCGGCGTCGGCTACCTGGACGGCGAGCACCCGTCGGCCATCTTCGCCCGCGGCTACTACACCCGCACCACTATCGCGGCCTACGACTGGGACGGCAGGCACCTCACCCAGCGCTGGTTCGTCGACTCGGGCCATGCGCCCATGAGCAACCCGTTCAACGACGGGCCGCACGGCGTCGACGGCACCGACCCCGTCTTCGGCGGCATCACCACCCAGGGCTTCCACTCCCTGAGCGTCGCCGACGTCGACGCCGACGGCCGCCACGAGCTGGTCTACGGTTCCGCGACCATCGACGACGACGGCTCCCTCCTGTACAGCTCCTACGACGAGATGCCCGCCCAGAGCGCCGACCCGGGTGCCATCGCGCGCCTCGGCCACGGCGACGCGATGCACGTCACCGACATCGACCCGGCGCGTCCCGGACTGGAGATCTTCACCGTCCACGAGGGTGCCGCCTGGGCCCCGTACGGCTACGCCCTGCGCGACGCCGCCACCGGCGAGGTCCTCTACGGCGAGTACACGGGCCGTGACACCGGCCGCGGCATGATCGGCGACGTCGACCCCAGCGTCCCCGGACTCGAGACCTGGGCCACGAAGCTGCGTGCCGCCGACGGCGAGACCCTCGCGGGACCGCTGCCGGGGACCAACCAGTCCATCCGGTTCGCGGCCGACCTCACCACCCAGATCGTGGGCGGCAGCGGCAACCAGGACGTGACCCTCTGGGACCGCACCGACGGGGTCGTCCTGACCGCCGAGGGCACCCGCTCCAACAACGGCACCAAGGGCAATGCCAGCCTGGTCGCCGACATCCTCGGCGACTGGCGCGAGGAGCTCGTCGTGCGATCCGCCGACTCCAGCGAGCTGCGCGTCTACATCAGCACCGAGGTGACGAGCCACAAGCTCTACACCCTGATGCACGACCCGCAGTACCGGGCCGAGGTGGCGCGCCAGCAGACCACCTACAACCAGCCCAGCTACACCGGCTTCTACCTGGCCTCGGACATGGACTTCGACGACGTGCCGCTCGTCGAGGTGTCCGACCACCCGGGCAAGGGCGAGCCGGGACGGCCGGGCAAGCCCCGCAGGTGACCGACTGACGCCGGACCGGTGCGCCCAGCCGGAGGTATTCTTCGAGATCGGGGGTTTTGCCCGACAGGAGGACTTCCATGGCTGAGCGCACCGGTCTCGCACCGTCGCGCCCGGAACGTACCCGGCCCCGCGGCGGCCACCGGCTCGACGTGCAGGGCATGCGCGCCGTCGCCGTGCTCGCGGTCCTGGTCTTCCATGCCGGCGTCGCGATGCCCGGCGGCTTCGTCGGCGTCGACGTCTTCTTCGTCATCTCCGGCTTCGTCATCACGGCCATGCTCATGCGCGAGTTCGAGCAGCACGGCCGGATCCGGCTGAAGCGGTTCTACCTCCGGCGCTTCAAGCGGCTGTTCCCGGCGCTCGCACTCACCGTCGCGGTGACGCTGGTGGCCACGGTCTGGATCCTCAGCCCGGGCCAGTACCAGGAGATCGCCGCGATGACCGGCCTGGGCGCCATCCTGCTCTCGGCCAACTTCGTGATCATGAGCACCAGCGGCGGCTACTTCGACGCCAAGGCGGAACTGAACCCGCTGCTGCACGTGTGGTCGCTCTCGGTGGAGGAGCAGTTCTACCTGGTGTTCCCCGCCATCCTGATCGGCGCCGTGGCCTGGGGAGCGCGACGCCGCGGCGCCACCCGGCCGACGTCGCCGGCCCGCCACGCGCTCAGGGCCGTCGTGGTCATCTCGCTGATCTCGCTGGTGCCGACGGTCGTGAACACGGTGGCCACCGGATGGGCCCCGCTCACCGGCTTCTACAGCCCGTTGCCCCGCGTGTGGGAATTCGGCGCCGGAGCGTTGCTCGCGCTGGTGCCGCACGCCGGACTCCTGCGCACCCGCGCCCAGACCTTGGCGCTCGCGCTGGCCGGGGCGGCACTGCTGGCGGTCTCGTTCGTGGTCATCGACGAGACCATGGCCTGGCCCGGTCCCGCGACCCTGCTCCCGGTGCTGGGGACGATGGCTCTGATCGCCGCCGGCTCCTCGGCGCAGCCCAACCCCGTCAACCGGCTGCTCGCCACCAGGCCCATGACCCTCGTGGGGGACTGGTCCTACTCGCTGTACCTGTGGCACTGGGCGCCCGTGGTGTTCGCGCAGATGCTGTGGCCGAACAACGGTGGGGCGAAGCTGCTGGCCGTGGCCCTCAGCGTGGTCCCCGCCGTCGCCTCGTACTACCTGTTGGAGGACCCGATCCGCAGGGCACCCGGGCTCACGGGGATCCGGTTCGTGCGCCTGGCTGCGGCGACCGCGCTGGTGCCCGTCGTGGTCGCGGCGGCACTGTTCGCCGGCGCCGCCCGGCACTGGGACTCACCGGCCGTGGCGGCCTTCGTCACCCAGGTCGAGGAGGAGCACATCGGGAAGGAGAGCGGCTGCGACGGCCGCACCCCGCTGGGCGGCCACGGCACCGACTGCGCCTGGAACCTCGAGGCCGATGGCGCCCCGGTCTACCTCGTCGGGGACTCCAGCATGGACCACTTCACCGACGGCTGGATCGAGGCCGGCCGCGAGGCGGGGCGTCCCGTGTTCTCGGCCACCGCCAGCGCCTGTCCGTTCCTGCTCGACGTCACCATCCGTGACGTGCGCCACGACCAGTCGCTGGACGACGAGTGCAACACCTACGTCAGCGACTCGCTCGACTACCTTGCCGACGCGCCCTCGGGAACGGTGGTGATCGCCAACTCGCAGCACTACCCGTTCCAGCGCGAGGTGGGGCTGGGCGCGGGCCCCGAGGACGACCCCGAGGACGACTTCGAAGCCAAGATCGAGGCCATCCGCGAGGGGCTCGAGGCCGCCGTGGCCGAGATCGGCTCCCTGGGCCACGAGGTGGTCATCGTCCAGGGCACCCCGCTGTGGATCGGCAAGCACCACTGGGAGTCCCGCGAGTGCACCATGCTCACGGTGATGAAGCAGCGGTGCGGGCAGCAGATGACCCTCGCCGAGGCCGCCGAGCAGCAGGGCCGGGCCCGCGCCGTCGTCGAGCAGGTCGGGCGGGCCACCGGTGCCGTGGTGTGGGACTCGTGGACCGAGCTGTGCGCGGAGGGGGTGTGCGCCACCCACGACGGGCTGGACCCGCGCTTCCGCGACGGCCTGCACATCACCGTCGAGCAGTCCAAGCGGCTGGGCCCCTCGTTCGCCCGGCTGCTGTGACCCCGCGGGCTGGGGTGGTACCGGGGCCGGCGTGACCGCAGCTCGCGACACTCAGCCGATCGCGCCCTGCAGGGCAGGGACGCGGGTGTGTCGCGAGCGCCTGTCACCGCGGCTCCGGCGGCCGCCGCATGAGACCGCGATGGGTGGCGGATTAGGAACCTCTCAGACTTCGCCGTCCGCATGGGCACAGGTGCGTCTTCGGCACTAGCTTGGTTGCAGGACTTGGGAACAGGGAGTGTGGATGAGGATCGTCGTAGTGGGTACGGGGTACGTGGGGTTGTCGAACGCCGTGATCCTGGCGCAGCACAACCAGGTGACGGCTGTTGACATCGATGCGGGGAAGGTGGCGCAGATCAACCAACGGGTCTCGCCGATCATCGACACGGAGCTGCAGGACTACCTGAGCAACAAGCCGCTGGACCTGACAGCGGTGACCGACGGCGCTGGGGCGTATGCGGGGGCCGACTTCGTGGTGGTGGCCACCCCGACCGATTACGACCCGCAGCACAATTTCTTCAACACCTCGTCTGTGGAGTCTGTGGTGGCCGACGTGTTGGCGGTGAACCCGGGTGCGGTGATCGTGATCAAGTCGACGGTGCCGGTGGGCTTCACCGCGGAGCTGCGGGAGCGGCACTCGGGGGCGTCGATCATCTTCTCGCCGGAGTTCCTGCGGGAGGGCAGGGCGCTGTATGACAACCTGCACCCGTCGCGGATCGTGGTGGGGGAGCGGTCGGAGGCCGGGAAGCGGTTCGCGGACCTGCTGGTGGAGGGTGCGCTGTCCAAGGACGTGCCGGTGCTGCTGACCGATGCGACGGAGGCGGAGGCCATCAAGCTGTTCGCCAACACGTACCTGGCGTTGCGGGTGGCGTACTTCAACGAGTTGGACACCTACGCGGCCTCGCGTGGTCTGGACACGGCGCAGATCATCGAGGGTGTGGGTCTGGATCCCCGGATCGGTTCGCACTACAACAACCCGTCGTTCGGCTACGGCGGCTACTGCCTGCCGAAGGACACCAAGCAGCTGTTGGCGAACTACTCCGACGTGCCGCAGAACCTGATCGCTGCGGTGGTGGATGCGAACCACACCCGCAAGGACTTCATCGCCTTCGACATCATCAAGCGTCGCCCGAAGGTGGTTGGGGTGTACCGGCTGGTGATGAAGTCGGGTTCGGACAACTTCCGGGCGTCTGCGATCCAGGGGATCATGAAGCGGATCAAGGCCAAGGGCATCCCGGTGATCGTCTACGAGCCGGAGCTGGCCGAGGACCGGTTCTACAACTCCGAGGTGGTGCGTGACCTGGAGGAGTTCAAGCAGCGCGCCGACGTGATCATCGCCAACCGTCGCACAGAGGTGCTCGACGACGTGGCGGACAAGATCTACACCCGCGACATCTACGGGCGCGACTGATCCTCAGGACAGCTCGGCCGCGGGTGCGGGCCGGAACCGCTCCAACAGCAGCACCGACGCGACGCCGACCAGCGCGCCGAGCGAGTTGGCCACCCAGTCCAGCAGCGACGACGTGCGCGGCAGGAACGCCCCCTGCACCATCTCGATGCAGAACGAGGCGACGACCCCCAGCGGCAGCCACAGCCACCGCGGGACGTGCGGCCACATCGTCGCCAGCAGCATCACGGGCACGGCGAACAGCACCACGTTCAGCATGAAGTCGAAGCTGTAGAGGTCCAGGCCCCGCACGCCCACCGACTCGGAGGTGCGGGCCAGCCACGCAAGCACCTGCCCGATCTGCTTACCGATGGGCAGGAAGACCACGCCGAGCCCGAGAATCGCCCAGCCGGCGAGCAGGGCGATCAGGACGGGACGGCGGATGTGCACACGAGCAGTCTCACACGTCCGCGGTGCATCCGGAAGGCCGCTACCGCTGGATCTCGTAGTACGTGGCCAGGTCGTCGGAGCGCAGCGCCTCCCTGAGCAGCTCCAGCTTGTTCTCGTCCATCAGGACGATCGACTGGCCGTCGCTCGAGGTGCCGGTCCCGGTGACCGGGAACTGGAACGATCGGATGTTGGTGGCGTCGGTGCCCATTCCCATCGCGAGGTCGATGATGACGTCGTTGGTGAGGGCCTCGTCGACGGTGAAGTTGGGGCCGAGGGTGGTGACGACGTCGCGGAACTTGCCCGGGTCCGCGAGGGTGCCCGCCGAGGCGATCTTCCTGACCACGGCCATCACGACGTCGCGCTGCCGCTCGCCGCGGCTGAAGTCGCCGGCGGGCAGGTTCTTGCGCTCCCGGACGTACTGCAGGGCGCTCTCGCCGCTCAGCTCGATCTCGCCCTCGGGGAAGTCGAAGCCGCCCGAGTTGGAGGGATACCGGTTGTTGACGGTGACGCCGCCGAGGGCATCGATGACCCGCACGAAGCCCTCGAAGTCAATGATCACCGTGTGGTCCATGGGAACGTCGAGCAGGGCCTCCATCGTCTCGATGGTCAGCCCGGCGCCGCCGAAGGAGTAGGCGGCGTTGATCTTCGCCTGGCCGCGGCCGGGGACCTCCACCCAGGTGTCCCTGGGGATGCTCATCAGGTACGCCCCGGAGCGGTCGCCGGGAACGTGCAGCAGCTGCAGCACGTCGGAGCGCCCGCGCTCGTCGCCCCGGGTGTCCGAGCCCATCAGCACGAAGTTGAGCGGGGCCGCGGTCTCGCCCTCCTTGGTGGGAACGGGCGCCGGGCGGGTGGCGCCCTCGGTCGGCGTCATCGATGGCTCGCGCTTGATGGAGTCGAGCGCGTCGAGCGCAGACTTGCCGTAGTAGCCGGCCAGCGCGATCGCGCCGATGAGGGCCACCGCCAGCAGGCCGACCACGGTGAACAGCACCCAGCGGCGCTTCCTCGGGCGGCCGCGCCCGCCGTCGCCGTTGTCCAGCAAGTCGTCCACGCTGCTCATCAGGCGCTCCGCTCCTTGTCCGCGAGGGCCCTCAGCCCTTCGGTGATGGACCCAAGGTACCCATCAATGCTGTTCGCCGCCCCCAGCGCGGCCGCGTCCCCGCGGCGGTACGGGTCCGCCACCTCGTCGGCCGGGGTCGCGGACCGGTGCTGCCACAGGTGCTCCACGAGCCCCGCCAGCGTCACGTCCTCAGGTAGTTGGGCGAGCTCCCGGGCGACGTGGCCGATGATGAAGGCCTTACGGCCGAGGGTGGGCCACTCGTCGAGGATGTAGCGACGATGGTCCGAGCCCATCGTGAGGATCAGGTCTGCCTCGGACACCAGGTCCCTCGTGAGCTGGCGGGCGCGGTGCGCCGTCGGGTCGCCGGCCCGGACGTTGGCGGCCATGGGAGGGTCGATGGCCTGGTCCACCAGGGCGCGGGTTCCGGCGGAGCTGAACTCCACCCCCGGCACCCCGGCGGAGCGGGCGACGACGTCGGCGTAGGCGGAGCGGCAGATGTTTGCCGTGCACACGAACAGCACCTTGTAGGGTGCGGGGCCCCGCGCGGGTTCGGCGGGCGGCGGGGCGTCGGTGACGGCGACGGGGCGCGGGTGCTCGGCGGGGCGGGGGAGGTGGTCGCCGATCTCCAGCCATGAGTTGCCCGGCCGGAAGCCGGAGGCCTTGACGTGGTCGAGGGCGAGCACGGCACCCTCTGGCGTCCCGGCGGGGGCGGGCACCTCCCGCACCAGGTTCGGGTCGGCGCCGCTGAGCTGGAACACGCGGCGGGCGACGTCGTTCCAGCCCACCACCCTGCCGTCCCCGGTCAGGTTGTAGGTACCGGGCCGGGCGCCGGAGTCGAGCAGGTGGGTGATGCCGGCGGCGAGCTGGTCGGCGAAGGTGAGCCTGCCGAACCGGTCGCTCACGACGTCGAGCCGTTCGCGACGCCTGGCGGCGGTGGCCGCCTGTTCGACGAAGCTGCCCTCGCGGCCCATCACCCAGCCGGTGCGCACCACCAGGTGGCGGGGGACGCCGGCGGCCACCAGTTCGCCGGCTGCGAGCGCCTGGCCGTGCGGGTGCGCGAGGCTGAGGGGCTCGTCCTCGGCGTGGGCGGGGGCGGATCGGTCGAACACGCAGTCGGCCGAGACGTGGACGTAACGCAGGTGGTGGCGACGTGCGACGTCGGCGAGTCGGAGGGCGCGCTCGGCGGCGCCGGTCCAGCTCTCCTCGGACGAGATCGAGTCGGGGAGGCCGGTCGCAGTCTCGCCGTGGGCGTTGACCAGCACGTCGTAGGCGGACAGGTCCACCGGGGTGACGGCCCGCGGGGCCAGGTCTGCAGTGGTGACGCCGTCGGCGCCCGGCAACTCGGCCAGCAGCGCACGCCCGAGCCGGGTCTCGGTGCCCGCCACGAGGGTGCGGCGCGGCCCCATCGGGACGGTGTTGGCCAGCAGCGGGTTGAGGGTGTCGCGGTGGGCGACGATCGCCCGTTCGCGCCCGATCGGCCAGTCGATGCCGAGGGTCGGGTCGAACAGGTCGACGGTGACAGCGCGGCTGCGGCCCTTCGGGGTCCAGTGCTGCTCCATCAGGTAGCTGAAGGTGGTGTCGTCCTCCAGCACCTGGTGCGCGTTCGCGACGCCGCGCGGCACGAACACGGCGAGACCCGGGTCCAGGTCATGGGTGAGGGTGCGGCCGAATCCCGTCCCCGGGCGCAGGTCCACCCAGGCGCCCATTGCCCGGCCCTGCACCACCCCGACGATCCTGTCCCACGGCTCTGCGAGGAAGCCGCGGGTGATGCCGCGGGAGACGACGTGGGTCACGTTGTGCTGCACCGGGTCGAAGTCCGGCAGGCCGAGCGCCGTCATCTTCTCGCGGTGCCAGCCCTCCTTGAACCAGCCGTCGTCGTTGTGCTGGAGCGCGAGTTCGAGCACCAGCAGGCCGGGGATCTCCGTGGTCCGGACCCTGAGCTCGTTCATCGGCTCCTCCTCACGGCGGCGCGGCTGGTCAGGACAACTCCGCCACCACTGCGGCGGCGATCTCGGCCTGGGCCTCGGCCGAGAGCGAGTCACCGTCGCCGATGCCTGGCTGGCCGGCATCCACCATCGTGCCACCGACGGCCTCCACGGCCGCGCCGATCGTCTGGGCGTGCATCGTCAGCCAGTACTCGGCGGTGTCCTCGGTGGTGACGGGTGCGATCGCCACCAGTTGCGCGTCGGGGAGCGCCTCCCGCAGCGCCGCGAAGTAGGCCTCCGCCGGCTCAGCCAGACCGTAGTCGCCGTCGGCGGTACCGCCGAAGGTGACCACCACGTCGGGTCCCGCCTCCACGATCGCGGGGACGGAGCCCGGGAACGGGGCGCAGGGATCGAAATCGCAGGATCGTGGCGTGGCCACGTAGCCGCGGCCGGGGGAGGCGAGGTTGACCACCTCGCCCCAGCCGAGTTCCGCAGCGGCGGTGCCCACCCAGGTGGAGGCAGGATCCCCGACGGAGTGGGAGTCACCGATCACGACGACCACGCCGGCCCCACCCGCAGGCGTGCTGGTCTCCTGGACGGGCTCGGTGGTGCCGGGCTCAGTGGTGGCCGGCGCGCTGGGATCCGCCGGTTCGCCCGACGTCTGGGGTGCCGTCTGCGTGGTGTCCGAGGGGGTGGTGGCGGCGGGTTCGGCGGTGACGGAGCGGCTGGCCAGCACCGCCGCGGCGCTCAGGGCGACGGCGACGACGGCCAGGGCCGCGAGTGCGATCACGCTCAGTCTGCTACTGTCCCTGGATGCCCTCATAGCCTCGCTCACTCATGCCGGATGGATGCCGCCGTTTGCCTGACATTAGTCTAGGGGCGGCGAGGCGACTCCGGGGTGACCTAGAATCTCTCGCAGTCCAATACCTAGATTTCTGGGGGTTTTCCGGGGATCGTGTTCTGACAAGGAAATTTGATGGAGCTGCAGCAGTACCTACGGATCTTCCGGCGTTACTGGCGAAGCGCGGTCGCCACTTTCCTCCTCGGGATCGTCCTGGCAGCCGGCTTCACCCTGCTGCAGAGCCCCACCTACACCTCCGCGGCCTCCATCTTCCTGACCGTCGAGAGCGGCGGCACCGCCGGTGAACTGTCCCAGGGAGCCACCTACACCGAGCGTCAGGTCGCCTCCTACGTGAACGTGGCCAGCACCGAGCTGGTCCTCGGCCCCGTCATCGAGGAACTGGGCCTGGACATGACGCAGCGCCAGCTCGCCAACAGCCTGTCCGTGACCTCCCCTGCCGCCACCTCCATCATCGACGTCGCGGCACAGCACGGCGACCCGCAGCAGGCCGCGGCAATCGCCAACGCCGTGGCCCAGAGCCTGCTCTCGGCGGTCGACGTGCTCTCCCCGCCCGGACCGGACGGCACCCGCCTCGTCAGCGCGCAGGTGATCGACTCCGCTCTCGTCCCCACCTCGCCGACGGCGCCCCGCCCAGTCATGAACCTCGCCCTCGGCGGCCTGCTGGGCATCCTGCTGGGTCTTGGCCAGGCGGTGCTGCGTAGCGTCCTGGACACCCGCCTGCGCACCATGGAGGACGTCGAGTCGCTCACTGAGGCCCCGGTGCTGGCCTCCATCGGGCGCATCGACACCTCCGCGGACCGTGCTTCGGAGCGAACCGGCCAGCAGTGGGCCAACGCGGAGGCCTACCGGCGCCTGCGCACCAACGTGGGCTTCGTCGGCCTCGGCGGCGAGCGCCGCTCCTCCATGGTGGTCACCTCGTCGCTGGCGGGGGAGGGCAAGACCGAGACGGTCACCAACCTCGCGCGCGTGCTGGCCCACGCCGGTGAGTCGGTGCTGCTGGTGGACGCGGACCTGCGACGCCCCCAGCTCGCCAACCGCATGCGTCTGGACAGCGAACTCGGCCTCTCCGACGTGCTCACCGGACGCGGCACCCTGCAGGACCTCGTCATCGACGTCGCCCCCGGCTACCTGGCCGTGCTGCCTGCCGGCACCGTGCCGCCCAACCCGTCGGAGCTGCTCGGCTCCGAGGCCATGGCACACCTGCTGGCCACCGTGGAGCGCCAGTACGATTACGTGCTCTTCGACGCCCCCCCGCTGTTGCCGGTGACCGACGCCGTGGTGCTCTCGGCACAGACAGGCGGCGCCATCGTCGTCGCCCGCTCCGGCAAGGTGCGCCGCCCCCAGCTGGATGCGGCACTCGAGCTGCTCGAGGCCGGCGACGTCACCGTCCTGGGCATGGTGCTCAACGACGTGCCCGTAACGAAGGACAACGCCTACGGCGACTACTACTCCAGCCACACCCCGGAGTCCGCCGCCGCCCAGCAGGACGGGGCGCGCGCGGGGCGGCGGGCCAAGACACCGGCGGCCGGGCGCTGAGGGCCGGGGAGCGTCAGCGCAGGGTCTCCAGCGTGGTGCCCGGGTAGATGGTGGGTTCGGTGTCCAGCAGTTCCAGCACGACGTCGCGGCTGTCGGGGTGCTCGGGAACCAGGTCCGGGTCCAGCGCCGGCACGTAGACCTCGCTGATCAGCGGGTGGCTCGTGGTGGAGCCCTCCTCGAGGTTGCTGAACAGCACCTCGTGCATCTTCTCACCCGGCCGCAGCCCGGTGAAGTGGATCTCGATGTCCTGGCCGGACTCCTCGACGAGCCGCTCGGCCACGTCCACGATCTTGACCGGCTCGCCCATGTCCAGGACGAGGACGTCCCCCGGAGTGCCGATGGCGCCGGCCTGCAGTACCAGCTCGCAGGCCTCCGGGATGGTCATGAAGTAGCGGGTCACGTCCGGGTGCGTGACGGTGATGGGGCCGCCCTTGTCGATCTGTGCACGGAAGGCGACCAGCACTGAGCCGCGCGAGCCCAGGACGTTGCCGAACCGGACCGACAGGTAAGGCAGGTCGTAGTTGTTGGCGAACCAGGCCGTGAGTCGTTCCGCCAGGCGCTTGGTGCGCCCCAGCACGCTCGTGGCGGCCGCGGCCTTGTCCGTCGAGATGTTGACGAAGCGCTGCACGCCGACGGCGTGGGCGGCACGCAGGACGTTCAACGAGCCGAGCACGTTGGTCTTCCAGCCCTCGAGCGGAAAGCGCTCGAGCATGGGGAGGTGCTTGAGCGCGGCCGCGTGGAACACGACGTCGGGGCGGTGCCGCTCGAACACGGCCAGCAGGGCCTCGTAGTCCCGGATGTCGCCGAGGACCATGTCGTCGGTGTCCAGCAGGCCGTTGCCGTACAGCTCCAGTTGCACGCCGTGCAGCGCGGACTCATCGCGGTCCAGCAGCAACAGCTTGGCGGGGCCCAGCTTGTGCACCTGGCTGGCGAGCTCTGCGCCGATGGAGCCGCCGGCGCCGGTGACCAGCACCACCTTGCCGGTGATGTAGTCGGAGATCTCGCTGAGGTCGGTCCGGATGGGGCGCCGGCCGAGCAGGTCGGCGACGTTGAACTGGCGCAGCGCACCCAGGGTCACCTGACCGCCGATCATCTCCCGCACCGGCGGCAGCACCACAAGCTCCAGGCCGTGGTCGCGGCACCGGTCCGAGATGTTCTGGATGAGCTTCGCCGAAGCGTTCGTGATGGCGAGGATCACCGTCCGGGCGCCGCGTTCGCGGGCGACGGTGACCAACTCCGCGCCGGTGCCGCGCACCCGGTGCCCCTCGATGCGCAGGTTGCGCTTGTCCGGGTTGTCGTCGATGAATCCGACGATCCGGTACGGCGGGTCCTCCGCCTTGGCGACAAGCTGGGCAACCTGGTAGCCGGCGTCCCCCGCGCCATAGACCAGCGCAGGGGTGGCGTCCTCGCCCACGGGGCGGGGGCGAGAGGCCATCAGGCTCCGGAACAGCCAGCGGGCGGTGGCCATGAACATCAGCGCCATCGGGGGCAGCATGATGGCCACGCCGCGCGGGAAGTTCGTAGTGAGCGCGCTGAACACGAGACCGAGTGGGAACGCGATCACCACCACGACGAACCCGACCCACGAGGCCTCCGCGAAACTGCCGATCCGGTTGCGTCCCAGATACACCTGGGTGACCAGACCCAACGCCACCTGCAGCAGGAAGGCGCAGGCCGTGTAGGCGATCACCCAGGACCACTGCGGGCTGGAGAGGTCGAAGTCGTAGCGGACCAGGAGGAACGCAAGCATCGCGAAGACCCAGGACAGCCCGTCCCAGCAGATCAGCGTCGTCCTGCGCCAGAACGCGGGCAGCCTGTAGATGGCGGAACTCAGTGCTCCGTGTGAGATTCTCGACCTGCCGGGGGGCGCAGACTGTTTCTCGACCATGCGCGACACAATATCCCCGACGACTGACATCACGTACTGGAGTTCACACGATTTCCGCTCGACAAGGACTGACGGGAGTTCCGTTCTTTGGATGGACCCAGTAAAAACCATTGTCAGAAACGATTAGGCGGTGTGTTCGCCATCGGGAGAAACAATCGCGGCGCATCCCTCCGGGGATGCGCCGCAACCGTTGTCGTCGTGTCGGAGAACAGGTCAGTTGTAGACGATGACCTTGTCGCCGGTCCTGACCTGGCTGTCGAAGAGCCACTTGATTCCCTCGTAGTCACGCACGTTCACGCAGCCGCCGGAGTTGCCGTTGTAGCCCGTGCGACGGAAGTTGTCCGAGTAGTGCACGGCCTGGCCGCCGTCGAAGAACATCGCAAACGGCATGGCCGTGTGGTAGATGCTCGAGACGTGGTTGCGGGACTTCCACAGCACCTTGTGGGTGCCGTTGCGGGTCTCGGTGGAGGCGCCCTCGACGCCGAAGCGGACGTCGTAGACGCTGATGATCTGGCCGTTGATCATCCAGGCCATCTTGCGCTGGTTCTTCGAGATGCACAGTGCGCGACCGGTCATGCAGCGTGAGTCGGCGCGGAAGGTGACGCTCGCAGGCGGGGCGAACTCGTGCTCCACCGGGACGCCGGACAGCGCCGGGGCCGCGGCGGGGATCGTCTTCTGGTGCCCGATCGTCGAGGTGGAGAACATCACGATGTTGTTCAGCACCCACTTGTTGGAGGCGGTGAACGCACCCCCGGCGGAGTCGACCACGCGGGCCAGCACGTAGGATCTGCAGGCGTTGCCACCGGTGGTGGGGGTGTTGCACTCGGTCTTCCACTGCCGGCCGTCGTCAGCGGTCCAGGAGCCGGCGTTGGCCAGCGGGTTGTCGCCCCAGACCCGGGCAGGGGCGGGCAGGTACGTCAGGTTGTTGAAGGTCCAGCCGTTGTGGGTGAAGTACTTGCCCTCGTGGGTGACGACCTTGGTGGCCCAGATGTCGGTGCTGCAGCGCACGATCTCCGACGAGTACATCTGGCAGTCGGTGTGCCAGTAGCGGTTGTTGACGAGGTGGTCGCCGGGCTGGGTGTACAGGGTCGGCGCCGGGGGCGGCACGAACTCCTGCTCCACCGGAGCGCCGGCCGGGGTCTGGGCCGCAGGCAGGATCTCCGTGACGGGCTCCACCGACGACGTGGCGAACTGCACGATGGAGTTCAGCACCTCGGTGCGCACCGTCTTGTAGACCCCGCCCTCCTTGGTCAGGATGCTGGCGTGGACGAAGTTGCGGCAGGCGTTGGCGCCGGTGGTGGCCGTCTTGCACTCGGTGCGCCACTGGCGGCCGGCGTCGTCGGTCCAGGTCCCGGTGGTGGCGAGCTTGTTGCCGGCCCACTTGGACTCGGCCGAGGGCAGGTAGGTCAGGTTGTTGAAGACCCAGCCCTCGTGGTCGTAGTACCTGCCGTCGTGGCTCTCAACCTTGGCGCCCCAGATGCTCGTCGAGCAGCGGACGATGTCGGCGGAGTACATGTTGCACTCCGTCTTCCAGTACCGCCCGTTCACCAGGTGTACGCCCGGCTGGTTGTATACCGTCGGCTCGACGGCGTTGGCGCTCTGCGTGGGCGCCAAGCCCAGGATGGCGCCGACGACGACCACCAGCAGGATGTTCAGTGTGCGTTTTACCATGCGTGGACCTTCCGAGTGCATGAGGGTTGCTCCGGTGACGATAACATCGGGCCGATCCACTCCCAAAGCAATGGGAGAGTCGCGGTCCGGGCGGGATCGGTCCCGCCGACCCGGTTCTCACTGACACACAACACGTGGTGGCAGCCCTTCCGGGTTGCCACCACGCGTCGACGTGTCCAGTTTGCGGTCAGCTGACGACCTGCCACTGGGCGGTGATCACGCCCGAGCTGATGCCTCCGACGGCCTGCATCGCGCCGAGGGAGAGGTCCAGACAGCGGCTGCCGGAGTACGGGCCACGGTCGTTGATTGTGACCAAGACGCTCTTCCCGGTGGCCGGGTTGGTGACGTTCACCCGGGTGCCGAACGGCAGGGTGCGGTGGGCGGCGGTCATCGCGTACTGGTTGAAGCGCTCGCCGCTGGCGGTGCGGTTCCCGTGGAAGCCGGGGCCGTAGTAGGAGGCCGGGCAGGAGTTCACGGGGTTCGGATTGGCCGGGGGCACGAAGGCGGTGTCGACGGGCATGCCGTCGATGTCTGGGCGCACCTCGGGAATCGTGGTCTGCGGCGCGATCGTGCTGGTGGAGAAGTTCACCATGTTGTTGAACACCCACTTGGTGGCGGGGCCCGAGGTGGTCAGCACGCTGGCGCTGACGTAGGAGCGGCACGCGTTGCCGCCGGTGTTGTCCGTGTTGCACTCCGTGCGCCAGGCGCGGCCGTCGTCGGCCGTCCAGGAACCGGACCTGGCGAGCGGGTTGCTCTGCCAGACACTCGAGGGGGCGGGGAGGTAGGTCATGTTGTTGAAGGTCCACGCGTCGTGGTTGTAGTACTTGCCGCCGTGCTCGACCACGGTGGTGGCCCAGATCACGGTCTCGCACCGCACCACGTTCGAGGAGTACATCTCGCAGTCGGTGTTCCAGTAGCGGCCGTTCTCGACGTGGTCACCGGGTTCGGTGTAGACGTCGGCGTTGGCGAGGGACGGCGAGACGATCCCGAGCGTGGCTCCGACGATCACGAGGAGCAAGATGTGCAGCGAACGCTTGAGCATCGCCACCCCTTTCTTCCTGGGGGTTCAAGTGCGGACCGAAGCAACCTAACACTTTCTGAGAAGGAAGCAAAGAATTCTCAGGAATGAGTTGAGGTGTTCAGCGGCTGGCGACGGGCTCGGGGACGTCCTCGGAGGTGGTCGCGCGGTCCGACGCAGGGCGGCGCCGCCCTGCCGGGAAGGAGAACAGCACGTCGATCCCGCGGACCCGGGTCAGCAGGAGGGGCACGACGAAGGACACCACGACTGCCAAGCCCACCGCGACCTCCGTGGGGACGCCGAGCGGCTGGAGGACGTTGTACAGCGCGGCGATCACGGGCAGGTGGACGACGTAGTAGATGATCGACCTGCGGCCGATCGCCTCCAGCCCCCGCACCAGCGCGACGCGGGGGATGCGTGGCGCCAGCCACACCATGGCGCCGCAGCCGGCGACCGCGAGGGCGAACGTGAGCAGGCTCTGGCCCTGCGTGATCTTGGCGACGTGCAGCCAGGACCCGATGGCGGTGGCGCCCGCCAGGACGGCGAACACGCTCCAGTGGGCCTCCTGGAGGCGCTTCACGTACGGGACCAGGGCGGCGCCGGCGAAGAAGAACGCGCCGAACCAGAAGAAGTTCACCTGGTCGGGGAGCCACACGAACAGCACCAGCAGCGACGCGGCGGGCAGCACCCACATCGGGAACCATTTGGAGCCGGCGCCCAGCTTGTGGGCCACGAGGCCGACGGCGTAGCAGAACAGCAGCGTCAGCAGGTACCACAGGTGGGAGGTGCCGAGGTAGGCCTGGGGGTCCCAGGCGCGCTCCGGGACGTGGGTGAGAACGGTGACGGGCGCCCACAGGAACAGCGGCCAGGCGAGGTTGCGCAGCTTGCCGGAGACGTAGGTGCCGACGGGTTTGGCGAGCGCGCGGGGCAGGAAGAGCCCCGAGATCAGCAGCAGCATCGGCAGCCTGAACGGCTCGAAGGGCCGCGTCACGTCGAGCATCCACTCGGGCATGGGCCAGCCGTCGATGTGGGCCATGTTCACGGTGTGGTTGAGCATCACGAGGAGGACCGCGGTGCCCCGCAGCAGGTCCATCCACGTGAGTCGGCGGGAGGTTCTGTGCGCCTCCTGCGGTCCAACCGCGTTGACATGCATCACTCACATTCTAAGTCAATCCTTGGTTTTCTCAGATTCGGGTGCAGCCCCGGGATGCAGTAAGCTCTGTGGAGGCTCCTCGCGCGGCGGTATCTCGCCCAACTCCCCCAGGGTCGGAAGGCAGCAAGGGTAAGTGAGCTCTTCCGGGTGCGCGAGGGGCTCTTTTCATGCCCTCCCACGGGTCGGGGGG
The DNA here is from genome assembly GCF_007197885.1 of Tessaracoccus rhinocerotis. Classification (GTDB taxonomy): domain Bacteria; phylum Actinomycetota; class Actinomycetes; order Propionibacteriales; family Propionibacteriaceae; genus Arachnia; species Arachnia rhinocerotis. The sequence continues at coordinate 86,208 of NZ_VKKG01000007.1, forward strand.
CGCTGTCAGGTCTGTTCCGGCAGCGGCAGCGAGACCCGGAACGTCGAGCCCACAGCCGCCTCGGAGGTCACCGAGATCTGGCCACCGTGCCCGTGGACGATGTCGCGGGTGATCGCCAACCCGAGCCCGACACCGGGGATGTTGTGCGTGCGGGCGCCGTCGGCCCGGTAGAACTGCGCGTACAGCAGCGACTGCTCCTCGGGTGTCATGCCGATGCCGGTGTCGGCCACCACGACGTCCATCGTCGAGTCCACCACCTCGGTCATCACCGTCACTGTCCCACCCGACGGCGTGAACTTGACGGCGTTCGAGAGCAGGTTGTCCACCACCTGGGTGAGCCGGGCGGAGTCGATGGGGGCCACCGGCGTCGGGTCCAGCTTGCGCACGATGGCCACGTCCTTGGCCTGCGCCTGCGTCTCGATCGAGTCGCAGGCCAGTCCCACCAGGTCGCTCAGCCTGCCCGGGAGCAGCCGGAACGAGAGGCGTTCGTTGGCCAGGCGCTGGTTGCGCAGCAGGTCCTCGACGATCACCAGCAACTGCTCCGCGTTGCGCTGCACCACGGCCAGGTGGGAGCGCGCGGCCGGGGGGAGTTCCTCGTCAAGGGCCAGGTCGAGGAACCCGATGATCGAGGTCAGTGGGGTGCGCAACTCATGGGAGACCATCGAGACGAATCGGGACTGCGAGTGCACGGACCTCATGTGGAACGTCACGTCGGAGAATGTGATGACGGCGCCGTCGCGTTCGCCGTCGGCGTCGGTGATCTGGCGGGCGGACGTGGACAGCACCAGCTGGTCGTTGCCCAGGGAACCGGCGGCCAGCAGGTGGTTGCTGAAGGTCTCGGCGTTGGCGGCGCGGCGCAGGGGGCGGCGCTCCGGTGGCACCGGGATCTCGGTGTTGGGGAGGTAGATCACCAACTCCTCCTCCGGGGCGTCCGACTTGTCGGGTGGGAGGAACCGGCTGCGGAAGTCAACCTGGCTGGCGTTGCGCAGCACTTCGTTGCCGTCGCGGTCGATGACCACCAGCCCGACATCGATGGTGTCGATGATGTTCTGCAGGAGACGCTCCTGCCGCGCGGTGCGTTCGTGGAGGGCGTCCTTCGCCTCGGACTCCTGCTGGGCCCGCAGGGTGGCCTGCTCGAGCCACAGCTGCAGGCCGGAGGTGAACCACGAGACCTGGAAGACCGCCAGTGGCAGCATCAGGGCCCGCAGGGCCAACACAGGGGTGAACTGCTCCGCCTCCCGGGCTATCACTGGCAGCGCCACGCAGACCAGGGCCAGGCCGGTGGCGAGGAACATCCCGGGCGTGCGGTAGAGCGTCACCACCCACAGGGCCGGCAGGAAGCACAACAGGGAGACGCCTATCAGGTCCGCGCTCACCGCGGAGCGGAGCAGGCCGACGGCCACGAAGTCGACGACGGGGATCAGGCCGGACCAGGCGAGCGGGAGCCGCGTCCAGGGCAGTCCGAACGCGGCAACGGTGGCCACCCCCGCAAGCACCAGGCACGCGTAGAAGAGGGCGGGGCGGGCCAAGGTGCCGTCCGCGCTGACCAGCACGGACGCGACGATGACGAGGAGACCCAGGAACAGGGCCTGCTTGTTGACGATCTTCCGCTTCGGGTCGTCGCTCACGGTGATCCTGAACCAGAGCGTCTGGATCGACTCGATCATGTGTCCCCCCGGGATCTCCGCACCAGGGGCCTGCACGCCCTGCTGCGCTGGACCGCAATCAGGCGCTTCCCCGAACCCGGGTGTGGGACCCTCTTGCCATCCGCTGAGACTATCGGAAAGGTAGCCCAGGGCAGGTGCCTTCCGAGCCTTGGATGTCGGTGGCCTGGAATAGGGTGTGGGTGTGGACGAGGACTACGAGTACGACGACGCGGGCGAGGGTTTCGACTTCGGGCCCCAGGACGGGCCGGGGCTGTTCGACGAACCCGTCGAGGAACCGGTCGTGCAGGACGGGCCGGACCTGTTCGGGGGCGTGGACGACGACGATCGCCCCGCGCCACCGGCGACCCCCGCGGCGGAGGTGGGCACGGACACGGTTGCCGAGGCGCCCGTGCAGGAGCTCGCGCCGCCGCCGTCGAGGCAGGAGCCCGGCCCGCGCCGCCCGGAGTCCCCGGCCGCCCCGCTGGCGCTGTACCGCCGCTACCGTCCGGACACGTTCTCCGAGGTGATCGGCCAGGAGCACGTCACGGTGCCGCTGCAGCGCGCGCTGGACAACAACAAGGTGAATCACGCCTACCTGTTCTCCGGTCCCCGCGGCTGTGGCAAGACCACCTCGGCGCGCATCCTGGCGCGCTGCCTGAACTGCGAGACCGGCCCCACGTCGAACCCCTGCGGCACGTGCCGCTCGTGCGTCGACCTCGCCCGGGGCGGGCCCGGCAGCATCGACGTCATCGAGATCGACGCGGCCTCGCACGGTGGTGTCGACGACGCCCGTGACCTGCGTGAACGGGCCTTCTTCGCCCCCGTCCACAGCCGCTACAAGATCTACATCGTCGACGAGGCGCACATGGTCACCACGGCCGGCTTCAACGCGCTTCTGAAGCTGGTGGAGGAGCCGCCGCCGCACGCCAAGTTCGTGTTCGCCACCACGGAGCCGGAGAAGGTCATCGGAACCATCCGCTCCCGCACCCACCACTACCCGTTCCGGCTCGTGCCGCCGAAGGTGCTGGGGGACTACCTCGAGCAGATCTGCACCACCGAGGGCGTGCCGGTGGACCACAAGGCGCTGCCGCTGGTGGTGCGTGCGGGCGGTGGGTCGGTCCGCGACTCGTTGTCCGTGCTGGACCAACTGCTCGGCGGGGCGGGGGAGGACGGCGTCGCCTACGAGCAGGCGGCCGCCCTGCTCGGCTTCACGCCGGACGCGCTGCTCGACGAGATCATGGACGCGTTCGCCGCAGGGGACTCCGCCGGGGTGTTCCGCACCATCGACAAGATCGTCGAGATCGGACAGGACCCGCGCCGGTTCGCCGAGGACCTGCTGCGCCGCCTTCGGGACCTCGTCATCCTCGCCGCGGTCCCGGAGGCCGCCACCAACGGCATGCTCGACGTCGCCGACGACCAGGCCCAGCGCCTCGCCACCCAGGTGGCGGGGATGGGCTCGGGTGAGCTGACCCGTGCGGCCGAGGTGATCGCCACCGGACTCACCGAGATGCGTGGCACCACCGCCCCGCGCCTCCACCTCGAACTGATGTGTGCGCGCGTCCTGCTCCCGGGCGCCGACGCCGACGAGCGTGGCCTGCACGCGCGCATGGACCGGCTCGAGCGACGGGTCGGGATGCTCGGCAGCGCCCAGGACGCCCCGCCCGCCAACTGGGCCGACGTTCCCTCGGCCGAAGCCACCGCGCAGGCCGCACCTCAGCACGCCGCCTCCGCGACACGTGCGCCGGCCCCCGAGCCTGCCCCGCCCGCACCGCAGGCCTCCGCGCCCACCGCGCCGCGCCAGGAGCAGCGCCCCGCAGGGACTCGGCCCACAGTGCCGGAGCCCGCGCCCGCCGAGAGTCGCCCGGCCCAGCAGGACGTTGGCGCGCAGGAGCCGCCCGCCGCGCAGGAGCCACCCCGGGCAGACCCCGCTGCGACGGGCCATCCGCTGCGGCAGCGGCCCGCCGGGCAGCCCCCGGCCGGTTCCGCCTCGGCCGCCGACGCCCCGGTGGCGGCGGCACCCAGGCCCCAGGCCACCCGACCCAACGACGGCCTCACCGCGGCGGAGGTACGCCGCCTGTGGCCGGACGTGCTGGCCGAGGTCAAGGGACGGCGGCGCTTCACGTACATGATGCTGAGCCAGCACGCCCAGGTGGTCGACGCCGCCGAGGGGACGCTTGTGCTCGGCTTCTCCAACAACGGTGCGAAGGAGAACTTCGGCACTTCGGGCAGCATCGACGTCCTGGCCGACAGCCTCATCGAGGTGATCGGCGTCGAGTTCCGGATCACCACCGTGCTCGCGGGCGGTGAAGCGCAGCAGGAGGACCAGCGTCCTGCCCAGCGGCCCGCGGGGCAGATGCCGGCGTCGCCGGAACCGCAGGCGGCCGAGCGTGCGTCGTCGGCGCCCTCGGCCCCGGAGCCGGAACCGTACCCGGACGCGGAGCCCGACGACGTCAGCCTCGCCGACGCCGACGAGACGGCCGCCGGGCTGCTGACGCAGGCCTTCGGCGCGCAGGTGATCGAGGTCAGTGAGTCCGAGCGCTGACCCCGGCGCTCGTCGGGCGGTCCCGGTGGATCGCACATACGCATAAGCTTGGCCCGCAGGGGTCACCTAAAGGAGTGGAAATGTTTGAAGGACTCGACATGAACGCGCTCATGGAGCAGGCACAGAAGCTCCAGGCGGACATGCTCAAGGCTCAGCAGGAGCAGGCTGCCAAGACCTTCGAGGGGGACGCCGGCGGCGGCCTCGTGAAGGTCACGGTCTCGGGTTCCGGCGAGTTGACGGACGTGCAGATCAAGCCGGAGGCGTGCGACCCGGATGACACCGAGACCCTCGCCGCCCTCATTATCGCCGCGTTCCGGACCGCCAAGGAGCAGGCCGACGACGCGATGAAGGCCGGGATGCCCGACATGCCGCAGATGCCAGGAATGCCCGGCGCGCCCGGGGGCATCGGGTTCTGAGGTGTACGAAGGCCCAATCCAGGACCTCATCGACGCGCTGAGCCGGCTGCCCGGGGTGGGACCCCGCAGCGCCCAGCGGATCGCGTTCCACCTGCTGGACGCTCCGGAGGAGGAGGTGTTCGCGCTCGCCGACACCCTCCGGCGCGTCAAGGAGTCCGCGAAGTTCTGCGAGGTCTGCTTCAACGTCACGCAGGAGGACCGCTGCCGCGTCTGCCGCGACCCGCGCCGCGACCGCTCGATGATCTGCGTGGTGGAGGAGTCCAAGGACGTCATCGCCATCGAGCGCACCTCGGAGTTCCGGGGGCTCTACCACGTGCTCGGCGGCTCGATCTCGCCCATCGACGGCCGCGGCCCCGGTGACCTGCACACCCGCGAACTGTTCACCCGGCTGGCCGACGGCCAGGTGACCGAGGTGATCCTCGCCACCGACCCCGACACCCAGGGCGAGGCGACCGCCGCGTACCTGAGCCGGATGCTGAAGGACTTCGGCGTCATGGTCACCCGTCCCGCCAGCGGCCTGCCCGTCGGTGGCGACCTCGAGTACGCGGACCAGGTCACCCTCGGACGCGCCTTCGAGGGCAGGCGCTCCATGTTCGCGCCCGAACCGGCCGCCTCGGCCGTCACCCCGGCAGAGTAGCGAGAGGCCTGGATGGCCATCACCACCCCTTCGCGGGAGGTTCGGCTCGCCCGCTGGGGCGTCGCGCTGCTGTTCTGGCTCAACGGCGCCACCTACGCGTCGCTGATCCCGCGCTACCCCGAGCTCAAGCAGGCACTGGACCTCTCAGACACCTTCTGGGGGCTGTCCATCGCCGTCGGCCCCCTCGGGGGACTCGCGGCCGGGCTGGCCACGGCCGTCCTGATGCGACGGTTCAACTCCGCCAACGTGGCAGTGCTCTCGCAGGTCGGTGCGATCGTGATGATCAACGTCGTCGGGAACGCCCCGGCCGCCTGGGTGTTCGCCGGCGGCCTGTTCCTGATGTCCGCCTTCGACGCCGTCACCGACATCTCGATGAACGCCCACGGCCTGCGCGTCCAGCGCGGCTACGGCCGATCCATCCTGAACTCGTTCCACGCCTGGTGGTCCATCGGCGCGGTCTGCGGAGGGTTCCTGGGTTCCACCGCGGCCCAGCTCGGCATCCCGATCTGGGCGCAGGCCCTCGTCCTCTCGGTCCTCTTCCTGGCCCTCGACGTCGCGTGCCGCCGGATGCTGCTCGACGGCCCGGACCGGGAGGCCCCGGCCCACCGGCACGAAGAGCCGCCCGCCTCGCGGCTGATCCCCGGGCCGGTGCTGGTGAGGCTGGCTGCCCTCGGGGTGCTGGCCGCAGCTGCGGGCCTCATCGAGGACACGGCCGCCAGCTGGGGCGCCATCTACATGGACCGGGCGTTCGTCGTCGTCCCCTTCGTGGCGGGCATGGCGTTCGTGGCGTTGCAGGGCACCCAGATGCTGGGCCGGTTCATGGGCGACGGGCTGGTGGACCGGTTCGGCCCCCGCGGGGCGCTGGTGCAGGGCACGGTCATCGCCGCCGTCGGCATGGGGTTGGCGCTAACGTTCCCCAGCGCCGCCGGCACGATCATCGGCTTCGCCTGCGCCGGCTGGGGAGTGGCGACCGTCATCCCGTCGGCCATGCACGCCGCCGACGAGCTTCCCGGGATGCGGCCCGGCACCGGCCTGACCATCGTCACGTGGCTGCTGCGGCTGGGGTTCCTGGCCGGTCCCCCGCTGATCGGGGCCATCGGCGACGCCACCTCGCTGCGTTGGGCGCTGTTCGCCGTCCCCGCGTGCGCGGTGGTCATGCTGGCACTGAACTGGTCGCTGCGGCCGCTGCGGCTGCCGCGCGCGTAGCCGGACTGGTTGAATGGGCGCGTGACCCTACCCATGATCACGGCCCCGCGACGGCGCATCGGCCGCCGAGACTTCGACTTCGACAACCGGGTGGCCGTCATGGCCATCGTCAACCGCACCAAGGACTCCTTCTACGACGCCGGGCGCACCTTCGAGCTGCAACCGGCCGTCGACGCGGCACTCGCGGCCGCGGCGGCCGGCGCGGACATCGTCGACATCGGCGGCGTCCCCTTCAGCCCCGACGCGCGCGAGGTCTCCGAGGCCGAGGAGATCGAACTCATCGGACCCTTCATCGAGGAGGTGACCCGCCTCAGCGACGTCGCCGTCTCGGTGGACACGTTCCGCTCCGGCGTCGCGCGGGCCGCCATCGCCGCAGGCGCCGCTATCATCAACGACACCTCCGGCCTGCACGACCCGGGCATCGCACCGCTGGCGGCCGAGACCGGAGCCACGCTGATCCTGACGCACTCCCGGGCCGAGCCTCGCAAGCACCTGCGCCGGCCGCACTACAGCGACGTCGTGGGCGAGATCGTGGCGTTCCTCGTCGAGCGCGTGGAGCGGGCCACCGCGGCAGGCGTCGGCATGGAGCAGTTGGTCGTGGACCCGGGCCCGGACCTGAACAAGAACACCCTCCACACGCTCGAGATCTGCCGTCGGTTCGCAGAGTTCACGCGTCTGGGACCGCCGACCCTGGCCGCGCTGTCCAACAAGGACTTCATCGGCGAGACGCTGGACCGGCCGAAGGGCGAGCGGCTCGCAGGCACGCTCGCCACCACCACGTGGTGCATCGAGCGCGGCGCCCGGGTCGTGCGCGCCCACGACGTCGCGCGCGCCGTCGAGGCAGTCCGGATGACCGAGGCGCTCCTGGGCCTGCGGGAGCCGGCCTACCTGCGCCACAACCTGGACTGACGAGGCGCTGGAAGTTTTTTCCGGGGAGGTGTCGATCCCGGACCTTCCCGATCGACGTCATGGGTGAGAGGGTCGAGACACGACCCACGAGAAGGAGTCAGAAATGTCCAAGTTCATGCTCATCATGCGGGCCACCGACGAGGCCGTGGCCGCCTACAAGCAGGTCCCGTTCGAGGAGGTCATCGAGCGGATGGGTCGCTACAACGAGGCCCTGATGAAGGCCGGCGTCATGGTCGGCGGTGACGGTCTCGCCGAGGAGCCCGGTCTGGTGGTGGACTTCTCGCAGGAGCAGCCGCTGGTGACCGAGGGCCCGTACGGCGAGACCAAGGAGTTGTTCTCCGGCTTCTGGGTGCTGGAGGTGCCCACCATCGAGGAGGCCGCCGAATGGGGCAAGCGCTGCCCGCTGGGCCCCGGCGCCAAGCTCGAGATCCGCCGCATCACCGACGAGACCGACTTCCCGGCCGGCAACGAGTGGATCGAGAAGGAAGAGGGCTGGCGCCAGGAGCAGGCGGACCGCGCCGCCCGATGACTCCGGGCAGCGACACCGACGAGGTGGCCGCGCGCGGGGCGGAGGAGTCCGCCCGGCGCGCGGTCGCGGCGGTCTGGCGCATCGAGGCGGCACGGATCACGGCCACGCTCACCCGCGTCGTCGGCGACTTCGCCCTGGCGGAGGACCTGGCCCAGGACGCCCTCGGCGAGGCCCTCGCCACGTGGCCCACGAAGGGTGTGCCCCGCAACCCGGCCGCCTGGCTGACTGCCGTGGCGAAGCGGCGGGCCATCGACCAGTGGCGCCGCGACGTGCGCCACCGTGACCGGCTCTCCGAGCTCGCCTTCGGCATCGACCAGGGCTCGCCCACCGACGCGCCCTGGGACCCGGACACCATCGACGACGACGTGCTGCGGCTCGTGTTCATCGCGTGCCACCCCGTGCTCGGTGCGGAGGCCCAGGTGGCGTTGACGCTGCGCGTGGTGGCGGGCCTCACCACCGAGGAGATCGCGGCCGCCTTCCTCGCCCCGGTGGCCACCGTCCAGCAGCGCATCGTGCGGGCCAAGAAGCGCATCGCCGACGCCGGGGTCGCCTTCGAGACCCCGCCCCGCGAAGAGCTCCCGGAGCGGATGCGCGGGGTCCTCGCCACCATCTACCTGCTGTTCACCGAGGGGCACTCGGCGAGCCACGGCAGCACGTGGATGCGCACCGACCTGGCCGCCGAGGCCGTCCGCCTCGGCCGCGTCCTGGTGGCCCTGGCGCCGGACCATGCTGAGGCCCACGCGCTGCTGGCGCTCATGGAACTGACCGCGGCACGGTTCCCCGCCCGCACCGACGCTGGTGGCGAGCCGGTGCTGCTTGAGGACCAGGACCGCCGACGCTGGGACCGAGACGCCATCCGGCGGGGCCGCGCCGCCCTCGCCCGCGCCGTCGAACTCGGTGGGGGACTGGGCAACTACGGGCTGCAGGCGGCGATCGCGGAGTGCCACGCCGTAGCGGCCAGCGTCGCCACCACCGACTGGGCCAGGATCACGGCCCTCTACGACGGCCTCGTGGAGCTGACCGGCTCGCCCGTGGTGGAGTTGAACCGGGTGGTGGCGCTGGCCCACGGCGAGGGGCCCGGGGCGGGTCTGGAGGCGCTCGACGCGCTGCTGGGCCGGGGCGCGCTGGCGGGTCACCACCTGCCGCACGCCGTGCGCGGGGAGCTGCTGACACGGCTCGGCCACAGCGACGAGGCGCGCGCCGAGTTCGAGCTGGCCGCCGCGGGCACCAACAACGACGACGAGCGCCGCGTGCTGGCGCGCAAGCTCGCGGCGCTGCCTCCCCGCCAGCGGGGACCCGGTACCAAGAACTAGGATCACAGGCATGAACATGGACGTCATTGATGTGATCCACGCCAAGCGCGACGGGGCTGCCCTCACCGGGGAGCAGATCGACTGGGTGATCGACGCCTACACCAAGGGCGTCGTCGCCGACGAGCAGATGGCGGCGCTCGCGATGGCGATCTTCCTCAACGGCATGAACCGCGAGGAGGTGGCGCGCTGGACGATGGCCATGGTCAACTCCGGGGATCGCCTGGACTTCTCATCCCTCGGCCGCCCCGTGGTGCACAAGCACTCCTCCGGTGGCGTGGGGGACAAGATCTCCCTGCCGCTGGCGCCCGTGCTGGGCGTCTACGACGTCGTCGTGCCCAAGCTGTCGGGCCGCGGGCTGGGCCACACCGGCGGAACGCTGGACAAGCTCGACTCCATCCCCGGCTGGCGCGGCGACCTCAGCAACGAGGAACTGTTCGCCCAGCTCGACGAGATCGGCGTGGCCATCGCCGCCGCCGGTTCGGGACTGGCCCCTGCGGACAAGAAGCTCTACGCGCTGCGCGACACCACCGGCACCGTCGCCGCGGTCCCGCTGATCGCGAGCTCGATCATGAGCAAGAAGATCGCGGAGGGCCCTGGCGCGCTGGTGCTGGACGTGAAGGTCGGCAACGGCGCGTTCATGACGTCGGTCGAGGCCGCCGCCGAGCTCGGCCGCGTGATGGTGGACCTCGGCACCGACGCGGGCATCAACACCGTGGCCCTCCTGACCAACATGGACACCCCGCTGGGACTCACCGCGGGCAACGCGCTCGAGGTCCGGGAGGCCCTCGAGGTGCTCGCTGGAGGGGGACCCTCGGACGTCGTGGAGCTCACCGTGACGATCGCGCGTGAACTGCTGGGCGCGGTCGGCAAGGGCGACGTGGACCCGGCGGAGGCGTTGGCCGACGGGCGCGCCATGGACCTGTGGCGCAAGATGATCACGATGCAGGGCGGCGACGTCGACGCACCCCTGGCCATCGCCGCGCACACCGAGGTGATCCGGGCCGAGCGGGACGGTTGGATCGACCGGCTCGAGGCGTTGCCGGTGGGCGTGGCCGCCTGGCGGCTGGGAGCCGGACGTGCCCGCAAGGAGGACAAGATCGACCCGGGTGCCGGCGTCGAGATGCACGCCAAGCCGGGTGACCGCGTGAGCGCCGGCCAGCCCCTGTTCACCCTTCACACCGACCGGCCCGACAGGTTCCAGCACGCCGCCGATGCGCTCGCCGGCGCGGTCGGGTACGCCGAGTCGGAGCCGGAGGCGACGCCGCTGGTGCTCGGACGCGTCGACTGACCCCGCCGACGGGTGTCCCGTGCGCAACAGTGTTGCGCTGGCGCGCGGGCTTGGGTGGAAGTGAAAGACTCTGGGCATGAGAATCAAGCGGACTGTTCCGGCCCTGGCGCTCGGCCTACTGCTGGTGGCCGGCTGCGGCCAGGCCACCGACTCTGACACCGCCCCGCCCACGCCGACGGGGGGCGAGGCCACCGTGGCACCCACCCTGGCGAGCCCTGAGGAGCAGGCCAGCCAGCCGCAGGAGTCCCCGTCGGCCGCCGAGTCCACCCCGGAGGGCACCGAGCCGCCCGCGCCGGCGGGTGAGTCGCCGTCGGCTCCGGTCACGGAGGATCCCAGCACGATGGATCCGGTCGAGGGCGAGTGGACGCCCCTCGATGTGGAGGTGAAGTCCGCCGACGACCTCGACGCCATCGCCGACCTCCCCGAGGACTTCCGCGCATTCGTGGCCTCCGTGGCCGGTGTCACCGACTCCTACGGCTGCACGATCGAACTCACGATCACCGGCTTCCACCCTGCGGGGTTCGCCTCGGGTGCCGAGTTCGCGCCCGGCTGCGGTGGCTCGATGGCGGTCTGGAGCAAGGCGGGTGGATCGTGGGCGACGGTGCTGGAGATGCAGGCCGTGCTGGACTGCGCCGAGTTCGAGAACAACTTCGTTCCCAAGGGCAGCCCGGACCTGACGTGCCTGGATGCCTCCGGCGAGGTGGTGGCCTGGTAGGCCCTGGGACGTGAAAAACCGGCCCCGGCGAGCGTTTCCGCTTGCCGGGGCCGGTTTCTGCTTGGTCGGGGTGACAGGATTTGAACCTGCGGCCTCGTCGTCCCGAACGACGCGCGCTACCAAGCTGCGCCACACCCCGATTGGCCCCTTGGGCCATCGAACATGTTAGCGGATCAGCTGCCACCGCGCGAAATGGAGCCCCCGTCGGCTACGGGTGGTCACCCATCACCCCGTAGCCGGACTGCGGGTCTGGACGGGTCAGGACTCGATGCGGAAGATCGCGCTGCGCCACTTGTCGAGCTGCACCCGAAGGCCCCCCGAGAGCAACTGCGCCGAGGTGCCCGAGAAGACCTGGTCGCCGTTCTCGGCAACGAGGCGGAAGCTGCCCTCTCGGCTGATGCGCGGGTGCACCTTGTCGCGGCCCGGGTTCTGCATCGAGCGACGGTAGACCACGAGGTGCTCCGGTCCGACGACCAACTGGTGGTCGGGCGAGGTGCGGCGGTCAACCGGGACTCCCGCGCCGGCCAGGAAGTCGGCGAGCTGGCCCTTGTTGAGCTGTTCGAGGTCATCCACCCAGAGGATCGGGAGCCCGAAGCTGTCCGAGGCAAGCACCGCGCGGACCCGCTCGTCGAGGTTGCGGCGGTCAGCGACGACGGCGTCGTAGTCGAACTCCGCGGTGAGGCCGTCGACCTGCTCCAGCCCGGTCGGCACCATCGTCAGCAACCGGTCGATGATCTCGTCGTCGGTCAGCAGGTGGAACGGGCCGAGGTTCAGGTCGAGCGCCAGCTTGACGAAGGGCACCACCGAGAAGTTGTGGCCGTTGGCGATCGGGGCCGCCGCCGGGTTCTGCACCAGGGCAACCGTGGCTGCGGACCAGTCCACCGGGCCTGCCGCGTAGACGGGGGAGTAGCGCCGGAAGTGCCGGTCGAAGGACTCGCGGAAGGGTACGAAGTCGTTCGCGTTGTGCCACAGCGCCCAATGCATCTTCCCGACCGCGCCCGCAGCGTAGTACTGCACGAGTGCCGCCTCGATCATCAGGTCACCCGCGGTGGCCTGGTCCATGTCCGGCAGGAAGGAGTCCCAGCCGTAGCTGCCGCCCTCGCCGTTGTAGACCGGAACCGGCGACGTCGAGTAGGGGGCGAACAGCGATGCGATCGCGTGGGAGAAGACATCGTCGATGTCACGGGCCAGCCACGGAGAGTGGCGGTCCTGGGCGTCGGGGCGCAGTTCGAGCGGTGCGTTGGGCATGTAGTGGTGCGGGGCGTTGCCGTCCACGAGGTTGGGCAGCTGCCAGGTGGCCACAGAGGTGGACACGTCATGGCCGTATGCGCCGACCATCGCGAACACCAGGCGGTCGGGGTCCGCCTGCTTGATGGTGAGCGCGCACTTCTCGGTGATCCGCCTCCAGTTCGACTGCACGGACATGAACGCGTCGTGCGGCTCGTTGTGGGGGATCTCGATGCCCATCACGCTGGGATTGCCCTTGTAGTGCGTCGCCATCCAGCGGTGCGAGTCGAGGAGCGTCGCGAGGTGCTCGGGGTCGGAGAGGTCGAGGGCCCCGCGCTCGGTGGGCGACGGTGCCAGGTAGCTGAATGCGGTCCCTGGCTTTCCGGTGCCGGCGTCGTGGTTGTTGCCGCCGGACCAGTAGTCGTACGGGTCGACGGGGAAGCGGTGCCAGTCCAGCACGAGGCGGATGCCGTGCTTGCCGGCCTGCGTGACGAAATGGTCCAGCATCGCCAGCCACGCGGAGTTCATCCCCCGGGTGGTGAGCTCGCCGGCCCAGGCCTCGTCGTCGGGGAAGACCCCACGGGCGGGCTGCACCATGCCCAGGTTGATCGGGACGCGGACCGCTCGAAGCCCCCAGTGGGCCATCAGCGCGATGTCCGCGTCGAGGCCGCTCCAGTCAGCGGTGCGGGGGAACCGGAGCATCATGAGGTCGTAGTTGAAGCCCGTGAAGCCGAAGCGCTTGTCGCCCTCCAGCAGCTTGCCGCCCTCCACGCGCAGCGGCAGGAGTTCCTGTGGAGCGCGCACCTCGACGGGGAACTCGTGCGTGGCACCGAGGTGGTCGACTGTGATCGACGTCGCGCCCGGGGCCACGGGTGTCAGGTAACCGAACTCGTTGATCCGGAGCACCGACTCGTCGCCCGAGGACAGGGTTGAGTGTTGTGTGACGTCCTTGAGGGCGCCGTCAGAGTACCGGGCCCGGACCACCAGCGGGACGAGGTCGGGCTCGCCGACCAGCACGAGCGGTAGGCCGGTCGTCTCGAGTCCGGATGGGACGACGGGGTCGACGGTGTGCTCGACCCTGACGTCGTCGAACCACGCGATCGCGGAACCTGCACCCAGGACCATGTGGTCCTTCCACACCTGCAGCTCCAGACGGATGACGTCCTGCATCCCGGCGATGTTGTTCCAGTGGGTCACCTCCACGCTCTGCCATCCGGGAGCGCCGGGAGTGACGTTGACCTGTGCGTTGCGCTGGCCCTGGGTGGCGCTGACCAGCCGGACCTGGACGCGCGAGACGCCCTCGGTGCGGACCTTGAACGTGACCTTGGTCACCGCCAGGCGGTCCAGCGTCTTGCGGAGCGCGACGTATCGGCCGGCGGCGGAGAAGTCGCCCATGAGGCGGCCCGACTGGGTCCCCTCGGCCGCACGCGTGGCGTCCCGGGTGAACTCACCGACGGCGGCGCCGTACTCGTTGCCGAGGTGGACGGACCACGGCTCGTGCTTGGACTCGAAGTGCCCGACGACGTCCACCCAGGTCATCGGCGTCGCCGCAGCCTCGCTCGGGAACATCCCGCCCGCGAGGACGGAGGTGGCCACCGACGTCGCCACCACGGCACCCGTGCCCATCAGAAGGCTGCGCCTTGTGATCGGTTGTGTTTCCACTGTGAAACTCCCTCTGTAATGCGCTGCCTCATTGCTAAAGCGCTTTAGTGCAACCTTAGGCAGAGGATCCGATCATCGTCAACGGGTCAGCGCGGCGAATTTCGAACGTTTCATCACACACCTCCGGACCGGCACTGGCATGCTGGCTGCCATGCGCCTGTGGAGTCTTCATCCAGCCCTCCTGGACAGGGCCGCGCTCGTCGCCTGCTGGCGCGAAGGGCTCCTGGCGCAGGCGGTCCTCGCCGGGCGCACGCGCGGTTACCGGAACCATCCCCAGCTGGAGCGCTTCCGGGCGAGCCCCGACCCCTTGGTGGCCGTGGCGACGTACCTGTCAGGCGTGGCCGAGGAGGCCGATGCCCGCGGCTATCGCTTCGACCGCACCCGGCTCGACGCGGATCCCGACGCAATCCTCCGGCTAGCCGTCACCCGCGGACAACTGGAGCTCGAGCTGGAGCACCTCAGGGCGAAGGTGCTCGCCCGAGATCCGCAGTGGCTGGTGCGGCTGGGATCCGCCGACCCGCACCCGGTTTTCGACGTTGTACCCGGTCCGCCGGAGAGTTGGGAGCGCCACCGTCCCTAGGCGCGCAGGAGTGCGGGATCAACGCGCTCGGCGGCGACGCGGTGCCCGGTCTGGTTCGGGTGGAGTCCGTCGCGGGTGAATCCGGGCCGCCACAGGGACGGCGATGCCGGCGCGCCGAGGGCTGCTGCGACGTCGATGACCCCTGCCAGGGGTGACGGGACGGAGCGCAGCCAGTCGTTGACCTGTGCGCGTACCCGTGCGCCGGCCGTCGGGGTCTGGCCGGCCAGGGTGCGCCAGCCGTCGCCCGAGGTGGTGACCGGTGGGATGGTGCAGGCCAGGACTCTGCTGCCCAGGGCAGCCAGGTCGCGCCAGTGCTCGATCAGCAGGTCCTGCATCTCGACCAGCCCCGGACCGCCCTGCTGGAGGTCGTTCGTGCCGAGCGCGGCGATGGCCACGCGGGGCCGCGCCCACTGCAACAACACCCGGCGACGGCGACGTGACGGTCCCGACAGCGCGCCGCGCGCGGTCGCGCCACTGACCGCCAGGTTCAGCGTGGGGAACTCCGGCTGGAGGGCTCGCTGGACCCAGCCCAGGTGGTACGCGGAGCCGCGCACGTCTCCGAATCCGACGGCGTTCGAGTCACCGGTGACGAGAACCGTCGGCGCGGTCCCTGCGGCAGAGCCGATGTCGCCGAGCACCTGCCACGGGCCGTAGCCGTGGGCTGTGCCCGGGCGCACGACGGCACTGGCTCCGGGGGCCACGCCCTCGCCGTCGTCGGCGTTCGTCTGCGATCCCAGGGGGACTGTGCCGCCCGGGTCGGGTTCCACGGTGGTGTCGGTGAGGAACGCAAGGCCCGCCCTGCCCGAGATGTCCACGGGATCCGAGATCCCGGCCTCCCCGGGCTCCAGCCTCAAGTGCCTGGAGCCCGAGAACACAACGTCGTGCTCGGCGTCGGTGACGACCTTGGCGGAGACCGTGATCGGGTCGGGCCCGGGGACGTCGCGGCCATCGACGTTGGACCAGTTCGCGTAGACGAGGCGGATGCCGGATGCGCCACGCTGGAGGACGTGGCGCATCCGGGTGATGAGCGAACCGGCGTCGCTCACGTTGTCGGGTGGGGAGACCCGCACCGGCAGGTGGACGTTGGTCGCGACGGGGGCAAGGCGGCCGACGCCCACCGCCTCAGCCCTTGAGGCCACCGGCGAAGCCCTGGATGACGTGCTTCTGCAGGAAGAAGTACACGACGAGCACCGGCAGGGCGGCGATCATCATGCCTGCGAAGATCAGTCCCCACTCACTGGCGAACTCGCCCTGGAACGAGAACACAGCGACAGGCAGCGTCCGGTTGGGCGTGCCGGCCAGATAGAGCAGCGGGGTGAGGAAGTCGTTCCAGGTGTTGATGGTGTTGATGATGATCACGGTGCCGGTGACTGGCCGCAGGAGAGGGAAGACGACGTGGAAGAACGCCTTCCACCAGCCTGCGCCGTCGATCTTGGCGGCCTCCTCGAACGTGGGGGACTGCGTCTTGAGGAACCCCGTGTAGAGGAACACCGTCATGGGCATCAGGCTGCCCACGTAGTAGATGATCAACGATGCGTGGGTCTGCAGCAGGCCGGCGTCCCGCATCAGCATGTACAGCGGAACCATGCCGAGCTGGCCGGGGATCATCATCCCCAACAGGAATGCCATCAGCTTGACCGTGCTGGTGCGACGATTGCCGCGCACGATGGCGTAGGCGGCCATGGCGCCGATCAGCACGGCGATCGTGATGCTCACGGCCGTGACCAGCAGGCTGTTGAGCATCGCCCGGCCGAGGTCAGCGGAGACCCAGGCGGTCTCGTAGTTGCCGAGGTACAGCGACTGGGGTGGGGCCACCGTGGAGGCAGCGATCTCGCCGCCCGTCTTGAAGGACATCGAGACCATGATGTAGAGCGGGAACAGGTACGCGATCGTGATGGGGATCATCGCGACCTCGAGGACGGGACGACCGAAGCCGTGCCGCACCCGGCGGCGGCGACCTGCTGACCTTGTGGCGGTCCCCTGCGCAGGCCTGCTTGCAGTGGTGGCGCTCACGCTTCGACCTCCCCTCTGCGGGTGATGGACATCTGGACGAAGACGATGAACGCGACGATCATCGTGAGGACCAGCGCGATCGCTGAGCCGTAGCCGTACTCGCCGTAGACGAAGGCCTCGCGGTACATGATCAGGGAGAGAGTCTGGGTGGACACGCCCGGACCACCGCCGGTCATGATGAACACCTGGTCGAAGAGCTTCAGGGACGAGGTCATCGTCAGGGCGGTGGCGATGGTGATCGCCTGCCCCAGCAGCGGCCAGGTGATCGAGAAGAATTTCCGGAGCGGACTCGCGCCGTCGATCGACGCGGCCTCGTAGAGCTCGTCCGGGATGCCCTGTAGGCCCGCCAGGAAGATCACCATGGACATTCCGACGTGGTGCCAGATCACGCTGGCGATCACGGACCACAGTGCCACGGACGAGCTGCCCAGCCAGCTCTGGACGACGGTGCCGAGGCCCAGTGCCTCGAGTGCGGTGTCCAGCGGTCCGTCGGGCGTGTAGATGTACTGCCAGAGCAGGCCGACGATGACCGGCGGCATCATCATCGGGGCGAAGAAGAGGGTGCGAAGGACGTTGCGGGCGCGGATGGCGGAGTTGAGGGCCAGCGCCAGCAGCAGGCCGAGGCCTGACTGCACCACCGTGAGGGAGACCGCGATCAGCAAGGTGTTGCGCAGGGAGGCGACGGCCGCCTGGTCCGCCAACAGCTTCCGGAAGTTCTCCAACCCCGTGAACGTCACCTCGTTTCCGCCGCGCCAGTCCGTGAAGGCGTACAGACCGCCGGCGATCGATGGGTAGACCACCACGATGGTGTAGAGGACGAGTGCAGGAACGAGGAACCACTGGGGGACCAGCCTGCGACGACTGTGACGTCCCTTCGGGCGGCTCGCCCCGGAGGGGGCCAGCGGGCTGGCCGCGGGCCCCCTCGTGGCGAGTGCGGTACTCACTGCATGGCCTCCTGGTAGGCCGCGTCCATTGCTGCCAGGAGGTCGTCAATCGACTTGGAGCCCTCGACCACCTGCTGGCCGACCTCCATGAGCGCCCCGGCGACCTGACCGCCCGGCCAGCCGTGGTTCGAGAACGGCGCGACCTGGCCACTGGACAGGAACGGCTGCATCGTCCGGTTCACGTCGTTGTCGATTGGCTCGGCATTCGTGAGTGCCGGGATCGCGCCGACCTCGGCCGCCCACTGGGAGGCCCTCTCCGGGGTGGAGATGTACTCGAGGAAGGCAAGGGCGGCATCGCCGTTCTTGGCGTCGGCATTGACGACGAGGTAGTCAGGCGTGAACGGCACGATGGTCTCCGAGGCATCATCGGTCGCCGGGATCGCGAACGACCCCATGCGATCTTCGCCGCCGGTCATCAGGCCTGCCAGGACGGGGGAGGCCGCCGACGGCATCACGACGATGGCGGCATCGCCGCTGGCGACGGACTGCATGGCCGGGTCACCGGGCATTCCAAGTGGGTCCGGGGTGGTGTAGCCGTCCTCGACCAGCCCGACGAAGAGTTCGAACGTCTTGCGCCAGCCCTCGGACTCCACGAAGGAGGTCTCTCCGGCGTCGAGCTTCTCGTAGAAGTCCGGTTCCAGTCCGTCGACGAGCGTCCCCGCCAGCGCGAAGGGCAGGAACTGCATGATGTAGTTGTCTGCCAGACCGAGTGCGATCGGGACCTTCCCGGCCGCCTTCAGCTCGTCCATGATCTCGATGAACTCCGACCAGGTCGTCGGGGGCTCGACGCCGACCTCCTCGAACACGTCCTTGTTGTAGAACGCCAGCATCGCCTGGCCGTACGTGGGGAACGCGTAGGTCTCACCGTCGACCGACTGCAGGCGGGAGAACGACTCGGGGACGTACTGGGCCCACGGCTGGTCGGACAGGTCGCGCAGGGCACCCTCGTTGGCGAGGTTGAGCACCGACGAGGGTGCGGCGAAGCCGGGGGCGGAACGGAACAGGTCGGGCGCGGTGCCAGAGGTGACCTGAATGCGGATCTGCTCACCGAGGGCGCCGGCCTCGGCGTACGTCCCCTGGACCTCGACGCCGGTCTCCGCCGTGAAGTCGTCGATGAACAGCTTGGGCCCCAGGTCGCTGCTGGTGGCCAGCGTGAGGGTGCCGCTGAGTTCTGCGGTGGTTTCCTGCGAACCGGTGCTGGGATCGGTTTCGGGTTCTTGCGCGCCGGTGGTGGAGCAACCGGCCATCAGTGCGACGGCCAGCCCGGCGCTGGCCAGGGCTGCGGTGCGGCGGCGGAGTGATGCGAGCATCATGGGTCCTCTCGATTTCTCGACATTGAGTGTTGGAACGGGTGGTTTCCCGAGACCTGGCCGGTCCTCGAAGTACACAACTAAAGGGCTTTAGTTGTCAAGCCGATGAACGGTGGTCGTGACCTGATCGTTATGATCCGCCGAGGATGGCCCGGCTCGGGGCGGGGCCGGTGCTCTGGCGGACCACCAGCTCCGTCCTCGTGCCGGCGATGCTGCGTCGCTCACCCGTCGCGATGACGTGCAGGAGTTCACTGGCGGCCAGCCTGCCGTAGCGAGTGAGGTCCCGGCTCAGCACCGTGAGGGCCGGCGTGAGGAGGGTCGCACTCGTGCCGTCGTCCCACGCAAGCACCGAGACGTCGCCCGGCACCGTGATCCCGGCACCCGCCAGCGCTCCGGTGAGGTGGACCGCGAACTCGAGGTCTTCGACGATGACCGCGGTCAGGGGGTTGGATCCACCGGCCAGGGAGCGGATCTTGTCCGCGGTGTCCGCACCCTCGTAGAGCGTCTCGGCGTGCATCTGCACATGCGCGGCCTCTGCCGCGGCCATGAACGCCCGCTCGCGGATGGCGAAGTGCAGCATTTTGGGATCGCCGCTGACGCGTGCCACGTGTCGGTGGCCGAGGTCTGCAAGGTGTTGCACCGCGAGTCGGGCCGCTTCCTCGTCGTCGGTCCAGGCGCAGCTGAGCGACGACAGGCCGCGCGTGTCCCCGACGACGACTGCGGGAAGGTCAAGGCGCTCCAGTTCCGCCAGGCGCGGGTCATCGGCATGGGCGTTGATGACGAGCACGCCGTCAACCCTGCGCTCGCCCAGCCACTGCTCGTAGAGTTCCGCCTCCTCCTCGAGGCTCTCGACGGTGTGCAGGATGAGGAGCACGCCGTGCTCGGCGATCTCCGACTGGACCCCGGCCAGGAAGTGGCCGCCGAAGTTGGCGGACCACAGTGGTTTCCCCGGCTGCCGGATCGTGACGACGCCGATGACGCCCGCACGCGAGGTCGACAGGGCCTGTGCCGCGTAGTTGGGGCGCCAGTTGGCCGCTCGGACGACGTCGAGAATCCGCTCCCTGGTCTCGGGGGAGACGCCGGGGCGGCCGTTGAGGGCGAAGGAGACCGCGGAAGGCGAGACCTTGGCGCGGGCAGCGATCTCGGCGATGGTGAGTCGGCGGGGTGGCTGGTCGCCGGCAGGTCTCGACATGGGCCAAACAGTACCTGTCCGCGCGCGTCGGAGGGGGAACGGCCGGGTCGGACACGGTCAGGAACTAAAGCGCTTTACAAGACGGTGGTTCCGGGCTACTGTGATGCCCGTGGCGGTTCGCCTGAGCCCTGGCCGGCCCATCGAACCCACGAAAGACAACGGAGTTATCCAAGTGAACACCACACCCCGCGGTGTCCCTGCGCCCCCCGCAGTTCGCCTCGACCTCGGCGGCCGCTGGAGCTGCCGGGCAGTCGCTGGTCCGGTACCCGATGAGCTGGCACGAGCCCTCGCCGACGGCTTCCCCGGGACTGTCCCGGGCGTCGTCCACCTGGACCTCCTGGCTGCGGGCCTGATAGACGATCCCTACGACGGCCGCAACGAACACGACCTGACCTGGATCGGACGCACCGACTGGGAGTACAGTCGCGAGTTCGAGTGGCACGACGACGAGCACTCCACGCTCGAGTTGGTGGCCGAGGGACTGGACACCATTGCCTGCGTTCGCCTCAACGGAGTGGAAGCAGGAAGGTCGGCCAACCACCACCGTTCGTACCGCTTCGACGTCGCCGACCTCCTGCGGCGGGGCACGAACGAGATCCGCATCCTCTTCACAGGTGCCCTGGAGCACGCCGAGGCGCGCGAGGCGGTACTGGGTGCGCGCCCGCACTCCAACGACCACCCCTTCAACTGCATCCGCAAGCCCGCCTACTCGTTCGGCTGGGACTGGGGCCCGGAGATCGTCACCGCCGGCATCTGGCGGCCGATCAGCCTCGAGGCCCGCGCGACGGCCCGCCTCACCGGCGTTCGGCCGCTCACCAGCTGGAGCCAGGCCTCCGGCGCGGCACTCGATCTCCGCCTCGACGTCGTCGGTCAGGGCGCCGGGCACACTGTCCGCGTCGACGTCGCGGGCCTGGCCTCGGCCTCGGCCCCTGTGGGACCGGGCACCCGCATGGAACTCGAGGTGCCCGGTGCCGAGCCGTGGTGGCCACGCAGTCACGGCGCCCAGCCGCGCTACGAGACCACTGTCTCGCTCCTCGACGCCACCGGACAGTTGGTGGACACCTGGACCGGCCGCATCGGGTTCCGCAGCGTTTCGGTGGACACCACGCCCGACGAGACCGGGACCCGATTCCAGGTCGCAGTCAACGGCGCACCGGTGCACGTCCGCGGCGCGAACTGGATCCCGGCCGACACCTATCTCCCCAGGGTGGATCGGGCGTCGCTGCTGCGTGCCCTCACCGACGCCGCCGAGGCGAACATGAACCTCGTCAGGGTCTGGGGTGGCGGCATCTACGAGACCGACGAGTTCTACGACGTGTGCGACGAGCTCGGCCTGCTCGTCTGGCAGGACTTCACGCTGGCCTGCGCCGCCTACTCGGAGGCGCCGGAACTGTGGGACGAAATCGAGGCGGAGGCGCGCGAGGCCATCACACGCCTCTCGGCCCACCCCTCGCTGGCCATCTGGAACGGCGGCAACGAGAACATCTGGGGCTGGGCGGACTGGGGATGGCGTGCGGCCCTCGAGGGCGCGACCTGGGGCGAGGGCTACTACACGCGGCTGTTCCCGGGGCTGGTGGACGAACTCGCACCGGGCACCCCCTACCTGGAGGGCAGCCCGTTCTCCTTCGACCGATACCTGCACCCGAACAGCGACCTTGACGGCTCGATGCACATCTGGGACGTCTGGAACACCCACGACTACACCACCTACCGCGACTACCGCCCACGGTTCGTCTCGGAGTTCGGATTCCAGGGACCCCCCGCCATGACGACGCTCGAATCCGTCGTCCGGGACGAGCCCCGCTCACCGTACGGACCGCAGATGCTCTCGCACCAGAAGGCCACCGACGGCAACCTCAAGCTCGAACGGGGCCTGGGGGATCACCTGCCCGTGCAGGAGGACTACGTGGACTGGCACTGGGCAACCCAGCTCAACCAGGCGCGCGCCATCCGGTTCGGGATCGAGCACTTCCGCTCCCTGAGTCCCTTCAACACCGGCTCGGTGGTGTGGCAGCTGAACGACTGCTGGCCGGTGATCTCCTGGTCCGCCGTCGACGGTCTCGGCCTGCGCAAGCCGTTGTGGTTCGCCCTGCGCGCGGCGTTCGCCGACCGGCTCGCCACCCTCCAACCCCGCGACGGTGATCCCGCGCTCGTGCTGCACAACGAGACCCACCTGCAGTGGCACAGCACGGCCACGCTGCGGCGCATGACGCTGCAGGGTCAGGAACTCGCCACCGCAGTCCTCGACGTCGAAGTGCGGGCGCGTGGCGCCGTGACGCTGGCGCTTCCCGAAGCGTTGGTGCACCCGGAGGACCCGACGCGGGAGTTCGTCGTCGCGGAGCTCGGGACGGGCGAGCGGGCGCTGTGGTACTTCGTGGAGGACACGGCCCTGGCCCTGGGCGGTGACGACGCGTTCGAAGCCACCGCGGAGGCCCGCGACGACGGCTACCTGGTGACGGTCAGGGCCCGCGAGTTGGTCAAGGACCTCACCCTGCTCGCCGACCAGGCGCACCGCGACGCAAGCGTGGACGAGGCTCTCGTGACGCTGCTGCCCGGCGAGACCGTCGAACTGCGGGTCCGATGCGCCGAGCAGATCACGGCCGAGGCGCTCGTCGCGCGTCCCGTACTGCGAACCGCCAACGACCTGGTGGCACGGGACCGCAGCGCGTCGCTCGGGACCGTCGGCACCTGGATCGGGCGCTCGCCGGTGGGTGTCGAACCGGCCCGGCAGGAGATGCTGACCGGGAGACTGGAGTCATGACCCGATCCCTGCGCCGTGCCAACCTCGAGACGTCGCTCAAACCCTTCGAGTCGTTCACGGACGCGGCGGTCGCGGCCACCGTGGGCCGTGTCTTCGACCAGTGGAGGACACTGCTGGAGGCAGCCGAGGAGTGCTCACTGCTCCTGTGGGCGTCCGACGGCAGCGAGATCCTGGACTGGTCCGGGGACCTCGACCAGGAGTTCGAGTGGGCCCGCTTCATCGGGTTCAACAACGTCGAGCACGGGCCCTACGGCGAGGAGAAGGAGCCTGAGCGCGTCGCTCTCCCGTACCGCCGAGACGCACCGCGGGTGACGTATCGGGACCTCGCGAAGGTGGTCGCGGCGTTCCGGGCCGAGGGGACCGCGCGCGGCATCCCCACCCAAGTCGGAGCCACCTTCGACCCCGGACCGGAGTTCGCACCCTCCAGCTTCAAGTTCGAACGCCATCCCGAGGTGGTGGCCCGGGGCGAGGACGTGGGCATCGGCCCGATCATCGCGATGGTGCGGCACTTCTCGGAGCTACGGGCCGACGATCGACGGTACGCCGGCTTCCCCGACGGCATCCCGGACGGCACCAGTTTCGGTGAGTTCCTCGGTCGCCAGTCGCGGGACTTCCTGGACCGACTCGGATTCGACTACCTGTGGCTCTCGAACGGGTTCGGGTTCAGTTCGTATGCATGGTCGGAGCTGGGGGAGTCCTTCGACGGCGTCAGGTTCCGTGCCGAGCGCAGCGGGGAGTTGCGTCGGCGCGCACTCGACTTCTGGCGAGACCTCTCCGCGCACCTCGACCACCCCGTCCAGGTGCGCGGCACCAACCACACGGCTGGGATCGACATCGGCGCCGACTCGGTACCGGCGCTCGAGATCTACGAGGGCGGCCACATCTCGTCGCCGCCCCCGAACTCGCCATGGGGTCCTCTGAACGAGGACTTCGGGATCGAGCTGTCTGGCTTCATGTCGCGGATCGCGCTGCTGCCTGCCGGTTGCGACGGCTACCGGATGCGCTTCTACGCCAACGACCCGTGGTTCTGGCAGCAGCCCTGGTGGGACTTCTACCACCGCGAACCGTTCGACATCCACCTGCCCTTCGCCGTCTCGCGTGTCCGGGCCGACGGCACGGTGCAGCCGCCGACGGAGGTCAACATCCTGGCGATCGACACCGCGCACGGCGTGCTCGACGAGCGCTGCGCCCGCGAGGTGGGCACGCACATCATGGTCTCCCTCGAGTCAATGCCGGACGCCGCCGGGCCACTGGTGTGGGTCTACCCTTTCCGCGAGTACCACGAGGCCATGGCGAGTGACCCGGCAAGCATCGGCACGCCACACTTCGAGGATTGGTTCCTGACGTCGGCGATCAACGCCGGCCTCCCCCTGAACACCGTCGTCCCCACCGACGATGCTGCCGCAGCCGTGGCCTCCGGCGCCCTCGACGGGCGGGTGCTCGTCGTTCCGGCAGGCGGGATCGGGGCTGCCCTCGCGGGCGTCCTCGCCGATCATGCGAACCGCGGCGGCACGGTCCTGGTCTACGGGTCGATGACCCATGCGGATGACTGCTGCCGCGAACTGGTGGGACTCGGTGTGGCGGAAGTCGGTCTGGACGGCGACCTGCAGTTCCGGACCGAACTGGCCGGCGACGTCGTCCCAGGCGCAGAGATGCCGCTGGTGCTCAGGCACACCGCACACCTTTCCGGCGGATCGGTCACGGAGGTGCTGCCGGCCGCGGGCGACGGGGTCCGGCCACTGGCAACCGTCTCGCGCGGCGGCGTCGAACGCGTCTTCGCCGCCAGCAGGGCGGTCGGGGACGGCCGGGTGCTCTGGGTGCGCGGGTCCGCGCCGTTCGAGTACTCGGAGCCGGACGGGCGGGGAGTGCGCACCCACGTCCCGCACGATCGTTCAGTGCTCGCCGACGCCGGGGCGCTCGCCCGCGACCTGATCGCCGAGGCGGGCCTGCGGGTGTCACACGAACTGCGCACGGCGGCCTCCGGCCGCGCCGTGCAGGCGATCCACCGGCACGACGGCGCGTTCTGGTTCAGTGGCTACCTGCCCGACACCACCACCCGCATCCGGCTGCGACTGCCCCAGGGGGCGCCGCTGCTGCAGCACACCGAGTGCTGGCTGGGGGCCGACGGCGCCACGGTCCACCAACTGCCCAAGTCCTTCCACCTGGAGTGTCGGGTGCTGGTCGAGCAGGCCACCCCCGGGATGCTCCGTTGCCGCGAGGTGGCGCCCTTCCCCGCCCACATGACCCGCGGCACGAGGGTGAGTGGTCTGGTCGATGCGACAGTGCGTCTGCTGCTGCCGGCCGAGCTCGGCGATGTGCGCATCGACGTGGACGGTGTGCCCCGTCCCGAGTCTTTCGAGGGGGCACCTGGGGACCAGCGTCCGCGAGAAGTCGTCGTTCCAGGCGTCACGGGCACGCTCACAGTCATGTGGCAGGAACACTGACGCACCGGCGCGAGCGCTCACCAGGACGGCTCACCGAGCGCGCCCCCGGTGGAACATCCGCAATTTCAGAACAACCAAGAGACGCAGGAGAAGGAACAATGTTGATCGAACGTCGCAAACCCCTGCCGGCCAAGGTCGGGATCGTGTCAGTGGGACATCACGTCTACTGGGACCAGTTCGACGGTCTGCGGGACGAGATGCTCCGCAAGTCAGCGGTGTTGGCAGGCAAGGTCGCCGGCAACGGCGTCGAGGTGGTGGACTTCGGCCTGGTGGACGAGGCGCAGGGCGCATATGCAGCGCTGCCCCGGATCCGGGCCGCAGATCTGGACCTGTTGATGGTGGACATGGTCACCTACGCCACCTCGTCGACGTTCGGCGCACTGATCCGGTCCCTTGACGTTCCGGTGGTGATGGTGGCGCTGCAACCGCGTTCGGCGCTGGACTACGCGAATGCGACCACGTGGATGCAACTCGCGAACGACGACTTCTGCTCGGTGCCCGAGTTCGCCGCGGTGGCCGTCCGGATGGGCAGGCCTGTGCCGGAGGTGATCTTGGGCACGCTCGAGGGTGATGCGGCGGCGGATGCCGAGATCGCTGAGTGGTGTCGGATCGCGAAGGTCTACCACTCGCTGCGGACGGCTCGGATCGGGCTGATGGGGCACGTCCTGGAGGCGATGCTCGACATGCACACCGACCCCACGGCGCTGACAGCGGCATTCGGCAGTCACGTGGTGTTGTGCGAGCCCGAGGACATCATGCGGCACTGGGCCGACCCTGATCCCGCGGCGGTGGCGGCCAAGGAGCAACAGATCCTGGAGTTCTTCGACACCCCCGCACCTGTCTCCGACCCGATCACCATGAAGCTCACCCAGGCCGACCTCAACACCGCCGCTCGGGCGGCGGTGGCACTCGACGGGTTCATCGCCGAGAAGAACCTCGACGGCCTGGCCTATTACTACGAGGGCCTACCGGGCTCGGAGACCCGCACGGTGATGACCAACCTGACCGTCGGCAACTCACTGCTGCAGGCCGCCGGCTTCCCGATGTGTGGCGAGTTCGACATCAAGACCTGTGTGGCCATGATGGTGATGGACCGGCTCGACATCGGTGGCAGCTTCGCGGAGTTCCACCCGATCGACTTCGATCGCGACGCCGTCCTCGTCGGCCACGACGGACCGCACCACATCAACATCGCCGAGGGGCGTCCGGCGATCCGTTCCCTGAAGAAGTACCACGGCAAGCCCGGCGCGGGTGCGTCGGTGGAGTTCAACATCAAGGAGGGGCCCATCACGATGCTCGGAAACACCCTCACCGCTGACGGGCGCTTCAAGTTCGTGATCGCGGAGGGCGAGTCCCTGCACCTGCCCGTCCCGCCCACCGGGAACACCAACACCCTCGGCCGGTTCGAACCCGACGTCCGTACCTTCCTCAAGCGCTGGGTCCGGGAGGCCCCCACCCACCACTACGCCCTGGGTATCGGGCACCACGCGGCGACCATCTCAAAGGTCGCCGACGTCCTCGGCATCGAATCCGTCGTCGTCCCGACCCACTAGGACACCATCCGCCAGGCGGTGGTGCCCCGAGCCCAGGCGTTCCCGGTGGCCGGAGGGCAGGTTGACGCGTGCCTCGGCGCCCACTGGGACGTCGACCTCGATCTCGAACCCGTTCGGGCCCCGGGACCATCGGACCCGGACGGTGCCGTAAGTCGTCTCCACGGACGCTCGCGCCCAGGCCAGGTCCGGCACCTTCGGGGCGACCTCGAAGACCCGGTGTCCCGGTTCCAACGGGCGGATGCCAGCCACGTCCTGGAACAACCAGTCGTCGACCGTGCCCAGGAAGTAGTGGCCGCGGGATCGTGACTCGAGGGCCCAGTGCTCCCAGGTGGTGGTGGCCCCGTTGGCGAGCCAGAATCCCCAGCTGGGGAAGGTGGTCTGCTGGGCCACCCGGAGTGCGGTCCCTGGGTGGCCGTGTCGGCTGAGCACCGGCAGCAGGTACTTCGTGCCCAGGGCGCCGGTGTTGAGGTGGTGGCCGCGGGCAGCGACGTCGGCCGCGACGGCGTCCGCAACCGCCTGCTGCACGCCGTCGGGCACGAGACCGAACGCCAGCGCGAGCACGTTGTGTGACTGGCGGAAACCCTCCTCGCCAACACCTCGCACCGTGAGGGTGTCGCTGTCCAGGAACGCGACCTGGAACGCTTCCCGAACCAGGGCTGCCAGGCTGCCCAGTTCCCGGGCCACCTCGTCGCGGCCGAGGTGCGCGGCGATTTCCGCCACAGTCGAGAGGATCGCGTGGAGGAACACAGTCGCGGGAACTCGGGGATCCTCAGGCGGGTTCCCGCCGCCGGGAGGGGTCTCGGGCGAGACCCAGTCCCCGAGTGTCGTGGTGGCGATGCCGTCGTCCGAACGGGTGAACTCCAGCCGCGCGTGCCGGACGAGCGTCTCGAAGTGGTCCTGCATGGTGCGCTCGTCGCCCGTGTAGAGGTAGAGCCACCAGGCGAGGAGCGGCATGGCGGCATTCCACGTGGGCGTCGGGCCCCAGTCGAACGACCAGCCACCGTGTGGTGCGATCACCTTCGGCAGGCCCGTCCCACGCGTGGTGGCGACGATGTCGGCCACCCACTTCGCCAGGAGCTCGTGCGCGTCGAAGTTCGTCAGCATGAGTTCGGCGGCCACCATGCCGTCCCCGGTCCAGCCGTTCTTCTCGAAGGTGGGGGTGTCGGTGGGTATCCCGTGCAGGTTGTTGAGGACCGTGTCGACAATGATCCGGTGGATGTCCTCGAGGATCGGGCTGGAGCAGTGGAACTCACCTGTTCTCGCCACCGAGGTGTGCACGCACTCGGCCACGATGTCTGCGGCGGTGGGCGGCGTGCCCTCCGGCCACCCGGACAGCTCGACGTAGCGGAATCCGTAGTACGTGAACCTGGGAGCCCAGGACTGCCGCTCGGACGCGGGTGTGAATCTCACCTCGCACGTCTGGAACCGACCGTCGTAGTAGTCGTGGGGGTCGTCGTTGTCCGCGCTGCCGTCAGGTCGGAGCGTCTCCGCGTACGCCACCCGAATCGTCGCGGCCGTCGAAGGCGGCGGGGAGAACCTCACCCAGCCGGCCACGACACGTGGGAACTCCACCAGGTACCGGCCCGGTGCCAGGCGAGTGACCGCGACCGGATCCAGGACAGACGTGACCTCGATCGGTGGCTGGCGCTGGTGGACCAACCTGCCCCGGGGCCCCTCCACGGCGGCTGCATTCGAGCCTTGCGCGTCAGGGCGGCTGTGGGCCGCCGCGATGCTGAAGTCGAACGACTCACCCGCATAGAGATCGTCGAACTCGGTCCCCGAGTCCGCGACCAGCCAGTCCTCGTTCGTTCCGATGACGGTGCGGCCACCGTCGTCATGGCGCACCACCAGGAGCGCCCGGAGGCACGGCTCACCGTGCCAAGGCGCCCGCTCCCAGCCCCAGGTGTTTCGGTGGGGGATCCCGTAGAAGCCGCGTCCGAGTTCGGCCCGGATCGTGTTGCGGCCGGTGTGGAGGAGGTGTGCCACCTCGGTGGCGTCGTACTGCACGACGGATTCGTAGTCTGTGAACCCCGGGGCGAGCACGCCACGGGCGGGGGATGTGCCGTTGATCCGGACGTCGGCCAGTCCTCCGGCGGCAACGAAGAGTTGTGCGCTCACGATCGGGCGGCCCAGATCGAACTCGGTCTGCAGCAGTGGGGCGGGAAGGTGCACGGGTGCGCCGTCGCGGTGGCGAGCGATCCATCGGGAGCCGCTCCAGTCCCTCTCGGTGAGGAGACCAGTTCGGAACGTCGACCAGGAACTGGTCGTGCCCGCGTTGGTATCGCAGACGAGGTCCCACCGGTACCGGGTGTTGGATTCGAGCGCCGGCCCTGCGTAGTCCACCCAGCGAGCATCGCGTGAGGTGATCCTCCCGCTGGCCCAGACCTCGTCGGCGACCGCTGTGACGTCGCACACCCTCCGGACCCTGACCTGGAATGAGAGTTGTTGGACACCCGCAGCGTCCGAAGTCACGATCCACGAGAACCGCGGGCTGGCGACGTCGATGCCCACAGGCTCGTCCTTCGCCTCGACCCGCAACCTGCCGACCGCGACCATGCGCCCCCCTGTGTGGGTTGTTGACAGCGGCTGGGCGCCGGTGCCATCGTGAACAATACCGAACTCACTTCGGGAATGTCGAACGACCAGGAGTCCAGTGGTGTCCCAACCAGCAGATGCCGCCGATGTGAGGCGCAGTCCGATCCAGAGTATCGACCGAGCCACCGACCTGCTGGGCGTGATCGCCGCGGCTGGTCCGGCCGGGATCGCACTCACGCCGCTCGCGTCGGAGGTCGGCCTGCGCGGATCGACGGCACGGACCCTTCTGAGCGCCCTCGTCATGAACGGGCTCGTCGGTCAGGTGGGGCAGGGGCGGCGCTACGTCCTCGGGCCCCGCCTGTTCGAACTCAACCGTGTCCACCAGTTGCAGCACGACCTCGCCTCGGTGGCGGCTCCTGTGCTGCGAGGGCTGTGGGAGCGGACCGACGAGACAGTCCATCTCGCGACGCTCCAGAACGGCCGCAGGGCGGATCTCGCCGTCCTGGTCAGCCGCCAGCTCCTCGGTGTCAACCCGACCAACATGGGAGCGGTCGACGATCCGGTGGGTGCTCTCGGCAGGACCGCCGCTGGCAAGGTGCTGTTGGCGGGGCTGGACGCCGTCGAGCTGGGCCGTCTGTTCCCGGAGGAGGACGCGGGGGCGCTGGAGGCGGAGCTCTCCCTGGTCCGGGACGCGGGGCACGCGGTCAACGTGGAGGAGGAGGTGCGGGGGGTCTGCGGCGTTGCCGCGCCGGTGCTGGACCCGGGCGGGACAGTGGTCGGGGCGGTGTGCATCGGTTACCCGTCGGCGCGGCGGAGCCCGAACCGGGAGAGAGAACTTGTGGCGGCCGTTGTTGCGGCCGCGGCCGAGGTGTCCGGCCTGATCGGCGGCGCACCGGGAGGCGACGATGCGTGAGCAGGCTGTGGAGGACGTCGACGTCCTCGTCGTCGGAGGTGGTGCGGCGGGCACGTGTGCCGCCATCCAGTCGGCGGCCTCGGGGGCCGGCACGATGCTGGTCGAGAAGAACGGTGCGCTCGGCGGTACGACCACGGTGGCAGGTGTCGCCCTGCCCGGGCTCTTCCACGCCTGGGGCAGGCAGGTGATCGCCGGGATCGGTTGGGATCTCGTCTGCCGAGCGGTGGACCTGGCCGGAGCCCGGCTGCCGGACTTCACCGACTGGCGCCAGCCCCACTACAGGCTCCAGGTCCCCGTCAGCGCCCCGCTGTACGCGGCAGTCCTGGACGAGGCAGTCCTGGGCGCAGGCGTCGACCTCAGGCTGCACACCATGGTCGGCGCCGTCGAGTCGGTCGCGGACGGCTGGTCGGTGACCCTGTGCGACAAGGAAGGGCTCCGCACCGTGCGTGCGCGTCGCATCGTGGACTGCACCGGCGATGCAGACGTGGTGGCACTGGCGGGTCTGACCCGCCTCCGCAATCCCGCGCTCCAACCCGGCACGCTGATGGTGCGGCTCGGTGGTTACCGGATGGAGGACCTCGACGTCGCGGCACTCGACGAGGCACACCGCCGCGCGGTGGCGGCGGGGGACCTCCTGCCGGCGGACCTGTCCATGAGTGAGCGCCCCATGGCGCGGTTCCTCCGCAGCAGGGGGGAGAACACCATCCACGTGACCGACGTGGACGGGGGCACCAGCCGCACGCGGACCGCCGCAGAGGTGGCTGCAAGGCGGACGCTGCTGCGCATTCACCAGTTCCTGCGCCGGCAGCCTGGCCTGGAATCGGTGACGATCGACTCGTGGGCCGTCGAGTGTGGCATCCGCGAGACCTTCACCATCGACGGTCTGGCCAGGATCACGGCCCAGGACTACGCGACGGGGAGGCACTGGGAGGACGCGGTCTGCAACAGCTTCTACCCGATCGACGTCCACAGCCCCGACGGGGACGGCATCACGATCCGGCCACTGGAGTTCGGGACCGTGCCCACCATCCCCAGATCAGCCATGGTCCCGAAGGGGTCACGCCACATGATGGTGGCTGGGCGATCGGTGTCAGGGGACCAGGAGGCGAACTCTGCCTACCGGGTGCAGGCCTCCTGCATGGCGATGGGGCAGGCGGCCGGCGCCAATGCTGCGTTGGCGGCAGCCGCAGGCTGCGACATCACGGAGGTACCCGTTGTCGAGGTCCACCGAGAGGTGCGGGCCTTGGGTGCCATCGTCCCGGGCGGGACCGGACCCGTGGATGGTGAGGTCAGCGTCGGGCGGTGAGCGTGAGCAGGGTCACCTCGGGTCGGCAGGCGAACCGGTACGGCGCGTACGGTGAGGTGCCGAGGCCTGCGGAGACATGCAGGCTGGCGGTCCGGCCGCCGGCGGTGTGGCGGCTGAGGCCCTTCACGCGGCCGGTGTCGAGGTCGCAGTTGGTCACCAGCGCACCGAGACCGGGCACGCAGACCTGTCCGCCGTGGGTGTGTCCGGCCATGATCAGGTCCATGCCGTCGGCGGTCATGGCGTCCAGCAGCCGCAGGTACGGGGCGTGGGTGACGCCGATGTTGAGGTCGGCGTCGGGATCGGCGGGCCCAGCCACCCTGGAGTAGTCGTCACGGTCGAGGTGGGCGTCGTCGGTGCCGCGGAACGCCACCCGGTAGCCCGCCACCTCGATGGTGGTGCGACGGTGCGTGAGGTCCTCCCAGCCGTGGCGCACCATCCGCTCCCGCAGGTGCTCGGTCGGGAGCCTGGTGGGTTCTGCCTGGACGTGGGAGCGGCCCTTGGCCAGGTAGAGCAAAGGGTTCTTGGGCTCGGGCGCGTAGTAGTCGTTGCTGCCGAACACGAACACCCCGGGCACGAACCGCAGCCGGTTCCAGGACGCCATCAGGGGGAAGATCGCGTCGGCCTCGGCGATGTTGTCGCCGGTGTTGACCACGAGGTCCGGTTCCAGCGCGGACAACTTGCGGAGGAAGTCCAGCTTCAGGTGCTGCCGGGTGGTCAGGTGGATGTCGGAGACGTGCAGGATGCGCAGGTCCCGGCCCCCCGCAGGCAGGACCGGCAGGGTGGCGCGGCGGACCGTGAACATGGCGGACTCGGCCAGGCCCCAGGTGAAGCACCCTGCTGCGGCCGCGGCCAAGACTCCGACGCCCTTGGCGAGGCGCCCCACGTCAGTCGTCGCCCTCGTCGCCGGGGGGAGTGTTGCCGGGCGGGTTGCTGTTGCCCGGCGGGTTGCTGTTGCTCGGCGGCGCCTGGGGCGGTGTGGAGGCCGGCGGCGGGGCGGGCGGGTCCGGCTCGGGCTCCGGCTCCGGCTCCGGCTCCGGACCCGCGGAGACCCGCAGTGCGACGGTGGAGAACTTCGTCGCCTCGCCACGCGGCCATGTGCCCAGGAACGTGCCTTCGCGCCGGTCGCTGAAGACGCGGTGGCGCACCGTGTTGAAGCCGGCGGCCTCGACGGCGGCCTTCGCCTCGTTGTAGCCCATGCCGGAGGTGTCGGGGATCGGGACCTTCACGCCCTCGAGGATCTCCTTGGTCGGGTCGGTGAACGCCGTGGGGGCGGTGCCCGCGAGCGCGGAGCCCATGGCCGCCTTCCAGATGAGGCCGGCGTCGCCGCCGCCGCTGCCGGCCAGGCGGCCGCCGTTGGTGAGGGGGACCGACGTGATGCGCTTGTTGCTGCGGCCCTCCCAGTAGGGGGAGCCGTTGTCGGCGGCGATCATCGCCACGCCCGCCATGTCGGGGGTGTAGCCGGCGAACCAGACGGCCTCGGCGTCGTTGGTGGTTCCGGTCTTGCCGGCCTGCGGGCGGCCGTCTGACATCCGGGCGGGGCGACCGGTTCCGGAGGTCATGACCGACTCGAGGATGTAGGTGACGCCGTCGGCCACGGCAGGCTCGACGACCTGCTCGCAGTTGGCGCTCGGGACCTCGAGTTCGGTGCCGTCCTGGGTGGCGACGGACTGCAGGATGATCGGTTCGCAGTGGATGCCGCGGTTGGCGAACGTGGCGTAGGCCTCGGCCATCGACAGCGGCGTGATGTAGGCGGTACCGAGCGTGAACGACGGCGTGCCGCCGAAGTTCTCGACCAGTTCCAGGCCGCGGTCGGCCAGTTCGACGCCGACCCGGTCGGCGAGCTGCACGGTCGCGCAGACACCGACGTCGCGGATCAGCTGGACGAAGTAGGTGTTGACGGAGTCCTCGGCAGCCTTGACCATGTCGATGTTGCCGTAGCCGCGGTTGTAGTTCGCGGGACGCCAGGGCTCGCCGGAGAGCTTGACGTTGCCGTTGCACGTCTTCCAGGTCCAGTCGCCCGTGTCGATCCGCGCGGGGGCGTTGTACTCGTGGCTGGGCGTCATGCCGAGCTCCAGTGCGGCCGCCATCGTGAACGACTTGAACGTCGAGCCGGCCTGGAAGCCGTTGTAGCCGCCCATCTCCTCGCCGACCATGTAGTTGTACCAGGTCTGACCGGGGTCGGTACCGCGATCGGGCCTGCTCTGCGCCATGGCCACGATCAGGCCGGTGCTGGGCTGCAGCAGGACGGTGCCGGCGATAAGGGGGTCCACCGCCGCCACCTGCTGGACGGCGGCCGCCTCGGCCGCGCGCTGCGAGTCGGGATCGATCAGGGTGTGGATGGTGAGGCCGCCGCGGTTGAGCATGTTCTCGCGCTGCTCGACGGACTCACCCAGGCTCGGCATCTTCCCGGACGTGACTAGCTCGTGGAACACGTAGTCACACAGGTGCGGGAACTCGGAGCTGACGCAGCCGTTGGGGATGCGCTTGATCGTGGCCGGGTCGAACGCGACGGCCTTCGCGGCGTCGCGGTCCGCCTCGGAGATGATCCCCAGGTCCGCCATGCGGCTGAGCACGAAGTCGCGGCGCTCGATCGTGAGCTCGAGGTTGCGGGCGGGGTCGTACTGCACGGGGTTCTGCACGATGCCGGCGAGCATCGCGGCCTCGGGCAGGGTCAGCTCTGCAGCCGTCTTGCCCCAGTAGGTGTGGGCCGCTGCCTCGACGCCGTAGGCGCCCGAACCGTAGTAGGCGATGTTCAGGTAGCCCTCGAGGATCTCGTCCTTGGTCATCCGCTCCTCGATGGCCATGGCATAGCGCATCTCGCGGATCTTGCGGTCGATGGTGGTCTCGGTCGCGGCCAGGATGGCCTCCTCGTCGCCCGCCTGGACGGCGGCCTCGACCTGCACCAGCTTCACGTACTGCTGGGTGAGGGTCGAGGCGCCCTGGGTGTCGCCGGAGGCGGTTCGGAAGAAGGCGCGGACGAGGCCCTGGAGGTCCAGGGCGCCGTGCTCGTAGAAGCGGTGGTCCTCGATGGCGATCTGCGCGTCCTGCATCACGGGGGCGATCTTGTCCAGCGGGACGTAGATGCGGTTCTCGTCGTAGAAGGTTGCCAGCGTGGTGCCGTCGGCCATGAGGATCTTGGAGCGCTCGGACTGCGGCGGCGTCTCAAGCTCTGCCGGCAGGTACTGGAGGCTGTCGGCGGCCGCCCGGGTGGCGCCGCCCGCGAGTGCCGTGAGCGGCACCGCCAGTCCGGCGAGCAGGAGACCTGCAAGCACACTGACGGCGACGAACATGATCATCGCGTAGGCCTTCTGGCTCAACGAGGCAGACTTCATGGCGGCAATTCTACGCGACCATCGCCGACGGGCCGCATCGTGGGCGGCGCGCCGGGGCCGTGCGTCGCCGCCAACTCTGCCCTGACCGGCGGTGAAGCTCAGGTTCAGCCCCCCTGTTGCACTGGTACCGGAATGCGCTAGCGTCATGGCATACGAAGAACCAATGCGCAAAGGAGGGCACGGGGATGTCGTTGGCTGAGGTCAGTGAATGGACCCTGCAGGCTAAGTGCCGCGATATGGCGGATGCACTTTTCCCTGAGGGCAAGGACCAGAAACGAGCACGCACGGTTTGCATGGGGTGTCCCGTCAGGTCGGAGTGCCTCGCCGAGGCGTTGGACAATCGGATCGAGTGGGGGGTGTGGGGAGGGATGACCGAGCGCGAGCGCCGGCACCTGCTGCGCACCCGACCGGACATCCAGTCCTGGCGCGAGGTGCTCGTCGAGTTCGGCGAGAACGTGAAGGCGAGCTGAGTCTCACCCTTCGTTCCCGTTTGGCCGAAGGATTGGCCGGTGGCAGGCTGTAGCCATGCAGAAATGGGAGTACTTCACCGCACCGATCCTGTCCCACGTGGCGCAGCAGATCCTGAACAACTTCGGCTCCGAGGGCTGGGAGCTCGTCCAGGTGGCGCCCGGACCCAACCCCGACACGCTGGTCGGGTACTTCAAGCGGCCCGTCCAGGAGGGGTGAATGCTCTCCGCGTCCGAACAACTGGAGCGGCTCGGACTGACCCTCCCGGAGGTCGCCGCCCCGATCGCGTCGTACGTACCGGCGCGCATCGCCGCCGGTCTGGCCTACACGTCGGGGCAGCTTCCGCTGGTCGGTGGGCGCCTGCTCGCCACCGGACAGGTGGGTGACGAGGTCACCCTCGACGACGGCATCGCCGCGGCCGAAGCGGCCATGCTGAACGCACTCGCCGCCGTCGCCGACAAGCTGGGCGGCATCGACCAGGTCACGAGCATCCACCGCGTCGTGGTCTACGTCTCCAGTGCCCCCGGCTTCATAGACCAGGCCAAGGTCGCCAACGGTGCCTCGGACCTGCTCGTCGAGGTTTTCGGCCCCGGCCGCGGGTCCCACGTCCGCAGCGCCGTCGGCGTCGCCTCCCTGCCCCTCGACGCGCCCGTCGAGGTGGAACTGGTGGTCGAGCTGTAGATGGTCGCCATGGCATCCCCGGAAGAGGTCAACGAGCGGCTCGCCGTGACCTATCCGGGGGCGCGCGCTGAACTCGACTTCACCAACGCTTTCGAACTGCTGGTCGCGACGGTGCTGTCGGCCCAGTCCACCGACCGCCGTGTCAACGCCGTCACGGCCGTCCTCTTCCCCGCCTACCCCGACGCCGCTGCCCTGGCCGGGGCGGACCCGGTTGCCGTGGAGCAGATCATCGGCCCCGTCGGGTTCTTCCGCAACAAGACCAAGGCCATCATCGGGTTGTCCCGCGCCATCGTGGACGAGCACGACGGCGTGGTGCCGGACACGCTCGAGGAACTGGTCAAGCTGCCCGGCGTGGGACGCAAGACCGCGAACGTGGTGCTCGGCAACGCCTTCGACGTACCTGGAATCACCCCCGACACCCATCTGATCAGGCTCGCGAACCGGTTCGGGTGGGTGTCATCCAGGAAGCCTGACGACGTCGAGCGCGCCGTGGGCGAGCTGTTCCCGCCCGAGGAGTGGGTCATGCTGTGCCACCGCGTCATCTGGCACGGGAGACGCTGCTGCCACGCCCGCAACCCTGCCTGCGGGGCGTGCGTCGTCTCCGACCTGTGCCCGAGCTACGGCGAGGGCGAGACCGACCCGGACAAGGCCGCGATGCTGATCCGCGAGCCCCGCGCGTGAGGACTCTCCCCGGGTTCGCAGTCGGCGTCGTCGCCCCGGCCCTGCTGGTTGCCGGGTGCGCCACCACCGGGCCGCAGGAGACCGCGCCGCCGCCGTCGTCAGCGGAACTCCAGCAGCTGCGCGAGGACTTCGCAATCCCGGACTGCCCGGTCACCGCCCCGGACGCCGAGCCCGTCGACAGGGGCCTGCCGCGCACGCAGCTGCCGTGCCTCGGCTCGGACGTCACCGTGAACCTCGCGGGGCTGGAGCGCCGTCCGACGGTGGTGAACTTCTGGGCGCAGTGGTGCGGTCCGTGCCGGGAGGAGGCACCGTTCCTGCGCGACGTCTCGCAGGCCGCCGAAGAGGTCGCGTTCGTCGGGGTCAACTTCGACGACCCGGAGCCCGCCTGGGCGCTCGAGTTCGCAGGGCTGGCCGAGTGGCGCTACCCGCACGTGGCAGACCCGGAGGGGACACTGCGTTCCCAGCTGGGAGTTCCCGGGCTGCCGATGACGCTGTTCGTCGACGAGACGGGCGCGATCGTGGAGCACCACTTCGGGGTGATCGAGTCCGAGGAGGAGCTGGAGGCCGCGATCGCCGAGCACTTCGGCATCTCCTGACCGACGTCGTCGCCGTCCCCGGTTCGCCGGGAGCCTCGTAGGGTGGGGCCGTGACCTACGACTTCTCCGAGCTCGCCGCCTCCCTGCGCGCAGGCGTCGACGCACCCGCGAACTGGGCGGAGCGCGCACCCCAGGGCGTCCGGGCGGCCGCGGTGCTGCTGCTGTTCACCGACGCGCCGGACCCGCGCCTGACGTTCATCGAGCGGGCCTCGACGTTGCGCCGCCACGCCGGGCAGGTCGCGTTCCCCGGCGGGGGCCGCGAGGAGGCCGACGAGTCGTTGATGCACGCGGCGCTGCGGGAGGCCCAGGAGGAGGTGGCGCTGGACCCCTCCCTGGTGGAGGTGCTGGGGCAACTGCCCGTGGCTTGGGTGCCGCGGAGTCGCTACGACGTGACCCCGTTCGTCGGCAGGTGGGACGGATCCGAGCCGCTGCGTGCCGCCGACCCGGCGGAGGTGGAGTGGGTCTTCGACGTGCCCGTCTCTGAGCTCGTGGATCCCGCCAACCGGGTCAGCGGCAGCCATCCGCTCGGGTACCGGGGACCGGCCTGGGTACTCGGGGAGATGTTCATCTGGGGGTTCACCGGCCACCTGCTCGACCTCACCCTGCGGCTCGCGGGCTGGGAGCAGGAATGGGACCAGGAGCGCACCGTCGACATCCCGGAGCGCTTCATGCGGGACTGACTGTCCCGGGCTCCCGGATCAGGCGGAGCGGCGCGGCAGCTCGTCCACGGGTCGGATCTCCACCTGCTTGTCCTTGCGCTTGCCGGTGACCGCGTCGGCCAGTGCGCCCATGGTTGCCCCGGCCTCGGCGATGGTGGCCTCCGGTGCCTTGACCTTCCGGAACTGTGCCGAGCCGATCTTGAACAGGATGAACGCGACCAGCAGGGAGAACACCACGCAGGCGAAGAACCCGATGGTGAAGGCACCCCAGGTGCTGAGGGCTGTGAAGCTGTCGAGGAGCCACCCGATGGTCAGCGCCAGGGCGATGACGAACATCCACACCGCATGGATCGCGAACATCCCGGCACCGCCGAAGAACGCGCCCCCGATGCCCGCGTGCTTGGCCGCCGGGACCAGCTCGGCCTTGGCGAGCTCCTTCTCTCGTTCGACGAACTCGGCGAAGTTCGCGCGGAACTCCTGGAAGGCGTCGCCGTCTTCGGGAATAGCCATCTTTTTCCTTTCGTCGAAACCCAGCCTAGGGCCAAGGCGGCCCCCTCGCGTCAGATCGGGATCCGAACACCGTCCTCGGTGAGGCGCACAGGCGCCGTCATCTCCTCGTGGCTGACCCACGCCCGCAGACACAGCAACTGGAACGGGAGCCGGAGCATCTCGCCCGGCCGGACCGAGGAGGAGAACAACTCCGCCACCTCGGAGTGCAACCGATCGAGCTGCTGCTCGGTCAGGTTCCTCGCCAGCGGCTGGCGAGCCACCAGGTCCTGCAGGTCGGCGAGGGAGACGGGCTGCCAGACGCGGAAGGCGCGCTTCTCGACCTCGGGGAAGTACTTGGAGCCCTCGAGCACGTCCAGGCTCTGGTGCCCGTAGGCCCCCTTCATGGCCATCGGGTCGTAGTGCCGCAGCAGGGCGGCCAGTCGCCGGACCCACGGGACCGAGTCGTCGCGGATGACGTAGGAGGCCGACAGGCAGCCGCCGGGCCGCAGCACCCGGGCGAGTTCGCCCAAGGCGTGCTCGTGGTCCAGCTCATGGAACTTCTGGTGGGTCACCACGACGTCGAACTGGAACGGGTCGGTGGGGATCGCCTCCGGGCGCGCCCAGACGGGGGTGATCGACTCATCAGCGGCCAGCCGTCGGACGACGGTCTCCTCCCAGGCGAGTGCGAACACGGTGTGCCCCTCGTCGCGCAGGCGGCGGGCCATCGCCGCACCGCCGTCGATGGTGAGGCTGCGTGCGCCCGACCACACCGTCAACCAGTTGACGGCGTCGGGGAGGAGAACGTTCTGCTTCGACATGGCTTCCTGGTCCGGGGACGTGTTCCCCCACAGGTTATCCACAACGCAACGGTCCCTGTGACGTTTGGGTGCGCGGGACGACCAGAGTGTGGGTGTGAACCACACCGACACGCGCCCTTCGCGTCCCCTGCTCGCCACCCGTGACCCCGCACTGGTCGAGGCCGTCCTCGCGACGGCGCTCGCGCTCGGTGTGGACGTCGAGGTGGTTCGTGACCGAGACGAACTGCGCAGGAGTTGGGGCACCGCCCCGTTGCGGCTCCTCGGCGCGGACATGGCGGCCAGGGCAGCGGTCCTGGAGCGGTCGGAGAGCACCTATGTGATCGGGTCGGGGGAGATGGACCTGCTGCGCGCCTCAGCACAGCTGCGAGCCCCGGTGCTGGCGCTGCCGCAGGCGACGACGGAACTGGCGGACGTCCTGGCCGGGCACCTGCACGCCGGGGACGGGGCGCAGGCCTTCGCCGTGGTCGGCGGCTCCGGCGGCCTCGGCGCCAGCTCCCTGGTGGTCGGCCTGGCCACCGTGGCGGCGGAGTCCGGGCGGCGCAGTGCCGCCGTCGAGCTGGCCCGCTGCGGCGGTGGGCTGGACCTGCTGTTCGGGGCGGAGATGCGTGTGGGATTGCGATGGGACGAGCTCGGCCACGCCGACGGTCAGCTCGGGGACCTCGACGGGCACCTGCTCGAGTCCGGCGGGGTCGACGTGCTCGCGCTGGACCGGCACAGACCCACCCCGCCCGACGACGCCGCGGTGGCCGCTGTGCTGGGATCGCTGGGCCGCTCGCACGCGGCGGTGTTCGTGGACGCCGACGCGAGTGACGTCGGGGGCCGAAAGCTCCAGGTGCTGCTCGTTGTGGGGGCGGACGTGGCCGCCGTGGCGGCGGCGCGGATGAAGGTCGAGACCTGGGGGTTGGAGTCCGCGCGCGTCGTGGTGCGCAGCGGGCCGGGTCGGACGCTACCGGCGGAGGCCGTCGCGGAATCGCTCGGGATGGGCCTGCTCGGACACGTCCGGCACGACAGGTCGGTGGCCCGGCTCGCACAGGCCGGCAGCAGCGTTGCCTCGTCGCCGGCCCGCCGGTTCCGCAGGGACGTGCGGGCGCTGTGGGAGGGGCTGCGCGGATG
Organism: Tessaracoccus rhinocerotis; assembly: GCF_007197885.1. GTDB lineage: Bacteria > Actinomycetota > Actinomycetes > Propionibacteriales > Propionibacteriaceae > Arachnia > Arachnia rhinocerotis. Next base: position 126,686 of record NZ_VKKG01000007.1, read on the forward strand.
ATCGACGAGCAACTCGAGGCGCTGCAGAGCCACCTTGGCGCACTGGGTCGAGAGCACACGCCCGCCGACGTCGCCACCGCGATGCGCCGGATCGGCATGGTGGTCACGGACCAGACGATGCTGCACGCGATGGAGGCGGTCCGCCGCAACAGCACGGGCGCCGGGCCGCTGGAGGACCTCGTCCGCGAGCCCGGGGTCTCCGACGTGGTCGTCAACGGGGCCGACGCGGTGTTCGTCGACCGCGGCCGCGGTCTCGAGCCGGCGGCGGTCCGGTTCCTTGACGACGCCCAGGTGCGCCGCCTGGCGGTGCGGCTCGCGGCCTCCGCCGGCAGGCGGCTGGACGACTCCCAACCCTTCGTGGACGGCCGGTTGGCCGACGGCACGCGCCTGCACGCGGTGCTGGCGCCGGTGGCCTCGCCGGGCACGTGCATCTCGCTGCGGATCCCGGGGGGCGCCCGGATGGGCCTGGCGGAGCTTGCGGCGTCCGGCTCGGTCGTGCCGGCGGCCCGTGCCCTGCTGGAGGGGATCGTGGCGGCCAGGCTGCCGTTCCTGGTGAGCGGGGGCACCGGCACCGGCAAGACCACGCTACTGGCCGCGCTGCTGGCGCTGGTCCCCGCGGATGAGCGGATCGTGGTCGTGGAGGACGCCCGCGAGCTGGACCCGGCCCACCCGCACTGCGTGCGCCTGGAGGGCCGCCCGCCCAACACTGAGGGTGTTGGGGCGATCACCCTCACCCAGTTGGTCCGCCAGGCGTTGCGGATGCGTCCGGACCGGGTGGTGCTGGGCGAGGTCCGGGGCGCGGAGCTCTCGGACCTGCTGACCGCGCTCAACACCGGTCACGAGGGCGGCTGCGGCACCATCCACGCCAACTCCATCGCCGACGTGCCGGCCCGCCTGGAGGCCCTCGCCGCGCTCGGTGGGCTGGGGCGCGACGCCTGCCACGCGCAGGTGGCGGCGGCGCTGCGGGTCGGCGTGCACGTGCTCCGGCTGCCGGACGGGCGCAGGCTGGTCTCCGAGATGGGGCTCTTCCGGCGCGACGCCGACGGCCTGGTCCGGATGCTGCCGGCCGCCTCGTTCCACCCGGGCGGGGAGACCAGCTGGCACGCCGGCGGGGCCGAGTTGCGCGCGATGGCAGGGCTACCGTGACCGCCCTTGTGCAGGGCCTGCCCGGCGCGCTGCTGGTGGCGCTCGCCGTCGCCGTGGGCATCGGCCCGCCTGCGGGGAGCCGCCTGGGACGGTTGCGGGCCCGCGTCGACGCCCGCCGAGGCCGTGCCCGGCTGTTCCCCCTGCTGGTGCTGGTCGGGCTCGCGGTGCTCCCGATCGCCTTCGGGTGGCGCGTGCTGGGATGGGTCGTCGCGGCGGGGATCGTGGTCGCGCTGGTGGCGTGGCTCGTCCGGCGACAGGTGCTGGAACGCCGTCGGCGGGTCGCGCGCGACGCGGCGGCCGACGCCGCGCACACACTCGCCCTGCTGCTGCGGGCCGGGCAGATACCCACCGCCGCACTGGCCGAGGCGGCTGCCGACCACCCGTGCCTGGCGCCGGCAGCGGCCACCGTCCGGCTGGGCGGCGACGTGGCGGAGGCGCTGCTCGAGTCGGCGCGGGAGCCCGGCGGGGAGGCGCTCGCGCAGCTGGCGGGGGCCTGGCGTGTCGGTGAGGCCAGCGGCGCCCCCGTCGCGAAGGTGGTGGCGCAGGTCACCGAGACCGTTCGAAGGGAGCAGCAGTTGGCGGACGTGGTGGCCACGGAGCTCTCGGCGGCGCGCACCAGTGGCCGGATCATGGCCACCCTGCCCCTCCTCGCGATCGCGCTGGGGATGGCTGCTGGCGCTGACCCGGTCACCTTCCTGTTCCGGGAGTCCGCGGGCCAGCTGCTGCTCGTCGCGGGCGTGGCGCTGGCGGCGTCCGGGGTGGTCTGGACCGAGCGGATCGCCGCCACCCCGGACGGACGAAGGGGGCGGTCGTGAGCTGGCCGGTGGCGTGCGGGGCACTGCTGGTGATGGCGGCGTGGTTGGCGTTCCCGGAGCCGAACTCCGGGCTCCGCCGGCTGGAGCCCGCCGGGCCGGCTGACGGTGCGGTGGTGCGCCTGCTGGCGGGCAGGTCGGGTGCCCCGCCGCTGAGGCAACGCCTGTGGCTCGGGGTTGGGGCGGGGGCTCTGGTGCTCGCTTTCGACCCGGGACCCGCCCCGCTGGCCGTGGCGGCTGGCGTCTGCGCGGGCGTCGCGTTCGCACTCGGTTGGATGTGGCCGGTGCCCGGTCCGGACCCGTCGGCCAGCCGGCACCTCCCGGGGACGCTCGAACTGCTGGCGTCGTGCCTGGAGGCGGGCGCCTCCATGCGTGCGGCGGTGGAGACGGTCGCGGCGGTGAGCCATGCGTCGACCGCCGGAGTGCTCGAGCGGGTCGCGGGGGAGCTGCGGCTGGGTCGCGCGGAGGCGGACGCGTGGTCTGCGCTCGCGACGGACCCGGTGTGGGGTGCGGTCGCACGGGACGTCGCACGCTCCGCGAGATCGGGCACCTCCCTGGTGGAGGGGTTGCTCGTGCACGCCGAGGACCGGCGACGCCACGCCGAGGCCGAACTGGCCAAGGTGGCGCGCAGCGCGGGGGTGCGTTCGGTGCTGCCGCTGATGGTCTGCTTCCTGCCCGCCTTCGTCCTCGTCGGGGTGGTGCCCACCATCGCTGGACTGCTGCGCAATTTCCTCGGCTGAGGCGCCAGGGGACACGCCCGCGACGAGGGGGAATCCGCTCTGCGTCCAATCGTTCCGGCGTAGGGTTGGCCGGAGGTCAACCGCTGGAAGGGTGAGCATGAGGGTCGGGGTTCCGCGCGAGGTCAAGAACGGCGAGTACCGGGTGGCGCTGACCCCGGCGGGCGCCAACGAGCTGGTGAAGCGGGGCCACCAGGTGGTCGTCGAGGCTGGTGCGGGCGAGGGCTCGGCCATCCGCGACGACGACTACCGGGCAGTGGGCGCCGAGGTCGCGAAGGACGCCGCTGCAGTCTGGGCCGCGGAGCTGGTTTGCAAGGTGAAGGAGCCCGTCGACGAGGAGTTCGAGCACCTGCGCGAGGGTCTGACCCTGTTCACCTACCTGCACCTGGCCGCGGCCCCGGAGCTCACCGACCGTCTACTGGCAACGGGCGTAACCGCCGTCGCCTACGAGACCGTCCAACTGCCCAACCGACAGCTGCCACTGCTGTACCCGATGAGCGAGGTGGCCGGCTGCCTGGCCCCCCAGATCGGGGCCTTCCACCTCACCATGCCGCAGGGCGGGCCCGGCGTCCTGATGGGCGGCATCGGGGGAGTCCCCAACGCGAAGGTGCTGGTGCTCGGAGCGGGGGTCTCCGGACAGAACGCCGCCAGCATCGCCCGCGGCATGGGCGCCGACGTGACCATCCTCGACACGGACCTCGACAAGCTGCGCACCGTCCACTGGCGCTGGGACGGCGCGGTGCGGCAACTGGCCTCCGACGAGCTGACCATCAGGCGGGAGATCGTCGACGCGGACATCGTCGTCGGTTCGGTGCTCATCCCCGGCGGCCGTGCGCCCCGGCTGGTGACCAACGACATGGTCGCCACCATGAAGCCCGGCTCCGTGCTGGTGGACATCGCCATCGACCAGGGCGGCTGCTTCGAGGACTCCCGCCCCACCACCCACGCCGAACCCACGTTCCAGGTCCACGGTTCCACGTTCTACTGCGTCACCAACATGCCCGGGGCGGTGCCCAGCACCTCGACCATCGCCCTCACGAACGCCACGACGCCCTACGTCCTGCAACTGGCGGACCTGGGTTGGCGCGAGGCGATGCGCGCCAGCGCACCGCTCGCGCTGGGGCTCAACGCCCACGCGGGCCAGCTGGCGAACGCGGCCGTGGCCGAGGCGCTCGGCCTGCGCGCGGTGGCATTGGACGACGCCCTGGCCTGAGCGCGCAGCCACAGGGGGGGGTTTACTGGCTCATCACAAAGCGGGGTGTAGTGGGTCCGGCGCGTCGTTGACCGGGTAGGGGTCGAGGCCTCCCGATGATGGAAGTTCTCACACTGCCCATCTGGAAGACCTCGACGT
>NZ_VKKG01000008.1 GCF_007197885.1 Tessaracoccus rhinocerotis
GCATGTAAAACAACCACACACCAAAATGTGTGATTGGCATTGACTTTAAGCACGCTGTTGAGTTCTCAAGTTTCGGGTGCTCCCAAACCTCACAACTAACCGTTGATCAGCTTTGGGGCAACTCGGACAACTTTAGTCGGGATTCCGTGGGCTTGTCAACTTGGCGTTTCTTGCCCTTCGGGATCCCTGTTGAGTTGTTCGGTGTGTGTCCCGTTCGGAGGTTTCCCTCCCGGGGCTTCCACACCTTACTCCATCCGCCGCCTCGGATCAAATCCTCGGCCAGCTTCCGGCTTGTCCCCTCGTTGAGGCGACTCGACCTACTTTAGACCCCTTCGGACCGGCGCGCAAATCGACTCTGGCTAGGGCGTCCTCCCGCCGACGGGCATCCCCCCGATGCCGGTCCGCAGCGGCCTCGAGTGGGACGACCGGCGGGGCGCCGGCATGGGGCCGTCACGGGGCATCCAAGCAGTGTTTCAAGATCCCGTTCACTCGACTCCCAGCCAGGCCGCCCGGAAGGCCCCCGTCATGGTCCGCAGCTGTCCGGGAATCCTGGTGAGACGCGAGAGGCCCAGGACCGTACTCGGTCCCGGGCCTCTCATCCGTGTCGTGCTGTCGTCCTTCCCCTGAGACTCAGCCCCTCGCATCCGCGCACTGACGAGTCAGTGGGAGAACGCAGGAGAGCTGGAATCAGGTCAGGAGCAACCGCTGGTGGAGCCGCAGCCCTCGCAGACGTAGCAGGAGCCACTCGGACGCATCTTCGTTCCACAGGTCATGCACAGTGGGGCGTCGACAGCGGTTCCGGTGAGCGACTCCATCAGCTCCGCGGTGGTGTGCGCGTCGATGAGGGAGGGCTGGCGGGCGCCGTCGACCTGGAAGTTGTCCCCGTCGTCGTTCTTGAGGCTCTCAGCCTCGGGCATCTCCGCCTCGTCCTCCTCGGTGACGTAGCTTCCGGTCTCCACGTAACGAGCACGCTCCGAGGCGGAGTAGATCCCCAGGTCGGCCCGATCATCGAACGGGAGGTAGTCCAGCGCGAGGCGGCGGAAGATGTAGTCCATGAACGACTGGGCGATCCGGATGTCCGGGTCGTCGGTCATGCCCGCGGGCTCGAACTTCAGGTTGGTGAACTTCTGGACGTAGCTCTCCAGCGGGACGCCGTACTGGAGACCGATCGAGACGGCGATGGAGAAGGCATCCATCACGCCGGCCAAGGTGGAACCCTGCTTGCCGAGCTTGAGGAAGACCTCACCGAGGCCACCGTCCTCATAAGCGCTCGAGGTCATGTAGCCCTCTGCCCCGGCCACGGCGAAGCTCGTGGTGCGGCTGGCGCGCGACTTGGGCAGGCGCGTGCGCTTCGGACGGTACTCGATGCGGACCTCGGGCTCGACCTTGGCGTCGGGCTTCTTCTCCTCGGGCTTCTTCTTGCCATCGGAGAGGGGCTGGCCCACCTTGCAGTTGTCGCGGTAGACCGCGAGCGCCTTCAGACCGAGCTTCCAGCCCTGCATGTAGACGTCGGCGATCTCCTCGACCGTCGCGGACTCGGGCAGGTTGACCGTCTTCGAGATTGCGCCAGAGAGGTAAGGCTGCACGGCGGCCATCATCCGGACGTGCCCCATTGGGGCAATCGCCCGCTGGCCCATCGCGGTGTCGAAGACCTCGTAGTGCTCCTGGGCGAGGCCGGGGGCACCGATCACGTGGCCGTTGGAGCCGATGAACTCGACGATCGCCGCCACCTGCTCGCTGCCGTAGCCCAGCTTCCGGAGAGCGCGCGGGATGGTCTGGTTCACGATCTGCATGGAACCGCCGCCGACGAGCTTCTTGAACTTCACGAGGGAGAAGTCCGGCTCGACGCCCGTGGTGTCACAGTCCATCATGAAGCCGATCGTGCCGGTTGGGGCCAGCACCGACGCCTGGGCGTTGCGGAAGCCGTTCTCCGCGCCGAGCTTCACCACGTGATCCCACTCGCGCGTGGCGACGCTGTACAGCCCACGGTCGGCTGCCATCACGGTCTGGGAGTCGTTGGCGGCCTGGTGCTTGCGCATGACTAGCTGGTGCGCCTCCGCGTTGACCGCGTAGCCGTTGTACGGGCCGACGATGGCGGCGAGTTCCGCACTGCGGCGGTACGAGGCGCCCGTCATGATCGAGGTGATCGCGGCGGCAGTGGAGCGGCCGCCGTCGGTGTCGTAGCCCTTGCCCATTGCCATCAGCAGCGCGCCGAGGTTCGCGTACCCGATGCCCAGCTGACGGAAGTTGCGGGTGGTCTCCCCGATGGACTCGGTCGGGAAGTCTGCGAAGCAGATGGAGATGTCCATCGCGGTGATGATCAGCTCGACCGCCTTCACGAACAGCTCAGCGTCGAAGGTGTCGTCGTCGCGGAGGAACTTGAGGAGGTTGAGGCTCGCAAGGTTGCACGAGGAGTTGTCCAGGCTCATGTACTCCGAGCAAGGGTTCGACGCGGTGATCGGGCCGGTGACCGGGTTCGTGTGCCAGTCGTTGATCGTGTCGTTGTACTGGATGCCCGGGTCTGCGCACTCCCATGCGGCCTTGGCGATCTTCTTGAAGAGATCCCTCGCCTGGACCTCCTCGATGACGCTGCCGTCGCTGCGGGAGCGCAGGCCGAAGCGACCGTCGGCCTCAACCGCTTCCATGAACTCGTCATTGACGCGGACGGAGTTGTTGGCGTTCTGGTACTGGACCGACGTGATGTCCTTGCCGCCCAGGTCCATGTCGAAGCCCGCGTCGCGGAGGGCGCGGATCTTGTCCTCCTCGCGGGCCTTCGTCTCGACGAACTCCTCGATGTCCGGGTGGTCCACGTCGAGGACCACCATCTTCGCGGCGCGACGCGTGGCGCCGCCCGACTTGATGGTGCCGGCCGAGGCGTCGGCACCGCGCATGAAGGAGACCGGCCCGGAGGCCGTGCCGCCGGAGCTCAGGAGCTCCTTGGAGGAGCGGATGCGGGACAGGTTGAGCCCCGCGCCGGAGCCTCCCTTGAAGATGAAGCCCTCCTCCTTGTACCAGTTCAGGATGGAGTCCATCGAGTCATCGACGCTCAGGATGAAGCAGGCGGAGACCTGCTGCGGCGACGGCGTGCCCACGTTGAACCACACCGGCGAGTTGAACGAGAAGTACTGGTGAATCAGCATCCAGGTCAGCTCGTGCTCGAAGATCTCCGCGTCCTGCGGCGTCGCGAAGTAGCCGTGCTCGACGCCGGCCTTGGTGTAGGTCTTGACGACGCGATCGACGAGCTGGCGCAGGCTGCTCTCGCGCTTGTCCGTGCCGACGGCGCCACGGAAGTACTTCGTGGTCACGATGGTGGAGGCGTTGACGCTCCAGAAGCTCGGGAACTCGACGCCCTTCTGCTCGAAGACCGACTCACCGGTCCTCCAGTTCACCTGCGACACGTCCCGGCGGTCCCACTCGACCTCGTCGTACGGGTGGACGCCCTCCTTGGTGAACACGCGGCCGATGGTCAGGCCCTTCGAAGCCTTGGCCTGGTTCGACTTGCGGGCACGGCCTGCGGTTGGCTTCGTGGCAGTCGTGGTCATAACTGGATCCTCACTTGTGCTGTGGTTGGGAATGATCGGGGTCAGCCGATCAGGGGCTCTTGCGAGACTGACTTCGGTCCGGGTCGCGACGATTGTCGTCCCTCGGTGGTTGCTGAGGACTCGTCCAACCTGGCCCTCATGGCCTCGATCTCGGCCGCGAAGTCATCGACCGACTCATAGTTCTTGTAGACACTGGCGAACCGCAGGTACGCGACCGGGTCGAGTTCACCCAGCGGTCCGAGGATGGCGACGCCGACGGCTTCGGCCGGAATCTCGGCCTGACCACTCGACCGCAGGGACTCCTCGACCTGTTGGCCGAGGGCAGCCAGCTGGGCTGGCGTGACAGGTCTCCCCTGGCATGCCTTGGTGGCGCCCTTGATGACCTTGTCTCGATTGAACGGTTCCGTGACGCCGGAGCGCTTCACGACCGTGAGCTGTACCTGCTCGACCGTGGTGAACTTCCTCTCGCACACGGGACATGTGCGGCGTCTGCGGATGGCCGAGCCGTCCTCGGTCGCGCGCGAGTCCGACACCTTGGTGTCCTCGTGGCGACAGAACGGACAATGCACGGCCGGGATCCTCTCGTATACCGGCCCACTGCTGGCGACCGGATTTCACTTGATCTCCAGTGTGCCACCCAAACCACAACCTGTTGGGTAAACACACCGGCGTAACTACTAGATCTAGTGAACCTTAGATCCGTGCGCCCTACGGGTCAACACCCAACGGCGTGTCGCCGAAACCTCCGAGCGAGTCGCGCTCAGCGGTCCTCGACGTGCGCCCAGGCGGGATCGCCCTGGACGTATTCGACGGCCGGGTCAGGAGTGCCCCAAGTGGCGAACTCAGCTGCCGAGACCCCCACGCCGGCCACTGCCAGAAGAGCAACAGTAGCGACCTTCAACCCGAGGGCGAACTGCCGACGGGGACGGGCCGTCACGAGGCAAGCCGCAGCGTTGCGGTCCTTACCGGGGAGGGCTGCCGGGACCGGCTTGGCGAGCGGCCGGCCGAGGTTCGGCCGACCGCCCGGCGTCGCGAGGCGGTGACCGGGGCTGGTGGTGGCGGTACGGGTACCGGGTGCTGCAACCGCGATGCTCATGAGGCTCTCCTTGTCCACGACACCCGCAATCCGCGGGATGTCGAACGTCTGTTCGAATGGAACGCTACCCGAGAATCCTGCGCGAATCAAACGATCGTTCGAATCATCTCTCTCGGCGTGTCGTCCAGTCACCACGACACCACGCGCCACTGACAGTAGGGAGACGCGGCGCGACACTCCCGCAGACATCGAACACGTGTTCGGATTTGTTCGATATGCTTGGTGGCATGGCAGACGAGCGAAAGACACCACCGAAGCGAGCATCCAGGGCGGGCCGTCCCACGGCGGCACAGGTCGAGGCGGATCTGGAGGGGATCGCGATCCTCCCCGACGGTCCGGCGGACGCATTCGGACTGACACACCGGCAGCGTCGGATCCTCCAGGTGATCAAGGACGCCGTCGAGACCATGGGCTACCCGCCCTCGATCCGGGAGCTCGCACGCCAGGCGGGCCTCGCATCCACCTCCAGCGTCTCCTACCAGCTCAAGGTGCTGGAGGAGAAGGGCTTCCTGAGGCGTGACCCCAACCGCCCCCGGGCGCTCGTGGTCACGATCCCGTCGGCTGAACAGCCCTCCGAACCTGTCCGGGAACTGCCTCCCGAGCAGAGCTACGACGACGCCCCCGGCACCGTGAGCGCACCGCTCGTGGGTCGGATCGCGGCCGGCGGCCCGATCCTGGCCGAGCAGCGCGTGGAGGACATGTTCGCCCTGCCGAAGCAGTTGGTGGGAGAAGGCACCCTCTTCATGCTCGAGGTCAGCGGTGACTCGATGGTGGAGGCGGCCATCTGCGACGGGGACCTCGTGGTGGTCCGCCAGCAGGACGACGCCGTCAACGGCGACATCGTGGCGGCCCTCATCGACGACGAGGCCACCGTCAAGACACTGAAGCGCAAGGACGGCCAGGTGTGGCTGATGCCGCACAACGACAGCTACGACCCGATCGACGGCACCCACGCCAGGATCATGGGCAAGGTCGTGGCGGTCCTGCGCCGGGTCTGAGCCGGCCTACTCCTCGCCACGAAGTCGCCGGAGGGCCCGGACGGCGATGTCCGGGTCCGTGGTCGGCCAGAACCCGGGCAGAGAGTTCGACAGGAAGCGCCCGTACCGGGCGGTGACGAGCCGGGGGTCCAGGATGGCCACCACTCCCCTGTCCTCGCTTCGTCGGATCAGCCGGCCGGTGCCCTGCGCCAGCAACAGCGCCGCGTGGGTGGCAGCGACGCTCATGAAGCCGTTGCCCCCGGCGTCGTCGACCGCCTTCTTCCTCGCCTGCATGAGCGGGTCGTCGGGACGCGGGAACGGGATCTTGTCGATGATGACGAGTTGGCACGTCTCACCAGGCACGTCGACTCCCTGCCACAGCGACATCGTGCCGAACAGGCAGGTCTCTGGGTCGGCGATGAACTCCCGCTGCAGCTCGGACAGCTGCGCGTCGCCCTGGCACAGGATCTTGAAGTCCGGCAACTCACGCCTGCAGTGGGCCGCCGCCTGCTCCGCATTGCGCCTCGAGGCGAAGAGGCCCAGCGTCCGGCCACCCGCGGCCCACACGAGCTGTGCGATCTCCGCGAGGACCTCGGGGGTCAGCCCGTCCCGGCCGGGCTTGGGCAGCGACTTGGTGGCGTACAGGATCCCCTGGGAGCGGTAGTCGAAGGGTGATCCGACGTCCAGACCCCGCCAGGACAGCGGCTCGAGCTCGTCGGGAGCGACGTCGTCCGCCACCTCGTCCGAGCGGGAGAGGCCGACGCTGCCGGCGAACGACGAGAAGTCGCCGCCCAGAACAAGGGTCGCGGAGGTGAGCACGGTGGGTGTCTCCCCGAACACCTCGGAACGCAGCAGTCCGGAGACGTTCAAGGGCGCCACCCAGACGGCGCGCCCACGGAACTCGGAGTCGCTCACCCAGACGACGTCAGCGTCAGCCAGGCCGGCGATCCTGGCCGCGATGTCGAAGACCTCCTTGACCGCGGCCGTCGCCTGCGTGCGCTCCGGGTCGTCGTGCTTGCCGGACAGTGCGCTGGCGGCACGCCTGCTCACGTCCCTGATCTGCGCAGCCGCGTAGGTGACGGGCGCGGACGACGACTCGATGCGGGTCGGTTCCGACTCCTCCAGCGCGTCCCGCAGGGTGTCAGCACACGCCAGGAACTCGGTTGCGAGGTCGTCCTCGAGCCAGGTCAGGGCCCGCTTGGCCGCACGTTCGATGATGATGGGCGTGAGTTCGTTCGTGGCTGCCGTCGTGATCCGCGAGGTCAACTCGTGCGCCTCGTCGACGATCAGTGCCGAGTGCTCCGGCAGCGCGGTCCGACCGTGCATTGCGTTGATTGCCAGCAGGGCGTGGTTGGTCACCACGACCTGGGCCGATCGGGCCTCCTCCCGGGACTTCTCGACGAAGCACTCCTGCCCGAACGGACAGGCGGCCACCCCCAGACACTCCCTGGTGGGGATGGAGACCTGCTGCCAGCCCGCGCTGGTGTGCGTCGGGGCGTCGTCGCGATCCGCCAACCCGCCGCGCTCGGCCTCCTCCTCGACCCACTCCCGCAGGGCGAGCACCTCGACGCCCAACCTGCTGACCGAGTCCAGGTCCGGTGCTGCCTCCTGGATGTCCTCGGAGCCGACCAACGACCCCTGCGCCGACACGCCACCGGACCGGGCCCGGTAGAGGCAGGCGTAGTTCGTGCGTCCCTTGAGGATCGCGGCCTTGGGTCGCTTCCCCGAGACCTCCTCGACGGCATCCAGCGCCGCTGGGATGTCCTTGTTGGCAAGCTGGGCCTGGAGCGCCAGCGTCGCTGTCGCGATCACGACTCGTTCGTCGGTGCCGGACACGTGCGCGAGCACCGGCGCCAGGTAGCCGAGCGACTTGCCCGTTCCGGTTCCCGCCTGCACGAGCAAGTGACGGCCGAGCACGAGGCTCTCGGCCACGGCATCAGCCATGGCCAGCTGCCCCGGACGCTCCCGACCCTCGATTCCTGATACAGCGGCCTGCAGTACCTGGTGGGTCAGTTCATCAGCCATGCGAGAACTCGGCCAGTTCGTCGGCCAGGGCCGGCCGGACGAACGCACGGACCTCCGTGCCGTCGACGGTGTGCGCCAGCTCCTGGATTCGGCCGGTCCGGTGGATGCGGTCGACGAGGTCACCGCGGTCGTACGGCACCACGACGTGGACCTCCACCTCGGGCCGGGGAAGGGCATCTGCCAGGGCGAGTGCCAACTCCTCGATCCCCTCGCCCGTGCGGGCGGAGACGATGATCGATTCAGGGTGGTTCGCCCGCAGCGCCAGGAGGGTGGTCCTGTCCGCGAGGTCGGCCTTGTTGAAGACGATCAGCTCGGGGACCGTGAGGGCCTCGATCTCGGCGAGGACCTGGCGGACCGCGGTGATCTGGCCCTCGGGATCGGGGTCGGACGCGTCGACGACGTGGAGCAGGAGGTCCGCCTGTGCGGACTCCTCGAGGGTGGACCGGAACGCTTCGACGAGGTCGTGGGGCAGGTGGCGGACGAATCCGACGGTGTCCGTGAGGGTGTACTCCCGTCCGTCGCTGGTCTGCGTGCGTCGCGTCGTCGGGTCAAGCGTGGCGAACAACGCGTTCTCGACCAGCACGCCCGCGCCGGTGAGTCGGTTCAGCAGCGACGACTTCCCTGCGTTGGTGTAGCCGACGATCGCCACGGACGGCACCTGGTTGCGGTGGCGTTCGGCGCGCTTGCCCTCGCGGGTCGACTCCATGTCCTTGAGACGCCTGCGCAGCAGTGAGATCCGGTGCGAGATGCGTCGCCTGTCGGTCTCGATCTTGGTCTCACCCGGTCCGCGACCGCCGATGCCCGCGCCCCCGGCCGCGCGGCCGCCCGCCTGGCGGGACAGGTTCCCGCCCCAGCCTCGGAGTCGCTGCTTGAGATACTGGAGCTGGGCCAGCTCCACCTGCGCCTTGCCCTCGGCGCTCTTGGCGTGCTGGGCGAAGATGTCGAGGATCAACGCGGTGCGGTCCACCACCTTCACCTTGAGCCGGTCCTCGAGGTTTCGCAGTTGTGACGCGTCCAGCTCTCCATCACAGATCACGGTGTCCGCGCCGGTGGCATGGACCACCTCTGCCACCTCCTCGACCTTGCCCTTGCCGATGTAGGTGGCTGGGTCCGGCGAGCTGCGGCGCTGGACGAGCGCCTCCAGGACCTCCGAGCCCGCCGTCTCAGCGAGCAGCTTGAGCTCGGCCATCGCGTTGTCGGCGTCGGCCTGGCTGCCGCTGGTCCACACGCTCACGAGGACGACGCGTTCCAGCCGGAGCTGGCGGTACTCGACCTCGCTGATGTCCTCCAGCTCGGTGCGCATGCCGGACACGCGGCGCAGTGAGCGTCGCGCGGCGAGATCCTCCTGGTCCCCGTCGAAGTCCGTGAACTCGTCGTCGAGGTGTGCTTCGGGACCGGTGGGTTCGTTGTCAGGTCGATTCATCGTGGCTCCCATTGTCGCAGGCCGACCACGACCCTCCAAGCAGGACCCGACAGGCTGTGGACAACTGCGGCTCAGGCCCAGTACTCGCCCCGCATGTGGATGACGGCCGGACCCGTCAGCCAGGCGTGTGCACCCTCGACGTCGACGGTCAGTTCTCCGCCCGGGACGGTCACGACCACTTGTCCGGAGTGTCCGGTGCGCTGCTGGTAGGCGGCGGCTGCTGCCACCACGCCCGTGCCGCAGCTCATCGTCTCCCCGCTGCCCCGCTCATGGACCCGCATCGAGATCCGGCCGGGCTCGGTCTCGTGCACGAACTCGACGTTGGCCCCATCCGGGAACGTCGCCTCAGGGCTCCATGTGGGCTGCCTGGACAGGTCAAGAGCCGAGAGTTCGGACGCGTCCACGAATGCCACAGCATGGGGGTTGCCGACGTCGACGACGGTCGCCTCCCACTCGGAGCCGCCGTGGTTGACGGTCACGGGCTCCGGCGACGTGCGGGGCCGCCCCACGTCGACCGAGATCAGCCCGCCCCTGGCGATCCTGACCTCCTTGACACCCGCCCGGGTGGCGACACTGAAGCGGCCGGAGGGGACGAGCTGCTCGTTCATCAGGTGCCGCGCGAACAGCCTCAGCCCGTTGCCGCACATCTCCGCCACCGAGCCGTCGGAGTTGCGGTAGTCCATGAACCAAAGCTCCGGATCCCCCTGCCAGTCCTTCACGTGCTGGGCGCGAACGACGCGGAGCAGCCCGTCGGCACCAATCCCACCGCGGCGGTCGCAGAGTTGCTGGACGAAGCTCGGCGAGAGGTCCTGCATGCCATGGTGGTCCTCGATGACGATGAAGTCGTTCAGGGTGGCCTGGCCCTTGAGGAACGTGAACCTTCGCATTATTCCCCTCCGCTGCCGTCGTTGGGGAGCAAGCCTACTCTCGTGAGCACTTCGGCGGGGTTGCCGGGCCTGCCTGCCTCCAGCCAGTGGATCCTCGGGTCGCGGCGATACCAGCCCAGTTGCTTGCGCACGAAGCGTCTGGTGGCCTTCTTGACCAGCTCCTTCGCCTCCGACTCCGTCGTCACGCCGTCCAGGAAGTCGACCACCTGCCGGTAGCCGATGGCCCGCACGGCAGTCACGCCCTCGCGGAGCCCGTGGTCCAGCAGCCCCCGCACCTCCTCCACCAGTCCCTGTTCCCACATCCGCTCGACCCGCAAGTTGATGCGCTCGTCGAGCACCGCCCGGTCCTGCTCGAGCCCGAACTGGTGGACGTCCTGGAGTTCATAGGTCCACGCTGGCAGCGAAGGCCGGTGGCCGCCGGTGAGCTCGTTGACCTCCAGCGCACGGACGGTCCGCCTGCCGTTGCCCGGATCGATCTTCGCCGCCGAGTCCGGGGCGATCTCCGCCAGTCGGCGGTGGAGCTCGTGGGGGCCGACCCTGTCCAACTCGGCCTCCCACCTGGCACGCACCTGTGCGTCGGATGCCTGGAACTCGAAGCCGTCGAGGATGGCGCGCGTGTAGAGGGCGGAACCGCCCACCACCACGGGCACCCCACCGCGGTCACGGATGTCAGCGATCGCCGACCGCGCCAGCTCCTGGAACTGGGCCACGGTGGCGCGCTGGTTGACGTCGAGGACATCCATCAGGTGGTGGGTCACGCCCCGCCGCTCCGCCACCGACGGCTTGGCCGTCCCGATGTCCATTCCACGGTAGACGAGCATCGAGTCCGTGTTGACCACCTCGCTGAGGCGTCCCAGCTCCCCCAGGCGCACCGCGATCTCGACGGCCAGCTCGGACTTGCCGGTGGCGGTGGGACCGACGAGGACGATGGCGGGCGTGTTCACGGCGACCATCCTGCCACCGCAGTGGGGTGCCGGTGGTTCCGGGCTTTCCCCTTCCGCTGACCACGGAGGGGGTGCATGATGGAACCGTCCATGTACCCGAACCCTTGGGAGGTCATCCATGGGATTGCTCGACAACGTCGGCGACCAGGTCGCCAAGCATTCAGACAAGATCGACGACGCCATCGACAGGGGCGGCGACTTCATCGACGACAGGACCGACGGCAAGCACGCGGACAGGGTCGACCAGGGCCAGGATTTCCTCAGGGACAAGGCCGACGACCTCGCGGGCAGGGATGAACCCCGCCGCCAGGCTTGAGTCAGGAGTCACCGCGCCTGCCGCGGAGGCCCTAACAGGAGGGGCTGGGAACCCAGATGGTTCCCAGCCCCTCCTCTGTCCTGCCGACCGGCCTCAGGTCCCGGCGGGCCTGCCGAAGGCCGGCATCCCCAGGCCCACTCCGGCTGGCGCCGCGGCAGGTGCGGTGGCTGCCTCCCACGCGTCGCCGCCCCGCGTGCGCCGCAGCCCCCGGATGGGCAGGTCGGAGTTCAGGTGGTGCGGCGCGGCGTGGGTCACGGTGGCCAACGCGACATCACCCGGGCGGGGGCGCTCGGCGAGGTCATCGCCGACGCTGACGTGCACCAGGCGATTGTCCCGCGCCCGGCCGCTCATGCGGTTGGTCTCGGTGTCCTTGCGTCCCTCGCCGAGCGCGAACATGACCTCGACCTCAGTCCCCTGCAGCTTGCGGTTCTCCTCCCACGAGATCTCGTTGACCAGCTGGATCAGCCTCTCATAGCGGGCCTGGGTGATCTCCTTGGGAACCTGGTCCGGCATCTCGGCGGCTGGGGTCCCGGGGCGCTTGGAGTACTGGAAGGTGAACGCGGCGGCGAACCTGGACGCGGCCACCACCTCCATGGTGCGCTCGAAGTCCTCCTCGGTCTCGCCCGGGAAGCCGACGATGATGTCGGTGGTGATGGCCGCATGCGGCATCGCCTTGCGGACCCGTTCGATGATGCCGAGGTAGCGCTCGCTGCGGTAGGAGCGTCGCATCGACTTCAGGATCGAGTCCGAACCCGACTGGAGCGGCATGTGCAGTTGCGGCATCACGTTGTGCGTCTCTGCCATCGCCGCGATCACGTCGTCGGTGAAGTCCTTCGGGTGGGGCGAGGTGAAGCGGACCCGCTCCAGGCCCTCGACCCGGCCGCAGGCGCGCAGCAGCTTGGCGAACGCCTGGCGGTCACCGAACTCGACGCCGTAGGCGTTGACGTTCTGGCCGAGCAGCGTGATCTCCTGGACGCCCTGCGCCACCAGCACTTCGATCTCGGCCAGGATGTCGCCCGGCCGGCGGTCGGTCTCCTTGCCGCGGAGCGCGGGGACGATGCAGAAGGTGCAAGTGTTGTTGCAGCCGACACTGACCGACACCCACGCGGAGTACGGCGACTCCCGCCGGCTGGGCAGGTTGCTGGGGAAGTTCTGGAGCGCCTCGACGATCTCGACCTGCGCCTCCTCCTCCACCCGCGCGCGCTCCAGCAGCACGGGCAGCGAGCCGACGTTGTGGGTGCCGAAGACAACGTCCACCCAGGGTGCCTTGCTCAGGATGACGTCCCGGTCCTTCTGGGCCATGCAGCCGCCAACCGCGATCTGCATGCCGGGGTGCTCGGCCTTCACCCGGGCCATGTGGCCCAGGTTGCCGTAGAGCCGGTTGTCGGCGTTCTCGCGGACGGCGCACGTGTTGAACACGACGACGTCGGCACCGCCACCGAGAGGTGACTCCGGAGTCGCCTCCACCCGACTGAGCCCTGCCTCCTCCAGCAGACCCGAGATGCGCTCGGAGTCGTGGACGTTCATCTGGCAGCCATAGGTGATGACGTTGTAGGTGCGGGTGTTCGACATGGTGGGACAACTCTAGACGGGCTTCCCCGTGTGGAGAAACCGTCAGTAGGCTCCTGCCATGACACTTCAGCCCACCGGCACCCAGTACGAAATCAGCCACGGTCGGTACCGAGCCGTCGTCACCGAGGTGGGCGCCACGCTGCGCAGCATCACGGTCGACGGGCAGGAGCTCCTGTGGACCTTCGGGCCCGACGAGCCGGCCCAGCACAGCCAGGGCCAGCAGCTGCTGCCGTGGCCGAACCGCATCGCCGACGGTCGCTACGAGTTCGACGGGCGCACGGAGCAGTTGCCCGTCAACGAGTTCCCCCGCAACACGGCCCTGCACGGACTGAACACCGGCCGCGCCTGGGAGTTGGTCTCCCACGACGCCGACTCCGTTGTGCAGCGCCACACCCTCTTCCCCGAACGGGGCTGGTCCGGCGTCCTGACCGCCACCATCACGCACACCGTCGGAACCGACGGGCTGCGGGTCCGGGTGGACGTCGTCAACGACGGCACCACTGCCCTGCCCTATGGCTACGGCGTCCACCCGTACTTCGAGTTCGGGGACCTCGCCGACGTCACGCTGCTGCTGCCCTTCGACGAGGAGCTCGACGTGGACGCCGAGCGGCTCCTGCCGCGAGCCGTGGTCCCGATCAGCGAGGAGTTCGACTTCCGTGAGGCGCGCCCGCTGGGTGAGGTCGAGCTGGACACGGCCTTCACGTCCCCCCGGGACGCGTCCTGGGCGGTTGAGCTGAGGGGGCCGGACAGGGCCGTCCAGGTCTGGGCGGACGAGACCTTGCCGTGGGTGCAGGTCTACACGACCCGTCCGGAGCGCCACGCTGTGGCCGTCGAGCCCATGACCTGCGGCCCCGACGCCTTCAACGAGGGCCCGACGCACGCCGGGATGATCCGGCTGGAGCCGGGTGGCTCCGCGAGTTCGGTGTGGGGCGTCAGGGCGCTGTGAGGACGTCCGGGGTCAGTGCGCCGTCTCCATGGCGCGCGACTCCCGGACAACCACCACCTTGATCTGGCCCGGGTAGGTGAGGTTCTTCTCGATCTCCTTCGCCAGGTCGCGGGCCAGGGCCTGCGAGCCGGCGTCGTCGACCACGTCCGGGGCGACCATGACACGCAGCTCGCGGCCCGCCTGCATCGCGTAGGCGCGCTCGACTCCCGCGTGGTTCGTGGCGATCGACTCGAGGTGCTCCATCCGCTCCACGTACGCCTCCAGGGGCTCGCGGCGGGCACCGGGCCGGGAGCCGGAGATGGCATCGGCCGCCTGGACGAGGATGGCCTCCACAGTGTGCGGCTCGACCTCGTTGTGGTGCGCCTCGACGGCGTGGACGATGTCTGGGTGCTCCCCGTGGCGCCGCAACAGGTCCGCCCCGACGATCGCGTGCGGCCCCTCGTGCTCGTGGGTCAGTGCCTTGCCGATGTCGTGCAGGAACGCGGCGCGCTTGCAGAACGCGATGTCCAGGCCAAGCTCCGCCGCCATCACACCGGCGAGGTGAGCACTCTCCACGAGGTGGCGCAGCACGTTCTGCCCGTAGGAGGTGCGGAACGCCAGCGCCCCGACGACCGGGACGAGGTCCTCGTGCAGGTCCACGATCCCGACCTCGGCCAGCGCGTCCTCGGCAGCGCGGTTCAGTCGCTCGTCCATGTTGCGCTGGCTCTTGTCGAACGCCTCCTCGATCCGGGCCGGATGGATCCGACCGTCCGCCACGAGGTCGACGAGGGTGAGGCGTGCCGTCTCCCGGCGCACCGGGTCGAAGCTGGAGAGCAGCACGGACTCGGGAGTGTCGTCGATGAGGACGTTGACGCCGGTGATCTGCTCGAAGGCACGGATGTTGCGTCCCTCGCGCCCGATGATGCGTCCCTTCATGTCATCGGAGGGCAGGTCGACGCTGGAGACCACGGACTCGCTGGTCTGCTCGGAGGCGACCCGCTGGATCGCCGTGGTGACGATGCTGCGCGCGGTCTTGTCCGCGTCCCTGCGGGCGCGCTGCTCGATGTCGCGGGCCAGTCCCGTCGCAGCAAGCTTGGCCTGCCGCTCGGCCTCGGCCATGACCTCGTCGCGCGCCGCAGCCACGGTGAGCCCCGCCACCCGCTCCAGTTCGCAGTTGACCCGCTCCGTCTCCTGCTCCAACTGGGCCCTGGAGTCCTTCAGGGCCAGGCGCTGCGCCTCGAGCCGCTCGGCGCGAGCCTGCAGTCCCTCGGCATCCGCGGCGACCCGGTCCTCCCGCTCGTGCAGCCGGGCCTCCTGACGTTCCTGGGCCGCTCTGATCTCTCGGAGTTCGTTGCGCTGGGATGCGATCGAGGACTCCATCTCGGCACGACGCCGGTCGACGTCGGCCATGGCTTCCTTGGCGCGCTCCTGCGCGTGCTCGAGGGCCCGCTCGGCATCTGCCCGGAGGTGGCCGGCGGCCTCCTCAGCCTGCTCACGGATGGATGCCGCCACGGAGCGGGAACGCTTCTCCATCCGGGCCTGCTCCTCGACGAGCCCGAGCTCTGCCCGACGGTGGCGAACCACCATGACCCCCACGACCACCGCCAGCACCCCGGCGACGATCCAGCCAATCCACTCCATTGCGCGCTCCTCTGCCTCGAGGTCATGCCTCCCGCAGGGGTGCACCACTGGGCGCCCAGCAGCTGGCGGCGCTGGACGCTGGGTCGACGAATCGACTCAGTTACGACGTATGAGCTTGTCAGGACCTGTTTTCACGACCGGGAGCCGGGTGGCTCAGGGCCCAGGTTTTTCAGTTCAGTGTTCCAGTTTGTCCCGCCACGGGGGCAGGCGGTGTCTTCATGCGGGGTCATACAGACCTTGCTCCGAGATTATGACCCACCTGTGGAAAACACAAGCACGGCACCGTTGCCGGCACGGCCGCCCCGGGTCAGTCGACTTCGTCCGGCCGCTCGTCCCCCAGCGCGCCGAGGATCTCGGCGCTGACGCCGGCAACGATGTCCATCCCGAAACCTCTGCGAGCGAGCGCCCCCCGCAGGCGACGCGTCGCCACGTGGCGCTCGAGCCTCCCCATGGAGCGGGCCTTCTTCTCGGCGAACGCCCGGGCCGCTGCCCACTCGTCCTCCGGGTCCAGCCCCGCGAGGACCTCCTCGACCGCATCGCGGTCGATGCCCTTGTCCTGGAGCTCGCGCCGGATCCTGGTCCGGCCACGTCTGGACACGCGCACTCGGTTCCCGACCAACGACTCGGCGAACGCCTCGTCGTCGACGTAGCGGAGTTCCTTGAGGCGATCCATCACCTCGTCGGCGATGTCGCCCGGGACCTCCTTCTTCCGCATGGCGGTTCGCAGTTCGTGCTCACTGCGTCCCCGTGCCTCCAGCAGGCGGAGCGCGATGCGGTACGCGAACTCCACCTGCTGGTCACGGCTCGGGCCGTCGAGCGGCTCAGAAGTCAACCTCGACCTCTCCGGTCTCCGGGTTGATGCGCTCCTCCGGGGCGTTCGGGTCCTTGTCGACTCCGAGGTGCAGGCGGATGCGCTTCTCGATCTCCGCGGCGATCTCCGGGTTCTTCCGCAGGAAGTTGCGGGCGTTCTCCTTGCCCTGGCCGAGCTGGTCCGCCTCGTAGGTGAACCAGGCACCGGCCTTGCGGATGATCCCGGACTCGACGCCGAGGTCGATCAGGCTGCCTTCCCGGGAGATGCCCTCGCCGTAGATGATGTCGAACTCGGCCTGCTTGAAGGGCGGTGCCACCTTGTTCTTGACCACCTTGACGCGCGTGCGGTTGCCCACGCTGGCGGTGCCGTCCTTGAGGGTCTCGATGCGACGGACGTCGAGGCGGACGGAGGAGTAGAACTTCAGCGCCTTGCCACCGGTGGTGGTCTCGGGCGAACCGAACATCACTCCGATCTTCTCGCGCAGCTGGTTGATGAAGATCGCCGTGGTGTTGGAGTTCTTCAGGGCGCCGGTCATCTTTCGCAGCGCCTGGCTCATCAGTCGGGCCTGGAGGCCGACGTGCGAGTCACCCATGTCCCCCTCGATCTCCGCTCGCGGCGTCAGCGCGGCCACCGAGTCGATGACCACGAGGGCCAGCGCACCGGAGCGCACCAGCGTGTCCGCGATCTCGAGGGCCTGCTCACCGTTGTCCGGCTGCGAGACCAGCAGGTCGTCGGTGTTGACGCCGAGCTTCTCGGCGTACGACGGGTCCAGCGCGTGCTCGGCGTCCACGAACGCGCAGATGCCACCCTCACGCTGGGCGTTCGCGATCGCGTGGAGGGCGACGGTGGTCTTGCCGCTCGACTCCGGACCGTAGATCTCGACGACGCGGCCGCGGGGCAGCCCACCGATTCCGAGCGCGACGTCCAGCGCCACGGAGCCCGTGGGGATGACGTCAATCGGCAGACGGGTGTCAGCGCCCAGGCGCATGACGGACCCCTTGCCGTGAACCTTCTCAATCTGCGACAGTGCCGCTTCCAGCGCCTTGGCGCGATCCGCAACGGCCATGGTTGCTCCTTCCTTCGAAGCCCGCATCCGGCGGACCACATGTGCTCGACCCACACTCTAGGTTTTTGGACTGACAGTCCTCCACGAAGCGCCCTGCCCTGTGGAGAACCAGCAGCGAAACACACACTAGCCGAACATCTGTTCGAATGTCGCGCGACACGCTAGCGAAGAGTTTGAGGCAGCTCCAGTTGCGCCCAGACCGCTCGCCAGATTCGCTTGCAGGGCAGGCCCTCGACGAGCGACTCCCTCACCGTGCGTCCTCCGAGGTCGGCCAGGACCACCTGTTCGGCCCACACCGACGCGTAGCCGCCCGGCAGCACCTGGTCCAGTCTCGCCCACAGCTCAGCTTCTCGCACCCCGCAACGGTAGCCGATGCCGACGGGTGGCTCCGCACGACGAGCCAGGACGACAACAGGGGCACCCAAGTCCCCCCAGACGCGAGGATCGATCAGTCCCAGTGCGCGGATGCCTGCTCATTCGCTCAACTCGCGCATCGACCCGTAAAGTGTGGCCGCGAAGTGCGCAACGGTTCGCGCACGGGCACACACCAATGAAGGGCAGGCCAAGTTGAGCAACGGCACACCGTCCAACAAGCGCTCGGACCGCATGGTTGCGCTGCTCGCGATGCTGAACGAGCACGGGCAACTCCCCCTGTCCAAGCTGGCCAAGGACCTGGGGGCCTCGGAGGCCACGATCCGCCGCGACGTCGCGGCGCTGGCGGCGCAGGGCTTGCTGGACCGCACCCACGGTGGTGCTCGCCCGACCCAGGGCGTCAACGAACTCCCCGTCCGGCTCCGCGACGGCCGCAACCAGGCCTCGAAGTCGAGGATCGCGATCGCCGCGGCCCACATGATCCCCCAGGGCAAGTACGCGATCGGCCTCACCGGCGGCACGACGGCCGCGGAGGTGCTGCGGGCACTCCAGCACCGCGACGACCTCACCATCATCACCAACTCGCTCAGCATCGGCCTGGAGGCGGCGGAGCAGGACCAGGCCCGCGTCCTGATCGCCGGCGGGGTGCTGCGCTCCAACTCGCTGGAGCTCGTGGGGTCGCTCGCCGAGGCCACGCTGCGGCTGGTCAACATCGGGACGGCCATCGTGGGCGCGGACGGGATCAGCGCAGAGGGCGGCCTGACCACGCACGACGAAGTCGAGGCGCGCACCAACCACACCCTCATCGAGCGCGCACAACGCGTGATCGCAGTCGGGGACGCGTCGAAGATCGGCACCGTCACACTGGCCAAGATGGCCAACCTCAGCGAGATCGACGTGCTGGTGACGGACTCGACCGCCTCCCCCGCCGAGCTGGCACGGATCCGGGAGGCCGGCATCGACGTGCACGTCGTGCCCGCGCCGGATCCCGGCAACCCCGCCTGAGACGCCCAGTCCCGCCGGTCAGGCGGCGAGGGCCACCCGGTGGGGCGTCTCCGCCTCGATCTCGGCGATCTTCTCGCTGACCATGGCCAGCAGGTCGGACAGTGACACGCCCAGGGCTGCCGAGATCGAGAACAGCACCTCGCTCGACGCCTCCTTGTGCCCGCGTTCGATCTCGCTCAGGTATCCCAGGCTGACCATGCTGGCGACAGAGACCTCGCGGAGGGTCATGGAAGCGCCCACGCGGAGCTCCCGGAGGGTTTCACCCATGACCTTTCGGATCAGGATCGTCTTCATCTCAGACCTACCTACCTTGCGGGCACCATGCCCGCATCACTCGGTGGAACGCGGTCCGGCTCGAATCTATTCCGCGGTCGGCGAAAAGGTCACAGGACGCGCAGGAGCATCGCGACCGCGTGGTCGATGGCCGCGGCCCGGATGTCCTGCCGGTCCCCCTCGAAGTGCTTCAGCTCGGTGTACTTCGGCCGTGGCGACATCCCCGGCGCGGGTCCGACGACGGCGAACCAGACGGTGCCGACCTTGACGCCGTCGACCTCCGTTGGTCCTGCCACGCCGGTGGTGGCGACGGCCCAGTCCGCGTTGCAGCGACTCTGCGCGCCGAGCGCCATCTGGACGGCGGTCAGCTCGTTGATCACGCCCTCGGTCTCGATCAGCTCCTCGTCGACGCCCGCGAGCGCGGCCTTCAGGTCCTTGGCGTAGGTGACCAGGGAGCCGCGGTAGACCTTGGACGCCCCCGGGACCGAGGTGAGGGCCGCACCGATGCCTCCGCCCGTGATGGACTCGCAGGTGGCCAGCGTGACGGAGCGCTTGGCCATGAGGTCGATCAGTTCCTTGGCGGAATCAGCTGTCATCGATGGTCTCCTCGGTTGCGGTACTGACCCGAGCCTAGCCGAGCCACGCGGTCAGGAGCCGGCGCGGGAGCGGGCGATGGCGTCGCGGCGGATCCCCATCGCCTGGCGGATGTAGTCGAGGCCGGTGACCACGGTAAGGGCGAGGGCCAGCCACATCAGGCCCCAGGCCACGTACCCGATCCAGGACGGCAGCGGTTCGAGCCACAGCAGGAAGAGGATTAGCGAGAGGGACTGGGTCACGGTCTTGGCCTTGCCGCCCTTGTTCGCCGGCATGATCCCGTACTTCGCGATCGCGGCGCGCAGCCAGGTGATCCCCCACTCGCGCAGCAGGATCACGATGATGATCCACCACCACAGCTCGCCCAGGATGCCGAGCGAGACGAAGGCCGCACCCGTGAGGGCCTTGTCCGCCACCGGGTCCCAGAGCTTGCCGAAATCAGTCACCAGGTCATACTTGCGTGCGATGTGGCCGTCAGCGAGGTCCGTGAGGATGGCGACGGTGAACACGGCGGTGGCGGCCAGGCGCCAGCCCTGGTCGTGCGGGTGCATGAACAGCACCACCAGGAACACCGGCACGAGGATGATCCGGACGACAGTCAGGATGTTGGGGACGTTGAAGTTGCTCGGCTTCGTCTCCGGTGCGGCGTCGTCCGTGTTCACAGGGCTGCTCCAATCAGGTCGATCCCCTCGGAACTGGTGAACTCGACCTCGACGAAGTCTCCCACGGACACGTCCACGTGCCCGGACAGGATCACCACGCCGTCGGTCTCGGGTCCCTGGTGGGGTGCGCGGCCCACCACCTCGTCGCCGACCTCCTCCACCAGCACTGTCGCCGCCTGCCCCACCCGGTCGGCGGCCCGCGCCTCGTTGACTGCAAGGGCGACATCGGCCAGGAGCGCGCGCCTGTCCTCCACCTCGGCCTCCCCGAGGTGCCCGGGCAGGCGTTCACCCTCGGTGCCGTCCTCGTCGGAGTACCCGAAGACCCCGAGCACGTCGAGCTGCGAGTCGATGATGAACTGGCGCAGGATCTCGACGTCGGCCTCGGTCTCACCGGGGAAGCCTGCAATCACGTTGCTGCGGATGCCCGCCCGCGGCGCCGCCGCCCGGATCCGGCCGATGAGGTCCAGGAAGGAGTCCGGGTCTCCGAAGCGGCGCATGGAGCGCAGCACGGCCGGCGAGGCGTGCTGGAAGCTCAGGTCGAAGTACGGGACCACCCGGGGCGTGTGCAGCATCGCCTCGAGCATCGAGGGGCGGATCTCCGCCGGCTGCAGGTAGGACACGCGGATCCAGTCGAGGCCGTCGACCTCGGACAGGTGGTGCAGCAACTCCTCCAGCCGCTCGTCGGCACCGAGGTCCTTGCCGTAGCTCGAGGTGTTCTCGGAGACCAGGAAGACCTCGCGGACGCCCTGCTCGACGAGCCAGCGCGCCTCCTCGACGACGTCGACCATGGGGCGCGAGAGGTAGCTGCCCCGGAACGACGGGATTGCGCAGAAGGAGCAGCGGCGGTCGCAGCCGGAGGCGATCTTCAGGGGCGCCGACGGTCCGTCGGAGACCCGTCGACGCATGGTGCGGGGCCCCGTCGAGGGCGCCAGGCCGTCCGGCAGCGGCGCGTGGCCGGGAACGGCCACACCGTGCGCCGCACGGGCGCGCTCGGACGGTGCCAGCGGCAGCAGCTTGCGTCGGTCCCGGGGCACGTGGGACGCCGGTGCGTTCCCGTCGAGGATGAGGCGGAGCTTGTCCGCGATGTCGGCGTAGTCGTCGAACCCGAGGACGGCGTCGGCCTCCGGCAACTCCTCGGCCAGCTGGACCCCGTAGCGCTCGGCCATGCAGCCGACGGCGACCACCGCCTTCGTCGCGCCGCCCTCCTTGAGTTCCGCGGCGGCCAGGAGGGTGTCGATCGAGTCCTTCTTGGCCTGCTCGACGAAACCGCAGGTGTTGACCACGACGGTCTCGGCCTGCTCGGGGTCGGAGACCAGGGAGAAGCCCCCGGCCTCCAGCCGGGCGGCCAGTTCCTCGGAGTCGACGTCGTTGCGGGCACAACCCAGCGTGGAGATGTGAACCTTGCGCAGTTCTTCAGTGGCAGTCATGTCAGAGCCAGTATCGCACCAACCCGGCGGGCTCAGCCCTCCGCGAGGTTCACCAGCAGCTCCTCGAGGTCGTCGGGCTTGACCAGGACCTCACGCGCCTTGGAGCCCTCGGAGGGCCCGACGACGCCGCGGCTCTCGAGGATGTCCATCAGTCGACCCGCCTTGGCGAAGCCGACCCGCAGCTTGCGCTGCAGCATCGACGTCGACCCGAGCTGGAGCTCAACCACAAGGCGGGCCGCGTCCAGGACCAGTTCCAGGTCGTCACCGATGTCGTCGACGACCTTCTTCTCCGCGGCCGGTGCGGCCACGTCCTCGCGGTAGTTGGGCGCCAGCTGCGCGGTGATGTGGGCGACGACGTCGCGAATCTCGGACTCGTTGACCCAGGCACCCTGTACGCGGATGGGCTTGCCCGCACCCATCGGCAGGAAGAGGCCGTCGCCCTTGCCGACGAGCTTCTCGGCGCCGGGCTGGTCCAGGATCACGCGGGAGTCGGTCATCGACGAGGTCGCGAACGCCAGCCGGGACGGGACGTTGGCCTTGATCAGGCCGGTGACGACGTCGGTGGAGGGGCGCTGCGTCGCGAGCACGAGGTGGATGCCTGCGGCACGGGCCAGCTGCGTGATGCGCACCACCGACTCCTCGACGTCGCGGGGCGCCACCATCATGAGGTCGGCGAGCTCGTCGACCACAACGAGCAGGTACGGATAGGGCGCGAGCACCCGCTCGGAACCCTCCGGCAGCTTCACCTGTCCCGCCCGGACGGCCTTGTTGAAGTCGTCGACGTGGCGGAACCCGAAGGCTGCGAGGTCGTCGTAGCGCATGTCCATCTCACGGACCACCCACGCCAGCGCCTCGGCGGCCTTCTTGGGGTTGGTGATGATGGGGCTGACCAGGTGCGGGATGCCCTCGTACTGGTTCAGCTCCACGCGCTTGGGGTCGACCAGGAGCATGCGCACCTCCTCGGGCGTGGAGCGCATCATGATCGAGGTGATCAGTGAGTTGATGAAGCTGGACTTGCCGGAACCGGTGGCGCCGGCGACGAGGAGGTGCGGCATCTTGGCCATGTTGGCCACCACGAAGCCGCCCTCGACGTCCTTGCCGAGGCCCACCGTGAGCGGGTGGTGGTCGTTTCGTGCCTTGTTGGAGCGCAGCACGTCTCCGAGGCTGACGACCTCCTTGTCCGTGTTCGGGATCTCGATCCCGATGGCCGACTTGCCGGGGATCGGCGTCAGGATGCGGATCTCGTTGGAGCCGACGGCGTAGGCGATGTTGTCGGCCAGACCGGTGACCTTGCTGACCTTGATCGCGCTGCCGAGCTCGACCTCGTAGCGGGTGACCGTCGGGCCCCGGGTGTAGCCGGTCACGCGGGCGTCGATCTCGAACTCGCCCAGCGTGCTCGTGAGCTGGCGGACCACCCGGTCAGAGCCCTCGGTGCGGGCCTTGGGCTTGGAGCCCGGCACCAGCATGTTGTCCTGCGGGAGCTGGTAGACGATGTCGCCGCTCAGCTGGAGCTGCTCCCCACGCGCGGGGGCGGGGGTGTGCTCCGGGGGCGGCAGGGAGTCACGCCGCTTGCCGGGCGGGGCCTTGACCGCCGCGGGCTGCTCGGCCTCGGGCTCGCGGACGAGGACGTCGGTCTCGGCGGCCTCCCAGTCGTAGGCGTCGCCCCCGGTGGCCTCGGCGTCGTCCTCGACCAGGGGGGTGTCGTAGGGGACGTCGACGCCCAGCTTAAGCTTCTTCCCCTTCTTCGGGCGCTCGTCCTCCTCACCCTCGGGACGCTCCACCAGGGTGCTGAGCACGGCCCCGATCCCGCCGACGATCTCGTGCAGCGGACGACCGACGACCACGATCACGCCGAACAGGGTGAGGATGACCAGCAGCGGTACGGAGACCCACGCCGTCATGAGGTCCGTGAGCAGGCTGGAGGACAGGAACCCGAGGATGCCGCCCGCATCGCGCAGCGCGGGCATGTCGTCCGGACGGGGCAGGCCCGCCGCGACGTTGACCAGGCCGAGCCCGCCGAAGGTGATCAACGTCCAGCCCATGCCCGTGCGCGGGGCGGCATCCACGTCGCGGGGGTGGCGCAGCACCCGCCAGGACCCGTGGAACAGGACGGCCGGGACCGCCACCCCCAGCGACCCGAAGATGGTTGTGACGCCGACCTCGATGGCTGATCCGACGGGCCCGGGGAGCTGGAACCACAGCCGCGCCGCGACCACGATGGCCAGCGCGAGCATGAACAGCCCCACGCCGTCGCGGCGGAGCTTGGGGTCGACGTCCTCTGCGGCCCCACCGAAGCTGCGTGCGATCGCGCCCACCCCGCTGGCGAGCCCGCCCAGGACGGCACCGAGGAACGCCAGGACCGGGTTCGGTCCCGCTTTCTTCGCCGCCGGGCGGGCGGTGGTTCTGCGTGTGCTCGAGCCACCCCTCGGCTTGGAGGGGGTGGTCTTGGTGCTCTTGCTGGAACTGGCAGCCCGCGACGTCGAACGCGTCTTGGTACTGGAGTTCCGCGACGAGGAAGTTCCGCGGGACGCCATGGGTTGCACGTTAGCGGAAAGCAGGCGGATTTCTTGGACCCCACTCCGCCCGGCGGGCAGGTCCGCCGGCCTCAGCCGAAGTGCGTCCAGCCCCGCGGGCCCTCCCACCGCTCCCCGTCGACGGTGACCTCGCCGGACCCCGTGACGACGCCGACCCGCCGCCAACCGGCGGGCAGTTCGGTGCCGGCGGGGAAGGTCGCCGCGAGGGCGTGGTCCTCTCCCCCGGCGAGGATGAAGTTCCACGGCGAGACTCCGGTGGCGGCCGAGACGCGCTGGATGGCCTCCGGCAGTTCGAAGTTGCTGGTGGCCAGGTCCATTCCGACGCCGGAGGCCGCGCACACGTGGCCGAGGTCCGCGAGCAGTCCGTCGGAGATGTCCACCATGGAGGTGGCACCCGCCTCGGAGGCCACACGGCCCTGGCCGTACGGGACGCTGGGGCACTGCTGCTCGGCCACGAGTTCCTTGGGCGAACCGAAACCCCGTTGCAGGACGGTCAGTCCCGCACCGGCCCAGCCGAGCCGGCCAGCGACGGCGACGAGGTCGCCCTCCCGCGCGCCCGATCGGGTGACGGGAGCGCGCCCGTCGAGGTTGCCCAGCGCGGTCACCGTGATGACAACCGCCCCGGACCGAGCCGTGTCTCCCCCGACCAGGCTGACTCCGGCACGGGCGGCCTCGTCGCGCACCCCTGCCGAGAGCTCGCGCACCCAGTCGAGTTCGGCTTCGGCGGGCAGCCCGAGCGCCATCACGATCGCGCTCGGCACCGCCCCCATGGACTCGACGTCGGAGACGTTGACGGCCACGGCCTTGCGGCCGATCTGGAAGGCCGGTGACCAGTTCTGCCTGAAGTGGATGCCGTCCACGAGCATGTCGGTGGTCACCACCACGTCGCCGGCCGGCCGCAGCACCGCAGCGTCATCACCGACGCCGAGGAGCACGTCGTCGCCCGCCGGGAGGTCGGCGGTGACGTCGGAGATCAGCTCGAACTCCCCGACGTCCATCAGCGCAGCCCGACCGGGCGCAGGAGTGCAAGATCTATCAGCCGCGCCACCAGTTCGGGGTAGCTGGTCCCGCTGTGCTCCCACAGCTTGGGGTACATGGAGATCTCGGTGAAGCCGGGCATGGTGTTGATCTCGTTGACCCACACCTCGCCGTCGGTGTCGGCGAACACGTCCACGCGGGCCAGGCCCTCGGATCCAACCGCGTTGAAGGCCTGGGCGGCGATGTCCTGGATCCTTCGCGACAGCTCGGGCGCGATGTCGGCCGGCACGTCGAGCGAGGCCTCGTCGTCGGCGATGTACTTCGCCTCGAAGTCGTAGAAGCCGTCCTCGGCATGGACGCGGATCTCCCCGACGGCGGACACGTCGCAGCCTCCGGTGGCCGCGGGGTTG
This sequence comes from Tessaracoccus rhinocerotis, assembly GCF_007197885.1. Lineage (GTDB taxonomy): Bacteria > Actinomycetota > Actinomycetes > Propionibacteriales > Propionibacteriaceae > Arachnia > Arachnia rhinocerotis. Next base: position 25,481 of record NZ_VKKG01000008.1, read on the forward strand.
GCGATCACGGCGCACTCGAGTTCGCGGGCTCCGACGAAGCCCTGCTCGATGACCACCTTCGGGTCGTAGGCGCGGGCAGCCTCGATCGCCGCCTGCACCCCCGCGGAGTCGGTGACGCGGGTGATGCCGAGGGACGACCCCCCGCGGGCGGGCTTGACGAAGACCGGGTACTGGAGGGTGTCCACCTCCGCCAGCACGGCGGCTGGCTCGTCCCGCCAGCGCTGGTCGGTGGCCACGACGAAGGGCCACACGGGCAGCCCTGCCGCCGCGAAGGCCACCTTCATGTGGTGCTTGTCCATCCCGATGGCACTGGCTGCCACTCCGGAGCCGACGTACTTGATGCCCATCATCTCGAACAGGCCCTGGATGGTGCCGTCCTCCCCGAAGGGACCGTGCAGCAGGGCGAAGGCGACGTCGACGCCGTGGACGTCGACGAGACGCTCGCCGTCACGGGTGGCGACCTCGCAGCCGTCGGCGCCCACCATCCAGACGGCGTCGTGCTCGGGCTCGGCCACGTGCGGGACGCGGCCCTCGACGATCCGGTAGGACGCCACGACGTCGAGGGGCACCTGGGTCCACCGCCCGGACGCGGCGATGCCGACGCCGACCACGTCGAACCGGTCGCGGTCGATCGCGCCGAGCACGCTGGCGGCCGTCAGGCAGGAGACGCCGTGCTCCGGCGACTGCCCGCCGAAGATGAGTGCGACCCTGATGCGCTTGTCCACGAGACCTCCACGGTTTTGGTTCCGTCGCAAATCGTAGTGCTTGGGCCGTCAGCGCCGAAGTTGGGGAACCCGCGCCCCGACCCGCATGTCCCAGCGTTCCTCGGGTGCCTCCTCGCCGCGGACCTGTTCGACCAGTTCGGTGATGGCGTCGAGGATGGCGACGGTGGCGGCGTCGAGGGTCTCCTTCGTCGGTTCGCCCTCGCCCGCGAAGCGGCTCAGGTCCACCGGGTCCCCGATCAACAGGCTCACGCGACGGCGTCGCAGGCTGAACAGTCGCCACCACTCGAGCCGCTTGCCGCCCAGTACCTTCTCCGCGCCGCTCTGGCCGATCGGGATGACGGGGACACCGGTCTCGAGCGCCAGCCGGGCCGCGCCCGTGCGCCCCGTCATGGGCCAGAAGTCCGGGTCGGCGGTGATCGTGCCCTCGGGGTACATGGCCACGGCCCTGCCCTGCTCGAGCGCCCGCCTGGCATGCACGAGGGAGTCCTTGGCGTTGGCGGTGTTGCGGAGCACTGGGATCTGCTCGCAGGCGCGGGCCAGCCACCCGATCACCGGCACCCTCCAGATCTCGGACTTCCCGAGGAACCGGGGCCAGCGCCCGGCCATGATCACGAACTCGCCCAGCACGAGCACGTCGAAGTTGGAGATGTGGTTGGCGACGATCAACACCCCGCCTGTGGCGGGCAGCTTGTCACGGCCGGCCCAGTTGCGGGTCACGAACAGCGGCAGCACGAGCCGCACCAGCTGCGCCAGCCCCCGGTAGACGGGGGGCGCGGGCTCGCGGTTCACACGCGCCAGTGGGAGGCGCCAGGGCTTGGTCGTCGGTGACATGGGCGTCAGCCTAGCGACCGGGATCGGGGTCCCACGCGCGCCACCCTCACGCGACCGGGTCGGTTGCGGGCATCAGGTGCCGCCGGAGGAAGGTCAGGTACAGGGCATCCATGTGTGCCCGCTGGCCGTTGTCGGCGGCTCCGCCGTGGCCGCCCTCGATGTTCTCGTGGTAGAGCGCCGGCTGGTCCGTCTCGAGCAGTTTGGCCATGAACTTGCGGGCGTGGCCGGGGTGCACCCGGTCGTCGCGCGTGGAGGTCAGGAGCAGGGTCGGGGGCAGTTGCCCGGCCACCTCGTCGAGCAGGTGGTAGGCGGAGAAGCGCTGGATGAACTCCCAGTCCTCCGACTTGTCCGGGTCACCGTACTCGCCCGTCCAGGAGGCCCCGGCCAGCAGCAGGTGGTAGCGGCGCATGTCCAGCAGCGGCACCTGGATGACCACGGCCCCGAAGAGTTCCGGGTACTGCGTGAGCATGTTCCCCGTCAGGAGGCCGCCGTTGCTCCCGCCGCGGATCCCCAGGTGCTCGGGCGACGTGATGCCCGAGGCGATGAGGTCGCGCGCGACGGCCGCGAAGTCCTCGTAGGCGCGCGGGCGGTTCTCCCGCAGCGCGGCCTGGTGCCAGGCCGGTCCGTACTCGCCGCCGCCCCGGATGTTGGCGACGACGAACGTTCCTCCGGCCTCCAGCCAGCCCTTGCCCACCGCCGGTGCGTAGCCGGGCGTCAGTGAGATCTCGAACCCGCCGTAACCGTAGAGCAGTGTTGGGCTGGTGCCGTCCCACGCCCGGTCCCGAGGCCGCACCAGGAAGTACGGCACCCTGGTCCCGTCGGCCGAGGTGGCGAAGTGCTGTTCGGTCACGTGGGTGGACGCGTCGAAGAACTCGGGCTCGCTGCGCAGGACCTCCGGGGCACCCGCCCCGGGGGCGACATCGCCCAACATCAGGGTGCTGGGGCTGAGGTAGTCGGTCACCACCAGCCACAGCTCGTCACCGGCCTCGTCGTCCACGGCTGCCGCGTGGATGCTCCCGAACTCGGGAAGGCCGCCGAAGGGGCGTGTGCTCCAGCCGTCGTCACCGTGGTGGGCGACAACCAGTTTGCTGCTGACGTCCTCCAGCACCGTCATCACGATGTGGTCGCGCGTGCAGGTGACGTCCTCGAGCGCGGTGGAGGCCGTGGGCTCGAAAAGGACGTCCAGGTTCCGCCCACCTGCGAGGAACTCGTCGAGGTCGGCCACGAGCAGCGCGCCCGCGGGATGGGTGCGGCCGCCAATGCTCCAGTCCTCGCGCAGCCCGAGCAGGAGCCACTGGCGGTGCACGTCCTTGTCCGCGGAGTCCGGGACGTCCAGGGGCACGAAGGCGCCGGACTCGTCGGCCACGTACAGGACCGAGTTTCGGCTGTCGAGGTAGTGCAACAGGAGGTCGCGCTCGAACCCCGGGGTCCGGTCGCGCATTGCGCGGATCCCGTAGCCGGCGTTGTCGGCCGGACCCTCGAAGACGACCTCCGCCTGCTCCATGGGGGTGCCGCGTCGCCAGCGCCTCGCCAGCCGCGCGTAGCCGGCCAGGTTGGTGCTGTCCGCTCCGGTGTCGGTCACGAGGTAGACCGTGTCCTCGTCGATCCAGCTCAGCTGGCCCTTGGCCTCCGGGCGCTCGAACCCGCCCTCGACGAAGGTCTTCGACTCGACGTCGAACTCGCGCGTCACGTCGGCGTCGGCGCCGCCGCGCGAGAGGGCGACGAGGCAGCGCGGCTGGTCCGGGCGGAGGAACTCCACGCCGTGCCAGACCCAGTTCTCGCCCTCGAGACGGTTGAGCTCGTCGACGTCGAGCACCGTCTCCCAGGCCGGGGAGTCCTTCCGGTACTCGGCCAGGGTGGTGCGCCGCCACAGCCCGCGGGGATGCTCGGCGTCACGCCAGAAGTTGTAGAACCACTCCCCGCGCTTGGCGAGCACGGGGATCCTGTCCTGCGAGTCGTAGATGGCCCGCAGCTCGGACTCCAGCCGACGGAACTCCTCGCTCCCGGCCAGTTCGTCCTCGGTGACGGCGTTGCGCGCCCGGACCCAGTCCAGGGCCGCCGCACCGTCCACGTCCTCCAGCCATTGGTGGGGATCAGTCACGCTCTCCTCCTCGTCGACTCCCCAAGGCTACCGACCGGCGCAGGTGCCCCCTGCCGCGCAAGCACGAAGCCGCCGCCCCTTCCGGGACGGCGGCTCCTGCGTCGTGCGGATCAGGCCATGTTGTCGGCGGTGCAGGCCGGCAGTGTCCGCGGCTTGAAGCTGGGACGCGACGCCTCGTAGGCGTCGATGTCGGCCTCGTGCTGCAGCGTGGACGAGATGTCGTCCAGGCCGTTGAGTAGGCGGTGCTTGGTGTGGGCGTCGATCTCGAAGGGGTAGCTTGCGTCCCCCACCGAGATGGTCTGCGACTCGAGGTCCACCGTCAGCTCCTGCTCGGGGCTGGTCTCCACCGCGGTCCACAGGGCTTGGATGGTGGGCTCGTCGACGGCGGCCACCAGGAGGCCGGCCTTGCCGGAGTTGCCCCGGAAGATGTCCCCGAAGCGGGTGCCGATGACCACCTTGAACCCGTAGTTCTGGAGCGCCCAGACTGCGTGTTCACGGGAGGACCCGGTGCCGAAGTCGGGGCCGGGCAGCAGGATCGTGCCGTGCTTGTAGGGCTCCTTGTTCAGCACGAAGTCGGGGTCGTTGCGCCACGCCGAGAACAGCCCGTCCTCGAACCCGGTACGCGTGATGCGCTTGAGGTACACGGCCGGGATGATCTGGTCCGTGTCCACGTTGGAGCGGCGCAGCGGGACCCCGATGCCGGTGTGTGACTTGAAGGCTTCCATGCTCAGGCTCCGATCAGGTCTGCGGGCGCGCTCAGGTGCCCGGTGATGGCGGTGGCGGCTGCGACGGCGGGCGAGACCAGGTGCGTGCGTCCGCCCTTGCCCTGCCGGCCCTCGAAGTTGCGGTTGGACGTCGAAGCAGCTCGCTCCCCCGGCTTCAGCTGGTCCGGGTTCATGCCCAGGCACATGGAGCAGCCGGCGGCGCGCCACTCGGCACCGAAGTCCAGGAAGACCTTGTCGAGGCCCTCCTCCTCGGCCTGCAGGCGCACGCGGGCCGATCCGGGCACGACGAGCATGCGCACGCCGTCGGCCACCTTCCTGCCCTGCAGGACGGAGGCCGCGAGGCGCAGGTCCTCGATCCGGCCGTTCGTGCACGAACCCAGGAAGACGGTGTCCACGGTGATGTTGCGCATCGGGGTGCCAGGCTCGAGGTCCATGTACTCCAGGGCCCGCCTGGCGGTGGCCTGCTCCACCTCGGACTCGAAGTCCTCGGGGGCCGGGACGGTGGCGCCCAGCGGAACGCCGTGGCCGGGGTTGGTGCCCCAGGTCACGAAGGGCGTCAGCTGGGTGGCGTCGATGTCCACCTCGAAGTCGAAGGTGGCGTCGTCGTCGGTGCGCAGCGTCCGCCAGTACTCGACGGCGGCGTCCCACTCCGCACCCTCGGGGGCGTGCGGGCGCCCCTTCAGGTAGGCGAAGGTGGTCTCGTCGGGAGCCATCATGCCGGCCTTGGCGCCCCACTCGATGGACATGTTGCAGATGGTCATGCGGCCCTCCATGGAGAGCTGCTCGATGGTGGAGCCGCGGTACTCGACGATGTAGCCCTGCCCCCCTCCGGTGCCCACCTTCGCGATGAGCGCCAGCACGAGGTCCTTGGCGGTCACGCCGTCGGGCAGGTCACCGTCGACGTTGACGGCCATCATCTTCGGCTTCTTCTGCGGGAGCGTCTGGGTGGCCAGCACGTGCTCGACCTCGGAGGTGCCGATGCCGAAGGCCAGCGCACCGAACGCGCCGTGGGTGGAGGTGTGGGAGTCGCCGCACACGATGGTCATGCCGGGCTGGGTCACGCCCAGCTGGGGGCCGATGATGTGCACGACGCCCTGGTCACGGTCGCCCAGCGAGTGGATCCGGATACCGAACTCCTCGGCGTTCCTGCGCAGGGTCTCGACCTGGGTGCGGGAGACGGGATCGGCGATGGGCCTGTCGATGTTCAGCGTGGGGGTGTTGTGGTCCTCGGTGGCGAGCGTGTGCTCGGGCCGACGGACCTTCCGCCCGTTCATGCGCAGCCCCTCGAAGGCCTGCGGACTGGTCACCTCGTGAACGAGGTGCAGGTCGATGTAGAGCAGGTCCGGCTCGCCGTCGACGGAGCGCACCTCGTGTGCGTCCCAGACCTTCTGCGCCAGGGTCTTACCCATGTTCCCACCCCTTGAGTGCTGTTTGGTTCGTTGTGCTGACTGAAGTGTCAGCCAACTGCGAAGAGAATACTCTTGCGTGTCCGCCATTCGAAACGCTAGTCTCGCCATATGGACAGCAGTAGTGGAGTTGGCGTACTGGACAAGGCGGCGGCCGTCCTGGCGGCGCTCGAGCAGAATCCCCTGACCCTGGCAGGTCTGGTCACGGCCACCGGTCTGGCGCGCCCGACGGCGCACAGGCTCGCGGTCGCGCTCGAGCACCACAGGTTCGTCGGGCGGGACCTGCAGGGCAGGTTCGTGCTCGGACCCCGCCTGGTGGAACTCGCCGACTCGGCCTCCGAGGATCCCTTGGTCGCCACGGCCGGCCCCATCCTCACCCGCCTGCGCGACATCACCGGGGAGTCCGCGCAGCTCTACCGCCGGCAGGGCGACATGCGCATCTGCGCCGCCGCGGTCGAGCGCCCCACTGGCCTGCGGGACACGATCCCGGTGGGGGCGCAGCTGTCCATGACCGCAGGATCGGCCGCCCAGGTGCTGCTGGCCTGGGAGGAGACCGACCGGCTCCCCAAGCTGCTCGAGCAGGCAGCCTTCACCTCGGCCTCGCTCCAGACGGTGAGGCGTCGCGGCTGGGCCCAGTCCGTCGGTGAGCGCGAGGCCGGCGTGGCGTCGGTCTCGGCACCCGTGCTCGCGCCGTCGGGACGGATCATCGCGGCCGTCAGCGTCTCCGGCCCGATCGAGCGGCTCACCCGCCAGCCGGGCAGGCTGCACGCGCCCGCCGTGATGGCTGCGGCCGAGCGCCTCAGCGAGGTCCTGCGCCGTTCCGGCAACGCCGACTGACCGGATCCCAGACCAGCCCTGGAACACCAGAACACCCCGCGATCCGGTGAGGATCGCGGGGTGTTTCGCACTGGTAGCCCCGACGGGATTCGAACCCGCGCTACCGCCTTGAGAGGGCGGCGTGCTAGGCCGCTACACAACGGGGCCAGGCGGTGAAATGCTAGTGCATCCAGATGGTTGCTGTCACATTCCGCTGGGGTACTAGGACTCGAACCTAGACTAACTGAACCAGAATCAGTCGGGCTGCCAATTACCCTATACCCCACCGTGCTCGACTGGCGAGCACGAGTGGAAACTCTACACCAAATCCTGACCGGGCAACAAACCGGACGCCGCCGCCATGGTTCAGGGGGTCGTGGTGGCCACCCGCATCCGCCTGCCCACCCACCAGGCGGCCAGCGCGAACAGAGCGAAGCCCAGCACGTCGAAGAAGGCCTTGTCCCAGCCGATGGCGCTGGTTGCCTTGGTGGCGGCCACTCCCCCGGTGAAGATTCCGTACCCGAAGGCGAAGACGTTGTTCACGACGTGCGCACCGATCGCTGCCTCTAGCCCACCCGTGCGCCACACCAGGAAGCCGACGACCAGGCCGAACGCGAACCGGTTCACGAACAGTGCCGGGTTCTGGACCCCGTGGAAGAGGGCGAACAGCAGGGCCGAGCCGACGATGCCCACCCAGGCTTGCTGGAAGGCGGTGCCGAGGGCCTGGAGGACGTAGCCCCGGAAGAAGAGTTCCTCCGCGGCGGCCTGGATCGGTGAGGTGACCAGGATGATGGCCAGGAACACCGCCCAGTTGGCCTGTGGGGCCCGGAAGGCCGGCATCTCCACGAAGGCGAAGGAGAGCCACAGCACTGCATTCAGCACGACGAGCGCGACGAGCAGGCACGCCAGCAGGTAACGCCATCGGACGCCCGGCTGCACCGAGACCAGCCAGCGCCAGCCGCGGGCGTGCAGGTACCGGGCGAGCAGCACCGAGATCACAATCAGCATCGCCAGTCCGAGGTGGGACGCGAGCAGCCCCTCGGGCAGCTCGTAGGCCAGCGCGTCGGCCTGGTACTGCTCGAAGGGCGGCCGGCCCCGCAGGAGCCACGTGAGGCGCAGGACGAGCTGCGACACCACCGGGACGAGGATCACGAACGCGAGCACGCCCAGCAGCACCCCCATAATGGGCTTGACAGGGTTCCTGACCGGTTCGGTCAGGACTAGGGGGTAGCCGAGCCCGCCGGAGGGCTCGTCGGCCTCCGGCGTGAACAGCTGCTGGCTCACTGCCCCGTGACCGGGTTGCTCAGGGTGCCCAGACCGTCGATCGAGACGTGGACGGTGTCGCCGTCGGCCATCGCGCCGACGCCGGCGGGGGTGCCGGTGAGGATGACGTCACCGGGGAGCAGGGTGGTGAAGCCGGAGATGAAGCTGACCAGTTCGGTGATGCCGCGCACCATCTGCGAGGTGCTGCCCTGCTGGCGCACCTCGTCGTTCAGGCGCGTCTCCAGGCCGAGGTCCTCCGCCTCCGCGACGGTGAGGTGGGTGTTGATCCAGGGGCCGAGGGGGCAGAAGGAGTCCGAGCCCTTGGCGCGGGACCACTGGGAGTCGGCGTGCTGCCAGTCGCGGGCCGTGACGTCGTTGGCGATGGTGTAGCCGAAGATGACCTCGGGCACGCGCTCCGGCGGCACCTCCTTGCAGAACCGGTTGATGATGATGGCGAGCTCGCCCTCGTAGTGGAGCTCGGAGACCCCGGCGGGCCGCACGATCGGGTCGTTGGGGCCGATCACCGAGGTGTTGGGCTTGAAGAACACCAGCGGGGCGCCGGCGGGCACTTCGCTGCCCATCTCGGCGGCGTGGTCGGCGTAGTTCTTGCCCACCGCCACCACCTTGCTGCGCGGGATCACCGGCGCGAGCAGCCGGACGTCGGCCAGCGCATGGCGCTCGCCGGTGTAGTTGACGGGGACACCGGCTAGCGGGTCGCCGGTGATCACCGCGATCGAGTCGGGGTTCTCCCCGCCGTCGAGGGCCAGTTCGATGATGCCGTAGGCCGGATCCTGACCGGCGGCGGCGAAACGAGCAATACGCATGGGCTACAGCGTAGTTGCTCCCGTGGCCCCGGCCGATCCCCCGTGGGCTCAGGCCGCGGTCTCGGGGCGCAGCTCCGGCTCCACGTGGGTGAAGATGCCGTAGACCAGCGCGTCGAACAGCGCCTCCCAGGACGCCTCGATGACGTTGGTGCCCACGCCGACCGTGGTCCAGGTGCTCCCCTCGTAGGAGGTGTTGATCAGGACGCGGACGGTGGCGTCGGTGCCGTGGCCCTCGTCGAGCAGGCGGACCGAGTAGTCGGTGAGCTCGAAGGACTCGACGGCGGGGTAGGCCGCGGCGATCGCCTTGCGCAGCGCGTGGTCCAATGCGTTGACCGGGCCGTTGCCCTCACCCACGACCATCTCCTGCTTGCCCTTGGCGGTGATCTTCACCGTGGCCTCGGAGATGGTCTCGCCGTGGCGCTCCTCCGTGAACACCCGCCACGAGGTGACCTGGAACGGCTGCGGCAGGAGTCCGAGCTCGTCGCGCAGCAACATCTCGAAGCTGGCGTCGCTCGACTCGTAGCTGTATCCCTCGGCCTCCTTGGCCTTGACCCGCTCAGTCACGCGCGCCGCGAGCTCGCGGTCGCTGAGGTCGAAGCCCAGCTGGTCGCCCTTGATCTGGATGTTCGCCCGCCCGGCCATGTCCGAGATCAGCATGCGCATGTCGTTGCCCACCAGGGTGGGGTCGATGTGCTGGTAGAGGTTGGCGTCCACCTTGATGGCGCTGGCGTGCAGGCCGGCCTTGTGGGCGAAGCTGCTGGCGCCGACGTAGGGCTGCCGACCCAGGAGCGGCTGGTTGGCCACCAGCGCGATCGCGTGCGAGACGCGGGTGATCTCGGCCAGGTTCGCCGGCGGCAGCAGCTCCCAGCCGAACTTGATCTGGAGGTTGGGGATGACCGCCGACAGGTCGGCGTTGCCGGTGCGCTCCCCGTAGCCGTTGAACGTGCCCTGGACGTGCATGACGCCGGCCTCGACCGCGGCCAGCGTGTTCGCCACCGCGCAGCCGGTGTCGTTGTGGCAGTGGATGCCGAGGTTGGCGCCGGTCTGCGCGGCCGCGCTCACGACGTCGCCCATCCAGCTCGGGAGCATGCCGCCGTTGGTGTCGCACAGGATGACCACCTCAGCACCCGCCTCCGAGGCCGCCCGCACGACGCTGAGGGCGTATTCCGGATTCGCGCGGTAGCCGTCGAAGAAGTGCTCGCAGTCGACGAACACGTGCTTGCCCTGCTCCCGCAGGTACGTCACGGTGTCGGTCACCATCTCGAGGTTCTCATCGAGGGTGGTGCGCAGCGCCCGCGTGACGTGCTCGTCGTGACTCTTGGCCACGATGCAGATGTAGTCGGTGCCGGCGTCCACGAGTGCCTTCGTGAGCGGGTCGGTGGCCGCGGTGGCGCCCGCCTTGCGGGTGGCGCCGAATGCCACCAGCTTCGAGTTGCGCAGTTCCAGTTCCTTCGCCTCGACGAAGAACTGCGTGTCCGCGGGGTTGGCGCCCGGCCAGCCCCCCTCGATGAAGGTCACTCCCAGCTCGTCGAGGTAGCCGGCGATTCGCAGCTTGTCCGCGACGCTGAGTCGCAACCCTTCCTGCTGCGCGCCGTCGCGCAGGCTGGTGTCAAAGATGTGGAACTCTTCGGGCACTGTCGGAGTGGTGGTCATGGCTACTTCCTGCATCCGCCGGGGGTGGTGTTCCGGAAAGCCTAACCCGGACGTCTCGCCAGTTGGGACGACGTCCACGCCCGAAACGCGCTCATGCGGCACCGATCGCTATGGTTCAGCGCATGGGAACTGAGACGAGCAAGAAGATCGCGGTCATCGGCGGCGACGGAATCGGGCCCGAAGTGACGGCCGAGGCCCTGAAGGCGCTGCGCGCCGTCGCCGGCGAGGACGCCTTCGAGTTCGTTGACTACGACCTCGGCGCCGAGCGCTGGCAGCGCACCGGCGAGGTGCTCCCGGACACCGTCCTGGAGGAGCTCAAGCACGTCGACGCGATCGTCCTCGGGGCGGTCGGCGCCGCGCCCGGGTCCAAGTCCATCCCCAGCGGCCTGCTGGAGCGTGGGCTGCTGCTGAAACTGCGCTTCGCGTTCGACCACGCGGTCAACCTGCGGCCGTCCAAGCTCTACCCCGGGGTCCCGACCCCGCTCTCCGAGGCCGTCGTCTCCAAGGGCGAGGTGGACTTCGTCGTCGTGCGCGAGGGCACCGAGGGCCTCTACTGCGGCAACGGTGGCGCCGTGCGCACCGGTACGCCGCAGGAGCTGGCAACCGAGGTGTCCGTCAACACCGCCTACGGCGTGGAGCGCGTCGTGCGCGACGCTTACGAGCGTGCCCGCGCCCGCCGCAAGGAGATCACGCTGCTGCACAAGCACAACGTGCTGGTCAACGCCGGCTCGCTGTGGAACCGCATCTTCAACGAGGTCGGCGAGGAGTACGGCGACGTCGAGCGTCGCTACCTCCACATCGACGCCGCCATGATCGCCATGGTGGTCAACCCGTCCCAGTTCGACGTCATCGTCACCGACAACCTGTTCGGCGACATCGTCACGGACCTGGCCGCCGCCGTCACCGGCGGCATCGGCCTGGCTGCCAGCGCGAACATCAACCCCTCGGGCGAGTTCCCGTCGATGTTCGAGCCCGTGCACGGGTCCGCGCCCGACATCGCGGGCCAGGGCATCGCCGATCCGACCGCAGCCATCTCCTCCATGGCGCTCCTGCTCGCCCATCTGGGGCGGGTCGACCAGGCAATCAGGATCGACGCGGCCGTCGCCGCCGACATCGCCGCCCGCGGCGCGGATGCAGGCTCCACCACGGAGATCGGCGACAGGATCGCCGCCCAGCTGGCCTGAGGTCCGGCGCCGAGCTGCGACCGCCTTCCGCGTACGACAACGGCCCCCTCCGCCCAGGCGGAGGGGGCCGTTTGTTGAAGGGCTGTCAGTCCTGCTTGACCACGTCGCCGGCGATGGTGCCGCCGGCAGCGGAGTCCACCTTGTTCCGCAGGATGTTCATGAGGTCGATCCCGGTGGTGTTCTTGATCATCTCCACCGTCTGGAGGACGTTGTCGTTGACCTGCTTCGGCAACGCGCCGGCGCCGTCGGTGGAGACCACGGTCAGCTTGTCGATGTTCGACATCGGGGCCGCGACCTCACGGGCGACCTGCGGCAGGACCTCGATGAGCATCTGCAGCACGGCGGCGTCGTTGTACTTCTCGAACGCCGCAGCGCGCTTGTCCATCGCCTCGGCCTCTGCGGAACCGACGGCCAGGACGGATGCCGCCTCGGCCTCGCCCTCGGCCCGGACGGCCTCGGCCTCTGCGATACGGCGGGCCTTCTCGGCCTCACCCCGCTTGGCACCCTCGATGGCCTCGGCCTCGGCCAGTGCGGAACGACGGGACTGCTCACCGACACCGGTGAGACGGGCCTTCTCGGCCTCGGCCTCGGCAGCGGCGATCGAGGCGGCCTTGCGGGCCTCGGCCTCGAAGATCTCGGAGTTGCGGCGGCCCTGGGCCTCGGTCTCCATCTCGTAGCGCTTCGCGTCCGCAGGCTTTCGCACCTCGGTGTCCAGCTGGCGTTCCTTGAGGGCGGCCTGCCGGACTGCAACCTTCTCCTGCTCGGCCAGGATGGCCTGGTCCTGGTCGGCCTGCGACAGCGGGCCGGCGGCCGCAGCCTTGGCGCGGGCGGCGTCGGTCTCGGCCTTGATCTCGGCCTCCTTGAGCACCAGCGCACGCTCGGCGATCGCGATCTCCTGCTCGGCGATCAGACGGGCCTGCTCGGCCTCGCGGCGGGCCTCCGCCTCGGCGACGGCGGCGGTGCGCGCGAGCTTGGCGGACTCGGGCCGGCCGAGGTCGGTGAGGTATGTGCCGTCGTCGGTAATGTCCTGGATCTGGAAGGTGTCCAGCACCAGGCCCTGGCCGGTCAGCGAAGACTCCGACTCGTCGGCGACACGCTGGGCGAAGGCCGCGCGGTCACGGATGATCTGCTCCACCGACAGCGAACCGACGATCGAGCGCAAGGAGCCCGCGAGGGTCTCCTGCGTGAAGGTCTCGATCTCGTCCTGCTGCATCAGGAAGCGTTGCGCGGCGGCCCGGATGGAGTCGACGTTGCCGCCCACCTTGACGATGGCGACGCCGTCGAGGTTCAGCTTGATGCCCTGGCCGGAGACGGCGGCGCGGATCTGGACCATGATCCGTCGCGAGGACAGGTCAAGGATGTGGAGGCGCTGGACGAAGGGGATCACGAAGACGCCGCCGCCCATGACGACCTTCTGGCCGCTCAGGTCGGTGGAGACCAGACCGGTCTCCGGGTTGGTGACGGCCTTGCCCTTCTGGCCGGTGATGATGTAGGCCTCGTTGGGGCGGGCCACCTTGTAGCGGCTGGCGATCAGCCAGACGATGAGGACGAGGAGCAGTACCGCTCCGCCGATCCCCACGAGGAGTGGAGGCAGTTCAGGCATGTGTCATTCCTGTCGTTGGTGCTGGATCCTTGAACCCGTCGGGTTCATTCCGGCTGGGCCGGAAGTTCATGGGTGGCAGTGACCTCCACTGCCGTGGGCGAGAGGATCCCGGAGACCCAGACCTCTGTCCCCGAGGCGATGGCGGTGCCGGCCCGGGCGGCGCGCTTGCGGGAACCGCCGCTGCCGTAGATGCGGACCTCGCCGTACCCGCCGGCCGGGATGTCGGTGATCACCTTCGCGGTGGAGCCGATCAGCTTGTCGGAGTGGAACGAGGCAGCGGCCTCGCTGCGCTTCAGCCAGCGGGTGAACGCCGTGGCGCCCCAGAAGGCCACTCCTCCGGCCAGCAGCCCGACGACGACTGCAAGCCAGGTGACGTCGACCAGCGCCATGGAGATGTAGCCCCCGAAGCCGAACGCCCCGGTGAAGGCGGCCAGGCCGGCCAGCGAGAAGAGGTCACCGCCGAAGGCGTCGACGTTGATCAGGCCCTCGATCAGGTCACCGAGGAGGAGTGCGGCCAGGACCACCACGATCCCGATGATCCCGATCGTCAGAAACAGCGCCACTCGTACACCCCCGATGTTGTCCCACCAGTCTAGCGTCCGAGGGGTTCGCCGGGCCCGCCCGACCCGCACATGGCAAGGGCCCCGGGACGCTGTGTCGCGTCCCGGGGCCCTCGTCGTGGGGTCAGCGTGCGGCCGAGCCCTCGACGTAGTCGTCGTCGGAGCCCTTGACCCAGCTCATCAGCTTGCGGAGCTCGCGCCCGGTGGCCTCGATCGGGTGGGCCTCGCCGGCCTCGCGGAACTTCTTGAACTCGGGTGCACCGGCGTCCTGGTCGTCGATGAAGCGCTGCGCGAAGGCACCGTTCTGGATGTCGGTGAGGACGTCCTTCATGTTGGCCTTGACCCGCTCGTCGATGACGCGCGGACCGGAGACGTAGTCGCCGAACTCGGCGGTGTCGGAGACGCTCCAGCGCTGCTTGGCAATGCCGCCCTCGTACATCAGGTCGACGATGAGCTTGAGCTCGTGCAGGCACTCGAAGTATGCGACCTCGGGCTGGTAGCCGGCCTCGACGAGGGTCTCGAACCCGGCCTGCACGAGCGCGGAGGCGCCGCCGCAGAGCACGGCCTGCTCGCCGAACAGGTCGGTCTCGGTCTCCTCGGTGAAGGTGGTCTTGATCCCGCCGGCGCGCAGCGCGCCGATGGCCTTGGCGTAGCTGAGGGCCAGCGGCCAGGCGTTGCCGGTGGCGTCGACCTCGACGGCGATGATCGCGGGGACGCCGCGACCCTCGGCGTACTCGCGACGCACCAGGTGTCCGGGGCCCTTGGGTGCGACCATGCACACGTCGACGCCCTCGGGGGCCTTGATGTAGCCGAAGCGGATGTTGAAGCCGTGGGCGAAGAAGAGGGCGTCACCGGGCGCGAGGTTGGGCTCGATGTCCTCGGCGTAGACCTTCCGCTGCACCTGGTCGGGAGCCAGGATCATGATCAGGTCCGCCTCCTCCACGGCCTCGGCCACGGGGAGCACGCGCAGGCCCTCTGCCTCGGCCTTGGCGGCGGACTTGGAGCCGGGGCGCAGGCCGACGCGGACGTCGACGCCGGAGTCACGCAGGCTGAGCGCGTGGGCGTGCCCCTGCGAGCCGTAGCCGATGACGGCGACCTGGCGACCCTGGATGATCGAGAGGTCGGCGTCGGAATCGTAGAACATCTCTGCCATTTGCTTGTCTTTCCTTCAGTGTTGAGGGGTCTCGTTGGGAATCTTATTTGGACTTGGTCTCGGCCATGGTTCGGGCGCCGCGGCCGAGTGCCACCTGCCCGGACTGGACGAGTTCCTGGATGCCGTGGGGGGAGAGCATCTCCAGCAGCGCCGCGAGCTTGTCGGGCGCACCGGTGGCCTCGATGGTGATGGACTCGGGGCTGACGTCGACGGCCTTGCCCCGGAACAGGGAGACGACGTCGATGATCTGGCTGCGGCTGTTGACGTCGGCCTTCACCTTGACCAGCACCATCTCGCGATTGACGGTGTTGGGGCCGAGCTCGAGCACCTTGCGGACCTCGATCAGCTTGTTGAGCTGCTTGACGATCTGCTCCAGCGCGGCCTCGTCCTCCACCTGGGCTGCGATGGTCATCCGCGACACCTCGGGGCGCTCGGTGGGACCGACCGCGAGGGACTCGATGTTGTAGCCGCGACGCGAGAACAGCGCGGCGATCCGGGTCAGGACCCCGGGCCGGTTGGAGACGAGGACGCTGAGCGTGTGCGTGGTCACAGGATTTCCTCTTCCCAGTCGGGGGCCATGTCACGGGCCACCTGGATCTCGTCGTTGCTGGTGCCCGCGGCGACCATCGGCCAGACCATCGCGTCCTTGTGGACGACGAACTCCACGACGACGGGACGGTCGTTGATCTCGAGGGCCTGCTTGATCGCGGCCTCCATCTCCTCCTCGTTCGTGGCGCGCAGCCCGACGCATCCCATCGCCTCGGCGAGCATCGGGAAGTTGGGGATGGACTCGGTCTGCAGGTCGGTGTTGGAGTACCGCTCGTTGTAGAACAGGGTCTGCCACTGGCGCACCATGCCGAGCGAGTGGTTGTTGATGATCGCGATCTTGATCGGGATGTTGTTCAGGGCGCAGGTGACCAGTTCCTGGTTGGTCATCTGGAAACAGCCGTCACCGTCGATTCCCCACACCATCCGGTCGGGTTCGGCGACCTTGGCACCCATGGCTGCGGGGACGCAGAAGCCCATGGTTCCCGAGCCGCCCGAGTTGAGCCACTTCGAGGGCTGCTCGTGCGGCAGGAAGTGCGCGGCCCACATCTGGTGCTGCCCGACCCCGGCGACGTAGATGGCGTCGTCGGGGCTGAGCTGCCCGATGCGCTGGATGACCTCCTGGGGCGAGAGCCGCCCGTCGGGGGCCTCGTCCCAGGTCGGCTGGTAGCGAGTCTTCATGCCCACCAGCTGCTTGCGCCACGGGTCGGCGTCCGGCGCCGGCAGGTCCGCCATGGCCTCCGCCAGCAGGCGCAGGGTCTCCTTGGCGTCGCCGACGATCGGCACGTCGACCGGCTTGTTCTTGCCGATCTCCGCGGGGTCGACGTCGGCATGGATGACCTTCGCGTGTGGCGCGAAGGTGTCCAGCCTGCCGGTGACCCTGTCGTCGAAGCGGGTGCCGACGGCGACCAGCAGGTCAGCCTTCTGCAGCGCACCGACGGCCGCGACCGTGCCGTGCATGCCCGGCATGCCCATGTTCAGCTCGTGGCTGTCCGGGAGCACCCCCCTGGCCATCAGGGTGGTGACCACCGGGATACGGGTCAACTCGACCAGTTCGGCGAGTTCCTTCGAGGCACGGGCGCTCATCACGCCGCCACCGACGTAGAGGACAGGGCGCTTCGAGGCCGAGATCAGCTTGGCCGCCGCGCGGATCTGCCTGACGTGCGGCTTCGTGGTGGGCTTGTACCCGGGCAGGTCGAGCTCTTCGGGCCACATGAAGGGCGCGGTGTTGACCAGCGCGTCCTTCGCAATGTCGACGAGCACCGGGCCGGGCCGGCCCGTCGCCGCGATGTGGAAGGCCTCGCGGATCGCCAGCGGGATGTCCTCGGTGCGCTTGATCAGGAAGCTGTGCTTCGTGATGGGCATCACGATGCCGCGGATGTCCGCCTCCTGGAACGCGTCGGTCCCGATGGAGTTGGAGTTCACCTGCCCTGTGATGGCCACCAGCGGCGTGGAATCCATGTAGGCGTTGCCGATGGGCGTCACCAGGTTGGTGGCGCCGGGGCCGGAGGTGGCGATGCAGACGCCGACCCGGCCACTGGCCATCGCGTAGCCCTCGGCGGCATGGCCCGCGCCCTGCTCGTGGCGCACGAGGATGTGGCGGATCGAGGAGTCGAAGAGGGGGTCGTAGGCGGGCAGGATGGCGCCACCGGGAATGCCGAAGGCTACGTCCACACCGACCCGCTCGAGTGATTCGACGAGCGCCTGTGCGCCCGTCAGCATGCGGTCGTCCTTATGCGACATTGCACTCCCTTCGGTTGTCGCCCAATCCTGCCCAACAAAAAACCCCCGGCGCCACGAGGGCACTCGAGGGAGCGTTTCGGCGTATGCGAAACGCTTAGCTGGCTACGATCAGGCTGGTGGTCACGCAGCCACAATTGCGCACCGGCCGCGCAGTGTCAAGGACTCGGTCACTGTTGTTCTGAATACTGAGACGGACCGCGCCCCGAGGGGTGCGGTCCGTCCAGATGAAGCGGTTCTCGGTTGTCAGGAGACTGCGACCTTCTCCCGATCGCCGAGGTTGTCCCGCGCCGGGACGGTGACGGCCCGACTGCCTGCGACGGAGGTCAGCGCCCAGCCGATGAGGCCGAACAGGATGCCCAGGCCGATCACCAGTGCGGCGACGCCGAAGGCGACGACGGAGGTGAACAGCGAGGCCCGCAGGAACGAGGCGTTCATGACGGTGGCGCGCTGCTCGGTGTAGGTCTGGGCCAGCTCCTCGTCCCCGGCCTCACGCGCCTCGCCGGCGAGGCTGCCGAGCTCGGCGTAGGTCTTGCCCTCGGAAGCGGCCAGCGCGTGCTTGTTGATGATGTCTGCCTGGGCGAACGCCGAGAAGGGGCCGTCGACCTTGTCGCCGGCCAGGAAGGCGGCGTCGCCGGGGACGGTGATGTTCTCGGAGGCCAGCTGCTGGCTGACTGTGACGTAAGTGGCGATGCCGGCGATTGCCATGACAAAGCCAGCGATGATGGACAGCACACCCACGATCTTCGTGGTCTTCATACCTGCTCCTTAGTATGTGTCTTCCGGGGACCTGTCCCCCGGAGAACTCGACATCCAGAAGGCTACGCAGGTGCCCCGCAGCGGCTCACACCGGGGTCGGTTTATCGACCTTTCCCGGTGATCCGGGCGTGCACCTCGTCCAGGTCGGACTCAACCGGGCCCCGCAGGTTGGCGATGCCGGGGTTGTCCGCGTAGCGCGGGATGACGTGCACGTGGGCGTGGAAGACCTCCTGGCCGGAGTCCGCACCGGCATTGGTGAGGATGTTGCAGGCGCTGGCGCCCAGCCTCTCCTTCAGGAGGTTCCCGACGGCCACCACTGCCGGGGCGAGCTCGGCCAGCACCGATTCGTCGGCGAGGGCGTCGGCCACGTGCCTTCGCGGGATGACCAGGGCGTGGCCCTCCTGCCAGGGCGAGATGTCCAGGAACGTGACGGAGGCGTCGTCGGAGTGGATCTGCTTCGACGGGATCTCGCCGGAGACGATTCTGCAGAACAGGCAGTCGGACTCGGTCATGCGACAACTCCTTCGCGAACGGTGTGGCCGCCGGCCCGGAGGGCCTCCTTGACCTGGGCCACGGTGAGCGTGCGGTAGTGGAAGACTGAGGCCGCCAGCACGGCGTCGGCGCCGGCGTCGGCGGCCTCGACGAAGTGCTGGGCGGTCCCCGCCCCTCCGGAGGCGATCAGGGGCACGTCGACCACCTTGCGGACGGCCCGGAGCATCTCGAGGTCGAACCCGTCGGTGGTGCCGTCGGCGTCCATGGAGTTGAGGAGGACCTCGCCCACCCCGCGGTCCACAGCCTCCCGCGCCCACTCGACGGCATCGCGCCCGGCCGACTTGCGACCGCCGTGCGTGGTGACGCCGAACCCGGACGGCATGCCCGGCTCCCGCCTCGCGTCGAGGGACAGCACCAGCACCTGGTTGCCGAAGCGGGCGGCGATCTCGTCGATGACGCCTGGCCGGGCGAGCGCACCGGTGTTGATGCCGGCCTTGTCCGCACCGCAGCGCAGCAGCGAGTCGACATCCTCGACGGCGCGCACTCCCCCGCCGACTGTCAGCGGGATGAACACCGTCTCAGCGCAGCGCTGGACCATGTCCCTGGTGGTGGCGCGCCCCTCCGACGAGGCGGAGATGTCGAGGAAACAGAGCTCGTCGGCGCCGGCGGCGGAGTAGCTGGCGGCCAGCTCGACGGGGTCCCCGGCGTCGCGGAGATTCTGGAAGTTCACGCCCTTGACGACTCGTCCGTCGTGGACGTCGAGGCAGGGGATCACGCGAAGTGCAACAGACATGGGCCCATCCTACGGAACCGACGAACCGCGAGCGGAGCGAGCTTGGTTCGTCGGAACAGAAGGTCGCGCGAGCGAAGCGAGCTCGTGGCTCCCGGGTCCAAGGGGCGGAGCCCCTTGTGTCGGGGTCCAAGGGGCGGAGCCCCTTGTGTCGGGGGCGGAGCCCCTTGTGTCGGGGGCGGAGCCCCTTGTGTCGGGGGCGGAGCCCCTTGTGTCGGGGGCGGAGCCCCTTGTGTCGGGGTCCAAGGGGCGGAGCCCCTTGTGTCGGGGGCGGAGCCCCTTGTGTCGGGGGCGGAGCCCCTTGTGTCGGGGTCCAAGGGGCGGAGCCCCTTGTGTCGGGGTCCAAGGGGCGGAGCCCCTTGCGTGTCAGTCCTCGTCGATGTCGGCGTCCACGACCCCGCGGCGCATCGAGTTGACGACCTCGCGGCAGGTCCGGCGCAGGTCGCCGGGACCGACGGCGTTGGCGAGCTGCCCGGCGAAGTCGATGACCTGGCGCACCCAGCGCACGAAGTCACCGGCCGACAGCTGGCCCTCGCGCAGCACCTTGGCGAGTTCCTGGCCACTGGCCCAGCGCCACGCCACCTCCGCGAACCCGATGTCCGGCTCACGGCCGCGGTCGAGGCGGTGCTGCCGCTCGAGGCGCCCCACCTCCAGCCACACCTGCCTCAGCTCGGACTGCGCACGCTCGCTGTCGGCGTCGGGCATGCGCGGGGTCGGGGCGTCCCTGCTGGGGCGGGACTCGTACAGCAGCGTTGACAGCACCGCCGCCAGCTGCGGGGCGTCGAGGCCGTGGAAGACGTCCCTGCGGACGCACTCGGCGGCGACGAGGTCGAGCTCGTTGTAGATGCGTCGCAGCATCCGGCCGGCGTCGGTCAGTTCGTCGCCGTCGAGGTAGCCCAGCTCGGACAGCACCCCGCACACGGCGTCGAACTGGAAGGCCAGCGAGTTCGTCCGGCCGGCGAGCTTCGCGTGCTGCCGCGCGACCTCCCGCTCCAGCCGGATGACCTTGGCGGCCGCGACGGCGTGGGTCTCCCTGTCCTCGCACTCGTGGCAGGGGTGGGCCCGCAACTCCTTGCGGAGCTCGCTGATGCGACGAGCCTGTTCCTCGTCGGTCTGGTTGGGCTGCGGCTGCGGCTCCTCGGGATCCACGGAGACAAGCCGGTCGGACATCGACTCCAGCAGGTTTCGCCGGGACTTGCGGTCGGAAAGGCTGAAGCTCCGCGGGACCCGGATCCTCGTGACGGGCTCCGGGACGGCCACGAGGTCGTGCGGTCGGATCCGCAGGACCGTGTGGTCCGCCGAGATCACCTGCGCCCCGGCCTCCTTGTTGCTGGCAGCCAGCACGACGCACCAGCCCTGGCGTGGGACGTGGATGACGTCGCCCGGCACCAACCGGCGCATGGCGGACTCCACGTCGCTCTTCCACTGTGCGCGACGCTCCTTCGCCGAGGAGTTCTCGAGCTGTGAGATCTCCTCCCTGATGGCCGCGTAGGTCATGAAGTCGCCCAGGTGGCACTCGATGGCCTGCCGGGCGTCGGTCAGGTCCTCCGTGACCTGCCGGCCGGACCGCGTCGCCTCGACGACGGACTTGTCGGTCTGGAACTGGGCGAAGCTCTGGTTCAGGATCTCGCGCGCGTCGGAGCGGCCGAGGATCGAGGTGAGGTTCACCGCCATGTTGTAGGTGGGCGCGAAGCTGGACTTCAGCGGGTACGTCCGCCGCGAGGCCAGGCCTGCCACGGCCCTGGGGTCCATTCCCGACTGCCACAGCACGACGGCGTGCCCACGGGTGTCGATCCCCCGCCGCCCCGCGCGTCCCGTGAGCTGGGTGTACTCGCCGGGGGTGATGTCGACGTGGGCCTCGCCGTTGTACTTGACGAGCTTCTCGAGCACGACGGTGCGCGCGGGCATGTTGATGCCGAGGGCGAGCGTCTCGGTGGCGAAGACCAGCTTCAGGGCACCGGTGACGAAACCCTCCTCGACGATCGCCTTGAAGGCGGGGAGCTGGCCCGCGTGGTGGGCGGCGACGCCGGCGCAGAACGCCTGGCGGAAGTCCTCGTAGCGCAGCGCCTCCAGGTCCTCGAACGAGAGGCCGGCGACGTGCCGGTCGGCGATCTCCCCGAGCGCGCGCGCCTCCACCCGGCTGGTCAGGACCACGCCGGAGCCCATCACCTGGCCGACCGCGGCGTCGCAGCCGACGCGGGAGAAGATGAAACAGATCGCCGGCAGCAGCTTCGCCCGCGCCAGCACACGCGCCATGTCCGCCCGCCGGATCGGCCTGGTGGCGAACCTGGGGTGGGTGGCGTCACCGAAGCTGCCGGAACCGCGGCCGTGCCGGGACTTGCCGCGCCCAGACCGCCCGCGCGGCCTTCGGGAGTCGTCGCGGACCCGGAACGCCTCGGACTTGCTGACCTGCAGCAGTTCCTTGTTCACCCGGGCCATGCGCTCGGACGGCAGCTCCTGGGCGGTGGGAGCCACGCCGTCGAAGAGGTCCAGGAGCTTGTCGCCGACCATCACGTGCTGGAACAGCGGGACGGGCCTGCGTTCCGAGACCACCACCGAGAACTCGCCGCGCACGGTGCGCAACCACTCGCCGAAGCTCTCGACGTTGCTCACCGTCGCCGACAGTGCCACGATCGCGACCGAGTCGTCGAGGCCGAGGATGACCTCCTCCCACACTGCGCCTCGGAACCTGTCGGCGAGGTAGTGGACCTCGTCCATGACGACGTAGCCGAGGTTGGACAGGGTCGGGGAGTTGGCGTAGATCATGTTGCGCAGCACCTCGGTGGTCATGACCACTATCTGCGCGTCGGGGTTCACCGACGAGTCGCCCGTCAGGAGACCGACCCGTTCCGCCCCGTAGGACTCCACCAGGTCGTGGTACTTCTGGTTGGACAGCGCCTTGATCGGGGTGGTGTAGAAGCATTTGCGGGACTCCTGCACCGCCAGGAACACCGCGAACTCGCCGATGACGGTCTTGCCAGCCCCTGTCGGGGCCGCCACGAGGACTCCCCCACCGTCGGCGAGGGCCTGGCAGCCGTCCAGCTGGTACTCGTCGAGGCCGAATTCGTAGCTGTCCGCGAACTCGACGACTCGTTGGTCCAGGGCGGCCGAGGGTACGTCGTCACTCACTCCAACAACGTAGCAGCGCTCAGGGCACGAAGATGCGAAGCGCGTCAGCCTCCGCGCTGACGGTGGCCGGCACCGATCCGAGTTCCTCACCGTCACCCATCACGAACAGGTCGTCGCCCGCGATCTCGACAGTCCGGGCGCGGAACTGCTCGACGGCGGGGTTCTTAGTGAAGCCGCCGGTGTACATCATGGGCAGGAGCCGCAGCAGGGTGGCGCGGCTGGTGGGGTGGACGATGGTGACGTCCAGCAACCCGTCGGTGGGGTCGGCCTCCGGGGAGATCTTCATGCCGCCCCCGAACATCCCGGTGTTGCACACGGCAACGAGCATCGCCTCCAGCTTGCGCTCCTCGCCGTCGATGGTGAGCCGGTAGTGCAGCGGGGAGAAGTCCCGCAGTTCGCGCAGGGCGATGTAGCCGTAGCTGAGGGGGCCGAAGCGTAGGTGGATGTCGTTGGTGGCCCGGTTGACGCGGGCGTCGTAGCCACTCGAGACGACGGCTCCGACGTAACGCTCGGCGTAGGTGGCGTTCGAGACCTTGGACAGGTCCACGCGGCGGGTGCGTCCAGCGGCGATCACCCCGACGCACTGCTCCACCGACTTGGGCAGACCGATGCCGCGGGCGAAGTCGTTACCGGTGCCGGCGGGGATGATCCCGAGAGTGGCCTCCGTGTCGGCGCAGGCGTTGAGTCCGAGATGGGCCATGCCGTCGCCGCCCATCACGACGACGGCGTCGCCGTCACGGCAGGCGTTGGCGGCCGCGCGGCAGGACCGCTCGGCGTCCTGGAAGGACTCCGAGCGGACGATGTGCAGCTCCGCGGTGGGAAGGTGGTCGTGCAGGTGGCGCACCACCTTCTGCAGCTGCCGGCCGGCCCTGCCGCCACCGGAGCGCTCGTTGACGATCACCGTGTAGAGGCGGGGCTTCGCCAGCTCCCGCGTCACTTACCGTCCTCGACATCGACTGCGAACTCGGAGGCGGTTTCTTCCGTGATGCCCTTCTTCTTGTCGAGGATCCGACAGATGATCTCAGCCAAGAAGTACAGAATCGTCATCGGCAGCGACAGAGCCAACATCGAGAAGGGATCCGTGGAAGGAGTCGCCACCGCGGCGAAGACGAACGTGCCGAAGATCACGAACCGGCGAGCCCGACCGAGCTGGTAGCCCTTGACGACGCCTGCGATGTTCAGGGCGACGAGGATCACCGGCAGCAGGAACGAGATACCGAAAACCAAGATGATCTTGATCTCCATCGAGAGGAACGCCGTCATCTCCAGGAGGTTGACGATGTCCATGTTCTCGGGTGTGAACCCCAGCATCACGGCGATGCCCTTGGGCCACACGACGTATCCAACAGCGCATCCCAGGAGGAACAAGGGGATGGCTGCCCCCAGAAACCCGAGGGCGTACTTCTTCTCCTGCGAGACCAGGCCCGGCGCCACGAAGGCCCAGATCTGGTACATCCAGACCGGGCAGGCGAGCACGAGCCCCGACATGACGCAGGCGATGACAGCCAGCGTGAAAGGCGCGATGACACCATCGTTCGTGATCATCAGCTCGGCAGCAGGGTTTGCGGCCCGCACCTGCGCCTCTGCCGTGTAGTACGGCTGCATGATGAACTGGACCAGTTCCCGGTAGAAGAAGATCGATCCGAGAGAGGTCAGGACGATGGCTACCGCGCTGATCGTCACGCGGTAGCGGACCTCCTTCAGGTGGTCCATCAGTGCCATCGTGCCGCCCTCCTCCATCTTGGGAGGGCGCAGCCAACCGAGCCGACGCTTCTGTGCCTCGGGCTCGGTGGCGGTTGTGGCCATCGTCAGATTCCGGTCTCGGCCTCGCGCTGACGACGCAGTTCCTCCTCGCGGGCTGCGAGCTCGCGCTCACGGGCCTCGAGGTCCAGGCTGCGGTTGTCGATCTGCGCGGGGTCCTGACGCGGTGCGGGCTGCTGCTGCACGATCTCGGCGTCGACGACCTCGGGGTCCTTCTTCGCCTCGACCTCGTCGGTCTTGACCTCTTCTTTGAACTCACGGATAGAGCGACCGACGCCCTTGCCGAGTCCGGCCAGACGCGAACCACCGAACAACAGCAGCGCAATGGCCAGGATGATGAGCCATTCCCATCCACCAGGCATTTCAAATCCTTCTTTCCCCGGGTTGTAGCCCGGGCTAGCTTGCTCCATCGAGTGTAGTCGTGCGTTCCGCGGGCAGCTCGATGCGCGCCAACAGTTCGCCCGCCTCCTCGGCCCTCCGCCCCAGCATTCGTACCTCGCTGTACAGGTCGGAGGCCTTGTGGGCGAGCCACACGGCATAGGAGATCGCGGTTACCAGTCCTGCCAGGCCGATGCCCAGGAAAACGTAGACCCAGATCACGCGACGAATGCTACCCGGACGAGGGCGGATCGCCCGCATCGGTCCCACCGACCATCTCGTACAGGTCGAGGGCGGCGGCGGCCTCGCGCGCCGCGGCGGCCGCGAGATCGCCGTCGGAGACCTCCCTCACCTGCGCGCCCAGGCGCAGCAGGAGCCCGGTAGCCCACTCCCGGGACCCGACCGGGAAAGTTACCCAAATGTGATCCTCGGATCGCTCACTGAAGGTGACCGGGAAGTACTCCAGCACCCACGCGGCGCGCGGATCCAGCCCCAGGGTCAGCTGGTCGGCGTCATTGAACCAGGTGGTCTCGGCCGACGGCGGGTCCGCCCTGGGCTCGAACTGCTCGCTGGTGGGCGAGACGTCGTCCATCCGGTCCAGGCGGTAGGAGCGCCAGCCGTCCCGGACCCGGCTCCAGCCCTCCAGGTACGTGGCACCGTCGACGACGCGCAGCAGCACGGGCTCCACCTCGACACGGTGCGGGCCGCTGCGTTGCGCGGTGTAGGTGATCTCCACCACCCGGTGCTCGTCGATGGCACGGCGCAGTGCCTCGCGGTGCTCGGGGAGCCCGCCCGCGACGTCCACGGAGACGGCGGGATCCACGTCCCCCAGCACCCCTCGGAGCTTGGCGAGTGCGCTGCGGGCGTGGGGATCCTCGCCTCCCGAGATCTCCAGCAACGCCTCCAGCGCCAACATCAGGCTCGAGGCCTCGTCGATCCGGAGCCTGCGCGGCCGGGTGAGGACCTCCGCGTTCCTGAACGAGATGAACCCGTCCTCGCGCGCTCCCTCGAGGTCGACGTGGAACAGGTCGTCGTAGTAGCCCTCGGGCAACCCGCAGAACTGCAGCACCTCGAGGTCGGCGAGTACCTGCTTCGCGGTCACGCCGAAGTGTCGAGCCACCTCGGAGACCTCGGCGTGCTCGCGCGTCTGCAGGTAAGGGATCAGGTTCAGGAGCCGTTCCAACTGGGATGCGTTGGCCATCATCCCCACCTCTCCACGACGTCGTTGAGTCGAGCCACGACCCGTGCCCGGAGCTGCAGGGGTTCGAGCAGGACGGCGTCGGCGCCGAGCGCGCACACCTCGTCGACGATGAGGCCCGGGCGGGGCCGGCTCACGCCGAAGGCCCTGAACCCCTCCGGCAGGGGGCCGTCCCAGGCCAGGGGCTCGGCGCTGCGCCTCAGGTCCCCGCCGGTCCCGTCCCGCAGGGCGACGACAGCCGTCGCGGTCTCGTCGGGGACGTCGCCGCGGAGGAGCCGGTCCATCTCGTCGGCGCCCGGGAGCTCGAACGCACCCGGCTTCCCGATGGGCGTGACAGCACCCGTGAAACGGGCGAGCTTGAAGTGGCGCGGGGCGTCGCGGTCCAGGTCGAAGGCCAGCAGGAACCAGCGGCCGCCGCGCTGCTGCAGCCGCCAGGGCTGCACGCGCCGTTGCTCGTCCCGGTATCCGAAGGTCACCAGGCGACGCTCGTGCAGGGCGCGCAGGAGTTCGTCGAACCCGGGCTCGGCGGGGATCCGCGGGCGCAGGGTGTCCAGCCGGTAGGGGTCCGGGTCCGCCCCGGCGGCCCGGAGGGTCTCGAGCGCCTCGGTGGTGCGCTGCGCCGCGATGCTCTCCTGCCACACCGAGTTGGCCGCACCGAGCACCGCCAGTTCCTCGGGGGTGAACTCCACGGGCGGCAGCTCGAACTCGGAGCGCAGCACCCGGTAGCCGTCGTGCTCGTCGGAGTCCGGGTGGTTCGAGCCGGTGACGATCGGTACCCCTGCTGCTCTCAGTTCGTCCTTGTCCCGCTCGAACATGCGCTCGAAGGCCTGGTCGCTCTGGTCCGCGTAGCCCTCGATGGTGTCCCGGATCTGCGTGCGGGTCACGTAGCCGCGCGAATGCAGCAACAGGATGAGCAGGTTGATCAACCGCTCTGACTTGGCCTTCCTCACTGAACACCCCTTCCTGCCGCGCAGGCTACCGCACCGTGGTCTGGACCCGGGCCACAATGGGTGCGTGTCAGTCACCGACCGCTACGCACCCAGCCCCACTGCCCAGCTGCATCTCGGCAACCTGCGTACCGCCCTGGCCGGCTGGTTGCTCACGCGCCGCTCCGGTGGCCGTTGGCTGATGCGCGTCGAGGACCTCGACGAGGCGCGGGTGCGGGCAGCCGAGGGGGTGGCGGAGCAGCAGCTCGAGGACCTGCGAGGGCTCGGGCTCGACTGGGACGGCGACGTCGTGTGGCAGTCGCAGCGCTTGGAGGCCTACGCGACTGCCGTGGCCGCACTCTCGGGGCGGACGTACGAGTGCTTCTGCACGCGCCGCGAGATCGCCGAGGCCTCCTCAGCGCCCCACGACGACGGCCACCGCCCCTACCCGGGCACCTGCGCGCGCCTGAGCAGCGCCGAGGCTGCCCGCCGCCGCGAGGATCGACCCGCGGCGATCCGGGTCCGCGCGGAGGGCGCCGCGTTCACGGTCACGGACCTGCAGCTGGGGGAGGTCACGGGACTCGTCGACGACTTCGTGCTGGTGCGCGGGGACGGGGCGTACTCATACAACCTGGCGGTGACGGTCGACGACCTCGCCCAAGGCGTCACGCAGGTGACCCGCGGTGCCGACCTGCTGTCGTCCTCGCCCCGGCAGGCCTGGCTGGCGACTCAGCTGGGCGGCACTCCCCCGCGCTACGCGCACGTGGGGCTGGTGACCAACCCCGACGGTGCACGCCTGGCGAAGCGGGACGGTTCTGTGACGCTGGCGGACCTGGCCGAGCGCCGTTGGGACTCACGCCGGGTGCTCTCCGCGCTCACGGCGTCGCTGGGCCTGGGGCCGCAGGAGACAACGACGGCCGCGCTGGAGGCGATGCCCGAGGATGGACTCCCCCCTGCGGGAGGGGCGTTCTGGCTGGGCGCAGTGTGGGACGACACCGAGGGTGTGCTGCGCGGGCAGTGAGCCAGCGGCGTCAGGACGCGCTGGTGGCGTCCAGGATGTCGATGACGTAGACGAGGGTCTGGCCGGCGTCGAGCCCGGTCTGGGCGTC
Organism: Tessaracoccus rhinocerotis; assembly: GCF_007197885.1. Lineage (GTDB taxonomy): Bacteria > Actinomycetota > Actinomycetes > Propionibacteriales > Propionibacteriaceae > Arachnia > Arachnia rhinocerotis. Next base: position 53,153 of record NZ_VKKG01000008.1, read on the forward strand.
GCCGTCGGGGTAGGCCAGCTCCGGAGGCACCACGAGCATGACCCGGGTGCCGGTGGGCAGTCCCGCGAGTCCCTGCTTCCAGCCCTCGATCAGGGAGTCGAGCGGACCCTGCTGCGGACGCCAGGCGTCCTCGAGGAGTTCGCCCGTGGCCCACACCCAGGAGCGGTACTTGACCTGGATGGTCGAGGTCTCCGAGACGGTGGCGGTGCCGGCGCCCTGGACCAGCGGCTGGACCACGAGCTCGGTGGGGGGCTCGCCCGAGGGTGCGGAGAGCTCCGGCGTGCCGCTGGCCATGTCGACGACGGGCAGCTCGGCGGCCGGCTCGACCGGCGCTCCGGTGGCCTCCTCGAAGTTCGCGCTGATGATGTCCACGACGAACACCAGCGAGTCGCCGACCTCGATGCCGGCGTTGGGGTTGCCCTGGGCGTAGCCGTCCTCGGACGGCATCGCGATCAGGACGCGGGAGCCGACGCTCTGGCCGGTGAGGCCCTTGGTGAATCCGGGAACCACTTCCTGCAGTGAGAAGGAGGTGGGTGCGCCGCGTTCCCAAGAGCTGTCGAAGACCTCTCCGGTGCGGCCGTTGTACCCGGCGTAGTTCAGGCTGACGGTGCTGGTCTCGGTGAGCACCTGCCCACCCTCCGGCCCCGGTACGAGGACCTTGGTGCGGGTCTCGTCGATGCCCCAGGGCGCCGGGATGGTGACTTCGGGCACGTCGCCCTCCGTGACCGTGATGGCCTCCAGGTCAGTGGATGGCGTGATCGTCGCCGTCGGGGACGGGCTGGTGCTCGGCGACTCGCCGGCACTGGCGGTCGACGTCGCCTCGGTGTCCGGGGTGGGGGTGCCGTCGGTGGTCGACTGGCCACAGGCGCTGAGCCCGAGTCCGGCGATTGCGACGAGGGCCACGAGCGCGCGGCGGGGACGATTCAGGTCACGGGTGAAACTCACGCCGGGAATCCTACCCGACGCCCGGAACCAGCCCTCATCGGGGATCCGAGCCCTTCTCAACCTCGATCAGGTCCAGCAGGGCGCCCAGTTCCTCACGTGTGAGGTCGCGGGTGGTGCCGACCTTCAGGGACCCGAGGCGCACCGGACCGATGGCCACTCGCGCCAGCCTGTCGACCGGGTGGCCGACGGAGTCCATCATGCGTCGCACGATGCGGTTGCGGCCCTCGTGCAGGGTGATCGTCAGCAGGCTGCGGCCCTCACCGCGCGTCTTCAGCGACACCCGGTCCGGTCGCACCGGCCCGTCCTCGAGGGTGACGCCCTTCTCGAGGCGCTTGATGGTGCGGTTCTCGACGTTGCCGACCACCTCCGCGAGGTAGGTCTTGGGCACCTCGTAGGACGGGTGCGCCAGCTTGTGGGCGAAGTCGCCGTCGTTGGTGAGGATGATCAGGCCCTCGGTGTCGGTGTCGAGACGCCCGACGTGGAACAGCCGCTCCTTGGTGCGGGGCAGGTAGTCGCTGAGGGTCGGGCGGCCCTCCGGGTCCTCCAGGGTGGAGACCACACCGCGGGGCTTGTTGAGCAGCACGTAGAGGTGCCGGCGGGGCGGTGGGATGCGCGCGCCGTCGACCCGGATGGTGTCGCGCTCGGGATCGACGCGCATCCCCTGCTCGGTGACCACGCGCCCGTTGACCTCCACGCGTCCCTGGTCGATCATGATCTCGCTGGCGCGACGGGATGCGATCCCCGCGGCGGCGAGCACCTTCTGCAGCCTGGTGCCTTCGGGCTCGGTGGCGTTCATTCGTCCTCCTGCGGGTGGTCGGAGACAGGTTGTTCCCCGACGAGCATTGTGAGCTCAGCCTCCAAGGCTACGGCGTCGGGCAGCAGCGGGGCCAAGTCGGGCAGTTCGTCCAGGGAGTCGAGGCCCAGTTTCTGCAGGAACAGGGACGTGGTGGTGAAGGTCATGGCGCCGCTGTGCGGGTCCTCGCCCGCCTCGGAGATCAGGCCGCGCACGAGCAGCGTCTTGACCACGCCGTCGACGTTGACACCGCGGATGCCTGCGATCCGGCCGCGGGTGACGGGCTGCAGGTAGGCGATCACCGACAGGGTCTCGAGCGCCGCCTGGCTGAGGCGGGAACGCTGGTCGGAGACCACCCAGGCCTCGATCACCTCGGCCAGGTCCTCAGCCGTGGCCAGGCGCCACCCGCCCGCGACGCGACGCAACTCGAAGCCGCGTTCGGTGTCCGCGTAGTGCCGGGCGATCGCCTCCAGCTCGGCCGTGACCTCGACCTCGGGGACCTCCAGCGCAGCGGCGAGATCGGCTGCGGCGACCGGTTCGGTGGCCATCAGCAACATGGCCTCCAGCGCTCTTGAAAGGCTCATTCGTCCTCCGGTTCGGGAAGTTGGTCGTACTCGTCGACCTCGGGCAGTTCCGCGTCGTCGCCGGCCACCCAACGGACGTGGAGCTCGGTGAGCGCCCCGGCCTGTTCGAAGGACACCTGCCGGGCGCGGAACAGCTCCAGGATGGAGAGGAACCGCACCACCGTGGTGAGGCGGTCGCACCCGTCGACGAGGGCACGGAACGTGAGGGAGCCGGCCTCCCGCAGCCTCCGCGACACCTGCGCCACCTGGTCCACGACGCTGACGTTGGCGCCGTGCAGGTGGGTCAGCTCGACGGTGGGGACCGGTTTGGGTGTCAGGGCGGCTGCGGCGAGGCGGGCGACGTCGTCGGGCCCCACGGGCAGCTCGACCTCCGGCAGGACCGAGCGGAACTTGTCCTCCAGGCCTCCCGGGCGCCAGTGGGTGAGGCTGGCTGCGTCGATGTGGCCGGCCACCCAGTCGGCCAGCTGCTTGAAGGCGCGGTACTGCAGGAGGCGGGCGAAGAGGAGGTCGCGGGCCTCGAGGGCTGCAAGGTCCTCGGGTTCGGTGACTTCTCCCCCGGGCAGGAGGCGGGCGGCCTTGAGGTCGAGGAGGGTGGCTGCGACCAGGAGGAAGGAACTCGTCTTGTCAAGGTCCCAGACCTCGCCACCGGCCTTGACGTAGCCGATGAACTCGTCGGTGACCTGGCTGAGGGCAACAGTGGTGACGTCCAGTTCGCGGCGTCCGATCAGCTGCAGGAGCAGGTCGAACGGCCCCTCGAAGTTGTCCAGGTGGACGTCGAATCCCGCCACCTGGTCCTGGTGTTCGGGGCGGCCGTGCGACCTGCCCCGCCTGCTCCTCACTGCTGGCGCAACTCTTCCACGACGGCGGATCCCTCGCCGTTCTCCGCGATGTCGGCGAGGGCCAGTGCGACGGCGGTTCGCACGAGGCGGCCACGGTCCAGCGCGAGGCCGTGGTGCCGCTTCAGGTTCAAGGTGGCGTCCTCGAGGGCGAACAGTTCCTCGGAGGAGAAGTAGACGGTGATCTTCTGGTCGTGCCGGACGCGTCCGGTGGCTGCGGGAGTCTGCGCGCCCTGCGCGGCGGCCTTCTCGCCGCCCTGGTCGGCCTCGCCGGAGGCCTCCCGGCGGGGGTCCTGCGACGGTGTGCCGACGCGCTCGGCCGCCGCCCGCTGGGCGCGGGTGGGTCGGAAGAGCTCGTTGGCGCCCGGGAGCGTCGCGCGGCCCTTCCTCACTGGTCCTGGCATCGCTGCAGCACCTCCCGTGCGAGCTGCCGGTACGCGTCGGCGCCGGGCGAGGCGGAGGCGTAGGTGGTGATGGGCTCACCCGCGACGGTGGTCTCGGGGAACTTCACCGTGCGGCGGATGACGGTGTGGAACACGTCCTCGCCGAACGCCTGCACGACCCGCTCGAGCACCTCGCGGGCGTGCAGCGTGCGGGAGTCGTACATGGTGCCGAGGATGCCGAGGACCTGGAGGTCCGGGTTGAGGCGGTCCGAGACCTTGGAGATGGTGTCGGTCAGCAGGGCGATGCCGCGCAGCGCGAAGAACTCGCACTCCAGCGGCATCAGCACGTAGTCGCTGGCGGTGAGGGCGTTGATGGTCAGCAGACCGAGGCTGGGCGCGCAGTCGATGAGGATGAAGTCGTAGTCGGCGCGCAGGTGGCGCAGCACCCGCGTCAGGGTCTGTTCGCGCGCGACCTCGCTGACCAGTTGCACCTCCGCCGCGGAGAGGTCGATGTTGCTCGGGAGGATGTCCAGGTCGCGCACCGAGGTCTCCTGGATCACCTCGTCGGCGGTGAACTGCTTGCTCAGCAGCAGGTTGTAGATGCTCTTGTCCAGGGTGTGCGGGTTGACTCCCAGCCCCACCGAGAGCGAGCCCTGCGGGTCGAAGTCCACGAGCAGGACCTTGAACCCGAGCTCGGCCAGCGCCGCGCCGAGGTTGATGGTGGTGGTGGTCTTGCCCACGCCACCCTTCTGGTTGCACATCGAGATGATCTTCGCGTGCATGCGCCTGTCTGGGTCCGGCGGTGCCGGATGAGGGAAGGTCGGCAGGGGTCGCCCGGTGGGTCCCATCTCACCGGCGTCCACGAGAGTGGAGGTCCCCGGGGCGTCGGGTACCTCGAACTTCGCTGTGCCATCGCTGAACAGACCCTCTTCGGTCACGGCATGCCTCCTTGTCGACTCTTGGACCACCCTAGTGCCCCACGATGCCCGCGGGCACGCGCCGTCGGCTATCGGCCCCGAGCCCGCCCGGCGAGGTTCACGTGGCCCGCGGATGGGCGCCGAGATAGACCTCGCGCAGGCTGTCGATCGTGACGAGGGTGTAGATCTGGGTGGTGGCCACGGAGGCGTGGCCGAGGAGCTCCTGCACCACGCGGACGTCCGCACCGCCGTCGATCAGGTGGGTGGCGAACGAGTGGCGCAGCGAGTGGGGCGAGACCTCGGTGGCGATCCCGGCCCGCCGCGCCGCGGCGCCGATCACCGCCCACGCCGACTGCCTGGACAACCGCCCTCCTCGCTGGTTGAGCAGCAGCGCGGGCTCGGCGCGTCGGGCACGCTGGGCCAGCACCGGTCGCGCCCGGACCAGGTACGCGTCGACCGCGGCGCGTGCGTAGCTGCCCAGCGGGACCAGTCGTTCCTTGCCGCCCTTGCCCAGCAGCCGCAACCCGGCGTCCTCGTCGCCCAGGACCGCGGTCAGGTCGTCGACGTCCAGGGCGCAGACCTCCGAGATCCGGGCACCGGTCCCGTAGAGCAGTTCCAGAAGCACCGAGTCGCGAAGCCCGATGACCGCCTCCCGGTCCGGCACGTCCAGGAGGTCCTGCACCTCGGCCACCGTCAGGGCCTTCGGGAGCCGCTGCTGCAGCTTGGGCGGGTGGAGGTCGAGGGCAGGGTTGTCGGCGACGAGTCCCTCCTCGTGCGCGAAGCCGTGGAGGTTGCGCACGGACACGACGATCCGGGCCACCGACGCCCGCGCGACCTGCGTCGAGAGTTCGCGCACGAACTCGGAGAGCTCCACGGCGGTGACGTCGGCGAGCTCGTCGATCCCACGCTGCCTCAGGAAGTCCGCGTAGCGGGCGAGGTCACGCCGATACGCGGCGACGGTGTTGGCCGCGAGTCCCCGTTCGACGCGGACGTGTCCGAGGTAGTCGGCGACGACGTCGTCCAGGTTGGCCATGGCACCAGATCGTAGTCCCGCGGGCGTCGGCTCAGCGCAGCTGGGCCACCAGCCCGGCCAGGAGGTGGGTGATCGTGGCCGACATCTCCTCGTCGGTGATGCTCGCCCTCCCGTCGCCGGCCTGTCGGCCGTAGTCACCGAAGGAGGCGTGGTTCGCTCCGGGGACCTCGACGAACTCCGCCGCCCGGGGCAGCAGGTGGGCGGCCTCGGCGATGTCGGCCGGGGTGGACAGGCCGTCCTCGGAGCCCGCGACGCTGAGCACGGGAAGTCCGGACTGCGAGAGGTCGGCGGCGCAGTAGGAGGCGAACAGCACCAGGGCTTCCGCGTCGTCGGCGAGCATGCAGGCACGCACGCCGCCGAGCGAGTGGCCACCGACGATCCACGCCTCGACGTCGGGCGCGAGCGGCGTGAAGGAGTCGAGTCCGCGCGGGTCGAGGAAAGCGAGGTTCAGCCACGGGCGGGTGATGACGACGGTCAACCCTTGGTCGGCGACGACGCCGGCGAGCCGCGCCACGTAGGCCTCGGCCTCCACCTTGCCGCCGGGTATGAAGACCAGACCGACGTCCCGGCCCGCGCCTCGGGCCGGCGACAGGACCAGGGCGCGCCCCTCGTCGGTGACCTCCACGGCCGGGTCTGCGGCCACGGCTGCCAGTGGCTCGGGCTCGGCCGCCCGCACGCCGGTCCCGCTCCACACGAGGATCCCCACGACCAGGAGCAGGAGCACGATCCCCAGCCCTGCCCCGACGATGGCAAGGACACGCCGAGGCCCGGCCCTGCGCGCGGTCATGCCGGGCGCTGGTCGCGGATCGGCCAGGGCGCATCGGCGGGGCGCAGGCTGTCCAGCCGTCCCCCGAGGACCGCCGCCTCGAGCGCCAGCACGCCGACGACGAGGCTCGGGTTCTGGCAACGGCCCTCGAACACGGCCTGCGTCAGCTCTGCTCGCGCGACCCAGTCCCACGTCATGTGGGCCTCCTCCCCCTCCAGGACGAACCCGTCCGGACGGGCGGCTGCGGACAGGCCGCGCGCCAGGTAGACGCGCAACGACTCCTCCGAGGATCCGGGGGTGGTGCAGAAGTCCACCAGCACGCGCCAGTCGTCGGCGCCCAGTTCGACCTCCTCCGCGAGTTCACGGCGAGCGGCATCCACCCAGTCCACGTCGTCGGCGTCGATCAGCCCGGCCGGTACCTCGACCAGTTCCATGCGCACCGGGTGGCGGTACTGCCGCAGCACCACGACCTGGTCGCGCTCCTCGTCCCAGGCCACCACTGCCACTGCGCCCGGATGGGTGAGGTACTGGCGCTGCACCGCCTCCCCCGAAGGGGTCACGACGGATTCGTTCACGAAGTTGGAGACCCAGCCCTTCCCGAGTACCTTGCGGTCACGAACCTGCCAGTCGGTGGGCTTGTCGGCGATCATGCGGACAGCTTACGGTCCAGCGCCGCCCTCACCAGCCCCACGAACAGGGGGTGCGGCCGGTTCGGCCGGGACTTCAGCTCGGGATGCGCCTGCGTGGCGACGTAGAAGGGGTGCACGTCGGTGGGCAGCTCGACGAACTCCACCAGCGACGAGTCGGGGGAGACGCCGGAGATGACCAGGCCGGCCTCCTCCAGCCGAGCGCGATAGGCGTTGTTGACCTCGTAGCGGTGCCGGTGCCGCTCCGTCACGTCCGCCCGTCCGTAGAGGGCGCGCACCAGGGTCCCCTCCCCCAGCCGCGCCGGGTAGGACCCCAGCCGCATGGAGCCACCCAGGTCGCCACCGCCGTCCACGATCGCCACCTGCTCCGCCATCGTGGCGACCACCGGGTTCTCGGCGCCCGGGTCGAACTCGCTCGAAGCGGCGTCGGGGATGCCTGCCAAGTTCCGGGCGGCCTCGATCACCATGCACTGCAGCCCGAGGCACAGCCCGAGAGTCGGGATGCCGTGCACGCGGGCGTGGGTGAGCGCCCCGAGCTTGCCGTCGACGCCGCGGATGCCGAAGCCCCCGGGCACGCAGATCGCATCCACGTCGCCGAGTTGCTTGGCGGCCCGTTCCGGGGTGTCGCAGTCGTCGGAGGCCACCCACTTGACAGTGACCCTCGTCCAGTTCGCGAACCCGCCGGCACGGAGCGCCTCGGTGACCGAAAGGTAGGCATCCGGCAGGTCGACGTACTTGCCGACGAGGGCTACGGTGATCTCCGCCCGGGGCGACTCGACGCGCTCCAGGAGATTCCCCCACGCGTCCCAATCGACGTCGCGGAAGCTGAGGTTCAGCCGACGGACCAGGTAGGCGTCGAGGCCTTCGGAGTGCAGCACCTTGGGGATCGCGTAGATCGACGGCGCGTCGGCGCAGGAGATGACGGCCTCCTCCTCGACGTCGCACATCAGCGCGATCTTGCGCTTGAGTCCCTGCTCCACCTCGAAGGCGGACCGGCACACGATGGCGTCGGGCTGGATGCCCACCTGCCGCAGCGCCGCCACCGAGTGCTGCGTGGGCTTGGTCTTCATCTCCCCGGAGGGGCCGATGTAGGGAACGAGCGAGACGTGCAGGAAGAAGACGTGGTCGCGACCCACCACCTGGCGGACCTGCCGGGCGGCCTCGAGGAACGGCTGCGACTCGATGTCACCGACCGTGCCACCGATCTCGTGGATCACGACGTCGATGTCGGGGCCGGCCATGGCCAGCATCGAGTCGCGGATCTCGTTGGTCACGTGCGGGATCACCTGCACGGTGTCACCCAGGTAGTCGCCGCGGCGCTCCTTGGCGATCACCGACGAGTAGACCTTGCCGGTGGTGATGTTGGCCTCGGCCGAGAGGTTCACGTCCAGGAAGCGCTCGTAGTGGCCGATGTCCAGGTCCGTCTCGGCACCGTCCTCGGTGACGAACACCTCGCCGTGCTGGAACGGGTTCATCGTCCCGGGATCCACGTTGAGGTAGGGGTCGAGCTTCTGCATGGTGACGCGCAGGCCGCGCGCCACCAACAGATTGCCCAGACTGGAGGCCGTGAGCCCCTTGCCGAGTGACGAAACGACGCCGCCGGTGACGAAAACATGCTTGGTGTTCTTGGTGTGCTCCACGGACCTCCAGCCTACGGCTCGGCGGCCCCGACACCGTCATCGAGGACGACCTTTTAACACCATCGTTACGTCCCGGGATGACAGGATGGGAAGATGCTGCCACTGGAGTTGCCCATCGACCCGATGCTCGCCAAGGGTGTCGACACGGTCCCCGTCGGGGACTTCGCCTACGAACCGAAGTGGGACGGGTACCGCTGCATCATCATCCGCGACGGCGACGAAATGGAGTTGGGGAGCCGCGGCAAGAAGCCGCTGACGAGGTACTTCCCCGAGCTCCTGCCCGCCGTCGCGACCCTTCCGGAACGCTGCATCGTTGACGCGGAGGTGATCCAGCGCACGGGCGAGCCCGGCGCCGAGCGCCTGTCGTGGGACATCCTCTCCCAGCGCATCCATCCTGCCGAGAGCCGCGTGCGGATGCTCTCGGGCAAGTTCCCGGCCGAGCTGGTGTGCTTCGACCTGCTGGCCCTCGGCGACGACGACTGGACGGGGCGCCCCTGGACGGAGCGTCGCGCGATGCTGGAGGAGGTGTTCGAGGCAGACCTGCACCCGAGCCTCCACCTCAGCGCCGTGACCCGGGACCCGGCCGTCGCGACGGACTGGTTCGAGCGGTTCGAGGGCGCCGGCCTCGACGGCGTCGTGGCGAAGCGCCTGGACTCCCCCTACGAGCAGGGCAGGCGCTCCATGCTGAAGGTCAAGCACAAGCGGACGGCGGAGGCCGTGGTGGTCGGCTACCGGGTCCACAAGAGCGGCGAGGGGGTCGGTTCCCTGCTGCTGGCGATGTACGGCGACGACGGCGACCTCCACCGGATGGGAGGGATCGTCGGGTTCCCCATGAAGATGCGTCGCGAACTGCTCGACGAGCTGCAGCCGCTGGTGCTCGAGGAGGCCGACCCGTCCCTCGAGGCACCCGCCTCCCGGTTCTCCGCCGGGCGCGACCAGTCCTGGGTGCCGCTCTCGCCGGAGCTGGTGGTGGAGGTGGCTTTCGACCAGCTCGAGGGCAACCGGTTCCGGCACGCGGCGTCGTTCCTGAGGTTCCGGCCGGACCGGGAGCCGGAGTCCTGCCGGATCGAGCAGGTGGACCGCGCGATCGCCTACGACCTGGCGGAGGTGCTGGCCACCTAGGCCGCGTTCACGCGAGCCCGACGCGCTCGATGAAGCCGTTGACGAACCGGTTGTCGGGGTCGAGGCTGCGGCGCAGCGCCCGGAAGTCGTCCCAGCGCGGGTACAGTGCCGCGATCCGGTCGTGGTCGGCGAAGACCTTGCCCCAGTGGGGCCGCGCAGTGGGAGGCAGGGCCGCCTCCACCTCGGGGAGCACGGCCGCGACCGCCTCGGAGTCGCGCACCCATGTGAAGTGGATCCCGACGACGTCGCCGCCGTGGGCCTCGCTCAGCCAGAGGTCGTCGCCGGCCACGGTGCGGACCTCGCAGACCTGCAAGAGGGGCGCGATCCGCGCGGACAGCGAACGGATGGCGCCGATGGCTGCGGGGAAGTCCTCCCGCGGCACCAGGTACTCGGTCTGGATCTCCTCGCCGGCCGACGGGGTGAACTCGAGCCTGAAGTGCGGCAGCCTGGCGAACCAGGGACCCACCCGGCCGAGCTGTTCGGTGGCGGGTGCCGGGTCGATGCCAGGGATGGGGTGTCGGGCCCCGGCGGCCGCGACGATGCCGTCAAGGGGCGTCCAGGGATCGCGTCCCTGCCTGGACTTCACCCAGAGCTGGTCGACCAGGTCCGGGCTGCGCCACGTGGTGAACAGGCTGACACTGTCGCCGGCCCCGGTCAGCTCGTCCAGGTTGGCGAGCACCGCGTCCCAGGTGGCGCCCTCGTAGACGCTCTGGCGCACCTGGTAGTCGGGTTCGACGGCGAGCGTGACGTGGGTGACCACGCCCAGCGCCCCCAACGACACCACGGCCCCCTCGAAGCTCTCGTCGCCGCGCGCGATCCTGCGATGGGTTCCGGTGCCGTCGACCAGGTCCAGTGCCACGACCTGGGTGGCGAGCGACCCGATGCGGTCCCCCGAGCCGTGCGTGCCGGTGGCCACGGCGCCGGCGATCGAAATGTGGGGCAGGGACGCGAGGTTCGCCAGCGCCCAGCCGCGGTCCGCGAGCAGGGCGGCGATGTCGCCGTAGCGCAGCCAGCCCGGCACCCGGACGGTGCGGGCGTCGGAGTCGAACTCCACGTCGCGCTCGAGGTCGACGGGGATGCCCTGGAGGCTGATGAGGCTTTCCGGGGAGTCGGCGAGGTCGTTGAAGGAGTGCCGGGATCCGATGGCGCGCAGGCGGTGCGCCGACGTGATCAGTCCGGGCAGCTCCCCCAGGTGCGTGGGCAGCAGCAGTTCCCGGGCGCCGTAGACGACGTTGCCCGCCCAGTTGGTTCCCACGCCCGGCATCAGTGGCCCCCAACCCAGATCCCGGCTTCCTCCCAGTAGTCGACGAGCGCAGGGACGTTGTCGGGGGTGACGGCGGCAGTGAGGTCCAGCAGGACGGAGGTGTCGAAGCCCTCGCTCAGCGCGTCCTCGGCCGTGGCGCGGACGCAGTGGTCAGTGGCGATCCCGACGACGTCGACGTCCGAGACCCCCCGCGAGCGGAGGAAGTCGGCCAGGGGGACGTCGTCGGCCGAGTGGTCGACGCCCTCGAACCCCGAGTAGGCGGCGCTGTACTCACCCTTGTCGAAGACACCGTCGAAGTCGCGGAAGGTGAGGTCGGGGTGGAACTCGACGCCGGGGGTGCCCACGACGCAGTGCGGCGGCCAGGAGTCGATGAAGTCCGGCTCGGAACTGAAGTGCTCGCCCGGGTCGATGTGGTGGTCGCGGGTGGCCACCACGAGGTCGTAGCCGTGGTCACCGGCCAACAGCGAGCTGATGCCCGACGCCACGTCCGCACCCCCCGTGACGGCGAGGGACCCGCCCTCGCAGAAGTCGTTCTGGACGTCGACGACGATCAGTGCTCTCGTCATGGCTGCTCCCCTGTGGTTGGCGGTGTCCCCAGCCTATCCCGACCGGTTCACGCCCCGCGGGCGCGGGTCAGGAGTTCGGCGGCGTGCTCCACACCGGCCTCGGAGTCGCCGGAGCCGCCCATCATGCGGGCCAGTTCAGCGCCCCGCTCGTCGTCGTCGAGGAGGCGGATGTCGGAGGTGGTCACCTGGCCGTCGCTCGACTTGGCGATGACGAGGTGGGCGTCCGCGTACGCCGCCACCTGCGCCAGGTGGGTGACGACGATCACCTGGGACTTCGTCGCGAGGCGCTTGAGCCGCTTGCCGATCTCGAGGCCGACGGCGCCGCCGACGCCAGCGTCGACCTCGTCGAAGACGTAGGTGTGGCTGCCCATCTGTGAGGCCAGGATCACCTCGAGCGCGAGCCGCACCCGGGACAGCTCACCACCGGAGGCGACCTTGCCCAGCGGCGCGGGCGTCGATCCGGGGTTCGCGGAGAACATCAGCTCCACCCGGTCCCAGCCGTGCGGGCCCAGGCCGACCCGGGTCAGTTGGAACTCGAGACGCGCGTGTGGCATGGCCAGCGCCGCCAGCTCGGACCTGACGGCCTCGGCCAGCCGGTCGGCGGCACGCTGCCGGTCCTTCGAGATCACCTCGGCCGCCCGGGTGAGGCGCTCGTCGAGCTCGGCGATGCGCTCCCGCAGGGCGCCGATGCTCTCGTCGGCTCCCTCGAGCTCGTCCAGCCGGGTGACGGCCTGCCGGGCCCACTCGATGACGTCGGACAGTTCGGGACCGTACTTGCGGGTCAGGGCCACCAGCTGGGCGCGGCGCTCGGCCACGGCCTCGAGCCGGATCGGGTCGGTGACCAGGTCCGTGGCGTAGCTGGCGACCTCGGAGGCGATGTCGTGGAGGGTGTAGCTGGCCTCGCGGATCCGGCCTGCCAGTTCCGCCGCGGTCTCGTCGCGGTCCGCGAGCTGCTCCGCGGACTTGCGGGCCTCGTCCAGCAGGCCGACGGCACTGGGCGCGTCGAAGTCGTCCTCGTCCCCGCTGAGGGCGCGCTGGGCGGTGGCGGCGAGTTCCTTGAGCTGGTCGGCATCCTGCAGCCGCAGCGCCTCGGTGGCCAGCGCATGGTCCTCGCCGTCGACGGGCTCCACCGCGTTGATCTCCTCGAGCCCGAAGCGCAGCAGCTCGATCTCGCGGGTCCTGGTGCTCTCCTCCTCGACGAGGCGCGCCAGCTGGGAGGCGAGCTGCTTGCGCTCGGCGAGGTCGGCCCGGTACTGGACCAGCCCGACGGGCCTGGCGTACTCGTCGAGGATCTCTCGCTGGCGCTCGCTGCTGGACAGGCGAATCTGTTCGGACTGGCCGTGGATGGTCGCGAGCTCGCTGAGGGTGGCCGCGAGTGTGGAGACAGGCACCTGGGCTCCACCGACCACGGCGCGGGAGCGGCCGTTGGCCCCCACCTGGCGACGGCAGGTCAGTTCCTCGCCGTCGTCGACGTCGCCGCCGAGTTCGCCGACCTGCTGCGCCAGTTCCGGCCCGACGATCCAGCGCCCCTCGACGACGGCGCGGTCGTTGCCGTGGCGCACCACGCCCGAGTCGGCCTTGGCGCCGAGCAGCAGGCCCAGGCCGGCGACGATCATGGTCTTCCCGGCACCGGTCTCGCCGGTGAGCGCGGTCAGTCCGGGGCCGAGTGGGACGGTGGCGTCCTCGACCACTCCGAGTCCGCTCAGGTGCAGTTCGGTGAGCATCAGGCCTCGGGCTCGTGGGGGCGGCGCCAGCCGTTGACGGGCAGCGCGAACTTCTTGACGAGTCGGGTGGTGAAGGGCTGCTGCGCGAGCCGGGCGAGGTGCAGCGGTGTGTCGTCGGCCCACACCTGGATGACGTCGCCGCTGCCGACGTCGGCGCTGCGGCGACCGTCACACCAGAGCACCCCGGGGGTGTCGGCGGTGGGCAGGTCCATCCGGACCTGCGACGTCGGGCTCAGCACCATCGGACGGTTGAACAGCGCGTGGGCGGAGATGGGGATCACCAGCAACGCACGCACGTCGGGCCACACGACCGGACCGCCGGCGGAGAATCCGTAGGCGGTGGAACCCGTGGGGCTGGACACGAGGACCCCGTCGCAGCCCCAGCGCGACAGCGGCCGGTCGTCAATGCTGACCATCACGTTGAGCATCTTCTCCCGAGCACGCTTCTCCAGCGACACCTCATTGATGGCGAACGTCTCCCACACGCGCTCACCGGCGGCGTTCTCTACGGTCACCTTGAGTACGAGGCGATCCTCCACCTCGTAGTCCCGGTTGATGACCGCCTCGTGCAGGACGTGGATGTCGGAGGTCTCCAGTTCCGCCAGGAAGCCGACGTGGCCGAGGTTCACCCCGAGCAGGGGCACCCTCAGGGGGTGTGCCCACTCGGCTGCGCGCAGGATGGTCCCGTCGCCACCGAAGACGACGGCGAGTTCGGCTGGCCGGTCGTCCAGTGGGCCGAGGTTCGCATCTGGGACAAGCGCGCGCATCCGCTCCATTTCCTCGGGGAACACGAGCACGTCGAAACCCGCGTCGCGCATCTGTCCGATGAACTCGACGGCGGCCGAGATGGCTTCTGCCCTCTCGGGGTGCTGCAGGACTGCAACGGTTCGGGTATCCACGCCACCAGCCTATCGAGTCAGTCTGACGAAGTACTCGACGTTGCCATCGGTGCCCGGCAGCCGACTGACGCCCTGCCAGTCGCAGCGCCACCCCAGCTCGGCGGCACGGGCCACGACAGAGGCGACCGCCCGTGCGCGCAGCTTCTCGTCGCGGACCACTCCGCCGCTCCCGAGCCGCGACCGCCCCACCTCGAACTGGGGCTTGACCAGCAGCAGCGCGGCCCCGCCGTCGTCGAGGACCGCCAAGAGCTGTTCCAGCAGCATGGTCAGCGAGATGAAGGACACGTCCCCCACGACGAGGTCGACCGGCTCACCGCCGACGTCGGAGAGGGTGAGTTCGCGCAGGTTCAGTCCGTCTCGGCGCACGATCCTGGGGTCCTGCCCCAGTTCGGGCGCCAGCTGGTCGTGGCCGACGTCGAAGGCGTAGACGAGTTCAGCACCCCTCTCGAGGCAGACCTGGGTGAACCCGCCCGTGCTGGCGCCGGCGTCCAGGACGCGGCCGGAGACCGAGGTGCCCGAGTCCTCGAGGGCGCCGAGCAGCTTGTGGGCGGCGCGGGAGACCCAGGGGTCAATGTTGGCGGTGATCTCGCTGCCGTCCGAGACGGGCTGCGAGGGCTTGACCGCCCGCAAGCCGTCGACCAGGACCTGCCCGTCGGCGATCAGCCGGGCGGCCTGGTTGCGGGACCGGACCATGCCACGCGCGACGAGGGCGACGTCGAGCCTCACGGCTGCCCGTGGACGCCCGGGATGCCCAACTGGTTGACGTCCTGGTTGTTGAGCACGGCGGCGAGGATCGTCTGGGCCTCGTCGAGGCGGGCCAGCTGCTCGGCGGTGTCCGCCTCCCCCACCCCGTCCAGGCCGCTCATGGCCTCGGCGACGAGCTCCTTGCGTCGCTCGACAGCGGGTGCGGCGTCCCTGGGTGTCGGTGAGGTCATGGGAACCGACCCTACCCTCAGCGCAGCCCGTCGAGGACGGGCAGGATCGCGTCGATGTCGGTGCCGTGGTGCCACCTGAGCTGCAGGGCGGCCCAGAGCGCGTCGAGTTGCTGGTCTCGGTCGCCCACGGGTGTGACCAGTGCAGCGACGCCGTCGGCCACCTCCACCACCTGCTCACCGCAGCGGGCGGCGGAATCGCTGATATCCACCGTGCGCACGGGCGCGAGCAGCCCCGCGACGTCCCACGCGATGTGGGTGGGTCGGTACTCGACTTCGGCGGCGGCGAGGTCGGCCTTGCCATGGGCCCCGGTGAACACGAACAGGGAGTCCATCCCCACCGTGTTGGCCCCGAGGATGTCGGTGTCCAGCCGATCGCCGACGAAGACAGGGTGCGTGGCACCGAGCCGCAGCACGGTCTCGTCGAGCAACGGACGGAACGGCTTGCCCGCCACCTTCGGCTCCACGCCCACGCAGGCCCGCACCACCGCTACCTGCGCTCCGCAGCCCGGAAGGATGCCGCGCTCGGTCGGGCGGGTCATGTCCGGGTTGGTGGCGTACCAGGGAGCACCTCCCTGGATCGCCAGGGCCCCGAGCTCCAACAGCTTCCAGTCGACGTCGGGGTGGTAGCCCTGGACGACGGCGACCGGTTCGTCAGCGAGGGTGTGGACTGGGGTGAAGCCCGCCCCGGCGAGCTGCGAGGCGAGCGCCTCGGTGCCGACGACCAGGATCCGGGATCCCGGCGGCAGGTCCGCAGCGAGCATCCGCAGCGTCGCCTGGGTGCTGTTGACGACGTCGGACTCCTCCGCCTCGATGCCCAGCTCCACGAGGTGCTCGGCCACGGCTGCGGGGGTACGCGCCGCGTTGTTCGTCACGAATCCGACGTGGGCACCCGTTGCCCTCAGCTCACGGAGCGCTTCGGGAACCCCGTCAATCGCGTGCGGTCCCAGGTAGATGACGCCGTCGAGGTCGAACAGGGCTGCGTCGTGGGCCTCGTGGAGTGCCGTCACTTGTCCAGCTCCTGCGCACCGTGGTCCTCGGGCGCCGTCTCGGACCGCTTGTCCTGGGAGGCGGCGGGCTCGTCCTCGTCGGCCGACGGCACTTCCTCGGGCGTCGCGGAATCTTCCTCCGCGACGCCGGGCGCGTCCTCCTCGTCGCTGTCCAGGTCGAAGTCCTCCGGCAGGATGATGCCGTCGATGGCTGCGATTCGGTCGGTGACGTCCAGCTCAGACTCGCCGTCCAGCTTCTCGGCCGCCTCGAACCAGCGGCGGGCCTCGGCCTGCTGGCCCTCTTCGAGCAGGAACTCCGCGTAGGCGTACCGTAGCCGGGCCTGGCCCAGCTTGGGGCCGACCTTGTGGGAGATCGCCTCCTCGAGCAGCCGCATCGCCTCCCCGCGCTGACCGAGGTCGTCGCGGACGCCGGCCTCGACCAGCAGGCACTCGATGCGCAAACCGATATTCTTCGTCTGGGGGTCGAGGCTGGCAAGCAGCTCCAGCGCGTCTCGCGGACGGCCCAGGGCGCGCTCGCAGTCCGCCATCACCGGGATGAACTCGTCCCCACCGTTCATCCGACGGATGGCACGGTACTCGCGCAGGGCGACGTCATAGTGTCCGGCCGCGTACGCGGTTTCGGCAGCCGCCTCACGGACGATCGGGATGCGACCGGCACGCCTTCTGGCGGCCTCCGCATGTTTGAAGGCCAGTTCCGGGTCGACGTCAATCAGTTCCCCAGCCGCCTGGATGTGTGCACCGACGATGTTGGCGAGCTCCTTGGGCAGACCCCTCAGCTCAGCACGCACGCCCGCCGGCAGCAGTGCAGAGTCGAAATCCGTGGGCGTGTCCGGCTCGTCGACGGCACGTGCGGTGCCCGGCCGCGGTACGTACTCCTCGTCCCTGGGCGGGCGACGGTCATCGCCCCCTCGCCCGGAGTCGTCACGGCGCGTGCCGCGGAAACCGCCCACACGATCGTCGCGGTCCTGGCGTGGACCGCCGCGACCCTCTCCGCCACGGCCGGCATCGTCACGGCGAGGACCGCGGGGGCCTTCATCCCTGCGGAACCCACGATCGCCGCCGGAGCGAGAATCACTGTCACGACGCGGACCGCGCGGGCCCTCGTCCCTGCGGAACCCACGATCGCCGCCGGAGCGAGAATCACTGTCACGACGCGGACCGCGCGGGCCCTCGTCCCTGCTGAACCCACGATCGCCACCGGAGCGAGAATCACTGTCACGACGCGGACCGCGCGGGCCCTCGTCCCTGCGGAACCCACGATCGCCACCGGAGCGGGAATCACTGTCACGACGCGGACCGCGCGGGCCCTCGTCCCTGCGGAACCCACGATCGCCACCGGAGCGGGAATCACTGTCACGACGCGGACCACGGGGGCCCTCGTCCCTGCGGAACCCACGATCGCCGCTGGAGCGGGAGTCACCATCGCGACGCGGACCGCGCGGAGCACCGCCGCTGGCGTCCCGGCCGCGCCCGCGCCCTTGGCCGCGGTCGTTCCCACGTGACCCATCACGTGAAGGGTTACCGTCGCGTCCCGTACGGCCACCGAATCCGGATCGACCCGTTTGGGGGCGGCTACCGCCACGCGGGCCGTCGGAGCGGCGCTCCTGGCGACCACCGTCGCGACGGTCCTCGGGATCCGGTGTTGAGTTCTCAGACATGCGTTCATTCTCCCACAGGGGTGCTGACATCGAGCATCCCGACGTTACCCGACGAGGTGCGGGTTCGTGAAATGGGGAGAAAAAAAACCACCCCCCGACACCCAACAAAAGTTGGATGAACGGGGGGTGATTATAAGTCCGGCGGCGTCCTAGTCTCCCACAGCGTCCCCGCTGCAGTACCATCGGCGCTGAGAGGCTT
>NZ_VKKG01000009.1 GCF_007197885.1 Tessaracoccus rhinocerotis
ACGTCGAGGTCTTCCAGATGGGCAGTGTGAGAACTTCCATCATCGGGAGGCCTCGACCCCTACCCGGTCAACGACGCGCCGGACCCACTACACCCCGCTTTGTGATGAGCCCCTTATGCCCGTTCCGGCGGATGAACGAGGTGAGCGCAGCTCCGTAGGAGCCGGTGCCCTCGATCCCGAACGCGATGATCCTCCCGAACCCGGTCGCCCACTCAAGTAGCTGCCGGAACCCGGCCCTGTCGGTCGAGATCGTCAACGATGCGAGGATCCCTCCGACGGAGTCCATCACCGCGGCGACGTGAACGTGCTTGTGAGTATCGACGCCCATCACGACGTGCCCGGAGCGGGCGGGCTCGAGCTGATCCATATCCTGCTGTCTCCTTCACCGGTTAGCGCGGTCTTCACGCTGTCGCCGACGGGTGGACAGGACTGTCATGGGACGCGTTGTAATGACTGCTCCAGGCCCCTATCGGGTCACGCCCGATCCGGCGGCAGCGGCTCTGCGCGCCTGGCTGGAGGCTCGACAGATCAACGCCAAGGCACCTGCGGGCCAATCGTAGGCAAGGGTCAGAACACTCCAGCCAGGACTACCCCATCCTTGCGAGATCGGGCAGAAACAGACTCACAGTCATAGGAATCGCCCTTGCTGCCCACGGAGGCGACGGCCTCGGCTTCGGCGAGACGTTGGGTGTAGCGGATGGCTCGGTACTGGACTCCGCGGATGCTCTCCTAAGAGTCAAGCAGCGGTTTTGCGGGGTTTGTTGTTCGGGGCGATGTTGTCGATGCCGGGGTTGAGGAGGAAGTAGGTTTCGCGTGCGAGGTAGCGCTTCAGGCAGCGGATGATCTCCATTTTGGAGTGGCCTTCGGCCGTCTTCTTCGCGGCGTAGGCCTTCGTTCTGGGATCGAGTCTGAGGCGGCTGATCACGGCCAGGTGGAGGGCACGGTTGGCCTGCCGGTCGCCTCCTCGGTTGAGGCGGTGTCGCTGGGTCATTCCGGATGAGGCGGGCAGGGGTGAGACGCCGCAGAGCATCGCGAACGCCGCTTCGGATTTCATCCGGTCGGGGTTGTCGCCTGCGGTGACGAGGAGTTGGCCGGCGCCCTCGATGCCGATTCCGACTCGTTTGAGGAGTTCTGGGGCGAGCGCTTCGACGATCGGGTTGATGAGGTCGTCGAGGTCGGCGATCTCGTCGGTGAGTTCGAGGTAGCGACGACCGAATGATCTCAACGCGATCCGGTAGGCGACCATGGGGTCGGTCGCGTTGGAGCCGTCGGGTCGCCAGGCTGCGAGATGGCGGATCAGCTGCATCCGGGTGAGGTTGCGAATCTGATCGCGGACCTCGTCGGGGGCGGCGACGATCGACATCCGCAGCAGCTGCAACGCGTTGCGTCGTTCGCGGACGGCCTGAGCACGGGCGATCCGTAGGATTCTGAGGGCTTCGACCGCGCCGTCCTTGGACTTCGGGGATCGTGGTGCGTCGTTGATGGAGCGCGGCACGGGCAGCATTGATAGCATCGAGGTCGTCGTCTTTGCCCCTTCGGCGGCGATCCGATCGATCGGGTCGGTCAACCTCGAGGACCGTGACATCATGTTTGGCCAGGTGTCGTGTGAGGCCGGCGCCGTAGGAGCCGGTGCCCTCGATGCCGATCCGGATCGGATCCCCGTAGCTGCGCACCCATGTCAGCAACGCCCGGTATCCGGCGCGGGTCGTGGAGAAGCTGTGGGTACTCAGCAGGGTGCCAGCAGTGTCCACGACCGCAGCGACGTGGATCTCTTTGTGGGTGTCGACGCCGGCGAATACCGGCGGGTGTGCTTGATGCTTCCCAGTGGCGTCGGGAATGATGGCCATGTCGTGCTCCGATCTGTTCGCATGGGCGGGGAACGGCACCGCGCACCACCAGACCGGCGGACAAGACAGTGATGAGCACCAGTTGGTGCAGGCTCTCCTTAGGTCACTCCGGCGGCGAGGCGTGACACCTCACCGGGTTTCTCGGGGGACCGACAGATCCGAGGAAAGACAGCAGATGTCGATCGGAGTGAGAGTCAGGAACCCTCGAGAACACCCGGCACCAACATCCTCGCGCGTCCGTCGCTGTGAGGGTCAGGACCCCCGAGAACACCAGCAGTAACAGTCTCACTGTCGCTGTGGTGGACCAGCCGGTCAGGTTGGCTCCGGTGTGGCGGCGGGTCCACAGGGCCATGTCGAGGGCGTCCAGGGCCAGGTCGGTGCGCAGGGAGGAGGGGGCCTGCCAGCCCAGCACGATCCGGGAGAACACGTCCAGGATAAACGCGACGTAGACCCAGCCGGCGTGGGTGCGGACGCCAGCGCTGGTCCGCCACCCGCAACTGGTTCGGGGCCTCGGCGACGAACTGCTGCTCGACCAGGTCCTCGGGGCGGGGTGTCTCGGCGCCGTCGCTGCGGGTAGTGTGGAGGGTTGTCGACGGCGCTCGAAAAGTAGACAGTTTCGGCGCCTTGTATTCCATCAGTCATCGCAACGAGGGGTGTTCAGCGGACGTTAGCAGGGCGTGGAAGAGTTCGTGAGGGGTGCGGTCACCTAGGACCATTCTGGGTCGATGGTTGAGCTGTTGCTCGACGAACGCCAGGTGCTCGGGACCGTGCCCCGAGAGGTCTGTGGATTTGGGGAAGTACTGACGCAGCAGCCCGTTGGTGTTCTCGTTGCTGCCTCGCTGCCAAGGGCTGCCTGCATCGCAGAAGTAGACCCGGGTTCCGGTGTCGAGGGTTACCTTGAGGTGCTTGGCCATCTCGGTGCCCTGGTCCCAGGTCAAAGTTCGCCGCAACGCCGGTGGCAGGTCACGCAGCACCTGAACGAGGGCGGTATGCATCTCGGATGAGTTGAATGCGGGCAGATGGAGCAGCTTCACGTAGCGGGTGTGCCGTTCGACCAGGGTGCCGATCGCAGACCGGTTCTCGATACCGCAGATGAGGTCTCCTTCCCAATGCCCCGCCTCACTGCGATCGGTGGGCTCGAAGCCCCGGTCATGGACCGACAGCATCGGTTGAGCGAAGCGGCGCCGAGCGCGGATGGGACGGGAGTGTCCTCGGCGGTGATCCCGGCCTGTTCGCAGCGGTGAGGGGGCTGGTTTGCGCAGGATGTCGGTGGCTGGCCGGTAGATCGCCTGATAGATCGTCTCGGTGGCCACCCTGTGCTGTGGGTCGTCGGGGTGGTCGCGGCGCAGGGCGCGGGAGATCTGCTGCGGGCTCCACCGTTGTGCCAGCTTCGCCGTCACGAAGGTCCGCAACTCGGAGTCACCGGCGAGTTTGAGGGGCCGAGTCCGCCTGCGGCGGGCAGCAGCCTGGGAATGCGCGTGGAACGGTCGATACTCGCCGGAGTGATGACGATTTCGCCGCAACTCACGGCTGATCGTGGATGGTGATCTGCCCAGCAGTGCCGCGATGTCGGTCGGCCCCCTGCCTTGGGATGCGAGGTCAGCTATCTGGACGCGTTCGGCTTCGGAGAGGAATCGTGGCGAGATGACCCGCACAGCAAGTGGCTCAAGGGGTGGCACAACCTTGACCGTGCCATCCTTCATCCGGATCGTGGTGCCGTTCTTCCAAGTACTCGCAGCAGAGCGCGACACTCCCACCTCCCGGGCGGCCGCCGACAGCGACCACCCCGATGCCAGCAGCTCCACGAACCGTTTCCGCGCCAATGACTTGGGCCGGCGTCCCGGCCCCTTGTGAACCCGACGAGTCGACATGCGAGAACCCCTTTCAACATCGTCCTCATTGCGACCGTCACTGGAAACCACCCCGCCGGAACTGACCAGAATTCAAGCGCCGTCGACAGGAGGGTCTTTGCGCGGGTGATGCCACGCAACCCCTCGGCCCTCATCAGCCGTTCAACGGTGCAGCGGGCCACGTGTTGGCCTTGCCGCTGGAGTTCGGCGTGGACCTTTCTGGCGCCGTAGACGCCCAGGTTGCGGCTGTGCACGGTTCGGATCTCCTTGACCAGTTCAGCGTCGCGGATAGTCCGCGCCGAGGGGGTGTGGTGCTTGTTGGCGTAGTAGGTGCTCGGAGCGATCTGCATCCCTGCTTCCCGCAGGATCCGACAGATCGGCTCGACTTGCGAGCCTGCGGCCCTCCACGATGCGGTCCCGGTGGGCGTCGATGTAGTCGACGACCAACGCGACCGGCACCTCACGGGCTACCTGATCTTGCGGTCGAGCTCCGCGGCTGCGAAAAAGCTGCGCTGGTCTTCAGGATCTCGTTGGCCCGCCGCAGCTCCCGGACCTCGCGTTCTAACTCGGTGATCCGGGCCTGGTCATCGGTGGTGATCCCCGGCCGGAGACCGTCATCGACCTCGGCGTGGCGGACCCAGTTGCGCAGCGCTTCGGGGTGGATCCCCCAAGCTGGTCAGCGACCCGTCTGATCGCGCCACGACTCGTCTCCGGGTCCTTCCTCGCGTCCAACGCCATCCGCGTCGCCCGCTGTGCAGCTCGACGCTGTACTTCCTCGGTGGTGCCATGACTCTCATCCTTCGCTGGTTGAGAGCCTCCACCAGACCCGGGGCGATTCAGAGTGAAGGACGTCGCAGGGTCGGCGGGCGAGGCAGACGATGGCGGCGCTGTGTTTCTTCTTCTCGGGCCGTTTGCGGTCGTAGTAGGCCCGGCTCGGCGGTGGGACAATTAGGTCTCAACTAAAGCCATGGCCACTTATGCAAGGTTTCCGACGGGCCCCTCGGCGGCGTGGTGGGCGTTGCAGGAGGTGGTGATGGACCATTCCTCGGTCAGCGCCGTGGCGGCGGTGCGGCCGGGCATGGGGCACCGTCCATGACGCCGTCACAGCCCTTGGTCAGCAGGTGCTGATCAGCCATCCGGACAGGCTCGAGGGGGTGAAGCTGGTCGCGGTCGAGGAACACTGCTGGCCCCACACCCGCCACGACGACCAGGTACGTGACCGTCGTCATTGACCTGACTCCCGTTAGGGACGGCACCGGTCCGGCGACGCTGTTGGACATGGGCGGGGGCCGCTGGCAAAAAAGTGTTCAAGACCTGGCTAGAGGCGCCGAGCCCGGAGTTCCGAGTCGCGGTGGAGATCGTGGCCATGGACGGGTTCACTGGCTACCAGTCCGCCACCGCCGAGGCCGTCCCCGACACCACGACCGTGACGGATCTGTTCCATCTTGACAGCATTGGCAGGTGACAAGTTCAACCAGACCCGCCTGACGCAGGCCTGATCGCTCCCCAAGCGCACGGTACCTCTATCGTCCGCTAGCATTATCGATGCGGCATAACCTGAGATCCCGCTAAGGAGCGAAAATGACCGATACAGTCACCATCGTTGGACAGGGGTACGTTGGCTTACCCCTCGCAGAGGCCGCTAGCGAAGTTGGGTGGCGCGTGTGGGGTCTGGAAGCATCAAGCCGCGTGGTCACCCAGTTAAACCGTGGACAGTCACATGTCGACGACATCAGCGATCAACAGCTCGAGCGCATGTTGGGAAGGGGATACGCAGCGACCTTGGACCCAAGCTGTGTGTCTCGCTCCCAGATTGTCGTTATATGCGTTCCCACTCCGCTTGGCGATGCGGGATCACCCGACCTCTCCGCCGTCACAGCAGCCGTGACCACTATCGCCCCCCACTTGACATCCGGTACCACGGTCATTCTCGAATCCACCACCTACCCTGGCACCACAGAGGAAGTCGTGCTGCCACTGCTATCTAGCGGCACGCACCTCACTCCCAATCAAGAATTCCTCGTTGCCTTCAGTCCGGAGCGGGTGAACCCGGGAGACAAGAAGTTCGGCATTCGAAATACACCCAAACTTGTCGGAGGTCTGACAAAGGAAGCCTCCGAAGCCGCAAGTGCATTCTATGCCTCGTTTGTTGAGCAGGTGGTGGTCTTGAGTGGGCCTCGGGAGGCGGAGACTGCCAAGCTGCTCGAAAATACGTTTAGGCACGTTAACATCGCTTTGGTCAACGAGATGGCAAAGTTCTGCCACGAACTCGGCATCGACATTTGGGAAGTAATACGAGGAGCTTCGACAAAACCATTTGGTTTTATGAGGTTCACGCCGGGCCCAGGCGTGGGTGGCCATTGCATTCCTATCGACCCCAACTACCTCTCCTTTGAGGTTCGAAAAGAGCTCGGCTATCCGTTTCGTTTCGTCGAATTAGCCCAGGAGATCAACAACTCCATGCCAAGATATGTAGTTGATCGAATCGTCGAAGCACTCAACGACGTTGGGAAACCACTTAACGGATCTCGTGTCCTCCTGCTCGGGGTCACTTACAAACCCGACATCGCCGACCAGCGTGAATCCCCCGCCATACCCGTGGCCGATATTCTTCGACAGAAGAAGGCGCGAGTTGAGTTTTACGACCCCTACGTCGAAAACTGGGCCATCAGTGACGGTTCCCTGGAACGCTCCCGCGAATTGGAAGCAGCGGTCCTGGGTGCAGATATTGTTGTTCTTCTGCAGGCCCATTCCTCCTTCGATGTCGAGAGCCTGAGTTCAAGTGCTGCCCTGTTCCTCGATACGCAGGGGGTTAGTTCAGAAAATGTTCTGCGTCTCTAGGTGTTTTACGCATGGGCCCGACGGGAAACTAATCTGGGATTGGTCTTATGCACGGGCTTCTCGGTCTCGTGGTGGTATTGACAACATCCACGCCAACGGGTTCACGCATGTGAAGAGAATCCCTAGCTTCCATGAAGAGTGGGTCTAGAGAGCGCCATGGGTACCAAGCAGTTGCTCTTCTACTATTACGCGTTTCCGCACTATCGTCGCGAGATCCTCGCTCAACTGGCCAGCGGCGATGGGGTCTCAGTTTCTATCGTTTCTGGGAGCTCCTCTCGAGGTGGGGTTCGGGCTCTTTCTCCCGAAGACCTCCCTACCCTACGCCAAGCTCGAACTCTGTCGCTAGGACCCTTCACGTGGGACCTTCGCGTTCAGTCTCGAGCTTCCGCGAGACACGTGGACGTTGCGGTGCTCGGGCCCGCAGTCTCCTCCGTCACGACTTGGGCGATCCTCCTTCGACGGCGGCTTACTGGACGCCCTACGCTTCTATGGGGGCGTTTGGGTTATGTCGGTGAGGTCTCATTGCGACGGACGCTCATCAGGCTAATGTGCAATCTTGCGACAGGACTGCTTGTTTACGGAGAGCGTGACCGCAATTCTGCGATAGAACTCGGAATAGAGGGGAAACGTATTACAATTGTGGGGAATGCAGTAGGGACAAATGCCACGGTGTGGGACGACCAATCTTCTCAAGAGGCGTTCGTTCGCGTGCAGGAGTCTGCCATCGCCGCCGAGCGGGATGGTCGCTTGGTCTTGGTGCATTCTGGCAGATTGACTGAATCTAAGAGGCCAGAAGTTCTGCTTGAGGCGGTGGGGCTGCTGAGGGATAAGTTTCCGTTGGTCCATCTCCACGTCATCGGGGATGGTCCTTGCCTGCCGGATCTGCAACGTCACGAAAATGCCAGGTACGTCACCTTTCATGGTCCGATTTATGATTCGGGAAGACTGCAGGAGTTGATTCAATCTGCAGCAATGGTAGTTTCCCCTTTCAATATGGGCTTGTTGGCGCTGGATGCTTTGAGGGCCGGGGTTCCAGTGCTGCTTCCTGATCATCCATCCTCGGGGCCAGAGGTAGACGCCCTAACAATTGGTGTCAATGCTCGGGAGTTCTCAGCGGGGGACGCCGCGTCATTAGCGGATCAAGCAACGCAATGGGTGCGCCAAGCAAGGGATATTTCTGAATCTGATTTTGTCGATGCTCGTTCCCAAGCGCTAAAGGCCTCGGAGCCGGCGCGCGTTGCTGAAGCACTTATCCAAGCATGTGTTCACGCGACGGAAGCGGCTGTGGGCGGCGCTTGAGATTCTGGGAAGTTCCGGCTCGTATTGCATCAGTCATTGGACGGGGGTGTTGACTTGACGCCACCGGAGGATGCGGAAGAGTTCGTGTTGGGTGCTATCGCTAAAGAGCTGGGCGTTTAGTGGTTGGGCAGCATTCCAGCTCTGATACCACTCCTGTTGGAGCCGGGGTGGATGACCACCCTGCCCAAGATCATGAGGTGTCAGATGGTTGTGTGAGGGTGGCTCCTGACTAGGAAACGATGCGTGAACCAGCGGATGAAGCTGTCATGCCAACCACCCGTGCCACCGCAGAACGGGCAGGTGTCGTCAGGCAGCACGGGCTTGCAGAACAAAGTGGTCTTGTCTGGCCACACCTGCTGCGCCTGCACCTCGAGCCCGAGGACGTCGATGCGGGCAAAGGGGCTCTTCACAATCGAGGGTGTAGCTGGGGTCTGAATCCGCCGGTCTCGAGTAGGGATCTGGCGATGTAGTTGGCCAAGTTCCGGAACCCTAGTGCGGAACCGCGGAGGTG